>NZ_CP018044.1:0-2246282 GCF_002761235.1 Bifidobacterium choerinum | reverse complement strand
GTGCGCGTGCGGCCGTTGGGTGGTCGAGGACCGGGAGGGCGTGTGGAGCAGGTGGGATGCGCAGGTGCTCGGGGCCGCCGAACTGCCGGTCGTGTTGATCCTGCACCGCACGCTTGCCGAACTCGTGCCCGGCGTGCACGGGTGCCGCCTGGTCGAGGTGTGCGGCGTGCACGGGTTGCATGCGGACGGCCAATACCTCGCCGCGCACGACTGCACGCAGGGCGTCATCGACGGGCGCGCGTACAAGCCGCCGCACCGTAAGGCCCGACGGCATGATCTGTCGTTCCTGCCGTCCAGCTCGGACATCCAATTGACGGCCGACCCGTGGAGCCGGCTGCTGTTCAACCAACAGGAAGGAAACCAATCATGAATGACGACATGCTCGATTCGCCCGCGCACTACGAACGCAACGGAGTCGAATGCTGGCAGATCACGAGGCACATGACCTACATGCTCGGCAACATGTGCAAATACGTGTTCAGGCACCGGCTCAAAGGCAACCCTTACGTCGACCTGCAGAAGGCGTTGCGCTACGCGCGGCAGCTGAGCGCCGTGGACATGGGCCTGTTGCCGATGACGGACAACACGCTCGTGCTCGTGCAGCATGCGTGCCTGCGGGTGCGCGACGTGTCCCCGACGGATGCGGAGCGCCGTTTCTGGGAGATGGTGTTGCCGGTGCGCACACCGGATTCGCATAGGCCGAGGGTCAGCGACGCCAACCAGGAGGCGTATCTCGTCGCACTCGACGGGATCGTCGGGGAGGAACGCCCATGACCACCAACGTCAGCCAACGCAGAACCGACCTCAAAGAGATCGCGGACTGGTGCAGCGGTCGCGCGTACAGCGACAACGCGCCGCTCGACGATTACGTCAAGGGGTATCAGGACGCCATGGAAGAGGCCGCGTCGCACTGCCTCGCGCTGATGGGCCGCATGTGGACGGCGTGACATTGCTCATGCTCGCCGTCATCTGCCTCATCATGCTCGCCGTGAGCTGGTTCACCGACAACCACAAATTCTGAAACGTAGAAAGGAAATGCTATGCCATCCGCTCGAATCGTCGAGATGATCCGCAAATGGGCGGCCAACGGATACAGGACCGCCGAAATCGCACGACTCGTCAAACTCCCGCCGCAGGAAGTGCGTGACATCATCGCCGCGGGGCACGGTGTCGGGAACAAGGCGGCAAAGCCCGAGTTCCTCATGCCGGGCGAAGCGCGCGACGTACCGCTGTTCGGAGAGGAGGACGCGTGAGTGCAGAAGCCGCGAACCACATCCAGCTGCGTATCGGACAGGTGCGCGCGCTCATCCCCGATGTGCGTGCCGTCGCCGACAAGCGGGTCAACATGCAGCACGGTCGTGGTGGCGCCGGATGCCCGAGCCCCATCAACCTCGCCGCCTACGACCTGCTCAACTGCGTCGGCGACCTCGGGCTCACGCTCGTACGCGCGGCCGGATTGGTGGTGGGGCGTGACGTGTGGGAGCAGCTGGACAGGCAGACCGTCGCGTATGCGTTGGCGGCGCGTGAGGACGTGGACTGGATATGCGCCTGGCTCGACGGCGCGCGCGTTCAGCTCGACCGGTTCCTCGACCCCGCGTCCTGCCGCAAATATGTGGGCGTGTGCCCTCAATGCGGTTGGGGGGTGTGGATCGCCGAATCATCCTCCGTGTCGGGTTCGATGCGGTGCCGCATGTGTGACCGCATGCTTGACTTGCGCGACGTCGCCGAAGCGCACAAATACAGGCTGCTCCTTTCGGACCATGCGGATACGCTGCGTCATCTGCGCGACCTGCTCAACGCATGCGGATACCACGTGTCGCTGCATACGATGAGGACGTGGGTCAAGCGCGGCAGGATCCATCCGTGCGGCGAGCAGGACGATGGCCAGCCGGTGTACCGCATAGGCGAAGTGCTCATGGCGATACGCAACCGGGGTAAGCACATCAGATGCGAGTGACTTGACATTCTCGAAATGAACCATATTATGGAACTAATCTCGCGCTACGAGTAACTCGATCGTTGGATACGGCTCAGAGGTCTGAGTCCTCTCTTTCCCTCCAATGTGGTCATATCCCACTGCTCCATCCCCATGCCGCCGGCGTATGTCCGGAGGCCGTCCGGCTTACGCGCATACCAGGCGGCGGGTGATGGGTGCGATGGCGCATTGGCTGGGGTGTGTGGGTCGCGCCGTCGTCGCTTCGTCGTTGCTTCCTTCGGGATGTTGAGTGTTGTTTCCTGACGATGAGGCAGCATGGCGGAACGGCCCGTATCTTTTCTGCGATGGATGGCGGTGATGGTATGAGCTGGTATACGAGCGACCGCAGGGGCCGTCTTCCCCTGTCCGGGGGTGAGTGGGCCGCGCTTCGCAAGCAGGTTCGCGATCGCGCGCGCAACAGATGCGAGGCTCGGGAGCACAGTCCATTGTGTGACGGATGGGGGAGCGACTGCGATCATATCGTTCCCGGCGACGACAACAGACTTGAGAATCTTCAATGGCTGAACGCGAACTGTCATAGAATGAAGACAGCGCAGGAGACGAGCGAAAGGAACAGGCGGAGAAAACAGCAGCGGAAACATCCGAAGGAGAAAAACCCGGGAATGTTTTGAAATCTTGGCGGCGTCGCCGGCGTGGAAAGCGCAAGAGGCGAAGAGCGCAGGCGATTTCGGTTACGCCGAAATCGCTGGTCGGAAGCAGTGGGGGCGTCCGGCCCCCACCCGGGGGAGGGACTCCTCCGGCATCTCGGTGAAACCGCCGGATAGCAGCTCCGGTCATGCGTGCGCCGTGGTCCGGTTTTTCGGGTGGTTCGGGTTGGTTGTCGGATTGTTGTCCGTTCGTCGTTCTGAGGGGCTTCCAATGTGCTTTTTCGGGGTGTTCGCGGTTTGGGGTACGGTGAATTTCGTGACGCACGCTAAAACCGGATTAGCGGATGTCACGAAATTAGAAACGTTGGAATTTCAACGGTTCTCAGCTTGATTTAGCGTGCGTCACGAAATAAAATGGTGGTATGAGCCATTGCGAACACTGCGGCAGGACGCTGCCGGAACAGTCGGGGCGCGGACGCCGCCGCCGCTACTGCGGACAAGCCTGCCGCAAAGCGGCATCACGAGACCGCACGGGCAATCTACTGCGCGACATCCCCGACGAGATGATGCTCGCCGACCGGTGGATGCGCTGGCGCAGTATCGAACGGGACGGCAGACGTACGAAACTGCCCATACAGGTCGACGGGCTTCCCGCGAGCAGCACCGACCCGGACACGTGGACCACGTTCCCCGCCGCCGAAGAGTCCCGGACCGGCGATGGCCTCGGATTCGCGCTCGGCAACGGGTTCGCGTGCATCGACCTCGACCACTGCTACGATTCGCGCAACCATCTGAAACCATGGGCGAAGGCGCTGCTCGCCTACACGCCCGCCACGTTCGTCGAGATCTCACCGAGCGGAGACGGCCTGCACATCTGGGGCCACGCGGCTGCAATGCCCGGCGTGCGCATCCGCAGGGACGATGTGAACATCGAGATCTATTCGCGCGACCGGTACATGACCGTCACCGGACGTGCACACCGTGCTTCTACACGGGCGCTCGCTGACATCACCGGGCTCATCGACTTCGCACGACGTCTGGGGTAGGAGGTGCATCATGAATGGGCAGAATCTGCCGCGTGGCCTGAGCAAGGGCGGCGTCGGCCAGAAGTTCTGGAACGAGCTCACCGCGCGTGTGGAGTTCACGGACGTGGAGCTGCGCATCCTCACGTCCGCATGCTTCACGCTCGACCGTATCGCGAAGGAACGCAGGGTCATCGGCGGCGATCTCGTGGTGGAGGGGTCGCGTGGACAGCTCGTCGCGCATCCGCTGCTCACCGAGCTGCGCGCCGACGAACGGCACTTCGCCGATCTGGTGAAGCGCTTGGATATTCCGGACGAGTTCGCACAGCAGGCGTCCGGTACCGAGAGCGGGAACCGGGCGGCGCAGATGCGTGCGGTCGCGAACAGTCGATGGAGCAGGCAGTACGGATAGACGGGAGGTGAGCGTGGATGGCTCGGCTCATCGGTTCAGGGCCGATGCTGCTCACCACGCGTGACGACGAGCTTGCGGAGATCCGCGACTGGTACCGGGATACGCTGACGAGTGAGCCGGCTCCCGCCTGGCATACGATGCCGCAGTGCATCGGGCCGACATGGAGGCGCGACGCGCACGGATTCGTGCTGCCGGAGCGGACGCTCGGCTGGGATCTGCTCGCATGGAGCGGCTACTGGCTGAGGGATTCGAAGACCGGTGGTCCGTGGAAGTGGACGAACGAGCAGGCGCGGTTCCTTTTGTGGTATTACGCGCTCGACGAGACCGGCAGGCCATTGCATGACACGGCCGTGCTGCAACGGCTGAAAGGCTGGGGCAAGGACCCGTTGGCCGCCGGCTGCGCGGTCGCGAGCTGTTTCGCGCCGCTTACGTTCGACCATTTCGACTCGTCGGGTAGTCCGGTGGGTCGTGAGGAACCGAATGCGTGGGTGCAGGTGTGCGCCGTGTCGCAGGAGCAGACGAAGAACACGATGAAGCTGCTGCCCGGTCTGATTCCCGCCGAGACCAGACGGTTCTACGGTATCCAGATCGGCAAGCTGAACATGTGGGCGCTCGGCGACAGCCGGCAGATAGAAGCCGTCACATCGAGTCCGCTGGCGCTCGAGGGCGGGCGTCCGACGATGGTCATCCGCAACGAGACGCAGAACTGGAACTCGAGCAACGGCGGCATCGACATGGACGGCGTGCTGTCCGGCAATGCCGCGAAGCGCGAGGAATCCGTCAACGTGAAGATGCTCGACATCTGCAACGCGTACCGAGACGGCGAGGATTCCGTGGCGCAGCGCGTACGCGAGGCATGGGAAGGCACGCAGGGCGACCCTGAAGGCGACGCCGGAGCACGTCCCAGATACCACGATTTCGGCCTGCTGTACGATTCGCTCGAGGCGGCGCCGGACACGACGATGGACATGGACACCATTCCGCAGGTCGTGGAGGATATCCGCGGCGACGCGGACTGGCTGAGCCCGAAGCGTATCGTCAAGGAGATCATCAACCCGAAGAACCCCGTATCCGAGTCGCGCCGCAAATGGTACAACCAGTGCGTCGCACCCGAGGACGCGTTCGTCACCGCGCAGGAGTGGGACGCGAACCAGAATACCGATCTGATGCTCGAACCCGGTGACACGATCGTCATGTTCGCCGACTGCTCGCTCAACGACGACGCCACCGGCATCGTCGCATGCCGCGTCAGTGACGGGTTCGTCAAACCATTGGGCATGTGGCAGCGCCCCGCCGGCAGGCAGAACGCCGACTGGCGCGTACCACGCGAGAAGGTCGACGACGTGGTCCGTGACGCATTCCGCACCTATCACGTGGTCGGGTTCTACGGCGACCCGTCACATGTGCTCGACTCCGAGACCGGACAGCGCTACTGGGACGGCCTGTTCGACCAGTGGCACCGCGACTACGCACGCCGGCTCAAGGTATGGGCGCACCCATCCGGCCGCGACAGGCACGCGGTCATGTTCGACATGGTGGACTACATGGTACAGAAACGGTTCGTGGACGCGGTCGCAGTCGCCTACGAGGACATCCACGACGCGAACTTCCCCCACGACGGGGACGCACGCCTGAGAAACCACATGCTCAACGCACGCCGCCAACCCACACGCGCCGGCATGAGCATCGCCAAGGAACACCGCGAAAGCCGACGCAAGATCGACCTCGCCGTCTGCGCCATCGGCGCACGCATGATCCGCCGTGAATACCTGAACATGAACACGAAACGAAAGGGGCGCATATGGTGACCAAACCCCGCGAACTAGGCAGCGAACAGGAAGCACGCGACGCGCTCGCGGATCTGCTCGCCGACTACGATTCCGAGTATGCGCAGCTGAGGAAGATCGATGGCTGGTGGCGTTGGAGGCCGGAGAAGAACCGTCTGTCTCGTAAGGCGACGGCTGAGCATAGGGCGTTGCGTGATATTTCGCAGACGCCGTGGCTGCAGATGGTCGTCACGACGCTTGCGCAGACGCTGTATCTCGACGGTGTGGAGATGCCGGGTGATATGGACGGTTCACGGTCGAAGCGGTTCTGGGCTCCGTGGAACAACAATCGTATGGGTGCCCGTCAGATCGGTTTGCATCGTTCCGCCATCGCCTATGGCAGCGCGTATACGGCGGTGAGCCGTGGCGAGGATGGTTCGGCCCGTATCGACTGCTGGAGTCCGATGGAGTCGCTGGCGGTGTACCGTGACCCTGCCCGTGACGTGTTCCCGCAACTGTTTTTGACGGTGTGCGAGCTGGGTGACGAGTCCACGCTGTACGAGGTGTGGGATGCGTGGAACATCTGGCGGTTCACGTCCGACAGCAGGCATGGGCCGGTAGGGTTCGCGGAGGTCGTCGAGCATGGCGTGCGCGACGGCAACGGCAGGCCGGTGTGTCCGGTGGTGCGGTACACGAACCAGATTGACCTGCAGGGGAGGACTCCGGGCGAGGTCGAACCGTACATCACGGTCGCGAAGCGACTGAACAAGGATGATTACGACCGTATGGTCGCGCAGCATTACAACAGCTGGAAGGTGAAGACCGCGACGAATCTCGACATGAGCGATCTGGACGAGAAGGAACGCGAAGAGAAGAAACTGAAGCTCGAACAGGGGTCGATGCTGTTCGGCGGTGAGGGCGTGCAGTTCGGCACGCTTTCCGAGACCGATCTGGATAATCTCGTGAACTCACATCAGGCGGACGTGGACGAACTGGCTGCCGTGTCGCAGACTCCGGCGACCGCGTTCGGCAAGATGGTCAACGTCGGTGACGCCGGCATCGAGGAGTCACGTGCCGGCTTCTATGCGAAGCGCAACGAGCGTCGCAAGACATTCGGCGTCTCCCATCTGGATACTCTGCGTCTGTGCGCCGCCGCCGAGGGGCGTATGGATGATGCGGCGGACATGGACTTGACGGCGGTGTGGGCGGATACGGATACGCGCACGATCAGCCAGGCCGTGGATGCGTGGGGCAAGGCCCACCAGATGCTCGGCGTGCCCGCCGAACAACTCTGGGATCTGCTGCCGAACGTGACGAAGGCGCAGGCTGACATGTGGCGTGCGTATGCGCGGGAGCATCCCACCGCCGACGATATCGCTGTGCGCGCCTATCAGGCGCAGCTGGACGTGGTCGAACCGAAGGAGACGGATTATGGCGTTGACCCGGGCGGCGGCGGTCCTGACGGACAAGCATCGGCGTGACCAGGTGAGGCTCGCGATCACCGCTGATTCGGAAGCGCGCCGTGCATGGGATCTGCTCGACATGAATAATCTCGACGGCACGCAGGCGTTGTTCGAGTACGCGTTGTCGGCCACGTTGAACAAGTGGTTCAATCTGGGTGTGATGACCGCGTTGGATTATCTGCCGAAGTATCGTGAGGCGAGCATCGGCGAGCGGCGCTCGGTCGATATCCGGGTGCCGGATTTCAGCAGGTACCGTGTGCGCAAGGAGCTTGGCTGGCTGGGTGCGACGGGTATCAAGTGGCATCTGGCGCGTGGCGAGAGCGAGCAGGATGCGTGGCGGAACGCTCGCAGTATTTTTCTCGGTCAGTTTCATGAGGCGGTGCTCACGGGTGGCCGTGAGACGATCCGTGAGTGGGCGCGCAGGGATCCTCGCGCGATCGGGTGGCGTCGTGTGTCGGATGGTGACCCGTGCGCGTTCTGTGCGATGCTCGTGACCCGCGGCCCCGTATACACGAGCGAGCAGCGCGCGTTGTCGCGTGAGTCCGACGGGACGAAGTACCATGCGCATTGCGGGTGCACGGTCGAGGTCGTGTACGGCGATTGGAAGCCGACCGGGCTTGAGCAGCATTGGATCGACGAATACTATCGCGCCGCCGAGAAGGTTCCCGAGGGGAAGCGCACGTGGGACAACGTACTGCCGTTGATGCGCGAGAACGGTGCCTTCCGTGACTCGCCTGCGGTACGTAGCCCCGAGGCATGGCTCAAGCGTCAGGCGCAGAAGGAGGCGGGCAGGCCGAAGCGGGTGACGATGCCGCGAGTCGTCCATCCTGATTTCGACGACGCTCGTCGTGCCCGCATGGAGAGCGCCAAGTCGAAAGGATTACAGGAAGCCTTCATTGAGAAGATGGAAGACCATATCGGGGATGAGCAGCATCAGTCGAAGGAACATTGGCCTTCCATAGCCTTCTATCCAAGTCGTGCCATCATACGGCATGTCCTTCATGGCGAGCCCGATAACATCCGTCGCGGCGGGCATCTGCATGGTACTGGCCGTCTGAACAAGACCGAATTCCCCGAAGGATGGGATGAGAAGAAGGTCATGGACGCGGCAGCTGAGGTGATTCGTGCTCCACAATGGTGGAATCCCGCGAAAGCTCCTAATGGTCTTTCGTACTATGTGGCAGTGATCGACGGAGTTCAAGTTGAAGTGGCGGCGTACCAATATGAAGGGAAACTGGTAATCGATCAGATATATCCGAAAGGCGGCAGAGGCGTTATTCGCAATGTCGTAGATGGTACGATTGAAGTAAAGGCAATCGATTTGAGCAAGAGGTATCAGAGATGGCGGAAAAGCTGAGCGGAAACACCGCTGATTGGGATAAGATAGCCAATCAGTGCATTTCCGTGTTGCCTGATGATATCTATCAAGAGTCCACTGCCGAGGATGCACTGCAGGTCGGTGAGCCGTATGATGCCGTGCTTAGGATTCTGGATACGCTTTGGGGAGATCATCCCGAAATCGCCAAGAAGCTACCTAGAATTCTGAAAAGACTTGTGGACGATGATCCCAAGTCCGTTTATGGAATGATTCCGTATTACGACGAGTTGCCTTAACGGTTCGTCTAGCTAGATTTTTCAACCCGCACAGTGTGCGGGTTTTTTATTGCCTCGGCGCAAGCGCGTCGGGGCTTTTTCAGTAAGGAGGGCCGTATGGCCGAGGAAAACACCACCGAACCGGACAAGCCGGACGTGTCGCAGGACGACGCGCAGACGAATCCGGAGGATGTCAAGAATCAGTCTCCGTGGGAGAAGGCCGGCGAAGAGTTCGACCCTGAGAAGGCGTGGAACCTCGTGCAGCATCTGCGTGAGGAGAACAAGGGCCTCAAGGAGAGGAACCGCGCCTATGAGGACGAAAGGCTCTCCGACAAGGAGAAGGCCGAGCGTGACCTCGCCGAGGCCCGCGAGCAGCTCGAACGGGTCAAGGCGGAGCGCACGCTCGCGCAGATCCGCGCGAAATATCCGCAGCTGACGGACGGGGACATGGAGTTCCTCGGTTCGGGCACTCCCGAAGAGCTGAGCGCTCGCGCCGCGAAGCTCGCGGCAAGGTTCGACGCGGCGAAGGCGTCCGCCGGGCCGGAAGGCAACATCAACCCATTGCGTCGCAGACCGTCCGGTGGCACCGACCCGACGAAGCCGCGTCATACCGACTGGATTCGCGACGCGCTGGCGAAACACTGAAACATAGGAAGGAAACATCATGGCCGAGAATTTCGCCGATGTCATCAAGCGTTCCGATCTGGGCGACAATCTCATCCCGGACGAGCACAGCACCGAGATCATCCAGACCCTGCCGGAGTCGTCCGTCATTATGACGCGCGCCCGCAAGGTGCCGATGAGCAAGAAGAAGAAGACGCAGCCGGTTCTGGCGACCCTGCCGGAAGCGTACTGGGTCGACGAGGGTGGTCTCAAGCAGACCACGAAGACCGGTTGGGAGGACGTGACCATCACCGCGGAGGAGCTTGCGGTGCTCGTCCCGATTCCGGATTCCGTCGTGGAGGACGCGGACATCGACCTGTGGGGCGCCATCCGTCCGCTCATCGCCGAGGCGTTCGGCAAGAAGGTAGACGAGGCCGCGCTGTTCGGCGTCGACAAGCCTGCGTCGTGGGGCGATGACGTGTTCAAGGCGGCGAAGGCCGCCGGCAACACGGTCACCGCGACCGCCGACCTGCCGAAGGACGTCACTGACCTTGCCGGCAAGATCGCCGAGGAAGGGTTCGATGTGAACGGTTTCGCGTCGCAGGCGGGGCTTGACTGGAAGCTGCGCGGCATGCGTGACGCGAACGGTCAGCCGATCTACGGCAATCCGCTCGCCGAGGGACAGCCGAACACGCTGTATGGTCAGCCGCTCAATCCGGTGCGTAACGGTTCGTGGGATGCCACGAAGGCGACGCTGCTCGCCGCGGACTGGACGAAGTTCGTGTACGGCGTGCGTCAGGACATCACGTTCAAGATCTTCGAGGAGGGTGTCATCTCCGACAAGGCCGGCAAGATCGTGTACAACGCGATGCAGCAGGATTCGAAGATCATGCGTGTCGTGATGCGTGTCGGTTTCGCCGTCGCGAACCCGATGACCCGTATCGGCACGAAGGGCAAGCAGTATCCTGCCGGCTTCATCATCCCGTCCACCGCGTCCGCCGGCGCCGGGGCGTGATGAGTCGTGTCGCTCGAAGCGTTCGCCACTCCTGACGAACTCGGCGAGTGGCTCGGCGAGCCCATCACCGACGAGCATGATGTGAAGCGCGCCGCCCGTATCCTGCGTGCCGCGTCGAATCTCATCCGCCGGTACACGGCATGTTCGTGGGCCGGCGACGAGGTCCCCGCCGACGGGTTGCCGGAGGAGCTGAACGACGTGGCGTTGTCGTGTGCGGCGCGCTACTACGTGAATCCGAACGGTGAGACGCAGTGGACGCGGCAGATCGATGACGCGATGGACGGCGGAAGCCGTAAGGTCGAACAGTCCGGACTGTATCTGACCGCGGACGAGAAGAGCATCCTCGACTCGGTGAGGCCACCGTCCGATTCGGTTATCGCCGGTGTGGGCACGGTGCATACGACGCGTGGTGATTTCGACGGTTATGAGGGGGATGGTTTCCCATGGTGGACACTGACTGGGCCGGAGACGTCCTGACCAATGGGCGGCGTATGGCCGAGTCTCTCATGGCCGACGAGTGCCGCATCGTGCACCCGACCGGGCGGATGAGCGTGGACCGGATGACCGGCGTGGTCGAACCGGAGACCACGCTCGTCTATGAGGGCAGGTGCAAGGTGCAGACCGCCGGCGGTGTCGCCTCACAGGTCGTGTCGGCGGCGGGTGATTCGACGAACGTCGGCGGCAACGTGCCCGTCTGGGCGCTCTACCTGCACCTGCCGGTCACGGTGGAGACCGCTGTGAGCGGTGATATCGCCGTCATCATGCGCAGTCGCGACCCGTCCCTCGTGGGGCGGCGCCTGAGACTGGTGAACCTGCAGTCGGAGAAGACGTGGGCCACGGCTCGACGGTGGAACGTGTCCGAGATGCCTGCGGAGGCGGAGGTGGATGATGAGTGACGTCTCGCAGTTGCGCGCGTTCGCCGGCAAACTACGGCATGCACCGGGTGCGAAGGCCCGCAGGGTGAGGGCGACGACCGTGAAGGCCGCCGTCAACATCAAGAAGGCGGTGCAGGCCGACCTGCGCGGCTCGTCGAACAGTGGTATCCGTCGTATCCCCATCCAGTATGAGGAGCCGTTCCTGTCGGCCCCGATGACCGTGACCATCCAGATCGGTCCGGAAGCGAAAGCCGGCGGTCTGGCGAACATCGCGTTCTTCGGCACGTCGAAGGGTGGAGGCGGCCACCGGTTCTACGAGCATGCGGAGGCCGAGCTGGATACGTGGAAGCGGTATCTCGGTGAGGCCATGGAAGGATTGGACTGACATGGTCGCATACGTCGACGCCCGTGACCGGGTGCTCGCGCTCGTGCCGAAACTACCCGGCTGGCGCACCTATCTTGGGGTTCCCGCGCAGGGAGTCTCCCCGCCGTGGGTCGTGGTCTCGTTCAGCGAGACCAGCCGGGACAGCACCGAAAGCCTGCACACCTGTTCGCACATGGGCCGCCTGGACATTCGTGTCGTCGGTGAGACTGACGAGTCCATCGGCATCGTGTGCGACCGGTTGCAGTCCGTGCTCGACGGCGCGTATCCGGGCAACGGATTGGGCTGTCTTGTCCCGGACCGTGATTCCGGCGTGTATCAGGCCGAGCTGGTGTCACCGATGACCGGTTCGCCGTTCTCCATGCGTGTGCTCACGTGGACGGTCGGCTGGGAGGCATAGGCTCTCCCGGCCGCTCTTAATAACGAAGTATTTGTTTTCTACACCATTTTTGGAGGTATTCATTATGGCTACAGAGGTTTCCGCCTCGCTCGAGGACGGCATGGTCAAGACCGTCTTCGTCACCGCGATCAAGGACATCGCCGCCCCGACCGTGACCGAACTGACCACCGGCGCGCTCGACATGTCGATGTGGCTCACCGGCGACGGCTTTTCGGCCACGCACGGGCAGAACATGATTGACGACGACCGCGAAGGCAGCGCCGAGGTCGGTCAGATCCCCGGCCAGGAGACGTGGACGGACACGACGCTGCGCGTCATCGACAACATCAACCGCGTTGGCGCCGACGGCCAGCCGGTCGGCAACGAGCTCGTCGAGACGCTCACCCGCGGCAAGACCGGCTATTTCGTGCGCCGCCGAGGCCTGCCGTCCGCTGAACCCTTCGCCGCCGGACAGAAGGTGTCGGTGCTGCCGGTCACGATCGGCATCAAGACGCCGGTCGCCCACGCCGTCAACCAGCGCCAGCTCTCCCAGATCACCTTCTCCGTGAGCCCGGGCGCCCAGGACGAGACCGCCGTCGTCGCCGCCGGCGAGTGACCGCCACACGACCATAACCATCCCAGAGGGGCCGCCCCAACATACGGGCGGCCCTCCTTTACCGAGGAGATCTCATATGCTGCCATCCATCAAACGGCCGAACGCGCAGGTGGACGTGGTCACCGACCTCGACGCGCTCGACCACTCCCGCGCACTCGCCAAACGACTCGAAAGCCTCGAATCGGCGCCGACTACGGGTATGACCGAAAGCGAACTGTCTGCCCGCGCCGCGGAGGCGAAGAAGCTAAGGTCCGAACTCAAGAAGGCCGTGAAGACGGCGAACGACAGCACGCTCGTCCTCGACCTGCAGGGCCTGAACGCAAGCGCATGGGAACAGGTCATCGCCACGCACACCACCACCGACCCGAAGACCGGCGAGCCGACGCAGGACACGCTCGCCGTCATCCGCGACGCCATGAGACGCATGGCGACCGGCGCGCATATGAAGCACACGCCGGACGACCCAATCGCCTTCACCGACGAGGAGCTGTCTGACCTGCTCGGGCAGATGCCCGACTCGCAGCTGCTGACCATGCTGCCGGTCATCCAACGGCTCAACACGCCGGCGGTCTCCCTCCCAAAAGCGTAACCCTCGAGCGGCTCGCCGACCGCATCGCCGCCGACCCTGCACTGCTCGCCGCATTGCGCACCGCGCGCACGCTCGGTATCAGCTACAAACGCTTCCGCGGCTGGACACCGGCGCCGGGCGACGAGATCGAATGGGACGGGTGCGAGCAGTCGTGGATGCTCGCCCTCGACCTGTACGAGCAGACGCACGTGTGCCCGTTGTGCGGCATGGACCCCGCGATCTGCCACGACGAGGCACGATTCAGGCAGATGTTCGACGGCGCCGACGTGTACATGTGCTTCGCGACGCAGGCACGTGAATTCGCCATGCAGCAGTACGTGAAAAGCGGCATCGTCGAAGCGCCGCACTCACAGACCACACGATTGCGCCCACGACGATAGATAGAAGGAGCTGATGATGGCCGTCAACGAGAACATCATGGTGCGCCTGACCGCGAACATCTCCGACTACTCGGCGAAGATGCAGCAGGCCAGCGCACAGACCGAAAGGCTCGCCACGACCATCGTCAAGCCGACGAACCGTGTGCGGCAGTTCGAGACGGCGGCCACGAAGACGGGCATGGCCGTCGGCGCCATGAGCCTCGCCTTCGGCGTCGCCGGCGTGAAGATGTTCGCGGACTTCGACGAGGCCATGAGCGAGGTCAAGGCCAACACCGGCGCGACCGGCGACGAACTCGACGCGCTCAAGAACGCGGCGCTCGACGCGGGCAAGAGCACCGTCTACAACGCCACGCAATCCGCGCAGGCCATCAACGAGCTGGCCAAGGCGGGCATGAGCACCGCTGATGTGCTCTCAGGCGGCCTGTCCGGCGCGTTGAACCTCGCCGCGTCCGACGGCATGGAGGTCGCCGATGCCGCGGAGCTCATGAGCTCCACACTCGCGCAGTTCAATCTTACGGGCTCGGACGCGGGCAGGGTCGCCGACGCGTTGGCTGCCGGCGCGGCGGCCGCACAGGGTTCCGCGGCGGATCTCGGCTACGCATTGTCGCAGGCTGGTCTGGTTGCCAACAGCTTCGGCATTTCGATGGAGGAGACGACCGGTGCGCTCGCACTGTTCGCGAACACGGGCATGATCGGTTCGGATGCGGGCACGAGCCTCAAGTCCATGCTGCAGCGTTTGGCGAATCCGTCGAAGGAAGCCGCCGCCACATTGGAGGAGCTTGGCATCAACGCGTATGACGCCTCCGGTGAATTCGTCGGCCTTGAATCGTTGGCCGGCCAGCTCAAGAGCCAGATGGGCGGCCTGACGCAGGAGCAGCGCAACGCCGCCATGGCGACGATCTTCGGCGCTGACGCGGTGCGTGCCGCGAACGCCCTCTACGAGGCCGGCGCCGATGGCGTCGACGAATGGACGCAGACCGTCTCCCAGTCTGGTGTTGCGGCCGAGATGGCGGCCGCGAAGACCGACAACCTCAAAGGCGACATGGAGCAGCTGTCCGGTGCGATCGAGACGGCGCTCATCCAGACCGGATCGGGCGCCAACGACGCGCTGCGCGACATCGTGCAGTCCGTCACAGGTGTCGTCGACGCGTTCGCGAGCCTCGACGACGACACTCAGCAGCTCATCGTCAAAGGCGGCCTGCTCGTCGGCGCGCTCGCCGGCGTGCACAAGGTCTTCGGCGATCTGAAGAACTCATGCAGTGTTTTCGGAGAGTCGCTCGGACTGGCCATCGACCCCGTCCAGCGCCTGTCGTCCGCGCTGCCGCAGTTCAAGGAGGGATTCAAGGTCGCGTTCGGCGGTGCACAGACCCAGATCGAGGCTTTCGGCGGGGCGGTCAGCCGCTCGCAGAGCGTCATGGGTGGCATGAGGATCGCCGCCGGCGGTGTCCTCGACCTGCTCGGCGGCCCGTGGGGCATCGCCTTGGGGATCGCCGGCACGCTGCTCGCCGGCTACGCCGAAAAGGTGCAGAAGGCCAAGGCGCGCACACAGGAGCTCGAGGCGGCCATCGAATCGGGTGCGGACGTGTCCGAGAAAATGGTCAAGCAGGTGCAGGAAGTCGACTACGGATGGTACGACCGGTGGAAGAGCGGCGTCGACAATCTCTCCGGCGCGCTCGACAAGGCCGGCATCAGCATGAGCGAATTCGTGCGCGCCGCGCAAGGCGACCAGGGTGCGCTCGACAAGATCAACGGCGTCGTCGACAAATGGTCGAAATACGACTCGGACACGAAGGAATTCCATCTCGCGCGTCTGATCAAAAGCGACCTCAGCGACCTGTCCGGCGCTTACGAGGACGCCAGCGAGAAAGCCGACGCCGCCAAGAAAGCCAACGAGGAACTCGCCGCATCCGCCGACCAGACCGGCGACGCCGCTCAGGACGCTGCAGCCGGCACCGACGAGCTCGCCGGCGCCATGGACGAATCCCAAAGCGCAGCCGAGGAATACGCCGACGCCCTTGACGACCTCATCGACTCGCTCTTCTCGCTCGAAGCCCCGACTCTGACCGCCGCGCAGGCGCAGGTCCAGCTCGATCAGAGCATCCGCGAAACCGTCGCGAAACTCACCAAGCAAGGCAAAGTGCTCGACGAGAACGGCAACTATCTCGAAGGCATGCAGGAGAAGGGCGAGGAAGCGAAATCCGCGCTTTACGACCTCGCCGGACAAGCGCAGGACACCGCGACGAAGATCCTCGAGGAGGGTCAGGCCACCGGCGACATGGAAGGCGCCACCAAAAGAGCCGGCGACGCACTCGCCGGCGCACGCGACGCCTTCATCGAAGCCGCCGTCGCCGCGGGCATCAACCGCGACAAAGCCGCCGAACTCGCCGACAAATTCGGCCTGAGCCGAGACAAGGCCGAGGAACTCAAACAAGGCCTCGAACAGCTCGACCAGACCCACGCCGACCCCACCGTCGACGCCGACACCGACGCCGCCAACCAGAAGATCGATGACACCCAACTCCGCCTGCAATCCATGCCCAACGGCCAATTCATGGTCTACGGCAACAACGAGCAAGCCATGCAGGCACTCGCCGAAATCACCGGCGCGACGATCGACCCGAAAACCGGCACGCTCATGCTCAACAAGGACCAGTACGACATCGCGCTCGCGATCGCCAACGGCGCGACGATCGACCCGAAAACCGGCTTCCTGTTGGGTAATGACAATGACTACTGGAAGCATGTGGCCGAATCGAACGGCTGGAAGATCGATCCGAAAACCGGATACATCTACGGCAACAACGGACAGGCGATGAAGTCCGTGAAGCAAGTGCAGCAGCAGAAGATCAACGACAAGAGCTTCGCCATCACCGCAACCGGCGCGGCCGCGGTCGAACAGCAGATCGGCCGCATCCAGCAGATGCGGATCGGCGACAAATCCTTCACCGTCAAGACCTACTACACGTCGCAAGGTGAGAAGGTGCATGGCGGTACGATTCCCAAGGCGTCGGGCGGTATGGTGTTCGGTCCTGGAACCGGCACGTCCGATAGCATTCCTGCCCGCCTGTCGAACGGCGAGTTCGTGGTGAGGGCCGCTCAGGCACGTCGTTTTCGTGGCCTGCTCGAGTCCATCAACAACGGTTCGTATGGCGATTCGCAAGGCTATGCGCATGGCGGCATGGTCGCGGCTCAGGCGTCTCCCGCCGAACCGTATGTGCGTGAGGTTCGTGACCGTGCGGTGGCTCCCCAGTATTCGCAGTACAACACGTTCAACATGCGCGGTGCCGCGTCTCCGCGCACCCAGTCGGACATCATCGCCGCAAAACTTCGTTTCGTCGGCTCGAGCATGATGGGAGCGTAAACGTATGAGCGTTGTGATGCTGTACGGCGACGGGTTGGCCGAACCGGTTACGTTGGATGGTTCGCCGGATGCCGGTGTCGGTATTCTGCGTGGACTCGAGGGTTGGCTCGGCACTCCGGGTTCGAAGGTCGATCTGACCGAACGACGGGAGGGTGACGGTGCGCATGACGTGGCCGAGTCGGAACTGTTGTATTCGGCGCGCACCGTCACCATCCAATACCGTCTGCTCGCCCAATCGTGGGACGGTCGCGAGCGGATGCTCGCCATGCAGGACGCGTTGCGTGCGCTGCTTGGCCGTGAGGTGACTGTCCGTGTCATCGACGGGGACCGTGACCATATGTGCCGCGGCTACGTGGATTCGATTGACGTGGCCGAAACCGCGCAGAATGTGAACTGGCAGACGATGACCGGTCAGGTGGTGGTCGTCTGTCCGCGTCCGCAGATCCTCTCATGGGATGCGCACCTGCTGCAGTTGACGTGCAACGAGCAGGGGGTGGCCGGAGTCGGTCTGTGTTATGGGCCGCGACTCGCGACGTATTGGGAGGGCGAACCGAACAACAGCGTGAGCGTGCTCGTGACGGACACGAACGCCGGCACGAGCGGATTGCATTATCCGCTCTCGTATTTCGAGTTCACCGAGACGGACAACATGACCGCCGGCGTGCTGCACAATACGGGCAGTGCTCCCGCGTTCCCGCAGTTCCTCGTGCATGGTCCGCTCGAGCACGGTATCAAACTGTCATTCCCCGGAACCGGTCTCACGTTGGAATACGGGGAACCTGTCGGGGATGTTCCTGTCCTGTTGGATGCGCGTACCCGACGGGCGAGTATCGATGGGGCTGACTGTTCCGCCGGTTTGAGGAGCCGTGGGTTCCCGACCGTACCGCCGCACGGTGATTTGCGTGTGGAGTTGATGACGATGGGCAGGGGGTACGTCGATTGTTCGGCGCACGACACCTACATGTAAGGAGATAACTCATGGGTGCATTGGGAGTTGCTGCGACTCGTGATGGTGCGGGGTTGACGCCGATGGAGCATCGGCATATCATCGCCGCCGAATACGAGTGCGATGGCATCATCGACGGGTTGGATGTGCGTGGGCGTGCCGACCTGACGTATCAGGTCACGGAGGGTGTGGCGTTGTGTCAGCGCAGTACAGCGGATGGTATGACGCTCGCGTACTGGCCGGGAGGTCAGTCGCCGGTCGTTTCGGCGAACACGTCATCGAATCCGCGTATCGACTGCGTGTGGATCCGGTCGAACAATGAGATCGAGTATCATGCGGAGGACGACCTGTATGATCACGGCAACGCGGTCGAGATAGGCGTGACGCAAGGTGAGCCTGCCTCGAATCCGGTCGCGCCGTCGTTGCCGCCTAATTCGACGCTGGTGCGTCGGGTCAGGGTGCCTGCCGGTGCGGCGAGCACGCAGAACGTGACAGTTGATGGGTCGGTGGACTATGCGGTGTCCAAGTATACGAATGGTCGGACGATCGGGTTCACGCGTTTGAGCAATGATTTCACGTTCAATTCGACGAATTGGACGTCGTACTGCCGTACGCAGATCATGATTCCCGTTGACCGTATGCTCAGGTTCGAGCTTACGTGCAATCCGGCATGCGACCCGCCGGGTGGCGCGTTGGATTTCAAGAAGTACTGCGAGCTGATGGTCGGGTTCCGTATCGACGGACGCCAGTACGGGATGAATCATTACATCACGTGCTATGGGGCGTGGGATGACAAGTATGTGACCGACCGTGCCGAATGCGTTCGTGGCACTCATGACGTGGATGTGATCGTCAAGAAAGGCAACGGTAACGCTGGAGTGAAGTTCCATGGCGGCGTGCTGCCGGGCTTCGTGCTGCGTGTGACCGATCAGGGTCCTGTCCGCTAAGGAGGTGGGCGTATGCCGTGGCGTCATTACCTGTATCAGGCGATGAGCGGCGAGCTGGGTGCTCCCATCGACCTGCCTGCGTTCAGTTGGAAGGTGGGCGTGTCCGATTCGTCGCTCGCCACGTGCAAGGACAAAGACGCCGGCGACTATGAGTCTGATGGGCTCACGGTGCCGTGGACTGAGATTCCAGGCGCCGACTATGCGCGGAAACGGCTGAACGTAGCGACGGGTCGGCGTGGTGTCGTGTCCCTGTGGAGGGATGTGACGATGCCGCCGGCGATGCTCGGACGTCCCATCGTCGGCGGCGTCATCGGCGTGCGTAACGACACGGCGCAGGATACGAGTTTCGCGGTGCAGTCTCCATTGTCCGTGCTCGAGTCGCGCTATCTGGTGCGTGAGGGCAGGTATGCGGCGGGTCCGAACCACACATCGCCGGACGTGATACGGTTCGACGGAATGTCGTATCGTGGCATCGCGTCCGAGATAGGCTACTTGTGCACGCAGGCGAAGCCGGGTGGCTACATGCCTGTTGACTGGTCGTATCGTGGGGAGCGTGGTTCACGCGCCCGCGCGTATGAGGCGTGGGATATTCAGAATCTGTCGTGCCGGAAGCTGTTCGATAACCTGTCGAACGTGTTGGAGGGGCCGGATATGCAGTTCCGTCCGTATCTGACTGATGACGGCACGCATGTGCGCTACCGGTTTGTCGCCGGTTCGGACGCCGAACAGTATCTGGGACAGCATGTCATCCATCAGCTCGCCTATCATCCGGCTGGCGGCACGATAGGCGAGCTGACGGTGGATCATCTCGCTCCCGTGATGCGCGTGTATTCGTCGGGGACTGGGCAGGACAAGGCGCAGAAGTGCGCGTTCGCGCAGGACCTGTCTTTGGTGGAACGATCGAATGATCCGTGGCCGCTCGTGGAGATGACGTATTCGGATTCGGATACGGACACGTATGATGTGCTGCTTGCGCATGCGCGCAGCGTACTGAAGGCGAACGGTCGTCCGCTCATGCAGATTAAGGGTGTCGTGCACGCGGATGACGCCGATGATATGGGCAATCCGCTGCTGCCGTTGGGGTCGTATTGGCCGGGTGAGCTGTTCGACCTGCATATTTCGGGGTATGTGCCGTTGCCGGATGGGACGTATCGGACTCGGCTCATGGAGATGAGCGGTGACGAGTCCGACCGTGTGGAGCTTGTGTTCGATGTGATGGAGGATCCCTCCGTCTGAGTGTTTTGGAGGTTTCGTATGGCTCAGCATCCGATCATCAGCCCTAAGGCGGAGGATGTGCCGCTGCTGCTCGCGATGCGTGCGATGCGCACGGCGAAATCGTTGCAGACGCGTCGTTCGGGTACCGCGTATTATGCGGATGCGGACGGTAAGGGCATTCTTGTCGGCGAGGACGCCGAGGCGGGCATCAACCGGTATGATCCGGAGACGGGTGAGCAAGCGCCGCTGTTCGAAGGTATCAGTCAGGAGGAGCTGGATGCTCGGGGTGATGCGATCCTCGAGGCGGCCAAGGCTGATACGGCAACGCAGATCACTATCGTCAACACGACGATAAACGAGGCCAAGCAGGATATCGCGGAGAATAAGGATGCTGCCAGTGCGGCTCAGGCGCTCGCGCAGAAGGCGAAGGACAAGGCGGACTCAAACGCGTCTGCGATCGAGGACGCGGGAAGGGAGTTCGACCGGTACAAGACCGCTGCCGATAAGGCGCAGCAGGATTTGGACGACAAGCTCGCCAATCAGGGTACTGTGCTCAACGGCGTGAAGTCGGATGTGGCTCAGGCGAAACAGGATATTCTGGCTCAGTCGTCGCAGATAACGACCATCGGCAATAAGTCGGATACGGCGCAGAACATGGCCGGCTCCGCGATTTCGACGGCGAACAGTGCCATGTCTCAGGCGTCTCAGGCGATTTCGACGGCGAACACGGCCGCGGCGAATGCTGCCGACGCGAAGCGTAACACGGTCACGAATGTGACGGTGGAATACGCGGTCTCCTCTTCCAATACCACGGCTCCTGAGACCGGGTGGAGCACGAGCACTCCTACGGTTGCCGATGGCGCGTATGTGTGGATGCGAACCATCATCGGCAAGGGAAACAACACTACGGTGACAAGCGACCCTACCGTTGTCACCGGCAACACTGGTGCGGTCGGCGCGCAAGGGGCGGCAGGTGCGGCCGGAGCTACGGGCGCGCAAGGCCCGAAGGGAGATAAGGGAGACAAGGGCGACACCGGCGCGCAGGGGCCGAAAGGAGATAAGGGAGATACCGGAGCAACGGGAGCAGCCGGCATCTCGATCACTGCCGTCACTATCTACTTCGCACTGTCGCTGAGCAAACCGGACAAGCCGACCACTCAGACACCGGTATCGCCTTGGGGTACGGCGGAACCGGCATATGACCGTGACAAGCAGCTGTATACCACGTATCGCGTTGACTATTCCAATGGGACCTTCTCGTGGACTGACGTGCAGATTGATTCCGCCTATAAGGCGTCTCAGGCGGCTGAGACTTCGGCTCGTGACGCGGTGCGGACCGCGGCGAATGCGGCGACGACGGCGAACACGGCGAAGACTGCTGCTGACGAGGCCAAGAGCACGTCGGCCACGGCGAAAAGCACTGCCGATAATGCGCAGTCGGTGGCGACTCAGGCATCCGCTACTGCGGTGGCGGCGGATCAGGCCGCTACGAGCGCTCAGGCTGCTGTGGATGCGGCGCGGCAGAATGCGCAGGAGCTGCTGGTGAATCCAGGGTTCGAGGATGGTGCGACGGGGTGGACGACGGATGTGGAGGGTGCCGCGTGGTTGCAGTGGTCGGCGTGGTCTCGTTCGGGGTCGTGTCGTGCGTATCTGAACGGGTCCCGTGGTACGGCGATGCTGGCGAGCACGAATCCTGTGCAGGTGACGACGGGGCGGTACTACCGGTTCGCCGCGTGGTACAAGCTGTTGACCGCGGTCAGCGGTGCTGATAGTGGCGGCTTGCGGTTGCAGTGGTCGAACGCGGACGACCCGGCTGATGCGAACTGGCAGGAGTTCACTGCTGCCGTGACTGATATGGTGTTCACGGGTGATACGTGGACGTGTGCGGAGCAGATCGTGCTCGTGCCGGGAGGGGTGAAGTGGATTCGCGCGTGCATCCAGTTCACGAGTCCGGTAGACGCGTACTTCGATGACTGCTCGCTGATCGACTACACACATATCCGTGAGCTGGAACTGGCCGCGAGCAAGGCTCAGAAGACAGCTGAGGCTGCTGCCGTGGCCGCCGCGACCGCCGACGCGAAGGCGGTCGCAGCCGATCAGAAGGCCATCGACGCGGCTGATTCTGCGAGCCTCGCGTTCACGACCGCCGACTCGAAGAACCGAATCTTCTTCCAGAAGACCGACCCGGCTTCGAGCGCTGATATCAAGGCGAAGCTCAAGCCCGGTGACATGTGGCTGCAACCATCCGACAAGCTCAAAACGTATTGGGAGGGCGAGCCGAACAAGTCCGTATCGGTGCTCGTGGACCATTCGGATGAGATCGGTCACACGTGGATTTGGAGCGGGGACGGGTGGAGCGCGTACATCCTGTACGCGGAGCATATCATCGCCTCCGGTTCGATCGTCGCCAGCCTGATCGCCGCGAACGCGATCACCGCGGAAAAGATCGCTGCAGGTGCGGTCACCGCCGACGCGATCGCCGCCACGGCCCTGTACGGCAAGATCGTGAAGGGCGGCACGTTCATCTCGCAGAACGAGAGAATTGTGCTGAACGACGAAGGACTCGTACTGAAGGATGCTGGCGGGAACGCGACGGTGACGATGCTGTCCTCGGACGGCAGCGTGACATTGCGTGACGCCTATATCGTGGATGGTGCGTTGCACGCGCCGGTGATCGATGCTGGCGAGTTCAAGGCCGGTCTGATCGAGGGTTCGAACATCGTCATCAAGGACAGTGGCGGCTCTACGCTCATGCAGTGGAATTCGTCCGGCATGAACCTCATGGACTCGCTCACATTCGCCAAGAAGAACGGCGAATGGGTGCTCTCGTTGAAGGGCGCATTGCAGTCGGGCGGCGACATCAGCGGTGCGACGATCACGGCTCCCACGTTGCAGACGAGCGCGGAGGAGAAGAAGGGACTCAAGCTCACCTCGGGTGGTCTGGTCGCCTATGACACCGACGGCAACGTTTCGTTCACGCTCGACAACGATGGCAACATCCTCATGGACGGTGGTCTGTCGAGCAATCTGGAGATCAGGGCGGCGAAGGTCACGGGCGGGCAGGTGCTCGGTTCGAACTTCTACACGTCGGAGGATGCGGATAACCGTGTCGCCATCGATTCGCGCGGGGTCACGGTGACTCGCGGCGGCGAGACGGTCATCAGTTTCCTGACGGACGGGCCTATCGATACTGGCGTGTCCGGTCTGGTGGTCGAGGAGCGGCTGGATACGGCGCTCATGGATATCGGCGGTCGTATCGACGCGACGAACGAGGCGCTGAACGCCGAGGTCGAGGCGCGCCGACAGTACATGAGCTTCGACCCGTCGAACGGGCTGACCATAGGCGACATGACGGACGAGGCCGCGTACCGGATGCAGCTGACCAGCACCCGATTGGAGTTCAAGGCGGGTGAGACGACGGCGGCCTACGTGAGCAACGAGCAGCTGTACATCAACAACGCGCAGGTCATGAACACACTCAGGATCGGTAATTTCGCGTGGATGCCGCGTGAGAACGGGCACATGTCGTTGCAGTATGTCGGAAACGGAGGTGCGTGATGCCTACAGGGCCGGTACAGGGTAATTGGCGTTGCGAGATGTATGCGGCGGTCACGTCGCAGAACAACTCGAGCGTGACCATTTCGTGCACGGCGGCGATCCAGACCGTGAACGGCTACTGGTACAGCGGTTTGACGGTACGTGGCAGCGCGGGCGTGAACGGGCAGTGGGCGAACGTTGACCGTTCCGGGGTGAACGTGAATTCCGGGCAGAACGTGAACATGGCCACGAAGACGCTCACCGTAGCGAAGACGAAGGGCGTGCAGACGATCCAGTGCGGCGGTGAGATTCGCGTCACCGGCTATGCGGCGGGCGTGTCCGGCGCGACCATGACCGTCTCGGTGCCCGCGCTGCCGTCTCATCGTGTCACGTATGACGCGAACGGCGGCAGCGGCGCTCCCGGGGCGCAGACGAAATGGTACGGCGAGGTGCTCACGCTGAGCGGGACGCGTCCCACGAGGGCGAACTACACGTTCCGGGGATGGTCCACCGTGCGCAACGGTGCGGTGAACTATCAGCCGGCAGGCCGCTACGGGGCCGACAGGGACGTGACCCTGTACGCGGTGTGGGCGCTGGCCACCAGACCGCCGGATATCCGTTCGTTCTCGGCGCTGCGTGTGGACGCGGACGGCAACCCGGACTCGTCGGGCACGTCGGTGCGGTTCACGGCGGACTGGAACGTGGACGCGTCCGCGGATGCGTCGAATTCGTGCAGGACGCTCGGATTCGCGTACAAGGACGCGTCGGGCGCATGGTCGGAGTTTGAGGCGTCGGCCACGTCAGGCAGCGGGACGAACACGACGACGGCCACGTTCGACGGGTTCGACATCGACCGCTCGTATCAGCTGCGTTGCACGCTGACCGACAAGTACGCGACCGTCACCCGGTACACGACCATCGGCCCGGCACGGTTCATCATGGACGTGTCCGCGGACGGCGAGGGTATCGGCATCGGCGCTCCCGCACCCGCGAACGGGGTGAACATCTATGGCACGCCGGTCAGGATCAACGGGTGCCGCATGCCGCGCATGTTCCAGGGCAGCACCGTCATCACGCCGTCCGCGTCGTCGACGCGCCACACGTTGTTCACCGAGGCGCAATGGGCGTCCATCACCGGCATCGACATCGACGAGGGGCATCCGACCGTGTTCGTGTCGAACGGCGACGTCAACGCGCAGAACGTGGTGTTGACGGGCGCCGGGTACGCGTCGAGCACACGGCAATGGTACGTGTGGTGCGCCTCGGCCGTGTCCGGCATGTTCCGCGTCAACTACGTCATATTCATCTAAGGCAAGGAGGAAGCGATGATCGAGGTACCCGCTCAGGAGCTGATCGCAGTGCTGCGTGAGCAGAACGCGCAGCTTGCGTATCAGAATGCGGTGCTCACCGCGCAGATACGCGTCTTGCAGACACGACAGGGAGAGGAGGATGGTCATGCGTGAATCACGGAATCTGTGCGTCAATCCGAAACCGGCCAACAACACGGCCAACACGTGGATAGGGAACAAGTGCGACATCACGCTGGGCGATGGAATGCTCGTCACCACGCCTGATGCGACGGACGGCATGGCGAATCAGATCGGCAACATCTATGCGAGCTGGCAGTCCGATACGTTGCCTGCCGGCGACTATGTGGCTGGCGTGATGCTCAACTCGTATTCAGGTGCTGGCGACATGCCCACCTTCCAAAACCGTATCCTGCTCGTCACGGGCGCGGACGGGTCGGTGCTCGCCACCGCCGCATACACGGGGCGCGACCGAACCCGATACGCGGCACGTTTCATTCTGCCTACTGCACAGCAGGTCACGATGCGCCTCTACGTGCCAATGGCCGACGGACAGAAGGCGCGCTACCGGCAGGTGCTGCTCATGACCGCCGGCGACTACGACGCCATGATCAAGCAGTGCATCGCATGGTTCGATGGCGACGCTGCTATCACGGGGTGGGGGGGGGTACCTCCTCTTAGCTCTGCGCCCGCATTCCGCTGTGCATGTCCTCGTCTGGGGGTGTGCACATGAGCGTGGAGATCAGGAATCTGTGCGCGACGCCGTACGGCGAGAAGCTTGCGACCTATACGTGGAATGTGGAGAAGACGCAGGATACGGATATGGGCAAATGGTCGTACCGGACACCACCGGGCGGCCACTTCGAGGGAACGTTCAAGTTCGACATGGGCTATTCGCCAAGCAAGGTGGGGATGTACTCGTCTGCGTCTACTCATGCGACGCGCCGGACAAGCTATGCTTACCGCGCAACGCCACCACTCAACGCATATCGAGTACGGACACGACCGAGGGAGCGGCGCTCACGGATCGAATTGGATGGGTCGCCGGCCGTATCTCGGTAGCGGCCGGCGCGCACGAGCTGTGGATATTCCGCGAATGTGGATGGGTCACATTGGAGGGTTGCGCCGTATTCGGCGAGCAGGACTGGGCGACGGTCAAACAACTGCTCGAAAACGGTGTCCTGACGATGCCGTGGTTCGCGCCGCCCAAGGACGCGCAAAGCGGGCCGCCAGTCCTAATCCCGTAACCGCCCTCTCTGCATGGGTGGTGGCGGCATGATTCGCAAAAACTGGTTTTGAACGCTGCCTGCAAGGGCAATGGGGCGAAGCCCAACAGTGTGATCGACGTCGCCGACAATAGCCTCGTATGGGGATGGGCCGGACGTACCGGCTGGTGCGCCACCTCGAAGCCGGGCAGCAGTGGCTCGTATGTCGAATGGATATTGAACGTGGGCGAATGCGCCGGCAAACCAATGGTGTTCGCATGCGAACTGGGATATGTCGGCGTCGACACGTCACGCGGCGAGGTCGTGCAGATCATCGGCTCGGACGGGATATCGCTCGCGGCGCTGCCGCCCGGACGTCCAGCACAGCGCGCGCAACTGTTCCGGTTCACCGCACCGGCCGATGGCGTGCTGCGCATCCGCTTCCGCGGCCCGCGCGGTGACAGCGAACCCGCACAGCTCGCCGTGTACAACCCGCAACTCGAACTGGCCGATACCTACGACAATCGCGGGACCACTCCCGCCTATTTCAACGGAGACACCTACGCCTAAGAGAAGGATTGGACGATGACGCTCACCGCAGGGGACTGGGTCACGATAGTCAGCTGTGTGCTCGGGTCGGGTACGATCACCGTCATCGTCCAGCATGTGCTCGACTGGGTGCAGGCCACGTGCAGACGCGAGGAGACCCCCGAGGTCAAGGCACGCAACTGCATCTCGAGGCACAGCGCCCTGTCAATGCTCAAAACTGTGCACCGTGACTCCGTGGCACGCGGATGGGTGCCACTCGACGACCTCGAGGAGGCGCAGGAGATCTACGACTCCTACCACACCCTTGGAGGCAACGGGGCAGGCAGCAGGATCATCGCCGACCTGCAGCGCATGAACAACTACCCACCCGCTCATTAATCAATCAGACCCAACACATGGGGCCGTGGCAATCCCGCCGCGGCCTCTTTCCATATCCAGAAAGGAAATCACATCATGAGTACCTACGAGTACATCACCAAGTACGACGCCGCCTGTTACACGCCCGGTCGCCCGTACGGCATCACCGCCATCACCATCCACTGGTGGGACGACCCGGCCGTGCGCCGACCGAATTTCGACACCGTCATCAATCTATTCGTGTCCGGCGCAAGGAAGACGAGCGCGCATTACGTGGCAGAAGCCGGCCGTGTCGCCTGTCTTGTCGCGCCCGGTGACCGCGCTTGGGCATGCGGCGATGGCATCAATGTCGGATCCGGCGGCAACGACAAGTCCATCTCGATCGAGTGCAATTGGCGTCAGTCCGATGGCGACTACGACACGATCGCGCAGCTGGTCGCCGATCTGCGAACAACCTATGGGGACCTGCCACTCAAGCCGCATCGCACGTGGACGAGCACAGAATGCCCCGGCACCTACGATCTGGCACGCATCGACCGTCTGGCGCGCCAGAAGGCCGGGCAGAAGGTTCCGACGGCCGCTCCGGCGAATCCGGCGCCGCAGCCGTCCGGCAAGCTGACCGTCGACCGGGTCGCCCGTGAGGTCATCAACGGCAAATGGGGCAACGGCGCGGACCGCATGGCGAGGCTCAAGGCCGCGGGATACGATGCGGCCGCGGTACAGGCGAAGGTCAACGAGATCTGCGGCATCTCCGGCGCGGCCGGCCCAGCACCGGCTGCCGGCATCGACGCGATCGCGCGAGACGTCATCGCCGGCGCGTACGGCAACGATCCGCAGCGCTCCCAGACGCTGCGCGCAATGGGGTACGACCCCGCGGCCGTGCAGGCGCGCGTCAACCAGATGCTCGGAGCGGGAAGCAGCGCGTCCGCGTCCAAGCCTGCCGCGAACATCGACGATCTCGCACGCCGCACCATCGCAGGAGAATTCGGCAACGGCGACGCACGCCGCAGCGCGCTGGGCGCAAACTACGAGGCCGTGCAGGCCCGCGTCAACCAGATGCTGGGGTGACACGATGACCAACAGCGACAACACAATCGATCATTACGACGACGCCGACCAGCCGCTACCGGACAGTGTGCCCGTTCGTGATCCGGCGGCCGGGCCGATGCGCGTATGGGTGCGTGCCGCGCTCATCCGCGCCCTGAAGACGATGGCTCAGTCCGCGCTCGGCGTGCTGGGCACGGGTGCGATTGGGCTCATGCAGGCCGACTGGCCAAATGTCCTGTCTATCTCTCTCATGGGCGGTGTGCTCAGCCTCCTGACGAGCATCGCCGGCATCCCGGAGGCAGACGGCGGCTCCAGCCTGGCGTCGATCGCCGACCACTCCGACATGCCACATGAGTAGTCAGAATTTCCCGGAATTCTGAGTAATTCTGAGTAAATTCTGAGAAAAGCTCCGCTTCTCCATCACGTATGATGGGGGAGCGGGGCTTTTGCGTTGTGGGAGAATAGGATCATGAGGACAATTGAAAGCGCACTCGCCGTCATTCGCAATGACGGCCGGTACCTGCTCTACTGGGACGATGACTGGGACTGTTGGCTATTGCCGAACGTGGCCGTCCATGCCTTACACGATGCCGATGACTGCCTGCGCCAACTGGCATGTGCCTATTGGCTGCCGCCGCGCCTGTTCGACGTCACTGGCAGCCTCATGGTCGAGAGCCGCAAACCGTGCCCGGAACACGATGACGCGATCCGCCACTACGTCTACACGCTCGGCATCTACGACATCGATCAGGATGCCGACTATCCGCTTGAGAGCGTCCACAACCACTACCTCATCGACATCGAGGACTGGCAGTACGACCTCGATTTCTACAATGTCGCCCACCTCGAGTTCGACATCGACGGCCGCACCTGCACATGGTGGACGCTCGACGAGATGCACTCCGACGACCGCATGCGTCAGATCAACAATGATCTGCTCACCACGCTCGAACTCATCGAGACGGGGCTACTGCCGATGTGACATCACCACCATCCCCGTGTGTGCGTTGTCGGGGTATGGGGCAGATAGTGAGACAAAGAAAATGGCACAAATTATGGTACAAGACAATCTTCGTGCACTTTGGATATCAATGATTGCATAGGCTTACACTATCTTGCTGTGGTACCCCCGCGGCTCCACGAATGAAAACCCGCCGGAAACGGCGGGTTTTCTTGTATCTGCGGCGTGTTCCGGACATGTCGGGCAGGGTGGCCTGACCGAATCCGGCGTATTCCAGCGCGAGATGTGGGCAGGATGTGGTCACGGCGGACCGCAGATTATCCAAGCCGAACACGCGCCATACGGGCGGCACGGGGAACGGTCTCAGCATGTGACTCTGGATGCAGACGCCGCCAATCGCTGGAACCGCAAAGGTTTTGAGGATAATCACCGTGCGTTCGCGTTGGTCGGATGCTGAGATGAAACGTGCCGGTAATGCATGAAACTAGCAATGTGCTGTGAACGATGCCCCGAAGAGAGCGGGGCAAAACGCACAGAGCGAAGGTGCACTGTGAACGCAAAGAAGATCATCGCAGCCGCGGCAGCCGTGGCGGCGCTCGCCTCGGTGAGCGCATGCGGAGGCGTGAAGGATGACGTGGCCGACGCCGCCGACGAGAACACCGTGCTGGTGGGCGCCACCGACAAGGTGACCTCGCTCGATCCCGCAGGATCATACGACAACGGTTCGTACGCCGTGCAGATCCAGGTGTTCCCGTTCCTGTACGCGCAGGACTACAACACGTCGGAGCTGTCCCCGGACATTGCGACGGACGACGGCACATGGAGCGATGATGGCAAGCAGTTCACCGTCAAGATCAAGGAAGGACTCAAGTTTGCGAACGGCCACACGCTCGACGCGAAGGATGTGAAGTTCTCCTACGACCGCATCAACACGATCAACGATCCGAATGGTCCGAGCTCGCTGCTCGCCAACATCGATTCCATCGAGACGCCGGATGACACGACCGTTGTCTTCAACGCGAAGGTGCCGTTCGACGTCACACTCAAGCAGGTCATGAGCTCGCCGGCCGGTCCGATCGTCGACGAGGAGGTGTTCGACACGGACAAGGTCACCGATGCGGACGCAATCGTGAACGGCAAGGCTTTCGCAGGCCCGTACCAAATTGACTCGTTCAAGCTCAACGAGGCCGTCAGCTACGCGAAGAACGCCAATTACCAAGGCTTGACGCCAGTGAAGAACTCCGGCGTGCAGGTGAAGTACTTCGCCGACGTGTCGAACCTCAAGATGGCGGTCGAGCAGGGGCAGGTCGATGTCGCGTACCGTTCGCTGTCGCCGACCGACATTGAGGATCTCGGCAAGAACGACAAGGTGAAGGTCGTCAAGGGACCCGGTGGCGAAGTGCGCATGCTCGCCTTCAACTTCAAGCTGCAGCCCTACGGCGAATCGCAGAAGGACGCCGACACGGACAAGGCGAAGGCCGTGCGTCAGGCGGTGGCGAGCCTCATCGACCGCGACGAGCTCTCCGAGAAGGTCTACAAGGGCACGTGTATTCGTTCATCCCGGACGGACTCTCCGGCCATGAGGACACGCTCAAGGCGTACACGAAGGACGGCAAGCCGGATACGGCCAAGGCCAAGAAGACCCTCGCGGACGCCGGCGTGAGCCTTCCGGTCGACCTCAAGCTCCAGTACAACGGCGACCACTACGGTTCGAGCTCCGCCGACGAATATGCGGCGATCAAGAGCCAGCTCGAATCCGATGGCCTGTTCAAGGTGGATCTGCAGCAAACCGAATGGACGCAGTACAACAAGGAACGCGTCGTCACCGACGAATCCGACGGCAGCTATCCGGTCTACCAGCTCGGCTGGTTCCCGGACTATTCTGATCCGGACAACTATCTGTCCCCGTTCTTCCGCGACGGCAACTTCGTCAACAACGGCTACGCCAACAAGGACGTCAACGATGCCATCGTCGCGCAAGCCGGCGAGAAGGACGCGGCCAAGCGCGAGCAGATGCCCAAGGACATCCAGAAGACCGAGACGGACGATCTTTCGACGCTGCCGATGCTGCAGGGCAATCAGGTGGCTGTCATCGGCAGCAACATTTCCGGTGTCGTGCTTGACCCTTCGTTCCGCTTCCGCTACGCCTCGGTCATCAAGAACTGAGACAACGCACCGTCGTCGACCTGATGCGTCCCCATGGGAACGCATCAGGTCGACCCTCTGCGTTCCCGCGGCGCCCTAGGCCGCGCATTCCCCATATCCATAAGCACCAAGGAGCTCCGGTGTCCCAAGCAACAGCATCGCCGGCCGATCCCACCTCGTCGAAGCCGACCGTCAGCGCGCATAAGAACAGACTTTCCGCAGGATTCTTCCGTTTCATCCTCGGTCGTTTCCTGCTCATCATTCCCACCGTATTCATTCTCGTCACGATCGTGTTCTTCGTCATGCGTGCTACCGGCGACCCGATCTCGGCCGCCATGGGCGGACGACTCACACCCGAGGAGCCGCAGCGTCGCATCCACGAGGCCGGCTACGACCGTCCGCTCCTCGTACAGTACTTCGATTACCTCGGCGGTCTGCTGCACGGTGACCTCGGTCGTACGCTCACCGACAACCAACCGGTCATCTCGGTGCTGACACGATACGGTGCCGCCACGCTCGAGCTCACGCTGCTATCGCTCGTCGTCGCATTGCTCGTCGGCATCGGCTTCGGACGCATCGCCGCCAGACACCGCGACCGCGCGCAGGACGCCGGCATCCGCCTGTTCGCGATCCTGTGCTACGCGACGCCGGTGTTCTTTCTCGGCCTTGTGCTCAAGCTCGTGTTCTCCGTCGGCCTCGGCGTCCTGCCGAGTTCCGGTCGCTCGTCGCTGCAGTCGGAGATGCAGTTCTCCCGACTCGTCTCGCCCACTGGCCTGTACATCGTCGACGCGCTGCAGCTCGGCGACATGAAGGTACTCGGTGACGTCCTCAGGCATGCGGTGCTGCCGGCGCTTGCGCTCGGTCTGCTGACGGCTGGCGTCTTCATCCGGCTTGTGCGCACGAACGTCATCTCCACTTTCAACGCCGGCTACATCGATGCGGCCCGTTCCCGCGGCGTCAGTGAGAAACGCCTGATGTCCAAGCATGCGTGGCGACCGGCGCTCATCCCGATCATCACGGTCATGGGCATGCAGATCGCGCTGCTGCTCGCCGGCGCCGTGCTCACCGAGACGACCTTCGAATGGAAGGGACTGGGCTTCATGCTCTCCAACTATCTCAAGGCGCGCGATTTCGTCGCGGTGCAGGGCATCGTCATCCTGATCGCGATCATCGTCTCCGTCGTCAATTTCATCGTCGACGTGATCAGCGCGTTGATTGATCCGCGAGTGAGGTACTGGACATAAGCGAGAGCACGGAACTGAAAGTCGGCGTGCCGGGGGACACGCGTCTGGAGAAGCTCAACGTCGAACCCCCGAAATCCTGGTTTGCGAAGCTGCCGGTCGTGCGTGACCTGAAGATCGCCGTCGGCTGGCAGAAGGGCATGCTCGTCACCGGCCTCGTCCTGACGGCATTCTTCCTGATTGTGGCCGTGTTCGCGCCGTGGATTGCGCCGTACGGATACGCGCAGATCAAAGACGCCGACGGCGTCGCATTCCCGACGCAGGCGCCGCCGTCGAAGGCGCACATCTGGGGCACGACCGTGGGCGGATTCGACGTGTTCAGCCGTACCGTCTGGGGTGCGCGCACCGCGGTCATCGCCATCGTCGGGGCCGTGCTGCTGTCGATCTTCGCCGGCGTGTTCCTTGGTCTCGTCTCGGGTTATTTCGGCGGCTGGATCGACCGTGTGCTCGTCGTCATCGCCGGCGCGGTCTATTCGTTCCCGTCGCTGCTGCTGGCGATCCTGATGGCGATTATGATCTCCGGCGGCCAGCGTCAGCGCGCATCGCTCGCGCGCGCGATCGCGTTGAAGCCGAGCCTGCTCATCGCCGACGAGCCCACCTCCGCATTGGACGTCTCGGTGCAGGCGAAGGTGCTCGAACTGTTCAAGGTGCTGCAGGCGGAGATTGGCTTCGCATGCCTGTTCGTCACCCATGACCTCGCCGTCGTCGACATGCTCGCCGACCGCATCATGGTCATGCACAAGGGACGCATCGTCGAGCACGGCGATGCATCGCAGATCATGCGCCACCCGTCCGATCCATACACGAAGAAGCTGCTGGCCTCGCTGCCGGTGCCCGATCCGCGTGAGCAGGCCGTGCACCGCGAGGAGCTGCGCGCGCTGCTCGCCAAGGAGGCGTGAGCTCGGTCCGCGCGGCACGAGCACCCGTTCATCGGGGTCGCCATCTGCGTCGCGCGGACGGCTTTGCTCACTTCGCGTTGATGCGCTGCCGGTTCGCCATCGCCAGCTCGCCCAGATAGCGGTAGACCGGCGCGATGTCGAACTTGCGCGGGAACTCGAACGTGACCTCGCCGAGCGTCTCAGCGCCGGTCTTGCGCTGGTAGACGTCCTTGAGATACGTGATGTTGATCTCGCTGTCGTCGGCGATCGCGCCGGCCGTCTCCACCTCCACGTCGACGATCGAGTCGAGATGGATCGTCTTGTAGTGGGCCTTCGCGCCGGTCGCGCCCTGTTTGTCGATGAAGATGATGCGCATGTTTGTGAACACGACGGCGTCACGGATCAGCTGATACCCGTTCGTGATCTGCTCGCCGCTGAACAGGAACGGTCCGTACTGCTGCATGAGCTGGTCGTTGCTGACCTGCTGCAGATTACCGGCGAATGCATTGAAAAGTCCCATGGTCACCTCATATGATGGTCGATTGTTTCGTCAATCCGCGCCCCGGCGCTCACCGTCGAACGACGATGGCGCCGGTGGGCGCGAGCGTCGTTCGCGTCGCGTGCGACATGATGATAACGTCGCCGTCGATGTCGGGGACGGCCACGTCGTGGTCGCGTCTATTGAACAGGAATTCGAAGACAGCGCCGTCCTCATGCTCGCGCACGACGCGCAGCACGTCGCCCGCGGCGGCGTCGTCGGCGAGCGGCAGCCCGAGCACGTCGAAGAGACACGGCAGGCTGCGCGCGATGCCGTCGGCGCCGAGCTTGCCTGCGACGTAGGCGGCCGTGCCGTCGCCGTAACGGTGCGCGGTCAGCGCGGGCAGGCCGTCCATGCCGCTCGTCGGCGGCGCCGTGAACGTCGCGAGCACCTGCGTGTCATCGTCGACGGACGTGACGACGTCGGCGAGGTCATGCGCGCATGCGCCGTTGCTCAGGTCGAGATGGTCGAGCGCGCCCGGATACATCGACGTGAGCGGGCAGTGCTCCTCGACGCGCACGCCGACGACGTCGCCGATCAGCCCCGGCCAGCCGCCGAGGAACAGACGGTCGTTCATGTCGGCGATCGCGCTGTAGTAGGTGACGATTGCGTGTCCGCCGCCGCGCACATGCTTGTGCAGACGGTCGGCGACCTCCTCGTCGAACAGGTAGACGCAGGGGATGACGACGGTGCCGTAGTCGTCCCACGCCGTATGCACCGGCGTCACGTCGGCGGTGATGCCGTGCTCGGCGAACGCGACGAACCAGTCGAGCGGCTCCGTCCATTCGCGTACGTCCCGCGACGGCGTCGTCGGATGCTCGCTCGCCCACTGCGACTGCACGTCGTAGACGATCGCGACCGACGAACGACGCAGCCGCGAGCCGAGGACGCCGGCCTGCGCGAGCGTGCGCAGATCGGCGCCGAGCTCGCACACGTCGTAGAAGATCCGCGAATCCTCGCCGGCGGCCGGCAGCATCGCCGAATGGAACTTCTCGGCGCCGGCGCGCGACTGCCGCCACTGGAAGTAGCAGATCGCGTCCGCGCCCATCGCCGTGTGCAGCAGCGAGTCGCGGATCAGCTCGCCCGGCTGCTTGCGCGGGTTCACGCCGCGCCAGTTGACGGCCGACGTCGACTGCTCCATCAGGAACCACGGTCGCCTGCGCGCGAAGCCGCCGACGAGCGAGCCCGAATAGGCGAGTTCGTCGATATGCTGCGCGCCGGGCGTGAAATAGTGGTCGTTCGAGACGAAATCGACCTCGCGCGCCCAGTCGTCGTAGTCGAGGGCGCTCTGGTTCGCGCTGATCATGAAATTCGTCGTGATCGGGATGTCCGGTGTGATCTCGGCGAGCACGTCGCGTTCCGCGCAGTAGAAGCGCTTGAGCATGTCGGAGGAGAAGCGCTTGAAGTCGAGCAGACGGCCGGGATTCGGTAAGTTGCCCTCGCCGATGAAGCGCGGCGGCAGGATCTGGTCGAAATCCGTCAGCCGCTGCGACCAGAAGCTCGTGCCCCACGCCTCGTTGACGGCGTCGATCGTGCCGTAGCGCTCACGGCACCAGTCCTGGAACGCATGCATCGCGTCGTCGGAATAGTCGAAGCGGTTGTGGCAGCCGTACTCGTTGCCGACATGCCACGAGACGATCGCCGGATGGCCGCGGTAATGCTCGGTCATCGCGCGGCACAGCCGCAGCGCGTGCTCGCGGAAGACCGGGCTCGTGGCACGCCAATGCTGGCGTGCGCCCGGCCAGACGACGTCGCCGCGTTCGTCACGCGGCAGCACCTCCGGGTGCGCCTGCGTCAGCCACATCGGCGGCGAGGCGGTCGCCGATGCGAGGTCGACGGCGATGCCGGCGTCGAAGAGCTTGTCGATGATGCGGTCGAGCCAGTCGAATTCGAAACGGCCGTCGGCGACCTCGATGTTGCCCCACGAGAAGATAGCGAGGGAGACGATGTTGACGCCGGCCTTCGTCATCAGGCGCACGTCCTCGTCCCAGAACTCTTCGGGCCACTGGTCGGGGTTGTAGTCGGCGCCGTACCAGATCGCGGGACCATGGCCGGCGAGCGGCTGCGGCCAGCGGTGGGGACGGCGTGCGGGGATGTCGGTCATGCGGGGCCTCGTTTCGTGGGGATGCGTGAGATATGAGTCGGCGGGCGCCGCGCGCGACGGCGTCAGATCTGGTAGCCGTTCGTCTCGTAGTACTGCGGCGAATAGCCGAAGGTCGCGTAGAGCAGGCCGGGCAATGTGACAGCGGCCGCGCGCTGCACGGCCTCGTCCTTGACGTCGCCGCCTTCGGGGCCGACGACGTCCCAGCGGAAGACGCTCGCGTCGTTCGCGTAGCGCGTGCGCACGTACGCCTTGAGCCACGGCTTCGAGACGAACATGACCAGATAGGGGACCTCGCTTGCGAGCAGCGCATGCACGTCGGCGTCGGGCATCTCGTCGCCCTTCTGCGTGAAGACGATCGTGCCGCCGCCGTCATAGGCCCTGAGCGAGACGTTGAGCTTGACGAGATCCCAAGCGCGTGCGCCCGCGTAGGCCAGCGACGTCAGGCAGTCGTCCTTCTTGAAATCATCGAGCATGTCCGTCAGTCGCGTCATAGTCAGTCCTTCCATGTGACGTCGGGCGCGCGGGGACACGCACCTGCGCACCACGATACACCGATGCGCCGCGCCGAACCATGCCCGCCCGCGCGGCCGCGCGCGATACCAGCATCGATGTTTCCAAACGATGTGCGCCGGCAAATGGTCGACGGCCGTCGAAACCGTTTCGTAACCGCGAGGGAGCGCGACGGAACCTGACGGTCGGCTGCGCGAAACCCGGCGTCCCTAGCGTGGTCGTCGTCCGCAGCTCACCCATGGCCGTTTCCGGCATGTCGTAGATGGGGTCCGTTGAGCGAAGTCGTTTCGGTGCGGACGTGAAGAGAGAGGCAACCGTATGCTTGTGCATGGCAAGACCGCGAATCCGATGCGTTCCGACGGCGGCGTCCGCCGCGCTGCGATATGGCGGCGCATGGCGGCGGGCGTCGGTGCGATGGCGATGTGCGCGTCGTTCGGCGCGTTCGGCGTCCCGCCGCGTTCGCCGACACCACCTCCAGCACGGCCGTGGCTACGGCGCCGAGCGTCGTGACGAACGGCGTCATCCCCGCAGGCGCGCTGAGCGTCGTCAACTTCCACCCGACGTGGGGAGACAAGGAGACGAACAAGGCGAGCATGCTCAGGTACATCGACGAGGCGCACGCCGCCGGCGTCAGGATGATCGTGTTCCCGGAGATGGCGCTCACCGGCTACGTCTCGTCGAGCGACCCGGAATCGGCCGCATACAGGATGGCCGTGTCCCAGGCCGAGACGATCTCCAGTCCGATCACCCGCGAGCTCGCCGACAAGGCCGCCGCAACCGGCATGTGGGTCATCTTCGGCACGTCCGAACGCATCCCGGGCGATGCCGAGCACGCATACAACTCCGCGTTCGCCGCATCCCCGGACGGCAAGGTCATCAGCTACCAGAAGATCGCGCCGGTCGAAGGGTCGTGAGCGACCCCGGGCACGACGTCGGTGCTGCTGCAGACCGAATGGGGGCTCGCCGGCTTGAGCATCTGCTACGACACCTACGCGAATCCGGAGATCGAACGCTACTACGCCGCGCAGGGCGCGGGCATCCTCATCAATCCGACCGCGACCTCCCGCAGCTACCGCGACATCGACGGCGACGGCGTCAAGGACGGCAAGGGATGGGAATGGTACTACCGCAACCGCCTCGAATCGATAGCGTCGCGCGACGGCCTTGCCATCGCCTCCGCCGACCTCGTCGGCGCCGACGGATGCGCGGACAAGGACGGCAAACAACCCTGCGACTTCCCGGGCGGCAGCGTCATCGTGCGCGGCTCCGCCGACTACTCTGCGGGACAGAACGCCGACGGCACGCTCGTCGTCGGCACCGAAGGCGCATTGTCGAATACGAAGGACCTGCGGGTGAGTTATCCGTCGACGACGCGCGTCGCCAACGACTTCCATCCCGACTACTACGCCAAGTGGTACGCCGAACTCGCCGACAGGCAGGAATCGGACATGTCGCTCAACAACCGCTACGGTTCGGCGGACGGTCCGCGCGTCGCCGTCGCCAACGTCGCCGGCGTATGGGCGGACAAGCAGGCGAACGTCGACATGATGGTCCGCTACGCCGAACAGGCCGCGGCCGACGACGTCGACCTGCTCGTGTTCCCGGAGACCGTGCTCACCGGCTACGACAGCACCGATCCGAGGGCGATGCGGACGCGCACAGCGTGAACGCCGACGTCAACCGCGCGCTCGCGGCAAGCGACGACTACATGCAGGTGCTGCTCGCCGAAAAGGTTAGGGGCGTCGACGGCGACGCCACGCGCGGCGCGTCGGTGAAGGCGATGGCGGACACGGCGAAGCGGCTCGGCATGTACATCGTGTTCGGCCTGCCGGAAATGCCCGACGGAGGACCGATCGTCGACGCCGACGGCGCGCGGAAGGTCTACAATTCGGCCGCCGTCGCCTTCCCGGACGGCCACACCGAATCGTTCCAGAAGATGCACCGCGCCGGACAGGAGGAGAAGGTCTGGTCGGTGCCGGGGAACACGCCGCTCATCTTCGAGATGCCCGAGTTCACCGGATCCGACGGCGGTGCGCTCAAGGCCGGCGTCAGCATCTGCCGCGACGGCCACTTCTATCCCGAACTCGGCCGCTACTATGCGGCGAGCGGCGCCGAACTGCTCATCCACCCGACCGCCACGACAGGCGACCCGTGGTACCGCGAATCGCGCATCGGCAGCTACACCGACCGCGACGGCCTCGCCGCCGTCACCGCGAACCTGTGGGGCAGGACGGTTATCCGCTCGATGCGGACGGCAAGCCGATCTACTCGGTCGACGCGAACGGCGACACAATCAGCTCCGGCAAGGAGACCAAGGGCCACAACTACATGGGCGTCGGACGCGACGCGTTCCGTTCGACGAGCCTGATCATCACCGCATGGAACGGCAAGGACGGCACGCCGTTCGACTATGCGACCGGTTCGGCGCCCGACACCTCCGGCACCGGTGGCGGCGCGACGCCGCAGATCACGAAGGACTGGGCGTTCGGCGAGGGCCTCTACGATCCCGACAACCTCGAAACGCGCACGATGAACCTCAGGAGCGCCGGCTTCCGCATCACGAACTTCCAGGCGAGGCTGTACTCGAAGATGTACGACGCGCTCGCGGCGCGCACGATCGACGGCTATACGCCGATGTACACGGCCGGCGGCGCGCTCGACGTCAGCGCGCTCGCCGAACCGATCGCGAAGGCCCGGGAGGTCATGGACGCAGCCGACGGTGCGAACCCCTCCTACACCGAGGAGTCGGTGGCCGCGCTCGCCGACGCGTTGCTCACGGCGCAGGCGCTCGCGGACAACATGACGTTCAGCGCCGAGCAGCAGCCGCTCGTGACCGCGGCGAAGGACATGCTCGATACGGACTATGCCGCGCTCGTGCCGGTAGGCGCAGAGCCGGAGCCCGGCGACGGGCCGGCCGACGGCACGGACAACGCGGAAGCCAAGGATCCCGTCAAGGATCCGGACGACGGCGCGACGACGTCGGACCGGCCCGCCACTTCCGATAAGCCGGGCGCCGACGGCATGGGCTCGAACGATGCGGCCACCGCCGCGTGGGATGGTGACGCGACGCAGGCGCCGCTGTCCTACACCGGCTCGTCGGCCGGGGCCGTCGCGGCGCTCGCGCTCGCCGCCTCCGGCGCCGGCGTGACGCTGTTGATGATCCGACGTCGCACGCAACGAGGCTGAAAGGCGCTTGATGGCTGAGGTGCGGAAGGCGCATCGGCGACTGACGGCAGGGACCGGTCTCCAGGATGATGTTTCCGGAAACCGGTTCCTGCCGTCCGTGCATGCCCATCGTTGTCACTCCGCTGGGGGATGGGTCAGGGCGTATCTGCGATTGTGGGGTGGGTGCTCCTTGAGAATACCTACCGTTCTGTTCGGCTCTTATCGGTTTTGTGCGCTAACCGCACAGATTGGGTCTTCAGGAAGGGCGGTGTCCGGGGATACCCACCCCACAATCGCAGATAGGGCTCCGGAATGCCTTGGGGGATACGCGATTGGGGTAGAAAAAGAGGACGATACGACGAAGTCGCCGGTAAGATGCAAGGCGCGTCGAGCAGTGGAGGAGGTCCGTATGAGGGCAGGGGAATCGCAGGAGACGTGTCCGCGTTGCGGGGCGTATGTCGCGTTGCGGTCGCTTGTCTGCCCCGGCTAACGGACTACGCTTGAGGACCTATGGGACATGACATGCCGGTCGAGGGAACGACGCCCGAACCCGTCGAGGAAGCGCAGTGGATCGCGTGGATGCTGCAACGACTGTCCGGTTCGCCGTTCCGCGCGAAGTTCCGGCTGGCCGACGCCGACCGTGCCTATGCGCGCGCGAAGGGCAGGGCGACGATCGACCGCCACGCCCATGAGATGCTGCGCGCCCGCGTCGGCGCCGCCCATCCGCTCAAGGACGGCAAGCAGACACCGTGGAAAGGCCATCCGGTGTTCACGGCGCAGCATGCGACGGCCACCTGCTGCCGCGGCTGTATCATGCGCTGGCACCACATCCCTAAAGGCCGCGCGCTCACCGATGCCGAAGTGAACCGGCTCGCCGCGCTCGTCATGGCGTGGATCGACCGTGACCTGCGCGACCATCCCGCGCAGCCGGAACTGCCGATCGAGACCGAGAAAACCGCCGCGCCGCCGCAGCAGAAGGCGACGCCGACCGCGACGATGGAGCCGCTGTTCTGATTCGTGCCCGACCGGCGCGCCGTGCCGCTGCTACGATGACGGTTGTGTCCAACGAATCCCAGCACAGCGAACTTCGTGAACCTCCACTCACGGCCGTCGTCTTCGATTACTTCGGCGCGCTCGTCGATTGGCGTCCCGAACGCATCGTCGGCATGTTCTATCCGGACGGCGTGACCGCGATGTTCTTCGATCCTGACGATCCGCACGGCTACGACTACTATCGCCGCCGTGCCATCGAAGGCTGGGACGACAAGCGGATCATCGACGCATACTCGGATGAGCATGGCCCAGCCGTCGGCTGGATCATGCGGCTGCTGCTCGAGAACCGCACATTGGGCTTCTACGATATGCCCGAAGGCGTCCCGACGCGGCTTCGCGAACTGCACCGCGCCGGCGTGCGTCTGTACGGTTTCGCGAACTGCTCAGGCCGCGCCGTCGACCTCATGCATGCGAAATACCCCTGGCTGAGCCTGCTCGACGGCACGATCGACGGCCGCCTGACGCCCGAGGAGACCATCACCGCCTTCGAACTCGATCCCGCCTCCACCACATTCATCACTGCCGACCCCTCCCGTGCCGACGCCCTCGCGCACGCCGGGCTGACTGCCGGTGACACCGCCCGATTCCTCGCACAGACGGGGAAGGGACGAACAGGGGGATTCGTGGGACTGGCGTAGGAAACCCGTCTCAACCGCCTACTCCGCGGCCATGCGCTCCTCGAGGTAGTCGCGCAGCAGGCGGGCGTGGTTGACGTCGGGGTCGCGCGCGCCGTAGACGAGCGTGACCTTCGGATGGTCGCGGATGATCTGCTCGAGCTCCTCGACCGCCGGGTTCTCGTCGAGCTCGCGCCGGTAGCTTTCCGCGAACTCGAGAATCCGGTTCGGATCGTGGTTCCACGCCTTGCGCAGCTCGGCGCTCGGCGCGATCTGCTTCATCCACAGGTCGAGATGCTCGCGTTCCTTGGACATGCCGCGCGGCCACAGCCGGTCCACGAGGATCCGAAAGCCGTCGTTCTCATCTGCCGGCGCATATGCGCGCTTGATCGTCAGTTCAGTCATACCCACCCAGTCTAGGAACCGCATCCGGCCGCGCAACCGATGTTCGCCTGCCACGCAACGGCCCACACCCCTCTCCCGTATTCCAACGCCGCCGCGGACCGCGCATCGCAGTTTCGCTACAATGGAAGGCGGTACGCCCGCAGGTGAACGGGCGGACGGGACGACTCGAGAAAGGCGGCCGATGGCGGATGTGAGGACCGAGCTCGCGCAGCTGCGGCCGGTGTACGAGACCGGCGTGCTGCGCATGCTGCTGCATAAGTACGCGGACGTCTACATCGCGATGCTGCGCTCCTGCTTCGACCCGCTGACCGCCGAAGTGCCGCAGGAACGTCTGCTGTCGCGGATGCGCGAGGCGATCGGCGAGCTGGCCGCCGCCGGCGAATACGCGCCGCGCGAAGGCGAGGACGACATGATGGCCGCCCGCCGCATCCTCAAGGAGCTCAAATCCGAGGACGCCGGCGACTACGCGTGGATCGCCGACTCGCTGGACCGCCGCCAGCACCGCATCATGTGCCGGCTCACGCAGCGCGCGCACCGTGCGATCGAGGCGCTCGCGACGCTGCAGCAGCGCACCGTCTCGATGTCCGGCGCGCAGGTCAACTCGATCATCATGGAGATCGAGAACGCGCGCAAGCAGCTCACCGTGAACGTCGGCGAGCGCATCGAGCTGCTGGAGCATGAGATCGCGCAGCGCCAGCGGCAGATCGACGAGCTCAGGGCGCACGGCATCGAGGACCGTCCGACGCGCGAACAGGTCTCCGACATCATCAACGTCGTCTACAACACGTTGCGCGGCGTGCCGGTGGACCTGCGCGAGCTCGTCATCGCCGAACGCGACAGCGGCGACGCGCTGCGCCGTCGCATCGACGACGGCACGATGAGCGGCGACGAGATGCTCACGTTCTACCATGAGCAGTTCGACCGCATCTACAACCTCAGCGACGAGGGTCGCCGTTTCAACGACGCGTTCCAGGTGATGTACGCGCCGGAGAGCCGCGCCGAACTCAACGAGGCGTTGCAGGACATCTCGAACAGCGAATGGCTGCACGGCGAGGCCGACGACCTGATGAGCGTCGTCAACCGCGAATTCGACGACATCTACCGCGGTATCGACGACGTGCGCCGCCAGATCCGCGTCACCGACGAAAGCATCCGCCTGATCGTGCGCCAGCAGACCGACATGCAGTTCCGCACGATGTCGCGCGGCCTCGCGAAACTGTTCACCCGGCTGAGCGACGAGGCTCGCACGAAATCGAAACGCCGTTTCGACGCCGGCATCGCCGAGGCGTCGCTGCCGACGCTGCGCCGCCGCCCGAGGCAGACGCCGGCGCGCGTCGTCGCGCCCGCGCTCGCCGAGACGACGGTCGCGCCCGCCGCCGACCTGGCCGCAATCGTCGCGGCCGGCGGCCCGCGCGTGCGCCACATGGTCGGCCTCATCGCCGCGAATCCGGTGCGCCGCGGCGACGACGTGGACATGGCGGCGAGCTTCAACGCGCTGCCCGCCGACGAGCGCAGGGAAAGCGAGGTCGTCGGCTTCCTCAGCTACTTCGGCGGCGACGACGACGCGACGAAGTCCGATGGCGTCGGCGAGCATGTATGGTGCTGCGTCGGCTCCGACGGTCGGGAGCGCCGCTGGCGCACGCGCGCGCTGCTCGTGCCGTGCGGGGCGCTCGACGAATTCCTCGAGGAGACGGCCGCGGCGCCGATGACGGCGGCTGTGCGCGGGCGGACGGCATGATGGGCGGCGACATGAACGACGATGACCGATACGGCGAAAGGTCGGCTGACAGGGCCGACGATGATGGACGGAAAGGTGGCAGGACGATGACGAAGCCGAACGATGCCGACACGGACGCCGGCGTCGTCTCCGCGGCGAGCGGCGACGACTGGCGTGAGGGGGTCGAGGACGGGGCCGGCGTCGCCGACCTCGCGAACGTGCATGCGCTGTTCGACGGCGACATCGGCGACATGCCGGCGCCGGCGCGCGAGGCGGCGATCGCGCTCAAGCGCAACCGCGCGATCAGCGGCGACCTGTACCGGCAGGCGCGCGACTACATGGACGACGTGCGCCGTTCGCTCAACAACGACATGCTCGTGCCGGTCGTCGACGAATACTACGAGGTCATGTACGCCGAGCCTATCCGCGCCGACGAATACGGGCTGCGCTCGCTCAAGACGCGCGTGACGCTCAGCGCCGAGGAGGCCGTCGTCGTCGCGATGCTGCGCCGCAAGGTGCTCGAATACGAGAACGTGGGCGTCGACGCGGCCTCGTGGATCGTCTCGCGTGAGGAGATCGTGCAGGCGCTGAGCGTCGGCGGCGGTCCCTTCGCCGGCCGCAACAGCGAGGAGGCGGTCGTGCAGCGCGCCGACCGGCTCATCGGCGCGATGCGCACCTACGGGTTCCTCGAGGACGGCGACGACGACGCGATGTACGTGATTACGAAGCTCGTGCCGGTCGTGCTCAACGCCGATCGCATCAACCGTTGGCTCGGCCTGGACGACGAACACGGCGATGGCGTGGATGGACACGGCGACGCGGATGGCGGTGCCGTCAACGGCGACGCCAACCGCGACGCCGTTGACGTCGGCGGCGACGGACATGTCGACGCGCAAGCCGCGGTGCCGGACATGGTCGCCGACATGGCCGCGACGCGCGCGTCGCGGGCGTCGTCGCATGCGGATTACGTGGACGCCGACGGCAATTTCGGTGACATCCTCGGTATCATCGGCGCGTCCGACGTCGCACTCGACGAGCGCGGCGAGGACGATGAGGACGATGATACGACCGGCGCGGCCGGCGCCGGCGGCATCGCCATCGGCACGGCCGAGATCGGCGATGACGAGATCGACGATGACGAGATCGGCGATGACGAGATCGACGATGCCGCAGCCGACAATGAGACGACCGCGGAAACCACTGCGGACGACGGTGCCGCGGACATCGTCGTTGCGGACGACGACTCCGACGCCGGCGGCGGAGCGGATGGAGGAACCGCCGCCGGCGACGGCAAATCCGCAAACGACGGGAGCGACATGACGGAGGAGGTGCTGTTTTGAACATGACGACCGATGACCTGTACTCGCCGATCGAGCTGCTGCCGAGGCATTGGATGCTCAAGGAACGCCAGCTCGTCAACTGGGGGTCGTACGACGGCCGCCACATCTTCCGGCCGTCGATGGCCGAGGACGGCACGGTGACGCTGCTGACCGGACAGAGCGAATCGGGCAAGTCGACGCTCGTCGACGCGCAGGTCTCGCTGCTGTACCCAGCGAACGCGGCGTTCAACAAGGCGTCGAACGCCGGCCGCTCCGACCGTTCCGACTATTCGTACCTGCTCGGCCTGCGCGGCATCCGCAACAACAACGGCCATGACGAGCCGCTGTATCTGCGCGGACACGACGCGAACAGCGACCCCTATGCCGTCTGGGGCGCGATCGTCGACGAATACGAGGACACGGCGAACAGCGGCTCGCTGTGGATCGCGAAGTTCATGTGGCTGCCGGCGGATGGCGCGTCGGAGTCGATGACGAAGCTGTACGCCGTGCGCGAGGCGCCGATCGACCCGGGACTGCTCGATGCGCGGCGCGATGAGAAGTTCACGATCCCGATGCTCAGGCAGCTCTATCCGGGCATCGTCGCCTACAATTCCGCCCGGCAGTTCCACGAGGACGTCTGGAAACGCTTCGGGCTGACCGAGGCCGCGTGCAGGTTGCTGCACCGCATGCAGGCGTCGGACGCGCCGTCGCAGCTCGACGACATCTTCCGCAAGGGCGTGCTCGACGAGCCGCGCGCGATCCGCTCCGGCCGCGACGCCGTCGACGACTACGAGCAGTACGCGCAGAACTTCTCGAGCATGGAACGCAATCGCACGCGCGTGCGCCAGCTCGAGGCGATCGTCGACGAATACGACCAGTACGAGGCCGCCGACTCCGGCGTGCGCGCATTGCGCGCGATCGACCCGGAACGCGACGAGGCCGCCGATCTGCGCGCGCAGTGGCTCGACATGCGCCTGACGCAGGACGTCGTCGACGTGTTGCCGGCGCACGAGGCCCTCGCCGAACGCAGCGCCGAAGCCGTCGACACGACGCAGGCACGCGTCGCGCGGCTCGAGGACGAGGTCGCCTCGCTCACCCGTCAGCTCAACGGTTCCGGCGGCGACGAGATCGAAGGGCTCGAACACGACCTCGCGCAGGCGAAGCAGGACATGGGACGCGTCGTCGAACGCGCCGAGAGGCTCGCGCCGTACTTCACGAAGGCCGGCGAGAAGCTGCCCGCGACGGGCGACGAATGGCGGCGGCTCGCCGACGACTACATGGCGCGCGACCGCGAATACGAGACGTGCCGCGAGACGCTCAAACGGCGGCAGTACGAGGCCTTCGACGCGCACAAGCAGGCGCAGGGACGGCTCGACGAGCTCAACAGGGACTACACGCGCAAGGAACGCTCGCGCACGCGCATCACGAAGGAGATGGACGAGACGCGTGCGATGATCGCGCGCGCCACCGGACTCAAGGTGTCCGAACTGCCGTACGTGGCCGAGCTGATGGACGTCGCCGACGACGCCGAGGACTGGCGTGCCGCGATGAACGTCGTCTACGCGTCGATCGCGCCGATCCTGCTCGTCGACCGCCGCCACGAGGACGGCTTCGCGGCGAAGGTCTCGACGATCCCGCGCGAGGCGATGCCGCGGCGCAACTGGCAGTTCGTCGACGTCGACGACGACGCGGACGCCGCGCCGCGCGAAGGCTGGCTCTCCGGCAGACTCACGTTCAACGACGAGTCGCCGTTCGCCGCATGGGTGCGCCGGCGCGTCGCCGACCCGCGCACCGACGCGCGCTGCGTCGAGGCTATCGACGACCTCGACGAGGACGGACGCCAGGTGCAGCGCGACGGCCAGATCAAGGACGGCCGGCGCGGCAGCCACGGCACGAAGGGCATGGCGGCGGTCATCGGCTTCGTCACCGAACGCTACCTCGCCGAACTGCGCCATGAGATCGAGCAGGCCGGCGACACGCTCGCGCACGCGGACGCCCGCGTCGGGGAACTCGACGCCGAGGCGCGCGGACTCGACGCCGCCCACGCGCTCGCCGAACGACTGCGCGACTACGACTGGCAGGACGTCGACGCGAACGGCGTGCAGCTGCGGATCGAGGAGCTGCTCGCGAGGATCGACGAACTGAAGAGCGACCCTCAGATCGCGCAGATCAGCGCGGCGCTCGGCGCCGCCAACAAGGAGCTCGCGGTGGCGCGCGCCGCCGCATACGGCGCCGAGGACGACCGGCGATGCGCGCAGGCGGCGCTCGCCACGTCACGCCAGTGGATCGCCGACCGCAGGCAGCGGGGGAGCGCCGCCCCGGCCGTCGACGAGGCATGCGCGACGCTGCTCGAACGCTGCTACCTCGCCTATTTCGGCGACGGCACGAAGGAGGCGGGCGAACGCGTGCGCCGTCTGCTCGCCCTCGACGACCAGGCGAACGGCTCGCACGGCGGCCATGCACGCGCGAACGCGACGTCGGCGCGGCGATTCATGGAACTCAAGACGTCGGTCGCCGATGGCGTGCGCGCCAGGCTCGGCGAACTCGCCGGGCAGCGCGACGCCCGCCGCCGCTCGTGCGAGGCGAGCATGCGCGCCTACCTCGACCAGTACGCGGCCGGCGATACGCGCATCGACGCCGACGTCGAGAACGCGCAGTACTTCATGCACGACCTCGACGAGCTCAAGCCGAACATGATCGGCGACGAGGCGGTGCACGTCGAATACTTCAACTCGCTCAACAAGATCTATCAGGACCTCGCCGAGCTGCAGCAGATGCTCAAGGTCGACACGCAGCGCATCCGCGAGCAGATCAACAAGATCAACCGGCTGCTCGAACGCTATCCCTTCGGCGCGCGGCGCGGCAGGCTGTCGATCGTCGTGCAGGTGCGCAACCCGGACGCCGCGTTCATCGCCGCACTTGGCAGGCAGGTCGAGCAGATGAGCGCGTTCCGCGAAAGCGGCAGCCGCGACGTCGAACGCTGCAAGCGGCTGTTCACCGGATGCGCGTCGTTCATCGCGCAGCTCAAGGGCAGCTTCGACGACTACGCCGGCGTCGGACGCGGTAACACGAACCTCGACCCGCGCCGCCGTTCGCGCTTCTTCGGATCGGTCGCGCACCCCGACGGCCAGATCGAGCACATCAACTCGACCGGCGGCGGCTCCGGCGGCTATCTGCAGGAGCTCACGTCCTTCGCCTACGGCGCGGCGCTGATGTATCTGCTCGCCAACGACAACGCGACGAAGCCGTCCTACGCGACCGTCTTCCTCGACGAGGCGCTCATCAAGGCCGACGGCCAGTACACACGCCGCGCGCTGAGCGTGCTGCCCGGCCTCGGATTCCAGGTCATCGTCTCGGCGCCCGAATCGAAGACGAACGAGATCATGGGATCGGCGTCGAAGGTCGTCGTCGCGCGGAAGGACCCGGACAGTGGCCGCACCGTGCTCGAGATCGCGCGCATCGACGGCGACGGCAACGGCGGCGATGGCGACAGTGACGACGGCAGCGGCGGCGATGGCGAGACGGTCGCGCACGACGTTGCTGCCGCCGAAGTCGACGATGCCGACGCTGCCGCCGCACACGACGGGGACGACGCGTAGTGGGCGCCGCGCGCGCCGCGCATCCGCGGGGCACGGCGACGCCCGACGAGCTGCGCGCATGGGTCGCGGGGATCGTCGAACGTGAGATGTTCGCCGCCGACGACCCGTGGCCGCGCACGAAGGCGGTGCATTGGCCGAAGGAATCGGAGCTCCTCGCCGACGTCAACGCCGTGCACGACGCGAACAACGCGCTCAAGGACTTCGCGGCGCGCCACGGCTGCGATGTGACGTGCACGGCGCGCCGGGTCGGCGCGCGCGTCATGCTCGTCGACCATGTCACCGTGCCGGACGAGCGCGTCGCACTCGCGATCGCCGGCCATCGGCTGCGTCGCGAACGCGATCGGACGCTCGCACGCGCGGCGCAGCTCGAGGAGACGTGCGGCGTGACGCCGGAGGTCGCGATGCCGGCGGTGCGTCGGCTGCGTGACGAGACGGACGTCGATTTCGCGTTGTTCACGGCGGCGGCCGCATGGTTCGGCGCGCATCGCGGCGACATCGCGGCGATGACGGCGCGCGAGGTGCCGCTTGAGGGATTCTCGGCGAAATGGCTCGGCGGCGCGCGCTCGCAGCGGCGGTCGGCGATCTGCACGGTGCTCGGCGTCGACGCGCTGCCGCTGCGCGAACGTCCCGAGGAGCTGCGCTATCGCCATCTCGACCCGGCGGCGGCCGGCGACCCCGACCGCATCGCCGTGACGCCGCAGCACGAGCCGGAACGGCCGGTGCGACGCGCGATCATCGTCGAGAACAAGGACACCTATCAGGCGATGCCGGCCTTCGTCGGCGCGGTGTGCGTGTTCGGCTCCGGCTTCGCGGCGACGCGCGTCGCGCGGCTGCTGCCGTTCCTCGCCGACTGCGACGTCGTCTACTGGGGCGATGTCGACGCGGCCGGCTTCGAGATCCTCTCGGCCGTGCGCGCATCGGGTATCGACTGCACGAGCATCCTGATGGATCGGGCAACCTATATGCGCTTCATGCGCTTTGGCACGAGGCTCGACGCGCGCAGCCACATGATCGGCGCGCATGAGCCGCTTGCGCGCACGGCGATGCGGCTCGATGACGACGAATACGCGCTGTATCGCACATTGTGTGCAGCGGGGGAGTCGCAGGTGCCGCGCATCGAGCAGGAGCGCATCCCGATCGCGCACGCCGTCGCCGCGCTGCGGGCGATTGGCTGGTAAATGTCGGAGAGGGCTGCCCGCCGCGGACCGCCGCGCTCGACGGAGGCGCGGGCTATGAGTGAATCGTGCGGAACGGCGGATTGCGCGGAATCGACGGATTGTGCGGGTCGTGCACGGGATTCGTACGGCATGTCATCGGATTCGCGGCGGTCCTCTAGGATGGGGGATATGGCAAACGAGAACGAACCCACGCCGATGGACGTGGCGGGCGGCGACGCCCAGCTCCCCTACGGCGATGCGGCGAACGGACAGCAGACGAACAACGCGGATGCGGGCGATGCAGCCGGCATGACGAGCGCGCAGGGACAGCCGGAATACGGCGCCTACGCCGATCCGGGGATGAGCGACGACGAACGCTATCCCTTCGGCAAACCGGACGAACCGCAGCCGGACATGTCGGCGCAGCCCGGACAATTCGGCCAGCCTGGACAGCCGGGAGCGTACCCGTCGGCGCCGTATCCCGGCATGCGGTACCCGTCGGGCGACAACCCTTACGGGCAGCAACAGGGCGCGCCCTACGGCCAGCAGCAGCCCGGCGGTTACTACGGGCAGCTGAATCCGTACGGCACGAACCGCCAGCGCTACCAGGAGTACGAGCAGCGCACCGGGACGCCGGAGGGCAACGGCTACGACGGCATGTGCATCGCCGGATTCGTGATGTCGCTGATCATTCCGCTGTTCGGCCTCATCTTCTCGATCGTCGGACTCGTGAACGTGCAGCGCACCGGCAAGCGCGGCCGCGGATTCGCGATCGCCGGCATCATCATCAGCGTGCTGTCGTTCCTTATGTCGTTCATGATGCTGAGCACCGGCATGCTGCAGCATATGATGAACGCCCTGATGTGATCCGCCGCGTCATGCGTCGCGCTGTGTGCGTCACGGTCTGCGCATGTGTACGCTGTGTGGGACGCTGAAGTGCGTGATTGCGTGCCGCACAGCGTATGCGTACGCAATGTGGGACGGAGGTGCCGGAACGTGTCACGGTCTGCGCATGTGTACGCTGCGTGGGACGCTGAAGTGCGAGGCAGCGTTCTGGATTGCGCATGCGTGCGCTGTCTGGGACGCATACGGGGCTGCGACGGTGTACAATGGCGGGCATCCGCGTTCCCGCGGGCGACCGCGGGAAGAAGTACGGGAATTCGGGCGGCAACCGGCGACGGTCGCCGCCCGAATTGCATCAGATGCCGAGTTCCTCGGTGTCGAAGAGGATCGTGACGGGGCCGTCGTTCGTCAGTGAGACGTTCATATGCGCGCCGAAGCGGCCGGTCTTCACGTCGAGTCCCTGCGCGCGCAGCGCGTCGTTGAACGCGAGCCAGACGCGCTCGGCGTGTTCGGGCGCGCCGGCGGTGACGAAGCTCGGACGGTTGCCCTTGCGCACGTTGCCGTAGAGCGTGAACTGCGAGATCGACAGGATCGCGCCGCCGACGTCGTGGATCGAACGGTTCATTTTGCCGTCCTCGTCCTCGAAGACGCGCAGGCTCGCGATCTTATGGGCGAGCCATGCGACCTGCCGTTCGCCGTCCGCATCGCCGACGCCGACGAGCAGCATGTAGCCGACGCCGATCTGCTGTTCGGGGAAGGTCGGGTCGAGTTCGCCGGTCGTCTCGTCGGTCACGGTCACGGCCGCCCGACTCGTTCTCTGCAGTACAACGCGCATGCCTGCACTGTAGCGCGCGTTGCGGAACGACGATGGCGTCCGCGGCCGGAGGTGCCGCGGACGCCATCGTGCGGATGAGAGTACGTCGCACGCGATGCGCGCGGACGGTTCACTGGCCGAGGATGTCCCTGAGGTAGTCGGGCATCGTCGCCGGGTAGGTCGGCCATGCGCCTTCCTGCGTGCACACGAACGCGGCCGTGTTGACGGCGGCGCGGTGCGCCAGACCGAGTGACTCGCCCGAGAGGATGCGGCCGGTGAAGGTGCCGGAGAACGAGTCGCCGGCGCCGACCGTGTCGACGACGGTCACGCGCGGCGTGTTCAGCGTCGAGATCTCGCCGTCGTTAGACATGATCGTCGAGAACGTCGCGCCGCCGGTCAGGATCAGGTAGCGCAGGTCGTACTGGTCGATGAACCACTTGCAGGCCTCCTCGTCGGAGGTGTTCTCGATGCCGAACATGCCGCGCAGCAGCAGCAGTTCCTCGTCGTTGATCTTGAAGACGTTCGCGTAGCCGAGCATCTCCTCGATGAGCTCCTTCGAATACATGTCGCCGCGCAGGTTGATGTCGAAGAACTTGAGCGCGCCTTCCTTCGTGTGCTTGAGCAGCTCGATGATCGTGTCATGCGATTCGGGGGAGCGCAGCGCGAGTGTGCCGAAGCACACGGCATCGGCCTGCTCGACGATGTCGATGAGCTGACGCGTATAGGAGATGTGGTCCCAGGCGACGTTCTCGACGATCGTGTACTCGGGGATGCCGTTCTTGAGCGCGACCTCGACGGTGCCGGTCGGCCAGGCGTTGCGCTGCAGGACGGCGTGGATGCCGGACTTCTCGGCGGCGATCGCGAGCTCGTCGCCGAGGTCGTCCTCGCCGACCGCGCTGATCGAGTACGCTTCGGCGCCGTTCATCATCGCATGGTAGGCGAAGTTGACCGGCGCGCCGCCCGCGCGCTTGCCGGTGGGGAACATGTCCCACAGGAGCTCACCGAGGGAGACGACGATTGGCTTGGCCATGATGACCCTTCTTTCTGCTGTTGGTTGATGTTGGTTTGGTTGGAGATTGGTTGATTGGTTGAGTTGGTCGGTTGGTTGAATCGGCCGATCGGTGCGTCCGCGTCAGTCCCCGCGTCTTCGCCGCGCGACGTCGGCGAAGCGCGACGGCTGGTCGAGGAACGCGGTGATCGCGACGGCCGCCGCACCGGTGACGGCGGCGTCGGTCGGCAGGTCGGACAGGGTGACCGTCGTCGTCGCGGCAAGTTCGGGGAGCACACGGTTTTCGACGACATGCATCGCCGCGTCGAGCAGCGGTACGCCGGCGTGCGCGACGATGTCGCCGATGATGATGCGCCGCGGATTGAAGGCGTTGATGATCGTGACGAGCCCGTAGCCGACGTAGGTGCCGACATGGCGCACGAGTTCGAGTGCGCGCGCGTCGCCGTGCGCTGCGAGCGCGAACAGCGCCTCGCACGCCTCGATGTGCGTCATCCGGTCGGAGTCCGCGACGATGCCGCCGTCCTCGTCGAGCGTCGCGTCGAGCGCCTCGTGTATCGCGACGGCCGAGCAGTAGCGCTCGAGGCAGCCGTGGTTGCCGCAGTCGCAGCGCCTGCCGTTGACGTCGATGCTCACGTGGCCGATCTCGGTGGCGGTGCCGCGCGCGCCGTCGATCGTGTGTCCGCGTTCGATGACGCCGAGGCCGACGCCCTCGCCGATCAGATAGTAGGCGAGGTCGTCCTGTGCGCCGTCGTCGCCGAACAGCTGCTGTGCGAGCGCGCCTGCGCGCGCGTCCTGCTCGATGAACACCGGCACGTCGAAGGCATCGGCGAACTCGGCGGGGAAGTCGACGTCGCGCCACTGCTGCATCGACGAGACGACGGCCGTATGCCCGTCGTCGCGCAGGTAAGGTCCGGGCACGGCCATGCCGATCGCGACGACGGTGCCGAAACGCGCCATGATTCGGTCGATGCGCGCTTTGAGCGAGGCGATCGCATCGTCGATCGACGGATGGTCGGTCGTTATGTCCACCCAGATCTGCTGCGCATCGCCGGCAAGGTCGAACAGGCCGACCTGGATGAGGCTGCGCGCGAACTTGACGCCGATGACGTGGAAGCGTTCCGGGTCGATCCGCAGTCCGATTGAACGGCGGTTGCGCGCGCCTTCGATCTCGCCGGTCTCGGCGATGAGGCCCTCCTCGATGAGCTTCGCCGTGATCTTCGTGATCGCGGCCGGCGTCAGCCCGAGCGCCTTCGCGATCTGCGCGCGCGAGGAGACGCCGTTGCCGTACAGGAAGCGCATGACGCGTGAACGGTTGTATTCCGACTGGCTGGTTTGTTCGTCCGCCATCACACCTCCCTGTGTCCATGCATCGAGTCCCCGTGGCTGCCGTAGTCGCGGGCATTGATTGATTAACTGCGTTAAATGTTAACGTCGTTAACTCATGATGGCAAATCGACACGCCGAAGTCGGGAAGGCATGAAAACGGCCGGCGTCACGCCCGCATTGCGCATGACGTGACACCGGCCGTTTTCTTCCGCCGGAGGATGATCGGAGGAACGAATCGCGCGAACCGCATGGATTCGCGTGGGATGTCCGGACTACTCGGACAGATGCTCGGTCGAATCCGACAGCATCCACGACGGGCGGTCGCCTTCGGTGCCCGGCTTGTCAAGGCCGATCGAGGAGCGAAGCTCCTCGCCCGGATGGAGCAGCAGCCTGACGACCTCGCTCGCGACGGACTTGCGCGACACCTCGGTGCCGCGGAACAGCTCGCCCTTCTCGGTGACCTCGAAGTCCACCTCGTCGTTGTCGGTCAGCCATGCCGGACGGATGATCGTGTACTCGAGGTCGCTCGCCTCGATGACGTCGGCGGCCTTGCGGTAGTTGGTCAGATAGTCGCCGAGCACCTTCGTGTTCCATGCGCCGAACTCGCCGGGCACCTCGCCGTAGATGCCGAGCGACGAGATCCAGATCAGGCGCCTGACGCCGGCCTTGTCCATCGCGGCCACCGTCGCCTGCGCCATCGGGATGATGTCCTCGCTGCTGCCGCGTCCGCCGGACAGATTCGCGTAGACGGCGTCGGCGCCTTCGATCGCCTGCGCCACGTCGGCCTCGGACTTCGCGTCGCCGGTGACGACGGTCACATGTTCATCGTCGAGGATGTCGGCGCCGAGCTCGTTGTCGCGATGGATGAACAGCGTCAGGTCGACGTCGCCCTACTTGAGCAGCATCCGCTCGGCGAGACGCGCAATGCGTCCGCTCGCTCCCAGAATCGCGATCTTCATATGTGCTCACCTCGGTTGTTGGTGGGACGCCCCGTCCGGGCGCCCGTGCGGCGCAGGCCCCCAGGGGCGCCTGCGCCTTGCGCCGTTCATCATAGGAAGATTCGCCGCCGCCGGCGTCGTGCTTGCTCTCGGCTCATTCGCTCCGGCGAAACCGGGGCGTTATGTGCGCGATGTCCGAAGAACACGCGGTCGGTTATACCGAGGGGAGGAACCGGGAATATCGATGCGTATCCCCGGTTCCTGCCCTCGGGGGATGGGCGGTGCGCCGCTCAGCGGTGGATCGCCGTGCCGCGGAACGTGAACTGTGCACGGGCGTCGCCGTCGTCGCGGCGACGCAGGAAGTCGCGTGCGGCCGCGATGCGCTCGCGCGAGCTCGCCGTCATCGGTTCGGGCAGCTCGTCGGGGTCGAACCAGCCGACCGACAGCGACTCGTCGTCGGCGACATGCGGTTCGCTGCGGCCGTCGGGGTCGATCTCGGCGACGAACAGATGGTCGAGATACTGCGTCCGGTCTCCGTTGGCGTAGGTGATGACGCGGTCGTCGGCCTTGACGGCGACGAGGTCGGTGACGATGACGTCGATGCCGGTCTCCTCCTTCGTCTCGCGCGCGACGGTGTCCGCGGGCTGCTCGCCGGGCTCGATGATGCCGGAGACGAGCGCCCACTTGCCGGTGTCCGCACGCTGCTCGAGCAGCAGCAGGCCGCTGTCGTCGACGATGTACGCGGAGACGCCCATCAGCCACAGCGGCGTGTGGCCGATGTGCTCGCGCAGCTCGAGGATGAACCCGGGCGTCGTCATCGAGCGTCCTTCGCGCCTTCGGCGGCCATCTGCGCCATCCACGCCTCGACGTCGTCGATCTGCTTGGGGATGCCGGCGGAGATCCATTCAGGGCCGTCCTCGGTCATCAGCACGTCGTCTTCGATGCGGATGCCGATGCCGCGGTACTCCGGCGGGATCATCAGGTCGTCCTCGCGGAAGTAGAGTCCCGGCTCGATCGTGAACACCATGCCCGGCGTGATCTTCGCGCCCTGATACGACTCGTAGCGGGCCTGCGCGCAGTCGTGCACGTCGAGGCCGAGATGGTGGGCGACGCCGCAGGCGAGCCAACGGCGGTGCTGCTGGCCTTCGGGCGACAGGCTCTCCTCGACGTCCACCGGCAGGATGCCCCAGTCATGCAGCCGTTCGGCGATGACGCGCATGCAGGCGTGGTGGATGTCCGAATAGGTCGCACCCGGCTTCGCGGCCTCGAAGCCGGCCTGCTGCGAGTCGAGCACGGCCTGGTACAGCTTCTTCTGGAAATCGGTGAACTTGCCGTTCGTCGGGAACGTGCGCGTGATGTCGGCCGTGTACAGGGAGTCGACCTCGACGCCGGCGTCGATGAGCAGCAGCTCGCCGGCGTTGACGGTGCCGGTGTTGCGGATCCAGTGCAGGATCGGCGCATGCGCGCCGGAGGCGATGATCGTGTCGTAACCGACCTCGTTGCCCTCCTCGCGCGAGATCGCATTGAACGCGCCTTCGAGGATGCGTTCGGAACGCGGCTTGCCGAGCGCGCCCGGCAGCTTGCGCAGGATGTTGTCGAAGCCGTGCTTCGTCGCGTCGACGGCGCGGCGGATCTCGCGCACTTCGAAGTCGTCCTTCTCCATGCGCGCCTCGGAGGCGAACTCGTGCAGCTTGTCGTCGCGCACCGTGTTGTCGGCTTCGTCGGGGAAGCCGTGCTCGGCGCGCAGCCCGTTCACCGTCGCCGTGATCTGCGGGTCGGTCTCGCGGATCACGCGCAGCTGAACGGCGCCGGCCTCGTCGCCGACGTCCTTGCCGAGCATGTCGGCCAGCTGTGCGATGTCATGCGTCTCGATGCCGGTCATCGCCTCGAGTTCCTTCAATCCCGCGCGCGGGCCCACCCAGTACTCGCCGTAGTGCGGGTCCTTGAAGAAGTCCTGCGTGTAGTGGTCGGCGCGGGGCGCCACGAACAGCATCGGCGTGTGCGTGCCGTCGGCGTTCGGATCGAGCACGAGCACGGCGCCCGCCTCGTAGTCCTGGCCGAGACCGGTGTAGTACGAGAACGCCGAATCCGGGCGGAATGCGTAATCGCAGTCGTTGTTGCGCACCTTCGGCTGGCCGGCCGGGATCACGAGGCGTTCGCCGGGGAACGCCTCGCTCAGCGCCTGCAGACGCGCCGGGATGTACGCGGCGGATTCGAGACGTTCGATCTTCGGCTCGTTGTCGTCCCAGCCGCTGCTCATGAACTCGACGAACGCCTCGGAGCGCGGACGCAGCGAACGGTTGTTGACGCGGTCTCCCATCGGCTGGTCGTCGCCGGGTGCGGCGGCCTGCTCGCACGCCTCGTATGCCTTGTCCTGGTCGGTGATCACTTCGCTCATATCGGTCCTTTCTGCGAAGTTCGCGAATGTTGTCGTCCTCGCCCCACATCGTAGTCGTCCGAGGAAACCTGTTTCGTCGGACGGAGGAACGACGCGCGGCGCGGCCGGCCGGTCCGGCGCGGCGGACGTGCGTCGCGTATGGCAGCGGGGGCGTGCTGCCGCATAGGTCGATAGTTCGTCCGTGCGGGCGGGTTATGCGGGGCACGTTCCGTTCGGCCGTGCGTCGTCGGCGATTCGATGGTCGATATTGAATGATGATGCGCGATGATGTGCGTATGAGTCGATTTCATGTGCGTATCTGTTCGTTGGTGTGGAAAGGCGGAAAGGATTCCGTGGGAGCGCCGCGCATATGTCGAAAGAAGCGGCGTCGGATGCGGTTATGCGGACGCGCGCATTGCCGCGAGGATGTCGGCGTGCGCGTCTCCGGGGAAACACCAGCCGGTCCGTGCGTGAAAACGGCCGCCTACAATGGAACCATGACCATCTATGACAGCTGCCCGGAACTGTGCGACGACCTGTACCGCATCCGGCTGATCGAACCCGACGACGCCGAGGACCTGCTCGCCGTGTACGGCGACAGGCTTGCGCTGCCGTTCCTCAACTCCGACAACTGCCACGGAGCGAACTTCTATTGCCGTGACGTGCGCGACGTCGAGGAGAGCATCAGGTACTGGCTCGCCGAATACCACGAGCATCGTGCATTTGTGCGCTTCGCCGTGGAATCATTGGAAACGGGGGCCGTGATCGGCACCTTGGAGATGTTCCGCCGCGAAGCCGACGACTACTACGATGACTGCGGCATCCTGCGCATCGACCTCGCGGTCGACTATGAGCGCGAGGACGTCATCGAAGACATCCTCGAACTCGTCTCCGCGCCGTTCATGACGCTGTTCGGCTGCGCGAGGATCGCGACGAAGGCGCCGCTGTACGCGGTCGAGCGCCGCGCCGCGCTCGCGGACGCCGGATACGTCGCGACACGCCGGCCGCTGATCGGCCACGACGGCACGCACTACTACGACTACTGGGTGATGGAGTGAGCCATGTCATTCGCCAATAATGGTGCCTTGTTTTCGGTAGCGGAGATTCGTGCCTCCTCTGCACCCGGAGCCGACGGTATCCGCCGGTCCGTACTTGCTCCTGCGTGCAGATTGCATCTGATTTCCGGCATGGCGCAATGGCTGCCAATACGATTTCGTGCATACTGTCGTGCCGCGACGCGGGCGTTGCTCGTGATCTGCGTTCCATGCGGACTGATGACGGCCGATGGAAACGCACGGTCATGCGGTGTGCCATGATGATTGGCATCTGCTGACTTTGGCCGTGCCTTGCGCGTATTGTGCGGTAATCGACCAGACTCGGCGACGGCATCGTCGTCTGGTCGCGAATCCGTTCGCAGGCCGACCGTCGGGAGACATCCGGGGATGGATTCATGATTCCGCGCAATCTATAATCGATGCACAGCGTGGTGCTCGGGAAGGGGGCGACATGAACACAAGAAGGGATATCCGCGGGTCCTTGGCGATGGTGGTCGCATGGGCATGCCTGCTCGTCGGGCGTGCGGTGTGCAGAAAATCGAGCCGAGCCAGGTGGATCTGAGTCAGGTGGTGATGGCGGTCGGTCTCAATCCGCCCGCGCAGAAATTCACGACGAGCGAGCGCGGCATGGTGGCGCTCGTGCGCAAGGACGGCACCGCGCAGTTCATCGACACGGCAACGACAACCCCGCAGAACATGGCGTGGAATGAATCCGGGCTGTTCTTCGACGATAAGCGCAGCGATTTCCATATTGCGAACACCCCCCGGGCGCGGGTATGTGAGCAGGCGCGAGCAGCCGGATGTTCCGGGATTGCAGATGGTCGCAATCGACGACCGCACGGTGATGGCCATGTACCAAAGCGCGTATTCGCAAGCGCAGCAGAGCGGTATGGTGCAGACCCAGTGGTTCACGCCGCAGCCGCAACAACCGGTGACGAGCCCCGCCGAGACACCGGTCGCCGTGGCGCACCGTGCGAGTGGTGTGTATGCGGTGGGCGGCGCCGGCAACGACTACACACTGTATTCGGTGAGTGAATCGCAGGGGATGAGGAAACTGGTCACAAAATCTGTGGATTCCCGGTTCACGCCGGCGTTCGCTTCCGGCTTGGTCCCCTGTGCGGACGACGGGATCACGCTGTTCGGCGACATGGACGACGAAGCCAAAGGCAACGGCTACGGTTCGCAGATGCTCGCACTGCTCACATGGAATGTGAAAACGCAGGAGTTGACACAGAACACGGTGACTACGGCGAGCGGCGAGGCGCAGCGGTACGTCGGCGAGGAGAGCTTCGTGTACGGGGAGCAGCTGACGTGGCGATCGGAGGACACGCATGAGATGATCGCGATGAGCATGGGAGGCGATGTCGAGATCATCGATATGCGCACGGCCCGGATCACCGATTCCGCAGAGCCGCCGCAGACGTTCGACGTGACGTTCGACGTGGGGAAGGGGCAGTATGGCATCGTGGGCGCCGGTGATTTCGCATATATGGTCTTCATGCCGGAGGGAGGCTCGAACGACGATGCGAAGATCTATGTCCACCGCAAGTCCGATTGGGAACTCGTGCATATGATTGCCGCCCAAGGCGCGCTCAATGATCTGCTGGGTAATCGCAAGGAGCTCTACCCGACGGTGTTCGCGGCTAATCCGAACATGCAGTGGAATTGACGGGCAACGTGACAAGGTCGTCCATTCGCCCTCGTCGATATATGTCCGTACAGCGCCGTGCGGTGGGGCCAGCTTTACCGTCGTCCAATGGAATGAGCAGGCGATCCTATGGGTGGTTAGCGAAAATTGACTATTTGGGGGACAACGATGGGTTGAATGCGTAATTCATTGGTGTTGAAATGGAATTATTCCGTTCATAAGAACGGAATAAAACACAGATCTCGAAAGAGGCTGCCATACGTCATATGCGATATGCAAATAGAATTTGTGTCGGTGTGTTGGCGGTTCTGGTGGCGATGTCGTTCGCTGGATGCGCGCAGCGCTCGACGGATTCGCCGGCGTCGACGACTTCGGTTGGTGTGGATACGCAGGAGGGTTCCTTGATGAACTCAGTGCGTACCGAGTTCACGCCCAAGGCGCTTCGTGCATACGTCGAGTATGTATATGGTGACGAAGCTGGAAGATTCCTTGGTTCCGCCGTGGTGGAGGGTCGCAAGACCGTTCCCATTGCTGAAGTCGATGGTGCTCCAGCCACCGCGTACGCTATCACCTATTATTGCGATCCTGCGCACGACGTGCCGTTTGACATCGGTATGCAGCAGGGGAGGCGGTATCGGCAGATGGTGCATGTGGAAGGCTGTCCGAAGTTGGGGGATTCAGGAACGGTTTCAATGGCCGAGAGCCAGCTTTCTGGAGCCACTGGCGTCACGGTCGATGCAGGGCGTGGACGTGTGCTTGTAGTCGTCTACGAAATCAAAGATGATCAGGAGAACTGAAATGAAAACGCTGCAGAAAGTGACATGCGTCATCGTCGCCTCGATGCTGGTGCTATTCCCGGCGACGGCATTTGCCGATGAGGGCGATGGTATTATGCCGATGGCCTGTCCGGAAGTCGGGCATCATCAAAACGTCACAAATCACACCACTTTTTTCATGACGGGCAGTGCGCCTAAACATTGGGTGGCTCCCGGGATAGTCTTTACAGGACAGGCTAGTGAATCCACCACTGTGGCGGCGAGCGTCAGCGGCGGCGTCGATGCTGAGTTCTTGGCCTTTTGCCAACGCCAATGTGCATGCTTCCCTTGATGGTAGTCATACCGTTTATGGAGGTGCAAGTTGGAGTTGGAAGAATAATTCCAATACGACGAAGTGGGTTCAGTTGGGTGTCAATGGACATGAGTTTGATTACTTGCGATACGATGTTGTCGCACTGTGTAATGTGGTCAATAGCGTGAAAAAACATGCTAAAATGCCTACTAATCAACCTTGTTGCAATCATAATTGAGGTATGTAGAACTGCGCGTGCTTGAACCCATGTTGCGGTTTGGTTTTACCGTTTGACAGGATATGCAGTCGGTTGCTGAGGTGAATGGACTGCATATCCTATCATTTCTGATTATCTGTAATAATTCTTTTGATTTATGGTTTTCAATCTTCTATTGAGGTGGGTATGCTGATGAAATCGATTCTTTCCATTTTATTATCCATTGTGCTTATTGTTGGTCTGGCTCCATATGCTGTCAGCGAGGCTCTACAGGTAGGTATGGAACACATTGACGGCGTCATTGCGTATATCGTTCCCTGTCCGCCGTTTCTTGAATGGTTGTGTGGCAAAATACTAGCCGGGATGGCGATGGTCGTTATCCAGATGTTGTCCTCGTCTACCATGGCAACAGCGCCGCCGAGTGATTCCACGCGATTTTGTAGCATCGTCAAGCCATGGTTCGAGCACTGAGGCTTGTCGTGTTCTTCGATGCGCATATCGTTGATGGTGACGATTCTCACCGCGATGGCGGTCGTAAAGGTGATCTGCACCATGTATGAGTCACTTCCATGCTTCATTATGTTGTTACACAGTTCAGTGCGCATTGAATTGACGACGTTTGCCAATTGAGATTCGGGATTGCTGGTGCAAATAATGGATCCTTTGAAATGAGCGGTTTCGAGTCTATGCTGCTGTTTGATAATGTTTTGGCATAGTTGTGTATATCCATTGGTTGGATTATGCGAATCATCGCGTAAGGCGGCGGCCGTGCTTGCCGATAACGGCGTGATCACATGGTTTCGCAGTGTTTGCAAAGTATCTTCAAGTGTTGCAATGATTGTCGGCAGGGGCGTTTGCGTTGTGCTGTCGCCGGGTGAGTCTTGCATGCTGCGACAGAGCAGTGGCATGTATGATAATGATCCGGCAACTTCGTCATGCAGTGTTGAGAGCAGCTGAGGCTGTTCCCCTTGGCGCTGTTCGGCATATTTCTTTTGGGTGTATTTGCGATTGCAGCGCAGCATTATGCCCATGATATTTGCGAGCAGAAACGAACAAACGAACGTTACGGCACTGGCTGTGGTCATTTGCTGTTGATACATGGTGAGTGTTGCGGTACTGGCGGCGACCGTCACACCTATGGGGATTGACCAGCGTGGTCGGATCTCGGCTCCTGGAACGCCGAGTGCTACCTAGGCGCTCCAGAATATGGTGGGCATGTGCACGACGAAAGGCAGTAGGAATGCCGTTGCCGTAAAGACGCAGATCACAATGCTGAATACAATTGGTTTCCATGCAATCGCAATGGTGAGGAGTAGGAATAACCAGCTGAATATAGTTTCAAATAGTGAAAGATGATGCCATACCATCAGCCATTCGATGCAGTAGAACGCGACGCAGCAACAGACGGCAATGAGGATTACGCTGTGATTTGTCAAAGCGCGACGTAGTGTGTTCATGAGTGCCCCTAAATCCAATTGTTGCGCACACAAGTTACGATCGCTTCGGTGCGTGAATGAACGTTCAGCTTTCTGCATGCGCGTTTCACGAATGTTTTCACGCTCGACTCGGACACGTTCATCAAGTGGCAGATGGCGAGCATTGTCTTGCCCTGCGCATAGCAATCGAGCGCCCGCAGTTCGGCGTCGGACAGCGGGTTGGCGTGCGGGCTCTGCGGGAACCAGCGGGTCAGCGAATCGTCGTGCAGCAGCATGCCCGCCAGGCGGACGATCTCCTCGACCCGCGATTCCTTGGGCAGCACCACTAGGCCGGGTTCGGCGACCAAGTCGGGAAATGCGGAGATGCCGATGGCCACCATTTCGGGGTGGCGTTCGCGCAGTGTATGGAACAGCTCACGTCCGTTCATGCCCGGCATTTCGATGTCGGTGAGCACGATTGCGGGGTGAGTGCCTTCCTGCCCGCAACGGGTCAGCGCCTGCCCGGCGTCGGTGAGCGCCCACAGCACGTCCATCGGTGTGTTCGCGAAACCATGCGCGAGGAAATCGGCGACCAGCGGGTCGTTGTCCACAATGCCGAGCGTGTACCGCCGATCCGTTGCCATGCTCACATCGTCATCCATACCGCCCCCCATGTTTAACCATGTAGGAAACACCATAGCGTGCGCTCGCGGTGGACGGTCTGGCACGGGCATAGAATGGACGGTTGTATCAATCGCTGACGCAGACAGCGGGAAGGGCGGAACACGCATGGCAGACAAGAGCAGCATCCACGACGTCGAACGCGACATCATGAGCCGTCCGAGCGAGAGGAACACGACGAACCTCGACCTCAAACGGATGAAGATGATCCTCGACCTGCTCGGCAACCCGCAGGACTCGTTCCGCGTCATCCACATCACCGGCACGAACGGCAAAGGGTCGACGGCGCGCATGGCGGAGGCGATCTGCCGCGCGTACGGCATGCGCACCGGCCTGTACACGTCGCCGCACCTCGAACACGTCAACGAACGCATCGCGATCGACGGGCAGCGTTTGTCCGACGACGACTTCGTCGACCTGTGGGATCAGGTCAAGGACTTCGTCGCGCTCGTCGACAAGAAGATGGACGAGGAGGGCGCGCCGCGCATGAGCTTCTTCGAAGTGCTCACGGCGATGGCGATCTGGAAGTTCGCGGACGCGCCGGTCGACGTCGCGATCGTCGAAGTCGGCATGGGCGGACGTTGGGACGCGACGAACGTGCTCGACGCGGACGCCGCCGTCATCGGACCGATCGACATGGATCACATGGCGTGGCTCGGCGACACCGTCGAACAGATCGCGCAGGAGAAGGTCGGCATCATCAAGCAGGGCTCGACGGCGATCATCGGCCGGCAGCCGCACGAGGACGAGGTCATGCCGATCATCGAACAGGCGGCCGCGGAGAACCATGCGACGCTCGTGCGCGACGGCGTGGAAGCGGAGGTCGTCACGCGCGTGCCCGCCGTCGGCGGACAGGTGATCACGCTGCACACGCCGAACGGCACCTACGCCGACGTGCCGCTCGACAAGTTCGGCGAGCATCAGGCGCACAACGCGCTTGCGGCGCTGTGCGCGGCCGAGGTCGTCATCCCGGTCACCGGCGCGCTCGACGGCGATCTGGTCGCCGAGGCGCTGAGCTCGGTGAAGATTCCGGGACTCATCGAACAGGTGAGGAACTCGCCGACGATCATCATTGACGGCGGACACAACGTCAACGCCGCCGAAGCGCTGCGCGCGGCGATCGAGGAGAACTACGACTTCACTCAGCTCGTCGCCGTCGTTGCGATGATGGAGGACAAGCAGGTCGAGGAGTATCTCGGCGTGCTCGAGCCGATCGTCAGCGAGCTCATCGTCACCGAGAACTCGTGGAGGGACCGCGTGATGCCGGCGGACAAGCTCGCGAAGATCGCGCGCGGCGTGTTCGGGCCGGAACGCGTCACCTGCATCCCGTCGCTGCCCGACGCGATTCAGGAGGCCGTCAACCGTGTGGACGCCGACGACGAGCTCGGCGTCGGCTACGGGCACGGCGTGCTCATCTGCGGCAGCTTCGTCACCGCAGGCGACGCGCGCATGCTGCTCAAGGAATCGATTCATCCGGATCTGCAGAAGACGAAGGAGGAGCGTGTGCATCAGGTCGCGGTGACGCCCGAGGCGCGCGGTGCCTCGGATGCTGCGTCTGCGGATGTTGCGTCTGCGGATGCGGAGATGGACGCCGCCGAGCGTGAATACGAATCCGACGAGGACACCGATTTCGACGTCTTCGACGTGCGCGGCATCATCGGCGCGGACGATGCGGACGATGCGGACGATGGCGCGGACGGCGCAGCAGGAAACTGATTGAGCCGCCGTCAGTGGCATTCTATGGGTGTGACACCCATAGAATGCTGCCGATGGGTTGAGCGGCGGCATTTTGTGGGTGGGGTTACCCATAGGATGCCGTCTGTTGGTTATATGGCGGTATTCTGTGGGTGAGGTTACCCATAGGATGCCGCCGATGGGTTGAGCGACGGCATTCCGTTGGTGAGGTTACCCGTGGAATGCCGCCGCTGACATGTGTGGCGCCGTTTTGTTGGTGACTCACCTATGGAATGACGTCTATAGGCTGGTAGATGGCATTCTATAGGTGTGCCCACCTACAGAATGCCGTCGCTGGGTTGATGGATGGCATTCCGTGGGTGCGGTTGCCCATAGAGTGCCGTTGCTGATGTGTACGACGGCATTCCATTGGCGGCTCACCGAGGGGATCCCATTCGTGGACTGGGAATTGGCGTTTTGTGGGTGTGCCCGCCTGCAAAATGTCATTGGCGGCATGTGCAGTGGCATTCTGTAGGCGTGCTCACTCGTAGATGGCCGCCTGCAGGTCGGCGGAAGGCGTTTTGCGAGTTGGACGCACTCTTAGATCGACCTTGTGCGGGGTGCCGCAAATCAGCGAATGCGGGGGACGCCAGCCTCATCGAGTTTGCGGTACAGACGTTCGCGATGGATGATGTCGTCGAAGTTGAAATGCACGATTTTCGTGACACCACATGCCCTGAGATGATCATCGCGCTCGCATTGCATGCTCACATGCGTGTTCACTTCGGTCCATGTCGCACCGTACTTCGCCATGCCATCGTATTCACCGACGATGATGGATCCGTCGGGGAACACCCATGCGAAGTCGACGCGCAACGGGAAGTCGGGATTGTTCGGGTTGGGGAACGGATACTGCAGTTGGGGAGGCAGATAGCCGCCCTCCTCGATGACGGCGCGCGCCCGCGATTCGGCGCCGTTGTCGCTGCGAGGATCGGCGTGGGTGACAATGGCGTTGATTCTGTTTGCATCGTCGAGAGATGAGACAGGGAATTGCGTCAGCGACGTGATGTCGAAGCCACCGCCCCTGATCGCCGAATCGGCGAGCGGCAATGCAAGCTCGAACGGTAGCAGACGGGCGCAGTCGAACAAGGTTTGCGCGAGGGATGTGACCTGCACGCCGCCGGACATCGTCGTCGGCGTATCGGGAACGTACAGTGTGCGCTTCACGAAACCGTGTTTGATGCAGACATAGGTGCTGCTGCGTGCAGGAGAGGCAATCGTCAGTTCGCCATCCCGATGGATCTCGTAGGGCTGCTCGATATCGAACATGCAGATGGCGCTTTCAGCGGCGAAGACCCATGTCGGATGGATCGTCGACAATGCTCTCACGATGGCTCGTTTGCGTTTGATCGGATTGAGTCGTTCCCACACATCGGCGCGAATGTACAGCAGCGGGTATGGGTTGATGAGTTCGCCCGATGCGAAGCGGCGGGCGCACTTGCGGCGCATGTTTGCGTCGGCCGGTATCGCGCACCGGCCCTCTCGTTCCGCGGCGTCCAGAAGCTCTTCGATTTGCGTGTCCTTGTTCATGCCACGACGGTACGAACGTCGCGCATCGGAACGCAAGCGTGAACGGGGTATGTGACCGGAAGGGTGTGTCGCGCCCGAAAAGTGGATAACCGGCGGTCTTAGCGGAAAAATGTGGATAACCATGTGGAAAACAAGATGTCGGTATGGCGCCGGGCATCGGTGTCGCAGGAATGACACAGTGGCTGTGGCTCAGTCATATGCCGATCCGTTGTCATGGTGCAGTTCCGTTGTCATGGTGCAGTGGCATTCCGTAGGCGATGCCATGCGTCTTCACTGACCGTTTCATAGGCACATTCACTCGTAGAGCGCCGCTGATGGGCTGCGTGGCGGCATTCTGTAGGTGATATCACTCAAATACTGCCGTCGCCGGAGTGATCTGTGACATTCTATGGGTGAGATTACGCGGATATTGCCATTGGTGTGGCGGTGAATGGTCTTCTGCTGGTACGGCCACCTATGAAATGCCGTCTGCAGGATGATCAATGGCATTCTGTCGGTGTGGTCACCTGTGGAATGCCATTGTCGGGTTGAATGGTGGCATTTTGTAGGTGAGGCTACGCGAATACTGCCATCGATGGGGTGGAGGATGGCATTCCGTAGGTGTGCCACTCATGGAATGCCGTCGATGATTTGCGGCGTGACATTTTGTAGGTGAACTTACGTATGGACCGCCGTTGGTAGAGGTTGTGGTGGCAGTCGGTGGCTGAGTCCGATCACATACCGCCGTTGGTAGAGGTTGAGGCGGCAGCTGTTGTTGGGATCGATCACATACCGCCATTTGAAAGACATGGAAGCGGGCCGATGACCGTGAAGAGGTCGCCGGCCCGCACAGCGCAGTGGGAGAATGGAGACTACTTGGCGGAGTCTCCCTGCTGCTCGGCGGCGGTCTTTTCCGTCTGTGCCGGCTGCTTCGCGGTCTCCGTCTGCATCTGGGGCTGCTGCGTCGTCTGCTGCGGGACGGATGCGGCAGCCGCCTGCACTGCCTGCACGGCCTCCGTCTGGGGCTGCTTCGCATCGGTCTTCGTCTGTGCGGCCTGGGACGCCTCCTGCCTTACATCAACCACCGTCCGCGCCTTCGTCTGCTGCGCCGCCTTCATCTGCGCTTTCTGCGCGGCGGCCTTCTTCTCGGCGGCCTCACGCTGCTCGGCCTTCTCGGCGTTGCCGTGCACCTTCGGGCGCAGCGCGCGGCGCACGTCCTGCAGCAGCCGCAGCGACTTGTAGAACGTCTTCTTGATCGGGACGTCACGGCCGGCGGCGATCGTCGTCGTGGTGTCGGAGAACTTCGTCTTGAACTCGTTGAGCGACTTGAGCGACGGCGCGAAGTCGTTGCCGATGCCCATCAGGTCGAGTTTCTCGTAGCCCATCTGTCCGAGCTCGCAGGCGACCGTGTACAGCAGCTTGTCCGGCACATGCTGCCGCTTGACGGACGTGAGCATCGACGCGTAGTAGTAGACGCCGGTCCTGCCCTGCAGCGTGACGATCGTCCATGCGACGACCTTGCCGTCGATGCGCGCGCCGAACACGCGGCAGTGTTCGGGGCCGAGCGCCTTGATCATGTCCGTGTAGTCGCTCATCGGCGCCGGCATGAAGCCGTCGCGCTTCGCCGTCTCCACCATGACCGCGTAGTAGTCGGTGAAGTCCTTCGTCGCGATCGCGGTCTCGTCGGCGCACGTCGCCGGCGATTCGCGCAGCGCCTTGCGCACGTCGCGCCTGCCACGCTTCTTCATGCGCGCGAGGAGCTCCTCGTCACCGCCGGTGATGTCGAGCACGACCGTCTCGTTGTACGGCACCGTCGACAGCACCGGATACGTGTTCCTGTCCGACCATGTGTCGATGCGCAGGAACACGACATGCCTGTCATGCGATTTGACGAAGTCGACGAGTTCGGCGATGACCGCCTGTTCGAGCCGCTCGTCCGGCTTCGTCTTCCAGACCGGGCCGTGCATCGCGCGCAGATAGTGGTAGCCGTGCGTCTCCATGTCGATCAGCGAGATGACGGCGACCACCGCGTTGTCGTCGCGGATGACGAGGCAGCCCCACGGCGCGCGTCCCTCGACGCCCGCCTGGAAGTCCGCCCACACCGACGTCTGCTCGATCGGCAGTTCGATGCCGTTGGCGTCGGCCTCGCGTTCCATCGTCTGCGGACTGACGCGTTCGATCGTGATCATGATGTCCTTTCGTTCCTTGGCGTCCCTATTCTAAGCGTTGCGCGCGTCCGGCGCGTTCAGCTGAACAGACGCCTGATGATGCTCGAGTCGCCCTCGTACGGCACATGCCTGTTGTGCATCTTGATCCAGCGTTCGTCGCCCTTGCCGATCAGCAGCAGCACGTCGAAGCCGTCATGCTCTCGCGCTTCGGCGACGACGTCCTCGACGGCGCCCGCGCGGTCGATGATGATCGACGCGTCGACGTCCGGATTCGTCACGTAGCCGAGCATCTCCTCGGCGATCGCCATCGGATCTTCGGTGTTCGTGTCCTCGGTCGTGAGCATGATGCGCTGCACGCGGTCCTGCGCGGCCTCGATGATCTCCCGGCGGCGGTCGAGCGCCTTGTCTCCCGCCGACCCGGTGAGCAAGGTGATCCGCGGACGCCGCGCGCCGTACTTGCGTTCGACGAAGTCGAGCAGCGCGTTGACGGAGGCGTAGTTGTGCGCGTAGTCGACGATGGCGACCGTGTCCGACTGCGGATCGCGCGTCTCCTCCATCCTGCCGGCGATGCGCACGTCGGCCATCGACTGCAACGCGCGCGGATCGTGGATGTCGATGCCGACGATCTGCGCGAGCGCGAGCGCCGCGCAGGCGTTCGCGTAGTTGAAGTCGCCTTCGAGCGCGAGGCTCAGCTCGCCGATCGGCTGGCCCTGCGTGAACAGGAAGGTCGTGTGCGTGTCGTCGATCGGCTGCGCGGTAACGTCGGCGGTCGCCTCGTCGATCGAGAAGGTCGTGACCGGAACGTTCGCGATCGTCGCGTCCTCGGCGACGAGATTCGCGTAGTCGCCGGGCACGCCGAGCACGAGCGCGTGCGTGTTGCGCACGATCTGGCGCTTGCAGTGCAGGTAGTCTTCGAAGGAGGGGTGTTCGATCGGGCTGATGTGGTCGGGGGAGATGTTGAGGAACGCGGCCGCGTCGAAGGTCAGGCCGTAGACGCGGTTGACCTTGTACGCCTGCGAGGAGACCTCCATGACGAGGTAGCGCATGCCGTTGTCGACGGCCTCGCGCATCATGCGCGCCGCGTCGAGCGATTCGGGCGTCGTCAGGTCGGATTCGACGTAGTGGACGCCGTCGACGCAGTTGTCGACCGAGGAGAACAGCGCGCACTCGTTGCCGCTCATCGCGTTGATGATCGCGTGCGTGAAGTATGAGGTCGTCGTCTTGCCCTTCGTTCCGGTGACGCCGATGAGCTTGAGCTCGCGTTCCGGATAGTCGTAGAAGGCCTGGGAGAGCAGGCTGAGCGCCTTGCTCGCGTCGTCGACGATGAGGCCGGGGGCGCGCGTGACGCCGCTGTAGTCGTGTTCGGCGACGTAGGCGGCCATGCCGCGCCCGTCGGCGCCGTCGAGGTATTCGGCCTTGAAGTTGCCCTTGCAGCACATGAGCGTGTGCGGCTCGATCTGCTTGGAGTCGTAGGTGATGTGCGCGAAGGGGACGTCGGAATCGGGGATCGTGGACGCAAAGTCGGTCCAGCGGTCCGGTGTGATGATCTCCCGCAGCAGATCGTGCTCGCCCAGCAGTGCGGCTGCGGATTGCAATGTCAGCGTCATGGCTCGTGCGCTCCTTGAGGTACCCGGTGATGTCGTCCAAGCATTCTACCGCGCGGCTTGCATCGGGCCGCCGGCTCGGCCTGCGGCGGACCATAACGCCGTGGGCTTGAGCGCCCGGATCCGCGTGCGGTCTGCGTACAATGGAAGGCGTGACCGAACAAGAGACGAAAGCCGAGACGATGGAGGCCAAGCGCGCGCGCTTCGAGAAGCTCGCGATGCCCGCCGTCAACGCGCTCTACCGTCAGGCGATGAAATTCACCAACAATCCGGAGGATGCGCAGGACCTCGTCCAGGACACCTTCGAACGCGGCTTCAAGGCCTTCGACTCGTTCAAGCCGGGATCGAACTTCGAGGCGTGGATGACGACGATCGAACGCAACGCCTTCTTCAACCAGTACGCAAAGGCCAAGCGCCGTCCGCAGCGGGCGAACGACTCGACCGGCGAATACGACGACTGGGACATCTACGCCGCCTCCGAGCACGCCTCGCAGGGCCTGCGCTCGGCGGAGCAGGAGTATCTCGAGGCCTTCGCGCCCGAGGAGATCATGGCGGCGCTCAACAAGCTGCCCGAGGAACGCCGGCAGGTGTTCATCGACGCGGCGATCGACGGCAAGTCGTACCAGCAGGTCGCCGACGAGCAGGGCATCAAGATCGGCACCGTCATGAGCCGGCTCAACCGCGCGCGCACGCAGCTGCGCAAGGAGCTCGCCGAATACGCGGCGGCGCGCGGCTACGGCAAGGGCTCGGACGGCGCGAAGACGACGCGCCGGCGCGGCCGCAAGCCTGCCGCCGACGTTGTCGCCGTCGTCAGCGGAAATAAAAAGACGTCGAAGACCGTTGAATCTGATAGCGACCACGAACTCGTGGACAATACGGCGAAGGGCGGTGCGCGATGAACGCGGAGGAACGGCCCGGACGGGAACAACTGGGAAACGACGAGATGAACGATGCGAACAAGGAAGCGAGCGGCGGCGACTGCTTCGATCCGGACACCTGCTGCGACCATTACGAGCAGATGATGATCCGTGCGATGCGCGCGGTGCTGAGGCCCGAGGAGGCGCCCGAATGCCTCTATGAGAAGCTCAGGATGACGCTCGACGCCTGCTGCGGGCACGCCCATGTGACGCATACCGTCGTCACGCACACCGTCGTGCGCCACCATGGCGCCGACGGGCAGTGAACGGTCCGCGGATACGAAAGAAGGCCCCTTGGGAACCTCGGTTCCCAAGGGGCCTTCTTTCGCGTTGTTCAGAACGAACCCGGCGAATCAGGCATTTGGCCTTTTGCCGTGGTTCGCAGCCTTTTTGCGACGAGCCTTACGCTTGCGTCCGCGCATTCCCATGATGGACTCCTTTGGATAGAACAATCAATGCTAGCCTTGATTAGCCTACAGGATTATCGCATGGCGTGCCGACGTGGCTCAGTCGAGCATGCCGATGAACATGCGCGTCTCGCTCGTCTGGGCGGGTTCGATGCGGATCAGGTCGATGCCGGTGTTGAACGCGTTCGCGTACGCCGTCTGCGGTTCGACGGCGACGCCGGCGGGGCGGATGGCCGCCGGGAAGCCGGTGCCGGTGCAGATCTGGAACGACGTGATCGTCGCGTCGCCGCCGACGGCGACGCGCCTGCCGTCCGGACGCGTCAGCGTCGCCGTCGCGTTGCCGGACATGTCGTGGCGCACGTCGGTGAGCGCGTCGTCGTACGGCTGTTCGTCGAGCGCGCGCGGTGTGCGGAAGTCGAACTTCGTGCCGTCGACCGGCTCGGTGCCGACCGGGATGAGGTCATCGTCGACCTGCACATGCGTGGCGGCGCCGATTTCGAGCGTGCACTGCGCGTTCTGCGCGTCGATCTCGTCGCCGTAGCCGTCGAGACCGTTCGCGATCCACGGGTGCATCGCCAGCGCCCACGGCGCCGCATGGTCGGAATGGTTGTGCGCGCGCACGAGGATGTGCAGGCCGTCGTCGTCGAGCGTGTAGGTCACGGTGACGAGCAGGTCGAAGGGGTAGTAGGGGGCCGGCGGCATGCGCCACGACAGCGTCGCCTCGCATTCGTCGAGCCGTTCGAGACGCCAGTACTGGTCCTTCGCGAAGCCGTGGATCGCGTTGTCGCGGTCCGGCTCGTTGATCGGCAGCTGGTAGTCGACGCCGTCGAAGCCGTAGCGGCCGCCGGCGACGCGGTTCGGGAACGGGATGAGCAGCTGCCCTTCGCAGCAGCCGACGATGTCGTTCGCGCCGAGAGGAACGGTCACGTCGACGCTGTCGCAGGTCAGGACGCGCAGCGTCGCGCCGAGTTCGGTGATGACGGCACGGTACCGGCCGTGCTCGATCGTGTACTGGTCGCCGGTGCGCGGCGGCAGATTGGTTGTCAGGGACATGGCATGCTCCATTGGTTGCCTGGGGCGGCCGCGCATGCGTCAGGCGCGGCCACCCCGGAGGGTTGATGATTCACCGAGCCATCATAGTCGTCGTCGGCTGCGACGTGTACGTCGTTTGCTATCGTGGGGAGTCGTTTCGAAACAGGAGGGCCGAGGACATGGCACGACGCATCATTCTGGCGAATCCGCGCGGGTTCTGCGCGGGGGTGGACCGCGCGATCCAGACGGTCGACACGATTCTCAGGGCCGCGCATGGGCCGCGCGCCGACGGACTGCCGCCGGTCTACGTGCGCCGGCAGATCGTGCACAACCGGCATGTCGTCGAACAGCTCGCCTCCCGCGGCGCCGTCTTCGTCGAGGAGCTCGACGAGATTCCCCACGAGGCCGCGGCCGCCGGCATCCCGGTCGTGTTTTCGGCGCACGGCGTATCGCCGGCCGTGCAGCGCGAGGCGGACCGGCGCGGGCTGGCGGTCGTCGACGCGACGTGCCCGCTCGTGGGCAAGGTGCACCGCGAGGTGCTGCGCTTCGTGCGCGAGGGGTATGAGATCGTCTACATCGGGCACAACGGCCACGACGAGGCCGTCGGCGTCGTCGGCGAGTCGCCGGAGCATGTGCATCTGATCGAGCACGCCTCCGACGTCGACGGCCTCGACTTCGCGCCGGGCACGAAGCTCGTGCTGCTCACGCAGACGACGCTCAGCGTCGACGAGACGGCTGACGTCATCGCCGCGCTGCAACGGCGCTTCCCGTGGATCGAGCTGCCGCCGAGCTCGGACATCTGCTATGCGACGTCGAACCGGCAGGAGGCCGTCAAGCTCGTCGCGCGGCAGGCGGACTGCATGGTCGTCGTCGGTTCGGCGAACTCGTCGAACTCGGTGCGGCTGATGGAGGTCGCGAACGAGGCGCTCGGCGCGCGCGGCGAGGCGCACCGCGTCGACGACGCCGACGAGATGGATCCGTCATGGTTCGACGGCGTCGACGCGGTCGGCGTCTCGTCGGGCGCATCCGTCCCCGACGAACTCGTCGCCGGCGTCGTCGCAAGGCTGCGCGGGCTCGGTTTCACCGAGGTCGATGCCGTCGAGACGATCCAGGAGAACATGCATTTCGTGCTGCCGAAGGAGCTGCGCGCGCGGCGCTGACCTGTGCGGTGCGCCGGCCGGCGCGCACCGCGCTTCGCGCTCAGTACGATTTGTTCGTCGTGCCGATCGGCGCGACGGTGGCGCCGAGCACGTCGACGAGGTCGTGCGGGTCGACGCCGAGGCTCAGGCCGCGCCTGCCGCCTGAGACGAGGATGACGTCGAAGTTCATCGCCGAGGCGTCGAGCACGGTCCTGTGCCGCGTCCTCTGGCCGAGCGGGGAGATGCCGCCGACGACGTAGCCGCTTTCGCGCATCGCGACCTTCGGATCGGCCATCTCCGCCTTCTTCGCGCCGACGGCGTGCGCGAGCTCCTTGAGGCTCATATGGCCGTTGACCGGCACGATGCCGATGACGCGTTCGTCGCCGGTGTCCGCCATCAGCGTCTTGAACACCTGCCGTTCGTCGTAGCCGAGCTTGCGCGCCGCCTCGAGGCCGTAGCCCTCCGCGTCGTCGTTGCTGTGCTCGTATTCGTGGATCGTGAACGTGACGCCCGCCTTCTCCAGCTGCGCGATCGCCGGCGTCGCGGCCGCCTTCTGCTTCTTCTTGCCCATGGCACCAGTGTAGGGCGGCCACAGGGCAACGAAAAAGGGGCTTTCGCATCAGCGAAAGCCCCTGCCGTCAGCGATGCCGTTCAGGCATCAGCATGACATGAGGTGACTCACTCGGAGAGCTCGGCGAAGTACTCGAGCGTGCGCACCATGTTCGACGTGAAGCCGTACTCGTTGTCGTAGAAGGCAACGGTGCGGGCCATCGTCACGCCGTCGACGGCGTTGACGTCGGTCTGCGTCGGATCGAAGACGCCGCCGTGGGTGTCGCCGATGATGTCGCCGGAGACGATCTCGTCATCGTTGTAGCCGTAGTAGTCGCAGTTCTCGAACGCGTCCTTGAACGCGGCGTTGATCTCGTCGGCGGTCGCCGGCTTGTCGAGGACGGTGAACAGCTCGGTGATCGAGCCGTCCGGGACCTGCACGCGCTGGGCATGGCCCTGCAGCTTGCCGTTGACCTCCGGGACGACCTTGCCGATCGCCTTCGCGGCGCCGGTCGAATGCGGGATCGTGTTGACCGCGGCGGCGCGCAGCGCACGGCCGGTCTTGTTGCCACGCGGGCCGTCCAGGATCATCTGGGTGCCGGTGTAGGCGTGGATCGTCGTCATGAAGCCGGCCTTGATGCCCCACTTGTCGTTGAGCAGCTTGACCATCGCGGCCATCGAGTTGGTCGTGCAGGAGCCTGCGGAGACGATGTTGTCGTCCTTCTTGAGGATGTCGTGGTTGACGCCGAAGACGACGGTCGGGGTGGTCTCGTCCTTCGCCGGGGCGGAGATGAGGACCTTCTTGGCGCCGGCGTCCAGGTGGGCCTGGGATTTCTCGGCGGAGGTGTAGAAGCCGGTGCACTCGAGCACGAACTCGACGCCGTCGTTGGCGACCCACTTGAGGTCGCGCGCATCGCGCTCGGCGTAGACCGGGTATTCCTTGCCATCGACGACGATGGCGGTGTCGGTGGCCTTGACGTCGACCGGGGTGCCGTCGACGTGCTTGAAGACGCCGTGGGTGCTGTCGTACTTGAGCAGGTAGGCGAGAGCGGCCGGCGAGGTCAGATCGTTGATCGCGGTGACCTCGATGTCGGCGGCTTCGCCACCCTTCTCCTGCAGCTCGAAGATGCGGCGGAACGCGAGGCGGCCGATGCGGCCGAAGCCGTTGATACCAATCTTAACTGTCATGTAGTTTCTCCCTTGGGGACAGCTTCGGGACGTTCGCACGCCCTTCGGCTTGGTTAACCAACGACTCTCACTCTAATGGCTTTGCTTGACTTAGGCCATTCTCCGCGCGCGCCGAAAACAGTTGCAATTGCCGTGCGAACGTATGCACATCGTGCTACGTGCGCGCGGCGTCGCACGCCGCCGCGCGAGGCCGTCGGACGCCGCGGTCGTCGTCGCATATGCCGCCCGCGCTCAGCGCCGCACGAGCGCCGACGTGACCTGCGTCGACGGCGCGCCGAGGTCACCGTGCGCATGCGCGCCGACGAGCGCCGGCAGCGGCGCCGCGTCGTCGAACACGACGATTAGGATGCCGCGGCGCACCGCGATGCGCGACGCGAGGCCGTCGACGAACTCGTTGCTCAGGCCGTTGACCTCGAGGTTCGTCATCGTCGCGTCGTCGAGCCCGTACTTGAGACCTTCCTCGCACACGCCCTCGGCGACGTCGGTGTGCGCGAACACCGAGACGTACCGCGTCGCGGGCACCGCATGCGCCGGGAATTCGAGCGCGGCGTCGGCGAGCGCCGTGACGACGCGGCCGTCGCCGTGCAGATAGGCGATGCCGCCGTGCGCGGCGACGAGCGCGGTCTGCTGGATGTTCGATATCGTATGGTCGACGCGGCCGCCGAGCGCGCCGTAGACGTGGAACTCGCGCGCGCCGTGCCTCCAGCCGATCTTGAGCGCGCTCAGCAGGTCCGGGTCGTCCTTCTGCGACGGCAGCGCGACGGTGCGCGCGCCGATCGCCTCGCGCGCAGTCGACGTCGAATCGAAGTCGCCGACGACGACGTCGACTTCGACGCCGAACGCGCGCGCCTGGTCGTAGCCGCCGTCCGCGGCGACGACGAAGGCGCCCCGTGGCGGCATCTGCGGTGCGCCGTAGTAGTCTCCGGCGCCGAAGACGACGCAGACCGGCGACGGCGGCCGTGACGACGATGATGGATGCGGCATGGTCCCTCGATTCCCTCGCTTGCTATGATTTTCGATGATAATCGCGGCCCGCGCCCACGCCGATATGCGCGCGGCCCGTGCGAGGGAGACAAGAGGGAGGCACGATGCAGGTCGAAGGCGACGAGGACGTCAGGCGTCCGATCCTCAAGTCCAAGGTGTTCCTGTACGTCACCGAGTTCTTCTCGGGCATGGCCGTCATGGCCGCCGAGCTCGGCGCGCAGCGGCTGCTCGCGCCGTACTTCTCGAGCTCTCAGATCGTGTGGACGATCATCATCGGCACGATCATGATCGCGCTCGCGCTCGGCGCGGTCCTCGGCGGCTGCTGGGCGGACAGGGACCCCGATCTGGACAGGCTGTACATGCGCGTGCTCGTCGCCGCCGTCTGGATCGCGCTCGTGCCGCTCGTCGGCAAGTACATCGTGCTGCTCGTCTCCGGCGCGCTCATCGTGACGGTGTCGACGAACTTCCTCGTCGTCGCGGCCTTCGTCAGCTGCATCGTCATCTTCGTGCCGCCGCTGTTCCTGCTGGCACGGTGACGCCGGGGCTCAACAAGTTCGCGACGACGTCGCTCGCCGACAACGCGTCGGTCGTCGGAAGGCTGTCCGCATGCAACACGGTCGGCTCGATCCTCGGCACGTTCCTGCCGACCTTCGTGACGATCCCGGCCGTCGGCACCTTCGTCACGTTCCTTATTTTCTCCGGCGCGCTGCTCGCATTGCCGATCGTCTACTTCCTGTCCGCGCACGCGCACCGCGTCGCCTGCGCGGTCTCGGTCGTCCTGTTCGTGATCTCGGCGCTGTGTTCGCCGATGACCGGCTTCGCGTTCTGGATGAACAAGGACACGCTCGCCTACGAGGGCGAGTCGATGTACAACTACCTGCAGGTGCAGAACCTGCCCGACCGCACGATCCTGCCGACGAACGTGCTCTTCGGCGTGCAGTCGGTGACGATGAAGAGCGACGAGCCGACCGGCATGTACTACGACGTCGCGCTCGCCGCGCCGGCGCTCGCGACGCACGCCGACTCGGCGCTGATCCTCGGCATGGGCGCCGGCACCTATGCGCGTGCGCTGCGCCGCCACTCGCCGCAGACGAAGGTGACCGGCGTCGAGATAGACGGCAAGATCACGCGTCTGGCCGGCGAGTACTTCGACGAGCCGAGCGACATCGACGTCGCGACCTACGACGGGCGCGCATGGCTCGCCGCGAGCAAGGAGCGCTTCGACGTCATCATGGTCGACGCGTATCAGGACATCACGATCCCGTTCCAGATGAGCTCGCGCGAGTTCTTCCGGCTCGTCTACGGCCATCTGGCCGACGGCGGCGTCATGGTCGTCAACATGAACATGATCAGCGACGGACACGGCTCGATCAACGAGGCGCTCACCGACACGATCGCGTCGGTGTTCGGCGCGGGCAACATCGTGACGGCGGACGTGCCGAACACGACGAACCGCGAACTGTTCGCGCCCAGGCGCGCCGGCGCGTCGTCGCCGTCGATCGGGCAGCGGATCGCGGCGATGCGCGCCGGGGGCACGCGGCTCGACCGCGCGGTGCGGCAGGTCGACCCAGTGTTCCGGCCGGTCGCCGTGGACGCGGACGCGACGGTGCTCACCGACGACAAGGCGCCGGTCGAACTGCTCGGCATGCGCGCTATCGACGGCATCATCGCCGAACAGGCCGGCCCGTACCGTGAGATCCTCGAACGTGACGGCATCGGCGGGCTGCTGCGCGCCGTGCAGTAGAGGATGACGGATATGGACGTGCGGACGGCGCGCCGCAGACGGCCGTGTCGCGAAAGTCCGGGGATGTGGTATTATCGTTCAGGCTTGAGAAATCAAGAAAGTGGGAAACCCACCTGGAAGTTCATCATGACTTCGGGTCATAGGCACGGCCTTCGCGGTGATTCGTCACGGCGTCGGCGTTGCGCGCGGCCGGTGGACGGCATGTCCGGCACGGCGTCGCGCGGCAGGGAACGGCAGATCGGATGATCGACGGTGTTCCACGATGCCTGTGCATCGATCATGATGACGCCCGGATGGCGTGACCACTGCAGGAAACCATAGGATTGGAGTCATCATTAGCGACGAACCACGCATTAACGACGAGATTCGCGTCTCACAGGTGCGCCTTATCGGACCGAACGGCGAGCAGGTGGGGGTCATCGCGACTTCCGTCGCACTGAACCTGGCCAAGGAAGCGAACCTCGATCTCGTCGAGGTGGCACCCAACGCGAAGCCTCCGGTTGCCAAGCTGATCGACTACGGCAAGTTCAAGTACAACGAGAAGATCAAGCAGCGCGAAGCGCGCCGCAACCAGAGCACCGCGGAAATCAAGGAGATCCGTTTCCGCCTCAAGATCGACGAACACGACTTCGAAGTCAAGAAGGGCCACGTCGAGCGCTTCCTCAACGGAGGCGACAAGGTCAAGGTCACGATCATGCTGCGCGGACGCGAGCAGTCGCGCCCGATCGGCGGCGTCGAGCTGTTGCAGCGCCTCGCCGACGAGGTCTCGGATTCGGGAACGATCGAATCCGCGCCGAAGCAGGAGGGCCGCAACATCATCATGACCCTCGCCCCGAAGGGCAAGAAGGTGCACACGCAGTCCGAGCAGCGCCGCCGCGGTGCGGAATCCCGCGCCGAACGCCAGGCGCGCCAGGCCGCCCGCCTCGCCGCCAAGCAGGAGGCCAAGGCCCAGGAGGCGAAGGAAGCACAAGCCGTCGTCGCCGAAGCAACCGAGACTTCAGCAACGAAGTAACAACAAGGAGGGCAGCAATGCCGAAGATGAAGACAAAGACCGCGGCCGCCAAGCGCGTTCGTGTGACCGGTTCCGGTAAGCTCATGCACGCTGGCTGCGGCATGCGCCACAACCTCGAGCACAAGTCCGCTCACAAGCGCCGCGACCTGAAGCGCGACTCCGCTCTGCCGACGTCGCAGGCCAAGAAGATGAAGGGCCTGCTGGGCTGAGACCGGCAAGTCGAGATCGTTTCAAGAAAGAAAGCTGAGGAACAACAATGGCACGTGTCAAGCGCGCAGTGAACGCCCACAAGAAGCGTCGTACAGTACTCGATAGGGCCTCGGGCTACCGTGGCCAGCGTTCCCGCCTGTACCGCAAGGCGAAGGAACAGCTGCTGCACTCCTTCAACTACAACTACCGCGACCGCAAGGCGCGTAAGGGCGACTTCCGCAAGCTGTGGATCCAGCGCATCAACATCGCCGTGCGCAACGAGGGCATCACCTACAACCGCTTCATCCAGGGCCTGCGCCTCGCCGGCATCGAACTCGACCGCCGTGCGCTTGCCGATCTGGCCGTGAACGATCCGGAGACGTTCAAGACGATCGTCGAGCAGGCGAAGGCCGCGCTGCCCGAGGACGTCAACGCTCCGGTCGCCGCCTGAGCCGAGGACGCCATGCCGACGCGCCGGCGCATCGAACGATGGCCGGCCGCGGCGGAGCGTGCTTCAAGAGCCGAACCCACCTCGCGCGGGTTCGGCTCTTCGCATAGCCGTCGACGGCTATGGCGGCCGCGTCGGCTGGACGACTGCGGACGCCTGTGGCGTTTTGTGGGTGAGTCACCAAAGCAATGCCGTATTGGGTGCCGCAGGTGGTCGTTTGTGTGTGAGGTCACCTACGGAATGCCACATCAGCTGGCACAGCTGGCATTCTGCATGTGCGTCACCGATGGAATGCCGTGTCGGATGCTGCAGACGGCATTCTACGGGTGAGGTCACCAATGGAATGCCACATCAGTTGTCGCAGTTGGCATTCTGTGGGTGCGTCGCCAATGGAATGCCGTGTGATCGGCTGCGGATGGTCGTTCGTAGGTGCGGCACCTGCGGAATGCCGGCGTGCGGCGGTGGACGGGCCGCAGCGGGGTGCGTCGGCGGATATAAACGGATATAAATAGGAACAGACGGCATCGGCGAAGGAGGATGGGGATGGCGAACGGGCTGCGGATGGCGGAGTCGAAGTTCCTCGCGTACATCGACGTCGAACGCGGATTGGCGAAGGCGACCGTCGAAGCGTACGAACGTGACCTCGACCGCTATCTGCAGTGGCTCGACGCGCGCGGCATCGACGACGCGCGCGCGATCACGCCGCTGCACGTCGAGGCCTTCATCCAGTCGCTCGCGATCGACGGGCAGAGCGCGACGAGCCGCGCGCGGCATCTCGCGAGCGTGCACATGTTCCACCGCTTCATGCTCGGCGAACATCTCGTCGACGACGACGTCTCGCAGCAGGTGAAGGCGCCGAAGGCCGGGTCGGCGCTGCCGGACGTGCTCGACGTCGACGAGGTCGCCGCGCTGCTCAAGGCGGCGCGCCCCGAGGGCACGGACGACGCCGCCGGACTGCGCGACGACGCATTGCTCGAGTTCATGTACGCGACCGGCTGCCGCGTCAGCGAGGCCGTCGGCACGAACCTCGACGACTTCGACTTCGACGAGCAGGTCGTGCGGCTGACCGGTAAAGGCGACAAGCAGCGGCTCGTGCCCTTCGGCGACTACGCGCGCGACGCGTTGGACGCCTACCTCAGATACGGACGCACGCCGCTGCAGGAGAAGGCGAAGGGCGCGCCGGAATTGCGCGCGGTCTTCCTCAACCTGCGCGGGAGGCGGCTGTCGCGGCAGTCGGTGTGGGAGATCATCCGCCGCGCCGGCGAGCGCGCGCACATCACGCGGTCGCTGCACCCGCACACGCTGCGGCATTCGTTCGCGACGCACCTCATCCAGGGCGGCGCGGACGTGCGCACCGTGCAGGAGCTGCTCGGGCACGCGTCGGTGAAGACGACGCAGATCTACACGCACATCAGCCCCGAAGCGCTCATCGAAACGTACATCACCGCTCATCCACGCGCCAAATAGGCGGTTGCGGGGAGCCCGAAGCGGTACACTGGAAACTTAGTGAAGACAGGACGTCGTCGCAGCGTCGGCGGCGTCGGCACATGCATGACCTGATAAAGTGAGCGGTATGCCTACGGATTTGCTTGGACGAGAATACGAGACCTTCCCGGTACCCGAGCCGTTGCAGCAGCACGGTCCGGCGCGGGTCATCGCGATGTGCAACCAGAAGGGCGGCGTAGGCAAGACGACGAGCTCGATCAACATCGCCGGCGCGCTCGCGCAGTACGGCAGGCGCGTACTCATCGTCGACTTCGACCCGCAGGGCGCGGCGACGGTGGGTCTCGGCATCAACGCGAACGTGCTCGACAACACGATCTACACGGCGCTGTTCGACCCGAAGATCGACGTGCACGACATCATCCAGCCGACGAAGTTCGAGGGGCTCGACATCATTCCGGCGAACATCGACCTGTCGGCCGCCGAAGTGCAGCTCGTGACCGAGGTCGGCCGCGAGCAGATCCTCGCGAGCGTGCTGCGCCCGGTCATCAAGGAGTACGACGCGATCATCATCGACTGCCAGCCGTCGCTCGGTCTGCTCACCGTGAACGCGCTGACGGCGGCGGACGGCGTCATCATCCCGGTGGCCGCCGAGTTCTTCGCGCTGCGCGGCGTCGCGCTGCTCATGCAGTCGATCGAGAAGGTGCAGGCGCGCATCAACCCCGGACTCGAGGTCTTCGGCGTGCTCGTGACGATGTACACGCACACGTTGCACTGCGACGAGGTCGTGCAGCGCATCTACGAGGCCTTCGGCGACAAGGTGTTCCATTCGGTCATCTCGCGGTCGATCAAGCTGCCCGACGCGAACGTCGCGGCGGCGCCGATCACCTACTACGCGCACAACCACAAGACCGCGCGCGAATACCGCGAGGTCGCGCGCGAGCTCATCGCGAAGGGGATCATCGCCTGATCCGTCTGTTTTTTTTCGATCGCGCGGCCACTGCGCCGCGTGGGGCGAAGGCTCCGCGGCCACGAATATATCGTGGCCGCGGAGCCTTCGCCGTTTGCGGCGTCCGGCGTCTCCCCGTGCGGATTCCGCATGCCCGGCCGTCGTATCGACCACAATATGGACAGCACTTATAGTCATATTGACTATAAGTGATACGCTGACGATGACCGCGGCGGCGGCTCCGGCCGTCGGACCGCCGACGGATATGCGGACATGAACGACGACAAACGACGATACGCGTGGAGGAGTGCGGACGATGGGCATCGGCAACGTCAGCGAACGCCGCGACGAGGCGCCGCAGGTGGGCGTCACGTCGGTCATCCTCGCGCTCGGACCGGCCGACGGAGGCGCGCGCCGCCGCCTGTGGCTGCCGCTCGTGCGTCGCGTGCGCGAGCCGTTCCTCGGCGCGTGGGCGCTGCCCGGCGGCCCGCTCAGGGCCGGCCGCTCGCTCGAACGCTCGGCCTACGAGACGCTCGCGTCGACGACCGACCTGCATCCGGGCTATCTCGAGCAGCTGTACACCTTCGGCGACCCTGAGCGTTCGCACGGGGGAGTGCCGATGGTCTCGATCTGCTACTGGGCGCTCGTCGGCCAGGTGGACGTCGCCTCGCTCGAACCGAAGCACAACGTGGCCTGGTTCGCCGAGGACGCGCTGCCCGAGCTCGCCTTCGACCACCGTCGCATCGTCGACTACGCGATCTGGCGGTTGCGGCATCGTCTCGACATGCCGAAGGTCGTGCGCGAACTCGTCGGCGGGACCTTCACGCTGCGCGAACTGCACGCCGTGAGTGAGGCGGTCGAGGGACACCCGATCGATCTTGCCAACTTCCGCAGGCGCACGCTCGCCTCGGGAATGCTCGAGGAGACCGGAGAGCATCGCCGCGTCGGCCGCCAGCGGCCGGCCGCGCTCTACCGTTTCCGCGCCGACGTCGCGCCGGCGGACGACGGCGCGCTGCCGCAGGGATTCGACGCCGGCGACCTGTCGCGAATCGCCGCGCATGCGGCGGACGAACGCACGGCGGGCGGGCACGACGGCCATCCCGACGCGATCGCCGCGTTGACGACCGACGTGCGGCCGTAGCGGCGCAATGTGATCGATCAGCCCCGGCCGACCAATCGGTTCCAATCACACAATCCAATCCAATCCAATCCAATCAACCATCACCACTCGCAGCACATGGGAGGTACCAATGACCGCTGCAGAACGCACATTCGGCGTACCCTCGCGCGGCGCGGACGCGGACGCCCCGGAATCGCGCGCCGACATCACGACGCCCACGCGCAACGAACGACTCGACAGGCTTCCGCTCAACCGCGCGCACCGCAAGCTGCTCGTCGCCTCGGGCATCGGCTGGGCCTTCGACGCGATGGACGTCGGCCTCGTCTCCTTCGTCGTCGCCGCGATCGCCGCCGACCCGCACTTCAACCTCGACGCCGTGCAGAAGTCGTGGGTGCTGTCGATCGGCTTCATCGGCATGGCGATCGGCGCCGCGCTCGGCGGCTGGTTCGCCGACCGCTGGGGACGCAAGACCGTGTTCACGGCGACGATGGTCATCTTCGGCATCGCCAACGGCGCGATGGCGTTCTCGTGGACGCTCGCGATGCTGCTCGCCGCGCGCTTCGTCATCGGCCTGGGCCTCGGCGCCGAACTGCCGGTCGCCTCGACGCTCGTCTCCGAGTTCTCGCCGGCGAAGCAGCGCGGACGCATCACCGTGCTGCTCGAATCCTTCTGGGCCGTCGGCTGGATCGTCGCGGCCGCGATCGGCTACTTCGTCATTCCGAACACCGGCGACTGGGGCTGGCGCTGGGCGCTGCTCATCGGCGCGCTGCCGCTGCTCTACGCGATCGTCGCGCGCCGTCAGCTGCCCGAGTCGGTCCGTTTCCTCGAGGCGCAGGGCCGCGACGAGGAGGCCGAGCGTTCGGTGCGCTACTTCGAGGCGGCGAGCGGCGTCGAACCGGTCGAAAGCCGCAAGGCCGTCAAGCTGCCGAAGATCCGCACGCGCGAGCTGTTCGGCCGCAGATACCTCGGCGTGACGGTGGCGATCTGGGCCACCTGGTTCTTCGTCAACTTCTCGTACTACGGCGCGTTCACATGGATGCCGAGCCTGCTCGCCGACCAGTTCGGCTCGCTGACGAAATCCTTCGGCTACACGTTGGCGATCTCGCTCGCGCAGCTGCCCGGTTACTTCCTCGCCGCATGGCTCGTCGAACGCTGGGGACGTCGCCGCACGCTGAGCGTCTTCCTCGCCGTCTCCGCCGTCGCCGCGTTCCTGTTCTCGCGCTCGGCGAACGTGACGCAGGTGCTCGCCTTCGGCATGCTGCTGTCGGCCTCGAACCTCGGCGCGTGGGGCGTCCTCTATGCGGTGACGCCGGAGATCTACCCGACGCGTCTGCGCGGCGCCGCCTCCGGCGCGGCGGCCGCCTGTGGACGCGTGGCCGCGATCATCGCGCCGCTGCTCATGCCGTGGTTCCTGTCGATGGCCGGCGGCGACAAGTCGATCGCCTTCGTCGTCTTCGCCGTCGCCTTCGTGCTCGCCTGCGTCGCCGCGCTCTTCCTGCCCGAGAAGACCGGCGCCGCGCTCGACGACTGATCCGCGGAGACGAAAGCGGCCGCCCGTGTCCGGAACTTCCCGTCGATTGCGACGGATCCGGACGCGGGCGGCCGCTTTCGTCTCCGCATTCCCCCCGACGACAACGGAATCGGACACGGGCGTTCTGCAGGCGTCCGTGTCTCCAACCGGGCGTCGCGGAACCGGACGCTGAGCCCCGCGCATGCCGTGTCAGCATCGTCGCGTACCATATCGATGGTTTGTGTACGAATGGTGAACCGGACAGGGTTCGGCACGGTTACGCAGGAAATCAATGGCTTTAGGAGAAAACATTCATGGCGGTTCGCGGCGATATTCGTAATGTGGCAATTGTGGCTCACGTCGACCACGGCAAGACCACGCTCGTCAACGCAATGCTTCAGCAGTCCCATGTATTCAACGAACGCGAGGAAGTCCCCGATCGCGTGATGGATTCCAACGACCTCGAGCGCGAGAAGGGCATCACGATCCTCGCGAAGAACACGGCCGTACAGTACACCGGCCCGCTCGCCGAGAAGTACGGCCACCCCGAAGGCATCACGATCAACGTCATCGACACCCCGGGCCACGCCGACTTCGGCGGCGAGGTCGAACGCGGCATCTCGATGGTCGACGGCGTCGTGCTGCTCGTCGACGCCTCCGAGGGTCCGCTGCCGCAGACCCGCTTCGTGCTGCGCAAGGCGCTCGAGGCGAAGCTGCCAGTCATCCTGTGCGTGAACAAGGTCGACCGTCCCGACGCGCGCATCGACGAGGTCGTCGGCGAGGCCTCCGACCTGCTGCTCGGCCTCGCGCAGGACGTCATCGAGGAGGGCGTCGACCTCGACCTCGACTCGCTGCTCGACCTGCCGGTCATCTACTGCGCGGCGAAGGCCGGCTACGCGTCGACCGACCAGCCGGCGAACGGCCAGCTGCCGGACAACGACAACCTCGAGCCGCTGTTCGAGGCGATCATCAAGAACATCCCGGCGCCCGAATACGATCCGGACGCGCCGCTGCAGGCCCACGTCGCGAACATCGACTCCTCCGACTTCCTCGGCCGTCTCGGCCTTGTGCGCATCTACAACGGCACCCTCGAAAAGGGCAAGACCTACGGCCTGTCGCGCGTCGACGGCTCGATCGAGAACTTCCGCGTCTCCGAGCTGCTGCGCACGCAGGGCCTCGACCGTCTGCCGGTCGAATCGGCGGGCCCCGGCGACATCGTCGCCGTCGCCGGCGTCAACGACATCATGATCGGCGAGACGATCGTCGACCCGAACGACCCGCGCCCGCTGCCGCTCATCCACGTCGACGACCCGGCGATCTCGATGACCTTCGGCACGAACGACTCGCCGCTCGCCGGCACCGAAGGCAAGGACCACAAGCTGACGGCCCGCATGATCAAGGACCGCCTCGACCGCGAGCTCATCGGCAACGTCTCGATCAAGGTGCTGCCGACCGAACGCCCGGACGCCTGGGAGGTGCAGGGCCGCGGCGAACTCGCGCTCGCCGTCCTCGCCGAGCAGATGCGCCGCGAAGGCTACGAGCTGACCGTCGGCCGCCCGCAGGTCGTCACGAAGACGATCGACGGCCAGCTGTGCGAGCCGATGGAGTCGACGACGATCGACGTGCCGGAGGAGTACATGGGCACCGTCACGCAGCTGATGGCCGACCGCAAGGGCCGCATGGAGTCGATGTCGAACCACGGCTCCGGCTGGATCCGCCTGCAGTTCACGGTCCCGTCGCGTGGCCTCATCGGCTTCCGCACCGCGCTGCTGAGCGCGACGCGCGGCACCGGCATCTCCTCGTCGCTGTCCGCCGGCTACGCGCCGTGGGCTGGCCAGATCGTCACCCGCCAGAATGGCTCGATGGTCTCCGACCGCCAGGGCGTCGCCACGCCGTACGCGATGCAGCGCCTGCAGGCGCGCGGCAACTTCTTCGTCGAGCCGCAGTCGCCGGTCTACGAAGGCCAGGTCGTCGGCGTCAACAACAAGCCCGACGAGCTCGACGTCAACATCACGCTCGCCAAGCACATGACGAACATGCGCTCGGCGACCGCCGACGTCCTCGAGACGCTGACGCCGCCGATCAAGATGAGCCTCGAGGAGTCGCTCGACTTCGCGAACGAGGACGAGTGCGTCGAGGTCACGCCGGAGTCGATCCGCATCCGCAAGATCATCCTCAACCGCGAGGACTGGTACAAGTGGCGCGCCAAGCAGCGCCGCGCGAACAACAACGCGCAGAACGCGAAGTGAGCCGTATCCGACGGCGCACGATCTGACGGGGCTCCGCACATCATGTGCGGGGCCCCGTCGTCTCTATGCGGCCGCGCGTCCATATCGGCCGTGCAATACTGCCGCGCATGGCCCGGTACACCCGCGCGGGCCGGCACGATGCCTTCGCGACGTCTTCGCATGGTTCGCCTACACTGGGTGGCTATGAGCACCTCCGACCCCAATCCGATGCGGTCGCGCGACGCCATGCGCCGCTCCGACCTGCCATGGAGCCACCGGCAGAACGTCTTCGTCCGCAGCCTCGTCACGATCGCCAGCGCCGTCGCGGCGGGCGTGCTCGGCACGCTCGCGCACCGCATGGGCGCGTCGGCGAACATCCCCTACGGTCTCGTGCTCGCGTTCGTCCTCATCGGCGCCTCCGCGTGGTGCGCCCGCGCGCGCGGCGGCGTCCCCGGCCTGGCATTGCATCTGAGCGTCTCCTATCTGGCCGTCTGGTGCATGGCGATGCCGGGGCCCGGCGGCGACCTGATGCTGCCGATCGGCTTCCATGCGACGACGATTCCGTGGTGGTCGCAGCATGCGGGGTACATCTGGCTGTACGGATCGCTCATCGTCCAGCTTCTGCTGCTCATCTGCCCGGCGCGGTGGTTCCGCGTCGCGCCGGCGGCCGCCCCGCGGAACGACGCCGCTGCCGCATCCGCCGACGCCGCGGGGAAGGCCATCTGATGGGCGCGCGTCGGCTGTACTATCTGGGGCCGGAGGGCACCTTCACGCATCAGGCGGCGATCGAGGCGTCGCGGCTGCTCGCCGCGGGCGCCGCCGCCGACGTCACGTTGGAGCCGTGCGCCGACGCCGCGTCGATCGTGCGCGCCGTCGGCGAGGGGAGCGGATGGGGCGTCGTCGCCTGGGAGAACAACGTCGAAGGCTACGTCGTGCCGAACCTCGACATGCTCATCGACGCGCGCGACGTCGCCGGCTTCGCGCGCGTCGGCGTCGACGTGACCTTCTGCGCCTTCGTCACGCCGACGACCTACGAGCGGGCGATGGCGGCGCGCAAGGACGGCGAATCCGAACTCGACGCCGTCTGCCGCGTCTGCACGGGCGCGTCGGCGCATCCGCACGGACTCGCGCAGTGCCGTCGCTTCACGCAGTCCCATCGGCTGCGCGAGATGCCGGCGGCGTCGAACGCGGCCGCCTGCCGCGACCTCGTTGACGGCCGCATCGCCTTCGGCCCCGAGATCTGCGGAAGCCTGTACGGGCTGCGCCTCGTCGCACGGGGCGTCGAGGACTTCCACGGCGCGCGCACCGAGTTCCTCGTCATCGCGCGCCGCGACGACGTGCACGACGAACTCATGGCCGCACGCGCGCGCGGCGTCGCCGAATTCGAATCGATCCTCACGTTCATTCCGTTGGCGACCGGTCCGGGCGTCCTCGCCGACGCGCTCGACGCGATCCGCGACGCCGGACTCAACATGACGAGCTTCATCTCGCGCCCGATCAAGGGCCATGACGGCACCTACAGCTTCATCGCGACGCTCGACGCGGCGCCATGGGAGCCGCGCTTCCACGCGCTGCTCGTCGAAATCATCGAACACGGCGACTGGATCAAGACGCTCGCCGTCTATCCGCGCCGCGAGCGGCCGCACCCGCCGGTGGACGAATGGATGCTTCCGCAAGGCGGGGTACGATGCACTATGGAGACCAACGAGACATTGTCCGCTTCCCGAAGCGATGATGCGACGATGCGAAAGGAACTGCTGTGGTAGAAGAGGTAGCTGGCTCCGTAGAGGTGACGGACACGACGATCGAGGAGACGGTGACGATGCCCGACATCGGCCCGGAGGGCATCGACTGCCCGCGGCACATCGCCATCGTCGGACTCGGGCTCATCGGCGGCTCACTCGCGCTGCGCCTGCACTCGGCGGGCATCCATGTGAGCGCGTGGAACCACCGCCCGCATCCGTACGTGGCGGCGCGCGCCGTCGGCATCGACTGCAAGGACAGCCTCGAGGAGCTCGTCGCCGAGCATCCGGACGTCATCGTGCTGTGCAACTCGCTCGTCGCGATGCCGAAGATCCTCGAGACGATCAGGCCGATCATCGATCCGGCGCGCACGACGCTCACCGACGTCGGCAGCGTCAAGGGACTCGTACGCGAGCAGGTGCATGCTGCCGGCATCACCGACTGCTACGTCGGCGCCCACCCGATGACCGGCAACGAACACTCCGGATGGGCGGCCGCCGACCCGTCGATCTTCGACAACGCGCTGTGGGCGCTCACCTACGACCACCATACCGATTACGCGCGCATCGTGCAGGTCGCCGGCATGATCACGCGAGGCCTGCGCAACACGATGATCGTCATCGACGACGAGACACACGACCGCGCCGCATCGCTGATCTCGCACATGCCGCACGTCGTCTCGACGGCGCTCATCAACGAGCTGACGGCGAACCCGGACCGCAACATCGCGGCCGCGCTGTCCGCCGGATCGTGGCGCGACATGACGCGCGTCGCGCTCACCGACCCGGCGCGCACGGCGGCGATGATCGTCGAGAACGCCGACAACGTCGAGACGCTGCTGCGCAGCATGGCGCGCCGTCTCGAATCCTTCGCCGACGCATTGCACGACGACGACAAGGCGACGCTGCGCCGCTTCTTCGCCGAAGGACAGCCGTATCGCGACTACAAGGCGAGGCAGCGCGAGGCGATCACGACAGGCGAGACGCAGACCGTGTTCACGACGATCAGGATCAGCTCCGACGACTGGCGCCGCGACCTGCTCGAATCGGCCAAGCGCGGCGAGCACATCGTGCGCTTCACCTCCGGGCACCACGCGCTCGCCGAACGTCAGTTCATCGTCTGACCGGGCGCTCCGGCACCGGCTTGAGGATCGCGATGTCCTCGGGGCGGATGCTGACGTCCTGCGCCGGCCGCGAGCCGTTCGCCGCCGCGTCGCGCGTCATCTCGAGTGTCTCGCCGTCCCATGAGCGGACATGGCCGACGACGTCGCGGTACTGCATGCGTCCGGTGCGTTCGTCGACGCCGGCGTGGAGGCGCACGACGACGCGCGCGACGGCGGGGATGTGTTCGGGAAGTCTCATGACGGCCGCCTTTCTGATCGTCCTGCATGCGGCCTGCCGTCGCATGCAGGACGGCATTGTAGTCGGCGCGCCCAATCGACATATGCACGCGGAACGAGGCGGGCCCCGCGCACGATGTGCGCGGGGCCCGCCTCGTCGTACGTTTCGGGTCACTCGCTCGCGACGGCGTCGAGCACCGGCTGCTTGAGCGCGCGGTGCGCAGGCGAGATGCTGGCGACGAGGCCGACGACGATCGCGACGACGAGGAACAGCACGAGCTGGCCCCACGGGATCGTCAGCGTCGTCAGGCCCTGCTCCTCGTAGGCGACGCGGATGACGACGCCCGCCGCGACGCCGACGACGATGCCGACGAGCGTGCCGAACACCGACAGGATGACCGCCTCGATCGCGAGCATGCCGCGCACCTGGCCGTTCGACGTGCCGATCGCGCGCAGCAGTCCGATCTCCTTCGTGCGTTCGGAGACGTTGAGCGCCAACGTGTTGACAATGCCGAAGATCGCGATGACGATCGACAGCGCGAGCAGCGCGTAGATGATCGCGAGCATCGAGTCGATCATCGAGCTCATCGACGACTTGAACTCGTCGCGCGTGAGGATCGAGACCGTGTAGAACGGCTTCGCGGTCTTCTTCAGGTCCTCGCCGAGCTTCGCGACGTCCGCGCCGGGTTTCGCCTGCACGTACATCTGCGTGATCATCATCATGTCCTCGTCCGTGAGTTTCTCGGCCGTCGGCAACGAGACGAAGATGCTGTCCGCATACAGCGCATCGTCGATGATTGCACCGATCGTGACCTTCGCCGTCTTCGTCTCGGTCTTCGTCCTGACGAACTGCTTCGGGTCGACGTCCTGCCCCTGCCTGACGACGTCCTCGGCCTGTCTCGCCTTGGCCTGGGCGCCCGCGGCGTCGCCGGCCGCGGCGAGGCTCTGCGCCTCGCGCTGCAGCGCCGTCGCCTGCTCCTCGATCTTCTTCCGGTACGCCTCCGAGGCCTGCTTCGTGGCCGCCTCGTCGACGCTCGTGTTCTCCGATTCGAGATCGATGACGTCGCCGATCTTCCAATGCTCGTCGTCGGCGACCATGCGGCCGACGGCGACCTGTCCGTCGTCGATCGCCGTCGCGGCGTCGCCGTCCTGCTTTTCGATCGGAGCGAGCCTCGTGAGCAGGTCGGACTTGACGGCGGCCGTCATGACGTCCTTCGCCGCGTTCGTCACCTTCACCGTCGGCAGCATGTACACGGCCGACGATGCGCCGACGCCTTCGGTCTTCTCGATCGCGTCGACGGCCTTCGTGGAGATCGGCTGCGTCATGCTCGCCGTCATCGCCACGTAGTCGGCGTTGACGTTGTTGTCGACGAGATTGCTCACCGAGGTCTTCATCGACGACGCGACGACGCCGAGGCAGCTGACAATCGCGATGCCGACGAACAGCGCGGCCGCCGTGTTCGCGGTGCGCCGCTTCGCGCGGCCGATGTTGCGCGTCGCGAGCTTGCCGGTGACCGGGAACAGCTTCTCGGGAATCCACCCGAGCACCTTCGCCGACGGGGCGACGAAGGCCGGCGCGCAGACGATCGCGCCGATGATGATGAAGGCCGCGCCCAGACCGAGCGTCCAGCCGGAGCCGAGGTCCTTGAGCCAGGCCCAGTCGACGCGCTTGTCGGCGTCGAGGTAGCACAGCGTCCACCAGGCGGCGCCGACGACGACCATCGCCGCACCGATCCAGCCGCGCGTCCTGACCGGCTTCTCCGGGTTGACGGTCTCGTTCATCGCCTGGATCGGCGGCGCCGTCGCGGCCGTCTTCGCCGGCAGCGTCGCACCAACGATCGTGACGACGACGCCGACGATCAGGCCGATGACGACGTCGGTCGCCGACGGGGCGGGGGAGCCGGACAGCGGCATGCCGCTGCTCGTCATGCCCTTGGCGATGAGCTCGAGCAGACCCCAGCCGAGCAGCACGCCGATGCCGGAGCCGACGAGGCCGAGGATGACGGCCTGCACGAGGACGCTCGCGAAGACCTGCAGCGGCGAGGCGCCGACCGAGCGCAGCAGCGCGTAGCCGCGCATGGATTCGCGCACGATCATCGTGAAGGTGTTCGCGATGATGAACGCGCCGACGAACAATGCGATCGCCGCGAAGATCAGGATCAGCGGCTGGATGAAGCCGAGCTGGTCCTGGATGCTCTTCGTCGCGTCGTCGCGCACCGAGTCTCCGGTGACGGCGTGCGCGTCGGCGCTCTTCGGCAGCTCCTTGTTGATGCGGTCGGCGAGCCGCTGCTGCGCCTCGGCATCGAGCGGCGTCGACTTGTCGCCGTAGACGCCGATGAACTGGACGCTCGACGTGTCCTCGCCCTCCTGCTGCAACGTATGCTCGACGAAGCTCGGCGGTGCGAGGATCAGGATCGCGCCGAGCTGCGTCGACGGCGACGTGAAGACGCCGGAGACGGTCTTCTCGTGCGCCTCGCCGTCGACGACGATCTTCGCCGTGTCGCCGGTCTTCAGCCCGGCCTTGCCGGCCGTGTCCTCGAGCAACGCGATCTCGTCGTCCGTTTGCGGGTAGCCGCCGGAGACGAAGTGCGCCGAACGCCACGGATCCTGCTCGTCGACGCCGATGACGAGCGTCGGTGCGCCGACCGTCGCCATCGCGTCGCCGTTGTGGTCGAGCAGCACGACGTTGCTCAGCTGATGCGTCGCGTCGGCGCTGACGACGCCGTCGACCTTCTCGATGTCGGCGATGACGTCGGTGCTGATCTCGTTGTAGGTGCTGTTGTATTCGGCGAAGCCGTCCTCGCCGTCCTGTTTCTGCTCGGTGGCGCCGCGCACGTAGACGTCGGCGTCCGAGTTCGATCCCATCATCTGCGCGACCTGGTCGTTGAGCATCTCGCGGAAGCAGAACGAGCCGACGACGAAGGCGACGCCGAGCGCGATCGCGATGATCGACATGATGAAGCGGCGGAAATGGGCCCTGGTGTCTCGTAGACCTATGCGGAACATCGTTGGCTCAGTCCTCCTTGGTGGTCACGGGCTCGACGTCGACCGGGCCGTTGTCCGGGTCGTCGTGCTCGGCGAAGACGGCGAGGATGTCGTCGTAGGTCGGATGGTCCATGTCCTGCGTGATCGAGCCGTCGGACAATACGAGCACGCGGTCGGCGAAGCTCGCGGCGCGCGGGTCGTGCGTCACCATGACGATCGACTGCCCGTAGTCGCGCACGCACTGGCGCAGGAACCCGAGCACCTCGCGGCTCGAACGCGAGTCGAGGTTGCCGGTCGGCTCGTCGGCGAAGATGACGCTCGGACGCTCCATCATCGCGCGGGCGCAGGCGACGCGCTGCTGCTGGCCGCCCGAAAGCTGGCTCGGGCGGTGATCGAGGCGGTTTTCAAGGCCGACGACGGAGACGACCTTGTCGAACCAGTCGCGGTCGATCGGACGGTGCGCGATCTGCAACGGCAGCAGGATGTTCTCCTCGGCCGTCAATGTCGGCACGAGGTTGAAGGACTGGAAGATGAAGCCGATCTCCTTGCGTCGCAGCTGCGTGAGCTGCTTCTGGTTCATCGACGAGACCTCGAGGTCCTCGACGAGGACCTCGCCGCTCGTCGGCACGTCGAGGCCGGCCATGCAGTGCATCAGCGTCGACTTGCCCGAGCCCGACGGGCCCATGATCGCCGTGAGTTCGCCGCGTCGGAAGTCGACGCTGACGTGGTCGAGCGCCGTCACCTGGCTGTCGGTGTCGCCGTAGGTCTTATACAGATCGACCGCCCTGGCGACGATCGGGTCGGTTTTCGGCATGGTGGCGCCTGTTGATTTCCTGTTCATGTGAACCTTTCGCGTGTATGTTCGTGCAATCGCGCATGGATGCGCAAGTTCGCGCGGGGGCCATGCGCCCGATGTCGTTACCCGGTCCCCAATTATCCGCCGCCGCGCATGCGCGGGGCCGTGACCGCCGTCACGATATGCGATGCCGTTCGGCGTCGCATATGACAACGGTCACCGTGCGGCCCTGCCGCCGCGGCGTCCGTCCATATCGGAACGGGGGGCGGATCTCCACGACCGAAGCGTATCGTGCCGGACGGCGTCGGAGATCGGAATGTCCATTTTCCCGGACCGATCTCCTGTCCGCCGCCGTGGCCACGTCGCGGGCCGCTTGCCTTCCACTATCGCCGACATCGGCTTCACAGTCCGCCATCTTGCGGTTGCATCGGGCGCAAACGCAGGTAACCATGCGTTGCATCGGCGTCGTTCCAGCGATTGTCCGGCATCCGCGCCGCCATGTCGATGATGTATCGAATCTCACGATGCGAGACCGGGGCGGTTGCGCGTCCCAATTGCGCGACCGCCCCGGCGACGTCGGCGCCGATAGCGTGCGGGCGGTAGAGTGGTCGCACGGCGGCGACGGGACGGCCGGGCTGTGACGGAACGGACGAGGGAGCGGGACGATGGCGGATGCGCGACGGATGGTCGAGGAATACATGGGGTATCTGCGCGGCGCGAGGGGGCTGAGCGAGCATACGGTGGCCGCCTACCGCTCCGACCTGCTCGCCTGCGTCGACGTGCTCGCCTCCTTCGGGAGGACGTCGCTCGACGACGTGACGCTCGACGATCTGCGGATGTGGATGGCGCATGATGCGAAACGGATTGCGAAGAGCAGCCTCGCGCGCCGGACGATCGCCGTGCGCGGGTTCTTCGCGTGGGCGCAGCGGCACGGCCGTCTTGCGCACGACCCGGCCGCCTCGCTGAGCACGCCGAAGCTGTCGAAGACGCTGCCCGCCGTGCTCAACGAGACGCAGGCAGAGGCGCTGATGGACACGGCCGACATGGAGCCGTCGGACGAGCGCGACCCGCATCGGCATGCGCTCGCGCTGCGCGACTGCGCGATGCTCGAGGTGCTTTACGCGACCGGCATCCGCGTCGCCGAGCTCGTGTCGATGGATCTGGACAGCGTGCGCTACGGCAACCGCACGATCACCGTCACCGGCAAGGGGAACAAGCAGCGCGTCGTGCCCTTCGGCGCGCCGGCGCAGCGCGCGCTCGAGCAGTGGACGGGCGAGGGCAGGCCGCGTCTGGCGAACGCGCGTTCGGGAAGCGCGTTGTTCCTCGGCGCGCGCGGCGGCCGCGTCGACCAGCGCGTCGTGCGCGGCGTCGTCCACCGCGAGGCGGCGCGCGCCGGCGTCCCCGACATCTCGCCGCATGCGTTGCGCCACAGCGCGGCGACGCATATGCTCGACGGCGGCGCCGACCTGCGCGAGGTGCAGGAGATGCTCGGACATGCATCGCTGCAGACGACGCAGCGCTACACGCATGTCTCGATCGAACAGCTCAAGGCGCGCTACGCGCAGGCCTTCCCGCGCGCATAGGCGGATGCGGTTTCACGTAGTGAGAACGCTATGGGGCATCGCCGCGATGTCGTCGCGAGCGGACTGCAAACGCTCGCAGCGCCGCGACAATCGACGAAACGGTGGGGCGGGTGCGGGCTAACCCATTGCAGCGGCGCCGTTCCGCGGCGGAATCGAGCATCGCCTGCGCCGGCGGGGGAGTCGCTCGGAGCGACGATCGGGCCGTTGGCGCTGACAGCGTTATCGTCTCAGGTGGTTGCGTGGCTGTGGCACAATGGGTAGTTAATCGGCGATGGGGTCGGAACTCGAACGGTTTCGGCCCCATCGTTTTCGGCGGGGCTCGCCCCGCCGTCCGATCTCAAGGAAAAAGGAGTAATCCCATGAAGAAGAAGGCAATCGCCGTCGTCGCAGGTGCCTGCGCCCTCGGCATGCTGCTCGGCGGCTGCGGCGCAGCGGGCGACTCGTCGAACGCCGGCGGCAACGTCATCACCGCCTACAACTCGGAGCCGCAGAACGCGCTGATCCCGGGCAACACGAACGAGACCGGCGGCGGCAAGGTCGGTCAGCTGCTCTTCGCGAACCTCGTGCGCTACGATTCGAAGGGCGACACGAAGATGGAGGTCGCCGAATCGATCGAGCCGAACAAGGACGCGACCCAGTACACCGTCAAGCTCAAGGACGGCTGGAAGTTCACCGACGGCACGCCGGTGACGGCCGAGTCCTTCACGAAGTCGTGGAGCTACACGGCGAACGCGAAGAACGCGCAGAAGTGCTCGTCGTTCTTCAGCATGATCAAGGGCTATGACGATCTGCAGAAGGACGGCCTCAAGGGCGACGAGCAGCTCTCGGGCCTCAAGGTCATCGACGACAAGACCTTCACCATCGACCTCGACCAGCAGGATTCGGTCTTCCCGATCAAGGTCGGCTATCTGGCCTTCGCGCCGCTTCCGGAATCCTTCTACAAGGATCCGAAGGCCTTCGGCGAGAAGCCGGTCGGCAACGGCATGTACAAGTTCGACAAGTGGGACCACAACTCGCAGATCGTGCTGACGAAGAACGCCGACTACAAGGGCGAGGAACAGCCGAAGAACGACGGCGTCACCTTTAAGATCTACACGTCGCCGGATTCGGCCTACGCGGACGTGCAGGCCGGCAATCTCGACGTCATGGACACGGTCCCGGCCGCCGACACGAAGACCTTCGAGAAGGATCCGTCGGTCGAGGCCTACAACAAGGCCGGTTCGGTCATTCAGACCTTCACGATCCCGGCGAACATGAAGCATTGGGAGACCAACACCGAGGAAGGCCAGCTGCGCCGCCAGGCGCTGTCGATGGCGATCGACCGCCAGCAGATCGTCGACAAGGTGCTCAACGGCGTCGGCACGCCGGCCACCGACTTCACGGCGCCGGTCATCCCGGGCTATTCGAAGGACCTCAAGAACGGCAAGTACCTCAAGGCCAATCCGACTGAGGCGAAGAAGCTGTGGGCCAAGGCCGAAGCCATCGCCAAGTGGGACGGCACGCTCACCTTCTCGTTCAACGCCGACGGCGGCGCGCAGCCGATCTTTGACGCGGTCGTCAACCAGGTGAAGAACACCCTCGGCATCAAGGCCGCGACGAACCCGATGCCGACCTTCCAGGAGTTCCGCAACGCGGTCTCCGACCGCAAGATCGACGGAGCGTTCCGCACCGGCTGGCAGCCGGACTACCCGTCGGCCGAGAACTACCTGTATCAGCTCTATGATTCGGACGCGGCCGACGGCAACGGCTCGAACGACGGCGACTACAAGAACGCCGAGGTCGACGAGCTGCTGAGCAAGGCCGCCGCCGCGACGAACACCGACGAGCAGATCGACCTGTATCACCAGACCGAGGAGATCCTGCTCGAGCAGCTGCCGGCCGTCCCACTGTACTACTCGAACGCGGACGGCGTCGCCGCCAAGGGCGTCAAGGGCTTCGAGATGGACTGGCAGAACCAGCCGATCTACGAGAACATGACGAAGTGAGCCGGCGCGGGACGTCGAACGGGTGAGGCCGTTCGGTGCCGCGACACTGCATGAGGAAGGGCTCCGGAACCATCGAGGTTCCGGAGCCCTTCCTCATATCCGTTCCTCATATCCGTTCCCGTCGTCGCGACGGCGACGTGCAGCGTTCGCCGCTCAGTCCCGCCCCGTCTCCTCGGATTGCTCGGATTCGTCGTCGAAGAACTCGATGCGGACGGTCACGGTCAGCTGTTCGTGCATGAGGTCCCCCTTCCGGTCACTTTTCGAATAAATGACCGGTTTAACGCCGTACTGCGTCCAGTCCGCCGCGATGCCCACAGTGTGGGACGCGGTGCGGTGGAAGGAATCGGCGCGAATCGGCGCCTGGGCGCGCCGTTCGCTCAGAACGTGGGCAAAACGGCCGTGGAAACGGCAAAAGAGGGGCGAATCCGTCCGGTAAGTCAAGTCATGCGGTAGACTTACTGGATACCGCGACCGCGAGCGGCATGACGCGTCATGCCCTGATGCGGTCTGTAAGACAACAAGGAGCAACCAATGGGCAAATATCTTCTGCGCCGCATCCTGCAGATGATCCCCGTGGTTCTCGGTACGACACTGTTGGTGTATGCGCTCGTCTTCGCACTCCCGGGTGACCCGGTCAAGGCGATGTTCGGAGACAAGCCCGTCAATGAAGCCGTCGCTGCCCAGATCCGCGCCGAATACAATCTGGACAAGCCGTTCATCGTGCAGTACCTGCTGTTCCTGAAGAACGCGCTGAGCCTCAACTTCGGCGAGACCTTCGCCGGACAGCCCGTCATCGCGGAGATCGGGCGCGCGTTCCCGGTCACGATCAAGCTCGCGTTGATGGCGTTCTGCTTCGAGGCGATCTTCGGCTGCGTGTTCGGCGTCATCTCCGGCCTGAAGAAGGGCAAGTGGTACGACTCGGTCATCCTGATCGTCTCGCTGCTGCTGATCTCGGTGCCGACCTTCGTCACCGGCTTCCTCGGACAGTACCTCCTCGGCGTCAAATGGCGCATCCTACCGGTGACCGCCGGCTCGAACCCCGGATTCCTCGACCTGCTGATGCCCGCGATGGTGCTCGGCTCGGTCTCGATGGCGTACATCATCCGACTGGCGCGTTCCGAGGTCTCGTCGAACATCGCGATGGACTATGTGCGCACCGCGCGTGCGAAGGGCATGAGCAACACGGCCGTCACCTTCCGCCACATCCTGCGCAACTCGATGATCCCGGTCGTCACCTATCTGGGCCAGGACCTCGGCGCGCTGATGGGCGGCGCGATGATCACCGAACAGATCTTCAACATCCACGGCGTCGGATTCCTCACCTACCAGAGCATCCTCAAGGGTGAGGCGAACATGGTCGTCTCGGTCGTCACGCTGCTCACGCTCGTGTTCGTCGTGTGCAACCTGCTGGTCGATCTGCTGTACGCGGCGCTTGATCCGCGCATCCGCTACGCGTGAGGGAGAGTAGGACAATGACAGACATCACGAAACCGCTGCCGGGCCAGGAACGCTACGTCGCGCCGCTCGACGAGACGCCGCTGCAGACCGTGGACACGGTCGACGAATCGGCCCCCGCGACGAGCATGTGGGCGGACGCATGGCGCACGCTGCGCAAGAACCCGCTGTTCATCATCTCGGGCATCCTCATCATCTGCATCGTCTTCGTCGCGCTCTTCCCGGGCGTCTTCACGAAGAACGACCCGAACTACTGCAACCTCGACAATTCGCTCGAACCGTCCAGACCGGGCCATCCGTTCGGATTCGACCTGCAGGGATGCGACGTCTACTCGCGCGTCGTCTACGGCACGCGCACGTCGTTGAGCGTCGGCATCCTGACGACGCTCATCGTCGTCGCCGTCGGCACGCTCATCGGCGCCGTCGCCGGCTTCTTCGGCGGCTGGGTCGATGCGGTCCTCAGCCGCATCGTCGACATCTTCATGGCGATTCCGATGCTGCTCGGCGCGATCGTCGTGCTGCAGATGTTCCGCACGGTCACGTCGATCTGGAAGGTCGTGCTCGTGCTCGCGCTCTTCGGCTGGGTCTCGACGGCGCGCATCGCGCGCGGCGCCGTGCTTTCGTCGAAGAACCTCGAGTTCAACACGGCGTCGACGGCGCTCGGTTCGACGCCGACGCGCAACCTGTTCCGCCACATCCTGCCGAACTCGGTCTCGCCGATCATCGTCATCGCGACGACGTCGCTCGGTTCGTACATCGTCTCCGAGGCGACGCTGAGCTTCCTCGGCATCGGCCTGCCGTCGACGACGGTCAGCTGGGGCGGCGACATCTCGAAGGCGCAGTCGATCCTGCGCACCGATCCGATGGTGCTGTTCTACCCGTCCGTCGCGCTTGCGATCACCGTGCTGGCGTTCATCATGATGGGCGACGCCGTCAAGGACGCGCTCGACCCGAAGAGCCGCACGGCCTGAGATTCCCGTAGGAGTAAGCAATGACAGAAGATACGAATATCGAGCAGAAGCTCGACGACCTGCAGCGTCAGGAGGGTCCGCTCCTCGAGGTCAAGGACCTGCAGGTCGACTTCACAACCGACGACGGCCGCGCCGTGCACGCGGTGCGCGATTCGTCGTTCAGCGTCTATCCGGGCCAGTGGGTCGCGATCGTCGGCGAATCCGGCTCCGGCAAGTCGACGTCGGCGATGGCCTGCCTCGGCCTGCTGCCGGGCACCGGCAAGGTCGTAGGCGGCTCGATCAAGCTCAACGGCACCGAGATCTCGCATTACACGCAGAAGCAGTTCGTCACCGTGCGCGGCTCGAAGATGGGCCTCGTGCCGCAGGACCCGATGAGCAACCTCAACCCGGTGTGGCGCATCGGCACGCAGGTCAAGGAGGCGCTCGTCGCGAACAACATGGACGTCGCGCATGAGAAGCGCTCCGAACTCGCGAAGGCGCTCGCCGACGCGGACATCGAGATCAAGAGCGAGGGCGACGAGACCTTCCTCGGCTCGAAGGAGCTGCCCGAGCTCATCGAGGCCGCCGAGCAGGCGCTCGTCAAGGTCGGCGTAACCGGCGACGCCCTCGAGAAGAAGATGGCGTACTTCCACTCCGAATGGGTCCCGGGCTCCGAGACCCGCTGGCGCGTCGCCGACGACCTGATCAAGGCCGGCGTCAAGGACGACGACGCCTGGTACATCGCGAAGAAGTACGTCCTCGGATCGACGATGAACGACCGCATCGCCGGCCTGCTCGACGAGGCGGGCCTGCCGGACGCGGCCGTGCGCGCACGCCAGTACCCGCACGAGTTCTCCGGCGGCATGCGCCAGCGCGCGCTCATCGCGATCGGCCTGGCGTGCCGCCCCGAGCTGCTCATCGCCGACGAGCCGACCTCGGCGCTCGACGTGACCGTGCAGAAGAGGATCCTCGACCATCTGCAGGGGCTCACCGATTCACTCGGCACGGCGGTGCTGTTCATCACGCACGACCTCGGCCTCGCCGCTGAGCGCGCGCAGCACATCGTCGTCATGTACAAGGGACAGGTCGTCGAATCCGGCCCGTCGCTCGAGGTGCTCCAGCACCCGCAGCATCCGTACACGAAGCGTCTCGTCGCCGCCGCCCCGTCGCTCGCCTCTCAGCGCATCGTCTCCGTCGAGGAGCGCGGCGACGACGCGAGCGCGCTGATGGAGCACAAGGTCAACGAGGATTCGCTCGAGCACGCCGACGTCGTCATCGACGTCGAGCATCTGACGAAGGAGTTCAAGCTCCCGCGCCGCAAGGAGATGTTCAAGGCCGTCGACGATGTCAGCTTCAAGGTCAAGCGAGGCACGACGCTCGCGATCGTCGGCGAGTCCGGCTCCGGCAAGTCGACGGTGGCGAACATGGTGCTCAAGCTGCTCAAGCCGACGAGCGGCACCGTCACCTACAACGGTCAGGACATCAGCCAGTTCAAGGGCAAGTCGCTGCTCGACTTCCGCAGGCACGTGCAGCCGGTGTTCCAGAACCCCTACGGCTCGCTCGACCCGATGTACTCGATCTTCCGTTCGATCGAGGAGCCGCTGCGCATCCACGGCATCGGCGACAAGACGAGCCGTGCGGTGCGCGTGCGCGAGTTGCTCGACATGGTCGAGCTGCCCGAATCGGTCATGCAGCGCTACCCGAACGAGCTGTCCGGCGGCCAGCGCCAGCGCATCGCGATCGCGCGCGCAATGGCGCTCAACCCGGACGTCATCGTCTGCGACGAGGCCGTGTCCGCGCTCGACGTGCTCGTGCAGGACCAGGTGCTCCATCTGCTCAACGACCTGCAGACGAAGAACGGGCTGAGCTACCTGTTTATCACGCACGACCTGGCCGTCGTGCGCCAGATCGCCGACGACGTCGTCGTCATGCAGCACGGCAGGCTCGTCGAGCACGGCACGACCGACGAGGTCTTCCTGCACCCCAAGCAGCAGTATACGAAGGACCTGCTCGACGCGATCCCGGGCGGCAAGCTCGAACTCGGCCTCGACCTGTGAGGTCCGACGCTCCGTCGTCATGAAGGCGGCGCGCACCTTTTCCGGGGCGCGCCGCCTTCGCATATGCGCGCGCCGTGAAGCCGCTGGCGTCCGGGCAGGCACGCGGGTAGGCTCGTGAGCCATGACGATGACGATTACGACCTCGAACCTCAACGGCATCCGCGCCGCGAAACGCAAAGGCATGGAGAAGTGGCTCCTTCGGCACACGCCCGACGTGTGGTGCATGCAGGAGACGCGCGCCCCGCAGGACGTCCTCGACGAGATCTTCCAGGAGATCGGCGCCGACTACGTCGAGGCGGGGAAGGTGGGCAGTCCCGGCGACGTCCACGCGATCGACGACGTGTGCCGGATTAAGGGACGCGCCGGCGTCGGCCTCGTCAGCGTGCTGCCGATCGGCGACCCGCGCATCGGGCTGCCCGGACTCGACGAGGACGTCGACACCGGACGCTGGATCGAGACGGACGTGCACACCGCGCAGGGCTACACGGTGACCGTCGCATGCGTGTACGTGCACGCCGGCGGCGACGGCGACGACATCAAGGAGGTGCAGAAGTACCGCTTCCTCGACGCGATGACGGCGCGCATGGAGCAGCTGCGCGAGGAGGCCGCGCGCGGCGGCAGGCAGGCGGTCGTCTGCGGCGACTTCAACATCGCGCACCGGCCGATCGACCTGAAGAACGCGAAGGCGAACGAGACGACGCACGGCTTCCTGCCCGCCGAACGCGCGTACATCGACAAATGGCTCGACGAGATGGAGTACGTCGACGTCATGCGCGACCTCGCCGGCGACATCCAGGGGCCGTACACGTGGTGGAGCCAGCGCGGGCGCGCCTTCGACAACGATGCCGGCTGGCGCCTCGACTACCAGTTCGCGACGCCGGAGCTCGCGCAGACGGCCCGCGGATTCGTCGTCGACCGCGCCGAGGAATGGTACAAGCGCTGGTCCGACCATGCGCCGCTGAGCATCACCTACGACGTGTGAGCGGCGCCGGAGCGTACGGCCGCGGACGGCTTATGGAAAGGTCGTGACGGAACACGGCGCTCTCCGGCGCGTTCCACCACGCCCGTGCTAGGCTAGTGGCGGTAAATCATGGGCGTGCCGCGTCTTGGGCGAGGACGTCGACGGCATAGGCACGCGCACAGCAGACAGGAGACGAGGCACAGATGGGACTGTTCGGATTCGGCAGGAAGAAGAAGGAGAGGGCAGCGGCGAAGGAACGCGAGGAACGTCTCGCGCAGGCCGTCGCCTCCCAGACCGAGGACGTCGCGAAGGAGGACGCCGACGATATCGACGTCACCGCCGCCGAGCAGCCTGGCCATGACCGCGAGGTCGCCGACGAGGAGCGCGCCGCCGAGGCGAAGGCCGTGCGCGACGACGAGTCCGAGGGCCTGCCGGAGGCCGCCGACGCCGAGGACGGCGACGAGGCGCTCGCGGTGCCGACCGAGGCGGTCATGGACTATCAGGGCCGCGGCGAGCAGTTCGGCCCGTGGGACATCAGCGAGGACAACGGCCCCGACTACGACGAATACCTGTCGCTTGGCTCCTTCTACATCCCGTTCGTGCAGGGCATCCAGCTGCGCCTCAAGGCGAGCAAGGCGGACAACACATTGCTCGGCGCGACGGTGACGATCGGACGCTCGAGCCTCGAGCTCGAGGCCTTCGCGGCGCCCAAGACGATGGGACTGTGGGACGACGTGCGCGACGACCTCGTCGCCGCGAACCCGGCAGCCAAGGTGGAGCCCGGCATCTTCGGCGCCGAAGTGCGCCTGCCGATCCAGCTGCCGAACGGCAAGAAGCACATCACGCGCATCGTCGGCGTCGACGGCCCGCGCTGGATGCTGCGCGGCATCTTCTCCGGCCCCGCCGCCGACGATCCGGACAGCCCGGAGGCGAAGGTGCTCGACCGCTTCTTCTCGTACATCGTCGTCGACCGCGGCGAGGAGCCGCTTGCGCCGCGCGACCTGATCCCGATGGCGCAGCCGCTCACGCCGGGCGAACGCCGCGCGATGGCCGAGGCCGCCGACGGGGACGATACGGACGACGCGCCCGCCACGATCGACGGCAAGCCGACCGGCCCGATGAACTCCGACCACGAGGTGGAGCAGAAGACGACGCTCTCGCGCGGGCCGATGTTCTCCGAACTGCGCTGAGATGATGACGCAGCCACGCCAACGCACCGGGCTCGGTGCGCTCGCATCCTCCGACGGCGACGACTTCTCGGTCATCCAGGCGATCGGCGGCCCGCGCGGCGTCGTCGAATCGATGCTGCCGGGCGTCGTCTTCGTCGTCATGTTCATCGTCACGAGCGACCTCAAACTTACCGTCATCGTCTCCGCGGCGCTCGCGGCGGCGCAGGTCGTCGTGCGCTTGTGCCAGCGGCAGTCGGTCATGGGTGCGCTTTCGGGGCTCGTCGCCGTCGCGATCTGCTTGATATGGGCATGGAAGAGCGGCGAGGCGCGCAACTACTACATGTACGGCTTCATCACGAACGCCGTGTACATCGTCGTGCTGCTCGTCTCGCTGCTCGTCAAGGTGCCGGGCCTCGGCTTCCTGATCGAGTTCATCCGTTCGCTGCCGACCGAGCGTTTCCGCGCATGGCTCGACAGCTGGCGCTCCGACCGTGCGCTGATGCGCGCCTATACGATGATCACCTGGCTGTGGATAGGCGTGTTCGCGCTGCGTCTGGTCGTGCAGGTGCCGCTGTATCTGACCGACCGCGTCGGCTGGCTCGGCACGGCGCGGCTGCTGATGGGTATTCCGTTCTGGGCGCTCGCGATCTGGGTGTCCTATCTGATCGTGGCCGATCCGATGCACCGGCACAAGCAGCTCGAGCTCGCACGCGCCGAGCAGGAGGGTGAACGGGAGGCCGAGGCGCGCGACGGCGATACGAATGACGGTCATGCGAACGATGGCGATACGCAGGGCGGCCGGACGGACGATCATGGGACGGGGGCCTGACATGGGCAACGGCATCATCCTCAAGGTGGCGGTGGGCGTGTGCTGTGCGCTCGCCGTCTTCGCGCTCGCCTCATGCGCGCCGAAGAACGCCGCCGTCGGCGACACCGGATCGTCGAGCACCGACGCCCCGGCGCATGTCGATTCGCCGGGCGAGACGCAGACCGTCGCGATCGTCGGCTCCGCGAACGGCGCGGACGGCCTCGTCGAGGAGGCGTTGGACGCCGACGGCTACAAGGTCGTCCTCACGCCGGTGACGGACGCGGACAGCATGACTGATACAGATGCTGCGACGGCCGCGCGCATCCAGGCGGTGCGCGACGCCGTCGGACGCAACGTGAGCCTGATCGTCATCGGCGAAGCGGACATGGCGCATCAGACCAAGCAGTGGCGTGAGGTGCTGCAGGCGGCGCGCAGCGCCGGCATCCCGGTCGTGCTGCTCAATCCGGTCGAGGCGCCGGACGACGCGACGCTGTTCGCCGCGACGTTCATCGTCAACGACCGCATGATGGATGCGACGCCGGTCGGCGAGGCGGCGCGCCGGGTCATCGAGGACGAGCCGCACGAGCGCGACATCGTCGTCATGACGCTGCACTGAGCGCGTCGGCATCACCACACGAACGCAGATACGAACGCAAGCAACGCGCGCCGTGCGCACGGCCGCGGGACAGGAGAGGGCATGGAAGCCACGGTGGACATCGAACGGTACGCGGATCAGGGACGATGCGTCGCGCACATCGACGGGCGCGTCGTCTTCGTGCGCTTCGCACTGCCCGGCGAACGCGTGAGGATCGCGCTCGACGAGCCGGCCGACCGCAAGGACCGTTTCTGGACCGGCGAGGTCTTCGAGGTGCTCGAGGCGAGCCCCGACCGCGTCGAGCCGGCATGGCCGCTCGCCGGACCGCTTGCGATGGGCGGCGGCGTCGGCGGCGCCGACCTCATCCACGTCTCGCTCGAAGGACAGGAACGCTGGAAGGAAGCCGCAGTCAAGGACGTCATGGCACGCCTCGGACACGTCGAACTCGACGAGGTGCCCGTCTACGCGATGCCCGGCGACGAGGAGGCGGGCGGCCTCAACTGGCGCACGCGCATCGAGATGATCACCGACGACGAGGGCAGGCCGTCGATGCACCGGCGCGGCAGCCATCTGCGCGTGCCGATCGATACGATGCCGCTCGCGACGCGCGCCGTGCTCGAGGCGGCCGCGATGAACGACGTCTGGGACGGTGCGCTGCCGGCGAACGCGCAGCTGCGCGTCGCCGTGCCCGAACCGCGCGTCGACGCCGCCGACGTCGCGACGCCCGAGGCGCTGCGCCGCGCGATCGGCGACAACTACGCCGTCATCGTCGACGGCAAGGTGCGCCACGGCAGCCGCAACCTCACCGAACGCATCACCGTCGACGGCCGCGAGTTCACGTACACGGTCGACGCCGCCGGCTTCTGGCAGATGCACCGCGAGGCGCCGCAGGTGCTGCCGCAGTACGTCGTCGACCAGATCCGCGAGGCGATGGACGGCCGCGCGCCGCGCAACGGGCGCAACCTCGTCATCTGGGACCTGTATTCGGGCTCCGGCTTGTTCACGTTGCCGCTCGCGACGCTGATCGACGACCATGCGAAGCTCGTCAGCGTCGAAGGCGCGAAGACGGCCGTCGCGAACGCCCGCAGGAACCTCAAGAGCGCGGGCATCCACACGGTGCAGGCGTTGTGCGGCGACGTGCTCAAGACGCTCGAGAAAGACATCGATCCGCAGCGCGCGCACCCCGACATCGTCGTCCTCGACCCGCCGCGCGCGGGCGCGAAGGCGAAGGTGTGCACGAAGATCGCGAACTCCGGCGCGCCGATCGTCGTGTACATCGCGTGCGACCCGGCGTCGCTCGCGCGTGACACGGCGACGCTCACCCAGCATGGATATGCGCTCCATTCGATCGCCGCGTTCGACATCTACCCGATGACGCACCATGTTGAGACGGTAGCATTGATGTCAAGAGTCAGAGGCTAAGGGGTGAGAAAAGCCTTATTTTAAGCCATTCCTGCACACCTGACCTTTTTGCAAAAGGATGGTCCAACTAAGAAAAACTCTCTGGGGGAACTTATCGAACTGAGGTGGTGCCGATTTTTTGGACTCTTTGGTGGGAAAGGAGTCCACTGATGGTGAAGTACACGAGGGAGCAGAGGCTTCGTGCGGTGAGGTTGTACGAGCGGTACGATCGCAGCGCGGCGTCGGTGATCAACGAGCTGGGGTGTCCGTCCCGGCAGATGCTGGTGCGCTGGCATCGGGCATGGGTCGAGGCCGGCCGCGACGACGGCGGCTCGCTTGGCGACGGGCGCGGGGAACGCTACACGCCCGGGCAGAAACGCGCGGCGGTCGATCATTACCTGCGGCACGGGAGGTGCGCGGCGCGCACGATCCGCGCGCTGGGCTATCCGTGCAAGGCGCTGTTGGCGCGCTGGGTCGACGAGCTGGAGCCGGGCCAACGCCGGGTCAGGCGGGCTCCCGTGGATGCGGGGACGCGTCGCAAGGCGGTGGTCGAATATGCCTCGGGCTCCGGGACGAGTCGGCAGATCGGCGAGGAGCTGGGGGTCAGTGCCGATGTCGTGCGAAACTGGAAGCACAAGATGCTTGCGGGCGACGACAAGGAGCGTGCGATGGGCGACGACGCGGACGAGGGCGGAACGCCGAAGTCCCGCGAGGACCGGCACCGCGATGACGGTGGCAGATCCCTTGAGGGCATGCGGCGGGAACGCGACGAGATACGTTCGCAGCTGACGCGGATGCGCGCCGAGCGCGACGAGCTGGAGATCGAGCTGGAGATCGAGCTGGAGATCATCCGCTACACGAAGGAGCTGTTGGGAAAAGGGCGGGGTGCAGACCACGACAACCTGACCAACGCCGGGAGGACCCGTCTGGTATTGCATCTGGCCGACAGGTTCGCCATGAAGCCACGCGACCTGCTGGGAAGGTGCGGCCTGTCGCGCAGCACATTCTACGACAACGGGAAGCGTCTGGGCCGGCCCGAGCGGGACGAGTGGCTGCTCGATCCCGTCCGGCGGGCGTTCGAGCAAAGCCGGGAACGATACGGATACCGGCGTATATGGCGCATGCTGCGCGAGCGGGGCATACGCGTGTGCGCCCGGCGCGTCATGAAGCTCATGACCCGGCACGGCATCGTCCATTACCATGTTAAGTAGATTCCAACTGAGGAATCTACTTAACATGGTAATGGGCAGGCATAAATGCAGAAAATTGACAAAACAGACACGCTCAAAACAATTCTGAGTGGTCGCAAGTACATCGTCGATTATTTCCAGCGGGAATACCGGTGGGGCAGAAGCAGATCGAGCAGATGCTCGCCGACTTCCAGGGCGCATTTGAGGAATTTTATGATCCGGATAATCATGATACGCCGGAAGAAGTCATGAACTATGGCTTTTACTATATGGGATGCATCATCTGTACTGGCGGTTCCGTAAAGAAAATCATCGATGGCCAGCGGCGTCTGACCTCGCTAACACTTCTCATCATCTATCTGAACAACCTGCAAAAAGAAACTGTCAAGGACGAGGATCTCCTTGTCCCGCTGGATGACATGATCTATTCAAATGGATGGCATGATCTATTCAAAGGCTTTCAGTAAGAAGAGCTTCAATATCGATGTGGCTGACCGCGGAACCTGCATGCAGGCTCTATTGCGAAAAGATGAAACCTATGTGCTAGTGAATGAGAGCTCACAGAATATGCTTGACCGGTATTAGGACATAGAGGACATCTTCCCTGACGAGTTGAAGGGAGAAGCGCTTCCTTACTTTATTAACTGGCTGATAGAGAAGGTCCTCCTTCTGGAGGTCGACACACCGTCTGACGACGAAGCACACACGATTTTCCTGACAATGAATGACCGAGGCCTGAGTCTGAACAGCGCCGAGATAATGAAGGCTTACATCATCCGGCAGGTTGCAGAAGCTGACCGCATTGAGGTGAATCGGAAGTGGCAGGACAACATCAACCGTATCAAGAACGCCTCTTCTTACGATACGAGCGGCATGGTGAATACGCAGGACGTTGAATTCATCTCTATCTGGCTTCGCGCAAAATATGCCAATTCCATGCAAGACACCAAGCGCGGCGCTAAAGATGAGGATTACGAACTTCTCGGCGACAAGTTCCATACCTGGGTAGTCAACAACGCCCGGACGGCGATGGGCCTTGTAAAGTCGAAGGACTACAAGGAATTTGTTCTCATTGAAATGACACGTGTCACTGATGTCTATCTTCTGATGAAAGGCTATGGCAGCAAGCTGACTCCCGGAACACTTCCATGGCTTCCCGGATGGCAAGGATGCCCAAGTGCCAACCCTTGCCCAGGACACCGACCAGGATGGCTTTATCGACCTCTTGGAAACCGAACCGGTCTCCGGCACGACTATGGTGCCCCTGGACGTGGCTCCGCACGAAATGTGCATCCCCCACGACAACTACCCAGTTGCCGACGCAAACGGCTATTACAGCTATGAAAAAGATGTCGACTTAGCCAAGCTGGAAGCCAAGTTCAAGGAAGTCTTCAATGACCAGGACCTGGCCCTGGACAAGCGGGTGGTCTACATCCACGGCATGCCAGCTGACCTGGAATTGCCAGAAAGCGTTGGCGGCAAGATCAACGACCATTACGGCCAACACGTCACTCTTCCAATCGCGGCTGGTAAAATCAACCGCGTCGGCTAAAACTAAGCCATTCAGAGGATTAAATTCCCCTGGATGGCTTTTTCGTAAAAAAATTTTTGCAAAATCCCAATCTTGATAGAAATCAATGGAGGAATTCTGCTTTCCCGGTATGTTAAAAGCATCAAAGCAAGGAGGTCAAAAGATCAATGCAAAAATGGTTAATGAAAAATCGCAACCGGCTGACGGCCGCTACGGGCATCTTGATCGTCCTGGCCTTTGCCGCAAAATGGTTATTTAAAGGTGAAGCAGCAGAGTCCGGCCTGCTCCTGGCCGCCTCCCTCATCGGCGGCTTCCCGATCGCCGCATCCGCTTGGCAGGCCCTGAAAGTCAAAGTCATCAGTATCGACTTGCTGGTGACCCTGGCCATCTTAGGTGCCTTCGTCATCCAGGAATTCGAAGAATCCGCCATCGTGGCCTTCCTCTTCTTGTTTGGGGCTTACCTTGAACAAAAGACCTTGGCCAAGACCCGGTCAGCCATCGAGGAACTGGTGGAGATGGTGCCAGAAACCGCCCTCCGGCAGACGGCAGACGGCGACTTTGAAGAAGTTGACTTAGACGACCTGGACGAAGGGGACATCGTTTTGGTCAAGACCGGCGGCAAGATCCCGGTTGACGGGGAAGTCGTCTCCGGTTCCGGGACGGCCAACGAAGCCAGCATTACCGGTGAATCCATGCCTTTAGACAAAAAGCCCGGCGACCCGGTCTATGCCGGTACTATTTTGGAAAACGGGACCATCCGGATCGAGGCGGAAAAAGTCGGGGATGAGACGACTTTTGGCAAGATCATCGAACTGGTGGAAGAAGCCCAGGACTCCAAGTCCCAAGCTGAGCGGCTAATTGACCGCTTCTCCAAGTACTACACCCCAGTCGTCCTGCTCCTGGCCATTATTGTTGGCCTCATCAGCCAAGACCTGGAACTGGCTGTAACCATCCTGGTTCTCGGCTGCCCGGGTGCCTTGGTTATCGGGGTTCCGGTCTCCAACGTGGCCGGAATCGGCAATGGGGCCAAGCAGGGGATCCTTTTTAAAGGCAGTGAAGTCATCACCAAGTTCAGCAAGGTCGACACGATCATGTTCGACAAGACCGGGACCTTGACTTACGGCGACCCCCGGGTCAGCCAGGTGCAAAAGTACGGCCAGAGCCAGCTGGCTGAACAGCTTTTGGTTAGCGTGGAAAAAGAATCTGCCCACCCTTTGGCGAAAGCCATCACTGGCTACTATGAAGACCTGGAAGCTAAAGAAGTTGAAGCTTCCCAGGTCCTCCAGGGCGGCGGGATCGTTGCTCAAGTAGCTGGCCAGCAGGTCCTGGTCGGCAACCGCTACCTGCTTGACCAGTACCATGTCCCAGTCACAAAACAAATGGAAAGGGACATGGAAGAGCTGGCGAGTGCTGGTAATTCCCTGGTTCTGGTGGTCGTTAACGGGCAGCTGGAACTTGCTTTAGGCTTAAAGGATGAGATCCGGGCCGGGGTCAAGGAAGACCTGGCTGCTTTAAAGAAGCTGGGCGTCAAGAACCTGCTCCTCTTGTCCGGTGACAACCAGAAGACGGTTGACCTGGTAGCGGAAGAACTGGGCCTCACTGAGGCATATGGCCAGCTTTTGCCAGAAGACAAGGCCGAATTTGTCAAAAAGCGGCAGGCGGCCGGTGAAATCGTGGCCTTTGTCGGCGACGGGATCAACGACAGTCCGTCACTGGCCCGGGCAGACATCGGGATTGCCATGGGCAGTGGGACTGACGTGGCAATTGAGACTTCAAACGTGGTCCTCATGAACGGCAGCTTTGACCGGATTCCGCGGGCCCTGGCCCTGGCTAAGGCCACCCGGCGGAACATGATTGAGAACATCACCATCGCCCTGGCTGTCGTAGCCGTCCTGCTGGTCAGCGTGTTAGCCAGCTCATGGATGAACATGGCCATCGGGATGTTTGTCCACGAAGGCAGTATCCTGATTGTAATCTTAAACGCCATGCGCCTTCTGGCCTACCGGTCAAAATTACAAAAATCGCGAAAGTTGATAGAAAACAATTTTTCGCAAGCAGCAGGCCTGTATACTAAGGGCATCGAAAGTATCCAATAGAAAAAAGAAAGGACAAGAAATCATGCAAAAAGCAATTTTACAACTTGAAACATTAGCCTGCCCGACCTGCATGCAGAAGATCGCGGGGGCCATCGCCAATGTCGACGGGGTTGAAAAGACCAGCGTTAAGGTCCTCTTCAACGCAAGCAAGGCCAAGGCCAACTTCGACCCGGAAAAAACCAATTTGGACACGATCACTCAAGCTGTGAAGAATATCGGCTATGACGTCTTGAAGGCCAGCGCTAAATAAGAGAAAAAGCAAAAACAAGAAAAACGACTAATCAAGAAAAAAGGAGAAAATGATGATCAAGGAATTTTTTACCAAGAACGATGAAATGTTAGACTTATATACGAAGGCAATTACCAAGGCCCATGGCGCCCACCACCCGGAAGTCTTTGAAGTCCGCAAGGTTTATGAAGACATCCAAAAGAAAGTGAAGGCCGGCCAGGAAGACTTGACTGCCGACTTCAGCAGGCTGCGGTCCTTGACCGCGGATTACGCCATTCCGGCCGACGCCTGCGGGGCGATGACTAAGGCCTATCAGACCCTGGAAGAATTCGACCACTTGGTCCAGGGCTAATTTTTACCAGCAGAGGAGAGCAAAATGCAGCATATATGTGTCAGCCTTGTTCCCTTATTCATGGACCTGCCAGGAAAAGACCAGCTTAAGATCAATTCCCTGGCCATCCACCGGCGCTATCAAAAGGGTGAGACGATTTTTCAGCCAGGGGATGAAAAGCTGCAGATCGTGGCCCGGGGAAGCATGAAGGTTTACCAGCTGTCCGCCAGCGGCCGCGAGCAGCTGCTCCGGGTTGCCCAGCCGGGTGACTATGAAGGGGAAAAGCAGCTTTTTGGCCTGGAAAACGATAGCTTCTTCGGCGAGGCCATGGAGAATACGGAAATCTGCAGCTTGGGCAAGGCCGACTTCAACCGGGTCCTCCTAGGAAATCCCCAGCTCTCCCTCAAACTGCTGGAACTCAGCACCCAGAAGCTGCTGGCCACGGAAAGACAGACCCAGTTCCTGGCCATGGAGCGGGTCGAAGAAAGGCTGGCCAGCTACCTGCTCGACTTGGCTAAAGTGGCTGGAAGCGACCAGGTCCAGCTGTCCATGAAGATGAAAGATATCGCCTTCTACTTGGGAACTACTCCCGAAACCCTCTCCCGCAAATTCAAACTCCTCGAAAAAATGGGCTATCTGAAAAGGACAGGCAAGCAGGTGAAAATCCTTGATGAAGATGGCCTGCTGGACTTGTAATAGACAAGAAAAATCTCCCTCTAGATTACTAGGAGGAGATTTTTACTATCGAAAAAGAAAGATGAAGACGGCTTAGTGCAAGGCAGTTACAAAAGTGATCAGGCCGAAGATAATGCCAGGGACATTGGCAATAAAGACCGGCCAGTCCTTGTATTTCTGCAAAAGGGCGTAGCTGCACCAAAAGGAGCTGTCGATGGAGGCAACCAGCGGCTGCATGGGATTGCCATATTGGCCGTGCAAGTTGTTGATGATCAGCGGAATATATGAGACGTACATCAGAATTGACATGATGCTGGCAATCCGGCCGACAAGCATGGCTTTCATGCGATTCCTGACTTCAGTAAGCAAAGCATCGCAGACCGGGCTGAGATCTATCTGAGAATGGCAAGTGACATCTGGAATCCAGACGCCATTAAGGAAATCGTTGGTGGATGGGCCGATGACGATGAGAAGGACTTCTTCAAGAACGAGAAGGGCCGTGAATTTACAGTCGGCTATGCAGAAAGAAGCTGGCCAGACGCTCTGGAATACGGATTCCTGTCTGCGAACCTTGGCGGCAGCGGGAAATCTATTTATAACGTTCAGGTCGGAGATACGGTTTATTGCCATATCGCTGGATATGGCTTTGTAGGTATTGGCGAATGCACATCAACCGCTGTGCCGATGAAGAACTTCAAAGTGATGGTCGACGGCGCTTCAACTCCTGTAGCAGACGCGCCGTGGAAATCCGAGGAATCCAAGGAGAAACTTGATCCCAACAAGGAAGTATTTATCGAAGTTGCATGGAAGAAATATGTGACGGATATTAACGACGGCTACTGGGAGAAAGGAATGACGACAGTCCCGCTTGTAGCCTACATGCTTAATGACAAGACGACGCATCAGAAGGTCAGAGACCATTTCGGATACACCGACAGCGCCGATTAAATCTTTCATCGGTGGCCATACTTTTTAACGATTGCAGATTGGAGGTGTCGCGGAGCCAGTAGCAGAATGCCAGTCGAGAATCTGCGACGGTAGAAAACCGGACATTGAAAAGCAAAACCGGACATTCAAATAGAAAACCGGACATTGGAGTCATGACGGAACCGGTTCAAGAAGAAACGACTTGATCGGTGACCGACCAAGATAAGCGACCAAGATACCGACCAAGTTAGCGGCAGACAGGGTTGAGACCGTAATAATGAAGTAGCCAGCTGCAATGGAGCAGGTCGAGACGGTGGCCTCCCTCCTGCCTGCCGTATAAATATGGTAGAGAAAGCGCATGGACAAGTTTCCGCAAACGGAGAGCACCTGTAAAAACGCCGATTTTCGGCTGTGGGCAGTTCCCGCGTACGGACGGAAAATGTAGACATTCAGGTGCTTGTTTCAAGCCATGTGGAGACGGTCGCCGTCTTCACGAAGTGAGCGCAGCCACTGGCTGGCGGAGCATACAACGGCGGGTGCACACGGTCGAGTAGACTGGCGCGCATGAGCGAAACGACGAATGCGGCAACGGCCGTGCAACCGAAGATGCCGGATGTGTCCGAACGGGGATTGACGGCGGCGCAAGTCGAGGACCGCATCGAACGTGGACAGACGAACGCCGTCGCATCGTCGACGTCGCGCTCACTTGCCGACATCGTGCGTGCGAACGTGTTCACGCTGTTCAACGGCATCATCCTCACCGCGATGGTCATGGTGTTGATCGCCGGGTCATGGAAGGATGCCGTCTTCGGGTTCGTCATCATCATCAACACGGGCATCGGCATCGTCACCGAGCTGCGCGCAAAGTACACGCTCGACAAACTGTCGATCCTCGTCGCCTCTGATTACCTCGTGCGCCGCGACGGCAACGACGTGGAGGTTTCGCACAACGACATTGTGCTCGGCGACCTCATATGGCTGAGGTCGGGAGAGCAGGTGCCCGCGGACGCCACGATCGTGCAGACATGGGGGCTCGAACTCGACGAGTCGATGATCACCGGCGAATCGCGCACCGTGCGCAAGAAGGAGGGCGACACCGTCTACTCCGGCTCGACCACAGTGTCCGGCATGGCGCTCGTGCACGTGACCGCGGTCGGCGCGCACAGCTACGCCGCCACACTCACCGCGCAGGCGAAGGTGTACAAGAAGAACGTCTCCGACCTCAACAAGGGCATCAACACGATCCTCAAGTTCATGACGTTCCTCGTGGTGCCGCTGTGCATCCTGCTCATCCTCACACAGATGAAGACCGTCGGTGGCTGGTCCGCGGCCATCGCGAGCGGCGCATGGCGGCAGGCGGTCGTCTCGTCGGTCGCCGGCGTGGTGGGCATGGTGCCGGAAGGCCTCGTGCTGCTCACCTCGCTCAACTTCGCGCTCGCGGCGATCAGGCTCGCGCGCAAGAACACGCTCGTGCAGGACCTCGACTCGGTGGAGACGCTCGCGCGCGTCGACTGCCTCAATCTCGACAAGACCGGCACGATCACCGACGGCGGCATCGTCTACGACGACTTTATCGCACTGCCCGCCTGTGCCAGCAAGCGGCAGGCGATGCAGGCTCTCTACGACCTGGCGAACGAGGAAAGCCCGAACGGCACCGGCCGTGCCGTGCTCGCGGGGCTCGGCAAGCAGGGATTCACCGGCAGCGCGCAACTCGAACGCGTGCCGTTCTCGAGCGCGCGCAAATGGAGCGCGGTCGCGTTCCACGACGAGCCCGAAGCAGGCCAGGGCGGCGTGTGGTACATGGGCGCGCCGGAAGTGCTGCTCGCCGGATTCGCGAACCAGTACCCGGACGTGCTCAAGCAAGTCAACGACTACGCGAACAACGGCATGCGCGTGCTGCTCATCGCGCACGCCGCCGGCGAAGTCCCCGCCGATTTCGAGACCGACCCGAAGCTCGAGGTGGGCGCGCAGCCCATGGCGATCGTGCTGTGCTCCGAGCATATCCGTGACGACGCGGAGCCGACGCTCGCGTGGTTCCGTGAACAGGGCGTGCGCTGCCGCGTCATCTCCGGCGACAACCCGGTGACGGTCGGTGCGATCGCCGGTAAGGTCAAGCTCACCGGCGACCGCAAGCCGGTGGCCATGGATGCGCGCGAACTGCCGCAGGACGTCGATGAGCTGGCGCGCGTGCTCGAGAACGTCGACGTGCTCGGTCGCGTGCTGCCCGAACAGAAGAAGGCGATTGTACAGGCGCTGCACACGCAGAAGCATGTGGTGGCGATGACCGGCGACGGCGTCAATGATGCGCTCGCGATCAAGGAGGCCGATCTGGGCATCGCGATGGGCAACGCGGCGCCGGCGACGAAAGCGGTGGCCGAAGTCGTGCTCGTCGACTCGAAATTCTCGCATCTGCCCGACGTCGTGGCGCGCGGACGCCAGGTCATGGCGAACATGGAGCGCGTCGCGAGCCTGTTCCTGACGAAGACCGTCTATTCGGCGCTGATCTCGTTCGGTGTCGTGCTCAGCATGATCCCGTTCCCGTATCTGCCGCGGCACATCAGCTACATCGGCGCGTTGACGATCGGCGCCCCGGCGTTCCTGCTCGCGCTCGCGCCGAACACGCGCCGCTACATTCCCGGGTTCCTGCGCCGCGTCTTCGCGTTCTCGGTGCCGTGCGGCATCGCGACGGCGCTCTCGGTGCTGCTGTCCGCATGGTTCGTGCCGAAACTCATGGGGTGGAACGTCGACGGCTCGGCGCAGTACCAGCTGCTGTGGCGGTCGATGTGCGCCACGGTGCTCTTCGTGATGGGCCTCTACGTGCTCGCGCGCGTGGCGACGCCACTCAACTCGTGGCGCGGCTGGCTCCTCGCGGCGTTCGCGGCGGCGGGTGTGATCGGCATGTGCATCCCGTTCGTCGCGCATTTCTTCGCATTCCAGCTGCCGGGCGGCAAGGGTCTGCTCGCGCTTGGTGTGCAGATCGTGATCGCCACGCTGCTCTTCGCGCTCAGTGTGTGGCTGTTCCCCAAGTTCCTGCCCGTGACCATGCGTTCGGTCATCTCACAATACAAGCGCATATCGAAGCGCTGAAACATGCACACGGTATCGTGTGAGCCAATCACCAGTTCCACAACACGTTCGGAGGAAACCCATGTCCATGCGCGACGACCAGCTGGACGTCCTCAACGTCGGGGAGCAGTCGTACGACTACTACCGCATCGCCGACCTTGAGGGCATTGACCACCTTCCTTATTCGCTCAAGGTGCTCGTCGAGAACCTTGTGCGCAACGAGGACGGCGCCAACATCACCGACGAGCACGTGAAGGCGCTGCTCGATTGGGACCCTGCAGCCGATCCAAGCCATGAGATCCAGTTCACGCCGTCGCGCGTCGTCATGCAGGACTTCACCGGCGTGCCGTGCGTCGTCGACCTGGCCACGATGCGCGACGCCGTCAAGGAGCTCGGCGGCAACCCCGAGGTGATCAACCCGCAGGTGCAGTCCGACATGATCATCGACCATTCCGTGCAGATCGACGCCTACGGTGTGGATGACGCCGTGCAGATCAACATGGACATCGAATACGAGCGCAACGGCGAACGCTACCAGTTCCTGCGCTGGGGCCAGCAGGCCTTCGAGAACTTCCGCGTGGTGCCGCCGGGGACCGGCATCATCCACCAGGTCAACATCGAATACCTCGCCCAGGTCGTCATGCGCAAGGCCGCCGCCGACGGCAAGACGCTCGCGTACCTCGATTCGTGCGTCGGCACCGACTCGCACACCACGACCGTCAACGGACTCGGTGTGCTCGGCTGGGGCGTCGGCGGCATCGAAGCCGAGGCCGCCATGCTCGGCCAGCCGATCTCGATGCTCGTGCCGCGCGTCGTCGGCTTCAAGCTCAAGGGGTCGATCCCCGAAGGCGTCACAGCGACCGACGTGGTGCTCACCATCACCGACATGCTGCGCCAGCACGGCGTCGTCGGCAAGTTCGTCGAGTTCTACGGCGAAGGCATCGCGTCCGTCCCGCTCGCCAACCGCGCGACGATCGGCAACATGAGCCCGGAGTTCGGCTCGACGTGCGGCATCTTCCCGATTGATAACGTCACGCTCGACTACCTGCGCCTGACCGGCCGTTCCGACGAGCAGGTGGCGCTCGTCGAGGCGTATGCGAAGGCGAACAAGCTGTGGCACGATGTCAACGACCCGCAGTATGTGGAGCCGCAGTACTCCGAATACCTCGAGCTCGACCTGTCGACGGTCGTGCCGTCGATCGCCGGCCCGAAGCGCCCGCAGGACCGCATCGAGTTGACGAAGGCCAAGACGACCTTCGAGCAGACGCTGCCCGGCTACATCACCGAGAAGACGAACGGCAACCCGGTGCACGTGTCCACCGACTTCCGCGGCGACTTCGACATCCGCAACGGCGACGTCGCGATCGCGTCGATCACGTCGTGCACGAACACCTCGAACCCGTCGGTCATGGTCGCCGCAGGCCTCATCGCGCGCAACGCCGTCGCCAAGGGCCTCAAGCCCAAGCCGTGGGTCAAGACCTCGCTCGCCCCGGGCTCGCAAGTCGTGGCCGACTACTTGAAGCAGGCGGGGCTGCAGGACGACCTCGACCGTCTGGGCTACCAGCTCGTCGGCTTCGGCTGCGCCACGTGCATCGGCAACTCCGGGCCGCTGCTGCCGGAGATCTCCGAAGCGATCAACGCGAACGACCTGACGGTGACCGCCGTGCTGTCAGGCAACCGCAACTTTGAAGGCCGCATCAGCCCGGACGTCAAGATGAACTACCTCGCCTCGCCGCCGCTCGTCATCGCCTATGCGCTCGCCGGCACGATGGACTTCGACTTCGAGACGGAGCCGCTGGGCACCGACCCGGAAGGCAAGCCGGTGTACCTCAAGGACATCTGGCCCACGAACGACGAGGTCGAGCAGGTGGTGAGCGGCAATGTGAGCCGTGAGATGTTCCTCAACGACTACGCTTCGGTGTTCGAAGGCGACGCGCGCTGGAAGGGCCTTGACGTGCCCAAAGGCGAACTGTTCGCATGGGATCCGGAGTCGACGTATGTGCGCAAGCAGACGTTCTTCGACGGCATGGGCGCCGAGCCGGCCCCGGTCGAGGACATCCGCGACGCGCGCGTCCTCGCGTTCCTCGGCGACTCGGTCACGACCGACCACATCTCGCCGGCAGGTGCGTTCAAGGCGACGAGCCCGGCGGGCGAGTACCTGATCGCGCACGGCGTCGAGCCGAAGAACTTCAACTCCTACGGTTCGCGCCGCGGCAACCATGAGGTCATGGTGCGCGGCACCTTCGGCAACATCCGTCTGCGCAACATGCTGCTCGCCTCGGTCGGCGAGGAGGTCAGGCCCGGCGGCTACACCTACGACTTCCTCGCGATGAAGCCGACGACGATCTACGAGGCGTCGCGCGACTACATCGCCAACGGCACGCCGCTCGTCGTCATCGGCGGCAAGGAGTACGGCACCGGCTCGTCTCGCGACTGGGCGGCGAAGGGCACGGCGATGCTCGGCGTCAAGGCCGTCATCGTCGAAAGCTTCGAGCGCATCCACCGTTCGAACCTCATCGGCATGGGCGTGCTGCCGCTGCAGTTCCCCGAAGGCGAATCGGCCGAGTCGCTCGGCCTCGACGGCACCGAGACCTACTCGATCGACGGCATCACGGCGCTCAACGACGGCGTGACGCCGAAGACCGTGCATGTCGAGGCGACGCACAAGGACGGCACGAAGACCGAGTTCGAGGCGGTCGTGCGCATCGACACGCCCGGCGAGGCCGACTACTACCGCAACGGCGGCATCCTGCAGTACGTGCTGCGCAACCTGATGGCCGAATAGTGCCGTCCCGCCGTGCGCCGCGGACGATTGCCGCGGCGGACGATACAGACGATGAGGGGCGTCCACGGAGAATTCCGTGGACGCCCCTCATCGCGTTGCGGTGCCAACGGCACCGCCCGGCCGCCTCGGCCTACTTGTCGGCCTTCCTGGCCTCCTTCACCGCCTGCTTGCGCTGCTCGTCGGCGACGATCGCGCGCACGCGCTCCTCCTGCAGCGCCTCGCGCTCGGCCTGCAGCCTGTCGTCCTTCGTGACGGGCGTGCGCACCTTGCCCATCTGCTCGTAGGCGTCGATGATGCCGGCGCGCACGGCGGCGCGGATCACGTAGTACAGCGCCCAGATGCACAGCGCGGCGATGATGATCGTGAACAGGATGGTAAAGATGGTACCGGCCATGGTTGCTCCTTTTGTCGTCTTTCCTCGGGTGATGCCATCGTTGGCAAGCACTGGCGCCATTATAGACATCGTCGCCCGGTTTGCCCGTGCGCTCGCCTGCGAGCACAAGGGCGTCCGCTAGAATCATGTGCTATGACGAACGACGCAACGACGAACGCGGCGCCTGACACCCGCGAATACGAACGCATGCTCTCCGGTGAGCTGTACATCGCCGACGACCCCCGGCTGCAGCAGCTCGGCGCCCGGCGCCGCCGGCTGCAGCAGCTGATCAACACGAGCGCCTGGGACGCCTTCGACGAACGCGACCGGCTGTTCCATGAGCTGCTCGGCGCATTCGGCGAAGGCTCGCACATCGAGCCGCCGTTCCGCTGCGACTACGGCTGCAACATCCATATCGGCCGCAACTTCTATGCGAACACCGACTGCATCGTCCTCGACGTCGCGCCGGTCACGATCGGCGACAATGTGTTCTTCGGCCCGCGCGTCGCGCTGTGCACGCCGTACCATCCGATCGACGCCGCCACGCGCAACGAGCAGCTCGAAGGCGGTCTGCCGATCACGATCGGCTCCGACGTCTGGTTCGGCGGCGGCGTGACCGTCTGCCCGGGAGTGACGATCGGCGACGACGTCGTCGTCGGCGCCGGGTCCGTCGTCACGAAGGACATCCCGTCGCATGCGGTCGTCGTCGGCAACCCGGCGCACGTCGTGCGTGCGATCGGCGAGGAGGACCGCCGCCGGTGGCGCGCGCAGGCCGACGCCTACCGCGCATGGAAGGACGCGCAGTAGGGTTTCCGCATACGGCGCGCGGCGCGGCGCGGGCGAGGGCTTGTGCATTAGAATGGCGAACGTGTGCACGAAGAGGACAGCATTGATCATCGTCGACGTCCAGCCGACGTTCACCGAGGGCGGCGAGCTCTCCGTCGCGGGCGGCGATGCCGTCGCCCGGGCCATCCACGACTTCGTCGAACGCGAACGGGGCCATTACGCGCTGATCGCGACGACGCAGGACTGGCACGTCGACCCCGGCGACCACTGGTCGGCCGAGCCGGATTACGTGGACACGTGGCCGCGGCACGGCGTCGCCGGATCAGAGAACGCGCGGCTGCATCCGGCGATCGGGTCGCTCGACGTGCCGCACCACATCAGGAAAGGGCAGTACGCGGCCGCCTACTCCGGCTTCGAAGGCGTCGAGGACAACGACGACCATGTCCCGACGCGCGGCGACGTCGACGCGGCGCTCGCAGCGGGACGTACGCTTGACGGGCTGCTGCGCGCGCACGATATCACCCGCGTCGACCTCGTCGGCATCGCGCTGTCGCACTGCGTGCGCGACACGGCGCTCGACGCGGCCGCGCGCGGCTACGAGACGCGCGTCTACGAGGACCTGACTGTGCCGGTGAGCGCCGAACTCGGTGCGCAGGCGGTCGAACGGATGCGCAAGGCCGGCGTCGCGATCATCGAAGGGGAACGATATGTCGATTAGCGCGAGCGAAAAGCCGCTGTCCAAGGTGTTCACATCCGACTACCGCTTCGCGATCCCGGCGTTCCAGCGCGCCTACAGCTGGCATGACGTGCAGATGCGGCAGCTCATCGAGGACGTCGCCGACGCGTGCGCCGTCGACGACGGACCGTATTTCCTCGGCTCGCTGATCCTCGTGCGCGACGAACGCGGCATGCATCAGGTCATCGACGGCCAGCAGCGCCTCGTGTCGCTGTCGATCGTCTTCTCGGTGCTGCTCACGCTCGAGGACGACCCGCAGCTGGCCGCGAGCCTCGCCGGGCTGCTCACCGAGACCGGCGACAAGCTGCGCGGCATCGCCGCCGAGCCGCGGCTGAGCCTGCGCGAACAGGACGAGGGCTTCTTCCGCGAATACGTGCAGCGCGGCGACCTCGAGGCGCTCTTCGACCTGCGCGAGACCGACATCGCGACGCAGGCGCAGCGCAACATCCAGACGAACGCGAAATGCGCGTACGACATGCTCGCGCCGCTCAGGGAGGACGAGCGCCGCCGCTTCGCGTCCTACCTCGTCAACGACGTCATGTTCGTCATCGTGACGACCGACGACATCTCCGGTGCCTACCGCATCTTCGACGTCATGAACATGCGTGGCATGCCGCTGACGCCGTCCGACGTGTTCAAGGCGAAGGTCGTCTCCGGCATCTCGAGCGCCGCGCGCGACGTCTACGCGCGCTACTGGGACGACATCATGGAGCCGATGGGCGACGACAACGCGCGCATCGAACGCTTCTTCGCCGACCTCGACCTGATCTTCACGCGCGCGCCGATGTGCCAGTCGCTGCTCGCCGACTTCGGCGACCATGTGCTCGCGAAGTACATCGGCAAGGGGCAGTGCATCGAGTTCATCGACGACGTGCTGCGTCCGTACGCGATCTGCGACGAGATCGTGCACAGGCCGGGCGAGAGCCTGCTGCCCGCCAAGGTGCGCGACCTGCTCGCCGGCCTCGCCGACTACCCGTACGACGACTGGCAACCGGTGGCGCTGTGGGCGCTCGTGCATTCGCTCAAGCATCTCGACGACCCCGACACCGTCGTCTTCGAACGCTCCGGCAGGGTCGGGCCGCACGTCTCGCTGCACGACGGCGAACGGCTCGTGCAGATTCTCACATTGCTCGACCGCGTCACCGGCATCGACTGCCTCAACGGCAAGTCGGAGCTCGAACGGCGCACGCGTTCGGCGACGATCGTGCGCGACCTGAGAAAAGGCACGCCGCTGCAGCGCGTCGCCGGCTTCCACGTCAGCGGCGACGAGCAGCGGCTCGCGATGCTGCATCTGCGCGGCGAGCTGTCGATCGACGCCGGCATGAAGCGGCTGCTGCTCATCCGCGCGAACGAACAGCTCGCCGGTGCGCGCATCACGCGCCCGCGCAGCCTCAACGCCGTGCCGATCATCCCCGAGCACGTGTCGGCGAGGTCGCCGTTCGCGTCGTGGCCGGCGGGCACCTGCGACTACTGGGCGGAGCGGATCGGCAACTTCGTGCTCACGCAGACGATGCCGCGTTCGCTCGACGACGTCGGCGACTTCGCGACGCGGCGCGCAATCATCCTGCGTTCGCCCAGCTCGCAGCGCTTCCCGCTCACGCGCGCGCTGCTCGACCTCGAGACGCTCACGCCGCAGTTCCTCGAGCTGCGGCAGACGCAGATCATCGACCTCATCGCGCAGGCGTGGCACATCAGCTACGAGGAGATCGTCGTCGCCGAACAGGAGGAGCGGCGCCGCGAGCGCGCCGGCGGCAGCACGCACCGTTCGAAGCGCACATCGAAGCGCGTGACGGTCGCCGAGGTCGTGCGCGCCGGGCTGCTCAGGCCGGGCGACCGCTTCGTGTGGGTGCGTCCGCGCAAGCACGAGACATGGATCATCACCGTCACCGAGGACGGCTTCGCCGGCGAGGACGGCGCCGAATACGCGACGCCGACGGCCGCGGCGCGCGCGGTCGGCGGTGCGAGCGCGAGCCTCAACGTCTGGAAGCGCGAATCGGACGGCCGCGCGCTGAGCGACATCTGGAAGGCGTACCGCGCCGCGATGTGATCGGACGCGGATCGCGCGCGGAACGATCGCGGACGGACGGCGTTGCGAACGGAACGGGTGCGGATCGCGCGCGGGACGATCGCGGGGAGCAGTCGTTGCGAACGGAACGGGTGCGGGATGCGTCTGCGATGGTCGCGAAGAGGCCCCGCGGCGATCGGAAGAGGTGCAGATTGCATCCGTTCCGGTCGCCGCGGGGCCTTCGTATGTCCGGTGGGGCGGGCCGTCAGGCTTCGGCGAGCTGCCTGGCGCCCGGCGCGGACAGGTCGGGGCGGTTGCGGCGCAGCTTCGAGAAGGCGAGGCCGAGGCAGATGAACGCGACGCCGAAGAGCAGCACGAGGCCGTTGCACGACAGCCATGCGCCGGCGTCGACGCGGCCGTCGACGCCGTTGACCGCGTCGACCGACTGGCAGAACCACCAGCCCGGCAGCAGCTTGCCGATCGCGATCATCACCTTCGGCATCATGTCGACCGGGAAGGCCATGCCCGACGTGAACATGATGAGCAGGCCGAACACGTTCGCGATCGCGTTGACGGCGACGGCGTTGGCCGACAGCATGCTGATCATGAAGCCGGCGGCCACGGCGATGAGCGCGTAGCTGACGAGCGAGGCGCCGGAGTACAGGATGGTCGGCAGCGGGACGCCGTCGATCGGCAGGCCGGCGAGCGCCGGCAATGCGAGCGATGCGGCCCAATACAGCAGGCTGACGACGACGCCGAAGAGCGCGCATCCGGCGAACTCCTGGATGACCATCGCGCCGGTGCGCTGCGGTGATGCGTACAGGCGGCGGCGCACGTTCGACTCGGCGAAGGAGATCATCGTCAGCGCCGTGCACACGAGCATCGCGGCGAGCAGCGGGTAGACGCCCATCTTGACGGTCGTCACATAGGCGACGTGCGCGGACTCCTGCCGGTCGCTCGCGGCCTTGGGGTCGTCGGCGACGTGGATCGCCGGGTAGGCGTCGGCGTCGTCGGCGAGCGTGGCGACGACCTGCGTCGCGGCGTCGCCGAGCGTCGCCGGCGTCGTCGCCGCGCCGGTCGCGCTCTGACGGGCGAGCGCCTCGAGACGTGTCAGGCGCAGGAAGTCGTCCACCTGCAGCCTGGCGAGCGAGCCGTAGGCGCCGGTGAAGCTGACGACGACGTCGAGCTGCGGCTCCTCGCCGCCGTCGGCGAGCGCGTCGGCGAGCCGCTGCGTGTAGCCGTCGGGGACGATGACGATCAGGTCGGCGTAGTTGGACGCGGCGGCCGTCTGCAGCTCCTCGCTCGTCGTGCCGACGTCGACGAGGTCGCAGTCCTTGCCCAGGAAGCCGCGCAGCGCGTCGCCGAACGCCTCGCCGTGCACGTCACGGCTGACGACGGCGACCTCGGGGCGCGCCGAGTCGAAGGTGGTCGAATTGTCCGACTTCGCGAGGCCGGCGATGATCGACCAGCTCAGGCCGAACATCATCAGGCACAGCCATACGACGTAGATGAGGATCATCAGACGCTGCGCGAGCAGGATCTTCAACGTGGTTTTAAAGGTGTGCATAGCGCTGCCTCCTGAGGAACACGGTCGCGAGGGCCAGGGCGAGGACCGACATCGTCAGCAGGATGCCGACGGTGCGGAAGAACGGGGTGTAGGAGTCGTAGTAGAGGATGTCGTAGAACAGGTTCGTCACCTGCTGCGTGGGGTTGATCGTCGCGACGACCGGCGCATGGCGCTGGATCCAGTCGCTCAGCGCCATCGCGCCCGAGCCGTACAGGCCACTGAGCAGCGACAGTGCGCAGGAGGACGCCGTCGTCAGGCCGATCTTCGTGCCGGCACTCAGCTTCGGCAGCGAGCCGAGCAATGTGCCGAGCGCGTTCGCCGTGAACGAGGCGACGACGATCGCGAGCAGCGTGGCCGCCCACCGTCCGCCGAAGGAGATGCGGCACACGAAGTGGATGTAGAGCAGCGCGACGACGAGCGAGCAGAACGTGCACAGCCAGCTGGCGAGGAAGCCGCCCATCAGCTGACGGAACCGCGTCAGCGGCGCGAGCGAGCGGCGCATGCCGAGCGCGGACAGGTTCGCCTGCGTCGAGCACACCGTCGTCACGGCGAAGGTCATCGCCATCAGCGCCGTCATCGCGAGCAGCGCGTAGTAGTAGCGGGCGCCTTCGTCGGGCTTGAAGTTCGTCAGGCGCACCTGGCGCGTGAACTCGGGCGTCCGTCCGGCGGCCTCCTGGAATCCGGCATCGGCGAGCGCGGCCGGGTCGGTGCGCATGATCTGTTCGACGGTCAGCGTCTGGCGGTTGAACATGCCGAAGGCGCCGTTGAGGATGCTCAGCGACACCGGCAGTCCGGGCGAGCCCATCGCGTCGTTCGCGTTCGAGACGGTCGCATGGCTGATCGTCATATGCGGCAGGCCTTCGTCGTCGACGCTGACGAAGCCGCGCACGTCGTCGTCGGCGTTGATCAGGTCGCGCGCCGCGTCCGCGTCGTCGACGGCCGTCAGCTCGAGCAGGTCGCGCAGGTCGACGCCGCCGGTGTCGACGTCGTCGACGTCTGCTCCGGCCGCCGGCGCGTTCCCGTCGGCCGTGCAGGCCGCCGGCTCGACCGGCTCGCGCTGCATCGCGTCGAGCAGCTTCCGCGCGCCGGCCGCGTTGCAGTAGGCGTCGTCGGCCACGACGGCGAAGCGCATCGTCGTGATCTCGTAGGTGGCCTCCAGATTGCCGAACATGCCGAGGAACATCGTCGACAGCAGGATCGGGAAGCAGAACAGCCAGAACAATGAGGACTTCTCGCGCAGGTTGATGCGCAGCGTCGTCAGGAACGTGGCTCCCATCGTCGCTCTCCTTTCGTTGGTGCGGTCGTCCCGGTCGTCTCAGTCGCGCAGGTCGGTGCCGGTGAGCGCGAGGAACACGTCGTTGAGCGTCGGCGTGCGCGAGCTGACATGGCCGGCCGGCACGTCGAGGCGGCGCAGCTCCTGCAGTACGTCGATCAGGTTGTGCGCGCCCTGCACGCACGAGACGGTGAGCACGTCGTCCTCGTAGGCCGCGTCGTGCACGGCGTCGAGCGCGCGCAGCGCCGCGAGCGTGCGTTCGCGCATCGCCTCGTCGGCGGCGAGCGACGGCGCCTCGATGCTGATGCGCTCGCCGACGTCGATCATGCGCTTGAGCTCGTCGGCGGTGCCGAGCGCGATCTGGCGGCCGTGGTCGATGATCTGGATGCGGTCGCAGATCTGCTCGACCTCCTCCATGTAGTGGCTCGTATACACGATCGTCGACCCCTCGGCGTTGAGCTTCTCGATGCCCTCGAGGATCGAGTTGCGGCTCTGCGGGTCGACGGCGACGGTCGGCTCGTCGAAGAAGATCAGCTCGGGCTTGTGCACGACGCCGCACGCGATGTTCAGCCGCCGCAGCAGGCCGCCCGACAGCTTGCGCGGACGGAAGCGGCGGTAGTCGTCGAGGCCGACGAACGCGATCGCCTCGTCGACGAGGCTTTTGCGGCGCGCGCGGTCGGCGACGTACAGCGAGCAGAAATAGGAGACGTTCTCCTCGACCGTCAGCTCGTTGAACACGGCGATGTCCTGCGGGACGACGCCGATGCGGCGCTTAAGGTCGTAGCTCGTCGGCCCCATCGGCTCGCCGAAGATGCGGATCTCGCCCGAATCGTAGGTGAGCAGCCCGAGGATGCAGTTGATCGCCGTCGTCTTGCCGGAGCCGTTCGGTCCGAGCAGGCCGTAGATCTCGCCGCGGCGCACCTCCATGTTGAGGTAGTCGAGGGCGAGCTTGTCGCCGTAGTGCTTGACGAGCTCGTCGACGGCGATGGCGGGGGAGGGGTGCGCGACGCGCTGCGCGGGTCGTGGTGCCGTGCGCGTCCTGGAATCGGCATGGGTCGTATCGTTCATGGACACCATGATGCGCGCGCAGGCGGCGGCGACACGGTGCCGCGAATACCGGATTTCGTGAACGGATGGTGACTTTTGTCACGACGCGCGTGACGCGGGCCATGCTGTACTCGATAATGGAAGCCGCACATCAGCGGCGCCGGCGGACGGCGGCGGAGGAAAGGAGACACGGATGGCGGACACGGTCGTGCATGCGCTCATCGTCGCCGTCTGCGTGCTGCTCGCCGTCGCCCAGCACGGCGACGTCACCTCCGCCCTCATCGTCGGCGTCCTCGTCGTCGTCTCGCTGTCCGCGCTCGGCGTCCTCGTCGGCCGGCGCCGATGGCTCGCGATGGCCGTCCTGTGCTGCGCCGCCGCGCTCGCGCTGCCCGGATGGTCGGCGCTGCTGCCGGTCCTCGGCGCCGACGTCGCCCAACGGATCGTGCAGGGACGATGGCCGCGCGCGCGCCGCGCGCGCATCGCGCTCGCGGTCGTGCCGTGCGCCGCGTCGGCCGTGGCCGCCATGTCCGCGCTCGCGCACGCCACGGCCGTATGGCCGCCGACGACGGCGACGCTCGTCGCGCTGCTGCTCGTGCCATTGACGGCGGCGACGAGCATCGCCGGATGGATGCGCGCCGCAGGACGCGACGCGCAGCGGCGCTACCGCGCGCTCGCCGATCTCAGGCGTGAACGGCTGCGGCTGACGCACGCGCGCATCAACGACGTCGAGGCGTCGCGCGCCTCCGACCTGCGCCGTGCACGGCTCAGCGAACGCATAAGGATCGCGCGCGAGATCCACGACAACGTCGGCCATACGCTCACGCGCGCGATCATGATGACGCAGGCCGACCAGGTCGTCGCGACGACGCTCGGCGACGACATGCACGCCGCGCAGTTCGCGCAGATCGGCGCGACGCTCGACGAGGCGATGACGATGATCCGCCGTTCGGTGCACGACCTCAAGGACGAAGGCACCGACTTCCAGGGGATGATGGAGGACGCGGCCGCCGTGCCCGAAGGCGCGGCGCTGCAGGTGCGGCTCGACGACGGCATCCGGCAGGCGCCGTCGGCGCTCGCTCACTGCTTCGCCGCCGTCATCCGCGAGGCGCTGACGAACACGGTGCGCCACGGCACGGCGCGCGAGGCGACGGTGCGGCTCATCGACCTGCCGGGACTGTGGCAGCTCGTCGTGCAGGACGACGGCGGCAAGCCGGAGCGCACGGCGCCGCGGGGCGGCATCGGGCTCGCCGACATCGAGGAGCGTGCACGCGCGCTCGGCGGCACCGCCACATGCGGGCCGTACGCGCAGGGCTGGCGCGTCTTCGTCTCGGTGCCGAAGACGACGGCCGGCGACGCGCGGGAGACGGCGGCGTCCGCGCCGGCGTACGCGACGGAAAGGACGGAGGAATGACGACGATCTCGGTGGCCATTGTGGACGACGACCCGATCGTATGCTCGTCGATCGGCACGATTCTGACGGCGACCGGCACCACGACGGTGCTGTGGACGGCGCACGACGGCGCCGCTGCGGTGCGCGAATACGCGGCGCATACGCCGGACGTGCTGCTCATCGACGTGCAGATGCCGGGCATGGACGGCCTCGACGCGGCCGAACGGATCCTGGACGGGCATCCGGACGCGCGGATCCTGATACTGACGACCTTCGCCGACCCCGACTACATCCGACGCGCCGTGCAGCTGCACACGAAGGGCTATCTGATCAAGCAGGACGTCGCGTCGGTCATCCCGGCCGTGCAGGCCGTCATGGCCGGGCAGGTCGTGCTCGGCGCCGAGGTGCTCGGGCAGATCGCGGCCGACGGCGGACACGACGGGGGGCGGGACATGCAGGTCGTCGAGGACGAACGCTTCTCGCGGCTGACCGAGCGCGAGCGCGACGTCGTCGCGCTCGTCGCCGAAGGCTGCGACAACCGTCAGATCGCCGCCGAGCTCCATCTGAGCGAGGGCACGGTGCGCAACCGCATCAGCGACATCCTCGCGAAGACGAACATCGCGAACCGCACGAAGCTCGCCGTCGAATGGCTCAGCTGCCACTGAGCGGCGGCGTCCGCCGTCGTCCGTCATCGTTGTCCGCCGTCGTTGTTGCAAATGTTGTCATGCTGCTACGCAATATGAGTAGACGGATTTTGTTTTCAAATCTGCATAGGTTATCATCGTGCTATGGAGACGACGGAGATGAAGACGGCGGCGGACGCCGGAACGACGATGGACGTCAACGGCAGGCCCTATGAGGTCGTGCGGCTGCTCGGCAAGGGCAAGGGCGGCTACTCGTATCTCGTGCGGGACGTGGACGGCGTGCTGCGCGTGCTCAAGCAGATCCACCACGAACCCTGCGCCTACTACCAGTTCGGGGACAAGCTCGCCTCGGAGCTCAGCGACTACCGCACGCTCACGTCGATCAGCGTCGCCATGCCGAGGATGATCGACGTGGACGAGGCCGCCGAACGCATCCTCAAGGAATACGTCGACGGACCCACCGTCTATGAGCTCGTCCTCGCGGGCGACGTGCGTCCCGCCCACATCGAGCGGATGCGCGCGATATGCCGCAGGCTGTACGCGGCGAACACGAACATCGACTACTTCCCGACGAACTTCGTCGTGCAGGGCGACGGGCTGGTCTACGTCGACTACGAATGCAACGCCTACATGGAGGAGTGGGACTTCGAGCACTGGGGGATCCGCTACTGGAGCCGCACGCCGGAGCTGCTCGCCTACGCCGCCGAGCACGGCGACGAGGTGCATGGGGAGGACACCGGGAGCGCCGGCGACGGGCCGGCCGCGGACAAGGAGGAATGATGACACCGTTCGAATCACTGTGGCGCGCCTTCGCGCAGCTGCCCGAGGTGACGGCGATCGCATTGGGCGGATCGCGAGCCGGCGGCGCGGCCGACGCGACGAGCGACTACGACCTGTACATCTACTGCGACGCGCTGCCCGGCGAGGACGAGCGCCGCGCGATCATCGCCGAACATTGCGGCTACGCCGAGATCGGCAACACGTTCTGGGAGCTCGAGGACGACTGCACGCTCAACGACGGCGTCGACATCGACATCCTCTACCGCAGCCTCAACGACTTCGCGCGCTCGATCTCGGCGGTCGTCGACGAGGGTCGGGCCTCCACCGGATACACGACGTGCATGTGGCACAACCTGTTGCGCAGCCGCATCCTGTTCGACCGCGACGGACGCCTCGAGGCGCTGCGCCGGCACTATACGGTCGACTATCCGGACGAGCTGCGCGCGAACATCATCGGCAAGAACATGCGTCTGCTCGCCGCGAACCTGCCGTCCTACGACCATCAGATCGCGAAGGCCGAGGCGCGCGGCGACCTCGTCAGCGTCAACCACCGCACGGCCGCGTATCTGGAATCGTATTTCGACGTGCTGTTCGCGCTCAACCGGCTCACGCATCCGGGCGAGAAGCGCATGGCGAGCTACGCGCGCGAGCATGCGGGGCTGCTGCCCGCGCATTTCGACGAGGACCTCGATACGCTGTTCTCGTCGATGTTCACCGACGCCGCCGCGACGTCGCGCACGCTCGCGCGGATGACCGGCGAGCTGGGCGACCTCGTCGGCGCGGACGCCCGCGCCGAATGAGCGGCGACGGACGACAGACGCAATGGACGCGAGGGGCGTGCGGTCCCAACGATGGGACCGCACGCCCCTCGCGTCCATTCGGATTCCGCGGTCATGCGACGCGCACGACGAAGGAGGGGCGCAGTCCGGGTCCAATGTGCACCGAACTGCGCCCCTCCGTCATTCCTCCGTCCTCATCGGTCCGCGGCGGCCGCCCACCGCGGCATGCGGCTCACGCGACGTACAGCGCGGCCGGGTAGGCGAGGTAGCGAATCTCGTCGAGCTGGTCGACGGTGACGTAGCCTGCCGGCGCGTTGAGCACGTCGGGGATGCGGTTGACGACCGTCGCGCAGGTGTGCGCGACGGTGGCCGGCTTGACGACGTGGAACTCGGTGTCGGGCTCGCCCTCGATCCTCCAGTCGCACATGTCGCCGTCGTCCGGTCCGTAGACCTTGCCGATGCAGGCGGTCTCGAGCACCGGTTCCTGCATCGTCTCCGTCGTGACGACCGCCGACATGCCGACGCACTTGCCGGCCGGGATCGTCTCGCCCATCGTCTGCGAGTACACGTCGACGTCGTTGAAGTACGGCACCGACTTCTGCGTCTGCGACCTGATCGTCAGGCCGAGTTTCTGCGCGAGCGCCTCGTTCGAGTTCCACACGTACGACGGCACGATCTCCTGCGGGTGCGCGAGCTGCGCCTTGAACTCGTCGGCTGTCAGGCCCACGCCGTGCGCCTTCGCGAGCGCCAGGCCGTAGTCCTCGACGTTGTAGCTGACGGCGCCGGTGATCTTGTCAACGCGGTCGCATCCGCCTGCGACCTGCGCGACCATGTTGATCCAGAAGATGTCCTGCATGCCGGTGCCGACGATCGTCGCGCCGTGCTCCTTGGCGATGCGGTCGAGGCGGTTCGTGACGGCCGGGTCCGTCGTCCACGGGTAGATCGCCTCCTCGCAGGTCGTGACGACGCTGACGCCGTGCTCGAGGCACAGCTCGCACATCGGCGCGATGTCGTCCATGAAGCTGAACAGCGTGACGACGGCGATGTCGGCGTCGCACGAGTCGAGCACGGCCTCAGCGTCGTCGCTCACCTTGACGTTGAGCGGGCCGATGCCGGCGAACTCGCCGATGTCCATGCCGACGACGTCCGGGTTGACGTCGATCGCGCCGACGATCTGGATGCCCTTCTCGTGCATGTAGCGCACCGTATACTTCGCCATCTTGCCGCAGCCGTACTGAATCGCTCGTATTGGTTCCATCGTCGCTCCTTTGGTCAAATGGATGGGTGCCGGTCGATCCGGGCCGTCGTCGTCGGCGTCCCGGGCCGTGCCCTCCACTATAGACCGCCATGCAAGCTGCGACGCACCCGCAATCGCCGTCCGAAGGCCGTCGAAGCCGGGAATACCGCCGCTTGGGCGGCTGTTGTGAAGATACTGCGAACTTTTGCGGGCTCGCATGGTTTTCCCAGCCGCCTTTCAGCCGGCGGCCACGGACGGCCGGTAGAATGGGGCCCGAACAAGCAAACCAAGGAGCAACAATGACTTACGGTCAGCAGCCGGGCGCGCGGCGCCCCGACGACCGCCAGCCGTACGGCGCGGCGCCGCAGTACGGCATATATGGCAATCCGAACCAGGGCGCCGGAACGATGCGCCAGGGCGTCGACGGCATCTACACGATCCAGCCCACGGCCGTCACCGAACGCGCCGAACATGTCTCGATGACGCGCGCCTACGGCGAGATGACGATCGCGCTCGTGCTCACGGGCCTCGTCGCGATCGTCACGAACATGACGGGCCTGTATGAGAGCTTCTTCAAAGCGGCTGGGGTCATCGGCGTGTGGCTGCCGATGATCGTCGAGGTCGGCATCGCCATCTACCTGGGCATGCGCGTCATGAACATGAAGGCATCGACGGCACGCGTGTGGTTCTACGTCTACGCGGCGTTGATGGGCTTCTCGCTGAGCGTCATCTTCAGCGCCTACAGCATCGCGACGATCGGCTACGCGTTCCTGATCAGCGCCGTCTTCTACTTCGCGCTGACGATGTTCGGCCTGACGACGAAGGCGAACATGCTCAAGGCGGGGCCGGTGCTCGTCATCGGCCTCATCGTGCTCATCGTCACGCAGGTCGTGCTGATGTTCGTCGCGCCGACGAACACGACGCTCAAGGTCGTCGCCGCGATCGGCATCGTGCTGTTCGCCGCGATGACGATCTACGACGCGCAGTTCACGAAGCGCGTCTTCGCGCAGTACGCGTCGCAGGGCCCGGAGATGATCAAGCGCGTCTCGATCCTGTGCGCGCTCAACCTCTACCTCGACTTCGTCAACATGTTCCTTTACGTGCTGCAGCTGCTGGGGCTGAGCAGGGACTGATGTAGACGGCACGCCGCCGATGATATGGGCGGCTATATGCGGAAGGCGGCCGACGCATCATCACGATGCGCCGGCCGCCTTCCGCTTTTTCGTTCGCCTCTGCGCCGTCGCCGCGCTCAGCCGAGCGGCCGCGTCCTGTCGTCCGTCGACGGCGCCTGCGTGCCCTGCGGCGCGCCGTTGATGTCCCGGTGGATCGACTGCATCTGCGTTTCGACGTTCTGCAGCGCGCGCGCGCAGTCGAGCAGCGTCTGCGAATGCTCGCTGAGCTTGGCGTCGGGAAGGTCGGTCTTGTAGCGCAGCGCGTGCTCGAGGCTCGCCCAGTAGTCCATCGCGATCGTGCGGAACTGCACCTCGACCGGCGTGTAGTGCGCGCCCGACGATAGGAACACCGGCACCGCGTAGATGACGTGCAGCGAACGGTAGCCGTTCTGCTTGGGGTTGAGGATGTAGTCCTTGACGCGCAGCACCTGGATGTCCGACTGCGCGGACAGGTAGTTGGCGACCGAGTACACGTCGTCGCGGTAGTTGCAGATGACGCGGATGCCGGCGACGTCGAAGAGGTTGTCGCGCACCGACCTGACGGTGATCGGCAGATGCTTGCGGTGCATCTTGTCGATGATCGAGTCGATCGACTTGAGGCGGCGCTCCATATGGTGGATCGGGTCGTGCGAGAAATGCACCTGGAACTCGGAGTCGAGGATCTCGAGCTTCGTGCTGATCTCGTACATCGCGCCCTCGTACACCTGCATCTGGTCGATGAACTCGCTCACGGCGTCCACGTCGGCGGTCTCGATCGGCGACGTGCCGTCGCGCTGCTCGAGCTCGTCGGCGATCGCGCTCAGGCGCGCACGCAGTTCGTTGGTGTTCACACGGTTCTGACGGTCAAGTATCACGATCGACCATTGTAGCGAGGTCACCTGCCGGGATGCTGGGAACGCCGCCGGCGCATGCGGCCGCGCGGTTGTGCGGCCGCCGTGACGATGCGCCGCCGGGCTCGCGCACTGTGCCCGCCGTCGGTTAGCATGTGCGGTATGAACGAAGAGATGATGACCGAAGAGGAGCGCGCGTTCGCGGACGCTCCCGCGGCGGCCGCGGACCGGGGCAGGGGCGTGTTCGCCGTGCACACGCTCGGCTGCCAGATGAACGTGCACGACTCCGAACGCATCGCCGGCGTCCTCGAGGCGGCCGGCTACGTGCGAGCGAGCCGGGAGCAGGAGGAGGCGCACGACCTCGACCTCATCGTCATGAACACCTGCGCGGTGCGCGAGAACGCCGCCGAACGCATGTACGGGACGATCGGCCTGTGGGCGAAGATGAAGCGTGAGCGCCCGCACATGCAGATCGCGATCGGCGGCTGCATGGCGCAGCTCGACCGCGAGCGCATCGCGAAGCGGACGCCGTGGGTCGACGCCGTCTTCGGCACGCGCAACATCGAGGACCTGCCGGCGCTGCTCGAAAGGACGAAGGCCACCGGACGCCCACAGACAAAGGTCAACGAGCGCCTCGAGGTCTTCCCGAGCGACCTGCCGGCGCACCGCGCGTCGAAGACGTCGGCGTGGGTGGCGATCTCGGTCGGCTGCAACAACACCTGCACGTTCTGCATCGTGCCGACGACGCGTGGACGCGAACGCGACCGTCGTCCCGGCGACGTGCTCGCCGAGATCCGCGCCGTCGTCGCCGGCGGCGCGAAGGAGGTCACGTTGCTCGGTCAGAACGTGAACTCCTACGGCTACGGCATCGGCGACCGCTACGCGTTCTCGAAGCTGCTGCGCGCGTGCGGCGACATCGAAGGCCTCGAACGTGTGCGCTTCACGTCGCCGCATCCGGCCGCGTTCACCGACGACGTCATCGCGGCGATGGCCGAGACGCCGAACGTCATGCACCAGCTGCACTTCCCGCTGCAGTCGGGCTCCGACCGCATCCTGCGCGCGATGCGCCGCTCGTACCGTTCGGGGAGGTTCCTGGCGATCCTGGACAAGATCCGCGAAGCGATGCCGGACGCGCAGATCTCGACCGATGTCATCGTTGGCTTCCCCGGCGAGACCGAGGAGGACTTCCAGGACACGCTGCGCGTCGTCGAGCGGGCGCGGTTCTCGTCGGCGTTCACGTTCATCTACTCGCCGCGTCCGGGCACGCCGGCGGCGGCGATGGAGCAGGTGCCGCACGACGTGGCGCGCGAGCGCATCGAACGGCTACTCGCGCTGCAGGAGCGCATCACCGCCGAGAACCTGCGCGGCTTCGAGGGACGCGACGTCGAGGTCATGGTGACCGGCCGCGCCGGCAAGAAGGACGGCGAGACGCATCGCGTCACCGGCCGCGAGCGCACCGGCGTGCTCGTGCACGTCGGCGTGCCGCAGGGCGAACCGATGCCCGAGGTCGGCGACTTCGTGACGGCGACGGTCACGCACGCCGGCGTGCACAACCTCATCGCCGACCCGGACGTCGCGGCCGGGCAGACCTACATGGTGCGGCGCTGAGCGATCGATCGGAAAGGCGAAGGAGACGAAGCATATGACGAAGGACGATGAACGGACGCGCGACATCGATGTGACGGCGGACGGCGCCGGCGGCGCCGGCAAGGGCATGTGCGGAGCGGACCCGGACGCCGCGGATCGGCGGACGACGACGCCGCGGCTCGTGTCGATCGTCGGGCCGACGGCCTCGGGCAAGACCGGCCTCGGCGTCGCGATCGCGCAGCGGCTCGCCGAACGCGGCGAACGCGCCGAGATCGTCAACGCGGACGCCTACCAGATGTACAGGGGAATGGACATCGGCACCGCGAAGGCGAGCGCCGCCGAACGCGCCGCCGTGCCGCACCATCTGCTCGACGTCATCGGACCGGACGAGACGATGTCGGTCGCGCGCTTCCAGCGGATGGCGCGCGAGTGCATCGCCGACCTGCAGACGCGCGGAATCCGCCCGATCCTCGTCGGCGGCTCGGGGCTGTATGCGCGCGCGGCGATCGACGACATCACGTTCCCGGGCACCGACCCGGCCGTACGCGCGCGGCTCGAGGAGCGCGCCGAACGCGAGGGGCCGGGCGTCCTGTTCGCCGAGCTCGAGCGGCTCGACCCCGAGGCCGCGGCGCGCATGGATCCGCACAACCCGCGGCGCACGGTGCGCGCGCTCGAGGTGATTGAGGTCACCGGCAGGCCGTATTCGGCGTCGCTGCCGCGCTACCGCTACGTCATCCCGTCGGTGCAGCTCGGCCTCGACCTGCCGCGCGCCGAGCTCGACCGGCGCATCGACCTGCGCACGCAGGCGATGTTCGGCGACGGCTTCGTCGACGAGGTGCGCGCCCTGCGGCCGCATCTGGGCGTGACGGCGGCACGCGCGCTCGGCTACCAGCAGGTCATCGACTACCTCGACGGCCTGGCCGACCTCGACGAGACGCGCTTCCTCGTCGCGCAGCGCACGAAGCGCCTCGCACGCAAGCAGATGGGCTGGTTCGGCCGCGACCCGCGCATCCACTGGCTGCAGGCGCTCAACCCGCGGCTCGTCGACCTGGCGATGGAGATCGTCGACATGGCCGACCGCGGCGGCTACGACGCCATCGACATGCATGCGGACGAATACGTCCAGCATCATCTCGGCGACCTGTCGTGACATGTCCGGCCCCGGCTGCGCGTGCCGCCGGGGCGGGCGCGGCCTCGCGGTAGAATCAAGGACTGTTATGGCACGATCCACATCCTCGAACGCAAGCAAACGACCGCGCAAGGCGAGCTCGAACGGCTCGTCGGCGCCGGCGGCGAAGGGGCGCAGTACGGCGCAGGCCGCCGAAGAACCCTCATGGAAGCGGGCGCTGCTCGCGGTGCCGCGTGCCTTCGGCGCCGCCGTGCGCAAGGTGAGCGTCGGCGACTACGACCCGGCGTACCGGCGCGACGGACTGTGCTTCGTGCTCATCGTGCTCGCCGTCTTCTTCATCGGCTCCGAATGGTTCCGCGTCGAAGGGCCGCTCGGTCAGGGCCTGCACGCCTTCGCATCCGGCCTGTTCGGCGTCATGAGCGTCGTCGTGCCGGTGCTGCTCGTGCTCGTCTCGGTCCGACTGATCCGCAACTCCGGCAAGGGCTCGGGCAATCCGAGCGTGCTCGTCGGCTGGACGATGCTGCTGTGGTCGGTGTGTTCGATCATCGACGTCGTCATGGCGGCCGACACGAAGGAGTTCTCCTGGTCCAACCTGCAGCACGCCGGCGGCCTGTTCGGCTTCCTGATCGGCTCGCCGCTCGCGTGGGGGCTCTCGCAGACCTTCGCGATCGTCGTGTTCGTCGTCTCCGCGCTGTTCTCGCTGCTGCTCATCACACGCACCCACGTCACCGAGGTCCCCGGCAAGCTGCGCTCGCTGTTCGGTCGCGACGCACGCGAGGAGCGCCGCGAGGACGGCGACGACGACCGGTTCCCGGACGAGGTGCGCGTCGGCGACGACGACACGCTACGCTTCGCCGAGGGCGTGCCGACGCATGACGGCGACGACGACGGGGAGGACGCGCGGCCCCGTCGCGAAGGGTTCCTCAGCCGCCTGTTCCGCCGTCGTTCCAGGCGCGACGGCGACGGCAGGCTCGACAGCTACGCCGGCGACGAGGCCTTCGTCAACGCGGCGAGCCGGCACGGCGAGGCCGCCGAGACGCGCGTCGCCGGCTCGCCGCGCACGGTGAGCAGCGGCGGCGCCTACAACGACGACGCGACGCGCAGCATCGACTCGAACACCTGGTCGGCGCAGCAGCCGGTCGTCCATACGACGCCGATGCCGTCGGGGTCGATGCCGGCGGCATCGGCGGCGAACGACCCGTGGGATGCGCTCGACGACGACGCGTCGTCGCTGCTCGTCTCGCTGCGCACCGGCGAGGTCGCCGACATGCACGCGGCGCGGCAGCCACGCGTCGACTGCGCCGCGGCCGCACCGGCGCAGACCTCCGTTCCATCCGCCGCCTCGCAGGTCTCCGCCCAGGCCGGCGCCGCGGTCTCCGGCGATGCGGAGGACTCGCAGGCCGCGCTCGACGCGGGCGCCGAACTCGCGCCGTACCGGCTGCCCGACCTGAACCTGCTGATGAAGGGCAAGCCGCACGCGGCGCACACGCAGGCGAACGACAACGTCATCCGCGCGCTCAACAACACGTTCCGGCAGTTCAAGGTCGACGCGAAGGTCGTCGGCTTCCTGCGCGGCCCGTCGGTCACGCAGTACGAGGTCGAGGTCGCCCCGGGCGTCAAGGTCGAGAAGGTGACGAACCTCGACAAGAACATCGCCTACGCCGTCGCGAGCTCCGACGTGCGCATCCTCTCGCCGATCCCCGGCAAGTCGGCGATCGGCATCGAGATCCCGAACACCGACCGCGAGATCGTCCATCTGGGCGACGTGCTGCGCTCGGACAAGGCGATGAACGACCCCAACCCGATGCTCGCCGGCGTCGGCAAGGACGTCGAGGGCCACTTCGTGACCGCCGACCTGACGAAGATGCCGCATCTGCTCGTCGCCGGCGCCACCGGCTCGGGCAAGTCGAGCTTCATCAACTCGATGCTCACGTCGATCATCATGCGCGCCACGCCCGATCAGGTGCGCATGATCATGGTCGACCCCAAGCGCGTCGAACTGTCCGCGTACGCCGGCATCCCGCATCTGCTCACGCCGATCATCACCGATCCGAAGAAGGCCGCGCAGGCGCTCGAATGGGTCGTCAAGGAGATGGACGCGCGCTACAGCGACCTCGAGTTCTTCGGCTTCCGCCACGTCAAGGACTTCAACGAGGCGGTGCGCGCAGGCAAGGTGCACGCGCCGGCCGGCTCGAAGCGCAAGGTGGCGCCGTACCCGTACCTGCTCGTCGTCGTCGACGAGATGGCTGACCTGATGATGGTCGCGAAGAACGACGTCGAAAGCTCGATCCAGCGCATCACGCAGCTCGCGCGCGCCGCCGGCGTCCATCTCGTGCTCGCCACGCAGCGCCCGTCGGTCGACGTCGTCACCGGTCTGATCAAGGCGAACATCCCGTCGAGGCTCGCCTTCGCGACGTCGTCGGCGACCGATTCGCGCGTCATCCTCGACGCGACCGGCGCCGAGACGCTCATCGGCCAGGGCGATGCGCTGTTCATGCCGATGGGCATGGCCAAGCCGATCCGCGTACAGGGCGCATGGGTCAACGAATCGGAGATCCGCAAGGCCGTCGATTTCGTGCGCCGGCAGCGCAAGCCGCACTACCGTCCGGACATCGAGCAGATGGCGAACGAGGCGGAGAAGTCGAAGCTCGACCCGACCGAGGACATCGGCGGCGACATGGACGAGCTGCTGCAGGCAGCCGAGCTCGTCGTCAGCTCGCAGTTCGGCTCGACGTCGATGCTGCAGCGCAAGCTGCGCGTCGGCTTCGCGAAGGCGGGACGACTGATGGACCTGCTCGAGTCGCGCGGCGTCGTCGGCCCGTCGGAGGGCTCGAAGGCGCGCGAGGTGCTCGTGCAGCCGACCGACCTGCCGCAGGTGCTCGCGTTCATCAAGGGCGAGACGACGTCGCTGACCGGCGGCGCGCAGCCGGCGCAGGAGACGCCGGGCGCGTCCGGGGCCTGAGCGGCGGCGCCCTGTCATACGGCGTGGGGTAGTCTGAACGGCATGGAACAGCGAAGCAAACGTTCATCATGGTGGGACGGATGGAACGCCCCGCCCAATCTCGTCACCTTCTCCCGCATCATCCTCGTCGTCGTCTTCCTCGGCCTGTACATCGGCGCCGGGCAGTGGGGCTCGCGCAGCATGGGCATGCGCTGGGCGGCGGCGATCATCTTCGCCGTCGCGGCGTCGACCGACAAGATCGATGGCTGGATGGCGCGCAAGTACAATCAGGTGACCGAGCTGGGCAAGCTGCTCGATCCGATCGCGGACAAGCTGCTCACGCTCGGCACGCTCATCGTGGCCGCGAGCCTCAACGAGTTCGGCATCGCATGGCTCGGCTGGGTCGTCACGGCGCTGTTCGTCGTGCGCGAGGTCGGCATCACGGTGATGCGCTTCCTCGTCATCGACCACGGCGGCGCCGTCATCGCCGCGTCCCAGCTTGGCAAGTACAAGACCTTCACGCAGTGCCTGGGTCTGGGGCTGCTGCTCATCCCGGTGTGGTCCTTCGCTCCTGCCGGCGCACATCCGGCGTGGCTGACCGTCTACTTCGTCATCGCCTACACGCTCATCTACGTCTCGTTGATCCTGTGCCTGTATTCGGGCTGGCAGTACGTCAACGGCGTGCTCAAGGCGTCGAAGGACTCCGGCGCGCACGTCAAGGACGCACAGGGCGGCGCCGACGCGGTCGCGGCCAAGCCCGATGCGGACAATGCCGCGGCCACGCAGGACCGTCCCGGCGACGACGCCGCGCCGTCCAAGGGCTGAGCGGGGCTCCGCGGCGGCGTCTGCCTGCGGGCGGGCGGCGCCGGTGACGACATGCCGCCCGGTGGTCTTCATGTGTGCGCGCTCCTAGTATGGAGCGCGCACACGCATATGCAGGCACAACGGAAGGTGGATGGTCATGGCACAGTTCGCGGGCGAAGGCGCCGATCCGCGCCTGATCGAGGACATGGGGCAGCTGCGTCGCTACTGCGACGTGCAGGCAGCGGCGATCCTGGAGTGGTGCGCCGAACGTGGCGTGAGGATCGCATGCGCCGAATCGCTCACCGGCGGCCTGCTCGCCGATGCCTTCGTCCGGATCCCCGGAGCCTCCCGGGTGTTCCTCGGATCGGCCGTGACCTATGACATCCATGCGAAGGCGAAGGTGCTCGGCGTCGACGCCGAGCTGCTGCGCACGCACGGCGCCGTCGACCCCGAGGTGGCCCGACAGATGGCGGCGCGGACGGCGCAACTGTTCAGCCAACCGGAATATCGCTCCGGGATTATCGGACTGTCGACGACCGGCGTCGCCGGTCCCGGTCCAGATGGCGGAAAACCGGCCGGACTAGTGTACTTCGGCGTGTCGCTTCCGCAAAACGAGTTTTTCCACACAGGGTCTTCACGTTATGCAAAGGCGTTGAATTTGCAAGGTTCCAGAGACGTTATTAGACAGCGGACCGTGGGTTGTGTTCTGGGAAACCTGAGACAATTCACAGGTTCTTCACAGGATTGATTCCCGATACTGGAGAAGAAGAACACTGTCGATAAGGAAAGGAGTGTAATCGCCATGAACAATATGGATATGATGACTTTCACCGAAGGACAGACCGAGGTCAAGAAGGTTGAGGTCCCCACTCCGTCGCGTAACGGAACGGCGCGTATGCGCGAACTGACGCCGGCCCAGCGCCGCGCTGTCATGTTCGCGCAGCAGCAGGTGCTTTGTGCGCGCGCGGCCAAGAAGGCCAAGGACGAGCGTCAGGCGGCGCTCGTGCGCATGTGGCAGGAGGAGGACGCCGAGACCGCCAAGCCCCGCACCGTCATCCGCAAGCGCGAGACGATGGGTGAGGTCAAGGAGGTCTCGCTGCGCGAGGCCATCGGCCATGTGCTGCGCGACCTGCGTACGCACGACCATAAGACGCTGCGCGAGGTCAGCGAGAAGGCCGGCGTCTCCCTCGGCTATCTCTCCGAAGTCGAGCGCGGACAGAAGGAGGCCAGCTCCGAACTGCTCGCGTCGATCTCCGAATCGCTCGGCCTGAGCACTTCGCAGATGCTGCGTATGGTCGCCGACTACCTCGACTCCGTGGACGCCTGAACGGCGGGCCGGCGTGCCGCGCCGCACCTGACCGCCGCCCGCATTTGAACATGGATGGGGACACCCCGTGAGGGGTGTCCCCATCCATGTTTGTGCAAGTCCGTCCGGTTCCGGGTCTTTTGCACGCGCCGCGGACGGTGTACAGTGGCGCGGTATGCGTGAACGAGAATTCTGGGAACTGCTTGAGGAAGTGTTCGGCAGAAGCTACGGGCGTGCGCTCGCCCATGATCAGCGCCTGACGAAACTCGGCGGCAGGACCGTCGTCGAGGCGCTCGACGACGGCGAGGAGCCGCGCGTCGTATGGAACGTGCTGTGCGATCAGATGGACGTCCCCGATGCGCGGCGCTGGGGCAAGGACCATGTCGCACCGCCGCTGCCGGTCGACTTCCGCTGACGGCGCCGGCGCGGCGATGCCGGAGGCGACACGCCGACGACATTCGAACAAATGTTCGCATCTTCGGGTATGATGGTGTCTCGGCACAACCGACACGGCTGTGCGGCGCTCGGCGAAATGTGGATGACGGCATCGTCCGTACACATGCCCCGTCACGCTGGACGGACGCCGCGCGGCGCGCATACCGTGGAGGGTGCCCGGGCGGTCCCGGCCGCGTGGGGCCCGTGGCATCGTAAGACAAAGGAGGGCTGCAATGGCAGCAGCGAAGGCGGAGAAAGCCAAGGAGTCCGACAAGGACATGAGCTTCGGGCCGAATGTGGACCCGCGGCGTCAGGAGGCGCTCAGGAACGCGCTCAAGCAGGTGGAGAAGAGCTTCGGCAAGGGATCGGCGATGCGTCTGGGCGACAAGCCGGTGCAGGACGTCGAGGTCATCCCGACCGGCTCGCTCGCGCTCGACATGGCGCTCGGCATCGGCGGTCTGCCGCGTGGCCGCATCGTCGAGATCTACGGACCCGAATCGTCGGGCAAGACGACGCTCGCGCTCCACGTCGTCGCGAACGCGCAGAAGAACGGCGGCGTCGCGGCGTTCATCGACGCCGAGCACGCGCTCGACCCGGTCTACGCGCGCAATCTGGGCGTCGACACCGATTCGCTCATCGTCTCGCAGCCGGACAACGGCGAGCAGGCGCTGGAGATCGCGGACATGCTCATCCGCTCCGGTGCGCTCGACGTCATTGTCATCGACTCGGTCGCGGCGCTCGTGCCGAAGGCCGAGATCGAAGGCGACATGGGCGACAGCCACGTCGGCCTGCAGGCGCGCCTGATGAGCCAGGCGCTGCGCAAGATGACCGGCGCGCTCGCGCAGGCGAACACGACGGCGATCTTCATCAACCAGCTGCGCGAGAAGATCGGCGTCTTCTTCGGCAGTCCGGAGACGACGACCGGCGGCAAGGCGCTCAAGTTCTACGCGTCGGTGCGCATGGACATCCGCCGCATCCAGACGCTCAAGAACGGCGACGAGGCGGTCGGCAACCGCACGAAGGTCAAGGTCGTCAAGAACAAGATGGCGCCGCCCTTCAAGTCGGCCGAGTTCGACGTGCTCTACGGCGAGGGCATCTCGCGCGAGGGCTCGGTGCTCGACATGGCGCTGCAGACCGACATCGTCAAGAAGTCCGGCTCGTGGTTCACCTACGAGGGCGAACAGCTCGGCCAGGGACGCGAGAACGTGCGCCGCTTCCTCAAGGACAATCCGCAGATCGTCGACGAGATCGAGAACAAGGTCAAAATCGCCTACGGCCTCATCGACGCGCCCGAGGACACCTTCGCGCAGGGTGAGGAGGTCGAGTCGACGATCGAGTCCGAGGACATCGCCGCGACCGAGGCCGGCGGCGAGACGGCGAAGAAGAACGGCTGATGATCTCCGTCGAGGAGTTCCTCGCGGCGCATCCGGTGCCGGCGGCGCCGCGGGACGATGCCGCCGCGCGCAGGCCTGCGGGAAACGGCTGTGGCGCCGGCGGTCCCGCGTCGGCCGCGGACGAGTCCGCTCCGGTTGCTTCCGGCGCCGATCGGCGGTCCGTGGACGTCGCCGACGGCGTCGTCGGCGACGATGAGTCCGGATTCTCCGATGACGACGCCGACCGCGCCGCCGCGCAGGCGATCGCCGACGGCGGCACTGCGATGGACGTCGACGTCGACGCGGATATGGGGGCATCCGCGGATCCGCCGCGCCCCGTATCGCGTTTCGGCGGCACCTTCGGCGCGTCGCGGGACGACGACGTCGTCCGTTACGCGCGTGGCGGACGGCGTGCGCGCGATGGGCGACGGGGCCGCGGGGAGCGACGCGGAGGATATGGAAAGGACGGCGCCGGCGCAGGCCTTGGCGGCCGGCGGCGCTCGTCGGGCGGCTTCGCCTATACGCCGACGGACGATCCGCACGACGAGGAACGGTGCAAGGAGGCGGCGCTGCGGCTGCTCGACGCCGCCGCGCGTTCGACGGGCGCATTGCGCGCCAAGCTCGCCGAACGCGGCTACGCCGACGACGTCATCGGCAGGGTCGTCGAGCGTCTGACCGAGCTGCGGCTGCTCGACGACGAGGAGTACGCGCGCTCGGTCGCGCGCTCCTGCGTGAACCGGATGATGGGGATGCGCGGCGCCGTAATGGAGATGACGCGCAAGGGCGTCGACCGTGCGTTGGCGACGCGCGTCGCCGCAGAGGCGGCCGACGACGGCGTCTTCGTCGACGCGGCGTGGGCGCTCGGACGCTCCGTCGCCGCACGCACGCGCGGTAAGGATCCGCAGACCGCACACCGGCGCTTCTGGAGCGCGGGCGGGCGCAAGGGGCATGACCCGCAGACGCTGCGCGAGGTCAGCGAGGCATTGTTCGCCATGCGGGGATCCGATATGTCGACCGACGACGAACGTGAATGATGGGGCGAAGGGTGAGACCTCTTATACCCCGGGTTCTGTCGTGGCGCGGCGTCCCGGGACGTCGCGCCACGGATGGCCATCCATCTCGACCTGACGTCGCCGTCAGGCTCTAGCAGCCTACCCGAAGACATTGGGCGAGCAGCCCTCAAGCGTCTTCTGCTTGGCCTTGCTCCCGATGAGGCTTGCCATGCGGCCGACTGTTGCCAGCGGCCCGGTGGTCTCTTACACCGCCGTTTCACCCTTACCCGTCCCGAGGGACGGGCGGTCTGTTCTCTGCTGCGCTATCTCTCAGGTCGCCCTGGGCGGACGTTATCCGCCATCGTGCTCTGCGGAGCCCGGAAGTTCCTCAACCATTGCTGGTCGCGGCCATCAAGAGGTCTCAAAGGCAGTATTCTAACACGATGCGCGACATCGCCGCCAACCGTGGGCATCGTCGTATCGAAAAAAGTTAAACCATCGGCTTTACCGCATTTTCCCGCATGTCGTCGGTTACAATGAGTGGTATCCGGACGGCGGCACCGTCGTCTCGGTCCGTATATAGCGGCATGGCGCCGCTTGAGTCTAGGGAGGTCCACATGGATATCGTGATTACCGGCCGTCACATTCAGATCAAGCAGAAGTTCCGTGACGTCGTCGAAAGCAAGATGAATCGTGTGACCGCAATCGCCCCCGATGCGCAGCGCGTCCAGGTCGTGCTGTCGCATGAGGGCAATCCGCGCCTGCATGACACGGCGATGCGCGTCGAGCTCACCGTCATCGCCGGCTCGACTGTCATCCGCGCCGAGGCGTCGAGCCTCGACGAGATCAGCGCGCTCGATCTGGCGCTCGACAAGCTGACGCTGCGTCTGCGCCGTGCGCGTGACCGCCGCAAGGATCACCGCAAGAACTACACGCCGGTCCCGGTCGACGCGGGCGAGTTCGTCTCGCCGTCCGAGGAGGAAGAGGACATCATGGGCGCCGCCGCCGACGCCAACAGCCCGGCCGCCGCGGTCGCCTCCGACCTCGGCCCCGGCGAGTCCATCGAGGTGCACGTTGGCGACACGCCGATCGTCATCCGCCGCAAGCTCCACGTCGCCGAGCCGATGAGCATCGACGAGGCGCTCTACGAGATGGAGCTCATCGGACACGACTTCTTCCTGTTCGTCAACAAGGACACGATGCGTCCGTCGGTCGTCTACCACCGCCACGGCTGGAGCTACGGCGTCTTCGAGATCGACACCCCGGAGAACATCAAGAAGGCCGAGGAGGCCAAGAAGGCCTGAACCGAGGCCGGCGCCGCCGATCTGAAGGGGTCGCGGCGCGAAACGGACGATCGGAGCCGACTCCCGAGGAGGGGAGCTGGCTCCGATTCGTTTTTTCCGGATCCGCATCCGCGAGGCAGGGGGTGGACGGTCGGGTCGGTTGTGGACGTCTTGTGACGGAACATGAGAAACTTACGTAAACAGGTCGGAAAACGTGCGGAAAAATCCGTGCGCTCGCTATCGTTGATGATGTTAGCGACCATCTCACAAAGGGAGTGACATTGGTAGACATCGTAGACAAGGCCCTCCGCATGGGCGAAGGCCGTCAGATCAAGCGCCTGGAGAACGTGGCCAAGGAGGTCAACGCGCTCGAGGACCAGATCTCGGCGCTCAGCGACGAGGAGCTCAAGGGCCAGACCGCCAAGTTCAAGCAGAAGCTCGACAACGGCGCGACGCTCGACGACATCATGGCCGAGGCCTTCGCCACCGTGCGCGAGGTCTCGAAGCGCACGCTCGGCCAGCGCCACTTCGACGTCCAGCTCATGGGCGGTGCGGCGCTGCACTGGGGCAACATCGCCGAAATGAAGACCGGTGAAGGCAAGACGCTCGTCGCGACGCTGCCGAGCTACCTCAACGCGCTCGAAGGCAAGGGCGTGCACGTCATCACCGTCAACGACTACCTCGCCAGCTACCAGAGCGAGCTCATGGGCCGCATCTACCGCTTCCTCGGCATGAGCGTCGGCTGCATCGTCACCGGACAGAAGCCGCCGGAGCGCCGTAAGCAGTACAACGCGGACATCACCTACGGCACGAACAACGAGTTCGGCTTCGACTACCTGCGCGACAACATGGCGTGGGAGAAGAACGAGCTCGTGCAGCGCGGCCACCACTACGCGATCGTCGACGAGGTCGACTCGATCCTCATCGACGAGGCCCGTACGCCGCTGATCATCTCCGGGCCGGCCGAGGGCGACGTGACGCGCTGGTACCGCCAGTTCGCCAAGCTCGTGCTCAAGCTCGTGCGCGACGAGGACTACGAGGTCGACGAGAAGAAGAAGACCGTCGGCATCCTCGACCCAGGCATCACGAAGATCGAGGACTACCTCGGCATCGACAACCTGTACGAGCCGAGCAACACGGCGCTCATCGGTTACCTCAACAACGCGATCAAGGCCAAGGAGCTGTTCCTGCGCGACCGCGACTACGTCGTCACCGGCGGCGAGGTGCTCATCGTCGACGAGCACACCGGCCGCATCCTGCCGGGGCGCCGCTACAACGAGGGTCTGCACCAGGCGATCGAGGCGAAGGAGAACGTCGAGGTCAAGGCCGAGAACCAGACCTTCGCGACGATCACGCTGCAGAACTACTTCCGCATGTACGACAAGCTCGCCGGCATGACCGGCACCGCCGAGACCGAGGCCGCCGAGTTCATGGGCACCTACAAGCTCGGCGTGCTGCCGATCCCGACGAACCGCCCGATGATCCGCAAGGACAAGGACGACCTGATCTTCCGCACGAAGAAGGAGAAGCTCCAGGCGATCATCAAGGACGTCGCCGCCCGCTACAAGAAGGGCCAGCCGGTCCTGCTCGGCACCGCGTCCGTCGAGGCCTCCGAGGTCGTCTCCTCGCTGCTCGACGTCGCCGGCATCCCGCACAAGGTCCTCAACGCGAAGCAGCACGAGAAGGAGGCGGCCGTCGTCGCCGTCGCCGGCCGCAAGGGCGCCGTGACCGTCGCGACGAACATGGCGGGCCGAGGCACCGACATCATGCTCGGCGGCAACGTCGAGTTCCTCGCCGACGCCAAGCTCAAGGAGGAGGGCTACTCGCCGGAGGACACGCCGGAGGAGTACGAGAAGCTGTGGCCCGAGACCCTCAAGCAGATCAAGGAGCAGGTCAAGGACGAGCATGAGGAGGTCGTCGAGCTCGGCGGCCTGTACGTGCTCGGCACCGAGCGCCACGAGTCGCGCCGCATCGACAACCAGCTGCGCGGCCGTTCCGGCCGTCAGGGCGATCCGGGCGAGTCCCGCTTCTACCTGAGCCTCGAGGACGACCTGATGCGCCTGTTCAACACGCAGCTCGTCGCGCGCGTCATGGCCAAGGGCATGCCGGAGGGCGAGCCGATCGAGTCGAAGGCCGTCTCCAAGGGCGTGCGCAACGCGCAGAAGGCCGTCGAGTCGCGCAACTTCGAGATCCGCAAGAACGTCCTCAAGTACGACGACGTGATGAACAAGCAGCGCACCGTCATCTACTCCGAGCGTCAGGCGGTGCTCAAGGGCGAGGACATCCACGAGGACATCGAGCGCTTTATCCGTGACACGGTCGCCAGCTACGTGACCGGCGCCAAGCGCGGCTCCGACAAGCCGAAGGACTGGGACTGGGACGGCATGTTCAAGGCCGTGCGCGGGCTCTTCCCGACGACCGTGACCGAGGACGAGGCCAAGCAGGCCGCCGAGGGCCTCAAGGGCGCGAAGGCCGTCGACGCCGTCGTCGACCTCTTCGTCAAGGACGCGCAGGAGCAGTACGCGAAGTACGAGGACAGGCTCGGCAGCGAGGGCCTGCGCACGCTCGAACGCCGCGTCGTGCTCGCCGTGCTCGACCGCAAGTGGCGCGAGCACCTCTACGAGATGGACTACCTCAAGGACGGCATCGGCCTGCGCGGCATGGGCCAGCGCGATCCGCTCGTCGAGTACCAGCGCGAAGGCTACCAGATGTACAACTCGATGATCGAGGCGATCAAGGAGGAGAGCATCCAGCTGCTGTTCCATGTGGACATCGACTCAGTCGCGCAGACGCAGGACCATGAGGACATGGCCCAGGACGTCACCGACGACCAGGTCGTCGACGAGGCCGAGGTCGCGCTCGGCGAGGGCGCCGACGTCGACGAACGCGACTCGGACGAGGTGCGCATCGTCGAACCGGAGGAGCCGTCGCGCTACGACGACACGGCCGACGAGACCGCCGTCGCGCTCGGCGACGCCGTCAAGAAGGAGGTCGACGAGGTCTACGACGAGACGCACGGCATCGTCGGCCCGGCCCCGATCTCGCATGCCGAAGGCAAGGTCCCGGCGGACAAGCGCCCGAAGAACGAGGAGCTCAAGACGCCGTGGGCGGACGGCCGCACGTTCCCGGGCACGCCGAAGAACGCGCAGTGCCCGTGCGGTTCGGGTCGCAAGTACAAGCTGTGCCACGGCCAGAACGAGCGCAAGGAGCAGTGAACTGAACATGTCCGGTCGCTGACCGGTTCATGACACGAAAGGGGCGCCCCGGCCATCATGGCCGCGGCGCCCCTTTCGTCGTTCGCACCGCCCCGCCGCCGGCGCGCGGATGACCATGATGCGGGAATCGAAACAGGTTCGTTGCACGGCCTTCCTAGACTGGGCGGTGCATTGTACGATATCGATGAGGAGAGGTCATGGCCGACATAACCTGGAAAACGATCCTGACGAAGCTCGTGAACGGCGGGCATCTGAGCGCCGAGGAATCCGAATGGTTCGTCGACGACCTCATGCAGGGCAACGCGCAGCCGGCGGCCGTCGGCGCCGTGCTCGCGACGCAGCAGCAGCTGGGGCTGACGGCCGACGAGGTCGCCGGCGCGGCGAAGGCGATGGTGGCGCACGCCGTCCCTCTCGACGTGGACCGCGAATGCACCGACATCGTCGGCACCGGCGGCGACGGCGCGCACACCGTCAACCTGTCGACGATGGGCGCCGTCATCGCGGCGGCCGCCGGCGTCATGATCGTCAAGCACGGCAACCGCGCGGCGAGCTCGAAGTGCGGCGCCGCCGACTGCCTCGAAGCGCTCGGGCTGCCGCTCGACCTGAGCCCGCAGGCCGTCGCCGAGATCGCCGATGAGGTGGGCATCACCTTCGCGTTCGCGAAGACCTTCCATCCGGCGATGCGCTTCGTCGGACCGGTGCGCGCCGCGCTCGGCGTGCCCTGCGTCTTCAACGTGCTCGGCCCGCTGACGAACCCGGCGCATCCGAAGCATATGGCGATCGGCTGCGCGAACCGGGCGATGAGCCCGATCATGGCCGCCGTCTACGCGGCGAACGGCCAGAGCGGCATGGTGTACACGTCGAACGAGGGACTCGACGAGATGGCGCCGACCGGCCCGATCTCGGTCTGGGAGTTCAAGGACGGCGAGGTGAGCGAGACGACCTTCGACCCGGTCGAGGAGCTGGGGCTTGCGAAGATCACGATCGACGACCTGCGCGGCGGCGAGCCGGACTACAACGCGCAGGCGGCGCGCGACCTGTTCGCGGGCGAGGACGTGCCGTTCCGCACGACGGCGCTGCTCAACGCCGCGTCGGCGATCGTCGCCGACGGTTCGCTCGTCGACGCCGAGGCGACGCTCGCCGAACGCTTCCGCCAGGCCTACACGATCGCCGAACGCACCGTCGACGACGGCAAGGCGCAGGCGCTGCTCGACGAGTGGATCGCCGTCGCGAAGAGCAAGGCCTGAGTTTGTACGGTGCCCGCGCCGACTGCGACGTCAGACGCGGGCACCGTTGTCCGAATCGTCGTCGTGGATGACGTCGCGGCCCTCGTGCTGCGCGATGAGGCCACCGGCGCCGACGAGGACGCACAGCGCGGCGATGAGGCCGACGATGCCGACGATGTGCGGCAGGCAGGCGGCGACGATGATGCCGACGACGCCGATTGCGAGGATCGCCGCGCAGATGAGCTTCGAGACGCGGATGCCCTTGAGCGACGGGTTCGGCGCCGAGAAGCCCATGCCATGGCGGTCGAGGACGTCGTCGGTGTCGAGCCAGCTGCTCGTGTAGTCGCGCGGACCGTGGCCCGCGCCGGTGAACGCCTCGTCGGACAGGTCGTCGGCGGTGAGCATCGTCTTCTTCTCCTCGCGCCTGGCATGGCGGTCGAAGCGCTTCGCCGTGCGCGAGCGTTCGACGTCCTCGAGCTCGCCGGCGTGGTCGTTGAGGAAGGCCTCCCAGTCGTCATGGCCGGATGCATCGTCTGGACGGCGCGCGTCGCCGCCGTTGCTGCTATTGTTGAGGTCGGTCATGACCACTACTGTAGCAAGCGGAATGTGAAGCGCGTAAGGAGACTTCGGATGCTGTACTGGTTTTTCGTCAAGACGCTTGGGCCGATCGCGCGCCGGCGCTTCAATCCGACGGCCGAGGGCCTCGAACACATCCCGCATGAGGGCGGCGCGATCATCGCCGCGAATCATCTGGCCGTCATCGACGACGCGTTGCTGCCGATGACCTGCCCGCGCATGATCCATTTCATGGGCAAGGCCGAATACTTCGAAGGCAAGGGGATCAAGGGCCGCTTCAAGAAATGGTGGTTCACGTCGGTAGGCGTGTTCCCGGTCGACCGCTCGGGCGGCTCCAAGTCGCTTGGCGCGCTCGAGCATGCGCGCGAGATCATCGAGGACGGCGAGCTGTTCGGCATCCACATCGAGGGCACGCGCAGCCCCGACGGCCGCCTGTACAAGGGGCACACCGGCGCCGCGCGCCTCGCACTCGAGACCGGCTGCCCGATTGTACCGACGGCGATCATCGGCTCACGCGACCTGCAGAAGCCCGGTCAGGTCATCCCCGGCAAGGGCAGCAGCAAGGTCATCTACGGCGAACCGATCGCCGTCGAGAAGACGCCGGCTGACCGGGTCACGCACGAGCGGCTGCGCGAGCTGACCGACGAGGTGACGCGTCGCATCGAGGCGATGAGCGGTCAGGAGTACGTGCCCGAATACGCGCAGGTCGTCAAGAAGCAGATGCAGCAGGAGCAGACGACGATCGACGAGGCCGCCGCGCAGAAAGCCGACCAGAAGTAGAAGCTGCGGGCAGAAGCAGAGCGTTCTGTGGCTTCCGACTGGAGGTCGCATATGGAGGGAGCCGGGCGGCCGATCATGGCCGCCCGGCTCCCTCCATATGCGCCGGCGGAGCGCCGATGGCGCTCGCCGCCGCACTCAGTTGACGGTACTCAGACGATGCGGATCGTCACCGTCGTCGGATCGCCGTCCTTCGTGCGCTTGGGCACGTCGGAGCCGGCCTTCGGATCCTGGCCCTGCACGCGGTGCAGCACGTCCACGCCGAGCGGCTTGTCGATCTTGACCTTGAGGCCGAGCGCCTCGAGCTCCTTACGCGCGTCCTCCGGCGACTTGCCGACGACGTCCGGCATCTTCACCGTCTCCGGCCCCTTCGAGACCGTCACCGTGACCGCATCGCCCCAGTGCAGCGTCGAACCGGCGTCCTGCGAGGTGTAGAGCACCTGACCGACGGGGACGCTGTCGCTGAACTCCTCCTCGAACGTGACCTCGAGCTTGTCCTCCTCGAGCGTCTTCTGCGCGTAGTCCTTCGTCTGGCCGATCAGGTCGGGCATCTGCACCGGCATCGGACCCTTCGACAATACGACGTCGACGGTCTCGTTGTGCGCGATCGTCGTGCCCGGCTCCGGCGTGATGCTGATGACCATGCCCTGCGGCACGTCGAGCGACCATTCGTCGGTGTCGTCCGAATGCTCGATGTGTTCGATGCCGGCGCGCTTGAGCGCGGCGAGCGGGTCGTCGGACGACTTGATGTCCTTGGGGATCGTCACCTGCTGGATGCCGAGCGAGACGACGACTTTGACCGTCTGCTCGTGACGTTTGCTCACATGCGCGTCGACGTAGGCCGGGTCGGTGGAGATGACGTCGCCCTCCGGCACGTCGTCGCTGTGGGCGCGGCTCACCTCGTAGTGGATGTCCGAGACATTGAGTGCGCTTTCATAGCTCTTCCAGTCGACGCCGGTGATCCTGCACGGCGCGTTCTGCTCGCATTCGAGCCCCTCCGGCTTCGGCATCGTGTTGTAGCTGCCGGGGCCCGCGTAGTACCACCATGCCCAGGTGCCGCCGGCGGCGAGCACGGCGACGATCGCGGCGACGATGCCGACGATGAGCCCGACATGGCTCTTGCGCTGCGGCTGCATCGCCGTCGGACTGTCGTCGCCGGCGAACGGCGCGGCGGAGGAGCCGGACATCGGTGGACGGCCGTCCGACGGCGTCTGCGGAGGTCGCGCAATCGTGCTCGTCGGGTCGTCGTTGCCGCGCGGCGCCGTGCCGCTCTGCATACGCTCCATCGGCTGTGCGGGCGCGGGCCGTCCTGCGGCGTTCGGATCGTGCGCGATGTCCGTACTGTTCGCGGCATTCGCCGCGTTCGCCGCGACGGCCGACATCGCCGTCGTCGGCTGCGGCTGCGCCGACGGGTCGTAGCGGTAGCGCAGCGCCTCTGGAGGCAGCGTGCGCATGAGCTCCTGGAGCCGGTCGAGCGCGACCGACGCGTCGGCCGGACGGTCGGCCACGTCGCGGTTCGTCAGGCTCGAGATGAAGCGTGCGACGCGCGGGTCGATGCCGGCGCACACGGTCGCGATCGACGGCACGTTCTCGTTGACGTGTTTGAAGACCATCGTCACCGGGTTGTCGGTCTGGAACGGCACTCGTCCGGCGAGCATCTCCCAGGCCATGATGCCGACCGAATAGCAGTCGCCCTGCGGCAGCGCCTCGTTGTCGCTGATCATCTCCGGCGCGAGGTAGGCGGCCGTGCCCAGCAGCATGCCGGTCGACGAGAGCGTGGCCTGCGAGATCGCCTTCGCGAGCCCGAAGTCGGTGATTTGGACGCGTCCGCGGTTGTTGATTAGGATGTTCTCGGGCTTGATGTCGCGGTGCACGACGCGCGCCGCGTGCGCCGCCGCGAGGCCGCTGAGCGTCTCGGAGACGACGCGCAGCGTCTCGCGCACGCTGAACGTGCGCTTGTGCTGCATCTCGGCGCGCAGGTTGACGCCCTTGACGTATTCCATGACGAGGTAGTCGAGGCCGTCGTGCTCGCCGGAGTCGTAGACCTGCACGATGTAGGGGCTCGCGATCGAGGCCGCCGCGTTCGCCTCGCGGTGGAACCTCGCGATGAACTGCTCGCGGTACGGTCCCTGCGCGAGCTGCTGGTGCATGATCTTGATCGCGACGTCGCGGCCGAGCCTGACGTCCACCGCCTGGTAGACGGTGGCCATGCCGCCGTCCGCGATCTTGCGCACGATGCGGTAGCGACCGTCGACGAGCCTGTCCTTGGGCATATCCTGCGCTTCACTCATGCCTGATCCGTCGTTTCCCTTACCCGAAATGCTGTGCGGCCTGCATGGCCGATGACGAGGTCATTCTACATGGTGGTGTGCTGCTCACGCGCGCGCCGACTGAGGGATGAACCTCGCGCAGATCGCGGTCAGCCGCGCGCTGCGCCCGTCGTCGAGCCCCATCGCGCCGATCGCGTCGGTCGTGCGCGTCCACATCTCGCCGATGCGCGCGTAGGAGCGTTCGACCGCGCCGGTCGAGCGCATCAGCGCGGTGACGCGCTCGACGTCCGCCCGGCCGCGCCGGCGCTTCGCGTAGATGCGCGTGAGCTCGCGCGCCTCCTTCGGCGATGCCGCGCGCAGCGCGTCGGACAGCAGCACCGTGCGCTTGCCCTCGCGGATGTCGCCGCCGACCGGCTTGCCGGTCTGCTTCGACGAGCCGATGACGTCGATGAGGTCGTCGGCGAGCTGGAAGGCCACGCCGAGCGGCCAGCCGATCGCCATCGCATGGCGCGTCGCGTCGTCGGAGCCCATCCCGGAGGCGAGGAACGCGAGCTCGAGCGGCGCGATCGTCGTGTAGCTCGCCGTCTTCCAGCGGAACACCTCGTAGGAGGCCTTGCCGAGTTTGTCCGGATCGCTCAGCGGCATGCGCTCGATCGCCAGGTCGAGCACCTGGCCGATCTCGACCTCGTGATGCATCGTGATGAACGCGCGGCGCAGGTCCCGCGACTGCGGGATGTCGAGACGCTGGCTCGCGTCGTCCATGATCGCCGTGCATGCGGTGGCGAGCAGGTCGCCGAGCATGACGCCCAGCCCCCTGCCGATCGCCTCGCTGTGCGTCGCCTGCGCGAGCGCGCGGTGCGCCGACGGCTTGCCGCGACGCAGGTCGGCGTCGTCGATGATGTCGTCGTGCACGAGTGCCGCCGTCTGGAACACCTCGATCGCGCAGGCGATGTCGAGCATCGCGCTGCGCCTCGCCTCGCCGGCGTCAGGCATGAGCAGGTCGTAGGCGCCGAGCGCGAGCAGCGCGCGCAGCCTCTTGCCGCCCTCGCTCGAGACGACGGCCTGGTCGATCGTGCGCTCGAGTGTGTCGTCGAGCTCCGGGGGGATGTCGGCCTGCCGGGCCAGTCCCGCGTATTCACGCACGAGCGCGCCGATTCGCGATTCGATCTGCTGCAAGTCTGTCGAGGAGCTCATAGCTGCCATTCATCCACAGTGTTGCGACAATCGCCGGCGCCCGACGCGGACGCGCCGGAGCGTGAGTCCGGCGCGCGACACCCACATCGCAGCGGATTCCTCCGGCCGTGAATTGTGGACAACCGCACCGTCCGTACACATGCCTCCGTCCGGGTGGACACGGCGCCTGCGGGACGGCGAGAGTGGAGACACGTCCGGGCCGACGGGGATCCGGACGGCGCCGGGCGGACGTCCGGCGACAGGACAGGCATGACGAACGGAGGACATGATGAGCGAGGACACCAGGGACATCAGGACGGCCGCGGACGTCGGGACGGCGGGATGCTGTGACGCCGCACAGAATGGCGATGCCGTGCGGGACATCGATGCCGCAGGGGGCGCCGATGCGGCGCCGGCGGCGTGCGGCGGACGGACGCGCGCTGCGGCGACGGAACAACGGGACGGGGACGGGGACGCGGACGTCTGCGCGCTGTTCGTCCCGGGCGAGGGATTCGAACCGGACGAGGAACGGATCGTCGACGAACGCGACGCCGCACGCTGCGAGGCGCTGCGCGAGCGCTACCGCGAGCGCTGCCGCGACCGCGGGCCCGACGAGGCGACCGGCGAGCGCTTCGCCGCCGTCTGCGCCGACTGGCTCGCATGGCTCGACGCCGACGACTTCGACCCCTTCGACTGCGAGGCGGACAAGCTGTGCGCGCTCGCCGTGACGATGACCGATTCGCTCGCCTCGCGCGACGCGCTCATCATGACGCTCGTGGGCCCCGAGGGCGCGCGCGACCCGGCGGATTTCATCGGCTTCGCCGTGCATCCGCACGCGCCCGGCAACGCCGCGCGCATGGAGCGCGAGCTCAATGCGGCGTTCGCGGCGCAGGAGGCGCCCGACGTCGAACGCATCCTGCGCGGCGTCGAGATATGCGAACGCGCCGCGCAGATCGTGCCGGACGGCTTCGCCGCGCATCCGCTCGCCGTCGCCGCCTACGGGATGTGGTGGATCGGCGACTCCCGCGCGCTCGAGACGGCGACGCAGGCGATCATGCTCGATGAGGGCATGCGTCTGGCGGGCATCATCCTGACGGCGCTGCTGCGCGGCGTCGCGCCGCAGTGGATCGGGAGCCGGCCGTGACGGGGGCGCCGCCCGCAGGGGCCGACCGGAGGGAGCGGGCCGGGAATAATCGTCTCCGAGGCATGGTTAACTCACTTAGTGCGCGACTTGCCTTTGCCGCAACTATGCCCTCGCGAAGGGAGGCGGCTCGGGCGTCGCATGATCATGAGCGAGCAGGAGGAACAGTTTGGCCACGAAGCGAACGGCGAACACCAAGGACAAGTCGGAAGACAAGGACACCTCCACCGTCGAAGGCGCCTCCGCGACGAAGGAGACGTCGGCCAAGCCGGCGAAGCGCACGCGCAAGAGCACGTCCGCCAAATCGGGCGCGCGCAAGGGCACGGCGAAGAAGAAGTCCGCGTCCGCGCAGGCCGAGGCCACGAAGCAGCCGCGCAAGAGCACGGCGAAGAAGAAGACCGCGAAGAAGGAGACGACCGGGCACGCCGCGCAGCCCGAGGACGACGAGGACGTGATGCTCGACGATGACGACGAGCAGATCGACGAGGACAGCCTCGACCTCGACGAGGACCTCGGCGACGTGGACGGCCAGGACGTGGACGCCGACGACGAGGACGACGAATCGGAACCGGAGCCCGAGGAGGACGACGAGGACGAGGAGGAGAAGAAGCCCGAGGAGCCCAAGGAGAAGGGCGCCTTCGTCGTGCGCGACGACGATGACGACGAGACGCTCGCGCCGACCGGCTCGAACCCGCGCCGCCGCGTCGTCACGACCGGCGCGACGGCCGACCCCGTCAAGGACTACCTCAAGCAGATCGGCCGCGTCTCGCTGCTCAACGCCGAACAGGAGGTCGACCTGTCCGAGCGCATCGAGGCGGGCCTGTACGCGCAGCACCTGCTCGACACCGAAGGCGACAAGCTCGACTTCAAGCGCAGGCGCGAGCTCAAATGGGCGGCCGCCGACGGCAAGAAGGCGAAGGACCATCTGCTCGAGGCGAACCTCAGGCTCGTCGTCTCGCTCGCGAAGCGCTACACGGGACGCGGCATGCTCTTCCTCGACCTCATCCAGGAAGGCAACCTCGGCCTGATCCGCGCCGTCGAGAAGTTCGACTGGAAGAAGGGCTTCAAGTTCTCCACCTACGCGACCTGGTGGATCCGTCAGGCGATCACGCGCGCGATGGCCGACCAGGCGCGCACGATCCGCGTGCCGGTGCACATGGTCGAGGTGATCAACAAGCTGTCGCGCGTCCAGCGCCAGATGCTGCAGGACCTCGGGCGCGAGCCCACGCCGGACGAGCTCGCACGCGAGCTCGACATGCCGGTCGAGAAGGTGCAGGAGGTGCAGAAGTACGGCCGCGAGCCGATCTCGCTGCACACGCCGCTCGGCGAGGACGGCGATTCGGAGTTCGGCGACCTCATCGAGGACACCGACGCGATCGCGCCGTCGGACGCCGTTGCCTTCTCGCTGCTGCAGGAGCAGTTCCGTCAGGTGCTCGAGACGCTCTCGCCGCGCGAGGCGGGCGTCATCAAGATGCGCTACGGCCTCGAGGACGGTCAGCCGAAGACACTCGACGACATCGGCCGCGTCTACGGCGTGACGCGCGAGCGCATCCGCCAGATCGAGTCGAAGACGATGTCGAAGCTGCGTCACCCGTCGCGTTCGCAGACGCTGCGCGACTTCCTCGACCAGTGACCGACGCCCGGTGAACGACGCCCGGTGAACGGGCGCAGCACAAGAGCGCGGGCCGTGCGGCTGCGCGCTCTTTTGCGTGACAGACGCGCGGCCTGCACGGCCGCGGCAATCCAGGAAGGCGGAAGATGGCGAAGAAAGACTACGGCGCCGACTCGCTGACGGTCCTCGAGGGCCTCGACGCGGTGCGCAAGCGCCCCGGCATGTACATCGGCACGACCGACACCCAGGGCCTGATGCACTGCCTGTGGGAGATCATCGACAACGCCGTCGACGAGGCGCTCGCCGGCGCGTGCACGCACATCGTCGTCACGCTGCACAAGGACGGATCGGTCGAGGTCGCCGACAACGGACGCGGCATCCCGGTCGACGTCGAGCCGAAGACGAAGCTCACCGGCGTCGAGGTCGTGCTCACGAAGCTGCACGCCGGCGCGAAGTTCGGCAACGCCTCGTACAACGCGGCCGGCGGCCTGCACGGCGTCGGCTCGTCGGTCGTCAACGCGTTGAGCTCGAGGCTCGACGTCGAGGTCGACCGCAACGGCAACACGTACCACATGGCCTTTCACCAAGGGCATCCGGGCGTCTACACGGACGCCGACCCGGAGCATCCGTCGCCGGATTCGCCGTTCAGGAAGACGCGCAAGAACCGGCCGACCGAACTCGAGATCATCGGCCACGTCAAGCCGAAGACGACCGGCACGCGCATCCGCTACTGGGCCGACCCGGAGATCTTCAACGACACGGCGCGATTCGACTACGACCAGCTCATCGACCGCGTGCGCCAGACGAGCTTCCTCGTGCCGGGACTCAAGCTTGACGTCGTCGACGAGCGCATCGAGGCCACCGGCGACGAGCACGTCGACGAGCTCATCGAGAACGACATCGGCGCCGCGCAGGCCGCGGCCGCGGAGACCGCCGACGACGAGGACGCCGCGATCGTGCGCGCCTCGGCGGGCGACGACGCGATCGCGCGCACCGAGGCCGAGAACATGCAGCAGCAGGCCGAGGCCGGTGCCGCGACGACGCTCGAAGCCACGGTCTCGCCGCAGCCGGACGCGCCGACGCCCGGACACCGCAGACTTGAGGAGTTCTGCCACACCGGCGGCGTCGTCGACTTCGTCGACTTCCTGTCACAAGGCGAGCCGGTGTCGAACATCTGGAGGATCACCGGACAGGGCACCTACCACGAGGAGACGCAGGCCGTCGACGAGCACGGCGACCTGCATGCGCAGGACATCACGCGCGCATGCGACGTCGACATCGCGCTGCGCTGGGTCAACGGGTACGACACGACGATCCGCAGCTTCGTCAACGTCGTGGCGACGCCCGGCGGCGGCATGCACGTCGACGGCTTCCTCAACGCCGTCACCAGGCAGGTGCGCAAGGCCGTCGAGGACAACGCGCGCAAGCTCAAGGTGAACCTCAAGGACGCGAAGATGAAGGTCGAACGCGACGACATCCTCGCCGGACTCGTCGCCGTCGTCACCGTGCGCATCGCCGAGCCACAGTTCCAGGGGCAGACGAAGGACGTGCTCGGCACCGCGCAGGTCAAGCCGGTCGTCACGCGCATCGTCGACAGGCAGTTCGCCGAGATGATCACCGGATCCAAACGCGGCTACAAGGAGCAGTCGTCGCGTGTGCTCGAGAAGATCGTCGGCGAGATGCACGCGCGCATCCAGGCGCGCAAGACGAAGGAGGTCGCACGCCGCAAGACCGCGCTCGAATCGGCGAGCATGCCGCCGAAGCTCTCCGACTGCCAGCCGGGCAACGACGACGTCGCCGAACTGTTCATCGTCGAGGGCGACTCGGCGCTCGGCACGGCGAAGGCGGCGCGCAACTCGGCGTTCCAGGCGCTGCTGCCGATCCGAGGCAAGATCCTCAACGTGCAGAAGGCGTCGCTCGCGCAGATGCTGTCGAACAAGGAATGCGCGGCGATCATCCAGGTCGTCGGCGCCGGATCGGGCGCCTCCTTCGACCTGTCGCAGGCGCGCTACAACAAGGTCATCATGATGACCGACGCCGACGTCGACGGCGCGCACATCCGCACGCTGCTGCTGACGCTGTTCTACCGCTACATGCGCCCGCTCATCGAGGCCGGGCACGTGTACGCGGCCGTGCCGCCGCTGCACCGGATCGCGCTGACCGGGCCGCGCAAGGGCGAATACATCTACACGTACTCCGACGACGAGCTCGCCGGCAAACTCGAGCAGCTCGACCGCGACCACATCAGCTACGCCGACGACATCCAGCGCTACAAGGGCCTGGGCGAGATGGACGCGAACCAGCTCGCCGACACGACGATGGACCCGCGCACGCGCCTGCTACGCCGCATCCGAATGGAGGACGCCGAACGCGCCGCCGGCATCTTCAGCCTGCTCATGGGCGACGAGGTGCCGCCACGCAGGCAGTTCATCGTCGACAACGCGGACGACTTCGATCGTTCGAAGATCGACACCTGACCGACGCCCGTCCGGCGTGCGGCCGCCGCGCCGCGCTCAGCGGCGGCGGTCGGCGATCGCGCGCCGGTAGACCTCCTCGACCCGGTCGGTGACCGCCGCCACGTCGTAGCGGGCGAGCAGCGCGCGCTCGCGTTTATGCAGCGCGTGCGCCCAGCCGGGGTCGGCGATCGCGCGGCGGATGCGCTCGGCGAGGATGCGGGCGCGGTCCGGGCCGCTGATCGGGAACAGCGCGTCCTCGTCGCCTCGCATCGTCCAGCGGTAGCCGGGATTGTCGCCGGCGAGCGTGACGCCGGCGCCCGAGGCGATGGCCTCGGGAAGCACGATGCCGAAGGTCTCGCCCGGCAGCGACGGGAACGCGGCGACGTCGGCGCTCGCGAGCAGCGCCGCCTTGGTCTCGTCCACGGTGCCCAGGAACTCCACCGGCGTGCGCAGCCGGGAGGCCTTCGCGCGGCATTCGCACATCAGCGGACCGTCGCCGGCGACGGTCACATGCAGTCCAGCGGGCAGGATCGACGCCCGCTCGCCGTAGGCGATGGCGTCCAGCAGCTGCATGGGGCCTTTGCGCTCCACGAGGCGGCCGAGGAACACGACATGCGGCGCTTGCGGATCGCGCCTCGCATGGCGGGCGGCGTCGGCGAAGCGGTCCACGTCGACTGGGTTCGGGATGACGACGCCGCGCACATGCGCGGTCGCCGCGGCGTATTGCGCGGCGACCTGCGAGACGGCGATGACCTCGTCGACGCGCCGGTGCGTCTGCATATTGATCAGGCCGAGCAGGCGGCCGCCGACCTGCGCCGCCAGATCGGCGCAGGCGATGTGGTAGGTCGCGACGACGCCGGTGGCGGGGGAGGCCTCCCGCAGCACACGACCGGCCAGGAACGGGCTGTATGGGGCCTGCACGTGCAAGACATCGAAGTCGTGCGCCGCGAGGACGCCGTGGATCGCCGCACGCCTCGCCGGCAGCGGGATGCGCATGCGGTTGCCGTTGAAGCGCACCATGATGTTGCGCGAGAGCGGGTGCGTGTTCGGCACCGGCGAATCGTGCGTCTCCCCGACGAGGTAGTGCACGTCGTGGCCGCGTCGGCGCAGCTCCTCGCCGATCGTGACGATGTGCTGCTGCACGCCGTCGAGCGCGTCGAGCGTGTCGTCGAAGACGAATCCGATGGTCAGGGGCATAGGAGCCAGTGTATCGTCGCGAAGCGACGCGGCGACGCGGCGCGCGGAGGGACGACGAATTTCTTGTTTCGAGAATATAATGTCGTGTCCGTCCGCATCGTCCGTTCCGCCCGTGCACAAGGAGGCGCCATGACGAATCTGCTGCTTGCGATCATCTACCTCGCGTTCATCTCGCTGGGCCTGCCCGACGGCCTGCTCGGCGCCGCCTGGCCGACGATGAGCGGCGACCTGGACGCGCCGTTGTCGTGGGCCGGCGGCATCTCGATGGTCATCAGCGCCGGCACGATCGTCTCGGCGCTGATGAGCGACCGCCTGACGCTGCGTTTCGGCGCCGGGCGTGTGACGGCCGCGTCGGTCGGGCTGACGGCGCTCGCATTGTTCGGCTTCTCCCTCGCGCCGAACTACTGGACGCTGCTGCTGATGGGCATCCCGTACGGCCTGGGCGCCGGCGGTGTGGACGCCGCGCTCAACAACTATGTGGCGGTCCACTACGCGAGCCGGCATATGAGCTGGCTGCACTGCATGTGGGGCGTCGGCGCCCTGCTCGGCCCGTACATGATGGGCTTCGCGCTGTCGCGCCAGTACGGATGGCAGTGGGGCTACCGCTCGGTCGGCGTGCTGCAGGTCGTGCTGACGGTCGTGCTCATCGCGAGCCTGCCGCTGTGGCGCAAGCGCGTCGCCGCCCCGAAGGACGCCGACACGGCCGGCGAACGCAGGCCGATTGGCCTGGCCGGCGTGCTGCGCATCCGTGGCGCCGCGCAGATCCTCATCATGTTCTTCTGCTACTGCTCGATCGAGCAGACGACGATCCTGTGGGCAAGCAGCTACATGGCCGGCGTCGACCATGTGGACGTGCAGACGGCCGCGAGCTATGCGAGCCTCGTGTTCATCGGCATCACCGTCGGACGCTTCGTCAGCGGCTTCGTGACGATGAGGCTCAGCGACGCGCAGATGATCCGGCTCGGCGCCGCGATCATCGTCGCCGGCATCGTGCTGCTGGCGCTCCCGGTCCCGGGCGCATGGAACGCCGTCGCCGGCTTCGTCGTCATCGGCCTCGGCTGCGCACCGGTCTACCCGTGCATCATCCATGCGACGCCGGCGTACTTCGGCGCCGACAAGTCGCAGGCGATCGTCGGCGTGCAGATGGCGAGCGCCTATGTCGGCACGATGCTGATGCCGCCGCTGTTCGGCCTGATCGCGCAGCACACGTCGCTCACGCTGCTGCCGTGGTATCTGCTCGTGTTCACCGTCGGGCTCGGCGTCATGCACGAATGGCTACGCGCGCTGCGCCGCGACTCGATGCACGCCGTCGACTGATCCGCGCGCCGCGCGTTGCGCCGTCGGCGTCCACTTGCGATGGGGCATATGCGGGACGATAATCGAACATATGGTCGAATACATGGCATCCTTCAGCGAACCGACGCGGCGATGGTTCACACGCGTCTTCGGAGCGCCCACCGAGGCGCAGACGCTCGCATGGCCGGCGATCGCCGGCGGCGGCGACGTGCTCGTCATCGCGCCGACCGGCTCGGGCAAGACGCTCGCGGCCTTCCTCGCGGCGATCGACCGCATCATCGCCGGCATGGTGGCACGGGAGGGAACGCCTCCGCACGGTGAATCGGCGGCGAAACCGGCGGGGCGCCGGGGCAAGGCGAAGCGGGGCGTGCGCATCCTGTACATCTCGCCGCTCAAAGCGCTCGGCGTGGACGTGGCGAAGAACCTCGAGGCGCCGCTCGACGGCATCCGCGGCGAATACCGCGACATGGGGCTGGCCGTGCCGCAGGTCTCTGTCGCGATGCGCAGCGGCGACACGACGGCCAAGGAGCGCCGCGCGATCGCGGCGCACCCGCCGGACATCCTCGTGACGACGCCGGAGTCGCTGTATCTGATGCTCACGTCGAAGGCGCGCAGCGTGCTCGACACGGTGGACACCGTCATCCTCGACGAAGTGCACGCGCTCGCCGGCACGAAACGCGGCGCGCATCTGGCGCTGAGCCTCGAGCGGCTCGACGCGCGGCTCGCACGTCCCGCGCAGCGCATCGGGCTGTCGGCGACCGTCAATCCGGCCGAACAGGCGGCGCGTTTCCTCGGCGGCGCACGCGACGTGACGATCGTGCAGGCGCAGGGCCGTCCGCGTCTCGACATCCGGATCGCCGACCCGGGCGCCGCGCTCGGCGCCGCACGGGGGCAAGGTACGGCTTCGTCGGGCATATCGGCTTCGGAAGGATCGGGGCTTGCGACACCGGAGCGCATCACCGGCGTCACGCCGGCGATGGAACGCGCGGCGCGCCGGCGCGGCGATGGCGCTGCGCCGCCGCGGCCGGGCGGCGGAACAGCCGGCGGCGGCGAGCCGAACGCCTCCATCTGGCCGTACATCGAATCCAGCGTGCTCGACGAGGTCCTCGCGCACCGCACGACGCTCGTCTTCGTCAACTCGCGCGGACTGGCCGAACGCCTCACCGCGCGGCTCAACGACCTGTACGCGGCACGCCGCGGCAGGACGCGCGACGAGGGGAGCGAACCGGCGCACTACAATTCGCTGATCGGTTCGACGACGAAGCTCGTCGGTGCCGTCGACCCCGACGACGCGATCGCGATGGCGCACCACGGATCGGTCTCGAAGGACCGCCGCAAGCAGATCGAGACGCAGCTCAAGCAGGGGCGTCTGCGCTGCGTCGTCGCGACGAGCAGCCTCGAACTGGGCATCGACATGGGCTCGGTCGACCTCGTCATCCAGATTACGCCGCCGCTGTCGATCTCCTCGGGGCTGCAGCGCGTCGGCCGCGCCGACCACCACGTCGGCGGCGTCTCCCACGCGATCATGTACCCGTGCACGCGCCAGCAGATCGTCGCGGCGGCCGCGAGCGCCGAACACATGCTCGCCGGCGCGATCGAGCCGCTGCACGTGCCGCAGTGCCCGCTCGACGTGCTCGCGCAGCAGACGGTGGCCGCCGCGAGCCTCGAACCGCTCGACGCGGACCGCTGGTTCGAAGTGGTGCGCCGCGCCGCGCCGTGGCGCACGCTCGAACGCGACGTCTACGACGCCGTCGTCGGCATGGTCTCGGGCGCCTACGACGGCGAGGAGTTCTCGGCGTTCCGACCGGCGCTGACCTACGACGCGCAGACGCATATGCTCGCCGCGCGCCCCGGCGCGCAGCGCCTCGCCGTGACGAGCGGCGGCACGATCCCCGACCGCGGCATGTACACGGTCGTGCTGCCCGAGGCCGAGGCCGGCCGCGGACCAAGACGCGTCGGCGAGCTCGACGAGGAGATGGTCTACGAGTCGCGCGTCGGCGACGTCATCACGCTGGGCACGACGTCATGGCAGATCCAGCAGATCACGAACGACCGCGTCGTCGTGCTGCCGGCGCCGGGACGCAGCGCGCGCCTGCCGTTCTGGCACGGCGAGGGCGACGGCAGGGACTACGGCTTCGGACTGGCGATTGGACGGTGGGTGCGCGAGGTGGGCGCGGGCCTCGTCGAGGCCTCGCGCGCGGAGGCGGACGGCGCCGGCGCCCCCGAGGCCGTCGCGAAGCCGCGCTTCACGCCCGAGGTGCGCGCCAGGCTCGCCGGCGACGGCCTCGACGACGACGCCATCGACGCGGCCGCCGCCTTCCTCGCCGAGCAGCGGGCCGCGACCGGCGTCATCCCCGACGCCACGCACATCGTCATCGAACGCTGCCGCGACGAGGAGGGCGACTGGCGCATCCTCGTGCATGCGCCCTTCGGACGCAGGGTACATGAGCCGTGGGCGCTCGCGGTCAACGCGCGGCTGCTGCGGCGCTACGGCGTCGACGGACAGATCTACGCGGCCGACGACGGCCTCGTCATCCGTCTGCCCGACGGCGACGGCTCGATCGACGTCGCCTCGCTCCTCGCCTTCGACGCCGACGACGTCGCGCGCCTTGTGGAGACGCAGGTCACCGGCAGCGTGCTGTTCGCGGCGCGGTTCCGCGAATGCGCGGCGCGCGCGCTGTTCATGCCGCGCGCCGACCCGTCCAGACGCGTGCCGCTGTGGCAGCAGCGGTTACGCGCCGCGCAGCTGCTCACGGCCGCGCGCACGCACAGGAACTTCCCGCTGCTGCTCGAAACGGCCCGCGAATGCCTGCAGGACGTCTACGACGTGCCGGCGCTGCGCGAGGTGCTCACCGGCCTCGCCGAAGGACGCATCAGCATGCACGAGACCGTCACGTCCACGCCGTCGCCGATGGCCGAGCAGCTGCTGTTCGGCTTCGTCGGCTCGGTCATGTACCAGTACGACGTGCCGCAGGCGGAGCGCGACGCGCGGCTGCTGTCGATGGATCCGGAGGTGCTCGAACGGCTGCTCGGCTCCGACGACCTCGCCTCGGTGCTCGACGACGCCGTCATCGACGAGGTCGCCGCCGCGCTCGCGAAGCGGACGTTCTGGAACGCGCTCGCCGACGACGACGTGCGCGGCCGTGTGCACCGTTATCTGTCGACGCACGGGCCGTTCACGGCCGACATGATGATCGCCGACCTGCGGCTGCCGGCCGAGGCCTGCGTCGACGAGCTCAACGCGTTGCAGGCCGCCGACGAGGCGCTCACCGGACGCTTCGACGACCGTCTGCCCGCCGACGTGCCGCAATGGGTGGCGCTCGACGTGCTCAAACGCATCCGCTCACGCTCGCTCGCCAAGGCGCGCAAGGCCGTCAAGCCGGTCGCCGCCGCCGACTTCCAGCGCTTCGTGCTCGAGCGGCAGGGCGTCGGCTCGGCCGGCGGCCAGCGTTTCGACGGCGTCGACGGCGTCATGAGGGTCGTCGAGCAGCTCGAGGGCGTCGCGCTGCCGATCGACGTGTGGGAGCGGGCCGTGTTCCCGGCGCGCGTGCGCGACTATGCGCCGTCGATGCTCGACGAGCTCGTCGCCGCAGGCGAGGTCGTCTGGGTCGGCGCGGTCGGTGCATCGTCCTCGTCCGCCTCATCCTCGGCGGACGGACTCGGGGCGGTCATGCTGTTCCCCTTCGATTCGGCGCAGCTTGAGGGACGATGCGCATCCGACGCCGCGCAGGACGGCCGCTCGGCGCCGGCGGACGGCGACATGGGGCCGCTCGGCGTCGGCGACGCGATCGTCGCCGCGCTCGGGGATGGCGGCGCCTATGGTCCGCTGCCGCTCGAGGAACGCGCCCACGCATGCTGGGAGCGCGCGTCGGCGGCCCGCGGCCTCGAGCCGTCCGTCGACGAGACGACCGGCGAGGTCGTCGCCGCGGCATGGAGCCATCAGGGCTTCGAGGACGCATTGTGGGCGCTCGCCCGGCGCGGCCGCGTCACGAACTCGTCGTTCCCGGTGGCGCGCGCGGCGGCGACGCGGGGCGCGGCGCACGCGCCTGCACGCCCCGTGCGCCGACGGCGCATGCGCGCGCACATGGCACGGCCGGCCATGAACGGCGGCCTGTGGTCGCTTGTGCGCGCGGGCGGCGAACCGTGCACGCCGGAGGAACGCGTCATCGACCTGATCGACGTGCTGCTCGACCGCTACGGCGTGATCACGCAGCCGGTCGTCGACCATGAGGGCGTCCCCGGCGGCTTCTCGGGCCTGTACCCGGTGCTGCGGCGCATGGAGGAGCAGGGCGCGCTGATGCGCGGCATGTTCGTCGACGGCTTCGGCGCGGCGCAGTTCGCGCGGCGCGAGACCGTCGACATGATGCGCGACCTGATCGGGCGGTCGCCGGCCACGGTCGCTCTCGACGCCGCCGATCCGGCCGTCCTCTACGGCACGGCGATCCGCTGGCCCGGGCCGATGCGGATGGCCGGGACGCAGGACGCGGACGGCGCCGACGACGCGGACGACGCGGACGACGCGGCGCGTACGGGCGGCGTCAAGCCGACGCGTCGCGCCGGGTCGCTCGTCGTGCTGCGCGGCGGCGACGCACTGCTGTACGCGGCGCCGCGCTCGGGACGCCTCGTCATGTTCGACGAACCGATGAGCCTCGCCGAACGCGCATGCACGGCGCTCGCCGACATGCTGCGGCACCTGCCGGGAGGGTCGGTCACGTTCCGCGACTGCAACGGCGTGCCGCTCACGGCGCGCCTGCCGGTCACACCGGCGTTGCGCGCCGCCGGATTCGCGCCGTCCCCGCAGGGCATGAAGCTCTACCGGTGAGCCTGCGGCGTACGGATAGGACGCGATATCGACGCTATGAGCAAAAGACGGCCACGTCCCGCCGCATGACGGGCATAGAATGACTGACGTCGTGCCGCCGTTCGTCCCGATATACGGCGGACGGCCCCCCGCGCGCCTCCGTGGCGTTCGTGGATTCGCGACAACGGACACTCGCACACGGAGAGAGGCAAGGGAGGGCGTCTTTCGCATGGACATGCTCATCGCGCTGCTACCGGCGCTGTTCCTCGGATCGAACAGCGTCATCACAGCGAAAATCGACGGCAAACCGAGTCAGGGGACATTGGGCACGACGATCGGCGCCGTCATATTCGCGGTGCTCGTCTCGGTGTTCTACACGGTGCCGAACGCCGGACTGGCCTTCGCGTTCAACCCCAGGATCTGGCTCGTAGGCCTGTGCTCGGGCGTCTTCTGGACGATCGGCTCCTTCGGCCAGTTCTCCGCGCTCAAGCCGTTGGGTGTCTCGATGGCGATGCCGATCTCCACGGCCGGGCAGGTCGTCGGCAACGCGCTGCTCGCCGCGATCGTGCTCGGCCAGTGGCGCACGCTCAACGTCTGGGTCATCGGCGTCATCGCGATCATCCTCGTCACGTCCGGCGCCGTGCTGTGCTCGGCGAAGGACTCGGCCGCCGACGCGCGCCGGATCAGCGCGAAGGACATGCGCTTCGGCCTGGGCGCGCTGCTGTTCTCGACGATCGGCTTCATGCTGTACTTCATCTTCCCGAACCTGCTGCACCATACCGGATTCATCTCCGACGCCATCTACAATGCGCCGAGCGGCAACGGGCTCTATTACATGACCGCCGTCATCCTGCCGCAGTCGATCGGGCAGATCATCACGGCGCTCGCGATCGTCAACTTCGTCGAACGCGACCGCACGCTCATCCTGCACCGCAAGACGGCGCTCAACATCATCACCGGCCTGCTGTGGGCGGTCGGCAACATGCTCATCTTCGTGTCCGCGGCGAACCCGCACGTCGGACAGGCGATCGCTACGACGTTCTCCCAGCTCGGCGTCATCGTCTCCACCTACGGCGGCATCGTCGTGCTGCACGAGCACAAGACGAAGCGGCAGATGGCCGGCATCCTCCTCGGCACATTGCTCATCGTCGCCGGCGCCGTGCTGATGGGTCTGTACACGACGACCTGAGGTCGTCCGCCCCGCTCCGCGCGCCGGCTACGAACATGATGCGCGCGCCATACACCCGTGATGTTCGCACCGGTGACCGTTGGCGAGCGCTTCGGGTGCGTCACATGTCCGATATGTTCGCGGCGACGCCCGTTTGCGAACACGCCGCGCGCATCATGCACTCGCGGTGTTTGCGAAGATGCGTTTGCGAACACCGCGGGCGCGTCATGCGACGTAGCCGATCGCGGCGGCCAGTTCGCTGCCGGAGCCGTCGCGGCGCATGTCCGGGGCCGGCAGCGCCACCGCATGCCCTGATTCGGTGCACGCGACGAGCGGCCAGGCGCCCACATATGCGCGGATCAATGTGTTCTGCCCCTTGAGGAAACGCTGCGAGCGCACGCCGCCGGTGCCGCGCCCCTTCGTCGGATACAGCGCGAGCGGCGAGACCTTCGCCGATCCGGTGTCGGTGCCGAGCAGCGACGCGCCGTCGCCGGCCACGGTGAGCACGACGGCGCCGTGCGCGGGCGACGTCGTGCCGTCCTCATGTTCCTCTTCGGGCGTCCACGCCAGCTCGTCCTCATGCACGACGGCGAAGGCGAGCACCTCGCAGCCGTCGGCGAGGCGGATGCCCGCCATGCCGGCAGCCGTGCGCCCCTGCGCGCGCACCTGCTTCGCGTCGAAGGTAAGCAGCGACGAGTCGGTCGAGACGAACACGAGACGGCTGCCGTCGGGCGCCTCACGCGCGGCGAGCAGCTCGTCGCCGTCCTTGAGGTCGATGACGCTCCATGAATCCATCGTCGTCGGCGATTCCCTGTTCCAGCGTTTGACGACGCCGCCGCGTGTGCCGAGCGCGAGCGGCGCGGCTTCCTCGTCCTTGTCCTTCGGCAGTGCGACGACGGCGACGACGCGTTCGCCGTCGATCGGCTCGGTGCTCTGCGTCGACGACACGAGTTCGCGCGCATCGATGCCCGTGGACAGGTCGAGCGGCGTGTCCGCGGCGACATGGGGCAGCTCGACGGCGTGCGCGAGCACGAAACGTCCCGCCGACGTGACGATGCCGTAGTCGGCGCGCGTGCTCGTCGCGATCATCGACATGACGCAGCCGTCGCCGCCCGCCGTCGTCTCCGGCGTGCGCGCCGCCCACACCTCGGATGCCTCCGGGTCGAGGCGCGCGATCCGTCCGGTCGCGCTCAGCGCGACGACGCACGGCTCGTCCTCGATCTGCAGCGCGCTCGCCGCGTCGCCGGTCGCGGCGCCCTTGCGCGCGGCCGCCACGTCCGCCGCGGCCTCGGAGACCTGTTCGACGTGGCGCGCCGCGTCGAGCGCGAACGCGTTGAGCGTGCTGTCGGCGCCGCGCGCCTCGACCGGCGTGAGTCTGCCGTCGGCGTCCATGTCGAGCAGCACGGTGCGCCGCGGCGTGCCGTAGGCGGCGACGGTCTCGTCCATCTCCTTTTCGACGACCCCGTCGAGCGCCGCGTCGGACGCGAGGATCGCATCGAGCTCGTCGATGCGTCCGCGCAGCTCGTCGCGTTCCGCCTCGAGCTCGATGCGGCTCATCTTCGTGAGCCTGCGCAGCCGTAGGTCGAGGATGTACTGCGCCTGCACGTCGTCGAGGTCGAAGACGGCGATGAGCTTCGTCTTCGCTGCGTCCGCGTCCTCGGATGAGCGGATGACCTGGATGACCTCGTCGATGTCGACGAGTGCGAGCAGCAGGCCTTCGACGAGGTGCAGCCGCTCGAGCGCCTTGCGGCGGCGGTATTCGCTGCGACGGCGGATGACGCCGCGCCGGTGCCCGATCCACACGTCGAGCATCTCGCGCAGCCCCATCGTGTGCGGGCGGCCGTCGACGAGCGCGACGTTGTTGATCGTGAAGTTCTCCTGCAGCGGCGTGTGCTTGAACAGCTGGGAAAGCACGGCGTCCGGGTCGAAGCCGGTCTTGAGCTCGATGACGATGCGCGTGCCGTTGTGCCGGTCCGTCAGGTCGATCGCGTTCGAGATGCCTTCGAGCTTGTGGCTCTTGACGCCTTCCGAGATGCGTTCGAGCACGCGTTCGGGGCCGACCATGTACGGCAGCTCGGTGACGACGATCGCCTTCTTGCGTGCCGTGACGTTCTCGACGTGCGTCGTCGAACGCGTCGTCAGCGAGCCGCGTCCGCTCTCGTACGCCTCGCGGATGCCGTCGCGTCCGATGACGATGCCGCCGCCCGGCCAGTCCGGCCCGGGCAGGTAGTCCATCAGCTCGTCGAGCGTGGCCTCGGGGTGGCGCATGACGTGCTTGGCGGCGGCGACGACCTCGCCGAGGTTGTGCGTGGCCATGTTCGTCGCCATGCCGACGGCGATGCCGGAGGCGCCGTTGACGAGCAGGTTCGGGATCGCCGCGGGCAGCACCTCGGGTTCCTTGAGCTTGTTGTCGTAGTTCGGCGTGAAGTCGACGGTGTCCTCGTCGAGGCCGGCGTTCATGCCGAGCGCGGCCGGCGCCAGACGCGCCTCGGTGTATCGGGAGGCCGCCGGGCCGTCGTCGAGCGAGCCGAAGTTGCCGTGGCCGTCGACGAGCGGCAGCCGCATCGCGAAGGGCTGCGCAAGGCGCACCATCGCCTCGTAGATCGCCGAGTCGCCGTGCGGGTGCAGCTTGCCCATGACCTCGCCGACGACGCGCGCCGACTTCATGTACGGGCGCGTCGGCAGCAGGTTCATCTCGCCCATCTGGTAGACGATGCGCCGTTGCACCGGCTTGAGTCCGTCGCGCGCGTCGGGCAGCGCGCGGGCGTAGATGACCGAATAGGCGTATTCGAGGAAGGATTTGCTCATCTCCTCGCCGAGCGGCGTCTCGACGATGTGTTCCTTGACCGTGCGCGGATCATAGGCCGCTGCTGGCGGCTTGCGACGCGAAACCATGCTGACTTCCCTCCATATGACTCGAGAACCGTACCATTCTAGCAAGCGGGCTGATGCGCGGAACGCCGGGGCATCGGCGGCTGCCGCTACACTGGGCAGGGCGGGCGTGCGCCATGCATGAGCGTGCAGCGAAGGGACGCGTCCGTGCAGAGAGCAGAAGGAACACCGAAGATGTCAGGTACCGCCATGCCGCCGCAGCGGCCGACGCCGCCGAACCCCGCGCAGCCGCAACGTCCGCAGTCCGGCATGAACCGTCCGGCCCCGGTGCCGCGCCAGCCGCAGGGGCTCCGGGCGCGTGCGCCGCAGGCGCGTCCGCCGGCGGCGCGCCCGCAATATCCGACACTGCAGCAGCCGCCGCGCGCCGCCGCGCCGCGTCCGGGCGCCGACCAGACGCGCACCTTCCTCGGCGGCCTCCACTTCGGTCCCGAGACCGTCGTCGTCATCGAGGACGGCAACGCGAGCGTCTACCCGCTCGCCGGCCATGAGGTCTGGGCGCTCGGCCGCGTGATGAGCCGGGAGCCGGGGGTGCCGACGCTGCGTGTGCATTCGAGCATCGTCAGTGCGAACCACGGCGCCTTCGTGTTCAACGACGGCCGTTGGCACTACCAGTCGCGCCAGACGACGAACCCGACCTACATCAACGGCCGCAGACTGCAGCCGGACGCGCGCTATCCGCTCGCCGACGGCGACCTCATCCGCATCGACGGCGACCTGGGCAACCCCGACGTGCAGGGCGTCATCATCATCTTCACCGTCGACCAGAACCTCGGCCTGTGGCGCTCGTACCCGCTGCCGCGTCAGGAGGGGCGCACGACGTACATCGGCCGCGCCTCGGCGCCGGACACGATCGTGCAGAACGTGCCCTACGTCTCGCGCAGGCACGCGCGCATCGACTTCGTGCGCGGGCAATACGTGATCCGCGACATCAAAAGCCGCATCGGCACCTACATCGACGGCCGTCCGCTGCGCGGCGCGCATGTGCTGCAGGAGAAGGACGTCATCGCGATCGGCGACTGCCGCTTCTACTTCACGAAGGGCACGATCGTCTACGACCAGCGCGTCGGCGCCGGCGTGCGCGCGGCCGCGCAGCCGACGCCCGCGCCGTCGATCGCCGTGCCCGCACCGGCCGCCGCGACGGGACCTTTGATGCCCGCGCCGATCACGACGGCGCTCGGCAAGCGCCCGGCATCGCCGGCGCCGAGCACGGCCGTGCAGCCGGCGCCCGCGCAGATCGCGCAGCCCGTCATGCTCGACGTGCAGATCGACGACAAGACGGTCGGTGGAAGGCATCCGAAGACGCTGCTCAAGGACATCCATTTCCAGATCCCGCAGCACAGCCTCGTCGCGATCATCGGCACATCGGGCGCCGGCAAGACGCTGCTGCTCAACTGCCTGTCCGGCAAGGACTCGCTGTACAACGGGCACACGCGCTACAAGAACCAGGAGGACCTGCGCGCGCACTACAAGAACCTCGGGCCGATGATCGGCTACGTGCAGCAGAGCAACGTGTTCCTGCCCGAGCTCACCGTCTTCGAGGAGATCTACTCGTCGGCGAAGCTGCGCATGGCCGAGGATTCCTCGCGCGCCGAGATCCAGGAGCAGGTCGATTCGGTATTGCGCAAGCTCGACATCTACGCGCTGAAGGATTCGCCGATCAAGAAGCTCTCCGGCGGCCAGAAGCGCCGTGTGAGCGTCGCGCGTGAACTCGTCGGCTACAAGCCGGTACTGTGCCTCGACGAGCCGGACGCCGGCCTGAGCTACATCGACAAGGACAAGCTGTTCACGAAGCTGCGCGACATCGTCCACCCGCCGCGCGATATGCAGCGCACAGCCGGCGAGGACGGTTCGGAACGCGTGCTGTCGATCATCATGGTCATCCACGAGATCGACATGCTCGACATGTTCGACGAGGTCATCGTCGTCGCCGCGCCGCGCGCGAAGGACCCGGGGAAGCGCAACCCCGGGCGTCTCGCGTTCGCCGGCACGCCGGCCGACGCTCTGCGGCACTTCGGCGGCGCGAGGGACTTCCGCGAGATGTTCAAGAACCTCAACGACCAGATCAGCGACCCCGACCACATCACCTTCAGGCCGTACGAGGTGCCGGGGCTCGCGCCGCAGCCGCCGCTCGACGCATGAGACGGCGCGTGGGCGGCCGGGACGAACAACGAGAGCGGATGAGAGCAGAGAGCAGGGGAGTGCAACGATGAAGATGGTGCTCAGGCAGTTCGCGAACTGTTTGGACGTCGCGTTCAAACTATTGTTCCGCGGAGGCAAAAGCCTCGTCATCATGATGATGTTCCCGATCGCGGGCGTCGCGATCGTCATCGCCGTCGCCGGCGACAACGTGTTCCATCTGCAGACGGCCACGAAATCGGTCGCGTTCCTGCTGATGTGCACCTGCATCTGGGGCGGCCTGTTCAACTCGGTGCAGGTCGTCGTCAAACAGCGCACCGTGCTGCAGGCCGACCTCGCCGCCGGACTCTACCCGGTCGCGTTCACGCTCGCGAACGCGATCGTGCAGTTCTTGCTGTGCGCGTTCCAAAGCGCCGTGCTGTGCCTGTGCTTCCCCGGCATCGCGCTCGTCTACGACGCGCGGCCGCCGTCGGGCGGCGCGCTGATCGGCGGTCCGGGCGGCGTCTACTGGGAGTACTACATCACGTTCCTGCTGCTGTTCTACGCCTCCGACGCGCTCGGCATGGTCGTCTCCACGTTGATGAAAAGCGCCGAGACGGCTACGTCGGTCACGCCGTACATCCTCATCGTCGAACTCGTGTTCTGCGGCATGCTCTTCGAACTCAAGGGCGTGCTCAACAAGATCTCCTACGGCATGATCAGCCGTTGGGGCATGGAGGCGCTCGGCACGACGAGCGACCTCAACTGCCTGCCGCTCAAGGACCCGTCCGAGCAGGACGAGAACTCGTCGTCCGGCGGGGCGACGGGCGGCAGCGCGCAGGCGAGCGCGGCGCCGACCGACGCGGCCGCCGATCCTTCGGCGCTCGCGGCCAGGAAGCCGAAGCTTCCCGACGACCTGTCCTACTGCCCGTCCGGCATGAAGGACGAGATGCTCGACGGCGGCGGCTTCAAATACAGCGACGACTACCTCTACAACGACTGGCATATCGCGAAGGCGTGGATCATCCTCGGCTGCTCAGCGCTCGCGTTGTTCGTCATCGCCGACCTGCTCGTGCACCGCTTCAAGAACACGAACAACCTCGGCAGGGAGTGAGGGGCGGGGCGCCGGTACCGTGTCGCCTGTAGCAGCGTCGATGTCTACAACGATTCCGTGCCCACGGCGTTTCCGAATGGTTCCTCGTCGGCGTGGTATTCCTTGTTCCGTTTCTCGAAGAGCCAGGAAAGATCGGCGATTCGGATGATGCGTGTTGATTCGGCATTCTCGTCGTATGCGTTCATGCCGCTTGCCGACGAGCTCTGGTGCTGAGGTTCTTCTTCCGATATCTTCATTATGTCGTCCTTCGCAGGCTGATTGTGCATGTGCAGTGATATGAGCGGCATAGATCTGATGCGTTATTCAGATGCCTCGATGCCGGTGTCGTCATGGCCGATTGTGCTCTGTGGTCGATTGTGCATCTGCGCTTTGTCGCACATCGTACTTCGGCATATAGGATGCCGTATCGAGACGATGATTGCCGAGAAGCGGAGATGTGTTTTTTCTTACGAGTAGTCGACCATTTCTCACTTCTCTCGACATGTGCGACCGTCGTGTTGGCAATGTGGATGCCGACAGGGTCAATCGTGGACCCTACTGATTGTGACGAACGGCAGAGAGCGGAGCGTGGTATCGATGAGGTCGGAGATGGCTGATCGGCACATGCGTGCCGTCGGTCAGCACGAAATCGCTTTTCGTGATCGCCTCGACGAAGTCGAAGTTCACCAGATAGCTCGAATGGCAGCGGTGGAACCGCGACGGCAGACGTTCGGCGACGTCGGACAGCTTCATGTATGTGCGCACGGCGCTGTTGTTCTCGCCGTGGAAGACCGCCACGCGCAGCTTGCTCTCCACATACATGACCTGTGCGGGCCTGACGATGTAGGAGGTGTTGTTGAAGCGCACGGCGAAAGGCTGCTCACGCAGGTCGCGCAGACGGCCCAGCGCGCGATGGAACGCGTCGGACAACTCCTGACGCCTGACCGGCTTGACGAGGAAGCCGATGTGCCGCGTGTCGTAGACGGCCGAGCAGTATTCGACGTGCCCGGTCACATAGATCACCTGGATGGACGGACGGACGGTCGGCGAACATCTGCAGCACCGCCTCGATGCCGTTCCCGCCGTCCGCCAGACAGATGTCGGCGAAGACGATGTCCACCTGTTGCCCGTCGAGTTCGCCCAGGCTGGCGTACATGTCGATGCTGCAATCGAACTCCGTGGGGATGAGGTCCCGGAGCATGTCGTGCAGGCCGGCGCATTGCCCGGCGTCGTCGTCCACAATCGCGATACGGTACATGATTTCCCTTTCCTGCTCATGCCCACCAGCCTTCTCCACTAGCACCGATAAGCGGAAATCGTTATACAACGCCGGATGCGTCCGACATGCCCCGATGTCATAAGCTCCCGATGACGTGTCAGAAATGTCGGCCCCCACGCATGTATCGTCATGATTCCCCGTGACGATTATGACGTGAACCCGTACGTTTCTTACATCGTACATCCATCGTCGTCGCATGTGTCTGCTATGGGCGCGTTGGTGGCTCCGGGCCCGTTCCGCGGCCACCGGCGTCCGGCAACCGCGCTTGAATGGAGGCCATGAGCATCGACGTTCCGGATATGGCGACCCTATTGCAATTCGTGCCCACCGCGCAGTACGGCGACACGATCGACCAGATGCGAGGCTGCGACGTGCCCGCGCCGTTTACGCCGGCGGACACGGCGCCGCGCGGGGGAGCGCTGCACCTGTCGTCGGTGCTGCCGGCGCTGAGCGCGGCGATCGGCGCGCCGACGACGACGGCCGTGCATAAAGAGCCCGCCGAGCTCGCCGCCGCGCTCGGCATCCCCGAGGCGCGCAGCGCAATCGTCGTGCTCGTCGACGGCCTGGGGTTCTGGAACCTCAAGATGAGCCTCGGGCACGCGCCATATCTGCGCGCATTGCTGCACGACGCGGCGAACGACCGGCCGATCTCCACCTGCTCGCCGAGCACGACGGCGGCGGCGATGGCGACCTTCGGCACCGGCACCTGCCCGGGATTGACGTCGATGACCGGATACACGCAGCGCAATCCGCTCACCGACGAGATCTGCCAGCTCATCCAGTTCCGAGGCGCGCCGCATCCCGAGGAGCTGCAGCGCGTCGAGACCGTCTTCGAGAAGCTCGCAGTGCAAGATGTGCGCGTCACGAGCGTCGGTCTGACGCGCTTCATGGCGTCGCCGCTGACGCGCGCGGCGCTGCGCGGCGCGCACTACATCGGCAAGGACAATCCGCTCGGCCGCGTCCGCGCGGCCGCCGACAGCGCGAAGGAGCCGGGACTGACCTATCTGTACCTGCGCGACATCGACAAGACAGGCCACGCCGAAGGGTGGCGCTCCGAACAGTGGACGACGACGCTCGAGAAGATCGATGGACAGCTGGAGACGTTGCGCAGGCTCGCACCGCATGGCACCGTGATCGTCGTCGTCGCCGACCACGGCATGGTCGCGATCGACCTGGAGCGTCAGATCGACGTCGCCGCCGAACCGCAGCTGCTCGACGGCGTGAGGATGATCGGCGGCGAACCGCGCTCGGTCATGGTGTATGCGGCCGACGGCGCCGACGTGGACATGCTCGCCGCGCGCTGGCGTGCGCGGCTCGACGGACTCGCCTGGGTGCGCACGAAGAACGAGGCGATCGACGCGGGATTCTACGGGCCGGTCAGCGAGGAGACCAGGCAGGTGCTCGGCGACCTCGTCGTCGAGGCGTCCGACGACGTGACGATCGTCTATTCGCGCACGCAGACCGAACTCGCGATGGCGATGCCGGGCGTGCACGGTTCGCAGACGATGCTCGAGATGGACATCCCGTGCATCATCGACATGGTCTGAGCCAGGAACGAAACCGCCGACGGCATCGAACGCGGTTGCGAAAAGGGAGCCGGCAGTGACATTCGGTTCGGCTAGGCCTTCGGCTTGCCGAACATGATCTCGTCCCAGCTGGGGACCGGGGGACGGTGGCGGTCGGTGCGGCGCTCGGGTTTGGGGCCGTCATGATGCGTCTCGTCGTGCGCGGCGTCGTCGTGCGCGGCGTCGTCGTGCGCGACGTCTCCTGCGGCGGCGGGGGATGCGTCGTCGGATTGCGCCGGCGATGACGGAGCCTGCTGCGCGGCGTCCTTCGGCTCCTGTGGCTGCTGCGGCAGCGGAACGTCGATGGCGGGGGCCGGCCGTTGCGCTGCCGGCGTATCTGCCGGGGCGTTGTGCGGCTGGCCCCAGGCGGCGACCGTCTGCTCGATGCGGGCGGAACGTGCCGAATCGCCGGGCAGTGAGATCGATGAGGGGATCGCGTCGTCGGGCACGTCGTCGCCTCCGTTCGCGGCGGCCGTCGTCGGGTTCGTCTCGCCGATGAGCTTGCGCGCGGCGTTGTTGATACATACGACCGAATTGTCATGCATGTTCCACGACCATTCCGCATGGATCGGGTGGCCGGCGGACGTGAAGGAGGCGGTGATGCGCCACGGCTCGAGACCGCGCCGCGTCGCCTTCCACTCGACCTCGTCGCGCCGCACCCGCGCCGCGGCGAAGGTGCGTTCGATGACGTCGCCGAGTGCGCGCATCCGCGACTCCTTGGGTGCGGGGACGCGCAGGAACTGCTCGATCGCGTAGCTTTTCTCCGATTCGACGGCCGATGAGAAGCGGCGTACGAGGATCGGGCTCAGCCCATAGCGTTCGGCGACCTGATCGGGTTCCATGCCGGCGCGGATGAGCGTCTGGATCTGCGAGATCGGCAATGTACGCTGCTGCGCGGGCGTCTCCTCGCCGTGGTGCTCCGCCTTGAGCTGCTTGGCCTCGAGAAGCGCGCGCTCGAGCGTCTCGTCGACGTCCACGGCGAAGGAGGCGCCGTCCACGGCGAACACCAGCAGGCCGGTCTTCGTGACGTGATCGAATCGTGCAACCGGGTAGGAGTCACCTGCCATAGCCAACACCTCTTTCATCCAGAATGTGAACGCTTTCCATTGTGCCCCACATGTCGGATTTTGCGTAACGGTCTCATCGTGTATCCTATGCGGGGAAAACCATGTATTGTATGGTGCGTCGCAATGATAAGCCGCCATCAATCGATGAAAGGAATCGCTATGGCACAGGATTATGATTCCCCGCGCAACAAGGACGAGGACGAGGAGTCGCTGCAGGCGCTCGGCAAGAGCTCGCAGAACTCCGCGACCGACATGGACGACGACGAGAACGCGATCGCCGAGGACTACGAGCTGCCAGGCGCCGACCTGAGCAACGAGGACGCGTCGGTGACCGTCATCCCGATGCAGGGCGACGAGTTCATCTGCTCCGAATGCTTCCTCGTCAAGCACCGCAGCCAGCTCGCGTACACGACGCCCGACGGCCAGCCGGTGTGCAAGGAGTGTGTGGCCTGATGAGCTTCGATCCCGCCTACAACGAGCCCGAATCCACCGAAGTGCTCGTCTGCCCGGTCGATCCGGGGCATCCTGTCGAATTGCGCTACGCGCACGCCGGTGATGCCGGCGCCGACCTGAGCACGACCGACCATCTGGAACTCGGCCCCTTCGAGCGCGCGCTCGTGCACACCGGCGTGCGCATCGCGCTGCCGGCCGGATACGTGGCGCTCGTGCACCCGCGCTCGGGACTGGCCGTCAAACGGGGCGTGACGGTGCTCAACGCGCCCGGCACGATCGACGCCGGATACCGTGGCGAGATCATGGTGCCGCTGATCAACCTCGATGCCCATGAGACCGCCGTCTTCGAGCCGGGGGACCGCATCGCGCAGCTCGTCATCCAACGCTACGTCGAGGCGACCTTCGTGCCGGCCGCGGCGCTGCCCGGTTCGGACCGGGCGGAACGCGGCTTCGGTTCGACGGGGATGTGAACACGCGCCGTCGTCCGGCGCGCCGCGCGTAGAATGAAATGACGCCCGTGGGAAGACGGCGCGGCGATACGAGAGGAGAGTGGACGATGGTGAACGTGGACGAGGAGATGCAGCCGGCCAACATGCTCGGCTGCGAAATCAGCGCCAATCCGTTGGATCCGCTCGCCCCGATCCTGGCGATCTGCAGGCAGCACCATCCGGACGAGGACATGGAGATCCTCTCGCGCGCCTACCAGCGCGCCGTACGCCAGCATTCGACGCAGCGCCGCAAATCCGGCGAGCCGTACATCATCCACCCGCTCGCCGTCGCGCAGATCCTCGCCGACCTCGGCATGGGGCCGCTCGTCGTGGCCGCCGGCCTGCTGCATGACACGGTCGAGGACACCGACTACACGCTCGAGGAGTGTCGCGCCGAGTTCGGCGACACCGTGGCCGGCCTCGTCGACGGCGTCACGAAACTGACGAAGATGGACTACGGCGACTCCGCGCAGGCGGAGACGATCCGCAAGATGGTCGTCGCGATGAGCCGTGACGTGCGTGTACTCGTCGTCAAGCTCGCCGACCGTGTGCACAATGCGCGCACCTGGCGCTACGTCAAGCCGTCGAGCGCCCAGCGCAAGGCGCGCGAGACGCTCGACGTTTACGCGCCGTTGGCGAACCGTCTCGGCATGAACGCGATCAAGACGGAGCTCGAGGAGCTGAGCTTCAAGGTCCTCTACCCGAAGATCTACAACGAGATCATCATGCTCGTCGCGCATCGCGCAGGACAGCGCGAGGTCTACCTCAAGCAGATCATCGCCGAGATCAACGAGGATCTGGGCGATCTGGGCATCCATGCGATGGTCACCGGACGCCCGAAGGACTACTTCTCGATCTACCAGAAGATGATCGTGCGCGGCCATGACTTCTCCGACATCTACGACCTCGTCGGCGTGCGCATCATCGTCGACACGATCCAGGACTGCTATGCCGTGCTCGGCGCCGTGCACGCACGCTGGAGCCCGGTGCCGGGCCGCTTCAAGGACTACATCGCGATGCCGAAGCTCAACATGTACCAGAGCCTGCACACGACGGTCGTCGGTCCCGGCGGCAAGCCGGTCGAGATCCAGATCCGCACCTGGGACATGCACCGGCGCGCCGAGTTCGGCATCGCCGCGCACTGGAAGTACAAGGCGAACGGCCAGGCCGGCCGTGCGCTGAGCACGCCGGACAAGGCGGACCGCGAGCGCGGCCGGCAGGAGCCGGAGGAGGCCGACAACCTCAAATGGATCCAGCAGCTCGCCGACTGGACGAGCGAGACGCCGGACTCGAACGAGTTCCTCGGTTCGCTCAAGGAGGACCTCGGCTCGGCCGAGGTGTATGTCTTCACGCCGAAGGGCAAGATCGTCTCGCTGCCTGCCGACGCGACGCCGGTCGACTTCGCGTACGCCGTGCACACCGAGGTGGGGCACCGCACGATGGGCGCGCGCGTCAACGGGCGTCTCGTGCCGCTCGACACGACGCTCGAGAACGGCGACACCGTCGAGGTGCTCACGAGCAAGTCGGACACGGCCGGCCCGTCGCGCGACTGGCTGAGCTTCGTCAAGAGCCCGAAGGCGCGCAACAAGATCCGCCAATGGTTCAGCAAGGAGCGGCGCACCGAGGCGATCGAGGAGGGCCGCGACGAGCTGACGCGTGCGATCCGCAAGCGCAACCTGCCGGTCAACGTGCTGCTGACGCCCGAGGCGATGGTCGGTGCGGCCGACGACCTCAACCTGCCGAACGCCGAAGCGGTCTACGCGGCGATCGGCGAGGGGCAGGTCTCGACACAGAACGTCATCTCCCATCTGGTCAAGGACGCCGGCAGCGACGAGGTCGCCGAGGAGGCGGAGGAGGAGGTGCTGCCGCTGCGCGTGCCCAAGCGCCGCCACGCCGGCTCCGGCCCGGGCATCGCCGTCAAGGGAGTCACCGACATCTGGGTCAAGCTCGCCAAATGTTGCATGCCGGTGCCCGGCGACAGCATCATCGGCTTCATCACGCGCAACGAGGGCGTCTCGGTGCACCGCGTCGACTGCCTCAACATGATCAACCTCAAACACCGTGAACCCGAACGCGTCGTCGAAGTGTCGTGGACGAACGACAAGGGCCTGTTCATGGTGCGCATCCAGGTCGAGGCGCTTGACCGTCCGCATCTGCTTTCGGACGTGACGCGCGTGCTCTCCGACCACGGCGTCAACATCCTGTCCGGTTCGATCGCGACCGGCTCGGACCGCGTCGCCACGAGCCAGTTCAGCTTCGAGATGGCCGATCCGCAGCATCTGAACACGTTGCTGTCCGCGGTGCGCAAGATCGACGGCGTCTTCGACGTCTACCGACTGACCGGCGCGAAGGACTCCGCGCAGCCGCGCATGCGCCGCATCCGCGACGGCCTCGACGCGCAGCACTGAGCGCACGGGCGGCATCGACACGTCATCAGCAACGACATAAGCGGACGGGAGGGGTGTCCCTCCCGTCCGCTTATGTCGTCACGAAACCGGCCGCCGTCGCGACGTCGTTCGTCGTCGCGGGGCCTCAGCGGCCGAAAAGCCTCAGTCCTTGACTTCGATCGATTCGATCATGACCGGCTCGAGCGGGCAATCGCGCGCATCGGTCGCGACGGAGTCGATCCTGTCGACGATCGCCTTCGACGCCTCGTCGGCGACCTCGCCAAAGATCGTGTGGTGGCCGTCGAGCCACGGCGTCGGCACCGTCGTGATGAAGAACTGCGAGCCGTTCGTGCCGTGCAGCTTGCCGTCGGCGCCGCGGGCGAGGCCGGCGTTCGCCATCGCGAGCAGGTAGGGGCGGTCGAACTTGAGCGTCGGGACGATCTCGTCGTCGAAGTCGTAGCCGGGGCCGCCGGTGCCGGTGCCGAGCGGGCAGCCGCCCTGGATCATGAAGTCCTTGATGACGCGGTGGAAGGTCAGGCCGTCGTAGAAGTGTTCGTTGGACTGCTCGCCGGTGAACGGGTCGCGCCAAGCCTTCTGGCCGGTGGCCAGACCGAGGAAGTTCTCGACGGTCTTGGGCGTCTTGTCGTCGAACAGGTCGATCGTGATATCACCTTCGGAGGTGTGCATGATAATAGTGGTCATACCTCGACACGGTAGCATACGGCCGCGCTCGCGCACGACGCTGCGCCCGACGGCGAACGGAGCGCCGCGCGCAGAATCGATGATGTCAATGAATCGATGATGTTGCTGAATCGATGATGCCGATGTCGTCACAGCACACCGAAATGCCGCAGAGCGCGCACGACGCCGTCGTCGTCAACGCTTCGCGTGACGTAGTCGGCGGCCGCCTTCGCGTCGTCGGTGCCGTTGCCCATCGCGACGCCGATATGCGCGTAGCGCAGCATGTCCACGTCGTTGCCGCCGTCGCCGAAGGCCATTGACTGTTCGCGCGTCAGTCCGGCGTCGGACAGCAGCGCTTCGATGCCACGGTCCTTGCCGCCCGAGGCCGGGATGAGGTCGACGAAATCGGGATGCCAGCGCACGCCGCGCACATTACGGCATTCCCCGACGATCGCAAGCTCGTCGTCGCGGCCCACATAGGGGCTGATTTGGTAGATGCGATGGTCGCCGATGCGCGTATGCGGGTCGATGAAGCGCAGCTTCGGCGCCGTCTTGCCCAGCGATTGCCACATCGCGCGCATCCGTGCGGAATCGTGGTTGAAATATGCGGTGTCGCGTTCGCCGAACACGGCGACGACGTCCGGATGACGGTCGAGCCAGCCGACGATCACGCGCACGTCCTCCTCGTCGATCGGCCGGTCCGCGACGATCGTGCCGTCGCTCCTGTAGCAGATTTGGCCGTTGACGGCGGCGATGCCGTCGAAACGGATCGGCAGCGCGTCGAGCACGACTTTCATCTGTTCGGGGGAGCGGCCGGTGCAGATGTAGATGCGGATGCCCTTCGCGCGCAACGCGTCGAGCGCGTCGATCGTCGAGGGCGGCACCTCGTGCGTCGTGAAGCTCGTCAATGTGCCGTCGATGTCGAAGAACACGGCGCGCACGTCGCGCCCCGCCTCGCGGGCGGCTGCGTCGGTCGCGTATCGGTCGGAGTCGGTTGTGGTCGTCGTCATGGAGGTCAGTCTATCGTGCGCCGCTGCCGTTATTGTCGTCGCCGTCGTCGTCGCATGTGGACGCAGACGGCAACGTCGCCGGATGCGCGATCGTTGGCGTTGCCATGCGTGAACGCCGCTTATAAGAGGAAACGATAACGACACGGCACCGTCGCGTCCCGCGCGGTCGTATCCTTGAACACGTCGCGGCGCCGACGGGCACGTTCGGGCGCACGCGGGACCTACGCACACCAAGGAACCATCGAGAGAGGAACGAGAGGAAACGAGATGAGCCAGAACAACGCCAACGAACCGGGCAAGGCGCCCGAGCTGAACACCGACGAGCCGGTGCGCGTCAACCACACGGCGCGCAACATCATCATCGCCGTCGTCGTCGTGCTGCTCGTGGCGGCCGGCGCCTTCTTCGGCTTCCACCGCGCGAACAACGGCGGGAAGGCGGCCGCGAGCGCCGAGACGAAGGGCACGAAGGACAATCCGGTGAAGATCGGCGTCGTCGGCGCGACCGATCCGCAGTGGATCGAATTCAAGAAGCAGGCCGAGGCGAAGGGCGTCTACGTGGACATCGTGGACTTCCAGGACTATACGAGCGAGAACCCGGCGCTCGACGCCGGCGACCTCGACATGAACGAGTTCCAGCATCTGCTGTATCTGGCCAACTACAACGTGCAGAACAACAAGAACCTGCAGCCGCTCGGCGGCGTGGCGATCTACCCGCTCGGCGTCTACTCCTCCTTCGACAAGGACGGCAAGCCGAAGTACACCGACATCAAGGATCTGCCGGCCGGCTCGACGGTCGCGATTCCGAACGACGAGACGAACCAGGCGCGCGCGATCGGCGTGCTCAAGGCCGCCGGCGTCGTCACGCTCAAGGGCGACTGGACGGCGTTCACAATTCCGCAGGACATCGACGAGGCGAAGTCGAAGGTCAAGGTCGTGCCGATGAAGGCCGAGCAGATCGCAAACACACTCAAGTCGGGCGGCGACGACCTGTCCGCCGGCGTCATCAACAACGACTACGTCGCCGACGCCGGCCTCGACCCGACCGACGCGATCTACCATGACGACGCAGAATCTGAGGAGTCGCGCCCCTACATCAACATCTTCGCCGTGCGAGCCGACGACGTGGACAACGCCGTGTACCGCAAGTGCGTCGAGATCTACCAGACGAAGCCGGTGCTCGACGCGCTGCAGGAGGAGTCGGCAGGCACCGCCGTGTTCGCAGACAAGTTCTCGCAGACCGAACTGGCGAAGTACCTGACCGACATCGAATCGGACATCCGCGCGAGCGGCAAGTGAGCCCTTCGCCGCACACGGCGCGCCGCCACGGGGCAACGCGCACGATGAGCCGCCCGTGCCGCTACAATGGCGGCCGGCGGCTTTCTCTCGCATTCGGCGCGATGCGCGGGCGACGGGGGAGAGGCGGGGCAAATCAAGGAGACAAAGGCGACACAATGACGCAAGGCAAGGAACCCATCATCGTCTTCGACCATGTGGTCAAGGAGTTCAGGCAGCGCGGCGCGAAGAAGACGATGCGCGCCGTCGACGACGTCTCGCTGAGCATCGACGAAGGCGACATTTTCGGCATCATCGGCTATTCGGGCGCCGGCAAGTCGACGCTTGTGCGCATGATCAACGCGCTCGAGCAGCCGACGAGCGGCACCGTCACCGTCATGGGCCACGACGTGTCGCATATGGGCGAGGGCAGGCTGCGGCCGGTGCGCCAGAAGATCGGCATGATCTTCCAGCAGTTCAATCTGTTCTCGCAGAAGACGGTCGCGCAGAACATCGCCTATCCGCTGAAGCTCGACCATTGGCGCAAGGACTATCAGGACAAGCGCGTCCGCGAGCTGCTCGAGTTCGTAGGCCTGTCCGAACATGCGAACAAGTACCCGTCGCAGCTGTCGGGCGGCCAGAAGCAGCGCGTCGGCATCGCGCGCGCCCTGGCGACGAACCCGAAGATCCTGCTTGCCGACGAGGCGACGAGCGCGCTCGACCCGGAGACGACGACCGAGGTGCTCCAGCTGCTCGAACGCGTCAACCGTCAGCTCGGCATCACGATCGTGCTCATCACGCATCAGATGAACGTCGTGCAGCAGATCGCCAACCGCGTCGCTGTCATGAGCGCCGGCCGCGTCGTCGAACAGGGCGATGTCTACGACGTCTTCGCCGCGCCGAAGCAGCCGGTCACGAAGCGCTTCATCGCCACGGCGATGGACGGCCTGCCCGACCCGGCGCGCATCGCCGTCATGCGCGAGCAGTGGCCGGGACGTCTCGTCACCGTCGTCGTGCGTCAGCGCGACATCGTCGACGCCGACGGCAACGTGCTCGTGCCCGCCTCCGGACAGGACATCTCCGAACTCATCGCCCGCCACGGCATCAGCAGCGGCCTGCTGTACGGCGGCATCGACACCGTGCAGGACATCGCGATCGGCGCGATGACCTACGAGTTCACCGGCGACGAGGCGCGGATCGACGCCTTCCTCGACGACCTGCGCCGCCACAGCGACATCGTCGACTTCGGCACGAAGGCACATCCGGTCGACTACGACACGGCCGTCGAACGCGCCCGCATCGCGCTCGGCCCCGACGAGGCGACAGCCACGTCGACGCCCACGCTCGACGACGATCTCGAAATGATCGAACAGAACGACGACGTCGTCGACATGACGCCCACGACCCCGCGGGAACGCAAGGCCGCACGAAAGGAACGTGACTGATGTACACCCTCGCATCCGCATCCGCATTCGCCCCCGCCGCGACGCTCGCGAGCCGCAGCGACTGGAGCGTCCTCAAGCCGCTGCTCGCGCAGTCGGTCGTCCAGACGCTGCAGATGGTGCTCGTCACAATCGTCATCGGCGGCGTGCTCGGCCTCGTGCTCGGCGTCATCCTCTACGGCACGCGCCCGGGCAACCTCTTCGAGAACCGCGTCGTCTATCGCGTGCTCGACATCCTCGTCAACATCGTGCGCCCGATCCCGTTCATCATCTTCCTCGCCGCGATGCAGCCGCTGACCGTCAGGGTCGTCGGCACGTCGATCGGCACGACGGCGGCGATCTTCCCGATGTGCATCATGTGCACCTTCGCGACGTCGCGTCTCGTCGAGCAGAACCTCGTGCCGGTCGACCACGGCGTCATCGAGGCGGCGCGCGCGATGGGCGCCTCGAAGTTCACAATCATCCGCACCGTGCTCATCCCCGAGGCGCTCGCGCCGCTGATCCTCGCCTACGCGTTCCTGTTCATCGGCGTGCTCGACATGTCCGCGATGGCCGGCTACATCGGCGGCGGCGGCCTGGGCAACTTCGCGATCGCGTACGGCTACCAGAAATTCGACCAGACCGTCACCTGGACGGCCGTCATCATCATGATCGTGCTTGTGCAGGTCGTGCAGGCCATCGCGAACGCGATCGCCAAGCGTCTGCTGCGCCGCTGAGACGGCGCCGGCAACGAACCAAGCAGGAGAGAGGAGCCAACATGGCCGTGACGATCGAACTGAGCGACGAACTGCGGGCGATCCGCCACCATCTGCACCGTCATCCGGAGCGTTCCTTCGAGGAACATGAGACGAGCGCGTATCTGAGGGACGTGCTCGCCTCGCACGGCGTCGAGCCGCTCGACGACCCGATGCCGACCGGCGTCTTCGCGCACATCGAGGGCACGCATCCGGGTCCGGTCGTGGGCCTGCGCGCCGATATCGACGGCCTGCCGGTGCATGAGGACTCCGGACTCGACTTCGCGTCGGCCGACGACGGCGTCATGCACGCCTGCGGCCACGACCTGCACATGACGAGTCTGCTCGGCGCCGTGTTCTGGCTCAACGCGCACCGCGACCTCATCCGCGGCACGCTGCGCGTCATCTTCCAGCCGGCCGAGGAGCTCGGCCGTGGCGCGCGCGCCGTCATCGACGCCGGGCTCGCCGACGGCCTCGACGCGATCATCGGCACGCACAACAACCCGAACTACGCGCCCGGCGTCCTCGCCGCCGGACCGCAGCCGATGATGGCCGGCTGCGTGCGCTTCCATGTGACGCTGCACGCCGACGGCACGCACGGCGGCTACCCGCACAAGGGCACCGGACCCTTCGAGGCGATGAGCTCGATGATCCTTGCGTTGCAGACGATCGTCAGCCGCAACGTCTCGCCGTTCCATCCGCTCGTGCTGTCGGTGACCGAAGTGCACGGCGGCGACGTGTGGAACGTCATCCCGGCCGAGGCCGGATTCCAGGGCACGGCGCGCTACTTCCACCGCGAGGACGGCGACCTCGCCGCCCGCCGCTTCCGCCAGATCGTCGAGGCGACGGCCGCCGCCCACGGCATCCGCGCCGACATCGAATGGGACGACTTCCAGGCGCCGCTCGTATGCGACCCCGACCTGATCGCGCCGGTCGCCGCCGCGATCCCGCAGTACGCCGAGGCCGCGCCGATCATGCCGTCGATGGCGGGGGAGGACTTCGCCGAATACGGCGAGGTGACGCGCCTCGTCTTCGCCTTCGTCGGCTCGAACGGCACGCCCGGATGCGCCGACTGGCACAGCCCGCGCTTCGTCGGCTTCGACGAGGCCGTGAAGACCGGCGCCGAGTTCTACGCGAACGCCGCGCTCGAGACATTGCACACGCTCGCGAACGAATAGGGAGGCGCGCGGCGCTACACTTGGTGCCCATGAGCACACTACGTTTCGCACTCGCGCAGATCGACACCTGCGTCGGCGACCTTGACGGCAACGCCCGCAAGGTCCTCGATTTCACGCGCCGCGCCATGCAGGGCGGCGCCGACGTCGTCGTCTTCCCGGAGATGACGCTCACCGGCTATCCGATCGAGGACCTCGCGCTGCGCGCGACCTTCCGGTCGGCCGCATGGGACACGGCTGACCGGCTCGCCGCCGCACTCGGCGACGAAGGCATGGGCGGCCTGTACGTCGTCGTCGGCACGATCGGCACCGACCACGCCAACGGCAAGCCGCGCAACCGCCTCGTCGTGCTGCACGGCGGACACGTCTGGGCCGGCTACGACAAGCACTTCCTGCCCAACTACGGCGTCTTCGACGAGTTCCGCATCTTCTCGTCCGGCGAGCGCACCGTCGTGCTCGACATCGACGGCGCGCGCGTCGGCGTCGCTATCTGCGAGGACATCTGGCAGGACGGCGGCCCCGTCGCCGAACTCGCTCACATGGGCATCGACCTGCTGCTGACCGTCAACGGCTCGCCGTACGAGGAGGGCAAGACGCACACGCGGCTCGACCTGGGCGCGCGTCGCGCGCGCGAGGTCGACGCGCCGATGATCTACGTCAACCAGGTCGGCGGCCAGGACGACCTCGTCTTCGACGGCGGCAGCTTCGTCGTCGACGCCGACGGCACATTGCTCGAGCGTTCGCCGATGTTCGTCGAGGACCTCTCGTACTTCGACCTCGACACGGACGCCGACCACCAGCGGCCGGGCGCGATCGCCGAGCCGCTCGACGCGGACGAGGAGGTCTACACGGCCTGCGTGCTCGGCCTCAAGGACTACATGGCCAAGAACGGCTTCACGTCGGTCACGCTCGGCCTGTCCGGAGGCGTCGACTCGGCGCTCGTCGCCGCGATGGCCGCCGACGCCGCCGGCGGCGACGCGGTGTACGGCATCTCGATGCCGAGCATGTACTCGTCGGACGGTTCGAAAGACGACGCCGCCGACCTTGCCGCGAACCTCGGCGCCCACTACGACGTGCAGCCGATCGAACCGCTCTTCGACGCCTTCCAGCGGCAGCTGCGGCTCGAAGGCGTCGCCGCCGAGAACCTGCAGGCGCGCATCCGCGGCGTCATCGTCATGGCCTACTCGAACTCGAAGGGCGCGCTCGCGCTCGCCACCGGCAACAAGTCCGAGCTCGCCTGCGGCTATTCGACGATCTACGGCGACGCCGTCGGCGGCTACGCGCCGATCAAGGACGTCTTCAAGACGAAGGTGTGGGCGCTCGCGCGCTGGCGCAACCGCGCGGCCGCCGAAGGCGTCGGCGTCGGCGGCCTGCGCGTCGTCGGCAACGAGGGATTCGACGGCGGCGTCATGCCGGCCGGCGGCGTCATCATCCCGGTGAGCTCGATCGAGAAGGCGCCGAGCGCCGAACTGCGCCCCGGGCAGAAGGATTCGGACTCGCTGCCGGAGTACGCGTTGCTCGACCGTGTGCTCGAGGCCTACATCGAGCATGCGCATGGCCGCGCCGACCTGCTCGCCGACGGCTTCGACGAGAGGACCGTCGACACGGTCATGCGCCTCGTCGACCGCGCCGAATGGAAGCGTCGCCAGTACCCGCTGGGCCCGAAGGTGAGCGCGCTCGCGTTCGGGCGCGACCGGCGCCTGCCGGTCACCGACCGGTTCCGCGAATAGCGGACCCGGGCCGGCGCGGCCCACAGGCGTACAGTGGTGCCCGAAACGGGCGTTTGCAGGAACAGCACGAAGGAGCGAAAGCATGAGCGAAGCGCAGCAGTGGTACTACAACACGGCGACCGGGCAGGTCGAACTCGGTCCGAAGTCCCCGATGGAGTACCGCATCGGACCGTATCCGACGAAGCAGGCGGCGATGGACGCGCTGAAGACCGCCGCCGAACGCAACAAGCGCTGGGACGACGAGGACCATGCCTGGAACAGCTGGAACGACACGAAGTGAGTGAGCGGCCCGTCGGGCCGCTGGCATGACGACGAAGGCCGCGCCGATCGATGTCCCGATCGGCGCGGCCTTCGTCGTCGACGGGATGTGCACGTTCACATCATTCGGAAGTGACGCGTATCACAGGGAAAACGGGCGAATGTGACCAAGGTCACGCATCCGCGCGGCCGTTCGCCGATGATGAACGGCTATCATGGGACACGCAACGGCACAAAGAGGCGTCGCAACAGACCCCAAAAGGAGTGAATATGGCAGCAGTCGAGACAACCGCGGTCTCCCCGGAGGAAATCAAGGAGCAGGCCTGGAAGGGCTTCGTCCCCGGAAACTGGGAAAAGGACATCGACGTCCGTGACTTCATCCAGAAGAACTACACGCCGTACGAGGGCGACGAGTCCTTCCTCGCGGACGCCACCGACAAGACGAAGCACCTGTGGCAGTACCTCGACGACAACTACCTGTCCGTCGAGCGCAAGCAGCGCGTCTATGACGTCGACACGCACACCCCGGCCGACATCGACGCGTTCCCGGCCGGCTACATCGATTCCCCGGAAGTCGACGACGTCATCGTCGGCCTGCAGACCGACGTCCCGTGCAAGCGCGCGATGATGCCGAACGGCGGCTGGCGCATGGTCGAGCAGGCGATCAAGGAGGCCGGCAAGGAGCCGGATCCGGAGATCAAGAAGATCTTCACGAAGTACCGCAAGACCCACAACGACGGCGTCTTCGGCGTCTACACGAAGAACATCAAGGTCGCGCGCCACAACAAGATCCTCACTGGCCTGCCTGACGCGTACGGCCGCGGCCGCATCATCGGCGACTACCGCCGCGTCGCGCTGTACGGCGTCGACACGCTGATCAAGTTCAAGCAGCGCGACAAGGACGCGATCCCGTACCGCAACGACTTCTCCGAGACCGAGATCGAGCACTGGATTCGCTACCGCGAGGAGCACGACGAGCAGATCAAGGCGCTCAAGAAGCTCATCAACCTGGGCAAGGAGTACGGCCTCGACCTCGCGCGTCCGGCGATGAACGCGAAGGAGGCCGTCCAGTGGACCTACATGGGCTACCTCGCCTCGGTCAAGAGCCAGGACGGCGCCGCGATGAGCTTCGGCCGCGTCTCCACGTTCTTCGACTGCTACTTCGAGCGCGACCTCAGGAACGGCACGATCACCGAGACCGACGCGCAGGAGATCATCGACAACCTCGTCATGAAGCTGCGCATCGTGCGCTTCCTGCGTACGAAGGACTACGACGCGATCTTCTCCGGCGACCCGTACTGGGCGACCTGGTCGGACGGCGGCTTCGGCGACGACGGCCGCACGATGGTCACGAAGACCTCGTTCCGCCTGCTCAACACGCTCACGCTCGAGCACCTCGGACCCGGCCCTGAGCCGAACATCACGATCTTCTGGGATCCGAAGCTGCCGGAGGGCTACAAGGACTTCTGCGCGAGGATCTCGATCGACACCTCGGCGATCCAGTACGAGTCCGACAAGGAGATCCGTTCGCACTGGGGCGACGACGCCGCGATCGCATGCTGCGTCTCGCCGATGCGCGTCGGCAAGCAGATGCAGTTCTTCGCCGCGCGAGTCAACTCGGCGAAGGCGCTGCTGTACGCGATCAACGGCGGCCGCGACGAGATGACCGGCGCGCAGGTGATCGACAAGGGCGTCATCGACCCGATCCGCCCGGAGGCCGACGGCTCGCTCGACTTCGAGAAGGTCAAGGCGAACTACGAGAAGGCACTCGAATGGCTGTCGGAGACCTACGTCGAGGCGCTCAACATCATCCACTACATGCACGATAAGTACGCCTACGAATCGATCGAGATGGCGCTGCACGACCGCGAGGTCTACCGCACGCTTGGCTGCGGCATGTCCGGCCTGTCGATCGCGGCCGACTCGTTGTCCGCGTGCAAGTACGCCAAGGTCTACCCGATCTACAACAAGGACGCCAAGGACATGCCGGGCCACGAGTTCGAGTACGTCGAGGGCGCCGACGACGACCTCGTCGTCGGCTACCGCACCGAGGGCGAGTTCCCGATCTACGGCAACGACGACGACCGCGCCGACGACCTCGCCAAGTGGGTCGTCTCGACGGTCATGGGCCAGGTCAAGCGCCTGCCGGTGTACCGCGGCGCCGTTCCGACGCAGTCGATCCTGACGATCACGTCGAACGTCGAATACGGCAAGAACACCGGCTCGTTCCCGTCCGGCCACGTCAAGGGCACGCCGTACGCGCCGGGTGCGAACCCGGAGAACGGCATGGACTCGCACGGCATGCTGCCGTCGATGTTCTCGGTCGGCAAGATCGACTACAACGATGCGCTCGACGGCATCTCGCTGACGAACACGATCACGCCCGACGGCCTGGGCCGCGACGAGGACGAGCGCATCGCCAACCTCGTCGGCATCCTCGACGCCGGCAACGGCCACGGCCTGTACCACGCGAACATCAACGTGCTGCGCAAGGAGCAGCTCGAGGACGCCGTCGAGCATCCGGAGAAGTACCCGCACCTGACCGTGCGCGTCTCCGGCTACGCCGTCAACTTCGTCAAGCTGACGAAGGAGCAGCAGCTCGACGTCATCTCCCGCACCTTCCATCAGGGAGCCGTGGAGGACTGAGCGTCCACGGACGCACACCGGTGTTCCCCCCCGATAGGGCGGGGGAACACCTGAGATGAAGGGCGGGGTCATGCACCCTGCCCTTCATCGTATCCGCCCGGCTTGCCGGCGACGGCGCACGGGGCAGACACGACATGACATGAACGGAGGAGGATCCGATGGACGAACGCACGGCGTTCCGCTCGACGACGCAGCACATGCTCAAGGAATCGAAGACCTACGCGAGCCAGACGCTCATGGGCGGCCTGTCCGGCTTCGAATCGCCGATCGGCCTCGACCGGCGCGACCGCATCCGCGCGCTCAGGACCGGCGACATCGGCTTCGTGCATTCATGGGACATCAACACGTCGGTCGACGGCCCCGGCACACGCATGACGGTGTTCATGAGCGGCTGCCCGCTGCGCTGCCAGTACTGCCAGAACCCGGACACCTGGAAGATGCGCGACGGCAAGCCCGTCTACCTCGAGGCGATGGTGAAGAAGGTCGAACGCTACGCCGACCTGTTCAAGGCGACCGGCGGAGGCATCACCTTCTCCGGCGGCGAGTCGATGATGCAGCCGGCCTTCGTCTCGCGCGTGTTCCATGAGGCCAAGGCCATGGGCGTGCACACCTGCCTCGACACCTCCGGGTTCCTCAACCGCAACTACACCGACGAGATGATCGACGACATCGACCTGTGCCTGCTCGACGTCAAGTCCGGCGACCCGGACACCTACGAGCGCGTCACCGGAGGCATCCTGCAGCCGACGATCGACTTCGGCCAGCGCCTCGCGGCGCGCGGCAAGAAGATCTGGATACGCTTCGTGCTCGTGCCGGGGCTGACCGACGACGAGGAGAACGTCGACAAGGTCGCCAGGATCTGCCTGACCTTCGGCGACGCCGTCGAGCACATCGACGTGCTGCCGTTCCACCAGCTCGGACGGCCCAAATGGCACGAGCTGCGCATCCCGTACCCGCTCGAGGACCAGAAGGGGCCGTCGAAGGTCTGCAAGGACCGCGTGCGCGAGCAGTTCGAATCCTACGGGTTCCGCGTCTACTGAGCGCGCGTCTCGCGGTGCGCGCCGTCGCTGTCCTCGATTGGCTGCATCATGCGTTATGTGACATCGCAAGGATCTGAAGGAGAGCACCCGTGGACGCTGAGCCGGTCCTGCTGACACAACCACGTGGAGGCGTGCCGGAGGTCACCGACACGCTCGCCGGCTACGAACGCGCCTGCGAGCGCCTCGCCGCGGCCTCGGGGCCGCTCGCCGCCGACGCCGAACGCGCCTCCGGCTACCGCTACGGCCATGAGGACCGCCTCATCCAGTTCAAGCGCGAGGGCGCCGGCATCATCCTGCTCGACCCGATCGCGCTCGGCGAACAGGGGGCGGACTGGGACCTGTTCAACGAGGCCGTCGGCGACGCCGTCTGGATCCTGCACGACTCGAGGCAGGACCTGCCCGGGTTCGCGGACCTGGGGCTGCGCCCCGAGCGCCTGTTCGACACCGAGATCGCCGCGCGCATGCTCGGCCTGCACCGCTACGGGCTCGCCCACGTCACCGAGCACTACCTCGGCATCGCGCTCGCCAAGGAGCATTCGGCCGCCGACTGGTCGTACAGGCCGCTGTCGCGTGACCTGCGCGACTACGCGGCGCTCGACGTCGAGCTGCTCATCGAGCTCGACGAGGCGATGACGCGCGACCTCAAACGTCAGGGCAAGCTCGAGTGGGCGCAGGAGGAGTTCTCCCATGCGCTGATGACCGGCCTCGCGCCGCGCCGGCCGCATCCGACGCCGTGGATGCGCGTCTCGCATATCACCGACCTCGGCGGCGACGCCCGCGCGCTCGCCGTTGCGAAGGCGCTGTGGCAGCGGCGTGACGAGCTCGCGAGGCACCATGACATCGCGCCGACGCTGCTGCTGTCCGACGCGGCGATCATCGAAGCGGCCAAGCGCAAGCCGCACAACGCCGCGCAGTTCCGCGCGATCCGTTCGCTCAACGAACGCGTGCGCATCCAGCTGGGCACCGAGCAGGGCAAGATGTTCGAACGCTATGCGCCGATCCAGCGCCAGATCAAGCCGCGCGTGTGGAAGGAGACGATCCAGCAGGCGCTCGACCTGCCCGACGCGCAGCTGCCGCAGGTCGTGCGCCAGCACGGCGGCGGCGAGGGCGGCAACGCGCCGAAGTCGATGCGCGTGTGGCGCCAGCACCATCCGGAGCGCTACAGGCGGCTGCAGGCATGCCGCGCCGCCGTCAACCAGATCGCCGAGGACGTGCGCATCCCCCCGGACATGCTGCTCAAGCCGCAGATCCTGCGCAACCTGTGCTGGACCGACGATCCGAAGCGGCGCGATGTGGCCGCTTTCCTGCGCGACGAGGGCGCCCGCGAATGGCAGATCGGGCTGTTGAACGCGTCGCTGACTCGCGTTATCATGTAAAAGTTGCCTTCGGGCAGACCATACGACCATATCTTTTCAGGAGCTAAGCGTGAAAATCAGCGTCAGGAACCTCGAGCCCACCAAGGCCAAGCTCACCATCACCGTCGACAAGGACGAATTCGAACCGTACCTCGACGGGGCCCGCAAGGAGATCGCCGAGCAGATCACCGTCCCCGGCTTCCGCAAGGGCCACGTGCCCGGCAAGCTCGTCGACAAGCGCGTCGGCTTCGGCGCCGTCGCCGGCGAGGCCGTGAACAAGGCGCTGCCGGACTTCTATTCGCAGGCGCTGCAGGAGAAGGACATCCGTCCGATGGCGCAGCCGGAGATCGAAGTCGTCGACCTGCCGGAGAGCGCGGACGACGACACGAAGCTCAAGTTCACCGCGACCGTCGAGCGCCGTCCCGACTTCGAGCTGCCCGAGCTCGACGGCATGACGATCGCCGTCGAGAAGGACGAGGTCTCGGACGACGACGTCAACGAGCGCCTCGATATGCTGCGCCAGCGCTTCGCGACGCTCGTCGGCGTTGACCGCCCGGCCCAGAAGGGCGACTACGCGAACATCGACCTCACCGCGACGATCGACGGCGAGACCGTCGACTCTCAGGAGGGCGTCAGCTACGAGATCGGCTCCGGCACGATGCTCGAGGGCCTCGACGAGGCGCTCGATGGCCTGTCGGCCGGCGAGGAGACGACCTTCGAGTCGAAGCTCGAAGGCGGCGAGCGCGAGGGCGAGACCGCCCAGGTCAAGGTCAAGGTCAACTCCGTCAAGACCGAGGAGCTCCCGGAGCTCGACGACGACTTCGCCCAGGAGGCCTCCGAGTTCGACACGCTCGACGAGCTCAAGGACGAGATCCGCAAGAACGTCGAGGCCGACGCCGAGGGTCGCCAGGCCACGAAGGCGCGCGACGCGTTCATCGAGACGATCGAGAAGGACCTCGACATCCCGGCGCCGAAGGGCGTCAAGGAGCACATGGTCGAGCAGCAGCTGCAGAGCATGGGCGCCGACAAGGACAAGGCGACCGCCGAGCAGAAGAAGCAGGCCGAGGAGGAGGTCGACAAGCTGCTCAAGGACCAGATGGTCCTCGACGCGCTCGCCGAGAAGCTCGACGTCCAGGTCTCCCAGTCCGACGTCTTCAACTTCCTCGCCTCGATCGCCCAGCAGTACGGCATGGACCCGAACCAGTTCATCCAGGCCATCATGCGCAACGGCCAGATCGGCTCCGCCGTCGAGGAGGTCGCCCGCTCCAAGGGCCTGCTCGCCGGCATGCGCGCCGTCACCTTCACCGTCGACGGCGAACCGCTCGACCTGAGCGCGTTCCTCGGCTCCGATGACATCGCCGCCGAGGTCGACGAGGACGAGTCTGTCGCCGCCGCGGCCGCCGCGGCCGCCGTCGCCGATTCGCTCAACGCCGGCGACGAGACCGAAGCCTGATCCGTCAGACGACCGGTACCACCGATTCGATCGAGAGATGCCCCGCATCCGCAGCGCGCGGATGCGGGGCATCCCCTTTGGGCCTTCGGCGTAACCGCGTCGCCGCGGCTGGCATCATGGAGGGCATGGGCATGCACATCACCACAGGGCATTTCGACAACGACGAGGCCGTGGTCTCCGAGCTGCGCGACGACGACCTCGACCCGGGGCGTCCTCCGCTCGGCTCGCGCCTGACGGCGCTCGTCGTCACCGTCGTGCTGCTCGGCGTCGTCGTCGGCGTCTGCTCGGGACTGCTCACGCTGCTGCTGTACGCGATAGAGCATCTGATGCTCGGCTTCGTCGAGTCGCCGTCGATGCCCGGACCCTTCCTGACCCATCCGCTCAGGCGCGCCGTCTCGCTGGTCGGCGGCGCGACGGTCGCCGCCGTGTGCTGGTGGCTGCTGCGCACGCGCACGGCCGCCGTGCCGTCGGTGCGTCAGGCCGTGCGCGGCAGCCTGATGCCGGCATGGCAGACGGTATGCCATGTGCTGCTGCAGATCGGCATCGTCGGCTGCGGACTGTCGGTCGGCCGCGAGGTCGCGCCGCGCGAACTCGGCTCGATGCTCGCGCAGCGTCTGTGCCGCTGGACCGGACTGCACCGGCGCGACCTGATGCAGGTCGTCGCGATCTCGGCGGGCGCGGGCCTCGCCGGCGTCTACAACGCGCCGCTCGCCGGCGCGTTCTTCTCGATCGAGATCCTGCTCAAGGACGTGACGGCGTCCACCGTCGCGCTGTCGATGCTGTGCTCGAGCCTCGCCGCATGGGTCGCCACGCTCATCAAGGGGACGCATGCCTTCTACGTCATCGGCCCGGTCGACGCGCACTTCACGCCCGACCTGTTCGCGTTCGCCGTCGTCGTCGGTCTGCTCGCCGGCGTGTGCGGGGCGTGGTTCCGCCGCGGCGCGCAGTGGGCGGAGTCGCACAAGGCCTCCGGCGCGGCGATCCTGTGGCAGCTGCCGCTCGCTGGCGCGCTCACCGCGCTCGTCGCCGTCTGGATCCCGCAGGTCATGGGCAACGGCCGCGCGACGGCGCAGATGGGCTTCTCCGGCCGTCCCGAGCTCGCGTTCATCCCGCTGCTGCTCGTCTCCTTCGCCGCGAAGGCCGTCGTCACGCTGATGACGATCCGCGCCGGCGCCTCGGGCGGCGTGCTCACGCCGGGCATCGCGCTCGGCTCGTCGCTCGGCAGCATGCTCGGCGTGGTCTGGCTGCTCATGTTCAGCACGAACTCGATCGGCGTCTACGCGCTGCTCGGCGCGTGCGCGCTGCTCGCCGCCTCGCAGAACGCGCCGCTGATGGCGATGACGCTCGTCATGGAGCTCACCGAGGCGCCGTCGAACCTGTATGTGCCGGTCGCCTGCGCATGCGCCGTCTCGGTCGGCGCCGGGCTGTTCGTCGCGCGGATGCACGACAGGCGCGGGGTCGGCGCGGCGCGGGAATAGAAACGGGCCGCCGTCGTTTGAACCAAGTAATGTGACTGTTCAGGACACACCAATGAAGGAGACAACGTGAGTAAGCTACTTACGCCGACGATGGACGACGGCGCGATGCCGGCGGGCCCCGCCGATCCGATCTTCAACCGACTCCTCAAGGACCGCATCATCTGGATGGGCGAGGAGGTCAAGGACGATATGGCGAACCGCATCTGCGCGCAGATGCTCATGCTCGCCGCCGAGGACCCCAAGAGCGACATCTGGCTCTACATCAACTCGCCGGGCGGCTCGATCACGGCCGGCATGGCGATCTACGACACGATGCAGCTCATCGAGCCGGACGTCGCGACAGTCGGCATCGGCATGTGCGCGTCGATGGGCCAGTTCCTGCTGAGCTCGGGCACGAAGGGCAAGCGTTTCCTCACCTCGCACGCCCGCGTGCTCATGCACCAGCCCTCGGGCGGCATCGGAGGCACGACTACCGACGTGCGCATCAGCGCCGAGCTCATCATGAACATGAAGAAGACGCTCGCGGAGCTCACGGCGCAGCAGACGGGCCACACCGTCGAGGAGATCTACCGCGACAACGAATACGACCACTGGTTCACCGCGCAGGAGGCGCTCGAGTACGGCTTCGTCGACAAGCTCGTCTCGACGCACGACACGATGAACACGGACAAGGAGTGAGCATGGCATCCGAGGAAGCGAAATTCGTCGCACGCGCCGAACGACTCGCCGGACCGCGTGGCGTGGCCGGCTTCCAGTCGCCGAGCGCGCGCTACATCGTGCCGGAGTTCGAGGAGAAGACGCCGTACGGCTACAAGCGGCAGAACCCGTACACGAGGCTCTTCGACGACCGCATCATCTTCATGGGCGTCCAGGTGGACGACACGACGGCCGACGACATCATGGCGCAGCTGCTCGTGCTCGAAAGCATGGACCCGAACCGCGACGTGATGATGTACATCAACTCGCCGGGCGGTTCGATGACCGCGATGACGGCGATCTACGACACGATGAACTACATCCAGCCGGACGTGCAGACCGTGTGCCTCGGCCAGGCGGCCTCGGCCGCGGCGATCCTGCTCGCGGCCGGCACGAAGGGCAAGCGCCTGATCCTGCCGAACGCGCGCGTGCTCATCCACCAGCCGGCGATCGACCAGGGCTTCGGCAAGGCGACCGAGATCGAGATCCAGGCCAAGGAGATGCTGCGCATGCGCCAGTGGCTCGAGGACACGTTCGCGAAGCACACCGGCCAGCCGATCGAACGCATCCGCAAGGACATCGAGGTCGACACGTTCCTGACGGCCGAGGAGGCCAAGGAGTACGGCATCGTCGACGAGGTGCTCGCGCCTCGCGGCGCGACGACGGCCTGAGGGCCGGCGATGACGCCCGGCGCATAGCCGAAAGCGGCATATGGCATGGCGGCGCGGACCACCCATCGGGGCGGTCCGCGCCGCCATGCCATATCTCACCGCTTCCATGGGCCGGCCGCGGCCCGACGTGCATCCTCGCGGCTATCATGGACGGCGGGCGGCGCACGGGCGCCGCGAGACGGCAACGGCGTAGATCCGCGACACGGCGAGGGACGGCGACGATGGGACGAGTGATCAGCTACAACGACGGCATGCAGCGCTGCGCGTTCTGCGGCAAGAGCGAACGCGAGGTGAACCGCCTCGTCGCCGGCGCCGGCGTGGCGATCTGCGACGAATGCGTCGCGCTGTGCGTCGAGATCATCGCCGACGAACAGGCCAAGGACACGAAGCTCCAGGTCATGAAGCTGCCGAAGCCGGCGCAGATCAACGCCGTGCTCGACGAATACGTCATCGGGCAGGAGGCAGCCAAGCGCACATTGAGCGTCGCCGTCTACAACCATTTCAAACGCATCGAGATCGAGAAGGCGCGTCGCGCACGACGCGTGGACGGCGGCGACACGAGGCTGACGCCGGCCACGCGGCGCATCGCCGACCCGGACGACGACGTCGACGTCGCAAAATCGAACATCCTGATGCTGGGGCCGACCGGCGTCGGCAAGACCTACCTCGCGCAGACGCTCGCGAAGGCGATGCAGGTGCCCTTCGTCATCGTCGACGCGACGACGCTCACCGAGGCCGGCTATGTCGGCGACGACGTCGAGACGGTGCTCCAGCGGCTCATCCAGGCCGCCGACGGCGACGTCGGACGCGCGAGCCACGGCATCATCTACATCGACGAGATCGACAAGATCGCGCGCAAGAGCGGCGAGAACACGTCGGTGACGCGCGACGTGTCCGGCGAAGGCGTGCAGCAGGCGCTGCTCAAGATCATCGAGGGCACCGTCGCGAACGTGCCAGTCGAGGGCACGCGCAAGCACCGCGAGGCCGAATCGGTGCAGATCGACACGCACGACATCCTGTTCATCTGCGGCGGCGCCTTCGTCGGGCTCGACGAGATCGTCGCCGACCGGCTCGGACGGCGCACGAGCGGATTCGGCGCGTCATGGCGGACGGGGCGCCCCGAGCGCGCCGAACTGCTCGCGCAGGTGTGCGCCGACGACCTCGAGGACTTCGGGCTGCTGCCCGAGTTCATCGGGCGGCTGCCGGTCGTCACGGCGCTCGACGAGCTCGGCGCCGACGACCTGAAGGCGATCCTGACGAAGCCGGCGAACGCGCTGACGCGCCAGTACCGCAAGCTGTTCGCCGTCGACGGCGTGACGCTCACCTTCACCGACGACGCGATCGACCGCATCGCGCAGGTCGCGCTCGAACGCGGCACCGGCGCGCGCGGACTGCGCTCGATCATCGAACGCACGCTCGAGGACGCGATGTACGACGTGCCCGGCGACGACGCCGTGACCGAGGTCATCGTCGACGCCGACGCCGTCAACGGCGTGCGCGGGCCCCGGATCGTCGCCGACGATCGTCGGCCGGCGCTGCGGCTCGAGCGCCCCGCCGCATGAGGGGAGCGGGGCGAAGGCGGCGCAAGCGCTGGAGCCAAACGCGACACGCCGACGATTTGATGTGATTGTGAAAGCGTTGTATATTTTTCGAGTTGCCGGAAACAAGCAATATGCGCGAGTAGCCCAGCGGATTAGAGCAGCTGACTACGGATCAGCAGGTCGCAGGTTCGAATCCTGTCTCGCGCACTTGGCCGTTGCAGTGGAGGCGTGTGAACGTCGGTCACTTTGGATGCAGCGGTGCTGCGCGAGTAGCCCAGCGGATTAGAGCAGCTGACTACGGATCAGCAGGTCGCAGGTTCGAATCCTGTCTCGCGCACCATAAGCCCTTGAGCGTGCATACGTTCAAGGGCTTAACCAATTTTCGGCGCCTTGTTCCGATTGACCACGGACCGCGGCGCATGCACCGCCCCGTCCCCGTGTAACACGCAGGCGCTAGGCTTGACGCGTCACGGCGCGCCGCCCTTCCGGTCCGCGCCGCCATGGCCCATGCACGCACACGCAGACGATGGAGGAGCACGCCCCATGTTCGATTTCGAGGGTTAAATGACAAAATGTGTGTTTTATTCCGGCGTGTCGAGGTGACGTCATCGGGTCTTGCCTGCCCAGCCTTTCCTGATTCCGAATCCTGATTCATAGGCGTCAACGCCGGGTGCGGCCTCTTGTACGCTGCCGGCGGGCAGGCCGGTGCTCGTGGTGGGCGGCTCGGCGGTTTCGTCGTGTGCGGCGGTGATGAACGACCCGGGGTCGGGGTCGTGCGTCTTCATATACAGGACCCATTCGCATACGCGTTTCATGTGTTCCTCCGTCAAGCCGCGGTGGGCGTCGAGGACGCGCTTGATGTCGGCGTTGACGCCGCCCTCGAGACGGTTGGTGGTGGACGGGACGCTGCCTGCGAGGGCGGGCTCGCAGAACGCGAACAGCGTACCGTCGCGTTGCAGGCGGACGAACCGGTAATAGGCGCGTCTCAACCGGGCGTGGGTCCACCACCATGTGCGTCCGGCGCGGGCCTTGGGGTTGCCGGGGTCGTCGCGTGCAGTGGTGCGTTGGCCGATGATGTCGGCGTAGCGGGTGTGCCAGTCGTTGAGCAGGCTGAGCCAGGCCGCGGCGGCGTCGGCGTCGCGGACCTTCACGAGTCTCCGGGCGAGCCTGAGCAGGTCCTTGCCTGCGTCGGTGCGTGGCCTGCAGGTGAGGTCCGCGCGCGTGTTGCGCAGCACGTGCACGAGGCACCGTTGGAGGGTTAAATGACAAAATGTGTGTTTTATTTTGCCACTTATCCTTACTGCCGTAAGGCGTGTCGCGGGGTGATTCTGGGCCCGGGGCATTATCGAAATCCCCGCTTGACTTTCCGGAAAAACGTGTTCCTGCTGTGCTTGACGGATGGGCAGAAGAAAATCATCCAAGGCGAGACTGTGCACGATATGCGGCGAGCCGATGCGCAAGAACGGGACGACATCGTCGGGCAGGCAGCGGTGGCGGTGCATGCGCTGCCGCGCGAGCAGCGCAGGCGACGGCGGCAACGCGAGGGGAGCCGCCGAATTCCGCGCGTTCCTTGTCTGGGCCACCGGCCGGATGACGCTTGCGCAGGCCGCCGCGACGCTCGGGGTGTCGCCGCGCACGTTCATCCGTCGCATCCAATGGTGCTGGCATGTCAAACCCGGGATGCCGAGACCGACGTCGCCCTGCAGCGCCGTCGAGGCAGACGGCACGTACGTGCCGTACGGATGGTGCCTGCTCGTCGCGATCGACGCCGCGGACGGGACGCCCGTCGCATTCCAATGGTGCGACACCGAAAGCCGCGCGGCATACGCCCGGCTGTTCTCCAAGCTGCCCGCCCCGCGCGCGCTCGTCACCGACGGGGGCGCCGGATGCGCCGCGGCCGCCGCCGACGCGTGGAAGGACGCAAGGATCCAACGGGGGTTAAATGACAAAATGTGTGTTTTATTCCGGCGTGTCGAGGTGACGTCATCGGGTCTTGCCTGCCCAGCCTTTCCTGATTCCGAATCCTGATTCATAGGCGTCAACGCCGGGTGCGGCCTCTTGTACGCTGCCGGCGGGCAGGCCGGTGCTCGTGGTGGGCGGCTCGGCGGTTTCGTCGTGTGCGGCGGTGATGAACGACCCGGGGTCGGGGTCGTGCGTCTTCATATACAGGACCCATTCGCATACGCGTTTCATGTGTTCCTCCGTCAAGCCGCGGTGGGCGTCGAGGACGCGCTTGATGTCGGCGTTGACGCCGCCCTCGAGACGGTTGGTGGTGGACGGGACGCTGCCTGCGAGGGCGGGCTCGCAGAACGCGAACAGCGTACCGTCGCGTTGCAGGCGGACGAACCGGTAATAGGCGCGTCTCAACCGGGCGTGGGTTCACCACCATGTGCGTCCGGCGCGGGCCTTGGGGTTGCCGGGGTCGTCGCGTGCAGTGGTGCGTTGGCCGATGATGTCGGCGTAGCGGGTGTGCCAGTCGTTGAGCAGGCTGAGCCAGGCCGCGGCGGCGTCGGCGTCGCGGACCTTCACGAGTCTCCGGGCGAGCCTGAGCAGGTCCTTGCCTGCGTCGGTGCGTGGCCTGCAGGTGAGGTCCGCGCGCGTGTTGCGCAGCACGTGCACGAGGCACCGTTGGATCCTTGCGTCCTTCCACGCGTCGGCGGCGGCCGCGGCGCATCCGGCGCCCCCGTCGGTGACGAGCGCGCGCGGGGCGGGCAGCTTGGAGAACAGCCGGGCGTATGCCGCGCGGCTTTCGGTGTCGCACCATTGGAATGCGACGGGCGTCCCGTCCGCGGCGTCGATCGCGACGAGCAGGCACCATCCGTACGGCACGTACGTGCCGTCTGCCTCGACGGCGCTGCAGGGCGACGTCGGTCTCGGCATCCCGGGTTTGACATGCCAGCACCATTGGATGCGACGGATGAACGTGCGCGGCGACACCCCGAGCGTCGCGGCGGCCTGCGCAAGCGTCATCCGGCCGGTGGCCCAGACAAGGAACGCGCGGAATTCGGCGGCTCCCCTCGCGTTGCCGCCGTCGCCTGCGCTGCTCGCGCGGCAGCGCATGCACCGCCACCGCTGCCTGCCCGACGATGTCGTCCCGTTCTTGCGCATCGGCTCGCCGCATATCGTGCACAGTCTCGCCTTGGATGATTTTCTTCTGCCCATCCGTCAAGCACAGCAGGAACACGTTTTTCCGGAAAGTCAAGCGGGGATTTCGATAATGCCCCGGGCCCAGAATCACCCCGCGACACGCCTTACGGCAGTAAGGATAAGTGGCAAAATAAAACACACATTTTGTCATTTAACCCATTTCGACACCCGTCCCGAACGCCGGCACACGACGTCGGCCAAATGGAAGCTCATCGAGGACGAGCTCGGTGCCGGCCACGACGACGTCGTCGCGATGTCGGTCGCCGACATGGAGTTCGTCCCGGCGCCGCAGGTCGTCGACGCGATCGTCGACGCGGCGCGCCACGACGTCTTCGGCTACGACTACGCGACCGACGCCTACTACGATGCCGTCGTCGGCTGGATGCGCCGCCGCCACGCGCTGGAGGTCGACCCGGCATGGATACGGCTGTCCGACGGCGTCATGCCGGCGATCAACACGGCGCTGCGCGCGTTCACGCATCCGGGCGACGTCATCGTCATCCAGCGGCCGGTGTACTACCCGTTCACCGACGCGGCGCGCGGCAACGGCCTGACGATCGCGAACAACGCGCTCGTCTACGACGAGGACGCGCACCGCTACACGATCGACTTCGACGACCTCGACGCCAAGCTCGCCGACCCGCGCTGCACGGCGATGCTGCTGTGCAGCCCGCACAACCCGGTCGGCCGCGTCTGGACCGCCGACGAGCTGCGCCGCATCGGCGAGATGTGCATCGCACACGATGTGCTGCTGCTCGTCGACGAGATCCACGCCGACTTCGCGCGCGACGGCCACCCGACGACGATGTTCGGCGCGCTCGGCGAACCCTATGCGAGCCATGCGATCGAATTCACGGCGCCGACGAAGACCTTCAACCTCGCCGGACTGCTGTGCTCGAACGCCTTCATCCGCGACGAACGCATGCGCGCACGCTACGACGTCGCCGCCGCGAACATCGGCGGCATGACCGTCAGCCACTTCGGCCTCGTCGCCTGCATCGCCGCCTACGACGACGCCGAGACGTGGTTCGACGAGCTGCTCGACGTGCTCGAACATAACCGCGTCCTGCTCGCCGACTTCGCGCGCAGCCATCCGGGCGTCGAACTCGTCGAGCCGGAGGGCACCTACCTCGCATGGGTCGACTTCCGCGGCCTCGGCCTCGACGCCGACGCACTGCGCGACTTCATGCATGAGCGTGCCCGCGTCTACTTCGACGAAGGCGTGATGTTCGGCCCCGAGGGCGCCGGGTTCGAGCGCATCAACCTCGCCTGCCCGACGCCGATGCTGCAGGAGGTGCTCGCGCGGCTCGATGCGGCGCTCGCGACGCTCGGACGGTGATGCGCGCCGATTCGCGACACCCGGACGGCGACGCAAGGCACCCGAGGTCGAGAAAGCGTGAACATCCGCGCCCGCGGCCACATGGCGGGCATCGGATGCGGCATAATGGAATGGTTTTGCGTGTGGAAGGGCGGCCGTCGCGGCCGCATGAACGGGAGGTGCGATGAGCGGGAAATCACAGGGACCCTGGGCGGCCATCAGGAGAGTGGCGGCGTCGGACCGCATATCCGGCCTGATCATGCTCGGCTTCGCGCTCGCCGGCCTCGTGTTGGCGAACATCCCGGCGACGGCGGCGTGGTTCGAGCATCTGTCGCACTTCGAACTGGGCGTGCCCGGCACGAACATCACCATGGGCGTCGGCCACTGGGCGCAGGACGGCCTGCTGACGATCTTCTTCCTCGTCGTCGGCCTCGAGCTCAAACAGGAGCTGACGACCGGATCGCTGTCGAACATCCGCGCCGCCGCCGTGCCGATGCTGTGCGCCGTCGGCGGCATGATCGTGCCGCCGATCCTGTTCATCGCCGTCGTCGCGCTGTTCTCGCGCTACGGCGCCGGCGACCCCGGCAGTCTGCTCATCGCGAACGGCGCGAGCTTCCCGTTCTCCGAAGCGGCGCATGGATGGGCGATCCCGACGGCGACCGACATCGCGTTCTCGCTCGCCGTGCTCGCATTGTTCGCGAAGGCGCTGCCGGGCTCGATCCGCGCGTTTCTGATGACGCTCGCGACCGTCGACGACCTGCTTGCGATCATCCTGATCGCCGTGTTCTTCTCGTCGCTCAACGCCTGGTACTGGTTCGTCGGCATCGCCGTGTGCGCAATCGCCTGGTACTTCCTCGTGCGCATGCGCAAGGTGCCGTGGTTCGGCGTCGCCGTCATCGGCATCCTCTCATGGGTGATGATGTACGAGGCGGGCGTACATCCGACGCTCGCCGGCGTCCTCGTCGGCCTGCTCACGCCGGCGCGCGCGATGTTCGGGGAGCGTGACGCCCGAGCCGAACGCTACGCCGACAAGCTCCAGCCGTTCTCGGCGCTGCTCGCGCTGCCGGTCTTCGCGTTCTTCGCCACCGGCGTGCACTTCGACGCGATCACGCCGATGCTGCTCGTCTCGCCGATCGTCATCGGCATCATCGTCGCGCTCGTTGTTGGCAAGCCGCTCGGCATCATGGCCGTCGCATGGCTGTCGACGCATGTCGGGACGCTGAGGATGCCGAAGGGGCTGCGTGTGCGCGACATGTTCCCGGCGGCCGTCGCCTGCGGCATCGGCTTCACCGTCTCCTTCCTGATCGCCTCGCTCGCCTACGCCAACGCCGAACTGTCCGCCGAGGCGCGCTTCGGCGTCCTGCTCGCGTCGCTGCTCGCGGCCGCCGTCTCCGGCGTGCTGCTGAGCCGCCAGTCGAAGCGCTTCGAGGCGCGCATGGCCGCCTCGCCGGCCGAACTGGAGGCCGTCCGCGGCTCGGGACGTACCGAGACCACGCTCGCCGATGGTACTGTGGTGCTCAGCCAGAGCATCGGCGGCAGACGAAAGGAGCCGGCACATGACGAAGGAAGAACCGCAGGCAAGCGAACGAAACGAGGACGTCGCACGCGTCGATGACGCCCGGTGGGCGGGGGGCGACGGCGTCTCGCCGCTCGGCCAGACCTACCGGCAGGGCGCCGTGCTGCTGCGCGGCCAGATGATCCCGCAGGAAAGCACGACCGAACGGCTGCTCAAGCCGGACACGTCGACCGACTGGCTGCACCGCGACCCATGGCGCGTCCTGCGCATCCAGGCCGAATTCGTCGACGGCTTCGGCTCGCTCGCCGACCTGGGACCCGCCGTCAGCATCTTCGGCTCGGCGCGCATCAAGCCCGACGAGCCGACCTACCGCGCCGCGCTCGCGATGGGCAAACGCGTCGCCCGGCGCGGCGTCGCCGTCATCACCGGCGGCGGCCCCGGCGTCATGGAGGCCGCGAACAAGGGCGCCGCGCTCGCCGGCGGCAAGTCGGTGGGGCTCGGCATCGAGCTGCCGCACGAGCAGGGCATCAACGAATGGGTCAACCTCGGCATGACCTTCCGGTACTTCTTCGTGCGCAAGACGATGTTCATGAAGTACTCGCAGGGCATCATCGTATGCCCCGGCGGCTTCGGCACGCTCGATGAGACCTTCGAGGCGCTCACGCTCGTGCAGACGCACAAGGTGGCGCACATCCCGATCGCGCTGTACGACACGGCGTACTGGCAGGGCCTGTTCGACTGGATCAACGGCACCGTGCGCGACCGCGGCCTGATCTCGCCGCTCGACCCGTCGCTCGTGACGATCACCGACGACGTCGACGAGGCCGTCGCCGTCGCCACGTCGCAGATCGGCTGACCGAAGCGACGCAATGATATGCGGAGGGCGGATTCCCACGGTTACATGGCCGTGGGAACCCGCCCTCCGCCGTCTGCGGCAGGCGCTCAGCGCGCCACGGCGATGAGCACGCCGTCGCCGGCCGGCGCCATCGCCGTGACGAATCGTTCGTCGTCCTCGATCTGCTCGAGCAGTTCTCGCATGAGCACCGCCTTCTCGCCGCGGTCGGCCGGATTCGTCAGGCCGCCCCTGGCGTGCGGCGCGCGCATCGCGAGCGCGTCGGTGAACACGACGGCGCCGCCGCGGCGCAGCAGCCGCGGCGCCTGCTCGAGCACCGGCATGTAGTTCGAAGGGTCGCCGGACACGACGATGAGGTCGTAGTCATTGCCGTTGAGCCGCTGGAGGAAGATGGCGGGGGCGGCGTTGACGGCGCGCAGCGTCGTGCGCGTCGCGTCGTCGATGTCGGAGAAGAACGCGCGGATTGCGGCAACGCCGGCCGCCGACGAGTCGACGGCGGTGAGCTTGCCGGCGCCGTCGAGGCCTTCTACGAGCTGCGCGGTCTCGACGAGCGAGCCGGTGCCGACGACGATCGCCGACGTGGCCTTCGTCATCCGTGCGAAGGCGGCGAGCAGGAAGCCCTCCGAGGCGGGGGACGGCGCGAGCTCGGCATGTTCGGCCAGTGCGCGCGCCCGGCGCACGAGCTCCGGTTCGCGCGCCGCCTCATGGTCCTCGATGCAGACCCACGCCTTGGCGTGGTTGTCGTATGTGCGTTTGTCCATCATCGTCGCGCTACGCCTCGCGTTCCCTGACCTGCGCGATGAGCTGCCAGATCTCCTCGCCGACGTCGATGCCGACCGGGCATTCGCGCGAGCAGGCGCGCACCGACTGGCAGGCCTGGATGCCGTCCGCCGTGTCGATCGCCTCGAGTCGCTCCAATGTGGCCTCGTCGCGCGAATCGTCGATGAACCTGGCCTGGTTGATCAGCGCGGCCGGTCCGACGAAGGCCTCGCCTCCGGCGTACACCGGGCATGCGCCCTCGCAGGCGCCGCAGACGATGCAGGTCGTCAGCGTCTCGTATCTGGCGAGCTGCTCGGGGCTCTGCAGGTATTCGAGCACGTCGACCTTGCCGTCCTTCGTCGTCGCGAGCGTGCCGTCGGCAATCAGATAGGGCTTGAGACGCCTGATCTGTTCGAGCATCGGCTCGATGTCGGCGATGAGGTCGCGGTCGACGGCGAATCCGGGCAGCGGCGCCAGTTCGATGACGCCGAGCCCGTCGCCGTCCGCGGAGGCGACGTCGTCCGTCGCGGCGTCGGTGACGGTGCGGCGGAAGCCTTCGGCGTCGACGGCGCGCGGCCGGCGCGCCCAGTCGGCGATCTTCGCCTTGCACAGCAGCGTCGGCGTGCCGTTGACGGCGGCCGCGTCGGAGCCGCACATGCCGTGGCCGCACGAATAGCGGAACATGAGCGTCGGGTCGACGGTGCGCTTGATCGTCAGCAGGCAGTCGAGGATCGTCTCGTCGCCGCACACGTCGAGCGTGTAGTCCTGCGTCCATTGCCTGCCGCGCGGACGCCGTGCGGCTCGCGCCGGCGAGTCGCCGAACGGCGATGCCTTGCGCGCGAAGGGGCTGGAGCCGCGCGCGCGGTCGCGTTCGCGCGCCAGCCTGGGGGAGAAGCGGTGCACGCGCAGCGTGACCGTCGTCCCGGATGATGCTAGTTGAGCCATGCGTTCCCTTTCATGCCTGTTCCACTATAGACGTCCGGGGTGCTTCAGTAGGAGCGCGCACCCGGTTCGATGTCGACGATGTGCACCGGCTGGCGCAGCGGCGCGGCGCCGGCGGCCGTCATCGAATGGTTCAGGCACGTCGCGTCGTCGCGCTCGGGGAAGTCGGTGCGCTTGAGCGATCCGCGCGATTCGTGGCGCGCGTCGGTCGCGGCGAGCACCGCCTCGGCGAGGCGCACGAGATGGCGCGCCTCCCAGATCGCCGTGAGCTCCTGATTGAAGGTGCGCGCGTCGGAATGCGGCCGCAGACGGCGTGCGCGTTCGGCGAGCGGGCCGTCGACGACGACCTGCGCCTGCGCGATCGATCTGGCATCGCACAGCACGGCGACGCCGCGCTCCATCGTCTCGGACAGGTCGGCCATGACACGGTACGCGTTGTCGCCGTCCGCGTCCTTCGCGGCGCCGGCAAGCAGCGCGTCGATATCGGCGTCGCGCGCCGTCTTCGCCGCGTCGAGCGCCTCGCCCAGCGCCGGGTCGGCAGGCGTGCCGGCGGCGACCGGGTCCTGTCCGACGCGCTCGGCGACGGCCTGGCCGGCGCGCGTGCCGAACAGGCAGGCGTCGAGCAGCGAGTTGCCTCCGAGGCGGTTCGCGCCGTGCACGCTCACGCACGAGCATTCGCCGGCGGCGTACAGGCCTTCAACGACGTTGCGGTCCGCACCGTCCCAGACGTAGACCTCGCCGTCGGTCGTCACCGGGATGCCGCCCATCGTGTAGTGGGCGGTCGGCTTGACCGGCACGAGGTCCTTCGTCGGGTCGAGGCCGGCGTAGTCCTCGATCGTCTCGACGACCTGCGGCAATGCGCGGCGCATATGTTCGGGGTCGATGCCGGTCATGTCGAGCCAGACGCAGTCCTTCGCCCCGTCCGGGTCGCGCGGGTCGGCGACGCCGCGGCCGGCGTCGGTCTCGCTGCGGATCGCGCGGCTGACGACGTCGCGCGCCGCCAGGTCGGCGTGGCCGGGCGCGTAGGAGGCCATGAAGGCCTCGCCGTCGGCGTTGCGCAGCACGCCGCCCTCGCCGCGCGAGGCCTCGGACAGCAGGATGCCGGTGTGGGCCAGCCCGGTCGGATGGAACTGCACGAATTCGATGTCCTCGAGCTGCAGGCCAGCGTCGAGCGCGAGCGCCATGCCGTCGCCGGTCAGGTCGTGGGAGTTCGACGTCGTGTGGAACAGTCGTCCGGCCCCGCCTGTGGCGAGGATCGTGTTGCGCGCCGCGATCGCGTGGGTGACGCCGGCGTGCGTGTCGAAGGCGATGACGCCGGCGGCGCGGGTGAGCGTCTCGTCGAGCACGAGGTCGGTCACATACCATTCGTCGGCGAAGTCGACGCCGTAGTGCACGCACTGCTGCCACAGCGTGTGCAGGATCTGGTGGCCGATGCGGTCGGCGGAGTAGGCGGCGCGCTTGACCGGCCGCGCGCCGAAGTCGGCCGTGTGGCCGCCGAAGCGGCGCTGCGCGATGCGGCCGTCGTCGGTGCGCGAGAACGCGACGCCGGAACGTTCGAGGTTGATGACGGTCATCGGGGCGTCCTCGGCGAGCAGCCTCGCCGCGTCCTGGTCGACGAGCCAGTCGCCGCCCTTGACCGTGTCGTAGTAGTGCCAGCGCCAGTCGTCCGGTTCCATGTCCGCAAGGCTCGCGGCGATGCCGCCTTCGGCCGAACCGGTGTGCGAGCGCAGCGGCTGCAGCTTCGAGATGACGAGGACCTTCGGTTCGACGCCGGCGTCGCGCAGCGCGCGGGCGGCGTCGCTGCGGTGGAAGCCGAGCGCGGCGGACAGACCGGCCGCGCCGGCTCCCACGATCACGGCGTCGTATTGTTCTTCGATGTGCTTCGGGGTCATATCCGGTATTGTCTCACAAGGCATCCCGCACCCAGTCCGGGGCGGGGGCTACGGGCCTCCGGCCGGCTTCGGCTCTCCGGGCCCAGCGGCCGACGGTGCGTGGCTCGGATGGCAGCATTCGTCGGCGGCGCGCGCGTCGGCCAACAGGATCGCCCGGTGGTCGCGGATGAGCATGTTGCATCCGGCGTTCGACGGGACCGTCACGTCGCCGGGCACCGCGTAGAGCCGCCGGTTGAGCTCGTTAGCCCAGCGCGCCGTGTTGAGCGCGCCCGAACGCAGCCTCGCCTGCGTGACGACGACCGACGCCGCCATCGCGGCGATGAGCCGGTTGCGCAGCAGGAAGCGGTGGGCCAGCGGGGGCGTGTCCGGGCACAGTTCGCTGACGAGCGCGCCGCCGGCCTGCTCGATCGCCGCGAACAGCCGTTCGTTGCATGAGGGGCCGAGGTGTCCCAGACCCCCGGCGAAGACGGCGACGGTGCGGCCGGCCGACGGACCGGCCGCGCGCACGGCGGCCCAGTGGGCGACCGCGTCGACTCCCATCGCGCCTCCCGAGACGACGGTGTGCCCGTCGAGGCACGCCGCCTCGGCGAGCGCTGACGTCACCTCGCGGCCGTAGTCGTTCATGCCGCGCGAGCCGACGATCGCGACCGGTTCGGCGCATGCCGTGAGCGCATGCACGTCGCCGCGCACCCACAGGCACGCCGGCGGCGCGTGGTCGGAGCGGACATCCAGGTCGGCGAGGCCGGATGGCCATGCGTCGTCGTCGGGCGTGAGCACCGTGTATGCGCCGTCCGCCGTCAGCCATGCGCGCAGCGCGTCGGGCTCCTCGCTCGGCAACGAGGCGAGCCGGGCGCGCCAGCGTTCCACGGCCTGCGCGAAGCGTTCGCGCGTGCGCGGACGCACCGTGCAGCCCCAGCGGGCGATGCCGAGCGCGAGGTCGCGTTCGAGCGTGCGCATGCCTTCCGCCCGTACGGCGGCCGGCATGTCCTCCATCGACATGGCGAGCGCGGCGAGCACGTCGCGCGCGGCGGTGCCCTTGAGCAGCGCGGCCATCATGATGTCCGCGTCGTCGATGCACAGTGTGAGCAGGCAGCGGGCGAGCATGTCGTCGCAGCTTTCGGCGGCCCTCAGCAGCATGTCGCTCATGTCAGCTCCTTCGTGCGCAGCGCGATTGCCTCGGCCATGTCCCGCGCGTCCGGGCGGCCGTGGCCGGCGAGGTCGGCGAGCGTCCACGCCAGCCGCATCGAACGGTCGGCGCCGCGCAGGCTCAGCCGCTGCGCGCCGAGCGCCTTGTTGACGACGTCGAGCGCCGTCGGCGGCGTGTTCGCGCGCAGCCATGCGCCCGAGGCCTGCGCGTTGCAGCTCCAGCCGAGGTCGGCGAAGCGCCCGCGGGCGACCTCGCGCGCCCGGACGACGCGCGAGCGGACGGTTTCGCTCGATTCGCCGTCGCGGCCCGGCGCGGCGCCGATGTGCGCGATCGGGTTGACCGGCACCTGGATGTCGATGCGGTCGAGGATCGGCCCGGACAGACGCGCGAAGTAGCGGATGCGGTCTCGCTCGCGGCACGTGCAGCGTTCGCCGGTGCCGTACCCGTAGCCGCAGGGGCACGGATTGGCCGCCATGACGAGCTGGAACGAGGCGGGGTAGACGGTCGTGCCCTTCGCGCGGGAGACGGCGACGATGCCTGATTCGAGCGGTTCGCGCAGCGTCTGCAGCGCGCGCGGCGCGAATTCGGGCGCCTCGTCCATGAACAGGACGCCGCGGTGGGCGCGCGTGACGGCGCCGGGCTTGCCGATGCCGCCGCCGCCGACGAGCGACGGCACCGTGGCCGTGTGGTGCGGCGCCTCGAAGGGCGGCACGTCGGTGATGCCATGGGCGCCGAGCGTGCCGCACAGCGAACGGATCGACGCGACCTCGAACTGCTCGCGTTCGTCGAGCGGCGCCATGATGCCGGGCATGCGCGAGGCGAGCATCGTCTTGCCGGTGCCGGGAGGGCCGACCATGAGCACATGGTGGCCGCCGGCCGCGGCCACCTCGAGCGCGCGCTTCGCCGCCCGCTGACCGACGACCTCGGCGATGTCGCCGACGGCCGGCGCTGGGGCGAGGCCGGCGTCGGCGGCGACGTGCACGGACGCGTCGCGCAGCGTGTACGTCGAACGTGCGCCGAACATCTCCATCAGCTCGCCGACGTGGGAGACATAGCGCGGCTCGACGCCGTCGACGAGCTCGGCCTCGTCGCGGTTCGCGCGCGGCACGATGACATGGCGCAGCCGCGCGTCGCGCGCGTGCAGCAGGATCGGCAGCAGCCCATCGATGCCGTGCACGCTGCCGTCGAGGTTGACCTCGCCGAGCACGACGGTGTCGATCATGCATTCGTGCGGGACGACGCCGCTCGCGCTGAGCACCGCGGCGGCGATTGCCAGGTCGTGTGACGAGCCGCGCTTGGGCAGCGAGGCGGGCGACATGTTCACGGTCACGCGCGTCTGCGGCCACGAGAAGCCGCTCGCGACGCATCCCGACTTGACGCGTTCGCGCGCCTCGCTCAGCGACGCGTCGGGCAGGCCGATGATCGAGAAGTACGGCAGGCCGGGGGAGATGAAGGCCTGCAGCTGGATCGTGAAGGCCTTGAGCCCGATGAGCCCAATCGACAGCGCGTTGCCGATGGCCATCAGAACGCCCCCGGGATGTGGCGCACGTCGACGTCGCCGCCGGACACGCTCAGCGCGAGCACATCGAAGCGCACGCCGACATGCGGCACCTTCGCGCCGCGCGCGCCGAGCCACTGCGCGGCGGCGCGGCGCAGATTGGCCTGCTTGGCCGGGTGCACGGCCTCCTCGGGTGCGCCGAAGCGACGCGTGCGCCGCGTCTTGACCTCGACGAACAGGATCGTGCGGTTCGGCGTGACGGCGATGACGTCGATCTCGCCGTAGCGGGTGCGCCAGTTCGCGCCGATGACGCGGATGCGCCGGCATTCGAGCCATGCCTGCGCGGCCGCCTCGCCGGCGGCGCCGAGCTCGCGCCCCGACAATCCGGGCGCCGCGAGCCGTTCGAGGCACGCGCGCAGGCGGGCGTGCGGCTCGTCGTCCTCGTCGCCGAACTCGTCGCCGATGAGGTCGCCGTCAGCGCCGAATCCGATGCCGGCATCCGTCTCGGCGTCACCGCCGCCGTCGGCGCACGCCGTCGCCGTGACGGCGCCGAAGGCCGGCGCATCCCATATGTCCTCGTCGTGTTCGAACACGGTCCATGTCTCGTCCATGCCATCCTCCTTGCAAGCCGGGGCCGCGTCACCTCGGGCGCGGCGCCGCGAACGGTGGCGTCCATCGAAGCAGACGGCGGCATGGATGTGGACGACACGCCGGCAGGGTGTGTCGGATGTGGATGGGCGGGCCGCAATCCACATCCGGCGCCGCGACTGTGGACAACGGCGACGCGAAGGCTTGCGACGGCGGCGTTTCCTCCGGCGCGAGGACGACGACGAAAGGGGCCGTGTCCGGCACGATCGTGCCGGACACGGCCCCTTTCGTCGTCGGCGATCGCCGGAGGCGAAACGCGTGGGGAAGGTCAGTCGACGAGGTTCGTCAGCTCGCCGAGGCTCAGCTCGAAGCTCACGCCGCGCTCCTCGTAATGTGGCTGCAAGCGCGTCTGCTCCATCGCGTTGTGCACGAGCTCGCCGGCCAGGCGCGCCGCGGCGGCCAGGTCGAGGCCGGCCATGACGCCGCCGATCATCGCCGACGCGAAGGCGTCGCCGGTGCCGTGGCACATGAACGGCAGCTTCTCGTGCACGCATTCGGTCATCGAGTCGAGGCCGGCCTCGCGGTTCGCGACGAAGTTGCGGATGCGGCCGTCGTCATGGTCGATGCCCTTGAGCACGACGTTCTTCGCGCCGAGGTCGAACAGGCGGGAGATGATCGCGCGCACCTGCGCGTCGGTGATGTCCTGGCCGGGATAGTCGGCGCCCGTCAGGATCGACGCCTCGGTCAGGTTCGGCATCAGCAGGTCGGCGCCGTCGACGAGCGCGCCCATCGCCTCGCACAGCTCGGCCGTGTACGTCGGATACATCTCGCCGGCGTCGCCCATGACCGGGTCGACGAAGCGCAGCGCCTGCGGGTACTCGCGGTACAGGCGCTCGATGATCGCCACCTGGTCGGGCGAGCCGAGGAAGCCGGAGTAGACGCCGTCGAGCTCGACGCCCTCCTTGCCCCAGGCGTCGAGGTAGGCGCCGAGCATGTCGGTCGTGTCCTCCATCGTGAAGACCTTGTAGCGCGTGTGCGCCGAGAACAGCGCGGTCGGCACCGGGCATACGTCGCAGCCGGCGGCCGACAGGATCGGGATCGCCGCGGTCAGCGAGCATTTGCCGTACCCGCACATGTCGTGCACGGCGGCGATGCGGGGGATGTATTCGCGGTTGCGGTTGTACAGCGTGATTTCGGTCATGGCGTCCTTCCTTCTGCCCTTGTGCCTGACGCGCCCGGCCCGCCGCGTGCGGTCGGCGTCCGTCGCTTCACCACGCCACTGTAGGCCGAGGTGGCGCGTTTCGCATACCGCATGCGTCCGCCGGGCCGTGTCCCCGGCGTGTCGCGCGGGCGCCGTACGCGTCCGCCGGCCCCGCGAAGCCCGCCGCACGCCGCGGACCGATAGACGGGTATAAGAAACGGCGATAACGCGGGGCTTGCGCCGCCGCCGCGCCGCTCCATACAGTCGGACGCAACGCGGCGCCCAGGCCGCGCACGATAAGGACGGGCACGCGGCACAACCGGCGGCGTGCGGGAAAGGACGGATACGATGACCGACGAGAGGAACCACGGATACCATTTCGAGACGCTGCAGCTGCACGCGGGGCAGGAGACGCCGGATCCGGCGAGCGACGCGCGCGCCGTGCCGATCTACCAGACGACGAGCTACGTCTTCCACGACTTCGACCATGCGGCCGCGCGCTTCTCCCTGGCCGACCCGGGCAACATCTACGGGCGACTGACGAACTCGACGCAGGCCGTCCTCGAGGAGCGCATCGCCGCGCTCGAGGGCGGCACGGCGGCGCTCGCGGTCGCCTCCGGGGCCGCGGCCGTCGACTATGCGGTGCGCAACATCACGCAGGCCGGCGACCACATCGTCGCCGCGAAGAACATCTACGGCGGCACCTACAACCTGCTGCGGCACACGCTCGAGCGCGACGGCGTGCGCACGACCTTCGTCGACCTCGATCCGCGCGCCTTCGAGGACGCGATCGAGGAGGACACGAAGCTCGTCTACTTCGAGACCTTCGGCAATCCCAACGCCGACTTCCCCGACGTCGAGGCGATCGCCGACGTCGCGCACCGCCACGGGCTGCCGGTCATCGTCGACAACACCTTCGCGACGCCCTACCTGTTCCGCCCGCTCGAGCACGGCGCCGACGTCGTCGTCGAATCGGCGACGAAGTTCATCGGCGGCCACGGCACGACGCTCGGTGGCGTCATCGTCGAGGGCGGCGCCTTCGACTGGGCCGCGGAGCCCGGCAGGTTCCCGACGCTGACCGAACCCGACCCCTCCTACCACGGCCTCGACTTCTACGGGGCGCTCGGACCGGCCGCCTTCGTCACGCGCATCCGCGCGATCCTGCTGCGCGACAGGGGCGCGACGCTCTCGCCGCTGTCCGCCTTCCTGCTGCTGCAAGGCGCCGAGACGCTCTCGCTGCGCGTCGAACGCCACGTGGAGAACGCGCTCAAGGTCATCGACTACCTCAAGACGGTGCCCGAGGTCGTCTCGATCTCCCATCCGTCGATCGAGGGGCGGGCCGACCACGAACGCTACGTCAGGAACTTCCCGGACGGCGCATGCCCGATCTTCACCTTCGACATCGCAGGCGGGCGTGACGCGGCGCGCACGTTCATCGACAACCTGCACCTGTTCTCGCTGCTGGCAAACGTCGCCGACGTCAAGAGCCTCGTCATCCATCCGGCCTCGACGACGCACGCGCAGGAATCCGAGGCCGAGCTCGCCGACCAGGGCATCCGGCAGGGCACGATCCGCCTGTCGGTCGGCACCGAGCACATCGACGACATCATCGCCGACCTCGACGGCGCCTTCCGCGCGGTGCGCGCGGGCGGCCGCGCCGACTGAGCCGGTGGGGCGGACGGCGGCGCATGTGGCGTGCGGAACGCCCGTGCGGCGGCCTGTTATGCTGGATTAGGCGCCTGCCGGCCGTTTGTCTGAAGCAGCGGATACGTTCACCTGTGGTGGACCGCCTCCCCGGATGCGAACGGCCGGGGGCGACGTGTCCGTTCCTGCTATCCCGATGGAGTATGGTGTGGCCGACATTATCACCGTGATGAATCTTGGATGGGCGTATGCGCCTGCGTCCGAAGGGGACGACGCGCGCGTCGCGCTGCGCGACGTGAGCTGCTATGTGCCGTGCGGCGGCGTCATCGGCGTCGTCGGGCCGAGCGGCTCGGGCAAGTCGACGTTCGCGAAGGCGCTCGTCGGTCTCATCCCGCACTGCACTGCCGGCACGCTCACCGGCTACGCGCGCATCGCCGACATGAACGTCAAGAGCACGTCGGTGTCCAACCTGTCGCTGCGCGTCGGCTACGTCGGACAGAACCCGTGGGGCCAGATCGTGGCCGAGACGGTCGAGGAGGAGATCGCGTTCCCGCTCGAGAACCGCGGCGTGGCGCCCGACGAGATCCGCGCGTGCGTCGACGAGGTCCTCGCGATGCTGCACATCGAGGCGCTGCGCCACCGCCTGACGGCCACGTTGTCCGCCGGCGAGCTCGAACGCGTCGCGATCGGCTCGGCGATCGCCGCAGGTCCGGACGTGCTCATCCTCGACGAGCCGTCGAACACGCTCGACGAGCAGGGGCGCGACGACCTGTTCGCGATCGTCGAGCATATGCGCGAGGACGCGCGTATGACGACGTTGGTCGTCGAGCAGCGCACGCGCGCGCTCGCCCATCACGCCACCGGCGTCTTCCTGATGGTCGGCGGCGAGATCATCCGCCGTACCGGCGCCGACATCTTCGAACGCGAGGGCGCGCTGCTCGAATCGGTCGGCGTCGACGTGCCACGCGGCGAGGCGCCGACGCTCACGCTCGCCGACGACGAGCCGGCCGCCGCAGGCGAGCCCGGGCTCGTCCTCGACCACGTCGGGCTGCGCTACCCGGATTCGACCCCCGACGAGTCGCCCGCGCTCGAGGACGTCTCGCTGCGCGTCGAACGCGGCTCCTTCGTCGGCGTCGTCGGAGCGAACGGCTCGGGCAAGTCGACGCTGCTGCGGCTGCTCGACGCGCAGCTGCGCCCGCAGCGGGGACATGTCGCCGTCGCCGGCGTCGACGTCGCCACCCGGCGCACGCAGCAGATGGCCAGACTCGTCGCCTACGTCGGCCAGGACCCGGCCGCGACATTGCTCGGCGGTACCGTGCGCGAGGAGATCGCGCAGGGCGCGCGCTCCGGCGGCATCCGCGAGGCCGAGGCGAACGCGCGCGTCAACGAGATGATTCGCCTGTTCGACCTCTACGGCGTCGAGGACACGCCGGTCGCGCAGCTCGCCGACGGGCAGCTGCGCGCCACGGCGCTCGCCGCCGCGCTCGCGGCGCGCACGCCCGTCATCGCCCTCGACGAGCCGCTCGCCGGCTTCGACGTGCGGCTGCGCACGCGCGTGCTCGACGCGCTCGCCGAGGCCTGTGCGCACGGCGCGACGGTCGTCATGGCGAGCGGCGACGTCGCCGCCGTCGGCGAATACTGCACGTATGCGGCACGGCTCGACGCCGGCCGCCTCGTCGGCTACGGCCGCGTCGTCCGCGATGCGCGGGGCGCAGGCCGTGGCGCCGATGCGAGCCAAGGAGGCGCACGATGATGAACGGACGGTTCTGCACGCCGGGCGACGGCTGGCTGCATCGGCTCGACACGCGCGTGAAGGTCCTCATATCGATCCTGCTCGTCGTGCTGTGCGCATGGTGGGGCAACTGGATCTTCCTGGCCGCCGTGCTCGTGCTCGAACAGCTCATGTTCCTCGCCGACCGCACGCCGGCGCGCTCGGTCGGCTCCGTGTGGGCCGCGTTCGCGCCCCTCGCCGCGCTCATCGCGATCATCATGGCGCTGTGTCTGAACGACTACGGCGACACGACGCTGTGGCGGCTCGGCTGGTGGCGCGTGAGCGCGCAGTCGCTGACGCTGTGCGGCGTCGTCGCGCTGAGGATTCTCGACATCGTCTTCGCGCTGATGCTCACCGTGCTGACGACGAGCCGGCGCGACTGGATCTGTGCGTTGAGCGCGCTGCGGGTGCCGTATCCGGCGGCGAGCCGCTTCGTCGACCGGCTCAACTGGCTGCCGCGCTGGCGGCGGGCGGTGCGCGAGGCGCGACGGCGCCAGGACGTGCGCGGCGTGAGGCCGACGCCGCTGTCGCGGCTGCGCCGCTGGGCGATCGCGCGCGACCTGATGGGCCGGTACGACGACCACGTCGTCATCGCCGAGCGTCTTCGCGGCGTGTACATCGACCGCGGCTCGGCGCGCCGTACATTGATGAGGCCGGCGCATATGCGCTTCGCCGACTGGCTTGCGCTGTTCGTCGCCGTGGCGCTCGCCGCCGGCGTCGTCGCGATGATCGTGCTCGGCTGGTGACAGGGGCGCCGCCTTCCTGATCGCAGTACGAGGTGCGGGCATCATCCTTGCGGATGATGCCCGCACCGCTTTTCCGCCCCGCGGCCGATGACGGCGACGGGACGGCGGACCTACCGTGGAATCCAACGACAACGAAACGGCGCGGCCTTGCCGCGCCGACGAAAGGAAACCACGATGGACACACCGACCACACCGATGACGCCGGCCGCCGCGACGGCGCAGCAGAACCCCGCGGCGCCGTTCACGGCCTCGCGTCCGCACACGGCGATCGAGGCGATCGACCTCGTCAAGGACTACGGCGAGGGCAGCAGCGTCGTGCATGCGCTGCGCGGCGTCAACGTCGCCTTCGAACAGGGCCGCTTCACGGCGATCATGGGACCGTCCGGCTCGGGCAAGTCGACGCTGATGCACACGATGTCCGGCCTTGACGGCGCGACCTCGGGCCGCGTCATGTTCGAAGGCCACGACCTGACGAAGCTCGGCGACAAGCAGCTGACGATGCTGCGCCGCACGCGCATCGGCTTCGTCTTCCAGAGCTTCAACCTGCTGCCGATGTTCACCGCCGAGCAGAACATCCTGATGCCGCTGACGCTCGCCGGCGCCAAGCCGGACCGCCAGTGGTTCGACCTGCTCGTGCGCACGCTTGGCATCCAGGACCGCCTCGACCACCGTCCCAACGAGTTGTCCGGCGGCCAGCAGCAGCGCGTCGCGATTGCCCGAGCGCTCATCACGAAGCCCGCGCTCGTGTTCGCCGACGAACCGACCGGCGCGCTCGACTCGGTCTCGAGCGCCGAGGTGCTCAGCTTCCTCAAGAGCTCGGTCAAGGAGCTCGGGCAGACGATCATCATGGTCACGCACGACCCGGTCGCCGCCTCCTACGCGGACCGCGCGATCGTCTTCGCCGACGGCAACATCGTCGCCGACGTCGACGACCCGACGGCCGAGCGGATGAGCGAGCTGCTCATGCGCGAACGGGAGCAGGCGACGCGCGCGGCAACCGCCGTGCCGCTGCCGGCGCACAAGGCCGAACATATGCAGGGACAGTCGCGGTGAGGCGCGCGGCGGCAACGACGACGGAGAGGATGCACCCATGCGATCGGTGACGATGCAGATGATGAAGAAGAACCTGAGGATGCTGATACCGGCGGGCATCGCGATCCTCATCGGCACGGCGTTCATCGCGGCGACGCTGCTGTTCACGAACGCCTTCGACAGGTCGCTGCGCGAACAGACGACCGGACAGTTCGGCGGCGCGAACTACGCGATCACGACGGACGGCGGCGACGGCGCGGATCCGGGCCAGGAGACGACGGTCGGCGACCTGCGGCTCGACGCGGTGGGCGCCGTCGACGGCGTCGAGGGCGTGCGCCCCGACGTCACGCGCTCCGTCCTGCTGGGCGCCGGCGACCAGCACGGCAGCGGCGTGGCGCTCGCGACGAGCGCCGACGCCCGGCTGCTGCCGGTCGAAATCACCGACGGCCGGGCGCCGTCGCCCGCAGGCGAGCGGCAGATCGCGGTCCCGGCCAAGCTCGCCGACCAGTGGCGGCTCAAGGTCGGCGACACGCTCACGCTGCGCGCGCAGTACGCCGAGGATCCGAAGGACCTGCAGGCGACGATCACCGGCCTGACCGGCGACCCGAACAACGTATACGGCTACTACAATGGCGCCTCGGTCATCTCCGACGACCTGATGGTCGCCTGCGCCGAGACGGGCTCCTTCGACCAGGTGCCGACGACCGGCGCCTACCTGTACATCGATCCGGCGCGCGAGGCGCAGGCCGTGCCCGCCGTGCAGGCCGCGACCGATCCGGCCGCGACGGTGCGCGACCGCGCGCAGATGGAGGAGCAGGCCATCAAGGCGCTCAGCTCCAACGGCGGCGACGTGACCAAGCAGTTCCTGCTCGCCTTCGGCGTCCTCGCCCTCGTCGTGGCCGCGCTCGTCATCGCGAACACCTTCCAGGTGCTCGTCGCGCAGCGCCGCCGCACGCTCGCGCTGCTGCGCACGATCGGCGCGACGAAACGCCAGCTGTACGTCTCGGTGCTCGAGGAGGCCGGCATCCTCGGCCTCGTGTCGTCGGCGCTCGGCGTCGCCGCGGGCGTCGGCCTGATGGCGCTCGCCACGCTCGCGACGAAGGACCGGTCGCTCGGCGGCATGCACCTGACGCTCGTCATGAGCTGGCAGGTCGTCGTCCTGCCGATCCTCTTCGGCGTCGTCATGACGGTGCTCGCCTCGATAGGCGCCGCGCGCTCGGCGACCGGCGTCAGCCCGCTCGAGGCGATGCACCCGATCGAGATCACCGGCCGGCGCCAGGCGCGCACGGGACGCGCCGTCGTCGGATGCGTGCTGCTGCTCGCCGGCGTCGCGGCCGCGCTCGCCGCGATCCCGATGACCCGCTCCGCGAACGGCGACGCCTCCGGCGCCGCGCTGCTCGCCGGCGTCGCCGGATGCATGCTCGTCTTCGTCGGCCTGGCAATGACGGCGCTGTTCTGGCTGCCGTGGATGATGAAGGGCGTCGGCGCGCTCGTCTCGCTGTGCGGCCCGGCCGCCAAGCTCGCGAACGCGAACATCCAGAAGAACCCGCGGCGCATCGCCGCGACCGGCACGGCGCTGCTCATCGGCGTCACGTTGATCTCCACATTGGCGACCGGCGCCGCGGCGGCGAAGGCGACGATGAACGAAGCGCTCGACAGCCGCTACAGCGTCGACGTGGCGGCCTCCGGCCCGCAGATCCCGGCCAAGGCCGTCGACGCGGTGAAGGCCGAACGCGGCGTCGCCGCGACATTGTCCGCGAAGACGGCGCAGGCCGAGTTCGCCGACGCGCAGGGCCACATCGTCTATACGACCGTCATCGGCGTGCCCGACGTGGCCGCGCTGCAGCATGTGCTCAACGTCGACCTGGGCGATCCCGCGCCGTCCCTGGGCGCCGGCGACGCGCTGATGCCGACGATCGAAGGCGGCAGCGGCGAAGCGCTGCGCCTCAAGGACGGCACGGCCGCGCTCACCGAGATCGGCGACGACGGCGAGGCGCAAGGCGCCGCGCACCGGCTGCACGTGACGCAGCGCGCCTACAAGCGCATCGCGCAGGACGCACCCAACGCCACCTTCGTCGACGCCTCGCTGTTCGACGACGGCACCTTCAAGGCCACCGGCGACACGCTGCTCGTCAAGCTCGACGTGCCCTCCGACCTGTCGCTGTCCAACGTCTACGACGCGATCGCGAAGGACCTGCAGGACTATCCGGACATCGCCGTGGGCGGCCCGGTCGCCGAACGCAGCATGTGGGAGAGCATGGTGAACATGATGCTGATGCTGCTCGTCGCGCTGCTCGCCGTGGCCGTCGTCATCGCCGTCATCGGCGTGGGCAACACGCTGAGCCTGTCGGTCATCGAACGCACCCGCGAATCGGCGACGCTGCGCGCCATCGGCATGACGCGCGGCCAGCTCAAGCGTTCGCTCGCCGTCGAGGCGCTGCTGATCTCGCTCGTCACGAGCGTCGTCGGCATGGTCGTCGGCACGTTGTTCGGCTGGCTCGGCATCTACATCGTGATGAGCCCGATCGCCGACGTCGTCTACGTCGTCGACTGGGGCACCTACGGCACCATCCTCGCGATCGCCGTCGTCTGCTCGCTGCTCGCGAGCGTGTTCCCGGCGCGCCGCGCCGTGAGGACGCCGCCGGTCGAGGCGCTCGCCGAATCCTGATCGTGGCCGGCGCGGCGCGCACCTTCCCTTCTCCTCGCATCCACGCCGCGCCGGCCATCGCCATCGGCCCGCGCCGATGACGGACCGGCCCCTGCGCACTGCGATGCAGTGCGCAGGGGCCGGCCATATTCATTTCCATTGCGGATTCGCCCCGCCGCACCGGGCTACACCAGATGGTTCTCGTAGGCGAAGACGACGGCCTGCACGCGGTCGCGCGCGTTGATCTTCTGCAGGATGTGCGCGACATGCGTCTTGACGGTCGGCAGCGAGATGAACAGCTTGTCGGCGATCTCCTGGTTGGACAGGCCGTGCGCGATCTCGACGAGCACCTCGCGTTCGCGGTCGGTGAGCGTGGCGAGCTCGGGGTCGACGTAGTCGTCGCCGCCTGCGTGCGCGTCGGCGGAGGTGAGCGTGCCCTCCATCATCTTCTCGATGAGGCGCTTCGTGGCCGTCGGCGCGATGATCGCGTTGCCCTGGTAGACGGTGCGGATCGACGCGAGCAGCGTCTCCGGGTCGGTGTCTTTGAGCAGGAAGCCCGAGGCGCCGGCGTTGATCGCCGACATCACGTACTCGTCGAGGTCGAAGGTCGTCAGGATGATGACGCGCGTATGGCGCGTCCCCTCCCCGTCCCCGTTCGCATGCGCGTACGCGGTGATGCGCCCGGTCGCCGTCAGCCCGTCCATGCCGGGCATGCGCACGTCCATGAGCACGATGTCCGGATGCAGCCGTTCGACGAGTTCAACCGCCTGCGCTCCGTCCGAGGCCTGGCCGACGACCTGCATGTCGGGCTGCGAGTTGATGACCATCGTGAAGCCGGCGCGGATGAGCTCCTGGTCGTCCGCGATCACGATGCGGATTCTGTCGTTGCCTGTCATGCCGTCCAGTTTAGCCGCAGCGGTGCCTGCGCTCAGCGCGCGTCGGGGGAGTGCTCGCCCGCATGTTCGATCTGCTCGTTGAGCGACTTCGCCGGCGCGAGGCTCGGCGAACGGTCGTGCTCGCCCTCGTCGCTGAATCCGGTCTCGCGCAGCACGCTGAGCAGCTCGCGCATATGGGCGAGCGCCGTGCGCCCCTGCGCGCCGATCTGCGCGAACGCGTCGTTGATGAAGTCGGGCGACGGCGTCTCGCCGCGTGCGAGCTGCCCGTCGATCGTCGACAGTTCGGTCGTCGTCTGCTCGATGACGGCATTGAGCGTGTCGCTGACCTCGGCGCGGATGTTCGCGCTGATGCGGTCGCGTTCGTGGTTCGCCGCCATGACGCGCTGCTTGTCGCGCTCGGCCTCGAGCGCCTCGGTACGCGCCTGCAGCACCTGCGGGTTCGTGCCGCCGAGCCTCGTCCATGCGCCGAGCGCGTAGGCGAGGATGCAGAGGAACATCGAGAAGACGCCGTACTGGACGAGGGCCGAATGCGGCGAGCCGAGGTAGAGCGCCTCGATCGACGGGTCCGGCGTATGGGAGAGCCAGGCGAACAGGCTCGGGAATCCGGCGATGTTCATCGCGCAGCGCGCCGCGAAGGCGGTGCAGCCGAACGTGAACAGCGGCACGATCCACTTCCGGCTGCCGGCGCGCCCGTACAGCGCGACCGCGTGGATCGCGAACACGACGTAGAGGTCGGCCGTGTAGAAGCCGGGCAATACGAGCAGCTGCAGCAGGCACACGGCGGCCACGACGAGCGCGACGGCGCGCGGAAAGCGCCGGCGCAGCATCAGCGGCGCCACTACGGCCCAGGTCACGATGACGCCGAAGATGTAGGAGCGCCTGCCGCCGGGCGTCGTCGCCAGGTTCATGACCGGGCCCGCGACGCAGGTGAAGCAGCCGAGCAGCGTGAACATGACGACGTCCATCATCACGTAGTGCCGCTGCGTCCAGCGCGACAGCCGGGCGATCGCGCTGCGTGGGCTGTCGTCCTCGGCCTGGTCGAAGGGACGCGAGCGCAGCGTGTGCCCGAGCTTGACGAAGAACGGCCAGACGATGCCCTCGTCGCCTTCTCGGCGCGCGTCGTCGTCCGTGTCCGCCGTCCCGTCCGCGCCGTCGGCGCCGGGGGAGGGGACCGTCGGGTGCGCGGCCGCATCAGCGGCGGCGACCGTGGATGTGCACGCGTCGACGTCGGAAGGGACGCCGCTCGCGGAGGGGATGTCGGCGAGCGCGGCGGCACCGTCTGCGGTCGCGGCCTCTGCATCGGCGGCGTCGACGTTGCCGAGTGGCACGACGGCGTGGACGTTGAAGCCGCCGGACAGCCGCGGGCCGGATTCGACGGTGCCGCCGACGGACTCGACGCGTTCGCGCATGCCGAGCAGGCCGTAGCCGGGCTTGTGCCCGTCGAGCGACGACGCCGCGCCGCGGCCGTCGTCGTCCACGTCGATGGACAAGGTCTCGGGACTCCAGTCGAAGGTCACCGTCACGTGCGTCCTCGCACCGGCGTATTTGCGGATGTTCGTCAGCGCCTCCTGCACGACGTGGTACATCGCGACGCTCGCGCGCCCGTCGAGGCGCGCGGGCGCCGGATCGCCGAGCGTGCGCGTCGTGAGCGTCATGTCCGGCGCGACGGCGCGCGCCTGTTCGATGAGCGCGTCGACGTCGGCCAGTCGCGCGTGCTCGGAGCCTCCGAAGACGCCGAGCAGCCGCCGCATGTCATGCAGCGCGTGCTCGGATTCGCGCCGGATCGTCTCCATCGTCTCGCGCGCTAGCTTCGGGTCGTCGCGCGCGGCGTAGCGTCCGCCGTCCGACTGGATGATGATGATCGACAATGTGTGCGCGACGATGTCGTGCATGTCCCTGGCGATGCGCGCACGCTCCGCCGACGCGGCGATCTGCCGCTCCTCGCGTTCGCGCGCGACGATCGCCTCGTTGCGTTCGTTGAGCAGCCGGACCGTCTGATGGCGCGCCCGCTGCCAGAACGCGACGACGACCGCCATCGCGAGCGGCAGCGACACCGTGAACAGCACGATTGCGAAGGCCCGCGCGAACTGCGCGCCGCAATGCCCGCTGGCCGCCTCGCCGATCGGGCACGGGTACATGATGACGCCGAAGCGCTCGTCGCGCGGCTGCGGCAGCAGCGGGCCGAAGACCTGCACCGACGCGTTGACGAGCGACGTGAGCACGTCGAAGACGGCCGCCGTCGCCAGATAGCGGCGCAGATGGCCTCGCTCGCCGTAGACGATCGCCGCGCACAGCATCGGCACGGCCATGAAATCGGCGACGATCAGTGAAGGCCCGCACACGAGCTGCACGGCGACGACGCCGACGAACAGACGCACGGCCAGTTCCGGACGCGTGCGGTGCAATATGTACGGGGCGGTCAGCAGCGCGCTCCACACCGTGCACGCGGCGACGGCGCCGGCGGACGAGGACGGATAGTCGAAGATCAGGCCGGCGCCGTCGTTCCACGCGAAGCCGCCGATCATCGAGATCCACAGCAGCATCAGCAGCATCGTCTCGAGCGCGTCGACGACGATGACGCGATGGTCGTGCATCCATCCGCGTGCGCGGACGCGGAAGGGCGCTCGACGCGGATCGGAACGTGGGGCATCGGAAGGCATGACGCCCAGCGTAGCGTGCGCGCGCGCCACCGGCAATCATCCGCGAGGACGAAGCCGTCGCCATGTCCGTACGGGGGATTGTGATGGAGACGGGCGTCGCCGGGCGCGCACCGCGGCCGCGGCGACGCGACGGCGCAACGAAAGGGGACACCATATGGGACTGCTTGCCGAATACTATCTGCCGGGACTGCACGTCTCGGAACACGCGATCGACGTGCCGCTCGACTGGGACGGCCACGAACCCGGCCGGGGCTTCGACGGCCCGCGCATCAAGCTGTTCTACCGCGTGCTCACCGCGCCCGAACACATCCACGACGACCTGCCGCCGCTGCTGTTCCTGCAGGGAGGTCCCGGCGGCGCCGGACCGCGCCCTCTCGACCCCCATTCGGACGGCTGGATCGCCGAGGCCGTCAAGCACTTCCGCGTCGTGCTGCCCGACCAGCGTGGCACCGGACGCTCCTCGCACATCGATTCCAACGTCATCGGCGCGATGGATGGCGAGGCCGGCGCCGACCATCTCATGCACTTTCTCGCCGACTCGATCGTGCGCGACTTCGAACACCTGCGGCGCACCGAATTCGCCGGCAGCCTGTGGACGACGCTCGGACAGAGCTACGGCGGCTTCCTGACGCTCACCTACCTGTCGCTGTTCCCGACGGCGCTCGCGGCCGCGTTCACGACCGGCGGCATCCCGCATGTGCCGGCCGACGCGACCGAGGTCTACCTGCACACCTTCCCGCGCATGCGGCGCAAGACCGAACAGTTCACCGACCGCTACCCGTTCGACCGCGCCCGTCTCGACACGCTCGCCGACATCCTCGCCTCGCAGCGCATCACGCTGCCCAACGGCGACCCCTTCACCGTCGAGCGCCTGCAGACGCTCGGCTCGTCCTTCGGTATGAAGCCGAGCTTCGAACATGTGCACTGGCTGCTCGACGAGGCCTTCGCCGCTGGCGACGGCAGCGCGTCTGAGACGTCGCCGCTGACCGACGAGTTCCTCGCCGACGTCGTGACGGCCACATCGTCGAACGCGCTGTACTGGCCGCTGCAGGAGTTCATCTACGCGAACGGCGAACTCGACGCGCCGATCGACTGGGCGGCGCAGCGCGTGCGCGACACGATGCCCGAGTTCTCGACCGATGCGCGGCCGCTGCTGCTGACCGGCGAGGCCGCCTTCCCGTGGATGTTCGAGCAGGAGCGTGCGCTCAGGCCGTTCCGCGCCGCCGTCGAGACGATGATGGGACGCACGCGCTTCGGCACGATCTACGACGCGCAGCAGCTCGCGCGCAACACGGTGCCGCTGCAGGCCGCCGTCTACTTCGACGACATGTACGTCGACTCGTCGCTGAGCCTCGACACGCTCGCGCACATCGGCAACGCGCACTGGTGGGTGACGAACGAGTTCGAGCACGACGGCGTGCACGGCGCCAGGGTCTTCCGCCACCTGTTCCAGGAGGCGCTCGACCGCGGCGACCTGCGCAAGCTGTTCTGAGCGCCCGACACTTCGGCGGCGCGCGTCCATGTCATGGCATGCCCGGGCAGGGACGCAACACGGATGCGCTACCGTGGACGACGAAGACAAACGCGCCCGGTGCGCACGGCAAGGAAGGAAGCACATGACGGATTCGTGCACGGTCGGATTCATCGGATTCGGCAACATGGGACAGGCGATCGCGAAGGGGCTCGTCGAGGCGGGCACGCTCGACGGCTCGCAGATCGTGGCCTGCGCGGCCCATTGGGACAAGCTCGTGGAGTCCACCGGCGCGATCGGCGCGACGGCGCTGCACGACGCGAAGGATGTCGTCGACGCCGCCGACATCATCGTCGTGGCGATCAAGCCGTACCAGATCGAGACGGTCATCAAGCCGCTCGTAGCCGACCTCGCCGGCGCCGACAAGTTCGTCGTGTCGATCGCCGCCGGATGGACGCTCGACCGCTTCGACACGATGATGGGGGAGATGAGCGAGCTCATCCACCTGCAGTGCACGATCCCGAACACGCCGATGGCCGTCGGCAAGGGCGTGCTCGTCACCGAGACCGACAACACGCTCACCGACGCGCAGCGCGACGAGTTCGAACGGATCTTCGGCTCGATCGCGCTCATCGAACGCGTCGACGGCGCGCACATGGACATCGCGATGTGCATCGCCGGCTGCGCGCCCGCCTTCACCGACATGTACCTCGAGGCGCTCGGCGACGCCGGCGTCAAGTACGGGCTGCAGCGCGCGACCGCCTACCGGCTCGCCGCCAAGATGATCGAAGGCGTCGGCGCGCTGTATCTGGCCACCGGCACGCATCCGGGCGCGATGAAGGACGCCGTGTGCTCGCCGGGAGGCACGACGATCAAGGGCGTCGCCTCGCTCGAGGAGAGCGCGTTCCGCGGCTCGGTCATCCGCGCCGTCGACGCGATCGAACAGGGCTGAGCGCCGCCCGCCGCCCGCCGCGGCGTTGACGAGCCGCAACGCTACAGTGGGCGGTATGTCTCTTACCATCGGAATCGTCGGACTGCCGAACGTCGGCAAGTCCACCATGTTCAATGCCCTCACCCGCAACAACGTGCTCGCCGAGAACTACCCGTTCGCGACGATCGAGCCGAACACCGGCATCGTGCCGCTGCCCGACGACCGTCTGCCGGTGCTCGCCAGGCTCGTGCACACCGAGAAGATCGTGCCGGCGACCGTCACCTTCGTCGACATCGCCGGCATCGTCAAGGGCGCCTCGGAAGGCGAGGGACTCGGCAACAAGTTCCTCGCGAACATCCGCGAGGCAGACGCGATCTGCGAGGTCGTGCGCGCCTTCGAGGACGACGACATCGTCCACGTCAACGGCCGCGTCGACCCGGCCGACGACATCGACACGATCAACACCGAGCTCATCCTCGCCGACCTGCAGACGATCGACAACGCGCTGCCGAAGCTCGAGAAGGACCTGCGCGGCAGGAAGATCGAGCCGTCGTACATGGAGGCCGTCAAGCAGGCGAAGGCGATCCTCGAGTCGGGACGCACGATCGACGCGGCCGCGCAGGCCGGCGAGATCGACAAGGACGAGCTCTACGACCTCCATCTGCTCACCGCGAAGCCGTTCATCTACGTGTTCAACGTCGACGACACCGAGCTGATGAACGACGGGTTCAAGAAGAAGCTCGACGATTCGGTCGCACCGGCGCCGGCGATCTTCCTCAACGCGCAGTTCGAGGCCGAACTGACCGAGCTCGACGAGGCGGACGCCCGCGAGATGCTCGAGGACGCCGGGCTCAAGGAGTCAGGCCTCGACCAGCTCGCGCGCGTCGGCTTCGACATCCTCGGCCTGCAGACCTTCCTGACGGCAGGCGAGAAGGAGGTGCGCGCCTGGCAGATCCACAAGGGCTGGACGGCGCCGCAGGCCGCAGGCGTCATCCACACCGACTTCGAGAAGGGCTTCATCAAGGCCGAGGTCGTCTCCTACGACGACTTCGTGGCCGCCGACGGCTCGATGCCGAAGATCAAGGAGGAGGGCAAGCTGCGCCTCGAAGGCAAGGACTACGTGATGCAGGACGGCGACATCGTCGAATTCAAGTTCAACGTCTGAGCGACTGTAGCGTCACGATACGAAAACGGCGGAATCCCAACGGTTCACGGGTTGCGGACCATACGGAATCCGCCGTTTTCGCGTCTCCGGCGAAATGGCGGAACGAGCCGCGTGTGCGACCGATGGCTTGCCGGCCGCCTGTCCGCAACGACGAAAGACGCTGATGCGAAACTTGCCGCAGGGGAGCCGGTGCCATGCCCATCAGCGATCCGTCGTCATCGTATGCACACGCATCGGCTTCCCCGATATCGAAGACATCCCCGTTAACGTCACGGACGAGAGGCCACATCATTGGTCGGTGCGGTGCGGCTATTACGGCAACCCATCCCTGTGCCGCGGTCTGATGAGCCGTGAGCGGCCGGATCCGGAATCAGTTGTCGATGGCGTCATGGGCGCGCGCCGGCGTGACCATCGTCAGCATCATGACCGACGGCTCGAGCGCTCTGATCGCATGCGGCAGACGCGTCGGGAAGTAGATGAGGTCGCCGGGGACGGCCTCATGCTCCTCGTCGCCGCCGCTGATGAGCAGGCGGCCGCTGAGTGGCTGCACGAAGACCGGCATCGCCGCCGTGTGCTCGCTCAGCTCCTGGCCGGCATCGAAGGAGAACAGCACGACGTTGCCGCCCTCGGTCTGCATGACGGTGCGCGACACCGTCGCCTCCGGCTGGACGCTCACCATCTGCGCGACATCGTCGAGCGTCTGCATCCGTGTTTCCTCGTTGGTCATCGTCATCATGCTCCTCACATTTCTCGATATTCAGACATCCGCGTCATCTCCGGCGTACGCGCCGGCTTGCGGTGACATACGCACACAGTGTAGCGTCGCGGCCGAGGCATGAGAAGACCCCGCGCATCGCTCAATGCGAAACGCGGGGTCCATGGTGATGCGGATGCGGGCGGCGAATCGTGGCGCCGGAGGCGCACAGGCAGGAGATCGCCGTCCGCGCAGGCGGTCACTCAGCCTGTGCGCCGCCGGCCCTGACGCCGGTGCCGTCGCCGCTGGGCTCCTGCGACGCCGGGAAGGGGTTGACCGGCTCTGCAGGCTGCGGCGTCTCGTTCGACTTCGCATGTTCGCGTCTGAAGGCCCGCTCGGCCGCGTCATCCTTCGTGCCGCATCCGCAGCTTGAGGCCTCGTCGGCCGCGTTCGCCATGCCTCGGAAGTCGAGGTCGCCGTCCGAGGAGGCGCCCTTCGTCGCTCCGCCGTTCGTCGCGCCGGTGTTCATGCCGTCCGAATCGGCGTTGGTGCTGGTGGGTGTTGTGGTGGTTGTTGCAGTGGTCATGTCGGCCGCCTTTCTGTTCGTTGTCCTCCACGATACGGGGCACGGCTGTGGGTGGGGTGTACGCGACCTGCCAATGTCATGACCGTCCTCGCAGCCGATTCCCAGATTCGTCCGAGGTGGGGAATCGGCTGCATCTCAGCGGATGCGCGCGTACGAGAAGTCGCGGATGCGTTCGAGCACCCGTTCGCTGTCCTCGAGCCATGTCATGCATACCGGGAACACATGGCCGAGCGTGCGCGTCGGCGGCGTCTTCTCGTCGTGCAGCTCGAAGTCGCGGCGGTGCGTCGACAGCGCCGTCGCCAGTTCGAGCGTCTGTGCCTCGATGAAATCGTCGCTGCTCGTCTGCAGGTACAGCGGCGGCACGTCGACATGCGAGACGAGCCCGGCGGGGGACAGGAAGGGCTGCGCCTCGTCGAGGCCGGCGAGGAAGCGTGGTCCGAGCGTGCCGGTCAGCGTCTCGCGCAGCGGCGAGTCGGCGGTCAGGTCGTAGACGCCGCTGACGAGCGCGCCGCCGGCGATCGGCAGCCCCGATGGCTTCGCGACGCCGAAAGCGGCCGCGGCCGCGGCGTCGCGTTCGATCGCGATCGTCAGCAGCGCGAGGCAGGCGCCGGCCGAGTCGCCGGTCAGGAACACGGCGTCGGGATCGACGGGGAAGCGTCCGATGTTCGCGCCGATCCAGCGCAGCGCGTCCTGGACGTCGGCGAGCTGGCCGCGCAGGTCGGTCTGCGGCGCCGGCCGGTAGTTGAGGGAGAAGACGGCGAAGCCGAGCGCGGCCAGATGCGTGCAGAAGTTGCGGTTGAGCTCCTTGTAGCCGTAGCAGAAGCCGCCGCCGTGAATGTCGATGTACACCGGCAGCGTCGCGCCGCCGCTAACGATTGCAGCATGGGGAAGGTAGAGGTCGAGCAGATGGCCGCGGACCTGACCGTGGGCGCGGTCGTAGCCGCCGTCGGCGCGGTAGGGCACGTCGGCGATCACGTCGATCGATTCGGGGTCGTGCCAGTAGGCGGCGCGCGGATAGTCGAACTCGGCCGTGTCGAGCCGCATACGGCGGATTTTCGCGGCCTGCTCGGCGCCCACGGAGCGCAGGTCGTCGTCGATCTCGGTCCAGTAGCGCGCGACCGGCGCGATCGCGCAGTCGAGGTCGTCGCGTTCCATCGTCAGGGTGTCCAGATCGGGGTGCATGAGCGAGTAGGGCGTTGACATCGTATTCATCGTGTTTGTCCTTTCCCTGCGTTCGGGCGTACATGTTCAATTATCGCATAGTTTCGGCGACGTTCCAACGGTTTGCGGACGTAGAGCAAGCCCGCGCCGTCCCGCTGGGTCCTTCGCTCATGACGCAATCGTGCGTTCGCGTTGAAGCGCGGGGTACTACTGGGAGATATGAAAGAATTCTGTCAGAAATGGGGCAAGCGCATTGCCACCAAAGAGATGCTGCTCATCGTCATCGTCACGCTCGCGGCCACGGGCGTCGGCATGTGGGCGGCGCAGTTCCCGGGACTGAAGATCCTCGGCGCGCTCATCATCTCGCTGCTGATCGGCATGGTCGTCCAGTTCCCGATCCGCGCATGGTACACGAAGAACGATCCGCAGCGTCAGGCGCGCGTCAAGGACGCCGCCGGACTCATCGCGAACAAGTTCCTGCGTCTGGGCATCATCCTGCTCGGCTTCAAGCTCAACCTGCAGCTGCTGTTCACGACGGGCGCGAAGTGCCTTCCGCTCGCCGTCGTCATCGTCACCGTCACCGTGCTGCTCACCTACGGCATCTGCCGCTGGATGGGCGTCGACCCGCTGATGGCCATCCTCGTGGCCTGCGGCACCGGCATCTGCGGCGCCGCCGCCGTCATGGGCGTCTCCGGTTCGGTCAAGGTCTCGCCCAAGCGCGAGGAGGAGAAGGAGAACGACGAGGTCACCGCGATCGCGATCGTCGCGATCATGGGCACGATCTTCGCGCTGCTCGAGATCGCCATCCTGCCGATGATGCACCTCAACCAGGCGCAGGAGGGCTTCGTCGCCGGCGGCTCGCTGCACGAGATCGCGCACGCCGTCGCCGCGGGCGAGGGCCTCAACGACCCGCAGCTCGCCGCGCAGCAGGGCGTCGTCGAAGCGGCGACGATGGCGAACATCATCAAGCTCTCGCGTGTGCTCATGCTCGTCTTCGTCGCGATCATCGTCGCGATCTGGTGGGACAAGAGGCACAGCGAGGTCCCGTCGGACGGCGGCAAGCGCAAGGTCGCCTTCCCATGGTTCATGCTCGGCTTCATCGCGACGGCCGCGATCGGCACGTTCATGCTCGAGACCTGGCCGTCGACGACCGGGTTCGTCAACGTGCTCGGCAACGACGTCGCGAAGATCTTCCTCGGCATGGCGATGGCCGCGCTCGGCATCAACGTCAACTTCAAGGCGCTCGCCAAGGGCGTCAAGCCCTTCGTCGCCTCGCTCATCGCGTCGGTCATCCTCGTCGCGATGTGCATCGGCATGGCGCTGGTGTTCTTCCCCGCGAAGTGACGTCGGCCCGACCGGCCGGCACCGGCATCCTGTTCCCGCGTCGCCCGCATCCCGTTTCCCCGGGACGCGGGCGACGCCGTCTTTTTCCGCCCGGCGCGAAACGGAGCGGGCGTTGCCGGAACGGCCGCGGCGACGCCGCGAACGTTCGTGACATGGGGGCATTACAATGACGATGGCGTCCGCGCGGGACCCTGTGCCGCCGCGTGCCGCCGAGAGCAGTCCAGAGAAGTCAAGGAGACATTTATGACCAATCTTTCGATGGCGGGCATGTTCCATTGGAAACTGCACGGCGACGGCAAGACGCTCGGCCCCGGCGAGGTCGTCGAGCCGAACGAGCGCCTCACCTGGCCGCGCACGATCGAGATCGGCGCGCAGCACGTCGTGGCGATGTTCGGCGCCACGTTCCTCGTGCCGATCCTCACGCATTTTGACCCCTCCACGACGCTGTTCTTCACGGCGTTCTCGACGGCGCTGTTCCTGCTCATCAACAGGAACATCCTGCCGTCCTATCTCGGCTCCTCCTTCGGCTTCATCGCCCCGATCACGGCCGTCTACAGCGCCGGCAAGGGCATCGCCGTCGCCAGCTTCGGCATCCTGTGCACCGGCCTGCTGCTCGCGCTCATAGGCGTGGCCGTGCAGCTGGCCGGCGTCGTGTGGATCGACCGCATCATGCCGCCGGTCGTCAACGGCGCGATCGTCGCGATCATCGGCTTCAACCTCGCGCCGACCGTGTGGACGAACTTCCAGACGGCGCCGGACACGGCGCTCGTCACGCTGTTCGCCGTCATCCTCGTCGCCGTGCTGTTCAAGGGTCTGCTCGGCCGCCTCAACATCCTCATCGGCGTCCTCATCGGCTACGCGTACGCGTGCGTGCGCGGACAGGTCGACTTCGCGGCGATTGAAAAGGCCGCATGGATCGGCTTCCCGCGCTTCCACCTGCCGCACGTCGACTTCTCGGTGCTGCCGATGTTCCTGCCGGTCGTCCTCGTGCTCATCGCCGAGAACGTCGGCCACGTCAAGTCGGTCGCCGCGATGACCGGCCACGACTACGACGACCAGATCGGCACCGCGCTCATCGCCGACGGCCTCGGCACGACGGTCGCCGGCTTCGGCGGCGGCTCCGGCACGACGACCTACGGCGAGAACATCGGCGTCATGGCCGCGACGAAGGTGTATTCGACGGCGGCCTACTGGTGCGCCGCCGGCTTCGCGTTCATCCTGTCGCTGTGCCCGAAGTTCGGCGAGGTCATCAACTCGATCCCCTCCGGCGTCCTCGGCGGCGTCACGACGCTGCTGTACGGCATGATCGGCATGATCGGCGTGCAGATCTGGGTCGACAACAAGGTCGACTTCAGCAAGCCGCTCAACATCATGACCGCCTCGATCGTCATGATCATCGGCATCGCCAACTTCCAGTTCGCGATCTCCGACGTGCAGTTCAACGGCATCGCGATCGGCTCGATCGCCGTGCTCGTGCTCTACCACGGCCTCAAGGCGATCGGACGGGCGACCGGCGCGATCCCGAAGACGCCGTCCGCCGACGACTCCGCGCCGTCCAGGCCGTCCGCCGGCGAGGACGAGGCGGCGCAGTGGACGTCCCCGAAGGACGCGCAGCCCGAGCAGCGGGATTCCGTGAAGATCGTCAAGTAACGACAGACCGCGCGATCCGTCCATGGACCTCGCGCGGGCCGGAAGCGGACGTGGGGCCGTGTAGCGGGGTGCTGCTAAAATGTTCGAGTTTGCGCATCCTGCGCCGACATCTGACTAGGAAGGCCACCGTGCCCGCTTCACCTGTTCCATCCGTTCCATCCGACATCACCCCCGCATCCGGCGTCGACGATTCCGCCGTGCAGGAGACCAAGACCTTCGCCGAGCTCGGCGTCGACAGCCCGATCGTGCATCTGCTGGCCGACGAGGGCAAACGCGCCGCGTTCCCGATCCAGCAGGACACGCTGCCCGATTCGCTCGCCGGCCGCGACGTGCTCGGCCGCGGCCGCACCGGCTCCGGCAAGACGCTCGCGTTCGCGATCCCGCTCGTGACGCGCATCGCGGAATCCTTCGACGACGACCGCGAGCACGGCCGCCGCGAGCCGCGCGGCGCGAAACCGCATCCGCGCGGCCTTGTGCTCGCGCCGACGCGCGAGCTCGCCAACCAGATCAACGACGTCGTCGCGCCGCTCGCCGCGCTGTACGGGATGACGACGACGACCGTCTACGGCGGCGTGCGCTACGCGCGGCAGTTGCGCGACCTCAACGACGGCGCGCAGATCGTCGTCGCCTGCCCGGGCCGTCTCGAGGACCTCATCGAGCAGGGCGCGCTCACGCTCGACGACGTGCGCGTCGTAGTGCTCGACGAGGCCGACGAGATGGCCGACATGGGCTTCCTGCCGCCGATCAAGCGTCTGCTCGCGCAGATCCCGCGCGACGCGCAGCACATGCTGTTCTCGGCGACGCTCGACCATGGCGTCGACGCCGTCGTCGACGAGTTCCTCGACGATCCGAAGGTGCACAGCGTCGACGAGGCGACCGACCGCGCCGACCTGATGACGCATCATGTGTTCCTGACGACGAAGGCCGACAAGAACGAGCTCGTGCGCGCGCTCGCGAGCGGCAAGGGCCGCCGCATCCTGTTCACGCGCACGAAGTTCCAGGCGAAGAAGCTCGCGAAGGCGCTCACGCAGCAGGGCATCCCGGCCGCGGAGCTGCACGGCAACCTCAGCCAGAACCAGCGCGACCGCAACCTGCAGGCCTTCGAATCGGGGGCGACGAACGTGCTCGTCGCGACCGACGTCGCCGCGCGCGGCATCGACGTCAGCGGCGTCGAACTCGTCATCCAGGTCGACCCGCCGGACGACCCCAAGTCGTTCCTGCACCGTTCGGGACGCACGGCGCGCGCCGGCAAGGCCGGTGATGTCGTCACGATCGTCACGCCGGACCAGAAGCGCTATGCGCGCGGGCTGCTGCGCCGCGCGGGGCTGACGATCAAGCCGCTCGAGATCCGTCCGGACTCGCTGCAGGTCGCCGAGCTCGTCGGCGAGACGGCGCCGCTCGTCGAGGGATGGGAGCTGCCCGAGCTCGAACGCCGGCGCGGCAAGCGTCCGCACGGCAGGAGGCCCGAACGCCGCGAGGTGCGCCAGTCGCGCAGCGCGAAGGCGCGGCGCAACCAGACCCGCACCCGCGAACGCAACCGCGAGCTGCAGCGGCAGATCGACGACGAACGCCGCGAGTTCGCGCAGCGCTTCCTCGGCGACGTGCACAGCGTGCGCGCCGCCGAATCGCAGGCCGCCGAACCGGCCGGCCGTGACGAGAAGCCGCGCCGCGACCATCGCCATGACGACCGTCGCGACGACCGGCGCGGGCGTCGCCGTCACGGCGATGAGCGTCGCAGTGAGGAGCGCCATGGCGGCAAGCGCATCCACCGCCGCGAGCAGCTCATCGTGCGCGACGAGCGCGGCGAGGACGCCAAACGTCAGGAGCGCCGCGAGGATGCGCGCCGCAGGCGTCGGCAGGAGAACGGCGACCAGGCCAAGTCGGCCAGGCGCGGCGGTGCGAAGAAGCGCGGCGGCGGCATGCGCAAGCGCGCCAACGGCGAGCGCCGTTCGGCGCCGTTCCGCACGCGCTGAGCGGGCGCATGTCCATCGCCGACGCCTATGCAATCGCGATGAGGGGCGGCATCCGGAACATGTTCCGGATGCCGCCCCTCATCGATGTTCGTACGCCGTGCCGGTCATGCAGCCGGCCTCGCCGTCCCGTCCGCCTATTCGTCCCGCCTGGCGGGATCGCCCCCGTTGAGCTTCGCGGCGATCCTCGCGGCGAGCGCGCGCGGGACGAGGCGCACGCCGAAGGCCGCCATCTTCGCGAGCGCGCCCTGGTAGGCGAGCGCGCTACCGGCCTGCATCTTCGCATAGGCGAAGGCGGCCGTGCGTTCGGGCGTCGACGGCCTGAGCACCGGCAATGTGTAGAAGTTCTTCCCCCTCATGTGCGCGGCGCTCTCGAATCCGGTGGACACGGGGCCGGGGCACACCGTCGTCACCGTCACGCCGCTGCCGCGCAGCTCGTAGGCGACCGCCTCGCCGAGCGAACGCACGAAGGCCTTCGTCGCGTAGTACATCGCCATGTACGGTCCGGGGGCGACCGACGCGACCGACGCGACGTTGAGGATGCGGCCGTGGCCGCGTGCGCGCATGTCGGCGCCGAAGCGGCGCATGAGCTCGGCGAGCGTGACCATGTTCACCTGCATCATCGCGCGCATCCGCGTCCCGTCCATGTCGAGGAAGGCGCTCCAGTCGCCGAATCCGGCGTCGTTGACGAGCGTGTCGACGGCGATGCCGCGTTCGCGCGTGAAACGGTGCAGGCGCTGCGCGGCGTCGGGATGCGCCAGGTCGATCGTGACGGCGATGACGTGCGCGTTGAGGTCGTGTTCGAGCGTCGCCTTGAGCACGGCGAGCCTGCCGGCGTCGCGTCCGGTGATGACGAGGTCGGCGTCGTGCTGCGCACAGCGCAGCGCGAGCTCCCTGCCGATGCCGCCGGTGGCTCCTGTGATCAGTGTCGTCATGATGGGGTCCTTTCCGCGGGGTTGCGCAGGTCGCGCGGGACGTCCCCGCCGGCGCTCCCGCGCGCGTCGTCGCCGCCCACTGTAGTCCGCCGCCGCTGGGTCCGGGATGTGTTCAGCTCGTCGCCGACGCCGTGCGCGACATGCCCGCGGGGCGTCCATATGGAATAGCAGGCGCGCCGCCGGCGTTGATTCTGGTGGTGCCAGCGGCCCGTCACGGGCGTGCCCTATGATCGGGGCGCCGGCTTTTCCGATGTAGATGTATTGGCATAGGGCAAGGAGCGAAACGATGGCGACTGCGGGCATCATCGTCGCGGCGGCGCTGCTCAGCGCGCTGCTGCTGTGGTATTTCCTCGCGCCCCGGCGCGCCGCGCACGCGGATGAGGACGTGTCCGGCGGCGTGCAGCGGGTGCGCATCGAGGTCAAGGGAGGCTATGAACCGGGCGAGGTCATCGTGCGCGCCGGCGTGCCGACGCTCATCGACTTCGACCGGCGCGAGGGCGGCGAATGCTCGTCGCACGTCGTCTTCGCCGACCTCGGCGTCGACGCCGCGCTGCCGGCCTTCGCGCACACCGAACTGCCGCTGCCGGCGCTGCCCGCCGGCGACTATCCCTTCGCCTGCGGCATGAACATGCTCCACGGCATGCTGCGCGTCGAAGGCGACGGCGGCGACGCGGCCGCCACGGTGTTGCCCGCCGCGCCGGCCGCCGTCGCCGAAAGCGACGACATGCTGCGCGAGCGCCAGCATGCCGAGGACCTCGACCGGGCCCACGAGATCCGGACGCTGACGCGCCGTCTCGTCGTCGCCGCCGTGTTCACGGTGCCGCTGCTGCTCGTCGCGATGCTGCCGATGATCCCGTCCGTCGGCGTCTGGATGCGAGCCTCGCTGCCGGCGTGGACGCTCGGCCCGTGGCTGCAGCTCGCGCTGACGGTCCCGGTCATGTTCTACTGCGGCTGGCCGGTGCACCGCACCGGATGGCTCGCGATCGCGCACCGCGCGCCGGAGATGAACTCGCTCGTCACGCTCGGCACGATCGCCGCCTTCGGCTACAGCCTCGTCGCCACGGTATGGCCGGGTCTGCTGCCGGCCGCGGCGCGCGCGCCGTACTACGAGGCCGTCGGCACGATCATCACGCTGATGATTCTCGGCCAGCTGCTCGAGGCGAAGGCGCGCGCCGGCACCGGAGACGCGATCCGCGAGCTCATCGGGCTGCGTCCCGACACGGCGACCGTCATCCGCGACGGACGTCCGACGACCGTCGCGACCGCGGACATCGCCGTCGGCGACGTCGTCGAGGTGCGCCCCGGCGAACGTCTGCCCGTCGACGGCGTCGTCGTGTCCGGCACGAGCGCCGTCGACGAGTCGATGATCACCGGCGAGTCGCTGCCGGTCGCCAAGACGGTCGGCGACCCGGTCACCGGCGCGACGATGAACACGACCGGCGCGCTGCGCTACCGCGCGACGCGCGTCGGCGCCGACACGACGCTCTCCGGCATCATCCGCCTCGTGCGTGCCGCACAGACCTCGAAGGCGCCGATCCAGCGCATGGCCGACAAGGTCGCCGGCGTGTTCGTGCCGGCCGTCGTCCTCGTCGCGATCTGGACCTTCGTCATCTGGTGGTGCGTCGGCGTGCCGCCGCGCGGCCTGTACGGACTCATCTGCGCGATCTGCGTGCTCGTCATCGCCTGCCCGTGCGCGCTCGGTCTGGCCACGCCGCTGTCGATCACGACGGCGACCGGACGCGGCGCGCGCCACGGCGTGCTCTACCGCAACGCCGAGGCGCTCGAGACGGCCGCGAAGATCGACGTCGTCGTCTTCGACAAGACCGGCACGATCACGCGCGGCGAGCCGCACGTCGTCCGCATCGCCGCGCTTGGCGCCGACGGCGCCTTCGACGCTGCGATCGACGACGCGACGCTCGCCGTCGTCGCCGCCGCCGAGGCGAAGTCGGAGCATCCGCTCGCGCACGCCGTCGTCGAGGCCGCCCATGCGCGCCATCTCGACGTCCCCGAATGCCTGACCTTCGTCGCCGTGCCCGGAGGCGGCGTGCGCGCTGACGTGGACGGCCACGACGTCGTCGTCGGCGCCGACCGCTTCGTCGGGGAATCCGTCGGCGCCGACGGCCTCGCCCCGGCGCGCGAGACGATGCGCCTGGCCGCGCAGGACGGCGCGACGCCGGTCGTCGCCGTCGTCGACGGCCGCGTCGTCGCCGTGTTCGCGATTCGCGACACGATCAAGGACGACGCGCGCGCCGCCGTCGACGCGCTGCATGCGCGCGGCATCGGCGTCGTCATGCTCACCGGCGACAACCGCCTGACGGCCGACGCGATCGCGCGCGAGGCCGGCATCGCGCATGTCGTCGCCGACGTGCGTCCCGAGGACAAGGAATCGGTCATCCTCGCGCTGCAGCGCCAGGGACGGCATGTGGCGATGGTCGGCGACGGCATCAACGACGCGCCCGCGCTCGCCCGCGCCGACCTCGGCATGGCGATGGGCACCGGCACCGACGTCGCGATCGAATCGGCCGACGTCACGCTGATGAACGGCTCGCTCACGTCGGTCGTCACCGCGCTCGACCTCGCGCATGCGACGATGCGCAACATCCGCCAGAACCTCGGGTTCGCGCTCGGCTACAACGGCCTGGGCATCCCGGTGGCCGCCGGCGTGCTCTACCCGGTCTGGCACGTGCTGCTCAACCCGATGATCGCCGGCGCGGCGATGGCGTTCTCGTCGCTGTCGGTCGTGCTCAACGCGAACAGGCTGCACGCCTTCGTCTCCGGACGCGCGCACCGCTACGCGATGCACGCTGCGCCCATCGGTGAATCGACGCTCGAGGCGGCGCGCGGCGGCGCGGGCCGTGTGCACAATGGTGACGGAACCAAGGACACTGCAACGAAAGGACATGCGATGGCAGATGAAACGGCAGCGGGGATCCTCAAGGATGCGATCGACGAGCAGCTCAGGCAGGAGGAAGCCGATGCCGAGGACGTCATCGACCCGGTGTGCGGCATGACGGTCGACCCGAAGGCGGCCGCCGCCAAGCGCGTGTGGCACGGCCGCACGATCTACTTCTGCAACCCGCACTGCGCCGAGGTCTTCGACACGAACCCGTCGAGCTACGTGGACGACTGAGCGCCGTCCATCGTTACGACGAATGCGCCGCGGGGCGCGCGCCGGCGATCCGGTGCGCGCCCCGCGGCGCATTCGTATCGGAATTCGGCGGCCGTCAGGCGCGGCGCCGGCCGCGCACGAGCGAGACGACGACGCCGATGACGACGCCGAGGCCGGCCGGCACGAGCCAGCCGAGCGCCAGGTCGTTGAGCGGCATCCATCCGCACGCCGTCTCGAGCCACGTCCAGCGGCCGCCGAGCGCGGCGACGAGGCCGACGACGCCGTTGGCGATGCTGTCGATGGCCGTGAGCAGCACCGTCCAGAAGTAGACGGCCGGGAAACGGCTCGTGAAGACGGAGTCGAACAGCGACAGGACGACGAGGACGATCGCGATCGGGTAGAGCGCCTCGAGCACCGGCACCGACAGGTTGATGATCGCGCTCAGGCCGATGTTCGCGATGACGAGCGCGACGAGCGCGAACGCGAGCGTCCAGACGCGGTAGGAGAGCGCATGCGGGAACTGCCTGTGGAAATACGACGCGCAGGTGGAGATGAGCCCCGCGCACACGTTGAAGCAGGCGACGACGAAGATGACGCCGACGAAGACGGTGCCGGCGTGGCCGAAGACCTGCTCGGTGAGGTTCGTGAGCACCGTCGCGCCGGTGTCCTTCTCGCCGTCGATGCCGCGGTACGAGCCGGAGACGGCGCCGACGAAACCGAGCATCGCGTAGATGACGACGAGCATGACGCCGGTGAACAGGCCGCCGAGGGCGGTCTCGCGGCGGTTGCCGTGCTCGTCGCGCACGCCCATCGCGCCGATGTTCGCCGAGATGACGATGCCGAAGTACAGGCCGGCGAGCAGGTCCATCGTCTGGTAGCCGTCGAGGAAGCCCTGCATGAGCTGATGGTGCGCGTACGCACCGCCCGGCGCGGCGAAGGGCGGATGGTGCACGCACAGGCAGGTGACGAACAGGACGGCGATCATGACGAGCAGCAGCGGGCCCATGATCTTGCCGAGCACCTGCGACAGGCGGTCGGGGTGCTGCGCGACGAGCCAGGCGAGCGCGAAGAAGACGATCGAATAGATCAGCTGGGTGACGCCGGGGTCGTCTCCGACGAAGGGCGCCACCGCCATCTCGAAGGATGTGGACGCCGTGCGCGGAATCGCGAACAGCGGGCCGATCGTGAGCATGATCGCCACGCCGAGCACGAGCGCGAAGCGCCTGGACACGCGCGCGCTGAGGTTGGCGAAGCCGCCGGCGCGCGCGACGACGATGACGCCGAGGATCGGCAGGCCGACGGCGGAGACGACGAAGCCGACCATGCCGAGCGCCGTGCGGCTGCCGGCGAGCGCACCCAGATACGGCGGGAAGATGAGGTTGCCGGCGCCAAAGAACATCGAGAAGAACGTGATGCCGACGATGACGCGCTGCCGTCTCGTCAGCCGCGTCTCACCCGCGCCGGGCAGCCGCGCGCCGTCGGCCTGCTCGACGTGTTCGGCGATGTCCTGCGCGACCTCGACGGCGTTCTCGGACGCCGGGTCGTCGGCGCCGTGCGCACCGCCGGACGTTGTGGGATGGGAATGGGAGTTCGGTGCGCGCATGACGTCGGATCGCCTCCAGAATGAATCGATGGGAAAGGATGGTCGCCCTCAAGTATAGGAGCCGTGAGCGGAGCGGAATGCGACGCCCGCGTACGGCGAACGGCGGCCGGGGCGCCCGCAGCGCCTTCCTACACTGAAGACGGCGTGGCATGGGCGGCGATGAAAGGGGATCGGATGCGGCAATCGGCGGACGGCATCATCGGCATGGAGGAGGGCAAGGCGGCGGGCGGCGGTACGGGCGCACCGTCTCGCCGACGGCTGCTGCTCGCGTCGTCGGCGGCCGGGCTGCTGCCGCTCATGCGCCGATGGCTCGGCCTGCGTCGCGGCGCCGTCGTCGGCTTCGTCCCGAACGCGAGCTTCGCCGAACACTACGGCTTCGCGAACCGGATGACGGCGCCGTGGTGGCGTCTGCGCGGCCTCGACGTGCGCGTCGTCGACTTGGACGGGAGGCGCTCGCGGATCTGCTCGCTGCTGCGCGGCTGCGACCTGCTGTACCTGTGCGGCGGCAACAGCTTCCATCTGATGCGCTGCCTGCGCGCCGCCGGCGTCGCGCCGCTCATCCGGGAACTCGTCGACTCGGGCGTGCCGTATGTGGGAGAATCGGCCGGCGCCGTCGTCGCGGCCCCGGACATCGACTACATCGCGCCGATGGACGCCCGCCGCGAACCGGCGACGACGTTGCGCGCGCGGCGTCGGCCCGCCGCACCGACGCCGGGGCTCGGCCTTACCGACGTGCATGTCGTCCCGCACGTCGGCGGCCGTATGCTCGGCGCGGCGGCCGACGAGATCCTGCATATGCACGCCGGCGACGCCGGATACCTGCCGCTGCGCAACGACGAGGCGCTGCTCGCCGAAGGCGGGCGTATGCGCCGCCTCGCCACCGGCTCGGCAGCCGCGCGGCTGCTGTAGCGCACGGCCGGCATGGGCCGCACGGACGCGGATGCGCCGGTGGCGAGACATGGACGGCGATATGGCCGCGCGGCGGCGCGGTGCGTTAGACTTGGGGGCGGTATCGTCACAGCGACATCGTCACCAGCAATGGAGGAACGCATATGAGCGCAGAAGCAAACGTCGGAGTTGTCGGACTCGCCGCGATGGGCGCGAGCCTGGCACGCAACCTCGCCCGCCACGGCAACCGGGTCGCCGTCTACAACCGGCACTATTCGCGCACCGAGCACCTGCTCGACGACTACGGCGACGAGGGCGAGTTCTATCCGGCGAAGACCGTCAAGGAGTTCGTCGACCTGCTCGAGAGGCCCCGCACCGCGATCATCATGGTCAAGGCCGGCGCGGCGACCGACGCCGTCATCGACGAGCTCGCCGAGTACATGGAGCCGGGCGACATCATCGTCGACGGCGGCAACTCGTACTTCAAGGACACGATCCGCCGCGAGAAGGAGCTGCGCGCCAAGGGCCTGCACTTCGTCGGCATGGGCGTCTCCGGCGGCGAGGAGGGCGCGCTGCTCGGCCCGTCGATGATGCCCGGCGGCTCCGACGCGTCGTGGGAGCGCCTCAAGCCGATCCTCGAATCGATCGCCGCGAAGGCGGACGACGGCGAACCGTGCGTCATGCACGTCGGCGAGAACGGCGCCGGCCACTTCGTCAAGATGGTGCACAACGGCATCGAATACGCAGACATGCAGCTCATCGCCGAAAGCTATGACATCATGCGCCGCGGCCTGGGCATGACGCCCGACGAGATCGGCGACGTCTTCGCGCGGTGGAACGGCACCGACCTCGACTCCTACCTCATCGAGATCACGGCCGAAGTGCTGCACAAGAAGGACCCGCAGACCGGCAAGCCGCTCGTCGACGTCATCCTCGACCATGCCGGCATGAAGGGCACCGGCACGTGGACCGTGCAGACGGCTCTCGAGCTCGGCGTGCCGGTCACCGGCATCGCCGAGGCCGTGTTCGCACGCGGCCTGTCCGACCAGACGGCGCTGCGCGACAAGGCGCAGGCCGACCCGTTCGAGGGCCCCGACGGCCACATCGAACTCGGCGTCGAGACACGCGAGGCCTTCATCGAACGCATCCGCCAGGCGCTGTACGCGTCGAAGATCGTCGCGTACGCGCAGGGCTTCAACGAGATCTCGCGCGCCGCCGAGACCTACGGCTGGGACATCGACATGGCGCATCTGGCGCGCATCTGGCGCGCCGGCTGCATCATCCGCGCGAAGTTCCTCGACCGCATCTCCGAAGCCTTCGAGGACGGTGCCGCCGACGTCTCGCTGCTGTTCGCCCCCTATTTCAAGCAGGGCATCGAGGCCAGCGAGTCCGACTGGCGCCACGTCGTGGCCACGACGGCCGAGGTCGGCCTGCCGGCGCCGGTCTTCTCATCGTCGCTCGCGTACTTCGACGGCCTGCGCGCCAGGCGTCTGCCGGCCGCCCTCATCCAGGGCCAGCGTGACCTGTTCGGCGCCCACACCTACCGCCGCGTGGACCAGCCGGGCGCCTGGCACATCCTGTGGGCCGAGCCCGGCCAGCGGGAAGTGAGGATGGCCGACTGACGGCCCCGTGCATATGCGAAGGCCGCCGACCCCGGGATAGGGGTCGGCGGCCTTCGTCGTCCGGTTGCGTGCGGCGGACGGTCGCCGTTCAGGCGCGCAGCTTCGCCGTCGACGCCTCGTCGCCGATCCACAGCAGCTGGCGTCGCGCGTCGGCGAAGGACGCCGGATAGTGCATGTCGCGCTCGTTCGTGAAGGTCTGCGCCATCGCGTCGGCCTTCGCCGCGCGCGAGCCGCAGATCCACAGATAGTCGGTCCTGGCGATCATCGGCACCGTGAAGGTCAGGCGCGTCGGCGGCGGCTTGGGGGAGTCGTCGACGCCGGTCACGAGGACGTCCGGGTCGTCGCCGAGCAGCTCCTTGTGGTCGGGGAACAGCGAAGCGAAATGGCCGTCGGGTCCGACGCCGAACATCATGATGTCCATCGCCGCCGCCTGGCCGAGCTCGCCGAGCAGCTCCGACTGGTAGACGGCGGCCGCGTGCCGCAGCGCGTCGCGCGTCTGCCGGGGCGTCGCGTCGGCACGCTGCCGCGCGTCGCGCGTGTCGGCCGGCATCGCGTGAATCTGCGCGTCGTCCATGCGCCCCTCGGCGACCAGACGGTCGAACAATGCGCCGCGCGCCTGCTTCTCGTTGCGCTCGTCGCTGTCGGCGGGCACGAAGCGTTCGTCGCCCCACCAGATGTGCACGCGGCGCCAGTCGACGACGTCGAGCAGCGGCGAGGACGCGATCGCCCTGAGGATCGCCGTGCCGTCGGTGCCGCCGGTCACGGCGACGTCGACGCGCTCGCGATCGGGCCGGTCGAGCACCTCGTTCATCGTCAGCAACGTGCGCGCGGCGATCGCCTCGGCGAACAGCCGCTGGTCGGGGTAGGTGATGAGTTCGCGTTCGATCATCGCATGTCCTCCTGCAGCCGGTCCCTCGCGCCGTCGGGGTGGATGCGCCGCCAGCCGTCGGTGATGACCCGCGCGTAAATCTCGTCGGGGTAGAGGCGGCCGAGCTCCTCGCTCAGGCAGTCGCCGAGCGAGCGCATCGGCAGCGGAATCGTCTGCGCGGACTGCTCGGGCACGCTGATCGTGACGATGTCGTCGTGGTCGTGGCAGCGCACGAGGCTGAGCACGCCTCCGTCCTCGCGCGTCAGGTTCACCGCGCAGATCGCCGTCGCGTCGTCGTCGGTCTCGATCGAAACCGGGATGTCGAGGCTGACGGCGAGCCATGCGGCGAGCAGGTCCTTGGGCAGGTAGTCCGCCTCGCCGACGACGTTCGCGGCCGTGATGCGCATATGCGGCGGCTGGTCGAGCATCGCCGCGAGCAGCGCGCGCCAGCGCGTGAGCCTCGTCCACGACATGTCGACGTTCTTCGGCGAGCGGTTGCGCCGCAGGTCCTCGATCGTGCGCATCGGGTTGACCGAACGCATCGCGTCGGTGATGCGCGACTGCGCCATCGCGCCGACGAGGTCCTTCGACGGGTTGGCCGGCGCCTCGGTCGGCCACCAGGCCACGATCGGCGCATCCGGCACGAGCAGCGGCGTGACGAGCGTGTCGAGATGGTGGATGAGGCCGCCGCGCGGACGCAGCACGATGATCTCGCCCGCGCCGGCGTCGGCGCCGATGCGCACCTCGGCGTCGAGGTAGGTGCGGTCCTCCTCGGGCTCACCCATGCGCCTCGAGCTCGGCGCGATCGCGATGACGCGGCACGGATGGTCACGGCTCGCGTCGTTCGCCAATGCGAGCGAGTTCTCGAGATGGTCCTCGTCGGTGACGATGAGCAGCGTCAGCACGCGGCCGAGCGCGACCTCGCCGCGCTCCTCGTGCAGTTCGTCGATCTTGTTCGAGATCTCATTGGTCTCGGTGTCCCGCATCGTAATGATCATGGCATCCTCCAACGGTGTCCGTCGCGTGCAAGCATCTCCACGGCCTCCTGCGGGCCCCACGTACCGGCGCGGTAGGGCTGCGGCTGTCCCAGCGTCGACCAGAAGTCCTCGATCGGGTCGAGGATGCGCCAGGACAGGTCCACCTCCTTCGTCGTCGGGAACAGCGGCGGGTCGCCGAGCAGCACGTCGAGAATCAGGCGCTCGTAGGCCTCGGGGGAGGCCTCGGTGAACGAACGACCGTAGCTGAAGTCCATCGACACGTCGCGCACCTCCATCGACGTGACCCCCGGCACCTTCGAGCCGAAGCGGATCGTGACGCCCTCGTAGGGCTGGACGCGGATGACGATCGCGTTCTTGCCGAGCTCCTGCGTCGCCGTCGACTCGAAGGGCAGATGCGGGGCGCGCTTGAAGACGAGCGCGATCTCGGTGACGCGCCTGCCCAGACGCTTGCCGGTGCGCAGGTAGAAGGGGACGCCGGCCCAGCGGCGCGTGTCGATGTCGAGGCGGATCGCCGCGTAGGTCTCGGTCGTCGAATCCGGGTCGATGCCCTTCTCCTCGAGATAGCCGCACACCGGCTCCGAGCCTTGCCAGCCGGCCGAGTACTGGCCTCGCGCCGTGTGGGCGGCCAGGTCGCGCGGCAGCCGCACGGCGGAGAGCACCTTCGTCTTCTCGGCCATCAGGTCGCGCGCCGAGAACGAGACCGGCTCCTCCATCGCCGTGAGCGCCATGAGCTGCAGCAGATGGTTCTGGATGACGTCCCTGGCCGCGCCGATGCCGTCGTAGTAGCCGGCGCGCCCGGCGACGCCGATGTCCTCGGCCATCGTGATCTGCACATGGTCGACGTAGTTCGCGTTCCAGATCGGCTCGTACATCGTGTTCGCGAAGCGCAGCGCGAGCAGGTTCTGCACGGTCTCCTTGCCCAGATAGTGGTCGATGCGGAACACCGAATCGGGGTCGAAGACCTCGGAGATGACCTCGTCGAGCTGCTGCGCGCTCGCCAGGTCGTGGCCGAAGGGCTTCTCGATGATGACGCGGCGCCACGCGTCCTCGCCGGACTTCGCCAGGCCGCAGTTCGCCAGCTGGCGCGCCACGATCGGGAAGTCGCGCGGCGGTACCGACATGTAGAACGCGTGGTTGCCGCGCGTACCGCGGTCGCGGTCGAGCTCGGCGACGGTGTCGCTCAGGCGCGCGAAGGCATCCGGGTCCTCGAAGGTGCCGCGCACGAAGCGGATGCCGCGGGCGAGCTGGTCCCAGGTCGCGTCGTTGAACTGCGTGCGGCAGTGCGCCTGCACGTTCTCCTTGACGAACTCCTTGAAGTGGTCCTCGGTCCAGTCGCGCCGCGCGAAGCCGGTCAGGCCGAAGCTCGGCGGCAGCAGGCCGCGGTTCGCCAGATCATAGATGGCCGGCAGCAGCTTCTTGCGCGACAGGTCGCCGGTCACGCCGAAGATCACGATGCTGCATGGTCCTGCGATGCGGGGAAGGCGCAGATCCCTGGGGTCCCTCAGCGGGTTGACCCAATCGAGCGGCGCCGCCCCTTGTTCAGTTGTCTGTGTCATGTCTGCCATCCTAGCGCCGCCCGCGTCCCCGTCCGTACGCGCACGCCGCTTTTCCACGCTCGGGGCAATGGATGCGTCCTACGCGTGCGATCGCATGCGCGCCCTGATGCGCGCGGCGATCGACGGGCCGGCCTTCGCCGCCGCAGGACGCAGCGGGCAGCCGGCGCAGACGATCGAACCGGGCGACGGCTCGCACGGTCCGGCCGAGCAGCCGGCCGTCAGCTCGACGACGTCGATCATGCCGTGCGCGCGCGCATGCTCGACGATCTGCTCGACGAAGTCGCGCGGCAGCCCGCGTCCGGCCGCGCACTGCGCGACGCTCATGCCGGCCTCCAGATCGGCGACGACGGCGGCGACGACGTGCGTGCGTGCGCCGCGCGCCGGCCGGCGCCCGTCGCCGGTGCGCCTGAAGCCGCTCATAGCAGCCACCTCAGCGTCTGGAACGCGACGACGGCAAGCAGATAGGCGACGACGAGTCCGAGTCCGACCGACTGCATCGCGATGCGCGTCGAATACTGCCGTCTGAGTTCGGCGACCGTCGCCAGGCACGGCGTGTACGCGAGCGTGAACAGCATGAACGCGATCGCGGCGGCGCGTCCGTGGCCGCCCGAGCTCTCGTCGAAGGAGGCGCGCATCGCGGCGCCGAGCGAACCCTCGCCCTGCTGCTGCTCGTCCTCGTCGCCGGTGTCGATGCTGTAGGACTGCGCCATCGACGCGACGACGACCTCCTTGGCGACGAAGCCGGTCATCAGCGCCGCCGAGGCGTGCCAGTCGTCGAAGCCGGCGGGCGCGAAGACCGGGGCGACATGGTCGGCGACGACGCCGTAGAGGGAATCGTGCACGTCGTCGACCTTCGCGAAGGAGCCGGCCGCGGCGGTCGCCGGGATCGACTGCAGCAGCCACATGACGACGAGCATCGAGACGATGATCGTGCTCGCGCCGCGCACGAAGCCCCACAGCCGCATCAGCACCGAGCGGCCGAGCGTGATCAGGCGCGGCACCTGGTAGGGCGGCAGGCTCATCGCGAACGGCTCGGAGCGCACGTCGGTGAAGCGCACGCGGCGCAGCAGGACGCCGACGAGCAGGATGAGCACGATCGAGCACACGTACATCAGGAAGACGACGAGGCCGGCCCGGTCGCGGAAGAACGCGTAGGCGAGCACGAGGTAGACGCTCAGGCGCGCCGTGCAGCTCGAGAACGGCACGAGCATGCCGACGAGGACGCGTTGGCGCGAATCGGGCAATGTGCGCGTGGCGGCGAGCGCCGGCAGGTTGCAGCCGAAGCCGATGACGATCGGCAGGAACGCGCGGCCGTCGAGGCCCATGCAGCGCATCGCGCGGTCCATGACGAAGGCGGCACGCGCGAGGTAGCCGGAATCCTCGAGCAGGCTCAGCAGGATGAACATGATGCCCATCGGCGGGATGAAGGTGGCGACGGCGACGACGCCGTCGATGACGCCGTCGACGACGAGCGAATGGACCCACGAACCGGACGCGGCGGGGCCGAAGCGCGCGAAGAGCCAGTCGGCGCCGGCGACGAGCCAGTCGCGCACGGTGCCGTCGATCCAGTCCTGGGCGGGGCCGGCGAGCGTCGTCGTCGCCTCGAACACGCCGAGCATGAGCAGCAGGAAGGCGACGACGCCGAGGACCGGGTTGAGCAATACGCGGTCGATGCGGTCGGAGACGGTGACGCGGTCGCGCGCCCGCATGTCGAGCCTGGAGAGCACGTCGGCGGCCCAGTCGAAGCGCGCGTCGGCGCCGCCCTCGACCCAGTCGCGCGCGTCGACGTCGCCGACCTGCACCTTCGTCAGGCCGTGCGGCATCGGCGTGCCGGACAGATGCGCGCCGACGGCGTCCATCAGCGCGGCCGCCCCGGCGCCGGTGCGCCCGTCGACCTCGACGACCGGCACGCCGTCGAGCGCGCGCGACAGCTGCGCCGGATCGACGCGCGCACCCTGCCGCGCGGCGAGGTCGTTCATCGTCAGCGCGACGACGGTCGGGCGTCCCAGTTCGAGGACGGTGGCGAGGAAGTACAGCGCGCGCGAGATGTTCGTCGCGTCGACGACGGTCACGACGAGGTCCGGGTCGCCGTCGCCCCCCAGCCCCATGACCGCCTGCGCGGCGACCTCCTCGTCCGGCGAGAGCGGCAGCAGCGAGTAGGTGCCCGGCGTGTCGATGAGGTCCCAGCGTTCGCCGTCGTGGTCGTAGACTCCCTCCTCGAGCAGCACCGTCGTGCCGGGCGCGTTCATGACGCGGGCCCTCGCGCCGAGGATCGCGTTGAACAGCGACGACTTGCCGACGTTCGGGTTGCCGATGAAGACGATGCGCGGCATGCCGCCCTCACGCACGCGGTGGCCACCGACGTCGCAGCAGGGGCGTGCGCCGCGGCGGGCGGCGCCGGTGCCATGGTCGTCGTGGCGGCGCGCGGGCAGCAGCGCCGCCAGTCCGCGTCGGTGGTCGTGATGGTCTGAGGTCATGGTCGGTCCTTGGATGTGGTTCAGGAGGAGAAAGAGGACGGAGATTGTCGCGCGCCGGTCAGTCGGCGGCGGGCGTGACGGCGATGAGCGAGGCGGTGCGCCCGTCGAGCGCGATGCGCTCGGTGCCCTTCGCGACGACGCGGCCGCCGAAGTTCGCGCGCTGCACGACGCGGATGACGGTGCCGGCGCGCAGCCCCAGCTCGAGCATGCGGAATCGGTGGCGTTCGTCGACGCCGACGGCCGTGATCGCCATGTCCTCGTTCGGCGGGCAGTTCTCGACGGTCAGTGGGGAAACGGTCAGTGGGGAAGAGGTGTCCATAAGCGCACATTGTTATGGCGATCGTGGGGAAAGTCAATAGTTCCGAGACGGAAAACGGGACGGAAAGCGACAAGGGCCCCGACGAGGCGGAATCAGTCCGCGCCCAGCGTGCGGCAGGTCTGCCCCAGACCCCGGCTGAGCGCGACGACGTCGAGCAGCCGGTCGATTTCGTCGTCCGGCAGGTCGGTGTGCTCCCTGGCGGCGCGCCGCACCGTGACGCCCTCGGCCATCGCGTCCTTCGCGAGCCCCATCGCGCGCTCGTAGCCGACCGCGTCGTTGAGCGCCGCCGCGATCGACGGCGACTGCTCGGCGTGGCGGCGGCCGCGCTCGACGTCGACGCGGATTCCCTCGACGCACTTCGTGCGGAACATGTCCATCGCGTTGATCGCGAGCGTCATGCCGGTGAGGATCTCGTGGATGATCACCGGGTCGAAGGCATTGAGCTGCAGCTGGCCCTCGGCGGCCGCCCAGTTGACGGTCACGTCCATGCCGAAGACGACGAAGCAGCACTGGTCGACGCATTCGGGGATGACCGGGTTCACCTTGCCCGGCATGATCGACGAGCCCGCCTGGCGTGCCGGCACCTTGAGGTCCTCGAAGCCGCAGCGCGGCCCTGAGTTGAGCAGACGCAGGTCGTCGGCGGCCTTCTTCAGATGGACCGCGAGGTTCTTCAGGCAGGCGCTCGCGGCGATGTAGGCGCTCATGTCGGTGACCGAGGCGACCGGGTCGGCGGCGGCGTGCACCGGCAGCCCGGTCAGCCGCGCGAGAGTGCGCGTCGCGCTCTCGCGGAAGCGCAGGTCGGCGCACACGCCGGTGCCGATCGCCGTCGCGCCGAGGTTGAGGTCGCACAGTTGGTCGACGAGCGCGTCCATCGCCTGCAGGTCGAGCTTGAGGAACGACGCCCAGGCGTGGAACTCCTGGCCGAAGGTCATCGGCACGGCGTCCTGCAGCTGCGTGCGCCCGATCGTCACGTCGTCGGCGTGCCGGTCGGCCAGTGTGTGGAACGCGTCGCGCAGGCGCCGCGCGGCGGCAGCGAGCGGCGTCAGCCCGCCGCAGATCGCGAGCTTGCAGGCGGCCGGGTAGGTGTCGTTCGTCGACTGCGAGCGGTTGACGTCGTCGTTGGGGTGGATGTAGGCGTAGTCGCCGCGCGGACGTCCGCAGATCTCGAGCGCGCGGTTGGCGATGACCTCGTTCATGTTCATGTTCAGGCTCGTGCCGGCGCCGCCCTGCAGCACGTCGACGGGGAACTGGTCGGCGAGAGCGCCGCCCTCGGTCTCCTCACAGGCCTGTTCGATCGCCTTCGCCTTGTCCTCCTCGAGCAGGCCGAGCTCGGCGTTCGCGATCGCGCAGGCGCGTTTGACGACGGCGTAGGCGCGGATGAGCGCCTCGTGCGAGGAGTCGGGGATGCCGCTGACCGTGAAGTTCTCGATCGCGCGCTGCGTGTGGATGCCCCAGTACACATCCTGCGGCACCTTGAGCGTGCCGATGCAGTCGTGCTCGGCCCTCATGGCCGGCACGTCCCGCGCCTCCGTCTCCGTGGCCGTATCGTCCGCGGCCGCCGTCGCGGCGTCCCGTCCTCCCCCGTCCCTGCCGATGCCGTCTCCGTCGCGCTGTCCGTCCATGATCTCGCTCCTTGTCCTTGCGCCGTCTGCGCGGTCCGCGCATATGCCCGCCGCGTTTTTCCGGCCTATGATTCTATGTTCGCGCCCGTGGACGCGGCAAGGACGATATTGCTTACAGCCGATTGCCCGCGCGTCGCCTCATGCGCGCGGTTCAATGGGGGCTATGGAAAACTTCGAGACCAACCAGAACGTGCATTTCACCTCGTCCAAGCCGATCTACGACTTCTATGTGGCGGGACCCTACGAGACGGCCGAGCAGGTCGAGAGCATGGAGCGCCTCGAGCGCGTGCTCAAGGGCCGCGGCAAGAACCTGTACCTGCCGCGCTTCGCGATGGACGTCAACGTCTCCGGACCGCGCGCCGTCTTCGAGGACCGCATCCGCGCGATCGGGAACTCGGCCGCGCTCATCGCGAACTTCGACGACAAGGACCCCGGCACCGTCTTCTCGATGGGCTACGCCTACGCGCTCGGCAAGCCGGTCTACGCGTACTGCGAGGGCATCCTGCCGAACGCCCGCATCAGCCTGATGATCGATCAGGCGGCCACGGCGGTGCTCGACGGCCCCGCCGACCTCGAGAGCCTGCTCGATTCGGGCCGCATCAAGCCGCTGAACCTCGAGCAGTGCTGAACGGCGACGTCGCGGCGCGCGTCCGTGCGCGCCGCGGCCCGCATGGACGGTGAGCGACGATGACCGACGACGACATGCGTTTCGAGCCGCTGCGCGCCGATGTGATCGAATGCGCGCAGAGGGCGCACGGCGACGCCGACACGCAGCTGTTCGCGTTCTTCGAGGAGCTCCGGCGCGTCGACCTCATCTACGGCGCCTACGGACGCCGCTCGGGGCTGCCGCTGAGCGTGTACCTGATCTTCGACTACATCTGCGAGAACGACGGCACGTCGCAGCGCGAGATCTGCGCGTACACGCTGCTGCCGCGCCAGAGCGTGAACAACGTCGTCAACTCGCTCGCCGCGCAGGGCCTGCTGCGGCTCGAGGGCAGCGAGCACGACCGACGCGTCAAGCGCATCCGGCTCACCGACGAGGGGAGGCGCTGGCGCGAACGGCTGATCGAGCCGCTGCGCGGCGCCGAGCTGCGCGCGATGGCCGAGCTCGAACCCGACGAGCGCCGCGCGATGATCGCCTACGTCGACAAGTTCATGAACGCGCTCGAACGTCAGATCGGCGCCCTCGGGGGCTGATCGGGCGCCGACGGCCCCTGTCCGCGCGGTTTCTCCCGGACGCTGTGCGCTGCGGCGCGGACAGGGGGCATGTGAAGATGCTGCAAGGATGACGCGCCGAGGCCGATACCGGCGGCGAGGGGAAGGTATGCTTACTGATTGTCCCAATATGGGACAGTTTTGGTAGTGCCTTTGACGCTTCGGCTGGCGGCTTTGGCGGTCTTGGTTCCCTGGGTTTTGAGCTGGTCGTCGGCGCTGTCGATGAGGTCGCCGTCGCCGGCATGAGGTGTTCCCGCTGGCCCGTGTGCGACCTGGCCGGCGGTGTGGCCCGTCTGGCCGATGATCGTGGTGGCGCGGTGGTTGAGGTTGAGGTGACCGAGGTGGCTGGTCGCCTGCCCGCTATCGCCGCTGCTGCGCAGGCCTTTCATGGGTTTTAGTTTCCTTCTCCGAACGTGGTCGAGAACAGCGCGTAGAGTTTGCTGTCGCTGGGGATGCGCCCGTCAATCGGGATGACAGCGTTGCCGCTTTTCATCAGGCCGTGTCCCCGGGGCACGTTGGTGAAGTAGCGGCGCTGGTCCTGGCTGAAGTGGAGCCTGAGGATCCGCCACCGCGCTCGAGCGTCCACGACGCACCTACTGCAAGGCGTTCTCGCGCCCTCGCTCGGCGCGCTGAAGGGCGCGGTAGACCGTGGAGCGGCCCACGCTGAACAGCTCGGCCAGCTCGCCCACGGTGTGCTCGTCGGCAGCATGTAGCCGGACGAGGTGAGCTTCTTGCCGGGGGTGAGTTTCGGTGACTTTCCGCGCAGCCGGCCCTTGGCCTTGACGACCTTCATCCCCTCGCGGGTGCGGGCACGGATGAGGTCGGCTTCGAACTCGGTGACCATCGCCAGCACGTTGAACAACAGTTTCCCCATCGGGTCGGTCGGGTCGTACACCGATCCGGCGATGCTCAGCTTCACTTCCCGCGCCGCGAGGTCGTCGGCGATCTGGTGGGCATCACGGACTGAACGCGCCAGCCGATCGAGCTTGGTGACCACGAACGTATCGCCGTCCCGACAGGCAGCCAGCGCCTGCCGCAGGCCCTCACGGTCGGCGTTGCGGCCCGTGAGCCCGTGATCGACGTAGATGCGCTTGGGATCGACGCCGAACGCCGCGAGTCCGTCACGCTGCGCGGTCAGGTCCTGCTCGTCGGTGGAGACTCGGGCATAGCCGACCTTCAAAGGGGACATGCTCCCCAGTGTGTCATATAGCCTCCCTTCACCGGACAGTTCACCGGACGGGTCTTACGGGACAGCCCGCCAGGCGTGCCGTCGTTCCTCTCGATAAGTAGCGGTGGTGTCCAGTGAGGGTTCCCCTTACGGGTATGCGATCTGGGCTGACGCCTGTGACCGAGTGTTCAGTGCGCGTTGTATAGTTCAGTCCATGCTGACTATTGCTTCGCGTCTCGACGTGATGAACCGCCTGGGTCGTGCACTGGCCGACCCCACTCGATCCCGGATCATCTTGACCCTGCTCGACCATCCCGCTTACCCGGTGGAACTGGCCCGAGATCTGGACCTGACACGCCCGAACGTGTCCAACCACCTGGCATGCCTGCGCGATTGCGGGATCGTCGTCTCCGAGCCCGAGGGTCGTCGGACACGATATGAGATCGCCGATTCGCATCTGGCGCAGGCGCTGACGGCACTGGTCGATGCCACCCTGGCAGTGGACGAAGACGCCCCGTGCATCGATCCCGCCTGCTCGCTTCCCGGATGCGACGCAGCTGGGGAGGGCGCATGATCCTCACCTCGGTCTTGCAGGCGATGGGCCTGTTCGCAGCGACCAACATCGACGACATCATCGTGCTCTCCCTCTTCTTCGCGCGAGGGGCAGGCCAGCGCGGCACTACCGCCCGCATTCTGGCCGGCCAGTACCTCGGATTCGCCGGCATCCTCGGTGCCGCGGTCCTGGTGACCATCGGTGCCGGAGCATTCCTGCCCTCGGCAGCCATCCCGTACTTCGGTCTCATCCCTCTGGGCCTCGGCCTCTGGGCCGCATGGCAGGCCTGGCGCGGAGACGATGACGACGAGGCCAAGGTTGCCGGCAAGAAGGTCGGCGTGTGGACAGTCGCAGGCGTCACCCTTGCCAACGGCGGCGACAACATCGGCGTCTACACCCCTGTCTTCCTCAGCGTGGAACCTCTCGCAGTAGTCGTCTACTGCATCGTCTTCCTCGCGCTCGTCGCGGTCCTGGTGGCCCTGGCAAAGTTCGTCGCCACCCTCCCCCCGATTGCCGAAGTGCTCGAACGCTGGGAGCACATCCTCTTCCCCATCGTTCTCATCGGCCTCGGCATCGTGATCCTCGTCAGCGGCGGAGCCTTCGGACTCTGACGTAGCGGCAGCGAACCAAACGGCCCCGACCGGGCGCACCCCTCTCGGTCCAGACCGCGACACCTACCTGCAGCCAGTCCTGCGTGATCGCGGCAACAAGATCGCCACAGAGCGCTGCAAGAACCCCGCCACCAAGCGAACGAAGCCACAGCGGATCACACGACATACCGCCAACCGGTGCAAAAACGGACAATTTTCGGACCTCGTCGCATGACGCCGTTTTTCTACCTTCCCGAGGAACTATGAGACTCGTACTGCGTTTCATGAAACCGTACCGCCCGCTGCTGGCGCTGACGATCGCACTGATGGCCATCGACGTCGTCGGCGCGCTGCTCGTGCCGACGCTCGCTGCGCGCCTGCTCAACGAGGGCGCCGCCGCAATGACGATGCGCACGATGGCCACGACCGCGATGTGGATGGTCGCCGCCTCGCTCGTCGCGTGCGCCTGCGCGATCGGCGCCGGCTACTGCTGCTCGCGGCTGTTCGCGCGCGCCGCCAAGGACATGCGCGACGCGATCTACGCCAAGTCGCTCAACCTGTCCGTCTTCGACTTCCGCCAGTTCGGCACCGCCTCGATGGTCACGCGCACGATGAGCGACGTCGTCAACATCTAGACGGCCATCACGAACGTCATCATGATGATGCTGCCGGTGCCGTTCATCTTCGTCGTGGCGCTCACCTTCGCGTTCAGCCTCGACACGGTGCTCGCCTGGTGGCTCGTCGGCGCGATCGCGAGCGTCTGTGTCATCGCGACGTTCACCCTGCGCTCCGCCGCACCGGCACCTGCAGCGCCTGCTCGACCGCATCGGCGCCGTGCTGCTCGAGAACCTCACCGGTGTGCGTGTCGTGCGCGCCTTCGGCAAGGAGCCCTTCGAGGAGGCGCGCATGGACCGGGCCTTCGCCGCCTATGCGGCCACGTCGATCAGGGCGAACCGCCTGTTCGCCAACCTTGACGGCCTGTCCTACCTGTTCATCACGCTGTTCATCATCGTCGTCTACTGGCTGTGCGGAGGGCGCATCACGGCGGGCGCGTTCCAGATGGCGACATCGTCGCCATCATCGAATACGCGGTCATGGCGCTGTTCTACCTGATGGCCGCGCAGATGGTCGTCGCGATGCTCCCCAGGGCGCTCGAATGCTGCCGCCGCGTGCGCGAGGTGCTCGACCGCACGCCAGACGTGGCCGACCCGGCCGACCCCGTCGACATGACATGCCGCGGCCCGCTGGCCGACGGCGAGGTACTCGCCTTCGACGACGTGACCTTCCGCTTCGCCGACGCCGAGGAGGACACGCTGCGCTACGTCAGCTTCACGGTGCGCACCGGCGAGACCGTCGCCATCATCGGCGCCACCGGCTCGGGCAAGTCGACGGTCGCCTCGCTCGCGATGCGCTTCCACGACGCCAGCTGGGGACGCGTGATCGTCGACGGCGTCGACGTGCGCGACATGCGCCAGCACGACCTGCGTGCGCGCATCGCCTATGTGCAACAGCGCGCATGGCTGTTCTCCGGCGATGTGGAGTCCAACCTGCGCTACCGCGACGCGTCCGCCGACGACCACGAGATCGCCGAGGCGCTCGAGATCGCGCCGACCGGCGCGTGCTCTTCGGCCAGCATTTCGCCGCGATCTCCGGCGCAGGCCCGCTCGTCGGCCCGATTCTGGCCGCGCAGATGGGCTACCTGCCGAGCGTGCTGTGGATCATCCTCGGCGTCATCTTCGCCGGCGCCGTCCAGGACATGCTGATGCTGTGGATCTCAGCGAAGCGCCGCGGCCGCTCCTTCGGCCAGATGGCCACCGACGAGATGGGCAAGGTCGGCGGCATCGTCATCTCCGTCTTCCTCGTCGTCGTCACCGCGATCGCGATGGCCCTCCTCGCGCTCGTCGCGATCAAGGCGATGGCGAGCTCGCCGTGGGCCGTGTTCTCGCTCGGCATGACGATCCCGATCGCGCTGGCCATGGGCTGCTACGAGCGCTTCCTGCGCCCGGGCCGCGTCATCGAGACGACGGCGCTCGGCTTCGTGCTGCTCGTTCTGGCGATCGCCGGCGGCGGCATGATCGCGTCCAATCCGACGCTCGCGCCGATCTTCACGCTCGACGCCAAGCAGCTCGTCGTCGCGCTCATCGTCTACTCCTTCGCCGCGGCCGCATTGCCGCACTGGCTGCTCGTCACGCCGCGCGACTACCTGTCCACATTGATGAAGATCGGCACGCTCGCATTGCTCGTCGTCGGCATCGTCGTCGCGAACCCGCAGGTGCAGGTCCCCGCGCTGACGACGCTCGCGTCGCGTTCGGACGGCCCGACCTTCTCCGGCGCGCTGTTCCCGTTCCTGTTCGTCACGATCGCCTGCGGCGCGCTCTCCGGCTTCCACGGCGCCGTCTCCTCGGGACTGACGCCGAAGACCGTCGAGAAGGAGAACCAGATCCGCATGATCGGCTACGGCTCGATGCTCGTCGAATCGTTCACGGCGATCATCGTGCTCATCGCGGCGGTCACGATCAGCCAGGGCGTCTACTTCTCGATGAACATGTCGCCCGCGCAGATCGAGGCGGCCGCGCGCGACGCCGGCGCGACGACCTTCGCGATCGGCATGGCGAACTTCCTCAAGTCGTATCTGGGCGGCGAGAACGCGATGGCGTTCTGGTACCACTCGCGATCATGTTCGAGGCGCTGTTCATCCTGACGACCGTCGACAACGGCACGCGCGTCGCACGCTACCAGATCGGCGACCTGCTCGGCAACGTGCGCCGCCTCAGGCGCTTCGCCGACCCCACATGGCGCCCCGGCAACCTCATCACGACCTTCATCGCCACGGCCGCATGGGGCTCGATGCTCTATATGGGCGTGTCGGACGCCAACGGCGGCATCAACGCGATGGTGCCGATCTTCGGCATCTCCAACCAGCTGCTCGCCGCCGGATGCCTGATGCTCGTCACCGTCTGTGTCGTCAAGGCCGGCCTGACGAAGTACGCGTGGATACCGGCCGTGCCGCTCGTCTGGGACGTCGCCGTGACCTTCACCGCCGACTTCCAGAAGATCTTCGACCCGCAGCTGGGCTACTTCGCGGCCGCCTCCGCATGGCGCGCGAGGATCGACGCCCGCGCGCTCGAGGGCGACGCGCTCGCGGCCGCGCACGCGTCGCTGTCGAACGCGTACCCCGACGGCGCGCTTTCGGTGTTCTTCCTCGTCATGATGACGGCGTTCCTCGCGGTCGGCGTGAAGACGTGCGTCGCCACGGTGCGCGCACGCCGCTACGGCGCCGAGTTCACGAGCGAGGAGCCCTTCGTCGAATCGTCGTGGTTCGCGCCCTCCGGACTGTTCGCCACGAAGCTCGAACGCAAGGCGCGCGCCGAATACGAGCTGATGACCGGCGCCGCGCCGCGAGCCGATGAGGACCGGGACGAGGACCGGGTGCGCGGACGCCGAGGCGCGCCCGCTCGCAGGCGTCGCCGGGGTGCCGGCATGACGGGCGCCGGACGCGCGGCCTCATGGGCCGCGCGGCTGTGGCGCGGCGCAGTCTGGTATCTGCGCGAACTGAGCGGCGAGGCGCGCTACGACCACTACGTCGAACGGATGCGCCGCGAACATCCCGACCGCACGCCGCTGGGCGAACGCGAGTTCCTGCGCGAGCGCGAACGCCACGAGCGCGAGCATCCGAACACGAGCTGCTGCTGCTGAGGGCGGCGCGGCCATGGGCGCAAGGCGGCCCCGGGCCACATCCATCGTGACCCGGGGCCGCCTTTATATATACCGGTCGGATCGCGCCGGCCGGCGTCCGTGCTCAGCGTATGAGGCCGATGGCGATCTTCATCGCGACGACGCGCGTCGCCGACGCGGTGACCCTGTCGGCGAAGGCGTCGTCGGCCGCGGCGCGCGCCCGCAGCCCGGCGAGGATCGGCGTCGTGTACGCCGGGTCGTTGATGCAGGCGACGTCGCCGCCGGCCTCGACGAGGCGCACGCCGAGCTGCGTCGGTTCGACGCCGCCGACGGCGCTCGCCGACAGCGAATCGGAGATGACGACGCCGTCGTAGCCGGTGCGTTCGCGCAGCAGCTCGGTGACGATCGGCCGGGAGAAGGCGGCCGGCACACCCGGGTCGAGCTGTGCGTACGAGGCGAGCGACATCATGACCATCGCCGGACGGCCTTCCCCGATCGCCTCGGTGAACGCGGCCACTTCGGGCCCGTCGGCGTCCGTCGTCGTGTCGACGATGCCGTCGGCCGTGAAATCGGTGTTGCCGGTGACCGAGCCCAGTCCGGGGTAGTGCTTGACGGCCGTCGCGACGCCGGCGTCGCGCATGCCGTCGATGAACGCGACGGCATGGCGCGCGTCGCCGTCCGCATCGAGGCCGAAGTCGCGGTCGAGGGCGCCGATCGGCGCGTTCGCCGCACGATCGATCGTCACCGTGTCGACCGACGGCGCAAGATCCACATCGACGCCGGCGGCATGCAGCTGCGCGCCCCAGCGGCGGCTGTCCTCCCGCAGCGCGTCCACGGTGAGCCGGCCCTGTTCCAGCGCGCTCGGCATCGTCTCGAACCCGGGGCCCTGCAGATGCTGCACGAGGCCGCCCTCCTGGTCGGTGGCGACGAGCAGCGGCGTGCCGTCTGTGGCGTAGCCGCGCAATGCGTCGATGGCGGCGCGCACGCCGTCGACGCCGGAGGCCCAGTTGCCCATCAGGATGACCGAGCCGACGTGGTCGTCGCCGATCAGCGAGGCGAGCGCCGACGGGTCGGTGCCGGCGGCGAGCGGCGCCATGACGAGCTGCGCGGCGCGCTCGTCAAGGCTCATCGCATCGACGATGCGCTTCGCGCGCGCCGTCGCGTCCCCGCGCCGCTGCGCGGCGTCGTCCTTCCCGTCGTCATCGCCCTTCGCGTCCCCGGCGCCGTCATCGTCCCTCTGCGCCGCGTCGCCCGTCGCCGGATCCGGCGACGGCGCGGGGGAGGAGGGGGATGACGTCCGCGCCGAGGTGGTGGCCTGCGTGCGGAAGTGCTCGCGATGGCGGGCGCCGGCGGCGAAGGCGATCGACACCGCGAGCACGAGCGCGACGGCCGCCGTCGCGACGAGCGCCAGGACATGTCCCGCGCGATTGCCTTCCGCGTCCCTGCCGTGTCTGCCGTTGCCCCGTGCCGCCATGCCGTACGCCCCTTTCCATGCGCGCCGCGTGTCCGCCGTGCGCCTCTTCTGCCTTGTCACGCCCCGCATCGCCCTGCGTGGCGACCGGCGTGATCCGTGAGCCCAGTCTAGCAAGCGCCGTCGCGAGCCGGTCCGTCCGCCCCGCACGGCCCCGCGCGCTTTTCGCGCACTCTTCGCCACTCTTCACGCACTCTTCACGCGTCGGCCTGTGCTTCTTCGGCTCGGTTCTGTAGACTGGACGAATGTCTTTCTTCGATTTCGGACCCCTGTTCGGCCAGGGACCGCGCAGGCGGCCCACCGATTCCGCCACCACCAACGACGATCCGATCGTGATCAACATCGAGACCGATGGCGAGGACGCCCCATCCCCCTCGGGCGCGCCGCCGACCGCGCCGCCGCGCATCACGCGCCGCGCGCCGTCGGGCGGGTCGGGCCGCGGCTACAAGATCGTCATCGGCGTCGTGCTCGCGCTCGCCGTCGTCGTCGGCCTGTTCTTCGCCGTCGCGTCCTTCGCGACCGACGTCATGTGGTATGACCAGCTCGGCTTCTCGAGTGTCGTGTGGACGCTGCTGGGCACGCGCGTCGGCCTGTGGATCGCCTACGCGCTGCTCATGGTGCTCATCACCTACGTCGCCGCGACGCTCGCGATCCGCGCGCGTCCCGACTTCGCCGACGGATCGACGATCCGCGTCAACGGCGACACGATCGAGATCGGCCGCGGCGTCTCCTCGAAGAACGCCCGGCGCGTCGCCGTCGGCGTCTCGCTCGTCGCCGGCCTGCTCTTCGGCTCGCGTTTCAACGCGAACTGGTCGCAGGTCCTGCTGATGTTCCACGCCAAGCGCTTCGGCGTCACCGACCCGCAGTTCGGCATCGACAACGGCTTCTACGTCTTCGTGCTGCCGGGCCTGTCGCTGCTGCTGTCGGCGCTGTCGGTGCTGCTGTTCGTCGCGCTCGTCTTCTCGATCATCACCCATGTGGCGATGGGCGGCATCCGCTTCACGATGCCCCGGCGTGGACGCAGCATCTTCTCGATGACGCGCCGTGCCCGCCGCCAGATCGCGATCTGGCTGATGGCGTGGATGTGCTCGTGGGCCGTCAACCAGGCGTTGTCCGTTTTCTCGACGCTCACGGACGAAGGCGACCGCATCACCGGCGCCACCTACACGACGGTGAACGCGTCGATCCCGATCACCTTCATCCTCGCGGGCCTGACCGCCATCGCCGGCGTCGTGCTCGGCGTGTGGCTCATGCGTTCGCCGGCGCTCACCGACGCCGCTTCCGCGAAGACGGCGCCGCCGGCGAGCGCGTGGAGGGAATGGCGCGTCCCGGCGATCACCGTCGCGTCGTGCCTCGTCGTGTCGCTGCTGCTGTCGTCGCTGTGGCCGGCGCTGCTGCAGCGCTTCCGCGTCAACCCGAACGCCCAGGAGATGGAATCGGCGTACATCCAGCGCAACATCGACGCGACGCGCGCCGCCTACGGGCTCGACTCCGTCAGGACCGAGGAGTACAAGGCCACGACGAAGGCCGAGGCAGGCGCGCTGCAGCACGACACGGAGACGACGGCGCAGATCCGCCTGCTCGACCCGCAGATCGTCTCGCCGACCTTCAAGCAGCTGCAGCAGATGAAGCAGTACTACACCTTCGCGGACACATTGGCGGTCGACAAGTACGACATCGACGGCGTCAACCAGGACACCGTCATCGCCGCGCGCGAGATGGACCTGTCGGGCAACGACAACCGCAACTGGGTCAACGACCACACCGTGTACACGCACGGCTACGGCGTCGTCGCCGCCTACGGCAACCGCGTGACGAGCGACGGCCAGCCGGAGTTCTTCGAATACGGCATCCCGACGCAGGGCTACCTCACCGACACGCAGCACTACGAGCCGCGCATCTACTTCTCGCCGAACGCGCCCGAATACTCGATCGTCGGCGCGCCCGAGGGTACGAAGTCGTGGGAGTTCGACTATCCGACCTCCGGCGCCGAGGGCGCGACGACGACCTTCGACGGCGACGGCGGCCCGAGGCTCGGCAACATCATGGCGAGGCTGCTGTACTCGATCCGCTTCGGCTCCGACCAGATCCTGTTCTCCGACCGCGTGAACGCCGACTCGCAGATCCTCTACGACCGCTCGCCCAAGGAGCGCGTCGCGAAGGTCGCGCCGTACCTGACGCTCGACGGACGCGTCTACCCGGCCGTCGTCGACGGCCGCGTCAAGTGGATCATCGACGGCTACACGACGTCGGACCGCTACCCGTACGCGCAGATGACCGACCTGGCCTCGGCGACCGAGGATTCGACGACGGTCTCGTCGTCGTCGGTCGCGGGGCTGAGCCCCAAGCGCGCGAACTACATCCGCAACTCGGTCAAGGCGACCGTCGACGCCTACGACGGCTCGGTCGACCTGTACACGTGGGACGAGGCCGACCCGGTGCTCAAGGCGTGGCAGTCGATCTTCCCGGCGAACTACCATCCGATGTCCGAGATCTCCGGCGACCTGATGGCGCACATGCGCTACCCGGAGGGCATCTTCAAGGTGCAGCGCCAGCTGCTGTCGAAGTACCATGTGACGCAGGCGAGCCAGTTCTTCTCCGGCGAGGACTTCTGGCAGACCCCGGTCGACCCGACCGAGTCGAAGGCCCAGCAGGCGCAGGACGTGCTGCAGCCGCCGTACTATCTGACGCTCAAGACCGGAGGCTCGAAGGAGCCGGTGTTCTCGCTGACGAGCACTTACATCCCGGCGGGCGCGAGCACGCGCGAGATCCTCACCGGCTTCCTGTCCGTCGACTCCGACGCCGGACGCACGAAGGGCGTCAAGGGGCCCGACTACGGCACGATCAGGCTGCAGGAGCTGCCGAAGGACTCGAACGTGCCCGGACCCGGCCAGGCGCAGAACAACTTCAACGCCGACGCCGACGTCTCCAAGGAGCTCAACCTGCTCGAATCGGGTTCGACGCAGATCGAACGCGGCAACCTGCTCACGTTGCCGCTCGGCGGCGGCCTCGTCTACGTCGAGCCGGTGTACGTGAAGTCCTCCGGCGCGACGAGCTACCCGCTGCTCAAGAAGGTCCTCGTCGCCTTCGGCGACAAGGTCGGCTTTGCGGACACGCTCGACGAGGCGCTCGACCAGGTCTTCGGCGGCGACTCCGGCGCCTCGGCCGGCGACGCGGATAACGCGGGCGCATCCGCCGGCGTGGCCGGCGCCGCCAAGGACGAGGCGGACAAGGACGAGACGCCGTCCGCCTCGGCCAAGGACCCGGCGCTCAAATCGGCGCTCGACGACGCCGCGAAGGCGATGAAGGACGCGGACAAGGCGATGAAGTCCGGCGACTGGAGCGCCTACGGCGAGGCGCAGCGCCGCCTCGAGGAGGCCGTCAACAAGGCCCTCGAGCTCGAAGGCTGAGCGCCGGCGCCGCGAACGGGGGTGCGCCCCACGGACCATATGGTCCGTGGGGCGCACCCCCGTTTTGCGCCGCATGGCGTAGCGGCGCCGGGCGAGTTCCGCGCCGCGGTTATGCTAGGACGTTATGATCACATACAGCTACAGGCAGGCCGGCGACGACGACGTGGACGTCATCACCGACGTCTACAACGAGGCCGTCGTCGAGGGCGGCTCGACGACCGACCTGACGCCGGTGGGGCGCGCGAGCCGCAAGGCGTGGCTCGAACGGCACCGCGATCCCTACGCGGTGTTCGTCATCACGGCCGAGGAGGACGGCGTGCGCCGCGACATCGGCTTCGCGTCGATCTCGGTGTTCTACGACCGTCCCGGCTACGACGGCGTGTGCAGCCTCGCCTACTACATCGCGCGCGACGCGCGCGGCAGCGGAGCTGGTGCCTTCACGATGCGCGCATTGCTCGACGAATGCGCGGCGCGCGGCATGCGGCGCGCCTGCACGACGATCTTCGCCGACAACGCGGCCTCCACCGGCCTGTGCGAGCGCTTCGGCTTCACCCGCTACGGCTACATGCCCGACGCGGCCTACGATTCGCGGCGCACATTGCACGCCATGAGCTACTGGTACGTCGACATCGACCGCTGACCGGCACGCCCCGGCGGGGCGCACACCGCCGCGCACAACCCCAAGTAACACAAGGAAGCAACAGGAAAAGAGCGACATCTTATGGCATCGGACTACTGGCTCATCGCGGGACTGGGCAACCCCGGCGCGAAATACCGCAACACCCGGCACAACATCGGGTTCATGACCGTCGACCTGCTCGCCGAACGCTGGGGCGTCGGCTTCGCCAGGCACAAGGGGCTCGCCGAGCTCGGCAAGGGGCTGATGACGATGGGGGAACGGCGCCAGAAGGTCTTCCTGTGCAAGCCGCTGACCTACATGAACGACTCGGGGCAGGCCGTCGAATCGATCCGCGAGTACTACCACATCGGCGTCGACCACATCGTCGTCATCCACGACGACATGGACCTCGACTTCGGCCGCATCAAGCTCAAGTCGGGAGGCTCCGCCGGCGGCCACAACGGCATCAAGTCCATCGACCGCTGCCTGCACACGCCCGACTACGCACGCGTGCGCATGGGCGTCGGCCACGCGAGCCGCTCCGGCGACGCGCACGACAACACGATCAACTGGGTGCTCGGCGAATTCAACGCCGCGCAGAGGAAGCAGCTGCCCGAATTCCTCGCCGACGGCGCCGACGCGGCCGAGACGATCGTCTTCGACGGCCTGACGAAGGCACAGGACCGGTTCAATGGCCGCTGACGACACCGCAACCACACCCGCGACCGCATCCATCGGCACGATCGACGGCGCGCTGACCACGCTGCGCGGGCATCTCGACGCCGACCCCGCCTTCCACGACCTGACGCACGGCCTGACCGAAGCGGACCCCGACGCCGGACAGCCGGCGCTGACGATCGGCGCGCCCGACGGCATCCGCCCGGCGCTCGCTGCCGCACGCGCCGAACTCTCGCCGATCGTCGTCGTCGTGCCGTCGGGACGCGAGGCCGAGGAACTCGTCGACGACATCCGCTCATGGTACGGGGGAGACCCGGCCGCCGTCGCCCAGCTCGAGGCATGGGAGACGCTGCCGCACGAACGGCTCTCGCCGCGCGCCGACACCGTCGCCAACCGCATGGAGGTCTTCCGCAGACTGTGCCATCCCGAAGCCGGCAGCGCGATGTTCGGCCCCATCCGCATCCTCGTCATGCCGGTGCGCTCGCTGATCCAGCCGCTCGTCGCCGGCATCGGCGACGTCGAGCCGCTCGTCTTCGCGCTCGGCGAACGGACCGCGCTCGACGAGGCCTCGGCCGCGCTCGTGCGCAACGCCTACACGCGCGTCGACCTCGTCATGGACCGCGGCGAATTCGCCGTGCGCGGCGGCCTCATCGACGTCTTCCCGCCGACGATGCCGCACCCGGTGCGCATCGAGTTCTTCGGCGACGACATCGACTCGATCCGCGAGTTCCACGCCTCCGACCAGCGCACCTACGGCCCGCAGATCGACTCCGTCTGGGCGACGCCGTGCCGCGAAGTGCAGCTCACCGACGAGATCCGCGCACGCGCTCGCTCGCTCGTCGGACAGATCCCGAACGCCGACGACATGCTCGAATCGATCGCGCAGGCGATCCCGGTCGAAGGCATGGAATCGCTGCTGCCGGCCCTCGTCGACGACATGCGGCCGGTCTCGTCGATGCTGCCGAAGGACGCCGTCGTCATGCTGTGCGACCCGGAGAAGCTGCGACGCGCCGTCGACGACCTCGCGAAGACGGCCAACGAGTTCCTCGCGACGAGCTGGCACGTCGCCGCCTCCGGACACGGCGCCGGCGCGCCGATCGACTTCGCGGGCGCGAACTTCCTCGACTACGACGAGGTCGTCTCCTCGCTGGAGTACAGTGAACGCGAACTATGGAAGATCAGCGGCTTCACCGTCGACACGTCGCTGCCCGGCCACGTGCAGATCGACGCGCAGACGCCCATGGCGTTCCGCGGCGACGAGCGGCGCACCGAACAGGGCGTGCGTTCGCTGCTCGACGACGGCTACGACGTGACGGTGACGGCCGCCGCCCAGGGCACGCTGCACCGTCTGACGCGCATGCTCAACGCTGTCGGCGCCACGCGCTTCGAGGCCGTGCGCTCGCAGGCGCGCGACGGCTTCGTCGACGCCGCCGCGAAGGTCGCGCTGCTCACCGAACGCGACCTGACCGGCCGCGAAAGCGTCGCCGGAGGGCCGAAGACGCCGCGCAGGCGCCGCAAGTCGATCGACCTGATGGAGCTCAAGCCGGGCGACTTCGTCGTGCACGAACAGCACGGCATCGGCCGCTTCGTCGGCATGCGCCAGCGCACGACCGGATCGGGGCGCAACCGCACAACGCGCGAGTACCTCGTCATCGAATACGCGCCGAGCAAACGCAACGCGCCGCCGGACAAGCTGTTCATCCCGACCGACCAGCTCGACCTCGTCAGCAAGTACATCGGCGCCGAGGTCCCCAAGCTCAACAAGCTCGGCGGCTCGGACTGGGCGGCCACGAAGGCCAAGGCGAGGAAGCACGTCCACGAGATCGCGCAGAATCTCATCAAGCTGTACGCGGCGCGCCAGCGCACGAAGGGCTTCGCGTTCAGCAAGGACACGCCGTGGCAGAAGGAGCTCGAGGACGCCTTCCCGTACCAGGAGACCGCCGACCAGCTCACGACGATCGACGACGTCAAGGCGGACATGGAGAAGCCGGTGCCGATGGACCGGCTCATCTGCGGCGACGTCGGCTTCGGCAAGACCGAGATCGCCGTGCGCGCCGCCTTCAAGGCCGTGCAGGACTCCAAGCAGGTGGCCGTGCTCGTGCCGACGACGCTGCTCGTCCAGCAGCACTACGAGACCTTCACCGAACGCTTCGAGGGCTTCCCGGTCAACGTCGCGGCGATGAGCCGCTTCCAGAGCACGAAGCAGATCGACGAGACGATCAAGGGGCTCGCCGACGGCGGCGTCGACGTCGTCATCGGCACGCACAAGCTGCTCAACCCGAAGATCAGGTTCAAGGACCTCGGCCTCGTCATCATCGACGAGGAGCAGCGCTTCGGCGTCGAGGCGAAGGAGGCGCTCAAGGCGATCCGCACGAACGTCGACGTGCTGAGCCTGTCGGCGACGCCGATCCCGCGCACGCTCGAGATGGCCGTCACCGGCATCCGCGAGATGTCGACGCTCGCGACGCCGCCCGAGGACCGCCTTCCGGTGCTCACCTACGTCGGCGCCTACGAGGACGCGCAGGTCACGGCGGCGATCCGGCGCGAGCTGCTGCGCGGCGGCCAGGTCTTCTACATCCACAACCGCGTCGAGGACATCGACAAGAAGGCCGCGAAGCTGCACGAGCTCGTCCCCGAGGCGAGGGTCGGCATCGCGCACGGCAAGATGGGGCGCAAGCAGCTCGACCAGATCATCCGCGACTTCTGGCACCGCGACATCGATGTGCTGCTGTGCACGACGATCGTCGAGACCGGCCTCGACATCTCGAACGCGAACACGCTGATCGTCGACCACGCCGACCGCTTCGGCCTCAGCCAGCTGCACCAGCTGCGCGGCCGCGTCGGCCGCGGCCGCGACCGCGCCTACGCGTACTTCCTGTACGACCCGGGCAAGCCGATGACCGAGCAGTCGCACGAGCGCCTCGTGACGATCGCGCAGAACACGGCGCTCGGTTCCGGCTTCGACGTGGCGATGAAGGACCTCGAGCTGCGCGGCACCGGCAACCTGCTCGGCGATGAGCAGAGCGGCCACATCGAGGGCGTCGGCTTCGACCTTTACGTGCGCATGGTCTCCGAGGCGATCGAGGACTACAAGGAGCCCGACCGCGTCGAGCCGCCGGTCGTCACGATCGACCTGCCGATCGAGGCGTCGATCCCGGTCGACTACATCGACTCGGACAAGCTGCGTCTCGAGGCGTACCGCAAGCTCGCCGAGGCGAGGAACGACGACGACCGCGAGGAGTTGCGCGAGGAGCTCACCGACCGCTACGGCGAGCCGCCGCAGGTCTTCACGTCGCTGTTCGGCATCGCGCGGCTGCGCGAACGCGCCCGCGACCTGCGCGTCACCGAGATCGTCGGGCAGGGAGGCAAGCTGCGTGTCGGCGGCATCGACCCGCCCGAGTCGGTGCGCATGCGCATCGAACGCATCTACAAGGGCGCGCAGTACCGGCCGCTCACGCACACCTACACGATCCCGACGCCCTTCGCCGGGTCGCTCGGGTCGGGGCCGATGGACTCCGACGAGGTCATCCGGTGGGTCGGCCAGCTGCTCGACGACCTTGCGTGGACGCCGAGGCCGCGCTCCTGAACGTCTGTGCCGCGCACTGCGGTGCACTGGACGGACGGGGACGGACGAAGCATCTGGAACGTCGAAGGGCCCGGGGTCGCCCCCGGGCCCTTCGACGTATCCGCGGACAACGGATATGCGTCCGTCAGCCGCGCAGCGCGCGGTGCAGCCGCTCCTCGAGCGCCTGATGGCCGAGGGGCCGTCCCTGGCCGTCGAGGCTCGATCGGTCGGCGTGCGCCTCGTCGCGGATGCGGCCGTCGGCGAGCACGAGGATGCGGTCGGCGAGCCGCACCGCCTCGCCGATGTCGTGGGTGACGAGCACCGTCGCGAAGCCGAGCCGCGCGCGCAGCCCGGCGAGCAGGTCCTGCATGTCGAGCCGGGTGAGCGCGTCGAGCGCGCCGAAGGGTTCGTCGAGCAGCAGCAGATCCGGTCGGCGCGTGAGTGCGCGGGCGAGCGAGACGCGCTGCCGCTGGCCGCCGGAGAGCTGCGTCGGCAGCTTGTCGACGGCGTCGGCGAGCTGCACCTGGGCGAGCGCCCCCGCGGCCGCCTCCCTGCGCGCGCGGCGCGTCATACGCCCGCAGTCGCCGGCCATGCCGAGCGTCACGTTGTCCCAGACGCGCAGCCAGGGGACGAGGCGCGCGTCCTGGAAGCCGAAGGCGACATGGTCGACGGTGCGCACCCGGCCGCGGTCGGCGTCGAGCAGCCCGGCGACGATGCGCAGCAGCGTCGACTTGCCGCAGCCGGAGCGGCCGATCAGCGCGACGGTCTCGCCGGCGTCGACGCGCAGGTCCACGTCGGCGAGCACGGCGCGTCCGTCGAAGGCCTTGCACACGCCGTCGAGCGCGACGGCGGGCGCCGCTGCGCCGCTCATGCGCCGCAGTCCATCGTCGCGGCCGCGATGTCGGGCATCCGGTCGATGAAGCCGAAGTCCACGTATTCCCGGGCCTGCGCCTCGAGCATCGCGCGCCCGTCGGCGTCGATCGGCACGATCCTCGGCACGTCGAAGCGCGCGATCTGGTCGGCGACCTCGTCCGAGGCGCCGAAGCGCCGGTAGGCGTCGGTGATGATCGCCGGGCGCTTCGCCGCGGCCTCGGACTCCCGGACGAGCGCCCGGTACATCGCCTTGACGGCTTCGGAGTGCTTCGTCGCGAAGTCGCGCGAGACGATGTGGATCGAGACGTTGTGGTTGTCGTAGTCCCTGCCGTCGGCGAGCAGCTTCGCGCCCGGCGTGGCCATCGCCGCCGCGAGGTTCTGGTCGAACGACGACAGCGCGTCGATCTGCCCGGAGGTGAAGGCCGCCTGGAAGTTGCTCGGGCTCATCTCGACGACGTCGACGTCGTCGACGCTCACGCCGGAGCCTTCGAGCGCCTTGTGCAGCACGTAGTCGCCGGTCCCGCCGCGCTTGATGATGGCGACCTTCCTGCCCCTGAGGTCGGCGAGCGATCCGACGCCGGAGCCGGGGGCGGCGACGATGCCCTGCGAGTCGCCGTCGTAGTATTCGATCGCGAAGGCCGTCCACGGCTGGCCCTGCGCGATGAAGTTGATGAAGGAGCCGGTGCCGGTGCTCGTCGCGTCGGCGTTGCCGGACAGGACGGCGGCATAGGCGTCGGTCGGGTTGTACGGGCCGGTGAACTCGACGTCCGTGGAGCCCATCGCCTCCTCGAGGAAGGGCTCGTCGCGCACCGTCGTCAGATAGTTCGCCGTGGACAGATAGGCGACGCGCATCGTGGCGTCGTCCTTCGCCTGCGCCGACGTGCCGCAGGCGGCGGCGCCGGCGAGCAGCGAGGCCGCGCAGACGGCGGCGAGCAGACGGCGGACGCGGTGATGGAATCGTGATGTGGATGACATGGTGCCTCCTTGGGGCATGGCCGCATGGCCGCGTCGTCACGGCGCGACCGTGCGGGGTTTTCGATGGTTGGTGGTCCTGAGGATGAAGGCGGTGCCGGAAAAGGGGAGTCGGAAAGCGGCGTCAGCCGCGCACGTGCGCCAGGCGCTCGAGTGCACCGACGACCCACTCGCTGAGCAGGCCGAGCGCCGCGTACAGCACGATGCACAGCACCATCTGGTCGGTGCGGAAGAACTGCTGCGCACGGGCGAGCAGATAGCCGATGCCGGCCGACGAGTTCACCGTCTCGCAGGTGACGAGCGCGATCCACGAGACCGTGATCGCGAAGCGCAGGCCGGTCATGAACTGCGGCAGCACGCCGCGCAGCAGGATCTTCGTAAAGACGACATGCCGCGGCATCCGGTAGGCGCGGGCGAGCTCGAGCAGCCGCGGGTCGATCGCGCGCACGCCGTCGCGCACGTTGACGTAGACGAGCGCGAACGCGCCGATCGCGATCAGCGCGACCTTCATCGCCTCGCCGATGCCGAGCATGACGATGAGCAGCGGCGCGAGCGCCGGGAACGGGATCGCGCGCAGCATATGGACCGGCCTGTCGACGATCGCCCCGCCGATGCGGCTCGCGCCCGAGACGACGCCCGCCGGCACGGCGAGCGCGACGCCGACGGCGAGGCCGGCGAGCACGCGCAGCACGCTGACGCGCACCGACGGCCACAGCACGCCCTCGTCGCACATCGCGACGAAGGCCGCGGCGACCTCGCCGGGGGAGGGCAGCGCGCGCGTGCCGGCGGGCGAACGGGTGCACAGCGCCCACAGCGCGAACAGCGCGAGCGTCGAGGCCCAGGCGGCGCCGGCGCCGATGGCACGCCGCGCCCATCGCCCCGCGCGCGGCGCGGCCGATGATGGTGACGCCGATGCCGCCGATGATGATGTGGAAAGCGACGACGGCGCGTCGGGGACGACGGCGCCGATCTGCTCCGGAACGGACATGACATTCCCTTCGATAGCATTGCCTATTTCAGGTTCGACGAGTGTGATCTCAGCCCAGCCGATCCGCTTTCCTCCCGTCGCCGCGGCCGTGCGCGGCGGCGGCGTCCAGCACATGTTTGAGATCATGGCCCGGGCACCCCGTGTCGGCATCCATTGTTGCCCGGGACGTTGGACAACGGGTGGGGATCCGTATGGTTTCCGGGCGCCGCGGGCGCGCCCCGCGCCGCCCGCGACACGGGGCGCGCCGGGGTGGGAGCGCTCACAGTTTTCGCCGACGGGAAGTTGCGAATCGTCCAACAACGGCATTACTCTTGCAGATGTCATCACAACCCGTACACACAAGGAGCAGTTGTGGCAGCAATTGAAAGCGTGTATGCACACCAGATTCTTGATTCCCGTGGCAACCCGACCGTCGAGGTCGTGCTTGACACCGAAGACGGCGCCCGTGGCATCGGCCTCGTGCCGTCCGGCGCGTCGACCGGCGAGGCGGAGGCCTGGGAGCGTCGCGACGGCGACAAGTCCGTCTACCAGGGCAAGGGCGTCCTCGGCGCGGTCAAGGCCGTCAACGAGGAGATCGCCCCGAAGGTCATCGGCATGGACGCCACCGACCAGCGCGCGCTCGACGACCTGATGATCGAGCTCGACGGCACCCCGAACAAGGGCCGCCTCGGCGCCAACGCGATCCTCGGCGTCTCGCTCGCCGCCCTGTACGCGGCCGCCGAGACCGCCGAACTGCCGCTCTACCGCTACATCGGCGGCACCAACGGCCACATCCTGCCGGTCCCGAACATGAACATCATGAACGGCGGCGCGCACGCCGACTTCGCGACCGACATCCAGGAGTACATGATCTCCCCGTACGGCTTCGAGACCTACTCGGAGGCGCTGCAGGCGGGCGTCGAGGTCTACCATACCCTCAAGAACGTCCTCAAGAAGCAGGGCCTGGCCACCGGCCTCGGCGACGAGGGCGGCTTCGCTCCGAAGATGAAGACCAACGAGGATTCGCTCAAGTACATCATGGACGCGATCTCGGCCGCCGGCTACGAGCCGGGCAAGCAGATCGGCATCGCGCTCGACGTCGCCTCCTCCGAGTTCTACAACAAGGAGACCGGCAAGTACCACTTCGACGGCGAGGACCGCGACTCGGCCTACATGCTCGACTTCTACGAGAAGCTCGTCGACCAGTTCCCGATCGTCTCCATCGAGGATCCGTTCCAGGAGGAAGGCTGGGAAGACTGGGCGAAGATCACGAAGGCGCTCGGCGACCGTCTGCAGTTCGTCGGCGACGACCTCTTCGTCACCAACCCGGCGCGCCTGAAGAAGGGCATCGACATGGGCGCGGGCAACTCGCTGCTCGTCAAGCTCAACCAGATCGGCACCGTCTCCGAGACCCTCGACGCGATCGAGCTGGCCACGAAGAACGGCTTCACGTCGATGGTCTCCCACCGTTCCGGCGAGACCCCGGACACGACGATCTCCGACCTGGCCGTCGCGAAGAACACCGGCCAGATCAAGACCGGCGCCCCGGCCCGCGGCGAGCGCATCGCCAAGTACAACCGCCTGCTCGAGATCGAGGAGGAGCTCGGCTCGACCGCCGAGTACGCCGGCTACAGCGCCTTCAAGGCCTGCAAGCAGTACATGTGATCGCCCCTCACGTGACGGCGGCCGCCGCCAAGTGAGCATCATATGAACGAAACCACCCGTCGCATCCGCTCGTCGAATGCGGCGGGTAGTTTCGTATCCATGAGCAAACGACCACGCGCCACGCAGACGAAGCAGCGACCGGCCAGACGGACGAGCGCGGGGCCGATCGCCTTCTTCGTCGCGCTGTTCATCGTCGCGCTCGGGCTCATCCAGCTCATCTCGACCTTCCATTCGTACGCGCTCGACCTGTCGGAGCTCAACAGCCTCAGGAAGCAGGAGGCGGCGCTCGTCGCGCAGAAGCAGGAGCTCGAGAACGACATCGAGCGGTGGGACGATGACGCCTACGTGACCGCGCAGGCACGCGAGCGCCTCGGCTACGTGTTCCCCGGCGAGCAGCCGATCCGCGTCGAGCATCCCGAGGCCGTGACCGGCAGGAAGGCGCCGCCGCCGCTCGACGGCGCCGACGAGACGCAGGAATCGACGCTGCCGTGGTACAGCGAGATGGCGTACTCGTTCAAGGAGGCCGACGCCGGCAAGGACAAGACGCGCGGCGCGCGGACGGACGACAAGGCGGACAGCGAAACAGACGGCAAGGCGGGCGCGGACGGCGCCGCCGCGCCATCAGACGACCAGAGCAAGGAGCAGCAGTGACCGATTTCGATGCCGAGACGATGAGGCAGGCGCAGGAACTCGTGGACCGTTTCCTCGCCGAACCGGCGAGCGACGAGGACGTCGAGACCGTCGGCGCGCAGCTGGGGCGCTTCCCGCGCGGCATGGTCGCCGTCGGCGCGCGCTGCCGCTGCGGCCGTCCGCTCGCCGTGATCACGCGTCCGCTCGTCGACGGCCGGATCCCGTTCCCGACGACGATGTACCTGACGAGCCCAGAGGCCGTCAAGGCCGCGTCGCATCTCGAGGCGGACGGCCTGATGAAGGAGTACAACGCGCGCCTGAACGAGGACGAGGACCTGCGCCGCGCCTACGAGCGCGCCCATATGATGTACCTCGCGTTCCGCCATGCGCTGGCCATGCGCCTGAACGACGACGAGACGCACATCGAGGGCACGAGCGCCGGCGGCATGCCGACCCGCGTCAAGTGCCTGCACGCGCTCGTCGCGCAGAGCCTCGTCATGGGCCCGGGCGTCAACCCGATCGGCGACGACGCGCTCGAGCGCATGCGCGGCGAGTTCGACGCGGACGTGTGCCGCTGCGCGCCGCTCGACGAGGGGCGCTCGGCGAGGCGCGCGCGCCGCCACGCCGCCGAGCGCGCCGGCGACGACGCTCGGCGCGGCACGGACGCGTCCGGTCCGTCCGTCGTCGTCGCCGGCATCGACTGCGGCACGAACTCGATCCGCCTCAAGATCGCGCGCGTCGACGCCGACGGCATCCACGACGTCGTGCCGCGCATGCTGCGCGTCGTGCGTCTGGGCGAAGGCGTCGACGAGACGCACCGCTTCGCCGACGACGCGCTCGAACGCACCTACGCCGCGGCGCGCGAGTTCGCGGCCGTGCTCGCCGAGCACCGCGTGGACGCGCTGCGCTTCGTCGCCACGTCGGCGACGCGCGACGCCGAGAACCGCAAGGAGTTCGAGGACACGATCGAATCGATTCTCGGCGTGCGCCCCGAGGTGATCTCCGGCACCGAGGAGGCCGACCTGAGCTTCCTGGCGGCGACGGCGATGACGTCGCGCGACGACCTCGAGCCGCCGTTCCTCGTCGTCGATCTCGGCGGCGGCTCGACCGAGCTCGTCGTCGGCGGCGACGGCGAGACGATGCCGGTGACGAAGGTGCGCGCGGCGTTCTCGATGAACATCGGCTCGGTGCGCATGACCGAACGCCATCTGCACTCCGACCCGCCGACGCAGCGGCAGATCGACGAGACCGTCGCCGACATCGACGCGCACATCGACGAGGCCTTCGGGCATGTGCCGGCCGGCTCCGTCAACACGATCATCGGCGTGTCCGGCACCGTCACGACGATGACGGCATTGGCGATGGGGCTGCCCGACTACGACCATGCGGCCGTCGACGGCGTGCGCATGGATTTCGCCACCGCCTTCGACGTCGACGACCGCTTCCTGCACATGACGCGCCGCGAGCGCGGCCAGTACCGCACGATCCATCCGGGACGCATCGACGTCGTCGGCGGCGGCGCGCTCATCTGGAGCCGCGTGCTCGAACGCGTCGCCGAGGCGGCGCGGGCCGACCACGGCAAGGTCATCGACTCCTATGTGGCCAGCGAGCACGGCCTGCTCGACGGGCTCGTGCTCGACATGGGACGGCGGTTGCTCGCCGCGCGCTGACATGGCATAATGCCTACGTGCCGGCGAAGCCCGCCGGCGCCGCGCCCCCATGGCGAAATCGGTAGACGCATTCGACTTAAAATCGAACGCTGCGGCGTGTGGGTTCGAGTCCCACTGGGGGCACCGAGGGCTGAAGGCCGGTGATCGTTGGCGTTCCAATGATCGCCGGCCCTTTCATATCGGCCGGCCATGTGCCGCGGCCATGTTCCGGACGCGCGCGGCCGTGCCTTGTCCGGTCACGACGCCGTCATCCGCCCGTAATACCCCGTAACACAACGCGCGCTTTTCCTTCGTACACTCGCAGCATCATGACCATGAGACCTACGGACGACGGGAGCCACATGAGCGAACCAACCACCGGCGCATCCGGCGCGGCCGCGCACACGCACACGCACACGAGCGTCGTGAAGGACCCGGACAGCGGCGTGCCGATCATGCTCGCGCAGGCCGTCGTGCTCGCCGCGACGCTCACGTTCTGCGAGATCTTCTGCGCGCCGCTGACCGCGACCTTCCGTCCGGCCGTCTTCGCGCTCGTGCCATGGGCGGGCGTCGCCTCGCTGCTCGCTGTCATGTTCGCCTTCGTCGTCGGCTTCGCGTTGCTGTGGTGCGCCGAATCCTTCGCCTACCGCATGCGCCGGCGGCTGCAGCCGCTCGTCTACGCCGCGATCGGCGCGCTCTCCTTCGGCGTGTGGACGGTGTGGGTCGTCCTCGGCGTGCGCAACATGATCACCGGACGGCTCGGCGCCGGCGCGCTGTCCGCGCACGACACGACGATCGCCGCCGTCAGCGGCGCGCTGCTCGGCATGGCGGCGTTCTTCGCCGCCTATACGCTCGGCGAACGGCTCGCCCGGCACCGCGCGGCGCTTGCCGCGCTCGCCGTCGCCAGCGCGCTCGTCGCCTGCTATGGAGGCTACGTCCTCTTCGTCATGCTCCATACGCTGTGAGTGCCCGCGACACGCTCCGAGAGCCCCTCATCGGCCTCCGCGCATGCCGGCCGCGCCGGCCGGCATGCGCGGAGGCCGTGCACATTGGCCGGCAGCCTATGGCGGAACACGGACGCGGCGCCTATACTGCCAGATATGTTCAGCGTCCTTGATCTGTTCTCCATCGGCGTCGGCCCCAGCTCCTCGCACACGGTCGGGCCGATGCTCGCGACGCGCGCCTTCGCCGAGGCGCTGCGCGAACGCGGCGTCCTGCCCCGTGTGGCGCACGTCGCCGTCACCCTTTACGGCTCGCTCGCCCTGACCGGGCTCGGACACGGCACCGACCGCGCCGCCGTCGCCGGTCTCGAGGGCAACGACCCGAAGACCGTCGACGTCGACTACCTCGCCGATCTGCGCGCACGCTGCGAGGCGCGCGGCGCCATCGACCTCGACGGCGTACGCACGATCCCCTTCAACTTCGCGCACGACGTCGTCCTCGACGGATGGCACCGTCTCGCCGCACACCCCAACGGGCTGCGCTGCATCGCCTACGACATGCAGGACGGCGTCGTCTTCGAACAGGTCTGGTACTCGATCGGCGGCGGCTTCATCCAGCAGGGCCTCGTCGGCGATCCGGTGCTGCCGATCCACGCGCACGACGCACGCGCCGAGCAGGCGGCGAAGGAGGCGCGCGAAGGGGAGTACCGCCGCGAGGACGACCTCGCCGGCGTGCCGCATCCGTTCACGAGCGCCGACGAACTGCTTGCGATCTGCGCCGACGAGCATAAGTCGATCGCGCAGGTCGTGCGCGACAACGAGACGGCGCTGCACGGCGCCGACGTGCTCGACGCGCGCCTCGACGCGATCTGGGAGGCGATGCGGAGCTCGGTCGTCGCCGGCTGCACGAGCACGCAGCGGACGCTGCCCGGCGGCCTCGACGTGCCGCGGCGCGCGCCCGGCGTCTACGCGCGGCTGCGCGGCGCCGGCGACGTGCTGCGCGGCGAGCCATCCGCCGGCCTGCGGCATCTCGAATCGGCGGAATCGTCGTGGATCGACCTGTTCGCGCTCGCCGTCAGCGAGGAGAACGCCGCGGGCGGACGCATCGTCACGGCGCCGACGAACGGCTCGGCCGGCGTCATCCCGGCGGTGCTGCTGTACTACCGGCGCCTGCTCGCCGGCGCGAGCGACGAGGACATACGCGACTTCCTGCTCACGGCCGGCGCCGTCGGCTATCTGATCAAGCGCAACGCGTCGATCTCCGGCGCCGAGGTCGGCTGCCAGGGCGAGGTCGGCTCGGCGTGCTCGATGGCGGCGGCCGGGCTGTGCGCCGTCGTCGGCGGCACGCCGCGGCAGGTCGAGAACGCGGCCGAGATCGGCATGGAGCACCATCTGGGGCTGACCTGCGACCCGGTCGGCGGTCTTGTGCAGATCCCGTGCATCGAACGCAACGCGGTCGCCGCGAACACGGCCGTCGTCGCCGTGCGCATGGCGATGCTCGGCGACGGCTCGCACATCGTCACGCTCGACCAGGTCATCCGCACGATGAAGGAGACCGGCGAGGACATGATGGCGAAGTACAAGGAGACGTCGAAGGGCGGCCTGGCGCTCAACGTCGTCGAATGCTGACGTGGGCGCCGTCGGCGCAACGGCCGGTCCTGTGCTAGGCTGAATCCCGTTGTGCCTGGAAACCAAGGAGGAAACATGGCTAACGAGATGCCCGGGGTCGAAGGCGGATTCGGCGACCTGCCGACGATGACGTTCCCGCAGAGCGAGGCGCCCAAGGGACTCAAGGTCGTCGAGCTCGTCGAGGGCGACGGCCCGATCGTGCGCCGCGGCGACACGGTGACCGTCAACTACCACGGCCAGGTCTGGGGCGGTGACAAGGCCTTCGATTCGAGCTTCGAGCGCCACCAGCCGGCGAGCTTCGGCATCGGCGTCGGCCAGGTCATCAGGGGATGGGACCAGACGGTCCCGGGCCACAACGTCGGCTCGCGCCTGCTGATCTCGATCCCGCCGGAGTACGGCTACGGCTCGCGGGGCGTGCCGCAGGCGGGCATCGGCGGCGACGACACGCTCGAGTTCGTCGTGGACATCATCGCCACGCGCTGAAAGGACGCTCGTCCATATCCGTCCGCACCGCGCGCCGGGGTTCCGGGCTGCGCGGTGCGGGTTTTCGCATATCACAGGCTTGTTCCATCATGAAGGAGGACACCATGGCTCAGGAGGAGAAGACCGTCCTGCTCACGCAGGAGGCGTATGACAAGCTCAAGGAGGAGCTCGCGTACCGTGAGGGCGAGTACCGCGAGGAGATCACCGAACGCATCGCCGCGGCCCGCGCCGAGGGCGACCTGTCCGAGAACGGCGGTTACCAGGCCGCGCGCGAGGAGCAGGGCAAGAACGAGGGGCGCATCAACGAGCTCATCGTCAAGCTGCGCAACGCGAAGATCCTCGAGGCGCCGGACGCCGGCACCGTCGGCAACGGCTCGCTCGTGACGATCGAGCTCGCCGGCCGCGAGATGAAGTACGTGCTCGGCTCGCGCGACATCGCCGTCGCGACCGACTACGACGTCATCAGCCCCGAGTCGCCGATCGGCGCGGCGATCCTCGGCGCGCACGAGGGCGACGTCGTCACCTACAAGGCGCCCAACGGACGCGACATCTCGGTGACGATCAAGGAGTCGAAGCCGCTCGACTGAGCGTGCGGGACCCGTCATGCAAGGGCGCCCCGGGACCACACGGTCCCGGGGCGCCCTTGCGATGCGCCTCGCTGCCCTCAGCCGAGCGCGGCGAGGCGGCAGATGACGAGGTAGATCGCGACCATGTGGCAGGTGTAGCCGGCGATCGTGCCCAGATGGAAGATCTCGTGGAAGCCGAAGACCCTCGGCCACGGGTCGGGGCGGCGCAGCGCGTAGACGACGGCGCCGGCGATGTAGCAGGCGCCTCCGGACAGCAGCAGCCACACGACGGCGGGGCCGGCGGCGGGGGAGACCCAGAACATGCCCATGAACGCGACGCCGGATACTCCGAAGATGACGTAGACGAGCGTATACAGCCAGCGCGGCGCGTCGATCCACACGACGTGGATGAGGATCGCGACGGCCGTGCAGCTCCACATGCCGATGATGATCGTGTTGCGCCAGAACGGGTCGAGCGCGAAGGAGACCGGCGTGTAGGTGCCGGCGATGAGCAGGAAGATATTGACGTGGTCGATGCGGCGCAGCACGTCGGTCACGCGCGGCGACCAGTCGCCCAGATGGTAGGCGGCGGAGTTGCCGAACAGGATGAGGGAGGCGGTCATGAAGACCGCGCACGCCCATTTGAGCCCGGCGCCGTACGCCAGGCAGATGAGCACGATGCCGGCGGCGAGCGCGAGCGGCGTGGCGACGGCGTGCAGCCAGCCGCGCATCGCCGGCTTCTGACGCCCGTGGACGTCGAGGCGGATCCGGCGTGGCGCGCGGATGCGCACGCCCTCGAGCTTCGCCGCCTTCTCCTCGCCCTTGGCGATCGCCTTCTTCGCGCGGCTGTCCGCCTTCGCGCGGATCGTCGCCGCCTTCGCGCGCGCCCGGCTGCGCGCCGCCTCGGCCTTCGCTTCGAGCGCCGTGCTGCGGGCGGCCGCCAATGCGCGTCGGCGCCGCTCGAGCAGCTCCTCGCCGTCCATCGTCGCCGTCTCGTCCGTCCGTCCGTCCATCGCAGGCTCCTTTCCGCACGTGTCGTCCACGCTCAGGTTACGCAATCGTAGGTTACTATAGCGTAGGTTGCTGACCGCCTGCATGCGGCCCCTTGCGATTGCGCCCTGCGCGAGCATCCGGAGCCGGCCCGCGCAGGCCGCCGGACGCCATTGCCGCGGTGGCCTATCATGGTGGCATGGCTGATTTTTCACAGATTCTCGCGACGCGCCCCGATTTCGACGCGTCCGACAAGGAATGGCTCCACCACCTCGTCGCCGACTGGCAGGTCATCGCCGACCTGAGCCTGGCCGACCTGCTGCTCGTGCTGCAGAAGGGCGACGGCAGCTTCGTCATCGCCGGCCAGTGCCGCCCGTCGACGGTCATGAGCCTGCGCGCCGACGACGTCGTCGGCGAACAGGTCGACGACGAGCTGCAGGAGGAGATGGCCGAGGCGATGAAGTCGGACGGCGTCCACCGCTCGCCGGTGCTGCGCCGCATCGGCGACGCCCTCGTATGCAACGTGTACGCGCCGATCCGCCACGGCGGCAAGGCGCTCGGCCTCGTCGTACGCGAGACGAACCTCGCGACGCGCGAGTCGAACGGCCGCTACGAGCTCGAAAGCATCGGCGCCGGCAAGCAGCTGTACGGGATGATCCCGCGCGGCCAGTTCCCCTACAAGGACTCCGTGCTCAGCCAGCGGCACAACGCGCGCGTCTCCGACGGCTTCATCCTGCTGTCCGCCGACGGCGTCGTCCAGTACGCGTCGCCCAACGGCATCAGCTGCTTCAGGCGCCTAGGCATGGTCGACATGCTCGAGGGCGCGAACCTCAGCGAGGTGGGCACAAGCCTGATCCACGAGAACGACCCGGTGCCCGAATCATTGCCGCTCGTGCTGCTCGGCAAGGCCGCGATCGACTCCGAACTCGTCGCGAACCGTTCGGCCGTCTCGATGCGCTCGCTGCCGCTGATGGACGAGCACGGCCGCACCGGCGCGATCGTATTGTGCCGCGACGTCAGCGAGCTGCGCCGGCGCGAGGTCGAGCTGCAGACGAAGGACGCGACGATCTCCGAGATCCACCATCGCGTCAAGAACAACCTGCAGGCCGTCTCCGCGCTGCTGCGGCTGCAGGCGCGCAAGACGAAGTCCGAGGAGGTCAAGAAGGAGCTCAAGGAGGCGCAACGGCGCGTGCAGACGATCGCGATGGTCCATGAGGGGCTGAGCCAGTCGGCCGACGAGATCGTCGACTTCGACAAGGTCATCGCCAACCTGCTGCGCATGAGCGTCGACCTGACGGCGATGAGCGACCAGCGCATCACAATCGACTTCGTCGGCAGCTTCGGCATGATGCCGGCGCAGGACGCGACGCCGCTGTCGCTCGTGCTCACCGAGCTGACAACGAACGCCGTCGAGCACGGTTACGAGGGCCGCAAGGAGGGCCACATCACGGTGACGGCCGACCGCAACGGCAACAAGCTCGACATCGTCGTGCAGGACGACGGCAACGGCATGGGCAGCGAGGAGGAGGACGGCATGGCGCGCTCCTCGGGGTCCGGCCTGGGTACGCAGATCATCAACACCTTCGTGACGAACGACTTCGGCGGCACCGTCCGCTGGGAGCCGGTCGACACCGGCGGCACGCGCGTGCGGCTCGCCATCAAGCTGCGCGCCGCCTGAACGACGGCATGGAAAGCGCCCGGCGGCCACGCGATCGCGTGGCCGCCGGGCGCTTTCCATATGTTTGCGGTATGCGTCCCGCCGACCGTCAGCCGAGTTGCATCGACGCGGAGCGGCGCGCACGCATCGCGCGGCGCTTGAGGGCCCTGCGCTCGTCCTCGCTCAGACCGCCCCAGACGCCGTAGTCCTGGTTCGTGTCGAGCGCGCATTTGAGGCATGCGTCGATGACCTTGCAGGTGCGGCACACGGACTTGGCCTCCTCGATCTGCTGGTAGGCGGCGCCGGTGTTGCCCACCGGGAAGAACAGCTCGGGGTCCTTGTCGCGACATGCCGCCTTCGCACGCCAATCGAATGCACTGCTCATGGTGATGACATCCTTCTTCTGTCCGATATCGATAACGATTACGTTGCTCATGCTAGGCAATAACCGGCGCGATTTCAAGACCCCGCGCGAAAAGGGCCGCACACGGCCCTTCATCGCACGGCGCACTGCACGAGCCGGGCACGGCCCGCCTCGATAAGCACGCCGCGCCCCGGCGTGCGCAGGTCCTCGGCCGTCAACGCGTCGACGATGCCCGCCGGGATGCCGTCGGCGAGGTCGACGGCGCGCTCGCCGACCGGGAAGACGAGGCGGCGCGTGCAATGCTCGGGCACGCGCAGCCTCCGCGACGAGCCGAGCGCGAACACGACGCAGCGTCGTCCCGAGCACACGAGCTCCTGGATGCGGGCGGCCTCGGGATCGGCGACGAAGGGATCGAACCAGGCGTCGGCGTCGTCGATGCACACGACGTCGGCGCCGGTCGCCCGGGCGCCTTCCCCGATCGTCTCCAGCAGCGTCGTGCGGCCGCGGCCGGGACGTCCGACGACGGCGAGATTGCCGTCGGACGGGTCGAACAGGCACTGTCCGACGGCGACACCGTCGTCCTCGAGGCCGATCGCGATCGCGCCCGGCGGCGCCGCGACGTCGCCGGCATGCACGAGGCGGGGCAGCGGCGCCGTGAACAGCGGCGGCCCGCCGCGCCGGCCATGCACCTGCGAGGCGCGTCCGATCTCGGCGACGAGGCGGTCGGGATCGGGGTCGCACGCACAGCGCAGCCGCACGAGCACGTCATCGATGCGCGCGATCGCGGCTCCCGGCTCGGTGACGCGCAGCCCGGCGGCGTCGGCGGCGCCGAGCATCTCCTGCGACTGCATCATGTCGCGCACGCGCAGGCAGATGCGCAGCGCCATGTTCGCCTTCATCGGCGCGCCGATCTCGCCGAGCGGGTTCTGCGTGCACACGATCAGATGCATGCCGAGCGAACGGCCCAGCGACGCGATGCGTGTGAGCCGGCCGGCGAGGTCGGGCAGCTGCCCGGTGAGCATGTGGAACTCGTCGACGACGACGACGAGCCTGGCCGGTGGGTCGGCCATGTCCATCAGGTTGGCGACGCCCCGTGCGGCCGCGAGTCGTTCGCGGCGCGTCAGCTCGTGTTCGAGCGCGAGCAGCGCGCGCTTCGCGTAGGCGAGGTCGAGGTCGTTGACGCATCCGCGCACATGCGGCAGGCCGGCGAGCGCGTCCATCGCCGAACCGCCCTTGAAGTCGAGCAGCACGAACTGGACGCGCCACGGCGGGTAGCGGCATGCGAGCGCCAGGCACCAGTCCTGCAGCAGCACCGACTTGCCCGAGCCGGTCGTGCCCGCCACGATCGCGTGAGGGCCGAAGCACGCGAGGTCGATGACGGCGGCCCGTCCGTGCGCGTCGGCGCCCACCGGGGCGCGGCAGCCGCCGTCGGCGACACACCAGCGGTGCGCGATCGAACGGAACGGGGCGGCGTCGCCGCCGAATCCGAGCACGTCGGCCAGCGGTATCGGGGTGATCGGCGCGGACGATGCGGCGTCGTCCGCGCCCGCGCCGCGTCCCGGCGGCGCATGCGGCTCCATGGTCCATCCGGCGTCGTCGGATCGGCTTTCATGCCGTCCCGACGCCATGAGCACGAGCGAGGCGAGCGTGGCGACGCAGCCCGAGGCGGTCATCATCGCGAACAGCCATTGGCGGCCGGCCAGCAGCATGGCGAGCATGACGCACTGCGCCGCGAGCGGGGCGCCGTAGGCGCACATGCGCACACGGCGCCCCGTCCGCTCCCGTTTCGCCGCGTCCTTCGTCCTGCCGTCCATGCGCACAGCTTGCGCCGTCGCGCCGCGCGCCGCCAAACCGTCGGCGGGTCGTGCGCGCCCGGTTGCGCCGTGGGCGTGGCGTCAGACCTGCTGCTCGGACTGCGTGCCGACGACGCCGGCCTTGTGCGTGCCGTCGACGAGCTGCTTGAACAGTTCGGTGTTGCGCGCGTCGTCGAGCAGCACCGACGAGCCGACGCCGTCGACGTAGTAGCCGGGGTCGGTCCAGTACACGGTGCCGGTGATGCCGCCGGCGCCGGATGCGTCGCGGAAGGCGAGCAGCATGCGCGCCATCGTCGCCGGCGTCGCCCGTTCATCGACGCTGATCGCCGCCATCGCCGCGTCGCCGACGCGCGTGAGCTTGGGGATGTTGAGCAGCGTCGAGGGGGAGGCGGCCTTCTTCGCGATCGCGCCAATGACCTGGCGCTGGCGCTGGGCGCGGCCGAAGTCGCCCTGGGGGTCGGAGTAGCGCATACGAGAGAACGCGAGCGCCTGCTTGCCGTCGACGACGTGGCAGCCCGCCTTCCAGTGCATCTCGGACTTCTCGTCGTCGACGTCCTGGTCGTAGCACAGCTCGACGCCGCCGAGCGCGTCGACGATCGTCGTCAGGCCGCCGAAGTTGATTTTCGCGACGTGGTCGATCTTCTGTCCGGTGATGTCCTCGATCTTCGCGACGAGCGACTTCCTGCCGTACAGGCCGAGCACGGCGTTGATCTTGCTCAGCGCGCCGTCGACCTCGACGAGCGAGTCGCGCGGGATCGAAATCAGCGAGCTGGGCCCGTTCTTCGGCTTGGTGAGCACGAGGATCGTGTCGGTGCGTTCGCCGGTCGTGCCGTCCTGGCCGGTCGTGCCGTCGCGTTCGTCCGAGCCGAGGATCAGCCATGAGGTCGCCGGTCCGGAGGGCCTGGCGGTGAGCCAGTCGGCGCGGCGCAGGCCCGAGTCGACCCAGTGCCAGGCGCTCAGACCCGCGATCAGGGCGGCGGCGAGCAGCGTCGCGAGGACCGCCACGGCGATCCTGCGCGCGCGGTGCGGCCTTGGGGGGCGTGGCGCGCGCGCCACGGCGGTCGCGGCCGCCGGACGGTTCGCCGCCTGCGCGGTGCGTGTGTGGCCGGCGGCCGCCGGAGTCTCGCGGCGGACGGCCGTGGCGCGGCGCGCCGTCGTGCGCGGCGGGATCGATGCGGGCTGTGCGGATGGTGCAGATGGGGCCGGCGCGTCGGGATGCGCCGGTTCGCCCCGCCGCGTCCCGGCTGCGCTCCGGCTGCGCGGCGCGAAGCTCGGCGGCACGGAGGCGGCCGTCGCGTCCCGTGTCCCGAAGCGGTGTGACGCGGCCTGCGCGTCGTCGCGCCTGCGGCGCGGCCGTGGTGCGAAGCTCGGCGGTGTCGTCGGCTCATCGGTGTTGCTCATCGTTCCTCCACTGGGCGCGTCGCGCCGTCATCGTGCCGCGGGCCGTCGTAGCCGGCCGTCTGTGTCATCGCGCTCATTCGCTCTTGGCGGGCACCGAGCAGATGGTCGTGTTGAGGTACTGGTAGGCGATGCCGATGTACTGGCCGGTCTCGGGGTCGCGGATCGAACCGTTCTCGGGGTCGACGACGCCGTTCGTGTTCGGGTCGATGAGCGTGCCGTCCTCACGCTTGATCAGGCCGGTCTTCGGGTCGACGGTCGGCTGCGGCTTCGCCGAGGGCGTAGCCGACGGCGTGTCCGTGGCCGCGTCGTCGGCCTCGGGCGTCGGCGTCGTCTCGTCGTCCTTGTCCTTGCCGTCCGCGTCGTCCTTCGCCGTGGATTCCGGGGCGGGGGAGGCGTCGGCGGCGTCGTCGCCGTACAGCGGGCGGTCGTCGCGCAGCCGCTGCCAGACCTCGGCGGCGTTGTCGGCCCACACGACGCGGTTCGGGTCGAAGGGCGCGGGCACGACGGGGACGGTCTGCGCGTACACGTGCGAGACGTCGAGGTGGCGCAGGCTGAGCGCGAGCGCGACGAGCGCGTTCGTGTCGGCCATGCCGGAGCTGATGTTGAGCGAGCGGATCGCGGCGAGCGCGAGCTGGTAGAGCTCGCTCGTCTGCGTGAACATGTTCTTCGATATCGCCTCGGCGATCAGCGATTTGACGAGGTACTGCTGGCGCGTCGTGCGCATGATGTCGCTGCCGTCGGTGCCGGTGCCGTGGCGCATGCGCGCGTAGTTCGTCGCCTGGCGTCCGTCGAGGTGGCGCATGCCCTTCCTGAGGTCCATGTCGGTGTTCGCGTCGACGGTGTCGACCGGGATGCACACGTCGACGCCGCCGATCGCGTCGATCATGCCGGACAGGCCCTTGAAGTCGACGACGACGAAGTTCGTGATGTGCATGCCGGTGAGCGCGTTGACGGCCGTCACCGTGCAGCTCGCCGCCGTCGACAGGTCGCCGCCCTCGCGGTAGGCGGTGGAGAACACCGAGTTGAACATGACGCCGTACTGGGCGGGGATGTCCTTGCCGTCGCTCGTGCGGCAGTCGGGCACGTCGACGATCGAGTCGCGCGGAATCGAGACGATGTTGATGAAGTCGCGCTTGGCGCTGATGTCGACGACCATCGTCGTGTCGGCGTTGTGCAGGCCGTCCTCGCCGTCGTGCATGCCGCCGGACAGCTCCGCGTTGCCGTCGTCGCGCGTGTCCTGGCCGATGAGGACGAACTTGATCGGGCGCCCCTCGTTGGGGTCGAGCTTCTCCTCATCGGCGAAGACGGTCTTGACGGCGCCCTCCTGGACGGCGTTGTTGAGGTTGATCCAGATGGAGGCCACGGCCGTGCCCGCGAACACGAGCGCGGCGGCGACGACGCAGGCGACGGCGGCGAGCGCGCGGTGGCGGATGCGCCACGCCACGGCGCTGTGCCGCGGCCTCGCCTTGCGGGAGCTGCCCAGATACGCTTCTCGTGTCTTCTTCGCGGTATGAGAGGCCAACGGTCCACCTTTCGTGCGTCGTTCCCCGTCGCGGGGTCCCCATGCGCGCGCACGGCCCCATGCCGACGACGTGCAATCGTATGCGATTATAGGACATGACGGTGAGAAAGCCGTGCGGGGGAGCCCGCGCGGCGCCCGGGGGCGGCCGGCGGGCGGATATACCCTTCTGCGTACACTGGGACGCATGACACTCTCGGGCAACAGTGAGATCCAGCGCATCATCGGCGCCGCACTGGCGGCGCGGCCGTATTCGCACAGCCAGCGCGCCGAGCCGAACGTGACGGCCGTCATCACCGTCGAGGACGACCTGCGCTACCTGCCCCGCACCTTCCGCGCCGTGCTCGCCCAGAGCGTGCTGCCGTCCACGATCGTCATCGCCGACTGCTCGGGGCGCACCGTGCAGTCCGTGCAGACGAGCTTCGAGATCATCCCGACGAAGGAGGACGTGCTCGAGACGATGCCCGAGCCGCAGCGCATCTCGATCCAGATCGTCCGCGTCGCCCAGGCGCGCTCCTTCGCCGACGCCGTCGCGAAGGTGCTGCGCAACGCGCAGGTGGACACGTCGACGAAGACGCTGTGGCTGCTGCACGACGAATCCCGCCCCGCCGACGAGCGCTGCCTCGAACGGCTCCTCGACGCATGGGCGAACTCGCCGACGGCGGCGCTGCTGGGCGCCAAGCAGCTCGACTGGGAGGGCCGCGCCCTGCACGATGTCGGCTGCTACGCGGCGCGCGGACGCGTCGTCTCGCTCGTCGTCGACGGCGAACCCGACCAGGAGCAGTACGACGGACGGCGCGACGTCTTCTCCGTCTCGCTCGCCGGCGCCCTCGTGCCCGTCAACACGCTCGCCGCCGTGCACGGCGTCAACCCGTGGTTCGGCACCTTCGACGAATCCGAGGACTTCTGCCGGCGCCTGTGCCTGTCCGGCCGCCGCGTCGTCGTCGTGCCCGGGGCTCGCATCGCGCACCGGCGCGCACGCTACGACGGCGTGCGCACGCGCGACGGCGGGGCGATCGAACCCGACGCCGCCGTCGACTCGTCGATGGCGCAGCTCGTCGGCGCGCAGAAATACGCGATGACCGACATGGCCGCCCCATGGTGGCCGCTGCTGTGGGTCGTCTCGCTCGCCGCCGCGCTCGTCGGCGCCGTCTCGCTGCTGTTCCGCAAACGCCCCTACCGGGCGATGTGCCGCCTCGTCATGCCCTGGGCCGCGCTCGTCGCCGTCCCCGGCGCGCTCGCCGCACGCCACCGCGTCGCCGCCGCGGGCCGGCGCCCGCGCTCCCAGATCGCGCCGCTGATCGCCGACCGCCGCCAGATACGCCAATGGAAGGCCCGCTCGCGCGCCTTCGACGACCAGCGCAGCAACGTCATCCTCGACCCGCTCGCCCTCGTCCACCTGCGCCACCGGCGCATCCGGCGTTGGGCGTGGGCGCTCGCCGCCGCGCTGCTAGCCTTCGGAGCGACGGCCGCGATGTACTGGCCGATCCTGCGCCACGCGTTCTCCGACGCCTCGATGCTCTCGACGCGGCTGCTGCCGACATCCGCGACGTTCCGCCAGCTCGCCGAGGCCGCCACGACGCCATGGGTCTACGGCGTCGGCACCGGCGTCCCCGCCCCGCCGTCGCCGTGGCTGCTCGTGCTCATGGCCGCGTCCGTGCTCACTGGCGGCCACGTCGCCGCGGCGCTCGCCCTCGTCTTCTTCCTGTCCGCGCCCGCCGGCGTCCTGTCGTTCTGGGCGCTCGCCGGCGTCGTCACCCGATCCAACCCGATCCGCGTCGCCTCCGCGCTGTGCTGGTACGGCCTGTCGCTCGCCTTCGGCCTGTACGACACGGCGAACCTGCCGATGCTCACCGTCATGACGTTCCTGCCGGCCGCGCTCGCGCTGTCGTTCAAGGCCGTCGGCATGTACCGCACCGAGGACCCCGTCAACCCGCGCTCGTCGGTGCAGGCCGCCGCAGCCGCCGCGCTGCTGTTCATCCCGGCCGTCGCCGCCGAGCCGCAGCTGCTGCTCGCGCTCGTCGTCATCTTCGTCGCGTTCCTCGTCTTCGTGCGCCGCCACCGGCTCATGCTGCTGCTCATCCCGCTGCCCGCCGCGTTCGCGCTTGCCCCGACGCTCGTCAACGCGGTGCGCTACGCCGGCGACGGCATGTGGCGCCAGCTGTTCGGCGACGTCATGGTCCCGACGCGCCCCGTCAACGGCGAGCCCGAGGCGATCGGGCTGACGACGATGGTGTGGCGCGCCTTCGGCCTCGAGGCCGCGCCGTCATGGCCGGCGATGCTCTCGTGCGCCGACCCCCTGCGCACGCTGATCGTGCTGTGCTGCGCCGTATGCGCCGTCATCGCGCTGCTCACGCTGCTGCGCCCCGGCATGCTGCGCCCATGCCGCATCCTGTGGACGGTGACGCTGTGCGGCCTCATGCTCGCCGTCACCTCCGCCGTTGTCGTCATCGCCGTCACGCCTGACGGCGCGGCCGCCGGATCGGTGCTGCCGGGCGTCGCGCTCGCCGCGTGCGGCATGCTCGCCTGCGTGGCGATGGCGGCCGGCCCGGGCGTCACGCCCTTCCACCGTCTCGTGACCGACCACATGCGACGCTTCGGCGCGACGACGCTCGTGCAGGGCGCCGTCACGCTGTTCCTGACGGCGATGACGGCCGTGTGCCTGCTGTTCGGCGTCCAGACGGCCAACGCCGGAGGCGTCGCCATCGCCGGATCCGGCCTGCCGATGGTCGCCCAGGACTATCTGGCGCAGGACCCCGACCGGCGCGTGCTCGCGCTGGCCGCCACGAACGCCGACACCGTCGCCTACACGGCGATGCGCACCGGGCGCGGCGATCTGATCGACAGCTCCGCCGCATGGCGTGTCAGCCGCGCCTTCGGCCACGAGGAGCACACCGACGACGAACAGCTCGCCCACATCGCCGCCCGGCTGCTCGCCAACAGCGACAACGACGCGATACGCCAGCTGTCCGACCTCGGCTTCGGCGGCATCTACGTCGTCACCGACGAGGGGCGCGACCTGAGCGCGCGCGCAGGCGAACAGCTTCAGGCGAACGTGACCGCATCCCAGGGCACGCAGGAGGTCGTCAGCAACGCGCAGGGCACGTACTACCGGCTCACGCTCGACGCGACGGCCGGACAGCACATCGACATGGACGCCCAGCTGCGCATGGAGACGAGCCCCTGGCGCACCGCATGGCTGTGGTGCCTCGCGATCCTCGTCGCGATCTACGGCATCATCGCGATACCACGCAGCCACGGCATCAGCAAGGAGGATCAGCAATGAGCGAGGAACCGAACCGTCTCGACGACTTCGCGCACCGCACGCGCACCGTCGTGACGACGGCCGTGACGAGCGTCGCCGTCATCGCGCTGTTCGCCGCGCTGACGGTCGTGCCGCCCCGCTCCGGCGCGCACGACGCGCCCACGGTCGCCGACGCATCCGTCTCCGAACAGGCCAGCGCCCAGCAGACGCTGCGCTACTGCCCGGCCGCGATGACGATCGCCGACACGGAATCCTACGGCGACGAGGAGTTCCACACCTCGACCGGCGACCTCGCCTCGGCCCGCCGCTACGCGGCCTTCGGCTCGGTCTTCCACGCCCAAGCCGACGCGCTCGGCGCCGGGGACGCGACGGACGGTCTCGTCCTCGAAGGGGCGGACGGCAAGGACGACGCCGACGTCTTCATCGCCGGCCAGGACAAGGACGACGACGCCACGATGCTCGACACGCGGCTGCTGAGCGCAACCGACGGCACCGGCTCGGCCGGCGCAGTCGCCTCATGGGCGACGACCGGCGACATCACCGGCATAGCCGCCGCCTCCTGCGTGACGCCCGCCCTCACCCAACGCTTCCTCGTGCCCAGCACGACGACCGGCAACACACAGCAGCTCGTCGTCGCCAACCCCGCCGACAAGCCCACCAGCGTCGACATCGCGATCTGGGGCGTCAAAGGAGGCAGGATCACGCCGGCCACGTCGTCCATCCTCACCGTCGGCGCCGACGGTGAGGATGACATGCTGCTCAACGCGGCCGCACCCGACGAGCAGGGACTCTACGTAGAGGTCACCAGCCACGACGCGCCGGTCGGCGCCGTCGTACGCTCCAGCGCGATGGACGGTCTGACGCCGCACGGCAACGACTACGTGACGCCGCTGCCCCAGGCCGCCACGACGCAGACGATCATGCTTCCCGACGCCGACGCCTCGACGACGCTGAGCGCCTACGCCGACAAGGACGCCACCGTCACGTTGTCGTGGATGAGCGACCACGGCCTGGTCGACCTCGGCCGCCTCGACGTCCGCGGCGGCAAGGTCGCGCTCAAGGAACTCAAGGACCGGCCCAAGGACGCCCACGCGATCCTCGCGCAAAGCGACGCCCCCTGCTCGATCACCGCCCAAAGCGCCGTCGAAGGCGCCGACGGGCGACGCGACTACGCCGTCATCGACGCGCACACCGCCTACGCGCAGTCCGCGCTCGCATTGCCGGCCGGCATCGACGCGACGCTCGCGATCGCCAACATGGGCGAGGGGCGTGCGACGGTCACCTTCACCGGCTACGACGCACACGGCGAGGAGACCGGCACCAGACAGGTCAAGGTGGACGCCGATTCGTCGACGACCCTCGACGCCGACGACCTCGGCAAGGACGTCGCCGCGATCCGTGTCGACGACGCCGACCCGGCGATCGTCTGGGGCGCGTTCGTGACGAACGCGAAGCTGCGCGACGCGAAGACTGCGGCGCTCGCCTACGTGCCGGCGACGAGCCTCGCCGTGCCGCGCCAGCTTGTGCACGCCTTCAACGATCCGGGCATCGTGCGCTGAGCGGCCGTCACAGGCCGAAGTCGGGGTCGATCTCGTCGGGGCGCCGACCGTAGAGCTCGGCGATCGACGCGACGATCTCGTCTCGAATCGCCAGCTGCAGGTCGGTGCGGTTCGCCGCATGTGTCTGGATCGGCAGCCGGTACAGCACGATGCGCGCCGGACTGCCATGCTCGGCGGGGAAGGCCTGCGAGCACAGCCGCGGCTCGGACTCCCACGGCGCCGGCGACGACGGCGGCACATCCTCGATGGCAAACTGCAACGGCCGCACAAGCTCCGGCCACGCGGCCGACAGACGCCGGATCTGCGCGACGACGAGATCGTCGAAGAGACCGGAGCGCGTACGGTAGCGCGGCAGACGCGTGCCGAACATCGGCGTGCGCATCCCGCGGCCATGGCGGTTGCGATACACTTTGGCGTTCCAAGGAAGCTGGGTCATGGCCTCCACTGTAGGCCGACCGCCCCACAGGCCGCGCCCATCGCGCAGGCACGGTAGGATACAAGGATGGTCAGGAACAGGAACGGGGAAGTGATGAGGATGACCGAACCCAACATTGCCGACAGCGCCGCCGTGGACGTCGACGCGCTGTGCCGACGCATGCGCGTCGCCGCCTTCGACCTCGACGGCACGCTCGCACGCTCGAAGAAGCCGATGCACGCCGACATCGCGCAGGCGCTGAGCGAACTGACGACGCTGCTCCCGGTCGCCATCGTCTCCGGCGGCGTCATGCCGCTCATCGAAAGCCAGGTCACCGACATGCTCGCCTCCGGCGCCGACCGCGTCAACCTGCATCTCATGCCCACGACCGGCACACGCTACTACCGCTGGGACGGCGCCGCATGGACGAAGGTCTACGAACGCGACCTGAGCGCGGCCGACCGCGCCGCCGCCATCGCATCCCTCGAACGCCGCGCACGCGAACAGGGCATCTGGACTGACCACGGCTGGGGACCCATCATCGAGGACCGCGGCAGCCAGATTACCTACTCCGCGCTCGGCCAGCAGGCCCCCGTCGAAGCCAAGGAGCGCTGGGACCCCGACAACACGAAGAAGAACCGCCTCGCCGAAGCCGTCCAGCGCGACCTGCCCAACCTCAAGGTACGCTCCGGCGGCTCCACCAGCGTCGACATCTCCGCGCGCGACATCGACAAGGCCTACGCCGTGCGCGAACTCGCCCACGCCACCGGCGTCGACGTCGGCTCGATCGCCTTCATCGGCGACCGCATGGACCCCGACGGCAACGACTACCCGGCCGCCGCCGCCGGCACAATCGCCATCCGCGTCACCGGCCCCGAAGCCACGCTGCGCCTCATCGACGCCATCAACACGCGCCTGCGCCACTGAACGGCGACCCGACCCCGGGACACGAGACAGGACCCACGATGCGCATGACGGGCACCACGGCACGACACGCCGCCGCCACATGGCGACAGCTGCGCGACATCCTGCTGCCACGCGGATGCGCCGGCTGCGGGCGCCCCGACGCCATCCTGTGCGACCAATGCGCCCGCGCACTGCACGACCCCACCGCCTTCACGCTGCCACAGGCCGCCGCCGGACACGGCGTCGCCTGCGGCACCTACCACGGCGCCATCCGACACGCCATCCTCTCATGGAAGGACCACGGCGACGCCGAAGCCGACCAGCCACTCGCCGACGCCCTCACCGACCTCTTCGACACGGTCGCCGCGCCGCTTCTCGCCACCCTCAACCCCGCGCCGACCGGCGTCGGCATCATACCGGCGCCCTCATCGCCACGCTCCATACGCCGCCGCGGACGACGCCACCTCGACCCGCTCGCCGACATGCTCGCCGCGCACTGCCGCAGCCACGGCCTGCCCGACACCTGCACGCTGCCGATGCTGCAGGTGCGCGCCGTTCACGGCAAATCCGTCCAGACCCACGGCGCACGCGACCGCATGCGCCGCATCCACGGCCACATCGCCGTCGACGACGCCATACGCCCGCCCGCACCCGGCACGCCGCTCATCCTGCTCGACGACATCGTCACGACCGGGGCGACGATCGGCGCCTGCGCCGACGCGCTCGCCGACGCCGGCCACGATGTGCTCACCGCGCTCGCGCTCGCCTACACGCCGCCGAAGGCCATCGACGAAGACGACGGCACCGCCGTCGAAGACGCGCGGGGGCATCCCGGGGAGCGGCGGTGGTGACGACGTCCGGATATGCGGAGCGGGGCGCAGACCTGATGTCCGCGCCCCGCTCCGCATATGACGGGGTTCCGTGGGATCACTGGCCGTCGTAGGCGGCCTCCGTGTTCCTCCCCGTCGCCGTCTCCTGACGCGGCTGCGGCTCGGGAGGCCTCACCGGCAATGTAATCTCGAAGTCGACGCCGCGCGGGTCGTCGACGACCTGGACGGTGCCGCCGTGCAGCTTCGCCGCCCACCGCGCGATCGACAGGCCGAGGCCGGTGCCGCCGGACTCGGTGCCGGGGCCGGACGTCCCCTTGACGAAACGGCGGAAGATGTCGTCGCGCACCTCCTTGGGGATGTCCGAGCCGAAGTTGACGACGTTGATGATCACCGTGTTGCCGTGCTCGCCGGCGTGCGCCTCGACGAGCACGGCCGTGTCGTCGCGAGAATGCTTGAGCGCGTTCGCGATGATGTTCGTCAGCAGCTGGCGCAGCCTCGCCTCGTCTCCTTCGACGACGAGGTCGTCGGGGACGCGTTGCTCGATCGTGTGCCCATGGCCGGCGTCGGCGTATTCGAGCGGGCCGACGGTCTCGTCGATGAGCTCGGCGACGTTGAGGCGCTCAAGCTCGAGGCTCGAGGCGCCGGCCTCGACGCGCGACATGTCGAGCAGGAAGGAGATGAAGTCGGACAGGCGATGCGTCTGCTTGAGGATGTTCTCCATGTTCGCCGGCGTGGGCTCGACGACGCCGTCGGCCATGTTCTCGACCATCGCCTGCAGCGCCGAGACCGGCGTGCGCAGCTCATGGCTCACGTTCGCGATCATGTCGCGGCGCATCTGGTCGGCGTGCTCGAGCTCCTCGGCCATCACGTTGAAGGACCTTGCGAGCTGTCCGATCTCGTCGTTCGTGCTTTTGCGCAGGCGCACGCGTGCGGAGTAGTCGCCTTGGGCCATCGATTCGGCGGCGTCGCGCATCTGCCGAAGCGGGCGTGTGAAGCTGCGCGACGTGCAGTACATGAAGATCAGCGTGATGGTGATCGTCAGCGGCATCGCCATCCAACTGTTGATGCCGATGATGTCGAGCATCCATGCGATGAGGAAGGCGAGGACGGTCGTGATCGCGATCAGCACGCTCAGTTCGGCGCACAGCGAGGAGAACAAGCGGGGGCGCTTGCCGTCCTTCCCGGACCGCGCGCGCCCCATCGATGCCGTAGGACTCTCGTGCTTCATCACTGTTCCGGAGGCTCGAAGGCATAGCCCACGCCGTGCACTGTCCGGATCGTCGCGGCGCCGAGCTTGTGCCGCAGCGCCTTGACATGCGAATCGACGGTGCGCGTGCCGGAGGCGTCCACCCAGTCCCACACCTCCTCGAGCAGTTGCTCGCGCGTGAGCACCGACTTCGGTTTGCGCGCGAGCGTCGTCAGCAGATCGAACTCGGTTGGCGTCAGATGCACGGTCTCGCCGTCGAGCGTCACGCGGCGCGTCGCCGGGTCGATGACGAGCGAGCCGAAGTCGAGGATCTTCTCATGCTCCGATTTGCTCGCGATGACCTTCGCGCGCTCGACCCGGCGCAGCAGCGCCTTGGCACGGGCGACAAGCTCGCGCATCGAGAACGGCTTGGTCATGTAGTCGTCGGCGCCGGCGCCGAGCCCGATGATGACGTCGGACTCGGCGTCGCGCGCCGTGAGCATGAGCACCGGCACCGGGCGCTGCGCGACGATGTGCTTCGTCGCCTCGATGCCGTCCATGCCCGGAAGCATGACGTCCATGACGACCAGATCGGGACGCAGTTGGGCGGCCGCCTTCACGGCGCTGATGCCGTCCGAAGCGATGCGGGCCCTCCAGCCTTCGGCGATGAGCCGTTGCGCGATGGCGGTGGCGAGCGTCGGCTCGTCCTCCACGACGAGAATCGTGTAGGCAGACGGCATCTGTGCGTGTGCGACCATAATCACCAGTCCTTGGTTTTGTCGGTTCAGTTGTTCTCGGGGACGAGGAACACGACGCCGAGCGCCGGCACCGTGATGCGCGTCGACCATTCACGCGAATGGTACGCGCCGGCGTTCGCCTCGATGTCCGTGTTGTGGATGTCTGAGCCGCCGTACTTCTTGTCGTCGGTCGTCAGGACCTCCTTCCAGCGGCCGCCGAGGGGCAGCGCGACCTGGTAGTCGGCCCACGCGGTGCCCGAGAAGTTGACGACGACGACCATGCGTTCGCCGTGGGCGCCGATGCGCTCGAAGCTCAGCGTGTTGTGGTCGGCGTCGTCGCTCGTCAGCCACTGGAAGCCGTCGGGCGTGAAGTCCTGGCTCCACAGCGCCGGCGAATCCTTGTACAGCTTGTTGAGGTCGGCGACGAGCGCCTGCACGCCGCTGTGGTCCGGCCAGTTGAGGCAGTCCCAGTCGAGCTGACTGTTGTAGTCCCATTCTCCGTACTGCGCGAGTTCGTTGCCCATGAAGGTCAGGTTCTTGCCCGGATGCGCCCACTGGTAGGCGAACAGCGAGCGGACGCCCGCGTAGCGCTGCCAGTCGTCGCCCGGCATCTTGCCGAACAGCGAGCCCTTGCCGTAGACGACCTCGTCATGGCTGATCGGCAGCACATAATGCTCCGAATACGCGTAGACCATCGAGAACGTGATCTCGTTGTGGTGCCACTTGCGGTTGATCGGCTGCTCGTGCAGGTACTCGAGCGTGTCGTGCATCCAGCCCATGTTCCACTTGAGCCCGTAGCCGAGGCCACCCTGGCTGGTCGGCGCCGTGACGCCCGGATACGCGGTCGACTCCTCGGCGATCATCATGACGCCCGGGTTGTTCTTGTACGCGGTGGCGTTCGCCTCCTTGATGAAGTCGATCGCCTCGAGGTTCTCGCGGCCGCCGAACTTGTTCGGATGCCACTGGCCCGGCTCGCGGCTGTAGTCGAGGTAGAGCATCGAGGAGACCGCGTCCACGCGCAGGCCGTCCATATGGTATTCGTCGAGCCAGAAGCATGCGTCGGCGACGAGGAAGTTGCGCACCTCGCGACGGCCGAAGTTGAAGATGTAGGTGCCCCAGTCTGGATGCTCGCCGCGCGTCGGGTCGGGATCCTCGTACAGCGGCGTGCCGTCGAAGCGGCCCAGCGCGAACGCGTCCTTCGGGAAATGCGCCGGGACCCAGTCCATGATGACGCCGATGCCGGCCTCATGGAGGCGCTCGACGAGGTACTTGAAGTCGTCCGGGCCGCCGAGGCGCGAATCCACGGCGTAGTAGCCGGTGACCTGATAGCCCCACGAACCGGCGAAGGGATACTCCTCGAGCGGCATGAACTCCACATGCGTGAACCCGAGCTTCTGGACATAAGGTACGAGCTTGTCGGCGAGCTCGCGGTAGTCGTGCACGTCCTTGCGCCAGCTGTTGGCGTGCACCTCGTAGATGCTCACCGGACCCTGATGCGGATCGGACTCGGCGCGCCGCTTCATCCAGTCGCCGTCGCCCCATTCGTGCGTGGAGTCGACGACGATCGAACCGGTGCGCGGGGGCACCTCGTGCGAGCGCTCCATCGGGTCGGCCTTCATCTCCCAGTTGTTGTAGGCGTTGAGGATATGGAACTTGTAGATCTCGCCGGCCTCGACGCCCGGGACGAAGAGCTCCCAGACGCCCGACGAACCGAGCTCGCGCATCGCGTGGCACGTGCCGTCCCAGCCGTTGAAGTCGCCGACGACCTGCACGGCGTGCGCGTTCGGCGCCCACACGGTGAACGCGGTGCCGACGACGCGCTCGCCCCTCGTGCCGTCGTTGCCGCCGAGCGGGTCGTCGTAGCGGCGCACGTGGGCGCCCATGGCCTCCCACAGGCGTTCGTGGCGTCCCTCGCCGAACAGGTAGAGGTCCATGTCGCCGATCGTCGGCAGATAGCGGTAGGGGTCGTTCTCGACGACGGTCGTGCCGTCGGCGCGCACGGTGCGGATGCGGTAGTCGGGGACGCTGCGGCCGTCCTTCGTCCTCACGGCCGGCACGAGCGCGACGAAGACGCCGTTATGCTCGTGCTTCATCGCGTATTCACCGTCGGCGGTGACGATCGTGACGGACTGCGCGCCCGGGCGCAGCACGCGGATCGTGCAGGTGTCGGGGAACTCGGCGGCGCCCAGATGCGCGCCGAGGATCTCGTGGGGGTTGTAGAACGCGCCCTTGCTGACCTCGTCCAGCTGATCGCCGTTGACGGGGACGAGGGCTTTCTCGTTGAATGTGAAGTTTGTCATGTATCCGAGAATACGCATGTTTTCCCGGCGGCACGAGCAGATTCGCGGTTTTGCCCATCTTTTTTTCCAATCTTCCACTAAGTCCACACAAAATGACATAATTATATGCGTTTCTGTTTTTTCTCACGGAGGATTCATGGGCTACAAGGTCGGCGATATGGTCGTGTACCCGCGTCACGGCGCGGCGAAGATTGAGGCCATTACCGAACGGACTGTTAAGGGCGTGACGCGTGAGTATCTCAAGCTTTCGGTGCTTTCCTCCGATGACCTTGAGATCTTCGTGCCCGTCGACAACGTGAAGAAGGTCGGCGTGCGCGACATCGTGGACGGCGACGAGGTGGCGAAGGTGTTCGAGATCCTGCGCACGCCGATCATCGAGAAGGAGATGAACTGGTCGCGCAGGTACAAGCTCAACGTCGAGAAGATCTCGACCGGCGACGTCAACAAGATCGCCGAGGTCGTGCGCGACCTGGCGCAGCGCGACGTCGACGAGCACGGGCTGTCCGCCGGCGAGAAGCGCATGCTGACGAAGGCGCGCAGCATCCTGACCTCGGAGATCGCGTTGTCGGAGAAGATCGAGGAGGAGGAGGCGCAGCGCCTGCTCGACGTCAACCTCGGCTACAGCGACCCGCAGCCCGGCGACGACGGGCATCACACGCAGGCCCCCGAGGAGCCGGCGTCCGAGACGCTCGCGCGCCTCGAGGCCGAGAACAAGAAGACGAAGAAGAAGTGAGCGCCGAGCCGCGCTGCGGGCTGGGCTTCGACGCGCACCGCTTCTCCTGCGACGCCGGCCGTCCGCTGTTCCTCGCGACGCTGCGCTGGGACGGCGCCGGCGTCGATGGCGACTCGGACGGCGACGTGGCGGTGCATGCGCTCATCGACGCGCTGCTCGCCGCGGCCGGTCTGGGCGACATCGGTACATTGTTCGGCGTGGGCGCCGCGTCGCGAGGCGCCGGCATGCACGGCGACATGATGCTCGCCGAGACGGTGCGGCACCTGCGTGAGAACGGCTGCGCCCCGTCCAGCGCGTCGGTGACCGTCGTCGGCAACCGCCCGAAGATCGGTCCGCGCCGACGGCAGGCCGAGGATGCGATGTCCGCGATCTGCGGCTGCCGGGTCGCACTGACGGCGACGACGACGGACGGCATGGGCTTCACCGGCCGGGGCGAGGGCCTTGCGGCGATCGCGACGGCGCTCGTGGACGTCGGCGGCCGCGACTGAGCGTTCCGCGGACGGCGGGAATCGCAGCGGCGCATACGAAAGGGGCCGCACCTCCATCCATATGTGGGGTGCGGCCCCTTTCGCATGCCGCATGTCCCGCCGCGCACGTCGCGGGAAGAAACGCTCAGCCGCGACGGCGCAGCGCCTCGACGCCCTTCGCGATGCCCCAGAACAGCGTCGACAGCGTCACGATGACGAAGCTCGGGGGAGCGGGGAACATCGCCGCGAGGACGAGGCCTCCCCAGATCGAGACGAGGCACAGCGCCGTCGAGGCGACGATCGCGCGCAGCGGCGTCGTCGTCACGACGGTGGCGGTCGCGGCCGGCGTGACGACGAGCGCGAAGATCAGCAGCGTGCCGACGGCCGGCACGGCGATCGTGATGACGCCGGCGAGAACCGCCATGAACAGCGCGTTCATGACGCCGATCGGCACGCCCTTGGCCTGGGCGACCTGCTCGTCGAGCGAGCTGAACAGCAGCGGGCGGTAGATGACCGCCATCACGACGAGCAGCACGATGTCGAAGATCGCGAAGCCGACGATCTGGTCGTCGGTGATCGTCAGGATCGAGCCGAAGAGGATCGACTGCAGCTGCTGCGAGGCGGAGCTCGACATGCGCGCGAAGAACAGGCCCAGACCGGTCGCGAAGGCGAGGACGGTGCCGGTGGCGATCTCACGCTCCGAGGCGCGCTTGCCGAGCGCGGCGATGACGAGCGCGCCGGCGAGTGCGAAGCCGCCGAGGCCGACGGCGACCGGCAGGCCCAGCAGCACGGCGCCGGTCGCTCCCGGCAGGCCGATGTGCGCGATCGCGTGCGCGGCGAAGGTCGAATGCCTCGCGATCGTGAAGTAGCCGACGACGCCGGCCGCCGCGGCGATGCACAGCCCGGCGAGGAACGCGTTGACCATGAACGGCGTCGTCAGCGTCGTCGTCCATTCGGGGTCGAAGGTGAAGGGATTCATCGCGTCGCTCCTCCATCGGTCTGCGGGCGTGCGCCGGCATGCCCGTGATGGTGGAAGCGCGCTACCTCGTCGGCGTCGTGCATGTCGCATCCGCCCGGCTCGGCCATGTTCGGCGTGACGAACATGGCGCCCTGCGGCGTCGTCACGACCTGCACCTTCGTGCCGTACAGATGGGTGAGCAGCTTCGAGTCGAGCACGTCGTTGAGCCGTGCGTAGTGCGGGTGGCCGTCGAGCAGGTAGACGGCGCCGGTGAGGATCGGCAGCAGCATGTTGAGGTCGTGGGCGACGATCTGGATCGACATGCCGAGCTCGGTGTTGAGCCTCGACAGGATCTGCACCGTCGTACGCTGGCTCGCCAGGTCGAGGTTGGCGAGCGGCTCGTCGAGCATCAGCAGCTCGGGGTTGCTCACAAGCGCCTGCGCGATCGCGACGCGCTGGCGCAGGCCGCCGGAAAGCTCCGAAAGCCGCAGCTTCGCCTTGTCGGCGATGCCGATGAACTCCATCGCCTCGTGCGCCTTCGCCCGCTGGCGGCGCGTCACCGGATGGAAGCCGAAGCGCGTGCCGGTCAGCCCCAGCAGCACCGACTGCTCGGCGGTCAGGCTCGAGTCGATGTCGTTCGTGTAGCTCTGCGGCACGTAGCCGATGCGCGCGTTGTCCTCGCCCGGAGCGGCGCCGAGCACCCGCATCGTGCCGTGGGAGAGCGGTATCACCCCCAGCTCCGCCTTCATCAGCGTCGTCTTGCCGGCGCCGTTGGTGCCGACGATCGCCGTGACGGTGCCTCTCGGGATCGTGAAGGTGCCGTGGCTCCAGATCGTGGTCCCGCCGCGTTTGACGGCGATGTCGCGGCATTCGACGCTCGGACCGCGCCTCTCGGACGCGTCAGACTGTTGCATTGCGGTTCCTTTCCGCCGATTGGACGCGACCAGTATCGCAATCGCTATTGACAATGATTCTCAATAACGACGGATGGCGTCGGCGGCGGACGGCCGCCGACATGACCCGTTCGGACTCAGTCGTCGCCTTCATTGACGGCGCGGTCCTGCTCGGTGTTGCCGTCGTTCGCGGCGTCGCCGGATTCGTCGGTCGGGCAGTCCTTCGCCGAATCCCGGCACGTGTCCATGTCCTGTTCGACGGCGTCGAACAGCGCCCCGATCCATGCCGTCAGATCGGCGTAGTCGGGCGGCATCTGCTCGGTGACGTCGAGCACCGGCATCTTCTCCTTGCGCGCGATGTCGACGAAGCCCTGCGTCGTCTCGTTCTGCTCCTGCGGGTTGTTGACGAGCAGACGTACGCCGTCGTCGCTGAGAAGCCTGCGGAAGTCGCGCACGTCGGCCGCGGCCGGCTCCGCCTCGGACGCCATCGCGCGCGCGTAGCCGGCGGGCGTCTTGTCCTCGAAGCCCATGTCGTTCATCAGGTAATAGGCGACCGATTCGGTCGCCGCGTAGGTGAGGTCGTCGTGCTCCTTGCCGAAGGCCTCGATGCGCTTCTCGAGCGCGTCCTCCTTCTTCTTCCACGTCTCGAGGTTAGCGTCGAAGGACTTCGCGTCCTGCCCGCGCAGCCGCGCGAAGGTCTCCCTGAGCGCGTCGGCCATCGCGTAGCGCGCGTCGCGGGAGAACCACAGATGGGGGTTGTCGCCGTCCATCGCGCCGACGATGTCGGCGGCGGACACGACTGTCGTCGTCGACGGCAGGTTCTTGCTCGCCCAGTCGTCGTATCCGGCGCCGTTGACGACGACGACGTCGGCGGCGTGCAATGTCTTCACGTCCTTGGCGGTGGGCTCGAAGTCGTGGGCGTCCGCCGTCGTCGACGACAGGATCGACGTGACCTTCGCGTCGTCGCCGCCGATCTGCGCGGCGAGCGAACCCCACTGGTTGAGCGAGGCGACGACGGTGAGCGGCCCGGATGAGGCCGAGGCGGAGGCGGTGGGGGATGCGTCGTCGGCGACGACGTGGCCGCATCCGGCGAGCGTGGCCGCGAGCGCGAGCGCGACGAGGGATGCGGCGGCCGCCCGCAGACGGTATGACGAGGTTCGTATGCCCATGAGCGATGGTTCCTTTGCGTAAGACCGTCGCCGCGCCATGTGCGCCGGACGCGTCGCGCGGCACGCATTGGCGCGCCGGTATCGTACGATACGGCAAGGCACATCGTTCCACGGCAACGAAGGGGGTTTCCTCATGGCAATGATACTCGACGGCAAGGCGGTGGCCTCCCAGGTGAAGGAGGATTTGGCACAGCGCGTACGCGCGCTGCGTGCGCGCGGCGTCACACCCGGACTCGGCACCGTGCTCGTCGGCGACGACCCCGGCTCGCTCAAGTACGTCGCCGGCAAGCACCGCGACTGCCAGGAGGTCGGTATCGCATCGATCCGCCACGAGCTGCCCGCCGACGCGAGCCAGGAGGAGCTGCTCGACGTCATCGCCGAGCTCAACGCCGATCGGGCGTGCACCGGCTACATCGTGCAGCTGCCGCTGCCCGAGGGTGTCGACCAGAACGCCGTCATCGACGCGATCGACCCGGCGAAGGACGCCGACGGCATGCATCCGTACAACCTCGGCGAGCTCGTGCTGCACACGCGCGGCGAGCTGACGACGCCGCTGCCGTGCACGCCGAGTGGCGTGCTCGCGCTGCTCGCGCACTACGGCATCGACCTCGACGGACGCCGTGTGTGCGTGCTCGGGCGCGGCATCACGATCGGCAGGACGATCGGGCTCATGCTCACGCGCGCCGACGTGAACGCGACCGTCACGCTGTGCCACACCGGCACGAAGGACGTCGCCGCGCACATGCGCGAGGCCGACGTCATCGTCGCCGCGGTCGGCCGCGCCGGTTTCGTTCGCCCCGAGGACATCCGCCCCGGCGCCGTGCTCGTCGACGTCGGCGTCTCGCGGCTGCCCGGCGCCGACGGCCGCATGCGCGTCCACGGCGACGTCGACCACGGCTGCTACGCGATCGCCGGTGCATACACGCCCAACCCGGGCGGCGTCGGGCCGATGACGCGCGCGATGCTGCTGCGCAACGTCGTCGAGATGGCCGAGCGCGCCGCCGCGGAATAACGGGGCGCCGTCGTCTGTTGGACAAGGTGAACGGATGCGACACGCCCGAAATGCTGCATGCGGTTTTGGGCATGGCTCGCGATAGTCTTGTCCAACGGTCGCACGCGCGCATGATGCGCGCGCCGACTGTGCCTGCGGCCGGGGCCACGGCTCCCGCGCCGCAGCCGATAACTGAAGAACGATTACTATCCATCCACTATTTTGTAAGAACCACATTAATGGCAGAAAACAATAAGGAAGTCGAAAAGGTCGCCATCAACGATATCGGCACCGTCGATGACTTCATCAAGGCAGTCGATTCCACCATCAAGAACTTCGACGATGGTGATCTGGTTGAGGGCACGGTCGTCAAGGTCGACCACGATGAGGTTCTCCTGGACATCGGCTACAAGACCGAGGGTGTGATCCCCTCCCGCGAGCTTTCCATCAAGAAGGACGTCGATCCGGATGAGGTCGTCAAGGTCGGCGACACCATCGAGGCCCTTGTCGTCACCAAGGAGGACAAGGAAGGACGTCTGATCCTGTCGAAGAAGCGCGCGCAGTACGAGCGTGCGTGGGGCGACATCGAGAAGATCAAGGAAGACGACGGCGTCGTCGAGGGCACCGTCATCGAAGCCGTCAAGGGCGGCCTCATCGTGGACATCGGCCTGCGCGGCTTCCTGCCGGCGTCGCTCGTCGAGATGCGCCGCGTGCGCGACCTCTCGCCGTACATCGGCCAGAAGATCAAGGCGAAGATCCTCGAGCTCGACAAGAACCGCAACAACGTCGTCCTGTCGCGTCGCCAGTACCTCGAGGAGACCCAGTCCGAGGTGCGCGAGACCTTCCTCTCGCAGCTCAAGAAGGGTCAGATCCGCGAAGGCGTCGTCTCGTCGATCGTCAACTTCGGCGCGTTCGTCGACCTCGGCGGCGTCGACGGCCTCATCCACGTCTCCGAGCTGTCCTGGAAGCACATCGACCACCCGTCCGAGGTCGTCAAGGTCGGCGACAAGGTCACCGTCGAGGTGCTCGACGTCGACCTCGACCGCGAGCGCATCTCGCTGTCGCTCAAGGCGACGCAGGAGGATCCGTGGCAGCGCTTCGCCCGCACCCACGTGCCGGGCCAGATCGTGCGCGGCAAGGTCACGAAGATCGTCCAGTTCGGCGTCTTCATCTCCGTCGAGGACGGCATCGAGGGCCTCGTGCACATCTCGGAGCTCGCGAACCGCCACGTCGAGAACCCGGAGACCGTCGTCAAGCCGGGCGAAGAGGTCTTCGTCAAGGTCATCGACGTCGATCTCGACCGTCGTCGCATCTCGCTGTCGCTCAAGCAGGCCAACGACTCCGTCGACCCGGCCTCCGAGGACTTCGATCCGGCGCTCTACGGCATGCCGGCCGAGTACGACGAGGAAGGCAACTACAAGTATCCGGAAGGATTCGACCCGAACACCAACGAGTGGATCGCCGGTTACGAGAAGCAGCGCGAGGAATGGGAATCCCAGTACGCCGCCGCCCACGACCTGTGGGAGCAGCACAAGGAGTTCGTCGCCAAGGAGCTCGAGAACGCCGAGGCCTCGGCCGCCGAGGACGGCCAGAACGCCCCGAAGGAAGAGAAGGTCGAGGAGATCTCGAACTACTCCTCCGATTCCGAGTCCAACGGCACCCTCGCCGATTCCGATCAGCTCGCCGCCCTGCGTGAGCAGCTGCTGAACGAGAAGAAGTGAGCCGCTGAGCCCTAGGGCTTTCGACTGAGGGGGCGTCGTGCGCATGTGAGCGCGCGACGCCCCCCTGTTTTCCGTCGACGGCGTCCGGCGCCGCGTCGGTTGACACGCCGATGCGGGCGCGCCTACGATGTGGACGTCAATGACCGGACGAGGAAGGACGCGTATATGCAGGGGGAGAGCGGACGACGCTTCGTACGCGTCGGACTGACCGGCGGCATCGCCGCCGGCAAGAGCACCGTCGCGGCGCGCATGGCCGCCGACGGCGCCGACGTCATCGACTACGACTTCCTCGCGCATATCCTGCAGGAGCCGTGCTCGCCGATCATCGCGCCGCTCGCCGAGGCCTTCGGCGCCGACGTCGTCGGCGCCGAAGGCGGCATCGACAGGAAGGTGCTGGCGGAGCGCGTGTTCGGCGCCGGCGCCGACGAGCATGCACTCGAGACACTCAACGGCATCATGCATCCGAACGTCTACGATCTGGCGCGCAACCGCGAGCGCAGCATCCTCGCGAGGGGAGGGAGGCGCGTCATCGTCCACGACGTGCCGCTGCTCGGCGAGGTCATGGATACGATTCCCTTCACGTTCGACTCGGTCGTCTGCGTCGTCGCGCCGGCCGACGAACGCGTCCGCCGTCTCGTCGCGACGCGCGGCATGACGCCGGAGCAGGCGCGTGTGCGCGTCAGGGGGCAGGGGGACGATGCGTCGCGGCTGCGCTACGCGGACGTCGTCATCGACGCGTCGCAGCCGATAGAACAGATGTTCGAATGTGTTGATAGGCTTGTCGCGGCATGGTTCGCCGACGGACAGCGGGAGTGAGGAACGTCATGGGATTCAACATCGAACGCACGAACAAGCCGTTCGTCGTCAAGTCGCCGTACAAGCCGTCCGGTGACCAGCCGCAGGCGATCGACGAGCTCGCCACGCGCATCGAGAACGGCGAGAACGACGTCGTGCTCATGGGTGCGACCGGCACCGGCAAGACGGCGACGACGGCGTGGCTCATCGAGCGTCTGCAGCGCCCGACGCTCATCATCGAGCCGAACAAGACGCTCGCCGCGCAGCTGTGCGCCGAGTTCCGCGAGCTCATGCCGGACAACGCCGTGAGCTACTTCGTCTCGTACTACGACTACTACCAGCCCGAGGCCTACATCCCGCAGACCGACACTTACATCGAGAAGGACTCGAACATCAACGACGACGTCGAGCGGCTGCGCCACGCGGCGACGGCGAACCTGCTCACGCGCCGCGACTGCGTCGTCATCGCGACCGTCTCGTGCATCTACGGACTGGGCACGCCGGAGGAGTACGCCGGGCGCATGCTGTTCCTCAAGCGCGGCCAGCAGATCGACCGCGACCGGCTGCTGCGGCTGTTCGTGGACATGCAGTACAAGCGCAACGACATCGCGTTCACCCGCGGCACCTTCCGCGTGCGCGGCGACACCGTCGAGATCATCCCGGTCTACGAGGAGCTCGCCGTGCGCATCGAGTTCTTCGGCGACGAGATCGACCGCATCTCGATGCTGCATCCACTCACCGGCGACGTCATCGGCGAGCAGGACGAGGTGCACATCTTCCCGGCCTCGCACTACGTCGCCGGCCCCGAACGCATGGAGAAGGCGATCGGGTCGATCCAGCGCGAGCTCGACGAACGCGTCGCCGAACTGCGCAAGCAGGGCAAGGAGCTCGAGGCGCAACGCCTGTCGATGCGCACGACCTACGACCTGGAGATGCTCTCCCAGGTGGGCGTGTGCTCCGGCGTCGAGAACTACTCGCGCCACTTCGACGGCCGCGCGCCCGGCACGCCGCCGCATACGCTGCTCGACTTCTTCCCCGACGACTTCCTGCTCGTCATCGACGAGTCCCATGTGACGGTGCCGCAGATCGGCGCGATGTACGAGGGCGACGCGAGCCGCAAGCGCACGCTCGTCGAGCACGGCTTCCGTCTGCCGTCGGCGATGGACAACCGCCCGCTCAAATGGCCCGAGTTCCTCGAACGCGTCGGACAGACCGTCTATCTGTCGGCGACGCCCGGCGACTACGAGCTCGGCCTGTCCGACGGCGTCGTCGAGCAGATCATCCGTCCGACCGGGCTCGTCGACCCGAAGGTCGAGGTGCGCCCGGTCGACGGCCAGATCGACGACCTGCTCGCTGAGATCAAGGACCGCGTCGCCAGGAACGAACGCACGCTCGTGACGACGCTGACGAAGAAGATGGCCGAGGACCTCACCGACTACCTGCTCGAACGCGGCATCAAGGTCGAGTACCTGCATTCGGACGTCGACACGCTGCGGCGCGTCGAGCTGCTGCGCGAGCTGCGCGAGGGCAAGATCGACGTCATCGTCGGCATCAACCTGCTGCGCGAGGGCCTCGACCTGCCCGAGGTCTCGCTCGTCGCGATCCTCGACGCGGACAAGGAGGGCTTCCTGCGCTCCTACCGTTCGCTCATCCAGACGATCGGCCGCGCGGCGCGCAACGTCTCGGGCACCGTCATCATGTACGCGGACGGCATGACCGCGGCGATGAGCCGCGCAATCGGGGAGACCGAACGCCGCCGCGAGATCCAGATCGCCTACAACAAGGAGCACGGCATCGACCCCAAGCCGCTGATCAAGAAGATCAGCGACGTCAACGACATGCTCGCCAAGGAGGACGTGGACACGCAGACGCTGCTCGAGGGCGGCTACCGCAACGCCGGCAAGGCGGGCAACACGCATCTGGGCGTCCCCTCGCTCGACCCCGAGGAGGCCGATCGGCGCCACGAGGAGATCCTCAGGGCCGGGCTGCCGGCGCAGGACCTCGCCGACCTCATCCGCCAGCTGTCCGACCAGATGCACACGGCGGCCGAGCAGCTGCAGTTCGAGCTCGCCGCGAGGCTGCGCGACGAGATCCGCGACCTGAAGAAGGAGCTGCGCGCGATGACCGAGGCCAAGCGCTGAGCCGTGTCCCGCAGCCCCCGCGGACGGGGCTGCGGGCCGCCGGCGTCGCCGACGTTCCGTAAGCTGGATGGCTATGGCAGAAACACCCGTCTCCTTCATGGTCGGCACGTACATCGTGCTCGCCGTCTTCTTCATCGTCGACCTGTTCATCCTCGGACGCCGCCCGCACGTGCCCTCGACGAGGGAATGCGTGCAGCACATCGCGTTCTTCGTCGCGATGGCGCTCATCTTCGGCGGCCTCATCTGGTGGGTCGCCGGCTCGAAGCCCGCGATCGAGTTCTACTCGGGCTGGCTCACCGAATACTCGCTGAGCATCGACAACCTCTTCGTGTTCGTCATCATCATGTCGAACTTCGCAGTACCCAAGAAGCTGCAGAAGTTCGTGCTGTCCGTCGGCATCACGATCGCGCTCGTGCTGCGCGGCCTGTTCATCCTCGTCGGCGCCGCGCTCGTGCAGCGCTTCACCTGGGTGTTCTTCATCTTCGGCGCGTTCCTGATCTACACGGCCGTCAAGGTCGCCCGCGGCGAGGACGACGACGAGGAGTTCCACGAGAACGCGCTCATCCGCATGCTGCGCAAAGTCAGCCACATCACCAACGAATACGACGGCGAGCGCCTGCGCGTCACGAAGGACGGCGTGAAGTACTGGACGCCGATGCTGTTCGTGTTCCTGACGATCGGCACTACCGACGTCATGTTCGCCTTCGACTCGATCCCGGCGATCTTCGGCCTGACGAAGGACCCCTTCATCGTCTTCACATCGAACGTCTTCGCGCTGCTGGGCCTGCAGCAGCTGTACTTCCTGCTTGGCGCGCTGCTCGACAAGCTCGTCTACCTGCCGGTCGGCCTGTCCGTCGTCCTCGGTTTCATCGGCGTCAAGCTCATCCTCGAGGCGCTGCACGGCAACACGCTGCCGTTCATCAACCACGGCCAGCCGCTGACGATGGTGCCCGAGGTGCCGACGTGGATGTCGCTCGCCGTCATCGTGCTCGCGATCGGCCTGTCCGCGCTGTTCAGCGTGCTCAAGATGCGCAGCCTCGAGAAGAGGCGGCCGTAGGGGCGCTGAGCGGTGTTATCGCTCACAAGAAAAATCGTCCCGGAGCGCAAAACGCCGTGCCGGGTGTTGTAAGCTTGAACCGGCGTTCGGGCAACGTCCCGAAAAGTAATCACAAAGAATAGGTAGGCATCCATGCGCAAAGCAAAGATCGTAGATACCATCGGTCCAGCCACTGAATCCCTTGAGAACCTCACCGCCCTCGTCGAGGCGGGAATGGACGTCGCGCGTCTCAACCGTTCGCACGGCACTCCGGAGGACCACCTGCGCGTCTACAACAACGTGCGCGAGGCCTCGAAGACGACCGGCCGTAACGTCGCGGTCCTCGTCGACCTGCAGGGTCCGAAGATCCGCTGCGGCTGGTTCAAGAAGAACGCCGACGGCGAGGACAAGGTCCTGCTCAAGGAGGGCCAGGAGTTCATCATCACGACCGACGACGTCGAGGGCGACGAGCACATCACGTCCACGACCTTCAAGGGTCTGCCGGGCGACTGCCATCCGGGCGACCCGATTCTCATCGACGACGGCAAGGTCCGTCTCGAGGTGACCAAGGTCGAGGGCAACAACGTCTACACGAAGGTCGTCGTATCCGGACCGGTCTCGAGCCACAAGGGCATCAACCTCCCGGGCGTCGCCGTCTCGCTGCCGGCGCTCACCGAAAAGGACGAGAAGGACCTGCGCTGGGCGATCCGCACCGGCGCCGACATCATCGCGATGTCCTTCGTCCGCTTCGCCACCGACATCGACCGCGCCCATGAGATCATGGACGAGGAGGGCCGCCGCATCCCGATCGTCGCGAAGATCGAGAAGCCGCAAGCCGTCGAGAACCTCGAGGACATCGTCAAGGTCTTCGACGGCATCATGGTCGCCCGCGGCGACATGGCCGTCGAGATGCCGTTCGAGGAGGTGCCGCTCGTCACGAAGCGCTGCATCGAGCTGTCCCGCCAATACGCGAAGCCGGTCATCGTCGCCACCGAGGTCCTCGGTTCGATGGTGCATTCGCCGGTTCCGTCGCGTGCCGAGGCGTCCGACTGCGCGAACGCCGTCCTCGACGGCGCCGACGCGACGATGACCTCGAACGAGACGGCCGTCGGCGAGTACCCGACCGAGACCGTCAAGACGATGGCCCGCATCTCCGGCTACGCGACCGAGCACGGCTTCGACCGCATCCCCAAACTCAAGGACCTCGACATGTCGAGCACCGGCGCCGTCTCCTCGGCCGCCGTCGACCTTGCCGAGAAGCTCAACGCGAAGGCGATCGTCGCCTACACGCAGACCGGTTCGACCGTCCATCGCGTCTCGCGCGAACGTCCGGCCACGCCGATCTACGGTCTGACGACGAACGAGCACACCTACCACTGGCTCGCGCTCAGCTGGGGCACCGAGGGCATCCTGCTCGACGAGGACTACCACGACATGTCCCGCAAGGACCTGATGACCTTCACCGACAAGGTGCTGCGCGCCGCCGGCAAGGTCTCCAACGGCGACAAGATCGTCATCCTGAGCTCCGCGCAGGGCGATCACCAGCCGGGCCGCACCGACTCGATCTACGTCCACACCGTCGGAGCCTGCGACTGACATATGCACGGTGACGGATGCGACGTCTGCGCCGCGTCCTCACAGGGGCCGTCCGGGACATCATATCCCGGACGGCCCCACCGTATATCCGCGTGTCGCACGGATCGGCCGCTATGGTATAGTTGGGCTTTGTCGCCTGACGACGCCCCTGTATCCCAATCGGTAGAGGAGACAGCCTCAAAATCTGTACAGTGTGGGTTCGAGTCCCACCGGGGGCACCAAGGCCTGAAGACCGGCAACCGTTGAAATCCCAACGATTGCCGGTCTTCGCCGTTTTCCGGACACATGCCGATTTGGACACGTTTTGGCGGCTGCACGTGGGTCCATCGCGTGTTTTCGTCTGTGCGCCAAGCCGCGTGGCTCCGGCCGTATACAATGGCAGCAGTGTGTTCGTCGTTCCCGAAAGGAGCATCCCATGGGCAAGGAGACGTATCGCCGATTCGATCCGTGGCGGGCGGCGCCCGTCGTCGAGGAGTCGCGCAAGACCGTGATGGGCGGCCATTATTTCACAGTGGACCAGGTGTCCTATGATTCGCGCGACATCGGCCATTTCGACCGCTACATCCTGCACAAGAACAACGGCGACTCGGTCGGCGTCATAGGCCTGACCGACGACGGCCTGATCCCGCTCATCGAGCAGTACCGCGTCGCCGTGCACCGCTGGACGCTGGAGATCCCGGCGGGCCATGCGATCAAGGCGGCGGAGCGGCCGACGGACGTGGCGCGCCGCAAGCTCATCGAGGAGGTCGGCTACACGGCCTCCCATCTGACGCAGTTCTGCCGGTTCATCAACACGCCGAGCTACTCGACGCAGTACACCGCGCTGTTCTTCGCATCCGGACTCACGCCGGCGTCGCCGCAGGACGCGCCCGAGGAGCTGCGCTCGTCGGTGCGCTACTTCACGCCCGAGGAGGCGTACAAGATGGTGGTCAACGGCACGATCCTGGACGCGAAGTCGATCATCGCGATCCAACGCGTCTACGAGTCGCCGAACCATATGGTCCAGGACTGACCCCACCGCGCGGATCGTGCCGCCCCGGACGTGCCACGACCTGCGCTATACTGCATAAGGACCACTGCGCGCCGTCTTCTTCGGCGCCGAGCGAAAGAGACATGGGACGGATGACTGTACAGGATATGGACAAGGAACACGAAGAAGAGGTCCTCACCGAGGAGGAGCTCGACACGCTCGCCGCCGACGGCGACGCGGCGAGCGAGGCCGAACAGGACGAGGAGAAGAAGACGGAGAAGCGCAAGCCGACCGTCGTCGTCGCCGAAGACGAATCGGTCAACCGCATGGACCTCGTCGCGATGCTCGAGGACAACGGCTACGACGTCGTCGGCCAGGCCGCCAATGGCGAGGAGGCCATCGAGCTGACGCGCAAGTTCAAGCCCGACGTCGTATGCATGGACGTCAAGATGCCGCATATGGACGGCATCACGGCCGCAGGCGTCATCTGCGACGAGAACATCGCACCGGTCGTCATGCTCACCGCGTTCTCGCAGATCGACCTCGTCAAGCAGGCGATCGGCGCGGGCGCGATGGCCTACGTGACCAAACCGTATGAGGAGTCGAAGCTGCTGCCGGCGCTCGCCGTGGCGATGGGCCGCTTCGCCGAAATCAACGAGCTGCTCGACAGCGTCGAACGCAACGAAAGCGAACTCAAGGACACGCAGGAGAAGCTCAAGGACACCGAGGAGCAGCTCAAGAAGGCGCAGGACACGCTTGAGGAACGCAAGCTCGTCGACCGTGCGAAGGGCCTACTCATGGACAAGGCGAACTTCACCGAACAGGGCGCGTTCCGCTGGATCCAGAAGACGTCGATGGACCAGCGCATCCCGAAGAAGCGCCTCGCCCAGGCCATCATCGAGAAATACGGCGAGGACGATCAGGACAACGACTGATCGCACGCCTACGGACAGATCGCGGGTGCGCGATCCCGCATCGGGATCGTGCACCCGCGACGTCGTTTCGGACGTCATAACCGCGTCCGGACACACTCTTCACGGAAAATTCATCCAACCCCAGCACGATCGGACACCCATGGACCACTCAGCAACACCACAGACACACCCGACGCTGCTCGTCGTCGACGGCCACTCGCTCGCCTTCCGCGCGTTCTACGCGCTGCCAGTCGACAACTTCAGCACGAAGGACGGGCAGGCCACGAACGCCGTATACGGTTTCCTGACGATGCTCTCCCAGGTCATCGAAACCGAGAAGCCCGACCACATCGGCATCGCCTTCGACGTCAAGGGCGGCACCTTCCGCAACGAACTGCTCACCCAATACAAAGGCACCCGCGAAGCGGCCCCCGAAGAACTGCTCACCCAGCTGCCGCTCATCCAGCAGGCACTGACCGCACTCGGCGTACGTTGGATCGAAAAACCCGGATACGAAGGCGACGACGTCATCGCCACACTCGCGACGATGGGCGAACACGACGGCTGCCGCGTCCTCGTTCTGTCCGGCGACCGCGACTCCTTCCAACTCATCGACGACGACGTGACCGTCCTCTACCCGGGCTACCACTTCAAAGACCTCAAACACATGGATCCCGCCGCCGTCGAAGCCAAATACCACGTGACACCGGGGCAATACCCCGACCTCGCCGCACTGCGTGGCGAAACCTCGGACAACATCCCCGGCGTACCCGGCGTCGGCGACGGCTTCGCCGCCAAGTGGATCAACCAATACGGCAGCCTCGACGCCATCATCGAACACGCCGACGAAATCGGCGGCAAAAAAGGCGAGGCGCTACGCGACAACATCGATCAGGTCCGCCTCAACCGACGCGTCAACGCACTCGTACGCGACCTCGACCTCGGCGTGACGATCGACGACCTCGACTACGGCCGCGTCGATGCCGGCCTCACCGAACGACTCTTCAACGAACTGCAGTTCGGCGAACGCACCCGCACCAAACTGCTCACCACCTTCAACACCGCACCCGACGACACCCCGACACCGGCCCCCGCAATCCCCACCATCATCGAACCACTCGTCGACGCCCTCACCGACACCGCATCCCTGACGATGTGGATCGAACAATACTGCCCTCCAGCCGATCCCACTGAAGAGCGACCCGACCCCACCCTCGACATCACCGCCGAATACGACCACCAAAGCACCCAATGCGCCGACGCCGTACGCCGCTCATGGACGCTCTACATCGACGGCGACGCCAAACCCGGCCACGCCAGCGCGCACATGGCCGCCATCATCGCCGGCGCACACGCCGTCGCCTTCGACCCGGCCGACCCGCGCTACCACGACACACTGCGCACCCTGCTCGACACCCACGCAGACAGCCTCAGCGTCCACGGATACAAGGAACACCTCCACATGCTCGCCGCAGCCGACCTGACCTGCCCCACCGTCCTGTTCGACACCAACCTCGCCGGCTACCTCATCGACCCCGACTTCCAAGGAGGCAGCCTCGAGGAATGCGCCGCCCACTTCCTCGACATCCACCTCGACGACCACGACGACACACCCAAACAAGGCACCCTCGGATTCGAAGACAACGACGACCAGGACGACGACCCCGCACAACGCTGCATCGACCATGCAGCCGTCGTCGCCGCGCTCGCACGCAGACTCGCACCCGAACTTGAACGCCGCGAGCAATACCCGCTGCTGCGCGACATCGAACTGCCGACCTCACGCGTCCTGTTCCATATGGAGCGCACCGGCGCAAGCGTCGACCGCGCCCGCCTCGACGAGCTGCACACGCAGTTCGCCGACGAATCGGCGCAGATGGAGGCCATCGCCGAAAGCGCCGCCGGCCGCAGCATCAACCTGCAGAGCCCCAAGCAGCTCGGCGTCGTCCTGTTCGAGGAGATGGGGCTGAAGCCGACGAAGAAGACGAAGAAGGGCGCGTACACGACGAACGCCGCCGCGTTGCAGACGCTGTACGCGACAAGCGAGGAGGGGTCGAAGGCGAACGAGTTCCTCGGCGCGCTGCTGCGGCACCGCGAGACGAACAAACTCAAGCAGATCGTCGAGACGCTCATCGACGCGATCAACCCGAAGGACGGACGCATCCACACGACCTTCACGCAGACGGTCACGGCGACCGGACGGTTGAGCTCGGTAGACCCGAATCTGCAGAACATCCCGAACCGCAACGCCGACGGCCGCGAGATCCGTTCCGGCTTCGTGCCGGGGGAGGGCTTCGTCGACCTGCTCAGCGCCGACTACTCGCAGGTCGAGCTGCGCATCATGGCCGACCTGTCCGGCGACGAGGCGCTCATCGAGGCCTTCCGCTCGGGCGCCGACTTCCACCGCTACGTCGCCAGCCTCGTCTTCGGCATCCCGGTCGACGAGGTCACGCCGGACGAACGCAGCCGCGTCAAGGCGATGAGCTACGGCCTGGCCTACGGACTGAGCACCTACGGTCTGTCGAAGCAGCTCGGCATCTCGAACGGTGAGGCGACGAAGCTGCGCGACCAGTACTTCGAGACCTTCGGCAAGGTGCACGACTATCTCGAATCGCTTGTGGCCGACGCGCGGCGCACCGGCTACACCGAGACGATCTTCGGGCGCCGCCGCTACTTCCCGGACCTCAACTCGCCGAACCGGCAGCGCCGCGACGCCGCCGAACGCGGCGCGCTCAACGCGCCGATCCAGGGGTCGGCCGCCGACATCATGAAGATCGCGATGATCCGCGCCGACCGTGCGCTGCGCGACGCGAAGCTCGCAAGCCGCATCGTGCTGCAGATCCACGACGAACTCGTCGTCGAGCTCGCCGCCGGCGAGGTCGACGAGGTGATCGCGCTCGTCAAGGACGCGATGGAGCATGCCGTCGACCTCGCGGTACCGCTCGACGTCTCCACCGGCGTCGGCACCGACTGGCAGCGCGCCGCCCACTGACCCAAGGCCTCCCGTTTCGGTGGGGCCTTTCACACTGCAAAGTAATCAGTAACTTACGAAAAGGAAGCTTCATGACAAGCCTCAAGCGAACCGTCGACGTGCTCGAGACGCTGTATCCACTGCGTTATGCGGAATCATGGGACCATCCCGGACTCATCGTCGGTGACCTCACCGATCCGGCCGACTCAATCGTGTTCGCGGCCGATCCGACGATGGACGTCGTCCGCGACGCCGTCGAAAACGGCGCGCAGCTGCTCGTCTGCCACCATCCGCTGTTCTTCCGCGCCGTGCACGAGGTCTCCGGCCGTACGTTCCGCGGCGAGATCGTCTCGACGCTCTACCGCGGGCACTGCGCGCTGTGGGTCGGCCACACGAATGCCGACGCCGCCTGGCGCGGCGTCGGCATGGCGGCGGCCGACGCCTTCGGCCTCGTCGACCAGGTGCCGATGGTGCCGATCGACGACGCGAGCACGCCGCACGCCGTCGGCCTCGGCCGAGTCGGCCGGCTGCCGGAGCCGATGACGCTGCGCGCCTTCGCCGACCATGTCGCGCAGGCGCTGCCGGCCACGCGCTACGGCATCCAGGTCGCCGGCGACCTCGACGCGCCGGTGCGCACCGTCGGCGTGCTGCCCGGCTCGGGCGACTCGATGTTCAACGAGGTGAACGCGCTCGGCGTCGACGTCTACGTCACGAGCGACCTGCGCCACCATCCGGCGACCGACGAATTGCAGCAGAGCCTGTACGAGGCGGCGATGCGCGAGGACGGCGTTCCGCTCGGGCACGGCGACGGCCATATGCGTCCCGCGCTCATCAACACGCCGCACAGCGCCATCGAATCGCTGTGGTTCTCCTACGCGCTCGAGGACGTGCCGAACGCCGTCGAGCTCGCGACCGGATCGCGCCCGCAGGTGCGCTGGAACCGCACGAACACCGACCCGTGGAACCTGTCGCTGGGCGCGAACTTCTCGAGGGGGGACGTCGATGGCCGCTGAACACGGACGGACGGACGGACGGGAGGGGAAGGTGCTCGGCGCGCGGCTCGCGCCGCTGTTCGACGCCACCTCCGACGGCATCGACATGGATGTGCCGGCGCGCATCGTGGCCAGCGAGACGAAGTACCGCGGCGCGATCTTCAGCGTCGAGGACCGCACGGTGGCGCTGACGCGCAACGGCGGCGGCGAGACGCTCATCCACAGGCAGGTCGTCGTGCACGCGCCGTGTGTCGTCATGCTCGTGCACGACATGCGCACCGACCGCTATCTCGTCGAACGCGAATACCGTGCCGGATCGAACATCACGACGATCGGGCTGCCGGCGGGACTCATCGACGCCGGCGAGGACCCGCGGCAGGCGATGCTGCGCGAACTGCGCGAGGAGACCGGCGTCATCCCCGATGATGTCGACGTCGATCCCGCCGGATCCTATTACTCGTCGGAGGGCATGACGGACGAGCTTGCGCACATCGCCGTGCTCCATCTGCATGGATGGAGTCAGGGGGAGTGCCGATTCGACGCCGACGAGCACGTCGAATCGGCATGGGTCGACTGGCCGACGCTGCTGACGCTGCCGATCACGGCATCGAACTCGATCATCGCGATACAGCACGAGCGGATTCGCCGCCTGGGTGCATGACGCGGACGCGAGGCCGCCTATGCGCGGCCTCGACACTATCCGATGGACGAAACTCACGAAGGCATGGCGTGGATGTGCCATACTGAAAGCATGCAGACAAGACCTGGATCCATGTACCCGCTCGGAGCAAGCTACGATGGAGCGGGAGTCAATTTCGCACTGTTCTCAAGGATGGCCGAGAAGGTGGAACTGTGTCTGTTCGACGAGCAGGACAACGAGACCCGCGTCGAGCTGACCGAGCAGAACTCGTTCGTATGGCATATCTACATCCCCGGCATCCAGCCCGGCCAACGCTACGGCTACCGCGTCTACGGGCCGTACAATCCACACAACGGCGAGTGGTGCAATCCGAACAAGCTGCTGCTCGACCCCTACGCGAAGGCGACCGAAGGCAACATCGACGGCGATGAGAGCCTCTACTCCTACTGGTTCAACGACGCCGACAACCCGGACGACATGAACGACCTCGACTCGGCGGGGCACACGATGAAGTCGGTCGTCATCAACCCGTTCTTCGACTGGGACAACGACCAGCGCCCGAACATCTCGTATTCGGACTCGGTCATCTACGAGGCGCATGTGCGCGGCATGACGAACCTCAACAAGAACGTGCCGCCGGAGATCCGCGGCACCTACGCCGGACTGGCGCACCCCGTCGTCATCGACTACCTCAAGAAGCTCGGCGTCACGGCGATCGAGCTGATGCCGATCCACCAGTTCATCAACGACCCGTTCCTGCAGGAGAAGGGGCTGGGTAACTACTGGGGGTACAACACGATCGGCTTCTTCGCGCCGCACAACGCCTACTCGAGCCAAGGGCAGCGCGGCGAGCAGGTCAACGAGTTCCGCTCGATGGTCAAGGCGTTCCACGCTGCCGGCATCGAGGTCATCCTCGACGTCGTCTACAACCACACCGCCGAAGGCAACGACAAGGGCCCGACGCTGAGCTTCAAAGGCATCGACAACCTGTCCTACTACCGTCTCGTCGACAACGACAACCTGCACTACTTCGACACGACCGGCACAGGCAACTCGCTGCTGATGCGCTCCCCGCACACGCTGCAGCTCATCACCGACTCGCTGCGCTACTGGGTGCAGGAGATGCACGTCGACGGATTCCGCTTCGATCTGGCGGCGACGCTCGCCAGGCAGTTCCAGGAGGTCGACAAGCTGTCGGCGTTTTTCGACATCGTCGAGCAGGATCCGGTCATCTCCCAGGTCAAGCTCATCGCCGAGCCGTGGGATCTGGGCTCCGGCGGCTACCAGGTCGGCGGCTTCCCGCCGAACTGGTCGGAATGGAACGGCCGCTACCGCGACTGCGTGCGTGATTTCTGGAGGTCGCAGCCGGCGACGCTGCCCGAGTTCGCCAGCCGCATCATGGGCAGCTCCGACCTCTACCAGCACAACGGCCGCAAGCCGGTGGCGTCGATCAACTTCGTGACGGCGCACGACGGCTTCACGATGAACGACCTCGTCAGCTACAACAACAAGCACAACGAGGCGAACGGCGAGGGCAACCGCGACGGCGAGAACAACAACCGCTCGTGGAACTGCGGCGTCGAGGGGCCCACGACAATCCGCGACATCAACGAGCTGCGCCACCGCCAGATGCGCAACATGTTCTCGACGCTGCTGTTCAGCCAAGGCATCCCGATGATCTGCGGCGGCGACGAGGTCTGCCGCACGCAGCTGGGCAACAACAACGGCTACTGCCAAGACAACGAGATCTCGTGGACGCATTGGAACCTCAAGGACTACCAGCGCGACATGCTCGGCTTCGTCTCGAAGCTCATCCATCTGCGCCTCGAGCATCCGGTGCTGCACCGGCGCCGCTTCTTCACCGGCCGCGAGGCGGACATGCCGGCCGGCGCACTGCCGCAGGTCGAATGGTTTGACCACAACGGCACGATCATGGACCTCGAGGCGTGGCATAACGCGCACGCGCTGTCCATCATGGTGTTCCTCAACGGCGGCGACATCCCGGAGACCGACTGGTACGGCAACAAGATCGTCGACAACGACTTCATCCTCATCTTCAACGCCCACTACGAGCCGATCATGTTCACGCTGCCGGACGAACAGTACGGGCGCAAATGGAAGCTCGTCGTCGACACGCACAATCCGGACGGGCCGGAACTCAACTACGAGGCCGGCTTCGCGATCACCGCGCAGTCGCGCAGCTTCCTGCTGCTCATGAGCGACGACAAGGATGACGGCGACGCCATCTTCGGCTAGCGCGTCGTCCTCATGCGCGCCGGCGACGCGACCGCGCATGAGGGATATGGAGGGCCCCGATGTCCGTATCGGACATCGGGGCCCTCCATATGCCGTCGCCGTCAGTTGCGGGCGAGCTGCGACGCGACCTGCTGACGCTGCTCGTTCGTGTCGACCTGCGCGGCGAGCACCGGCGAATTGGTGTCGGTCAGGACGGTGTTGAATCCGGAGCTCTCCTCGTCGCTGATCAGGTTGTCGAGCTTGTCGGTGTTGACGACGTCGTGCGCGATGAGCTGCTGCTGGATGCGGTCCGCCTCGATCGCCGCAATCTGCCGCGAAAAGCCGATGAACCATCCGAGGAACAGCATCGCCGCAAGCGCCTCGACGTTCGTGAGCGTGTTCTCGCCCTGCAGCCATGAGACGCCGGCGATGACGCAGACGAGGATTGCGATGTCGGAGATGACGAAGAACGCGCGGCTGAGCTGCGGGGCGAGCCATGGGAGCGCGATGAGCAGGGCGAACATGACGCAGGGCATGCCGCGGGCGAACACATTGTGCAGGATCGGGTGCGGCGTGTAGCGGAAGGTGCCGATGCCGATGAACGCGATGCCGGAGAGCGTCAGCAGGATCGACAGCAATGTGATGCGTACCTTGAAGCGGGGGATGTGGTAGGAGACCTGCGGGTTGCGGATGCCGATGGAGCCGTTGGGGCGGACGACCTGGTAGGTGGCGATGAGTTCGGAGATCGCGAAGTAGGTGATGATGATGATCGACAGGCCGCCGAAGACGAGCGTGATGTTGAACATGCTTGCGGCGAAGGTCGTGCGGTCGCCGAGTTCGGAGAAGTTGTTGCGGAACCAGTGGGGGTCGTTCGTCGTCGAGCAGGCGGTGCCGACGCCGGCGACGACGAAGAACGGCAGCAGCGAGGCGAGCGTCTTCGCGTTCATCAGCTCGGCCTGCACGAAGGTGAGATAGCCGCAGACGCCGGCGAAGGTCGCGGTGAGCGCCGGCAGGTACATTTCGAAGATCGCCTTGCCCATCATCGAGTTGAGCACCCAGAACAACGTGTAGCTCGTCAAGAACAGCGTGACCGCGTAGACGAAGGACAGTGCGACGATCTCGAAGGCGCGGCGCAGATGGACCGCCCACATGACGTGTTCGTTGAGCGTCCTGATGCGATGCGTGTATCCGGTGACGAACGAGATGACGCCGCAGGCGGCGACGAGTGCGGCGGCGGCCATGAATCGACGTTGGGACAGCTGCCAGATGGCGGGCGCCCATCGCAGATAGGCCATGATCGCGAGGCCGCCGGCCACCGCGCAGCAAAAGAACGAGATTAAGCCGGCTGATTCGGCCCTCTGATGACGTTTCATGGTTTCCCTTTCCGGTACGACACTCCACATTGTAACGAGGTGGCCGCAAGTCATGGTATTATTTCTTCTTGTGCCTGAAGGCGGGTGCCTTGGCATGACGGGCTGTGGCGCAGTTTGGTAGCGCGTCTGCTTTGGGAGCAGAATGTCGCAGGTTCAAATCCTGTCAGCCCGACTTCATTATTCGAGGCCATCCCCACGGGATGGCCTCATTGCAATGGTTCCAAGGGGTGGCGGCCGTTTCCGCCAAAAACGGCAAATCGGGTTTTTACCGCTTTTTGCGCGTTTCGAGGGGCTTGAGATGGGACAATTGATGGGACACGAAAACGGATGGGACACGGTTTGTCCCATCGGCGCGGACAGGAGCGACACGTCATGGGCAGACGATTCGGCACCATCAAGTACCGTCCCAACAAGGAGCATCCGAAGTACATCTCGGCCTCGTACCCCACACCGATCGAGGCGCGCGAACTCGACCCCACGCTGCCAGAACGGCAGTCGCGCAACTTCCCGCTGTCAGCCGAGATCGATGCACGCGCATGGCTCGAGGCCGCCCGCAAAAGGATCGAGGCCGGCGCATGGCAGCCCGACCGCGACGTACGGCGGCAGAAGGTCGCGTCGACCATCACCTTCGGCGAATACTTCCCGCAATGGCTCGCCGCCCGCACCCGCGCCGACGGCACGCCGCTGCGCGCATCCAGCCGCTCACGCCTCGACCGCGACGCCGCGAACCACGTCCTGCCGTACTTCGCCCACGTCCGTCTCGCCGACATCACCCAATCGATGGTCGACCGATGGCTGGCGACACTGCCCGCAGACCAGCCCTACGTACGCGCCCACGCCTACAAGGTCGTCCGCGCCGTCCTGCGCACGGCGTCCAAGCCCGGCGACGACGGCGAACCGCCGCTGATCGCCGCATACCCGCTCACCAGAGGAGTGGCCACACCCAAGCGCGAAGGTGCGACTGTGCCGGCTACCCCGCAGGAGGTGCACGCCATCTACAAGGCCATGCCGCCCGAATACCGCATGGCCGTCTACCTCGCCGTCTTCTGCGACGGCCTGCGCATCGGCGAGGTGTGCGCATTGCAGCGCGGCGACATCGACTTCGCCCACCGCATCCTGCACATCAGGCGCGGACGCCTCACCGAGGACCCCGACAGCAAGGTCGGCCCGCCCAAGACCGCCAACTCCATCCGCGACGTCAAGATTCCGCCGCAGCTCATCCAGACGCTGCACGACTTCCTCGACGACCACGTCGAGGACGGTGACGACGCATGGCTCTTCCACGGCGTGCGCGACCACACCCAACCGGTGCACCCCAACACCATCCGCACCCACTTCGACCACGCCCGCCGCAAGGCCGGACGCCCCGACCTGCGATTCCACGACCTGAGGCATTCGGCCCTCACATGGCTCGCCGCCGAAGGCGCCACCCTCAAGGAGCTCATGGAATCCGCCGGACACAGCGACGTCAGCGCCGCCATCCGCTACCAGCACGCCGTCGACGCCCGCCGCGACGCGCTCGCCGAGAGGATGGGGGAGAAGCTCATGGCCGAGGACACCCCCGAGACCGTCATGGCCCGTATCCGCGACATCGACCGCAAGATCGCCGAACTCGAAACCCTCAAAGCCAAGGAGAAGCTCCTACTCCAGCGCCTCATGCAGGACATGTGACGGACACGGGTCAGCTGTCGGCGTGCTTGCGCGGCCTGCCGCCGCCCACGCCGCGCCCCGGTCTCGCCGCGTTCCACGCGTCGACCGTCTCCGCCTTCCAGCCACGCGTACGACCAATGTACGCATCCGGCTTGGGCAGCTTCAGATTGAGCAGGCCGCCGGGAGTGATGCCGAGCCGCTCGGCGACCTGCTTCACTCCCAGATACCGCTCAGCCACGCCTCGCGCCTCCCATCCGCGAGAACACCGCGGCGACGACCGCGCACCCGAACGTGATGAGCCATGGCCACGCGAACCATGCGCTCGCGGCCGTGCCGAGCGCGAACACCGCGCCCACAATCGATTCGTACCTCATGATGCCTTTCGACATGACCATGTGCGGAGATAGTCTGGGGGAGAGGGTTCTGGATACTACCGATTATTCGGAACCCCTTGATCTTCAGGTCTCATTCTGCTGTGTTGTTCTTCATGTAGAACTCATAGGCCGCGTCGAAACCGTCGGTGAACAGCAGGTGGAGGATCTTCATGGCCTTGAGGTACGTTGCCCGAGACGACACACGTGATGTACTCCAGAACAAGGCGCGGTAGACGGGGGCTTTTCGGCGTTCGAAATCGTCCTTGTCTGAGGTGTATTCATCACCGAAGTACTTGGCGAACGCAACCTGATCCGAATCGCTCGTGTTGAATGCCGCGAGTTTCGCGCATAGCCCGCTGATGTCCTGTACCTTGGAAAGCGCGTCATTGGTGGAGAAGAACCCCGGATAGGCGAGGGACAATCCGAATAGGAGCTTGAGGAGGCGCTTGGATGAGCGGATTTTCCCTATCGGGTTGGGCAACGACGAGATAGCTATGATACCGGAGTTGAGGTTTTCCACGGCTTCGGTCTGATCCACGTTCAACTGTTTCATTGACTCGACAAACGAAATCACGGCCTTGTCTCCGGAGTTGACCTGCAGCTTATCGAACCAGGTGCCGAGCACTGAATAATACACTTTCTCCAGCTCTGCACGCTTGTAATTCTCGCAGCCGACTCGGTTCATGAAACGTTCGGTGGGAAGCCTGTCGAAAAATGGGCTCATAGGATTGTCAGGGAGCGCGTTGATGATTTCTCCGGCACGCAGCTTCTCCTGATTCTGTAGCACTTTGAAGTAATCTCGAATCTGCGCCGGGTCGGCCGACTGCATCGTATATACGGGAATATTGTACGTATTGAAATTCATCTGGATGCTTGCGGGAAGATCGCTGAACGCAAGACGCTTCGCTCTGTCCATGCGCGCAAGCCCATCGGGGTCGGAATCGCCGACGATGAGCTTGATTATCTCCTTTGCCGCGGTCGAGTTCTTTTTGCTGAGCCGGAACCACTCGTCAGAACTGTCAATCCACTGGGACACGTTTCCGCATTCCATGAACCGGAACAACGTCGTCAAACGCTGCTTCCCGTCCACAAGCTCGCGTGAGGCGTTATTCATATTAGGGACAGCGAGATCGTTGATGACGATATTGCCGATAGGGTAATTGAGGATGACGCTCAGTATCAGCTGATCCTTGTAGTCGTTGGACCACACGTATCCGCGCTGGTAATCAGGTGAGATGTCGAGCCCGTTCGCGCGAACGTTCTTGATCTGAGCCATCAGGGATATGACAGGCATCGATGCTGGTGTGATGTTCAATCGGCGGAAAGTCATAGCCTAATCCTTTCAGACAACTCCAAAATGTTTAGAATCTAGTATATCATATCCCATAGAATCTGGAAGTTGTCTACACGTGTATGAGTATGGAACACTTGAATACCAGCAATCTCAGCTAACCTGAACCGTAGTCCGAACGCAAAAGCGGAAAATAAGAATCTAAACAAATATAGCCGAAGTGCTCGAGATGACCACGCAGATGACGCCGCCTCCGGATCCACCTTGGAGGCGGCGTCATAGAGAGTCTCCGATGGTTCGTCAATGTTGCTTCTCGTAATCGGGTAAATGTACCGTCACTTCGTACTTCTTGGTGCCACGCTTGATGCGTGCCAGGCACATCGCGCCTTCTGATGGCACCTGACCGTACTGGCGGCGTCCCTGCAGCGGAGTGAGATATCCGACGTCCACACCGTCCAGGGCGAACCACAACGTCGGTTCGCCCTTGCTCTTCCCCTTGGGTATGAGGCCACGTCTCACGGTCATCCAGACAAGGGCGTCGTCCTCGTACCGTTCAAGAACCTCCTGCGCGATCTCCTCGCCGGACAGCGCGACAGTGCGCGACGCCTTCAGTTCGCGCAGTCCCGATGGCCTGCGATTGCGCGGCACATATCGCGATTCGCTCTGAACGTCGCAGACTTTCCGGACCTCCACGCGTAGCTCCGGCAGATCCGCTGAGAACTGGCCCTGGCACACCATCGTTACCGAGTCCAGGCCATCTACAATCTGCGAGAACACCACGCAGCACGTGCGCCCCCTATAGGAGAACGCCGTACCACCGTCACTGCGCTTGCTCCAAGTGCTACCGGTATATGTACTGTGCAATGTCGTCGCGTCGCTTCGGCGCATGGAGATGCGCTCACCCCGCCTCAGCTTCGGTAGCCCCTTCCATGTGTACGTGTAGACCTGAGCGGTCCTGACGCTTGCGGCTTGCAAGCGTCGATTTGCCTCCCGCACGTCTTTGACCCACTGTTTGGACTGATCATGCGAGGAGAATATGTCACGCCGCGACAGACCGCTTGTATCCGGCAGCTCGGGAGCAAGCGTGGAAAGCCGCTCTCCCAAACGCGACTCCTGCTCCGCAGTGAGCGCCGGCTCCTCGGGCTCGTTCTTTCCAAACAACCAAGACAGCAACCCCATTGTGCGGCCCCTTTCTTCCCACGACGCCCCAAACAACCTGCGCCTTAACCCACCCCGCGACCGTATGGCGCGAGGATCAGCGCCGCGACAACTCGGAGCTGAAAACTATTCCTCCTCGCACACCGAATCCTCAGCCTTGATCCGATCCGCCCAGGCATCGATATCATCCGCGCCATCCGCGGATGATATCGCTAAGCCGCTCATGTAGTCGTCAGTAGACGTTGAATTCGATCACTTGTGGACTTGCGGTGGTGCCTGTGACGCTGCACTCATACGTCAGCCCCTTTGCAGTGGCGCCGTACTCGTTGGTCACATCTACGGTCGCTTTATAGAACCATGTGTCCGCGTTCTTCGGCGTGAAGTCTTGGATGACACCCATGATGTCGTGTGTCTTGAAGCCGTAGGGGTACATGTTCTTGCCGTAAGTGCGGCATGCGGCCAGTGCTGCCGTTGTAGACAGCTTCTTGGAAAGGGTCTCTTCCTCCCGCTCTTGCTGCTCCTTGGCTTCGATGTTTTTGCGGGTTTGCATGGTGAGGTTTACCTTGCCGTCCTTGACTCCGGCGGAAGTGACGACCCATTCAATGCCCATCTCCTTATCCGTACTGAGTCTCGACTCGTCCATGTCGGTTCCGTTTTCGGCTGTGAGGGTGCCGAGGAATCCATCCTTTTTCAGCTCGGCGACGGCCGCCGTGCCCTCTTTGCCCTGCATGGTCTTCGCGATGTCCGCTGCGGTCGGTTTGGTGCTTTCCTTCGGGGATTCAGCCACCTGAGGTGATTTCGTCGTCGTCTTCGGTGTCGGCGTCGTTGCCGTTGCCGACGCGGATGTGGTGACCGGTTGCGATGCCGTGGACTTTGAATCCTTGCCTCCATTGCCGCCGCACGAGGCGAATATGCACAGAAGAATAATGATGGCGGCCCAGAACCACCACGTCTTCCAGATCGGCTTGCCTTTCGCTGCTCCGTTGCTCATGATTATCTCCTTCTCTGAACGACGCCCCAAACAACCTGCGCCTTAATCCACCCCGCGGCCTTATGGCGCGGAGATCAACGCCGCAACGGTGCGGCGCTGAAAACTATTCCTGCTCCTCGCGCACCGAATCCTCGGCCTTGATGCGCTCGGCCAGATCATAGATGTCGATGCCGTTATCCGCGTCCGCGAGCGCAGCGGATGCATCATCAGTGGCAGCAGTGGACAGATCTTTTGGCTGTCCCATTTCCTTTGTGAGGCGTTCGTAGGCAGCGTCCATGATTGCGCGCGGATCGGCTCCGATGAGTTCGCATGTGTTGAGGAACGCCTCAAGCGGCATTGACGGTTTGGCGTTCAGCCAGCGTGAGTATCCGGAGCGTGAATGTCCGAGTTTGTCGGCAACGTCGCCCTGCGATATTTCTTTTCTCGCAAATTCCGCCTTCAACTCTAGACCGATGAGCTGAGCGAATCTGCTATCTCGTGTAGATGCATTTTTGCTCATGCAAGCATTTTAGTACTTGGAATCGCTAACTGCAATTCACGCAGAGAGTCGTTTGTTGCTCATATGTGAAACGCCGGCGTTGACATTTGGTCATGTCTGCAATATCATTGCTCACATGAGCAACGTTAATGCAGACTTCGGCCATAAGGCAGAGATGATTATCCACGACAAGGGCATGACCAAGAAGGCGGTCTCCGAGAAATCGGGAATCCCCTACAGCAGTCTGAACTCCACCTTGAAGGGATATCGGGCTGTGACGCTCGAATTCATTATCGCGCTCGCGGAGGCGGTCGGCGTCGTCCCCTCCGAATTGCTCCCGTCTCAGTTTGCTCCGACGGCGCTCGCGTCCAAGGAGGAATCGAAATGACCACGACGACACATGACATCGGCATCAGCTGGATGGACTGCCCGGTATGCGCCGAGCTGCACCGCGAGGTCGAGCGGGCGGACGCCGAGGCGGACAAGGCGTGGGAGACGTACTCGTCCGTCGATTTCCAGTACCGCGAGGCGCGCGACGACGGCCGCGTGGGCTTCGGCACCAAGGCGTGGACCCAGTGGCACGACCTGCTCGACCAGCTCCTGCACGCCTACTACGACGCCGCGGACGCCCACCGCGCCCGCCTCGAGGCGTGGGGCGAGTCCATCCGCGAACATGACGAGCCGCAGACGACGGCCGAGACGCCGGAGAGGAAGGTCACTATCTCCAAGGCCGACGCTGCCGACGAGCTCGTCAACGTCTACGGCGGCCACATCGACCAGTGGCTCAAGGCGCTGCGCGAGCGCAGCTTCGCGCAGACCGCCGAGCCCATGCCGCGGGACCGCGACGCGTACGAACGGCTGTGGTACGGCGACGTGCCGGAAATCACGCTGCCGCCGAGCTTCGCCGGCCTCGACGCGATGACGCTGACCCACTGCGCCCGCGCCATCGGCTTCTATCTGCGTGTGCTGAAACAGTACGCGCCAGTCTCCGACGATGCGTCCCACGTGGCGCACCGCCTGATGGACGCCTTCGACGACGCCGCCGAAGCACGAGAGACCGCGCTCGTGGGCGGGGAAGGAGAGGAGAAATGAGCGTGGACCAGCTCAAGCGCATGTGGCTCGCCGGCGTCAGGATGCTCGGATACGGCATGGCCGTCGCGCTCGCGGGAGCGTCGTTGGCCGCCATCGTCAAGACGGTGGTGAAGGCCAACGACGACTACCGCATCGACAGGATGTTCGAGGACCTGTTCGTCAGTACACCCTAGCGGGAAGCGGCTGCGGCTTCTGTTCGTCCATGTACCAGTACGCGAGCCGTGCGGGATTGACCATCACATCCACCGGATCGCTTCCGTCTTCGTTGACGCTGGCATGAACGGACAGCACGCCATTCGTCTTCGCCGCGGTGCGCAGCTTTCCCGGAAGATGCTCGTCCTTATCCTCCTGCCGGATGTAGAGCAGCTTCTCGTCGGCTCCAGGCAGTCCCAAATGCAACACATCCATCATTCCAATACTTCCTTTCCCGCCTTGCGACGGCTTGATTTTTGGTTAGCACCCACCAGTCTATGCGAGGCGGGAAAGGACCCCACACCCATCAGAAAGGCCCACACCATGAACACCGCGGCACTCAGCTTCGAGCCGCTCACAGACCTGCCCGACGAGGACCTGACCGCCGAGGCGGCCACGCTCGACGGCGTCATCCCGCTGCTGTCCGACCGGATCGGCGACCTGGCACGCCGCAACCAGCACGGCGAATGCTCCCCGCAGGAGACCGACCTGCTCGACCTGCTGACCACCGTCATCGCCGACTGCCGCGAGCGCCTGCACGACATCAGCGTCGAACAGCGGTCGCGCGTCGTCGCGGATCCGGGCGAGACGACACCACGGGAGTGCGCGACGCCTGCCGCCGCATGCGACGACGACATCGCCGACGACGAGGCGTGCACCATCCCGGAGACCACCGTGTTCGCGTACGACGCCAAGCAGGGTCGCTGCCGCTCCTTCCGTTTCGGCGGCATGCTCGACACGGCGGCCGCGTGCGCGCAGGCGAACCGTGACGGCTACCTGGCCGGTCTTAAGGACGTGCGCGATCTCATCGACGGGATGATCGCCGATCACGACGAGGACACGGACGGGGGCGACGAGGCGTGCACGGACGAAGGGGGTGTCTGATGGAACAGGTCCTGCATATCAGCGCCGAACCCATCTCGCTGCGCGTCAAGGACGCCGCCCGCTACATGGGCGTCAAGGACCCCGACTACGTGCGCGCCCTCGTCGACCAGGGCTACCTGCGCGCGCGGCGCGCACCCGGCACCAAGACGCTGCTCATATCCGTCCAATCCATCCACGACTACCTAGGAGACCGAAGATGACCACCCGCAACCACACCGACCACACCGACGGCCCGATCACGGAGCCGGCTCCCACCCGTCCGGCGCGTCTGCTTGCCGTGCTCAGCGTCCCCGCCGCCATCGCATCGTTCCTCTACGTGGCATGCGGCGTCGGATTCTACCGCGCGCCGTGGGGATACACGATCGCATGGCTCACGCTCATCGCGTCCCTCGCCTACGGACTGCCCATGCTCGACGTGACCATCGACACCGTCGCCGGCGCCTGCAATCGCGTCAAGCGCGGCATACTCCGTGCGAAACGGGCGCTCGCGGGCGTGCTCCGACATAAGTCTTCCGCGACCATGCCTCAGGTGCGTGTGGTGCGCGGGACGGCAAAGGCCAAGCCGTAAACACCAGATAACCGAAAACAGCGGCCGTCAATGAGTACACCGGCGGCCGCACGGGGCCGTGCAAGAGCCCCATCCGCATACCGCCGCGGCTTCTCTCTACTTTCCCCGGCGGCGGGATGCGTGGTGGAGGAGGGTGCGATTCCCTCCCGGCCCACTGCGGACGCGTCAACGTCACCCACGGCCGATGATAGCCCGGCGCGTGGGAGCGATGGGTGCGCGACGGTGCCAATCCCGCCCCGTCCCTCACGCGGGGATACTCCACGCACCCAGCGCGTCCGCACCACACACATTCGAGCAAAGGAGAGCACATGGCGGGGGAGACCATCATCACCGTCGTCGGCAACCTGACGCGCGACCCTGAACTGCGCACCGTCGGCAGTGGCTCGACGGTCGTCAACTTCACGATCGCCTCGTCGACGCGCACGTTCAACCGGGGCACCAACCAGTGGGAGGACGGCGACACGCTGTTCCTCAACTGCTCGGCATGGGACTCGCAGCATACGGCGCTCGCGAGCAACATCGCGCACAGCCTGTCCAAGGGCATGTCCGTCATCGCTCAGGGTCGTCTGACGCAGCGTTCGTATCAGGCTCAGGACGGCTCGCAGCGCACCGTCGTCGAACTGCGCGTCGAGGACATCGGTCCTTCGCTGCGGCGCGCGACCGCGCAGGTGAACCGCCAGGGCGCGAACGGATGAGCGCCGTATCAGGGCGGCGCCACACGTTCGGCGTCGTCGGCGGTGTCGGATCCGTGGGCCGACGACAACGGTGACGGGTTCGGTACGGCGTTCGGTGCCCGCGCCGACGCAGACGACTTCTAAGGAGGTGGCGTTGATGGTTGCCAGAATGCACCAGCCGAACATCCGGCTGACGACGCAGCAGCGCGCCGAAGCGGTGCATCAGTGGCGCAGGAAGCACGAGTGGGCGAAGCGGCTCAACCCGTACAAGCTGCTGCGCAAGCATCCCGAGATGAGCGTCGCGGACGCGTTCGAGCAGCTGCGCGACGAGAGCGACATCGAGCTGATGCGGCTACGCGAACGCCTGCACATCGGCGCCGGCACGACCGACGACGAGCACGACGAGGCATGCGAGGGCGCGGAGGAGACGCAGACGGGACCGTCGCCCGCGCACCGCCTGTACCGCACCGCCTACGGCCGGCTCGAGGCATACGAGCAGGCGCAGCTGCGCATGCTGCTCGACGCCGCCGGCGCCGCCGACGTGGCGCGCGCGCTCATGGACAACCCGCGCCGCTGCGCCAACGAACTGCTCGCGCTCGCGGACCGGAAGCCGGTGGATCTCGAACACGACTGGCTCGACATGCTGCCCGCCGACCGCACGCCAAGACGCCATCCGTCTCCCGTGGGCGCCTTCCTCGCCGACCTGCGCGCCCATGAGGGCAAGTGGCGCATGTGGGGCAGGCCCGACACGCGCGGCATGGCGCTCACCGTCGCGCAGGAGCTGCGCGCACGCGCCGGCGCCGGCTTCCATGTCGCCCTACGCGTCATCGACGAGGACGGCCACACGGCCGTGTTCGCCTCCTGGCATCCCAAGGAACGGCCATGAGCGGGCGCGTGACGATCGGCGTCGACGTGCCCAAGGCATGGCTGCTCAGGGCCAACGGCGGACAGGGGAACGTGTACGCGAACGCGCAGCGCGCCAAGCACCTGCGCCACGCCGGCTACGTCGCCGGCCGCGACTGGCTCGCCCGACATCGCGCATGGAGGCGCGACCTGCGCGTGGACGTGGAATACGAGATGCACTATCCACGCCGCCCGCCGCGCGCCGATCCCGACAACCTCGCACCCACCGTCAAACACCTCGTCGACGGCCTGACCGACGCCGGAATGTGGGCCGACGACGACTACACCCACCTGCGCCGACGCACCTACACGATGGGCACGCCCACCCGCCGCGCCGGCGTATGGCGCATCGACATCCACATCACACCAGCCAAGGAGCAATCATGAGCCAGCAGAAGGGCTACGCACGCCTGAGCAACGACCTGTGGCGCTCGCCAACCGCGATGAAGATGCTCGCGGTCAACCCCGCCGCGCTCGCGTACTACATCGCCGCGATCAGCTACGCCTCCGACAACTTGACCGACGGCCGCCTCGACGAGACCGTCGTGCGCTACGTGCTGCGCGTGCCCGACGACGTCATCGACTACCTCGTCGACGAAGGTAAATGGGAACCCGCCGCCGACGGCGGCTGGATGATCCACAACTATGCCAAATGGCAGAACAGCCGCGCCGACATCGAGGCCGCACGCGCCAAGGACCGCGAACGCAAGACCCGCAGACCCGCCACGACACCCACCAAAAAGGATTCCGAACGGAATCCGCACGGAATCCAACCGGACGCCGACGTGAATCCGACCACTCCTTTTAACCAAAACCAAAACCAAAACCAAAACCAAAACACTTCCTCTCACGAGGAAGTAGGGGAGGCACGCGCGAGCGCGCCCGCCACCGCCGCCGCGGAGACGAGAAGCGAAAGCGAACTGATCGACGTGTGGGAGCCCGACGCGTCCTGCATCGCCTACGCCGACGAGCTCGAGCGCGCCGGGCATCCCAGAGTCGACCTGGGCGCGCTCGCCACCCGCTTCCGCCGCAAACTGCACGCCCGAGGACTGGCCGCCTACAAGCTGCGAGCCACACCCAAAGCCCTGAGTGCGGAGTTCTGCACGTGGATCGACACCGAAGTCACGATCCTCACCCAACAGCCCAAACCCGCCGCACAGCCGACCCGCCACATGGCCGAGTCGTCCGCGCACCGGCACACATGGGACTGCGACCACGTGCAGGCCCGCATGAGCCCGCACGAAGCCGACTACGACCACGAACGACACGGATGGGGCGCATCCGACTGGATGACCGCCTGCGCCGCCGAAGCCGATCGTCTCAACCAAGCCGAAGGCCTCACCGACCCGACCGACGAACCCGAACACGCAGCGCTCGCGGAAGGGGGCGCCGCATGAGCCCGCTCTTCGCGTTCTGCCTCGGCGGCCTGACCGCCTGCACGCTCATGCGCATCGCCATCAGCATCACCCACGGCATCCAAGACCACCGCGAGCGCCGCCGCGATGAGCGTCGAGACGGGACGGGGCCGCGATGAACATCCTCGCCGTCCTCACCGTCATCCTCGCCGCCCTCACCGCGCTCGCGATCTGGGCCGGATGGCACGACTTCTAACCACTTCCCGAAAGGAACCACCAATGGCCACGAACGTCACCGAACGCGTCGCCACCCTCGAGGACGTGCTCGCCACGCTGCGCACGCGGATCGCGCACATCAGCGAAACCATCGCCGCCGACCCGCACGCCGACCACGACACGCTCGTCTACACGGCCGGCAAACTCGCCGCCCTCGCCGACGCGAGCGCCACAGTAGGCGAGATGCTCGCCGCCCTATGGGACACCACGCCCGGAGCGCATGCATGAAAGACATCGCCGCGCTCGCGATCCTGTGCGCCGCCATGCTGCTCGTCAGCTGGTGGAGCGACGCCCACCACTTCTAGATCCAGATCAGAACAAACGTTCGAACACGCACATGAAGGAGACCATCATGAACGAACCCGCCGTCTACGCCTTCCACGGCGCCACGGTCCGCATCCACACGGACGGCGACACCGTCGAATACTGCGCCCGCGACATCGCCGGCGCACTCGGATACGCGAATCCGAACGACGCGATACGACGCCACTGCAAGGGTATCGTGAAACGCTACCCCCTTGAGACAGCCGGGGGAACACAGGAGATGGCGTTCATCGGCGAGGGCGACGTGTACCGCCTGATCGTCTCGAGCCAACTGCCCGCGGCGGTCGAATTCGAACACTGGCTGTTCGACGAGGTCGTCCCCACCATCCGACGCACCGGCGGCTACATCCCAGTCAAGGCGGACGACGACGAGAAAAGCATCCTCGCCCGCGCCGTCCTCATCGCCCAGTCCGCGCTCGCGGACAAGGACCGCATCATCGCATCGCAACGCATGCGCATCGCGCAGACCGAACCGTTGGCCATGGCCGCGCAGGCATTGTGCGACACGAATGGCAGCATGAGCATCACCGACGCCGCCCGGCACTTCATGCAGCTCGACCGCACCATGTGCCGCAACCATGTCATCAGGCTGCTGCGCGCCGCCGGCTACCTCGAGCAGCGCACCCTCGCGCCCACGCGCAAGGCCATCGACCCCGGCTACCTCAAACCGATCGTCGGCAAACGCCACGACGGACGCCTGAGCAGACAATACGCGCACTTCACCACCAAAGGCCTCGGATGGTTCATCCAACGATTCATCTACGGCAACGCCCAAGGCGTCCTCGCCGGCACGGACAAGGAGCACTGACCATGACCACCAAGACGCAGATCGACCGCATCCTCAAAGCACACGCCAACAACATCCCGGCCGCACAGATCGCCGCACGCCTCGTCATCAGCGTCGCCGAAGTCAGCGACGTCATACGCACGGGCGGCCACACGCCACCACCCAAACCGGCCCCGCCAACCTTCAGCGACGTCCCGCTGTGGGAATGAGAAGGGAGAAGCCATGCCCGACGACCCGCTCAATGCCGCGCTCGCGGAAATCACCAACCTGTTCACCCGACGCCAGAAAGCGCTCGACCCGTGGACCAGCGACCACTACGACTACGACGACGGTTACACATCAGGCCTCGCGCAGGCCATCGCCATCATCGAAGCCCACCCGAACGCACACGACAAGGAGACCAAATCATGACCGACGCACCCAACACCCGCGTCTACGACGCACACACCGTGGCACAGACGATCCTCGCCGACCTAAATGCAGACGCACACTCGATCCTCGAGCAGCTCGTCGCCGACAGAATCAGCTGCGGCATGTGCGAAGGCACCGACGACATCGTCAGCGAGACAGTGACCGGATACGACTTCGACGATTGCGGCAACCGCAGGATGCGCGTCGAAGCCTACGACGCCAAAACGCAGACCATCGCGATCATCGACATCACCGACATCGTGGACACAATCCTCGACCTCACGCAAAACATATACGCCGCCCGGCTCAAGGATCTCGCTACCCGCTATGACCTTTTTCACCACCGCGGCATCTACGCCGACGAGGTCGAAGCATAAAGAAAGCCCCATCATCCTTCCGGAATCAAGGGCGACAGAACCACCATCCATGATACCGGAAGGACAACCGCATGCAGCCAGACACAACCCGCATCCGCCACGACATCCACGACCTGCGGGAACAGACGATCACACTCGACGCGCTCGCGACCCGACGCATCAGAGTCCGCCACGCCGGCACGCATGCACGCATGAGCAGCGCGCCCACACCGCTCAACCTGCCCGCCGCCGACCTGCTCGACCAGATCCACGCCCTCGCACGCCGCCTCGCCGGCGCCGCCGGCCTGCGCTACGGCAGGCGCATGGACGCGCACGACATGCTCAAGGGCCTCGACCGGACCGAGCCATGCGAGACGCTCGCAGCCCGCGCCGACGCATGGGACATCATCCGCCTGATCGACGACGCCACCTGGCACGCCCAGCAGCTCACCGAACCAGACCCCAGCCACCGCTGCATCGGCATATGCCCACGCTGCGGCGCCGGCGCATGGATCCCAGAAACCCAGCCAATCACTGGAGACTACCGCTGCCCAGAATGCGGACACCTCGCCGCGCTCGCCGGCATCACCCAAGCACACGAACTCCGCCTGCTCACCTCGGGAACCGTCGGCACCGCAGCCGACCTGTGCCGACTGCTGACCGCATGCGGCATCGCCATCAAGCGCAACACCATCACCCAATGGCGCAAACGCCGCCGCCTCACACCACTCGGCCAAGACGAACACGGGCATCCCGTGTACGCGCTCGCGGACATCCTGCTGCTGCGCCGCGCGGTTGACAGATCGGACTGTCACCGCTAGGGTTACTAGTATTGCGCGACGCGTGTAGCTGAGCGCGAGGTACGGCCTCGGACGGTGTGGACTGTCCGGGGCCGTGAACGTATCGGGGGAGCGGATCATGGGACGAGCCAATCCACGCAGCGCGAACGGGCATCGCCGCCGGCAGCTCAGGCAGCGCGTGCTCGCCGCGTACGACACATGCGCGATCTGCGGACAGCCGGTCGACAAGACACTGCGCTCGCCGCATCCGATGAGCGCCGAGGTCGACGAGATCATCCCGGTGTCGCGCGGCGGCGACCCGCTCGCATGGGACAACGTCAGGCTCACGCACCGACGCTGCAACCGACTCAAGAGCAACAAGAGCGACGACTACGCGCGCGCCAGGCTCGAGCAGCGGCCGCTACCACAGGCGGCGTCGCTGCCATTGCACGCGAGCGCATGGTGACGTCGGCCGACGCCGGCCCGGCCGGCGGATGGTGGGGAGGGTACCCCCGGCGGCCTCGGAAGGGCCACCTCGTGTGCAGTGCCGATATATTCACAGGGATCCGGTAAAAAGTCAGGCTGACGTTTTGGAAACGTAAGGAGCCGTCATGAAGTGCGTGATCTGCGGCAAGGAGTTCTCCGCGTCCGCGCACGCGCGCCGCAAACCCAAGTACTGTTCCGCCGCGTGCAAACAGAAGGCCTACGAGCTGCGCAAGAAGATCGGCGCGAAGCCCGATGTCAAGCGGGCGAGGAAGAAGGTGACGGTCCCGGTCTCCAGCGGCGTCGACGCCGAACTGGACAAGGACACGTTCGAGCGGATGCGGGACGGCGCGCTTATCGACACATTGCGATTCAACCGCGACGTGCTGCAGCAGGCGCTTGGCAATCCGGATACCCCCGCAAGCGCGCTCGCGGCGATCAGCAAGCAGCTGATCGACGTATGCAAACAAATAGAGGATCTGGAAGCGGACGACGGCGACATGCTGCCGGCCAGTGAGGAGCTGAACGATGACGCAATCCTCACCGACCTCATCTGAGCCACGCCTGAGCGAACTCGCCAAGCATCTGAAATACCCCGACGGCATCGTGCGCTCCGACTGGAACGCGATCAGCCGCCTCGCCGCGAAATGCGGCATCACGTTCGACCGATGGCAGGCCGGCCTCGGCACGCTGCTGTTCGGCAAGACAAAGGACGGACAGTATGCGGCCGGCACCGGCGGCGCGGCGATGAGCCTATGCCGCCAGGTCGGCAAGACGTTCCTGATCGGCAACAGCGTCAACATGATGTGCATCCTCAAGCCGAACACAACGGTGCTGTGGACCGCGCACCGGACGCGCACCGCCGGCGAGACGTTCCGCCACATGCAGGCCCTCGCCCAGAACAAGGCGGTCGCGCGCCACATCCGCACAGTCTCGCGCGGAGCCGGCAAGGAGGCCATCGAGTTCACCAACGGTTCGCGTATCCTCTTCGGCGCTCGCGAGCAGGGGTTCGGCAGAGGCTTCGACGCGATCGATGTGGAGATCTTCGACGAGGCGCAGATCCTCACGGAGAAGGCGCTCGAGGACATGGTGCCCGCCGTGAACGCCGCGCCGAACGGCCTGATCGTCTACATGGGCACGCCACCACGCCCGAACGACCCGAGCGAGGTGTTCGCGCGCTTGCGACGCGAGGCATTGTCCGGCGAGCGCGGCCTCATGTGGTGCGAGTTCGGCGCGGACGACGGCGTCAAGGACCTCGACGACCACGAGCAATGGCGTAGGGCCAATCCGAGCTATCCGCGACGTACGAGCGAGAACAGCATCCTGCGTCTGCGCCGCCAGCTGTCCGACGACGCGTTCCGGCGCGAGGCGTTGGGAGTGTGGGACAAGACCGACATCGCCCACGCCATCGACCCACAGCAGTGGGAGCAGGCCGGCGTCAGCGAGCGGCGCGACGGCGGGGCGGTCTCGTTCGCGGTCGACATGCCGCCGGACCGTGCGAGCGTGGCTATCGGCGCGTGCATGCGGTATGCGGACAAGACCGCCCACATCGAACTCGCACGCTTCGAGAGCACCGGACGGAACGGCCTCGCATGGGCGGTCGACTGGATCGCCGAACGATGGGCCCGCACCTGCACCGTCGTCATCGACGCCCAATCACCGGCCACCGTGCTCGTGCAGGACCTCAAGGCCCGCGGCGTACGTGTCACGTTGACCAACTCCACCGATATGGGGCAGGCATGCGGCCGGTTCGTCGATATGTTGCGTGACGGCACACTGCACCACCTGCAAGGCCAGGAAGCGCTCGACATCGCCGTCAGGGGCGCCACGAAACGCAACATCGGACAATCCGGAGCGTTCGGCTGGAACAAACGCACCGCCGACGTGGACATCAGCCCGCTCGTCGCCGTCACGCTCGCACTGCACGGGGCGTGCACCACACACCGCAACCCGCTCGAGACCAGAAGGGTGATACGACTGCCATGAGCTTGACCTTCCCCAACACGATCAGCGGACTGGACTCCGACGAGCGCAGGCTCTACCGCACGCTCCTGCGCCGTCTGACCGCCAAATGCAAACGCAACCGGCTGCGCCGCGCCTACATGGACGGCCGCAACGAACTGCACGACATCGGCTACGCGTTGCCGCCCGTCGCCGCCGACATCGACATCGTCGTCGGCTGGCCCGCCAAAGCCGTCGAGGGACTCGCGAACCGCGTCGTCATGGACGGGCTGCAATCCGAATCCGGCGACGACCTGACCGAGCGCGTGCGGTCCATCATGGACGTCAACGACCTGATGGCCGTCGCCGACAGCGTGCACACCGACGCGCTCGTGCACTCCTGTTCCTTCGTCGCCGTCCTCGCCGGCGACACGGATCTGGGAGAGCCGGACGTGATCGTCCAGGAATTCACCGCGGACGTGGCCACCGGCATCTGGGACAAGCGCCGCCACCGGCTCGAAAGCGCGCTCCTGTTCGACGTGTCCGACGACTACAAGCACATCGACTGCGCCTATCTGATGCGCTACGGCATGACCATCACCATCGAACACGACCGCACCGGCTGGCACGTCGCCGATCGCTACGAGGACGACGCGGAGCGCATCCCGTGCGAACTGTTCGCCTACAAGCCCGACGAGCGCCGACCGTTCGGACGCAGCCGCATCGACCGCGCCGTCATGAGCCTGACCGACAGTGCCGTGCGCACGTTCCTCCGAAGCGAGATGCAGGCCGAGCTCTACTCGGTGCCGCCCCGCTACATCCTGGGCGCGAGCGAGGAGATGTTCTCCGACGAGGACGGCAACCCGATCCCGCGCTGGCGGCTCATGCTCGACCAGATGCTCATCCTGCCGCGCGACTCCTCATCCGGCGAAGTGCCGCAGGTCGGCCAGTTCACCCAGTACAGCTTCGAGCCGCACAGCGCGCAGCTGAGGCAGACCGCGACGATGTTCGCGTCCGCCACGAGCCTGCCGCCGGACGCGATGGGCGTGCTCACCGACAACCCCAGCTCGGCCGAGGCGATCGACAAGGCCACCAAGGAGCTTTGCCTGCTCGCCGAGAAATGCCACCGATGGTTCGGCAACCCGTGGCGTCACGTCATCGACCGCGCACAGCGGGCCGCCGGTGACGGCGACGTGCAGGCCGTGCGCCCCCAATGGCGCAACCCGTCGACGCCGAGCCGGGCGGCCGCAGCGGACGCCGCGGTCAAGCTCGTGCAGGCCAACATCCTGCCCGCCGACTCCGAGGTCACCTACGACATGCTCGACCTGAGCGACGAACAACGCAGGATACTGCGCACCGAACAACGCCGCAAAGCGGCCGAAGCGGCCATCGAACGGCTCTCCACGCAAGGGGCGCATGAGACTGGCTCCATAAGCGACAAGCCGACGGGAGCCGAGGACGCCTAGAAGGGAGACCGGACATGCCTGGACTCGCGTGGGACAGTCCGGTCTCCGACGATTTCCAAAACAAGCTCGACGCGGCGTATGAGCAATACCGCGCAGACGTTGCCAAGCTCCAACAGGGCGCCCGCGCGGACGCCGCCGCGATCTGGACTGACGATTTCACCTTCCCCGACGCAGAGGCACGCCATGAGGAGCTACGCAACATGCTCGACCGATACGCCGATCGGGCCAACGTGCTCGGTCAGCGCTACTACGATACGGTGCGCACGCTCACCGAACAGGAATACGGGATACTGCTTCCTCCGCAGGGTCCTATCGATGCCGCGTCCTCCGACCGCCTCATCTGGCAATTGGCCGGCGGTTCGAACCACACCGACTATCCCGGACTGCACCTGCCGGACGTGATACCGGACGCGGACGGCAACGTGCACAACGACTACGGACTGCGCCTCGAGGATCTTTTCCCCAAAAGCGACAATCTGAACGATTGGCTGGGATACATCGACCGATGGTGCATGTCAGGCACACGCATGGGCATCGAGAATTGCGTCAGCAACGACACGTCGAACCCGCGATGGGCGCGAGTTCCCAAAGGCAAGACGTGCGAGTTCTGCATCATGCTCGCCAGCCGCGGCTATGTGTACTGGAACAAGGAGACCGCGTCACTTGGAGGCTCGTTCCACGATGGAGCATGCGACTGTGCCGTCGTTCCCAGCTGGGTCGCATCCAAGATAAGGGGATATGACCCAGAACAGCTCAGACAACGATGGCAGGCCTGTGCGGATACTGTGGCAGGCCTCACCACGAAAGAGGGATATGCCAGCTACGTGCAGGCGTTCGTTGCGGACGGACGACACTCGGAACCGCTCTCGTACGACCATTGGAAACGCAACATCGAACTCGCCGAAGCTCGGTGGCGCGATCGCACATGGCTCAACGGGGGACCTGAACCGCCAATCACGTTTGCAACCGAGAAACTCCGCGAGGAAACGGAAAGAGCGCGACCGCAGGAGATACGCACGGCACAAAGACTCCGCAAACACGGTGTCATCCCAGCCTTCCAAATTGACTCCCGGCCTGTTATCAATCCCGACACCGGAATAGAAGAGTCAGTGGGATTGCCTGATTGGGCTGGAGGGGTTGAGATCAAGACCCCTGACAAGGCCAAAGCATTCCGATCTATCGATGGATATCTGGGAAGCGCAGCTAAGAAAGAAGACTGCAAACGTCTGATTATCGACAACACCGAAAATCCGAACATGAGCGACGACACACTCATTGAATACATCCATCAGAGCAACAGGTTCAAAAGAGGAATGATCTACATCCTCGATAAGAAGCAATCCCTCCTACGAATCAGATAGGCGTCTCAGAAGCTACCAAAATGGCGGCAACCGGGACGCCTATTACCTTCATCATAACACGCTACGGCCTTGGGCCGTATCTATACGGTGGATTGCCGCAGTAGCCGACCGGAGCCGACTGTAAATCGGCCGCCATTGAGCCGCGCAGGTGCAAATCCTGCATCCACCACTCATCGCGGACCCCGCACGCCGCGTCGCTAACCGTGCGCACCAATAGCAAAGGAAACAGCAATGCCGAAACTGCACAACCCCGACCTCTGGCCGCAGTCCGATCCGCACCCGTACCGCACCATCGACTCGGGCTCCGAGGGCGGCTCGTCCGACCCCGAGGCGAAGGATCCGCCGCATGGCAATCCTGATGGCGGACGCGGCAAGGACGATCCGGGGACGTCCAAGGAGTTCAGCCACGCGCTGGCCAAACGCGTAGCCGAGATCGAGCAGAAGTACGAGGCCAAGCTCAAGGACTACGAGCAGCTCAAGAAGAAGGCGGACGCCTACGACGAGCAGCAGGAGTCAGGCAAGTCCGACATGGACAAGCTCAACGAACGGCTCGCCGCGATCGAAGCGGAACGCGACAAGCTCGCCGCCGAGAAGCAGCGCCACGAACTCGTCGCCCGCGTCGCCAAGGAGACCGGTCTGCCATCGGACGTGCTCGCCATGCTCTCCGCAGACGACGAGGAAAGCCTCAAGGCCGCGGCCGAGACACTCAAGGAACAGTTCGGCAAAACGGGCCGCAGGGGCGCGCCGCCGGCCGGCCACTCCGACGGGCGCACGCCCAAGGACGACCGGCACGGCATGGACCTGCTGCGCGACGCCTACAGCAACTGACTAACGAAAGGAAGCCATCATGGCCATCACATTGACGGAGGCGGCGAAACTGTCGACCACCGACCTGCAGAAGGGCGTCCTCGAGACGTTCGTGCAGACATCCCCTGTCCTCGACCGCCTCCCGATGCTCGAGATCGAGGGCAACGCCTACGCATACAACTCCGAGGCGACCCTACCGGGCGTGGAATTCCGCGCGGTCAACGGATCCTACTCCGAATCCACGGGCACCGTCAACCAGAAGAGCGAGACCCTCGCGATCCTGGGCGGCGACGCGGACGTGGACCGCTTCATCCAGCAGACCCGCTCCAACCTCAACGACCAGCGCGCCACCCAGACCGCGATGAAGGTCAAGGCGATCAGCTACAAGTTCCAGGACACGTTCATCAACGGCGACTCGTCCACCGACACGAACAGCTTCGACGGGCTGAAGAAGCGCCTGACCGGCAACCAGGTCATCGACGCCGCCACGAACGGCCTGCCCGTCGTGGGCAGCTCAAACGCGGACATCCACACGTTCCTCGACAAGCTCGACGAACTGCTCGCCGCCGTGCCCGGCATCAACGGCACGAACGGCGCGATCTACGCGAACGCGAAGATCATCCGCAAGATCGCGTCCGCACTGCGCCATGTGGGCCTGGACACGGTGCTCATGGAGGACATCACCGGCAAACGTGCCATCCAGTGGAACGGCATCCCGATCCTCGATCTGGGCACAACCGCCGCATCCTCGCCCGTCGACATCCTGCCATTGACAGAGACGCAGGGCACCTCCCACGAATCCTCCTCCATCTACGCCGTCAAGTTCGGCGCGGACGAGGGCGATCAGGCCGTCACCGGTCTGACCAACGGCGGCGTGCAGGTCGAGGACCTCGGCCAGCTGCAGAGCAAGCCAGCCTACCGCACGCGCATCGAGTTCTACTGCGGACTGGCCGTGTTCGGCGGCAAGGCCGCGGCACGCCTGAAGGGAGTGCTCAATGGCTAGGAAGACCGAGGATCCGGCCGTGCAGCCATCGGACGCCGGTCGCATCGAGGTGTTCGAGGTTGACTGTCCCGACGGCGTGCGACGCCGCGTGACGCGCAACATCGACACCGGCGAGCAGACCGTCGCACCCGTCGACGAATAGGGGGCGTCATGAGCCTCGATAATGGGGCGTTCGCCACTGTGGACGAGCTCGAAGCCGGCTGGCATCCACTGCTCGATGCGGAACGGGCCCGCGCCGGCATACTGCTGGAGCGGGCCTCGCGCCTGATACGGGCGCAATGCCCAAGCTGGCTACGGGCGGAGGAAGTGAATCCAGGCATCTGCGCCGACGTCTGCTGCGCGATGACGCAACGGGCCATGGCCACCTCGGGCGCTGACATCCCTGACGGCGTCAGGCAGATGAGCCAGACCACCGGCTCGTTCCAGGATTCGTGGACGTTCGACAACCCAAGCGGCGACCTCTATCTGCGTGACGAGGAGCGGCGCGCGCTCAACCCACGGCGCGGGCGCGCGTTCACCATCACCTACGCACACAGTCGTGTCGAATAATGAGACGAAAACGTTCACGAAATAGTGCTAGCACATTGACAAATATGCGTGACTACGCTACGCGAATCGGGGAGGTTTCGGCATGATCCCATCGGACTACGAGACCGTCACCGTGCGCCGCAGCAGCTCACGCATGGTCGACGGGCGGCGTGTCGCCGGCGAGCCCGAGCCCGTCGGGCAGATCGGCGTGCTCGTCGCACCGGTCACGCGCGAATGGTTGACGCAGACGGGCCGGGTCACGCTCAGATCCGGTGTCGACCTGTACCGGCGCGGCCATGCTGTGCTCGACATGCGCGAGGGCGACCTCGTCGACGTGCGCGGCGAGACGATGGTCGTCACCGGCTCGCCCATGCAATGGCGGCGCGGCGACCGCGTCATCGGCTGGCAATGGCACTGCGAACGCAAGGAGGACACCATATGAGCCGTACACGGGTGAAGGTCGTACTCAACCGCGAATCCGTACGAGAGCAGCTGCTGCACAACCGGCAGCTGCTCGACGAGGTGCAAAGTAAGGTCGAAGGCATGGCCAACGTGCATCCAGCCATCAAGGTGTACCGCAACACGGACAGGGGACGCGGCAACATCGTCGCCACGATCCCGATGTCGGTCGAGGACGCGCACCGCGGCCTGATGGCCGACATGCTCGGCAAGGTGCGCATATGACGCCGCGTCTGATCGGAGAGGACCCATCGAAGCGGATCCTCGCCCTCGTCACGGCAGCGATCGGCCCGGTGCCCGCCGGATACGACATGCCGCCGGCCGACACGCAGGGACGACGCGTGTTCCTGACCCTGTCTGCCGGTGCGATGCGCACGCTCGCCAGCCAACGCTTCACGCTCACGCTCAGCGCCTACGCGCACCATCCACACGGCCACTGCGACCACGCGCAGGCCGTCTCCCTGTGGAGACGCGGCGTCGACGCGATCCTCGCTGGTCGCACGCTCTACCCGCTCGTCGACGCCCAAGTGCAGTCGGGGCCCATCGACGCCCACGATGGCGCATTGGACGTCGACTACGTCTACGGAGCCGTCCTGCTGGACGTCGCCGCGACCATCACAACCCCAACCACAACAAACCCAACCCACTGAACCCACTGATGGAAGGACATCATCATGGCAGACACCACAGGCTTGGAGACGTCGCTGCTCGCCGCAGGCGCGACCGGACTCGAATTCGTCTCCGACGGCAACAACGCCGCCCTCGTCGGCCTCATCAAAGAGAGCGCGATCTTCAAGTTCGGCCTCGAGGAATCCGTCGGCACCCTCAACGGAAACTGGCGGCCCACGCCCGGCAAGCAGCCCTTCGGCTACATGTCCGAGGACGGCATCACCATCCACGCCGAAGCCGGCGACGACACCGACCTCAAGGGCCACAACGGCGACAGCGTCGTGAGCATGACCACCGGCTCCTATTGGACCGTGCAGCTCAGCGCCCTCGAATCCAAGAAGGAGGTCATCGAAACCTACTTCGACACCAAGGTCGCCGCCGACGGGTCGATCACGCTCACCAGCGCCGAGGTCAACTCCTACGCCCAGTACGTGATCGCCGGCATGACCCAGTCCGGACACCTCATCGTCCTGCACCTGCCCAAGCTCAAGGTCTCCGAACGCGACGACATCACCTGGACCGTCTCCGACCTGCAGGCGTTCAACATGACCTTCCGCGCATTCAAGGGCGACGGCAACGCCCCCTACATGATGAAGGCATGGGGCTTCGCACAGGACACCGACTGAACCACCACCGCCACGGCGGCCGACGGCCCTACACCGTCGGCCGCCCACACCCACGCACCACATCTGAAAGGACCCATGACCCGATGAGCGACACGACCTACCTCGACCTGACCCCCACCGACACCGTCGACGACCACGACGCCACACCCGTCCACATCCAATACGGCACCGTGAAGATGGACCTGCCCCGCCTCGACGACAGCACCCACCTGCCCACCGCCGTCATCATCGTCAGCATGCAGGTCGTCTCCACCGGATGGGACAACCTCGACTACGAGGACAAGATCCGCGTCATGGCCACCATCCTCGCATGGCTCACCAGCAAATACCCACGCCTCGAACGCGAACTCGACACCAAAAGCGGTGACAAACTCGCCGACCTCGGCCGCATCATCGGCGCATGGGCCGACGCCACGAAGGACCTCGACCCAAAAGCCTGACCCTCCTAGACCTATGGCTCAACCACCACTGGGCCCTGCAACACGACTGGATGCGCGCATGGCACGAACGCCTCGACCTCAAACGCACCCCGCTGTACGTCGCATGGCCCATGCTGCGCGAAATCCTCAAGGACCGCGCCACCTCCCACAGCTACGCCGCACTCGCCTCGATGGGCTGGATGCCAGCCGACGCCGACCGCACCCTGTGGGCGTTGAGCCAATCCGGCAGCAAGACACGCACGACGCCGCCATGGATGCGACCCGACCCGCTCACCTCGAAACCCACGACGCGACCGCACCATGACATGCGCCTGCGCGGCATGCTCGCCGACCGCCTCGGACTGAACGAATAACCCAACCACGACCGCAAAAGGGGGATGAGCAATGGCACAGGAACTCGGCACCGGCTACATCATCATCAGCCCCAGCACCAAAGGCCTGGGCAAGGCCATCGAAGGCGACATCAGCCAGTCCGTGGACAAGGCCAACACCGCCAGCTCCAAAAGCATCCTTAAAACCATGGGAGGCGCCCTCGGCAAGGTCGGCAAGATCGGCGTCGCCGGCGTCAGCGCCATCGGCGGCGCCATCGTGGGACTGGCCGCCAAGGGCGGCTTCGACCGCGCCCTGAACGTCGAACGCGCCCAGACCAAACTCAAGGCACTCGGCCACGACACCAAGAGCGTCGACGCGATCATGAGCGACGCGCTCGCCTCGGTCAAGGGCACGGCTTTCGGCATGGGAGACGCCGCTTCCGCCGCCGCGGGCCTGATCGCGTCGGGCATCAAACAGGGCAAGCAGCTCGAGACCGTCCTGACGACCGTCGGCGACGTCGCCCAGATCAGCGGCCGCTCCTTCACGGAGATCGGCACGATCTTCAACAAGGTCGCCGCCACCGGCAAACTCCAAGGCGACGAGATGCTCCAGCTCATGGAATCCGGCATCCCCGTCCTGCAGTACCTCGCCGACCACTACAAGACCACCGCCGCCGAAGCGCAGAAGATGGTCTCTGACGGCAAGGTGAGCTTCGAGGACTTCGAGACCGCGATGCGCGAACACCTCGGCGGCGCGGCCAAGAACGCCGGCGAATCCTTCGACGGCATGGTCGCCAACGTCAAGGCCGCCCTGTCCCGCCTCGGCGAAGGCTTCGAGACACCGCTGATCGGCAGCCTGACCAAACTCGGCAACAAGATCATCCCCGTCATCGACAAGATCGTCGCCGCCACCAAACCACTGCAGGAGTCCTTCGCCGGCCGCCTCGCCACGGCCGCCGACAAAGCCGGACAGGCCATCGACGCCTTCGCCGCCAAACTCGACGCCGGAGAGGTCTCGCTCGCCGGCATCGCCACACAGCTGGCGACCGCGACCGGCGGCTTCGGCGCGCTCGCCGCGATCGGACCGCATCTTGGCGACGCCATGGGCGCCCTCGACCAACTCGGCGCATCCGGGCAGAAGGCCGCGGGCATGCTCAAACAAGCCGGCAACAACATCGCCCAAGGCATTACCGCCGGCTTCGACGGGGCAAAGACCAGCCTGACCAAATTCGCCGGATACTTCAACTCCGACCTGCGCGACCAATTGCGCCTGAGCGGAGACTTCGGAGCCGACGTCGCCAGCGACGTCGCCAAGGGTCTTACCAACGTCAAAGGCACCATCTCGAACAGCCGTCTCGGAGACGCGGTATCCGCGCTCGCAGGCAACATGAGGAGCGGCTTTTACCGGCTTTCGACGGGCATCGGAGACCAGTTCTCCGTCATCGGCAGGTATTTCAACGCACAGGCGCGCCAGTCGCTCATGCTTGACGGTGATCCGGTGGCGGGCGCCGTGCAGAAGATCTCTGGTGGCATGGGTCGTATATCCGGCTCCATATCTCAAGGATTCTCGAAGGTATCCGGTGTTTTCGGCTCGCTCGCCTCGAAGATTGGGCAGCAGGCGTCCAAGGTGGGTGACGTGTTGGCCCCGTTCGGCGACGCGCTGGGCAAGCTCGGGTCGACCGTCTCCCAGAAGCTGCAGTCAGGCCTGTCCACGGTCGGCGGCGTGCTCGGCAGGTTCTTCAGTCCCGGCAACCTCATGAAGGTCGCCGGCGTCGGTGCGATCGCCGGCGTGTTCGTCGCCGCGTTGGGCGCCATCTCGCAGGGCATGGGAGGACAGCTCGATCAGCTCGTCACGCAGTTGACCGGACAGTTCTCGCACATCCTCGCCGAGGTCGGCAGCTGGGTGCGCGAAAGCCTGCCGACGATGATGCAGGCAGGCGTCGACCTGCTCACCAACCTGCTTCAGGGCGTTCAGTCCACGCTGCCGCTGCTCGTGAGCGTCGCGGGCGCCGCGATCTCGACGCTGTGCGAGGGCATCGCGCAGGCGCTGCCCACGCTCATCCCGATGGGCGTGCAGCTGATCATGGGTCTCATCGAATCGCTCGTCGCGCAGATCCCGATGCTGCTGCAGGCTGGCCTGCAACTGCTGCAGGGACTGGCGGACGGCATCATCGCCGCACTGCCAGTGCTCACGGCGCAGCTGCCGGTCCTCATCCAGACGATCCTCGACGCGGTCTCCACCGGTCTGCCGATGATCCTCGAACAGGGCTCGCAGATCCTGCTCAGCCTCATCAACGGACTTGTTGCCGCGATGCCGCAGCTCGTGGCGATGCTGCCTGTCATCATCGACTCGATCATCAACTTCCTGACGGGCAACCTGCCGCAGATCATCGCCACGGGCGTGCAGGTCCTCGTCGCGCTCGTCAACGGCTTGAGCCAGGCGATCCCGCAGCTCATATCCTACCTGCCGCAGATCATCGCGAGCATCGTGCAGGGCATCGCGTCCAACCTGCCGCAGATCCTCGAAAGCGGCGTGCAGGTCCTCCTCGCGCTCGGCAACGGCCTCGTCCAGGCGATCCCGCAGCTGCTGGGCATGATTCCTCAGATCATCACCGGCATCAAGGACGCGTTCACGAGCGTGGACTGGGGCGAGATCGGCCGCAACCTGCTCGAGGGCATCAAGAACGGCATCATGGGCGCGGCCGGATCATTGTGGGAGGGTGCGAAGAGCGCCGTCGGCGGCATGGTCGACAAGGTCAAGGGCTGGCTCGGCATCCACTCGCCGTCCACGCTGATGGACCAGCAGGTCGGCCAGATGATCGGCGAGGGCATCGCCCAGGGCATCACCAACAGCGAGGGCTCCACGACCGGCGCCGCCGCAGGCATGGTCGAAAGCCTCACGGCCGGCTTCGACGGCGCGAAGACCATGGTCGCCGACCTCGCCTCCCATGTGGGCGAAGTCTGGACGCAGCTGTGGACGAGTCTGAACACGACCGCCACGAGCGCATGGCAGTCGATCAACACGACGATCACGGCCGGCGTGCAGACGATCACGGCGAGCCTGACGGGCGGGTCGACCGGCATCGGCATGGCATGGCAGATGGCATGGCAGTCGCTGACCATGGTCACGCAGCTCGCATGGCAGAACATCGCCATGACCGTCACCACGGGCATGACGCAGGTCGGCGCCGTCATCACGGGCGCGTCCGGCGGCATCACGTCCGCATGGCAGATCGCATGGCAGGGCGTGGCCGCCGTCACCGCGTCCGCATGGGCGGCGATCCGCGCGAGCGTGCAGACGGGCGTGCAGTCCATCGCCGCGCAGATCGGCGCGAGCGGCGTCGCCATCCGCGTCGCATGGCAGAACGCGCAGGCCGGCATGACGCAGATCACGCGCACCGCATGGAACCAGATCCGTGCGAGCGTGCAGACCGGCGTCACTCAGATCAGCATCGCCGTCACCGCAGGCGTCACCCAGACCGCCGTCGCATGGCGCTCCGGATGGAACATGATCAGATCGACCAGCACGAACATCTGGAACGCGGTGCGCATGCAGGCCACGCAGGGCATGACGCAGATCATGCGCGCCGTGCAGAACGGCATCAACCAGGTACGCAACGCATGGAATCAGGGATGGAACGCCCTCCGCTCCGGCTACGGCAACATCTGGAACGGGCTGCGCGCCGGCACCGTCAGCGGTATCAACGGCGTCGTGTCCGCGACCCGCAGCGTCAAATCAGGCATCATGAACGTGTTCAGCGGATGCGACACATGGCTGTACCAGTCGGGCGTGTCCATCATGGACGGCCTCGCTTCCGGCATACGCGCCGGTACGCCCGCCGCGGTCGCCGCAGCGAGGAGCGCCATGGAGCAGGTCAACCGCAACATGCCGCACTCGCCGGCCCCCGAAGGCCCCTTCTCGGGACGTGGCTGGACGCTCTACTCGGGCATGAGCATCATGGAGGCGCTCGGCGACGGCATCACGGCCGCCGCTCCGGACGCCGTGCGCGAGACGGCGCGGGCCATGGGTCTCGTATCCGACGCGCTCGACGTGCACGTGCGCATCCGCCCGACCGTGGACGTGCAGGAGTGGACGTCCGGCATCGCCGGGCTGCTCGGCGACCTGACCGCCCGCGCCGCCATGGACGTGCGCGCCCGACTGCCGGAAACGGCGACGGCGGACGCGACTGCGACGCTCGCCGATTTGTTGGGTGAGCTCATCCGTACGGTGCGCATGCTCGGCCTTGACCTGCCCGGCATCATCGCGTCGAGCACGCCCACGATCTCACGACGCCAGCTCAGGAGGGTCATCGCATGAACACCGTGTGGATCGAACAGGCCGGCAAACGGCTGAGCTTGGACGGCGACGACGGCCTGTACTCGCAGGAGACGCTCGACGTGCGCGGCTACGCGCCAGATACCGGCGTGCAGGCGCGCAGCGTGCTCGTCTCCACGCCGTCACGGCAGGTCGAGGTGGACGTCGCCGCCATCGGCGAACGGCCCATGCTCGACCTGCTGCGCGTGGGTCAGGCGAGCCTGTCCGGCATCACGACGACGCTGCACGTCGACGACCACTACCAGCGCGTCGCCGTCGTCAAGTTCACGGCCGACGAGGTGCGTCCGCGCTATTCGCGAGCCAAACTCGTCCTGCAGCTGCTCGACGGCGTCTGGCTGCGCGACGGCGACACGGTCACCATGCGCACCGGCGACCAAGCCGCGGACGTACAACTCGACCATCCCTACGATTTACCGTACGACTACGGGCGCACCGCCGCGCAGCGGTTTTTGAGGCTGACCGGATCGTCGAGCGCGGACGTGCTGCTGCGCATCCGGCTCATCGGCCCGGCCGCGTCCGCCCCGTCCATGACCATCAACGGCAACGTCTACCGGTACAACGCCACGTTGGCCGCCGGCGAGAGCGTGCTGGTCGACCCGGTGGACCGCACGGCCGTCAAGACCGACGCCAACGGCGGCAGCCATGACGTGTTCGCCGAGTTGGAACGCGGCGACGGACTGGACCGTGGCGAGTATTTCTTCCAGCCGATCCCGTTCGTCGCCGACCGCTCCTATCCGGTCGTGTTCGACGCGGACTGCGACGTCGAGATCACACCCATCTACCGGGAGGTCGGATTATGGTGATACGGCTCGCGCCCGCCATGGTCGTCAGGCACGGAGCCACGCTGCGCGAGATCGTCGACTACGACCTCGATCTGGCGTTCGGCAAGAGCGAGAACAACTTCCAGCTCGACACGCTCCTCGATCTGACGCCGGGGTCGCTCATATGGATCGACGGCAGCGCCTACGGAGGCATCATCGACTCCGTGCGCACCGCCACCGGATCGCATGTGCGCGCCTACAAGGGGCGCACATGGACCGGCATGCTCGACGACCGCGTCGTATGCCCGCCCGCCGGGCAGGACTACTACACGCTCACGGGCGATCTGAGCGCATCCCTGCCGCGTCTGCTGTCCGACTGCACGTTGACTCCGTCGCCGTTCGGCAAGGTCACGGCGCAGACAGGCGTGTCCAAGACATTCCAGGCCGACCGGTACGTCACCCTGTTCGAGGCTTTGGACAAGCTCATGGACGAGATCGGATGGAAGTACGTGTGGGGCATCGACGCGGACACGCCGACGATGCGGTTCATGCCGGCGGTGACGCATGTGGTGGACGCCACCAGCATGGACGCCGAACTCGAGAAGGTGCGGCGCCGCGTCAACCATCTCATCGGCCTTGGCAAGGGCGAGCTCAAGGACCGTGCGGTCGTGCACCGCTACATCGGGGCCGACGGCAAGGTCACCACGCGACAGTACTACTTCGGCGTCGACGAGGTCGAGGCGACCTACGAGCTGAGCGACAAGGACGGTGCGGAGCTCACGCGCGCGGTCGAGGCGAAGCTGCGCGAACTGCAGCAGGTCGACGAGGCCGACATGGACTATCAGGGCGGCGCCGAACGCATCGACGTGGGAGACAGCCTGCTCATGCAGGACGACGACGCCAACATGCGCGTGAGCGCGAAGGTCACCAAGAAGATCGCCCAGGTGCAGGACGGCACCCTGACCGTGTCCGTCTCATGCGACAACACGACGATCACCGCCGCCACCGACCGATAACAAAGGAGCACAGCATGGCCGACTACAACACCCAAGTCCCCGTCAACCTCGTCACCGGCAAAGCCGGCACCCCGCACGTCACCAGCGCCGACATCGGCAGCTTCAACGCGGCTCTGCAGGGCGCTGGACTCATCCGCTACCCGGACGCGAACGGCACCGTCCCCGCCATCACCATGGCCAGCGCGACCAGCGTGACGATCCCGCCGATGAGCGTCCTCGTCGACGGCCGATACGCCCGATGGACGGACGCGAAGGTCCTGTCCATCGACGCCGGCACCGACGGACAAAACAGGATCGACGACATCATCCTGCTCTACGAACGCGACGACTCCACCGGCGTGGAGAAACTCAGCCTCAAGGCCAAGAGGGGCACACCGACCGCGTCGACGCCCACACCGCCCGGATACGACACCTCCGCCAGCATCCTCGCCGGCAGCGCCCACGCACCCGTCGTCCTCGCACGCATCCGTCTGACCGGCACCAGCGTTACCGGCGTCACGATGATGGGCACCGTACGCACCAACCCCATCACCACCGGCATGCGCGTCGCCACCAAGGCGCAACTCGCCCTGCTGCCCGTCACACCCGGCGCCACCGTCTACTGCGACGAGGACGGCCACTGGTACGGCGCCACCGGCCACGACGCCACATGGCGCGACTGGACCCAGCTCACCCTGTCCGCCGGCGCCTCCGGATGGAGCACCGCCTACAGCGCGACCCGCAGCGGCGACATGCTCACCATCAGCCTCAAAACCACCCGCACCGGCGGCGCCACCACACTCAACGCATGGGCCACCGGCGTCGACATCCTCAAACTCCCCGAAGGCTATCGGCCACGCATCAGCGACATCAACGTCCCCGTCATCAACTCAAGACCCTCAAACCCGATCTTCTACCAGATCAACAGCGCATCCATCAGCGTACGCGCCTCCGCCAAAATCAGCATCCCCACCGGCGACTGGATCAGCGCAACCATGAGCTTCCCCGTAGCCTAACTAACGGTCAAAAAAGGAAAGGAACCCGGACATGGCCACCATCCACATCAAACTCAACCACGCCGTCAACGGCGGCACGTCACCCTGTGAAGGCAAGGTGCGCTTCATCCCCCTTCGACGATACAACCGAGGCGACACCGTGATCGTCCCCAAACCATTCGAGGTCACACTCGCCGACGGCGAAGCCAACGCCACGATCATCGACACCGATGCCATTGGCTGCTGGGCCGTCACCGAACTGCCCGGCACGCCGCAGGAATACACCCGCTACGTGCAGGTCCCCACCACCAGCGGAACCCTCGAATACACCGACCTCATCGACGTCAACCCGACAACGCTCCTGCCCGCCGCAGTCAGTGCAGGCCCACTCCTGCAGATCGCGCTCGCCGCCGACGCACAAGCCGCGCTCGCGTACAGTCGCACCCATCCGGACACGCTCGTCCTCTACAGCGAGGAGGCCAGCATCAGCGCGATGACAGCGACCGTCGCCGACATCGCCGCCGTGCGTGCCTCCGCCCAGACACAGGCCAACCATGCATCCGCAGCCGCGGTCAGTGCCGGCACGGACGCGCAGACCATCGCCGCAGCCGCACGGACCGCCGCGCACAACCTCACCCGCGTCGAGGACGCCGCAAACAGGATCACCGCGATCGCCGACGCCATCACCACACCGGGCACACCAGCCACGCCGGACGAACCGACTGCGCCGGACGAGACGACCGACCCGACCGAGACGGAAGAAACCGCCACTCCGGCCGAGACGACCGAGATGGACCCGCACAGCGAGGAGGCCTGACATGGGCGGCTACTATGGAGGAAAATCCATCGGCGTCCCATATCTCAATGGCGAAAAGCACAACATGATCCGGGCCAATGCCTGCTTCTTCCCGCCCTTCTACAAGCTCGCCGACTACTGGACGCGATGGGAAGGCCAGCCCAACAACAGCGTCAGCCTGCTCATGCTCAAATGGGACACCAGCGAAATCTACAACTGGCACTACGAATGCGCCGACGATGGGCACTCTCCGCGCTCGCTGACGTACCGGTTCGCGGACGAGCTGCACGACGGACGCACCGTCGTCCCCATCGAGAACTATGTGCGCAACCCCGTACCGATCTCCTCCGGCGAGCACCTCGTCGCAAGCGGGGCCGGCATCCAGATCGAGCATTACGAGACGAGCGTCAAGCTCACCAACAACAACGCCGCCTCGGACACGCTCAACGAAGGCTGGATCATGACCGAGGTGACGCTGCCAGCCGGCGACTACGAACTGCGCGTCAACGTCGTCAGCGCGAACACCACCTACGGCGATCCGCAGGGGCCGATTATCAGCGTCGCCGCCGCCGACACGACGATCGCGTCCGCCGACTATCAGGGCAACGGCATCATCCACCAATGCAGCTTCTCGCTGCCACGCCGCCGCAAGGTGGCGGTGCGACTGCACGCCAACGTCATCCCCGGCGCCGCGTTCGCGGCAAGCCGCTTCGACCACATCATGTGCATGAGCACAGCCGCATGGGCCGAACTCGACGCGCTCGGCCTGACATGGTTCGACGCCGACACCGTGTCAGACCCGATCTACCAGGAGGCATCATGATCACGAATCTGTGTAAGACACCGAATGGAACGGTGGCGAGTTCATACCAGTATAAAACCGAGCGACGTCAAGAGGCGTCGGGCAAATGGTCATATCGCGTGAATAACACTTCTGGCGCCGCCGGCACATTCGCATTCAAAATGGGTACCAGCAGACTTATGGTCGGCGGCTGGCTTGTGTGTGTCTACTCATGCGCGGATCCGTTAGCGCTGACCTCGATCTTTGACAGTCGTTACGGGCGCATCGGCGGTACCGTGATCGAGACGACCATTGGTGGGGTCATTTCCGACACGATGGGATGGGTCGCCGCCCAGGTTGCCGAACTGTCCGAGAATGAGATCTGGATCGAGAAAACAGACGGCTGGGTCACCCTAGAGGGGTGCGCGGCATTCACTGAAGAGGACTGGCGGCATATGCTCGAATACTACCGTAACGGCATTTTAACGTTCCCTTGGGTTGATGGCGAAACGCTCAAAGCGGGGGGGGTGGGGTTGCCTCATAGCATTCCTTGTCATCATCCACATCTCGGTGTGGAGGTGGCGGCATGAGCGTCCGTAACCTCATGACGAATCCTGTGCCGACATCGACCACTGGATGGGTGCAGTTCGGCGGCTGCGACTATCGTCTTACCGACCGTGGCATCCACGTCACCAATCTGGTTGGCGGCCCCGGCAATGGCATCGAGTATAAGCTGCTGGCCCTGCCCACCGGAGACTATGTGTACGGTTTCTACTCGTCATGTCCCGACCATGTCAACGGCGATCAGCTCTCGCTGATCAAGAGCACAACCAATGCGACCTACCTGTGCGTGGTGCGCCGCACCCAGAAAGACGGTTTCTACACGGCATCGTTCACACTACCGGAGCCTGGATGCTCGCTCATGTTCGTCGCGCCGAAGAACCAAGGCGGAGCGATGAGCGTGAGCGACTTCATCATGACGCCGGCAAGCGAATGGCCTACGGTGCAGGCGTTGCACGAATCCGGCGGTCTGCCAGAACCATATTTCAACGGAGCCACCTGCACATCCTAAACGACAAAGCATGGAGGACGGATGAAGATCCTGAGCGTCGAGGTACTGACGATGATCGCCACGATCCTCGGATCGAACGGCGTCATCTACCTCATCGCCAAAACCATGCTGACCCGATGGGAGACGAAACATCCCGTCGTCATGCGCGACGACCGTGTCGACGAGCTGCGCGCCAGCGTCGACAAGCTGCGCTCGCAGGTGGACGAGCTGCGTGACACGCAGCAGATCCTGCGTACGGCCGTCATCGAGCTCGCCTACCTGCGCATCTCCGACAAGCACGAGCGATACTCGCGGCGGGGATGGGCGCATCCCAACGAGAAGCGCGTGGTGCAGCGCATCTACGTCGCATACCATTCGCTCGGCGGTAACGGCACAGGCAGCGAACTCAACCGCGAGGTGCAGAACATGCCGTCGTACCCGCCCGACGAGCACGAACCGGAATGATCAATTACAAGGCCACGGCAATCACGCCGTGGCCTCTTATCCAAACAATCGAAAGGACCATCATGAAGAACTGGGACAAGCTCGAGGCCGACCGCGACCTCATTCTCGACAAGCATTTCACCGGAGGCCGCAACGGCTGCAAGATCGACAAGGTCATCCTGCACCACAACGGCGGCAACCTGTCCGGTGAAGGCTGCTACAACGTGTGGCAGACGCGCGAGGCGTCCGCCCATTATCAGGTCGATGCGAACGGCGTCATCACGCAGATCGTCTGGGACAGCGACACCGCATGGCACGCCGGCGACTACCAGGCCAACTGCACGTCCATCGGCATCGAGCACGCCGACATCTCGACGAACCCGTGGAAGATCAGCGACGCCACCCTCGACAACGGCGCGCACCTGACCGCGGCCGTCTGCAAATACTACGGCCTCGGCCGCCCGCAGTACGGCAAGAACGTGTTCTTCCACAAGGACTTCAGCCCGACCGAATGCCCCGCGTCGATCGCCGGCTCCCAGCGCGACGCCTACATGCACCGCGCCCAGGAATGGTACGACAAGATGACCGGGAGCAAGCCGTCCGCAACGGCAAAGCCCGCGGCCAAGCCGTCCGCGCCGGCGAAGAAGAGCGTCGAGACCGTCGCGCGCGAGGTCATCGCCGGCCAGTGGGGCAACGGCGACGACCGCATGGCCCGCCTCAAGCAGGCCGGCTATGACGCGCAAGCCGTACAGAACCGCGTCAACGCCTTGCTCGGTGTCTCCACACCCAGCCCGAACGTCGATCTCAACGCGCTCGCGGATGCGGTCATCCGTGGCGACTACGGCAACGGAGCCGAGCGCCAGCGCCGCCTCGGAGCCAACTATGCGGCCGTGCAGGCCATCGTCAACCGCAAGATGGGATGGTAACACCATGACCGACGACCACCTGACCGATGACGACCTCGACCGCATGCACGACGATGCGGATCAGCCGCTGCCTGACAGCCTGCCAACCGGTGACCCATCGGCGGGGTCGATGCGCGTATGGGTGCGCGCCGCGCTCATCCGCGCCCTAAAAACAATGGCGCAGGCCGCGATCGGCGTGCTGGGCACGGGTGCGATCGGGCTCATGCAGGCCGACTGGGCCAATGTCCTGTCTATCTCTCTCATGGGCGGTGTGCTCAGCCTCCTGACGAGCATCGCCGGCATCCCCGAGGTCGACGACGGCTCCAGCCTGGCATCGATCGCCGATAGCACGAAATAACAGCCAACCATGTCCCGCTCCGCTGCCTCGTTTGGCAGGGGAGCGGGACTTTTTCTGTTTCCTGCGGTGCGAGTAGAATAAAACAAACACATGGATGGTCACATCGTGAGATGGGACAAAACAGTGGACATAAATCGTCGGGTATGCCGACAGTGTATGAATCGCAACGGTTCCAGAGCGTTGTGTTCAAATCCTGTCAGCCCGACGGAGATACTCGGAGCCACCCTTCACGGGTGGTTCTTTTGCGATAGTTCCGTATTCGGACAGGAGGGGCGTATGAGCGCGAACGCCGATGACCGTCATGCGCTCGAGCAGCTCGCCGAGGAGTCGCGGCATGAGCAGATCTCCTACTACCGCAAGCCGTTCATGGTGCTGTGGGCGGCGGTGCAGGAATCGTCGGCGGAACTCGTCGAGGACTACGGCATGTCGCCAGAGCTCGCCCAGCTGTGGGTCGCGGAGCGGCTGCGGCAGGTGTGCGATTCGCTCGTCGACCGTCTCGCCGAACGCGCGGTCGGCCACGGTGTGAGCAAGTCGAACGTGTCGCGCGCGGCGGGGGCGAGTCCGACGAACGCGCTGCGGCGCTTTCCGCGGCTGCGTGACCTCGACGAAGGGCGCACGCCGAGGCGCACGCTCATCGACGACGTCCTCGATTCGCTCGACTGACCGTCCTCCGGCGGCCGCTTTTGCCGATTGCTGATCCGTTTCCGATTCCCCGTCGACGATTTTTTGTTGCATATGCGACGGCTGTCCACATCGATTGGTCCGTTTCGGCCGCGACACGCCGTGTTCGGGACCGTCCGTACACATGTCCCCGTCGCAGTGGACATGCGCGCCCGTGACGTCGGATAGTGGAACGACGACGTTGTTCCACCATCCGAAGGAGGAGTCATATGGGACATCATGATGAGCAGGCACGCGCACGCCGGGTCCGGCGCAGAAGGCGCCTCGAGGCGATGCGCGGACGCCGGCGGCTCAATGCGCTCGTTGCGGCGTCGACGCTGGTCGTCGCCGCAACGACGATGGTCGCCCTCGGCATGCGCACGGGCGACTGCGTCTACGCCGAGGGAGGCTGCGAGCCGTCGATGGTGCTGCCGGTCAGGGGAGGGGCCGTCATGGCGCGTTTCGACGGTCCGGCGCAGGTGTGGCTCGCCGGCCACCGAGGCGTCGACATCGAGGCCGACGAGGGCACGACGCTCGTCGCTCCGGCGGACGGCACGGTCAGCTTCGCCGGAAAGGTGGGCGGCAAATCGGTCGTGAGCATCGCGCACGGCGCATGGACGCTCACCTTCGAGCCGGCGGTCACGGCGCTGGCCGTCGGCACGGAGGTGCACCGCGGACGTCCGTTCGGCACCGTGTCCGGGTCGAGCGACCACTGCGACGGCGCATGCGTGCATTGGGGCGTGCGCACGACGGGACGCCGGTACGTCGACCCCGAACGGTGGTTGCGCCCGCAGCGCGTCGTGCTTGTCGAATGACGCTACAGGTCGGCGTCGGCGAGCGAGATGTAGCCGGGGTCGATGAGCGTCGTCTTGAGGTTGCCGGCGCTCACCGCGACGAGCGGCAGCGCCATCGTCGGCACGCCGTCGACGGTGTTGAAATGCCCCAGCACCGCCTGCGCGTCGCGCCGGTCGAGCGCGCGGCAGATCTCGGCGATGCCCGCGGCGTTGCCGTTGCGGTCGGCGAGGCCGGTCATCCACTGCTTGCCGGCGACGATGTTCGGGATGTTGCTCACATACGAGCCGTATCCGGTGATGATCGGCCAGCGGTTCGACGTCACCGGCGCGGGTCCGCCGTCCCCCCTGCCGCCGTCGTCGGATTTGTCGGCGCCGCCGCTCGGCGCCGATGTCGGCTCCGGCACCTTGCCGCGCTGCACGTCGCGTCGGCCTGCGATGTTGCCGAGGACGTCGCCGATCGTGATCGACGGGTTGATGTCGGCGGCCGTGCCGACGTAGCCCATGGCCGTCAGCCCCTTGATGACGCCGTCGGCGACGAAGTCGTTCATCGAGACGACGCCGTCGATCGGCGTGAAGGCGCCCTTGACGTTCGTGTGCAGACGTGACTTGATCTCGGCGGCGGCGTCGTCGCTTCTGCGCGCCTCGAAGGCCACGTCGCGCCAGTCGTCCGCCGTCGACGAGGCGGACAGCTTGAGCGACGGGCTGACGACGACGCCGGAGCGGAAGTAGGTACCGAGCACGCTCCACACGCCTTTGAACGCATCGCGCGCGAACCGCTGCTCGTCGCCCGGGTGCGCCGCCTCGCCGTCGAAGGGCAGCATGATCTCGATGCGCTTGGGGTTGTCCTTGCTCGTCTTGTCGAGTTCGAGCTTGTTGACGAGCTGCTGCGCCTGCATGCGGCCGATCTGCTCGGCGTCGCAGATCGACACGAAGGCGTCGGGCGTAAAGCCGGGGATGCGCGTCGACAGGACGACGACGTGCGCCCCGGCCTTCTTCGCCCGGTTGAGCGCGTCGGCGGTGCGCCGAAGCGCCTCGTCGGCCTTCGCGTCGTCGCCCCTCGCCGCGTCGGGCGTCTGCGTCGCATAGTCGCCGTAGTACTTCGTCGATTCGGCGGTGCGCACCGCCGGCGCGACGACGAGCGTGCGGCCGCCGTCGTTGCCTTCGATGTGCTCATGGACGTAGTCCTCGATGCTGCGGCTCTGCTTGTCGAGGTCGGCGTCGGCGTGCGTCGTGACGTCGCCGTCGTCGAATCCGCGGTCCGCGAGCGCGTCCGACGTGGCGTCGACGAGACGGTTCCAGGTGTTGAGCGGCACGTTCTGTGAGATCGTGAAGCTGTCGGTCGGCACGAACATCGCCACCGTCCCGGTCGTTGCGCTCGGCGCCGACGACGGCGGCGCGTCGGTCGCTGATCGCGAGCAGGCGGCCAGTGGAATCGTCAGGCCGCAGCACAGCGCCATCGCCATGCAGCGCCGCAGAATGGAAGGACCCGTGAGGGACATGCCGTACCGCTTTCTTGTGGGGAATGGGACGGGAACGATTGTACCCGAGGAAGTCGGCAAGACGCATGATGCCTCCCTCCCCGGTTGCGGGAGGGAGGCATCGGGGGGCGGAGCGTATGGGATCAGCCGCGCAGCGCCTTGTTCAGGTTCTCGTCGAGCGCGTCCATGAAGCCTTCGGTGTCGAGCCACGGATGATCGGGGCCGATGAGCAGCGCGAGGTCCTTCGTCATCTGGCCGCCCTCGACGGTCGCGATGATCGTCTGCTCGAGCTTCTCGGCGAAGTCGGCGACATCGGGCGTGCCGTCGAGCTTCGCGCGGTGCTTGAGGCCGCCCGTCCACGCGTAGATCGACGCGATCGGGTTCGTCGACGTCTTCTCGCCCTTCTGCCAGCGGCGGTAGTGGCGGGTGACGGTGCCGTGCGCGGCCTCGGCCTCGACGGTCTGGCCGTCGGGGGTCATCAGCACCGAGGTCATCAGGCCGAGCGAGCCGAAGCCCTGTGCGACGGTGTCGGACTGCACGTCGCCGTCGTAGTTCTTGCAGGCCCACACGTAGCCGCCGTGCCACTTGAGGGAGCTGGCGACCATGTCGTCGATGAGGCGGTGCTCGTAGGTGAGGCCCTCCTGCTCGTAGCGTTCCTTGTATTCGGTCTCGAACACCTCGGCGAAGATGTCCTTGAACTCGCCGTCGTATGCTTTGAGGATCGTGTTCTTCGTGGACAGGTAGACCGGGTAGCCGCGCAGCAGTCCGTAGTTGAAGCAGGCGCGCGCGAAGCCGCGGATCGAGTCGTCGAGGTTGTACTGCACCTGCGCGACGCCGGATCCCGGATAGTCGAAGACGAGATGCTCGATCGGCGCGGAGCCGTCCTGCGGTGTGAAGGTCACCGTCAGGCTTCCCGGGCCCGGGACCTTGAAGTCGGTCGCCTTGTACTGGTCGCCGAAGGCGTGGCGGGCGACGACGATCGGCTTCGTCCAGCCCGGCACGAGGCGCGGGATGTTCGAGATGACGATCGGCTCGCGGAAGATCGTGCCGCCGAGGATGTTGCGGATCGTGCCGTTCGGCGACTTCCACATCTTCTTGAGGCCGAACTCCTCGACGCGCGCCTCGTCGGGCGTGATCGTCGCGCATTTGACGCCGACGTGCTCGCGCTTGATCGCCTCGGCGGCGTCGATCGTCACTTGGTCGTCGGTCGCGTCGCGGTTCTGGATGCTCAGGTCATAGTAGTCGAGGTTGACGTCGAGGTAGGGCAGGATGAGACGGTCCTTGATGTCCTTCCAGATGACGTGCGTCATCTCGTCGCCGTCGAGCTCGACGACCGTGCCTTCGACCTTGATTTTCGTCATGGGGGATTCCTCCAATGAGTGATCGGAACGTTTCCATAGACATGCATAGCGCATGACTGTTTCGTCCACGGACGATTGTCCAAAAACCGCGTCGCGCCCGTGTCACAGCTGCGCATTAGCCTAGGAGCCATGTCTCAGGAAATTGAAATCGGCCTCGGCAAGAAGGGCCGCATCGCCTATGGTCTCGACGACATCGCGATCGTCCCGTCCCGCCGCACACGCGATCCGCAGGACGTCTCCACCGCCTGGCAGGTGGACGCCTACCAGTTCGACATCCCGGTCATCGGCGCGCCGATGGACTCGGTGACGAGCCCGAAGACGGCGATCGAGCTCGGCCGTCTCGGCACCGTCGGCGTCCTCGACCTCGAAGGCCTGTGGACCCGTTACGACGACCCGGAGCCGATCCTCGAGCATATCGCCGCGCTCGGCCCCCAGGAGGCCACCGCCTACCTGCAGCAGGCGTACGCCGAGCCGATCAAGCCGGAGCTCATCGTCTCGAGGCTGCATGAGATTCGCGACGCCGGCGTGACCGTCGCCGGCGCCCTGTCGCCGCAGCGCACGCAGCAGTACTACTCCACGGTGCTCGAGGCCGGCGTCGACCTCTTCGTCATCCGCGGCACCGCCGTCTCCGCCGAGCATGTCTCGACCGACCACGAGCCGCTCAACCTCAAGAAGTTCATCTACGACCTCGACGTGCCGGTCATCGTCGGCGGCGCCGCGAACTACACGGCGGCGCTGCATCTGATGCGTGCGGGCGCCGCCGGCGTCCTCGTCGGGTTCGGCGGCGGTGCCGTCTCCGCCGTGCGCAAGACGATCGGCGTGCATGTGCCGCTCGCGACGGCGATCTCCGACGTGGCCGAGGCGCGCCGCGACTACATGGACGAGTCCGGCGGCCGCTATGTGCAGGTCATCGCCGACGGCGGCATGGGCGACTCCGGCAGCTTCGTGACCGCGCTGGCGATGGGCGCCGACGCGTGCATGCTCGGTGCGCCGCTCGCACGCGCCAAGGAGGCGCCCGGCCACGGCAAGCACTGGGGCGCGGAGGCGCGCCATGCGACGCTGCCGCGCGGCTTCCGCTCCGACGTCGGCACCGTCGGCACGCTCGAGGAGATCCTGTACGGGCCGAGCCACATGGCCGACGGCATGACGAACTTCATCGGCGCGCTGCGGCGCGCGATGGCGTCGACCGGATACGTCGACCTTAAGAACTTCCAGCGTTGCGATGTCGTCGTGACGCCCACCGGACGCTGACCGGCGCCTCCCCGGGAACGGGGGCCGCCGCCGCATGGACGATGCCGTGCGGCGGCGGCCCCCGTTCCGCGTTCCGGCGACCCGCGATCGTCGGACATGGGATGCGTGGCGCCGGCGTGCATGGGGATGGGGTCGGCTTCGGCACATGAGTTTCCGCGTATGGCATAATGTGAGGGGATTGCGAAAATCGCAGAACTCGCAATTTGCCCACTATGTGGATTAGACAAATCTGCTTCAAATGTCCATATTTATGTTGTCGGTCACATAGTTCAATGTGCAAACGTATTCAACGGCGACGTCGGAAAACGCCCGAAAAGCAACATGTTAAGGGCTTAACGTCCGGGACGTTTTCCGTTATCCACAATGAATCATTGACGATGTGGATATCGGGGAGGTTTTCCACAAATGGACATCGGTTGCTGCAACCGTTGGTATTCCGCGCCGGAATACGCTACATTCGTGTTCGACGGGACGACCCGCCGGCCTCACGGTCCGCTCCGGGAAAGGCGGGCCCGTCATGATAAACGAAGTACAGCATCAGGGATATGGTTCGCGCGCCACGGCCACGGCGGGGCGCGCGGGGGAAGATCCCTGAGGGGCGGGCTCAACACAGGGGGAGGGAACACCCGATGAACGCCAACGACGACTATCGCCATGACGACCATGACGAGGACGACTACCGGTATGACGAAGACGGTTGCCGGCATGATGAAGACGACCGGCGACATGACGACTTCGCCGCCGCCGACGCTGTCGACGAGACCGACGACGCCGACGAGGAGGAGGATGTCCTCGATCTGGGACTGGCCGCGTTCTACAAGGAGATGGACGAGCGCAGCTGCAGGGAGTTCGACGAGGCGGTCGAGCGCGACCGCCGCCGCGCCGAACGCGCGCGCATCGAGGACATGCGCGCCGTGGATCGCATGCAGCGCGGCGCACGACGCCGCGCGCTGCCGTCCTACGACGGCGACATCCCGCTGGCGGTGCGCGACGAATCGCTGCACTACCATGTGCAGCTGTGCTTCGAGCACGAGTACACGGACGCCTACATCCGCAATCTGGTGATGCAGATCTGCCGCACCATCTGCGCGGCGGTCGAGGTCATGCGCGCACGCCAGACCGGCAGCTCGCTCGCCAAATACGTCAGGCCCGAATGCATCAGGCGCATCGAGACGATGCGCTCGGTGCTCGAAGGCAATCCGGACCAGCTTCCCGCGCCTGCGCTGCGCCTGCGCTACGCGCCGGTCATGCCGCGTCTCGTGCATGCGATGATGCTCAACGAGCAGACGCTGGAGATCTCGATCCACATCACGCTCGGCGCGACGCCCCACTGCGGCAACATGCGCCTCGTGCGCCATGGGTCGCGCTGGGTGTGCGACATGATTGACCTCGGCTGAAGCGCGCGGCCGCATGCGCGGCCGTGCGTTATAGTGGGAGGCATGCTCAGGGAATACGGACTCGACAATATCTACGTGACCACGCAGAAGGACACGGTATACTCGCTGCTGTCCGACCGCGCGATCGCCGACCCGGGCGACCTGATCGCCCAATGGAAGGACGAGCGGACGCGCCAGTGGAACGACGTGATGGCAGGGGAGATGCTCGCCCAGGTGCGCAGCGTCGCCAAGGGCCTCATGGCCATCGGCGCGAAGCAGGGCACGATGGTCGTGCTCTATTCAGCCACCTGCTACGAGTGGGGCGTCCTCGACTTCGCCTGCGCGGCGATCGGCGCCGTGTCCGTGCCTATCTACGAGACCGATTCGCTCAAGCAGGCGGCCTCGATCGTCGAGGAGGTCGATCCGCTCATCGCCTTCGGCGGCGACGAGGCGCATACGCATACGCTCGACTACATCGCCGCCGAACATCCGGGCCTCAAGCACGTCTTCAACCTCAAGAACGGCGCGCTCGACGCACTCATCGACTACGGCGAGGCGATCGATGACGACGAGCTCGACGAGGCGATCGGACGCGTGCGCGCTGACGACCTGCTGACGATCGTCTTCACGTCGGGCTCGACCGGCAGGCCGAAGGGCGCGATGCTGTCGCACCGCAACTTCACGCACATCGTCAAAAACGGCTACGAGATCCTGCCGGAGATGCTCTACGAGCCGAACCGTCTGCTGCTGTTCCTGCCGCTGGCGCATTGCTTCGCGCGCTACATCCAGTACACGGCGATCGGCGGCCACGGCGTCGTCGGCTACGCGCCCGGCGCGAAGCACCTGCTCGCCGACTTGCGCGGCTTCAAGCCGACCTACCTGCTCGGCGTGCCGCGCGTCTTCGAGAAGGTGTACAACGCCGCGTCGCAGAAGGCCGGCACCGGCATGCGCGGACGCATCTTCGCGAACGCCTTCAAGCACTTCGTCGCATGGTCGAAGATGGAGGTCGAGCACAAGCGGCCGTCGGCCGTCATGCGTATGAAGCACTCCTTCTACATGGGCACCGTCGCCTCGTCGTTCCGCTCGGCGCTGGGCCCGAACCTGCGCTACCTCGCATGCGGCGGCGCGCCGATCAACACCGACCTCGTGCATTTCTTCAACGGCATGGACGACATCACGTTCATCCAGGGCTACGGCATGACCGAGACCGCGGCGCCGATGGTCGTCAACTGGCAGAAGGCGAACCGCCCCGGCTCGGTGGGACGCCCCGGTCCCGGCATGGCGATCCGCACCGCCGAGGACGGCGAGATCGAGGTCAAGGGGCCGAACGTCTTCCTCGGCTACTACCGCAACCCGGACAAGACCGACGAGGTCCTCGATCCGAGCGGCTGGCTGCACACCGGCGACCTCGGCACGATCGACGACGAGGGATTCCTGTACATCACCGGACGCAAGAAGGACATCATCATCACCGCCGGCGGCAAGAACGTCTCCCCGGCGCCGATGGAGGGCACGATCTGCGAATGCCCGATCGTCGCGCACGCCGTCGTCGTCGGCGACAACCGGCCGTTCATCGGCGCCCTCGTGACGCTCGACCCGGAGATGACGCCGTCGTGGCTCGCCGAGCAGGGGCTCGACCCGCGCATGCCGATGGAGGACGTCGCCGAAAGCGACGCCGTCCACTCGTTCATCCAGCAGTACATCGACCGGGCGAACGCTGAGGTCTCGCGCGCCGAATCGGTGCGCAAGTTCATCGTGCTGCCCCGCGACTTCAGCCTCGAGGACGGCACGATGACCGCGAGCATGAAGGTCGTGCGCCCCAAGGTGCTCACGCGGTACGCCGAGGTCATCGACGGGGAGCTGTACGCGCCGGTGGCCGCCGTGCGCACGCCGAACGTCGGCATGCAGATCCTGGAAAGCACGACCGAGACGGTCAAGAAGGCCGGCGAAAGCGTGCGCGCCGCATCCGAGAACGTGACGCCGCGCGTGCGCCAGGCGATCGACAACGTCCATGAGCGCCTCGGCGAATGGCGCGACGAGCACGGCGACGCCGCGCGCGAACGGAACGACGACGCGCAGCCGGACGCCGGCGCCGATGCGAAGGACGATGCGGACGCGGCATGACGGCCGCATCCGCATCGGCGAACCAACACCCCAATAGAGGAACTGATATAACAGAGGAGCAACAGTGGCAATCCGTGAAATACGAGTCGTACCCGATCCGGTCCTGCGCACGCCGTGCGATCCGATCACCGAGATTACGCCGGCGGTGCGGCGCCTCGTCGAGGACCTGCTCGACACCGTCGACGACCCGGGCCGTGCGGGCCTGTCCGCCAACCAGATCGGCGTCGGTCTGCGCGCCTTCTCCTACAACATCGACGGCACCGTCGGCTACGTGCTTAACCCGGTGCTCGAGGAGACGCGCGGCGAACAGTACGGCGACGAGGGTTGCCTGTCGCTGCCCGGCCTGTGGTACAAGACGCGCCGCGCCGACTACGCGCGCGTGCGCGGCATCGACCTCGACGGCAACGAGGTCGTCCTCGAAGGCGACGGCATCATGGGACGCATGCTCCAGCATGAGACCGACCATCTCGACGGCCACGTCTACATCGATCGGCTCGAGAAGGACGAGCGTCGCGCCGCGATGCGCCGCATGCGCAGCCTGAACTCCTGACCGTTCGAAGCGACCCGTGTGCGCCCCTCGCGGAACCATTGATTCTGGGAGGGGCGCATGCTATATTCGTCAGCGGTGTGCCAACCGGCGCCCCGTGCAGTCGCGCGCATGGGACGCCACCGAACATCCCCAACCGGCGCACCATGACAACGCGCCATGCGAGCGACGGCTTGTGTCGGTCGGTCGAGCCCCCGGGGCGAGATTGCACGCAATGCCGCATGGCCAGGCAATAACCGACAAGAAAGGTAGCGATACCATGGCTCAGATCACGATGAGCGAGATGCTCAAGGCCGGTCTCCAGTTCGGACACCAGACCCGCCGTTGGAACCCGAAGATGAAGCAGTACATCCTCACGGAGCGCAACGGCATCTACATCATCAACCTGTTCAAGACGCTCGACCTGATCGACGTCGCCTACGACTTCATCAAGACGACCGTCGCGCACAACGGCACGGTGCTGTTCGTCGGCACGAAGAAGCAGGCTCAGGAGGCCATCAAGACCCAGGCCACCCGCGTGAACATGCCGTACGTCTCCGAGCGTTGGCTCGGCGGCATGCTGACCAACTTCCAGACCGTCTCCAAGCGCGTCACGCGCCTCAAGGAACTCGAGGAGATGGACTTCTCCGACGTGCATGGCTCTGGCCTGACGAAGAAGGAGCTCCTGCTCCTCGAGCGCGAGAAGGACAAGCTGGAGAAGCAGCTCGGCGGCATCCGCAACATGAACCGCACGCCTTCCGCGATGTTCGTCGTGGACGTCAACAAGGAGGCCCTCGCGGTCGAGGAAGCCCACAAGCTCGGCATCCCGGTCGTCGCGATCGTCGACACCAACGCCGATCCGGAGACCGTCGAGTACCCGATCCCGGCGAACGACGACGCGATCCGCGGCATCGAGCTGCTGACGACGCTCTTCGCTGACGCCGTCGCCGAAGGCCTGCTCGAGCGTTCCGGAAAGAGCGCACAGAGCGAAGGCACCTCCACCGAGCAGCCGATGGCCGCCTGGGAGAAGGAACTGCTCGAGAACACCGACCGTGAGAACGCAGTCGTCACCGAGAGCGCCGTGCTCAAGGACGACGAGGCCGAAGGCGCCTCCTCCGAGGCCGCCCGTTCGGACGCCCACTTCGAGGCCGCGCAGGCCGAGCAGGACACCGAGGCCAAGTGATCCCGAGCGGATGGCGGCGACCCGCCGCCATCCGCCTGCCTCCATACACTTTTTCTTTTCAATTCAACCAAGGAGACATCAATGGCAGCAATCACCGCAGCATTGATCAAGCAGGTCCGCGAGGAGACCGGCGCCGGCATGATGGACGTCAAGAAGGCGCTCACCGAGGCCGAAGGCGACGTCGCACGCGCGAAGGAGATCATCCGCGCCAAGGGCATTCAGGCCGCCGGCAAGCGTGAGGGCCGCAAGGCCCAGGAAGGCACGATCGCGTCGACCGTCGTCGATTCCGCGAACGGCCAGACCGGCTACGCCGTCGAGCTCAACTCGGAGACCGACTTCGTCGCGAAGACCCCGAAGTTCGTCGACTTCTCGAACACCGTCCTCGCCGACGCCGTCAAGGCCGACGCGAACAGCATCGACGACGTCCTCAACGCGCCGTCCGCCGACGGCGACGTGAAGACCGACATCGAGGAGGCGGCCGCGCTGTTCGGCGAGCACGTCAAGGTCGGCCAGTTCGCGAAGATCACCGGCCCGCGCGTTGAGATCTACGCCCATAAGAAGTCCGCCGAGATGCCGCCGAGCATCGTCGCGATGATTGCGACCGACGAGGCCGGCGCCGCCGTGGCCCATGAGGCCGCGCTGCAGATCTCCGCGATGGGCGCCCGCTGGCTCACCCGCGAGGACGTCCCGGAGGACGTCGTCGAGAGCGAACGCCGCGTCGCCACCGAGAAGTCGCTCGCCGAGGGCAAGCCGGAGAAGATCGTCCCGAAGATCGTCGAAGGCCGCCTCAACGCGTTCTTCAAGGAGAACGTGCTGCTCGAGCAGGCCTACGTCAAGGAACCGTCGAAGACGATCGGCGACCTGTTCAAGGAGGTCGGCGGTCAGGCTCTCGCCTTCGCCCGCCTCGAGGTCGGCAAGGGCCCGGAGGCCGACGTCGACTGACGCGACCGCGCATCGATGATGAACGCGGATGGGGCCGCGCGCCGTGAGGGTGCGCGGCCCCATCCGCGTTCATATGCCTCCCCGCCGCGGTGTCGAACGGCACCGATACTCTGAAAGACGGTATTTTGCGATCCATCGACGAGGAAGGCATGATATGGCAGAGGAAACGACGCAATCCGAACCGCGCAGGGTGTTGCTCAAGCTCTCGGGGGAGGCCTTCGGCGGCGGCAGCGTCGGCATCGACACCGGTGTCGTGCGGCGCATCGCCTCCGAGATCGTGCCGGCCGTCGAAGCCGGCGTGCAGGTGGCGATCGTCACCGGTGGGGGCAACTTCTTCCGCGGCGCCGAACTGCAGCAGGCGGGCATCGATCGTTCCCGCGGTGACTATATGGGTATGCTCGGCACCGTCATGAACTGCCTCGCGCTGCAGGACTTCCTCGAGCAGGAAGGCCAGGCGACGCGCGTGCAGACGGCGATCACGATGGGGCAGGTCGCCGAGCCGTACATCCCGCTCAAGGCGATCCGCCACCTCGAGAAAGGCCGCGTCGTCATCTTCGGCGCCGGCGCCGGCATGCCATACTTCTCGACCGACACCGTCTCGATCCAGCGTTCGCTCGAGATTCACTGCGATGAGGTGCTCATGGGTAAGAACGGCGTCGACGGCGTCTACACCTCCGACCCGCGCAAGGACCCGGACGCAAAGCGCTTCGCGCGCCTGAGCTACAAGCGCGCGCTCGTCGACAACCTCGCGGTTATGGACGCCTCGGCGATGGCGATGGCGCGTGACAACGACCAGCACATCCGCGTGTTCGGGCTCGAGGCGCCCGGCGACGTCACCCGCGCGTTGCTCGGCGAGTCGATTGGTACGCTGGTGTCCAACGGGGAGTCGCAGCTGGCATGAACGCCGTGTGACGCCCACGACGCCGACAACAGGTTTCATCAAAGGAGAACAAACATGGCAAATCTTGTGGATCAGGCCAAGGCGCAGATGGCGAAGTCCGTCGAATCGACGAAGGAGAACTTCTCCGGCATCCGCACCGGCCGCGCCAACCCGGCGCTGCTCAACGGCATCGTCGTCGAATACTACGGCGCGCCGACGCCGCTCAAGTCGGTTGCCACGATCGGCGTGCCGGAGCCGCGCACGCTGTCGGTGACGCCCTTCGACCCGTCGCAGGCGAACGCCGTCGAGAAGGCGCTGCGCGACTCCGACCTCGGCGCGAGCCCGCGCCGCAACGGCGCGCAGATCCTGCTGACGATGCCGGAGCTCACTGAGGACCGCCGCAAGGAATACGTCAAGCTCGCCAAGACGAAGGCCGAGGACGGCAAGGTCGCCGTGCGCAACATCCGTCGCAAGACGAAGGAAGCGATCGACAAGGCCGTCAAGGACGGCGAGATGGGCGAGGACGAGGGCGATCGTCTGCTCAAGGATCTCGACAAGGTCACCAAGCAGATCACCGATGAACTCGACGCCCTGCTCGAAGGCAAGCAGAAGGAGATCATGGAGGTCTGATCCTCCCCGAGACGATGCGCCTGCGCGCGACCGCCACGGCTTCAAGCGACGCCCGGCGCGCAGGCGCATCCTTGTTGTGCACCGGGCGGACCCCGCCGGTGCACGTCGTCGCGCATGTTCCCGAAGGAGGGCCATGATGCCGCATATGCAGCAATCCCGTGAGGCCGAAGAGAAGCTTCAGCAGATCAACAAGAGGACCGGCAGGAACATGCCGCAGGCCGTCGCCACGGCCGTTGTTCTCATCGTGATCATCCTCGCGTGCCTGTTCATCAGTCCGATGCTGTTCGCGCTCCTCGTCGTCGTCTTCATGCTCCCCGCGCTGTGGGAGCTGCGCGTGGACTTCGCGACGCGCGGCCTGCGCATCCCTGTGCTCACGCTCTGGATCTGCTCGACGGCGACGCTGCTCTCCGTCTACTTCTGCGACCGCCATGTCGTGGCGATGGCCGTCGGCGTGCTGGCGTCGCTGCTCGTCGTCGCCGTCACGGCGAGCCTGCAGATCACGCTCAACGGGCGCACATCGAAGGTCGTCGCCGGCAAGGCAACGACCGCGACGCCTGCACAGGCGCAGCCGCGCGCCGACGAGCCGCACAGCCGCCTGACGCAGGTGGCCGTCTCGATGTTCACCGTGCTCTACATTCCGCTGCTCGCTTCGTGCATCATCATGCCGCTCACCTTCAACGGGCATCCGGTCGCCCATGCGATCCTCATCGTGTTCATGCCGGCGCTGAGCGACACCGGCGGTCTGTTCGCCGGCGCGTGGTTCGGCCGGCACAAGCTGTGTCCGACGATCTCGCCAAAGAAATCGGTCGAAGGTCTGCTCGGCTCGATCCTGTTCGCGATGGCCGGCTGTTTCGCCGTCTTCGCGTGCACCTACGAGGCGCCGATGTGGGCGTCGCGCTGGTGGGTGCCGATCGTCGCCGGCGTCATGATCGGCGTCGTCGGCACTTTCGGCGACCTGTGCGCGTCGCTGATCAAACGTGATCTGGGCATCAAGGACATGGGTCACCTGCTCAAGGGGCACGGCGGCATCCTCGACCGCGTCGACTCCATCCTGCTGTGCGCGCCGTTCATCTGCGTGCTGCTGTGGATGACCGGTCTGTGACGTCTGAGCGCCGCGCACCGTCCGAACCATCACGATTCCCCGAGGAAAGCCGATTCCATCATGAACTCCAACGACACCTTCCGCCCCGCCGCGCATCCGCATGACGACGCGGACAGCGGCATCACGCCCGGCGGCACCACCGGGGCGTTCCGCGACGTGCTCGCGAAGGACCACGCTCGACGGGGCAAGCCGCCGCTGCATTTCGCCGACATGACCGTCGACGAACGCGAGGAGCGCGCGAAGGAGCTCGGCATGCCGAGGTTCCGCGTCAAGCAGCTCGCCAACCACTACTACGGCCGTTTCGACGCCGACGCCGCCGATTTCACCGATCTGCCGGCGGCGCTGCGCGAACCGGTTCAGGAGGCGTTCTTCCCGACACTGATCGACGAGGTGACACGTCAGGTGGCCGACGACGGGCAGACAATCAAGACGCTGTGGAACCTGTTCGACGGCTCGAAGATCGAATCGGTGCTCATGCGGTATCCCAACCGCACGACGCTGTGCATCTCGTCGCAGGTCGGCTGCGGCATGGGCTGCCCGTTCTGTGCGACCGGCCAGCTGGGGCTGACGCGCAACATGTCCACCGGCGAGATCCTCGAACAGGTGCGCATCGCCGCCGGCATGATGGCGCGCGGCGAGGTCGCGGGAGGTCCGGGGCGTCTGAGCAACGTCGTGTTCATGGGCATGGGCGAGCCGATGGGCAACTATCGCGCCATCGTCTCCGCGGTGCGTCAGATCGGCGCGATGCCGCCCGACGGCTTCGGCATCTCGACGCGCAACATCACGGTCTCGACCGTCGGCGTCGTCCCCGGCATCCGCCGCCTCGCGCAGGAGGGGCTGCCGGTGCGCCTCGCCGTGTCGCTGCACGCGCCGAACGACGATCTGCGCGACGAGCTCGTGCCGATGAACAGGCGCTTCAACGTCGATCAGGTCCTCGACGCCGCGCATGACTACTATCTGGCGAGCAAGCGGCGCGTGAGCATCGAATACGCGCTGATGCGCGGCATCAACGATCAGGAGGTGCACGCGCGCCAGCTCGCGAACAAGCTCAACCACTACGGCGACAACTGGGCGCATGTCAACCCGATCCCGCTCAACCCGATCGAGGGGTCGAAATGGACGGCGTCGAAACCCGAGGACGAGGCGAGGTTCCTTGAGATCCTGCATGACGCCGGCATCACCGCGACGCTGCGCGACACGCGCGGCCAAGACATCGACGGCGCCTGCGGACAGCTCGCCGCCAAGACGATCGACATGACGATGCCGCAGCGTTCCTGAGCGCCCGCAGGCCGCGAAGGCCCGCCCATCCACGAACGGATGGGCGGGCCTTCATCGTGTCGGCGGCCGAAATCGGCCCTGCGCAATCGCCGGAACTTGCGCCGAAGAGGGACGCTAAGTAATGTAACAACTGTTACGTAACACCTGTTACATTATGTTCCGCGCGTTGAAGTACGCGCGGGGAGGGAGGCCGCGATGCCGCGCGCACAGCAATACACACGCGAGCAGATTGTCGAATCCGCCTTCGCAATCGTGCGTGAGGACGGGGAGGATGCGCTGTCCGCGCGTTCGCTCGCCGCACGCCTCGGTTGCTCGGTGCGTCCGATCTTCAGCCGCTTCGCCGGCATGGAAGAGGTGCAGCACGCCGTCTGGCGGCGAGCGAACGAGACGTACAACGCCTTCGTCGCCGACGCGATGGAGCGCGGCACCGACCGTCCATATCTGTCGAGCGGCCTCGCCTACGTCGACTTCGCCAGACGCGAGCCGCAGCTGTTCGCGATGCTGTTCATGCGTCCGCGTACCGACGAGGAGATGAGGCAGGCCGAACGTGACGTCGAGCCGATCGTGGCGATCGTCGCCCGCCAGCTCGGCGTCACCGAGGCACGGGCCCTCGAATTCCACACGCAGCTGTGGGTGTATGTGCACGGCCTCGCCACGATGATCGCCACACGCTACCTCGACTGGGATGCCGACTTTGTCGAACGCTCCACGTCGCAGGTCTACCGGGCTCTCAAGGCGGACCTCGAATCCGGAAAGGAAGCATGAGATGGATGCGATACGCACCGTCGATCTGACGAAACGGTACGGCGACCTCGTCGCCGTCGACCATGAGAACATCACCGTCGCCGAGGGGAGTCTCTTCGCGCTGCTCGGCGTCAACGGCGCCGGCAAGACGACGACGATCTCGATGCTCACCGGGCTGACGCGCCCGACGAGCGGCGACGCCTACCTGCTCGGCAAGTCGATCCTCAAGGACGGCGCATGGATCCGCGAGCGCATCAACGTCGCGCCGCAGGAGACGGCCGTCGCGCAGAACCTTACGGTCCGGGAGAACCTCGAGCTCATCGCCGGCATCTACGGGCAGCCGCATGCGAAGGCCGTCGCGAGCGCGCGCCACGTCATCGACGTGTTCTCGCTCGCCGACGTAGCCTCGCGGCGCGCGTCGGCGCTGTCGGGAGGCATGCGCCGGCGTCTGAGCATCGCGATGGGGCTCATCACGTCGCCGAAGATCCTGTTCCTCGACGAGCCGACGGTCGGTCTCGACGTGTTCGCGCGCCGGGAGCTGTGGAAGGTCATCGCGTCGCTCAAGGGCAGCACGACGATGCTGCTGACGACGCATTACCTCGAGGAGGTCGAGACGCTTGCGGACATGGTCGCGATCATGGTCGCCGGCAGTGTCGTCGCAACCGGCACCGTCGAGCAGCTCAAGGAGAAGACGGGCGCGTCCACGTTGGAGGACGCGTTCGTCGCGTTGGCGGGAGGTGCACGATGAGCGCGCGCAGGGTGTGGCTGTTCTCAGTGCGTACGGTCAAGGAGGTGCTGCGCGCTTCGGTGAACCTGTTCTTCGGCATGGCCTTCCCGGCGCTGCTGCTGTGGGCGTTGTCGGTCATCTACCGTCAGGTCGGTCAGATGCCCGGCGCGCGTGCCATGTCGATCGGCGATCTGACGGCGTCGATCGCGGCCTATGCGCCGGTGTTCCTGTCGTTGTTCTCGGGGATGCTGCTGGCGAAGGACCGTACGTCGAGCTTCCTGGCGAGGTTGTTCGTCTCGCCGATGACGTCGGCGGATTTCATGTTCGGCTATACGGTGCCGATGCTCGTCGTCTCGCTTGCGCAGTCGCTTGTCACGTTCCTGTGCGCGGGCCTGTTCGGCTGGCATGTCTCTGCGCGTCTGCTGCTGGGCGTCGTGGTCGTGCTGCCGGTCGCGCTCATGTATACGGCGATTGGGCTGCTGTGCGGCTGTGTGATGAGCGATCGCGCGGTCGGCGGCGTGTGCGGGGCGATGCTCACGACGCTGGCCTTCATCCTGTCGGGAGTCACCGTGCCGTTGGCGATCATGGGGGAGACGTTCCGCCGTATCGTGCAGGCGTTGCCGTTCTATCATGCGACGCAGGCGGTCGTCGCGGCGCTTGGCGGCGCCGACGGTCGGATCTGGCCGCATCTGTGGATCGTGTGCCTGTATGCGCTCGTGTGCATGGCGGCGGCCGTCGCTGTCTTCGCGTGGCGCAGGCGGGAGCGCTGAAGGCGGCGGAGATGCCCTGTCGGCGGCGTGGTCACAGGGGTCGATGTGAAGATTCGTTGAAGGCGTCTTACAGTGAGACCGTCGACGGCGCCTTCAACGTGCACCCCGCTACAATGCCCATGGACATAATCGGGGTGCGCGGCCGGGCCGCATGCCCCGTGCAGGCATGACGAGAAACGAGCATCGTATGGGTGGAGCGCACGCGAGAAGGTCGCCGGCGGCGGGCGGCCACGCGCGTCGGCGACGGGGGAGGAAGGCCGGAGCCGGCATGGCGGCGCTCGGCGGCGGCGCGGCGCTCGTGCTCGCGCTGGGCTTCCTCGGCGGATGGCAGGCGAAGGCGATGAGTGCGCCTCCCGTACTGCAGGCCGCGCCCGCGGAGACAATCGATGTGCGCGGCGCGGCCGGCGACGGGGAGGTCGAGGAGGCCTCGACTCAGACGAGCGCGACGACGAAGCGGCCGACGATCGAATCGGTCACGGCGGTGCACGCGACGGACGACGCGCAGGGCCGCGCGACGGTGCTGCTCACCGTCGAATGGGAGAACACGACGGCGTACACGACAGGGCTGGTGCCGACCTTCACTGTCTCGCAGCACGGCATCGTGCTCGAACAGGCCGCCTACGGCGAAGAGAGGCCGGCTGGTTTCGAGGACGCGTCACGCTTCCGCAAGGTGCTTCCCGGCACGAAAACATCGATCCAGCTCGCCTATGTGCTCCTCGACGCGGCGGCGCCGGTGCTGCTGCAGGTGACGGACGGCACACCGAACACCTTCGGCAGCGAGATCGCGCTCGAGATGCGCTGACGCACGCCATGCCGGCGCGCGCCGTTCAGCGCCGGTCGCGGCGTTCGGCGATCGCGTTCGTGACGATCGACGCGATTGCGCACAGCAGGCCGCCGATGACCCACGACATCCAGAACATGCCTTTGGGGCCGCCGTCGAAGAAGAACAGCATCGAAAGGCCCACAATCGTCGCGACGATCATGATCGTGCCGCAGATCGCGCCGTTGACGCCCTCGACCGTGTCCATGCTGCGGCTGCGCTCCTCGCGGATCGCCGCCTTGTTGTACTCCTCGACGTTCACGCGCGCGTAGTTCATGCCACCGTACGTGCATGCGGCCACGCCGCCGGCGACGATCATCATGAACAGTGCGACCGGCCATCCCTCGTCCATGTGCATGACGCCGTCGGCGTAGACCATGAAGCCGCAGGCGATGAGGATCAGGCCGACGCCGAAGATGAGGCTGACCGCGAGCGTGTGCGCCGCCTGACGGCGGTCCTCGCCGGTGTAGAAGTCCTCGACGAAGGGATGGCGGCGCATGAACTCGGCGTGGCCCAGACCCGCGGGCACGAAGAACGCGAGCGCGACGAGCACGCCGATCGAGATGCACAGGAACACGAGGAATTCGCCGATCGAGGCCGACACCGGCACGCTGTTGTCGCCGTCGAACAGCAGGCCGACGCCGACGCCGAAGATGACGGCGAAGACGCCGGCGACGATCTTGCGGTCGAAGGAACGCATGTGCTCGTCATAGCCGGTGATGTCCTGCGGCAGCGCGGACGGCTCGGCGAGCATCGTCGCGCCGGCGCCGACGGGCGCTTTTGGGCGTTCGTCCCCGGTGTCGTCGGCCGCTGCGGTCTCGGCGCGTCCGTCGCGCACGTCGCCGATGACGAGATCGTCGAGCGTCACGCCGAACAGGTCGCACATCATCAGCAGCTTGTCCATCTCCGGATAGGCCTTGTCGCCCTCCCATTTGCTGATCGCCTGTCTCGAGACGCCGAGCAGCATCGCGAGCTGCTCCTGCGTCATGTTGCGTTGGGCGCGCAGGTACTGCAGATTGTCCCTGAAGGTCATGTCCGTGTCCTTTCCTGACCGTGGCCGTATCGACGCTACCGTCGTCGGCTCCATGGCACCAACTATGCCCGGTATGCGAAAGCCGCGCTACCACCTTTCGGTTGCATCGGCGGATGCAACCGTCGACTTCCGCGGCAACCTGCGGTTGCATCCGCGCGGTTCCAACGATTTCGCGTCCCGGAACGGCTCGGGGATGCAGGCCCGGCCGTTTCGGCATGCGGTCGCGTGGGCGGCGCGTGCGGCGCGTTGTAACAGGGAATCGGTACGCTGGTGGCGTTCCGTGTTGAGTCAGCAACGATTCGAAAGAGGTGCGACCATGCCGTTGGCGGTCCGTGTTATCCCATGTCTCGACGTCGACGCCGGACGCGTCGTCAAAGGCGTCCACTTCGAGAACCTGCGCGATGCGGGCGACCCGGTCGAGCTCGCCGCCGAATACTACCGTCAGGGCGCCGACGAGCTGACCTTCCTTGATGTGACCGCGTCGAGCTCGCATCGCCAGACGATGATCGATGTCGTCACGCGCACCGCCGAGCAGATCTTCATCCCGCTGACCGTCGGCGGCGGCGTACGCACGCCCGAGGACGTTGATTCGCTGCTGCGCTGCGGCGCCGACAAGGTGGGCGTGAACACGGCTGCGATCAACGATCCGACGCTGATCTCCCGCGTCGCCGAACGATTCGGCAACCAGGTGCTCGTCCTGTCCGTCGACGCGCGCCGCGAGCGCGGCGAACGGCATACGCGTTCGGGATTCGAGGTCACGACGATGGGCGGACGCAAATCGACCGGCATCGACGCGCTGTGGTGGGCGAAGCGCGCCGAGGAGCTCGGCGCCGGCGAGATCCTGCTCAATTCGATGGATGCCGACGGCACGCAGCAGGGCTTTGACCTTGAGATGATCCGTGCGATGCGCGAGGTCGTCTCGATCCCCATCATCGCCTCGGGCGGCGCGGGCAAGGCCTCCGACTTCCCGCCGGCGGTCGCGGCCGGCGCCGACGCCGTGCTCGCCGCGTCGATCTTCCATTACGGCAAGGTCACGATCGGCGAGGTCAAGGACGCACTGCGCGCCGCCGGCTACACGGTGCGCTGAGCGTGCGCGGCATGCGCGCGTATGATGATGTGGTCTGTTGTTCGCGAACGATGATATGGGAGCATGATGGGCAGCGAAGCTGAGAAGACCTACGACAATTTCGTGATGCTCGACCCGCGCATCAAAGCGCGGCTCAAGTACGACGACAAGGGGCTCGTGTGCGCCGTCGTCCAGCAGTACGACACCCGTGAGGTGCTCATGGTCGGCTACATGGACGACGAGGCGCTGCGCCGCACGCTGACAGGCGGCCGTGTGACGTTCTGGTCGAGGTCCCGCCAGGAGTATTGGCGCAAGGGGGACACCTCCGGCCATGTGCAGTACGTGAAGTCGGTGAGCCTCGACTGCGACGGCGACGCGCTGCTCGTCGAAGTCGACCAGGTCGGCGCGGCGTGCCACACCGGCAAGCGCAGCTGCTTCGACGAGGGCGGTCTGCTGCCGGCCGTCGTCGGCATGCGCCCCGAAGGACAGGAGGAGCAGGCATGAGCGTCAACAGCGTGTCCGATCTGGGCTGGGGGGAGACCTGGCCGAGCCGTGAGCGCTTCCATGCACTGGCGGCCGAAGGTTACCGTATCATCCCGATCGTGCGCAGGATCCTCGCGGATTCGCTGACACCGGTCGGCCTGTACGAGCGTCTCGCCGGACGACGTTCCGGCACCTTCATCCTCGAATCGGCCGAGACGAGCGGCACATGGAGCCGCTACAGCTTCATCGGCGTCGATTCGATGGCACAGCTGCGTTCGAACGGCGGGCGCGCCGACTGGCTCGGCACCGTGCCGGCGGGCGTGCCGCGCGACGGCGACGTCATCGACGTGGCGCGCGCGACGCTCGACGTGCTGCATGCGCCGCGGATCGACGGTCTGCCGAACCTAACGGGCGGCCTCGTCGGCAACGTCGGCTGGGACGTGATCCGCCATTGGGAGCCGACGCTGCCGGCGAACGCGCCCGATGAGACCGGGCAGAGCGAACTGACGCTCGCGCTGGCCACCGACATCGCCGTCGTCGACCACAAGAACGGCTCGGTGTGGCTCATCGCGAACGCCGTGAACGTCGACGACCGCCCCACGCGCGCCGACGCCGCCTACGACGAGGCGGTCGCCCGCGTGGAGCTCATGCAGGTGCGGGCGGCCACGCCGACGCAGGACGAGTTCCGCGTCGACGTGCTCGACCCCTCGATTCCGCAGCCCGAACTGCGGTTCCGGACGAGGAAAGAGGACTTCCTCGCGATGGTGGAGCGTTCGCGACGCCACATCATCGACGGCGACGTGTTCCAGGTCGTCGGCTCGCAGCGTCTCGACATCGACTCGCCGGCCGACCCCTTCGACGTCTACCGTGTGCTGCGCACGCTCAACCCGAGCCCCTACATGTACTTCATGACACTCACCGACGCGCAGGGCCGCGACTTCAACGTCATCGGCTCGTCGCCGGAGACGCTCATCAAGGTCGACGACGGCCTGGCGATGAGCTTCCCGATCGCAGGCTCCCGTCCGCGCGGCGCGACGCCGGAGGAGGACGAGCGGCTGCACGACGAGCTGCTCGCCGATCCCAAGGAACGCAGCGAGCACATTATGCTCGTCGATCTGGCGCGCAACGACCTGAGCCGCGTGTGCGAACCCGAATCGGTCGAGGTCGTCTCGCTGATGGACGTGCTGCGCTACAGCCACATCATGCACATCTGCTCGACCGTCACCGGACGGGTGCGCCCCGACATGACCGTCATGGACGTGTTCACGTCGGCGTTCCCGGCCGGAACGCTCTCCGGAGCGCCCAAGCCGAAGGCGATCGAACTGATCGACCGGATGGAACCGGCCGACCGCGGCATCTACGGCGGCACCGTCGGCTATTTCGACTTCTCCGGCAACATGGACATGGCGATTGCGATCCGCACCGCATTCATCCGCGACCATCAGGCCTCGGTCCAGGCGGGGGCCGGCCTCGTGCTCGACTCGGTGCCCGAGAACGAGTGGATGGAGACGCGCAACAAGGCCGGCGCGAGCGTCGAGGCGATCAAGATCGCCGCGCAGCTGCGCCGCGTGTGATCCGCACCGCGACGGCGAGGGCCCCGGGACGCCGATGATACGGCGTCCCGGGGCCCTTTTGCCCATGCAGGCGTGAGTCCGGCCGGCCCTCAGTCGTCGAGCAGCGCATGCACGTGCTCGCGCAGCGCCGGGACCACCGTCTCGTCGAACCACGGATGCTCGGTGCGCCAGATGTCGGTGCGGCCGGAGGGGTGGACGATCGGGAAGTACTCCGGCAGGTACCGCGCGAAGTCCCTGACCGTGTCCTCGAGGCGTGCCTTCGGATCCTGGCCCAGATAGTAGCGCACCGCGTATGAGCCGGCGAGGATCGTCAGCCGCACATGCGGCAGCAGCTTCATGATCTCGGGATGGAAGGTCGGTGCCACCCACGGACGCGGGCCTTCGTCGCCCTTGCCGCCCGCTTTGTCGCCGAGGTAGTAGAAGTCCATCGGCACGAGCGCGAACTTGCCCGATTCGTAGAAGGTCTCCCTGTCCACGCCGAGCCATGCTCACAGCGTGTCGCCGCTGCGGTCGTCCCAGCACAGCCCGCTGCGCTGCGCGTCGAGGCTCGGCGACTGGCCGACGATCGTGATGACCGCGTCCGACTGCGCCGAGAACACCGGCCTCTCGCCGCGCGCGGTGAATGCGGCGTCGCGCGGGTCGTCGATGATCTGCCTGGTGATGGATTCGATGGTTGCTGCCATGGGTGCGCTCCTTATGTTCGTCCTTCCCACCGGCTTGCCATGCGCCGCAGCGCAAGGCATGGCACGGCGGCCGCTTTTGCGCCGAAGGCGTCATGCGGCGGTCGCGCCATGGGGCGCATGCCACCTCACAGGCCGTGCGCGTCGCGCCAGTCGGCGAGCCGTGCACGCATGCGCTCCTTGTCGGCGTCGCCGGCGAAGGACGCCTCGATCGAATTGGCCGCGAGCGCGGCGAGCGTGTCAGGCGGCATGCCGGCCCCGGCGAGCGCGGCGTAGTTGGCGGCGGCGTAGCCGCCGAAGTAGGCGGGATCGTCGGAGTTGATCGTGCAGACGAGCCCATCGCGCACCATGCGCGGCAGCGGATGGTCGTCGATCGAGCCGACGACCTGCAGGCGCAGGTTGGACAGCGGGCAGCAGGTGAGCGGTATCCGGTCGCGGATCAGCCGGGCTTCGAGCTCGTCGTCGTCGAGCACGTGGATGCCGTGGTCGATGCGTTCGGCGTGCAGCAGGTCGAGCGCCTGGCGGATGTAGTCGGCGGGCCCCTCCTCGCCGGCGTGCGCGACGGCGTGCCATCCGAAGGAGCGTGCGCGGGCGAACTGGTCGACGAACATCGACGGCGGATAGCCGACCTCGGCGGAGTCGAGGCCGATTCCGACGATCTCGTCTTTGCGCGCCTGTGCCATGTCGAGAATCCGGTCGGCCGTGGCGACGTCCATGTCTCGTACGAGGCTCAGGATCAGCGCGCCGGTGACGCCGTAGCGTTTCTCGCCGATCCGCAGGCCTTCGCGCAGACCGTCGAGGACGTCGTCGTAGGCGACGTGGTCGGTGAACGCGTGCACCTGCGGGTCGAAGAAGATCTCGGCGTGCATGACGCCGTCCGCGGCCGCCCGCCTGAGGTAGGCGAGCATGAGGTCGCGGAAGTCGTCGGCCGTGCGCAGCGTCCTCATCAGCGCGTAGTAGAGGTCGAGGAAGGACTGCAGGTTCTCGAAGCGGTACTGCGCCCGCAGCTCGTCGAGCGTGCCCCAGGGCAACGGCACGTCGTTGCGGCGGGCGAGTTCGAACGCGAGTTCGGGTTCGAGCGTGCCCTCGATATGCAGATGGAGCTCCGCCTTCGGCATCGTCGCCAGCGCGTCGCGCGCCGTCTTCTCGTCATCGTTGGTCGTGTCGTTCGTGTCGTTCATCGTCGTCCTTCCGATCGGTGGGCCGTGTGCGGCCCTGTCTCCCAGTGTAGGACGAGCCGCACGGCGTCCGATGCGGCGGATACGAGAAGACGGGGCGCGATCGATGCGATCGCGCCCCGTCTTCTCGTCGTGGACCGGATGTGTCCGATCAGTCGTCGAGGTTGAGCTGGCGGCCGAAGCGGTCGTTGAGTTCGACCTGCTCCTCGGTGGCCTTGGCCTCTTCGGCGGCCGCCTTGCCTTCGGCCTTGTCCTTCTTGTCGTCGGCCTTGTCGGTGACCTTCTCGAGCTTGGCCTGCGGGTCGCCGGCGGCCTTGACGATCTTCTCGTCCTCCTTGGCGATCACCTTGGCGGCGTGCTCCTCGGCGCGCTCGGCGCGCTTCTCGTCGCGGTTCGCCTCATGCTCCTCGTGACGCTCCTCCATGCGGTCCTTGAAATCCTCGAAGTGTTCCTTGATGTCTGCCATGATCGGCTCCTTTCGCCATGTGGTATGGGCTACGTTCCATTAGACCACCGCCGGAGCCGCCGGCGGCCGCTTTTCCACTCTCAAGTGAAACTTTTTCGGTGCCGGCGATGTCGTGTTAGGCGTGTCGCGGCGGACGCGACCACCATTCAGACGCCGACATGCGCTCGTCATCCGCCATCCGTTAGAGTGGCCCATGGCGGGAAGGCCCCGTCTTCGCCATCGCATTCCCAAGGAGGAGCATGTCGGTTTTGGATGAACTGGTAGCGGGCGCGCTCGAGGATCAGCGCGACCGCGCACGTGTCACGTCGCTGGACGAGCTCAAGGCCATGGCGGCCTCGGCTCCGGCCCCGATGGACGCGAAGCGATGGCTCAGGCGCGACGACGGCGTACCGGTGATCGCCGAGATCAAACGCGCATCCCCGTCCAAGGGCCATCTGACCGACATCGACGACCCCGGCTCGCTCGCCTGCGAATACGCGCGCGGCGGCGCCAGCGCAATCTCGGTGCTCACCGAAGGCCGGCGCTTCCTCGGTTCGCTCGACGATCTGGACGCCGTGCGCGCCGCCGTGGACATCCCCGTGCTGCGCAAGGACTTCATCGCGACCGACTACCAGATCTGGGAGGCGCGCGCGCACGGCGCGGACATCATCCTGCTCATCGTCGCCGCGCTCGACGACGACACGCTCGGCCGTCTGCTCGCCCTCACCCATGAGCTCGGCATGACGGCGCTCGTCGAGACGCACACCCGTCAGGAGATCGAACGGGCGATTGCCTCCGGCGCGCAGGTCATCGGCATCAACGCGCGCAACCTCAAGGATCTGCGCGTCGACGTCGGCCGGTACGCGGAGCTCGCCGACGACCTGCCCGACGACGTCATCAAGGTGGCGGAATCGGGCGTCTTCGGCGAAACGGAGGTCGAGGACTACGCGCGCGCCGGCGCGGACGCCGTGCTCGTCGGCGAAGGCGTGGCCACGGCCGACGACCATGAACTCGCAGTAGAACGTCTAGTGAAAGCAGGAGCCAAGGTGAAGGCCTCGGAAGCACAGCCACTCAGCACCCATCACGGTCCGTATTACGGACGCTTCGGTGGACGGTACGTCCCCGAGGCGCTCGTCACAGCGCTCGACGAGCTCGAACGGGTGTACGAGGACGCCAAGCGCGACCCGGAGTTCCACAAGGAGCTCGCACGTCTCAACAAGCAGTACGTGGGACGCCCGTCGCCGCTCACCGAAGCGCCGCGCTTCGCCGAACGCCTGCGCGAACGCACCGGCCTCGACGCGCGCGTCTTCCTCAAGCGCGAGGACCTCAACCACACCGGCGCGCACAAGATCAACAACGCGATCGGTCAGGCGCTGCTCGTCAAGCGCATGGGCAAGACGCGCGTCATCGCCGAGACCGGCGCCGGCCAGCACGGCGTCGCGACGGCCACCGTGTGCGCGATGCTCGGCCTCAAATGCCGCATCTACATGGGCCAGATCGACGCGCGCCGCCAGGCGCTCAACGTCGCGCGCATGCGCATGCTCGGCGCCGAGGTCGTCGAGGTCACGCTCGGCGACCGCATTCTCAAGGACGCGATCAACGAGGCGCTGCGCGACTGGGTGACCAACGTCAGGGACACGCACTACCTGCTCGGCACCGTCGCCGGCCCGCATCCGTTCCCGGAGATGGTGCGCGACTTCCAGAAGGTCATCGGCGAGGAGGCGAAGGAGCAGCTGCGCGACTGGTACGGCATCGACCATCCGGACGCGATCTGCGCATGCGTCGGCGGCGGCTCGAACGCGATCGGCATCATGAACGCCTTCCTCGACGACCCGCGCGTCAACCTCTACGGCTACGAGGCGGGCGGCGACGGCCCCGAATCGGGACGCCACGCTATCCGCTTCGCCCCGGGCACCGGAGAGCTCGGCATGTTCCAGGGCGCGAAGAGCTATCTGCTCGAGAACGACGAGGGCCAGACGCTCGACACCTATTCGATCTCGGCGGGCCTCGACTACGCGTCGGTCGGCCCCGAGCACGCCTGGCTCAAGGAGATCGGCCGCGTCAACTACTCGTGGGCGACCGACGGTGAGGCGATGAGCGCGTTCAAGGACCTGTGCGAGACCGAGGGCATCATCCCGGCGATCGAGTCCTCCCATGCGGTCGCCGGCGCCTACAAGGCGGCGGCCGACCTCAAGACGAGGGGCTACGAGCACCCGGTCATGATCATCAACATCTCCGGCCGCGGCGACAAGGACATGAACACCGCGGGCAAATGGTTCGGCTATCTGACCGACGAGCAGAGCAAGGCACTCGAAGCGAATGGAGCACAGGGTAACAATGCGTGAGACGATCGAAATCATCGACAACGGCGACGGCGAGGTCATCGCCGACATGACCGAGACGACGGCGGCCGCGCCGTCGGGCCAGCCTCTGGGCATCGCGCACCGGCCGAGCCCGTGCCGCCGGCTGTTCGCCGACTACAAGGCGCAGGACAAGCCGGCCTTCATCGGCTATCTGCCCTTCGGCTTCCCCGACCCGGACCTGTCGCTCGAGGCGTTCCGCACGATGGTCGACAACGGCACCGACATCGTCGAGATCGGCCTGCCGTACTCCGACCCGGTCATGGACGGACCGGTCATCCAGGCGGCCAGCCAGATCGCGCTGCGCAACGGCGAGCGCATCGCCGACGTGTTCAGGGCCGTCGAGACGGTCGCGAACGCCGGCGGCGTCCCGCTCGTCATGAGCTACTGGAACCTGATCTTCCACTACGGCGTCGAACGGTTCGCGACCGACTTCGCGAACGCCGGCGGCGCCGGCCTGATCACGCCCGACCTGATCCCCGACGAAGCGGGGGAGTGGATCGAGGCGTCCGACCGCCATGGTCTCGACCGCATCTTCCTCGTCTCCCCGGACTCGACCGACGAACGCCTGCGCGTCGTCGCCGAGAACGCGCGCGGCTTCGTCTACGCGGCCGCCCGCATGGGCGTGACCGGCGAACGTTCGACGCTCAACGACTCCTCGCGCGAGCTCGTCGCACGCACGCGCGCCGCCGGCGCCGAGAACGTCTGCGTCGGCATCGGCGTCTCGACGCCCGCGCAGGGCGCCGCCGTCGGCCAGTACGCGGACGGCGTCATCGTCGGCTCGGCGCTCGTGCACACGCTGCTCGACGAGCAGGGCGACGTGCGCGACCCCGTCCAGGGCCTGAGCGCCCTGGCGAACACGACCGCCGCCCTGGCCGACGCGATCCACGGCTGCCGCCGGTGAGCCGCTGACGCCGATACCGCCGATCCTCGACGCGCCGCGTCCCCATGCACGGGGCCGCGGCGCGTCATGCGTCATGCGGCGGCGCGGACGGACCTGTTGCTACAATCGGGAACCATGAACCTTGCCTACATCCCCTCACCGACGGTCTCGCAGTTCCACATCGGCTCGCTGACGATCCACATCTACGCGCTGACGATGCTGCTCGGCATCGTCGCCGCCGTATGGATCACGAGCGTGCGCTGGAAACGCTACGGCGGCACCTTCGACCAGATCCTCGACACGACGCTCGTGGCGGTGCCGTGCGGCATCGTCGGCGCACGTCTCTACCACGTCATCACGACGCCCGAACGCTTCTTCGGGCCGAACGGCGACTGGGTGGAGATCTTCCGCGTCTGGAACGGCGGCCTCGGCATCTGGGGCGCGATCGTGCTCGGCGCGCTCGGAGCCTGGGCCTGGGTGCGCCACCGGCACTATCCGATGGCGCTGCTCGCCGACGCGATCGCGCCGGCGCTGCTCGTCGCGCAGGCCATCGGCCGCCTCGGCAACTGGTTCAACCAGGAGCTCTACGGCAAGCCGACGACGCTGCCGTGGGGCCTCAAGCTCAACACCGAGGGCTCCGCGATGGGCAACGCCGAACAGTGCTACGACGGCGCGACCTGCCCGACCGGCACCCTGTTCCACCCGACCTTCCTGTACGAGATGATCTGGAACCTCATCGGCGCCGCCCTCATCGTCTGGATCGGCCGCAGGACCGTGCGCACGCTCAAGGCCGGGTCGCTGTTCGCGCTCTACGTCATCTGGTACACGGCGGGACGCACCTGGATCGAGATGCTGCGCATCGACTTCTCCCACGAGTTCCTCGGCCTGCGCGTCAACGTCTGGGTCTCGATCGTCGTCTTCATCCTCGGCGTCGTCGCCTTCATCGTCATCCAACGGACAAGCAAGCCCACGCCGCTGCTCGCCGAGAAGCTGCGCACCGTCACCGAACTCGAGGAACGAGGCCGCGGGGACCGGCCCTCCGCCCACGGCCACGACGCCCGGGCGGCGGCCGACGGGGCGCAGGGCGCCTGAGCGGGCGGCCGGCGTTCGTCGCTTGCCTTATTTAGAATGGCAGACATGGATATCAAAATCGCACCCAGCATCCTTTCCGCGGACTTCTGCAATCTCGAGCGCGACCTCGATCGCATCGCGAACGCCGACCTCGTCCACGTCGACGTCATGGACCACCACTTCGTCCCGAACCTCACGATCGGCGAACCCGTCGTCGAACGCATCTGCCAGGTCGCGAAGCTGCCGGTCGACGTCCATCTGATGATCGACGACCCGGATCGTTGGGCTCCGGGCTACGCCGAGCGCGGTGCGCATTCCGTCACCTTCCACATGGGCGCGACCCACGCGCCGGTGCGTCTGGCGCGCCAGCTGCACGACATGGGCTGCGAGGCGTGGTTCGCGGTGCGTCCGGCCGAGCCGGTCGAGCCGATCTTCGACATCCTTGAGGAGTTCGACACGATCCTCATCATGACCGTCGAGCCCGGATTCGGCGGCCAGAAGTTCCTCGCCAACCAGATGGGCAAGGTGCGCCGTCTGCGCGACGAGATCACGCGCCGCGGCCTGAAGACGAACATCCAGGTCGACGGCGGCGTCGGCGTCAAGACCGCGCCGATCGTCGCCGAGGCCGGCGCGAACATCCTCGTCGCCGGCTCCGCCGTCTACGGCGCCGACGATCCGGCGAAGGCGATCGACGAGATCCGCGACGCCGCACGCGCCGCCTACCGCGACTGAACGCGTCCCGCGCGCAAACCCCGCCATCTCCCGGCCGCGCCGTGCATGAAGGCGCGGCCGGATCCACGACCATGACCATGCGCGCCGTCGCAGGCGCGCGCAGACACTGACAGGAACCACCATCATGAAGACGTTCGAATCGCTATTCGAGGAACTGAGCGCGAAGGCCGCCGCGAAGACGCCGGGCTCGCTCACCGTGCAGGAGCTCGAGAAGGGCACGCATTTCATCGGCAAGAAGATCATCGAGGAGGCCGGCGAGACCTGGATCGCCGCCGAATACGAGGGCGCCGAGCGCACCGCCGAGGAGATGAGCCAGCTCATCTACCATCTGCAGGTCATGATGATCGACCGCGGCATCACGCTCGACGACATCTACAAGAACCTGTGACCGGCACCGCGCACATGGCCGACGGCCTGTGCGCATGATCATTTTTGGAGGAGCCCATGCTACGCATCGCCGTCCCCAACAAGGGAATGCTGTCCGAACCGGCCTGGAACATGCTCGAGGAGGCCGGATACCGCCTGCGGAGCAATCCGCGCCAGCTCGTCGTCGAGGACCCGGACAACGACGTGGAACTGTTCTATCTTCGCCCGCTGGACATTGCCGTCTATGTCGGACGCGGCACGATCGACGTCGGCATCACCGGCCATGACCTGCTGCTCAACTCGGGCACCGACGCGCAGGAGGTCATGGACCTCGGCTTCGGCGCGTCCACGTTCCGCTTCGCGGCGCCGCAGGATTCGGACATCCGCGAGCTGGCCGACATCGACGGCAAGCGCGTCGCGACGTCCTTCGACAAGCTCGTGCACGACTATCTGACCGAGCACGGCATCCAGGCCGAGACGATCCACCTCGACGGCGCCGTCGAATCGTCGGTGCAGCTCGGCGTGGCCGACCTCATCGCCGACGTCGTGTCCACCGGCACGACGCTGCGCAACGCCGGCCTGCGCATCTTCGGCGACCCGATCGTGCATTCCGAGGCCGTGCTCATCCGCTCGCCGCGCCTCGAGCCGGACGACGAGCGCCTCGAGCGCCTCGAGCGCCGCCTGCAGGGCGTGCTGACCGCCAAGCGCTACGTGCTGATGGACTTCGACATCCCGGTCGACCGCATCTCGGCCGCCGTCGACATCACGCCCGGATTCGAAAGCCCGACGATCTCGCCGCTGCACGACAAGCAGTGGTCGGCCGTGCGCGTCATGGTCCCCAAGGCGAAGGTCAACCAGCTCATGGACGAGCTCTATGCGGTCGGCGCCCGCGGCATCATCGTCACGGCGATCCAGGCCACCCGCATGTGATGGTGGGTGGCCATGGCCGCTGACGGAAAGTACAGTCCCGAACCGCGCGACGTGATCCTGACGATCCCGAACCTGATCAGCGCGCTGCGCATCATCTCGATCCCGGTGATCGCCTGGCTCATCGCGAGGCATGACATGGTGTGGGCGCTCGTCGTCCTCGCCATCTCGTCGGCGTCGGACGGGCTGGATGGCATCATCGCGAGGAACTTCAACCAGGTGAGCAAGCTCGGCCAGATCCTCGACCCGATCGCCGACCGGCTGCTCATTATCTGCAGCATTCTGGCGTTGGCGATTTGCGGCGTCGTGCCGTGGTGGATGCTCGTGCTCGTCGCGGCGCGCGACGTCGTGCTGGGCATCCTCACGCTCGTCCTCGCCCAGCACGACTACGGGCCGCTGCCGGTGCACTTCGTCGGCAAGACCGGCACCGCCGTGCTGCTCATCTCGATCATCGGGCTGATGGTGGCCGACATCCGCCGCTCGTTCCTGCCGCTCGAGATACTGCACTACGGCGCGATCGCCTGCGCGATCTGGGGCATCGGTCTGTACTGGGTCGCCGGCGTGATCTATCTGCGCCAGGGCGTTTCGCTCATCCGCGCCGACCACCGGTCCGGCAGAGCCGGCACTGCCGAGCGGCGCCGCGACGTCGGCAGGTAGGTGCGCGTTGTCCGCCCCGTCTCCGATGCCGCCCGTCCAGCCGATCGAGCCCGGGCACGAACCGGTGCGCCGACGCGCCGTCTTCTCCCGCGGATGGGCGTCGATCGAATCGCATCATGCGGCGTCGCCGGACAAGCTGCGCGCCCGTCCGCGCCGCCGGCGCGGCGGCGACGACTCGCTCCAGCTGATCGACGACCTCATCAACCGGCCGATGGACCAGCTGTACAGCGATTCGCGGCTCGTCGCGAAACCCGATTCGAAGATCGTCTACTGGGGCACGCGCATCATCGTGTTCCTCATCTGCATCGTTGTCGGCTTCTTCGGCTGCCAGTTCGTCCGTCTGCTCAACACCGACCCGAGGAAACAGGTCCGCGCATCACTCGCGAATCAGCTTGTGGCGAACAACGCGCACGTCGACGCGCTCGACAAGGATATCGCCGATCTGCGCAGACAGGTGGACGAGCAATCGAAATCGGCGACGAAATCCCCGATCGAACAGGTCGTCGAGGAGAACGAGGCCGCGGCCGGCGCCACGCCGGTCGAAGGCGAGGGCATCGTCATGACGATCGCCGACCCGGTCGCCGCCTCGTCGGACGCGGCGCAGGGCTCGCTGCCGCGTGACGGCGCGAGCGACCGGCTGCGCGTCGTCACCGACGCCGACCTGCAGCTGCTCGTGTGCCTGCTGTGGCGCGCCGGGGCCGAGGCAATCTCGATCAACGGCAACCGTCTGGGCGTCGAGACGTCGATCCGCACGGCCGGCAACTCGATCCTCGTCGGCACGACGCCGATCGAAAGCCCATACCGCATCCAGGCGATCGGGGATCGCAACGCTTTGGCCGAGGCGATGGGCGAGAGGACGCTGCCGACGCTGTACAGTGATTTCCATAAGGCCGGCATGTATCCGCAGATCGACAAGACGGGCACGATGCGGCTCGAGGCCGCGAGCGTCGGCAAACTGACCTATGCGAGGAGGAGCTGAAGATGGCAGCCGTGCTTGGACTCATCATCGGAGTGGTCGTGGGACTGTTCGTCCGACCCGACATACCGGTGTTCCTGCAACCGTACCTGCCGATCATGGTCATCGCCGCGCTCGACGCGCTGCTCGGCGCCGCGCGCGCGTACTTCGAACGCAGCTTCTCGGACCGCGTGTTCGTCATCTCCTTCCTCGCGAACGTCATCACGGCGACGCTGCTCGTGCTGCTGGGCAACCAGCTCGGCGTCGGCTCCCAGCTGACGACCGCCGTCATCGTCGTCCTCGGCATCCGCATCTTCTCGAACGTCTCGGCGATCCGCCGCTACATCTTCCAGGGGTGAGCGATGGACGACGAGCACAGGCGGGCGGACATGCCCGGGGATGAGCATGACGGAGGCGCCGACGGCCTCGATCTTCATGACGGCGACGCGCGACGCGATGGAACGGGGGAGCCCGAGCCGCTGACGACCGAGCATCCGCGCGTGGGCCGCGACGACGGCTCGCAGCCGGGCCTGCCCGGACGCATCGTCTCGCAGCACAGCCGCGACAAGGCCAACGACCGCACGAAGACGGGCGCGTTCCCGGTCGTGCGCAAACGCAAGCCGAAGGCGCTGTCGTCGAACGCGAGATCGCTCAAGGCGCGCTTCGGCACCGGACTGCTCATCGCCGTGCTGTGCGCGCTGCTCGCCTACGCCTATGTCATCCAGATCAACAATAAGGACATGACCTACGAGACGCTCACCGAAACGGAGCTGACGCGTCTGATCAGCGAGACGAGCACGCAGGTCGAACGTCTCGAACAGCGCAAGAGCGAACTGACGAACCAGCTGAAATCGTTGGAGGACGCCGCCGACAAGGAGGAGCAGGCGCAGCGCATCGCCCAGGAGAACGAGGAGACGAGCGGCATCCTGTCGGGAAGGCTCCCGGCGCAGGGCAAGGGCGTCGTCATCCGCATCTCTCGGCCGCAGAAGGCGCCGATTGACGCGGCCACGATGTTCAACCTCATCGAGGAGCTGCGCAACGGAGGCGCCGAGGTCATCCAGATCGACAACGTGCGCGTCGTCACCTCCACCTACGTCAGCGAGACGAGCAGCGGCCTCGTGTGCGACGGGCAGGCGTTGGCGACGCCGTACGTCATCAAGGCGATAGGCGATCCGAGCAACCTCGCGAACGCCGTGAACATAGCGGGCGGCGTAGGCTCGAGGCTCACCGTCAAATATGGTGCTAATGTGACGGTAGAGACTTCCGACGACGTCAAGATCACCGCGACGCAGCCGGTCATGAAATACAAGTACGCAACGATTGTAGAATAGGCAGTTATGACAGAACCGATTCCAGGCGCGGGCGAGACGACGATCATCGGTCTCCCGGCCATCCAGATCCCCATCACCACCTCCGGCGACCGTCCGCTCACGCAGGAGGACCTCGAGACGATCACGCGGCTCTCCGACAACACCGCGCTGCTCATCGCGACGCGCGGCGCGCTGTCGGGGTCACGCTATCTGCTCGATGAGGACGAGGTGACGGTCGGACGTGATCCGCGCGCCGACATCCTGCTCGACGATTCGACGGTGTCCCGTTCGCACGCCGTGTTCCGTCGCGTCGACGGCAAGTACGAGGTCGTGGACGCCGGCAGCCTCAACGGCACCTACGTCAACCGCCAGCGCGTCGACCGCGCGGTGCTCAAGGACGGCGACGAGATCATGATCGGCAAGTTCCGTCTCGTCTACTTCACGAATTCGGCGGTCCGTCAACGCTGACGGACCGAACGTAGGGACCCATGACCCGGCAACGAAGTCGCGGCGCGTCCGCGGGGCAGGCCACTGCGCCACGCTATGTGGATGTGCCGCTCATCGACGTGGACGACACGATGGTGCAGGGGGAGCTGTTCCCCGACGAGGGCTCCGACGTCACGATCCGCGGCTACCGCGGCACCGTCGCGTCGGAGGTGGCGGGCATCACCTACCGCCAGCTCGACTACTGGGCGCGCAAACGCATCGTCGTCCCGTCGATCACGCCGTCGAACGGTTCGGGCACGCGCCGGCTGTACTCCTTCGACGACGTCGTCATCCTCGCCGTCTCGAAGAAGCTGCTCGACATCGGCGTGAACCTGCAGAACGCGACGTCGGCGATCGAGTTCCTCATCGCGCAGCCGCCCGAGCGTCTGCGGCACCTGACGATCCTGTGCGACGGGCAGCACGTCGAGGAATGCTCGGACGGCGGGCAGATCGCGCAGGCGCTCGAGGACGGCGACGCCGTGTTCTGCGTATCGGTCGAGGCGCTGTGGACGAGGGTCGAGGCGGCGGTCGAACACGCCGACTACACGGATGTGACAGGCGCCGTGCGCCGGCGCAACACGCGGCCGATCGACGACATCGCCGCGCAGTCGATGCGCGAGAGGCTCGAACGTCGCCGCATCGAACATGCGCGCTTCGTCGAGCGGTACGCGAACCAGACGCTCGAGGACGCGCTGCGACGGCAGGGCGCCGTGCAAGACGGCGACGACGGACAGGACACGAACGAGAACGAAGGGGGAGCGGCATGAACGCGATGCCGGCCATCATATGGATCATCGGCGTGGTCAGCGCATTGGCCGTGTGCGCGGTCACGATCGCACGCAGCCATTACCGTGACGGCGAGGGACTCAAAGTCCGGCCGGTCAGCTGGGCCGTCATCGGCGCGCATTTCGTCACGCTTGTCCTCGTCGCGTTGCCGTATCCGATCTATCTGCAGCACAGGGAGGAGATCGGCGCTCATGCGCATGCGCTGTACGAAAAGCTCGGATGGCCGTCGGCGATCGTCGCGATCGGCGTCATCATGCTCGAACTGTTCCTGATGTACATGCAGGCACGGCGCGCGATGCTCGCGCAGGAGGCGAAGCGCACGGCGCGGCAGCAGGTCGAGGCCGCGGACGGCGATGCGACGGACGACGGCGTGCACTCCGCGGACGGCGACAGGGACACGGATACGGCGGATAAGGACGATGACGGCTGGCCGAGCACGTTGGTGTGAGCGCCCGTCGTCGTCCGATGTGCACGTGCGGATTCCGGTGGGAACCGCGTGTGATATAAGAAATATGCGGGGAGAGCATAGAGAAATGTGGATGCAGATCGCGGCCGTCGCGGCGGGCGCCTTCGCCGGCGGCGTGCTGCGCGCATGGACGTCCGCGAAGCTCAACCGCTCCGACTGGCATATCCCGTACGGCACGCTGATGGTGAACCTCGTCGGGTCCTTCGTGATCGGCCTGATGATCGGCCTCACGGCACGCGCCCTCGTCCCGCCGGACGTCAGGGCTTTGGTCATGACCGGACTGTGCGGGGGACTGACGACCTTCTCGACCTTCACGTCGGAGACGGCCGCGCTGTTCGATGAGGGACGTGACGGGCATGCATGGCTCTACTGGGTCGGCAGCATGGCCCTCGGACTGCTGTGCGCATGGCTGGGCATGCTGCTTGCGCGCCAGGGGATGTGATGACGATGATCAGGATCAGGGAACTGCTCGCCGTCGGATTCGGATGCGCGGCCGGAGCCGTCGTACGGATGCTGCTCGGCGTCTGGCTCGATGGCGCGATGATCGACGCATTGGCGATCTGCATCGTCAATCTGCTGGGCTGCCTGCTGATGGGCGTGCTCACGTCGCTCATCGAGGTACGTCAGCCGGACGTCGTCTGGGCGAAGGCGATGACGACCGGATTGTGCGGGGGACTGACGACCTTCTCGACCTTCTGCGGCGACGCCGTGCAGCTGTTCGCGACCTCGCCACTGCTGTCGCTCGGCATCATGTTCGTCTCGCTCGCCGGCGGCATGGCGCTCTACGTCGCCGGCCGCCATATGATCCGCACGCCGCGTCGCAAGGACGAATGACGCCGCGCAAACGCGGATGGCCGTCAGTGCGGATTCTTTTCCGGGAAGGAGGCCGGATGGGTATGGGCGACAGGCCAAGTATCGGCGATGAGATACGTGCGGACACGTTCGATGGGATCCGCATGATCTGCCAATCTGACATAACGTACATTATCGGATGTTTACGGACGGTCCCTCATCGGGACGTGCGTATGTATATCCGCGAATCGTCGTCCGTATGATCGCCGCATCGCCCGTGCCTCCCATCGCCACGCATCCGTGTTCATGCGCCGCATGCCGACCGGGCTATGTACGCTCGATGGATGTCGATATGACGGGCGTCGTTCGCATACGTTCCATTTGCGTATTATCCGCAGTCGGTTATCCGTATTATTTTCTCGGCTACACCGATCCACGTCATGTTCTGCGCTCATTAATTCACTGTCGTAGACAAATAAAAATGCCTCGTCGGCTTTGCTATGATATTCAGCAAAGCCGACGAGGCATTTTTATATGAATTATCGTCGAACGATGATCCAAGGATGGCCGGTGTCAGGCGTGGAAATACGCCTCGACGGCGTCGCTCAGCTCTCCGACGGTGTCGATGACGCGGTAGGCGCCGTGCTCGACGAGCTCGCCGGGCTCCGCATAGCCCCAGCCGCAGCCAAGACAGTCGATGCCGCATGCCTTCGCGCCGTCCACATCGGTCCACCGGTCCCCGACCATCAGCGCACGGTCGCCGGCGGCCGGATCATAGCCCATGTTCTCGAAGGCGTAGCGGATGACCTGATCCTTGTCGGTGCGTGAATTGTCCATGCTCGCGCCGTAGAGGGCGTCGACGAGCTCCATCAGATGGAAGTGCTCGCAGATCGGGATGGCCTGATACTCCGGCTTCGCCGTCGCGATCGCAAGGAAATAGCCGCGTTCGCGCAGCGCCCTGAGCTGCTCCGGGATGCCTGGATAGACGGTGTTGTAGAGCCGTCCGGGCACCTTGTTGCCCGGCTCGTTCGGATCGTCGAAGACCGCCTCTTCGCCGTAGTAGCGCCGGTAGACGTGGACGGCCTCGTCGAGCTTGTCCGCGGGGATGCCGTATTTGGACATCGATTCGAAGATCGCCGGCCCGATGAAGCGCTGCAGTTGCGCCGGCGTCGGCTCAGGGACGCCGACGGCCTGATAGGCCTTCTTCACGCAGGCGAGGATGCCCGGATCGGACTTCGTCAATGTGCCGTCCAGATCAAGCAGCACGGCCCGCAGCGGATGATGGGTGTTCGTCATCGGTCTCTCTCCCCGTTCGCGTTCGTTCGTATGCCGGTCACTCGTAGTCCGGGATCCAGCCTTCGCGGTGCATCTCGAGGCGCTTTTCGAGCAGCGCCTTGAGCTCGTCCTCGCTGCGGCGCTCGAGCAGCATGTCCCAGTGGGTACGCGTCGGCTTCGTGATCTCGTCGGCCTCGCCGGCCTTGTCGTCTTCGCGATGCGCGGTGGCTCCGCAGCGGCACTCCCATTCGTTCGGGAAATCGGCGCCCTCCGCGAACGGCAGGATCGTGCGATGGCCGCGCGGGCAGACATACGCCACCTCGGTGCGCGCGGCGAAATCGACGTTCGCATCCGACTCCAGCGATTTCGCGCCGATGCTCATGCCACGCAGACTGCGTTCAGCCATGTATTCCTCCCAAAAGACGTTTCTGTGGTTCCACGCTACAAAACAGTTCGGACGTGGGCTTTATTCCATCGGCCGCGCTCAGTCGACGCCCGAGTAGGCGACGATGCCGCGGTTGACGGCCTCGTAGGCCTCATGCGCGCGCGCCGCGAGCTCGACGTGCTCGACGCCCATGTACGGCTCGGCGGCGGCGATCTGCTGGAGCACGTCGGCGAGCCGCTTCGCGTTGCGCACGAAGTCGCCGGCGGTCAGCTCGGTGTGCTCGAGCACCTCGGAGAGGCTGTCGCCGCGCGCCCAGTCGTAGACGATGTCGACGATGCCGAAGTCGAGCGGCTGCAGGTAGTTCGTGACGCCGAGGTCCTCGCACAGCATGAGCATCTGGTCGTCGAGCTCGGCGAGCTCGTGCGCACGCTGCGCGACGAGGCCGTGGGGGCCGCCAGGATACCGTCGCGGCTCTCCCCCTTCGCCGCGGCGCGCCTCATACAGGATCGACGAGATGAGCGCGGCGAGCTGCGCGGCGTCGAGGCCGTCGAGCGTGCCCGCCGTGATCGCCTGGGCGAGCACGAGGTCGCGTTCCGAATACAGGCGGCGCAGCAGCTGGCCATGCTCGGTCAGTGTATAGTCGCGCACGCCGTCCTCGTCGGCGCGCTCCAGATAGCCGAGACGTTCGAGGATCGTGCAGATGCGGTCGAACTGGCGCGCCACCGAACCGGTGCGTGAATCGTAGCGGTCGCGCAGACGCGCGAGCTCGCGGGTCTCGCGGATCCAGCGGTTGCCCCACTTCATGTGCTGCGCGAAATCCGGGCACGCCTTGCACGGATGGTCGTGCTCGCGCTCCTTGAGCGCGGCGATCCTCACGTCCAGGCGGCGGAAGGCGCGCGACTTCTCCGCGTTGTCCCGGAAGACCTCGTGCTTGAGGCGGCGGCGTTCGTTCTTCTGCAGGTCGCTCAGCTGCATGCGGATGCGCAGCAGCTCGGTGAAGTCGCCGTACTCGCAGGCCATCGCGTCCTCGTAGCCGGCGATCGCCTTCTCGAGCGACTCGATGCGCGCCTCGATCTGCCAGGCGGAGGCGTTCGCCTCCCATTGCGCGAAGGAATGGTCGAGCGTGTCGCGCGCCGTCTCGTAGTCGCTGCTGTTGAGCAGGTTGACGGCCATGTTGAACGTGGGCTTGAAGCTCGAATGCAGCGGGTAGACGCGCTTGCTCGACAGCGCCACCGCCGTCTCGGGCTTGAACCCGCGGTGGTCGACGACGATCGCGTTGCCGATCGTGTCGATGCCGCGGCGGCCGGCGCGGCCGGTGAGCTGCGTGTACTCCCCCGGCGTCAGGCCGACGATGCCGGTGCCGTCGTACTTCTCGAGCTTCTCGATGATGACGCTGCGCGCCGGCATGTTGATGCCCAGCGCGAGCGTCTCGGTCGCGAAGACGACCTTGATCAGGCCCTCCTCGAAGAGCCGTTCGACGATCTGCTTGAACAGCGCGATCATGCCCGCGTGGTGCGCGGCGAAGCCCTCCTCGAGCGCATGGCGGAACTGCGCGAAGCGCAGCGTCTTCAGGTCGTCGTGCGTGAGCTGCCCCTCGATCATCTCGTCGACGATGACGTCGATGCGGCGCGCCTCCTCGTCGGTCGTCAGCCGCAGCCCCGCGTCGAGGCACTGCTCGACGGCCTCGTCGCAGCCGTTGCGCGAGAAGATGAAGTAGATCGCCGGCAGCATGCGCAGGAAGTTGAGCTCGTCGATGACGGCCCAGCGGCGCGGATGGTAGCGTTCGACGCGCCTGCGTCCTCCCCTGCCGTCCGGGCGTCCGTGGCGTCCTGTACCACGGTGCCGGTCATGGGAGTCGGCGCCCTTGCGCCGCATCTCGCGGCGGTCGAATTCGTCGAGCTTCGCCGTCAGCCGCGCGTTCGGCTTCGTCGTCGCCTCGCCGTGCTCGTCGCGCCGGTACAGGTCGAGCAGCTCCGGTTCGGTGCGCGGGTCGCGCTGCACGAGGACATACTGGTCAAGCGGCACCGGGCGGTGCTCGGAGATGACGAGCTTCGTCTCGCCGCGCACCGAGGCGATCCAGTCGGCGAAGTCCTCGACGTTCGAGACCGTCGCCGACAGGCCGACGATGTGCACCGAGGACGGCAGATGGATGATGACCTCCTCCCAGACCGGGCCGCGGAAACGGTCGGCGAGGTAGTGCACCTCGTCGAGCACGACGTAGCGCAGCGCCTCGAGCGTCGTCGAATGCTCGTAGAGCATGTTGCGCAGCACCTCGGTCGTCATGACGACGATGTCCGCCTCCGAGTTGATCGACGTGTCACCGGTGAGCAGGCCGACCTTGTCCGGCCCGTAGAGCGCGACGAGGTCATGGTACTTCTGGTTGCTCAGCGCCTTGATCGGCGTTGTGTAGAAGGCTTTCGCGTTCTGTTCCTGGGCGAGGTAGACGGCGAAGTCGGCGACGACGGTCTTGCCCGCGCCGGTTGGCGCCGCGACGAGCACGTTCGAGCCTGCCTCGAGCGCCTCGTTCGCGTCCATCTGGAACCCGTCGAGCTCGAAGGGCAGCGAGTCGGCGAAGCGCTGCGCCACCGAGCGGCGCCTGCGACGCACCTCGGTGAAGCGCGCGTAGCGCTCCGAAGGGCTCAGCTCTCTGGGTTCGGCGTCCTCGTCGTGACGATGTGCGGCGTGCCTGTGATGTCGTGCCATTGCAAAACCTTCATCCGTTTGATGTCGATGGCCGCGGACGCCCCATGTCGGGACGCCCGCGGCCTGGTATGTGTATGTTGCGGCGATGGGATATCGCCGCGGTAGGGGGTCGGATCAGTCGTTGAACTGCTCCCAGCGCCGCCAGACGGCCGCGTGGCGTTCATGCCGGCGTTCCCTGCGCTCGACGACGGCGACCTGGGCGTCCGCGTAGCGGTCGGCGGCGACGGCGAGCGGCTCGGTGAAGATCGCGCGCCGCGGGGCGCCTCCCGCATCCTGCGGCGCGTTCATCTCGTCGATGCGCGCGCTGACGTCGGCGGCGACGGCGCCGATGACCTTCGACGCGCGCAGCGCGTGCACGGCCGCGTAGACGATGCCGGCGACGAGCATCGCGAGCATGAAGAGCGCGAGGATGAGCCAGATCCACCAGGGCATGGATGTCCTTTCTACTGTTCGCGTTCGGTCTCGATGACCTGATCGGAAAGACTGAGCTCGCGTTCGGCGCGGGCGATCATCATCGTGCGCAGCGTCTCCGGCGCGACGGCGACGATGTGCCTTGCATGGGCGATGCAGAAGGCGACGAACCAGGAGTCGGACTGCACGAACAGATGCACCTTCTCGCCTTCGCCGCATGGCTCGACATCCGCGTCGGCGAGCGTCTTGATGAAGTCGAGATGCGGCTGGTCGGTGATGAACACGGCCGGCGTGGCCGTGTCGATGATCCACTTGCGCAGGTCGGAGACGGAGACCTTCGGGATGTCGAGCGGCTTCGTTGGCCTGACGATGCTCGCCTCCTCGATGCGAGCAACGCGCAGCACCTGCCAGATGCGCGGCTCTCCGGTCTCCTTGTTGAGCGTCATGTCCTTGCGCACGAGCGGCTTGAGATCGTCCGGCGCGTACTGTTCGACGTCCGTCCACATCGCCGCGTAGTAGACGCCCTCGTCGACGTAGATCTTCGACGGGGCGACGAGGCGGCGCAGGACGCGGCCCGAACCGTCGCGGTACTCCATGTTGAGCAGCGCATGGTCCTTGATCGCGTTCTTGACCGCGTCGAAGCAGCGCGGCTCGAGTTCATAGCCGGTCAGGCTCAGCCAGGGCGTCTCCCCCGGCGCGACGTACTTGACGAGGCGCGAATACAGGTCGCGCGCCTGCTCGCGCTGCTCCTCGGGCAGCAGCTGCGCATGGGCCAGATAGTTGACCGAGGCGGTGAGCATGCTCATGTACTGCGGTGAGATGCCGGCGAGGCGTTCGAGGCCGAGCGAGTTCGTCGCCGAGACGATGCCCTCGGCATCGAGCAGCGACCAGTCGATGTCGAAGAACTGGCTGCCGGCCATCTCGCCGTCGTCGGAGACCGTCGTCAGCGTGTTGATGTCCTTGTGGATCGTGTTGACGTACTTCTTCATCTCGTCGTCGTTCTTCGGCTTGCCGATGAAGCGTTCGGCGAGTTCTGGCAGCGAGTACTCCTCCCCCAGATGCGCGGACAGGAACAGCATCAGGCGCAGACGGCGGTCGACTTCGCTGCCGGTCTGAAACGCGTTCTTCTTGTGCGTCTTCGCGTTCGCCGGTTCCTCGTCCTCCTCCGGGTCGCCCGATTCGATCGAATGGGCGCGGACCTTCGCGGTCATCGGGTTGGCCGAATCGTCGGCGAGCTGGAACTGCGTCGCCGCGTTGAGGCGGCGGTGGTAGGCCGCGACGGCCTCGGGCGGGCTGACGACCGACGAATTGGGATGTTCGAGGACGAACATGGCCAGATCGTCCGAATCGGTGTAGGCGACGTTGATGTGCTCGCCGTCGACGGCGACGGTCGCGGCGAAGCGGCGGGAGTCGACCTCCTTGACGAGGTTCTCCGGGATGTGCTGCGTGCCGAGTCCCGGCGCGATCGAATCGAGGCCGAGTCCCGGGATCGGCGTCTGTGGGACTCGCGGCGCGGTGCGTGAGGCGTGGGTCGGCTGCGTGTGCGCCGGCATCGAGGACATCGACATCGACCGTGCCAGATAGTTCGCCGCGGCGAGCACCGGCAGATCCTCGGGGCGGAAGCGCAGGCGGATGCGCGGCTCGTCGCCGAGCTGCAGACGGTAGGACGCGAAGTCCTGGCCTTCGGACTTGGATGAGTATTCGGGCTGGCGCGACTCGATCGCGATGCCCATCGCGGCGAGCTTGGCGCGGTCGCGCTGGAACTGCTTGGCGAACGCGGCCTTCGCCGCCTGGTCGGCCAGTTCGCCGTATGAATCGGCGTAGGCCTTCACGCGCTGCGCGATCTGCCGCGATGTCAGCCATTGCGGGAAGGCGGATGACAGTACTGCCAGAACATCGAGCTCGTGTTTGCCCCACTTGTCGGAGAAGCGGCGCCTACCGTTACTACCCTCAGCCATTAGTCCTCACGTATCGTTAAAGTTTTTCGTAGGTGCGGGCATCGGGGGTGCCGCGCATCCTCTCCTATGATATAGGCTTTTTCGGCCGGGATGTCCGATTTCTCGAAAAAACTCCGATTTTCTTGGTCTGCGAACAAACGCCGGTCACAGCCATTCGTCCGGTTCGACGCCTTGGGGACCGACGAACTCGCCGTTCGGCACGTAGCTGGGACGCCCGGAATCGGTGAGCCGCGCGTCGCCGAACAGGCTGACGTTGCGCCCGAAGGTCCAGTCGCCCTCGACGCGGAACGACGCGGCGGCGGCGATCGACGGCACACCGTAGGGGAAACGCTCCTCGAAGTCCTGGATGTTCTTGTAGTAGCGCTTGTCGAGCTCGACGTTCGGGAAATGGTAGTCGCCGTCCTCCATCTCGTAGGAATCGGTCAGATGGAAGCGGTCGGAGCGCATGATGAACAGGTCGTCGGTCGTCTTGACCGGCAGGAAGCGCATGCGGTCGACCTGCACGCAGATGGCGCCGTTGAACAGGTTGACGGCGGCGCCCATCGCCGTCTCGAGCTGCACGACCTTCGTCGATGCGGGGTCGGTGGGGGCGACGGTCTTGTAGTTGCGGATGACTGGCAGCGGCAGCACGCCGCCGTGCTCGTCGAGCATCCTGCGCAGCGCGTCGATGCGCACCCAGATGTTGTTCGTGTTGAAGAACGGATGCTTGTGGATGTCCATCGCGGCGCCGCGGTCGCGCGGGTCGACCTGCGTCATCTCGCGCAGCATCAGGCGTCCGGTGACGCGGTCGCGCACGATGTGGCCGCCCTTGCGGTCGGCCTCGGTGCGCCGCGCCACCTCGATCATGATCGGTGCGCCGGTGTTCTCGAAATGCTGCGCGAGCGTACGCGACGGGCGCGCGCCGAGGTTGTCCGAGTTGGAGATGAACAGGTAGCGGAAGCCGCGCTCCTCGAGGATGGCGAGCAGACCGGACTCGTAGAGCGTCGAATACAGGTCGCCGTGGCCCGGAGGGCACCATTCGAGGTCGGGGTTCGCCGGCCACTGCACCGGCTCGCCGGTCTCCAAGTCGATCTTCGGCTCGACGTGCTGGACGATCTCGACCGGCACGCCCTCCTGCGTGAAGTGGCGGTTCTTCGCAATCGCCTCCATCGTGTCCTTCGACGTGCGGAACGAGTTCATGAAGGTCAGCGGCAGTTCGACGCCCAGACGCGTGCGCGCCGTACCAACCTGACCGAGGATGATGTCGAGGAATCGCATCGGCCGCGCCTTGTGGCGGCGCACCGGCAGCAGCGACTTCGCATAGTCGAGGCCCATCGACGTGCCGAGTCCGCCGTTGAGCTTGAGGAACGCCGTCTTGGCGAAGGCATCGACGGCCTTGTCGTGGTTGATCGTCTCGTAGACGTCGTGGAAGTTCGGGATGTCGGTGATCGGCTCGACGTCGGCCTCGTGGATGTAGCTCGTGTCCTCCTCGTTCGCCCAGACGTCGTAGAGATGCTCGAACTGGGCTATCGCGGTGTCGCTCATGCCCTGTGACCGCATCTTGTGCGCGGAGCGCTCGAAAACGTCGACCATGGTGATGACCAATCCCTTTCTCCGGTTGCGCGCACGGTCGGTGTCGGCGCCGACGTGCGCAATGCCGTGTCCCAGTGTAGCGGCCCAACCTTCAATCTGTCTAATTGAGCAAGACACAAAGTGCATTATCTTCGTCCCGTTTGGGTTTTGTGCGCGGTTTCCGTGACGATAATACGGTGATTGTCCGCATTACGGGACGAAAACAACCGATTGTCCTGCGCGTCTGCCTGCCGCTTCGGTACCGGCCTCGCGGACTGGATTTGGCGTTGTCGCCATGGTTGTGCTACATTGGCTCTTCGGTGCACGACGCACCGTTCGGACCATAGCGCAGTTTGGTAGCGCACTTGACTGGGGGTCAAGGGGTCGCGGGTTCAAATCCCGCTGGTCCGACCGATCGATCCCCGGAGACGGCAGACGCCTCCGGGGATTTTCGCGTTTGCGGACCGTCCATGAGCGGGCCGCCCATGAGGATGTGGCCGTGTGGCGCTGCCCATGCATGGGAAATGCATGGGAAAAAGGGCGTCCGTACGGGATGTTCCCGTACGGACGCCCCTGCCGTGCGTCACGCCGTGTTATTTGCGGCGCTTCTTCTCGCGGATGTTGACGGAGATCTGGATCGGCGATCCCTCGAAACCGAACTCCTCGCGCAGCTGCCGTTCGAGGAAGCGGCGGTAGCCGTGCTCGAGGAAGCCGGTGGCGAAGATGACGAAGCGCGGCGGCCGGCTCGAGGCCTGCGTCGCGAACAGGATGCGCGGCTGCTTGCCTCCGCGCAGCGGATGCGGATGCGCGGCCTGAACCTTGCCGAGGAAGGCGTTGAGCTTGCCGGTCGGGATGCGCTTGTCCCAGGACTCGAGCGCCTGCGTCATCGCGCGCGACAGGCGGTTCGTATGCCAGCCGGTCTTCGCCGAGAGGTTGACGCGCTGCGCCCAGGTCACACGGTCGAACTCGGTCTTCCACAGGCGCTCCATGCGTTGGCGGTCGAACTCGTCCATGAGGTCCCATTTGTTGAACACGAGCACGATGGCGCGGCCCGCGTCCACGGCAGAGCTCATGACCTTGAGGTCCTGGTCCGAGATCGGCACCGACGCGTCGAAGAGCACGAGCGCGAGCTCGGCGCGTTCGATCGCGGCCTGCGTGCGCAGCGACGAATAGTATTCGGCGCCGGAGAGCTTGTGCTGCCTGCGCTTGATGCCGGCGGTGTCGATGAAGAGGTAGTCCTCGCCGTCGATCGTGACGATCTCGTCGACCGGGTCGCGCGTCGTGCCGGCCAGGTCGTTGACGACCGAGCGTTCCTCGTGCGCGAGCTGGTTGAGCAGCGACGACTTGCCGACGTTCGGCTTGCCGACGAGCGCGACGCGGCGCAGATGCGTCGGCGTCAGGAAGCCGGAGGTGCGTTCGGCGCCGCGCAGCGCCTCGAGCGCCGCGTCGAGCAGATCGCCCACTCCCCTGCCGTGCATCGCGGAGATCGGGTACGGCTCGCCCAGTCCGAGCTTCCAGAACTCGGCGGCCATGTATTCGCCGGCCTGGTCGTCGACCTTGTTGACGGCGACGACGACCGGCTTGCCCGCCGAGCGCAGCATCCTGACGATGCGCTCGTCGGTCTGCGTCAGGCCGGTCTGGCCGTCGACGACAAAGATGACGGCGTCGGCGAGCTCGACGGCGATCTGCGCCTGCGAGGCGATCGCCGAGTCGATGCCCTCGACGTCGGCCTCCCAGCCGCCGGTGTCGACGAGCTTGAAGTCCGTGCCGGCCCATTCGGCGTCGTAGCTGACGCGGTCGCGCGTGACGCCGGGCGTGTCCTCGACGACGGCGGCGCGGCGGCCGAGGATGCGGTTGACGAGCGTCGACTTGCCGACGTTCGGCCGTCCGATGACGGCCAGCACGCCGACCTCCTTGCGCTTCGCCGTATGTTCGCCCGACGTGAACGCGGAGCCGTCGATGAGCGCCTCGTCGCCCTCGTCGAGCTCGTAGCCCTCGAGGTTGCTCGCGTATTCGGCATACTCCTGCTCCTCGATGGCGTCGTCGACGAGCCCGATGAGCAGGTCGAGCGTCTGCTCGAAGTCGAGGTCGGAGTTGTCGATCGTCGTGACGCCGTCCTCGGCGACGGTGAAGTTCGTCACCTTGGAGTCGGCGGCGTCGCGCGCGGCAACGTTCTCGGCGCCGGCGTCGCCGTCGGCGGCCTGATGGGCGCGGCGCGCCTGGCGCACGGCCTCGCGGGCCGTGAGCAGCACGCGCACCTCGGCGTGCGGGGCGACGACGCCGGTGATGTCACGGCCCTCCGCGACGATGCCGCGTCCCTGCGAGAAGCCGTCCTCGACGCCTTCGGCGGCGATGTACGCGCGCTGCGCGGCGACGAGGATGTGGCGCACCGGGATGATCGACGAGACGCGCGAGACGTGCGCGCTGATCTCGCTCGAGCGGATCTGCTCGCTGATGTTGCGCCCGTCGCAGAACACGCGCGCGTCGTTCGGCGTGTCCGGATCGACGCTGATGTCGAAGTGGTCCTCGGTGAACAGCGCGGCGACCGTCTCGGTGACCTCGCGCTCGTCGAGGTGCTCGGCGTCGAGGTCGATGCCCTGTTCGAGCACCCACCATGCGGCGGCGCGGTACATCGCGCCGGTGTCGAGATAGGCGAAGCCGTAGTACTTCGCAAGCGCCTTGGACGTCGAGGACTTGCCGACGCCGGCCGGGCCGTCGATGGCGACGGTGATCACAGGCCCACCTCCTTGGAGAGCGAACGGACCTCGGCGGCCGACAGCACGCGGTACGAGCCGGGCTTGAGGTCGCCGAGCTTGATCGGGCCGATCTGCGTGCGCACGAGGCGCTTGACCGGGAAGCCGATCGCGCCGAAGATGCGGCGCACGATGCGGTTCTTGCCCGAATGGAGCGTGACCTTGACGATCGTCTGGTCGCGGCTCTGGTCGATGATCGAGCAGTGGTCGAGCTTGATCCATCCGTCGTCGAGCTGCACGCCGGTGCGCACGAGGCGGCGGCAGACGTTGCCGCTCATGCGTCCCTCGAGCGTGGCGATGTAGGTCTTCTCGACCTCGTACTTCGGATGCATGACGTGCTGGCTGAGCTCGCCGTCGTTCGTCATCAGGATCAGGCCCTCGGAATCGTAGTCGAGGCGCCCCATGTGGAAGATGCGCTCGTACTTGTCGCCGACGATGTCGCGCAGCGTGTAGCGGCCCTTCGGGTCCTCCATCGCGCTGAGCACCTTCCTCGGCTTGTTGAGCGCGAGCGTGACGTGCCTCGGGTTGAGGCGGATGCGCGAGCCGTCCACGCGCACCTGCTGCGTCTTGGGATCGACCCTCGTGCCGAGCTCGGTGACGAGTTCGCCGTCCACCTCGACGCGGCCGTCGACTATCATCTCCTCGCATTTGCGCCGCGAACCGAAGCCGGCCTGCGCGAGCAGCTTCTGCAGACGTATTCCGTCGTGTTCCTCGGTGTGTGATTTCCTTGCTTGACTGTATGCGTGTGGCATCGTTCTCCCAACGTGGCCGTTTGTGTTGATGGAGTCGTCCCGCACGTCCGGAGGCGACGGCAGGACCACTGTCTAGTATTGTACAGCGTGGCCGCCGAACAGCGACGGCCCAGCCATGGTCTTCACCATGGCTTCAAGTACCGCAAAGGAATATATCTATGACTGCTGTTGATAACGATTCCACGGTCGACGTCCGCGAGGACGCCGCCGTGCAGAACGACGGCCACAGCATTTGGGCCCGCCTCGGCGCCGAATTCGCCGGCAGCCTGCTCATCTGCTTCGCGATCTACATGGTGAGCTCGTTCGGCGTGGTGAGCTTCGGACTCAACCTCGCGTTCATCGTCGTCGCGACCGGCGTCGTCTACGGCGCGATGACGTCGATCTTCGCGCGCATCTCCGGCGCGCAGTTCAACCCGGCCGTCACCGTCGCGGCGATGCTCACGTCGAAGACGCGCGTGCGCGACGGCGTGTTCTACATCATCGCGCAGGTGTTCGGCGGCCTCGTCGCCGGCGCGCTCTTCGTCTTCCTCATCCCGAGCTCGGACACGGTGAACAAGTCGCAGTGGACGATGATGGCGATCAACGGCTACGACGTGAACAGCCTGACCTATGCGAGCATGAGCCAGTACGGTCTGACCTACGGCGTCACGATGGCGATCGTCGTCGAGCTGCTCGCGTCGATCATCGTCGTGGCCGCCGCGATGACGACGCTCAAGCGCAACGGACGCACGACGCGTTCCGCCGCCGTCACGATGGGCGTCGCCTATGCGGCCGCCGCCGCGATGGCCGCCCCGATCACCGGCGCGTCGATCAACCCGATGCGTGCCACCGGCGTCGCCGTCTTCGCGCAGCACGAGGAGGGCTCCCACACCGTCAATCCGCTCTCGCAGCTGTGGGTGTTCTGGGTGACCGCGATCCTCGCGGCCGCGATCGTCGCGCTCGTCATGATCGTCGCGCAGCTCGCGCATGCGCGCGAGAACAACGGCGCCGCGATGGACGTCGACGCGGCCGAGGCCGCGATGGCGCAGGGCGACGAGGCCGACCACGCCGAGCATGAGGCCGACGGGGCCGCGCCCGCCGTCGACGTCTATGAGGAGACCGAGTCCGTCGACGTGCAGACGCCCGAGGCGCCGGCGACGGCGGACGGCGCCGATTCAGCGGATGAAGCGGATGGCGAGGTACAGCAGCGCTAGCACGACGCCGAAGCCGATGCCGCACACGGCGTCGAAGGCGACCGACCTGACCTTCCAGGGACTGCGTTCCCGGCAGATCAGCCGCACCACACCGGAGCCGATGGAAGTCACGGACACGACCGCCGTGGCGACCATCGGCTCCCCCATTGCCGCAAGCACCGTGGCCGCGACGACGAGGCCGGCGACGCACCATTCGAACCACGGCCTGCCCTCATGGTGCTCCGAGACATAGGGATGATGCGCGTTCATCATAAGGCTCCTTGGCGGTTCGGCGGTCGGGACACCGACCATCCTACTACCGGCGGCGATCCGCCGGACCGGAGGCCGTCGGCGAAGGCGCGAACGCGAAAGGGTCCGTGCCGCAGGGAAATCCCTGCGGCACGGACCCTTTCGCATGTCCGGTGACGGATCAGTGGAAGAAGTGGCGCGTGCCGGTGACGTACATCGTCACGTTCGCGTTGCGCGCCGCCTCGAACACCTCCTCGTCACGGATCGAGCCGCCCGGCTGCACGATCGCCTTGACGCCGGCGTCGATGAGGATCTGCGCGCCGTCGGCGAAGGGGAAGAACGCGTCGGAGGCCGCGACGGCGCCCTTCGTGCGGTTGCGGCCGTCGTCGAGCGTGTTCGCGCGTTCGACGGCGAGGTTCGCCGAATCGACGCGGTTGACCTGGCCCATGCCGATGCCGACCGTCGCCATGTCGTCGGCGATGAGGATCGCGTTCGACTTGACGCAGCGCACGGCGCGCCATGCGAACTCGAGGTCCTTGAGCATCGCGGCGTCGGCCGGCTCGCCGGCGACGAGCTTCCAGGCGTCCGGGGCGTCGCCCGGCGCGTCGATGAGGTCGGTGGACTGCACGAGCAGGCCACCGTCGATCTGACGGAACTGCTGCTTCGCCTTCGGCGGCTCGGCGACCTTGAGGATGCGCAGGTTCTTCTTCTTCGCCTGCAGCAGCGCCAGCGCCTCCGGCTCGTAGTCGGGGGCGACGATGACCTCGGTGAAGATCGGGCGCACGCCTTCGGCCATCTCGAGCGTGACGGTCGCGTTCGTCGCGATGACGCCGCCGTAGGCGCTCATCGGATCGCAGCTGTGCGCCTTGCGGTGCGCTTCGGCGACGGTCGCGCCGACGGCCAGGCCGCAGGGATTGTTGTGCTTGACGACGGCGACGGCGATCTGCGGGGCGAAGTCCCACACGGCGCGCCACGCCGCGTCGGCGTCCACGTAGTTGTTATAGCTCATCGGCTTGCCGCCGAGCTGCTCGGCGTCGGCGAAGCCGCGCATGTTGAGCGGGTCGACGTAGAGCGCGGCATCCTGATGCGGGTTCTCGCCGTAGCGCAGCACGTGCGCGCGGTTCCAGGTGCGCGTGAAGGCGGCCGGGAACTTGGCGAGCCTGGCCTCCTCGACCGGGTCGGCGTCCGCCGGTGCGTCGTCGATCGACGCGGGCTTCGGCCAGTGGGCCGCCGTCCACTCGTTGATCGTGGCGTCGTAGGCGGCGGTGTGCGCGAAGGCCTTGCCGGCGAGCCAGCGGCGCTCCTCGAGCGAGAAGCCGGTGCCGTCCTCGATGCGTTCGGCGACGAGCGCGTAGTCGGCCGGATCGGTGACGATCGCGACGGTCGCGCTGTTCTTCGCGGCGCCGCGCACCATCGACGGGCCGCCGATGTCGATCTTCTCGATGACGTCGGTCTCGCTCGCGCCCGAGCGCACCGTGTCCGCGAACGGATAGAGGTTGACGATGACGAGGTCGAAGGGCTGGATGCCGAACTCCTCGAGCTGGCGGGCATGGTCCTCGTTCGTCATGTCGGCGAGGATGCCGGCGTGGATGTGCGGGTCGAGGGTCTTGACGCGGCCGTCGAGGCATTCCGGGAAACCGGTGACCTGGGACACCTCCGTGACGTCCACGCCGAGTTCGGCGAGCTTGCTCGCGGTGGAACCGGTGGACACCACCTGCGTGCCGGCGTCGATGAACGCCTTGGCGAGGACCTCGATGCCGTCCTTATGGAAGACCGATACCAATGCCCGTCGTAGCGGTCGGTTCGTTGTCGTCACCTTGCTTCTCCTTTGGTTGCTGGGTTGAGTTCACCACTCGTGCGGTGAACGGCTTCTTCTCTGTGGTTGCGTCCCCGCCGGCCTCCCGCTGCGAGGAGGCGCCCCGCGCCTTCGCGCAGCGGGAGGCGGACTCCGTGGCGCCGCGGCGCGCGATGAGCGTGCGGACGGCGAGGACGATGGCGGTCAGGAGCAGCATCGTGCCCCAGGCCAGGAACAGACCCAACGCGCACGGACGCGCCGTGGCGTTGGTGGCATGGCGGACGTCGACGCCGACGGACGCGAGGTGCTTCGTGCCGAGCGCGCCGCCGGACAGCGCGTACAGCAGCGTGCACAGCAGCGAGACGACGACGGATGTGATGCAGAACGCGCCCACCGGATAGGCGTAGGCGAACAGCAGGTCGCGCGGCTCGGCGCTCCTCGCCTGCGACGGACGCAGCCCGAAGCCGCGCCGGGCGACGAGCACGAGCAGGCCGAGCGCGAAGCCGATGGCGAGCGGGATGAGCGTCACGCACAGGCGGATCGTCGGGTCGGCGACCGGCTGCGGGAACAGACGGAAGATCGGCAGGGCCGGCAGATGCGCCGTCGAGCCTTCGGCGAGCGTGAACGTCGCGAGGTCGCCGACCGAGAACCCGGCGCCGAACAGCCACGAGACGGCCCACAGCATGAGGTTGGGCAGCCATGCGGCGGCCATGACGCAGATGAGGATGCGCGAGCCGGTCTGCACATGCATGACGTCGAATGAGGTGCCGACGGCATGGTGGTTGAGCGCGATCCAGGCGATGACGGTGCCGAGGCCGCACAGCAGCACGATGGCGACGATGAGCACGCCGAGCCGCACTCCGACGGCGATGACGTGGCGGATCGGCGCGGACAGCTGCGCGCGCAGATAGCCGCGCAGCGGCTCAAGGCGGCCGCGGTCCTGGAGGAAGGCCCATGCGAAGCCGACCGTGAAGACGAGCGCGCCCTTGCACAGCACGAGGAAGGTCGAATCGTTGAGCGCGACGGTCAGGTTGTTCTCGAGCAGCCGGTCGAACACGAGCCATGCGGCCAGTCCGGTGACGTAGCCGCGCGGGTCGGTGCCCATGCGGCGGAAGACGGTGCGAATGAGCGCGACGAGCAGGAAGGTGAGCAGCAGCGGGACGATCGTGACGACGATCGAGGAGGTATGGAAGCCGACGCCCTGGGACAGCAATACGACGGCCTGCGTCAGCGGCACCGTGAACGACGACATCGTGTCGCCGCCCTCCTCCATCGCGGCGACGAGGAGGACGAGCGCCATCAGGAGGCCGAGCGGCACGGCGTAGACGAGCATCGCCACGCAGGACGCGGCGATGCCTCGCAACCAGGGGATCAGCTTCGTCCTGCTCATCCGATCTGCGCCAGCGCCTCACGCATGTACTGCGCGGCCTGGGACGGGGTCCTGCCCACGCGGATGCCGACGGCCTCGAGCGCCTCCTGCTTGTCCTGGGCGGTGCCCTTGCCGCCGGAGACGATGGCGCCGGCGTGGCCCATCTGCTTGCCTTCGGGGGCCGTGAAGCCGGCGATGTAGGCGACGACGGGCTTCGTCATGTGCTCGCTCGCCCAGTTCGCGGCGTCCTGCTCGGCGCTGCCGCCGATCTCGCCGATCATCATGACGGCCTTCGTGTCCGGATCGGCCTCGAAGGCCTCGAGCGCCTCCTGCAGCGTCGTGCCGACGATCGGGTCGCCGCCGGCGCCGAGGCAGGCGGTGAAGCCGATGTCGGACAGCTCGCCCATAAGCTGGTAGGTCAGTGTGCCCGACTTCGAGACGAGGCCGAGCGGGCCGCGGGCGACGATGCCGTCGGGGATGATGCCGAGGTTGACGCCGTGCGAGCCCTCGCCCGACGGCAGCGTCATCAGGCCCGGGCAGTTCGGCCCGACGATGCGCACGCCGCGCTGCAGCGCGAGTTCGACGAAGTAGGCGCTGTCGGCGACCGGGATGCCCTCGGTGATGACGACGACGACCTCGAAGCCGGCCTCGACCGCCTCGACGACGGCGTCCTTCGCGAACCTCGGCGGCACGAAGACGACGCTCGCCTTCGCACCGGTCGCGGCCTTCGCGTCGGCGCAGGTGGCGAACACCGGGATGTCGAGCGTTTCGCCGGCGGCGTCCTCGAACGCGATCGACGTGCCGGCCTTGCGTGGGTTGACGCCGCCGACGATGTTCGTGCCCGCCTTGAGCATGCGCGCGGTGTGCGTCATGCCCTGATGTCCGGTCATGCCCTGGACGATGACGGGTGCGTCATCCTCGATGAAGACGGTCATTTGGTCTCCTCCTTCGCCTGCGCGGCGAGTCGGGCCGCTTCGGAAGCGGCCGTCTCCATCGTGGCCGCCACATGGATGTTCGGGATGTCCGCGTCGGCGAGGATCGTCAGCCCCTCGGCCGCCGCGTTGCCGTCGAAGCGCATGACCATCGGCTTCGTGACGTTGAGCCGCTCGATGGCCTCGATGATGCCGAGCGCCACCTGCTCGCAGGAGGTGATGCCGCCGTAGACGTTGACGAGCACCGACTCGACCTGCGGGTCGGACAGGACGATCTCGAGACTCTGGCACATCGTCTCGGCCGACGCGCCGCCGCCGATGTCGAGGAAGTTCGCCGGCTGGATGCCGGTCCCCTGCTCCTGGCCGGCGAAGGACACGGCGTCGAGCGAGCTCATGACGAGGCCCGCGCCGTTGCCGATGACGCCGACCTGACCGTCGAGGTGCACGTAGTGCAGGCCGTGCTCGGCCGCCTTGCGCTCGTAGGGGTCGGCCGTGGCGGAATCGTCGAAGCGCGCCCAGCCGTCGTGGCGGAACGCGGCGTTGCCGTCGAGCGAGATCTTCGCGTCGAGCGCGCACAGGCGCTTCGTGGACTCGTCGTCCGGGTCGCCGACTTTGGCGAGCGGGTTGATCTCGACGAGCGTCGCGTCGTTGTCGTGGAAGCATTTCCACATCCTGAGCAGGATGTCGGCGGCCTGGTCGACGTCGGCGTGGTAGAAGCCGATGCTTTGCGCCATCGCGGTGGCCGCCCGCCGGTCGAAGTCCTCGAGCGCGCTGATGTGCAGACGCTTGACCGATTCGGGGTGCTCCTTGGCGATCTGTTCGACCTCGGTGCCGCCGTTGGCTGTCGCGAGCACGTCGAAGTCGCGCGAAGAGCGGTCCACGGAGATCGACACGTAGTATTCGTGCAATACGGACTCGGCCTCGGCGATGAGCACGCCGCGCACCTTGTGCCCGTGGATCGTCATCGGCAGGATCTGTTCGGCGGCGCGGACGGCCTCGTCGCGGTCGTGGGCGATCTTGACGCCGCCGGCCTGGCCGCGGTGGCCGATCTTGACCTGCGCCTTGACGACGACCGGGTATCCGATCGTCTCGGCCGCTTGCGGGACGTCCTCGATGCGCTGGACGAAGATCCCTCGCGGTGTGTCGATGCCTTGTTCGTCAAGCAGCTGGCGTGCTTGGTATTCGTATAGATCCATGGATTCCTCTTGCAATGGGCGGTGGTGCGGCGACGCTCAGGCGGGCATCGTCAGCAGGGAGCTCGCCGGGTAGTCGCCGAGCGCCTTGACGCCGTCGAGTCCCGAAAGCTCCATGATAAAACTAAATCCGGCGACGACGCCGCCGCATGAGATGACCAAATCGCGGGCAGCGGACGCGGATCCGCCGGTGGCGATCAGGTCGTCGACGATGAGGATGCGCTCGCCCTCCCGGATCGCGTCGCGTTCGATCTCGATCGAGGCCTCGCCGTATTCGAGCGCGTAGCTTTCACGGACCGTGGGCGGCGGCAGCTTGCCGGCCTTGCGCACGGCGATGAATCCCTTGCCGAGCCGTTCGGCGAGCGGGGGGCCGAAGAGGAATCCGCGCGCCTCGAGGCCGGCGATGGCGTCGAACTCGTCGTTCGCGATCGACAGGTTCGAAACGAGCGCGTCCATCAGGATGGACAGGCCGCGCGCGTCGGCGAAGACCGGCATGATGTCGCGGAACAGGATGCCCTCCTTGGGGAATCCCGGGATCATGCGCATGAGCGCGATGAGGTAGTCGGCATCCGCCTTGTCCATCGATGTGGGATCGGTGAGCGTGATGTCCGTGGAAGTCATGGTCGGCAGTTCTCCCCTGTTGTCGGTGGTCGTTCGTCAGTCCTCGTCGTACGGGGATTTCGTGCTCTTCGTCTCCGTCTCCGTCTCCTCGACGTCGACCTCGTCGCCGTCGGCGTCGGTTGCGCTTTCGTCGACCTCGGTCGTGATTTCCTTGGGGCCGTCGGCGTCGTGCTCGCCGTCCTTGACGAGCGGGTTGCCGTTCTCGTCCACGTCGTCGTCGGAGACGTAGGCCGGGCGGATGTACTCGCGGCTGATGGCCTTCGACGAGAAGCGCAGGATGCTTCCTTCGGAGTCGATGACGATCTCGTCGTACTCCTCGTCGACCTCGACGACTTTGCCGATGACGCCGCCGATCGTGATCACCTCGGTGCCGGCGTCCAGGTTTTTCCAGAAGCTCTGGCGCTCCGCCTGCTGCTTCTTCGCCTTCCTCGTCTGGAACACCATCATCAGGATCATGGCGACGAGAAGAACGATGAGGAAGATGTAATCCATGCTCATGACAGGGCTCCTTGCAAGAGGGACGACCGTGGGAACGGTTGAAATGCGGTGTACGGAAGGTTCAGTCTAGAATAGCTTGCTGACATCGGCGGCGGCGCCCTCGGGCGGCTCGAGGCCCAGGTGCTCCCATGCCTTGGCCGTGGCGACGCGGCCCTTGGGGGTGCGCATCATGAAGCCCTCGCGCACAAGATACGGCTCGCAGACCGTCTCGACGGTCTCCGCCTCCTCGCCGACCATCGCCGACAGGTTGTTGAGGCCGACCGGCCCGCCGTTGAAGTTGCGGATGATCGCGTTGAGCACGGCGATGTCGAGGCGGTCGAGGCCCTCGGTGTCGATCTGGTAGAGCGCCAGCGCCTCCTTGACGTCGTCCGGTTCGACGATGTCAAGGTCGTGCACGATAGCCCAGTCGCGCACGCGGCGCAGCAGGCGGTTCGCGATGCGCGGCGTGCCGCGCGAACGGCGCGCGAGCTGGTGCGCGGAGCCCTCGTCGAGCTCGAGGCCGAGCACATTCGCCGAACGTTCGATGAGCTTCTCGAGCTCCTCGGTCGGGTAGAAGTCGAGATGCGCGGTGAAGCCGAAGCGCGCGCGCAGCGGCGACGGCAGCATGCCCTCGCGCGTCGTCGCGCCGACGACGGTGAAGCGCGGCAGCGTCAGCGGGATCGATGAGGCGCCCGGGCCCTTGCCGACCATGACGTCGACGCGGAAGTCCTCCATCGCGATGTACAGCAGCTCCTCGGCGGCGCGCGGCAGACGGTGGATCTCGTCGATGAACAGCACCTCGCCCGCGTCGAGCGAGCTGAGGATGGACGCGAGGTCGCCGGCATGCTGGATCGCCGGGCCCGAGGTGACGCGGATCGGCACGCCGAGCTCGTTCGCCACGATCATCGCCAGTGTCGTCTTGCCCAGTCCCGGAGGGCCCGCGAGCAGGATGTGGTCAGGCGGCACGTCGCGTTTGCGCGCCGCGTCGAGGAACAGCTGCAGCTGCGCCTTGAGCCGGGGCTGGCCGATGAAGCCTTCGAGGATGTGCGGACGCAGCTCCTCGTCGCTCACCGGTTCGTTGCCGACGGCGTTCGCGGACACCATGCGCAGCGACTCCTCGTTCGCGTTGCTGTTGTCCGCGCTGAAGACGTCGAAATCGTCGACTGCCATCCTTATGCCTCACCTTCCCCTGTCCATCGACGCCAATGCGAGCCTGAGCACGTCGGACACGGCCTCGTTGGCCAACGGCGTGGCGAATCCGTTGTCCTCGATGACGGCGTCGACGGCCTGCTGCGCCTCCTGCTGCTTCCATCCGAGGGACATGAGCCCCTCGACGACGCGGTCGACGCCGGCGTCCTGCGGCATGCGCCGCGTCGTGCCGTCGTCCTTCGCCGGCGTCGCGGACAGGTCGATCGACCCCTTGAGCTCGAGGATGATCTTCTGCGCGCCCTTCCTGCCCAGTCCCGGCGCCTTCGCGAGGGCCGCCGCGTCCTCGTCGCGGATCGCCTGGACGAGCTGGTCGCTCGGCAGCGTCGACAGCAGCGACAGCGCGACCTTCGGCCCGATGCCGCTGACCTTCTGCAGCTGCAGGAACATGCGTCGCTCCCCCGATGTGAGGAATCCGAACAATGTGATCGCGTCCTGCGCCACGCTCATCGACGTCTGCACGGTCGTCGTCGCGCCGACGCGCAGCGCGCCCAGGTCGGCGCTCGGCATCCGCACCTCGAATCCCACGCCGTGGACGTCGATGAGCGCCGTCGTCGCATCGATCTGGGCGACGACGCCGTTGAGCATGCCGATCATGCGATGCCCGCCTTTCGTTGGTTTTCGAACAGATGTTCGGTAGTCTACATGCCTCTGCGGACGCCGCCGCGGCGCGAGGCGTGCTGGGCCGCCTGCGCCCATTGGCGCTGTGCCTTCGTCAGATGCTGCTCGCGTTCGCCGCCTTCGAGTGCGCCGGCCGGGCGCAGCGCATGGCAGATCGCGATCGCGAGGGCGTCGGCGGCGTCGGCCGGCGTAGGCGGCGCATTGAGGTTGAGCAGCCGGGCGACCATGCGCTCCATCTGCACCTTCTGCGCCTTGCCGTTGCCGGTGATGGCGAGCTTCGACTCGGTCGGCGTGTGCAGCGCGACCGGGATGCCGCGCTGCGCGGCCGCGAGCATCGCGACGCCGGCGGCCTGCGCGGTGCCGAGCACGGTGTTGCGGTTCTCCTGCGCGAACACACGCTCGATCGAGACGGTGTCCGGGATGAACTCGTCGAGCTTGGCGGCGATGCCGTTGTAGATCGTCAGCAGACGCAGGTCCTGCGACATGTGCGGGTCGGAGCGGACGACGTCGACGTGGATAAACGAAAGCCGGCGGGGTGCGCCGGCTTCGATCACGCCGACTCCGCACCGTGTCAGGCCGGGGTCGACTCCAAGGATGATCAACGGGGATTACTCCTCGTCGAGCTGTGCCATGACCTCGTCCGAGGCCGTCCAGTTGCTGTAGATGTTCTGCACGTCGTCGAGGTCGTCGAGGTTGTCGATCAGACGGGCGACCTTGCGGGCGTCGTCGAGCGAGAGCTCGATCTCGTTCTTCGGCATCATGACGAGGTCCGCGGAATCGTAGTCGATGCCGGCGTCCTGCAGCGCCTGGCGCACGGCGGTCAGGTCGGACGGGTCGGTGACGACGGTGTAGGTCTCGCCGTCGTCGGTGACGTCCTCGGCGCCCGCCTCGGCCGCCTTCTCGAACAGGTCGTCGAAGTCGACGCCCTCGGACGGGACGACGATCGCGCCCTTGCGCTCGAAGTTGAAGCTCACCGAGCCGGTCGTCGCGAGCGAGCCGCCGCCCTTGCCGAGCGTCGAACGCACTTCGGCGGCCGCGCGGTTGCGGTTGTCGGTGAGGCATTCGATGATCAGGCCCACACCCGCCGGGGCGTAGCCCTCGTAGACGATGTCCTCGTAGTTGGCGCCGCCGGCCTCCTCGCCGGAGCCGCGCTTGACGGCGCGCTTGATGTTGTCCGCCGGCATCGAGGCCTTCTTGGCCTTGTAGATGGCGTCATAGAGCGAGGGGTTGCCGTCGGGATCGCCGCCGCCCTGACGGGCGGCGATTTCGATGTTCTTGATGAGCTTGGCGAACAGCTTGCCGCGCTTGGCGTCGATGGCGGCCTTCTTGTGCTTGGTGGTCGCCCACTTGGAATGCCCTGACATAATGCTCCTAGACAGGTGATGGATATTACGAAACGTGTTGATTCTAATGCGCTTCTAAGACAAGGCGCCGTGCCGCTCGGACAGGGCGTCGCGGTAGACGGCGAGCACCTCGTCGACGACGGTCTCCCAGTCGAAGTCCCGGGAACGCTTGAGTCCGGCCCTCCCGATGCGCCTGCGGCGGGCCGGGTCGGCGAGCAGGTCGCATATGCGCTCGGCGCAATCGGCGGCGTCCCGGTTGGCGAACAGCACGGCGTCGCGCCCCTGTTCGGTCACGTCGACGAAGGCCGGCAGGTCGGAGGCCACGACCGGGCATCCCGCCGCCATCGCCTCGGCGAGGACGATGCCGAAGCTCTCGCCGCCGGTCTGCGGCGCCACATAGACGTCGAGGGACTTGTAGAAGCGCGCCTTGTCGTCGTCGTCGACGCGGCCGAGGAACTCGAAGCGCTCGAGCAGCGCCGCTCCCCCGTCTCGCGCGGCGATCGCCTTGGACGCCTCGTCGGCGCCGTCGCCGACGACGAGGAAGCGGGCGCCCGGATGGCGTTCGAGCACATGCGCGGCCGCGTCGACGAAGATCGGGAAACCCTTGCGATCCTCCTCGAGGCGTCCGAGGAAGCCGATCGTCGGATGCTCGGGGGTGCCTTTCCACCGTTCGTCGGGACGGGCGCGCAGATAGGAGGCGCGGTCGATGCCGTTGGGGATGACGTGGCGACTGATCGAGGAGGGCAGATAGTGGTCGGCGGTGCGCTGCGCGGCCGGCGAGACGAAGATCGCCTCGCTCAGCGGCTCCAGATACGAATGCAGATAGCGCTGGAACAGGTGCAGCGCCCGCGGATACGGCTCGATGCTGGCATGGAACGTGGCCACCATCGGCGGCGCTCCGCGCATGACGAGCGGCTTGTGGCTCACCGACGGCGCCTCCGGCTCATGCAGATGCACGATGTCGAACTGCCCCTGACGCACCCAGCGCCTCGTCTGCAGCCCGGCGGCGAGGAAATAGCTTAAGTGCGCCCACGAGCCGTTGTAGGGAATCGCGAACGACGAGCCGTTCGTCTGCACCCACAGCGGCATGTCCTTCGTGCGCCTGCCCGGCGCGAAGACCGATACGGAGTGCCCGCGGCGCATCAGCGCCTCGGAGAAGTCGCGGATATGGTTCTGCACGCCTCCCGGCGTCTCGAACGAATACGGGCAGACGATGCCGACGCGCAACGGGCGATCGGACGCCCGCACGCCGATGGATGCTGGTTCCTGCGAAGACATACAGAGCATTGTCGCCGACCGAATGGACTTCGCGCCCCTCAGCCGTCGGCACGCGCCGACGCAAACAGCGAGGCCGGCACGTCCTTGAGCCGCGACAGATCGAGGTCCTCGAGGAAGATCGGCTGCAGCATATGCCAGTCCTCGGGATGCGCGGCGATGCCCCGCGCCCAGACATCGACCCACGCCTGGCTGATCGCCCGGATCGCCTCCTCGCGTCCGAGCCCGCGGTATTCGTCGATGTCCACAGGACCGCTGACCTCGCAGACATAGCCGTACGGCGTGCCGGCGGCGCGGCGGCGCTCGCCGGAGAGCCGCTCACGGTATGTGTTGACGACGTACAGCGGCAGGCCGGTGTCGTAGGCGAGCGTCGCCGGCCCCCTTGCGACGCGGATCGTCGAGCCGAAGGCCTCGACGAACTCGCCGTGCCGGCTCAGGTCGCGGTCGGCGAGCAGCGGCACGAGGACGTGGGGCTCGCCGAGCGCCTCCTCGAGCCGTTCGGTCAGATGCGGCGTGCCGGTCAGCAGGATGCGCATGCCGAGGCGCTCGCGGATCGACACGAAGACGTCGAGCATGTCCGGGTCGGCGAGCCTCTCGGCCACCGTCGTCACCGGCGCCACGTCGAACTGCGCCCAGAAGCCGTCGTAGTCCCAGTTGCCCTGATGGCCCATCGCGATCGGCGCCGACGAGGCTCCCCCGTCGGGCGACGTGAGCGCGACGAGCGAGTCGAGGCCGTCTCCGGATCCGCGGATGCGCGCCAGCAGACGGTCACGGTCGCTCGCGCCGACGGTGAGCGCCTCGGAGAAGTAGGTGAAGTAGGAACGCATGCCCCTGCGCGATAGCCTGCGTGCACGCCTGCGCAGCGTCCGGGCGTCGACGTCGTCGTCCGACGACCATGCGAGCACATGTTCGAGATTGCGTTCGAGCTGGCGCACCGAGCCGACGTGCGCCAGCCATGCGATGTCGGCGCCGGCGAGGAACGCGCCGCGCACGATGCGTTCGGGGATCGCATGCGGATGCCGCGCGACCCAGGCCATCGCATTGGCCATGTCAGTCCTTGTCCGCGTCGTCGAGCGTCGCTTCGATCGACGCGCGCGCCTCGTGGATGCGCTGGCCGACGGTGATCGTGCCGAGCAGCGCGAGGATGCACATCGTCGCCATCAGCCAGGCGTCCTGATGCGTCAGTCCGCTGATCGCCATGCCGACGAGGATGATCGTCAGGCGGTCGGAGCGCGTGGCGATGCCGCCCTTCGCCTCGGCGCCCACCGATTCGGCGCGTGCGCGGATGTATGAGGTGACGAAGGACGTCATGATCGCGTAGATCGCGGCGCCCATGCCGACGAGCGCGACGACGTCGTAGCGGCCGTCGGCGAGCAGCGCCGCGTTGCTGCGCATGAAGAAGTAGATGATGACGCCGAGCAGCACGGCCCAGTCGGCGACGCGGTCGAGCGTCGAGTCGAGGAAGGCGCCGAAGTGGGTGCCGCCGTTCGTCAGCTTCGCGACCGAGCCGTCGAGCGAATCGAAGATGACGAGCAGCCCCATCGCGAGGGCCCCCCAGAACAGCCAGCCGGTGACGCCGGTGGCGATGCCCACGACGATCGTGCCGACGGCGCCGATGACGGTGACGGCGTTGGCGGTCAGGCCGATCTTCACCATGCCCTTCGCGATGGGGTTGATGAGGCGCTTGAACCATGGTCGAAGCTTTTCCAGCATGATGTGTCGTTCCCGGTGTGCTCGTGGGCTCCACGTTGGAGCCTTTCCGTACAAGAAGAATAGAAAAGGACGAAGATAACGCGCGCGGGCGGGGCGATGTCCGCCCGCGCACGGACGCAGGAAGGCCGGGGTACGACCGTTCGGCGTATCCCGGCCTTGGCTAGCGGATCATTCGGCGTCGGTGTCCGAGACGTCGGACTCGACGTCCTCGGACGGCTGGCCGGTCGCCTTGCGGAAGTCGTCGACGCTGTTGACCTGGACGCGCTTGGCGATGACCTCGAGGATCCACGCCTTCGCCTGGTCGACCGGCACGCCGTTGAGCTGGCTGCCGTCGCGGAAGCGGAAGCTCACCGCGTTGTTGTTCATATCCTCCTCGCCGGCGATGATGATGAACGGCACCTTCGACTTCGAGGCATTGCGGATCTTCTTGCCGAAGCGGTCGTCGGACAGGTCGGTCTCGACGCGCACCATGTCCTCCTCGAGGGAGTCCATGAAGTGCTGCAGATGAGGCGCGAATTCGTCGGCGACCGGTACGCCGAGCGCCTGCACCGGCGCGATCCACACCGGGAACGCACCCGCGTAGTGTTCGAGCAGGATCGCGAAGAAGCGTTCGATCGAGCCGAAGAGCGCGCGGTGGATCATCACCGGGCGCTGGTGCGTGCCATCCGGCGCGATGTACTCGAGCTGGAAGCGTTCCGGCAGGTTGAAGTCAAGCTGGATCGTCGAGACCTGCCAGGTGCGGCCGATCGCGTCGCGCGCCTGCACCGAGATCTTTGGGCCGTAGAACGCGGCGCCGCCCGGATCGGCGACGAGTTCGAGGCCGGATTCCTCGGCGACCTCGGCGAGCGTGTTCGTCGCTTCCTCCCAGATCTCGTCGGAGCCGACGAACTTATGCTCGTCCTTCGTGGACAGCTCGAGGTAGAAGTCGTTGAGGCCGTAGTCCTTGAGCAGGTCGAGCACGAAGGTCAGCAGGCTCTTGAGCTCGTCGCGCATCTGCTCGCGCGTGCAGTAGATGTGCGAATCGTCCTGGGTCAGGCCGCGCACGCGCGTCAGGCCATGCACGACGCCGGACTTCTCGTAGCGGTAGACGGTGCCGAACTCGAAGAGGCGCAGCGGCAGCTCGCGGTACGAACGCTGGCGCGACTTGAAGATGAGGTTGTGCATCGGGCAGTTCATCGGCTTGAGGTAGTAGTCGAAGCCCTGCTTGACGATATTGCCGTTCTCGTCCTTCTCCTCGTCGAGGTGCATCGGCGGATACATGCCGTCCTTGTACCACTGCAGGTGGCCGGAGGTCTCGTACAGGCCGCCCTTGGTGATGTGCGGGGTCTGCACGAAGCTGTAGTGGTGCTTGCGGTGCATCTCGCGCGAGTAGTCCTCCATCGCGTTGATGACGGCGGCGCCCTTCGGATGGAACACCGCCAGGCCCGGTCCGATCTCCTCCGGGAAGGAGAACAGGTCCATCTCCTGGCCGAGCTTGCGGTGGTCGCGCTTGGCGGCCTCCTCCATGCGCGTCTGGTAGGCCTTGAGCTCATCCTTCGTCGGGAACGCCACGCCGTAGATGCGCTGCAGCATCGGGTTCGCCTCGGAGCCCTTCCAGTATGCGGCGGCTGCGCGTTCAAGCTTGAACGCCTTGATGAAGCGCGTGTTCGGCAGGTGCGGTCCGCGGCACAGGTCGGTCCACACGACGTTGCCGTCGCGGTCGATGTTGTCGTACATGCTCAGCTCTTTGTCGCTGATCTCGACGGCCGCCTCGGTGTCGAGCGCGTCCTCCTTGTCCTTGATGAGCTCGAGCTTGTACGGCTGGTCGGCCTCCTCCTTCATCGCCTCCTGCTCGGTGACGACACGGCGGGAGAAGCGCTGCGCGGACTTGATGATGCGCTGCATGTGCTTCTCGATCGTCTTGAGGTCGTCGGGCGTGAACGGTTCGGCCACGTCGAAGTCGTAGTAGAAGCCGTTCTCGATGACCGGGCCGATGCCGAGCTTGGCGTCGGGACGGATCTCCTGCACCGCCTGCGCCATGACGTGCGTCGCCGAATGACGCATGATCGCGATGCCGTCCTCGGAGTCGAGGGCGATCGATTCGACGACGTCGCCGTCCTTGAGCGGCGTGTAGAGGTCGCGCGGTTCGCCGTTGAGGCGTACGGCGATGATGTTCTTGTCGTCGGCGAACAGTTCGACGCCCGTCTGGCTTGCATCCACCTCCTTCGCTTCGCCGTTGACCGTGATGGAGATGGTGTTCTGTGCCATGGGTGTCGTCCTTGTCTATCTGGGTCCGCGGTACGAGGTGCAGACCTGGACTGTTGATTACAGGTACACAACTTAGGGTTCAGCGCAGACAAAGCGCCGGAGGTTCCGTGACGTGGGTGGAACCGTTCCGCCCTCACCGATACGTGCCCCGCGAATGTGTGACGTCGATGCCTGCGACGCCGGCGGATGCGAGCAGCATCCGGATGTCCGGAACGCCCGCCGCGCAGCGCGGTCCGATGACGACGTGCCGCAGAGTCCGCCGCGGGTTGATGCCCAGGTCGAGCGTCGGCACCAGGCGGTCGGCGCGCGGCAGCACGAGGAACCGCGCATGGGTGACGACGCCGGCGAAGCGCTGCGGCAGGGCGGCGGCCAGCGCGTCCTGCAATTGTCCGAACCGTTCGATGTTCGCACTTGGCCCCCACACGGCGAGCCGCCATTCGCGTTCCTCGCGGAAGAAGCGTTTCTTACAGAACGCCGTGGACGCGATGAATTCGAGTGTGGCGTCGAGCAGCCGCGCCCGGATCGCGTCGCATCCGCCGTCGCCGGCGTCGCGCAGCCCGTGCACGTCGCGCGCGATGCGTGCGGCGAGCATATCGAAATACGCCGCGCTGCGCCCATGGCCGTAGATGATCGGCCGGTACATCGTCATCATATGGCTTTCCAACGGATGGTCGCCGTCGTCGACGATGGTGAACGACGGCGGCGACTTCGTGAAGTCGGACAGCTCGAAGCCGAGCGCCACTCCCCGTCCGTCGTCGCCGTAGGCGCGCTACTGGCTGAGCTGATCCGGCTTCTGGGAGAGGCATACAGCGTAGCACAGACGGTTCGGTGGCAGCAGATGCTCGCCGAGCGCCTCGCGCAGCAGCGTGCGGTAGTCGGGGCGCAGCATGTCGACCCAGTCGTCGGTGAAACGCAGCGCGGCGCCCGATCCCGCGACGAGGCCGGCGCGTCTGAGGCTGTCGGTGGCCGCCGCGTATCCGTACGTGATCTCCGCGGAATCGTTGGATTTCGTGATGTCGCACAGCCGCAGCGACCCGTTCGAGATGATCGCGCAGGCGGTTTCGAGCGAACAGTAATGGTAGGTCAACGTCATCCGTACATCCTTTGCGTCGGTTTGCGCCATATGATACCGGCTGGCGCCTTGGGAGGCGAACGTCCCGCTCACTCGGCGGAACCGCAGGCCTCGTCGAGGAACCACCGCTCGTGGCTGACGACGACGAGCGCGCCGGGATAGCCGCGAAGGAAGCGCGCCAGCGCCTGCTTGGAGTGCAGGTCGAGATGGTTCGTCGGCTCGTCGAGCACGATGAGCTGCGGTCCGTCCAGCAGCCCGATGCACAGCGCGAGCTTCTGCAGCTGCCCCGGGCTCGGATCCCGCCCTCGCATCAGCCGGTCGGGGTCGTCGTTGAGCTGCGCGACCATCGACAGTACCCGCGCCTTGTCGGCGTCGTCGAGCCTGTGCAGCCGCGCGAGCAGCCGCGCATCGGCGCCGGCTTGCGGAAGCTGCCCGATGTACAACGTCGGCACCGTGTCGTCGACCGATCCGAGCAGCGCGCGCACGATCGTCGACTTGCCGGTGCCGTTGGCGCCGTCGACGCCGATGTGGTCGCGCGGGCCGACGCCCAGACGCGGTACGCGGATTCCCGGACAGCCTTGGGCCGCCCCGTCCGCATCGCCGACCTTCCGCGCATGCCAACGCATGCCGTCGACGGTCAGTTCGGATACGGCGACGCATCCGGCGCCGCCCGCCGCGTCGCCGAAACGCAGGATGCCGGCCGGCACATGCGCCAGCTCCCTGCGCGACGACGGCGTGATGTCCAGCAGGATCTCGCCGTCGTAGCGTTTCGCGTCCGTCTCGATCGAAGCGGCCTCGCGACGCGCCGCCTCGAGACGGCTGCCGAGCGCGCGGTACGCGGCGGCGCTCGCCTTGTCCGCCTGCTTCTCGTTCCATTTGTGCGTGTTGCGCGCGTCATGGTCATGACGGTCGATCAGATGGCCGCCGTGCTTGCGTGCCGACGCGGCGTCCATCATCGCACGGCGGGCGTCACGCGCACTCTCGAGCGCGCGCCGCCTGCCCTGCGCCGCCTTGAGTTCGCCGACGGCCTCGGCGCGGCGCAGCTCATGCGTCCGCCGTGCCTTCGTGTAGCCGCCGGCGTAACGTTCGAGCACGGTGCGGTTGCGGCCGCCCATGTGGCGACGCGTGAACATCAGGCATTGCGTGCAGGTGGCGTCGATGAGCTCGACGTCGTGCGAGACGAGCACGCCGATGCCGCGGTATGCGCGCATCGCCTCGGCGACCGCGCCGCGGGTGTCCGCGTCCACATGGTTCGTAGGTTCGTCGAGCACGAGCAGGTCCGGCGTGCCATGCAGCGCGCACGCCACCTGCAGGCGTTTGCGCTCGCCGCCGGAAAGCGTCGCGAAGCGGTAGGGCCAGTCATCGCCGATGCCGAGCGTGTCGCGCAGCGCGATCGCCTGGGGCGACCAGTCGTCGCGCAGCGCGTCGAGATTCGCCGGCTCATGCGCGCACTCCTGTTCGCAGTAGGCGACGACGAGCGTGGAGGGTGATGGGTTGACGGCGCCGTGCGTCGGCGTCAATGCGCCGCAGACGATGCGGGCGAGCGTCGTCTTGCCGCAGCCGTTGTCGCCGAGCAGCGCCGTCCAACCTTGCGGCAGCGTCGCGTCGACGACGTCGAACAGCGCTTCGGGCGCGCCTTCATAGATATAGGAGATGTCATGCAGATCGAGTGTCGTGGCCATGTACGGTTCCTTTGCCGATATGGCGTGCTGCGAAAGATCGGGACGATCGGTGAATGAGACCGCGGTGCGTGCGCATGGGCGGCAAACGATACGGATGGATGGCCGGCGGACGCAGGAGAACACGGCAGCACGCTGGACGTGGCTGGCCGACTGATTCATTCACCGCATTCAGATCCGCAAGTGTCCGTTGACCTCCGTGAGAACGCTCCCCTGGCATATCGGGGAACGTGAAGATGACTGACGAGAGCGGACAACGGGACTCGAACCCGCGGTCTCGACCTTGGCAAGGTCGCGCTTTACCAACTAAGCTATGTCCGCATGTGCGCGGTGCGACATGCATCGTCCGGGCACGAACCGTCACTTTACCGTATATCGCCGCCGTCGCCAAACCGGCGTGTCACATCATGGCGCCCCGTCGGCGACGCCCTCGTTCAGCCGGCGTCGAACGCCGCCCTCCTACACTGGAGGCAACGAAAGGAGCATTGATGACATGCCGATGATACAGATGGATCGCAGCGACGACGTCGACGTCATCAGGGCGCTGAGCGTCGACACCTTCGCGCAGACCTTCGCCGACACCAACACGAAGGAGGACCTGGACGAGTACTTCGCGAACAACCTCTCCCGCGACGAGCTGCAGCGCGAGATCGACGACCCGGACTCCGTCTTCCTCGTCGCCAGCGTCGACGGCGAGCCGGCCGGCTACATGAAGACGAACATCGGCGCCGCCCAGACGGAGCCGATGGGCGACGACAGTCTGGAGATCCAGCGGCTGTACATCCTGCGCGACTACAAGCACCACGGTCTGGGCACCAATCTGATGCACACCGCCTTCGACATGGCGCGCGCCCAGGGCAAGACGCGTACATGGCTGGGCGTCTGGGAACACAACGACCCGGCGATCGCGTTCTACAAGCGTTTCGGGTTCACACGCTGCGGCTCCCACACCTTCGTCGTCGGCCACGACCGGCAGACCGACCTGCTGATGCAGACGCCGGTGCCGGCGCGCGGCTGACGAGAACATGGCCGCCGCACGTCTCCGGTTCCATCGCATGGTTCGCGAAGGCGAAAGTGCAGTGATGAGTACGCGATTGCCGATCGTGCATGATTCGTGGGGATCGCGTATGCATCCATGCGATTGCGCGGACCGTCGTTATACTGAGGCACAGCAAGCAGTTCCGTACGACAAGACGATTTGAGGATGCCGATGACCACACGATTGACGAAGACGGCCGCGCTCGCCGTGGCGGCGATCATGACGGCCGCTCTCGCCGGCTGCGGCTCGTCCGCGTCGTCCTCCTCATGGGATGCCGAACGGATGGACGCCGTCTGGAGCGAGCACACCGCTGATATGGGCACACCATTGACGGCCAACGAATTCGAAACGACGACGTGGCGCGCCTCCAATGGCGATATGGTCATGTTCCATGACACGTCCGAAGCATGGCCGCATATGCCAATGCCGACGACGCGCGGCAAGGACGACCATCACACGACGCTCATCCCCGAACACGTCAAGGGGCAGAGCGAGCTCATGCAGTTCGAGTTCCTGCAGTACGCCGACGTCAAGCTCGACGGCGCCTACTACGCCGTCTCCACGTCCTTCCCCGCCAATCCGGCGGACCTGTCCGGACAGTGGCATGACGGCAAGGACGGCGACCTCTTCGTGCTCGCCGTCAATCAGGACGCCCACGAAGGCTACCGTGTGCGCGCCACGGCGAGCGGCCTCGACGCGCAATGCATGACTGACGGCGTCAAGGATGCCGGCTGCTATCAGGTGCTGTTCCGCGGCCTCGCCGACGACGCGAAGGCGAACGGCGGCGTGCTTGCACTCGAATCCGTGGACATGGGCACCGACGGCTCCGACGAGTCGGCGTCGCAGGAGTAGTCGGGTGCGGGTATCGCGCATGCGGCCGCATATATATAGATCACATATATAAAAGGTACGGGCGAATCGCAGGATCGGGCGGCCGCGTCGACAATGACGCGGCCGCGACTGCCGATGGCGGCACATGCGATCTGCGCGCCATGGTTCAAGGAGGAATTCAAGGGGTAACACGGAAGTGTGCACAACCACGCATCGCCGAGCACCTCCGTGCCCCCGTCGAAGATCAGCCGATCCGGCCCAGCAGCTCGCGCACCCGTACATCGATGCCATCGCGAATCTTGCGCACGACGTCCAGCGGCTGTCCCGAAGGATCGTCCACGTCCCAATCCTCGTAATGGGTTCCGGGGAATATCGGGCAGGATTCTCCACACCCCATCGTGATTACCCAGTCGGCCTCCCTGATCTTTGCGGGATCAAGCTTTTCCGGCGCGGACAGTGGGACGAGACCGATTTCGGACAGCACCTCGCGCACCTCGGGCTGCACCTCGTCGGCGGGTTGGGTGCCGGCGCTCATGACGGTGACGTCTGCGGCGGCAAGGTGCTCCGCGATCGCGGCCGCCATTTGGGAACGTCCTGCATTCTGGCGGCAGGCGAACAGGATGGTGGACTTCTTCGTTGCCATCCGGGGGGTGCACGCTTGGGGCATATGCTCGGAGATGACGTCAAGGAGCCTGACGTCGAAGTCCGGATCGATGGAATAGTAGGCCCACTTGCCCTGCTGCTCTCGTCTCAATATGCCAACGTCCACCAGACGGGTCAGATGATGCGAGACGGTGGAGCGGCTGATGCCGAAGACTTCGGGGAACGAACAGGCGCATACGGGATTCGGTGAGCAACGGTAGATGAAGACGGCGAGCCGCAGGCGCGTGACGTCGCTAAGCGCAGCGAGCACATGCGCCGCCTGCTGGCATCGGTCGCCGTCGGCGATCGGCGGCGAGGACGGGCAGCAATGAGGGGTGGAATTCTGTGTCATGCCAACAATTCTACCATACATTTTGACGTTCATCGAAACGTATAGTAGTATCAATAACGATTCGACGCTCATCGAAATGTAAGGAGCATGTCATGCGTCAGATTGATATATACGAACCGGCTTTGTGTTGTTCCTCCGGCGTCTGCGGTGGCGAGGTGAACCAGGCCCTCGTTGATTTCAACGCGGCTCTGCTCTCCTTGGACAAGGAGGGCATACGCGTCATCAGGCATAATCTGGCTTCCGAGCCTGCGGATTTTGCGGCATGTGAACCGGTGAAGGCCTATCTTGCGGTCGCAGGCGCGGATGGCTTGCCTGTGACTGTGGTCGACGGCACGATCGTGGGCACCGGTGTCTATCCGCAGCTCGATCAGCTGCGCCGATATGCCGGAGCGGACACTCAGGCAAACCCCTCCTCGCCGTCCGGCGAATCCGGTTGCTGCTGCAAGGGAGGATGCCGTTGACGTCCCTTCCGGAACTCACTGCGAAATTCACGTTCTTCACCGGCAAGGGCGGCGTCGGAAAGACCACCGTGGCCTGCTCGCTGGCCGCCCGCGCGGCCGCCCGCGGACGGCGCGTATTGCTGGTGTCGACCGACCCGGCTTCGAACATCGGACAGGTGTTCGGTCGCGAAATCGGAGCGGACGGAACGGCGCTGACCGATCTCATACCTGGAGCCGCCCGTTTCGACGCAATCGAGATCGATCCGGAGGCGGAGGCCGAGCGGTATCGTGAGTCCATCCTCGGGCCGGTTCGTGGACTGCTGCCGCCCGAAGTGCTGGCGACGACCGAGGAGACCCTTTCCGGCTCCTGTACGGTAGAGGTCGCGAGCTTCAACCGATTCGTCGACTACCTGACGAATGAGGACGTCACCTCCCGATATGATCACATCGTTTTCGACACGGCGCCGACCGGACATACCCTCAGACTGCTGTCATTGCCGGGAGACTGGTCCAATTTTATCGACAAGGGCGCCGGCGACGCCTCCTGCCTCGGACCGTTGTCGGGCCTGGAGAAGAACCGACAGACCTATCACGACGCGGTCGCCGTGCTGTCCAATCCGGAACGCACCTCGCTCGTATTGGTTGCAAGAGCCCAGATCTCGACGCTGCGTGAGGCGAATCGCTCCACGGGCGAACTGCTCGAAATGGGAATCAAGCCGTCGCTGCTGGTGATCAACGGGATCCTTCCCGCACGCGCCGCCACCGACGAACTGTCCGACTCAATCTACGCCAGCGAGCAGAGACTCATCGATGGACTGGGCTCCAATCCGGAGCTAAACGCCATCGGCGCTGTTCCCGCCGTGCGCATCGAACTGAACGTCCGACCCGTTATGGGAGTCGAGGATTTGCTGCGACTGGGAGTGGTCGACGATGATGAGGGCATGTCGGATGAGGCGCCCACGTCCAAGCCGCACCCGTCTGGCTCTGCCTCCGAACCGCAGGTGGGGCTATCGTCCTTGGTGGACGATCTTGCGGAGGGTGGCCCGAAGCTCATCCTTTGCATGGGCAAGGGAGGCGTCGGGAAAACCTCTCTGGCGCAGATGTTGGCCGTCGAGCTGGCCCGTCGTGGCAAACCCGTGCATCTGTCGACCACCGATCCTGCCAATCATCTTGATGAGTCGCTGCAGGATCGCATTGCGAACTTGACCGTGTCGTCGATTGACCCTGATGCCGTCACGGAGCGTTACCGGAAAGAGGTGCTCTCCACGAAGGGCGCCTCGTTGGACGCCGATGGGTATGCGCAGCTGGAGGAGGATCTGCGGTCGCCCTGCACCGAGGAGGTCGCGGTCTTCAAGGCGTTCTCCGAGGTTGTGGACACATCCCGGGACCAATGGGTCATCCTCGATACCGCACCCACCGGTCATACCCTGTTGCTGCTGGATGCGGCCGGATCCTATCATCGGGAGCTCATGCGCCAGTCCGGGCGCAATGATTCCGCCACCACTCTGCAGCGTCTGCAAGATACGGCAGTGACTCGACCGATTCTGGTGACCTTGCCGGAGACCACGCCGATGCTAGAGGCGCAATCCCTGGCGGCGGATCTGTCCCGAGCCGGCATCAGACCGTGGGCATGGGTGGTCAACCAGTCGTTACCGGCCACGGAGACGTCCTCGATATTCCTCCGGCATCGCGCGGAAGACCAGCAAGCCGTCATCGACGCAATCGTCGAGCAGGCGGATGCTCGAGTGGTTCAACTGCCGGTGATGACCGACAGAACCCTCTGACGGATAGAGCCGTCGACTTTCGGCATGCGCTCGCTCCGGGTTCCTTCTCCTCGACGAAAGAGGGAAGGAACCCGGAGCTTTTCGCCTTTGCGACAAAGCGAATGAGAAACCCGTACTCCGTCGACGTTCGCTTACATGCCTACAGCTGCGCCGCACGCAGCGCATGCCGCGACACCATGACGGAGACGGCGAGCACGGCCGCGCCCGCCGCGGCGCCGATGCCGTACACCGCCCATGCCGGCATCGAGACGATGATCGCGAGCAATCCGTCGGTGCCCATGTCGAGCGACACGGCGATCCCGACGAACGCGCACACGACCGCGAGGATGCACACGCGGGCGATCTGCGCGCGGTCGCGGAAGATGACATTCACCGGTATCTCGATCGAGGCGGTGATCACGGTGAGCAGCACCGCGCAGGCGACGACCATCGCCGACTGCGTGACGGGCTGCCGATGGACGGCGGCGCTGAGCGCCTGCAGCACGAGCGCGAGCAGGCAGGACGGGACGATCGAGACGAGGTACTTCTCCGTCACATACTCCCCTCGGTCGAACGGCATCGCGAACAACGTGCGGCGCACCGGCGCGCTCAGATCGTTGCGGATCATGTTCCCGCACACCGTGGCAAGCAGCATCGGCATGAGCAGCACGCCTGTGACATACATGTCCGACACGGTATAGAACAGGCACAGCATCAGCACGACGGCCAAGAACGCCCGGTTCTTGCCCATCGCGATCATATCCCTGGTCAGCAATCCCCTCATGACAGGCTCCTTTCCCTGGTCGCCTCGTCGATCTTCTGGGCCGTCGGCGCGTGTTCCGACTCCCCGGCCATCGTCATGACAGCGATGAGCCCGTCGATGTCGCCGCGTGCGATCTGGACGCCGGGCATGTTCTCCTCGTAGTACCGTCGTTCGTCGGTGAGCGCATGGACGGCGCCGTGCATGCGCACGTTCGCGAGGATGTGCGAGCGATCCAGCGACGCCGCCTGCGCGTCGGTGAGGATGAGCGTCGCATAGTCGTCGCGCAGCCGGTCGATCGTCTCGTGCAGGCGGATACGTCCGCGGTCGATGAGGTAGAAGTCGTCGCACAGCGATTCGATGTCCTTCGCGTTGTGCGAGCTGATGAGGATCGAATGCCCCGGCGTCTCCATGTAGGCGCGCAGCAAGTCGAGCAGCTCGCCGCGTGCGACGACGTCGAGTCCGGCCGTCGGCTCGTCGAGGATGAGGACCTCGGGTCGGTGCGCCATCGCGACGATCGTCCTGAACTTCGCGGCCATGCCGGTGGAGAAGTCGCCCATCGGCTTGTCCGTCGGCAGTCCGAAGCGTTCGAGCAGTCCGCGGCACAGCGTTGCGTCGAAGGCGGGATAGAAAACCGCCTGCTGCTTGATGATGTCCCCGCCGGTGAACACGGCGTCGAAGGACGCCTCGGCAAGCGCGGAGCCGACGCGTCGCTTGACGGCGTTCGGCAGTCGGGTGACGTCAGCGCCGAGCAGCGTTCCCGATCCGGTATCCGGTTCGGCGAGTCCGAGGATGATTCGGAACGTCGTAGTCTTGCCTGATCCGTTGACGCCCACCAGCGCGGTGATGCGGTCCTTCGGCACCCGCATCGTCACGTCGAGCGTGAAGTCCGCGTATCGTTTCGTCGCATGGTCCAGCGTGATCGCGTCGTCGCTCATCGCGTCTCTCCTTCCGTATCCGTCGCCTCGCCGTCCGTCTCGTCGAGCAGCAGCGTGACGAGTTCCATGATCTCCTCGTCATCCAATCGCAGCCTGCGCGCCTTGGTTATCGCCTGTGCGAATTCCTCCTCCATCTGGCGGTTGAGTTCCTCGGCCACGATGTTCGGCGAGACCTCGGCGACGAAGGTACCCTTGCCCTGCACGGTGACGACGAGTCCCTCCTGTTCGAGCACGTCGTACGCCTTCTTCACGGTGAGCGCCGAGATTGCGCATTGCCGCGCGAGGGCGCGCACCGAGGGCAGCGCGTCGCCTGCCCTGAGGTCGCCTGTTTTGATGAGCGCGCGGATGCGGTCCACGATCTGCTCGTAGATCGGCGTCATCGAGGCGGCGTTGATGACGATGTCCATCATGCCTCCGTCCTCCCGTCGTCGTTGGCTGTGGCGTATGCCGCAACCGAATATATAACACTATATAACAGTACAGTACACTATATAACGATGGCGACGGCATGCGATGTGTCGACCTGAAGGGCGGGGCATCCATGCGCCGAGGTGCGTGGGCCGGAGTCATATTGTCCATGTTTTGCTGCTCTGCGATCGCAGTACATACACTGCAGATTACGGGACATGTACCGTTAGTTATTTTCAGCGTCCCCGAGAAGGCCAAAGAACCCGCGCATGGCCTCATTCGTCATCCGGCTGATAGACGACACGTCGGGTCCGCTGCCGGCGTGGGCGGCTCGGCTTATGCCGGTTCAGTCGTTCTTATGCGTCGCCTTCCTCCGCGCGGCCAGCTTCGTCATAATCGATGACAGCACACGGGCCTTCGCCTGTCTTCGCAGGTTCCGCTGCGCCGTCCACATCGACCTCTGGCGGAGTTCCTCCAACCGGAGGAATCATCCAGTCCGGGGATCGTCATCATGCCCATCATGTTTTCGTGGTTCCATCGTAGTTCCTCACGGTGCCACTACTCCAAGAACCGTGTAACGATGACGCGCCGATTGCGATACGTCCTCAAGCCGACAGACGCCGTTGCAATCGGATGCCCTCATCGGCAGCAAGCCGCCAATCTCGGCACACCCACCGCCTGCCGAAAACGTGATGAACCGGCGGATAGGTCGGACCGATCAGGAACGGCGCTTGGATGGTGCGGCGACATCGAACACATCAGCCATGATGCTCTTCGCCCTTTCATGCCGTTACGGTTCCTGTGCCATTGAACGACTCCAATATCCCACGACATGCCACGGTGGCACAAATCCATATCTAGGGCGCGCCTCCGGCCATGGATGTAACATGCGGCCCGGCATACGCGGCTTACGGCTTCCGCTGAATGGTGAAGGGTGGTTCCGGTGTTGCCGGAACCACCCGGGAAGTCACCTCCACCGCCCGTTATTGAGGTCATCAGCGGGGGATATATCCGAGGTCGGGGGCGTCGCTGCAATCACCTTCATTGCATCCGTGTCCGCCGCTGATGGGGCCGCTGCCGCTTCCGGTGTTGGGTTTGCTGGGCGTCGTGGTCTGCGGGGCGCTCTGCTGCGGAGCGGCCGGTGCCGTGTACCGGGGCGCGCTTGGTGCCGTGTACGTCTGCTGGGGTGCGGTGTAGGCGGGCGTGTACGACTGTTGCGGCGCCGTGTACTGCTGCTGCGCCTGAGCGTTCGCCTGCGCCTGCGTCGCGGCTTGGGCTCCGGCTTCCTTGCGGGCCTTCTCTTCGGCCGACTTCCTGTCCGCGTCCTGCTTGGCTTTGACGGAGGCGTCCACCTTGCCCATGAGCTCCTTGAGCTGCTTGGCCTGCGCGTCCATCGCCTTGGCATCCTTGCCGCTCTTGGTTGTGGCGGCCTTGCCGATCAGGGCCTTGAGGTCCTTGCGGGTCCTGTCGTCCTTGACCTTGCCGGCTGTGCCCTTGACCTTCTCCTGCGCGGCCGTCGGCTGCTTGGACAGGGCGTCCTTGGCGTCCTTCAACGTCTTGGCGTCATGCGACTCGTTGACCGCGTCCACGGCCTTCGACAGGTCGGCGGTGTGCGTGTCGTACCATGCGGCGTTCTGCTCGATGCGGCCCATCACCTCGCGCAGTTGGTCCACACCGGACACGTTGCATGCGGCCAAGTCGGGTGTCTTCTCCTTGTAGGCGGCGGCCAGAACCGTGACCGTATCGCCGTCCGCGACCTGCTTGTCGGTGATCTTCACGGCCTCGGCCGCATCCTGGTCGTGCAGCGTGTCGTACGTGTTGCGCGCCACGCGCAGCGTCTCGCTCGACCGGGCGCACGCCTCCCTCGCCTCCGCCAATTGCGCGGACGCGGAATGCCGGTACACGGCGACCGCGCCGCCGGCGGCCAGGACGGCGACCAGCAGCGCCGAAACGCCGATGATGGCGATCCGCTTCCTTCTCCCCGGATCGGTGGTCTTCCTCGTGCCCTTCATGTCGTCGTTCGTGACGTCTCCCTTCAGTCGTCACCGTTCATTGTCTCACGGTCCACGCCGTATGCCCGGCCGGTCGTGTTGGCAGCCGATCATGCCTCGTTCTGTTCGCATTCAGCCCAGTATTGCCGTTCATCGCCAATATGCCGAACACGCCCGGAGTCACTTGCACCGTACCGTTTGCCGTCCCGCTTCATGAAGCTCCATGAAGATAGCTGGCGCCGATGCCTTTCAGCGTCTGGGCACAATCTTGGCAGACATGCCGAAACAGAAAAGCCTCCGACATGTCGTCGGAGGCTTGAACAGGTGGGTGATGTAGGAATCGAACCTACGACCCCTTCCGTGTGAAGGAAGTGCGCTAGCCGCTGCGCCAATCACCCGTTCTTCAATTATGCCGATCGCTCGGCTTGTGGGCGATACAAGATTCGAACTTGTGACCCCTTCCGTGTCAGGGAAGTGCGCTACCACTGCGCCAACCGCCCGGTCGGCTTGGATGATCGCTCATCCATGCGAGGTGGGTACGAGAGTCGAACTCGTCTATACGGCTTTGCAGGCCGCTGCCTAACCGCTTGGCTAACCCACCGACAAGGTCGTCAGACTCATCGGACCTTAGAGCGGACAACGGGACTCGAACCCGCGGTCTCGACCTTGGCAAGGTCGCGCTTTACCAACTAAGCTATGTCCGCATGTGATCCAGACCGCGTCGCCGCTGCCTGAGCACGATTGACTACCTTAAACGACGCCGCCGCGATTCGCAACATCACGGCGTGTCGCCTTACGCGAAGCCCCTCATGCGCCCCACGACCGGACCACGGGTACGTCGACGCCGCGCCGCGCACTACGACGCCACGGACGGCGCGCGCGGTCCGCGGCGCACGGACGGCCCACAGTGCGGATCGTGCGCCGCATGCGCCGCGCATCCGGACGTACGCTGGATCTCCAACGCCCGGATACGCCGTGCGCCGAAGTGTCAGCCTGAGGCTAATCTTCACGGTTTCCGAACAAATCGAGGGCTACAGTAAAAGCCATGTACGGACAGAGACCCGGAGCGAGATACATCATGGTCGCGGCATTCGACGGATGGAACGATGCCGGTCAGAGCGCGACGAACGTCGTGCGTCATCTGGTCTCCAGATCCCCCATGCTCGAGGTCGGCCACATCAACCGGGACGGCTACTACGACTATCAGACGGCGCGTCCGATGCAGTGCGTCATCCAGGGCACGCGCCGCGTCCTGTGGCCGCAGACCGCGTTCTACGACATCACGATCGACGATTCGCTGCACATCCTCGCCCAGCTCGGCCCCGAGCCGAACTACCACTGGATGGAGTACTGCAAGGAAAGCCTGCACTTCGCGCAGCAGTACGACGTGCACAGCATCGTCACGCTCGGCTCGATGTTCGCCGAATGCCCGCATACGCGTCCGCTGCCGATGGACGTGAGCATCGACGGCGAGCAGACGGATCCGGACAGCGAATACAACGGCCCGATCGGCATCCCCCATCTGCTCGACGCGCTCGCGCTCGAGGATGGCTACGACACGACGGCCATCTGGGTGTCGCTGCCGCAGTACCTCGGCTCCGACTCGTGCCCGCAGGCCACGCTGCAGCTGCTCGACGAGCTCTCGAAGGTCATCGGCGTCAAGCTCGACGCGAAGGACCTCGAGAACAAGGCCGCGCAGTGGCGTTCGCACTGCGACATCATGGTGCGCAGCAACGCCGACCTCGCGCAGTACGTGGACCAGCTCGAGCACGACACCGACATGCGCCAGCACGCGAAGGACATCACGACGGCCGGCGCGCCCGCCGTCGAACAGCTCGTGCAGGAGGCCGAGGCCTATCTGAGCGACCAGCGGTGACGCTCGGCCGCACACGCCGGCGAATTCACCGGATGTTCACCGCCGATGCCGGCGAATCGGCGCAGCGGCCGGTCTCGATATGCTTCGGGCCCTGAGGAAGGTTCCTTCCCCAGGGCCCGAAGCATATGACCGGAGACTCAGGCGTTGCCGCCGAGCGCGGCGCCCTCGAGCGGCTGCAGCACGCCGGTGAGCAGCAGCACGGCGACGACGACGGCGAGCACGATGCGATAGATCGCGAACGCCTTGTAGGAGAACGTCGACACGAACTTGAGGAAACCGATGATGACGATGTAGCCGACGACGAAGGCGACGACCGTCGCCGCGATCGTCGCGCCCCAGCCCGGGAACATCGGGTCGGCGGCCGCTCCCCCGTTGATCGCCTTGACGGCCTCGAGGATGCCGGCGCCGAACACGGCCGGGATCGCCATCAGGAACGCGCAGCGCACCGCGGCCTCGCGCGTGTAGCCCATCGCACGGCCGAAGGTGATCGTGCCGCCGGAGCGCGAGACGCCCGGGATGAGCGCGAGCATCTGGCCGATGCCGTAAAGGACCGCGTCCTTCGTCGTCATGTCGTCGATCGTCTTGACCTGCGGGGCGCGGTCGTCCACGATCCACAGGATGATGCCGAAGATGAGCAGCATCGCCGCGGTGATCCACAGATTGCGCAGCGTGCTTTCGATCGCGTTCTGGAACAGCAGGCCGGCGACGACGATCGGGATCGTCGCGATGATGATGTACCAGCCGAGGCGCGCGTCCTTGTTGCCGGCGCCCATGCGGTGGCGCCAGTCCGAGCCCTGCTTGCCGGCGAGGCACAGGCACCAGTTCTTGAGGATGTTCCAGATGTCATGGCGGAAATACAGCAGCACGGCGAGCTCGGTGCCGATCTGGATGATCGCCGTGAACGCCGCACCTGGATCCTGCCCGAGCATGAGGTCGCCGATGATGCGGATATGCGCGCTCGACGAGACCGGAAGGTATTCGGTCAGCGCCTGCACGAGTCCCAGGAATATTGCTTGGAAGAAGTTCATGAACCCTCGTTGAGATAGATGGATGAGTGGATTGACTTCGTGTTCACTGTACCGCAACCCGCCCCGCCGATACCGCGCACGGCATAGGATGGCGTCGAAGGACGGGGCGCGGCGCCCATGACGAGCCCGGTCCGGATATGTACGCGCAACGGCGAAAGGAGCCGACGATGGCTTTGGAATACAGGAAGAGCAGGGCGCATGCGCCGAAGGGCTTCTTCGAATGCGAGGGAAAGGGCCTCGAATGGCTCGGCGAGGCGACGGCGCAGGGCGGACCGCGCGTCGTCAAGGTGTACGGATGGGGCGACGACCACCTCGACATCGAACGCGTGCAGGCCTGCTCCCCCACGCCGCAGGCCGCGCGCCGCTTCGGCGCCGCCCTCGCGCATATGCATGACACCGGCGCCGCGTACTTCGGGTCCGCCCCCGACGGATACGACGGCACCTGCTACTTCGGACCGCTGCAGGACCCGGTGCCGATGGACACCGGCGCATGGACCGATCCGGCCACCTACCTCGCCGAGGGAAGGCTGCGCCCGATGGTGCAGCTCGGCATCGAACGCGGCACGTTGCGCGACATGGACATGGACCTGACGAACGAGGTCATCGACGCACTGCCCGAACTGCTCGGCCGCGCCGGCGCGGACCGCCCGGCCCGCGTGCACGGCGACCTGTGGAGCGGCAACGTCATGTGGACCGCCGACCGCGGCGACGTCGAGGCCGTCCTCATCGACCCGGCCGCGCACGGCGGACACCGCGAGGAGGACCTCGCGATGCTCCACCTGTTCGGCATGTCCTACCTGAGCGAGATCACCGACGGCTACCAGTCGGTGCACCCGCTCAAAGCCGGATACGAGGAGCGCACGACGCTCTGGCAGCTCTACCCCATCGCCGGGCACTGCGTGTTCTTCGGCGGCGGCTACGTGAGCGAATACCGCCAGATGTGCCGTTCGCTGCTCAGCTGAACGCGTCCTTGATCTTGCTGAAGAAGCCCTTCCTCTGGGCGGCGACCGGCTTCGAGCCCTGCGCGTCGACGGCGCGGTCGTCGTCCTTGCGCAACTGGCCGAATTCGTCGATGAGCTGGCGCTCGCGGTCGTTGAGCTTCGTCGGGATCCGCACGTCGATGTGCACGACGAGGTCGCCGCGCGAGCCATCGCCGCCCAGATGCGTGACGCCAAGCCCCTTGAGCTCGATCTGCTGCCCTGGCTGGCATCCGGCCGGCACGTCGAGCGTCCGTTCGCCGTCGAAGGTGTCGAGCGTGGTCTCGTGGCCGAGCACGGCCCAGGTCATCGGCACGCTGATCCAGCAGTGCAGGTCGTCGCCGTCGCGCGTGTACTGGCGGTCGCGGCGCACGCGGAAGTCGATGTAGAGGTCGCCGGGCCGGCCGCCGCATTCGCCGACCTCGCCCTGGCCCTCCATGCGCACGCGCATGCCGTCGGAGACGCCCGCCGGCACCGGCACGTCGACGGTGCGCGTCGTGTGGACGCGTCCATGGCCGTGGCACACCATGCACGGATGCTCGATGATCGTGCCGTGTCCCTCGCAGCGGTCGCACGGCGCCGACGTCATCATCTGACCGAGCAATGTGCGCACGACCTTCTGGACATGGCCGGTGCCGTGGCACTGCGGGCAGGTGACCGGCGACTTGCGGTCCTCGGATCCGGTGCCCTCGCAGTGCTCGCAGACGCCGAGCGTATGGTATTCGAGCTGCTGCGTGCCGCCGAAGACGGCGGTCCTGAGCGTGACCGTCAGCGATTCGACCGCATTGCGGCCCGGCTGCGTGCGCGGGATCGGGCTGTCGCCGCCACCCGCGAAGGCGCCGCCGAAGAACTGGCTGAAGATGTCGCCCATGTCGAAGGGGCCGGAGGCGCCGTAGGAGCCGGCGTTCGGGTCGTTCGGGTCGACGCCCGCGTCGTACATGCGCCGCTTGTCCGGGTCGGAGAGCACTTCGTAGGCGCTGTTGACCTCCTTGAACTTCTCCTCGTATTCGGGGCCGGCGATGTCCGGATGGTATTTGCGGCTCATCTTGCGGTACGCCCGCTTGATCTCCTCTTCGGTAGCCGTGCGCTCCACGCCAAGCGTTTCGTAGTAGTCAGCCAATGCCAGGGTTCCTTTTCTTGTGGTGGTTCAACGTGTGTGTCGGTTCAATGTGCGCGTCACGAGGCCATGCTGGTCTCGGTCGTCCCGGTGTGGTCCAGGAACGTCGTCAGGTACCGCGCGACGGCGCGCACCGACGCCATCGTGACGGCATAGTTCATATGGGTGGGGCCGATCGACCCGACGAAGGCGATCGGCGCGACGGCGCCGTCCTCGTCCTTGCCGGCGTCGGTCTGCCCGCCGTCCGCTTCGCTCGCACCGTAGCCGCTCGTGACGACGGCCGCGTGGATGAGCCCCGGCGTGTTCGTCTCGGAGCCGATGGCCACGCCGACGCCGCGCGAGTCGGGCGTCTCGCTGAGCTCGGTCATCAGATGCATGAGCACGGCGCGCTCCTCGAGCGCGTCGAACAGCGGCGCGAGATCCTGCGCGGTCGCGCGCTGGTGCGCGAGCGTCGAGACACCGGACATGAACAGCTCGTGCGTGCGCTCCTCGTCGGCCATCGCTTCGAAGGCGTGCGCGACGAGTTCGGGCAGCGTGCGCACGTCGTCCATGCCGTCGCCGAGGTGCAGCGCGCGGATGCGCGACGCGGCCGTGCGCAGCGTCAGCGACCCGCAGCGTTCGTTGACGGCGTCGCACAGGCGCTGCAGATGCTCGCGCGACGGCAGTTCCTGCACCGTCAGCACGTGCTGCGCGACGCGGCCGGTGTCGGTGACGACGACGGCCAGGATCGACGTGTCCGACACCGACACGAGCTCGAGATGCCATAGACGCGACTTGCCCAGCGACGGCGAGGCGACGACGGCCACCTGGCCGGTGAGGTTCGACAGCAGATGCGCGGCGCGCTGCAGCGTGTCCTGCAGGTTCACGGAATCGTCCAGGAAGGTGTGCATGGCGCGCCGCTGCGCCTCGCTGAGCGGCACGACGGTGGCGAGCGTGTCCACGAAGTAGCGGTAGCCACGCTCGGTGGGCACGCGCCCGGCCGAGGTGTGCGGCTGCACGAGGTAGCCCTCCTCTTCGAGCGCGGCCATGTCCTTGCGGATCGTGGCCGAGCTCACCTGCAGATGGTGGCGTGCGATGAGCGCGGCGGAGCCGACCGGCTCCTGGGTGCGGATGTAGTCCTCGACGACGGCGTGCAGCACCTGCATGCGACGTGTCTGGGTCATGGTCGCTCAAGCCTCCTGAATGTGCGAAACGGACGGACGCGCGGATGCCGCGCGCGACCGATCAGCATTCATTGTATGAGCACTCTTGGTCATCGAGTGCTAGTTTGCCGCTGCCGGCGAACGGCCCGAGGGGCCATGGGCGTCGTCCGAGGCCGCCCGCGGCGCGGCGCCCGCGCTGCCGAACACGCCAAACGCCGCCGTTTAAGTCGGTTACGGCGGGTACTATGTAAGGGCAATGTGAAGGACGTGCGAAGAACGGCACAATGCCGGACCCCCGCGCGCCCGAAGTATTGGAAGGAAAGTAGATCAATGACCGATAACATCTGGTCTGAACTGGACGAGCGCGCCATCAAGATGGCGAAGGCCCTCTCCGCCGATGCGGTGCAGAAGGCGGGTCACGGCCATCCCGGCTCCCCGATTTCGCTGGCCCCGATCGCCTACACGCTCTATCAGCGCTTCATCAAGCAGGACCCGAACGACCCGAACTGGGCCGGCCGCGACCGCTTCATCCTCTCGGGCGGCCATGCGTCGCTCACCCAGTACGTTCAGCTGTACTTCTCCGGCTACGGCCTGACGCTGGACGACCTCAAGTACTTCCGCGGCGGCGCGGACACGCGCACCCCGGGCCATCCGGAATACGGTCTGACCCCGGGCATCGAGATGACGACCGGCCCGCTGGGCCAGGGCGTCGCCTCCGCCGTCGGCTTCGCGTACGGCCAGCGCTACGAGCGCGGCCTGCTCGATCCGGACGCCCCGGAGGGCACCTCGCCGTTCGACCACAAGGTGTGGGTCATCTGCGGCGAAGGCGACATCGAGGAAGGCGTCTCCGGCGAGGCCTCCTCGCTGGCCGGCAACGAAAAGCTCGGCAACCTCTTCGTGATCTTCGACGCGAACCACATCCAGATCGAGGGCGAGACGAAGATCGCGCTCGACGAGGACGTCATCGGCCGCTACAAGGCCTATGGCTGGTACACCGACGAGATCAGCTTCATCCAGCCCGACGGCTCCTACAAGGAGGACATCGAAGGCCTGACCAAGGTCCTCGAGAAGGCCGAGCAGGTCACTGACCGCCCGCACTTCATCAAGGTCGACACGCTCATCGCATGGCCGACCCCGGGCAAGACGAACGATCCGTCGTCGCACGGCTCCGCCCTCGGCGAAGAGGCCGTCGCCGGCCTGAAGAAGGCGCTGGGCCTCGACCCGGAAAAGACCTTCCAGGTCGACGAGGAGGCGCTCGCCCACGCCCGCAAGGTCGCCGATCGCGGCCTCGAGGCGCACAGGGAATGGGACGAGGCCTTCGACAAGTGGGCCGCCGCCAACCCGGACAAGGCCGCGCTGTACGAGCGCATCAAGAACGGCGAGCTGCCGGCCGAGTTCGACAAGGCCATCGACGATCTCGAGGCCGGCTTCGAGGCCGGTTCCAAGGTCGCCACCCGCAAGGCCTCCGGCGCCGTCATCAACGCGATCGCGCCGATCATGCCGGAACTGTGGGGCGGCTCCGCCGATCTGGGCGGCTCCAACAACACGAACATCAAGGGCGCCGCCTCCTTCGCCCCGGCCGAGGACGCCACGACCCAGTGGCCGAACTGCTCGCCGTACGGCCGCCAGCTGCACTTCGGCGTGCGCGAGTTCGCGATGGGCTGCATCACCAACGGCATCCTGCTCGGCTCGGATACCCGTCCGTTCTCCGGCACCTTCTTCCAGTTCGCCGACTACATGCGCGCCGCGGTCCGCCTGTCCGCGCTCATGGAGATCCCGAACCTGTACATCTGGAGCCACGACTCCGTCGCCCTCGGCGAGGACGGCCCGACCCACCAGCCGATCGAGCACCTGAGCTCCTTCCGCGACATCCCGCAGCTCGAGGTCGTCCGTCCGGCCGATGAGTGGGAGACCGCCGAGGCCTACCGCTACTTCTTCGAGAAGAAGAACACGCTGCCGACCGCGATGATCCTGACCCGCCAGGGCGTCCCGACGCTCGTCGAGACCGCCGAGAAGGCCAAGGAAGGCGTGCGCAAGGGCGCCTACGTGCTCTACGGCGAGGAAGGCGAGCCGGACGTCATCATCATGGCCTCCGGTTCCGAGGTCCAGTGGGCGCTCGAAGGCGCCAAGAAGCTGGCCGAGGAAGGCATCAAGGCGCGCGTCGTCTCGATGGTCTCGATGGAATGGTTCGAGGAGCAGGACGACGAGTACAAGGAGGAGATCCTCCCGAAGAGCGTCAAGGCCCGCGTCTCGATCGAGGCCGGCTCCGCGATGTCCTGGTACAAGTACCTGGGCAGCTACGGCAAGGCCATCGCCATCGACCAGTTCGGCCTGCAGGGTGACGGCGCCCAGAACATGATCGATCTGGGCATCACCGCCGAGCACGTCGTCGAGGCCGCGAAGGCTTCGATCGAAGAGGCCCGCTGATTCATCCACGAGGGGATGTCGCGCGACATCCCCTCCCCTTGCGCCTATACTGCAGTAGGCGAAAAGATTTTCCCCATAACCAAAACAGGAGAAGCAATATGACTGCATCCACTCAGGCAATTTCCGATGCCGGCGTTTCGATCTGGCTGGACGACCTGTCCCGTACCCGCATCGAGTCGGGCAACCTCGAGGAACTCATCAAGAACGACAACGTGGTCGGCGTCACGACCAACCCGTCGATCTTCCAGAAGGCCCTGAGCCAGGTCGGCCCGTACGACGCCCAGCTCAAGGAGCTCGGCAAGGTCGACGTCGAGACCGCGATCCGCGAGCTCACGACGACCGACGTGCGCAACGCCTGCGACATCTTCAAGCCGATCTCCGAGGCTTCGGACTACGTCAACGGCCGCGTCTCGATCGAGGTCGACCCGCGTCTGGCGCATGAGACCGCCGAGACCGAGAAGCAGGCCGAGGAGCTGTGGGCCAAGGTCGATCGTCCGAACGCGATGATCAAGATCCCGGCGACCCTCGAAGGCCTCCCGGCGATCACCGCCACGCTCGCCAAGGGCATCTCCGTCAACGTCACGCTGATCTTCTCGCTCGAGCGCTACGAGCAGGTCATCGACGCCTTCATCGAGGGCATGGTCCAGGCCGACGCCAACGGCAAGGACCTCTCGAAGATGGCTTCGGTCGCCTCCTTCTTCGTCTCCCGCGTGGACACCGCGGTCGACAAGCAGCTCGAGGAGATCGGCTCCGAAGAGGCCAAGGGCCTGCTGGGCAAGGCCGCCGTGGCCAACGCCCGCCTCGCCTATGAGCTCTTCGAGAAGAAGTTCGCCGAGGATTCGCGCTGGGCCGCCCTCGAAGCCAAGGGCGCCAAGAAGCAGCGTCCGCTGTGGGCCTCCACCGGCACGAAGAACGCCGCCTACTCCGACGTCAAGTACGTCGACGAGCTCGTCGCCAAAGACGTCGTCAACACGATGCCGGAGAAGACCCTGCTCGCCGTCGCCGACCACGGCCAGGCCACGCTGGGCATCATCCCGGGCAACTATGACGAAGCCCACGATATCATGAACGACCTCGCCGAAGTCGGCATCAACTTCAAGGATGTCACCGACAAGCTCGAGGCCGACGGCGTCGCCGCCTTCATCAAGTCCTGGGATTCGGTCCTCACCGACGTCCAGTCGGGCATCGACCGCGTCAACGGCTGATTCGGCTTTCGGATCATGATTCGCCGCTGACCTGACGGTCGGCAGCGGATAAGGGCCCCGGCATTGCCGGGGCCCTTTCGTATTCGTATGCAATGGCTTTTCCGCAACGGCTATCTGCAATGACGCAGATGAACGGTGCGGTTCAGTCGGTGCGGATGCCGAGGCTGCGCGCGAACACGGCGGCGAGGTCGGCGATCTGTTCGATGGTCATCGTCGTGCCCTTGAGCGAATCGCCGCCGCGGATCTCATGCAGCCGCGCGCCACGCAGGTCGACGTCGGCGCATACGGCGTGCCGCAGCGACAGCACGGCCACGTCCGTGTCGATGAACGCGACGCGGGAGAGTCTGGCGTCGTTGCCGTCGAACTCCCCTATCGTGCAATCGCGGAACACGAGGTCGCGGCACACGGCGTCACGGCAGTTGAGATAGTCGATGCGGCATCCGCGGACCTCCGCGCCGACGATCTTCGCCGCGTTCGCCTGCACGGCGCCGAAAGCGCAGCCGTCGACGAGGCTCGCCTCCACGCCCGCCGCGCGGACGTCGCATGCCGCGGCGCGGCAGCCGGTTGCCGTCGTGCGGCTGATGTGCGCGCTCGGCGACGAACGTGCTGATGGACAGCCGTTCGAACGCGCAGTCAAGCACGGCGGCCGCCGTCATGTCGACGACGTCGGCGCGCTGGTCGGCGATATGCAGGCCGTCCAGGTCCTCCGCGGCGTACATGGCGGCAATGCGGGCTTCGATGCACGTCGCGCCCGTCGCATCGGGAAGATGTGGCAGGCGCGACGGCTTGGTGTGGCTGTTGTTCGGCATACGGCCAGCTTAGGCCGATCACTGCAGCGGTGCGAGGAACGCCTCGATCCTCGCGCAGGCCTCCTTGATGTGCTCCATGCTCGTCGCATAGGAGATGCGCACGAATCCCTCGCCGGACTCGCCGAACGCGGTGCCGGGGACGATGGCGACCTTCTGCTCCTCGAGCAGGCGCACGCAGAACTCGTCGGAGCTCAGGCCCGACGACGTGATGTTCGCGAAGACGTAGAAGGTGCCCTTCGGCACGTTCGTCGTCAGTCCCATGCGGTTGAGTCTGGTGCACAGCAGGTTGCGGCGCGCCTCGTATTCACGACGCATCGCCTCGATGTCCGGCATGCCGTGCTCGAGCGCCTCGATCGCCGCGTACTGCGCGGCCGTCGGCGCCGACATGATGACGAACTGGTGCACCTTCGTCAGCTGCGCGCTCAGCTCGGGGTTGCTCAGCAGGTAGCCGAGCCGCCAGCCGGTCATCGCGAAGGCCTTCGAGAAGCCGTTGATGACGAGCACCTGGTCACGGATATCCTCGAAGTTCGCCGGCGAGCAGAACTCCCCGTCGAACAGCAGCTCGGAGTAGATCTCGTCGGAGATGACGTAGATGCCGGAGCGTTGGATGATCGGCACGATGCGCGCGTAGTCCTCGCGGCTCATCACGCCGCCGGTCGGGTTCGACGGGAAGTTGACGATGATCGCCTTCGTCCGCTCGCTGATCGCCGCCTCGAGGTCCTCGGGCAGCAGCTTGAAGTCGTGCTCCTGCGTCAGCTCGATGCGCACCGGCACGCCGCCGGCCATCTCGATCGCCGGTTCGTAGGCCACGTAGTTCGGGTCGAGCACGATGACCTCGTCGCCCGGGTTGATCAATGTGCGGCAGCACAGGTCGACGGCCTCGGAGCCGCCGACCGTCACGAGGATCTGCGATTCGGGGTCGTAGCCGATGCCGTAGCGGTTGCGGTAGTAGTTGGCGATCTGCCGGCGCAACGCGAGCAGGCCACGGTTCGCCGTGTAGTGGGTGCGCCCCTCCTCGAGGGATTCGACGGCCTTCGCGCTGATGTGCCAGGGGGTGTCGAAGTCCGGCTCGCCCACGCCGAGCGAGATGACGCCCTCCATCGCGTTCGCCAGGTCGAAGTACTTGCGGATGCCGCTGGGCTTGAGCGCCTCGACGGTGCCGTTGATCGGCTTCATCAGTAGCTCACCACCAATCGTCCTTCGCCGTCGGACGCGCGGCCGCCGCCGGTGAGCACGCCCGACTGCTTGTACTGCTTGAGCACGAACAGCGTCTTCGTGCTGCGCACGTTCTCCATGACGGCGATGCGGTCGGCGACGAACTGGCACACCTCGAACATCGTCCTGCCCTGCACGAGGCAGATGAAGTCGTTGTCGCCGGTGATCAGGTACAGCGAATCGATCTCGGGGTATTTCGCGAGCAGCGCGGCCGTGTGGTCGTAGCCGCGGTCCTTCATCGGCGTGACGTCCACCTCGATGAACGCCATGATGCGCTCGTCGCGCAGCACCTTGTTGTAGTTGATCACCGTGTGGTAGCCGCAGATGATCCGTTCGTCCTCCATACGGCGCACGCTCGAGGCGACGGTCGTCTCGTCCTCGCCGAGGATGTCCGCGAGATCGCGCGCGTCGAGCCTCGCGTCGTTCTCGAGCAGCTCGAGGATCGACAGATCGTTCGCGTCGACGTCCCTGTTCATATCGCCCATATGGCGTTTTCCTTCTTTCCTTTGTCCGTTGCCTGTACGTGCCATGTCCCGCGCGCCGCCGTCACTGGCGGTAGTGGGAGAAGAACCGCGTCATCTTGTCGACGGCGCCCTTGAGCACCTCGACGCGCGGCAGGTAGACGACGCGGAAGTGGTCGGGGTCCTTCCAGTTGAAGCCGGTGCCCTGCACGATGAGCAGCTTCTCGTCGTGCAGCAGGTCGAGCGCGAACTGCTCGTCGTCGTGGATGTTGAACTTGCGCACGTCGATCTTCGGGAAGATGTAGAACGCGGCCTTCGGCTTGACGGCGGTGATGCCGTCGATCGAGTTGAGCGCCTCGTAGATGTATTCGCGCTGCTCGTAGATGCGTCCGCCGGGCACGAGGTAGTCGTTGACGCTCTGGTGGCCGCCGAGCGCGGTCTGCACGATCGACTGCGCGGGCACGTTCGAGCAGATGCGCATGTTCGTGAGCATGTCGAGGCCCTCGATGTAGTCTTTCGCGATCGCCTTGTTGCCCGACAGGATCATCCAGCCGATGCGGTAGCCGGCGATCATATGCGACTTCGACAGGCCGCTGTAGGTGACGCAGAACAGGTCCGGGGCGAGCGAGGCGATCGACGTGTGCTCGAGGCCGTCCATGACGAGGCGGTCGTAGATCTCGTCGGAGAAGATCATCAGCTGGTGCTCGCGCGCCACTTCGACGATCTGCTCGAGCACCTCCTTCGGGTAGAGCGCGCCGGTCGGGTTGTTCGGGTTGATGATGACGATCGCCTTCGTGCGGTCGGTGATCTTGGCGCGCATGTCGTCGATGTCCGGATACCATTCGGACTGCTCGTCGCACACGTAGTGCACAGGACGGCCGCCGGCCAACGTGACGCACGCCGTCCATAGCGGATAGTCCGGCGCCGGCAGCAGCACCTCGTCGCCGTTGTCGAGCAGCGCGCTCATGCTCAGGTTGATCAGCTCGCTGACGCCGTTGCCGGTGTAGATGTCCTCGACGCCGACGTTCGGCAGGTTCTTGAGCTGCGCGTACTGCATGATCGCCTTGCGTGCCGAGAACAGGCCCTTGGACGCCGAGTAGCCTTCGGTGTCGGTGAGCTGCTGCGCCATGTCGTAGACGACCTCGTCGGGCGTGCGGAATCCGAAGGGCGCCGGGTTGCCGATGTTGAGCTTCATGACGTGCATGCCGGCGGCCTCCATGCGCGCCGCCTCGTTGACGACCGGTCCGCGCACGTCGTAGAGGACGTTGTCGAGCTTGTGCGACTTCGTGAAGGTGCGCCTGCCGCGCGTCGCCGGCTCCTCGGGCGTCACGCTCGAGGGCACGTCGGTGAACGAGGGGTCCTGTACGTCGTCGTCGAATTGCGGTTCCATGGTGTGCTCCTGTCCGGGTCGGTGCTGTGCTGGCGAATGGAATGGATCGGTCATGTTCAATGCAGATGGATGATTGGGATGTTCAATGCCGGCACTGTGTTCAATGTCAGTATTGTGTTCAACGCTGGCTTGATGTTCAATATGGTTGTGCTCAACTGGATCATCATGTTCAACGATATCGTGTTCAATACTATCGCCATGTTCAATACTGTCCATATGTTCGACATCGGACGTATATTCAATATTGAACTGCCGTCGGTCACCGGCACGTCGTCCGACGCCCGTCGCCTGTGCGACGTCGTCGAAGGTGGCCGGATGCTCGTCGAAGGCGACGGCCTCCCCCGCGAGCCAGCGCGCGTCGACGCCAAGCACGGCGGCGAGGAAGCGCTCGATCTCAGGACGCGGCCTCGTCTTGCCGTTGACGTATTGGCTGATGTGGCTGCGGCCGAGCTTGACGCCATGCTCCTCGGCCGCCTTCACGAAGTCGCTCTGCCGTATGTTGCGCAGATCCATCGCCTGGTTGAGGCGCTGCGCGAATCGGTCGGTCATCGGTGCTCCCGTCACAAGATGTTCAATGCGAAACTGAACGACAGTCTAGCATACGTTGAACAAGACATACTGAGGATTGAACAATAGTTGGACAACGCTGAACACGTTGTCGTTGAACATGATGATAAACGCCCACTCAGTAGATGTTCAAAGCTGTCTCGTCAGTGTTCAATCTTATAAGATGTTTGCTCAAATCATGTTTCGCATGTTCAATTCAACATGTTCTGTTCAATCCAGTGGGCGACGCCGTCGTCGTTGTTCGACGGGCAGACGGCGTCGCTGATGGCGAGGACCTTGGGGTTCGCGTTCGCGACAGCGACGCCGGTGCCGGACTGTTCCAACATCGCGATGTCGACGATGTCGTCACCGAAGGACACGGCCGACGACGGGTCGATCCCCCACCGTTCATACAACGCGAGCATCGCCTGCTCCTTGTTCGCGTCCGGCGCCATCAGCATCCAGAGCCTTCCTTCGGAGATGTGCACGTCGAAGTCGTCCGGGATGAGCGTGGCGAGCAGATTGGTCTGGTCGGCGCGTGGGAAGATGATGATCTTGTCGGCGACGCCGTCGGGCACGTCGCGGAAGTCGGTGTAGGTCCAGGTCTGCGTCGTCCAGTACTGCGTCACGTCGAAGTTCGTGTAGCGCACGTCGTCCATGACGATGCCGATCTGCAGGTCCGGGATGACGCTCAGGATCGCGAGGCACACGTCGCATGCGCGGGCCGACGGGAAGCCGACCTTGAGCATATCGCCGGGGTCGACCGGCCGGCGCCCGGTGAGCGAGTCCATGTCGGAGTGGGCGGGGTCGAAGTCGATGAGCGCGCCGTTGAGGTAGATGCATGCGTCGGCGTGCAGCCGGCGGACGATGCCGATGCCGGTGCTCACCGGACGCGCGGTAGCGACGGCGAACGGGACGCCGGCGGCGTGCAGACGGTCGACGGCGCGCTGCGTGCGCGCGCTGAAGTCGCGCTCCTCGAAGCGCGGCGCGTCGTGCAGCAGCGTGCCGTCGAGGTCGACGATGATGGATGGTGTGGTGGGCATGTCCCCTCCCCTATCGTGCGTTGTCGTTCATGGTCTCGCGTCGGCTGCGCATCGGACGGCCGGCGCATACAAAGAATCCCATGGCCGTCATGGCCATGGGATCGAAGCTGATGGTCGTCACCCGAGGGTTCAGGCTGCGGGGACGAACTTCGCGATGAGTCCGAGCGCGACGATGATCGCGACCCAGATGAGCGCGATGATGACCGTCCAGCGGTTCAGGTTCTTCTCCGCGACGCCTGAGGATCCGGCGTTCTGTGTCAGACCGCCGCCGAACATGTCGGACAGGCCGCCGCCCTTGCCCTTGTGCATAAGGATGAGCAGGGTGAGCAGCAGGCTGAGCACGACGAGCACAATCTGCAGGATCAGCTTGACAACTGCGATACCGGACACTGGTGAACCTCCAAAACTATCAATTGCTGGTACAACCTTAGCGCAAGGCCGCGAACAAAACGACGCGCAATCTCAAAGACCTTGTGAAGATGTGGTCTGCAGCGTGAGCATGCAGATCCTCGTCAGCTCGTCGACGTGCAGCGCGGCGCCGCCGATGAGGAATCCGTCGACGTCGGGTTCGCTGATGAGTTCGACGGCGTTCTTCGACGTGACCGACCCTCCGTACAGCACGCGCACCATCTGCGCGACGTGGTCGTCGAAGGTGCTCGCCAGATGTTCGCGGAACGCCTCGGCGGCGTCCTGCGCGGACTGCGGCGTGGCGACCATGCCGGTGCCGATCGCCCACACCGGCTCGTAGGCGATGATGAGCCGTTCGGCCTCCTCGTCGGACAGGTCGCGCGTCACGTCGTGCACCTGGCCGACGGCGAAGTCGAGCTCGATGCCCTTGCGGCGTTCCTCAAGGCTTTCGCCGACGCACAGGATCGGCTGCATGCCGGCGGCGAGGACGGCCCGCACCTGGTCGACGATATTCGCGTCGTCCTCGGGATGGTACTTGCGGCGTTCGGAATGGCCGACGATGACGTAGCTGCAGCCGAGGCGGGCGAGCATGTCCGCGGAGACGTCGCCGGTGAAGGCGCCCTGGGAGGTGACGGAGACGGTCTGGGCCCCGTAGCGGATCCTGAGGTTGTCGGCGTCGACGAGCACCTGGACGCTGCGCAGCGCCGTGAAGGCCGGGAACAGCGCCACCTCGCACTTCGAGAAGTCGAAGCGGCCGGATTTGAGGTTCCTCGCGAATTGCTGGACGAAGGCGGTCGCCTCGAGATGATCGAAGTTCATCTTCCAGTTGCCGGCCACCATCGGAATGCGTGCTGATGCCATATGGATTCCCTAGGACGTGGGCATGCGGATGGAATGCGCGGGCGCGCACCGCCGTATGTCGGACGGTGCGCGCCGTGAAGTCGCGGAAAAAGGCGGGCGTCGCGGCGAGGACCGCGACGGTGCCGTCAGTCGAGGACCTTGAGGCCCGGCAGCTCCTTGCCCTCGAGGAATTCGAGGGATGCGCCGCCGCCGGTCGAGATGTGCGAGAAGCCGTCCTCCGGGAAGCCGAGGTTGCGCACCGCGGCCGCGGAGTCGCCGCCGCCGACGATCGTGAACGCGCCGTTCGCCGTCGCGTCGACGAGCGCCTGGGCGACCGCGCGGGTGCCGTTGGCGAACTGCGGGATCTCGAACACGCCCATCGGGCCGTTCCAGACGACCGTCTTCGAGTCGACGATCTTGTCGTGGAAGAGCTTGCAGGACTCCGGGCCGATGTCGAGGCCCATCATGTCGGACGGAATCTGGTCGGCCGGGACGACCTGCGGGTCGATCGGGGTGTCGCCCGCCGGGAAGCCCTTGTTGACGACGATGTCGACCGGCAGGACGAGCTCGACGCCGTTCTTCTCGGCCGTGGCGATGTAGCCCTTGACCTTCTCGATCTGGTCCTCCTCGAGCAGCGAGGTGCCGACCTCGTAGCCCTTGGCCTTGAGGAACGTGAAGACCATGCCGCCGCCGATGACGAGGCGGTCGGCCTTGTCGAGGAGGTTCTCGATGACGCCGAGCTTGTCGGAGACCTTCGAGCCACCGAGCACGACGGTGAACGGACGCTCCGGGTTCTCGGTGGCCTTGGACAGCGCCTTGACCTCCTTCTCGACGAGCAGGCCCGCGGCGGCCGGCAGGTCGGCCGCGACGTCGTAGTTGGAGCCCTGCGCGCGGTGCACGACGCCGAAGCCGTCGGAGACGAAGACGTCGCCGAGGGCGGCGATCTTCTTCGCGTACGCGGCGCGCTCGGCCTCGTCCTTGCTCGTCTCCTCCGGGTTGAAGCGGACGTTCTCGAGCAGCACGACGTCGCCGTCCTTCATCGCGGCGACCTTCTCCTGCGCGTCCGGGCCGTAGGTGTCCTTCGCGAGGACGACCGGGACGCCGAGCAGCTCGCTCAGGCGCGCGGCGACCGGCGCGAGGGAGAGCTCCGGGACGACCTTGCCCTTCGGGCGGCCGAGATGCGCCATGAGGATGACCTTGGCGCCGTCCTTGCGCAGCTGCTCGATCGTGGGCAGTGCGGCCTTGATGCGACCGTCGTCGGTGATGGTCGTGCCATCGAGCGGCACATTGAAATCAGCGCGGACGAGGACGCGCTTGCCCTTGAGATCTCCGAGATCCTTGAGTGTCTTCATATGGATTTTCCTTTCTCGCCGCCGGGGTTGACGGGGAACGGCTGCATGATCCGCCAGTTACGCATCATACAGCCAAAAACGAACAGGCGCGGTCTTCCGCCGAGAGCGTCGTCCCGCCTGTCCACAGATGCTTGCCGGGCCGTCGGCGGCCCGGACGAGGCGTCAGGCCTCGGGGTCGGCGTCCTGGGACGCCTTGGCGACCTTGTCCGCCAGCTGCAGCAGGCGGCGGATGCGTCCGGCGACCGCGTCCTTCGTGATCGGCGGGTCGGCGAGGCGGCCGAGCTCCTCGAGGCTCGCGTCGTCGTGGTCGAGGCGCAGCTGGCCGGCGGCGCGCAGGTTCTCCGGCACGTCGTCGCCGAGGATCTCGAAGGCGCGACGCACCTTCTCGCACGCCTCGGCCGCGGCCTTCGCGCTGCGACGCATGTTCGCGTCGTCGAAGTTGGCCAGGCGGTTCGCCTTGCCGCGCGCCTCGCCGTCGGAACGCTTGCCGGTCCATTCGCGCGCCGAGCGGGGCGCGCCCATCAGGATGAGCATGCGTTCGATCGCGTCGGGGTCCTTGAGCGTCACGCGCCGCGAGCTGCGCAGCTGGCGCGGCTTGGCGCTGATGCCGAGGCGGCGTGCGACGCTCGTGAGCGCCAGCGCGGTCTCGTCGGTCGGGCAGATGATCTCGAGATAGCTGGCCTTGCCCGGGTCGGACAGGCCGCCGTGCGCGAGGAACGCGCCGCGCCAGATCGCCTTGATCTGCGCGATGTTGCCGGCCGTGAGCTCCTGGGGCAGGCCCGCGACGGCCTGATGCTTGCGACGGTCGAGCAGTCCGGTCTGCAGCGCGAGGGCGACGCCTCCGCGTTCGACGATGACCATGTAGCGGCGCACCGGGCCGGTCGGCGTCTGGCGTTCGACGGCGGTCAGCATCGCGTCGTGGCCGTACAGGTTCTTGATCGCTCGCTGGAGCCACTGGGCCGCGTCGAGCGAGTCGAACTGCGCCTGGACGATGATGTTCCGATCGCTTTTGCGAAGGCCGCCTCCGAAACGGAGCATCGAGGTCACCTGCGCCTTCTGCGCGAGGACCATCTCCCCGTCGATTTCGGACAGCTCACGTTTGACTTCATCGAGCAGAGCCAAAGGATCCTCCTGTTGTCTTCATCGTGATCGATACGGCGTGTCGCAAGTGACCACCGAGATTCCGTGATACCGAAGGTCTTGGACAACGCCGGTGGTGGACTCGCATTTGACAAACCGTTGGAATTATGCTTGTTTCCCCGCGTGTCGCGCGGGTGCGGAAGCGTTCAGGACTGGCGTCGGTCGAGTTCGCGCGCGGACACGCTCACGTTGAGCCCGCGCGCGCGCAGACGCTCCGCCAGCGCCTCGCTCATCGCCACCGAGCGGTGCTGCCCGCCGGTGCATCCGATGGCGATCGTCACGTAGTGCTTGTCCTCCTGCGCGTAGCCGTTGACGGCGACCTCGATCGCCTTCTCGTAGGCGTCGAGGAACTCGGCCGCGCCCTCGCTGCGCAGCACGTAGTCGCTCACCGGCTCGTCTCGGCCGTTGAGCCCGCGCAGTTTGGGCACCCAGTACGGGTTCGGCAGGAAGCGCACGTCGGCCACGAAGTCGGCGTCGATCGGGATGCCGTACTTGAAGCCGAAGCTGAAGATGTGCACCGACACGGTCGTCGGCCCCGAACCCATCAGCGCGTTGTACAGCTTCGTCGACAGCTGGTGGATGCTCAGGTGCGAGGTGTCGATGACGATGTCGGCGCGCTCCTCGAGGTTCTCGAGCATCTCGCGCTCCTCGCGGATGCCGTCGATGAGCCTGCCGTTGCGCTGCAGCGGGTGCGGCCTGCGCACCGCCTCGAAGCGCTTGACGAGCACCTCGTCGTCGGCGTCGAGGAACAGGATGCGCGTCTTGACGCCGAGGTCGTCGAGGTGGCTGAGCATCGCGGACAGGTCGGTGAAGTAGTCGCGGGAGCGCACGTCGATGACGGCGGCGAGCTTGTGCACGCCGCTCTTGGACGCGGTCATCATATCGACCATCGGCACCATGAGCTGCGGGGGCATGTTGTCGACGACGTACCATCCCATGTCCTCGATGCTGTGCGCGGCATGCGACCTGCCGGCCCCGGACATGCCGGTGATGAGCATGACCTCGAATCCCTCGGCCGGCCCGCCGATGTGCCCCTGCCGCCCGTCCTCGTGCGTCGCCGTCTCGTTGCCCTGGCTCACAGCGCTTCCTCCAATGCCTCTCTCATGGCCTGCTCGAGCGGCCCGTGCACGGCCCGCGCGTCGACGGCGTCGAAGTCCCCGTCCGCGGCGAGTCCGGTCATGAGCAGCACCTGGGCCACCGCTTGATACAGTAGCATCTCCTCCCCGCCCAGCGCGACGCCGCCCAGACGCTCCCAGACCTTCATCAGCTCGGTGGGCCTCGGATCGTAGACGACGTCGAGCAGCATGCCGTGCACGGCGCCGCCGGCCTCGGCGAGGCGGCCGGCGACGGCGTCGGCGCCATGCGCCGGGATCGTGTTGACGACGAGGTCGGCATCGGCGAGCAGCCGCGGCAGCCGCGCGTCGTCGAGCGCGACCGTCGTCACGTCGATGCCGTGCCGTGCACCGACCTCGGCGAGTCCGGGGTTGCGGTCCGGATGGCGTGCGGTGACGGTCACGTGTGTGACGCCGCCCATCATGACGTATGCGGCGAGGGCGGAGGTGGCCGTGTTGCCGTTGCCGAGGACGACCGCCGAACGGTCCGTCGCGGCGTAGGTGCCGCGCGTCGCCGCCGCGTGCGCGAAGGCGCGGGCGATGCCGTAGACGTCGGTGTTGTACAGTCTCGTCGCGCCGCCGACGAAGACCGCCGTGTTCGCGACGCCGAGCTCGCGCGCCCACAGGTTCGACGGCGTGCCGTAGGGCTGGATCGTGCGTTTGAGCGGCATCGTCAGGCTCAGCCCGGCCCAGTCGTCGCCGAGCGAGTCGAGGAAGGCGCCGAGCCCGTCCTCGTCCATTTCGATGCGCCCGTAGCTCCAGCAGTCCAGTCCGAGCGCGCGGTAGGCCGCCTCGTGGAGCACCGGCGAGAGCGAGTGGGCGATGGGCTTGCCGAGGACGGCGCAGCGCCGTGGTCTGTTGTTCATGAATCCTCCTGACATGGCCGTCTGCCGGCGTGGGCGTCGATATGCTGCGGCGGGCCGGCGGAGCCGCCCCATCAGCGTACCGCACGCCGTTCGCGCGGCGTGTGCGCGCGTCTAGTCCCCGGCGACGTCCCGTGCGCCTGATGTGTTGTCCTGCGCGTCCTGTGCGGTCTGCGTGTCCTTGGCGGCGTCGTCCTTGTGCAGCGCCTGCCAGATGCGCCGCGCCTTCGCCGATCCGATGCCCCTGACCTCCTCGAGCTGTTCGACGCTCGCTTCGCGCATCGCGCGCACCGAGCCGAAATGCGCGAGCAGCCGCTTCTGGAACGCCGGCCCGACGCCGGGGATGCCGTCGAGCGCCGAACGCAGCGCGCCCTTGCGGCGCGTCCGGCGGTGGTAGTCGATCGCGAAGCGGTGCGATTCGTCGCGCACGCGCTGCAGCAGGTACATGCCTTCCGACGAGCGTCTGAGGATGATCGGATAGTCGTCGTCGGGCACCCACACCTCCTCGAGGCGCTTCGCGAGCCCGCATACGGCCACGTCGTCGACGCCGCAGTCGGCGAGGGCCTTCGCGGCGGCCATGACCTGCGGCTTGCCGCCGTCGACGACGACGAGGTTCGGCTTGTAGGCGAACCGGCGCCGGTCGGAGTCCTGCTGCACGATCCCCTCCGCGCCGGCCTCGTCCCGGCGGCCCTCGCGCATCGCGCGGGCCGCGCGCCGCTCGTCGTCGATGCTTTCGCCGCTGTCGCCGGCGATGTTGCCGTGCCGGAACCTGCGCGTGAGCGTCTCGTAGAGCGCCGACAGGTCGTCGAGCGCGCCGGAGCCGTCGTCGCCGCGGATCGCGAAGCGCCGGTATTCGGACTTCTTCGCGACGCCGTCCTCGAACACGACCATCGACGCGACCTGGTAGGCGCCGCCGACCGTGTTCGAGATGTCGTAGCATTCGATGCGCAGCGGCGCCTGGTCGAGGCCGAGCACCTCGGCGACCTCGTTCATCGCCTCGGTGCGCGCGCCGATGTCGCTGATGCGGCTCATCTTGTTGCGTTGGAGTGCCTGCTGCGCGTTCTGGTCCGCGCGTTCGAGCAGCTGGCGCTTCGCGCCGCGCTGCGGCACGTCGATCGACACGGTGCCGCCGCGCAGTCCCGACAGCCACGTCTCGAGCTCCTCGCGGCGCGCCGGCTCGATCGGCACGAGGATCTGCCGTGGCACCGGCGCGATCGGCGCGAGCAGGTCGGCGCGCCCGGTCTGTTCGAGCCGTTCACGGCGTTCGCGCGTCGCCTGCGCGCGCGCCGTCGGGTCGGTCGCGCGGAAGCGCTGCGAGGCGGCGACGGCGTTGCGTTCCTCGTTGACGACGACCTTCGGGTCGCGTTCCCCCTCGTGCCGTCCGTCGCCGACGAGGTCGGCGTAGACGCGCACGAGCAGGTCGGCGATGATCTCGCCGTCCTCGATGCCCTCCGCGCGTTCGACGCTCCAGTTGCGTTCGCCGCGGATCGTGCCGGCGCGCACGAAGAAGGCGTGCACCGACGCCTCGAGCTCGTCGGTGGCGAAGCCGAAGACGTCCGCGTCCACGTCCTGGTCGAGGACGACGGAGTTCTGCTCGACGATGCCCGACAGCATCTGGATGTCGTCGCGCAGCCGCGCGGCGCGTTCAAAGTCGAGCTCGGCGCTCGCCTCCTTCATCTGCACGGTGAGCTGTGCGACGTAGGAGCGGCCGATGCGTCCGGTGAGCACGCCGACGAGCTGCTCGCACATGCGCCGGTGCTCCTTGGGGGCGATTCTGCCGACGCACGGCGCCGAGCATTTGCCGATCGACGCGAGCAGGCACGGCCTGCCGGTCAGCTGCGCCTTGCGGAACACGGACGGCGTGCAGGTGCGCACCGGGAACGCGCGCAGCAGCCGGTCGAGGCTTTTGCGCAGGTCCCACACCTTCGCATAGGGGCCGAAGTAGCGGGTGCCGCGGCGTTTGCGGCTGCGCGTGATCCAGACGCGCGGATACTCCTCCCCCGCCGAGATCGCCAGATACGGGTAGGTCTTGTCGTCGCGGAACACGACGTTGAAGCGCGGGTCAAACTCCTTGATCCACGTGTATTCGAGCGTGAGCGCCTCGATCTCGGTGCCGACGACGGTCCATTCGAGCGAACGGGCGGTGAGCACCATCGTCTGCGTGCGCGGGTGCAGCTGGCGCAGCGGCTGGAAGTAGTTGGTCAGCCGGTTGCGCAGGTTCTTCGCCTTGCCCACGTAGATGACGCGCCCCTCGCCGTCGCGCCACTTGTAGACGCCGGGCTGCGCGGGGATGTCCGAGGTCTTCGGACGGAACAGGTCGCGGCTGTCGCCGAGCAGCGGCGCGCCGTTCGCGTTGACGCCCGTGCCCGCGTCGCCCGTGCCGCCGGATGCGGCCAGGTCACGCGCGATCGCGTGCCATGTGCCCGGCGCATGCCGTTCGAATATGCTCACGTCGCCTCCATGATGACGTTGATGGCGTCGGCCGATGGCGCCGTCGGCGCAGATGGCCGACGGCGCCCTTCCGTTTATTTGCTATTTGATTGTCTGAGCAGCGGCTCGAGGAACTTGCCGGTCCACGATTCGTCGCATTCGACTACATGCTCCGGCGTTCCCTCGGCGACGATCGTGCCGCCGCCCTCGCCGCCTTCGGGGCCGAGGTCGATGATCCAGTCGGCCGACTTGACGACGTCGAGGTTGTGTTCGATGACGATGACGGTGTTGCCCTTGTCGACGAGTCCCTGCAGCACGACGAGGAGCTTGTTGACGTCCTCGAAGTGCAGGCCGGTCGTCGGCTCGTCGAGGATGTAGACGGTCCTGCCGGTGCTCCGGCGCTGCAGCTCGGTGGCGAGCTTGACGCGCTGCGACTCGCCTCCGGAGAGCGTCGTGGCGGGCTGGCCGAGGCGGATGTAGCCGAGGCCGACCTGCACGAGCGTGTCGAGGTAGCGCGAGATCGACGGGTAGGCCCTGAAGAACTCGGCGGCCTCGCTGATCGGCATGTCGAGCACGTCGGCGACCGACTTGCCGTTGTACTTGACCTCGAGCGTCTCTCGGTTGTAGCGCTTGCCGTGGCATTCCTCGCAGTCCACGTAGACGTCCGGCAGGAAGTTCATCTCGATCTTGAGCGTGCCGTCGCCGTGGCAGGCCTCGCAGCGGCCGCCCTTGACGTTGAACGAGAAGCGTCCCGGCCCGTAGCCGCGCACCTGCGCCTCAGGCGTCTTCGCGAACAGCGCGCGGATCTTGTCCCACACGCCGGTGTAGGTGGCCGGGTTGGAGCGCGGCGTGCGTCCGATCGGGTTCTGGTCGACGTGGATGACCTTGTCGCACAGGTCGACGCCTTCGACGCGCGTGTGCTTGCCGGGCACGATCCTCGCGCCGTTGAGCCGGTCGGCGAGCACCGGGTAGAGGATCTGGTTGACGAGCGTCGACTTGCCGGAGCCGGAGACGCCGGTGACGCAGGTCATGACGCCGAGCGGGAAGTCGACGGTGATGTCCTTGAGGTTGTTCTCGCGGGCGCCGACGACGCGCAGCCTGCGCGACTTCTTCGGCTTGCGCCGCCTCTTCGGCACCTCGATCCTGCGCCGGCCGGCGATGTAGTCGCCGGTGATCGAGCGTTTCGCGTCGACGAGATGGTCGGCGGGGCCCGAGTAGACGACCTCGCCGCCGTGTTCGCCGGCGCCCGGGCCGATGTCGACGAGCCAGTCGGCCGAGCGGATCGTGTCCTCGTCGTGCTCGACGACGATGAGCGTGTTGCCCAGGTCGCGCAGATGGTGCAGCGTGTCGATCAGGCGCGCGTTGTCGCGCTGGTGCAGGCCGATCGACGGCTCGTCGAGCACGTACATGACGCCGACGAGCCCCGAGCCGATCTGCGTGGCGAGGCGGATGCGCTGCGCCTCGCCGCCCGACAGCGTCTTCGCGGCGCGCGAAAGCGTCAGGTAGTTGAGGCCGACGTCGTTGAGGAAGCCGAGGCGCGCGCGGATCTCCTTGACGACCTCGCCGGCGATGCGCGCGGCCGGGCCGGTCAGGTCGAGCTCGTTGATCCATGTGAGGCTGCGTTCGGCCGGCATGTCGCACACGTCGGCGATCGACAGGCCGGCGACGGTCACGGCGAGGACCTCGGGCTTGAGGCGCTTGCCGTGGCAGGCGGCACACGGCACCTCGCGCATGTACGACTCGTAGTACTGGCGGCGCTGCTCGGAGTCGGTCTCCTCGTGGCGGCGCATCAGCGAACGCACGACGCCCTCGAAGCCGGTCGAGTATTCGCGCATGCGCCCCCAACGGTTGCGGTACGAGACGGTGACCTTGAAGTCCTTGCCGTACATGATCGCCTGGCGGACCTCCTCGGACAGGTCCTTCCACGGCGTGTCCAGGTCGAATCCGAGTTCGGAGCCGAGGCCTTCGAGCACATGGCGGTAGTAGTCGCCGGTGGACTTCGTCATCATCCACGGCTCGATCGCGCCCTCGTTGAGCGTCTTGTCCGGGTCGGGCACGACGAGCTCGGGGTCGATCGCGAGGCTGAAGCCCAGGCCGGTGCATTCGGGGCAGGCGCCGTAGGGCGCGTTGAACGAGAACGTGCGCGGCTCGATCTCGTCGAGTTCGAGCGTATGGCCGTTGGGGCACGCCATGTGCTCGGAGAACGGCACACGCCGGTCGGGCGCGTCGGCGTCGCGGTCGACGAAGTCGGCGACCATGAGCCCCTTCGCCAGACGCAGCGCCGTCTCGACGGAGTCGGTGAGACGCTGGCGGATGCCGTCGCGCACGACGAGGCGGTCGACGACGACCTCGATCGTGTGCTTCTTCTGCTTGGCCAGGCTGATGTCGTCGGACAGCTGGCGCATCTCGCCGTCGATGAGCGCACGGGCGTAGCCGTCGCCTCGCAGCAGCTCGAGCAGGTCCTCGAACTCGCCCTTGCGTCCGCGCACGACCGGCGCGAGGATCTGGAAGCGCGTGCCCTCGGGGTTCGCCAGGAGCCTGTCGACCATCTGCTGCGGCGTCTGCGCGCTCACCTCGGCGCCGCACACCGGGCAGTGCGGCACGCCGGTGCGCGCGAAGAGCAGGCGCAGGTAGTCGTAGATCTCGGTGATCGTGCCGACCGTCGAACGCGGGTTGCGGTTCGTTGTCTTCTGGTCGATCGAGACGGCCGGGCTCAGACCCTCGATGAAGTCGACGTCGGGCTTGTCCATCTGGCCGAGGAACTGGCGCGCGTAGGCGGACAGCGATTCGACGTAGCGGCGCTGTCCCTCGGCGAACAGCGTGTCGAAGGCCATCGACGACTTGCCCGATCCGGACAGGCCGGTGAAGACGACCATGCGGTTGCGCGGGAACTCGAGGTTCGCGTTCTTGAGATTGTGCTCGCGCGCGCCCTGGATGACGATCTTGAGGTCGTTGGGCAGATGGCCGATGTCCGCGATGAGCGAACCGTGCTCCTCGCGCAACGGCGCCTTCGCCAGCTCGCGGCTCAGGAAGGTGTCGCTCGACATGACGCGTTCGAGGACCGCGCGCGACGCCTGTGCTTCATGTTCTGCTGCCAATGGATTCTCCGCCTTTCGATTCCCGTGTGGGTCCCTCCGCGCACCCGTCCCGCGGGCGTGCAGGCAACACAAGGATAGCGCATCGCGGCGAAAAAATCGAACACCTGTTCGAAATCTTCGCATGGCCGCGCGCCGGCGTGTCGCCGACGGCGCCGCACGGCCGCCGCGCGTTCGCCCACGGGACGAAAAACGACGCCGCGCCGCGCGCAGCCGCCCGCGTTTCGCCTACGCTGGAAACCGACACATGGCCGCGCGCCGCCCCATGCACGCCGGCGCGCGGCCGCAACGGAGGAAACGGACACGACGAAGGAGCGAGAACCATGGCAGACAACAACACGCACGGCGCACCGCCGCGCAGGACGGACGCCGCATCCCCGCAGCCGCCCGAGGCGCGGCGGACCGGCCGCGGCGGGAACGGCAGACGCGAACGCGACGTCGAGATGATCGTCGCCTGGGTCTCCTTCGCCGCGCTCATCGTCGTCATGGCGCTCGCGCAGGCCGGCGTCCTCGTGCACGTGGACATGGACGACGCCCGCCAGCGCGTGCACTCGTGGTTCTCGGCGCCGCGCTACGTGCAGCTCATCTGGATCCCCGTCTACCTGCTGCTCGCCGTATGGCTCGTGCGCGTCGGCAACGGACGCCGGCACGCCAGGCGGCTCGGCCATATGCGCTTCACGATGCTCGGCGCGCTGTTCACGGCCGCCTGCCTCGTCGGCGTCGGCTGGGTGTTCGCGTGGGCTTTCAAGAACTACCCGGCCTCGGTCACGCTCATCGTCGTGCAGACGGCGCTCGTATGGACGCTGTGGTTCCTCTCCCGGCGCGACGACGCGAGCGTGTGGGGATGGGCGCCGTTCTCGCTGTGGGGCTCGTGGCTCATCGTCGAGACGCTCGTCGACATTGCGCGCGCCGTCACCTACTACGTCTCGAAGGACGGCGCGATGGGCGGCACGGCCCAGTCCGTCGCCACGATCGCGCTCGCGCTCGCGCTGCTCGCCGCCGCATGCCTTGCGCGCTTCCGCTTCGACGACTGGGTCTTCGGGCTCGTCGCGCTGTGGTCGGTCGTCGGCATCGCGATCCATCTGATGGACGTCTCGAAGTTCACGGCCGTCGTCATCATCGCGCTCGCCGCCGTGACGGCCGCGTTCATGTACATCCCGTGGAAGCGCGTCTCCGGCAGGCTCGGCGAGATCGAGCCGCAGCGGCGCACGCCGACGCCGGCGCAGCGCGAGGCGAAGCGCTCGCTGGACGCGCCGCACGTCGAGGACTTCCATGCCGACGTCGCCGGGACGGACGGCCGCCGCGAGGGGGCGTCGCGGTGAGCGCGAAGGATCACGACGGACGCTGGACGCGCGTCGAGCACGGCTTCCCGCCGCTGTTCGACGCGCGTTCGCGCATCCTCTTCCTCGGCACGATGGCCAGTCCGAAGTCGCGCGAGGCCGGCTTCTTCTACATGCATCCGCGCAACCGCTTCTGGCCGATCATGGACGCGCTGTTCGCCGACCCGGCCGATCCGGCGGACAGGGTGGGCACGAGCGTGGAGTCGCGCCGCGCGTTCGCGCTGCGGCACCGTTTCGCGCTGTGGGACACCGTCGAGTCGTGCGAGATCCTCGGCGCGTCCGACGCGTCGATCCGCGACGTCGTGCCGAGCGACCTGACGCCGATTGTGCGCGGATCGCGGATCCGGCACATCTATCCGTGCGGCGCGAAGGCGGCGCAGCTGTACGAACGCCACTGCCGGCCGATGCTGCTCGGCGCCGGCATCGACCTGCCGGCCACGCCGCTGCCGAGCACGTCGCCGGCCTACGCGGCGAAGACGCTCGACGACCTGATCGCGGTCTACCGCGGACGTGTGGACATGGCGGACTTCGACTAGCCGCCGACGGCGACGGCGCGTCCCGCATATGCCATCTACGCCGTCGGCGGACGTTCATGGGCGCGTTTATGATGGTCTGCGCACGAGCACGCCCGACGCCGCTTTCATACAGGGACGGGCGTTTTCACGACAACAACCATTGGACGAACGGACGAACATCACGGACCTTATGGTCGGGAGACGGTGACGCATGGCAATCGAAGTACAGGGACTGGAGATTCAGATCGGCGCGCGCACGCTGCTGCATCCGACGAGCTTCCACGTCGCCAAGGGCGACAAGATCGGCCTCGTGGGACGCAACGGCGCCGGCAAGACGACGCTGACGCGCACGATCACCGGCGAGCTGCTGCCGACGGCCGGCACGGTGCGCGTCACCGGCAAGCTCGGCTACCTGCCGCAGGACACGCACGCCGACGACCCGGAGCAGTCGGCGCTCGACCGCATGATGAGCGCGCGCGACATCGCGACGATCATCCGGCGCATCCGCAAGGCCGAGAAGGGGATGACCGACCCGGACCCGGAGGTGATGACGAAGGCGATGAACCGCTACGACAAGGCGATGCAGGACTTCGAGAAGGCCGGCGGCTACGCCGCGCAGTCCGAGGCGCAGGCGATGGCGGCGAGCCTGGGGCTGCCTCAGGACGTCATGGCCCGCCCGCTCGGCACACTCTCCGGCGGCCAGCGCCGCCGCATCGAACTCGCCCGCATCCTGTTCTCCGACGCGGACACGCTCATCCTCGATGAGCCGACGAACCACCTGGATGCCGACTCGATCGAATGGCTGCGCGGCTTCCTCAAGAAGTACGAGGGCGGCTTCCTCGTCATCTCCCACTCGGTCGAGCTGCTCGACGAGGTCGTCAACAAGGTGTGGCACCTCGACGCGCAGACCGCGCAGATCGACATGTACTCGCTCGGCTACAAGGCGTACCTGCACCAGCGCGCCGTCGACGAGGAGCGCCGCCGTCGCGAACGCGAGGTCGCCGAGAAGAAGGCGGAGCGGCTCATGCAGCAGGGCATCCGCCTGCACGCCAAGGCGACGAAGGCCGTGGCCGCGCAGAACATGATGCGCCGCGCCGAGAAGCTGCTCAGCGAGACGAGCGGCGAGCAGAAGAAGGAGAAGGTCGCCGACATCCGCTTCCCCGAGCCGGCCCCGTGCGGACGCACGCCGATCATGGCGAAGGACATCTCGAAGGCGTACGGCGACAACATCGTCTTCGCCGGCGTCAACCTCGCGATCGACAAGGGGTCGCGCGTCGTCATCCTCGGCTACAACGGCGCCGGCAAGACGACGACGTTGCGGCTGCTCGCCCATATCGACGAGCCGGACACCGGCACGGTCGAATACGGCCACGGCGCGAAGATCGGCTATTTCGCGCAGGAGCACGACACGCTCGAACTGGACATGACGGTCCTCGAGAACCTGCAGCATGTGGCGCCCGAGCTCACCGACACGCAGGCGCGTTCGATCCTCGGCTCGTTCCTGTTCTCCGGCGACGACGCGTTCAAGCCGGCGCGCGTGCTCTCCGGCGGCGAGAAGACGAGGCTCGCGCTCGCCACGCTCGTCACGTCGCGCGCGAACGTGCTGCTGCTCGACGAGCCGACGAACAACCTCGACCCCGCCTCGCGCGCCGAGATCCTCAAGGCGATCTCGAAGTACGAGGGCGCGATCGTGCTCGTCACCCACGACGAAGGCGCCATCGAGGCGCTGCGCCCGGAACGCGTGCTGCTGATGCCCGACGGCGACGAGGACCTGTGGAACGACTCCTATCTCGAGCTCGTCGCCGAGGAGTGAGGGCGCGACCGTCCTTCCCGCATGCATAAAAGAGGGACCGGGGCCCATGGCATGCCATGGGCCCCGGTCCCTCTTTTATGCATGCGCGTTCAGTCGAGGTCGACCGGCTCGTCGGGCGTGCCGGCCTGGGAGGCGCGCATGATGTCCGGTTCGACGTAGATCTCCCAGTTGTACCACGGCATCGACTCACGCACCGACCGTTCGATCTTGTTGACGGTGTCCACGTCGTAGTCGCGGTCGAGCTTGGAGGTCTGCACCTTGAGGCATAGCAGGATGTTGTCCTCGGACATGTGCACGGACTGCATGTTGATGAGGTCCTCGACGCCTTCGGTGCCTTCGACGGCCTTGATGATGCGCTCCTGCGTCAGCGCGCTGACCGATTCGCCGATGAGCAGCGAACCCGCCTTGTAGGCGAGCAGCAGCGAACCGACGATCAGGACGACGCCGACGCACATGCCGCCGAGCGCGTCGTAGAGCTCGTCACCGGTGGCGATCGCCAGGCCGATGCCGAGGAACGCGAAGGCCAGGCCGATGAGCGCGAGCGTGTCCTCCATGATGACCGAGGCGAGATCGGCGGATTTCGTCACGCGCCAGAACCTGTAGATGCCCATGTGCGGCATGCCGGTGTGCCGCATGCGTTCGTTCGATTCCTTGATCGACTGGTGCAGGCCGTAGCCTTCGAGGCATGCGGAGATGACGACGACGATGAGCGCGACGACGAGTTCGCCGCGGTTGGCGTCGCGGATGGCGGGGTTCTCGAGCACGTCGCCGACCTTCTTGAGCGCCTCGCTCGTCGAGAAGAAGCCGCCGACGAAGAACAGCAGCGTCGCGACGACGAAGGACGCGAGGTATTTGACGCGGTACCAGCCGAAGGGGTGCTGCGCGTTCTTGCGCCGTCTTCTGGCGACGCGGTCGCCGGCCATCAGCACGATCTCGTTCGAGCAGTCGGCGATCGAATGCACCGATTCCGAGAGCATCGACGACGATCGCGTGAACAGGAACGCGCCGAGCTTGGCGACGGCGACGCCGATGTTCGCCGCGAGGGCGGCCTTGACGGCCGCCCCCTCATGCTTGCGTTCTTGCTGCACGCCGACGCCGCCATGCGGTGCCGCGCCCCGTGTGGTGTCCTTCGCGCTGTCTGCCGTCATGTCCTCGTTTCTTTCCTCGTTGCGGTCGTTGTTGGCGCTACGACCGTTGTAGTCGTTTCGCCGCGCGGGCGCACGGCGCGGTCCGTCATGCGTCGCCGCGGTCCGTGTCCGGCTCGTGCGCCGCCGGCATCCCGTCGTCCTCGCCCCGTTCTCCGATGGCCGCGCGGATGCAGGCGATCGCATTGAGCGCGCGCGGGTATCCGATGTACGGCAGGCATTGCGAGACGACGGCGATGAGGAAGTGCTCGCCGTTGCCCAGACGCAGGTTGGCCTGGATGTGCGCGCGCACCTGCGCCTCGCAGCCGCCTTGGGCGACGAGCAGGCAGAACGTGACCATCTCGCGCTGGGCGAGCGTCAGGCCGCCGCGCGTGTAGTAGTCGCCGAAGCAGGCATCGGTGAGCCAGGCGTTGATGTGCCGCGTGTCCTCGGGACCCTTGCGGTGGAAGTCCTTCATCACGTCGCCGAACAGGCGTATCTCGACCTGTTCGCCGCGTGCCATGCGTTCGTCGTCGGCGACGGTGGCCTGGCCGGGCAGCGGCATCGCGACGTTTTCGGCGTTGAGGAAGTCGTTGAGCTTCTTCAGATAGGGCAATGCGTGGGCGAATCCGGCGTAGGGCGTGGCCTGGTAGACGACCTCCTTGAGCTGGACCGACGTGACGCCCGCCTGGTAGGCGATCGGCAGCATCATCTCGAACGCGTCCATGCCCTGCGCGCCGATGATCGAGGCGATGATCGCGAGGCACCGGTCGGCCTCCCCCAGCTTCGGGTCGTTCGCCTCGGGTTCGTGCACGACCTCGTCGTAGGCGAATCGGGAGAACAGCTCGATGTACTCCGGGTCGGTCTGGGCCAGGGTGCGGTCGTCGTTCCAGAAATGGTTCATCTTCTTGTGCAGCTCCTCGAACACTGCATGCCTCCTGCCCGGTCGTGTGGCCCCGCCGCGCCCACGGACGTGCGGCGCCGACGGGGTTGCCGGCGATGTTCGTCGGACGAGGCCGCCATGGCACCGGTCCATGGCGGCCTCGCATGGGTCACTTCGTCTGCAGCTTGTTGCTCGTCGCGTCGAAGTCGCTCACCGGCGTCGCCACGATCGTCGGATCGTCGTAGGTGGCCATGTAGTAGGTCTTCGTCCTCGCCGAGTAGCCGCTCGTGAACATCGTCTTCTCGTACTGGCCGTCGGCCATCGCGCTCATGCCTTCGACCATCGCGGCGCTCGACAGCGTCTTGAACAGGCGGGTGACGTTGTCCTTCTCGCCCTGCTTGTCCGGATAGTGCGCGTTCGCATAGGCGATGCGCACGAAGCGGGACATCGAGTTCGGGTCGCCCGGCAGGCCGTGGGCGCTCAGCCCGGCGCCCCACGGCTTGAGTTCGGCGCCGCCCCACCTGACGGGCTTGACCATCATTGGCGTGCAGTTGATGTAGTTGATGAGGTTCTGGCGGTGCACCGGGAATTCCGGCTGGTTCGTCATGACGTCGACGTCGTCGTCGTAGACGTGCATGCCGCTCGCCGTGTATTCGACGACGATGCTGCGCGTCGCGTCGGCGACGATCCAGTGCAGCATCGACACCGGGTACCGGTCGTTGATCGGCTTGCCGACGATCGTCACGTTCTTGAGCGCCTCGGCGACGTCGTCGACGCTCGTGAAGCTGCGCGCCACCCACAGCGGGAACTCGTAGGCGGCCACGTTCGTCGTGAAGTTGACGCTGTCTTCGGCGTACTGCGCGTAGCCGGGGAAGTTGAGGCCGGCGACGGCCAGGCCGGCGTCGTTCGCGCAGTCGAAGTAGAGCGGCGTGTCGTCGACGACGATGCCGACGCCGATGACGGCGTGGTTACGGTCCTTGGCGTTGAACGCCGGCTGGTAGTTGTAGTCAGCCGGCGTGTACACGATCTTCTCGCCGTATCCGCACTCCCAGTCGAGATTGCGGCCGAAGTAGAGGTTGCCTTCGGCGTCGACGAAACGCACTGCACTGCACATGATGATGTTCCTTTCCTGTTCACGGGCCCGCGCACGCGTCCCGCGTCCGATCGCGCACGCCGCGCCGGAGGGCATGACGTACGTCGCTGCCGCCATTATAGGGGGCGGAGGCGCGCGGACATGCACGTTATCGTTGTCAGATGAAGCGGCGGCATGACACGCCTCGACGTGCTCCCCGCCGTTCGGCCGGCGGCGCACACGGCGCGCGGCACTAGAGTAGATGGTGTATGTGTTGTCCCTTCCCGGCCATGCGCTCGCACGTCGCGGGAAGGCGGGGAAAGGACCGACGATGAACGATCAGCGCACAAACGGCTCCGGTGCGGCGAGGACGCAGACCATGGAGGAGAACGAGGAGGGGGCGCGCACCGACATGCTGTGCTCGTCCGCCTACGACGTGGCGACGGTGCGCGCGCTCGAACGCCCGCTGCTCGACGACGGCGCGCCGCTCATGCGCATGGCCGCGGCCGCCGCCGCCCGGCACATCCTCGACGTCGTCGACGAACAGGACTGGGATGCGGAGTCCCTGCGCGTATGCGTGCTCGCCGGCGCCGGCGACAACGGCGGCGACGGCCTGTACTGCGGCGCAATGCTCGCCGGCGAAGGCCTCAACGTGACGGCGATCGCCGTGGGCCGTTCGCTGCACGACGAGGCGTACGCCGCGTTCCGCAAGGCCGGCGGCCACGTCTTCACGCTCGACCCGAACGCGCACATCCCCGGCGCCCCCGTCGGATTCTCCTCCGGCGAGGCCGGCGCCCGCCTTGAACAGGCCGTGCGCTTCGTCTCGCGCGCGCACATCATCGTCGACGCGATGACCGGCATCGGCGTCAACGGCGCGTTGCACGGCATCCCCGCCGCCATCGCCGAAGCCGTCGGCACGCACGGCGTACCCGAACGCGTCGCCCTGCCCGACGACGAGCTCGACATCGAATTCCCCTTCGTGCTCGCCATCGACACGCCCTCCGGCATCGGCGTCGACGACGGCACGCTGCCCGGCGCATACATCCCCGCCGACGCGACGATGATGTTCGGCGCGCTCAAGCCGTGCGCGATGCTGCCTCCCGCCTGCTACGTATGCGGACGGATCACGCTCGTCGACTTCGGCTTCGACGTCGACGACGTCGACCCGGACGTCGAGATCGTCGACCGCGCCTTCGCCCAGTCCGCGATCCGCATCCCCCGCCTCGAGGACGCCAAATACGGACGCGGCGTGACCGGCCTGATCACCGGCTCCGACGCCTACCCCGGCGCCGCCGTCATGTCCACATGCGCCGCCGCGCGCTCGAACATCGGCATGGTGCGCTACCTCGGTCCCGAACGCGCGCAGGACCTCGTGCTGCGCGCACTGCCCGAAGCGGTTGTCGGCAAAGGCCACGTGCAGTCCTGGGTCGTCGGCTGCGGCATCCCCGACGGCGAGCACGACGACGGACGCGACCTGCAGCGCACCCGTGCCAAGGCCCTGCTCGCCCACTACTCGCTCGACGGCGACGAGGAGGCGCGGCGCGCCGCGCTCGCGATGCCGCCGGTCGTCGTCGACGCCGGCGCCCTCGACCTGCTGCCCGCACACGTGCCCGCCCACGTCGTCGTCACGCCCCACGCCGGCGAGATGGCGTCGCTGCTCACCCGCCTCGGCGAGCCGACCGACGCCGCTGACGTGGCCGCACGTCCCCTGACCGCCGCACGCCGCGCCTGCGAACTGACCGGCGCGACCGTGCTGCTCAAAGGCGCGATGACCGTCATCGTCGGCGCCGACGACGCCGGCTCGACGCGCACGCTCGTCTGCGGACGCGCGCCGGCGTTCCTCGCCACGGCCGGCGCCGGGGACGTGCTCGCCGGCATCGTCGGGGCGATGCTCGCCCAACAGGCCGACGAGGTCGTCGCAGACCCCTCGCTCGCCGCCGAGGTTGTCGCCGGCGCCGCCTACGTGCACGGGCTCGCCGCCGCGCTCGCCTCGCACAGCGACCAGCACGCCTGGAACGAGCCGGCGTTGTTCACTGACGGCGACGAGGACACGCATGAGGCCGCCGAGGCGGTCGGCCACCCGATCGTCGCGATGGACGTCGTCGACGCGCTGCCCGACGCCTTCGACATGCTCAACGCGACCGCGCACTACGAGTGACGCGCGCACGCGCACAGAACCGCACCACCCATGACGGACGCCCGGAAGCGCCCGCCGCACAGATACAGAAAGGAACCATCATGACACTGCTGCAGCACGACGTCATCGACTTCACCCTCCAGGCCTATCAGAACGACGCCATCCGGACGGTACGCAAGGCAGACCTGCTCGGCCACTGGTCGGTGCTCTTCTTCTACCCGGCCGACTTCTCCTTCGTCTGCCCGACCGAACTCGAGGACCTCGCCGACCACTACGACGCGTTCAAGCAGGCCGGCTGCGAGATCTACTCGGTCTCCTGCGACACCCAATGGACGCACAAGGCATGGCACGACGCGAACGAGAAGATCGGCAAGATCGCCTTCCCGATGCTCGCCGATCCCACCGGCGCGCTCGCGCGCGACCTCGATACCTACGACGAGCACACCGGCCTGGCCGAACGCGGCGACTTCATCATCGACCCCGAAGGCCGCGTCGTCGCCTACGAGGTCACCTCGTCGAACGTCGGCCGCGACGCCGCCGAGATCCTGCGCCGCGTCAAGGCCTCTCAGTTCGTCTACGAGCACACCGACCAGGTGTGCCCGGCCAAATGGGAGCCCGGCGACAAGACGATCAAGCCGAGCCTCGACCTCGTCGGAGAGCTGTGATGAGCACGCCCGGACAGGACTTCTACGACGCCGTCGTCATCGGCGGCGGCCCCGCGGGACTCACGGCGGCGATGTACCTCGCACGCGCACGCTACCGTACGCTCGTCGTCGAAAAGGACGACTTCGGCGGCCAGATCACGATCACCGACGAGGTCGTCAACTACCCCGGCGTCCCGACGACCGACGGGCATGCGCTCGCGTCGGCGATGCGCCGGCAGGCGCAGGACTTCGGCGCCGAGCTGCGCACGGCGGACGTGACCGGCATCGACGTGCTCGACGACGGCGTCAAACTCGTGCACACGACGCGCGGCGACGTGCGCGCCTTCGCCGTCGTGCTCGCGATGGGCGCCGCGCCGCGCCGCGTCGGATTCGCCGGCGAACGCGAATACATGGGCCGCGGCGTCGCCACCTGCGCGACCTGCGACGGCGAGTTCTTCGCCGGCCGGGACGTCCTCGTCGTCGGCGGCGGCTTCGCGGCGGCCGAGGAATCGGTGTTCCTGACGCGCTACGCGCGCAAGGTCACCGTGCTCGTGCGCGAGGACGACTTCACCTGCGACGCGCAGGTCGCCGACCGCGCGAAGCGCGACCCGAAGGTCGACGTCCTCTACCACACCGAGCTCGAAGGCGTCGAAGCCGGCGAACGCGGCCTCGTCGAAGCGACGTTGCGCGACGCGCACACCGGCGAACGGCGCCGCTGGCAGCCGCAGGACGACGGCACGTTCGGCGTCTTCGTCTTCGCCGGCTACGTGCCGCAGACCTCGATCGTCGACGGCTTCGTGCGCCTCGACGACGACGGCTACGTGATCTGCGACCCGACGACGCTCGAGACGTCGGTGCCCGGCGTCTACGCCGCCGGCGACCTGCGCGCCAAGGACCTGCGGCAGGTCGTCACCGCCACGGCCGACGGCGCGATCGCCGCCGTGCACGCCGAACAGTACGCGGCCGACATGTCCAGACGCACCGGCGTCGTCCCCGAACGCCCGTCCGTCTCCGTCTACGAGCGCAGGGAACGCGAGGAGCGTGCGAAGACCCCGCCGGAAACGACGGTCGCGCCCGTGTCCAGCGACGCCGACGACACGCCCGCGCCGCAGGTCGGCTCGTTCTTCGACGACGACGTGCGCACGCAGCTCGCGATGGTCTTCGCGCGCATGGAGAAGCCGGTCACGTTGCAGCTGCAGCTCGACGACACGCCGCTGAGAGTCGAACTCAGGGCCTTCGTCGACGAGCTCGTGCGTCTCGGCGGCGGCAAGCTCGCGATGATGGCCGACCGGGTCGAACGCGTCGACGAGCATGGCCGCGGCGTCTTCAACGCGTCGCTGCCGCTGCCCTTCGCCGCTCCGGTCGTCAGCCTGCTCGTGCGCAACGACGCCGGAGACCTCGTGCCCACCGGCATCGCGTTCCATGGCGTGCCCGGCGGCCACGAGTTCAACTCCTTCGTGCTCGCGCTGTACAACGCGGCCGGCCCCGGACAGCCGCTGCCCGACGACGAACGCGCGCGCATCGAGGCGATCCACGAACCGGTCGACGTGATGCTGTTCGTCTCGCTGACATGCACGATGTGCCCGGAGACGGTGCGCGCCGCCCAACGCATCGCGTCGCTCAACCCGAACGTGCGCGCCGAGGCGTACGACATCGCGCACTACCCCGAGCTCAGGGAACGCTACGGCGTCATGAGCGTGCCGTGCATCGTCGTCACGCGCGGCGGCGCGCGGCGCACCGACTTTGGCAGGAAGGGCGTCGCGCAGATGCTCGACCTCATCGAACACGTCTGACGGCCGTACATTCCGTGCATGAGGAGGATTCCCGTCTTCGGGAATCCTCCTCGCATATCCGCACGGCATCCGCCATATGCGCCATGTCCGCGATATGTACCGTACGGCGGCGCAAATCGACGCCCGTGCAGTACACTGGCGATGTCGTTTTTCATCTTCACCCAATCCAGCCAAGCGAGGTTCCCGATGGCCGATGCCCGTCCGATCACCGATGTCGTCTTCGATTTCTGCGGCGTGCTCGTCGACTGGCAGTGCCACTGCGCGCTCGACGGGCATGTGGACGCCGCGCTCGTCGAACGCATCTGCGCCGACGACGACCCCTGCGGGTTCTTCCACTACGAGGACCTGATGGATGGCGGCATGCGCCTCGACGACGTGCTGCCGATCGTCGAGAGGGAGCACGGCAAGGACATCGCCGGCATCTACCGCTACTACATCGAGCACTACGGCGACGCGCTGCCGGCGATGGTCCTGGGCATGGAAGGGCTGCTGCGCGACCTGAAGGCCGCGGGCGTGCACGTGTGGGGACTGACGAACTGGGCCGAGGAGACCTTCCATTTCGCCTTCGAACGCTTCCCGCAGCTCGAGGAGCTGCTCGAGGGCACCGTCGTCTCCGGCGTCGAGAGGCTGCACAAGCCCGAGGCGCCGATCTACCGTCTCGCTGAGGAACGGTTCTCGCTCGACCCCGCGACGACGGCGTTCGTCGACGACACGGCGAAGAACGTCGCCGGCGCCGAGGCGCTCGGCTGGCGCGGCGTCCGCTTCACCGACGCGGACGGCGCGCGCGACGCGCTGCGTACGCTCGGCGCGGCCATCTGACGTATCGGACGGCGGTCACTCGGACATACCACTCGGGCATATCATCGGGACGCGGAACAGGAAAGGACGGGCGTCGCATGGCCACATTGCTCCAGCTCAAGTACATCGTCAAGATCGTCGAATGCGGCTCGATGAACGAGGCGTCGCACATGCTGTACATCTCGCAGCCGGCGCTGAGCTCGTCGGTCAAGGAACTCGAGAACGAGCTCGGCATCGAGATCTTCACACGCTCGTCGCAGGGCATCGCGCTGACCGTCGACGGCGCCGAGTTCCTCACCTATGCGCGCCAGGTGCTCGACCAGGTCTCGCTGATGGAGGAACGCTACAAGAACGCGAAGCCGCGCAAGCAGCTGTGCTCGGTCTCGACGCAGCACTACATGTTCGCCGTCGAGGCCTTCGTCGAGATGATCGAGTCGATCCGTTCGGACGAGTACGAGTTCACGATCCGAGAGACGCAGACGCGCGACATCATCAACCAGGTCGCGAACATGCGCTCGGACATCGGCATCCTGTACCTGTCCGACTTCAACAAGCAGGTCATCGGCAAGCTGCTGCGCGAGAAGCACCTCGAGTTTCATCCTCTGTTCCGCGCACCGCTGCATGTGTTCATCGCGCGCACGAACCCGCTCGCGATGAAGAAGAAGGTCACGATGGAGGACCTGAAGCCCTTCCCGTTCATCCAGTACGAGCAGGGCGAGGAGGGCAGCTTCTACTTCGCCGAGGAGGCGGTGTGGCCGGACTACTCCCCCAAGCAGATCAACGTGACCGACCGTGCGACGATCCTCAACTTCATCATCGGCCTCAACGGGTATACGGTGTGCACCGGCATCGACAACGGCGACCTCAACAACGAGAAGATCGTGACGGTGCCGCTCGACACCGACGAGACGATGCTCGTCGGCTGGATCTCGCACGAGCGCGCGAAGCTGACGAAGCCGGCGCAGGTGTACCTCGACAAGCTCAAGGACGTGCTCGCCGAGCACGGCTACGACGTCATCGAGCAGTGAGCGCATCCCCGCGGGCGCGGACTTGATCCCGCGGGACGCCGTCAAGGCGTCATCCGGCCTCCATACGGGCGTATCTGCGATTTTGGGGTGGGACAGGTGCGGTATCTCCCGGCGTGTCATCGACCTGCGGCCCGACACGCCGGAGGTTATACCCGGCCGCCCCACCCCAAAATCGCAGATACGTCCCGTGATTCGGATCAGGCCATCGTCTGCTGCCGATATTCGGATTCCAAAGCGTCCCGCAATGTATGCGAGTAGTTCAGATTCTGCCGAGAAGCCCACGTATCCAGCCATGCGGGGATGGTTACGTTTTTGCGTACGGCGCGGCGGCCGTATTTCTCCGCATAGGCATCCATGTCCAGAAGAATCAGGGCCTTCTGCGCGTTCACATCTTCCGTGTCGACGTCCATCAGCGCCGTGGCCCGCGGAGCCGGTCTTCCGTCCTCCAGTTCGGTGAGGACCCATCCGCATGCGGCATCCTGCACCATCTCCATCGTCTCGCTCAGGCTAGAACCATAGGTGACCAGACCGGGCATGTCAGGAACGGTCGCGACATAGCCGCCTCCGTCTTCCTCATAGGGTTCGAGAATGACCGGGTACGTCAGCTTCATTTCGTGCTCCTTCTCTGTATGCCCGCCTGCTTCCATATCGCCTTCACGACGGCCGGAGGCAAATCGCCTCGGTGATTCGGCACGGTCACCTTGCCCTGCTTGTGAGGGTGGACGTATTGCCGGTGGCTGCCGACCTGTGCTTTGATCTGCCAGCCATCCTGAAGAAGGATGCGCTCCACCTCTCTGAATCTCATATCATAAGTATACGCATTATGCGCATAAGATGCAATACGTCTATGGGGAAGCCCCTCTTCTAGATGCTTGTGATGTTGTGGTCATGTTGGCGCTTGTCTCAGTGGTTTGAGAAGTGATGCTTACTAACCGTAAGTACCTATATATTCATGTGGTATAATGGGCTTATGCAGGACATCGACATCTTCTCCAAGGACTGCCCAACCCGCTTCAACCTGTCGGTCATCAGCGGCAAATGGGGGCTGCTCATCATCCTGGCGCTGGCGGACCATTCGCTGCGCTTCAGCGAACTGGTGCGCACGATCGGCGGCATCAGCGAACGCATGGCGTCGCAGACGCTCAAGTATCTGGAACGCTGCGGCGTCGTACGCCGGCGCGTCGTGCAGCATGCGAAGCCGCCGCAGGTGTACTACGAGCTCACGCCGCTGGGACGGCAGTTCGTCGCTCCCCTCTCCCAGCTCGTCGAGATCGCGAACCGCAACGTGGACGCGTTGATCTATCATCACGACTGATCCGCAGGACGTCAGGGCCTATCCGTCACGGAGTGGTGTGCGCGAATTCTCAATTTCGTCCTTGCAGTGTTGGTTCGACTGGATGTCCATGGCGTCGGCGGGCTCTCGTTGTTCCGTGTACCCTGTATCCGGATCAGTCGTTGGCGGCGTCGGGACGGGGCGGCAGCGGCGGCATGCTGATGAATGTCGCTGTCGGCTGTGTCGGCTCGGCGGTTGGCGCTGACTGTGCCGGCACTGCTGGTTCGGCGACTGCTAACCCGGCTGCTGGCGCCGGCTGCGCGTAGGCGATCGGCGCGGATTGTGCTGTAGGCAGCGACCTGGCGACGAGCGGCTGTTCCCATGCGTATATTGCTTGAAGGTAGGCGACGGTGCGATCTGAGTTCCGTGCGATCACCGCGATGTTCTCGAATCTCTTGATGAAGGCGAGCAGCAGGAACGCGAGGATCGCTCCCAGCGCTATGCCTGCGAACAGATAGGCGGCATTGTCGGTCGCGTTCGTCAGCACGCCGCCGGCGATTGCGGGGACGAGTGAGAGCAGTGCGACGGCCACCTTGTAGAGAACCACATATTCGAATCCGTATGACCGCGTTCGTTTGACGGCGTCGGGACGGCATACTGATCTGCCTGTTCGGGGGCGGGCGTTTCTTCGGTGACCGGATTGGGAGCGGCGTTCGTTCCTGTCGGATCCGGTGGGTTGAAGTAGTCGTTCGTGCAATGGTCCTGCGGATAGAGTCCGAATGGCATGGTCATAGTGTCCCCTTCCTGCCCGCGTGCGTGGTTTCCCGTCTCCGCGCATCTTTTTTCACTGTACATCGAGGCTGTATGGCTTTCAAGTGGATGGATTCGGCGCGGCATTCGTCCGTCACCGCGGATGCTCCGGCATGCTCGTTGGATGACGAACAGAGGCTCCCCGCCAAGCTCACCGACACCGACCTCGGCGAGCCGCCCCCGATCCTCGGCAATTGGTGCGAGCGTATGCGATCCTTGATGTTGACGCGCGCATAGTTCCGGCTGCGTCGTCGCCTTTCAATGTGTGGTTGCACATCCTAGGGGAAGATGCGGCGCCGTACGAGCCGGCTCACATACGCCTGCGAGCGCAGTGGTCTGGTGCTGTGTTGCCCGCGTATGCCTTCTCCTTCTTGCTTTCCGATGCCGGACACCGACGATGGCATCGTCGCTCGTCGGCATGGCGTCCGTGCTGTTCGGGAGTTCGCAGCGTGCCGGTTCTCCGTCCCGGACGATCTTGTGCGCAGACGCAGGCACGCACGGCTATGACCTCGCCGCGCGCATTGATGACGTGTGTCGCGCATTCGTCCGTGCCGGCCTTGTGATGCGGCTACACTACTGAAGCAGCGTCGGGCGGGGACGCCCGATCGATGGAGGATCCAAGGAGGGCATCATGTTCGGAGCGATCATCGGCGACATCGTCGGCTCGAAGTACGAGGGACATCCGATCAAAACGAAGGATTTCCCGCTGTTCTCCGACGGATGCCGCTTCACCGACGACACGGTGATGACCTGCGCCGTGGCCGAGGGCGTCATGAACGGCGGCGGCGCCGACGATTTCATCGACGCGATGAAAAAGTACGGCCGCATGTACCCGCATGCCGGCTACGGCGGCCGCTTCCGCCGCTGGCTCGCCTCGGACAGCCGCGAGCCGATCGGCAGCTTCGGCAACGGCGCGGCGATGCGCGTCTCCCCTTGCGGCTGGATGATGGACTGCGGATTCACGGCGCGCACCGGCTTCATGCCGATCATCGGCCGTCAGCTGGCCGAACGGTCGATCGCCGTGACGCACGACCATCCCGAAGGCGTCAGGGGCGGCATGGCCGTCGCCGACGCGGTCTTCCTCGCCCGCTACTGGTTCGGCGGCTGCCACGGCGAGTTCGAACAAAGCATCACCGACGACCCGGCCGAATGCAGGCAGCGCATCCGCGACTACATCAACTACGAGTACGGCTACAACATGAGCCTGTCGATCGATCGAATCCGCCCCGCGTACCGCTTCGACGTGACCTGTCAGGGTTCGGTGCCCGAGGCGATCTGCTGCTTCCTCGACTCCGACGGCTTCGAGGACGCGATCCGCAACGCCGTCTCCCTGGGCGGCGACAGCGACACGCAGGCCGCGATGGCCGGAAGCATCGCGCAGGCCGCCTACGGCATCCCCGACGACATCGCCGAGCAGGCGCTCTCCTACCTGCCCGGACCACTGCGCGACGTGCTCGAACGCTGGGATGACTTCTACCGCGAGCGCGACGTGCCGCCGTTGTTCTTCGAGCATCGTCCGTTGGCGGCGTAGCATGAGCGACGCCGCACGCTCACGCTTTTTGCCGGCATTCCCTGCCGAGTCCCGCGTCCTTGGCGATTTTCGTCATGCCTTGCGCCTTGGCTACGTCGCCGATTGCTGCCTGAAGCAGCGCGGGATCGCCCAGTTCGATGACAGCGTTGAGATATTCGACGATGTCTTCTTCATCTGCAAGATGTTCCGCGACATCCCATCTGGTGGTTTTCAGTGCCATCTCATGCTCCTGCGTGCTTCGTATATCGATGCGGATGCTACCTCATGCCGTCCTGTTGCGACGGGTTGGGGTTGCCACGTCGCCGATCAGGGCGCAGCGGGGCGCCGTGGTCGTTTAGGCGGTTAGTCCTGCTTGGGCTGCGGCTTCCTGTCGTTGTCAACCCAGAGCAGGTGGGGGCCGCCGTGGCAGGCGCACCCCAGAGCGGCGCCGGCCCGGGCGGTGGCGCTTTTGTTCACGGTGCCGTGTTTCGTGGCCTCTTGCACGTATGCCTGCTGTTCCTTGATTTCCTCGTCGGTGAGTTCCTTCATACGGTTGCGCATGTCGTCTCCTTTGCTTGGCTCCGTGACTGTGCTGTCTCTGTCGTTGTGACTGTCGCCGTGACGTCCGCCATGCTGTGGCGGACGTCTGCTGTCTTGATGCCCAGCGTATGCGCGTGCCGCTGTGCCCTGCACTATTTTGCATACGTCGATGCCGCCCACGTGCCGATGGCGTTCACGTGTCGATGCGTGTGATGTCGCACAGCGCCTTGTTGCGGTACGTCAGGTCGCCGCGCGCGTCGAAGCCGAGGCGTTCCCAGAACGCGTTGCCGGCGTCGTTGCGGGCGAAGACGACGAGTGCAACCTTGACGATGCCTTCGTTCGCGAGCGCGTGCAGCGTCGCGTTGACGAGTCGTGTGCCGATGCCCTGGTGGTGATGTTCGGGGCTGACGGCGGTGTGGTAGATGGTGCCGCGTCGTCCGTCGTGTCCGGCGAGGATGGCACCGTCGATACGCCCCGATTCGTCTTCGTGCACGAAGCTGGTGGTGGGGTTGCGTTCGAGGTATCGGCTGATACCCTGACGTGAGTCGTCGATCGTGTTGAGTCCCATGCCGGTGTTCGATGTCCAGCATGCGACGACGGCGTCGTAGTCGTCGGGTGTCATGATGCGGATCATGTGGGTTCCTTTGTGTAAAGAGGAAGCCCCGAAAAGCCCGTCGTAGGGGTCGGCGGCTGTTTCGGGGCGTTCGATGGATTATCTGGATTATCGGCTTATCGTACGCCTGCCATCAGCGCCTCTTTGCGGGCGCGTGTGAGGGCGACGTAGATGAGGCTTCGATACTGCTTGCACAGTTCGTGTCTTGAGACCACGTCGGTGGTCTCTTCGAGCTTTCCTTTCGGCGGTACGGTGCCGGGGTTGACGTCCGCGACCGCGACGGCGTCGAATTCGAGGCCTTTGACGCGATGCATCGTGGCGATGCGGATGCCGGGTCTGTCGGCGTCTTCCGCGTCCTTGCCGAGGACGTAGGTCGCGTATCCGCGCTGGTCGAGGTACTCGACCCACCTGTCGCATAGGTACTTCGCCGGCGTGACGATGCAGATGCGCCGTTCGTAGTCGGGGTCGTCCTCTCCGTTCTGCTTGATGAGCGTGTCGATCCATTCGGTGACGGCTTCGTACTCCTCCTGCTGGCTGCCGAACTGCTTCGCGATCGGCGCCGGTCCCTGCATGAGCGAATGGCTGTCGTTGGATTCGACCGTTTCTCCGTTGAGGTCGTCGAAACGTTCGGGCTCTCCCTGCCGTGTCTGGTCGAGCACCGCTTTGAATGCCTCGGCGGCCACGTCCGTGCCGCTTGTGTCGAACACGCGTTCAGCGGCGTCGCGAATCTGCTCGGTCGTGCGGTAGTTGATGCGCAGTCTTCGAGATCGTCCCTGTATGGCGATGCCGCATTGGGAAAGTGTGACGGTTTTGCCGTAGATGCGCTGCTGGGCGTCGCCTACGATAAAGAGGTCGTTGGCGCCTTCGGGCACCATCGCACGAAGCATGCGGTATGCGGGAGCGGAGAAATCCTGCCCCTCATCGACGATGATGTGCGCATACGGGGATGTGATTCGGCCTGCGCGCAGGCTATCCTCCACCATACCCATGGCCTGATAGACATCCCATTGCTTGTGCTCGCTCATATACCGGTGATAGGCTTCGGCGACCTTCCATAGCGACGCCTTCTGGGCACGCGACATGCGCGATCCGCGTCCGCGGCGCGAGGAGCGGAAGTATTCACCAAGCGTCGTGATGCCTTTGTCTTTGATCACCTCTTCCCATTCGTCGCGCAGGAAGGCCTCCTCCCCGCTCCACTGGGACTGGCCACTTTCCGCGATGGCGGCCTTCCACGCTTCGCCAATCGCAACGTCATCATAGGTCAGCTGGTAATCGAACCCACGTTGGCGCAAACAACCGGCCACGTATCGGTCAAGGTTGAGCACGTCGATACGGCCGAGCTCCTCCTGCGTGCAGATGAGCTGGAGGTTCGCCTTGATATCCGTCGCCAGATTCCTGCTATATGTGGTGAACAGCACCTTATGCGCACTATGCTGCCGTACGAGTCGTGCGGCCAGATATTTCGCGCGATGCATCGCCACAACCGTCTTGCCGGTTCCGGCACCGCCCGTGAGCCGGTACGACCCCTTGTAGTCCCGTTCCACGTATCGCCGCTGCGACGGATGGAGGAACACGCGCCACTGTTCGAGCGGCGCATCGAGGATGCGACGCAGATCCTCCTCGCCTTCCACGATGACGAAGGTCTCCTGCGAGGCGTAACTCGTGAGCGCCTTGCGGTAATCCTCGCCGGGTGCAAGGTGTCCGGCCTCCCCTGCATCGAACGTTCCGGCCTTCGTAGTCTTGTCCAGCCCCACGAAGTCGCTGTAGCCATTCGAATCCTTCGCGAGATCGAGCACGTCATGAATGCTGCTGCCTTCGGCCACGAGCTGCAGATACGGCACGCAATCGCCCGGCAGCTGCCCGATGCGTTCCTGCAGCTGCCCATAGGTCTTCATCTGCAGGACGAGCTCCTGCCAGATGTACGGCACGCCGAACATGGTCAGATCCTGCATCGTGAGTTCGCGGAACTCCTGCGGCAACGGCTTGGCCGCCTCTTGCTTGTCCCAGGAGACCGTCATCTCATCCGTAGCCGACGAGGCCTCATGCATCTGCGTCGTCCGTTCGGCGGTCTGCGGCGTGTATGCCATGCTCGACGCAGGCGCCTCGACGGTTCCAGCATCCACGACATCGTACAGCTGCACGGCGTTGGTCTTCGGGTTGATATCGATGCGCTTCCTGCTTGCCCACGCATAGGCGTCGTCGTGCGGTCCCACATAAAGCAGCAGATACACATTCGACTTGTCGTCATAGCCAAGGATCACACGGTATCCGCTGTTGACCCTTGCCGAAAACAGCTTGTTGTCCTTGGCATTGTGCAGCGTCTCCTTATGAATCGACCCCGAGTTCGGATCCTTCTCGAACTTGTCGAGGAAGGCGCGCACCTGATTCTGGTTGGTCTTGGACAGTTCGCCCATCGCCTTGAGGAAAGGCTTGGCGATGGCGATTGCCGGCTTGTCGTCTATCATCTGTGCTCCATTTCGTAATCTTAGCCTTGATATGCTCTGATTGTCTTATCGGTCTTCACTTCGCAATGGCGCCGTCTGCCGTTCATCCGCATCGGTGATGACGTTCCAGCCGGCGGCTGCATACGCATCACGGGTGGCCTGCACCTCGTCGTTGTAGCCGTCGGGGATGAACACGAACCTCGCCTTGTCCCATATCAGCGCGGCTTCGCCCAGACTGATGCCGTCCGCATCCGCCGCTTCGCTGGCGACGGCATCGGGGACGATGAGATGCATGCGCGCGAGCTTGTATACCTGTTCCTGACATGCCTCGTCGAGATACTGGAAGTTCTCGCCGTCGAAGACCGGCTGCCAGTCGCCCGAGTCCGGCACCTGCATGGCACGGGCATTGCGTCTGGCTTGCTCGATCAACGGCAGATACATCTGCGCGTCGATGGCGAAATCCGTCACGAACGTAAGATGTCCCGAGTACTGCAGCACGTTGGCGAGATGCCAGAAACTGCTCCACTGTCGTTTGAAATCCTCACGTTCCTGCGGGGAGCATGATTCCCACAGTTCCTGACTCGGCACACGCCCGTCATCCGCGAGCGCGTCATCGAAGCGCAGGAGGATGCGGGCGACGCCTTCGGGGCCATCCTCCTGTGTCGCATAGCAGCATACGGCAAGTCGGCTGTCGTCATGGTCGGGTTCGTACGCCGAGCATCGCACCAGATCGCCGCCGCGCAGTCCGGCGATGTCCTCCACCGTACGTTCGAATTGCGTAATGGCCGTTCCGGTGCATTGGTGCTGCCGATCGAAGAAACCCCAGCTGAAGGCGTTGGCAACGTCCCGCATCTTCTTCTCAGCATCGGGGACGGTCAACTGGAACGCCAGCAGGTCCATCGTCCCATAGCATCCCGGATCGATGCCCGCTACGCCGTTCTGTCGCATGAGTTTGCGACAGCTGGTCTTCCATGGCATCGCATTGATGTCCAGCGTCGGGTCTGCTAATTTGGTCGGCTCCTTCTGGTTGAGGAAGCCCATCACATCGTCATAGGTCAGGGTCCATACACGGTAGCCGGCGCGTCGCAACGCCTCACGTTTGAGCGTGTCCTCGCCGACGATCGGCGCATGGAACTGAAGTCCATCGGTGAACACGGCGATTGCCGCTCTCTCGCCATTGCCTACGCGACGGATGATGAAATCTGGCCTGCAGGGCACCGCCACACCTTGTGCAGGACCCAGATCGACCTGCAGGTCGATCTCCCATTCAAGTCCGTTGACGGTAAGCAGATAGCCTTCACGATGCTGTAGAGAGGATTGCTTCTCCCACTTGCATCGTGCGCCGCGCCCCTCGTAGGATTTAGTCAATGGCGCCGAACAGGTTCTGGACAATGCTTCCAGGAACTGCTGTTCGAGGACGCTGTCGAGCAGATGGTTCACCGAGATGTCGCTCACCGTAGCGACCTGTTCGAAGGTGTGCGCATCGTTGACGATCGGGCCGAGCATCTCGAGCGCAAGGGAACGTGAGATCTCGTCGAACTGCTGTTCCTGACGCCAGCCGAGCAGACAATTGTAACAACCGTCGGTGTTGTTGCTGCGGCAGTAGTCGCATTCGTCGATGGTCACGAACGCGTCGCGGAGCACTTCATCCATCGTGTCGCTGTCGGCGCCGAGCTGCTTGAGGTATCCGGTTCCTCCAGGAACCTCGTCGTATATGACAAGATACGTCTTGCGAATGTTCGTGCCGTCCAATGCCGGTTCGTTGCTCAATACGGCGTTGAGATGGTCGATGTTGCCGAATTTGTTGCGCAGACCGAGCATGATCGCCGCCGAAAACGACGCCGCCGCCGCGTTGTTGCCGCGTACGTCGGCGATGCCGGGGACGAGCAGTCTGAGCATTTCGGTGTTGAACTCACGGTACAGGAACAGGCATTGCTGTCCGTCCGCCTTCTCCAGTCCTCTTCTGTTAGGACATGTGTAGGCATGGCGTTTCGGCGGGATCCTGCCGTTCTTGTCCGCGAGCGCGCCGCATGAACTGCATACGAGGAATCCTTTGCGTACCTCCTCGATGCCGTTGATGGTCATCTTCGCACCCTGATTGTCGGCTTCACCGAAGTTGATCTCCCGCAATGTGCCATGTGGCACGTATTCATAGCCGAAGTCGGTGGCACCGTTCAGCTTCCACGCGTTCTTCGTATCCCGGGGCTTGATGTCGACGAGCACGTCCGTCTGGAACATCGAACGGCTGCGCGTATCGTCGCCTTCGTCGATGAGGCTTTCGCGGTAGGTTTCCTCGGAGATGACGTTGCTGATGCGCAGCATCGGCATGCATTGGCCGTTCTCAGCCCATCGCGGGTCGCCACATACGGGGCAGGTGGCGGTGTTGCCGACTTCGGATTTGGGTTCCGCGTGCGAACAGTTGGGACACAGTCGCCATACGGGGATGTCCTGGTTCATGGCACCGTCGTCGTACAGGACACGGTTAATCTCAAACTTGTGGCCTTGCGCATAGAACGTGTTGCCCGGCGCGAGTTCGGTGATCGCCGTCATCGCCGGCCGTTCGTATGTGCCGGTCTGCACTTTCCTGCTCGTCCGCGTTCCGGCCCTGTCCTTTGCTCCGGGTTTTTGGTCCGGGCTCTCCGCTTCCGCTTTGAGCACGGTGTGCAGCGTGACGCCGCCTTCGGGGAACGCGTAGTTCGGCAGGATTCCCTCGTTGGACATGTAGTTGAAGACGTTGGTCTTCTTGATGGCGCGGATATTCCTATCCACCACCTTGATCTCGATGTCGCATTCGTGGATCTGCGAGTCGGTCGAGGAATCCTGCGGCTTGGCTTTGAGTTCCTTCTTGAGCTCCTCGAGTTCCCTACGCTGTGTTTCGAGGTTCGCGATCATGTTTTTCGCGGCGTCGAACGCCGCGACGATGCGTGCGGCGAGCGTCGGATGTTCAGTCATGCCGGTCGTGCCGCCTTCGAGGAACAGGCGCAGTGACTGTTCCAACGTGGCGTCCATCGTCGTGTCCTCGGTGGAGAACATCGCCTGGAACGCCTGGAGCAGCTCGGCGGTGTGCGTGCTCGTGTAGTCGAGGAACGACAGCGGGAAGCCGTTCGCCTTCGTGGTCATGACTTCAAGGCTGTGCTCGAGTTTCTTCCTGATGATGTCCCTTGGTTCCATGCCCTGCATGAGACATGCATGCACCCAACGGTCCATGGCGAAGGCGGTGAGCTGGCGTTCGAGCACGGCGCTCGCCTGCAGGAACACGTGTGGCGGGCGCACATGGCCGCTTATCATCTCCTGTGCCCTGTTGTAGAAGTACCGGTCATGGGGGCGCCCGTTGGCCACGGCGAGCACGAGCGCGTTGCCATCGCGGCGTCCCGCACGGCCTACACGTTGCAGATACTGCGATTGGCTGGGTGGAATCGACGAAAGAATCACCGTGGACAGGTCTCCGATGTCGATGCCCATTTCGAGTGTCGGCGTGCAGGCGAGTACGTTCACGTCCCCTGCTCCGGATGTGTTCTGTTTGAACTGCGATTCGAGCTTGTTGCGGGTCTCGGCGTCCACGAGACCGGTGTGTTCGGCCGCATGGATGCGCGGCGCCGGCGGCGTCGTGTGATACAGCCTGTGATAGTAGCCCCAATCCTGATTCGCATCGGCGGGAACCAACCGTCCCCGGCAGTAGGGATTCATGCAGTGCAGACCGTTCCATGCCCGCTCGTTGCCCTGCGCGCCGTCATAGGTGCGTCCGCACGAGTCGCAGTGCAACGCGACGACCTCGTCGGTCACATGGCATTGCGATTCATCGATGCCGTACACCTGTTGTTCGCCGAATCTTGTCCGCGTGCATTTCCTGACCGCGATCACGCCATGCTCGACGCAGGCCTGCAGCAGCTGTTCGAGGATGATTCGCGGCTCATTGCCGGCGAGCATGAGCGTATCGGTCAGATACCTGTCCACGATGTGCGCATACCTGCCTTCGGTGAGCGCGTAGAATCCGGTTTTCGACGTGGATCGTCGATTGGTGAGGAAATGCGGTTCGGATTTCACATAGCTTCCCGGCATCCATGGCAGATGCTTGTTCGACAGCAGATAGGGGGTGCCGCCTTCTTCGATGTACCGTTCATACAATGGGTCGATGAACGCGCCGCCGAGACGCAGCGTATTGAGCAGATCCAAGGTCAGATGCAGCCAGTCGTCGTCAGTTTCGAGACGGACATCGTCCCCGAGTTCGGCGCACGCACGGGCCGACGCGTCCTGCGCGATGGCCTCGAGCGTGTGCTCGTCGTAGCCCAGCACGGCGCATCCGGTCTTCTCCAGCGTTCGTCCGATGCGGGAACGGGACCCGAGTTCATGCAGCGTTTCGATGCGCAGACGCTTGCCGATCTGTTCGATCAGGTCGTGACGACGACCGCCGGGCGCGACGCCTTGCGCCGCGCGCCGGTACTCGTCCATCCACGTCATGTTCGCGGGAGCGAAGCGCATGATGAAGGCGACGTCGTCCACATACGTCTTGCGGTACCAGAGCCGCTGATGGTCGAGATAGTCGGCAAGCGAAGTCTTGCCGCCCCATCTCCCTTCAAGGTAGTCGACAGCGTTGTTGCGCAGCGCGAAGCGCCATGTGCGCGAGTTGAACGCGCTCGCGCGGAATGCGGCGTCCTGCACGCTGTCCGAGAAGACGATCGTCTTGTCGTCGTCGTTGTATCGGTCGCCGATGAGTTCGGTGAGCATGACGCTCATCTGCGGTGTGGCGCGGAAGCCCAGCAGCGCCAGATCGGCGTCGCTGCCGCAGAACGGGCAACGGTAGTGCTTGCGTTCGTTGCCGACGCTTTCGAGCCCCATCATCTGCATCGGGATGCGGTCGGTGCCGCATGAGGGACATGTACGCTCCTTGGCGTCGAACTGTTCGGTACGGGTGAAGTGCATACAGTCTGCATCCGGACAGAAATACCCCAGTTCGGCGTTGCCGGCCGGTGATGCGTCCGTCGGGTTCCATGGCCTCATGACCGCGAGCTCATTGTTTCTGAACTGGAAGTAGATGTTGGCGAAGCTCTTCTCCCCCGCTTCGATTCGTTGCGTCTGCTTGTTGACGTTGCCTACCCAGCCGGTGTTGCCGCATATGCGGCAGTTGATGATCGGCAGATACTGTTTGGATCGTGATGCGTCCAATTCGTAGAGGCTGCCGTATCGTACGGTTTCGTCCAGACCGCACACGGATGCGCGCATCTGGCGCAGTTCCTTCGTCCACAGCTGCACCTGCACGTCAAGGAACGGTCGTAGGTTCCCGTCGCCGTGTTCGCCGATGCGCGCATGACTGACCAATGCGACGAGGGCGTCGAGCACCGCAAGCTGCTCCTCGCGCTGCAGATGGCTGAATTCGTGGAATTGGCGCCCCATCTCCGTGAGCAGGTCGTCGTCGAGCATGTGCGGATCGTTGTGCAGAGCGATGGCGAACTGGCGCAGCAGATCGCTTTGTTTGAGCCATGCGGCGAGTTGTATCCGGCTGCGCGGATCGGCTGGATTGGGCATATCATGGCCGAGGAGGTCCCGGCATGCCTGCGTCAGATAGATGTCGGGATTGTCATCATCCAGTTCCAGCTCCCGCAGATGCAGCGCTTGCTCGCCGGAGGGAATCAGATGGATCGGTTCTGTCCCGTCGAAGAACTCCTCGGCGTCGAGACGGTTCTCGGTGACGATGCTTTCCGGCGTGAACGGCGTGTGGAACACGGCGGAGGCGAAGTCGCACAGGTTGTGTGCATCATCGGGCCCCGAGCCCATCGTGGCGGATGTGCCGACGAAGCAGATGTCCTCGCACGGCGTCTGCAACCTGTCGGAAAGCCGGCGGATGAGACAGGCCAGGTCGGTGCCCTGCGCTCCGTCGAAGGTGTGCAGCTCGTCGACGACGAAGTATTTGAGCGTCTCTGAATCGTTGGCGTCCCAGAGTTTGGAGTCCTGCGGACGGATGAGCAGATAGTCGAGCATCTTGTAGTTCGTCAGCAGGATGTCCGGTGGGTTGCGCCGCAACGCGTCATGGTCGGAGATGATCGCATGCTCGGACATGACGGTGCTTGCAGTCTGCTCATCGGCGGCGCTTTTGCCGACGTACATGCCGGCGGTCACGTTGTTGCGCAGTTCGGGACTGTCATGGATCAGTTGTGCGATGCGCTTCGCCTGGTCGGCGGCGAGCGCGTTCATCGGATAGACGAGGATCGCCTTGATGCCGGTGTTGCCGAGTCTGCGCTGCTTGTAGCAGTGATGCAGGATCGGGTACAGGAAGCATTCGGTCTTGCCTGAACCGGTACCGGTGGCCACGAGTGTGGATTCGCCGTTGCCGATGCGCTTGAAGGCCTTCAACTGGTGCACGTACGGGGCGTATGACGGATGCAGGCAGTCGTCGTAGGGGAATTCCTTCCTGTCCCCTACGCGGAACGGCAGTTTGACCGATACGAAGGGATCGAGCGTCAGTCCGTCGTGCGCTTCGGCGAACCGTCGGATGGACCCTTGGAAGGGCTTGTTCGCCATCGGATACGTCGTCTCCAAGTAGTCGACGAGACCTTCGCGGATATGCCGCGCCATCACGATCGGAATCATCGTCCATCCTCCTCTTGTGATTTCTTTACCTGCATTGCTGCGCGTTCGAAACGTTCCTGTGCGAGTGCTTCGCCGTATCTGGCTTCGAAGAACGCCCATGCCCTCCGATAGTCCTCGATGCGGTCGCAACGGTCGTAGGGCGCCACAAAGCTGATGTCGCGTGTGATTGGACCATCAGGCAACGTGTCGTCCTCGACGGTGATCGTCTTGACGAAGCCGGCTTGTTCGTCACGAATCGCTTCGAATTCGTCACGATTGAGCGAGATCTTCGCGTAGGCGCCCTTGTTCGAATATACGACGCGGCCATTGCGGTCGTACCAGGTGCCGTCCTCATAGGATTTGAGCACCGGGAACGTAAGCCGGTAGATGTCGATAAGCTCATCCAACGTCATGCCCAGTGCCATTGCGACAAGCACATCGAGCTCGACGAGTGCCTGACGGCGGCTGTATTCGCTGCGCAATGGTATTGCATAGTCCCACTCCTCGGTGAGCGTCGAAAATGCGGTATCCGGCAGACGGGAATCCTGTTTGGACCATTGCACCGTCGTATAGAAGCTATCCCAACATGAGTGCCAAAGCTCTGCATATGCTTCAGTCAGACAGTTGAGCAACAACCCTCTGCAAGTGATTTCAGCCGTCAACACGCCCTGTGGGATTGGCAGCAGTTGCAACGTACTTGTATTGATATTCATTTTGCCAATTGATCGAACAAGATAATCTATCGGCAGAGCTGCTTGTGTTCCCATCATCAGCGCAAGCGTAGCGTAGCGCCGTGGGTGGACGCCGTAACCTGTTACGGCGTCCACCCACGCTACGCGTGGGTGCACGCCGGCACTCTGCAGCGTTCTTTCGCTGTCAAGCCCGACCATTTCCCTGCATGCGACGCGGTACACCGCGTCGAACGGTGTCCCATCGAACATTTTGGGCATACGCTTCATGTATTCCGCAGTGGAACACGCCTGCGCGTATTTCACGCGAGGCTCATAATCGACGGGAATGTCGGCGAGATCCACGAGATCATAATCACTATTCACCTTGTATTGCCTACGCGCGGACTGCAGCAGCGGATTACCGACACCGATAAACGGGCTCGAATAGATGATTGGCTCATCCCCCGTCGGGAAATGCACGTCATCCTTGATTGTTCCGTCCTTGCGGCTGTTGGTCTCATTCCACATACGCGAATAGGCAATCTCGTTTGCCGGTATATCGCCAAGATGCCGCGGGCACTGTCCGATGCACTCGAGTGCGTGCAGCAGCGATACGGTGTAGACACCGAGCAATGGCGCAGACGATGCCTCAGCGACGCGCATGTTCGCCAATGCGGCGAAGAGCCGCATGACCGTGTCATCGATGGGCACGATGCGATCATGGTACCCCTGCACGTTCCATTCACCGTTCTCCGTCTTCATCGGCCCCACCGCGGCATGGGCCGCATCGGCATAGCATTCGTCAATGGTCTTTGGCAAATACAGCTTCCAGATCGAATCGAATCGGATCTGCGCCATATCCCCGTTATCGTAAATGTTCAGACTGAAGGAGGTATGGTGATCCACGCCATTGAACAACTTCTTCTCGTTGAGGAACTGGAAATGGTAACGAAGCCGCCTCAACATCTGCTCACGCAACGCACCGGCCTTCATGTCGGCATACACCTCATCGGGATGGATGAATGCGCTGACGCCGTCGGAGCGTCTCGTATAATCCCATGCGTTCGGCAGGAAGCAGCGGAACAGATTCGTCCGTTGATTCTGCAACATCGGATAGTTGGCCGCCGCATTGAAGAACGCCAATTGGCCGGCACACGCTTCATATGCCTTGATGAAATGCTCTCGCATCCTGTCTGAAGAGCCAAGAATACCCGATAATACCTTATTCAAGTCGGAAGCGCTCTGCTTATGCACCGCGTACTGCGGATCAGCGTCCGCAAGAGTATCGGACACCTTCCATTCCACATTGACCCATGGCGGATTGCCAATCATGAAGTCGAAGCCGCCGTCGGCGAATACGTCGGCGAATTCCAGTTCCCAATGGAAGAACCGCCGCCGTTCGCTGATCTTCCTGACCAGCTGCAATCGTGGTTGCCGTCTTACGAGATCGTCGAGGTTGACGGCATGGCGCATCATGTATTCGTGAGGATCGTCTGCCGAGATTGGCGTCATTCCCTCGTTGAACAGTGTTCTGTCCCCCATCTCGTTCGCGAGCACTTCGTTGATGTCCGCGTCCGGGTTGACGAGCACATCCGGTTCCGGTTCGAGGAGTGCGCCGTTGAGGATGAGCTGCATGTCCTTGAGGTATTCGTCCCGGGTCGGCAGCAGGTCGGCCTGTTCAATGGGCCAGAACCACAGCGCGCACCAGTAGTCCATCGCGAGTTTGAGTCGGGCGTATTCGCCGGCGTTGGAGGCTCCGATGGAATGGTAGGACTGGTTGAGCAGCGCGTCCTTGGTCGATACCGGCAGTGAACCGTTGTTCTGGTCACCTTGCCAGCCGTAGATCTTTAACGCGTCATGGGTCGTGGAGGACAGTTGCCTGCGCATGTCCACGACGCCGCGCCATAGATGGTCGATGATGGTGGACAGTCGCTGCATCAGGGCGACGTCATCGTCTGAGTATGGCTTCGTGAATGCCTTGTTCCAAGCTTTCATCGCCGTGATCTGTTCCGGTTCCAACGATTTGATGATCTTGTCGGTGTATGCACACATGCCGGAGTCACCGGTGAGGAAATGGTAGACGCGGCTGCCGTGACGCGACTTGGGCGTCAATGCCACACGTTGCGGCTCATGGTCGTACCATTGCATGCCTTTCGTCGACGCGGTGAGTTCCGCCGGCGTGTAGGCCCGTCTGCGGGCGCCGATCAACGAGTTGCCGCAGATGAGCTGGTCGCCGAACCAGGGGATGAACGAGTCGGGGCAGATCGAATTGAGCCACAGGGCCACTTCCGCCAGTTCGACGGCGACCGGGTTCAGGTCGACGCCGTAGACGTTGCGGTCGGCGATGAGCATCTTGACCTTCTGCAGTTCGGACTGCCGTTCGTCGGCGGTGATTGCGGCCTCCGGGCCTTGTTCTTCGATGAGTTCCTTCTCGCGAAGGCGCAGATACCATTCGGCGAGCTGGTTGATCGTCTCGTTAAGGAAGGTCGCCGACCCTACCGCCGGCTCGCAGATTCGCAGCGCGAGGATGTCGGATGCCTTGTGGATGCGTGGTTCGATCACCTTGAGCGCGTATTTGACCAGACATTGCGCCAGTGAATCTGGCGTGTAGAACGAGGCGGAGGTCTCGCGCTCGCGTCCGGTCATTCGGTAGATGAACGTGCCGGGCGCATAGGTGCGCAGTTCTCCCGCATGGGGACCGTCCTCATATCGGACACGTTCCGCCTCCGTGTATTCGCCGAGCTGGCTCTCGTCGACGAAGTGGCCGACGGCGAGCGGATCGAATTTGCTCTCCTTGCCATCGCCCTTGTCACGCCTCACCTCATACAGCGTGGTCGTGGCGATGAATCCACGATAGGACAGCAGCCCTTCGTAGATGGCGCCCATCTGGCTGATGCCGAGTGACGAGTAGGCGATGCGCTGTCTGCGTCGCTTCTTGCCGCTGCCGGTTGAGCTTACGCTCATCATGTCGATGATGCGCAGCATGACGCTGTCGCGCAGTTTGGCCTCCTCGATCATCGCGGTGCGCTTCGGATCGAAGATATGGGCCCTGAGCGGCGGCAGCGTGAACGCCTCGTCCGCGCCGTGAATCGTACGGACGTTATCGGCGCGAGTTCGCGCCGGGTAGCCGTTGTAGATGGTCTCGTCCAGAATGCGCAGTGTGTCGGCTGCATAGGTGGTGTCCTCGAGCTCCTCCAAGCGCCCGCGCACCGATTCGGCCAGATCGCGCAATGATTCCAACGAATATGCGGTGCGGTAGGCCGCCGCCTTCATCGGCGCGTAGCCGAGTTCCGGCTTCGCTTCGATGAACAGCAGGAACAGCAGCCGGTACATGTAGCGCAAGGCTTCCATCGTCAATTCGTCGGCATCGATTTCGGCGACGTCCCGGTGCTTGTTCTCGGTCCAGTCGTGGATCACCTCGTTGCCGAGCAGCTCCACGCATTCACGCAACGCATAGCGCAGATTGTCGGACACCGCGACCGCCTGTGCGTTCGCCTGCTCCTCGAAAGCGTCGAGCACCGACGTCGAGCCCTCCTGTGGGCACAGGTCGTGTTCGCCCAGCAATGCGGCGACCGCCTTGTATGTGGCCGTTTCGTTGCGCGCGTGGATGACGTCGAAATCGAAGAGGAGATACCGTCGGTCCGCCCACTTCGTGCGGTCGATGAGCGCGGCCTGATGCAGTCCGAGCAGCAGCACCCATCGTGACGCATGATCCTCATCGCTCAGCAACGCATGCGCGCACTGTTCACCGGTCATCGTTCCACCGTCCATGACGCTTTCCATGATGCCCGTGTCGCCATCGTCGTCACTGCAGATGAGCACCTGAACGTACGGGCGTCCATTGGAATCTGATGCCTGCGCCCGTACCGTAACTGTGTCCTGATGCGCGAAGTCCAGCGTCGCCGGATCGCGCGCGATGTTGTATCCCAATGTGTCAAGCCATTGATCGAGATAGTCCCGTATGGCATCACGCCGATCCAACGTGGCGGTACTGTTGCAGATCGTCGTGTACTCGGTGCGCAGCGAGCGCAACCCCTTGACGACCATTTCGGAGTCGACCCATTCGCTGAGCGCATTCATGACGCATCCGGGCAGTATCTCCTGCACGAAGAACGGCGTGTAGAAGCCGTTGACGGCATCCAGTCCCACCAGCACGTTCGCGTCGGACGTTGTCTTCCTGTTCTTCCTGCTCATTGCTGCACTCCCGTAAACGCCGCGGCCACACGGATGACCGGCTCGCCCGTGGTCTCGTATGAATCCTGGACCCATTGCCTGTAATCGTCGAAGAATCGTTCGCTCTCGCGCTCGCTACGCGTGCCGAAGCGTTTCCGGCTGTCCCGCCAGCGGATGATGCGTTCAAGCTGCTCATCGATATGCTGTTCGGCATCCTTCACGTATGTTCGTTCATCGGAACGAATCTGTTCGTTCATACGCTGGATGGCGTCCGGAAGGAGCTGCTGTGCACGCAAACACTGTCCGTCGGATATTGATTCGTCGGTGACGGTGTTAACGTACAGCGTCTTGTCGTCGGCGGCATAATACTTCCCTCGGTAACCGGTAACGCGCCACACGTCCTCGATTATCATCGCCTCTACGAACGAGTCGTCATGGTAGCGAATGCCCATCCATTCGTTGATGACCGGGATAGCGCGGTTGTTGGCGATCGACGCGGTGAGCAGGATGATCGTGTCCTGCGCCGTGAGTTCACTATCACGGATGCCGATGATCGGGGCTTCGCCACGACCGTACAACACGGTGGAAGCCTTCATCTCCACCCATTCGCTGATCGGGTTCAACGCCCACAGGTACTGCGTGTTGCTCCATCGCTCGTCGGACAGCTGCGCCATCAGTCCCTCCGATTGCGCCCGTACATAGTCGGCGTCCGTGCTCCAGCTGGCGGTGTGGTCATGAAGCACTTCGCTGTTCGGCGACCGTCTGGCGAGCCACTTGTACAGTTGACTGTCCTTCGAGAAGTCAAGACGGAAGCCCTTCGCCCCGTCCAGGTCCTCCACCCGTGCGATGCCCGCATGGCCGGTGATTTTCGGCGATTGCAGCGCCTGCTCCACGAACTGCAGGTCGTCCATCAGCTGCACGGCACGGTCATTCATCTGGGTGTATGGGCTGGTCGCTTCGTCATCCGTATCGGCATGATGTTCTTCATCGCTTTCAGCCGCGGCGTCGAGTTGGTCGAGTGCGGCGAACGGATCGAAGAAATCATTTTCGTCGGCGTCGACGTCAATCTGCGTTTCCTGCACGTTGCCGTCAAGACGCGCAGCGAACCGCTCATCGCTTTCGCCGTCCTCCATCGCCTGCGCGGTCATCATCATTTCGTCGTTGACGTTATAGACCTTCATCAACGTGGCCGGGTCGCCGATGTTGTCCCGTGCCTGCTTCTCCTTGGCGATGAGCACTTGCAGGATGCGCTCGTCGCCTTTGATCTTCGGGTTCTCCGATCCGATGCGCATGAAGCGGATGTCCGGGGTCTTGTGCTGTCCGTAGCGATCGATGCGTCCATTGCGCTGTTGGAAGACCATCAGCGACCATGGTGTGTCGAAATGAATCAGTCGGTGCGCCAGATGATGCAGGTTGAGACCTTCCGACGCCACATCCGAAGCAACGAGGATGCGTATCGGCTTCTTCGGATCGTTGAAGTCAGTGACCGTCTCCTGTTGCTGCAGGTCGGACATCGAACCGTCCATCGTGACGAGTTCCCGCTCGCTCAGCCCCAGATCCTTGCGCAGATGCTCAGCGAGGAAGTTCTTCGTCTCGATGCGTTCGGTGAAGATAACGATGCGGTCTTCCCTGTTCCGCGTCCAATGGTAGGACGGGCTCTGCAGCAGCTGCAGCAGGCGCTGGTACCGTGCGAAATGTTCGGGTGTGATGCGCTGCACCAGCGAGCGCAGCTCCTCGAGCTGTGCGATGTCATGCGCGATGTTCGCCCGTTTCGTCTCGTCGGTCGTCGTCCGGGCGCGCAAACGCTTGATGCGCTCGTCGATCGTCATGAGGCATGCCGCCGGTGATGAGAACAGGCTCTTCTCGAGCGTCGTGCGGAACAGCATCGACCGTTTCGACGAATCCTTCGTTTCAGCACGCATCGTCATGCTCGTCAGATAGTCGAAGGCCGCTTCCTCCTCATCTGTCGCCTTCACGTCCTCTTCGACGATGTTCGGAGGAGGAAAACTGCCGGAGACGTCATCGCTGACGTCCTTCTTGAATCGTCGGATATACAACTGCCGGATATCATCCGGGTTGTATCGGTCGGGATCGGGCAATGTCGTCGGGTCAAGCATGTTCATCAGCGAGGCGAAGCTGCGGGCGCTGCCGTCATGCGGCGTGGCCGACAGCATGATAAGCGAGTCGGAGCGCTTCGCCAGACGATTCGCGAGACGCGCACGCTGCGCCTTCTGCTTGCCGTTGGCACGGTCCGCCACATTCTGGGCTTCGTCGATGACGATGATGTCCCAATACGAATCGTCGAGCGCCGAACCGTATTCGATGTCGCGCTTGAGCGTATCCACCGAGACGATGACCTTGTCGAAGTAGTTGAACGGGTTTGCGTTCGCTGGAATCTCGGTGCGGATGCGCTGGATGCGCGAGGAATCCAGATTCGTCAGCGGAATCGTGAAATGCTCCCACATCTCACGCTGAAACTGCGCCATCATGCTTTTGGATGTGACGACGAGAATGCGAGTGCCTTTCCCACGCCGGATGAGTTCGGACATCAGGATGCCCGCCTCAAGCGTCTTGCCCAGACCCACGGCGTCCGCGATCAGAATGCGCTGCCGCGGCTGGGACAGCGCCTGTTTGGCGGGTTCGAGCTGATAGGGCAGCTTGTCCATTGCGGCATGTTCGGCCACATGAATCCGCTCATCGGTCGGCACCGTGGAGCGCAGCATACTTTCGATGTACAGATGCGAATCCCGGGCGGACGGTGACGCATCCGGGATGAATCGCGTATTCGCGGGATCGACCGGTTCGATCTCGGGTTCGATATCGGTCAGGAATGTCGCCTGATAGTCACAGACCAATGGGTCGACGCCGACGCACGTCAACGCAAAACGCCTTTTCGCCTCATCATGCAACCCGCGATTCTGCTCTTGGCCTTCGTAGCCGAAGTTGTATTGCTCCACCTTCGTGATGAGCCATTCCTGTCCGCGAATGACGACACGCATCCCTACGGCATACTGCCGCATATCCGCAGCCTGATCCTGATGAACCGACATTGCCCTCCCCTTGCTCGTTGCGCGCGGGCATGCATCTCCAGACAACCATGTTGGAAATCGCATGCGAATCTGCATTCAGCCTACACGGTTCCCCATGGAATATCCAGTCAAAATTCATTTCTGATAAAGCCTGTTCCCCCGATATTTGCCATCAATCTTTCTGGCCTCTCTTCGATGTGCACGATTTCGACACTTATGTATCGCGCAAAGTTTCCCTCGATACGTGGCCAGAGACAATGGGCTCTGATCCATCATCGGCGGAATACCCATTGAATATCGATGTCATAGTATGCTACACTCGACAACGCTCGAACATATGTTCGAGAAAGTAGATGCCTAGCGAAAGGAGCTAAATGGCTATATTCGACCCCTCATTCCCCTGCGCGATCGCCGACGCTACGCCCGAAGGAGAGCGGACAGGCGCTGAGTGGTGGCTTGCTCATTGGCAGCAACTGGACGAACCATTGACTGTGTGGACGCACACGAAGAAGGGGGCTGACGCCAATCCCTTCATTAGCCAGCTGATCTCCCACGAACAAGTGAATCACGTTACATCACAGCCACATATCTTTTCCGCGTATGGTCCTGTCTTGGCAATGTATCCCACCGTCATAGATCTTGGAAATATCATGCGCGCCACGGGCACCACCGCCTTATGCGTGATTCGTGGAGACGATCTAACTCTATGGTCCAAAGAGGTAAACGCCGAGGTCTTGCTGCAGGCCGACGCTCACGCAACTCCAATCGTACTTGCCGACGATGTTCGCGAGATGCTGCATTTCGTCTCCGAAATAATGAATCTGAACAATTCGATCGGCGGCAATGGGACAGACAAGTCGATCCTCATTCGAGAGATGCTGCAGCTGCATGATACTGGGGTCACATTCGACCCAATCGCAATGGCCGAGTGGGCAGCTGCACATGGCTGGAGCTCCAAAAACATAAAGCATCTCATGAAATACGCCGAGGATATCAATTCCGGGAGAAAGCCGCAGCACAGATACTAGAAAAGCATTGATTCATCATCCGCGTGGGTAACAAAGAATCGACGCTGCGCATTAAGCCCAAAAGCGTATGTGGGGACGCAGGTTGTCCGGTCAGAGAACCTGCGTCCCCACATGCCATTCATTATCCAATCCGTGAGTCCTCTCACGCCCCGTACCGCGTCAGGTACTCCTCGGCGGCCCTGGCGATCTCATCGGAAACGTACGGAGCACCTTCGTCGTCGGGCAGTTCGCGGCCGGCGGCGAAGATCTCCTTGACGTTCGCGATCGCGAACACCGGGAAGCCGAACTCCCTCTGCACGTCCTGCACGGCGGACAGATCGCTGTCCTTCGTCTTCTCCATGCGGTCGACGGAGAGCACGAGTCCGACGATGTTGACGTCGGCCTGCTCCTTGAGTTTGGGGACGACCTCGCGTACGGCGGTGCCGGCGGTCATCACGTCGTCGACGAGCAGCACGTTCATGCCGTCGTCGAGCGGCTTGCCGACCATCGTGCCGCCGTCGCCGTGGTCCTTCCTCTCCTTGCGGTCGAAGGTGTAGCCGACGGTGACGCCGTAGTTGAGCTCGAGCGCGATCGAGGTGGCGACGGCGAGCGGGATTCCCTTGTACGCCGGGCCGAAGATCGTGTCGATGCGGGCGGGCAGCTGCTCGTCGTCGATCTCGGTCTGGATCTTCTCGGCGTAGAACGCGCCGAGCGTCGCGATCTTCCTGCCGTCGTCGAAGGCGCCGGCGTTGATGAAGTACGGCGAGCGCCGTCCGGACTTCAACGTGAAGTCGCCGAATTTCAGGGCGTTCGATTCGAGCAGGAACTTGGTGAATCGGTGGTCGAGGGAGTCGAACATCGTGTCTCCTTCCGGAATTGGTGGTCTGTGGTGTCGTCGGGAGGCGTCTTCAGCGCCAGGTGTCGCCCTTGGCGAGCTTTTCGGTCAGTTCGGGCCTGGAGTCGAGGAGCTCCTCGAGCTCGAGGGCGACGCGGATCGGCGCGGTCGGGTCGTACAGCGCGGCGCCGCCGACCTCGACGGCGTTGGCGCCGGCGTAGAGGTATTCGAGGGCCTTCTCGCCCGAGTCGATGCCGCCGATGCCGATGATCGGGATGTCGGGCAGCGCGGCGCGCACGCGCCACACGCAGGCCAGGCCCACCGGGAAGACGGCGGGTCCGGACACGCCGCCGGTGCGGTTGGCGATGATCGGCTCGCCGGTCCTGATGTCGATGCGCATGCCGACGAGCGTGTTGATCATGCTTAAGGCATCGGCGCCGCCCTCGACGGCGGCGCGCGCGATCGCCGCGATGTCGGTGACGTTCGGCGTGAGCTTGACGATCATCGGCTTGTCGGTCATCGGGCGCAGCCGGTCCATGAGCTTGCCCAGCGCGGCCGGGTCGGTGCCGACGGACATGCCGCCGTGCGTCACGTTCGGGCAGCTGACGTTGATCTCGAGCATGTCGGCGTCCGAGTCGGCGAGCTTGTCGACGACCTGCGCGTAGTCGTCGTCGCAGTGGCCGGCGACGTTCGCGATGACGGTGGCGCCGAGGTCCTTGAGGTACGGCAGGTCGTGTGCGAGGTAATGGTCGACGCCGGGATTCTGCAGGCCGACGGCGTTGACGGTGCCGGCCGGGCTTTCGGCGGTGCGCACGCCCGGGTTGCCGAGCCATTCGACCGGCGAGACGCCCTTCGTGGTGACCGACCCCATCTGGGACACGTCGTAGAACTGCCCGCACGCGTACACGTTGAAGGTGCCGGAGGCGGTGCCGACCGGGTTCTTCCACGGCACGCCGGCGACGACGGTGCCGTGGCGCCATTCGTGCGGCGCGTAGACGCTCGTCGGGGTTTCGTTGAGTTCCTGTTCGATGTTCACGTTGTCCTCGCTCATCTGGCTCACTTGTTGTCCCATCCCAGCTGGTGCGCGGTGAAGACCGGTCCGGCCTCGCACACCTTCTCGCGCCCGTCGCGCGTGTCGATTGTGCAGGCGACGCAGGTGCCGTAGCCGCAGCCCATGCGCTGCTCCATGCTCAGCTGCGCGTCGACGCCGCGCTTGGACGCCCATTCGGCGACCGCCTTCATCATCGGCGTCGGACCGCACGACAGGATGATCAGCTCACGGCCGCTCTCCTGCAGCGCCGGCCACAGGCGTTCGAGCAGCGTGAGCACGTTGCCTTCCGACTCGTCGATGCTGTGCACCTCGTCGGCGTACTTGGCCGCGTACACGTCGGCGAAATGCGCGTCGCGGTAGCCGAGCACGGCGATCGCGCGGCAGTCGTCGCGTCCGGCGAGCGCCTGCGCCGCCTCGAGCAGCGGCGGGATGCCCAGTCCCCCGCCGACGAGCAGGTAGTCGGCCGCGCGGCGCAGGTCGAAGGGCCTGCCCAGGGGTCCCAGCACGTCCACATGGTCGCCGGCCTTCAGGTGCGCGAACTCGCCGGTGCCGTAGCCGACGACGGCGAAGATCAGGCTGACCCGGTCGCCGTCGACGTCGCTGACGCCGAAGGGGCGCGGCATCAGATGCTGCGGGTTGGACGAGTACAGGTTGACGAACTGTGCAGGCTGGACGTTGGCGGCGATGAACTCGTCGCGGAACGTCAGACGCACGACGCCGGGCGTCAGTTCGCGCACGTCGACGACGTCGACGGTGCGTCTGGTCGGCGTGCGGCCGTTCGATACGGCATCCTCCACCGTGTGGGAAAACGCTGTGGTTGGCATGGGTGTCCTGTCCCTCTTTCTTCTCTGCTGTGGGTTTCTTCTCCGCTGTGGCCGCTGCCGGCCTGGGGTGGCTCAGGCGAGCGCGACGCGCAGCTGGTCGCGCATGTCCTCGGCGGCGCGCCGCGCGTTCGCGGCGACGATGTCGAGCGCGGTCTCGGGTTCGAGGTCCGTGCTGTAGCGTTCGTCGTCGCGCCATGCGCCGATGATGCCGCGCGACGAGTTGACGATCGCGCCGGAGCCGTCGCGGTCGAACATGCCGGCGACCGAGGCGGCGGTGCCGCCCTGCGCGCCGTAGCCGGGCACGAGGAAGAAGGTGTGCGGCATGCGCTCGCGCAGCGCGGCGCCCTCCTCGGGATGGGTGGCGCCGACGACGGCGCCGGTGCGCGCGTAGCCGAAACGGCCGATCGTGCCGGCGCCCCAGCTCTCGACGAGGTCGGCGACGTGTTCGTAGACGCGGCCGCCGTCGGCCAGTTCGAGCTCCTGGATCTGCGCGGAGGACGGGTTCGACGTGCGCACGAGGACGAACAGGTCGCGGTCGGCCTCCTTGGCGGCCTCGACGAACGGCTCGATGCCGTCGGAGCCGAGGTAGGGGTTGACGGTGAGCGCGTCCTCATGCCACACGTCGGCACCGTCGAAGCCGGTCAGGTGCTTCGCGTAGGCGGCGGCCGTCGAGCCGATGTCGCCGCGCTTGACATCGCCGATCACGTACAGGCCCTGCTCGCGCGCGTACTGGCAGGTCATCGTGTAGCAGTCGACGCCGGCCGGGCCGAGCGCCTCGTACATCGCGATCTGCGGCTTGACGGCGGGGACGATGTCGGCGACCGCGTCGATGATCGCGCGGTTGAATTCGAAGTACGCGGCGGCCGCGCCGGTCGCGGCGAGGTTGTCGTCGGCGTCCTCGACGTATTCGTCGGCTTCGAGGCGGTAGGCGTCCATGACCTGGGCGGGCACGAGCGCCGGCGTGGGGTCGAGTCCGACGACGCTCGGATTCTGCTTGGATTCGATGGCTTCGATGAGGCGGTCCATCCTGCTCCTTGGTTGTTCTCGTACGGTGTTTGCGGATGCGGCATGCGGCGGCGCCCGCGCTCAGGCGAGCGCGTCGAGGCGGCTGGAGGCCATGCGCGATCCGATGATCGTCGCATACGGCCTGCCGGTGACCTCCCATCCGTCGAACGGCGTGTTGCGCGCCTTCGACCTGAACTCGTCCGCATGGATCGTCCATGCGTCGTCGAGGCCGAGGATGACGAGGTCGTGGCGTTCGGGATGTTCGGTCACGCCCAGGTCGAGCGTGCGTTTCGTCGCGCACTTCGCGCTCGTGTTGAGCAGGCCGGCGATGTCGGTCGAGTGGCGTCCCATCAGCGAGGCCGGGTTGAGCGCCATGAGTTCGATGAGCCGTTCGTCGCCGATCCAGCCGCCGTCGACGAGGACCGTGTGGCAGACGGCGAACGCGCATTCGAGGCCGATGATGCCGTTGGGCGCCTCGAGGAAGCCGAGCGCCTTCTCGTCGGCGGTGTGCGGGGCGTGGTCGGTGGCGATCATGTCGACGGTGCCGTCGGCGATCGCGGCGATCGTGGCCTGGCGGTCCTTCTCGCTTCTCAGCGGCGGGTTCATCTTCGCGCGCGTGCCGTATTCGAGCAGCGCCTCGTCGCTTAGGGCCAGGTAGTGCGGCGCCGTCTCGCAGGTGATCGGCAGGCCCTCGGCCTTGGCGCGCCGGATCGCATCGAAGCTGATCGCCGTGCTCACGTGCTGGAAGTGCACGTGCACGCCGGTCTCGCGCACCATGTCGATGTCGCGCTGCACGACCGCCAGCTCGGTCTCCTCGGGGATGCCGGGCACGCCGAGCTTCCTGGCGACGGGGCCTTCGTTGACGGCGCCGACGTCGTGGTGCTCGCAGTGCTCGATGAGGTACAGCCCCGTCTCCTTGATGTTCGCGAGCACGTCGCGCAGCACCGGCGTGGGCACGGCCGAGCCGTCGTCGCTCATCGCCGTGACCGGGTGCGCGATCTGCGCCGCGTCCTTCTCGTCGTCGTGGCCGGGCATGTACCACGCCCAGTCCTTCGGCTCGGTCGGCTCCTTGCCGGCGCGTCCCTTCGTCGCGCACACGCACAGCTCGTAGCGCACCGGCAATGTCACGCCGTGGATCCGCTCGTAGTGCTGCAGGTAGTCGATGACGTTGTCGCAGCCGGCGGCGAGGACCTCGTCGGCGCCCGGCTCCCCCGGCGTGACGATCCGCCCGTCCATCGCCGGGACCGTGTTCGGCATGATGAGCACGTTCGTGTAGCCGCCGGCGGCCGCGGCGGCACAGCCGGTGACCATCGTCTCCTTGTGCGTCTGGCCCGGGTCGCGGAAATGCACGTGCGGGTCCTCGAGGCCCGGCGCCACCGTCAGGTGCGAGGCGTCGACGGTCACGTCGCGCCCGTCGGGCACGACCAGGTCGATATGCTCGCCGGTGTCCCACACGCGGATGTCGGAAAAGACGATAGCCATCAGAACTCGGCCTCCTCGTCGCAGTAGCGGCAGCGGTACACGTCCCCGTCGGTGCGGTCGAGGTAGAAGACCTGGTCGATGCCCGGCTCGGTCGTCGTCACGCAGCGCGGGTTGACGCAGGTGATGACGTTGACGACGCGTTCGGGCAGCGTCGGCGTCTTCTTGTCGACGATGCGTCCGCCGTGGATGACATCGACGGTCGCCGAACGCGCCACGAGGCCGAGCACGTCGAGGTCGATCGCCGTGTCCGCGTCCTCGATCTTGATGATGTCCTTCGTGCCATAGCGGCGCGAATCGGTGTTCATGATCAGCGCGAGCTTCGTCGCGGCCGGGTTGATGCGCAGGTACTCGAGCACCTTGAGCGCCGTGCCGGCCGGCACATGGTCGATGATGATCCCGTCCTGGATGCTGGTGACCTCCATCAGGCGGCGACCTCCTTGTTCTCGTAGGCGGCGAATCCCGGCAGTTCGTCGCCGAGCACCGAGCTTTCCAACGCCATGCGCATGAGCATGCCGTTCCTGACCTGTTCGAAGTAGGCGGCGCGCGGGTCGTCGTCCACCTCCTTGGCGATCTCGTTGACGCGCGGCAGCGGATGGAGCACCGCCATGTCCGCCTTGGCGCGTGAGAGCTTCGCCTCGTCGAGGATGTACGTGTCGCGCAGACGCAGGTAGTCGTCCTCGTTGAAGAAGCGTTCCTTCTGCACGCGCGTCATGTACAGCGCGTCGAGGTCGCCGATGACCTCGCTCAGGTCGCTGACCTCGACGTACGAGCAGTCCTTGGTCGCGTTGATGCGGTTGAGCACGTACTGCGGCGTCCTGAGCTCCTTCGGGGAGATCAGCACGAAGCGCACGTCGCCGAAGCGGCACAGCGTCTCGATGAGCGAATGCACGGTGCGTCCGAAAGTCAGGTCGCCGCACAGGCCGATCGTCAGGTCGTTGACGCGGCCGAAGCGCGAGCGCAGCGTCGCCAGGTCGGCGAGCGTCTGCGTGGGGTGCATGTGGCCGCCGTCGCCGGCGTTGATGACGGGCACGGATGCGGCGTCGGCGGCGACGAGCGCGGCGCCTTCCTTGGGGTGGCGGATCGCGACGACGTCGACGTAGTTGGAGACGGTCTTGAGCGTGTCGGCGATCGATTCGCCCTTGGTGACCGAGGCGAGCTGGGCGCCGGCGAATCCGATGACCTTGCCGCCCAGGCGCAGCATCGCCGTCTCGAAGCTCAGGCGCGTGCGTGTACTCGGCTCATAGAACAAAGTGGCGAGCACCCTGCCTTCGCAGGTGTGCGCCACTTGGGTGCGGTGCGCGTCGATGTACTGCGCCTTGTCGAGCAGTTCGCGGATCTGCGCGATGGACAGGTCGTCCAATGTGATGACGCTTCTCCCGACCATCGAAGTGGCGGGTGCGGTGTGTGCTTCGCTAGCCAATGACTCACCTTTCTTACCGAGTATGAAGGTGATCACCGAAGTGACCTATCCAACTATAACCGCACCCGCCTATTGGCGCGCCCCGGACGGGGCCCGGGGCGTTTCCCGTCTCAGTATGCGGTCGGGATCACTGTTCGGCGCCGTAGAACAGCCGCTCGCACACCTCGCGGCTGCGGCGCATCTGGGCGAGAATGTCGTTCTCGAAGCGCTGGCCGTGGTTGGCGTCGTAGCCGAGGTAGACGGCGATGCCGCCGAGCGAGTACATGTCGGTCGGCAGGATGTCGGCCTGGGCGGCGCGTCCGCTCCACAGGTAGTTGCCGTTGCGCGCGTCGGTGCACAGCTGCCACGCCTCGCCGAGGATCTTCGCGTCCTCCTCGCCGATGTGGCCGGCGGCGACGAGCGCGTCGAGCGCCTCCGTCGTCGAGTTGACGCGCAGCGCCGGGTCGTCGTGCGCATGCTGCAGCTGCAGCAGCTGCACGGTCCATTCGACGTCGCTCAGGCCGCCCTTGCCGAGCTTGAGGTGGCGGTCACGGCGCACGCCGCGCGGCAGGCGTTCGGCCTCCATGCGCGCCTTGAGGCGGCGGATCTCACCGATCTCCTCGTCGGTCAGCGGCCGATCGGGGTAGCGCAGCGGGTCGGCGATGGCGGTGAGGAAGTCGTCGGCGAGCGTCATGTCGCCGGCGGCGGCGCGGGCGCGCAGCAGCGCCTGGCGTTCCCATGTGCTCGACCAGGAGCGGTAGTACTCCTCGCATGAGGCGTAGGAGCGCACGAGCGGGCCGTTCTTGCCTTCGGGGCGCAGGTCCATGTCGAGTTCGATCTTCGGTTCGAGGCTGACGGGGCCCTGCATGAGCATGCGCAGCCGCTCCTGCACCTTGCGCGCGAAGCGGTTGGCGGTCGCGTCGTCGGCGCCGGCGGCGGGACGGTAGATGACGATGACGTCGGCGTCGGAGCTGAAGTTGACCTCGCGGCCGCCGTAGCGGCCCATCGCGATGATCGCAATCGCGGCGGGCGCCTGCGCGGCGCCGTCCTCGCGCATCTGGGCGGCGACGGACCAGCGCAGCGTGGCGTCGAGGATCGCGTCGTACACGTCGGTCATGCCCGCGAGCATCTCGGGCGCCTCGATGACGCCGCTCATCCATCCCAGACCGATGCGTTCGATCTCGTGACGGCGCAGCGCGCGCAGCGCCGTGGCCGCCTCCCGGTCCGAATGCGAATGGCGGTCGATGATCGCCGCGCACTGCGTGTCGAGGCTCGCGCGCGGGCGGGCGTGCAGCTTCGCGTCGTCGCCGAGCCAGGTGATCGATTCGAGGGACTTGCCCAGCGCGTCGCCCAGGTAGCGGGAGTTGGACAGCACATGGCACAGGCGCTGGGCGGCGGACGGCGAGTCGCGCAGGAAGCCGAGATATTCGTGTTCGCCGCCGAAGCGTTCCTCGAGGGTGCGCCAGTACAGCAGGCCCATGTCCGGGTTCTGCCCCTCGCCCAGCCAGCGCAGCACGGCGGGCAGCAGGATGCGGTTGATCTTCGCGGCGCGCGTGACGCCGTCGGTCAGCGCGCGCACATGCCGCAGCGCGGCGGCCGGGTCGGCGAATCCGATCGCCTCGTAGCGTTCGAGCGTCGCCTGCTCGCTCAGTTCGACCGTCTCGTCGGGGCTCGTCGCCGAGATCGGCAGCATCGGCCGGTAGTAGATGTCGTTGTGCAGGCGGCGCACCTCGCGGCGCGTCTCGTCGTACTGGTCGACGAGCTGTTCGGGCAGCATGTGGAAGACGCGCGCCAGACGGTGCATCTCGGGGCTCTGGTTGAGCTCGTCGGCGTCGATCGCGCGTTTCTTCTCGAGGCCGCCGACGTTGCCGCGGCCCAGGTCGGGGAACAGGTGGGTGCGTTTGAGCATCCATATCTGCTGGCGGTGTTCGAGGACACGTTCGAAACGGTAGTCCCAACGCAGCGCCTTCGCCTGCGGGCGTGAGACGTAGCCGCCGTCGGAGAGCGCCTGAAGCGCGTCGAGCGTCGAGCGCACGCGCAGCGACGGGTCGGTGCGGCCGTGCACGAGCTGCAGCATCTGCACGGTGAACTCGACGTCGCGCAGGCCGCCGCGGCCGAGCTTGATCTCGCGGTCCTTGAGCGGCGCGGCGATGAGGTCCTCGACGCGTTCGCGCATGCGCTGGCAGTCGTTGACGAAGTTGTCGCGCCGGGCGGCCGACCACACGAAGCGCGCGGCCATCGCCTCGTAGTCGGCGCCGAGCGCGGCGTCGCCGGCCACGGCGCGCGCCTTGAGCAGCGCCTGGAACTCCCAGTTCTGCGCCCACTGCTCGTAGTAGGCCCGATGCGCCTCGAGGCGGCGCACGAGCGGGCCGTCCTTGCCTTCGGGGCGCAGCGCCCCGTCGATCTGCCACAGCGGCTGCTCGGCCACGCCGGCCACGACGGACTGGCACACGCGCTGCAATGTCGTCGCGATCTTCGTGCCGATGCGCGTCAATGCCGTGTTGTCGATGTGGTCGTCGGCGGGTTCGACGACGTAGATGAGGTCGACGTCGGAGACGTAGTTGAGTTCGCGAGCGCCGAGCTTGCCCATGCCGATGACGGCGAAGCGCACATGCTCGGAGCCGGCCACCTCGCGTCTGGCGATCGCAAGCGCCCCTTCGAGCGCCGCGTCGGCCAGGTCGGACAGTTCGGCGCTGATCTTCGGCTGGATCTCGATCGGGTCGCCGGCGGTCACGTCCTGCGCCATGATCGCGGCGAGCTGTTCGCGGTAGTCGGCGCGCAACGCGCCGGCCGCCTCGGCGAGCACCTTGCCGGCCACGGGGATCACCGAGGCGGGGTCGGCGCCGACGGCGTCGAGGATGCGCGCGCGGCGCGCCTCGCGCGTGACGATCGCCGTGTCGCGCGGCGGCGTGACGGCGGCGCGCACGAGGTCGGGGCGGAAGCGCATCAGCGTGCCCATTGCGTTCGAGGCGCCGAGCACGCCGATCAGCCGTGTCATCTGCGCCTCGTCGGCGACGATCGACGACAGCGGTTCGCCGCGCTCGTCGAGCGCGCGGCGAATGTCGACGAGGTTCGCGAGCGCCGTGTCCGGGTCGTCGCATTCGGCGAGCTGGCCGAGCAGCACGGCGACGGCGCACCCGTCGTCGGGGCCGGCCAGGTCGCCAAGCAGCTGCTTCGCACGGCTGATGTGCTGCAGTCCGGCGTGGATGACGTCGCGTGTGGGAATGTTCGTCGGTGTGCCTTGTTCCATGGGTCCAATCTACCCGCGCTGGATGACGCTTCGGGCGCGCGAGGGTTCAGGCGAAGAACACCTTCGTGTTCGCCCAGATGCGCCGGGCGGCGCACGGCCGGTTCATCGTATACAGGTGGATGCCGTCGACGCCGCGGGCGACGAGGTCGCGGATCTGCTCGGACGCGTAGACGACGCCGGCCTCCTTGAGGGATGCGGGGTCCTGTCCCCACATCTCGAGCATGACGGCGAGCCTCTCGGGGATCCTCGAGCCGCACAGGTCGGCCATGTGGCGCACCGAGCCCGCGTTGACGACGGGCATGATGCCCGCTTCGATCGGCACGTCGATGCCGGCGGCGCGCGCCTTGTCGCGGAAGCGCAGGAAGTCCTCGTCGTCGTAGAACAGCTGGGAGATCAGGTGGGTGACGCCGGCGTCGACCTTGCGTTTGAGGTTGTCGATGTCCTCGTCGAGACTCGCCGCCTGCGGATGCTTCTCTGGGTAGCAGGCGCCGTAGATCGGCATGTCGGGGCGGCGTTCGCGGATGAACGCGGCCAGGTCGGACGCGTGGCTGAACACGTTGGCCGGTTCGCGTTCGGGGTTGCGGTCGCCGCGCAGTGCGAGGATGCCGGCGACCTTCGCCTGGTCGAACAGGTCGAGCGCCTCGTCGGCGCCGGCCTCGTCGAGGTACTGGGCGGTCAGGTGGGCGACGGCGGGGATGCCGTATTCGGCGCGCACGGTGTTCGCGATGCGCGCGGTGGCGGTGCGGTCGACCGATTTGCCGGTGCCGTAGGTCACGGAGATGAACGCGGGACTCAGGCCCTGCAGGCCGTCGAGCGTGTCGTAGATCGTGCCGACCGGCGCGGTGCGTTTAGGAGGGAAGATCTCGAGCGAGAAGATGGGCATGGTGGGTCGTCCTCGGATACGGGAGGTTGGGAAATGACGGGAAGGGAGGGGAACAGGAAGACGGAGGACGTCGGGACGGGATCCCCAACGGCCGCCTCCGGGACGGGGAGGACGCCGGGGATCCGACGGCGTGGGCGCGGCCCCCTACAGGCGCGAGCGCACGGCCTTCGCGGCCTCGACCATGTGTTCGAGGCTCGGCCAGGTCTCGGCCTCGCCGCGGGTCTTGAGGCCGCAGTCGGGGTTGATCCACACCTTGTCGACGTCCATCTTCGCGAGGATCTCGCCGATGCGTTCCTCGATCTCCTGCTCGCCGGGCACGCGCGGCGAGTGGATGTCGTAGACGCCGGGGCCGGCCTCAGTCTCGAAGTCGGCGTCGTGGATCGCGTCGAGGACGACGAGGTCGCCGCGCGACGCCTCGAAGGAGATGACGTCGGCGTCCATCGCGTCGATGTCGCGGATGATGTCGTTGAACTCGGAGTAGCACATGTGCGTGTGGATCTGCGTGGTCGGCTTGACGCCCGAATGCACGAGGCGGAACGCCGGGATCGCCCAGTCGAGGTACTTGGCGTGCCAGTCGGAGCGGCGCAGCGGCAGCTTCTCGCGCAGCGCGGCCTCGTCGATCTGGATGATGCGGATGCCGGCGGCCTCCAGGTCGAGCACCTCGTCGCGGATCGCGAGCGCGAGCTGGCGCGTCTGCTCCTCGGCGGGGATGTCCTCGCGCGGCCACGACCAGTTGAGGATCGTGACTGGGCCGGTGAGCATGCCCTTCATCGGCCTGTCGGTCCTCGACTGCGCGTAGCGGCTCCATGCGACGGTGATCGGTTCGGCGCGCGAGACGTCGGACCAGACGATCGGCGGCTTGACGCAGCGCGTGCCGTAGGACTGCACCCACGCGTTCTTCGTGAACAGGAAGCCGTTGAGGTGCTGGCCGAAGTATTCGACCATGTCGTTGCGTTCGAATTCGCCGTGCACGAGCACGTCGAGGCCGATGCGCTCCTGTTTGCGGATCACGTCGTCGATGCGCTCCCTGATGAACGCGTCGTAGGCGTCGCGGTCGATCTCGCCGTGGCGCAGCTTCGCGCGTTCGGCACGGATCTGACCGGTCTGCGGGAACGAGCCGATCGTCGTCGTCGGCAGCGGCGGCAGTCCGAGCGCCTCGTGCTGCAGCCGCTGGCGTTCGGCGCGCGCCGGACGCCGCGTGAAGTCGTCGTCGCCCAGCGCCTCGAGGCGCGCGCGGACGGTCTCGTCGCGCGCCACGCGGCTGCCGTCGAACAGCAGCTGGTTGGCCCTGAGCACGTCAGACGAGCGCTTCGCGTCGTCGTCGAGGTCGACGAGGTCGGCGATCTCGCGCACCTCGTCGAGCTTCTCTACGGCGAACGCGAAGTGTTTGAGGACGTCGTCGCCGAGCGCCTCCTCGCCCTGCGTGCTGAACGGCACATGCAGCAGCGAGCAGGCGGAGGCGACGGCGACGTGGTCGGTGACGTGGCGCAGCGCCTCGACGAGGGCGATGCTCGCCGCATAGTCGTTGCGCCAGATGTTGCGGCCGGAGACGACGCCGGCGAACAACGTCGTGCGCGCGGCGGCGCCGTGCGCCTCGACGGCGGCGAGGTTCGCGTCGCGGCCCTCGACCAGGTCGAGGCCGACGCCGTCGAATTCGAAGAGCCTGACGGTCTCGTAGATGTCGGCGATGTCGCCGAAGTAGGTGTTGAGCAGCACCTTGACCCGGTCCTGACGGGCGGGAAGGACGCGCGAGTAGAGCGACTTGAACAGGCGCACGTCGGCGTCGTCCTTGTCGAGCACGAGGCAGGGCTCGTCGAGCTGCACCCATGCGGCGCCGAGGTCGGCGAAGCGGCGCAGGATCTCGGCGTAGACGCCGGCGACGGCGTCGACGAGGCCCTCGTCGACCGTCAGTTCGCGCGCCTGGGCGTCGCGCGAGAGCTTGAGGAAGGTGTAGGGGCCGATGAGCACCGGCTTCGTCTCGTAGCCCAGCGCCTTCGCCTCGAGGTATTCGTCGAAGGGCTTCGTGCCGTTGAGCCGCACCTCGGTCGCCTCGTCGAACTCGGGCACGAGGTAGTGGTAGTTCGTCGTGAACCACTTCTTCATCGGCAGCGCGGTCACGTCGCCGCGCTCGCCCTGGTAGCCGCGCGCCATCGCGAACAGCGTCTCCTCGGGCTCGGCGAAGGACAGGCGGCGGTAGCGCGCCGGAATCACGTTGAGCAGGATCGCCGTGTCGAGCATCTGATCGTAGAGGCTGAAGTCGTTGCTCGGGATCAGGTCGATGCCGGCGGCGCGCTCGAGCCTCCAATGCTCGGCGCGCAGCTCGCGGCCGACGCGGCGCACGTCGTCGAGCGACGCGGCGCCCTTCCAGTACGCCTCGATGATCCTCTTGAGCTCGCGGTTGCGGCCGATGCGCGGGAAACCGGAGATGGACGTGGGTACGCTCATGGATGCCTCCAAAGAAGTCTTGCTTGCTGCGACGTCCATCACGCTAGCAGACCGAAGCGGACGCCGGCGCCCGAATCTTGCGAAAACCCGGCTCAACGGCCATACCGGTTATTGAGACGACGTCATAACCGCAGCTTATATCCCCGGGATCGTCCGGCCGCATTCCCCCGTCCGCGCTCCGTGCGCGCACGGGCGTCAGTCGAAGTCCTTCGGCGTGAGCACGGCGATGAGGTCGGCCTCGTGCGTGCCCCACTTCCTGAACGGTTCGGACGAGCCGAACACGGCCACGCAGGCCGTGGGCATGCCGAGCGTGAGCAGGTCGGCGGCGTCGGGCTCCGAGCCGGGTCCGGCGAGCCACTGGCAGGCCATCGACACGGTCGGCTCATGGCCGAGGACGAGCAGCGTGCGCCGCTTGTCCTTGCACGAGGCGAGCGCGTCGAACACCGACTGCATGCCGTCCTCGTACAGCGACTTCGTGTAGTCGACCTTCGGGCCGTCGCCGAACACCTTGAGCATGCGCTCGCAGGTCTGGCGGGCGCGCACCGCGTTCGAGCAGTCGATCTGGTCGGGCGTCAGCCCCATCGACTTCAGGCCCTTGGCCATGCGCTTGGCCTGCTTGAGGCCCTTGTCGAGCAGTTCGCGTTCGAAGTCGCCCTTCGCGTTCTGCGGCTCCGTCTTCGCGTGCCGCATGACGAGCAGCACGTACCTGTAGTCCTTCGCCTTCTTCGCGGCCTTCCTGACGTTCATGCACGCTCTTTCATCCATCGATGCCCCTTGGGGCGGGTCATATGCAGTATATCCCGCGCCGGGCGCGCCGGCCGCGCGCTATTCGCCTTCGGCGTCGCCGATGGCGCGCAGCTGCGCGTCGAGGTCGCGCAGCACCTTGCGCAGCTTGCGGTCGGAGATGTCGCGCAGCTCGAGCTCCTCGAAGGCCGCCTCGCGCTGCTCGGGGCTGAGCGAGTCGACGTCGGTCGTCGTGTCCTTCGCCGCGCGTTCGCGCCGGCGCAGCGCCTCATAGCCGTCGGCCATCGCGCGCGAGACGACGAGGAAGCCGGTGTGTCCGATCATCTGGTGGTCGGGGCGCACGGCCAGGCCCTGCGCCTTCCAGTTGCGTTCGAGCGTCTCCTGGATCTGCGGCTCGGTCCAGCGTCCCGACGCGCGCAGCGCCTCGGCGAGACGGGCCATCTGCGTCGTCGTCGTCACGTAGCAGGTGAGCACGCCGCCCGGCGCAATGACGCGTCCGGCCTGTTCGAGGCGGTTCCACGGGTCGAGCATGTCGAGCATGACGCGGTCGAACGATCCGGCCGGCAATGTGGCGGCGACCGAGTCGAAGTCGCCGGTCAGCAGCGTCCAGTTGTCCGGATGACCCCCGTAGTACAGGTCGACGTTCGCGCGCGCCACCTTCGCGAACTCGGGGCGCAGCTCGATCGTCGTCAGCTCGCCCTCGCCGCCGCACGCCTCGAGCAGGTGCAGGCTCATCGCGCCCGATCCGGCACCCGACTCGAGCACGCGGTGGCCACGGCGGACGTCGCCCAGCTCGACGACCTGCGCCGTGTCCTTCGGATACATGATCTGCGCGCCGCGCGGCATCGACAGCACGTAGTCGGCCAGGCGCGGGCGCATGACGGCGAACTGCCAGCCGCCGATCGCGCGCGTGCCCTTCCACGGCTTGTTCGCGTCGCGTTCGGGATGCGCGGCGTTGACCTGCGCCTCGCGCTTGGCGGTCACGCTCGTGACGACGACGCCCTCGCTCATGCCGATGACGTCGTCGTGCAGGATCAGGCCGTGCGCCGTCTGCGTCGAGCCTCCCACGACGAGCTGATCGGTGATCTTGTTCGACTTCCGGTCGGTGAACTGGACCTTCTCCCCCGCCACAAAGGGACCACGGCGCATACGGCGACTCCTTGACTCATCGGCGCGGGCGCCCGCGCCGTCCTCGTGCACATTGACACCCGCCAGCGTACACGAGGCCACGTGCTTTGCCCGCGCTCAGCCGCGCAGCGTCGCGCCCCAGCGGCCGCGCGCATGACGCACCTCGAGGTCGAGGCCGAACACGGCGGAGAGCCGCTCGTCGGTCAGGCCGTCCCCGATGCGGCCGGCGAAGACGATCGTGCCGGGCGCGGGGGCCGCCGCGGCGCCGGACAGGTCCGCGGCGCCGGGCGCGCGGCCCATGATCGCCACATGGTCGAATCCGGTCGGGATCTCCTCGAGCCGGTGCGTGACGAGGACGACGGCGCGCGGGTCGTCGCGTCCGATCGCGCCCAGTGCGCGCAGCGCGATCTCGCGGCCGCCCAGGTCGAGCCCGGTCGTCGGCTCGTCGAGGATGAGCAGCTCGGAGCGCGCCATCAGCGAACGGCAGACCATGACGCGCGTGCGTTCGCCCTCGGACAGCCTCGCCATCGAGCCGCCGATGAGGTATTCGATGCCGAAGTCGCGCATCAGCGAGCGCGCCCGCGCAACCTCGTCGTCGCTGTACGTGTCGCGCCAGCGTCCGGTGACGGCCCTGAGCGCGGTGACGACGGCGTCGAGCGGGTCCTCGCCGTCGGGCAGCGCGCGCAGCAGCTCGGCCGAGCTCAGTCCGATCAGATGGCGGTAGGAGAACACGTCGACCTTGCCGAGCCTGCGGCCGAGGACGTCGACGGTGCCGCATGTGGGGTGCCCGCGCGTCGCCATCATCCGCACGAGCGTCGACTTGCCGATGCCGTTGGGGCCGAACAGCACCCATTTCTCGCCGCGGCCAACCGTCAGGTCGACGTCGGCGAGGATCGTGCGCCCCGCGCGGCGCAGGCCGACGCCGCGCATCGCGACGGCCGGCGCGTCGCCGCACCGGTCCTCCCCCGCCCCGTCCCGCTTCGGCGATTCCTGCGTCGCCATGGCCGCTCCTTTCGTTGCGCCGTCCCATATGTCCTGCGACCCCGCCCTGCGGCGGCCCCGTCCGTCCTTGTCCGTCGTGGCGGCGGACCCGCGTCTCCACGCTAGCACGACGCCGGCCGTCGCACCGCGCCCGTCCCGGCATCCGGGAGCGCGGGGCGCGCCGGCGTCCGCCGCGGCGCATACCACCGGCGCCGCGGCGGCGCGGCTCCGGTTCGCTGACGACGGCAAAACTTCCCTCAACGCGTATTTCGCGCCCGCGCGCCCGTTTTGCACTACCGTTGGGGGCATGAGCGAAACAAACATGGTACGCCTGACCAAAGGCGATATGGCACCGAACTTCGAACTTGAATCCGACGAGTACAAGCACTACGCGCTCGCCGACTTCAAGCACCAGAACATCGTGCTCTACTTCTATCCGAAGGCCGGATCCTCGGTGTGCACGCTCGAGGCGAAGCAGTTCCAGGACAACCTCGAGCGCTTCGCCAAGGAGGGCTACACCGTCATCGGCGTCTCCCCCGACGACGTCAAGGAGCTGCAGGAGTTCCGCGAGCACAACGACTTGGGCTTCGTGCTGCTGTCCGATCCCGAGTACGTCGCGCACAAACTGTACGGCGCCGCGAAGGAGCATGTCAAGGACGGCGAGAAGAGCTACGAGACCGTCCGCTCGACCTTCGTGATCGACGGCGACGGCAAGATCGTCTTCGCCGGCTACGACGTGGACGTCAACGGCCAGATCGACGAGCTGCTCGAGCAGATCAAGTAACGGCCCCATCCCCCATACGAGGAGGGCGGGCGGACCGCATCGCGGTCCGCCCGCCCTCCTTTGCGTCGTACGGCGAAGACCGGTCAGACGGCGGTGCCGTTCTGGTCGAGGTTCGGGTTGTTCTTCGGGTCGCCGGCCGTGAAGAACAGGCTCAGCACGCCCGCGGCGAAGCAGGCGGAGACGGTGATGATCGACCACAGCGGATGCTGCGGCAGCCACATGACGACGAAGAACATGATCGCTGAGACGACGATGACGACCCAGCTGGCCACGCGGAACCACTGGCGCACCGAATGCGGCGCGCGGATGACCTGCGGCGGGTCGAAGTCGTCCGGATCGGTGCCCATCGCGACCTCCTCGGCATGCTCGAGCTCGCTGCTCGTCGGCTTCCACGGGCCGGTCTTGCCCTCCTTGAGCCGGCGGGACTTCTCCTGCAGCTGGTATTCGTCGATCATGCCGGAACGCGCGCGACCCTTCGTCGCGTCGTACTGCTCCGGCACGCCCCGCTTCTTCTGCGCGCGGCGCTCCGCACGGTTTGCCATGGTTGCTCCTTTCGCAAAGCACGTTCGCACACGCCGGCACCGGCGTGTGCACCGTCCTCTACTGTACTGCACCCCGGGGCTCGGGGCGTCGGTTGCGCCCAGCGTCGCAACGGCGCCGGGCCGGCGGCATGCGGGGCAATGCACGGCAGGGGTGGGGTCCCCGTCATCCGGATGACGGGGACCCACCCCTGACGCGTCATATGTCGGCGGATCAGCGCCGAGGCAGCGACATCGGCCGCTGCGAGGCGACGATCGGCGCCGGCAGTTCGGTCGGCTCGCCGGTCAGGTAGGCGTCGACGGCGGCCGCGCACGAGCGGCCCTCGGCGATCGCCCAGACGACGAGGCTCTGGCCGCGTCCGGCGTCGCCGCACGAGAACACGCCCTCCTGCGAGGTGTGGAAGGCGTCGTCGCGCGCCACGTTGCCGCGTGCGTCGAGGTCGCACGGCAGCTGTTCGCCCAACGTCGTCGTGTCCGGGTGCAGGAAGCCGACCGAGATGAGCACGAGGTCTGCCGGGATGATGCGTTCGGTGCCCGGCTGGCGCGTGAACGGGCCGTCCTCGCCCGGCGCGACGGACACGACCTTCAGCCCGGTGACGTGGCCCTGCTCGTCGGAGACGAAGCCCTCGGCGCGCGCCGCGTGCTCGTAGGTGATCTTCGTGCCGTCCTCCTCGCCGACGAAGCCGACCGAATCCGTGTTGTACACGTACTCGCCGCCCTCCTCCATCGACGACGTCTTCTGGTAGAGGCGCGCGAAGGTCGGCCACGGCTGGTTGTCGGGACGCGTCGACGGCTCCTTCGGCATGATCTGCAGGACCGTGACGTCCTTGGCGCCCTGGCGGATCGACGTGCCCAGGCAGTCGGAGCCGGTGTCGCCGCCGCCGATGATGACGACGTGCTTGTCCTTGGCCGTGATGCCGTGCACCGGCTCCTTGCCGTAGACGCGGCGCGTCGCATCCGGCAGGAAGTCCATCGCGAAGTGGATGCCGTCCATCTCGCGGCCCGGGATGTTCATGTCGCGCGGCACCGTCGAGCCGATCGCGACGACGACCGCGTCGTAGCGCGAGCGCAGGTCGTCCCATGTGATATCGCGGCCGATCTCGGTGTTCGTGCGGAAGCGCGTGCCCTCGGCCTTCATCTGCTCGACGCGGCGGTCGAGGATGCGCTTGTCGAGCTTGAAGTTCGGGATGCCGTAGCGCATCAGGCCGCCGACCTCGTCGTCGCGTTCGTAGACGACGACGGTGTGGCCGGCGCGCGTCAGCTGCTGCGCGCAGGCGAGGCCGGCCGGGCCCGAGCCGACGACGGCGACGGTCTGCGTGCTCAGTCGCGCCGGCGGCAGCGGCTTGACGTAGTCGAGCTCCCAGGCCTGGTCGATGATCGTCACCTCGTCGTTCTTGATCATCGTCGGCGGCTGGTGGATGCCGAGCACGCAGGCCGACTCGCACAGCGCCGGGCAGATGCGTCCGGTGACCTCCGGGAAGTTGTTCGTCATCGACAGGCGGTTGTAGGCCTCCTCCCACTTGCCCTGACGCACGAGGTCGTTCCATTCGGGGATGAGGTTGCCCAGCGGGCAGCCGGACATGCAGAACGGCGTGCCGCAGTCCATGCAGCGGGCCGCCTGCTCCCGGGTCCAGTCCTGCAGCCCGTCCTCGGCATGCACGTCGAACCAGTCCCTGATGCGTTCTTCGACGGGGCGTTCGGCCAGTTCCCTGCGGGTACGGACCTTGAGGAATCCACGTGGATCTGCCATGTCAGCGCGCTCCTTCCATAACCTGCTCGTACGTCTGCTCCCAGACGCCGGGCTCATTGAAATCGATGTCCTCGGCCTTGGCCCGCTCCATCGCGCGGGTCATCGCGACGAACTGCCTGGGCACCATGTGCGTGAAGCGTGCGCGCGCATGCCCCCAGTCGTCGAGCAGGCCCTGCGCGAAGCGCGAGCCGGTGCGTGCGACGTGCCGTTCGACGAGGTCGCGCACATGCGCCGCCGTCTCGTCGTCGAGCTGCTCGAACAGCAGCGCGCCGGCGGCGGAGGCCGGATTGACCTTGCCCATGTCCAGGTCGAGGACGTAGACGTGGCCGCCGGAGAAGCCGGCGCCGAGGTTGCGGCCGGTGGGGCCGAGGATGACGACCTCGCCGCCGGTCATGTATTCGCAGCCGTGGTCGCCGACGCCCTCGACGACGAAGGTCGCGCCGCCGTTGCGCACGCCGAAGCGTTCGCCGGCGCGACCGGCGACGAACATCGTGCCGGAGGTCGCGCCGAAGCCCAGGACGTTGCCGGCGATGACGTTCTCGTGCGGGTCGTAGGTGACGTCCTTCGGCGCGGCGATCGCGATGCTGCCGCCCGACAGGCCCTTGCCGGCGTAGTCGTTGACCTCGCCGACGATGTGCAGCGTCTCGCCGCGCGGGATGAACGCGCCGATCGACTGGCCGCCGGTGCCTTCGAGCTCGAGCTCGATCGTATCGTCCGGCAGGCCCTCCTCGCCGTAGCGACGCGTGATCTCGTAGCCGAGCATCGTGCCGAGCGTGCGGTTGACGTTGCGGATGCCATGCTCGATCGTGACGTGCTCGCCGTGTTCGAGCGCCGGGCCTGCGAGGGCGATGAGCTCGTTGTCGAGCGCCTTGTCGAGCTCGTGGTTCTGCTCGATCGTCTTGTGCAGGATCGTGCCGGGGACCGGGCCGGGTTGCATGAGCACGTTGCCCAGGTCGATGCCCTCGGACTTCCAGCGCCTGATCGCCTCGTCCTGGTCGAGGCACTCGACGTGGCCGACGGCCTCCTCGAGCGTGCGGAAGCCGAGCTCGGCGAGCAGCTCGCGCACCTCCTCGGCGATGAACATCATGAAGTTGACGACGTGCTCCGGCTTGCCGGTGTAGCGTGCGCGCAGCTCCGGGTCCTGGGTCGCGATGCCCTGCGGGCAGGTGTTCTTCTGGCAGGCGCGCATCATGACGCAGCCCTCGACCATCAGCGCCGTCGTCGCGAAGCCGAACTCCTCGGCGCCCAGCAGCGCGGCCACGACAACGTCGCGTCCGGTCTTGAGCTCGCCGTCGCACTGCACGGTGATGCGCGAGCGCAGGCCGTTGAGCACGAGCGTCTGCTGCGTCTCGGACAGGCCTATCTCCCACGGCGTGCCAGCGTGGCGGATCGCGTTGAGCGGCGCCGCGCCGGTGCCGCCGTCGTAGCCGGAGATGAGCACGACGTCGGCGTGGCACTTGGCGACGCCGGCCGCGATCGTGCCGACGCCGAACTCGGAGACGAGCTTGACGTGGATGCGCGCCTTCGGGTTGGACATCTTCGCGTCGTTGATCAGCTGCTTGAGATCCTCGATCGAGTAGATGTCGTGGTGCGGCGGCGGCGAGATGAGCTCGACGCCCGGCGTCGCATGGCGCACCTTGGCGATCCACGGCGGCACCTTCGCGCCCGGCAGGTGGCCGCCCTCGCCCGGCTTGGCGCCCTGGGCGAGCTTGATCTGCAGGTCGGTGGCGTGCACGAGGTAGTCGCTCGTCACGCCGAAGCGCGCCGAGGCGATCTGCTTGATCTTGCTGCACAGCATCGGGTCGTTGAGGCGTTCGACCGATTCGCCGCCCTCGCCGGAGTTCGAGCGCGCGCCGATCGAGTTCATCGCGATCGCGAGCGTCTCGTGCGCCTCCTTCGAGATCGAGCCGTAGCTCATCGCGCCGGTCGAGAAGCGCTTGACGATCTCGCTCGCCGGCTCCACCTCGTCGAGCGGCACGGGCTTGCGCGTGTGGTTGAACTTCATCAGGCCGCGCAGCGTCATGATCCGGTTCGACGTGTCGTTGATGTGCGCCGAGTAGCGCTTGAACATCTCGTAGTCGCCGCGCTGCGTCGACTGTTGCAGCAGGAAGATGGCCTCCGGGTCGTTGAGGTGCTCCTCGCCGGTGCGGCGCCACTTGTATTCGCCGCCGGTGCGCAGCGTGCGGTGCGGCGTGGCCGTCCACTGGTTCGGGTAGGCGACGCGGTGGCGGATCGCCACCTCCTCGGCGAGGTCGTCGAGGCCGCAGCCGCCGACGCGCGAGACGGTGCCGGTGAAGTAGGCGTCGATGACCTCCTGGTTGAGGCCGACGGCCTCGAACAGCTGGGCTCCGCGGTAGCTCATGATCGTCGAGACGCCCATCTTGCTCATGATCTTGAGCACGCCGGTCGACAGCGCGTTCCTGAGGTTCGTCACGGCCGTGGCCTCGTCGACCTCGAGGAAACCGGTGCGCGCGAGCTCCTCGACCGATTCGAAGGCGAGGTACGGGTTGACGCAGGCGGCGCCGTAGGCGATGAGCAGCGCGACGTGGTGGATCTCGCGCACATCGCCGGCCTCGACGACCATCGAGACCTGCGTGCGCGTCTTGCGGCGCAGCAGATGGTGCTGCACGGCCGACGTGAGCAGCAGCGACGGGATCGGCGCCATCATGTGGTTCGAGTCGCGGTCGGACAGGATCAGGAAGTTGCTGCCCTCCTCGATCGCCCGGTCGACCTCGTCGAAGATCTCGTCGAGGCGGGCCCTGAGCGCCTCGCCGCCGCCGGTCACCTGGTACAGGCCCTTGATGACGGCCGGCTTGTAGTAGCCGTCGAGCTGGCGCGCGCGGTCGACGTTCTTGAGCTGCGCCATCTCGTCGGAGTCGATGACCGGCTGTTCGATGAGGATCTTCTTCGCGTGCGTCGCGCAGTCCTCGAGCAGGTTCGGCTCCGGGCCGATCGCCGATTCGATCGACGTGACGATCTTCTCACGCTCCCAGTCGAGCGGCGGGTTCGTGACCTGGGCGAACTTCTGCGTGAAGTAGTCGAAGAGCATGCGGCTGCGCCCCGAGAGCACCGACAGTGGGATGTCGTTGCCCATCGAGCCGAGAGGCTCCTTGCCGGTGTCCGCCATCGGCTTGAGCACCATCTTGAGCTCCTCCTGCGTGTAGCCGAAGGCGCGCTGGCGGCGGTGCACGGACTGGTCGGAGTAGCTGACGTGCTCGCGCTGCGGCAGCTGCGCCATGTTCACGGTGTTGCCCTCGACCCATGCGCGGTACGGGTGCTGCGAGGCGAGCTCGTGCTTGATCTCGTCGTCCTCGACGATGCGTCCGGCGGCCGTGTCGACGAGGAACATGCGGCCCGGTTCGAGGCGGCCCTTGCGCACGATGCGCGCGTCGTCGACCTGCGGCAGCACGCCGGCCTCGGAGGCGAGCACGACGTAGCCGTCGTCGGTGACCTGCCAGCGGCCGGGGCGGAATCCGTTGCGGTCGAGCAGCGCGCCGACCTGCACGCCGTCGGTGAACACGAGGTCGGCTGGGCCGTCCCACGGCTCAATGAGCGCGTTGTTGTACTCGTAGAAGGCGCGCACGTCGGGGTCGAGCTCCTCGTTCTTCTCCCATGCCGGCGGCACCATCATCAGGATCGCGTGCGGCAGCGAGCGACCGGCGAGGTTGAGCAGCTCGAGGACCTCGTCGAAGGTGCCCGAATCGGAGTAGCCGGGCGTCAGGATCGGCAGCAGGTCGTCCATGTCGCCGAGCAGTTCGGACTTCAGGCGCCCCTGGCGCGCCGAGAACCAGTTGCGGTTGCCCTGGATCGTGTTGATCTCGCCGTTGTGGGCGATCAGGCGGAACGGCTGGGCGAGCGGCCACGACGGGAACGTGTTCGTCGAGAAGCGCGAGTGGACGATCGCGATCGTCGTCTTCATGCGCTCGTCGGACAGGTCGGGGAAGAAGGGCCTGAGCTGCATCGTCGTGAGCATGCCCTTGTAGGTGAGCGTGCGCGCGGACAGCGACGCGAAGTAGATGCCGACCTCGTGCTCGGCGCGCTTGCGCACATGGTAGACGCGGCGGTCGAGGTCGATGCCGGCGAGCCGGCGAGCCGGGTCGGCGAGCACGAGCGTCTTGAACGACGGCATGCTCGCGAGCGCCTGCAGGCCCAGCCCGTTGGGGTCGGTCGGCACGACGCGCCATGCGAGGACCTCGAGGCCCTCCTCGGCGGCGATCCGCGCGATCGCCTGCTCCTGGCGGCCGCAGGTGGCGATGTCGCGGTCGAGGAAGGCGATGCCAGCCGCGTAGCGGCCCGCCTCGGGCAGTTCGGCGTCGACCGTCGCGCGCATGAACTCGTCGGGCATCGCCATCAGGATGCCGGCGCCGTCGCCGGTGTTCTCCTCGGCGCCGACGGCGCCGCGGTGGTTGAGGTTGACGAGCACCTCGATGGCGTCGTCGACGATCCTGCGTTCGGGACGGCCGTTGAGGGTGGTGACCATGCCCACGCCGCAGGCGTCATGCTCGCTGCCGGGGTCGTACATGCCTTCCGGACGACGGATCGTCAAATCAAGCGGGGTTCCAAACGTCACCGCAATCACCTCTCTAGTCACAGGGGACGACCATCCCCTATCGCACAGTTGTCAGCACAGATTACCGGTGCGCCGCGGGCGTGGGCGGTCGCGCGACCACATCGCGGAGCAGGCGCGTCCACCCATCGGAACCGTGCGCGCCATGGCGGGCACGGTGGGCAATCCAGCCTTTCGCATTCTATTGGGCGCAATATTTCGGAAGTATGACGAGCGCAGCGGCCGCGGCGGAAAAAATCACATAGTGAGACGCCGTCACAGCAGCGCGTCGAACAGCCGCTCGATGACGGCGTCGTTGAGCAGGCGGCCTCGTCGCGTCGCGACGAGGCGTACGCCGTCGGGGCGCTCGACGAGCCCTTCGTGCACGAGCTCGTCGGCGACGGCGGAGGCGTCGCGGCCGCTGATGCGTTCGATCTCGTCGAGGTCGAGCCCCTCGCGCAGGCGCATGCCGAGCATGACGCGCTCCTCGACGTCCTCGTCGGAGTCGATCCGCTCGCTGTCGGCCCACGGCACGTCGCCGAGCATGACGCGCTGCGCCCATGCGCGCGGATGGAGGATGTCCCATGCGCGCAGCGAGCGCGCGCCGCCGTCGGGCAACGTGTAGTGGCTGTGCGCGCCGGGGCCGACGCCCGCCCAGTCGACGTTCCTCCAGTAGCCGAGGTTGTGGCGGCTCTCGTGGCCGGGACGCGCCCAGTTCGAGATCTCGTACCACCGCAGTCCGGCGGCCGTGCACATGTCGTCGACGATCTCGTATTTGGCGGCCTCGTCGTCGTCGTCCGGCGCCGCGAGCTCGCCGGCGGCGATGCGCCGCCCCATCTTCGTGTGCGGCTCGACGGTCAGCGCATAGGCGGACAGGTGGTCGACGCCCAGCGCGAGCGCGGCCTCGACGCTCGTGCGCCAGTCGTCGAGGCTTTCGCCGGGCGCGCCGTAGATGAGGTCGACGCTCACCTCGAGGCCGGCCTCGCGTGCGGCGCGCACGCCGTCGGCGACGTTGCGCGGCGTGTGCGTGCGGTCGAGCGTGCGCAGCACGTGCGGCACCGCCGACTGCATGCCGAAGGAGATGCGCGTGAAGCCACCGTCGGCGAGCGCGCCGATCGCGGCGGCGTCGACGGTGTCCGGGTTCGCCTCGGTCGTGGTCTCGGCGTCGTCGGCGATGCCCCACAGCTCGCCGATCGCGTCGAGGACGGCGATCAGGTCGCGCGGCGGCAGCACGGTCGGCGTGCCGCCACCGAAGAAGACGCTCGAGGCGGCCGGCTCGTCGATGCCGTGCTCGAGCTGCCAGCGGCGCAGCAGGCGCAGCTCGGCGATCGCCGTCGACGCGTAGTCGCGCCGCGAGGCGCCCGGACCCATGTCGGGCGCCGTGTAGGTGTTGAAATCGCAGTAGCCGCAGCGGCGCAGGCAGAACGGCACATGCACGTAGACTTCGTAGGTCATCGGCGTGGCGTTCAACCTTCGGTCTTCTGGGCGGCGCGGATCTTGTCCTTCGTGTCGCGGTCGTTGCCGGTCTCGCCGGTCGCGAGCGCGGCGACAAAGGCCTCCTGCGGCACCTCGACGTGGCCGAGCATCTTCATGCGCTTCTTGCCGGCCTTCTGCTTCTCGAGGAGCTTGCGCTTGCGGGTGATGTCGCCGCCGTAGCACTTGGCGAGCACGTCCTTGCGCAGCGCGCGGATCGTCTCGCGCGCGATGATGCGCGAGCCGATCGCGGCCTGGATCGGGATCTCGAACTGCTGGCGCGGGATGAGCTCGCGCAGCTTCTTCGTCATCATGACGCCGTAGCCGTACGCCTTGTCGCGGTGCACGATCGCCGAGAACGCGTCCACCTTCTCGCCCTGGATGAGGATGTCGACCTTGACGAGGTCGGCCGCCTGCTCGCCGTCCTCGTGGTAGTCGAGCGACGCGTAGCCCTTCGTGCGGCTCTTGAGCTGGTCGAAGAAGTCGAAGACGATCTCGGCGAGCGGGATGCGGTAGTGCATCTCGACGCGGTCGGCGGAGATGTACTCCATCGTGCCCATGACACCACGGTGGTCCTGGCACAGCTCCATGACGGCGCCGATGAACTCCTTGGGAGTGATGATGTCGGCGGCCACGACCGGCTCGACGATCTTCTTGATCTTGCCCTCGGGGAACTCGCTCGGGTTGGTGACGCGGTGCACGGTGCCGTCCTCGCCCGTCACCTCGTACGGCACGTTCGGCGCCGTCGAGATCAGGTCGAGGCCGAATTCGCGGCTGAGTCGCTCGGAGACGATCTCCATGTGCAGCAGGCCGAGGAAGCCGCAGCGGAAGCCGAAGCCGAGCGCGACCGAGGTCTCCGGCTCGTAGACGAGCGCGGCGTCGTTGAGCTTGAGCTTGTCGAGCGCCTCGCGCAGCTCCGGGAACTGCGCGTTGTCGATCGGGAACAGGCCCGCGTACACCATCGGCTGCGGGTCGCGGTAGCCGGGCAGCGCCTCGGCGGCCGGATGCGCGGCCGACGTGATCGTGTCGCCGACCTTCGACTGGCTGACGTCCTTCGCGCCGGTGATGACGTAGCCGACCTCGCCGGCGCCGAGCGCGCGCGTCGGCATCATGTCGGGGCTGATGACGCCGATCTCGATCGGGTCGTAGGTCGTGCCCACGCCCATCATGTGCAGCTTCTCGCGCGAGCGCAGCTCGCCGTCGACCATGCGGATGTAGGTGACGATGCCGCGGTAGGAGTCGTAGACGGAGTCGAAGATCAGCGCGCGGGCGTCGCCGTCCGGGTCGCCCGACGGCGCCGGCACATCGACGACGATGCGGTCGAGCAGCTCGGCCACGCCCTCGCCGGTCTTGCCCGACACGCGCAGCACGTCGGAGGGGTCGCAGCCGATGAGGCCGGCGATCTCCTCGGCGTGCTTGTCCGGCTCGGCGCTCGGCAGGTCGATCTTGTTGAGCACCGGGATGATCGTCAGGTCGTGGTCGATCGCCATGTACAGGTTGGACAGCGTCTGCGCCTCGATGCCCTGCGTGGCGTCGACGAGCAGGACGGCGCCCTCGCATGCGGCGAGCGCGCGGGAGACCTCGTAGGTGAAGTCGACGTGGCCCGGGGTGTCGATCATGCCGAGCGTGTACTCCTGGCCGTCGTAGGTCCACGGCACGCGCACGGCCTGGGACTTGATCGTGATGCCGCGTTCCTGCTCGATGTCCATGCGGTCGAGGAAGCGGTCGCGCATCTCGCGCTCGGGGACGATGCCGCTGAGCTGAAGGATGCGGTCCGCGACCGTCGACTTGCCGTGGTCGATGTGCGCGATGATGCAGAAATTGCGGATCGCCGACTGATCGGTGAAACCGGGCTGATTGTGATGCTGGCTCAAGCCGCCCTCCTGTTGTACGATATCCGCGACCATTCTAGCGGCAGCGCACGGCAAACGGCCCCGCGCGCCGCATGCGACTTTATCCGCGGTGCATGGTATGCTTCACATCCGTATGTCCTTATAGAAACCGTTGTTTGGAGAATACATAGTGGCAAACATCAAGTCGCAGAAGAAGCGCGTCCTCACCAACGAGAAGGCGCACAAGCGCAACGTCGCGGTCAAGTCCGCGATCAAGACCGCAATCCGTCACACGCGCGAGGCCATCGCCTCCGGTGACAAGGCCGCCGCCGAGGCCGCCTTCCAGATCGCCGGCCGCAAGCTCGACCAGGCGGCCAGCAAGGGCGTCATCCACAAGAACCAGGCCGCGAACCGCAAGTCCGGTCTGGCGCTGAAGATCAACGCGATGTGATCTGATTCACGCTTGGCGAGAGGGCCCGGATGGTTGTCCATCCGGGCCCTCTCGTCGTTGCCGGGCCGCCGTCCGGCCTTGTTCCGCATCCGCGTCCATTCCTTCCACCGACGTCGCCCGCGCTCAGCGGCCGCCGTGCTGGGGCCGCCCGTGCGCCGCGACGGCGTCGCCGCCATGCGCGTCGCGCGGCACGTTCCCGTCGTTCCCGTCGTTTCCATCGCCGTGCCGCTCCGGCCGGTCGGCGGTGCGGTGGTGGACGCGCCGTTCGAGCAGGACGCGCGGCAGATGCGCCTTCGCGCGCGGCACGGCGCGGGGCAGCTGCCAGTCGAAGCGCACCGAGCCGAGGCGCAGCAGCACGACGAGGACGACGATCGCCACGTCGAGCGCCATCTCGGCGCGCTCGGAGATCATGCCGCGCGCATGCCAGCGCCACACCGGCACCGTGAGCATCGAGCCGATGACGGCGGGCACGATGTACCAGTGGCGGTCGCGGATGACCATCGGCACCTCGTTGAGCAGGATGTCGCGGATCATGCCGCCGCCCATCGCCGTGAAGGTGCCGAGGAACACGGCGGTCATGCCGCTCGTGTTGTGCAGCAGTCCCTTGCTCGTGCCGTTGACGGCGAACAGGCCGAGCGCGAGCGCGTCGATCGTGAACATCGACCATCTGAGCCGGTCGACCTCCGGATGGATGATCGCGACCGTGCATCCGGCGAGCAGCGCCGTGAGCACCGAGACGCGGTCGGAGATGCCGACCGGCGGCACGGCGCCGAGCAGCACGTCGCGGATGATGCCGCCGCCGAGCGCCGTCAGCCATGCGGTGATGATGATCGTGAAGACATCGTAGCCCTTGCGGATCGCGGCGAGGCCCCCGGCCATGCCGCAGCAGAAGATGGCGAGGTACTCCACGCCGAGGAAGAACGGCGAACTCTGCAGCGCAACCTCCATCGCTTCTCCTTTCCTCCCGGCCGCGCATCGGGGCACGGGACTCCTCCATTGTACGGTCCGGCCACCCGTGCGGGGACGGCGGCGCCGACGCTACGCGCTCGGCGTCATCGGCCGGCGCTCTCCCCTTTCTCTTTTTCCCTCATGCGAAACGGGCGGGCATCGTGATGATGCCCGCCCGTCACTACGATTCGGCGTGGATGCTCAGCACACCTTCCACATCCAGTTGTGCGGATCCTCGATCTCGCCGAGCTGGATGCCGAGCAGCTGGTTGCGGATCGCCATCGTCAGCTCGCCCGGCTGGCCGTCGCCGACGGTGACGTCGAACTTCTCGGACTTGAAGCGGCCGATCGGCGTGACGATCGCGGCGGTGCCGCAGGCGAAGACCTCGGTGACCTCGCCGGAGCGGATCTCGTCGAGCAGCTGCTCGAGCACGATCATCGTCTCGACGACGTCATGGCCGTCGTCCTCGAGCAGCTGGATGATCGAACGGCGCGTGACGCCCGGCAGGATGTTGCCGGTCAGGCTCGGCGTCTCGACGTGGCCGTCCTTGTGCACGACCATCATGTTCATGCCGCCGAGCTCCTCGAGATAGGTCTTCGTGGCGGCGTCGACGAAGCACACCTGCTCGCAGCCCTCGGCGATGCCGCGGTACTCGCCGAGCAGCGAGGCGGCGTAGTTGCCGCCGCACTTGGCGAAGCCGGTGCCGCCGGGGCCGGTGCGGAACCACTTGTCCTCGACCCAGATGCTCACCGGCTTGACGCCGCCGGCGAAGTACGGGCCGGACGGCGACGCGATGACGCAGTACTCGACCTCCTCGGGGGCGCGCACGCCGAGGAAGGCCTCGGACGCGAAGATGAACGGACGCAGGTACAGCGTGTACTCGCGGCGCGCCGGGACCCACTTGACGTCCTTCTCGACGAGCGCGGCGCACGAGCCGAGGAAGTCCTCGACCGAGACCTCGGGCAGGTACAGGCGCTTGGCCGAGTTCTGCATACGCTCGGCGTTCGCGTCGGGGCGGAACAGCCATGTGGAGCCGTCGGCGTGGCGGTACGCCTTGAGGCCTTCGAAGACCTCCTGCGCGTAGTGCAGCACCGAGGCGCCCGGGTCGAGCTTGATCGGCGCGTACGGCTCGATGCGGCGGTCGGACCAGCCCTCGCCCTTCGTCCACGTCATGTGGGCCATGCTGTCCGAGAAGACCTGGCCGAAGGCCGGCTTGTCGATGAGCTCCTCGCGCTTGGCGTCCGAGGCCGGGCTCGGGTTCGGCAGGACGGTGAACCGCTCGGCGAGGGAGTCGATGTACGCTGGATCGTGATGGGATTCATTGGTCATGGTGATGCTTCTTCGGGTGTGTCGTGAAAAATCGAAATCGTAGTGGTTGTCCAAGTGCGCTTTTGGCGCCGACATGCTTCACTCTTGCACAACCCCATGTCCAACGCGTTTCGCGCGTTCACATACTGGCCATCGGCGCCGGATGCGGCGACGCCCGCCCCGAAAGGATCGGGACGGGCGTCGCGAAGCGTGTCCCCGCGCCGGCGTCGCGGCGCGGGCGGCGGGAATCAGGCCTCCGGGTTCGACCCGTCGATGGCCGGGACGTTCTCCTCCTGCTCCTCGGTGACCTCCGGCAGCGGCGCGTCCTGCGGCACCTCGACGGTGACGACGGACTCGTCGAGGTCCTCCATGTCGAGCTCGACGCCCTCGGGCAGCTCGAGGTCCTTGAGGAAGACCTTGTCGCCGTCCTCCAGACCGTCGACGGTCACGACGATGCGCTCCGGCAGGTTGCTGACGTCGGCGCGGACCTTGAGCTCCTGGATGTCGACGAACGCGATGGCGGCGCCCTTCGGCGTGCCCTCGACGAAGACCGGCACCTCGACGTCGATCTTCTCGCCGGCCTTGACCTCGTAGAAATCGATGTGCTCGACGATGCGCTTGACCGGGTTGCGCTGGACGTCCTTGACGACCGCGAGCTTGCTGTCCTCGCCGTACTTGACGGTGATCAGCGCGTTCGTGTGGCGCAGCGCGAGCGTCGTCTCCTTCATCGGGAGCTTGACGTAGACCGGCTGGTCGCCGCCGGCGTAGATCGTCGCCGGGATCTGGCGGGCGGCGCGCATGCGGCGGGACGGGCCCTTGCCGAACTCGGTGCGCGGTTCGCCTTCGAGGACGATGGTGGTGTTTGCCATGATCTTGTTCTCCTTATATGCTCCGTCTTCGGCGCATCAACGAGCCGAAGACGCGCATCGGGGAGCGTCTTCGTGCCGAGTCGATAACGGAAGGCTCATATGCCTTCCCTCGCCAAAGCAACGTTTCGAGGTTAGGCGCCGGCGTGGACAACCCATGCGGCGTTCCCCCTGCGCATGGATGAGGCCGCCGGCACCCACCGTCCCGCTGCCGCCCATGTACAATGTGCTGCAGTCAGTCGGATATGTCGCATCGTCCGAGGAATCGAGGAAACGCCGGTCATGTCATCGTCATCGCCGTCAGTGCCGTCATCGTCTTCATCTTCATCTTCATCTTCATCATCGCCATCATCGCCATCATCGCCGTCGTCGCCGTCGCGCGCCGGGCGCATCGCCGCCGGCGTCGCGTCCGCCTGCGCGCTCGCCGCGGCGGCGGGCGTCGTCGGCGCGGGCGTCGGGCTGCTGCGCGCCGCGCTCGACGCCGACTGCCCGCAGTCGATCTTCGCAAGGCGCCGCCTGAACCATTTCGACGACCACGACGACGCGAACGTGCCCGTGTCCGAGCAGACCCGCCGCTGGTTCGAGGACACGCACCAGAGCGTCGTCATCCGCAGCTACGACCGGCTGCGGCTGCACGGCTGGCGCTTCGACCCGGACACGGCCCGGCCGATGCCCCACTGCTACGCGATCTGCGTGCACGGCTACACCGGCGGCCCCGGGGAGATGGCGCCGTGGGCGCAGCACTACGCGACGATGGGCTTCACGGTGTTCACGCCGGCGATGCGCGCGCACGAGCGCAGCGCCGGGCGCTACGTGACGATGGGCGCGCTCGAACGCAGGGACCTCAAGCAGTGGGTCAACCTCATCGTCTCGCGCGACCCGCAGGCGCGCATCCTGCTGCACGGCAACTCGATGGGCGCCGCGAGCGTGCTGCTCGCCGGCGCCGACCCCTGCCACGCGCCGAACATCAGGGCCATCGTCTCCGACAGCGCCTTCGTCTGCGCCACGGCGCAGCTCACGCACAGCATGGCCGACGCGCTGCATGTGCCGCGCGCGCTCGCGAGGCCCGCGGTCGGCGTCGCGAACCTGCTGCTCGGACGCCTCGCCGACGCCTCGCTCGCCGACGCCGACGTGCTCGGCGCCGTGCGGCGCCTGACGATCCCGACGCTGTTCGTCCAGGGCGACGCCGACGCGATCGTCGACCCCTCGAGCGCGCGCCGGCTCTACGAAGCGTGCGCGAGCAACGACTGCGAGCTGCTCGTCGTCCCGGGCGCCGGCCACGTCGCCTCGCTCGCGACCGACCCGCGGCTGTACTGGTCGACGGTCGACGGCTTCCTGCGGCGCATTCCCGCCTTCGCCGCCTGAGCGCGGCGCGGGATGCGCCGCAAGCGCATATGGATCGCATATATAACAGACATACGGAGGCATGCAAAAAGGAGGCCGGCCCCATCGGGGCCGGCCTCCTTCGCCGTACGGACCGGATCGCTCCGATCAGGCGAGCAGCTCCTTGACGGCTGCGATGACGGCCTGCAGGCTCGCCTTCGCGTCGCCGAAGAGCATCTGCGTGTTGTCCTCGAAGTACAGCTCGTTCTCGATGCCGGCGTAGCCCTTGCCGCGGCCGCGCTTCATGACGACGACGTTCTGCGACTTGTCGACGTCGAGGATCGGCATGCCGGAGACCGGCGTGCCCGGCTTGCGGGCGGCCGGGTTCGTCACGTCGTTCGCGCCGACGACGAGCGAGACGTTCGCGCTCGGGAACTGCGGGTTGATGTCGTCGAGGTCGACGAGCTCCTCGTACGGGACGTTCGCCTCGGCGAGCAGCACGTTCATGTGGCCGGGCATGCGGCCCGCGACCGGGTGGATCGCGTACTCGACCTCGACGCCGTGCTCCTTGAGCAGTTCGCCGAGGTCGGCGAGCTCGCGCTGCGCCTGCGCCTGGGCCAGACCGAAGCCGGGGACGAAGATGACCTTGTCCGCGTAGACGAGCTGGACGGCCAGATCGTCGGGCGAGGTCTCCTTCATCGTACCCTCCGGGCCCTCGGCGTCGCCGCCGGCGGCGTTCGAACCGCCGAAGCCGCCCGCGAGGACGGACATGAGCGGACGGTTCATCGCCTTGGACATGAGCACCGACAGCGTCACGCCGGCCGCGCCGACGAGGGCGCCGGCCACGATGAGCGCGACGTTGTCGATCGCCAGGCCGGACATCGCGACGGCGGTGCCGGTGCAGGCGTTGAGCACCGAGATGACGACCGGCATGTCGGCGCCGCCGATCGGGATGACGAACACGAGGCCGTAGCACAGCGCGAACACCGTCGTCAGGATCGACCACAGCACGCGGTGCTCGGGCTGCACGCACAGCATGACGAGCGCGGCGATCGTCAGCACGATGAACAGGATGTTCCACACGCTCTTGCCAGGCAGGCGCAGCTTCCTGACCCACTTGATGCCCTGCAGCTTGCCGGCCGCGACGAGCGAGCCGGTGAAGGTGACCGAGCCGATCATGACGCCGAGGCCCGCGGTGATGAGCACGACGAGGCTCGGGCTGCCGTCGCCGGCGAGGATGTCGTTGAGCGCGACGAGCGCGGCCGCGCCGCCGCCGACGGTGTTGAACACCGAGACGAGCTGCGGCATGTCGGTCATCTTGACCTTCTTCGCCGAGACGACGCCGGCGACGGCGCCGATCACGATGCCGGCGACGAGCACGACGAGCGCGGTCGTCGTGAAGACGCCGTCGACGAAGAGCTTGACGAAGGCCATCACGACGGCGATGACCATGCCGACCGCGGAGACGATGTTGCCCTTGCGGGCCGTCTTCGGCGAGTTCATGAAGTGCAGGCCCAGCACGAACAGGACCGCCGCGAGCACGTAGACGCACCATGCGACGACGTCGATCGTCGATGCGGGCACCCAATTGTCGTAGATCACTTGCTGCTCTCCTTCTTCTTCGCGTCGGACTTGTCGGACTTGAACATCTCAAGCATGCGATCGGTGACCACGTAGCCGCCGACGACGTTCATCGTGCCGAGAACGGCCGCCAGGAAGATGAACACGTAGGACAGCGTGCTCGTGGCGTGCGCGGCGACGATGACGACGCCGACGATGACGATGCCGTGGATCGAGTTGGCGCCGGACATCAGCGGCGTGTGCAGCGTCGCCGGCACCTTGCCGATGACCTCGATGCCGATGAGCAGCGCGAGGACGAACAGCGTGAGCGCGATCACGAGATTCGGCATGATGACCTGCATGTCATTCTCCCTTCGTTCCGGCCGCCGGCTTGTTGCCGGCGACGATCATGGCCTGGTCGATCTCGTCGGACGGATCGACCGCGAGCGCGCCGTCCTTGATGAAATGCACGAGGATGTCGGCGACGTTGCGGCTCAGCAGGTTCGACGCGGTCGTGCTGACCTCGCTCGCCAGATACGGCGCGCCGATGATCGTCACGCCGCCCTTGGTCGTGTGCGTGCCGATCGCGGAGCCCTCGACGTTGCCGCCGAGCTCGCTCGCCGCGCAGTCGACGACGACGGCGCCGCGGTGCAGGCCTTCGACGCCGCGCGCGGTCAGCAGGACCGGGGGCTTGCGTCCCGGGACCTTCGCCGTCGTGATGATGATGTCGAAGCCGGCGGCCTTCTCGTCGACGGCCGCCTGCTGCTGCGCCTGCTCCTCGGGGGTCAGCGCGCGCGCGTAGCCGCCCTCGCCCTGGCCCTGCGAGAAGTCGAGGCCGAGCTCGAGGAACTTCGCGCCGAGCGATTCGACCTCGCCGCGCGAGGCCGGGCGCACGTCGTATGCGGTGACGACGGCGCCGAGGCGCTTCGCCGTGCCGATCGCCTGCAGGCCGGCGATGCCGGCGCCGAGGATGAGGACCTTCGCCGGGCGGATCGTGCCGGCCGCAGTCGTCATCATCGGCAGGAAGGAGCCATAGGCGTTCGCCGCGACGAGGGCGGCCTTGTAGCCCATGACGGAGTTCTGCGACGTCATCTCGTCCATCGACTGCGCGGCGCTCAGCTGGCGCGGCAGGCGTTCGATCGCGACGGCGGTGACGCCGTGCTTGTCGAGCGCCTCGATGTAGTCGGCGTCGGTGAACGATCCGAGCATGCCGATGACCCAGGTGCCCGGCTTGATGCGGGCGACGAGCTGGTCATCCGGCCGCTCGACGAAGCCGAGGGCGTCCGCGCGTGCGAGGATCCGGTCGGCGTCGACGACCTGCGCGCCGGCCTTCGTGTAGTCCTCGTCCGTGTAGTCGGAAGCCTCGCCGGCCCCTGATTCGATCAGGCATGCGACGCCTGATTTGCGCAACCGCGTGACGATGTCCGGCGTCAGCGCGACGCGGGACTCGTGCTCCGACGTCTCGTTGAAGACGCCGAAGGTCACGGTTCCTTCTGGTTGTTCGGCCATGTGAACCCTTTCTATGCATCCCGCCCGTTGCGGGATGGTGAACATACAGCGTTCCAGTGTAACCAATACGGCCGCCGTCGTTCCCATGCGTCCATCTTTCGGCCGGGCGGAGCGTTTTTCGCCCATCGCGCAGCCGCCCGCGCGGCGGCGCGCGGCCCGGCCGAGGCTACGCAAGCGTAGGGTGACGTGTTCCCGCGAAACGGCTACACTGCAAGGGAATAGTGTATTTCTGCGGGTAAGGAGCAAATCCATGTCCATCTTCAAGTCCGTGAAGGACCGCGCGTCCGTCCTCACGCAGCGGGCGCTGCATCTGGGAGGCGACTTCTCGCACCCGATCAGCGATGACGGCGACACGCCCGACTACGTCGACCCCGAGACCCAGCTGCAGCACCACGACTACGAGAACCTCCCGCACGTCGACTTCTGGGGCCCCGACCGCCCGACGACGACCTTCATCGACGCCGACTCCGGATTCATCACGGCGAGCACCGAGGGCAACGGCTCGCTGCCGGACAACTTCAACGTCTACCGCATCTACGAGGACCGCGCCTCGCGCATGGGCGACGAACCGCTGTACACCTTCAAGGTCGGCGGCGAATGGATGTCGAAGACGGCGAACGAGACGCTCGCCGACATCCGCGCCGTCGCCAAGGGCCTGATCCACATGGGCTTCAGGAAGGGCGACGGCTGCGCGTTCATGTGCCACACATCCTACGACTGGGACGTCTTCGACGCCGCGCTGCTCGCCGTCGGCGGCGTGCTCGCGACTGTCTACGACACCGACTCGGCCGAGCAGATCCGCAACATCGTCGACAACTCCGACGCCACGCTCCTCGTCGTCGAGACGAAGGACATGCTCAAGAAGACCGAGCTCGCCAAGCGCGACTGCCCGACGCTCAAGACCGTCATGTGCCTCGAGAACGGCGCGATCGACGAGCTCAAGGTCTACGGCAGGCAGTTGAGCGACCGCCAGCTCGACGAGCGCATCGCCTCGGTCGGCCTGCACGACCTGTGCTCGATCGTCTACACGTCGGGCTCCACGTCGGCGCCCAAGGGCGTCGAGATGACCCACGCGCACTACTGCGCGACGGCCACGAACCTGCCCGACTACATGCCCGACCTGCTGCACGACAAGAAGAACCGCGTGCTGCTGTTCCTGCCGCAGGCGCACTCCTTCGCGCGCGCGATCAACTACATCTGCGTGGCGAGCAACATCCACATCTACATCGCCAACGGCATCAAGACGCTCACCGGCGACCTCAAGGTCGCGCGCCCGCACATCATGATCGTCGTGCCGCGCGTGCTCGAGAAGGTGTACAACGCGGCGTCGCAGAAGGCCGGCAACGGCCCCAAGGGCCGCGTCTTCGCCGCCTCGGTCGTCGCGGCGCAGAAGTACATGCAGGAGCTCAGCGAGCGCGGCCAGGCGAGCCGCTTCGCCACGATGCGCCGCAACGCCTTCGATCCGCTCGTCTACGCGCAGATCCGCGACGTGCTCGGCGGATGCGCGCGCTGGATCGTCACCGGAGGCGCGCCGCTCGACCCCGAGCTCATGGCCTTCTTCCGCGGCGCCGGCGTGCCGGTCTACGAGGGCTACGGCCTGACCGAGACGACCGCGCCGTGCGCGTTCAACCCGATCGGCGTGCCCTACCATCAGGGTTCGGTCGGCATCCCGTTCCCGGGCTTCGAGCTGCGCATCGGCGACGGCAACGAGATCCAGGTCAAGGGCACCGCCGTCTTCCCGCGCTACCACAAGAACGAGGAGCAGACCGAGGCCTCGTTCACCGACGACGGCTGGTACGCGACCGGCGATCTGGGACGGCTCGACGACGACGGCTTCCTGTACATCATCGGCCGCAAGAAGGACCTCATCATCACGGCCGGCGGCAAGAACGTCTCCCCCGGCCCGATGGAGGAGGTCATCCAGCGCTGCCCGCTCGTCTCGCAGGCGCTCGTGCTCGGCGACAAGCGTCCGTTCATCTCGGCGCTCATCACGCTCGACCCCGACGCACTGCGCGCGTGGCTGGCGAAGAAGGGCCTCGACGCGGACATGACGATGGAGGACGCGGCGGTTAACCCGGTCGTGCGCGCCGAGGTGCAGAAGTGGGTCGACCAGGCCAACGAGGGCGTCTCGCGCGCCGAGTCGGTGCGCAAGTTCATCATCCTGCCCGAGGAGTTCTCGCAGAAGAACGGCCTGATGACCGCGTCGATGAAGATCATCCGCCCGAAGGTCATCAAACGCTACACCGAGCTGCTCAACACGCAGATGTACACGAAGCGCAACCCGGCCGAGAAGATGCAGTGACGGCCATGTCGGCGACGTGACGGCACGTCGCCGACGACGACGAAAGCCCCGCGGAAGGATATCCCTTCCGCGGGGCTTTCGTCGTTTCGCGTCCTTCCTCCGGCAGCGGACGGGGCCGTCACCCTCCCCCGCGCGTCAGAATCCGAGGCGGTCGAGCTTCTTGGGGTCCGACTGCCAGTTCTTCGCGACCTTGACGTGCATGTCGAGGACCGCCTTGCCGCCGACGATGCGGTTGACGGCGGTGCGCAGCCGCTTCTTGACGCGCACGAGGTGCTCGGCCTTGCGCCCGATGATGATCGGCTTCTGCGAGTCGCGTTCGACGTAGATCGAGACGAGCACATGCGTCTTGCCGGCGTAGCCCTCGCCGGTCTCGTTGTCCTGCGGGCGTTCGATCGCGTCGACGACGACGGCGAGCGAATGCGGCAGCTCGTCGTGCAGCTCCTCGAGGAAGGCGCCGCGTACGAGCTCGGCGATCTCGTCCTCGGGGCTCTCCTCGGTGATCTGCTCGGCCGGATACATCTGCGGGCCCTCGGGCAGATGCTCGACGAGCACCTTCGTGACCTCGGCGAGATTGTCGTCCTTGAGCGCGCTGACGGGCACGATGTCCGCGAAGTCGGCGAAGCCGTCGATCTCGATGAGCTTGTCGATGAGCTGCGAGCGGTCGAGCTCGTCGATCTTCGTGACGATCGCGACGAGCGGCACCTTCCAGACGAATCTGCCGTCCTCGGACTTCGTCGCGAACTGCGAGCGCAGGCGGCTGAGGATGCGGCGGTCGCCGGGGCCGATCTCCTGGTCCGCCGGCAGCAGGAACGCGATCTCGTCGCTGTCGGCGAGCGACTCGTCGACGACGTCGTTGAGACGCTGGCCGAGCAGCGTGCGCGGACGGTGGATGCCCGGCGTGTCGACGAGCACCATCTGCGCGCCGTCGAGCGTGAGCACGCCGCGGATCGCCTTGCGCGTCGTCTCGGGCCTCGACGACGCGATCGCAATGCGGGTGCCGATGAGCGCGTTGATGAGCGTCGACTTGCCGACGTTCGGCCGGCCGACGACGGCCACGAATCCGGAGCGGTACGGCCGCTCCTGCGTTGCGTCCTGCGTGGTGTGCTGCTGATCAGTCATCGTCGTGTCCATGTTCCTTGCCGTCATGCGATATGCCATCGCCCTGTTGCTGAATCGTACTGCCAGTGTCGTCGCCGCCCTCGACGGAGACCGGCTCGACGACGATCGTCGAGACCTTCTTGCGCCGGCCGGCCGAGTCGACGGCCGTCAGGCGCAGGCCGTGCGTCGTCGCGCTCGCACCGACGATCGGCACACGTCCCAGCAGCTTGGTGAGCAGGCCGTAGACGGTGTCGACGTCGTCCTCGTCGAGGTCGATCTCGAAGATCTCCTCGAGATCGGTGATCGGCGTGCGCGCCGGCATGCTCCACGTGCGCTCGCCGATCCTCTTGGGTTCGGCGTGCTGCGTGCGGTCGTGCTCGTCGTCGAGCTCGCCGACGATCTGCTCGATCGCGTCCTCGATCGTGACCATGCCGGCGATGCCGCCGTATTCGTCGACGACGACGGCCACATGGTTGCGCGTGCGCTGCATCTCGTGGAAGAGGTCGTCGACCGGCTTCGACTCGGGCACGTACATCGGCCTGCGCATGATCGATTCGATGTCGCGTGCGCGCGCCACCGGGTTGAAGGCCGTCGCGCGCACCGCGTCCTTGAGGTAGGCCATGCCGAGCAGGTCGTCGATGTCGGAGCCGATGACCGGCACGCGCGAGAACCCGGAGCGCGAGCACAGGCACAGGAAGTCCTGCAATGCGCCGTCGCGCTCGATCGTGATCATGTCGGTGCGCGGCACCATGATCTCGCGCGTGAGCGTGTCGGAGAGCATGAGCACGTTGCGCAGCATGTCGGAGACCTCGGGATCGAAGCGGTTGGTCTCGATGAGCCGGTCGAGCGCGGCCTTGCCCTGCTCGTGGCGGATCTTCTCGAGCTCCTCGTCGTCGGAGATCGCCTCACCGCGCTCGCCGGATGCGGCGCGCTCGCGGCCGCGGATGAACGGCGTGAGCCTGACGCAGGCGGCGGCGAGCGGCGCATGGGAGATGAGGACGGACAGCGGCTTGGCGCTGCCGACGGTGCGCGGGCGCATGAGCACGGTGATGCAGGCGATGACGAGCGCGACGACGAGGCCGGCGACGAGCTGCACCCACATCGCGTAGCCGAGCGTCGCGGCGATGCAGGCGACGAGCACGCCGGTGAGCACGTTGCCGCAGATGCGGAAGAATGCGCACGAGTTCGACGCGGCGTAGCGGTGCATGACGATGCGCTGCGCCGCGTGCAGGCGCCTGATCTTCTTCTGGCGCGTGAAGTCGGACAGCTCGCCGTCCGACTGCACCTCGATCATCAGGTTGTTGAGGTTGGCGCGTGTGACGCGCGAGATCGCGCTTTCGAGCGCCGCGAGCATCATCGACAGCCATGCGAGCAGCACGGCGGCCACGGCGAGCGCGGCGATGATCGCGATCGTGAGTTCTTCGGACATCGTGATCCTCCCGGACGTCGTGGTCTCAGTGGCCGAGCTGGCGGTCGGCGCCGTGGGTCTGCTCGTAGATGGCGAGCGCGTCCGGCGCGTCGTCCGGCACGAGCGCAATCCACGACGTGCCCTGGCGCAGCGCGAAGAACGTGAGCAGCAGCTGACGCTGCAGCCCGAACATCTGGCGCTCCTGCTCGGGGGTGGCGTGGTCGTAGCCGAGCAGATGCAGGATGCCGTGGATCGTCAGCAGCATCATCTCCTCCATCGTGCTGTGCCCGGCGGCGGCGGCCTGCTGCGCGGCGACCCACGGGCAGATGACGATGTCGCCGAGGCAGCCCTCGCTCGGCGCGCCGTCGTCTCCGGGGCGCAGCTCGTCCATCGGGAAGCTCATGACGTCGGTCGGCCCCTGCAGGTTCATCCAACGCTCATGCAGCTCGGCGATCGGCTCGGGGTCGACGAACAGGATCGCCAGGTCCGACTGCGTGCTCACGCGCATCTGGTCCATGACCCACACGCCGAGATCGGCGAAGACCTTCGGGTCGATGATCCAGTCGGTCTCGTTGTTCACTTCAACGCTCATCGCGTGCGTCCTTCCTCTTGTCGTCACGCGCCGCGCCCTTCGCCGCGCGCGCCTCGTCGTAGCGTTCGTAGGCGGCCACGATCCTGCCGACGAGCTCGTGGCGCACGACGTCGCCGGCGTCGAGGTGGGCGAAGGCGATGCCGTCGATGCCGTGCAACACCCGCTCGATCGAGACGAGCCCCGAACGCGGCGCCGCCAGGTCGACCTGGGTGACGTCGCCGGTGACGACCATCTTCGTGTTGAACCCGAGCCTCGTGAGGAACATCTTCATCTGCTGCGCCGTCGTGTTCTGCGCCTCGTCGAGGATGACGAAGGCGTCGTTGAGCGTGCGGCCGCGCATGTAGGCGAGCGGCGCGACCTCGATCGCGCCCTCCTCGATGAGCCGGTGCATGCGTTCGAGGCCGAGCATGTCGGACAGCGCGTCGTAGAGCGGCCGCAGATAGGGGTCGACCTTCTCGTTGAGCGTGCCGGGCAGGAACCCGAGGTTCTCACCGGCCTCGACGGCCGGGCGCGTCAGGATGATGCGGCGCACGCGGCCGTCCTCGAAGGCGCTCACGGCCTTCGCGACGGCGAGGTAGGTCTTGCCGGTGCCGGCCGGTCCGATGCCGAAGGTGATCGTGTTCGCCTCGATGTCGTTGACGTAGGCGACCTGTCCGGCCGTCTTCGGGCGCACCGGCACGCCGTTCGCCCAGGCGATCGTCCCCGGGACGCTGGGCTTGCGGTATTCGGCGTGCGCCTCGCGCGCGTCGGCGCGCCTGCGCGCGCGGATCCGGCGGATCTCGTCGGTCTGCGCGCCGTGTCCGGGCGCCTCGTCGCGCACGTCGTTGGACAGCACGCGCTGGTCGAGCATGCGACGCAGCGTCGGCGCGTCCATCGGATGCCCGTAGGCCGCGTCGATGATCAGGTGGAGCAGGTCCTCGGCCTCGGCGGCTTGGGCCTCCCCCGCCTTCGACGTCGAGCGGATCGTCACCCGGTCGCCCCGGATGTGGATCGTGATCTCGCCGAAGTCGCGCTCGAGCTCGCGGATGACCTCGTCGCAGGGTCCGAAGACGCGTACCGGGTCGAGCTGCTCCGGCACGATCACCGTTCGTGTTGTAGTCGCCACCACACCTCTCTCTGACGGCGCGCGGCATGCGCCCGTCGTCTGGAAAACCAATGGAATCGTCACTGGGAAACGTCAATGCGCGAACCGCGGCGCCCGCATGGGCACGGGGCGGGGCGCGGCGGCCTACTCGTCGAGCGGCTCGCCGGTGAGCACGTGCGCGTGCACGTGGAAGACGGTCTGCCCGGCCTTCTCGCCGGTGTTGAAGACGAGGCGGTACGAGCCGTCGTACTCCTGGTCGGCGATGCGTTGCGCGACCTCGACGATGTGCGCGAGCAGCTGCGCGTCGGCGCGCGCGAGCTCGTCGACGTTGCGGTAGTGCTCACGCGGCACGACGAGCACATGCACCTTCGCCTTGGGGTTGATGTCGCGGAACGCGTAGACGCTCGCGTCCTCGTACACCTTCTCGCTGGGGATGTCGCAGTTCACGATCTTGCAGAACAGGCAGTCCGGGTCGGTCATCGTCTTCCTCTCGTCCATATGGTCCACGCCCGCCCCTTGGCGGGCGCCTCCCATCGTATTGCCGCACCGGGATAAACAACGTCGGCGGCGTTCCTATTCCGAAGGCCGCCCGCCGCGGCCGTCAGCTGAAGCGCCCCAGCTCGCGCGACAGCAGGCTGAGCGCGACCGGGCCGGCCGTGGACGCGCGCAGGATGTTGTGCCCGAGCACGCAGACCTCGGCGCCCGCGTCCCTGAGCGCGGCGACCTCCGAGTCGGCGATGCCGCCCTCGGGGCCGACGACGACGTGGATCGTGCGCGTCTCGCCGTCGACGAGGCTGCGTTCGCGCACGCCGCGCACTCGACGCTCCACCTCGTCCCAGCTGAGCGTGGCGTCCTGATGGAGCACGACGACGAGGTCGCCGTGCGCGCATGCGCGCCCGCAGAGCGCGACGAGCCACTTGCCGGTCAGGCAGTCGTGCAGTTCGGGCAGCGTCGCACGGCGCGACTGCTCGGTGGCGGCCATCAGCGTGGCGCGCCACTTGCGGTCGGTGCGCCCCGGCTTCCAACGCGCGATCGCGCGCTCCGACTGCCACGGGTAGACGTCGTCGACGCCGATCTGCGTGCTCACGTCGATGGCCTGCTCGTCGTGCCCGTTCTTGGCGAGGGCCTGCACGAGCGACAGGCGCACGAGCGGCGGCTCCTCCCTGACGAACGATTCGACGCACACGTCGCCGGCGCGCTCGTCGACGACGGTCGCGTCGATGCGCAGCCCGTGGCCGTCCGATATCTGCAGCTCGTCGCCCGTCGTCAGGCGCATCGACCCGAAGGCGTGCCTGCGCACGCCCTCCGGAAGCGTCATGATCCAGCCGGTGCGCCCCGACGCGATCTGCTCGGCCGACATCGGGGCGTCGTCATGGCTTGAATCCACAAGAAACAAAGGGTTGGTCATGGCCTCTAGGCTACCCCGGCACCGGTGCGACACGCCGATGTTGCGCACGTCGCGCAGATGCCCTATAGTAATCAACTGTTGCCGCTGAGAACACAGCACAGTGATCAGCACAGCGACCCGGGTCCGGGTGGCGGAATGGTAGACGCGCTAGCTTGAGGTGCTAGTGCCTATTTTATACAGGCGTGCGGGTTCAAGTCCCGCTCCGGACACGACCAAGACCGGTGGTTCATGAGAACCACCGGTCTTTTTCATTATATCCATCGCGCCCTCCCCGGGCGCGGCACATCACGGGAGGCCTGCCGTGCAATTCATCCGACTCGAATCGATCGACGACCCGCGGGTCGAGGCGTACACGAACCTGACCGAGCTGCAGCTGCGCAACCGTCTCGAACCGGCGAAGGGGCTGTTCATCGCCGAATCGCCGAAGGTCATCACGCGCGCGCTCGCCGTCGGCCGCGAACCGATCTCGCTGCTCGTCGAGGAGCCGTGGATCGACGGCATGGCGGACACCTTCGCCGCGATCGACGCGCGGTGGGGCGACGACGTCCCCGTCTACGTCGCCTCCCCCGAACAGCTCAGGCGCCTGACCGGCTACCGGCTGCACCGCGGCGCGCTCGCGGCGATGCGGCGCTGGCCACTGCCGTCGGTCGCGCAGGTGTGCGAGGGCGCGACGCGCGTCGCCGTCCTCGAGAACATCGTCGACCATACGAACGTCGGCGCGATCATGCGTTCGGCCGCGGCGCTCGACGTCGACGCCGTCCTCGTGACGCCGTCGTGCGCCGACCCGCTGTACCGGCGCGCCGTGCGCGTCTCGATGGGCACCGTCTTCCAGGTGCCGTGGACGCGCATCGGCGGCGACGACGTCCGTTACTGGCCGTGGAAGGGGCTCGAGGAGCTGCACGGCCTGGGGTTCACGACGGCGGCGATGGCGCTCAGCGACGATTCGATCTCGCTCGACGACCTCGTCGCACGCCTTGCGCCCACTGTCCCCGACGGCGGGCGCATTGACCGTCTCGCGCTGATCTTCGGTACCGAGGGCGACGGCCTGTCGCGGCACACGATCGCCAACGCCGACCTCACCGTGAAGATCCCGATGGGACACGACGTCGATTCGCTCAACGTGGCCGCCTCGAGCGCCGTCGCCTTCTATGCGACGCGCGATGCACGCCGTCGATAGTCGGCGCGCATCGCGCGTGGGATGGAATGGATATGGAATATGACGCGAGGCCGTGCTCAGTAGCGCGGCATCGCGTCGAGGTTGAAGCCGAGCGCGGCGAGCTGCTCGCGGCCCTCGGGCGTGATCTTGTCGACGGTCCAGCGCGGCGTCCACGTCCAGTCGATGCGGAACTCCTCGACGAGGCCGGCGAGCGTGCTCGCGCATTCGTCCTCGATGAGGTCGGTCAGCGGACACGCCGGCGTAGTCAGCGTCATCGTGATGATCGCGCGGCCGAGCTCGTCGATCTCGATGCCGTAGACGAGGCCGAGGTCGATGACGTCGATGCCGAGCTCCGGGTCGATGACCTGATGGAGCGCCTCCATGACATCCTGCGCCGTCGCGCGGCCGATCTCGTCGACGCCCTTGAGCGCGATGGCGTCGCCGCAGCCGCAGCCCTCGCCGCCATGGCCGCCGCAGCAGCCGTCCTGCCCGTCATGGTCCTGCGCCGTCTCGGCGTTGCGGCTGACGTCCTTCGCCAGCGACGGGTTCGCGATGATCGCCTGCGCCGTCACCTCGTCCCCGACGACGCCGCTGACCGCGTCGAGGATCGTAGCCTGCGGTCCGGGCACCAGATTGTCGCTCATCATCTTGTCCTTCCTCAAAAAAACTTGCCAAAGTCGTTGCGTCCGTTCCCGACGGGTGCGGGGTCTCCCCGCGCTCAGGACGCCCTGCGCTGCGCGGCGAGCGCCTTGGCCACGGAGTCCTTGAGGCCCTCCCAGCCGAGCAGCGCGCATTTGATGCGCATCGGGTACTTCGAGACGCCCTGGAACACGGTCGCGTCGCCGAGCTCGTCCATCGCCGCCTCGTCGTCGAGCCCTGCGCCGCGCGACGACATCAGCGCATGGAACTCGTCGAACAGGTGCATCGCCTCGTCGACGGTGCGTCCGCGCACGAGGTCGACCATGATCGACAGGCTCGCCTGCGAGATCGAGCATCCCTGACCGTCCCAGACGATGTCCTCGATGCGGTGCGGCTCGTCGCGGCCCACCTCCACATGGACGGTGACCTCGTCGCCGCAGGTCGGGTTGAACTGGTGCGAACGCGCCGTCGAGCACGCCTCGTGCCGCGCCGTGACCGTCGCCTCGCCGTCGGCGACGGACGCGTCGCCGACCTGCGGGAGCGCGCCCTTGCCGTGCGGGTGGCGGGAGGCGTCGAGGATGACCTCCTGATACATCTGTTCGAGTTCGTCGGCCATCATGCCTTCCTTTCCGTGCGGGCCGCGCGTTCGTCGTCCCTATCGGGCCAACAGCTCGCGGCCCGCATTATTCCTTCCGCCGCTCCCCTGCCGCGCTCAGCGCAGGAAGAATGGCCTGACGCCCCTGACCGCCTCGACGAGCGCGCGCGCCTCGTCGGGGGTGTTGTAGACGCCGGCCGACGCGCGGTTCGACGCGAAGACGCCGAAGTGCCGGTGGATCGGCTGTGCGCAGTGGTGGCCGACGCGGATCGCGATGCCGGACGCGTCGAGGAACTGACCGACGTCGTGCGGGTGCACGCCGTCGACCTCGAAGGCGACGGTGCCGATGCGGCGCCGGTCCGTCGTGGAACCGAGGATGCGCACGCCGTCGACGTCGCCGAGCCTGAGCAGCTCGTCGGTGATCGTCCGTTCGTGCTCGGCGATGCGGTCCATGCCGATGCCCATCATCCAGTCGGCGGCGACGCCGGCGGCGACGACCTGTGCGACCGGCTGCGTGCCCGCCTCGAAGCGCGCCGGCGGATCCATGTACAGCGCCGGGCGGTCCATGTAGGCGAGCTCGACCATCGAGCCGCCGAAGCGCGCCGGAGGCAGCGCCTCGAGCAGCTCTCTCTTTCCGTACAGGAAGCCGACGCCGGTCGGTCCGTACATCTTGTGCGCGCTGAACGCGGCGAAGTCGACGTCGAGCGCGTGGAAGTCGACCGGGATGTGAGGCACCGACTGGCAGGCGTCGAGGACGACGATCGCGCCGACCTCGTGCGCGCGGCGCACGATCGGCGCGACATCGGTGATCGCGCCGGTGACGTTGCCGATGTGCGTGACCGCGACGATGCGCGTGCGCTCGCCGATCGTCTCGGGCGCGAGGTCGGCCATGACACGGCCGTCCTCGTCGACCTCGAGCCATCTGAGCGTCGCGCCGGTGCGCGCGGCGAGCTCCTGGAACGGCAGCAGCACCGAATGGTGCTCGGCGCGAGAGACGACGATCTCGTCGCCGGGCTTCAGGGCGAAGCGTTCGGCTTCGGCGCCGCCGCGGCCGAGCGACGCGTTGCCGATCGCCGTGGCGAGCATGTTGAGTGCGTCGGTCGCTCCCATCGTCACGACGAGCTCCTCGCCGCCCTCGTCGCTCGAGGCGCCGACGAGCCTCGCGACCTTCGCGCGCGCCTGTTCGAAGGCGACGGTCGAACGCGCCGCGAGCGTGTGCGCGCCGCGATGCACGCCGGCGTTGATCGTCTCGTAGAACTCCGATTCGGCGTCGATGACGCACTGCGGCTTCTGCGCCGTCGCGCCGCTGTCGAGGTAGACGAGCGGGTGGTCGTTGATCCGCTGGTCGAGGATCGGGAACTGCGAGCGTATCGTCTCGATGTCCGTCATCCGGTCTCCTCTCCGCTCAGGCGAGCGCCGACTCGGAGTCCGAGCCTTCCGGCAGGTACTCGTCGTAGCCGCGCTCCTCGAGCTCGTCGGCGAGCTCGGGGCCGCCGGTCTTGACAAAGTGGCCGTCGGCGAACACGTGGACGATGTCGGGCTTGATGTACTTGAGGATGCGCGTGTAGTGCGTCACCATCAGGATGCCGAGGTCGTCGGCCGCCTTGGCGCGGTTGACGCCTTCGGAGACGATGCGCAGCGCGTCGACGTCGAGTCCGGAGTCGGTCTCGTCGAGGATCGCGAACTTCGGCCTGAGCAGTTCGAGCTGGAGCACCTCGGCGCGCTTCTTCTCGCCGCCGGAGAAGCCCTCGTTGACCGAGCGCGTCGCGAACTTCGGGTCCATCCTCAGGCGCTTCATCGCCTCGGAGAGCTCCTTCGTCCACGTGCGGATCGCCGGCGCCCTGCCGTCGATCTCGGTCTTCGCGGTGCGCAGGAAGTTCGTCATCGACACGCCCGGCACCTCGACCGGGTACTGCATCGCGAGGAACAGGCCGGCCTTGGCGCGCTCGTCGGGAGTCATCGTCAGGATGTCCTCGCCGTCGAGCAGCACCTGCCCGGAGTCGACCTCGTACTTGGGGTGGCCGGCGAGCGTGTACGCGAGCGTCGACTTGCCCGAGCCGTTGGGTCCCATGATCGCGTGCGTCTCGCCGGAGTTGACGGTCAGGTTGACGCCGCGCAGGATCTGCTTGCGGCCTTCCTTCGTCTCGACCGATGCGTACAGGTCCTTGATTTCGAGCGTGGACATTACTTCTCCTCCAATGCGTGTTGCGTTGCTTCGTCTTCGCCGCGCGCCAGACGGCGGTCGATCGCGCCCATCAGATGGGACGCGAGTTCGTCGATGCCGATCTCCTCGACGAGTTCGCCGAAGAAGCCGCGCACGACGAGTTTGCGCGCCTGGCGTTCCGGGATGCCGCGCGAGCACAGATAGAACAGCTCCTCGTCGTCGAAGCGGCCGACCGAGCTCGCGTGGCCGGCGCCGACGATGTTGCCGTTCTCGATCTCGAGGTTCGGCTCGGAGTCGGCGACCGCGCCCGGCGTGAGCACGAGGTTGCGGTTGAGCTCGTAGGAGTCGGTGCCCGGCGCCGTCGGCTCGATGAGCGCGTTGCCGACCCACGTCGAATGCGCGCCCCTGCCGCTGAGCGCGCCCTTGTAGACGACGCGCGAACGGCATTCGGGATGGTTGTGCACGACCATCGTCCTGTGCTCGATGTGCTCGCCGGGGTCGACGAAGTAGATGCCGAGCATGTTGAGGTCGCCGTGCTCGCCGCCGAAGTCCTGGTCCATGCGGATGCGCACGAAGGCGCCGCCGAGCGTGACGACCGAGTGGCGCAGCGACGATTCGGCGCCCAGACGGATGCGGTGGTTCGCCACATGCTTCGAGACGGGGCTCCACTCCTGGATGAAGGTCGTGCCGACGTGCGCGTCGCGTCCGACGGCGATCTCGACGCCCTCGGCCAGCCGCGCGTCGCCATCGTGCTCGACGACGACGTCGCCGTGCACCTGGTCGCGCGCGACGATGACGAGATGCAGCGCGTCAAGGTCGAGCCCCTCGCCGTGCACGCGCACGAGCACCGGATGCGCCGGGTCGCGCTTGAGCTCGACGACCCATGCGCTCCTCGCGCTGTTCCATTCGACGGCGGCGGCACGGTCGGACGGCTTGCCGACGGCGCCGCACGGCGCCTCGCCGATCGCGACCTCGCGCACGTCCACGTCGTCGTCGTCGAGCGGCGAGCCGTCGATGTAGCCGACCGAGATGCGCGTCTCTCCGCTCGGCGCGAAGGGTTCGAAGAACTCGGGGATGCGGTCGATCGGCGTGAAGCGCCAGTCGTCCTGCCTGCGCGTCGGCGCGGCGAAGTCGGCCACGTCGAAGGAGCGCGGGCTCGTGTCGGCGCTCGACGGCATCGCCGCCGGCACCGCGTACGGATCGTCGGGATCCGCGACCGGGATGTTGATTTCCACGTTGTCCGCCATCGGTCAGCCCACCGATCCTTCCATCTGCAGTTCGACGAGCCTGTTGAGCTCGAGCGCGTATTCCATCGGCAGCTCGCGGCTGATCGGCTCGACGAAGCCGCGCACGATCATCGCCATCGCCTCCTTCTCCTCGATGCCGCGGCTCATCAGATAGAAGAGCTGGTCCTCGGAGACCTTCGAGACGGTCGCCTCGTGCGCCATCGAGACGTCGTCCTCGCGCACGTCGACGTGCGGGTAGGTGTCGGAGCGCGAGAAGTCGTCGACGAGCAACGCGTCGCACACGACGTTCGAGCTGGCGCCCTCGGCGCCGTCGACGATCTTGACGAGGCCGCGGTAGGCGGAACGTCCGCCGCCGCGCGAGATCGACTTTGCGACGATCGTCGAGCTCGTGTGCGGCGCCAGATGGATCATCTTCGCGCCGGTGTCCTGGTACTGACCGGCGCCGGCGAAGCCGAGCGACATCGTCGAGGCGTTCGCGTACGGCTCGGCGAGGATGCACGCCGGATACTTCATCGTCGCCTTCGAGCCGATGTTGCCGTCGACCCATTCCATCGTCGCGCCCTCGCGCACGTAGGCGCGCTGCGTGACGAGGTTGTAGACGTTGTTCGACCAGTTCTGCACCGTCGTGTAGCGTACGCGCGCGTTCTTCTCGACGACGATCTCGACGATGGCCGCGTGCAGCGAGTCGGTCGAGTAGATCGGCGCCGTGCAGCCCTCGACATAGTGCACATAGGAGCCTTCGTCGGCGATGATGAGCGTGCGTTCGAACTGGCCCATGTTCGGCGTGTTGATGCGGAAGTAGGCCTGCAGCGGGATGTCGACGTGCACGCCCTTGGGCACGTAGACGAACGAGCCGCCCGACCATGCGGCCGTGTTGAGCGCGCCGAACTTGTTGTCCTCGGGCGGCACGACGGTGCCGAAGTACTTCCTGACGAGGTCGGGATATTCGCGTACGGCCGTGTCGGTGTCCACGAAGATGACGCCCTGCTTGGCCAGGTCCTCCTGGATCGAGTTGTAGATGACCTCGGACTCGTACTGCGCGGCGACGCCGGAGACGAGACGGCTCTTCTCGGCCTCGGGGATGCCGAGGCGGTCGTAGGTCTCGCGGATGTCGTCGGGCAGGTCCTCCCAGCGGGCCGCCTGCTTGCCGACCGGCTTGACGTAATACTTGAAGTCCTGCGCGTGGAAGCCGGACAGGTCGACGCCCCACTTGGGCATCGGCTGCTCGACGAAGGCCCGGTAGCCGCGCAGGCGCATGTCGAGCATCCATTCGGGTTCGTGCTTGTCGGCCGAGATCTCGCGCACGACGTGCTCGTCGATGCCCTTCTTCGCCGCCTCGCCGGCCGCGTCGGAATCGTGCCAGCCGTACGAGTATTCGCCGAACTGACCGATGATCTCGTCATCCTGTCTTATCTTGTCCTCGTTGACGCGGCCGCGATCAGCAAGATACTGATTCATCTCCACGTCGGACGCTGCGTTGGGCATCTGATTGTCTGCCACAGGTCGCCGCCTCTCGTTTTCTTGGTTGTTCCGCATTACATGGTAACGGACGACGTATGGACACGCCAGAGCGTTTCACGCCCGGCCGCCGTCCTCGCACCGCCCGAAGACGGCGGCAGGCCGGGATCCCCGACGGATCCCGGCCTGCATGTGCGATGGGTCACACGTCCGCGGCTCACTGCTGCACGTGCACGGTCACCCCGTGGTCGGGGCCCTGCACGGCGAAGTCGTAGAACCATTCGGCCACGTCCCAGCCGATGCCGACGCAGCCGTGCGACGTGTTCGCGCCGAGCGCGGCGATCTGCGCGTCGGAGTATGGCGCGTCGGTGGCGATGCGGTGGATCGCGCAGCCGCTCTTCGAGAAGTAGTTGACGAAGCCGACGTCGGGCGCGTCCCACGTCTCCTTCGTGCCGTCGGAGAGCGTGAGCGTGCCGCTCATGTGCTGCGACGGGTACTTGAGCCAGACCTCGAAGTCGCCCAGCGGCGTGCACAGGTCGCCGCTCGGCTGGCATGCGCCGGTGGCGTAGTCGTTGCCCTGGCCGGCGGACATGCTGAAGGCCTTGACTTGCTTGCCGTTCTCATAGGCGTAGACCTTGTGGTCGCTCAGGTCGACGACGACGTGGCGCTTCGTCTTCTTGACGGCCATCGGATCGACCTCGCCGTCCACCTTCACGTCGCCGTCGCCGGCGGCGAAGGCCTTGGCGGCCTGCTCGCCGACGCCCTGGTCGGCGCCGTCCTTGATCCGCACGCCGTCGTGGCCCTCCTTGAGGACGACGACGTCCTCGTCGTTGTTGTTGACGATGACCTCGCGGTCCTCCTTCGTCGTCGAGTAGTGCGGCTTGATGTCCTCGTCGTAGTGGCTCTGCAGCTTGCCCGCGTCGAAGACGACGACGCCGGAGCGCGTCTCGCCGTCCTTGAGCGTCGACTCCTCGTTCGGCTCGATGCGCGAGGCGTCGACGAGCGCCGCCGGGGAGAAGGTCGCGACCTTCTCGTCGCCGACCGTGATGCCGGCCTTCGCGTCGATGAGTCTGTTGAGCGCGTCGCGCGCCTGGTCGGCGGTCGCGTCGGGGACGTTCGGCTCGATCGTGTCCATCGTCAGCGCCACCGTCTTCGCGCCGGCGGAGCCGAGCGACTCGATCGCGGCGACGGCCTCGTCGGCGACGGCCTTCGCGTCGGCGCCGGAGCCGTTCGCGCCGGGCACCGTCTCGACGTGCGTGCCGTCCTCGGTGACCCGGAGCGTGGCGTCGACCGGCTTCGCGCTGCTCGTGCCGAGCTTGGCGTCGAGCACGGTCGGATCGGTCTCGGGCGTGATCGTCGGGGCGACGTCGCGCTTGTCCCACGGCAGGTAGCGCGTCCAGAAGGAGCCGTCGCGCTTGGCGTCGACGGCCTGCTTCGCGATCGCGTCCGCGTCGACGTCGATGCCGAGGTCGGACGCGTCGATACTCGCCTGTGTCCCCTCATAGGTGACGGGCACCTGCACGGCGGCGACCTGGTCGTCGATCATGCGCGCGATCTGCTGCTCGCTCCTACCGGCGACGGAGTGTCCCCACAGCGTCGTGCCCGGCAGCGCGCGGTTCTGGAAATAGGCGTAGGTCCCCCCGCACGCCGCGGCGGCGACCACGGCGACGCCGAGCACGACCCACGGCCATACGCGGCGGCGCCTGGCGTGTTCCCCGGACGCATGCTGCGCGATCTCCAGCTCGTCGACCTCAGGCGCCGGCGGCTGTCCCGGATCCACGCGGAAGCCGTCCCCGTCCGCGCCCATGTCATGGTTTCCATTGGAAAAAGACATAGCATTCCTTGTACGAAAAAATACGATGATTCGCTTCGATAATAGGGGAAGGTCGTGAACATGGCGAGCTTCACGGCCGAATGATGACAAAACATCCACGTTTGGCGTATATCCGCCCGGCACATCCACTGCCGACCGGCCGGCCCCCGCAGAAGATCGCATGCGGGAACCGGCCGGCAGAGTGCATGAAGTGCGCGGAGTAGGCGGAATGCGCGGCGCGCCCGGGATGCGCGGGCGCGCCGGCATGCTCAGCGCTGCGCCTGATGGTCGAGCGCGGCCTTGACGAGGCCCGCGAACAGCGGATGCGGCTTCGTCGGGCGCGACTTGAACTCGGGGTGGGCCTGCGTCGAGACGTAGAACGGGTGCACGTCCTGCGGCAGCTCGACGAATTCGGTCAGCTCGCCGTCCGGGCTCTGGCCGGAGATGACGAGGCCGCCCTCGCGCAGCCGGTCCTTGTACGCGACGTTGACCTCGTAACGGTGGCGGTGGCGTTCGGTGACGTGGGTCGTGCCGTACAGGCGGGCGACGAGCGAATCCTCGAGCAGCTCCGCCGGATACGAACCCAGACGCATCGTGTGGCCCATGTCGCCGTTGCCGGCGACGATGTCCTTCTGCTCCTCCATCGTCGCGATGACCGGGTTCGGGCAGTCCGGATCGAATTCGGTCGAGCCGGCGTCCTCGATGCCGAGCACGTCGCGCGCGTATTCGATGACCATCGACTGCAGGCCGAGGCACAGGCCGAGCACCGGCAGCTTGTGTTCGCGCGCGTAGCGCAGCGCGCCGATCTTGCCGTCGATGCCGCGGATGCCGAAGCCGCCGGGGATGACGATGCCGTCCATCTGGTCGAGCGCCGCGGCGGCGCCCTCCTCGGTCTCGCAGCGGTCGGCTGCGACCCACTTGACGTTGACCTTCGCCCAGTTGGCGAAGCCGCCGGCCTTGATGGCCTCGGTCACCGACAGGTAGGCGTCCGGCAAGTCGATGTACTTGCCGACGATCGCGATGCTGACCTCGTGCTTGGGATGGTGCACGCGCTCGAGCAGGTCCTCCCACTCGTCCCAGTCGACGTCGTGGAACGGCAGGCCGAGCTCGCGCACGACGTAAGTGTCGAGGCCCTCGTCGAAGAGCACCTTCGGCACGTCGTAGATGCTCGCGGCGTCCACGCAGTTGACGACGCCCTCGGGGTCGACGTCGCACATCAGCGAGATCTTGTCCTTGATGCCCTGGTTGAGCGGACGGTCGCTGCGCAGCACGAGCGCGTCCGGCGTGATGCCGAGTTGGCGCAGCATCATGACCGAATGCTGCGTCGGCTTCGTCTTAAGTTCATGGGCAGCAGCGATGTACGGCACGAGCGAGACGTGGATGAACATGCAGTTCTCCGGCCCCAGTTCGCGGCGCACCTCGCGCGCGGCCTCGAGGAAGGGCTGCGATTCGATGTCGCCGACGGTGCCGCCGATCTCGGTGATGATGACGTCGACGTCGTCCGACGCCTGCGCGCGCATGCGCGACTTGATCTCGTTGGTGATGTGCGGGATGACCTGCACGCACTGGCCGAGGTATTCGCCGGCTCGTTCCTTGCGCAGCACCTCCTGATAGATCTGGCCGGTCGTCACGTTCGCCTTCTGCGAGAGGAAGACGTCGAGGAAACGCTCGTAGTGGCCGATGTCGAGATCGGTCTCGGCGCCGTCCTCGGTCACGTAGACCTCGCCGTGCTGGAACGGGTTCATCGTGCCCGGATCGACGTTGATGTACGGATCGAGCTTCTGCTGGAGGACGCGGATGCCGCGACTGCGCAGCAGGCGTCCGAGGGAGGATGCGGTCAGTCCCTTGCCGAGGGAGGACACGACGCCTCCGGTGACGAAGATGTGCTTGGTGACGTGTTCCTGAGCATTGCCATGTTGTCTTCTTGCCATGGGTCTTCATGGTATCGCCGCGTCGTGACATGCACAAGAAGGCGTTTCCGCTTCATCTCGCCTCGATGATCAGCTCGCTCGCCACGCCGTTGAGCTCGACGACGTTGGGCGAATCCTCGTCCACATGCACGCCCGCGCCCACGATCGTGCGCGTGCGCAGCCCGCGTGTGCGCACGGCGAGCGGACGGTCCTTCGGCACCGTGATGCGCGAGGTCGCGGACAGCTGGTTGACGTCGACGCGGCCGTCGAGCGACAGGCATGCGATGTCCATGTCGAGGTTGCAGTTCACCTCGACGTGCGCGTGCACGTCGTCGAGCGTGAGCCGCTGCGTGCGCACGTCGAGTTCGACGCCGGCGCAGTCGAGGCCGTGCACCTCCACCTCGTACGCCTTCGCCGCGCATTCCATCGTCGTGACGTAGCGCAGCGGCACCGACAGCACGACGGAGACGTCGTCCTTGGCGAGCGTCTCGCTGATGCCCGGGCCGCGGTTGACGACGACGTCGAGGCGTTTCGGGCGGTCGTCAATCGAGACCTTGAAATGCCGCGCGAGCGTCGCAACAGTATTCGACACGACGCGCACGCGCAGCTGTTCGCCGTCGTAGCCGCGGACCGTGCACGCGTAGAGCGACCCGCAGTCGATGTCGAAATGCTTGGCCTGCCCGATGTCGTAGTTCGTGACGCTTTCGTAGCGGTATTCGCCGGCGCCGCCGGCCTGGTCGATCGCGATGCCGAGCAGCGCGTCGACGCTGACGGCGAACACGTCGGCGAGCGCGACGAGGTTCTCGAGTTCGGGGCGGCCGGCGCCGCTCTCCCATTTGGAGATCGCCTGCCTGGAGACGCCGACGCGGTTCGCGAGCTGCTCCTGCGAGAGTCCCGACTGCCTGCGCAGGTCCTTGAGTTTTGTCGTGAAATCCATGGATGTCTTATTCCTTTTCTTGCATTTTCTTGCATTGCCGTGGTGTTGGAGTGCATTGGCGACATATATTGTTTTGTCTCGGCATGGGCGCGGCCGACGTCGCTCACCGGGTGATGAGCGCATAGAGCAACGTGGATTTGCCGGCGCCCGACGGTCCCATGATTGCCGTGACGTCGCCGCGGCGCATGTCCAGATCGAGGCCGTCGAGCACCTTCTGGTCGCCGCCGGCGCCGGCGAAGGTCTGCGTCAGGCCCCGGGGCGCCGATGATCGTCGATCCGGGCATGCGCCCCTCGGCTTCGGCGCGCCGCGGCTGCGCAGTGCGCTGCTGTGTCATCGTGGCTTCCCATCTGCTTGGCGGGAATGCCCTGATGGCGTTCCCGTATCGACGGCTCCACGCTAGAGGGGCGATGCGCGGCCGTTCCAGCAACGGACACCGGCACATGCGCCCGCGGGCGCAACGATGCGTAGCATCGGCGTCATTGCAACGTTTGCAACGCCTCGTTCATCATTGCGACGTCTCGTTCACCACTGCGACGCTCTGCTCACCACTGCGGGGTCGACGGGTCGACGGCGCGCGACGCGGCCGGGTGCGTCCCTTTCGTCGCTCCCGCGTACAGCGCGACGGCCGAGGTCGGCGCAAGCGTCACCTGCACCTTGCCCTTGCGCACCTTCACGGTCTTCGAGCAGTCCTCGACGGCGTAGACGTCGCAGTACTCGCCGTCGGGCATCGTCGTGGCGAACTCGTGCGTGACCTCCTTTGCGCCGTTGTTGAACGCGACGAAGCCCTTGTCGCCGCGCGAGAACGCAAGCAGCGACGAGTCCGGCTCCTGCAGATCCTCGACCTTCATGCCGTGCACGTAGTTGTGGAACGCGATCATGCCGCGCGTCGGCGTCCAGCGCTGCTGGCAGTTCCAGTCGCCGCCGGCGGCCGCGCACGCCTCGTCGAAGTCGACGGCCGGCACCGACGTGTCGGTCGCGCCGGGAGCCCCGGCGTCGCGGTCGGCGAAACGGTAGTCGGAGAGCAGCCGCGGCGTGCCGTAGTCATAGGCGAGCAGGAACGCGTTCGCGAGCGCGTAGAGCGCGCCGTCCTTGTAGGTGATCGCCTGACCGGGGTTGCGCGCCGTGTCCCAGTTCGTCACGAAGACGTTCGCGTCCTTCGAGGCGATCGCGAACTTGTTGCGGCCGGTGTCGCCGAGGCGTTCGCCGAGGTCGGCGAGCGCCGAGACGTCGCCGCGCAGCGCCGAGTTGAGGTTGGAGACGTAGGCGAACTGCGTGACGGAGCCGGTGTTGAGGTAGTTGCGCGGCTGGATTCCGGACGCCTCCGCGGCGTTGCCGATGACCTCCTGGATCCAGTAGATGTCGTCTGGATCCTTGCCGACCTTCTCGGCCATCTGCGTTTTGACGGCCTGCATGTCCTCGGCGCTGATGTGCTTGACGGCGTCCATGCGGAATCCCTTGACGCCCATGTCGTAGAGCTTGGCGAGGTAGTCGGTCTGGATGTCGCGCACCTTGTCGCTGGACGTGTCGAAGTCCCACATGCCGCTCAGGCGCCCCTCCTGCACCTCCTGCTGGTCCATGTACCCGGAGATGCTCGCGCCGTGCTCCCAGTCGTGGAAGTCCTTCGCATCGACGCCCTGCGGGTACTGGTCGTGGCCGCCGGTGAAGGCCGGGTATGCGCCGGTCGTCGGATCGTACTTCGAGCCGGCCACGCCCTCCTTCCATCCGCCGTCGTGCGCGGCGCCGGTCGTCTGGTTGAGCACGACGTCGGCGACGATGCCGACGCCCGCGGCAGCGCACGTGTCGATCATGTCCTTGAATTCGGCTTCGGTGCCGAGTTTCGAATCGAGCCTGTAGCTCACCGGCTGGTAGCTCGTCCACCACTGCGTGCCCTGAATCGACTCCTGCGGCGGCGAGACCTCGACATAGGCGACGCCTTCCGGACCATAGGTGTTCGTGCATTCCTTCGCGATTGACGTCCACGGCTGCTGGAACGCGATGACCTCGACGTCGGTGCGTTTCGGCGTCGCCGTGCTGCCGGTGTCCTTTGCGCCGCACGCCGGCGCCGCCGCGACGACGAGCGCCGCGCATGCGCATGCCGCCGCCGTCCTGATCGACGCCCCGCGCCTGTTCCCGTATGCCATGTCGACCGCCTTTCCTCCCGCCGTCGACCTCGACGACGTCGCACCCACTCTAGCGCATGGCCGTGCATGGCGCGTCACATCGCCGGCAGGCGGATGGATATCGATGGAAGGAGAAAAAAGATGATTGATGATCGATATAGAACATCGATACCAAAAAGAGGAGGAAACCCGCTGTGGGTTTCCTCCTCCCCTGTCATCCGCGCTTGTCATCCGCGCTGCGTCGTCATGCGCGCGTCATCGGCGTGCGGATGACGGCCGAATCAGTTACGCGTCGCGCGCTTTGAGGCGAGCAGCGTGACGCCGGCGAGCGCCAGAGCGGCGATCGCCGCAAGCGCCAGCGCGATCGACGAGCCGGTGCTCGCGATGTCCGCGGGGGTCGTCGTCGCGTCCGACGGCGTCTGTGCGCCGTCCGCCTCAGGCTTCACGGCAGGCGTGGCGTCCGGCTTGCCGGCGTCGCCGGGCTTGTCGGTGTCGCCGGGATCGTTAGCGTCGCCGCCGTCGGCGCGTTCGAAGACGGCCTCCACGTAGACGGCTTCGCCCGGCATCGCGAAGGTACCGTCGGCGCCGACCTCGACGCCACCCTTCGTCACCTTCCAGCCGGCGAGTCGGTAGCCCTCGTCCGGCGTCGCGGTCAGCGTCACCGTCGTGCCGGGCGCGACATCCTGCATGCGGTCGGCGCTCGCGGTGCCGCCGATGCCGGCGGTGACGTGCACCGGGAACATCGTGTTCGCCACGCGCCACAGCTGGGTGCCGTAGAACGGGTTGGCGGTGCCGATGAGCATATGGTCATCGGTGTTCACGAAGATGCGCAGGCCGTGGTTGAAGGGGTCGCCGAAGCCGTCGTCGGCGACGGTCGTCACGTTGACGCCGCCGTCGGCCTGTTCGCTGATCTCGAAGAGGTTGAAGCCGCGCTTCGATTTGGCCAGATACGGCAGCGACTTGAAGAAGGCCTTGAGGTTGTTGACGCTGAGCAGCTTGACGAGCGTCTCGTAGATCTTCTTGAGGTTCTCAGGCATCTGCGGCGCGGCGGCGAGCAGCTGCTCGGTCTCCTCGTACATCTCGGCGAAGTCCTCAGAGGCCTTCTCGTCGAGCTGCGTGCCGAGCACGGTGAGCAGGTCGTTCGCCTGCAGCATGCGGGCGGCGGACTCCTCGTCGTTCAGGCTGCCGGGGACGATCGAGCCGTCGTTGATGCCGTCGACGAGCGCCTTGCGCTGCGCGTCGCTCAGCGTGACGTGCTGCGCCTCCTCGTCGGCGTCGTCCATGTCGGCGAGCGTCGCGGCGTTCAGGCGCGCGTCGGCGGCCTTGACCGCCCAGTCGACGAGTGCGTCGGCGTCGTCGGAGCGCGGACGGTCGTCGTTCTGCGCAGTGTCGCCGTCCTCGGACGCAAGCGTCGCAGCGGACGCCGTGTCGCGGTTGAGGATGAGCTCGACGAAGGTGCGCAGGTAGTGGACGGTGTTGTTCCAGTCCTTCTCGCTCATGTTGAGGATGTCGCCGTTCGTGAACTGCGCGATCGGCTCGAGCAGCGTCGTCGTGTTCATCGTCGACAGGTACATCTTGCCCTCGTGCACGGTCGTCTGCCACGTGTACTGGTTCATGTGGTTGCCGTATCCAGAGCCCAGGCCCGTTGTGCCGCCGTCGGGGAAGGTCTCGTTCGGGTCGCCGACGAGCATTTCGACGTTTTCGTCGGCGTCCATGCGGTACAGGTTGATCGACTGTTCGAGGTTCGTCGCCTGCGTCACGAAGTTCATGCGCAGCGCGAAGCCCTGCAGCGCGCTCGAGACGTCGTTGTAGTCGCCGATGTACAGGTGGTCGTTGTAGATCTGCAGCGTGCACGCGCCGGCGCTCACGCGGCTCGCGTCGAGGCCGAAGGTGTACTTCGCGCCCTTCGACTTGTCACCGACGAGCGGACGCCACGTCCAGTCGGCCTTCTCGGTCGGGTCGCCGGAGTTCTCACCGACGTAGATCGCGAAGGAGCGCACGGTGCCGGTCTGCTCGTTGCGTGTGTCGACGCTGCCGGTGCACACGACGACGTACAGCTTGCCCTTGAATTCGAGCACCTGGTAGATGCCGCCGCCACCGTTGACGTCGGAGCGGTGGATCGCCGGGAGGTTGTCGAAGCTGGCCATGTCGGCGATGACCTTGTAGGAGCCGGGCTCCGAAGGCGTGTTTGACGCGACGAGGTAGGCCGCGCCCTTGCCGTCGGCGGTCGGCTTCAGGTCGCCGGCGATGAGCGTGTCCTTGAACGAGCCGATCGCACGCGTCGACGTGAACACGTTCTGCTTGACAAGTTCGCGGAAACCGGCGGCGTCGACGCTGTCGTAGACCTTCGTCAGCTTGTCGCCGTTGGCCGGGTCGACCTCGTAGATGCACGGGAAGCCGTTCTGCATCGCCATCGCCGTGCCGATCTCCTGGGCGGTCAGGTCCTTGTTGTTCGTGTCCATGACCATGCCCTCGAAGTACAGCTTGCCGTTCATCTTGAACGCGCTGCGGAAGGTCGGGATGACGCCCTTGCCGCCTTCGATGCCTTCGGACTGGGACATGAGGATCTGCGTCTCGCCGGTCTTCACGTTGAATTTGAACAGCGTGCCGCCGGCGCTCTTGCCGTCCGGCTCGCCGAGGTACATGTTGCCGGCGTAGAGCGTCTGGATGAGCGCGGTCGCCTCCTCGACGCTCATGCCCATGTTGGCCGACAGGCTGCCCTTGAGGATCGCCTGGACGCCGAGGCCGCCGTACATCGTGCCGATGTAGACCCAGTCGCCGACCGATTCGGCGGCGTAGCTGTAGGACTGGCCGCGGTCGCCCTGACCCTTGTCCTTGGCCGAGATCGCACCGTTGCCAACGTAGTCGACGACGCCGTCGGCCGTCTCGAGGCCGTTTTCGGGATGGCTGACCTTCTGGAAGGCCATGCCGTTGCCGGCCGTGTAGACGTTCGTGATGTGTCCATCGAGATCGGTCTCCTGCGCGCCGGCGGGGCCGACGAGCGCGCCGATGAGCACGGCGCATGCCGAGACCGCGCCAATGGCGGCGCGTAGTTTGGTGGTCATTGTTCTCCTCGAAGTTCGCTCGTTGGGGGAAAAGGACGGCGCGGGTGATTGCGCCTACGGCGAACAAGCATAGCATGCCGGGATGCATCCGCAGGCCCTATTCACGCAACGTTTGCTTCCTTGCCACGCAACGTGCCCTCGATGCCACGCGGCGTGTCCGGTGCATGGCCGTGCACGACGGGCGCATACGCGAAAGCGGGCAGACGGACCCGAAGGTCAGTCTGCCCGCTTTTGGTTGCCGTGACGCCGTTCAGGAGGACGACGTCATGTCAGCGTCCGACGCTCAGTGCGAGCGGCGCTCGCGGTTCACCACGAGCAGCACCGCGGCCGCGATGATTGCGACCACCGCGACGACGATGACGATGGCGACCGAGGAACCGGTCGAAGCCATGTCGCTCACCGTGCCGGCGGCGTTCGTGGAGCCCGTGTCCACATGGTCGTTCGCGCCCGGCTGTCCCGGCTTGCCCGTGTTGCCCGGATTGCCCGGCTGGTCCGGGTTGTCCGGGTTGTCCGGCTCGACCGGGTCGACGAGCGCCGACTCGGGGCCGAGCACGAGCGCGCTGTTGGCCGGCACGACGACCGCGTCGCCGTCGTGGACGGCGATCTTCGCGCCGGCGACCGACGCGTCGACGCCCTGCACGGCCTCGTCGGCCTGCGCCGCGGCCTCGGGGGCGTGGCGGTAGGTGCGGCCGTTCGAGACGAGCACGCCGTAGTCGCCGGAGGTGACTCCCGGCAGCGCGACCGCGTCGGCGTTGTTGTTGAGCGCGACGACGTAGGTGCCGCTGTCGTCGGAGATCTCGTAGGCCACGACGCCATCGGCGGACTTGAGGACCTTCGAGTTCTTGGCGATCGCGTCGTAGTCGCCGATGCGGAACGCGGCGGTCTTCTTGCGCAGCGCGATGAGGTCGGCCACGTACTGGGCGTTGTCGCCGTAGGCGGCGTCGTTCAGACGGTCCCAGTCGAGCGCGTTCTTCGAGGCGGCGTTCTTGTAGCTGTTGCCGTCGCCGTCCTTCGAGCGCAGGAACTCCTGGCCCAGCTGGATCTCGGAGATGCCGTTGGCGAGGAAGATCGACGAGTTCGCAAGCTTCGAGGCGGCCACCTTCTGCGCAACCTGGCCCTCGTCGAGTTCGGCGTCGGTCTTGGCGCCGAACATCGAGACGTTGAGCTTGTCGTTGAGCGTCAGGTTGTCGTGGATCTCGACGTAGTTGACGATCTGGTTCGCGTTGTCGTACTTGACGTTGGCGTTGCCGTTCGTGCAGTACGCGCCGTCGAACTCCTCGCCGTTGCGGCAGCCGAGCATGTTGTTGAGAATCAGCTTCTCGGCGTCCGCCTTGCCGGTCGCGTAGCCGGTGTCCTCGTCGGAGAACACCGAGCCCTTGAGGCCGTCACGGATCGAGTCGTTGAAGAACGCGACCGTCGAGTTGTGCGTGTCGAGCTCGTAGGCGTTCGGCTGGATCGACATGAGGGACTTGTCCATCGTCGTATTCATGTCCCAGCCCTCGCCGACGATGACGATCGACGGGTCGAGCGCGTCGAGCGCGGCGCGCACGGCCTTCATCGTGTCGAGGTCATGCAGGCCCATCAGGTCGAAGCGGAAGCCGTCCATGTTGTATTCCTTCGCCCAGTAGGTGACGGAATCGACGATGTACTTGCGCATCATCGCACGTTCGGACGCCGTGTCGTTGCCGCAGCCGGAGTTGGAGACGAGCGAGCCGTTCTGGTAGCGGAAGTAGTATCCCGGCACCGTCAGGTTGAACGGGTTCGTGTTCACGTCGCCGACGTGGTTGTAGACGACGTCCATGATCACGCGCAGACCGTTCTTGTGCAGTCCGTTGACCATCTCCTTGGCTTCGACGATGCGCGTCTTCGGATCGGCCGCGTTCGACGAGTAGGAGCCTTCCGGGACGTTGTAGTTCTCCGGATCGTAGCCCCAGTTGTAGTTGTTGTCGTCGGTCGGCTTCGTCTCGTCGACGCTCAGATAGTCGTACATCGGCTGGATCTGCACGTGCGTGACGCCGAGCTCCTTGAGGTAGTCGACGCCGGTCGCCTTGCCCTCGGAGTTCTTCGTGCCGTTCTCGATCATGCCGAGGTACTTGCCGCGGTTGGCTTCCGAGACGCCGGAGTTGGCGTTGCTCGAGAAGTCGTGCACATGGGTCTCGGCGATGACCGCGTCGGTGTTCTTCGAGAACGGGGCCATGCGCTTGGAGCCCGCGACCTTCGTCTGCTCGTCGGACAGGACGACGGAGCGGCGGCCGTTGATGACCGATGCGCGCGCATACGGATCCGGAGAGTCGTTCTTCGTGCCGTCGGCGAAGGAGACGCGGTAGACGTAGGCGGTGCCCGGGGCGACCGTCTCGGTCGCGGACCATACGCCCCTGTCGCCGCGCTTCATCGCGAAGACCTGATCCTCGGCCGCGTCGGCGGTGTCGGAGGCCTTGAACGTGACGAGCTCGACCTTGGCCGCGGTCGGTGCCCACAGCTTGAACGTGGAGCCGTCCTTGCCGTAGGTCGCGCCGAGGTCGTCGCCGTCGTAGGCGTATTCCTTGTCGAAGGCGTCGGTGCGCACGACGGATCCGGCGACGGCGTCGGCGGAGCCGAAGCCCTCGATCTCGACCGTGTACTTGGCGGTCAGGTCGAGGTCGTCCTTGAGCGTGACCGTGACGACGGTGCCGTCGGTCTTCACGTCGGCGACCGCGAGCTTGTTGCCGTCGGCGTCGGTCACCGTGACGTCCGATGCCTTGACGTCGGCCGGCTTCGTGAGCTTCGCATCGATCGCGTTCTTCTGCGCGATCTCGGCCGTGGAGATGCGGGCGCCGAGCGCCGGACGCGCCGTGTAGACGGTCGGGTCGTCCTGCAGGAGCCACACTTCGGCCTTCGCGGTGCCGTCGTTGCTGAAGACGAGCGCGTCGGCGCTCATCTTGATGTCGCCGTCGGAGCCGTCCTTCTTCTTCCACTCGTCGACGCCGTAGCGGCGCAGCAGGCCGAAGTCGGACTCGCCGTTCGCGGCCTGGTAGGTGTAGTTGGAGAAGGAGGCCTTGGCCAGCTCGCCCCAGTCGTCATGGCTCGTGAACTTCGCGGCGGAACCGTTGCTGTTCGAGTTCCACATCCACAGATCCCACTGCGGGACCTTCGTCTCGGTGTCGCCCGCGTTGAAGTACAGGCCGTCGTTGCGCATGTAGTGGACGGTGACGTCGACCTTGTCCGCCTTGCACTTGTAGTCGGCCGGAGCCTCGGTGAGCGTCGCGTCCGCGTCGCCGGTGCCGTCGACCCACACCTCGACGGTGCCGGTCTTGCTCACGGTGACGTTGCGGTCGCCGCCGAACTTGTTCCAGTCCTCGGTCGTGATGATGAAGCCGAGGTCCTCGAACTTGCCGTCGAAGGTGAGGTCCGCGACCTTGCCGTAGCAGTCCTCGCCGGTGAACGGATGGTTCACGGCCTTCATGTCGGCGCCGGCGGTGTCCTTGCCCCAGACGTAGACGCCGCGGTTCGCGGTGGCCTCATCGGCCGCCGGCTTGTAATGCACGACGAGACGGGTCTGCGCGCCGATCGCCTCCGGGTTGCCTACGCTGAGCGCGCCGTTCTCGACGCCGACCTGCGTGATGCCCTTGGCGATCAGGTAGTTCTTGCCGCCGTTGCTGTCCCAGTCGTTGGCGCCGTCGTTGAAGCAGATCTGGTGCTCCTCGCCCTTGGTGTCGATCGTCTTCTTGTAGTAGCCCTGCGCGTCCGGCCCTTCCATCTCCTCGCCGGGGACGGCCGTCCAGTCGCTGCCGGCGCCATGGTGCACGAAGACCTTGTCCCACTTGTTGGTCGGCTTGTACCAGATGGTCGTCGTCTGGTCGTCCGGCTTGACGGTGGTGTCCGGGATGACGACGTCCGGGGTGCTCGGGTCGACGGCCACGTCGGAGGCCGGATGCGTCGCCTTCGTGGCGCCGCCGTAGATCGCGACGGCCTGCATCGCAGGCACCGTCGTCTTGACCTTGCCGCCGGAGACGGTCACCGTCTTCGAGCAGTCCTGCACGGCGTAGACGTCGCAGTACTCGCCGTCGGGCATCGAGGTCGCGTATTCGGCGTCCTTGTCCTCGGTCGAGTTGTTGATCGCGACGAAGCCCTTGTCGCCGCGCGAGAACGCGATGTTGTTGGCGCCGTCGTCCTGCCAGCCGGAGACCGACGTGCCGTCGACGTAGTTGTGGAAGGCGATCATGCCGCGCGTCGTCGTCCAACGCTGCTGGCAGTTCCAGTCGCCGTCCTTCGTCGAGCACGCCTGGTCGAAGTCGACGTCCGGCACCGAGGTCTCCGTCGCGCCAGGGGCGCCGGCAGCGTCGTCGTCGTACTTGTAGTCCGACAGCAGACGCGGCGTGCCGTAGTCATAGGCGAGCATGAATGCGTTCGCGAGCGCGTACATCGAATCGTTCTTGTAGGTGATCGCACCGTCGTTGCGGGCCGTGTCCCAGTTCGTCACGAAGACGTTCGCGTCCTTGGACGCAATCGCGTTCGGATTCGACGACAGGTCGCCGATGCGCGTCGAGAGGTCCTTGAGTTCGGCGATCTTGCCCTTGAACTTCGCGTTGAGGTCCGACTTGTAGTCGAACTGCGTCACGGTGCCGGTCTCCAGGTAATTGCGCGGCTGGATGCCGGGCGCTTCGCTCGCGTTGCCGATGACTTCCTGGATCCAGTAGATGTCGTTGGCGTTCTTGCCGACCTTCTGGGCCATCTTGTCTTTGATGCCCTTGATGTCCTCGTTGTTGATGTGCTTGACGGCGTCCATGCGGAAGCCCTTGACGCCCATCTTGTAGAGCTTGGCGAGATAGTCGGACTGGATGTCCTGCACCTTCTCGCTCGACGTGTCGAAGTCCCACATCGAGTTCAGGCGGCCTTCCTGCACCTCCTGCTGGTTCTTGTAATCGGAGATGCTTGCGCCGTTGTTGTAGTCATGGAAGTCGGCGGCGGTCACACCTTGCGGATATTGGCCGTTTTCGCCGGTGAAGCCCGGATAGCCGCCGGTCAAGCCGTTGTACTTCGTGCCCGCCACACCGGTCTGCTCGCCTGCAGCGACATCCAAACCGGTCGTCTGGTTGAGCACGACGTCGGCGATGATGCCGACGCCCGCGGCATCACATGTCGTGATCATGTTCTTGAATTCGGCTTCGGTGCCGAGCTTCGAATCGAGTTTGTAGCTCACCGGCTGGTAGCTTGTCCACCATTCGGTGCCCTGGATCGATTCCTGTGGCGGTGAGATCTCGACGTACTTGACGCCCTGCGGTCCGTACGTGTTCGTGCACTCCTTCGCGATCGACTTCCAGGTCTGCTGGAACGCGATGACCTGCACGTCGGTCGCGGCGGGAAGCGCCGTGCTCCCCGTGTCGGCAGGAGCGGCGTTGGCCGCCATCGGCACCGTGAGCAACGCACCCGAGCAGGCCAAGGCGAAGGCCACGCCCATCCCGGTCGTGCGGCGCATCGCAGTGCGGAACTGCTGATTCACCATATGTTTTCCATTTCTCTTTTTCCCTGGCCGGAGGGCTTCGGCGTAGGCATCGCGATGCCGACGTCCCACCCATCCGGTTTGCCAATGTATGCCCGACCCCGCTCGCATGTCATGCAAGGATTTCCGGGGCGTTCGTCAACGAACCGTGCATACGTTTGCAGTGAAATCAACCTTCATCATACCTCAGCCTTGAGCAAAAATCCACCGCGCTGCGCATGCATGGACGATACGCGTCCGCCGCGCCCCTCCCCCACTGGAATCTTGCCACGCGACCAGTACGCTTTCGCCGGCCTACCGTCGCCGCCGCGCACGCGGCGGCGACGTCCTAACCGACGAACGCCCTGTTGTACGCCCCGCAGGACACCTCATCCACATACCGCACCTGCTGGCAGAACATCACGAAGTGCTTATTGATCACATATTGGTCGAGACCCACCGCCATCTCCATCTCCTCGACGAAGGCGGCCTCCCCCTTGGTATAGCCGATCTGATCGGCAAAGCAGGCGAAGGCCTCGGAGGTCCACGGTTCATCCGCTTCCGAAACGGTGCCCTCGACTCCCCTCCACACGTTCACACCGTTGTTCCATAATTCAATCGGCGGCGAATCGGGGTATGCGCCGCAATGCATGGAATATGCCTGCGCCAGCGGAATGGACGCGTCCGGATGCGGCCGGTTGACCACACGTGCCAGCAGTATGATGACGACGATCGCCGCCGCCACGAGCACCCAGATACGTTGGTTCGTCCGGGCAGCCGCCATGGAACGCCTCACGGTCGCCTGCGACGGGGAACGCCTGGAGACGGAATTGGCCGCCAACATGCTGTCGACGTCCACCCCCTGGAACATGCACGGCAATACGTAACCGTCCTCACCGTCGATATGCACACCCCAGGGGTCGTCGCGAATCCAGACGTCCTCGTGCACAGCCGACAGGACACCCGCCCCACGCCGCCTCCCGTGCAACACGCGTACACGAAACGCCGGTACGCCATCGTGCGCGACGCCTCCGGTCAGCACCGGATCGGTCGAGACATCCACGACGATGCCAAGCACATCCAGACCGGCGCCGTCGACGATCACGATATCGCCCAATCTCATGGTTCTGCGCGTCATCCGCCGTCCTCCATTCAGGTCAGTCGCGAGTAGAACACCGTATCGTTGGAGATGCTGCCGGGCTGCGTTTTGCCGTACGGCTTGATGATGAGGTACGCCACCTGCGCCGGTGGATTGGACTCATCGAGGCCGTCGACGGGCAATGTGTTATCGGGTCCCACACGTACCAGCTCCAACGGTTCCCGCACCATGACGATGCCGGCGGAACCGGGTGCGCCGGTCGTTTGGTCGTACGTCGGCTTACGCACCGTCTGCCCGTCGCACGGGGTGTCGTCGGGCTGGGTGCTGCAGTCGATGCGGTAGGTGTATTCGGTGACCATGCGCAATTGCTGCCTGAGCGTTTCCGGTTCCTGCACATCTTGATAGTTGGGGGCCATCAGCGTCGACGTCTGTCCGTCCGGCAGCGGATTCGCATCCCCCATCCGCGCGGTGTCCAGCGCAAGAGGCCAGCGTTGTCCCTCGACCTGCGGAGTGATGACTACGCAGGTGACGCCGTCCTTCAGGCACCATCTGCCGCGGACGTTGTCCGGATCGAATTCATCGGTCCACGAGCTGACCTCCCCGGAATTATCGGATGTCGTCGTCGACGCATCCGCAGGCATCGGCTCATTCGACGCCTGCCCATCCGGAGAGGTGCCATCGCTTGACCCGTTCTCGCCGAATGATCCATCCGCACTGCGAACGTCGCACATGATGCGACCGTCGAAATCGATGCCGCACCGGACTTCGATCCCCATCACCGACTGCCAGGGCAACGAGACCAACTGCCCGGGATTCGTCACGAGGTTCCCAATGGAGGCGTCAATCAGCGCCCGCCATAGCGTTACCTCATTGGCACCCGTGTCCTCCTCCCCCATTGACTCAAGCATGCACCCCAACGTCGCCGAATCCAACCCATCGGCGCTTGGGGCAACCGTTGCGTATTGCACGCCAAGCCCTGTGCTGATCGTCTGCAGCCCTCCGCATCTCCTCAAGAGCTTCAACGCATATGAGTCAGCGTCGCCGACGAGACCATCCAGCCGCTCCTGACGCTGCCGTTCGGCCGCTTGCTTCCGATGATGCTTCGCCAGAACCCCTGCACCCATCACAATCGCAACGACGCACACGACCGCGACGATCCACCGTATGACGGCGCCGCGCCGCCTCCTCCGGCCCAAGGCCCGCTCCTCATCAGGAGTCATGCCCCTGCGTTCCACGCCGGCTTTCGCCAGCAACCTTGCCACACTCTCTCCTTGATAGGATTCCGGCAGCGCATATCCGTCCTCGCCGTCGACGTGCACCCGCCATGGATCGTCATCGACCCAGATCTGCGCCCCCGTCGGCATAGACGCCCCATCGGCACGACGGACGCCACGCAGTACGCGTATTCCGTATGCCCAGCGGCCTTTGGACGCATCCCCCACCCCGCCGGTCTTCTCGCCATCTCCGGAAATCTCCGTGACGATACCAAGCGCGTTGACGTCACTCGTGTCGACGACGACGATATCGCCGACCTCCATGTTCCTACATGCCATCATCCGCCTCCATCGTTTTATCTTTTATACAAGATAGAAAGATAATGCAAGCATAGATTCCACACCGCCGCCCAGTCAACTCGGCACGCGGATCGCGCAGCGCTCCGGCGCGCCCGAATGTTGCTCCATCTTGGTAGAAAGATATTAAAGTATTTCGCACGGAAGGACGCTAATGGCCGAAGTCGTCACGATGAAGATCGGGCCGAGGAAGATCCTGGACTACGACGAATACGACCCCGACGACCAGCCGATCACCGCCATCGGCTGGGAGCCGGGCCTCACCCAGGAGGAGGTCTGGAGCTGCAGCGCCGGATGGTGGAAGCTCGAGCCGGGACGCGCGGTGCGCTGCGACATCGGCATCGTCCTCAATCCGGACAACGTCGTCGTCTGCGTCGCCAAGATCAAAGGCATCGTCAAGCGCGAGGACATGCGCATGTGGTTCCTCGGCGACCTCGCCGGCGAACGCTACGACCCATGGATCGGCAAGACGCTCGAACGCAACGACTCGAAGAACCCGATCGCCTATTTCGATGAACGCGCGATCATCCCTCCCGAGGCCGTCACCGGCGAGACGGCCACACTCAACAGCCGATAGAAGGCGGCCCCACCGCCCGGGACACGCAATGAGGCGCGCCCGTTATCGTTTTATCTTTTATATAAGTTATCATGATATGAAGTTAATGTCGCGCATCGAAGAAGGCACCTATGACCACGCTTGGGTTCCGTTATCGCATTCGCCAGAACACCGGTGTTCCGCGCCCAATACGCGCGAACGATCTCGAACAGGCGGTCGCCGGATGGCTGTCCGCGCTCGCCTGGTCGGATTGGACGGTCACGTCGCCGTCGAAGGACATGAACGGGACGGCCTCCGTACCGTTCATGTCCATCGCGCGGCTGCAGCCCGCCGGCATGCCGGACGGCGACTTCCGCGAGCTGAACATCATGGCCTCCGACGGCAAGCCGTTCTACCGGGAGCTCATCGACGACGAACACGGAACCAACATCTACGACGAGGCGATAGACCGGTTATGGCAGACCGTGCAGCTGCTCGAGGCCGCAACCGTCGCCGCCCGCAGCCGCACGGTCCTCATCGATATCGTCGACGGCGCCATCGCCTTCGACGGCGGCACCCGCAAGCCGTTCCCCTCGCTGTGCCTTGACCGGATTCCGCGGCTGCCCGATTCCCTGTCCTCGTTCCGGCGCCATCGGCGGCCGGTCCAGCCCGCGGACCTCATGCTGTTCGAGACCTCGAGCTTCACGGTCGACGAGGACTGGTTCACGATGATGCTCCACGGGGCTGCCTCGCTGGAGGAGGCATGGCGCCGCGCCTGCCGTCCGCCGCAGGACGGCAGGCGGTGAATCCCGCAGGCGGCGACGGGCCGCACGACGACAGAAAGGAAGACATCATGGACGATTACAACCCGCCGATCAGGTTCTTCGAGATGCTCGGCATCGGCGAGGACGAGCTCTCGCAGTACTCGGTCAGGCTGAACCAGAGCAGCGACGCTTGGTTCGACGCGATGACGATGTACTACGGGCACCATGACGAACTCATGGATTGGGTGTTCACGCGCCGCTGGAACGGCGGCAGGGCCGGCGGCAACATACGCCGGCCCAAAGTGCTGCAGTTCATCCAGCTCGACGGCCGTGAGAAGCCCGCGACCCATTGGCTGTTCATCGGCGGCTACGAGGCCGGCGCCCCGGTGATGCGCGGGGGCAACGAGGTCTATCAGCGCACACCGATCGAACGCTTCCGCCCCTTTGAGGCGCGCACCGTCGTCACCTACCGCAAACGGCGCGGCGCGGTGCAGATGGTGAACGACATGGCCGATGCCGGGATGCGGGCGCGCTTCTTCGACACGATGATCGTCGAGAAGGTCGCGCAGTCGCCGGTCTCGGCGATGCCGTTCCCCGGATACGACAACGTGCGCCTGTCCTTCAACGAGCTCGTCGCCGCCGTGCATGACGACGAATGGCGCGGCGCGCTGGGCGCCGTCAACGCCGTGTACCTGCAGACCGATACGCGCACCGGCTGGCACTACGTCGGCTCCGCCTACAGCCGTCACGGCGGCGAGCGCGGCCTGCTGTCGCGCTGGCAGGAATACGTGCAGGGCGACCACACCGGCGGCAACAAGCTGCTGAAGGATCTCGTCGCCGAACAGGGCGCGTCGTACATCGAGAAACACTTCCAGTATTCGATCCTCGACATCTTCGACCCTCGTGTGGCGGACCGCACGGTCATCGAACGCGAGCATTGGTGGATGGACACGCTGTCTTCGGTGTGCGACGGGGACGCCGCCGTCCCCCATGGCTACAACTCCAGGCTCCAGTGGCGACGCACCGGCGAAGGCGAGGGCGCGGGCACCGACTGACGGCGGTCGGACGCTCAGGCATAAGACGGCGGCCCCCGGAACCGATTGCGGTTCCGGGGGCCGCCGTCTTATGCGCCGATGCGGTCAGATCCCGCTCAGCCCTTCGTCAGTTCGGCGACGGCCTCGAGCGCGAGCTTGTAGCCGAGGAAGCCGAGACCGGTGATCGTGCCGGTGGCGACCGGGCTGATCACCGAACGCTTGCGGAACTCGTCGCGCGCCGCCGGATTCGAGATGTGCACCTCGATCAGCGGCATGTCCGCGTCGAGCACCATGTGCGCCGCGTCGGCGAGCGCATACGAATAATGCGTGAACGCCGCCGGGTTCATGACGACCGCCTTCTGCCGCTCGGCGGCCTCGTGCATCCACTGCACCATCTGCGCCTCGTCGTCGGTCTGCCGCACGTCCACGTCGAGCCCGAGGGACTCGCCCCATTGCGTGCACAGCCTGCACAGCTGCTCGAGGTCCTGCCTGCCGTACACGTCCGGCTGGCGCACCCCGAGGCGACCGAGGTTCGGCCCGTTCACGACGATCACCTTGACCGGCTCATTTTCGGCCATATCCACTCCATTCCTTGGAAAACGTTGTCAGCCCCATGATAGTGCGCGACGATGCCGGGCGCCGTGCGCGTCACGCCTGCTGGCGCACACGTTCGAAGGCCTCGCGCACCGCCTGCTGGTCGGGGTCGTCGAGGTGGAACGGCCTGCCGATCTCCTCGAGGCCGACGAAGCGCAGCGTGTTGCCGCGCGCCTTCTTGTCGCGGTGCATCAGCGCGAGCACCTCGTCGAATCCGGCGCCGTTCCACGAGGTCGGCAGTCCCAGACGGTCGAGCAGGTCGTAGGTGTATTCGACGGTCGGGCGGTCGAGGTGCCCGGTCAGATTGGACAGCTCGGCCGCGTAGACCATGCCGACGGCGACCGCGTTGCCGTGCCTCCAGCGGAAATGCTCGAGCTGTTCGATCGCGTGGCCGAAGGTGTGCCCGTAGTTGAGGAATTCGCGCAGTCCCGCCTCCTTGAGGTCGGCGCAGACGTGGTGGGCCTTGACGCGCACCGTGCGTTCGATGAGTTCGGCGACGATCGGCTTGAGCGGCGAATCGAGGAAGGTCTCGCCGTCGAAGGCGCGCAGCTCGTCGGCGTGGTCCTCGAGGATCGTGAGGATCTCGGGGTCGCGGATGAAGCCGGACTTGGCGACCTCGCCGAGGCCTTCGATGAAGATGTCGTTCGGCAGCGACGTGAGCGTCCTCAGGTCGGCGAGCACGCCGGCGGGCGTGTAGAACGAGCCGACGAGGTTCTTGCCCTGCGGCGTGTTGACGCCGGTCTTGCCGCCGGTGGACGCGTCGACCATCGCGAGCAGCGACGTCGGGCAGTTCACGTAGCGGACGCCGCGCATCCACGTGGCGGCGACGAATCCGGCGAGGTCGGTGCACGCGCCGCCGCCGAGGCCGACGATCGCGTCGGAGCGCGTGAAGCCCTCGTTGCCGAGGCGCTGCCAGATGCCGTCGGCGACCTGGACGGTCTTGCCGGCCTCGGCGTCCGGGATCACGATGTCGCTCACCTGATAGCCGGCCTTGCGCAGGATCGCGCGCGCCCGGTCGGAGTGCCGCTGCACCGACTGCGTGTGGATCAGCGCGACGCGCACCGGACCTGCGCCGAGCACGTCGGGCAGATGGTTGAGCGCGCCCTCGCCGATCCTCACGTCGTAGGCTTCGATGCCGGCGCCGTCCACATGGACGATTCCCTCGTTCGTCATTTCGATCATCTTCCTTGCCGCTGCCTTCGGCGTCATGCCGTGCGTGCGCACGATCACGTTCGCCACCTGCCTGTAGACCGGGTCGCGCTGCTCGTAGAGCGCCATCCAGCGCGCGTCGGCGTCGCCGTCGAGCATCGGGCGGCCGCCGCCCCTGCGCGCGCGCTCCATCGCCTCCGCCGGATCGGCAAGCAGGTAGATGACGCGCCCGCCGTGTTCGGCGTAGTCATGCAGCGCCTCGCGCACCGCCGGCGTCATCGGCGCGCCGCCGCCGAGCGCGTAGATGCCGTCGAAGGAGCCGAGCGTCTCGGCGACGGTCCTTCGCTCAACCTCGCGGAACGCCGCCTCGCCGTGCCGCGCGAAATACTTCGGGATCGACATGCCGATCGCTTCCTCGATCTGCTGGTCCGCGTCCGCGAAGCCGATGCCGAGCATCTGCGACATCTCCTTGCCCAGACGCGTCTTGCCGGCGCCCATCATGCCGACGATGACGGCCGCCGGGCGTCTGCGCGCGGCCATCTCGTGTCTGCTGTGCCTTGCCATGGCCGTCCCTCCGCGCCCTCAGCGCATGTGCTCGGGCCACGAGGCGACGTATGCCTCGATGTTGCGGCGTGTCTCGTCGACGCTGTCGCCGCCGAACTTCTCGAGCAGGTACTTGGCGAGCGTGAGCCTGACCATCGCCTCGGCGACGACGGCCGCGGCCGGCACCGCCGTGCTGTCGGAACGCTGGTTGATCGCCTGCGCCGCCTCGCCGGTCGTCACGTCGACGGTGCGCAGCGCCTTCGGGATCGAGGGAATCGGCTTCATCGCGGCGCGCACGCGGATCGGCTGGCCGTTGGACATGCCGCCCTCGATGCCGCCGGCGCGGTTCGTCAGGCGTTCGATACGGCCGTCGGCGCCGGCGACCATCTCGTCGTGCGCCTGCGAGCCGGGACGCATCGCCTCGAGGAAGCCGTCGCCGATCTCGACGCCCTTGATCGCCTGGATGCCCATGAGCGCGGAGGCGAGCGCCGCGTCGAGCCTGCGGTCGGACTCCACATAGGTGCCGACGCCGGCCGGCATGCCGTAGGCGATCACCTCGATGACGCCGCCGAGCGTGTCCGCGTTCGCCTTCGCCTCGTCGATGCGGGCGATCATGCGCGCCTCGGCGTCCTTGTCGAGCGTGCGCACCGGGGACGCATCGAGCATGTCGACATCGTCGGGCGTCGGCAGCGGCATCGCCGTCGGGTCGTCGACGCCGGCGCCGCCGATCGAGACGACATGGGAGACGGTGCGCACGCCGGCCACCTGTTCGAGCAGCTGGCGCGCCACCTCGCCGAGCGCGACACGCGACGCCGTCTCGCGCGCGCTTGAGCGTTCGAGCACCGGCCGGGCGTCGTCGAAGCCGTATTTGCGCATGCCGGTGAGGTCGGCGTGCCCCGGGCGCGGACGGCTCAGCGGAGCGTTGCGGCCCTCGCGCGCGAGCTCGTGGTCGAGCGGGTCGGCGCTCATGACCTCGGTCCACTTCGGCCATTCGGTGTTGCCGATCTCGATCGCGATCGGCGAGCCGAGCGTGCTGCCGAAGCGCACGCCGGTGAGCATGCGCACCTGGTCCTGCTCGAACTTCATGCGCGCGCCGCGGCCGTAGCCGAGACGGCGCCGGGCGAGCGCCCCGCGGATGTCGTCCGACGTGATCTTCACTCCTGCGGGGACGCCCTCGATCATCGCGACGAGCGCCTCGCCGTGCGATTCGCCAGCGGTCTGCCAACGCAACATGCCAACTCCTTTGGTCCGTGGGAAAACTGTGACTATCTTAACGGTATGCCGTACCTTTGCTGCCTGCCGGGACTGCTTTGTGGAATCGCGGCGTGCGTGACCGACCTGCGTCGGCGCACGGTCCCGCGGCGGCTGGTCGCGGCCGGGATCGCGGCGCAGCTCGCCGTGTGGATGCTGCTGGCGTGGACCGGCGCCGACCCGGCCGCGCCGCTGCGCGCCGCCGCCGGGCTCGTCTGCGGCGCCGGCGTCCAGCTCGTGCTCGCCCTCGTGCGTCCCGGTGCGCTCGGCTTCGGCGACGTCACCGCCAGCGCGCTCGTCGGCTGCGTCGTCGGCGCGTTCGGCGCCGTCACTTTCGTGCGCTGGTGGCTGCTCATGGGCGTATGCGGCCTGCTGTGGCTGGCGATATGGCCCCGATATGCGAAACGGCGCCCCGGCGTGGATGCCAGGGTGCCGTTCGTCCCGGTGATCGTGGCGGCCGGCGCATTCGCCGTGCTCGCCGCCGTCGCCGGCTGAGCGGGCGACGTGCGCCGATCAGTTCGCGTGCTCGTTGTTGGTCTTGTACTCCTGCACGTACTTCTCGAACTCGTCGTAGCTGGACGTGAACTTCGTCTCGCCGGTCTTCAGGTCGGTCGTCACGAAGTACAGCCAGTCGCCGTCCTCGGGGTGCATCGCCGCCTCGATCGCGTCGTCGCCCGGGTTGGAGATCGGCGTCGGCGGCAGCCCCTTGTTCACGCGCGTGTTGAAGGGGTTCGACCCGTCGTTGAGCTGCTCGTTCGTCAGCTCGGTGCCTTTGATCTTGAATCCGTAGGCGACCGTCGAGTCCATGCCGAGCGGCATGTCGTCCTTGAGCCTGTTCTCGATGACGCGGCTGACCTTGCCGTAGTAGTCCTGCGAGTTGACCTCGGCCTCGACGATCGACGCGACGATCAGGATGCGTTCGCTCTGGTCGCCTTCGGGCACGCCGAGCGCGTTGAGCTTCTCGATCCTCGCCTGCACCATCTGCTGCAGGATCGAGGCCGGCGTCGGGTCCTCGCCGACGTTGTACACGCCGGGTTCGAGCCAGCCCTCGAGCTTGCCCTTCGCGCATGCGGGCAGGATCGCGCCCGTCTTCGAGGCGTCGCCCGCGTAGTCCTCGAAGTCCTTGAGCGCGATACCCGAGGATTCGGCGGCCGCCTTGAGCACGTCGTCGAGGCGTTCGCCCTGGCGCACCTCGACGAAGCCCTTCGCGTTGCCCTCGTCGGAGAGGATCTTCGCGGCGGCCGACGCCTTCATATGGCGCTTGAGCTCGTATATGCCCGGATACAGCGTGTAGGCGTTGCTCGCGACGACCGACGTGAACGCGTCGACCGATTTGATGACGTCGGCGCGCTGCAGTCCCTCGGCGATCTCGGCGACGCCCTGCCCGGACTCGACGGTGAAGGCGACACGGCCCTCCCCCGGCCCCGGATAGTCGTCGACGACCGCCGTGTCGGCGAGCGTGCTGCGCCGCCACTGCTTGATCTTGCCGACCGCGAAGACGCCGACACCGGCACACAGCGCGACGACGACGATCGACGCGATGACGACGATGAGGCGCTTGCGGCGCTGCTGCCTGCGCCGGCGGCGCATGTCGCGGCGCGAACGCGGCGGCTTCGGCGGGGGCGCGGCGGCGCCGCCGGGCCCGGGATGGTCGGCGCCGGTGCCGTCATCCCAGACGTCGTCGTTGAAAAAATCGTGCAAATCCTCAGGCACTCTCACTCCTCCGAACCGTGCGCGCCGGCGCGGCGTCCGTCCAACGCCGTCTGCAGGATCGTCACCGCCGACTGCTGGTCCACGACGGCGCGGTGCCGACGGGTGCCCAGCCGCGCGTCGAGCAGCCGACGATGCGCGTCGACCGTCGTCAGGCGTTCATCCATGAGCATGATATCAGGCATCCAGTCGATGCCGGACAGGTCGTCTTCCAGTTCGGCCGCGAGCCGCGTGCCGAGCGACTTCGCCCAGCGGCGCGCCTTCTTCGCGCTCTTGCCCTCGGTGCCGTCCATCTGCAGCGGCAGCCCGATGACGACGCGTTCGACGTGCTCGTCCTCGATGACGTTGAGGACGTCGTCGAAGGCCTGGAAGTAGTCCCCGCGCACGGTGACGTTCCCCGCGGGGTGGGCGAAGGTCAGCTCCGGGTCGGACAACGCGAGTCCGACCCGGGCGTTCCCCAGATCGATGCCTAGCCAGACCATATGGGGGTTCGGTCAGGCCTTGCGCGCGTCCTTGACGAGCGCCGCGACGGCGTCGTCGATCTTCGACGCGTCGGAGCCGCCGCCCTGGGCGAAGTCCGGCTTGCCGCCACCGCCGCCGCCGAGGATCTTCGAGGCGCCGCGCACGAGGTCGCCGGCCTTGATGCCCCCCTTGCGGGCCGCCTCGTTCGTCGCGACGGCGACCATCGGCTTGTCGTCCTCGTTGACGCCGGCGAGCGCCACGACGACCGGGCGGTCGTCGCCCAGGCGGTTGCGGATGTCCATGACGGTCTTGCGCAGCACGTCGAAGGAGCCGAAGTGGCCGACATTCTTCGCGGCGACGACGACCGGAGCCGCGGAGGCCTTCGCGGCCTCGACGATCTGCGGGACGGACTCGGCGAGCTGCGCCTCGTACATCGCGGCGAGGCGGCGGTCGGAGTCCTTGAGCTTGGCGAGCAGCGTGCTGACGCGCTCGGCGAGCTCGTCGGGACGCGCGTTGAGCGTGTCGGACAGCTGCGAGACGAGTGCGTGCTCGCGGGCGTTGTAGTCGTAGGCGCCCTGGCCGACGAGCGCGTCGACGCGACGCACGCCGGAGCCGACCGAGGCCTCGGACATGATGTTGACGAGGCCGATCTTGCCGGCGAAGTCGACGTGCGTGCCGCCGCACAGCTCGCGGCTCCAGCCGTCGTCGCCGATCGTGACGACGCGCACGACGTCGCCGTACTTCTCACCGAACAGATGCATCGCGCCGAGCGCGATCGCGTCGTCGAACTTCATCTCCTGCGTCGAGACGTGCAGGTTGTCGCGCACGCGGTCGTTGACGCGCGCCTCGACGGCGCTCATCAGCTGCTTCGTCGGCGCCTTCGGCCACTGGAAGTCGAAGCGCAGGCGGTTCGGCGCGTCCTCGGAGCCGCGCTGCGTGGCCTGCGGGCCGAGCTCCTCGCGCAGCGCCTTGTGCACGATGTGCGTGGCGGTGTGCGAGCGGGCGATCGCGCCGCGGCGCTCGACGTCGATCTCGGCGGTCACTTCGGCGCCGACGACGAGCGTGCCCTCGATGAGGCGGCACTGGTGGACGATGAGGTCCTTGATCGGCTTCTGCACGTCGTCGACCTCGAGCACGGCGCCGTCGTCGGAGACGATGTCGCCCTGGTCGGCGAGCTGGCCTCCGGCCTCGGCGTAGAACGGCGTGCGGTCGAGGATGACCTCGACGGTCGCCGGCGCGGAGACGGCCGGCACCGAGCCGACGCCCTCCATCATGATGCCGAGCACGCGGCTGCGCGACGTCATGTCGGTGTAGCCGAGGAACTCGATCGGCGCCTGGAGCTTGTTCTTGAAGTCGTCGTATTCGCTCAGGTCCACGTTGTGGCGCTTCCTGAGCGCGTCCTGGCGGGCGCGCGACTTCTGCTCGTTCATCAGCTCGCGGAACTTCTCCTCGTCCACCCTGACGCCCTGCTCGGCCGCCATCTCGAGCGTGAGCTCGATCGGGAAGCCGTAGGTGTCGTGCAGCGTGAACGCGGCGTCGCCGGAGACGACCGGCTGGGCGTCGCCCTGCTTGCCGGCCTCGTCCTTCGCCTTCGTGACGGCCATGTCGAAGATCTCGATGCCGTTCGTCAACGTGCGGCGGAACGCGTCCTCCTCGCCGTAGGCGGCCTCGGAGACGTCGTGGAAGGTGTTGGCGAGCTCCGGGTAGTTCGGCTCCATCGCGGCCTTGGAGACCGGCAGCAGCTCGGGCATGACCGGCGTCGTGACGCCGAGCACGCGCATCGCCTCGATCGTGCGGCGCAGCAGGCGGCGCAGCACGTAGCCGCGGCCGGCGTTGCTCGGGCGCACGCCGTCGCTCATGATCATCAGCGCGGAGCGCACGTGGTCGGCGACGACGCGCATCTTGACGTCGGCGTCCTTGTCCTGGCCGTACCTGATGCCGGAGAGCCTCTCGGCGGCCTCGATGACCGGGAAGACCTCGTCGGTCTCGTAGATGTTCTGCTTGCCCTGCAGCAGGTAGGCGAGGCGCTCGAGACCGGCGCCGGTGTCGATGTTCTTGTGCTTGAGCTCGCCGGCGATGTGCAGCTCGGTCTTCGACTTGACGTTGTCGACCATGTAGTTCTCGAAGACGAGGTCCCAGATCTCGATATAGCGGTTCTCGTCGGCGATCGGGCCGCCCTCCTTGCCGTATTCGGGGCCGCGGTCGACGTAGATCTCGGAGCACGGGCCGCCGGGGCCGGGGCCGCCGGTCGTCCAGAAGTTGTCCTCCATGCCGAGGATCTGGATGTGTTCGGGGTCGACGCCCTCGTTCCTCCAGATCGCGCGCGCCTCGTCATCGTCGGTGAAGGTCGTCATCCACAGCTTCTCGGGGTCGAAGCCGTAGCCGCCCTGCTCGACCGGGCTCGTCAGCAGCTCGTAGGCGTAATGGATCGCCTCCTCCTTGAAGTAGTCGCCGAAGGAGAAGTTGCCGAGCATCTGGAAGAAGGTGCCGTGGCGGGTCGTCTTGCCGACCTCGTCGATGTCGAGCGTACGCACGCACTTCTGGTTGCTGGCCATGCGGCGGCTCGGCGGCGTCTGCTCGCCCATCAGGTACGGGATGAACGGCACCATGCCGGCGATCGTGAAGAGCGTCGTCGGGTTCGGCGAGATGAGCGAGGCGGACGGCACGATGAGGTGGTCCTGCTTCTTGAAGTAGTTGAGATATCGCTGGGCGATCTCCGCGGTGCGCATTGCTTGCGGCTCCTTACATACTCTGGATGTCCGTGGATGGATGATGAAAAACAATGAATGAAGATATCGGGACGCGCCGTGTCTCCGGCGCGTCCCTCCGCTCAGGAGAGCTTGTCCATGTAGCGGCTGTTGAGCTCCGCCTCGCGTGCGCGGCGCACGTCGGTGAACTCGGCGACGAGGCCCTGCAGCGTGCGCATGCCGACGTGCTCCTGGTCGGGGCCGAGCAGGAACTGGCGCGCCTTGTCGGGGGTGTTGGCCTTCACGTAGGCGGTGGCCTTGCTGACGGCGACGACGCCGGCGATCATGCCGAGCGCGATCCACAGTAGACGTTTGCGCATGGGTCACTCCCCCTTGGTCGGTGCGGCGGCCTTGGCGTCCTGCGCCGGCTGCCCGCCCTTGTTCATGAACGAGCGCGCCGTCGCCCTCAGCGCGTAGAAGGTCGAGGCGAGCTTGATGATCGGCTTGCCGAGGAAGGAGCCGTACAGGTTCGTCAGCGCGCCGATGTTGTTGGCGGTGCTCGAGGCGGCCGACGAGATCTCGTTGACGTCGGCGAGCGACTTGTTGACCTGCTGCACCGTCGTCACGCCCTCGTCGAGCGCCGGCAGCGCGTGGTCCCCGGTCTCCTTGACGGTGTCGGCGAGCTGGTCGAACAGCTTGCCCAGGCGGATCAGCGGATAGATCAGGAACCCGGCGAGCACGGCGAACGCTATCGCCGCGATCAGACCAGCAATTTCTCCAGCACCCATGTTCTCGTGCACCTCTTTCCTGTCACGACGTGCATGTCACGACTAGTTTCCTACCCGCATTAGGGTACCCAAGCGCCCAGACGGCCGGTCAGCGCCGGTTGTAGGAGACGACGGTGAGCGCCGAGGCGAAGTCGGCGTCGGTGTCCAGGTCGAATTCGCTGACCGATCCGTTCGCCGGCCGTTCGCTCAGGTCGTAGCCCTCCGGCGCGAAGCGCTGCATGAGGCTCAGCAGCGTGTTGCCGTGGGAGATCTGCAGGACGTGGTCGCCGTCCCTGAGCGCCGGGTTCGACGCGATGAGCGCGTAGCCGCCGGCGATGCGCTCCCAGTACTCATCGTCCGACTCGGCGTCGTGGAAGGGGTCGGCCTCCTTGAGGAAGTCGCGGGTCGCGGCGACGCCGTGGCGTTCGATGATCGCGTTGTAGGTGGGCGCACCGTGCGGGCCGCCGGCGGCGAGCCAGGCCATGCCCATGTCCTGCCCTTCCCAGTAGCCGTAGCACTGCTCGCGGAAGTGCATGTCGCACACGAGCCGCGGGCGCATGTGGCCGTGGGATTCGTTGACGTCGAGGATGCGCTCGGCGGTGACCTGCGCGCGCGTCGTGTCCGAGCAGTAGGCGGCGGCGAAGTCGACGTCGGCGAGCAGTTCGCCGGCGTGCGCCGCGTCGTCGAGGCCGGCGGCCGTCAGCGGCGAGTTCGACCATCCCTGCAGACGGTTGTATCGGTTGAAGAGGGTCTGTCCGTGGCGGACGAGATGCAGATGAACGATCATGGTTTCCGATTATCGCACCCGGCCGCCCTATAATCGGCTCATGAAAGATTTTCTTATTCGCTGGGCGATCCTGACGATCGCCGCGGGCGTCATGGTCGTGCTGCTTCCCGGCATGCACGCCGTGGGCGACCCGCCGATCCTCGGCGTCGCCGCGTTCTCGCTGTTCATGGCGCTGCTCAACGCGTCGATCAAACCAGTCGTGCAGATGCTCGCGCTGCCGTTCTCGATCCTGACCTTCGGCATCCTCGCCCTCGTCATCAACTGGCTGTTCATGGAGCTCGCCTCGTGGCTCGCGCTCAGCCTGTTCGGCGTCGGCGTCAGCATCGACGGCTTCCTGTGGGCGACGCTCGGCTCGCTGATCATGTCGATCGTCAGCGGCATCGTCAGCGCCGCGTTCTCCTCCTGAGCGCGCGCCGTTCCCTCCCCGACAACACGGAAGGCCCCGCGAAGCCATCGCGGGGCCTTACGCTGTATGTCCTTATACTGTATCGATTTACAGTACGTGAATCCAGATCAGCGGGCGTAGAATTCGACCACGTACTGGATGTTGACCTGCACCGGGATCTCCTCGGCCTCGGGCTTGCGGGTCAGCGTGGCCTTGAGCTGGGCGAGGTTGACGTCCAGGTAGCCCGGGACCGGCGGCAGCACGTCGCGGTGCGTGCCTTCGGCGGCGATCTGGAACGGGACCATCGTCTGGCTCTTCGGCTTGACCTGGATGGTCTGGCCCGGCTTGACGCGGTAGGACGGGCGGTCGACGATGTTGCCGTCGACGAGGATGTGGCGGTGCACCACGAACTGGCGGGCCTGCGCGGTCGTGCGGGCGATGCCGGCACGCAGCACGAGGGCGTCAAGACGGGTCTCGAGGTCGGTCAGCATCGCGTTGCCGGTCTGGCCCGCGGTGTGCGTGCCCTTCTCGTAGGCGGCGCGCAGCTGCTTCTCGGAGATGCCGTACTGGGCGCGCAGACGCTGCTTCTCGCGCAGACGTACCGCGTAATCGGATTCGGCGCGGCGGCGGGTGCGGCCGTGCTCACCGGGGGCATACGGACGCTTTTCGAAGATGCGCTGAGCCTTCGGGGTCAGTGCGATGCCGAGGGCGCGCGAGAGGCGCACCTGACGGCGGGAACGCTGAACGTTCGTCATTGGTTTGTATCCTTCTTTGTTCTGTCGTTGTCTGAACGGAACACGGCATGGACGCCCATGCCATGCGAGCCAGCCTCTCCAGCGCTTCGCCGTGCATCGCACGAACGGTCCGCGACGGACCGCCGATCCGCTGACGGGCCAAGGCTCCAGACGGCGCCGTCCCATTCGAAACGGCACTAATCGTCGATTGTACACCGCAGCCATGGACGAACGCGTGGCGTCCTCATGGCCGGGCGGCGGGGAGGGACTCAGAGCTTCTCGATGGGCGCGACGCGCAGCATGAGCCTCTTGACGCCGTCGGATCCGAAGTCGACGGTGATGATCGAGTTGCGGCCCTTGTCCTGCGTCTCGAGGACGGTGCCGAGGCCGAAGCTGTCGTGCGACACCTTGTCGCCGACGTGGAAGTCGTTGATGTCGAGGCGGTTGTCCTTGTCGAGCGAGGACGCCGGCTTCGGCGCCGTGCGCCGCGTCGTCACCTTCCCCGAACGCGACGACGGGGACGCCGCCGAGCCGGAGCGCGATGCCGAATGCGACGACAAACGCGACGACGACGGGGAGCCGCTCACGCCGTAGCTGAAGTGGGCGCCGCCGTTGCCCGACGAGGACGACGAGGAGCGCTTGCGCGCGGCCGATCCGAAACGCGGCGCCGCGTCGTCATGGGACGCCGCGCGCGAGCGCGACGCCGAGCCATACGACGATCCGCCGTAGGAGGAACGGCCGTACGACGACGAACCATAGGAGGAGCCTCCGTACGACGAGCCGCCATAGGACGGCGCGGAGAAGTCGTCGTCCCAGCCGCCGAACTCGTCGAGCTCCGAATCCCAGTCGGCGCCGCAGCCGTGCGAGCCGGAACCGGAGCCGTGCCCCCATCCCGACCGCATGCGTTCGACGCCGGCCTCGCGCCGCTTCCAGTCGATGAGCCCGTCGGGGATCTCGTCGAGGAACTGGCTCGGCATCATCTCGCTCGCCCTGCCCCACTGCGCGCGCACGGCGGCGCGGGTGATGTACAGGCGCCGCCTGGCGCGCGTGATGCCCACGTACGCCAGACGCCGCTCCTCGCTCAGCTCGCTCGTGTCCTCCATCGCGCGCGAATGCGGGAACGTGCCCTGCTCCATGCCGGTGAGGAAAACGACCGGGTATTCGAGGCCCTTCGCCGTGTGCAGCGTCATCAACGTGACCTTGCCGCTGTCCTCGGCCTCGTCGGGAAGCTGGTCGGAGTCGGCGACGAGCGCCGTCGTCTCGAGGAAGCCGGCGAGCGTCGCGTCGGGCGTGTTCTGCTCGTATTCGGCGGCCACCGACTGCAGCTGCGAGAGGTTCTCGACGCGCGACTGGTCCTGCGGGTCGGTCGACTTCTGCAGCTCCTCGAGCAGGCCGCTGAGCGCGAGCACCTCGGCGACGACCTGCGACGGCTGGCGGTCGTGCTCGGCCGCGAAGGCGCGCAGCTGCGTCATCATCGCGGCGAAGCGCCTGAGCGGGTTGAGCGTACGCGTCGTCATCCCCTCGATCCGATCGGCCTGCTCGATACCTTGCCAGAAGGTCAGTCCTCGCTCGTCGGCCCAGGCGGTGACGATCGATTCGGCGCGCGCGCCGAGTCCACGTTTGGGCACGTTGAGGATGCGGCGCATGTTGATGCCGTCCGCCGGGTTGACGATCGCCTGCAGATACGCGAGCGCGTCCTTGATCTCACGCCGCTCGTAGAACTTCGTGCCGCCGATGAGCTGGTACGGCACATGCGCCTGGATGAGCCCCTCCTCGAGCGAGCGCGACTGCGCGTTCGCCCGGTACATGACGGCGACGTCGGAGTAGCGCACGCCCTCCTCCTCGTGCAGGCGGCGGATCTCATGGGCGATCCAGTGCGCCTCAAGCTGCGCGGTGTCGGCGGCGTAGCCGGTGATCGGCGCGCCCTTGCCGGCGGCCGTCCACAGCTTCTTCGGCTTGCGTCCCTCATTGTGCGCGATGACGGCGTTCGCGGCGTCGAGGATCGTCTGCGTCGAGCGGTAGTTCTGCTCGAGCATGATCGTGCGCGCGTCCGGGAAGTCCTGCTCGAAGTCCTGGATGTTGCTGATGTCGGCGCCGCGGAACGCGTAGATCGACTGGTCGGAGTCGCCGACGACGGTGATCCACGCCGGCCCCCGCCTGCCGGCGCCGGGAGCATCGGGCGACGAGCGCTCGCCGGAGTCGACGCCGGCGAGCTCGCGCACGAGCACGTACTGCGCGTGGTTCGTGTCCTGGTACTCGTCGACGAGGATGTAGCGGAACTTGTGGTGGTAGTACTCGGCGACGTCCGGCTGCGTGCGCAGCAGCTCGACGGTGCGCGCGATGAGGTCGTCGAAGTCGACGGCGTTCGCGAGCGCGAGCCGGTGCTGGTATTCGGCGTAGACGATCGCGTAGAGCTCCTCGACGTTGCCGATGCGCCCGATGCGGAAGCCGCGCGTGCCGGGACGGAAGTCGGGCGCGTACCGGGCGAGCGTCTCGCGCACGCCGGTGAGGTTGTTCTTGTAGTCGGAGATGCGCGCGAGGATCTGGCGCGGCGTGTAGCGCTTGACGTCGATGTTGAAGTCGGTGGCGATGAGCTTGACGAGGCGCTCGCAGTCGGCCGTGTCGTAGATCGTGAACCCGGATTTCAGGCCGATCCTGCCGCCGTCGCGGCGCAGGATGCGCACGCATGCCGAATGGAACGTGGAGACCCACATGTGCTGCGCGACCGGTCCGATGAGCGCCGACAGGCGCTCGCGCATCTCGGCGGCCGCCTTGTTCGTGAACGTGATCGCGAGGATCTGGCTCGGCCATGCGCCGAACTGCGTGAGGATCCATGCGATGCGGCGCGTCAGCACGCGCGTCTTGCCGGATCCGGCGCCTGCGCCGATGAGCAGCGCCGGACCGCGGAACCGCACGGCCTGCGCCTGCTGCTCGTTGAGGTCGCCGACGAGTTCCTGCGGCGAGCGGACGATGACCTCCGGATCGTTATGCACTGTCGTGTCCTTTCGTTGCCTGCGTTCGCATGTGTCCGCCGTGCCCGCCCCGGCGACGCGCGTCCGTGTTCCGGCGTCGCCCCTACGGATGGGTGGTTTCCGTTACGGGCGGCATCAGTCGTACGTATCACGGACGGCGCTTCACCCACTCGTTACGGGTGGTACCTGACGAAAACCGGCTTTCATTTCTAGCACACGCTTTGGTCAGCCGCCGCCGGCCATGGCGACGATGCGCCCCAGAGACGATCGGGCGAATTGCCGCACTCAGGAATCGTTAGGGGCGCCCCCTTCATGCCTCAGCGTCCGCGAGAAGACCGTAAAACCCGCGCATGGCCTCATTCGTTATCCGGTTCCCGCACAATTCACCTTCAGCCACTCCCCCGCGGGCATCCTGCCATGGGGTTTCCGACCGTGTCTGACTGACCAGCTCGTAGGGCTTCATGTCGCCGTAGGCGTCCAGCACGGCGTCGATGCTTTCCCGCTCGTCGTCCGTGATGTTCGAAACGTCTCCGATGCCGGCGGGTGGTTGGCTGATGCTGATCATGCCGCGATGCTCGTGGTACAGGTCCGGCATGATCGGGCCGTTCGCCCACGCTTCGACCCGTTCCGGGAACAGGGAGCGTCCCGTCCATGCCAGATGCCAAGCCTGCGCATAGTAGCAGAGTTTCTGGAGTTTCATCGTCGTCATGCGTCCTTGCCGGTGCAGGATGTACGCGGCGACGTCGAACACATCAGGCATGGCGTCTCGCCTTTCGTGTTGCGATGCTAGGTGGGAAGCCGCACCCCTGCGCGGGGTTGCCGTTCGTGCCGTGCGCTGCGGCTGCCCGTTTCAGCCGTTCTTATGCGCCGTCTTCCTCCGGGCGGCCAGCCCTGTCATGATCGCCGCCGCCGCACGGGCCTTCGTCTGCTTCCTCAGGTTCCGTTGCGCCGTCCGCATCGACTCCTGACGGTGTTCCTCCAACCGGAGGGAATCATCCAGTCCGGGAATCGTCATCATTCTCATCATGTGCTTCATGGCTCATCACAGTCCTTCCGCTTGGCCGCTGTTCCAAGAACCGCTGTACTTGAAGAAACAAGAACACGTCAATCGCGATCCTCTTTCAAGAGGTTCAACGGGCGGTGACGCCATCGGTCGCCTGCCCTCTGCGACAAGTCGCTGTGCCGGCCGCTGCGTAAGGTTGCGTATGAGGACATGAGCAAAGCAGTCATTTGATAACAATCAACGCTGAATTGGTTTCATTGCTTCAGCTTGGCATACTGCGTCACATGGTCCCGTCATGCCGTGTCCGCCGCTGATGGGGACGCTGCCTGTGCTGCCGCCGGTGCTGGGTTTGGACGGGGTGGCCGGCTGTGCGGGTTGTGCGGGTGCGGTGTAGGTCGGCGTGTACGACTGCTGCGGCGCCGTGTACTGCTGCTGCGCCTGAGCGTTCGCCTGCGCCTGCGTCGCGGCTTGGGCTCCGGCTTCCTTGCGGGCCTTCTCTTCGGCCGACTTCCTATCCGCGTCCTGCTTGGCTTTGACGGAGGCGTCCACCTTGCCCATGAGCTCCTTGAGCTGCTTGGCCTGCGCGTCCATCGCCTTGGCATCCTTGCCGCTCTTGGTTGTGGCGGCCTTGCCGATCAGGGCCTTGAGGTCCTTGCGGGTCCTGTCGTCCTTGACCTTGCCGGCTGTGCCCTTGACCTTCTCCTGCGCGGCCGTCAGCTGCTTGGACAGGGCGTCCTTGGCGTCCTTCAACGTCTTGGCGTCATGCGACTCGTTGACCGCGTCCACGGCCTTCGACAGGTCGGCGGTGTGCGTGTCGTACCATGCGGCGTTCTGCTCGATGCGGTCCTTCGCCTCGCGCAGTTGGTCCACACCGGACACGTTGCATGCGGCCAAGTCGGGTGTCTTCTCCTTGTAGGCGGCGGCCAGAACCGTGACCGTATCGCCGTCCGCGACCTGCTTGTCGGTGATCTTCACGGCCTCGGCCGCATCCTGGTCGTGCAGCGTGTCGTACGTGTTGCGCGCCACGCGCAGCGTCTCGCTCGACCGGGCGCACGCCTCCCTCTCCTCCGCCAATTGCGCGGACGCGGAATGCCGGTACACGGCGACCGCGCCGCCGGCGGCCAGGACGGCGACCAGCAGCGCCGAAACGCCGATGATGATCCGACGTTTTCCGTGCGACGTGCGCTCCTGCGTCGAAGTCGATTCATTCATGATTTTGCTCCCTTCAATCAGCGCTTCCCTCTACGCTCATATTTAATTATCTGTGGCGTTGTATTTCAATCCGGATCGCCCCGCTCCGCGTGTCGAGACATGATGCCCGCCCGTCGCAACGACCACCCTCCGGGGAGGGCGGACGGCCGCCCCGACTCGGCGCTGCGGCGTTTCGGCGGCCTCGTCATTTGCACGGCGTAAGGTGGGACGCCATCACCACGTCCCGCGCGCACCGCACCCCGATCCGGCCCCGTATGGGCATACGCCGAGGCGGGCACGCACGACCATCCGAGGAAAGGAACGGCATCGATGAAGGAACTTGAGGAACGCATCGCGCGAGAGGGAACGGTCAAGCCGGGCAACGTGCTCAAGGTGGACGCGTTCCTCAACCACCAGTGCGACGTCGCGCTGTTCAACGCGATGGGCGCCGCATGGGCCGAGCATTTCGCCGGCAAGACGATCACGAAGATCCTGACGATCGAAGCGTCCGGCATCGGCATCGCCTGCATCGCCGCGCAGCATTTCGGCGACGTGCCGGTCGTGTTCGCGAAGAAGGCGCAGTCGATCAACCTCGACGGCGACCAGTACGTGACTCGTGTCTTCTCGTTCACCAAGCAGAAGGAGTTCCCGGTCATCGTCTCGAAGAAGTTCCTCAACGCGGGCGACCACATCCTCATCATCGACGACTTCCTCGCGAACGGACAGGCGCTCGCCGGCCTGATCGAGCTGTGCGAGGACGCCGGCGCGACCGTCGAGGGCATCGGCATCGCGATCGAGAAGGGTTTCCAGGGCGGCGGCGACGGCCTGCGCGCCGAGGGCTACGACCTCGATTCGCTCGCGATCATCGATTCGATGGATGCCGAGACCGGCACCGTGGCCTTCCGCGCATAGCACACCGCCCATCCCTCCCCTGCGGGCCGCCGCGCGAATACGAGGAAGAAGCCGATGGCCATCGCCTCCGGCTTCTTCCTCGTTTGCGGCTGTGCGACGTCCCAGCCTTATCCTTCCGTTTTTCATCGTCATCGTCATTGCGCGATTCCCCGTCGGCCGGCCCGCACCGCATGATCCGCGCCGGCCTTCCCATGCCACCATCATTTTCCCCCATCACTACCACTGGAGACGATATGACACCCACCGACGCCCCGAACACCACGGCACCGACGAGCGACCCCGATCCGTCGGGCGGGACCGGAACCCTCGAATCCACCGTCGTCACCGACGAGCTCAAGCGCGACGAGGCCGCAGCCACCCCCGCCGAGGAGCGCCGCGAGGCGAAACGCTCCGGCGTCTCCTTCGAGACGCTCTCGAGCCTCGACGCGCCGGTCTCCTTCTGGAAGGGCATACCCTTCGGCCTGCAGCATGTGCTCGCGATGTTCGTCGCCAACCTCGCGCCGATCTTCCTCGTGGCCGCCGCCGGCAACATGTCCGCGACCGACTCCGCGAAGATCATCCAGTCCGGCCTGCTCGTCGCCGGTCTCGGCACCTGCCTGCAGCTGTACGGGGTGTGGCGTTTCGGTTCGCGCCTGCCGATGGTCACCGGCATCTCCTTCACCTACGTCGCCGCCGCCATCGCGATCGTCTCCCATCAGGGCTACGGCGCCGTCGTCGGCGCCGTCATCGTCGGAGGTCTGCTCGAGGTCGTGCTCGGCCTGACGGCGAAGTACTGGCAGCGCTTCGTGCCGCCGATCGTCTCGGCGATCGTCGTCACCGCGATCGGCTTCTCGCTGCTGTCGGTCGGCGCCGAAAGCTTCGGCGGCGGCGCCGGCGCGAAGGACTTCGGCAGCTGGCAGAACCTCACGCTCGGCCTGATCTCGCTCGTCGCCTGCCTCGTGTTCCAGCTATGCATGAAGGGCACCGCCAAGCAGCTGTCGGTGCTTTTCGGCCTGCTCATCGGTTACGTCGCCGCGTTGTGCTTCGGCAAGGTCGATTTCAGCGGATTCGCGCATCTGCAGGTCATGAGCCTGCCGTCCGTCATGCCGTTCAAGCCCGAATTCGACTGGGGCGCGATCGTCTCGATCGGACTGCTCTACGTCGTCTCGTCGGTCGAGGTGCTCGGCGACACGGCCGCGTTGACGAAGGTGGGCCTCGACCGTGAGCCGACGCAGCGCGAGACGGCCGGCGCGATCGCCGGCGACGGCCTGATCTCCTCGGTTTCGGGCGTCTTCGGCTGCCTGCCGCTGACGTCGTTCGCACAGAACATCGGCCTGGTCGCGATGACGAAGGTCGTCAACAGGAAGGTCATCCTCTCCGGCGGCGTGCTGCTCATCCTCGCGAGCTTCGTGCCGGCCATCTCCGAGGTCTTCAACTCGATGCCGCAGGCGGTGCTCGGCGGCTGCACGATCATGATGTTCGGCAACATCATCCTCTCGGGCTTCCAGATGATCTCTGACGCCGGCTACACGCAGCGCAACATCACGATCGCCGCGCTGTCGCTGACGATCGGCATCGGCTTCACGCAGGTCTCGAGCATCTTCGAGCATTTCCCGCCGCTGTTCCAGTCGATCTTCGCGTCGAACTGCATCGCCGTCGCCTTCGTCGTCGCCGTCATCCTCAACGTCTTCCTGCCGAGCGAGGAGCATTTCCTCGCCACGCCGAAGCAGACGAAGTGAGCTGATCCGGCGACCTTTGCGAGGGGTCCCGCCCCGTTACCGCCCGCCCATCCTCCCCACTACCGGTAGGCGCTCCCCCATGGGATGCATATCGCATGCTTTTCCTACCGGCAGTCGCAAGCGCCCACCGCCGACGGGCGATTCCTTACGGGGTGCACCGCGCGCCGGCCGCCACCGTCAGCTCATCGCCAGCCCGCCACCGATAAGCGATTCCCCACGGGATGCACGATCCTTCGCCACCGCCTCCGGCGTCATGCCGGCGACGAATGGCGGCCGTGCCGATTTCGAATACGTCGCCGGGAGAACATCGGCGCCGGCCAGACGGTCCGTCCCTACAATGATTCGTGGAATCCGGCCGCCCATAGGACGCGTCGGCGCGCGCAAGGCCGCCGACGCCGCCCGCAGGCGCACGGCACGAGGACCCGAAGATACACAGGACAAGGAAAGACATGGCGATGCAGGAAATCCGTGGACAACGACTCACCGGCGAACGCGCGCTGTTCGCGCAGCGCGACGCGCTCATCGAGGACTGCGTGTTCGAGGACGGCGAATCCCCGCTCAAGGAGTCGAGGGACGTCACCGTCAAGGACACGGTGTTCCGCTGGAAGTATCCGCTGTGGTACAGCGACCGCGTCGAGGTGACGAACAGCCTGTTCGAGTTCAACGCGCACGCCGCGTTCTGGTATTCCATGCACATGCGCTTCGCCGACTGCACGATCCAAGCGCCCAAGGAGTTCCGCCGTAACGAGGACGTGACCGTCGAACGCACCGCCTTCACCAATGCCGCGGAGACGTTCTGGCAGTGCCGCGACGTCACGCTGCGCCATGTGAGCGCCAACGGCGACTACTTCGCGATGGACTGCGCGGGCATGCATGTCAGCGACTTCCAGCTCACCGGCAACTACTGCTTCGACGGCGCGCGCGACATCACGGTGGAACGCGCGCGGCTGCTGTCGAAGGACGCGTTCTGGAACTGCGAGAACGTGACGGTGCGCGACTCGTTCATCAGCGGCGAGTACCTCGCATGGAACACAAGGAACATCACCTTCGAGAACTGCACGATCGAAAGCCTGCAGGGCCTGTGCTACATCGACGGGCTGACGATGCGGGACTGCCGTCTGATCAACACGACGCGGGCCTTCGAATACTGCACCGGCATCGACGCCAACATCACGACGCATGTCGACGGCGTCGTCAACCCGGTCTCCGGCACGATCCGCGCGGCCGGATTCGGCGACGTCGTGCAGGACGACCCCAAGATCGACACGACAGGAATCCGGCTCATCGACACGCGGCGGACGCCACTCGAATAGACGAACAGGAAGGCATGGCATGGACATCAACGAACACATCGACGCATTCGACTCCCCCGTCGACCGCTCGGGCATCGCGTCCATGAAATGGGATGTGGCCGACGGCGAACTGCCGATGTGGGTCGCGGACATGGACTTCCGCACCGCTCCGGCGATCCGCGAGGCGCTGGCCGCACGCGTCGCCAACGGCACCTTCGGCTACACCGACGTCCCCGAAACATGGAACGACGCCGTCGCCGGCTGGTGGTCGCGCCGCTACGGCATGGACGTGGATCCGGACCATGTGACGTTCACGACCGGCGTCATCCCGGCGGTCTCCTCGCTCGTGCGCTCGCTGACGAACGTCGCCGAGAAGGTCGTCATCCAGCCGCCGGTCTACAACATCTTCACGAACTCGATCGTCAACAACGGCCGGCGCGTGCTGGCCAACCCGCTGCGCTACGAGCACGGCGCCTACTCGATCGACTTCGACGACCTCGAAACCAAACTCGCCGACCCGCTGACGCGGCTGATGATCCTGTGCAACCCGCAGAACCCGAGCGGCAACGTCTGGGGCGCCGACGACCTCGCGCATATCGGCGCGCTGTGCGCCGCGCACGACGTCACGGTGATCTCCGACGAGGTACACTGCGACATCGTGCGCCCCGGCATGGCCCATACGCCCTTCGCCGCCGTCAACGACGTCAACCGTTCGATCTGCGTGACCTGTTCGTCGCCGTCGAAGGCGTTCAACGTGGCCGGACTGCAATCCGCGTATTTCATCTGCGACGACGACGGCCTGCGGGCGCGCGCCGTGCGCGGCGTCAACACCGACGAGGTCGCCGAACCGAACGATTTCGCCGTGTTCTCGACGATCGCCGCATACACCGCGTGCGACCGGTGGCTCGAGGACCTGCGCCGCGTCGTGCAGCGCAACAAGGACTACGTGTCCGCCCGCCTCGACGCCGAATCCGACGGGATGCTGCACATGGTGGCGTCGGATGCCACCTATCTGGCGTGGATCGACTGCTCGGGACTGCTCGAGCGCGTCGGCGACGCCACGGCCGAGCGTTTCTGCGAGCATCTGCGCGAGCATACCGGACTCGTGCTCTCGTACGGCGGCATCTACGGCGAGAACGGTTCGAGATTCCTGCGCATGAACCTCGGCACGCACGCCGGCCTCGTCGTCGACGGCGTGCGCCGACTGCTCGAAGGCGCCGCCTCCTATGCGCGACGCTGAGGCGTCCAAACGGTGACGGAGCACCGCGCATCCGTCCCCGTCAATCGAAATCGGGCTCGTAGCGCCGGCGTGCGAGACGGATCACGAGCCAACGCAGCATAAGCGCGACGACGGCCGTCACCACGAGCGGCAGCCAGAAGTACGGCGAACGGAAGCTGGGCAGGAAGTACATGCCGAGCGCGCCCAGCACGCCGATCGCCACGGCGAAGCCGGTCAGCGACGACGACAGGTCGCACAGCTTCTTCTCGCCGAGCCGCATCTCGCGTCGCTCGTCGGTCTCGCTTTTGCCCAGCTCATAGACGTTGACGTTGCGCAACGCCCGGAAATTGTACAGGAACAGATCCGTGCGCGTCGCGTACAGGCCGCCGAACACGTAGCACCACACCCCCATCGCGACGCTCGTCTGCGCGACGCCGGCGGCGACGTCGTCGGGCATCGCATGCCCGTAGGCGAGCAGCAGACCATGCGTGACGAGGATCGCCGCGGTCCCCAGCATCACGAGCGCAGCGCAGCGGATCCATCCCTGCCGCCGCTGCGCTACCGTGTAGAACTGCTCGATGCGGTTGAAGGCGGCGGCATACTCCAACGAGTCCTCATGCGTGCGTTTGAGCAGCATGTAGCCGACCAATATGGCGACGATCTCGACGATGAACGATTCGGGATGCCGCTGCAGATGCGGCAGTTCCACCAGTTCCTTGGTCATGAGCCCGATCAGGCGGTCGAGCCCGCTGATCACCTCCTGCACATCCGCGGTGTTGCGTTCGGGAAGCGCCTGCAGGAACCTGCCCGCCGCGAATCCGAGGATGATGATCGCCACGCCGTTCGCGATCCTCAACGCCCTGTTGGTGGCATGGCGGTCGTATCCGAAACGATCGTCCTCTTCGACCAGCCTCTGTGTGCGCCGCGCCTGCGCCCGGACCGAGGCGTTGTGCGCCTGCGTGGCGATCTCATCGCGTATCCGCGCCGTTCCCGCCCGGCGTGTCTCCGTTGTCCCGTGCGCGTCGCCGCCGTCCGCTTGTTCCGTCATCATCGCACCCTCTCCCATGCTGCCCGTTCGTTCGATCGCCGTACGGCTTGTACGGCCTCGGATCATTGGTCTTGTTCATCCCAGTCTAGAGGGCCCGCGGCGAGATTCCCCTCGCCTATGCTTTCAAAGGCATTGCGCCGTCGGCGTCGACGCCGACGGCGCAATGCCCCCTGCCTGGCGGGGGCAGCAGGCCGCGACGAAGGAGCGAAACAACAGCCGGCTGGCCACGTCCGTCCTGTAACGGAACTCCGGATGCCACTGCACGGCGTGGCAATATCTGCTCGCCGGCCGGTGGACCGCCTCGACAAGGCCGTCCTCGCTGACTGCCATCGCCTCGAGTCCGTCGCCGAGCGTGCGGATCGCCTGATGGTGGTAGCTGTTGACGGCGAGGTCGTCGACGCGCAGCTCGTCGTGCAGCGGCGTCCCGTCGACGACGTGCACCCGATGCGCGGGACGGTCGTACGGCGGCTTCTGGTGGTGCTCGACGCCACTCGGATGCTCGCTCGGCAGATCCTGGTACAGCGTGCCGCCGCAGTGCACGTTGATAATCTGCAGACCACGGCAGATGCCGAACACCGGTCTGTCGTCGGCGAGCGCGAGACGCAGCAGCGCGGTCTCCATCGCGTCGCGCATGATGTTCGGCACGACGTTGTCGAACCGCGGCTCCTCGCCATAGCGACGCGGGTCGACGTCATGGCCGCCGGTCATCAGCAGCCCGTCGCTCATGTCGAAGATGCGTCTGATCTCCTCGGCGTCCGTCGTCAGCGCCGGCATGAACGGCACGGCTCCGGCCTCGCGCAGCGCGTCCATGTATCCGGGCAGCATCCACAGGCTCCCCCGTTCGTCGTCCACCAGCGGCATCACCGCGATCACCGGTCGCATGGGCGTCCTCCTTCACCTCCGCTCGACATGGCCGGACCCAACCTATCCGTCTTCGGCGTCCGGCCGGTGACATGGCGATTACGGATCCGTTTCGCGGCGGCGCAGGACGGATCAGGCGTCCGAAGCGGCGCAATCCGTCAGCCATACCTGACGTTTTCGACATGGATATTCAAAATGTCAGTTACACTCTACATTTTTGATATGATCGGTCATGGTATCGAATATAACTGATACTTTTGCAGAGCGAGGACCATATGGGCATGAGACAGTACATCAATCGTCCGCAGTATATGAATCTGCTGGAGTCCTATCGCGGTTCCGAACATATCAAGGTACTGCAGGGCATCCGCAGATGCGGCAAATCGAGCCTTCTCGAGATGCTCCGCGCACGTCTGCTCACGGAAGGCGTCCCCGCGTGCAACATCTACCGCAGACGATTCGACGAATTCGGCCTCCCACTCGAGTTCACCGCGCAACAGCTCACCGACGAGCTGCAGCGGATGCTGAGCGGATCCGACGACGCGCAGATGCGCTATGTCTTCCTCGACGAGATCCAGGAGGTGCAGGGCTGGCCGAAAGTGGTGCGCGGGCTGCACACACTCGAGAATGTGGACGTATACATCACCGGCTCGAACGCACATCTGCTTTCGACGGACCTTGCGACCGTGCTCGCCGGCAGAACCGTGACCATAGACGTGCATCCGCTCTCCTTTAAGGAGTACCTCGAATTCACGCGAACGTTGTTTGCTGACCGCGCGCAGCTTTCCCACGACGAGCTGTTCGCGGACTACGTCCGTTTCGGCGGCATGCCCACGCTGTTCGCGCTCCGGGAATTCAATGAGGAGAGCATCGCCCGAGAACTGGGGTCCGTGTACGACACCGTCATCCTACGTGACGTCGCTCAGCATCTGCAGATCCGCGACCTTCCGCTGCTCAACCGTCTCGTCACCTATCTCTTCTCCACATCCGGCAATCTGTTCTCCACCCGGAAAATCGTCGGCGCGCTGGTGAGTGGGGGACGCAAGACCTCCGCGGAGACGGTCGAGTCCTACATCGACGGTCTCATGCGTGCGTTCATCCTCTTCGAGGCCACGCAGTTCGGACTTCAAGGCAAGGACCTGCTCAATCCCCTGCGCAAGTTCTATGCGGAGGACTGCGGGCTGCGCAACATCGCAAACGGATTCTCCTCCCGAAACTACGGGTTCCAATTGGAGAACGTAGTCGCGACCGAACTGCGCAGGCGCGGATACGATGTGCATGCCGGAAGGCTTCGCGGCGCGGAAATCGATTTCGTAGCCCAACGATTCGACGGCAGGACCTACATTCAGGTCACCGAAACGATGCTCGACGAAGCCATCAGGGAGCGAGAGCTCGCGCCTCTGCAGGCACTGCACGATTCGTTCCCGAAGACCGTGCTCACGCTCGACAGGTTCCGCCTCGGCATGACTCCCGATGGCATCGAGATCCGCAACATCGTCGACTGGCTGCTCGATTCGTGAGCGCCGACGACCTGCGGCGACCCTACCGTGCCCCGTCGGCGTCGACGTAGATGAACATTTTCATGTATCCCATCGCGGCATCGACGGCTATTCCCCGCAACGCATCGCCGTACCGCTCGCTGAGCCGGAGCACAAGATCCTGCCCCTGTCCCGACCATGCATCATAGGGCATCCGCACTCGTATCAACCTATATGCACATGCATCGTGCCATGCGGCGGCGCCACGGCGGCAATTCCCCGCGCTTACTCCTTTCACATATCACATAATGCGCTGCCTGACGATTGCCCGTCCCGTCGCCGCCTCCTATACTCCCGTCGTGCCGAACGTCCATCGAATCGGAGGTACATCATGGAATTCGAGGAAGCGGTGAGGGCACTCCATTCGGTGCGCGACTTCAAGTCGCAGGAGATTCCGGACGAGGTGCTGACCAGGATCGTCGCCGTCGCGCAACGCACGCCGTCGTGGGCCAACTCGCAACCATGGAAGGTGTACATCGCCAAGGGGAACACGCTCGAGAAGATCAAGCGCGAGCACCTGAGCAAGGCCATGCAGGGCGCCCCGAGCACGTCGACATGCAGCAGATCCCCGCTCGTCCTGGGGACGCTTCCCGCTGGAGAACATGCAGCGCTGGGGCGACCGGCTCACCGCGTTCCTCGGTCAGGACGGCATGGAGATGAGCCAGATGCAGGCCAGGCTGTTCAACGCCTCCGCGCTCGTCTATCCTACCGCGCAGCGGGAGGTCTCCCCGTGGATGGTCTACGACATCGGCGCCTTCTCGCAGACGCTGATGCTCGCGGCGAAGGACAACGGCGTCGACTCGGCCCCCACCTATGAGGTGGTCCGCTTCGCCGACGACATCCACGCGATCATGGGCATCCCGGACGACGAGGCGATCATCGCCGGCATCGCGCTGGGATATCCGGCCGAGGACCGCATCAACGATTCCCACACCGACCGCGACGCCGCCGAGGACGTGCTCACGATCAGGAAGTGGCCTCTCCCATCGGTCGCATGGGCGGTCGGCATCGGCGCCGTCCGCCCATGCGTTCCCGTGTTCAGCCGCAGGCGCGCCTTTTGCGGAATCCGACGGCGCCCAGCACGAAGAACGCCGCCAGGAAGACGAACAGCGCCAGCAGATCCGGCCAAACGGTGCCCCATCCCTCGCCGCGCAGCATCACGTCGCGCAGCACGTCGACGCCGTAGGTCAGCGGCATGCATCGGCTGAGCGCACGCGGACGGCCACGCTCGAGGGCCAGGAACGCCTCCTCGAGCGTGGCCGTCCGCGTGCGCTCACAGATCCGCTCCGGCGAGCCGTCGGCGTTCACACGGCCGTTTCTGATCATCGCGATCCGTTCGCAGCGCTGCGCCTCGTCCATCACGATGTCCTCGTCGAGATCGACGTCGACGTCGTAGTCGTCGTCAACGAGCAGGATATCGACGCCGTGCGCGCGGGCCTGCGCGAGCGTGAGCGCATTGTCGTCGATGACGCGCCCCATCGTGCATGACGAGTCGTCGACGCGCCGCTCGATGACGTTCGCGTAGCGCAGGACGTCGTCGAAATGCGCGCGGATGTACCGTTCGGTCAGCACGATGCAACGGTAGCGTATGTGCGCAAGGTAGCGCGGCTCGAAATCGCGCGCCCAGTCGAACGGGATGTAGCAGCCTTCGATGATGAGGTGCTGCCCGTTCTCGATGGCGGTCTCGACCATCTCGCGCACGATCGGCCACAGGTAGTCGACGAGCGCGTCGTCATCATCGGGCGTGAGCGGCGTCTGCCCGGAGCGGATCAGCCCCATCTTCAGATGGCCGATCGACAGGTACTGGTAGCCGTAGCGTTCGAGCAGCCGCTACGCGAACGCCGTCTTGCCGGAGTGCGACGCGCCGGCGATCAGGATGATCATCGGGGGCACCTTTCATCGGCCGATCAATCGGAACCGGGAGGACGATTACGGGCGGCGCCCGCCGAAGCCGGACTTCGGCGGGCGCCGCCCGTAAGGAAGGACGTCACGCGAGCGACGGCCGCCCGATCGGCGGCGTCACTCCCATTCGATCGTCGCCGGCGGCTTCGACGTGCAGTCGAGCACGACGCGGTTGATCTGGCGGCATTCGTTCGTGATGCGCGTCGAGATCGTCGCGAGCACGTCGTACGGCACGCGCGACCAGTCGGCGGTCATCGCGTCCTCGGAGCTGACCGGGCGCAGCACGATCGGCGAACCGTAGGTGCGTTCGTCGCCCTGCACGCCGACGGAGTGCACATCGGCGAGCAGCACGACCGGGCACTGCCAGATGTCACGGTCGAGGCCGGCCTTCGAAAGCTCCTCGCGGGCGATCGCGTCGGCGTCGCGCAGCACGTCGAGGCGCTCCTTCGTGATCTCGCCGATGATGCGGATGCCCAGGCCCGGGCCCGGGAACGGCTGGCGCCAGACGATCTCGTCGGGCAGGCCGAGCTCGGTGCCGATGGCGCGCACCTCGTCCTTGAACAGCGAGCGCAGCGGCTCGATGAGCTCGAACTTGATGTCGTCGGGCAGGCCGCCGACGTTGTGGTGGGACTTGATGTTCGACGCGCCGTCGCCGCCGCCGGACTCGACGACGTCCGGGTAGAGCGTGCCCTGCACGAGGAACTTGACTTCCTTGCCCCGGGCGCCCGCCTCCTCGATGACCTGACGCTGCGCCTTCTCGAAGGTGCGGATGAATTTCTCGCCGATGATCTTGCGCTTCGTCTCGGGGTCGGAGACGCCCTTGAGCGCATCGAGGAAGTCCTTCGACGCGTCGACGGCGATGAGCCTGATGCCGGTCGCGGCGACGAAGTCGTGCTTGACCTGCTCGGCCTCGCCCTTGCGCAGCAGGCCGTGGTCGACGAAGACGCAGGTGAGCTGGTCGCCGACCGCACGGTGCACGAGCGCGGCGGCCACGGCGGAGTCGACGCCGCCGGACAGGCCGCAGATGACCTGCGCGTCACCGACCTTCTCGCGGATCGCCTCTACCTGCTCGTCGATGATGTTCTTCGCGTTCCAGTCGTCGGGGATGCCGGCGCATTCGTGCAGGAAGTTCGAGATGAGGTCCTGGCCGAGCGGCGTGTGGCGGACCTCGGGGTGCCACTGCACGCCGTAGAGCCTGCGCGAGGCGTGCTCCATCGCGGCGACGGGCGCGCCCTCGGTGTGCGCGAGGACCTCGAAGCCCTCCGGGGCCTTGTTCACGGCGACGCCGTGGCTCATCCACGTCGTCTGCAGCGACGGCGAGCCGTCGAGGATGCCGACGGCGTCGTCGATGACGGCCTCGGTCTTGCCGTACTCGCCGAGCGCGGCCTTGTCCACGTCGCCGCCGAGCTCGTGGGCCATCACCTGGAATCCGTAGCAGATGCCGAGCACCGGCACGCCGGCGTCGAAGACCTTCGGATCGATCGTCGGGGCGCCGGGCTCGTAGACGGACGCGGGGCCGCCGGACAGGATGATCGCCGAGGGCTTCTTGGCGAGCATCTCGTCGACGGACATCGAATGCGGGACCAGTTCGGAATACACATTGGCCTCACGTACGCGGCGCGCGATGAGCTGCGCGTACTGGGCGCCGAAATCAACGACGAGGACAGGACCGGTTGCCATACAACTCCCTTTGACGGACGGATTGCACTCTTACGGGCATTACAACATAGATATTGTGCTGCCGCAAGGAGACATCGGCCGCGTCGGCGCCACGGGCGGCGCCGTCCTCGGCGCCGACGCCGCTGAAGCGGTCAAACGCGCCCCGCGCAAGGCGCCGGACATGCCCGGACGGCCACACGCAACACGCCGCGATTCGCACATGGAATCGAACGGAGCTGGAAACGTGGATCACCTCGGAGACCAATGATCCCAACGGTTTGCCGCATTGTTCAGTCATCGGCCGAATTCACATTTCATCGGCAGATTCTTCCAAAATGCATAAGAAATCGCACATTTTCGCTCACACCTAACCAAAAGAACGCAAAACGTCAGCGAGTCCGCGTAACATGTTCCTCGACCGGACACGGGGTTCCTTCCTCACGGAGGGACATGCGGATCCCGTGCCCTGACCGAAAAAATCAATCGCACACTATGTGCAGGAGTACAGGAGCACACATGACTAATCCTGTTATTGGCACCCCCTGGCAGAAGCTGGATCGCCCGGTTTCCGAAGAAGCCATCGAAGGCATGGACAAGTACTGGCGCGTCGCCAACTACATGTCCATCGGCCAGATCTATCTTCGCAGCAACCCGCTGATGAAGGAGCCGTTCACCCGCGACGACGTCAAGCACCGTCTCGTCGGCCACTGGGGCACCACCCCGGGTCTGAACTTCCTCCTGGCCCACATCAACCGCCTCATCGCCGACCACCAGCAGAACACCGTGTTCATCATGGGTCCTGGCCACGGCGGCCCGGCCGGTACCGCGCAGTCCTACATCGACGGCACCTACACCGAGTACTATCCGAACATCACCAAGGACGAGGCTGGCCTGCAGAAGTTCTTCCGCCAGTTCTCCTACCCGGGCGGCATCCCGTCCCACTTCGCCCCGGAGACCCCGGGCTCGATCCACGAGGGCGGCGAGCTCGGCTACGCGCTCTCCCACGCCTACGGCGCGATCATGAACAACCCGAGCCTGTTCGTCCCGTGCATCGTCGGCGACGGCGAGGCCGAGACCGGCCCGCTGGCCACCGGCTGGCAGTCCAACAAGCTCGTCAACCCGCGCACCGACGGCATCGTCCTGCCGATCCTGCACCTCAACGGCTACAAGATCGCGAACCCGACGATCCTCGCCCGCATCTCCGACGAAGAGCTGCACGACTTCTTCCACGGCATGGGCTACCACCCGTACGAGTTCGTCGCCGGCTTCGACAACGAGGATCACCTGTCGATCCACCGTCGCTTCGCCGAGCTCTTCGAGACGATCTTCGATGAGATCTGCGACATCAAGGCCGCGGCGCAGACGGACGACATGACCCGCCCGTTCTACCCGATGCTCATCTTCCGCACGCCGAAGGGCTGGACCTGCCCGAAGTTCATCGACGGCAAGAAGACCGAGGGTTCCTGGCGTGCGCATCAGGTCCCGCTGGCCTCCGCCCGCGACACCGAGGAGCACTTCGAGGTCCTCAAGAGCTGGATGGAGTCCTACAAGCCGGAGGAGCTCTTCAACGCCGACGGCTCGATCAAGGACGACGTCACCGCGTTCATGCCGAAGGGCGATCTGCGCATCGGCGCCAACCCGAACGCCAACGGCGGCCGCATCCGCGAAGACCTCAAGCTCCCCGAGCTCGATCAGTACGAGATCACCGGCGTCAAGGAGTACGGCCATGGCTGGGGCCAGGTCGAGGCTCCGCGCTCGCTCGGCGCGTACTGCCGCGACATCATCAAGAACAACCCGGATTCGTTCCGCATCTTCGGACCGGACGAGACCGCTTCCAACCGTCTGAACGCGACCTACGAGGTCACGAAGAAGCAGTGGGACAACGGCTACCTGTCCGCTCTCGTCGACGAGAACATGGCCGTCACCGGCCAGGTCGTCGAGCAGCTGTCCGAGCATCAGTGCGAAGGCTTCCTCGAGGCCTACCTGCTCACCGGCCGTCACGGCATCTGGAGCTCCTACGAGTCCTTCGTCCACGTGATCGATTCGATGCTCAACCAGCATGCGAAGTGGCTTGAGGCGACCGTCCGCGAGATCCCGTGGCGCAAGCCGATCTCCTCGGTCAACCTGCTCGTCTCCTCGCACGTGTGGCGTCAGGATCACAACGGCTTCTCGCATCAGGATCCGGGTGTCACCTCGGTCCTGATCAACAAGACGTTCAACAACGACCACGTGACGAACATCTACTTCGCGACCGACGCCAACATGCTGCTCGCGATCGCCGAGAAGTGCTTCAAGTCGACCAACAAGATCAACGCGATCTTCTCCGGCAAGCAGCCGGCTCCGACGTGGATCACCCTCGACGAGGCTCGCGCCGAGCTCGAGGCCGGCGCCGCCGAGTGGAAGTGGGCTTCGAACGCCAAGAGCAACGACGAGGTCCAGGTCGTCCTCGCCGCCGCCGGCGACGTTCCGACGCAGGAGATCATGGCCGCTTCCGACGCCCTGAACAAGGAAGGCATCAAGTTCAAGGTCGTCAACGTCGTTGACCTCCTGAAGCTGCAGTCCCCGGAGGACAACGACGAAGCGATGTCCAACGAGGACTTCGCCGAGCTCTTCACCGCCGACAAGCCGGTCCTGTTCGCGTACCACTCCTATGCCCAGGACGTCCGCGGCCTCATCTACGACCGCCCGAACCACGACAACTTCCACGTCGTCGGCTACAAGGAGCAGGGCTCCACGACCACGCCGTTCGACATGGTCCGCGTCAACGACATGGATCGCTACGCGCTCGAAGCCCAGGCTCTCGAGCTGATCGACGCCGACAAGTACGCCGACAAGATCAACGAGCTCAACGAGTTCCGCAAGAAGGCGTTCCAGTTCGCGGTCGACAACGGCTACGACATCCCGGAGTTCACCGACTGGGTGTACCCGGACGTCAAGGTCGACGAGACGCAGATGCTCTCCGCCACCGCGGCCACCGCGGGCGACAACGAGTGAATCCTCTGCAGGACTGACCTCGTCTAGTCGATAGAGGCGGGGATCCGGACATTGTCCGGATCCCCGCCTTTTGCGTTGTCCGGGTGTTATCTAGCTCACATTTATGTTCGGCCCGCGCGCGCCGACAACGTTTGCACACCGGCGCTAGGTAGAATGGCGGTTGTGAACAACGTCGTCACGCTGCCCGCCGGCGTCGTGCCGAAGCCGGGCATCCTCGCACTGCAACTGTAGAAGGAGCGAACAGTGAGCCTCAAGAACGTCAGCATCCTCAGTCCGAATCCCGGCAACGGACGCAACATCGTGGCGCTCGGAGTCGTCAACGCACTTGCCAAGCATCTGCGCACCAGCATCTTCCGTCCCGCCGTCTCCCCCGACGAGACCTTCACCGACATGCTGCTCAAGTACACGTCGGTGGACCAGACGCGCGCGCAGGCCGTCGGCGTCACGATGCCGACGGCGCGGCTGCGCAAGAAGGAGGCGCGCGAGCAGATCGTCGCCAACTTCATCGACATGAACGCCGAGCTCGATCCACAGGCGCGCGTCATCGTCGGCTCGGACAAGACAAGGGTCGCCGACCCCGAACGCTTCTCGTTCAACGCGGACGTCTCCGCCGACCTGCAGTCGCCGGTCCTGCTCACCGTGTGCACGATCGGACGGAGCCCGGATGAGGTGCTCGAGACGATCGAATCATGCTCCGAAGTCGTGACGAACGCAGGCACCAAGGTCATCGGCGTATTCGTCACCGGCTGCAAGGACGACCAGACGACGGCGCTCAAGGCGTATCTCAAGGACTGCCCAGTGCATGTGTGGACGCTGCCGTTCCTCGACATGTCCGGCCTGACGCCGTCGCGCGCCGACGAGGCGATTGCGCTGTTCGACGAGCATGTGCCCGAGCATGAGCTGATGGAGACGCTCGACTCCCCCTTCGTGCCGCCGACGACGCCCTACGCGTTCCAGTACGACCTGCTCGCACGCGCGAAGGCGGACCGCAAGACGATCGTGCTGCCGGAAGGCTCCGACGACCGCATCATCCAGGCCGCCGACTACCTGCTGCAGTCCAACATCTGCGATCTCGTCATCATCGGCGAGCGCGACGACATCCTCAATCGTGGGCGCGCGCTCGGTCTGCATTCCCTCGACAAGGCACGCTTCCAGTCGATGGAGGACGAGCAGCTGCTCGCCGTCATGGTCGACCGGCTGTGCGAGCTGCGCGCGAAGAAGGGCATGACGCCCGACGTGGCGCGCAAGACGCTGCGCGACCCGAACTACTTCGGTACGATGCTCGTCGTGCTCGGACAGGCCGACGGCCTCGTCTCCGGCGCGATCAGTTCGACGGCGAACACGGTGCGTCCGGCGCTGCAGCTCATCAAGACGAAGCCCGGCACCAAATCGGTGTCCGGAGCGTTCCTGATGTGCCTCAAGGACCATGTCTCGGTCTTCGCCGATTGCGCGATCAACCTCGACCCCGACGCCGAGCAGCTCGCGGACATCGCGCTGCAGTCGGCGCAGACGGCGAAGGCCTTCTCCGTCGAGCCGCGCGTCGGCATGCTCTCCTATTCGACGCTCGGCTCGGGCAAGGGGCCGGACGTCGATCTCGTCGACGCGGCGACGTCCATCGCCCGGCAGAAGGCGCCGGAGCTTGAGCTCGTCGGCCCGATCCAGTTCGACGCGGCATGGTCGTCCGAAGTGGCGTCCGTCAAGGCGCCGGGCAACCCGGTTGCCGGTCGCGTCACCGTCTTCGTCTTCCCCGACCTCGACTCCGGCAACATCTGCTACAAGGCGGTGCAGCGCACGGCGAACGCCGTCGCGATCGGCCCGATCCTGCAGGGTCTGAACAAGCCGGTCAACGACCTGTCCCGCGGCGCCCTCGTCCGGGACATCATCAATACGATCGCGCTGACCGCGATCGAAGCCCAGCGCAACGACTGAGCATGCGGGATATCCCGCAGCCGCCGCCCGCAGATGATGGTCTCGTCCGACCGTCGCCTGCGGGCGGCGGCTTTTCCGTGCGCCGCGTTCCCCTTCCCGCGACGGCATCGCCGGGAATGTCCATATTCGGCGGAGCCGTTCGCATGTTTGTAGCATTCGGTGAGTAATCTGTCTTGAGGAAAGTCGCAACCGCGGCGAACGCAATAACCCAATGGAGGATGCCACAATGGCGAAAACCGTCCTTGTTATCAACTCGGGCTCCAGCTCGATCAAGTACCAGCTCGTCGACCTCGAGACCGGCGAGGGAATCGCGTCCGGCCTCGTCGAGAAGATCGGCGAACCGATCGACGGTCACTACAAGTACGAATACAACGGCGAGAAGCATGAGCTCGAAGAGCGCATCGAGAACCATGAGCAGGGTCTCAAGCGCGTGCTCGGCTTCTTCGACGAGTTCGGCCCGAAGCTCGACGAGGCGGGCATCATCGCCGTCGGCCACCGCGTCGTCCAGGGCGGCAACACCTTCCCGCATCCGGCGCTCGTGACCCCGGAGACGACCGAGAAGGTCGAGGGACTCGCCGTCCTCGCGCCGCTGCACAACGGCCCCGAGGCGAAGGGCGCGCGCGTCATGCGTCAGCTGATGCCGGACGTCCCGCAGGTCTACGTCTTCGATTCCTCCTTCTTCCAGCAGCTGCCGAAGGCCTCCAGCACCTACGCGCTCAACAAGGAAGTCGCCGAGAAGTACAAGATCCGCCGCTACGGCGCGCACGGCACCTCCCACTGGTTCGTCTCCTCGCAGATCCCGGAGTTCCTCGGCGTGGACGCCGAGGCCGCGAAGGGCCTCAAGCAGATCGTGCTGCACATCGGCAACGGCGCCTCCGCCTCCGCCGAGCTCGGCGGCCGTCCGATCGAGACGTCGATGGGCCTGACCCCGCTCGAGGGCCTCGTCATGGGCTCGCGCACCGGCGACATCGACCCCGCCGCCGTCTTCCACCTGATGCGCAACGCGCACATGGACGTCGACGAGCTCGACGATCTCTTCAACAAGAAGTCCGGCATGATGGGCATGACCGGCTTCGGCGACATGCGTGAGGTGCACCGTCTGATCGCCGAGGGCAACGAGGACGCGAAGCTCGCGCTCGACGTCTACGTCCACCGCATCGTCAGCTACATCGGCGCCTACACCGCGCAGCTCGGCGGCCTCGACGTGCTCACCTTCACCGCCGGCGTCGGCGAGAACGACGAGATCGTGCGCCGCATGGTGTGCGAGAAGCTCGCGCCGTTCGGCGTCAAGCTCGACATGGAGAAGAACGACACGCGTTCGAAGGAGCCGCGCATCATCTCCACGCCGGATTCCTCGGTGACCGTCGTCGTCTACCCGACGAACGAGGAGCTCGCGATCGCGCAGCGCGCGCAGGAGATCGTCGAGAAGGCCGAGGACAAGTACGGCAACAAGATCGCCGACTGAGCATCGATCGGTGCGGCGCCGGCCATGACGACCGCCGGCCGCGCATGATACGGAGGGACGACTCGTGGGAGTCGTCCCTCCTTTCGTTTGCCCGCCGTCCATCCGCCCGGGCATCCCTCGCCGCGTTATGGGTGGCAGCCGACGCATCCTGTACGGCTTACGGGACGTACGACTTACGGGGATGCCGCCCGCAATGGCGTGGAGGCGCCGTCCGCAGCGGGACGGCGCGCGTAAGGTCAGCGGTGCTGCGCGAGCATCGCCGCCCACATGCCGGTGAAGTCGGGGATCGTCTTGCGTGTCGTCTGCACGTCCCTGACCTCGATGCCGGGAATGCGCAGGCCGAGCATCGCCGCGAAGGTGGCCATGCGATGGTCGGCGTAGGTCTCCATGACCGCGCCGTGCAGTTCGTCGTCGGCGACCGGCTCGATGGCGATGCCGTTGTCGAGTTCCTCGGCGTGCGCGCCGACGCGTTCGATCTCGGTGACGAGCGCCTGAAGGCGGTTCGTCTCGTGTCCGCGCAGATGGCCGATGCCGACGAGCTGCGACGGGCCGTCCGCGAGCGTCGCGATGGCGGCGACGCTCGGCGCGAGCTCCCCCGCCGCGGACATGTCGAGTTCGCCGAGTCCGTGGATCGAGCCGTCGCCGGTCACGCACAGCGTGCCGGAAAAGTCGTCGTTGAACATCTCGCAGTCGTTGATCTCGTCGAACGGTTCGCCGTCGAGCGTGATCGTCGCACCGAACTTGTGCAGCATCGACGGCAGCAGGCCGCCCGGCTGCGTCGTATGGGCGGGCCAGTTCGGAACACGCACGGCGCCGCCGGCGATGAGCGCGGCGCCCAGGAACGGCGCGGCGTTCGACAGGTCAGGCTCGACGGTCACGGTCCGCGGCAGGTCGAGGTCACGCGGCTGCACGAGCCAGCGTCCCCGCTCCGGCATCGTCACGTCGCCGCCGGCGGCGTTGATGTCCTCCATCGTCATGCGGATGTGCGGCAGGCTCGGCAGCGTCCTGCCGGTATGGCGCAGCAGCACGCCGCCGGGGATGCGGGACGCCGCGAGCAGCAGGCCGGAGACGAACTGCGAGGACGACGACGAGTCGACGCGGATCTTGATCGGCTTGCCGTTGGCCGAGCCGAGCTTCTTCGGCGGCGTCACCGTGAACGGCAGGCATCCTTCCTGACCGTGGTATTCGACATGGGCGCCGAGCTGCTTGAGGCCGAACAGCAGCGGTTCCATCGGCCGTGCATACGCCTGCTCGTCGCCGTCGAAGCGTACCGGGCCGTCGGCGAACAGCACGAGCGGCGGCACGAAGCGCATCACCGTGCCGGCGAGGCCGCAGTAGACCTCCGTGCAGCCGGTGAACACGCCGTTCGGCGGCGGCGTCACCGTGACCGTCGTCGGGTCGTCGGCGTCCTCCCGGCAGGTCACGCCGAGCGCGCGCAGCGCGTTCATCATCAGGTCGGTGTCGCGCGAACGCAGCAGGCCGCGGATGCGCACGGGATCGGCGCCCAGCGCGGCGAGGATGAGGTAACGGTTGGAAAGCGATTTGCTGCCCGGGATCGTGACGGTCGCGTCCAGCGGTGCGGTCGCGAGCGGTGCGGGCCACGGATCGGCCACGACGGCCGTATGGTTCGGTTCGTTCATGTCCTCCATCGTAATGGAGGCGGCTGAATTCGCAGTCCCCGCATCTGCATGCCGGAGCGGCGCGGCAAACGCGGACGGCGCAACCGCACACGGTTTTGCCGGCACTCCTCTGCCGAATGCCGATCCGCACCGGTCATGACAATGAAAAAGCCGCCCGGAGGCGGCTTGTTGGCTCCTGCGACTGGGCTTGAACCAGTGACCGTCCGATCTCTGGTCAGCCCCAGCGGCCCTGATGATCGCCTTGATGGCGCTGTCTTCCATTGTACAGGCCGGCATCGTTCGAGACGACGCGGTGGAGGGCTGAACGATGACGGATATCACATGCGAGTTTGTCGAGAGGGATTACCGGGGATCCGCGTTCAGGCTGCAGGTGTCGGCCGGATCAATGCAATGGTCCCGCAATCTTTGGGACATCGATCTGGAGAATCTGGTCGATCTCGCCGACGCGCGCCTCAGAGGCGAGGACGTGCCGAATATCCCTGATTGGCACAACGACAAATATCCCGAGCAGGAGCATCCCGAATTGTACGAGCGTCGCGCACCCGGCTTCAGCATAGAGGCCGTCGCCGAGAACCAGTGGATCGTGACGATCCACGACGAATCGTCGATGTCGGTGCAGATGGACACGGAGGACCTGTCCTCGACCGTCGAGCGGCTGCGGGCGAAGCTCGACGAGCCATGGGAACGCGCCTTCGGACCACAGCCGAACGTCTGGGAGACGCCAACCGCCTATAGCCGGTGATCTTCTCCCATAGACCCTTATCCCCGTATCCCCGTTGAGCCGTGGTTAAGGGCTTATGGGCCGAAACGCTCGTAGGAAGGACAACCATGGAAACCGATACCATTCCGAAATCCCGTGAAGTCGTCAAGACCACGTTCAGCATCCCGGTCGAGCTGCACCGTCGTCTCAAGTACCATGCGCTGATCCATGATACGGCCATGATCGATCTGGTCTGTGAATGGATCGAGGACAACACCGGTGATCTTCCCGCATGACCTCTTAGAAGTAAATGGCTCATGCACCAAAACTCCCTGTAATGCGTAAAGACCACTACCGTGCGTCTCTGCGGCCGGGATTCACCGAGTGTGGCCAGAGGTGTTGTCGTCCATGCCGTAGCTGCCCGAGAAGCGTTCCATGAGGACGTCGATCTCACCGTCATCGACCGGTTCTTCCCCGGCCGTGCCGGCGTCCGTGGTGAGTCCGACCATGTCAAGGGCGTTGAGGAAGCTGTCCGCGAGACGGTCGACGTCTATGAGCGGATCATGCTGCGTGCGGGTCAGGTAGTCGAACTGCTCCACATCCTTGTATTCCAACGCCCGCTGTGCCGCCTTCCTGGCGGATTTGGACAGTTCGTCGTAATAATGCTCGATGATAAAGGTCAGATCGTACAGGTCACGGATCTTGTCCCTGTTCTGATAGGCGGACGCCTTCAACTCGCACAGCTCGCTGATGGTGTAGGTCTTGATGCCGTCGACATGGGTGATGGCATCGGGGTCCACCACTTTGATCCTGTGGGACACTTCGATCTTCAAGGGCGTGTCCTCACGGCCGTAGTTGACGAATGCGCGCTGCACGGTCGGGGTGTTCTTCCCCTCGCGCCAATCGTACCCGTGTTCGCGGCATGTATGCTCGATGAACCTGAAGAACCGCGCCGCCGGCACCGCGGCCCGTTGCGCGTCCAGGTCGATGTCCTCGGAGAAGCGTGACAGGCCGTAGCACAGCATGAGCGCCGTACCCCCTTTGAGTATGTAGGGGTTGTCCTCCGACCTGTTCATGTCACGCATGATGGTCTCGATGGCGGCACGATGCTCAGGCCTGTATCCGTTCTCTTGCGCACTCATACTGTCTCGCCCCTGTTCGTTTGCATCTGCCGTTGTTTGTAGTCGAGCCATCGCGTCGAGTACTCACGGCCCATGAACGCGTCGATGGACGGCCAGTTTCGGCTGCCGCGCAGCTTCCACACCTGCCGCATGACGACGCCGTCGGTGGCCGGGTTCGCGAGGAAATACTCACGCATCCCCTGCACATCGCCGAAACACCCCAGAACGATCATGTCCAGGCACGCGCGGATATGGTTCGCGACGGGCATCGGACCATGGCCGGGCACTGGCTCGTCGCCAATCCCCCAACACCCGTACGGCGAAGCCGAGGTGTCCAGCATGAAGGGCCGCTCCCAGTCCATGGAGCTATGATGCCAGTCGCCCGGCGTGACGCTGCGGTCGCCCAGGTTGAGCGCCGGCAGACCGGACACGTAACGCATGCCCACGCCTCCTTTCGCGACCCCATGTGCACTCCATCGACCGTGTGCCGACGGCTCCTGATATCCCCCATCATACCCTGTCGTCCGCATCGCCCATAGGCCCGTATTTCCTTACGTAATCGCGTAAAGGAATACGGGTCTACGTATATGCGGCGCGTATCCGGCGCATGCCCGTCAATGGGGAGCGGAAACGGCGATCCCGCCGTCCTCCATCATCGACGGAAAGGAATAGCAATATGAGCTGGAACGAGTACAAGGGGACCTATGCGGTCGACCATGTGCGTGCGCGCGACGACTGGGACGGCGCATTGGAATCATGGTGCCGGTATTTGGAGGCGATAGGGCGCACCCGCGAGACCATCCGCACCAGATGGTACCAGATCAGCCGCTTCAGCCGCATGGTCGGCAAACCCATCGAACGCGTCACCAGCATGGACGTCGTCGACGCCGTATCCAACCCGAACCTCGGCCTGAGCGCCAGGAAAGGGCTGCGCGCCGCGATCCAGGGCTTCTACCAGTGGGTCATCGACATCGAGGCCGTCCGGGACGTGCACGCCAACCCCGCCCGGGCCGTACCGCCCATGCCGGACGCGCCGGGAGGCGGCCTCATCTGCCCCGAGGACGCGCTGGCGCGCGCCGTCACGCACCAGGAGCCGCGCGTCAGGGTCGTGTGCATGCTCGCCGGATGGCTCGGCCTGCGCCGCATCGAGATCAGCCGCCTGCACCCCGCCGACATGGAGACCCGCGGGGCCGAGACCGTCCTGCACGTCGACGGCAAGGGCAGGCGCCGACGCGACCTGCCCGTGCCCATGCGCCTGCGCCTCGAGATCCAATCCCTCGCCGCCGCCCAGAACGGCTGCCCGTACCTAATCCCGGGCCGGATCCACCCGCAATGCAGCGTCGACTACGTGGACACGCTCATCAAACGCGGCAGCGGCTGGCCGCCCCACACACTGCGCCGGCGCTTCGCGACCGTCGCCTACGCCAACAGCCACGACATCCTCGCGGTGGCGCGCCTGCTCGGCCACGCCGACTCGAAGACCACGATGCGCTACATCGGCCTGATCGACGCCGATCTGACCGCCATCGTCGAGTCCACGACCACACCATGGCAGGCCACGCACAGCGCCGCGCTGCCCTCACGGTCGGGATGGGCCGGGCTCGTCTGACGCAACGACGTCGGTCACGCTCCCGTCGGGACGTGGCCGGCCACAAGCAGGACATCTGCCTCCCCCTATGCGCGGCCCCGGACGCCGCCCCGCATCGGCGGACCGGGGACGGCGCCGTCCCCGCAGGCGCCGAATATGTCCAGCTCGTCCCATGCATGCTTGAGGTACGGGTTCTCGATTCTTCTAGCGACGACGCCGTCCCACGCATCGTGGTAGGTGTAGGATGTGCGATCTGGAGCCATGGTCTCCACGATGCCGCGGTATACGTCCCGTTCCGCGAGCAGCGTGTCGATGAGATATCCGGGCGTGCGCCCGAACTCACGCAGACCGCGGACGTACAGGCCCCTGTTGCGGTCCTGGATCACCATGGGCATCGCGTCGATGCGCAGCAGCTCCTTGAACAGCAGCAGCCTGCCGACCCTGCCGTTGCCGTCGAAGAACGGATGCGTCGTCTCGAAGAGCCAATGCGCGAAGGCGATGGAGAAGGGGTCGTCCTTCAGCTCCCGATGCGCCGCGATCACCTCCCCCATGGCGGCGGGGACGTCGGCGGGCAGGACGGTATGCTCCTGCAGAAGGCCGCCGATGACATTGGGACGGGCCTTATACGCGCCCACATTGTTGTCCGGGTCCTGCTCCTGTGATGTGCCGCGTTTGAGGATGGCATGCATGCTGCAGATCATGGCGTCGTCCACCGGCAGGTCGACCCTGTCCAGCATCCAGTTAAACGCGTGGAAATGGTTGCGCGTCTCGATCGCGTCGTCCAGCCTGATCGCGTCCATGCCGTCCGCCGGCGACACGCTTCCCGTCGTGTACAGGTCGGAGGTCTGTTCAACGCTGAGCGTCGAACCTTCCATATGGTTCGAGTTGAACGCGAACAGCACCTGGGTGGTCTCGAACAATCCACCCGAAATATGCTCGTCGCGTTCCCTGCGCAACCATTCGCACAACCGCGCTCCCCCGGATACGCTCATCCGTCTTCGCCCTCCCGCGATCCGTCACGCCCCATCGCACCGCACGGCCGCGGCATGCAGCCGGCACGCGTGATGGGGCGGCCGTATTCGTCGAGGCCCGCAATGTCCTCGTTGTAGTCGGCGAGCCATCGCATGACGCGCACGTCCTCCCGCACGTACCACAGGCCCATCAGATCGTTGAACGTGCGGCGGTCCGGATCCTGGGTGGGCACGATCAGAGCGCGCCCCGTGCCATGGTCCAGCAGCAGCCGGTTGGCGACGAGCAGCGCAGTGCGTTTGTTGCCGTCACCGAACGGCTGCATCCGGGCGAGCCGGGCGAACAGTTGCGCCGCACCGAACAGGCCCCCATCTCCGTGTCGTGCTTCGGCTAGAACCGATTCCATCCCCTCCTCGTCGGGCACTTCGGGGATGTAGTCGCCGATGGATGTGCGCACCATGATGTTGCGGTCCGTGCGCAGCACGCCCGGTTCGAGCGCCGCAGTACGGCTCAGCCTCGCGTTGACGCCCTTCACGAACGCCGCGTCCAATGGCGCCGGCTCATGCAGCGCATACGACGACGCGTCCCTGAGGTCCTCCAGCAACGCGAGGTCGGCGCGGGAGCCGATCACCCTCGGATTGTTCGTACGCAGGAACTCCTCCGTGGCGATGTAGGTCGACGACAGGTTGTCGAACGTGTGCCCCATGGAGTACAGCAGCCCCGCCAACTGTTTCGTGTCCAGTCCCATGCCTCCGCCTCCGTTCGTTGAAACGCGTCACCCCATCATACCCGGTCCCCGGCGCGGCCGCCGGCGGCGGTTCCGTGATACCGCTGCGAGGATTGCCGTCTGAAACCGCGATGCCGGTGCGACCGGGAAATCCCGACCGCACCGGCATCGCCTCACCCGGCCGCCGGACCGTCCCGCATGGGCCGGTCCGACGGCGACTAGGCCCGGGGCTCGCCGGCATGACGTCCGTGCGGCCGCAGCCGTTCACGCACGGACAATACCGCGATCGCCAATGCGGCCGACAGCACCGCCACCACACCGGCCACGCTCACTTCCATACCCGTGGCGGCGAGCGAGGTGATCCCGGAGATGTCGTCCGCGCTGACCTGCGGCCGGCCGCCGGGCTCCTTGGGATCGCCTTCGCCGGACGGGGTCCCCGTCGCGCCGGAGGGCCCCGATTCGCCGGAGGTATCCGGCGAATCGGCCGGGATGTCGGGTGGAGTGCCGGCGCGCGTGTTCGCGATCCATGCGGTCGATTCGATCACGGGCAGCCCCTCCGGCCAGAACACCTGTCCGTCGCGCACTTCGAACCGGAGCGGAGCCTCGAGTCTGGCATACCCGGTCGGGGCGGCCGTTTCCTCCAGCCGGTACGTGCCGTCCTGGACGGCCGCGATGTGGAAATGGCCGGCGCGAGTGTCCACGTCCTCCCATGCGGGGTTCACCTGCTTGGGCTGGGTCTGCAGTGTGTCCGTCATGCCGTCGTCGGGGGTTTCGATGCTGGCTTTCTCCTCGTCGGTAAGGCCGGGCATCGCATCGCCGGGGCGGAACGCGACGGATGGGACGAACGCCACTTCCCCGCCGAGCTGGAGGATCCGGGCTGATGAGACGTCGACGTAGTCGAGATGCACGAAACGGTGCCGGCCGAATGTCGAGGTGAACCCATAGGGGCCCATGCCCCATTCGGATACGAATGAGCCGCCGGTCTCGTCGGTGCAGCGGGCGCGCAGGGAGGCGTCCTGCAGCACCGAGCATTGGACCGTCTGGGTCTTGCGGCTGGTCAGATAGACGTATTTGCCGGGGATGGCGTCGCGAGGGATGTCCAACCGGGTGATCGGAGTGGAGGATGCGCCGTCTGCGTGGGCCGTGTCGTACGCGTGGGAGATCACTGTCTTATCTCGGGAATCCCACTGGTCGGCGCCGATCAGCATGTCGTCGTTGTCGTAATACGTCCACTGTCGGTATCGGATGTCGCTCTCGCGGATGGCGCATGGGTCGTCCTCACCGCACAGGCCGTCCAGCTGGGAGGTGTACATATACAGGGCGATGTCGCCGGGGTCGACGACATGGACCTGCACCCATTGGCTCGATCCGGTGGGCGCGATCGCGTAGACGTCCGCGATGCCCGGACTGCGCGCCTCGATGGCGCCTTCGTCGCTGACGGCCGCCACGTCCGTGTTCGAGCTCTTCCAGTAGACGCGGCCGTCCGTATCGCCGGTGCCCTGCACGACGCGGGCCGTCAGTTTGAGCGTGGAGCCGGTGTCCATCGCCTGTACGCCGCCGGATTCGATGCGGTCGCCCTTGTCGTCCGTGATGCGCACGTCGCCGGTGCGGGACGGTTTCATCTGTCCGGGCACGCCCGTGCCGGAGCTGTCCCAGTTCTCCATCCACACCGCGATCTGTCCGGCCGGCGCGTGGAAGTTCGAGTAGTCCGGCCCGCGCATGGCCTTGATCTCCACGGACTGCATGGGCGCGCCGTTGGTCGTCCACGAGTACCGGCCCACGTTGGCGCCCACCACGTAGTCGAACGCGTCCAGGTTCTCGTTGGGCACGTACACCACGCTCCAGTCCGCGTCGTTCGCCGTCTTCTGGGCCTTGAGGATGTTGTCCTCGTACCTGACGTCGGTCAGTTCGGGCGTGCATACCGGTTTGCGCTCGTCGTGGCAGATGATCTCGCCCGTGGGCCCGTCCGGCGTCGTCTTGTAGATGTTGTCGCCGTGACGGGTGGCGAAGAACACGGCCGTCACGCCCTCGGGCACCACGGTGAGCGTGAACTCGCGCGCCTGGCCGGCCACGGTGTACGACAGGCGCGCCGTGCCCGGGTTGCCCGCGATGAGCTTGCCGTCGCGCACGCGTGCGACGTTGGTGTCGGAGCTGGTGACATGCGGCAGGCGGTCCGAGTCCACGCTCAGCGTCAGCGGATGCTCGCCGGCCACGACCGCGTATGCGCCGCCCGGCTCGTATGCGGTGCCGGCGTTCACCAGCGTGAAATCGCCGGTGACGCGCACCTCGAGCGTGGCCTTGACCGCCGGGTCGGCGCCGCTGGCCACGTCGATCGTGGTGGTGCCCGGCTTGCCTGCGGTCACCAGGCCGCCGTCCACGCTCGCCACCGCCGTGTCCGCGCTGGTCCACCGCACGGTGCGCGGCGCGTCGGCGGGCGCCACCTCCGCATAAAGCTGCGCCGACTCGCCCTGGAACAGGGTCAGCGCGGTCACGCGGCCGCCCTGGCGGGTCACCTCCACCGATTCGGCGCTCACCGTCGCGTCCGCGACCGGCGTGCCCTGCTCCGCGCCGTCGGGCGTGACCGTCCACTGCGATCCGGCCAGCACGCCTTCCGTGTCGCCCGCGGACCTGGAGGCGTCGTACTTGACCCACGACACCTGTGTGGACCGCTGGTTCACGATCGCGTTGTCCGCGCCCAGGGCGGCGTCCGCGGCGCCGTCCACGCCGCTCAGCGCGCCCGTGTCCGCGTCGGCCGCCCAGATGCCCTCGTTGATGTCGTAGCCGCTGGGGGCGGCCGTCTCACGGATGAAGTAGTCGTGGCCCCCTTTGAGGTTGCCCACCGCGATCACGCCGTCCTGGCCGTCCAGGTCGAGGGCGTCGTTGTCGGTGACGGACAGCAGCGCGTTCGTGCGGGCCTTGGCATCGGCCAGGGTGGCGTACACCTGCCACCGCGAGCCCGGCAGCAGGTTGCCCTCCGCGTCGCTTTTGCGCCACGACACCTCCCTGCCGTCCAGATGCATCAGGCCGATCCACGGGAAGTTGTGGCGCTCCTGCTCCATGCCCAGCACGCTGGCCCGGGTGTTCCACGAGGGATTCGACGTGCTGCCGTCGTTCCTTATGGTGCCGGACGCCATCGTGTAGTCCCCTCCGGTCATCACGCGCCCGTTCGTGGACGCCTCGGTCGTCAACGCGCCATCCGGCACGAGGATCGAGCCGATGAACTCGGCCGCCGGGTCCCCCCAGCGGTCACGGGCGCTGCCGGATCCGGGCGTGAGGATCGTGTCCCGCCCGTCGCCGTTGTTCAGCCTGCCGCCCTGGATGCGCACGCTGGACGCGTCCTTGAAATTCCACATGATCGACGAGGCGGCCTCCCTGAACGCCGCGACGGTGTCCGCGGACGCGTCCTTGCCCCACGCGTTGCCGATCTCAACGCCGTTCCACCAGAACCGCCATCCGTTGTCGAAGACGACGTCCTGCGCGGCGCCGCGCACGTTGACCACGACGGCCGCGTCCTCGGGGATGGCGTCGAACCGCCACGACACGCCATGCCAGCCTTCCGTGACGAGCTGTGCGGCGTCCACGGTGAACACCTGCACGGCGGATTTGCCGTCGCCCGTGAACGTGACCAGGCGTTCCGCGAACCGGTGGTCGCCGTCCTCGCCTTCGAAGATGAACTTATAGCTCACGCTCTCGGCCTGCCAGTTCGTCCTCCAATAGTCCGCGTCGGCGGGGGCGACGCCATACGCCACGGCGCCGGTGTCCTTCATGGCGGCCAGTTGCGCGGACCGCTGCTGGATCGACTGGCGGTGGGCGCGGTAGTCCACGCCGTTGACGTCCGCCAACGGGTCGTCCGTCTGTTCGATCCAATCGGCGCGCGTCCCGTCCGCGTTCGCGGCCAGGACGTCCTCCGTGCGGCCGGCGCCGCATGAACCGCCCGGCCCCACGGCGAGCTTCGCGCGGTATTCCGCATCGTCCGAACGGGACGCGGCGACGAACGCGGTGGACCGATCGTAGTTCCAGATGGAATTGCCGCATGCCGCGGATCCGACGGCGAGCACGACGTCGCCGCGCGCGGGCCCGTGCCCCGACCCCAGGCCGGCGGCGCCGAAACGGAAACTGCGGTTGTTCCAGTCCCATCCGCCGTCATGCTGGCTGCCCAGCTGGACCCAGCCATCCACGACGGTCAGCCCCTCGGCCTCCGCGGCGCGCGACGGGACGACGACCGTCCCCGAATGGTCGGGATCGGTGCGGTCGTCCATGATGTTGAGGTTGCCGCCCACATACGTGGCGGCCCCGTCATCCACGATCTCGGCCAGGTCGCGGTCCAGCGGATAGGCCAGGCCGCCGCCTTCGCGCCATTCGTCCGCCGCCCTCGCGGTGTCCGCGATGCAGGCGGCGCCGAAGAGCATCGCCGTCGCGGTCAGGGCCGCTGCCGCCGAGCACATGCGCCGTATCAGGTCTTTGCCCATGTTCGTTCCTTTCCTTCTTGTCCCCCGGGGCGTCGATGCCGGTGCGTTCGCGCATCGCATCGCGCCGACGCGCTTCGCCATGGGAGGAACCTCTGTTCATTGTCGCCGCCGGTGACGCATTACGCGGCACACGCGTAGGCGTCCGCGCGGCGCTGCGGCCGGGTCGGGGGATGCTTTCCGCGCTCGGCGCGACGGGAGGTGGTGCCTTGGCACCATGGTGTCAAGGCGCCACCTCGGTCGGGTGTCGGTCAGCGGGTCGCGTCGTGCGCGGGCGGGACGGCCGCGGCCATGCCGGGGTCGGGGATGGTGTAGTGCTCGCCGCGCATGATGTCGATGCCGTCGTGCCATCCGTAGTCCGCGAACATGTCGTCCGCCGGCGTGCGCGGCGGGGCGGGCGCGGCGCCTCGTTGGCCCTGTCCGGCCTTGACGGCGCAGCACAGGTCCCAGGGGTCGTCGATGCGCATGGTCTCGCGTTGCGGGCCGCGGCCGCGGTACAGGTCGACGGGCTTGTCGGGCCGGAAGCTGATCGTGACGGGCCCTCCGTTGGCCTTGTCCGCGCTGCTGCGCCGGTCGGCGAACGCGCTGAGCCGCCATCCGCCCAGGTCGACGTCCTGCAGGCGCACGCCTTCGGGGATGGTCACGCCCATCATGTCCCAACGCCGCCCGTCGCGGCCCGTGTGCGTGTATGGGTGCACGGCCGCGTTGGGGAAGTCGGCGCGCGGCCAGCGCGGCCGCCTTTGCCCGGCGCGTGCGGCCGGTCCGGCCGGCGCCGGCGTGCGGGCGCTTCCCGCGTCGTCCTGCCTGGCGATGGTGTGCGGCGCGTCCGGCAGCGTCGCCTCGTCCGCGTCGATCAGGCGCGCGTCGATGACGCGGCCCGGCAGCCGGTAGTTGACGGACAGGGGCCCGTCGAGGCCGCCGGGGGCGGGTACGAGCCCGGTCCATGCGCGCACGATGCGGTCGGAGTCGGGCAGGGTCATGCGCAGGTAGCGGATGCGGCGCGCCGTCTCCCCGATGAGCAGGTTCACGCCGCCGTCGGGGCGGCGCGTCGCCACGCATACGCCGTCGCGCACCCTGTCGCCGTATCGGATCGTGTAGCGTGCCAGCCGTTCGTCCCGTCCGTTGATGACGTGGTCCATGGCGAACGGCGGCCAGATGTCCTCGAGCGTGTCCATGGCGCCTCCTTCGCGTGCCGTGCCGTCCAGTATGGGCCGTGCGCGCGAGGGGGTCGGCCCACGCGTCAGTACCAGTTGTGCGAGAGCCACCATTGCTTGGCGCCGGTGGGCGTCTTGTAGCGCTGCTCGATGTATTCGAGCCCCCAGGCGATCTGCGTGGCGGCGTTGTCGCGCCAGTCGTCGCCTTTGGTGGCCATCTTGTCGCCGGGCAGCGATTGGGGGATGCCGTATGCCCCCGATGAGGGGTTCTCGGCGTCCCAGCGCCATCCCGACTCGTGTTCCCACACCCATTCGAGCGCCTCGTATTCCTTCTGCGTGTCCCAATGCGTGTAGTGCTCCTTGAGCATCTTCATGGCGATCGCCTTCGCCTGGTCGGGTGTGGCGTGCCTGCCGTCGCCCTTGTAGTCGGCGAGTTCGATCTGCGCGCCGGACGTGTCCGCCGGGGCGGCGGCGGTCGACGAGCATGTCCAGGCGGCCTCGATCTGCGGGTCGGGCGTCCTGGAGCGCGGGTCGCGCGTCGTGGCGGCCGTCGCGGGCCCGGACGCCGTCTTCGTGCCCGTGCCGGCCGTCTTCGTGTCCGCGCCGTCCGTCTTCGTCGTCTTGTCGTGCTTGGAGGCGGACGACGTCTTGTCGGGCAGGATGTAGACGGCGCCGCCGTTGATGGGCAGCACGCGGCTGGTGGCGATGGGGCCCTTCACGTTCATCTCGCTGATGAGCACGCTGCCGGCCTTGGAGTCGACCGCCTCGACGACGGCGACGTGTCCGTAGGTACGGTCCGCGCCTTGCACGCCGGGAGGGTAGCTGACCAGGGCGCCGGCGACGGGTTGGTCGCTGGTGGTGCGGTATCCGGCGGCGCGCCCGGAGGCGGCCCAGTCGCCGCCGTTGCCCCAGTAGGAACCGACGTCGATGCCGAGCCGGCGGCCGCGCATGCATGCCCACCAGGTGCATTGCCCGTCCGCGTATCGCGAGCATACGGACTCGTCGGTGCCGCCGTTGTATCGGTTCATCGTCTCGGTGGTGGTCATGTTCTCCCATGCGTCGCCGCCGGTGGCGTCCCTGAGCGTGCCGAGCGTGCCCGTGCCCGCGGCGGGGTTGGCCGCGTTCGCCGCGGCGACGACGACGGCGGGGGCGGATTGCGTCGTGTCCGCGTATTTGCAGCCCTGCATGACGTCGATGACGCTGCGCACGCTGCATCCGGGCATGGCCGCCGTCATGCACGCGACGGCGAGCAGCGCGCATGCGCGCCGCGCCCGGGCACGGGCCGCGGGGCGCGTCACGCGCCCTCCCCCACGTACCAGTACGGCGTCTGGCCGCCGACGCTCACGTCGATGGTCCTGCATGGGTGCTGCCGGGTGCCGAACCCGGTGCCGCCCGCCGATCTGACGACCTCGCCGTCGCCGATGCGAGCCGGGTCGGTCTCGTCGCCGTCGAGGTCGGTGACGACGTGCCGCCAGTCGTCGGTGCGCGCCGGGCAGTACACGGTGATGTGCCATGGGCCGTCGTCCATGGGGATGACGACCGTGTCGTACTGGCGGGCGAGGATCTCCTGCGGGTCGGTGCGTGAGTCGTAGGAGAACCCCGCGGGCACGGCGAAGCGGGTCTCGCCTTTCTGGTAGCGGCCGGCGGCGCCGAGCGCGCCGTGGTCGTCGCCCTGGTATTCTCCCGCTTTGCAGTAGCTCGTCCACGAGCGCATGATGCGGATGTCCCCGGTGCACAGCGTGTCGGGGTCGAAGCGGCGGTCGAGCGCCCAATGGCGGGGGAAGTTGGGCAGCGCGTAGGTCACGCCGGCGCCGTCGGCGCCCATGGTGTCGGCGACGCGCGCCGCCCAGGTCTTGTCGTCCGTCGTGGCGTCGAGCAGCGCGTCCATGGTGGCCAGGGCCGCGTCGACGGCTCCGGTGCCCGCCGGCATCCTGGCCGTCTTCGCCTTGCCGTCCGTTTTCGCCAGCTTGTCCGTGAGGGCTCCGTCGCGCACGAGCTGGACGGTGTATTCCGGACGGCTCCATTCGCCCGGCGTGGGGATGCCCGCGGCGCGCAGCCCCTTCCATGCGTCCCCTTCGCTCCCGGCGTCTCCGTCTCGCGCCGCGGCGCGGCCGGTCTCGTCGGTCGCCGGCTGCGCGTCGGTGCGCCCGTGGTGGGTGACGATGGCGCCGAACGCGCATACGAGGATGACGGCGACGGCCCAGACGGCCAGCCGTCTCATGCGGCCCCATGCGCGCACGCGGGGCTCCTTGGCGCGGCGGTTCACCATGGGTGCGCCTCCTGCCCGGGCTGCCCGTCCGCGGACACGCCGTCGGCGCCGTCCCCGTGCGTGTCCTCGTGCGTGTCCTCGTGGTCGTCGTCGGCGATCCTGGCGCGCACGATGCGTGCGGCCTCGTCGAGTTCGGCGGCGGTGTTGCCCCGGTCGCGCGCCTCGGCGCGCGCCTGGTCGCGGCGTTGCTTGGCCGCTGCCAGGTCGAGTTCGGCCGTGTGCACCGCGAGGAGCGCGTCGACGTAGTCGCCCAGCGCGTTCTCGCGTGCGGCACGTTTGCCGCGGATCTCGCCGAGCACGGCGCGTTTCGTGTTTGCTGTCACGTCTTCCTCCTTGTCGTGTGGTCGTCGCCGTCCAGTATGGGCCGTGCGCGCGCGGGGCGCGGACCACGTGGTCCGCGCCGCGGGGGCGCCGGGGCGATGATGGGACGGTCCTCAATCGACGACAGAACGGATCGGAGACGGTTATGGAGTTCATCAATATGGTGTGGCGAGCCACGCTCAATCTGGGCGTGTGGCAGGTGCCGGTCACGCTGGCGGCGTTCGTCGCCGGCGGGGCGTGCATGATCGTGGCGCGACGGCTGGCGCGTCCGACGATCGACGAGACGGGCATGGGCACGGCGGTCAAGACCGCCGTCATGGCCCTGGCCTGGATCGTGGGCGTGCTGCTGTGCCTGTACGCGCTGGTGTGCGTGGCCGCGGTCTTCTGGCCGCTGTTCACGGGCGCGGCCGTCTGACGGGAGCGCGCGGGGGTCGGGCGTGCGCGTCCGGCCTTTTTTCATTGGCCTTCGTGCGAAAGGAGAACACATGACGAAGGTGGTCATTGCGGAGAAGCGCAGTGTGGCGCGGGCGGTCGCCGCGGCGCTTGGCGGCGGCGTCGAGCGTGCCGGGGGCATCGAGTGCGGCGACGTCGTGGTGACGTGGGCCGCGGGGCATCTGGTGGACCTCGCCGAGCCCGGCGACTATCCGGGTCGCGGCTGGGGGCGTTGGAGCATGGAGTCGCTGCCGATCGACCCCGGCGAATGGCGGTGGCGCGTGGAAGGCGGTGAGGCCCGCGCGCGTCTGGACGCGATCCGCGCGGCCGTCGGGCGCGACGGCGTGGACGTGCTCGTCAACGCGTGCGATCCGGACCGTGAGGGCGAGGCGATCTTCGACCGGATCGTGCGGTATCTGGGCGTGCGCCTGCCGGTGCTGCGCCTGTGGGTGGCGAGTCTCGAGGAGGACGCGATCCGCGCGGCCTGGGAGACGATGCGTCCCGGTGTGGAGTACCGGGGGCTGCGCGACGCGGCGGACATCCGCGCGAAGGCCGATTGGCTGATCGGCATGAACGCGTCGCGCGCGTACGGCCTGGTGCATGACGCGCGTGTGAGCGTCGGGCGCGTGCAGACGCCCACGCTCGCCATGGTCGTCGGACGCGACGGCGAGGTCGAGTCGCACAGGCCGGTCCCGTTCTGGCAGGCCGTCGCGCCGATGGGCGGGTTCACGTTCATGTCCGGGCGCGAACAGGACCAGGCGCGTGCGCGTCTCGCCGCGGACCTCGCGGCGCGCGGGCTGGCGGTCACGAAGGTGGAGCGGCGCGAGGCCCATGACCGGCCGCCGCGCCTGTACGACCTGACGGGGCTGCAGAAGGACATGAACCGGATGCACCGCATGAGCGCGGCGCGCACGCTCGCCGCGCTGCAGGGCCTGTACGAGGCGGGGCTCGCGACGTACCCGCGCACCGATTCGCGCTTCATCACGCACGACGACCTGCCCACGCTCGAGGCGCTGCTCGCCTGCGCGCCGCTCGCCGACGTGTACGCGCCCGCGGCGCGCGGCATGCGCATGCGCCCCGAGCTGACGGTCTCGGACGGCCGGGTCGCGGGTCATACGGCGATCCTGCCGACGGCCCGCGCGGCGCACGCGGACCCCGCCCGTCTGGACGAGGACGGGCGTCTCGTGCTCACGCGTGTGGTGCGCCGCATGTTCGAGGCGGTCGGCGACGACCGCGTCCGCATGCTCGTGCACGCCCATGCGCGCGCCGGACACGGGACGGACGTGTTCGGGTTCGACGCGTCGAGCGACGAGACGCTGCAGGCGGGATGGAGCGTCGTCGAACCGCCCCGCGCCGACGAAGACGCCGACACCGACGGCGATGATGCGCGGCGCGCGGCGCGCGAGCGGATCCCGGCGAACCTGCGCGAGGGCGTCACGCTCGCCCCGGTCGGGCCGACCGGCGTGCATGAGGGACGCACGTCGCCGCCGAAACGGTTCACGGAGGCGACGCTGCTGGCGGCGATGGAGCTTGCGAGCAGGTTCGTCGACGATCCGGGCCTGAAGGCCGCGCTCGACGACGACACGTCGCATTCGGGGGGCATCGGCACGCCGGCGACGCGCGCGGACGTGATCGAGAAGCTGCTGCGCTGCGGATACCTGGAGCGCCGGCGAGGCGGCGCGCTGGTGTCGACGCAGGCGGGACGCGACCTGGTGCGCGTCGTGGACGCCCGGCTCAGGGACGTCGCGTTGACCGCCGACATGGAGCAGGCGCTGGCGCAGGTCGAACGCGGCGGCGCGGACCCGGCCGAGGTGATGGAGGCGTTCCGCGCGTGGGCGGTCGAGATACCGTCGCTGGCGGCCTCGTCACGCGACGTGGGCGTCACGCTCGCCCGGCAGTGGGGCCCGTGCCCCCGGTGCGGCGCGCCGGTCGTCGAACGCGGCGGCGTGTGGACGTGCTCGACGAACCGCTCCGAACGCGACGGGGACGGGTCGTGGCGCGACGTCGAGGGATGCGGGTGGCGGCTGTGGCCGACGCTGTGCGGCGTGAGGCTGACCGACGCGAACGTGCGCCGCCTGCTCGCCGGCGGGCAGGTGGCGCGCAAGGGGTTCACGTCCAAAAGGACGGGACGCCGGTTCGACGCGAAGGTCGCGATCGACGCGCGGCGCGGCGCGCGCCTCGTGTTCGACGACGAGCCGCGTGCGCGCGGAGGCGCGCACGCGCCGGGAGCGAACCGCACCCAGACGCCGGAAGGAGAGGAATGATGCTCCGCTACCCCCATCGCGTCACCGTCGTCATGGACACGGACACATGGAACGCGATCGACGAGACGTGCAGGCGCCTGGGCGTGAGCAAGTCGCACTTCCTGCGCTTCTGCGTGCTGCCGGCCAGCGTCCGGTTCATGGACGCGTCCGACGACTTCATCCCCGCCCATCCCCCGCACGCCTGGTCCGACGAGCACGTCACGCGCGGCGAGACCCGCTGCGTGTCGCTCACGCTCAGCGACGAGATGATGGAGGTCGCCCGCCGCGTCGCGTCCAAGGCCCGCAGCTCGCTGCCCCAGGTCATGCGCGACCAGGCCGCCCTCGCGCTCGACGCGCTGCGCGACGACCCGACCCTGCGCATCCCGGCCCTCAAGGAACTCGAGGCCAGCGCGCGCGACCTGCTCGACGCGCTGCACGCCCCCGCCGCACCGGACCGGCCGACCCCGCCACCTCCTCAAAGCACACAGAAAGCATGAAACATGGGCACGTAATTCAACAATTCTGCAACTAGTCTATAACCAGTATCTAACCATTATTGTTATATTATATGACAACTGTATAACTACAATATAACTATTATATAACCATTGTAGTTATACAGTTCATGAACAGAGCATACATACGAAGGGCAGCAAGCTATACGGATTGTGTACACAATCCGTATCTCCCCCTCGCCCCGCCCGACGGCGGCGCAAGGAACGAACCCGAGTGCCGAAGGCCTGGCGCGCGACGGCCGCGCGGAAATCCGACGCCGCCCGACGGCGACGGGGACGGCGCACCGGTCCCCGGACGTGCCATCCCCGGAAAACCGGGGGCCGGCATCCGGGAAAACGGGACGGCGCACGCCGGAAAACACGGGCCGGCCTCCCGGAAAACGGCGCCCCGTCCACGGCGGGATCAGCGCATGCCCACGCCGAAAACCAAGGACGCCCCCTCCGCGCACGGAGGGGGCGGGCCGCCAAGGAGCGGACGATGACACGCAGAAAACAACGCCGCCAGGACGGCACGACACGGGACAGGCAGATGCACCTGCGCGCATCCGACGAGGACATCCGCATGATGCGCCGCGTCTCCGAACGCATGGGCATGACGGTCGCCCACGCCACCGTGACGCTGTTCCGCCGGGCCGAGGGCGTCCAGGAACGCGACCGCGAGGAACGCGAATCGCCGCAGGTGCGCGAACTGAAGGCGATCCGCACGCAGATCTGGAGGATCGGCCACAACATCAACCAGATCGCGCGCAACACGAACCGGGACGTGAACGCCACGCAAGCCGACGAGGCGGCCGCCGTGAACGCGGTGCGCGACTGCCGGAAACTGCTGGCGCAGGCCGACGAAATCATCCGGTCGAACACCCCGGAAGCATGAAACCATCCCCGGTTCCCGCGACATGCGCAATCCCCGGGCAGACGGCGCGAAGGGCATTCCCCGCCCATCGCCGAGGGCCCATCGACGCCATCCACTCCGGGAAAAGCGCCGCATCCAGCGGCCGCCCAACGGGGCCCGGATGAGAAAAAACGGCCGCCGCGGTCTCCCGCAAAAAGGAGGTCAAGGCGACGGCCACTGAAAAACGAGACGCCGGAAAGAAGGCGCCTCTTCACGATCGTCGTCGACGATTAACTGAGGAGGTGGTTCACCAGCCGCTGGCCTGAAAACCGGGCGCGGCCCTCATCAAATCGGGCTGCGCCTCCCCCCTAACGCCGGCCGCCCGCACGAGCGGGGATCCACCGAAGAGCATGCCCCGCGCCGCCACGGGGACGGCACCCGGAGAAGGGACGCGCCGCCCAATCCGGCGGCCCGGACGGGCGCATGCTTGACGCCGGGGCCGGCGAAGACGGGTCCGTCCGCCTTCGCCGCCGCCCGCGGACCATACGCGCGTCCGGCGCGGCCGGGGCGCCCCGGAACGGGGCATCACCCGTGGAGAGACGGCCGGCCCTTCACCGTCTACAATGGACGGCGTCGGCGAGAAAGGAACACGCCATGCCCAATCCGGCGCTCACGAGCAGAATCGAAAACCTGCCAAAGGAACTCATGCTGATCCAGTCCCGAAAGGACGTGCGGGACATGCTCGGCCGCGCCGATTCGGGCGGCGCACGCCTGGACGGCCTTCAAGGACTCGATGGTGTGGAGGAATCCGCGCTTGACGACTACAGGCGCGAATGGCTCGGCCGATACGTCTACAATTCCAACGCGATCGAGGGTTCAACCCTTAGTCTGGCGGACACCGAGCTCATTCTCGAAGGCCAATTTGTCCCCCTCGACGGGCCCGCGCGCTACATCTTCGCCGCCAAGGGCGTCGCCGACGGCATGGACTGCGTACGCCGTTGGGCCATGGAAGGCCGCGCCGTGGACATCGACCTGATCCGCGCCATACACGCGATGACCGCCCTGGACGTGCAACCCGTCATGCGTGGAGCCTTCCGCCCCTATGGCTATACGGCACGTATCGTCGGCGCCCGGATCAAGACCGCCGACGCGTTGGAGATATGGGACGATCTCGAAAAACTCATCGACTCCACCCGGCGCTCGGACGCGCACCCGATCCTGAAGACGGCCGCCTTCCACATGCTGTTCGAGAATGTGCACCCCTTCGCCGACGGCAACGGACGCACCGGCAGGCAACTGCTCAATCTCATGCTCATGGAATCCGGCTACCAGCCGATAGCCATCGAACATGACGCCGGACGCGCCTACGGACGCTCATTGGAGCGATGGCAGGCGTACGACGACCCCGCGCCGTTCCTCTCGCTGATCACGGACTGCATCAGCCAGGAACAGGGGAACATCGCCGCGATCATCAAACGCATCAGATACGACGAGCCGTCACGGGCCGCGGACACGGGCGCGACGATGCGCCCGGAAAACGGAAGCGCCCTCATGCGATGAACGGACGGGCGCATCGTCGCGCGCGTGGGACGCGGGATCCGTGCAGGAGGGCGATGATGGTGCGCATGATCCCCAACATCACGCGCGGCAGCAACCCCGCCGGACTCATCCGCTACCTGTTCGGCCCCGGCAGGAAGAACGAGCACCGCGACCAGCATCTGGTATGCGCCAGCGGCGACATGCTCGACGCGTTCGATCTGTCCGGCCGGCCCACGGCCACCTATGAACGGGTCGGCCGTCTCCTCGACCGCCGCTACCAACGCCTGCGCCGCGATGGCAGGACCTGCCCGCCCGACCGCAGCCCGGGCGGCAAGCACAATCCCGAACGGGAGGACGGCAAGGACCGGATCTGGCACTGCTCCCTGTCCATCCCCGCCGCGCACGGCGCGCTTTCGGACGCCCAATGGGAGAAGATCGTCGTCGACTACCTCACACGGATGAACATCATCGACGGGCCGGACGACGAGACCGCCAGCTGGATCGCCGTGCGCCACGGGTTGAGCGCCAACGGCAACGACCACGTGCACATCGCCGTCCAGCTCGCCCGCGACGACGGATGGATCAACCCGTACAAGGACTGGCGGCACGCGCAACGCGCCTGCCGCCACCTCGAGAAAACGGACGCGAACCTCGAACAAATCACGCGCCGCCGGCCGCTCGACGACGTGCCCTACCAGTACGCGCAATGGCGCCGATGGGCCGAATGGAAGGCCCGTTACGACTGGATCGAGGAACACGGCGCCCCTTGGGACGACCTCGACGAGGACGGGCGCGAGCGGATGATCCGCGCATGGGACGCACAGCCCGAACCCGTACGACGGCGCAGGATCAACCACATCGCCGCCTCGACGATGCCGCGCATGCACGTCGCGCGCCTCGTCGAGGCGTGCGCCATCGCCAGCGACACCGAGGACGAGTTCATCCGCCGCGTGCGGCGCGAGGGCCTGCAGATCGACCCGTTCCTCAGGAAAGGAACCGGCCGGGACGACTTCCGCTCCCCCGGCCAGGTCACCGGATACCGCATCACCTGGCGCAGCTCGAACGACTGGACCGAACGGTTCAACACCAAGGACCTCGGCGACGGGTTCCGCCTCAAGACCTTGCGCGCGCACTGGAGGCACGACCCGCACGAGGACGCCCTCGCCGTGCTCGAATGGAAGGCCGCCATGGAGAACAGGCCGCCCGCCATCGAGGACGGGGCGGAGAAACACCCCGCAAACCTCAGCGTCCACGACCTGCAGACGATGATCGACACCGCGTTCCGGCAGGCCATGCGCATGCGCGACGCCGACCCGGACGAACTGCGCGGGATCATCCTCGACGGCATCCGCGCGTTCGACCGGATGCGCGACCGATACGGCGCCCCGCCCTCCATAATCGACGGGGCGCCCATACGCCTGCCCGGCACGGACACGGCGGGAAGAAAGATCTGACCGCCGGAAACACCGCAAAGCCGGAAACGCGCCGGCACAACGGACACGGGACGCCGCACGGCCAGCAGCGAAGCATCGGTGGACATGGGCCAAGCGCCACTGCGCCGACGCGACCGACGAAAAACACCTGTCCGTCACGCCCATGATGGACGCGACGGACAGGCGCCGCACAAAAGAGGCGCTGAAAGAAAGGCGCCCCACCGGGCGAAGAATCCAACGGGGCGAAACTTCAGATGCGCGCCACGAAAACCCAGAAGTGAACCGATCCTTCACCGGCGGGTTCAATATAGCAAGGCATCCGGAACCCGCCATGCCATCCGGAAATCACGCCGCCACACATACGGTGCAGCGACCACGCCGGGAAGAACGATGACAGAGCCGACCGCTCAACGGCGGATGGAGGAAACCGTCTGACGGACATCGCACGTCAGCCGGACGTCAAGCCTATCTGGAAGCAGACGGAGACCGCATGCCGCTACTCCGGTCGTCCTGCGTCATCAATGTCTGGTTGAACGGCACGCCATTGTCGGACAACGGCTCGATGGACTCATTCGCCTTGCGGAGGCACCACATGAGACGGTCGAACACGTGCGGCGCGAGTGACCCGGACAATGATTCCGCATACTCCAGAACGCGTGCCGCCATGATTCTGGCCGTGCTCGTCACGCGATCCTCGTCGAGGTGATGCCTGCGTGCCAACGCAGCCCACTGCGCCGGTGTCACCCATTCGGCGAATGGGGCGTCCTCGTCCATGGGCATCGCGTACTCCTGCACGAATTCCGGCCAGAACCGTGTGGCCACCGCATCGTACACGGGAGACAAACGCGTACCGTCCGGATCCGTCATCAACGAGTAGTTCTTGGCATGGGCATCGCTGTTCGCCGTGGAGATGTTGAACGCATACCGCTCCAGCCACATGTACGACAATTCGTCGCTGGCGTCCACCCGGTGCAGCAGATCGAGCACGTCATCGACGCCCACGTCGTATTTCATGCGTCCGGGCAGCCCCATGGCCTGCAACAGGTCCTCCTGCCGCAGCCGCACGATGCGGCCGTCGCGCACACTGCGGTCGAAGCGCTCCACCATGTATGCGTCATGGCCACGAACCGACAGCACACCGCTTTGCGGCACGGGAAGACCCACCAACCCCGCCAGCCGCATGACCGCCAACTCGACATCGCGCAGATCCCCGAGGCTGCGCGGCTGCGGTTTGACGATATGCGTGGACGGCAGCATCGCATCCGGCCAATACCACTGCCCGCGAAGACGGGTCAGGGAGAACTTGCCCTGCGCCCCGGCCAATGAGAACCGCGCCCTCGCGCCCTCCTCGTTCCACCATGAGTGAGGACGTCGCTCGACCAAGGCCATCTGATCGGCCAGCATGTTCTCCCCCACCGGCTCGATGCCCTCGGAGGCCGACGGCAACTCCTCCCGACGGGAGAAGATGAGACCACCGGTGGAATCCACCCGATCCAGCAGATCGAACGCATCCGTCGACGCCGCGCCCAGACGATGCATCATCGCCTGACGGGCGGCTTCCTCATCGGGAAGCAGATTATCCACAAACGCCTCCGGAGCCCGCCGAGCCCATCCTCCCGTCAGGGGAAGGCTCACGCTGATCGGCATCATGGCGTCGACGTCATACTCAAAACCGATATGCCCATCGCCGTCACGGGTGAAGACACCCACATGCCGGCTGTCATCCATCCACGCATGAAGCACATCGCTCACAACGACCACGCCACCATCTCCCTCGGATACGAATGCACGCGGATGCCCAGCACCGCGTACACCCTGCGCGTCTCGTCCAGCGCCGCAAGGCCGCGCTCGTACAACGACCGCACCACATCCGTGCCCACCCGTGCCCGCCGGGCCACCTGCGCCATGTCCAGGCCCTCCTCGTCGACGGCTTCACGCACACGGGACGCGACGGCCCGCGGCGTGGGCAGGTAGTCCACGCGCACCATCGGTTTGCGTGGCCGGGAATCGTACGCAGTCAACGCATCGTACTTCGACAGATCCAACGTCGTATGCACCGTCTCTCACTCCTAAACCTCAGCCGAAAGCTCCTTGATTCATCCGGCGGGATTCGCGGTTCCATCCGCCTTCTCGTCTAGGTCCAGTGTAAACCACCCATCAATGAACATACACGAAGGCTTGTGGGGCGCGGATCCGGTTTAATCGATAACATAACCTTCATCTACTTCTCCCAGTCGCAAAATACTCCGGAATGCCATACTGCCAATCTTCGGCGTACGTCATCATTCCCGTCCATGACTCAGGATGAGCATCTGGCCGAGCAATATGCTAAGCGCGATAGCCTGCTCGCGATTATTGGTGGAAGTATAGCCATGTGCGCCACTCTGCAGCATTTTGAGCATGCTGTCAGGCGTGACCGCTTGTGCGTCGAGATAGGTGACGACGTCCTGCCCGTCGGCGCGATTCCGTAGGTTCTTTTTTGCTTTCGCCGCATACTTCTTGACATACGTCGACAGGTTCGGGTTCTTCCCCTCTATGTCTTCTGCCGTGGCGGTCTCGGCGAGCAGGCGAAGCCCCATGCGGAAGACGGCGACGAAGGCTTGGGAGTTCTTCAGCTTTCCTTGTTCGTTGAGGACCCACAGCTCGTCGAGCGTCCGGTAGATGTTGTTCACCGCGCCAGGGCGCAATAGAAGGCCGCCGCCGAATACGGCGAGGGACTTCCGGCGGGCCTGTCTTGTTCTTCTGCTCCCGGCTGGTCTTTCTTGCTCGGATCGCTCTTGTTCGGGGAAGAGCGCCATCTCCTGCGGATCCTCATGCTCGATGCGTGCAGGGCGCGCCGCATCTTCCGCAGCCGGCCGCCGCTCCGTTTCCCCATCGGCGCATCCCGCATGCCGTATCTTCCGGCCTGCGGGATGCGATTCCCTGTCCTGCCGGATTTTGGCCAGAAGATCTTGAGGAAGCGCTGAGACCGGGTCGTTGCGGTTCTTTCTGGTGTCGATTCTCCCTTCGTGCAGCGCCGTGGCGATGGATTGCAACAGCTCGTCCATCATCTCGGCCGAGACCCCGTAGTCCTCGTACTCGGGATCCAGCCCCATCTCCCGCAGATGCCTGTCGTTCAGCACTTCGTCCCTGACATAGCGTTGATTCAGTTCCGGCCAACGGGTCACCGCATCGGCCAGTTCCTGAAGACGCACCAGCACGCTTTTGTCGGCGTCCATATACCGGTGCATGAACAGATCACGCTCGTATCTGCCCCACGTTCCGTTGTTGGAATGCTTGCGCAGCACATGTTCCAGCGCGGTGTCCTGTTCACATACGTTGCATGGCAAACGCGCCGGGACAAGAGGAAGCTCGAACTGGTCCCCGTCTTCGGGGAACCCCTCCTGCTGCAGCAGTGCCAGTATCACGCGGCGATTACCGTCATAGACCCGGTACCGGGGCCTCCCGCCCTCGTCGATGCGCACCACCGTGGGCAGTTCGCTCGTATCGTAGTGGTCACCCATCTTCCGCGCGAGCTTGCGAAGGTTCCACCGTTTACTGTCATCATGGAGCGCATGGGCGATAATCTCCTCATTGGTCATGTCGCCGTCCAACGGATCACGAGGATTCTCCGTCCACAACCTCAGCTGCGCAAGAGGTATCTCCACCACCTTCTGCTGGGGCAGAACGCTTCTCCGCCCGCCTTTCTCTCTGGCCATGCCTTCCTCCTTGCATCATTCGCGTTCCCAAATAGATGTGGGCAGCGCATTAGAGAGTTCCCGGGAGAAGACCATCGCCTCGCGCGCGATGCGATGGTTCGCCGCACTGTATCTCAGGGAGAAAAGACCACCCGGCATGCCGCCATACAGCTCCTCCACCAACGGCGCATCGTCATAGGTGAGCATCCATGTCCCTCCGCACTCCAGCACAAGCACTTCGGCCAGGGCGCGGTGACGCTCCTCATCGAACGCGTTGAGGTACAGGCTCGACCCCTTGACCACATACGGCGGATCCGCATACACGAACGCACCGGGCCGTCCCGCATAATCGCGCACCACTTCGACGCCGTCGTCGCCACGCACTTCGATGCGTTCGGCGACCCGGCCGAGGTACTCCAATTTGCCACGCAGCTGTTCCTTGTTGTACCTGGCATCCACACGGTATCGCCCGCGCTGCGCCAAACCGCCGATGACCCCTCCATTGATCACCCCGGAACGGCAGGTGCGGTTCAGGAAGAAGAACGCGAACCCCCGTTCCAGTTCGCTAACCGGATCCCGCAACACGGCACGCCAGTGATGCCACTGTTCGATGGTGGGCTCGACACGGTCAAAGAGTCGCATGAAGCGCGCGTGATCATTGACCGCTGAATCCCAGAAGGCATGCACGTTCGCGTCCATGTCATTGATGACGATGCCGGACACCTTCCCTCCCGCCAATAGACGCAAGGCAATGCCCGCACCACCCGCATACGGCTCCACATATGCGCCCCTGCAGCCGCTCGCGTCGACCAATCCGGACACGTACGCCGACAGCACGCTCTTGCCGCCCGGATACCGCAATGGGGATGCCACCGAATGCACGCTTGCCAGGGGAACACTCAGAACGCGCCGTTCCTTGAACAACGGGAACGGGCCTCCCGATCGTCTACCCGATTCGCCCATCTCCGACCCTCCCGCCCCTGCCAAGGCATCTCCGTTCGTCCAGTATAGAGTATTCCCGCCAGCAACACGTCACATTCAAGCGATGCGACCAAGCTCGGAAAGCAGACCGCCATCATCCGGTGTCACCATTTGCCGAACAGCACCGCCGCGATAAGATCAAGCAATGCCGTGACCGCCAAAAGTGCGGCAAGGACATTCAGGTAGCCTTCTATGACCCTGAGCCTAGCGGCCTCAAAGCTCTCGCCCGCAGAATAATAATGTTCTATCGGCTTAGACAGGAACCTGCCCACGGCGGGGAAGACCGCACCAATAATCGCCAGAGCCGACGTGAGAGAGCCGGTCTTACCGCCAGACAGCAGAAGCGTCATGGACATGACCATCAAGAGAAACACAAGACCATATACGACCTTCACACACCTGCGCTGAGTTTTGCGGAGCTTCGTCCTTTCCTCCTCGGTGAGGGACTCCCAGTTCCTCTTCTCCCCCAGCGACAGGATAAGCCATCTATCGGCAGAATGGTCTACGCCGTTCGGTACTCGATCGCCCACGGTCCCTCCATTGCTCTACATGAATTACCATTTTCATGGTAGCTCATATATACTATCGGCATGAGACGAGATATGGCGTTGCGTAGGCTGGCGGAGGCGGAACGCAGGTTCGGCCTGTACGTGTACCGCAAGGCCGACCTGTCCGCCGTGCTGGGGGAAGAGGGGAATCCCCTGACGCGCACGCTGACGTCGTTGTGCGCCGCCGGCATCATGGAACGCGCCGTGCGGGGCGTGTACGTGTTCTCGTACGCGCGCGGCATCGGCGACGGCACATTGGACGCGATCGTGCAATGCCTGCGCCCGACCAGCATCAGCTGGGAAAGCCTGGAGAGCGTGTTGAGCAAGTGGGGCGTCATCAGCCAGATCCCCATCGGGCGCGTCACGTACATGACCACGGGCCGCGAGGGCGAGTTCGACACAAGGTTCGGCGTGATCGATCTGACGCATAGCTCGCTGCCCGCATCGAGGATCGTCCCCAATCTCGTCATGCGCGGCGACGGCCGTCTGCCCATGGCCTCTAAGATGTTCGCGTACGAGAACCTGAAGGCCACCGGGCGCAATCTGCATCTGGTGGACATGGAGGAGCTGGAGTGGGACTATGACGAGAACTGACGCAGATCCGGAGGAGCTCGCCCGGATCGTGGCCCGCGAGAACGGCACCGAGGCGATGCTGCCCGTCATCACGAAGGAACTGTACCACCAGTACATACTCGGCTCCATGAGGGAACAGGGCTTCCTCGACCGCCTGGTGTTCCAGGGCGGCACCAGCCTGCGCCTGTGCCATGGATCCCCCCGATACAGCGAGGACCTGGATTTCGCCGGCGGCCCGGACTTCTCATTGGAGGATTTCGCGGCGATGGGCGAATGCATCCGCGACACGCTCTCCCGGGTCTCCCCCACCGCGCAGGTGCGGGTCCGCGACCCACGCAGTGAGGGCATGGTGAACCGGTGGCGCATCAACATACGCACGGCGGAACAGACCAAGGACATGCCCAGCCAGATCATCAAGCTCGAGGTCGCGGCCGTCGCCGCCCATGACCCGCGGCTGGCCGTGGCGCGAATCCGATACCCGCAGCTTGCAGGCGTCTTCGCCCCCATCCCATTGACCGCGGAAAGCATAGAGGAAATACTCGCGGACAAGATGCTCTCGTACGTCGCCGCCGATTACGTCCGGTACCGCGACCTATGGGACATGGGCTGGCTGACGATGCGCGGCGGCATCGACGAGGACCATGTGTGGGCCATGGCGACGGACAAACAGGACGATTATGACGAACACCCCGATTGGAAAGCGCGGCTCGACTCCGACCGCGACGTCACGCGCGTCATAGAGTCGCGGGGTTTCACGGACGAACTGACCCGGTTCATCGCCCCGTCGGCGCGACCGACCACGATAGACGACCCCCTGTGGCGGCGGTCGATCGCGACGTGCCTCACCCGGCTGTTCTCCTCCTATATCGAGCAGAACGCCCCGGCGCCTTATCCGTACGATCCGACGGCGGGATTCGCCTCGTCCGACGCCCACCGCACACGGTAACGCCTCCGTGACGTCGTCGGCCGCGGCGGTCATCGGACGTGCGCCGTGGACGTCTGGTCCATGGCGAGCAGGTCGAAGATGTCGGGTTGCACGGCGTTCGAGTAGTCGAACGGGTCGATCGGCGCCGCGGCGTACGGGTCGTCCTCCGCGGCGGTCTCGTCGGCCTCATCGCTCCTGCGCTCCCATTGGGCCGGGTCGAGCGTGTCGAAGGGCCGGAAGTCGGGGAAGAATCCCCGCATGGTGCGGTCGAGCAGGCCCTCGTTCTCGCGCATGGCGGCGTAGCGGTTGTTGGTGCGGTAGGTGTCGTGGTCGGCCAGCAGGCTCGATTCGACCCCGACGATTTCGCTCGCCCAGTATTCGAAGGACCTGGCGAACGCCTCGGTGGGGGTCTTGAGGTAGTCCCTGAAGTCGCGCGAATACTGTTCGGCGCGCGCGTCGACGTCGTCGACGACGGCCTGGAGCATGGGCCGGAAGTCTGCGCCCATGCTCAGTTGCGTGCCTTCGACGCTGGTGTGGTCGAGGTGGTGGGCCCATTCGTGCAGGAAGCTGCTCATGCCGCTGTAGCCGTTCCTGGTGGCCTTGCCGTCGTCGAGCGCGATCGCGACGTGCAGCGGCGAGTACACGCCCATGGTGTTGCCCCGGTATCGCCCGAGCTTGCGCACGCGCAGCGCGTCCAGGCCCCGGCCGCTTTGGGGCAGGTGGCTCATCGCCGTGATGATCTCCTGCTCCATCTGGTGTATTTTGGTCCGGTCGATGTCCTCGTCGTATTCGACGTGGCCGACCAGCGCGTTGAGGGGGCTGCGCGCGGCCAGATCGGCGACCTGGCGGGATACGACGATCTTGTCGTCGAACGCGCCGGCGATCGATCCGGTGCGCCGGTCCTTGATGTTGAGGGCCTGGAGCCGGTGCGCGTCCTCGCTCATGGCGATGCGGTCGAGCGCCCCGGACAGTGCATCCAGCACGTCGGCGCGGCGCCGGTCGCGTTCGGGTGTCGGCCGCGCCCACAGGGCGAGTTCGTCGCGCCGCTTGCTGATGTCGATGCCGGTGAGCTCGCTCAGGGCGGCGCGCAGCCTGATGTGCCCCAGCAGCATCTCCACGTCGAGGCGGCCCACGATGTCGGGCCGGCTGGCGACGCGCTCACGGAACGCGAACACGTCCGGCCGGGGAAGGCCCCAGCTGCAGGCCCGGTCGTCGAGGTATGGGTGGTCGGCCGTCTTGGAGAACATGCTGCGTGCGGTGTGGCGTACGCCGTCGGCGAGTAGGACGGACATCGTCGTCCCCTCGCGCCGGCGCACCCCGCGGAACGATCCGAGCCTGTCCATGTCGACCTGGCCGAGGTCCATGACGGCGTGCACGTGCCGCGACGGGTACCCGCCTTTCTCGAGTGTGCGCCGCGCCCAGTCGGGCGGCTCGTCCGCGCCCATGATGCGCACGCGGCCGGCCGGGTCGGGGTCGGCCTGCGCCGTGGACGTGTAGGCGTCGGGCAGGTGGATGAGCACGGCTTCGGCGAGGATGTCCCGAGCGGCGCGGCTGTCGTGCGCGTCGCGGACCGTGTCGAGCCATTGGGCGCCCAGATGGTAGGACAGGCGGGTGATCTTGCGTCCCACGGTCTCGGTGGGGTCCCATCCCAGGTCGGGCTGCATGGCGCGGCGTTCCGTGCTGATGCGCCGGTGGGGGTCGAGCAGGCTGTCGATCCGCTCCATTCTGTCTTCGCTCATCGTCGTTCCTTCCTCCATGCGCTCAGCGGGTGAATGCGTGCGCGGCCGGCGGGCCGGGGTCCGGCATGGGGCCGGGGATGTCGGTGTCGACCAACGGGTTGTCGCGCCAGTCGGCGGGCAGGTCCGCGATGACGACCCGCGCCCGGTGCGGCCCGATCCGTATGCTTGCGCGCTCCTCGAGGCCGAGGTCGGCGAAGGCGCGGCGTGTCAGTTCGCCGTCGATCCGGTAGGCGCCCACGGCGATGCGGTCGCCGCCGGCGGGCAGCGTGGGCGCGGCGACGGTGATCGTCTGCCAGTCGCCGCGCGCGGGCCCGTCCCATCCCAGGTCGGCCGCCATGCGCACGTCGTCGGGGTCGGGCGGGCATGTCGCGGTCACGCACAGCGTGCCGTCCTCGTAGCGTTCGATCCGGTATCGCAGGTCCTGCGGCTGGTCCATGACGCGCTCTCCTTCCTTCAGATGGCGGCGGCCTCGGCCGCGCGCCGCTCGAAGCCGCGCGGGTCGAGGACGGGTGCGGGGCCCGGCTCGTCCGAGGATGCGGCCATGTCGCTTTCGTCGACGACCGACCACATGCCGAATACGTCGTCGCCGCCGGTCTGCGTCTGCGTCATGTCGAACATGCCGCGGGCGTCCATGTCGGCCGCGTCCTGTTCGAAGTCGGCCGTGGTCGTCTCCGTCGCCCCGCCGGGCGCGGCGTCGCGCAGTTCGCCGCGTTCGATCTCGCTGGTCTCGGCCGGTTCGATGCCGGCGGCGGTGCGGTCGGCGGGCGCGGATTCGTCGAGGTCGAGGTCCTTGAGGTAGGCGATGGCGTCGTCGACGCCGTCGGAGTCGATGTCCTCGTTGGCGGCGCGCATGACGGCGTCGTGGATGCGCGTTTCGTCCCACCCGTACCATTGGCCTCCCCACCGGGTCTGCACGCGGAAGCCCACCGGGTGGGCGGCCAGGAACCCCTGCGGGTCGTCGGCGCGTTGCAGGCGCACGGGGATGCCCCCCTTGCGCAGCGCGTCGAGCGTGGCGTCCAGGTCGGCGCCGTGCGTCGCGTAGGTGATGACGGCCCGGTTCGTATGCTGGCAGGCGACGGCGGCGATGTCCCCCTCGCCGTGGCGCCGTGTCCATTCGTCGCGCATGACGTGTTGCGCGCGCTCAAGTTTCGCCGCCCATCCGGGGTCCGCGCCCTCGAGCTGCTCGCCGACGATCCATGCGCGCAGCAGGCTACGGTCGTCGAGTTCGCCGGCGCGGCCCGACAGGACGCTCTGCTCGAGCGTGTACTCGAACCCCTCGTTGAGCCGGGCGCGGTTGGCCGTCTCCCATTGGTGCAGGGCGGCGCGCTGCGCCTCCAGGCGTCTGGCCTCTGCCTCCTGCTCGCGCCGCTCGTGCAGCGTCTCCTGGCGCGCCTCGCGTCGGCGCTGCTCATGCCTGGCTTTGAGCTCGTGGCTCTTGCGGTCGATCCACACGTGCAGCCGGCTGAGGGTCTGCGCGCATTGGCTGTTCATATTGGAGAGCAGCTGGTCGAGGCCGTCCTCCGCGTCCTGTCCGCCCATCATTGCGTCCTTTCTGCGTATCGTGGGCCGCGCGGCGCGCGTCCCGTGTCCTCGCGCCCGCCTGCCGGCAGGGGTTCGTCGTGTCCGACGGCGAGCGTGGCGGTGATGCGCTGCCGCCAGTCGGCGGGCGGCGGCGCGCACGGCAGGGGCTGTCCCCGGTCGGTGTAGGGCTGCGCGGCGGGCAGCGAGGCGACGATGCCGCGGTCCGGGTTGAACACGCGGTCGAGGACCCCGTACAGCTGCATGTACCAGACCATCATGCCGGCCGGCTGTTTGCGGGCGGCCTCGTAGCCGCGCCACAACGCGTCCAGGGGGAACACGATCTGGGGCCAGCGCCACCAGTCCTCGACCCACCGGTACGGCGAGGACGTGTTCTGCTGGAAGGCGAGCACGTGCGCGACGAAGCCCTCGACGAACGCCGGCAGGTTGCGGTAGTACAGGTCGCGCGCGCGTTCGCCGAACTGTCCGATGACGCGGTAGTCGGCCACCTCGGGCGCGTTCGCGTCCGGCTGCGCACCGTCCGCATCGTCTTCGGCCGGCCCGGGCGCGTCCATGTCCTCCTGCGCCGCGTCCGGCCCGTCCTGCGGCGCGTCGGCCGCGGCGGGCCCGTCACGTCCGGTATCGGTGTCGTCGCGCGCCTCGGCGGCCGGGTCGGCGTCCGCGGCGTGTGCCGGCGTGCGCCGCCGGGGCCGTATGTCGGTGGCGTCGTGGCCCGACGCGTCGATGCTCTCCTCGATCATCGCGCCGAACAGCAGGGTCGCCAGGGAGTGCCCCTCGGCGCGCACGATCAGGCGCGCGGCCTCCTGCAGCTGCGTGGTGGTCGGCGCGGGCGGCGGTCCCATGGGGGCGTGCGCCGGCATGGGCGCCTGTTCGGCGCCGTCGACCGGGTCCGGCGCCTCCGGGGCCGTCTGCCGCCGTGCGGGATCCGCGGCGGCGGACGGTTCGGATGCGCCGGGACGGCGGAACCGTCCGAAGAACTGGACGGCGTTGTTCTCGCTCATGCCGCCTCCTTCGTGTGCCGGGCCGCGTTGACGAGGTCGGCCCATTGGCGGTGCTCGGTCCATGGCACGGTGCGCGCGATCTGCGCGCGGCATTGCGAGGCGAGGACCAGCGCGCGTCCGACGGGCCATTCGGCCAGGTCGGACACGTCGAGGATGTTCTCGCGTTGGATGGAGCGGTTCACGCTCCTGGATCCGCGCGAGTCGACGTTGACCGAGCCGCGCACGATGTCGCGCTGGCCGACCAGGCCGGAGATGTCGGCCAGCCATTTCGCGTCCTTGATGCCGCCGATGTACACCAGGGTGTTGGCGTTGTTGAACAGCGAGCCGAAGTTGGTTTCGCCGAACGCGGCCTTGCCCTGGTCGGGGTTCTGCCAGATCGTCATGATCGGGATGCCGGCCGATCCGAAGTAGCTGTACACGTCGGCCAGTTCGGGCCAGCGGCAGATGTTCGCGGCCTCGTCGAGCACGAGGCACAGCGGCACGGGCAGGCGCCGGTTGTTGGACGCGCATTCGCCCTGGGCGATGTTGAACGCGGTGAACGCGGTCATCGCGGTGAACGCGGCCGTCAGCGCGGTGCTCGGCCGCCCCTGCGCGCTCAGCAGGTAGAGCGTGTCGTGGCCCAGCGCGAACTCGCGCGCGTCGAACACGGGCCGGGGGTCTCCCTCGCGCGGTTCGACCCAGTCGAGCAGGTCGGGGTCGGCCAGGAACGCGACCATGGTCTGCAGGGAGCCGAACACGCCCGAGCGGGTCTCGGGCGTCAGCGCGATCACGGAGGCGACGCGGGCGGCGATGTTGTCGTAGCCGCCGTGGCGGCGCAGGATCTGGGCGGCCTCGTCGTCGCGCTCGTTGCTGGCCCATCGGAACACGTCGCTGATCGGCCGTCCGCCCAGATGCGCGGCGAACAGGTAGTCGGCGAGCTGCTGGGCGGCGGTGCCCGGGAAGAAGTCGTCGCCGCCGGTCTGGGGCTGTCCGGACGCGTACCGCCAGCAGTCGGCGACGCGTTTGGCGTCGGCCAGGGTGCGGATCGCGCCCACCAGGTCCCATACGAAGTTCGCGCGCCCGCGCCCGGGGTCGGCGATGCGTTCGGGGTCGAACACCCAGATGCGCCCGTCGGGGAAGCGGTGTTCGCGCACGGCGCGCGTGTTGTCGATGATGTCGCCCTTGTTGCTGGTCGCCAGGCACGGCCCGGGCGCGGAGTTGACCGCGGGGATCGCGTAGCACAGGGATTTTCCCGAGCGCGGGCCGGCGAACACGACGACCATGTCCTCCCAGCTGGTGCTAATCGGGCGCCGGTCCTTGAGGTTGACGCCCAACGGGTATCCGGGCTCCATCGTCGCCGCGTCCCAGTCGGCGACCAGGCGGCGCGCCATGTCCTGCGCGTGCTCGCGTGACAGTTTGCGCGTCGCCTCGCCGTATCCCATGGCCGCCGCGTACACGTCGACGCGCGTCTCGCCGCGTCCCGCCGCGCGGCCCGGGCGACGCCTCCAGGCGAGGGACGCGGCCAGGGCTGCCGCGCCCGCCGCGGCCATGATCGCGGCGAACCGCCACCATGTGGCCGCCTCGGGCCGCCACCGGCCGGCGGACACGGCGAGCATGGCGAACAGGTCGAACGCGCGGCCCTCGCCCATCGCCGCCGCGGCGAACGCGGCGAGCACGCCCACGACGCACAGGATGCACACGAGCGCGATCCTGCGGCTGGGGCGCACCGTGGAGCCCAGGTCGGCGATGCGGTTGGTCTGCAGGTGCGGGTTGACGCCCATGCTCACGCCTCCGTGCCGGCCGCGTCCGGCGCGGCCTCGCGTTCGGCGTACGGGCGGCTGCGGTCCGCGGCGTGCTCGGCGCGCCGGCGCAGCAGGATCGTGTCGAAGCACACGGCGGCCGCGGTCAGCTCGAACCGGGCGGCCGGCTCCCCCTCACGCGTCATGTAGGAGTCGACGCGCACCTGCTCGCCGATCGCGACGACCGGGTCGCCGCGGTGCATGTCGCATCGCGCGAGCGTCATCGCCGCGGCCCCGTACACGTTGACCGCGACCGCGACCGGTCCGCGCGGGTCGTCGCGCCATTCGCCGTCGGCGCCGCGCACGCGGCGGCTCTCCAGCACGGTCGCCGACCATCTGGCCGGCAGCATGACGCCACGGTCGTCGGGTTTCTCGGGCCAGAACACCGGGTTGGCGGCCAGGTTGCCGCGCACTGTCTGCATCGCCTGCATCATGTCTCCTTCCGCGAGGGTGCGGCCGCGCCGGTCCGTCGCCGGCGCGCCGTCTCCATCACATGCTCGCATCCGTGCGCGCGTCCCGCGGACCACATGCGCACGGCGGGTCGGGCAGCACGGCGAGCACGCCGCGCGCCCACGGGTGCGCGGCGTCGCCGTCCAGCACGTCGAGCGCGTCGACGAGCGCGTCCCCGGGCCGGCCCGCGGCCAGGTCGAGCACGCACAGCATCGCGCCCATGGCCGTGCGCTGCGCCGGGTCGTCGCAGGTGGCGCCGATCGCCCCGACGGCGTGGATCGCGCGCGTCAGCCGCATGTCGGCGCCGCGCGGCGCGCAGGCCGCGCGCAGCACCGCGTCGCGGTCCATGCCCGGCGCGCCGTCCGGGGCGAGCGTCATGGACAGCAGGGCGCGCATGAGGTCCTCGCGCTGGTAGCGCAGCCCCACCGATACGAGGGCCGTGTCGTCCATGCAGCCGCGGCCCTGCAGGGTGCGCGTCCAGGCCGTGCGCGCGGCCTCGGCCCAGCGGGCGCGCACATGCGGGTCGAAGCCGCCGCGCGTGCTGCCCTCGAACAGGTAGCGTGCGGCCGCGTGCCGGGTCCGGGCGCGCAGGTCGCCTCCCGACGGGGGCGTCAGTCTCATCGCCTCGCCCCGGGCGCGGCCGCCTCCGCCCCGCGCGCGCAGGCGGGATCGGGGTATCCCCATCCGGCGTCGCCGGCGAGCGTGCGCATGTCCGTGAAGCCCCAGTCGTCGCCGTCGACGGCGGCCAGGGCCCCCGTGTCGATGGCCTCGGCCAGGGCCGGCGGGGCGACGATGTCCATGCGGTGGCCGACCAGGCGCCCATGGCCCGCCGACAGCGTCTCGTCGTCGCCCTGCGCGGCGGGGCGCACGCCCCATCCGTGCGGCAGCGCCGTGCGCACGGACTGCGGCAGGCGCCCGTCGTCGAGCGCCCAGCCGTGCAGGGTGCGGCCGGGCAGGTCGAACTCGATGCGCCGCAGGCCGCGCGGGTCGGCGCCCGCGCGTTCCAGGGCCTCGCATACGGCGCCCATCTCCTCGTAGCCGTCCTCGTGCATCGCGTCTCCTCCTTGTCAGTGCCATTTGGCGTTCGTGTCGTTGAATCCGCCGCGTTCCAGGTCGCACAGCTCAAGCGAGATGGGGATGCCGGGCAGCCCCCCGAGCTTGATCAGGAACTTGCCCATGCCCTTGAGGGCGGCGTGGGCGCGGAAGTTGGTCGGCGTGGCCCAGTCGTCGAGCAGGTCCTCCTCGCGCGCCGACACCGGCAGGCCGCTCTCGGAGCGCAGGAAGCGCGACACCTCGGTGCGGCTCAGGGCGCCGAGGACCTTGATCTTCGAACGTTCCACGAATCCGCGCGCCTTGGCGTTCTGGGCGGCGGTGTCCAGGCACATGAGGTCGGCGAACGTGTGCGTGATCATGATCTGCCCGACGCCCCACTGTCTATTAAGGCGGGTGAGCAGGTCGAGCGAGTCGACCATGAGCGGGCTGGCGCGCAATGCGCGGTGCATCTCGTCGAGGATGATCACGTGGTTGCGCGCCGGGGCGAGGCCCGCGTCGGCGAGCACGTCCGCCTTGTTCTTGGCGGCGAACGCGCTCGTCCAGGTCGCGGCGAGGGTGGCCGCGACCACGTCGTCGCCGCCCTGGGCCAGCGCGCTGATGTCCCAGTCCACCGGACGCGTCAGGTCGACGTGCTCGGTGGTCTGCTCGCAGAACAGCCGCCCGTACCGGCCGCGCGGGTTGGCGATGCCGTGCAGGCTGGCGATCAGGTCCCGGGTGGCCCGCCGGTAGCGTTCGTCGTCGTCGGGGGCGTCGAACACGGCTGCGGCGCGCACCGCGTCGGGGCCCGCCTGGATGAGGTCGCGCAGGTCGGCGACGACCGGGGGCACCGCGTCGCCGCCCGTATGCTCGTGCAGGATCTGCAGGCTGGTGGACAGGATGTTGGATTCCACGTCCGAGACGGTGCGCGCGCCGTCGGCGCGGCCCGAACGCGAGATGGTGAGCACGATCTCGAGCAGCGTCTTGCGCCTCTCGTGCCAGTCGGCGAGCATGTCCGCGCGCGCGTCGCCCGTCACATGGCGCAGCGCCGCATGCACGTCGCCGGGGTCCATGATGTTGATCGAGCCCACGCCGGCGCCCAGCCGGATGACCTGGCCGCCGAGCATGCGCGTGAGCGGCGCGTAGTCGGGTTTGAGGTCGCCCGGGATGATCGCGTGCATGCCCAGGGCGGCCAGCCCCCACACCTGGCGGCGCACGAACGTGCTCTTGCCGATCGCGGGCAGCCCCATGACGAACATGGAGGGCTGCTCGATGATCCCCGCCTTGAACCAGCTGATCGGGTCGCAGCACACGGCCGCGCCCGTCGCCAGTGACCGGCCGACCGGCACGCCGTCGACGGGCAGCGCCATGTCCGTGGAGAACGGCCAGAAACCGCCGCACACCTGCGTCGACGCGCCGTAGAACTCGTCGACGCTCGGCATCAGGGCGGCGCGCCCGCCCCCGACGCCGGCCCGGCCGGCCCATGTCGTGCGCGCGGCCGCGTGGGACCGGTCGGCGCTCACGGGCTCCTCCAGCGCGCCCGCGCTGAACGCGTCCTCGTCCATGTCCCCGCCGTGTCGCCGCCATGCCATGACGTCCTCCTTTCCTATCCGACTTTCCTATCCGATGAATCCGGTCAGCGTCGACGGCTTGTAGCTGCGCACGTCGAAGCCGAGCGGCAGGCATGCGGCGAAGCCGGTGTCCTGCGCCGCGTAGCAGGGACGCAGGTTGATCTTCGCGGCGCCGGCCGCGGATTCGACCGCGTGGCTGGCGGCCTCCAGACGCGCCTCCTCCTGCTCGCCCGCGCGCACCGTCGCGGTCACCAGCAGGCCGAAGTACACCAGGACCGCGCCGTCCGCGGCCTCCTCGGCCTGCCGATTCGACATGGCCATCTGCTTCGACGCCTTCATGGAGGGGCGTTTCTCCTGGCTGATCTGGTTGACGGCCTTCTGCCGGTTCTGCTCGACCATGAACGCGGTGCGGTCGGAGGGCACCGCGTGGAAGATCAGGGTGACGCGTTTGCGGTCGACGTCGCGCAGCGGCCCCAGCAGCGCGGCCAGCGTGCCGCTCGTGACGTTGCTGGCCGGCGGGTCGCACATCTGCCAGGTCCTGGACAGGCCCGAATCGTGCCGGTAGTAGTCCCAGCGCGCCTCCGCGGCGACGGGGCCGGCGTCACGCCAGTCGACGTACGGCGCCTCGTCGCGCTCCTCGATCGTCTCCTGAGCGCGCGGATCGTACGCCTGGGCGACCAGGCGCGCGATCTCGTCGGACGTCATGCACCGCGGCGTGCCGCCGCCCGCGTCCGTGATCCTGCCCGTCAGCGACGGGATCAGCTGGCCGATGCGGCGCGCGGCCTCCTGACGGTCGAGCCATTTGCCCTTGCGGTCGCGGTAGCGGAACGTCAGCGTGAGGATCGTGTCGCTCGACGCGCCGCCCTGGGCGTACGAGTCCATGACCTGGCGCATGCAGCGGGCGGCCAGGTCCGGCGCGTCGTCGACCATGTGCCGGGTCAGGGATCGGCGGAAGCGCACGCCCGAGTCGGGCGCCGTGTCGACCGTGACCGCGAGCTGGGCCACGCCGTCCTCGTCGGCCAGCGATTCGAGCACGTGCGCCCAGGCCGCCACGTACGCGTCCTCGACGTGGTCGTCGGCCATCGCGGTGCCCTGCGGCTGGCACGCCATGAGCAGCGCGTACTCGCCCGTGTGCCCGTGCGACACGAGCGTGAACCGGTGGCCGAACGGGTCGGATGCCTCCACGAGCGTCACCTCGGAGCAGATGCCCGGCAGCGCGCACACGCCGGATTCGACCGGCGCGAGCATCCCGGAGCGGTACAGGGCGGCGCGCGAGCGGATCTGGCGGCGGTACGCGGCCCGTTCCAGCTGCCGGTCGGCGATGTTGCGGTGGGCGCGGTCGCGCACCGCCAGGACCGCGACCGTCCCCTCGCCCACCGCCAGGATCGCCAGCGCGACGAGCGGGTTCGCCATCATCACGAAGATGCCGACCACGAGGATCGCGATCGCGGCGATCGTCAGCGGCATGCCGATGTTGCGCAGGCCGCCGGGCATGTCGCGCATGTAGTCGCCGTACGTCGTGTTAGAAGCCATTGGACATCACTCCTCCCGTTCGTCCCTCGCCGCGGCGCGCCGCCTTCCTGTCCGCGCCGTCCGGCGCCGGCGCGGGCGCAGGCGGCGCGCCGGAGGGATCCATCGCCTCGGCCATGCGCGACGTCGCGGACCGCGCCGCCCCGGCCGCTCCGGCCGGCGGCGGGGGCGAGGGGCGCTGCGCGGATTGCGCGCCCCGGGCCCGGCCGGGGTCCCGGTCCGCGCCGTCCGGCGCCCCGCCCTGCGCGCCGGACGGGGCGGAGGGCTGCGCGGGCCGGGGTGCGCCCTTGGCGCCGGCGGAGCCGGCCGTGCGCGTCTTCGCGTCCTTGCCGGCCGAGGCGGCCGCGCCGGACGACAGGGCGCCCGCGCCGGCCGCGCCGGCCTTCTTCGCGCCGTCCGGCGCCACCGCCCCCTTGATCTTCGAACCCAGGGAGCCCAAAGCGCCCAGGGCCTTGCCGCCCAGACGCCCGCCGGTCCTCAGGCTGCCCGCCGCGGCGCCTCCCATGGCGCCGGCGGCGGTGCCGAGCACGGCGGGCGTCGCGCCGCCGCCGGACACGTTCGAGGCGACCGCGGGCACGATCGTGCGGATCATGGCGGGCAGCATGACGACGACCATGATCGTCAGCGTCAGCGTGATCGCCTGGCTGTCGTCGCCCTTGCCGGCCGTGACCATGATCGCCGAGCCGGTCGCCATGACCAGGGCGGCGATCGGCTTGTACAGCAGGAACGCGACGAGGGTGCCCAGCACCTTGCCGAACGACTGGCGGCCGTGCTCGGACCAGCTCATCGCGGCGAACACGGGGGCCACGCCCACCAGGATCGGCAGCATGCCGGCGCGCAGGTAGGTGAAGATCTTGCCGATCAGGTTGCACAGCCACAGGATGAACGTGAGCACGAACGCGAGCAGCGGGTCGAGGCGGAAGAACTCCCATGCCGCCAGCGTGTTCGACTCCCATGCGTCGCGCATCATGGTCGAGGCGCGTTTGAGCACGTCGCTCGTCCACACGTCCACGACGCCGGTGACCAGGTTGACCGCGCCGGCCAGGCACACGGAGGTGACGATCGCCCACATCAGCGCCTTGCCCAACGGCACCAGGTCGCGGCCCTCCTGGGTCGTGACCAGCTTGTAGCCGGCGGCGAACACGCCGAGCACGGCAGCGATGATCAGGAACGGGTCGACCTGCATGCGCACCCAGTCGGACACGAAATAGCCGTACCCCTCGCCCGGCGTCCACGACTGCAGGTGCGGCGCGACGGGGATCTTCGAGAACCCCTCCCCCCGGTAGTAGTCGCGCGTCGGCGTGAAGAACGTGCACGCGATCGACACGCACGACGAGGCGGCGAACACGCCCAGGAACACCCATCCGGTGCGGTCGAGCAGGCGGTGGTCCTCGCCGAGCAGCCCCTCGCGCGTGTTGGACACGACGCGCGCGCCCACCACGACCAGGCTGACCGCCGCGCACACCGCGAGCAGGCCCTGCAGCACGGGCAGGTACTTGTTCAGGATCGAGAACCATCCGTCGTACATCGGCTCGTCGTTCGCCTGCAGCGTGCCCACCGTCGACGGCGACGCCACCAGCGTGTTGCGGCTCGTGGTCAGCCAGCTGATCGTCTGCGCCGACTGGTCCTCGTACAGCGCCCACAGCGTGGCCTCCAGCCAGCTGATCTTGCGTTTCTTCTCGCAGGCGATGGCGCGGGTGCGCGCCTGGTCGTCGTCGGCGTATTTCGGCTCCCAGGCGCCCTCGTCGGGCGATTCCTCCTGATAGCCCTTCTCCAGGGCGTCGCACTGCAGGAACGCGGTCGCGGCCAGCTGGTCGCGCACGTCCTCGACGACCTCCTTGCATTGCGCGTCGTCCCAGTTGCTGCCGTTGCACAGCCCCGGGTTCACGCTCACGTCGGCGACGGCGGCGCGGATCTCGTCCTGGCCGATCCATTCGCCCAGACCGTCGGCGGGGATCTCCATGCGTGAGATCACCATCTCCTTGTTCACGACGGTGTCGTTGCCGAACTTGAGCTGCTCGCCCAGGTCCTCGGCGCCGGTGAGCTCCATGGGCGAGCACGCGCCCGCGGCCGCGAGCACGCCCACGGCGAGCATGACGGCCGCGGCCCACCGGCCGAAGCGACGAAGCACACGGATCACGGGTCCTCCTAGCAGCTGCCGGACACGGCCAGGCCGATCGCGGCGAGGAACGCCGCCGCGCCGCCGATGAACAGGGCGCCCACGACGAAGTTGAACAGCTTGTCGTACGTGTCGTCGCGGTCGGGCACGCCGTCGCCCTGCTGGCGCAGGACATGCACGCCGATGCGCATCAGGCTGATGATCGCGATCATCAGGCCCAGGGCCTTGACCCACTGCAGCACGGTCGTCATCGGGCCGCTGAACCCCGGCGGCAGGCACGCCTTGGGGTCGGTCAGGTCCTCCGCGAGCACCATCATCGCCATCGTCTTGAATTCCATCATCGTCTCCTTTCAGGTTCCGCCAATGGCGCCGCCGCCGCGCCGGCCCGCGGCGGGGCGGGCGGCGGCGTCGTCCAGGTCCCATCCTCGCGCAGCCTCGGCGGGGCCGCGGACCACGCGCGCGCCATGGCGTCCCCGGCCGCGGCGCGCACCTGTCCGCGCACGCGCGCGTACGCGCCCGGCCACCGTTGAGGGAAGCCGTCGACCTCGAGCCCCCTGATGTACGGCAGACGCCACAGGCGCGGCGCGCCCGCGCCCACGAGCGCCGTGCCGCGCCGCAGCGCCATGGGCGTGCGCGCCATGGGCGCGGTCACGGCCGCGCCGAGCAGCACGCACGTCCCGAAGGCGCCGGCGTCCCAATCGGCGAGCAGGGCGCGCAGCGATTCGAGGCCCCGCCCCGTGCCCATCGCGCACAGCACGACGAGGCTCGGCCGCGCCGCCTCGACGCTCGCCGGCAGCGCGCGCCCCGCGTCCGCCCACATGGGATCGCCCGCCATGGCGCCCTCCGTGTAGATCGTCGTGCATCCCGCGCCGCCGTGCGCGGCCACGAGCCATACACGCTCCGTGGCCGGCGCGGCGAACACGGGAAGCAGCGTCGTCGTCGCATTGGTCATGTCCTCAAAGCCTTTCCGTCACAGTCCCGGATCGCGTTCGGCAAGGGCGCCGTCGCCGGGGTCGGCCGGCACGCTCCACGAGGGCGGCGCGTCCGCCGCCCCGGGTTGCGGCGCCGGCGTCCATATGGGCGCGGGCGCCGTGCCGCTATCGGCCGGGGCCGTCGGGGCGCCGCCGGCCGCCGGAGTGTCCGCCGCCGACGTGCCGGAGGCCGCCGCCGTGCCGGACGTATCCGTTGCCTCGCGCCGTTCCCGTTCCTCCCGCTCCTCCCGCTCCCGGTCCTTCATGCTGGCGCGCACGCGGTCGCACGCCTTGTCGATCTCGTCCGTGCGCCGTTCGAGTGCGGCCGCGTCATCCGTGTCCGTCCCGCGCGCGAGCAGCGCGTCCAGGGCGGTGCGGGTCGCGGCGTCGGCGACCTTCCCGTCGCTCGAGGCGAGCAGGTCGCGCGCGGCGCGCGCGGAGGCGTCGTATCCGGATTGGGCGGCGGCGAGCAGTTTGCGCTCGTGCGCGGCGAGCAGGGCGGCGGCCAGATCCCCCACGCGTGCGGCGCGCCCGTCGAGCGCCGTCGTGCGCGAGGCGGCCTGCGACGCCGCCTCGCGCAGGCGCCCGGGGTCGCCGGCCGCGCATACGGACGCGTCCGGATCCTGCGGCGCGTCGAGCAGTCCGGCGAGTTGCCCGACCAGGGAGGCGGCCGTCCCGTCCACGTCGTCCGTGCCGATGGCGGCGGCGCGGGCCGTGTCGTCGGCGTCCAGGACGGCGCGCAACGCGGCCGCCGCTTGCGTCTGCCCGTCCAGTGCGGCGCGGCACTCGGCGGCCGCGCGCGACAGGTCGGCGTCACGGTGCCGCGCGTGCGCGACCAGGCCGCCGGCCGCGGCCGCGCACAGCGCGCACGCCACGACGGCGACCGTGATGATCCCGCGCATGCGGCGGGCCGGTTCATGCGGCTCCTCGTCGCACACCCGTTCCAGCGCCTGCGCGTCCCCGGACCCGTCGCCGTCCGCATCGTCCGATGCCGGGCGGGCGGCGGGAACGGGCGCGAGGGGGTCCGCGTCACCGTCGTGCACGGCCGTGCGCGACGGGTCCGGCACGAGCATGGGCGGCACGCGCCACGGGTCCGCGCCGCTTCCCTCGCCGCTCATCGTCTCGTGGCGGCGCCGGGTCGCGTCATGCGGCGCAGCGCGGCGTCCGCGTCCGCCGCCGGCCCCCCGTCCAGACGCGCCGTTTCGTCCTCCGCGAGCCTGTCGCGCGCGTGTTCGGGCGCGTCGCCGCGCGCATAGGCGGGCACCAGCGCGTTCGCGAACGCGCGCGACAGGCTCGTGCGCATGTCGTCCTCCCCGATCGCGTCCCACAGGCGGTCCAGGTGCGCCTTGAACTCCATCGCGGGGTCGTTCACGAGCCAGGACGCCATCGCGGCGACCCGGTACGCGCCGAGCCTGTCCGCGCTCTCGGGGATGCCCGCGGCGAGCTCGGCGAACGCCCGCGGCACGTCCCGCCGGTAGTGGGCGCGCACGGCCCGCTGCACGTTCCAACCCGCCTTGTACATGACCTTGTCGGCCAGTTCGGCCATGACCTGGGCGGCCTGCAGCTTGCCGCGCTGGTCGAGCCGTTCGCGTTCGGCGAGCAGCGTGAACCGTTCCGGATCCAGCCCCGGGTCGATGATCTTCGCGATCACCGCGTCGAAGAGCGCATGGTCGCCGCTCATCGCACGGCACGCGTCGCGGTAGCGGCGCTGCGCGTCCCCGTCGTCGCCCGGCCTCCACCGTTCCGAGCGCATCGTGCGCTCCATCAGATCCCACATGGCCTGCGCGTGCGCGTCCATGAGCGTCCTCCTTCCCGCCCGGCATCGCCCGGGCGTCGTTCGTGTCCCTGACGTCTTCCAGCATCCCGCGGCATGCGCTTGCGCGCGGACCACGCCCGCGGCTTGCCCGCGGGCGAAGACGGGAAGGCCCCGTCCCGCGTGTCGTGCGGGACGGGGCCTTCCGGTGCGGCCGATGGCATGGCCGGCGGCGAGAGAAAAGGGAAAGAACCGCGCGACCGTGCCATCGCCGCCCGGGTGCGCCGCGCCGGACGGGAGGGGGGAAGAAGAACCCGTCCGGCGCGGCGCAAGCGTCAGCGTCGTGCCGTGTGGCGCGACGCGTGCGTGCCGCGGCGGCGCACGACGAGCAGCAGTCCGCCGCCCAGGCCGCCGGCGCAGATCACGGCGGCGGCGATCAGGCCGATCGCGGCGCCCGTGGACGCCAGCGGGTTGGCGCGGTAGCCGTTCCAATCATCGCTGTCGTGCACCGGGGTGTCGTAGCATGGGCCTTCCTGCGCCACGCCGGGCTTGTCGTCGAACGGGTCGTCGTCCACGACCGGGCAGTCCACGACCGGCGTGCCCGTGACGCTCACGCGGTTCGTGTGCTTGTCGCCCGCCTTGACGCCCTTGAGCATGGCCTTGAGCGTGACGGACTGGCCGGGCTGGAGCACGAGCGTGTCCCAGTCCTTGGGGTACTCGATGTCCTCGAGTTCGCCCGAGCCGGCCAGCAGCGCGTCCGTGAGGGTCAGCTTGGCCAGATCGACCTTGCCGGTGTTCGTGATCTTGATGCCGATCTCCTGGTCGGCGCCGTCCATCTTGAGCGCGTCCTTCGTCTCGTCGCGGTCGCCGAGTTCCTCGCCCGACGCCAGATCGTACTTCTCGACGTCGATCGACGGGGTCTGGTCCGGGGTCTTGGTCCACACCTCGTTCGAGGGGCGGTCCGTGCCGTTGAGCGTCTCGGTGAACCGGTTGACGATCTTGTCGCCCACGGCGATGCGCGTGCACTGGATGTAGGCGCGCCATCCGGCCTCGGCGTTCGCCGCGCTCACGAGGTCGAGGTAGCGTTGGGTCGCCGTGATGGTGATGGTGCCGTCATCGGCCTGCGTCAACGTGAACAGGTCTCCGCCGAACCTGGCGGAGTCCACGCCGCTGCCGGCGATGCGGTCGCCCTTGGAGGCGAGCTTCGTGTCCCCGTCGGTCAGGTCGCGCGTCGCGTACACGGCCCACTGGCCGGTGTACTTGTCGTGCGCCGTGTCGATCTTGTCGACGATCTTCCAGTCCGTGACCTGCTGGTAGGCGCGGTCGGCGGGCAGGACGGAGCTGTCGAGCTGGTACAGGAACGTCGAGCCCAGATAGATCGACTTGCCGTTGGCGGACTCGTCGCCCATGTTGACCACCACGTCCTTGCCCGGGTTGATCTCCTTCAACGGATTCGACACGACATTCGTGGTGTCCTTGCGGTCGTTGGTGATCTGGGTCGCCTGGTTCTTCACCACATACCCATCGGTGACCTTGGTGACGGTCATCGGCAGCACCACCTGGTACTTCTGGCCCAGCAGCGACTGGTCGATGTACGCGTCCTTGAGCGGATCCAGCTTGCGGTCCGCGTATTCCTTGAGGTCCTCGGGCTGGGGGTCGCCCTTGAGGGTCTCGCCCGTGGCCGGGATCTCGGTGTCCACCGTACGCGCGAACACGTAGGCGACGCCGTCGCGGAACTCGATGTTGAACTTCGAGGTGACGTCCTTGCCGGCCGCGTCGAGGACCTCGACGCCCGTCTCGTCCGCGGCCAGGTACTCCTGGTCGTAGTCGTCGACGATGCCGGCGCGCTGGACGCGGTACGCGAGATTGTTCTGGTCGATGTGCTCCAGGTCCAGGCCGATGCGGTAGTAGACGCGGTCGCCCAGCAGGGCGGTCTTGCCGTCGATGCTGATCGTCGGGTCGGCCTGCGTGTCCTGCTTGTCGGGGGTGATGTCCGGCGGGATGTTGAAGACCTTGTTGCTCGGCGTGAGCGTGTTGTTCAACGTCAGCATCCACTGGTTGTCGACCTTGGTGTCCGCGGGCGCGTCCTCGCTCACGGTGCCTTCGAACCGGATCATGATCCGCGGGTTCTGCCCGTTGCGCCAGTTCGCGGCCACGTACGCGTCCGTGAACGTGAGCGTGAACATGTGCGCCTCGTCATCCCACTGGGTGGCGTACTGCTTCTTGCTGATGCTCTTGCCGGTCGACAGGTCGGTGACTTCGAGCGTCTGCTTGTCCGGCACCAGGTGCTCGTCGTACTGGTCGGTGACGGCCACATGCTCCACCTGGTACGCCAGGTCGCCCGGCAGCTTCGGCTGCGTGGTCAGCTGGTACTCCACCCGCTGGCCCGGGAACACGACCTTGCCGTCGACGGATTCCTGTTCGCCGCCCTGCGAGGATTCGGACACGACGTCCTTGACGACCGGGGGCACCCAGCCGCAGATCCATGGCTCGTTCGTCGGCACGCGATGCCCGTTGATGGTCTGCGCGCCGGCGTTGGTCAGCTTCGCGTCCGAATCCGGCACCGTGCAGAAATCGACCTCCGCGCCCGGCTCCTTGCCGAAATCGGCGCGCACCTGTTCGGCGCCGCCGCCGTTCGCGAAGTTGATTGTGCCGGGCACGACCATCGAATACTGGCGGTGGCTCTTGAGGCCCTGGAGGCCGGCGAGATGCTCGTTCTTCATGTGTGCGATCGCCTTCGTGCCCTCGATCGTGATGTCGAACTGGTCGGTGACGTCGGTGCCCTTGTTGGCGATGTCGGACACGCTCGACTCACGGTCGGACTGCGCGTCGGCCATGTACACGCGCACCGCCGACACATCGTCCGCGTCGAAGATGTAATCCGCGCCCTTCCAGTCGTCCTCCAGCTCGAATGCCGTGGGCGCGTCGATCAGGTTCGCGCTCACCGTGCCGTTGACCACGGATGCGACTTTGTCGCCGTCCATGAACCGGTTGCGGTCCGCGCCCGTGGCGTTCGTCTCGTCCGGGTCGATGACCGCGGCCCACGAACCGTCCGCGTTCTGCTTGATCCACGACTTGTCAGGGTTCGGCGCCCAGGTGGGGAACTCCTTCTGGTCGGTGTCCTGGCTCGTCTCGTTCCAGATGACCGTGCCCTTGTCGGTCACCTTGTTGATGTCGGGCTTGGCGACCGTCACGTCCAGATGGAACGCGTACGTATGCTCGAGCGGCATCGGCGTCGACGTGTCCTTGCGCACCGCCGTCACCGTGTTCGCCGCCTTGTCCCAGCCAATCGTGAACTGCTCCGAGATGTCCTTGCCATTGTCGGATTCGTCCACGACCCGCATGTTCGACACCGTGTAGTCGATGCCGTTCGGGGTGATCACGTCACGGAAGGTCATCGCGTATCCGCCGCGTCCCGTCGAACTGCGAATGATCGTGTGGTTGACCATCTGGTCCGCGCTCACGCCCTGCTCGATCTCCTTGACCGGCGGCTGCGGCGGCACGTCGACGATCCTGAACGACTCGGACGCCTCACGGTCGGCCGTGTCAACGGCGGCCTTCATATTGCCTTGTTTGGCGATTTTCACGTCGAACCAGTGCGAGCCGGCAGGCCATCCGTTGGTGAATCCGAAGTCGGCGGGGGCGAACTCGGGGGTGCGCGTATCGCCATTCGTGGTGATCTTCACGGTCTTGGTCACGCTCTTCGCGGCCACGTACTTGTTGCCGTCGAAATGCATGATCGCTTCCGCGTTCACCTGCTGCGGCTCGCCGCCCGACTGGGACGCGTGGATTACGTCGCTCACCTTGTCCATGCTTCCGGCCTTGAGGTCCTTCGGCTTGTTGACGTCGGTCGTGATGGTCAGATCATAGTCCAGCGGAGGCTTGGGCTGGTACTTGTTGAGCACGATCACGATGACGCCGGTCTGCGGCTTGGCGGCCTCCTTCTGCATCAATTTCGTCACGCTCATCGACGGGTCGTCATAGAACGGATCACCAACCATGTACTGCTGACCACCGTGTGTACGAGGAGTCGGCGCCACGTCCTGGTCCCAGAGCTGCTGCCACATGTCCTGCGCGGCCCAGCCCGAGCCGTCGTCCTTGTTCGAGGCCGCCGCGTAGACCGCGCCCACGCCCACGACGCGGCAGTCCGCCGCGCCCTGGCCCGGATGGTGCGCCGCGAAGTTCTTCTCGCACTCGGCGCGCGCCGCGTCTAGCGATGCCTGCGCGCGCGTGACGCCCGCGCCGGTCACCGTCACGCCGGCCGCGTTGAACGCGGCCTGCACGCTCGAGAAGCTCGACGCCGAACCGAATGAGCCGTTGTTAGTGTCTCGGTATTGCCAGAACATGGCGGGCGCCTGGTCGCCGCCCGTGCCTGATCCGGATCCAGATCCGCCGTCCGCAAACGCCGCCGGAGCGATCATGCCCAGCATGGTCGTGGCGGACAGCAGGGCTGCGGCCGATCTGCGCCACAGCCCCTTCTTCAGATTGTTCCTCATAGGGAATCTCTCTTTCCACTGTCCCGGCATCCGTCGCGCCGGACGCCAGCGATGGCGCATCTCGCCACCATGTGCCATCACACCATGCATCCGACGGCGCCGCGGACCACACGCGCGCACGACAAAGGCGGCCGCCGACGCACGTCGACGGCCGCCCTCGAAAAAGGTCAGCGATCAGAAGGTATCAGAAACCGTTGTGGTTGAACCCGTCATAAGTGCCGCAATCAACACCAGGAGTACAGCCGCCCTGCCCTGCACCTGAATGATTGAATATCATGCCGCCGCTTCCGGTGTTGGGTTTGCTGGGCGTCGTGGTCTGGGGCGCGCTCTGCTGCGGCGCGGCCGGCGCCGTGTACTGGGGTGTTGCCGGCGCCGTGTACGTCTGCTGGGGTGCGGTGTAGGTCGGCGTGTACGACTGCTGCGGCGCGACGTACTGCTGCTGCGCCTGCGCTGCGGCCGCTGCTTCGGCTTCCTGGCGGGCCTTCTCCTCGGCGGCTTTCTTGTCGGCGTCGGTCTTGGCTTTGACGGAGGCGTCCACCTTGCCCATGAGGTCCTTGAGCTGCTTGGCCTGCGAGTTCATCGTTTCCGCGTCTTTGCCGTCCTTGGTTTTGGCGGCCTTGTCGATCATGGCCTTGAGATCCTTGCGGGTCTTGTCGTCCTTGACCTTGCCGTCCGTGCTCTTGACCTTCTCCTGCGCGGCCGTCAGCTGCTTGGACAGGGCATCCTTGGCGTCCTTCAACGTCTTGGCGTCATGCGACTGGTTGACCGCGTCCACGGCCTCCGTCAGGGAGGCGGTGTGCGTGTCGTACCATGCGGCGTTCTCGTCGATGCGTTCCTTCGCCGCGCGCAGCTGGTCCACGCCTTGCACGTTGCATGCGGCCAGGGCCGGCGCCTCCTCCTTGTAGGTGTCGGCGAGCGTGGCGACGACGGCGGTGTCCGCGACCTGCTTGTCGGTGATCTTCACGGCCTCGGCCGCGTCCTGGTCGTGCAGCGCGTCGTACTTGTTGCGCGCCACCCGCAGCGTCTCGCTCGCCTGCGCGCACGCCTCCTTCGCCTCCGCCAACTGCGCGGACGCGCTGTGCTGGTATACGGCGACCGCGCCGCCGGCGGCCAGGACGGCGACCAGCAGCGCCGATCCGATGACGGCGGCGGTCCTTCTCGTCCGCTTCCTGCGGTCCGTTGCGCTATCCGCGTTCATGGTCGTTCTCTCCTTCGCTTGTCTCGGGCGGCGTGCGCCCGTCGATGTCCGGCGTGAAACCGAGCACGTAGTCGGCGCTCACGCCATGCCGGTGGAAGAACTCGAAGTCGCGGCGCACCCATTCGCATTCGCCGCGTTCCTTGACGCTGAGCGTCGCGGCGGTGATGCCCATCATCGCCGCCAGGCGTTTCTGCGTGAGCCCCAGGCCGCGACGCCACAGGGCGATCGGGTTGTCCCGCTTCCGTTCGGTTCCGGTCATGCTCCCATCATACCCCGGAATTAGACGATGTCTAACGTTGTCGTGTTCCGCGCGGCGTACGCGCACGGATATGACGACGTGGCGCCTTGACACCATGGTGTCAAGGCGCCACGTCGCGTCAGCGCGCCGGGGCGGAGGGCGCCGGCGCCGCGCAGGCGGCCGCGGGGTCGCCAGGGACGCCCGCGGCGGCCCGGTCGGCTTCCACGTCCCAGTCGTAGCGTTCGGTGTAGAACGCGTAGTCGGGTTGGAAGTCGGGGTCCTCGTATGCGGCGCGGATGCCCTCGGGGGTCATGGCCTCGACGTCGGCGGCGGAGTACTGGCCGTTGTCGCACAGCATCCAGGCCTGCTCCTCGAGCCGGTGGCCCTCCCATACCTCGTCCCAGGACTCCGCGGTGACGTAGTCGCCCATGTCGTTGATCCGGAAGCAGCCGCCGACCGGCAGTTCCGTCCAGTCCATGGCGCGTCCGTTCAGGCCGTCCGCGATCCTGTGCGCGCGCTCCACGAACGCCGCGCCGACGGGCAGTCCCTCGTGCACGGCCTCCTGCGTCCCGTCATGTGCCATGATGCTCCTCCTCGCCAGATAGTTAGTTATATATCTATATAGTTATTTATATAATATAATGGTTGGTGTTCATCGGGCGTACCCGCCGCCATGGGCCCACGGCGCGTACAGGGACTGGTCCGTCGCCGCGGGCGCGAACGGACGGCGCACGGCGGCCCGTTCGGCCTCGGCGAGCCAGGCGGGGTCGAGGGTGTCGAGGTTCGCGGGGATGTCGGTGTGGGCCCATACGGCGTGCGCGCGGCCGTCGAGGTCCGTGAACGCGGCGAGCGTGTCGATGACGTCCCCGAGGCCGGCGTCGTCGATCGGCGAGCCCGCCATGCGCCTGGCGGCGCCCCACTCGTACAGGTCGGCCGCCATGTCGTCCCTTCCCGTCCATCCCGCGCGGTCCCGCCCGGGCGTGCCGAAGGCGTGCAGGCGCGCGGGGAGGCCGGCGGGCGCGTCGGCGCCGCAGCGCATCACGGTCGCGTCCCCGGTGCCGTCCGCGAAGCGCGCGTAGCGCGTCTCGAGGACGCCCTCCTCGCCGAACCATGCGTCGAAGAAGGTCGGCTCCCGGGCGTCGGGGCCCATGGGGCGCAGGTCCGCCGGGCCCAGGCCGGTGCCGCGCAGGTCGCATGACGTCAGGTCGCACCCGGCCCAGTCGGCGGCCAGCAGCGAGCGGCGCGGCCAGGCGCGCAGATCGAGGCCGCGCACGGCCTCGCCGGCCGCCACGGGCGGCGCGCCGGGCGCGAAGCGCGAGATGTCCCGCGGGACGGCGGGCAGCATCCACCCTCCCCCGACCTCCAGCGCTCCGGCGGGGAGCCCCGCGGCGGGCACGGGTTCGGCGCCGAGCACCGCCGACGCCAGCGCGCCGAACCCGCCCGCGTCCAGATCCGGCCGTTGCGCGCGCAGCCGGCGCAGCGTGACGGCGACGGCGACGCGCGCGTCGCGGCGCAGGTCCCCGTCGCCCGCCGCGATGCAGTTGCGCATCGCGCGCGAGGGATCGCCGGGCAGCGTGTAGAACGCGATGCATTCGCGCGCGTCCCGCAGCAGGGCGCGCATCAGCTCGAACCGTCCGGCCTCGTTCATGGGGCGCCGTCCCCTCGCCCCGCCCGTGCCTGCCGCATGATGCCTCCTCCCGCCGAACCGATGGACAACGTGCGTCCATTGTCGGCGCGACGCGTCCGGGGCGCGGACCACCCCGCCCCGGACGGACGGCGAGCAACAAACTAGTTATATAACTAATTATCTATATATATAGTCGGATGGTCCACGAGCGCGCCCCGCCGTCGCCGCGGGACGCAAAGGGCCGGGCGCCCGTCGGACGCCCGGCCCCGCTCCCCCGGCGCGCTATTCGCCCATGGAGGCCAGCTCGCGCCGGATGGCGTCCACGACGATGGACGCCATCGTGCGCCCCGAGCGGACGGCCGCGACCTTGAGCTCGGCCTTGAGCGAGACGGGGACCTTGACCCCCATGAGCACGCTCGCCTCCGGCTCGACCGGCGCGCCGGCGTCGCCCTTGCGCTCGGTGTCCTGGATGTCCATGAGCCTGGGGGCCGCGGCCGGCCCCTGCGGGCGGGCCAGGTTCCTGACGGGTTTGATCATCGCATTGCCTCCTTGAGTTCGCGCCACACGTCCTCGTATCCATGCAGGTTGCTCGCGAAGCGCTGCCCGTACGCGTTGGACAGGTCGCTGCGCTTGGGGATCTCGGCCTCGAACACGCTCGCCTGCCGCGAGGCGAAGTACTCGCGCGCGGCGCGGGCGGCGAGCGTGTTCGCCTCGACGCGCACCATGAGCACCGCGTAGGGCCGGCCCGCCGCCTCGAGCACGTCGACGACGGCGCCCGTCTGCTGCAGGTCGAGGCCCGACGTGCCGGTCGGCACGACGACGAAGTCGGCCATGTCCTTGGCCATGTCCGTGACGTTGCCCGTCGGCGGCGTGTCCACGACGACCAGGCCGTCCCGGCCCTCGTCGCGCAGCCGCAGCAGGTCGGCCATGTTGGCGCTGCGCACCTCGAAGCCCAGCGGCGAGCCGCCCTGCGCGGCGTTGTACTGCCACAGGCTCGCACTGGACTGCGAGTCCGCGTCCAGCACCACCGTCGGCACGCCCTCGCGCGCCGCCTGCGTCGCCAACGCCATCGCGGTGGTCGTCTTGCCGACCCCGCCCTTGAGATTGATCACCGAGACGATCATCGTCGCCTCCCTTCCGCGGCGCACGCCGCATGGATACGGAACAGCATCATACACGCACCTATATAACTATATAACTAACTATATGCCCGTAGGCGCGCCACCGGGTCGAACCCGATATAGTTAATTATATAGATATATAGTTAACTAGCAAGCCCGGCGCGCCGCGGGGTGGCCCGCGCCCCGCGGCGCCGGATGCGACAATGGCCGGGACGCACAAGGACCGACGAAAGGAGACGCCATGGCGATCGACGAGGAGACGCTCAAGGCGTTCAGCGGCGTATACGACATCGAACAGCCGTCATACGACCGCGTCATCACGCTAGACCACATGAAGGAGCCCGTACCCAACCCATTGCTGGACAAGGACGACGTGTGCGCCGTGGTCCAGATCAACGCGCGCGGCGGCGAAGGCCCCTACGCGGTGGCGGCAGGGCACGGGGCCGCCATCCGCGACGCCCTGTTCGACGGGCTCACCCCCGGCCTCGACTACACGAAGCTCACCAGCGAACAGGCGTTCGACGACGAGGCCGCGCGCCGCATCATGGACGACTACCGTGAACGGGGATGGGACGCGGGCGAGTTCTGGATCGACGACGCCCGGCTCGTCGTCGCCGCGGCGCCCGGATACGGCACCGCGCAGGACGACTTCGACCTGCTCAACGACTGGGCCGCCGGCGATGTGTACGAGATCCGCGAATACCGCCGCCACGAATGGCGCGACGAACACGGGGCGACGATGAGCACATGGGACCAGACCGGCTACCTCGGCGACGTGTACCTCGGCGGCGAGCGGGACTGGACCGCTGCGTTCGACGACCACGAGGACACGCGGGACGCGGGCATCTCCGCCATGCCGGACATGGCCGCCGTCCCGACGGCCGCGCCCGACGTCCACGGAGCAGTCCGATGAGCGCCGGGGAACGCACGCCGGCCGACCCGACCAGCACTGGCCACGCGCACGACCCGGCCGCATGGCAGGCGTACTGGCGGACGCACGGCTACGAGCCGGTCGGGCTCGACGAGACCCAGGCCTCGACGAAGGCGGTCGAGCTCTCCCGCAGGGCGTCCGCGATCCTCGAACGCGAACGGCTCGACCTGCATGAAGGATCCGCCGCGCCCATCGAGATGCGGCGGTGGGGCGAGGAGGTGTGCTTCGCCGCCGACGCGCCGCACGGCTCGCAATGCCTAGTCTGGATCAGCGTGCAGGACACCGACCCCGAAGAGCTCGAGGCCATCGTCGCCGAGGAGCTGCTGCACTGGCGGCCCGAACACCCCCGCAGCACCCCGGACGGACGGCACGACGATCACCCAGGGCGACTATACAGCGCTAATGCGCATGCTCGACGGCCAGATCATCCGGCTGGGCGCCGACGTGGACTCGATCAACGTCACGGGCCCCGACGACGTACACGACGAACCGCGATTCGACATGACAGCGCCCTGGAACGCCATACCGGGCGAGGACGCACACGGCATGAACCGCTGAAACCCCACGGTTCCGGAGCGGCGCCCCCGCCAGCCCAAGGAAGAATCCGGCGGCGGCACGCCGTTGTCCCGCCGCCGCCACGACGGCCAGACCGGACGCAGGATCGGCGCGACGGCCTCTCGAACACCCCGGGACATCTTTAGCGATGAACGCCGGCCGCGTCCTCATAATAATGCTTGGTTCACGAACTTATCGAAATCGGTGCCCGAAAGCATGTGCCCCCTGCGGAACAGGGATCCCTCGGCGAGGCGCAGGAACTCGGCGATCCCCTTCTCTTCGTTCCCGCCGTCGTCGCCCTTCGCCTTGCCCCGCACCCGATTCCCGATGCGGGTCCGGGAAGGATGCACATACATGTATTCGACATGGGACCGCATCTGCTTGCAGGTCCATCCGGTGAGGTCGGAGAGCACCAGCAGGGAGCTGATCGCCTTCTCCCGGACATCATGCGCTTTGACGTTCTTCTGGGAGCCGGCTTTGAACTCGATGAGGTACACCGTGTCGCCTATCGCGAGAAGCGCATCGGATGACTTCAGCACATGGTCGGTGCATCCGCACTGGTTGAGCCACCGTGTCTTTACGGCGTCCATGTTCACGGCGTCCACGTCCAGCCCGGACAGCTCCTGTTTATTGTCCTCGTCCCGTGACGCCGCACGCAGCGTGGTGCGGCATGCTTTCAGCATCCGATTGGATCGCACCAGCCGCGCGAACGAGCGCGGTCTGCGCCCGCTCTTGCCGCGCGTCATCGCATCCCCGTTTCATCATCCAACCGGTCGAATGGCGCGGCAAGCAGCCCATACGCCTGTTCAAGCCGGTGGGTGACGTCCTCGCACACGCACACGCCGTCCTGCCTGCGCATCATGTAGTAGGACGTTTCATCCGCCATCCCCTGATGATCGGTGTACGTTTCCAATGCTTCGAGGAAATAGGGGCTGTGGGTGCTCACGAGGATCGTCAGATGGAACGCGCGCCGCAATTCCACCAGCATCTCCGCCAGATCAAGCTGCCAAGCGGGATGCAGATGGATTTCCGGCTCGTCCAGAATGAGCACGTCATCCTCACCGACCCGGTTGCCGGACAGCAGCTGCAGCAGCATGATGAACGTTTTGCGCCCATCCGACACGTCGCGCATGTCCAGATCGCGCCCGAGGCCGTCCTCCTTGAATTTCAACCCGTAGCGGTCAACGATGAGGTCGCCTCCCGCGTGGTCGCGCAATGCATTCAGCACGCCGGCAATGGAATCGTTGTTGGCCAAGGTGGTGACGGCATCCGTCTCGCCCCGGGAGAGTATCTTCTCGGCCAAGTCGGACGCATGGGCGTCCCCCCTCCCCCAGAAGGCGCTCCTGAACGAGGAGACGCCGGCCCTGTCCAACAGCCGCGGATCGTCCAGCATGGTCACGTCCGTCGTCAATCCCATCAGGGGATTCTCCGGGCGCGGGTTGACGGTCGCGTCGCCCTGCACGGTCAACCGGGTAAGGGGACGCCCCGGGAACTCCACTTCCGCATACCCGTCAGCGCCGCGGGCGCCGCGTCCGGAGACGTGTTCCCCGCGCAGCACATCGCCCCGCAATTGCCTGAGGACCTCCTCATCGCTGAACGACAGGCGCTTGCGCAGACGATCCATCAGGAGCGCCCTCTCTGCCTCGTCATCGGGCCCATCCGACGGGAGCGACCGGTCGATTACACCCGCGACGGACGAGTCATCCACCTGCTCGGGGAGCATGGCGACCAAGGCGTCCGCAGTTTCCGAAAGGGACGATTCAGGCATATCCTCAAAAGCATGGTCGCCGCGCATGAGGTAGTCCACAAGCAGGTTATAGGTGCTTCGCCGGCGTGATCTGCGCACGTCGTCCGAACCTTTGCGCAGCGCTTTGACCGTGGCGAACAAGGTGCGGCATACGGTGGATTTCCCCGTGCCGTTCTCACCGGTCAGGACGGTGATGCCCTCCAGACGCATGTCCGCGTCCCTGATGGCACCGATGTTATTGATATGCAGCCTCATGCTCCGCAGTCTATCGCACACCCCACTACGAAGCGAAGCGGCATGCCGATGTTGCGCCTTCCCGTCCCCTCCCGTCGTCCGCGTCATTCTCACCGCATGTCTGCAAGCATTCTCGCTCCACGGCCGGTATCCGATAGCCGGGCCGCGCCGCCCGGTTATCATGGACGGCATGGACCGGGTCATGAACATGGAGGGCGCACCGTTGTCCCGCCGCTACTACGGCGGCCAAGCCGGACGCAAGATCGGCGTGACGGCCGACGGGTATAACTGGCTGCTCAAATACCCCGCGGCCACGCGCCGCCTCGCCGGATCCGTCCCCTCATACACCACCGCGCCCCTGTCCGAGTACCTCGGTTCGCACATCTACTCGGCCCTCGGCATCCCCGTGCACGACACCAGACTCGCGGTGCGCGACGGCAGGATCGTGTGCGCGTGCCGCGACTTCGTCGCGGACGGCGAACGCCTCGTCGAGTTCGCGCAGCTCATGAACTACATGGACGAGGACGACCTGCCATCCTCGTCGTCGCCCGACACCACCCACGGCCGGCGGATCGTGTACCTCGCCGACGCGAGGGCCGCGCTGTACAGGGTGCCCGAGCTCTCCGGCACCGAGGGGGTCGTCGAACGGTTCTGGGACATGTTCGTCACCGACGCGTTCATACGCAACATCGACCGCGACAACACCGACTGGGGGCTGATCGACCACGGACGCGAACACGCGTTCACGCTCGCCCCCGTCTACGACAACGGCAACTCCCTGAACAACAAGAAGACCGCCGCCGCGATCGGCAGGGCATTGGACGACCCCGACAGGATACGACAGGACGCGCTCGACGTGCGCTCCTGCTACCACGACGACCGCGGCCGCCCCATCGCCCCATTCAAATACATGCGCAGCGGCGACGACGACTGCGTGCAGGCGCTCGACAGGTTCATGCAACGCTGGGAACCGGACCATCTCGACGACATCCTCGCGGCCGTCCCAGAGCGCGCATACGGATTGAGCGTCATGGACGAACGGCAACGCGAATACCACAGGCACGTGCTGCACGCCAGATACGAGCAGGCGCTCACTCCGATATGGCAAGACACCGCCACGCATGCCACACCATTCGACATGACGGCGCCCTGGAACGCCATACCGGGCAAGGACGCACACGGCATGAACCGCTGAAAGCCCCACGGCTCCGGCACGACTGACGCGCACCGCCGTACATGGGTGGCGGGAGTCACTCGCCGCCCACGCCCCGCCGGTCGTCGTTGAACAGCTTGAGCACATACAGGGCGACGGCGCCCACGCCGCACAACACGACCAGGAACCAATTGCCCTGGAACAGGAACCATCCGATTCCCGCATAGCACGCCCACCGGCCGACCTTGAGCAAGGACCCGACGGGATCGGCGAGGACGATGACCGCGACGGAGAACACCACGAAACCCACGACCGCATACAACGCGAACGAAACGACGTCACCGAACCGCATGGCGACCACCTCCAAAAGACATATAGTTATATAATTATATAACTAATTATATCACCGGTTCGACGCTGGAGCAATAAGGGATGCGGCACCCGGGCCGCGTCGGCGCCGGACGGATGGGAGCGATGTCGAAAGCATGCGGCCCAAGCCCCTGCACCCCCCCTCAACGATCCTCGGCTGCGCTTCGGGGTATCGCACCCATGGAATAGAGGTCTTGCGCCTGCGTGAGGCACATTAGCGCCACGAATGATTCAACCAACGCCTTCGGCAACGCAACATGAAAACAGATATCCGCCAAATAACTGACCGCGCCGAAGAACAGCATCAAGTACTGATAGAATTTCCACTTCCCAGTGTATCGCTGAACGCTTTCGTTGCCCTTTGCCCTCCACAGCTTCGCGAACATCCAGGCGGCGAAGCATCCTTGCACGAAACAGTAGACCGCAATGAGGCCAAGAGATTGCCGGTCCCTTCCTTCAGGGGAAGCCAAAGACACGTACACCAGAACAATGCCAGATGTCACACAATACCACACCGCGGCACCCGCCGTCACGAATCTCATCATCAGATTATAGGAATCACATTTCACTTGACGTATCATGAAGAAAACCGCTATGGCAAATGCAATAGACACCGTCGAGACGGCCTTGCCTTCGACGGAATCCGAATGCGAAATGAGCGCATATGCATGCATCAGCAGCCCAATGAACGTACAAAACAAACATGCAATTATCACCAAATAACTAATATACTGGCCCATCGGAAGGAACGGATCCTTCAGCTTGTGACGCACCAACCATGCATCGATGCGTTCAACCTTGTTTTTCCCATTTGACATGAGGTTGCCTTTCTCTAAGCGACTACAGCAATTCGCCATTGCCCTATGACACTAGGGCACACCACCCCTTTCCCGCCCCGGGTCACTTGCAACATACATCAACCCACCAATTGGGCGCAAGCTGGGGCAACGCGCCCTGGGCCCCCGCGAACGACAGGCATGTGAGCACCAGGGACAAGCCCATGTCGAAACCATGCGCACGCCGGCTCATGCGGAACTCATACTGCTCCATACAATCATGCATCGGATCATTGTCATGGTCGAAGATACCGGGCTCACGCAATTGCGCCTTGGGCAGCGTCCCCGGATCCGTGCTCACAGGCCGCTCCGAACGCAGCCGCTTGCGAAACACACCCCCATCCGCTCGGCCTGTCTGGCTAACGCGATCGGCGCGGCCGACCAATGCGACGATCATGCCGAGGCAGCTCGCCGCCGCGGCGATCATCATCAGCCACAGGATCACATACAGCCACACCTCGGAACCCTCACGGATCACCGCCGATCAACTCCTTTCGATGCGTGCGCGTCCGGCTTGCCGAGCGCCGGCTGGTCGTCGCGCAGCCAGTCGGTCACGAGCGCGTTGACGCTGGACCGTTGGCGGCGGGCGTGTTCCGCCAGCCGCGCGCACAGCGCGGCGGGCATGCGCACGCCGATGCGCACGGTGGCGCAGGGCGCCGCCTGCCGGCGCGGCCCGACGCCGCCCGTGGCGCCCGCGGCCCGGTCGAGCCTGGAGCGGATCACGGAGACGATGAGCGAGTTGAGCGATATCCCCGCGGCGTACGCATGCTCGGACAGGGCGTGGTGCAGCGGCAGCGGCAGGCGCAGCGGGACGCGCGGACGCTCCTCGCGGTCGATCCGGTCGAGTCTGGAACGGTCCAGCACCGGCGTATTGATATCCATGTTTTCTCTCTTTCCTTGGATGCCTAGTGTGTTCTGAATACGTCCCTGAGCTCGTTCGCCAGGGTGCCGTAGCCGGTGCCGGCCGGCGGCCGCTCCCCCGGTTCGGGCAGGGCGGCGAGTCCGTCGTCGTGGCCGATGGCCGCCACGGTGTGCGCGAGGCGGTGTTCGTCGAGCCATGCCTGCGCGCGTTCGCCCTCGCGACGGTCCGCGGCGTCGGCGATGAGCACGGACGACGCCACGGCGAGGTGGTGGCTCATCTGCCAGGTCGCTTTGAGCGATTCCTCGTCCGTGCGCGACACCAGGATCGCAAGGCTCGCGCATTCCAGGGCGCGACGTGTGCCCCGGGAGGCGCCGTGCGGCGCGTCCAGCAGCGTCCAGCCCCCGTCGTGGCCGGCGCCGGACTCCTCGAAGGCCGCCGCGTCGACCACGTCGAACGGCAACGTGCGCCCCGACCGCTCCGCCGTGCGCGCCCACGCGCACAGATGCCCGTCGGGGGCCATGTCGACCACGCGCACGGGGGCGCCGTCCGACGCCAACGCCCACGCGGTGCACACCACGCTGATGGTCTTGCCCGCCCCCGAGAGCGTGGACAGGAACGCGACCGTGCGCGCCCTGCCGCCCAACGCCTCGACCGCGCGGCTGCGCCGGTCGCCGCGTTCGCCGCGACGGCGTTCGGTCTGCACGATGCGGGCCTGGTCGATCGCCTCGGGATGCATGTCGAGCCACGCGACGAACCTGCTGCGCGACAGCTCGCTGCCGTCGGGCACGACGCCCTCGGTCTGGGCGAACCGGGCGAGCGTGCGACGGCCTTTGACCGTCAGGCCGCCGAACACGCCGTATTGGTCGTCCGCGCCGATCGCGTTAGCCAGACAGGCCGAGCGGATGGGGCACATGTCGCACAGCACCTGCGCGGCGGCCGTCAACGCCCGCTGCCGGGCGGGGTCGTTGAGCCGGTCGGGGCCCCACATGTAGTCCTGGATGCGCGGATGCAGCCCCGAGCACACGCCCTTCACGACGCGCCGCCTTGCTCGCGCAGCCGGCGCAGGACGCGCGACGTGTACGCCTCCACGGCGATGATCGCGCGCCTTCCCAACGGGCCGGCGCTCGGGTAGCCGGCCGTCACGTCCGCCAGCAGCCGGTCGATCGTCTCGTACGCGCCGCGCGCCATGAGGCGCAGCACCCCGGCCTCGCCGGGATCGCACGGCCCGTCCAGCCTTGCGAGGATGCGCTGCCCGTAGCGCAGTTCGGCCGACAGCGCCGGCAGGGTCAGCCGCAGCCATACGTGCATGAGCGCGTTCATGCCGCACCTCCCCGACGTTCGCGGGCGCCGATGAACATCGATCCGCCACGGCGGGCGCGTTCGGCCGCGATCTCTTGCTGGACGCGGGCCTTCTCCCGGGCCGCCTGCTCGGCCTGTACCCGCTGCGCCTGCGCGTCCTCGCGCAGCAGGCCGCGCAGCACCGCGCGCAGCTCCGTCTGCGACAGGCCGTCGTCGGCCAGGGAGGCCAGACGGCGGTCGTGCGCATGGCGCACCGCGAACGACGGATAGCGTTGCGTGAACTCGGCCGCCTCGCCGACGCCGCGCACATGCGGGCAATCCTCGCGGTGCCCGGCGGCGCACGCCGCGCCGGGCGACGGCGTGCGCGCACCGGACCGGCCCCTTGCCAGCGTCATGTCGTCGACGAGCTCGTCGAACCCGTCGGCGAGCCGGCGTCCCGAACGAAGCCGGCGCCGCCAGTACTCGCCGCCGGACATGCCGTCGCCGCCCATCGCCCAGTCGACCGCGGCGCACGCCCGCGCCGCCGGATCGGCCACGCCCTCGGCGCGCAGGCGGCGCAGCAGACGGGCCACCGCACGCAGGTCACGGCCCGTGGCCTCGGGACAGGTCAGCGACGCGGCCCGGCGCGCCTCGGCCAGATGGTCGCACACCCGGCGCGCCTCGGCGTCCGGACACGCGTCCGCATCCGGCCCGTCCCCCTCCCGCTCCGTTTCGGGGCTCTCCCCGCTTGCGGGGGGATACCCCGTAGGGGTAGGGGGTAGTTGTTGGTTATTAGTTGGTTGGGTGACATTGTGACACCCCTGCCCGGTCACAATGTCACCCCTGCCCGACGCATCCGGTTCAGGGGTGACATTCTGACACCCCTGAACAAACGGCGTGTTTCCAACGGTTTCGTCAGGGGTGACATTCTGACGCCCCTGACCCGCGACGGCCCCGCGCCCGTCACGGACACGCTCGGCGGACACGTCCTCCACACGCTCGAAACGCTCGGTGAGCACGTCATAGACGACCGTCCTGTACCCCTTGCGCTTCCACTCGCCCGTCTCGGGATCCATCCGGTTCCATGCCTGGTTCGGGTTCTGGCGCACGTACCCCAGATCGATCAGCGCGCCGAGCGCGCGGGTCACCGTGCGCTTCGACAGGAACGTCGACGCCGCGATCGTGTCCACCGAGGGCCACGCGCACCGGCCGTCCTCGTAATACGCCCTGAACGCCAGATACGTCAACACCGCGCCCATCGCCGGCGTGACTCGCCCGTCACGCAGACGATACACCCGCTCCGCAGTACCCGCCGTCATCTCAGCCTCCCCCGCTCATGCGCCGCGCCCATCAGACGCGCACGCTCCACCGCGACCATCGGCAACGGCATGCCCACCATCACCGACACATAGAAATCCTGGCTGCCGTCCGGCGGCGACGACACGATCAGACGCACCTGCCACCGCGCATACCGGCGCGGCGCACCATCATCGACAACACGCATCAGCACTTCCCCTTCCCGCCGGCACAATCGGCGATATGACGTTCGAACGAATCAAGAACCTCCTGCGCCGATGGTCCGAGCGGCACGTACCTGACGCGACCGTCCGGATTGTCATCGCGCGCGACGATATGGAGGCACAGATGATCTGGGGCCTGCCCGCCGAACAGATCGAGCATGGCTGGGACCAGCGCATCGAATACCCCGGGGCCGACACCCACGACCTGTTCAGGCCGACGCTTATAGGGGCGTGGGCCGGCGACGACCTGATAGGAGGAGCGTTCGTCATGCCAGACGAGCAGGACGCCGAGAGCTACAGGCCCGGCGCCGGCGACCACGGCGCGCAGACCGTCGAACGATACCGCGTAATGATCCAAGGGATCGCGACGCTCCCCCAGCACAGGGCAGAAGACGTCGGAACGCAGCTCAAGTACTTCTGCGAACAGTGGGCGCGTGAGCACGACGCTCTGCTCATATCGGGCATCCCGACCACCGATCAGGCGTACGCACTCAACCGACGCTGCGGCTACCACGTCCTTGAACCGCTGGTCCCGCTCATCATGCAACCCCACGACGCGCACACGGGACTCACGCCCATGCCCATACCGTTCGACGACACCATCCCCGGCTCCAGATGGGCGTTCAAAACACTCGGCCACTCTGCGTCGGCGTCCTTCCGCATCGGACAATTCGACGACACCCAGATCCCGGGACGGAGCGACGACCAGCGAATCCACATCCACTGGATCGCCGACACATTCCCTACCGGGCATCAAAGCCGGCTCAACCGCGCCATGCATGGGCGGCCCCCTTTCCCGTAGAACCGACACCATGGCATCGACGTTCGAACGAATCAAGAACCTCCTGCGCGCACGGCGCGCCGGACACCAGCCAACGACGGACGCGGGCGGGCCCGTACTCGCGGCACATCCAGCCGCCGCCATCGACATCCGGCCCGTCGAAACGCAGATGGAGGCAGACGAAGTCTGGGCATTGCTGTCCGAACAGATCGAGCATGGCTGGGACGACTGCCTGCCACAGCCCCTCGCCCACGACGACGACGCGTTCCGGCCTACGCTGATAGGCGCGTGGGGACAAGACGGCCTCATAGCAGGCGCGTTCGTCATGCCAGACGAACAGACAGCCGACACTTTCATGGCGAACGGCGTCCAACACGCCGCACAGATGACCCTGCGCGCGGTAGCCGTCACCCAAGGCATCGCCGTCGCACCGGAACACCGGCGTGAAGGCGTCGGACTCAAGATCAAACGCTTCTGCGACGCCTGGGCGGCACAACACCACGCTTGCCTCATGCTGTCCGTCATCACGGCCCACGAGGCGCTGGGACCCGACCAGAAAACCGGCCACCACATCCTGCCAACGGACGTCGTCCCCGTGATACAGATCCACGACGACGCCACGGGAACCGGCTGCCTGATCGACCTCGGCCCCCGCGGCCAGACAGCCGGGCACAGCCAATGGTCGATCGGCGTAATCGGCCAGACGCACGGGCTCACCATCCATCTCGGACAATACGGCGCGACCGAGGACCCGCCTCGGGGCCCGGACGACATCACATGGATAGCCCATATCGGGACCTGAACCACGCATCAGCACGTCTCCTTCCGTGCGAACGGGTCGATGACCGGCTTGCGCATGATCGCCGTCATATCGAACCGTGCCTTCGAACGGGCCTCGCGACCCCGCGAACCGGGCGTCGCGTCCGATGGCGGGAAGAGCAGATCCTCGTTCACCCGCGCATCCGCGCCACCCCCGGACGACGGGTGCTGCGCCTTCGCCGCCTCCACCGCCCGGCGTCTCCTTGATTTCCTGGACATAAGTCCTCCTCTCTCTCCATTCGTCTCCGTCGCGGCCCGTCTACGCTCTCGGAAGACACCGCATTGACATCCACGACCCAACCCGATACGCTGAAACGACGGGAAGAGCCGGGAACGAGCCGGGCGGCGCATCCACGCGCATACCGAACCGTTCCGGGAATCCTCTCTCCTTCTCGGACCGCCGAAGACCATACCCACATGAACCCGGCGGTCCTTTTTCATTCCCATCGGGCCTCACCGGTCCAGATCCTCGACGCCCAGCAACGACGCCACCGCCAGGACCGCCACCGCGAACCACCACACCGCCAGATCCGCAATCCGTCCGAAAACCGCACGGACACGCGCGGCGATCTCAGACACCATCGGAACCCCCGACGGCCGGCGCGTCCGTGAGTTCGCCGCCGATCCGCTCCAGCTCCCGACGGCACTGCGCCGCCCGCTTGTGCTTACGCTCGTTCTCGATCCGCTCGCTCGACGCGATCAACTCGTCGAGCAGCTCGTCCACACGCTCCTTGGCATGACGGTAATACTCCACGTCCCTGCCGCATCCGCGAGGTTCGGGCACCACGAACACCCACTGCGGGTCCGCGTTGTAGCCATCCTGGACGATCCGATACGAATACCCCGCATACAACGGGATCTCGAAACGATTCTCATTGGACATGATCCAACAACCTTTCAATAAACCGATACAAAGCCACCGCGCCACACGACCGCACGCACCATGCGGACCGCGGACCACACGAAACGCGCATACCATGCGACCGTGGCAGGAAACACGCCCCCACCCACGCCCGACGAGTAGCAGTCGCCGGACGAGGGAAGGACGCAACAGCGCCGGCAAGGAATACAACCGGCACCGCCATCCCGCCACAGCGAAAACAACGGGTCCAAACACAAGACCCCCGAATGCTCGCCATGAACGTGGCGGGAAAGGAATTATGATTATGGTCATTCTCAAAGCCATGACCCCGGACGGCACGATCCACACGTGGCAGATGCTTGAAACGGACGCCCGGCACTGCTTCGACGACAGCAAACCGCTGCCGAATCGAATGCCCGCTTCCACGATTGACACACCCATAGAACGGGTATTCGTCAACCCGCACCAGTTCATGCAATGGGAACTCCACCACATCTGACACACATAGGCCACACGAGTGGTCCGCAGCATGCACCGAAACCATATAACGTGACGAACGTGGCAGGAAACGCGTCTCTTCCTGCCCGACGAGTGCAAGTCGTCGGGCAGGAGAAGACGCACGGAACCGGCAAGGATACGACCGGCACCGCGACCCCACCACAACCAGCAACCGGGTCAATGATCCAGACCCCCGATTACTCGCCACGAACGTGGCGGGGAAGGATACAACCATGAGCATCGAACTCATCACATGGGAGCCGAAGCATGTCTGGCACCTGGCCGACGACACCAACCCCACGACACTGCTCGACACCATGTCGAAACACGCACGACGAGGCAGGACCCTGACCATCACGGACAGCCACGGCAACACCACGATTCTCAATCCGGCACGGCTCCAAGCCTGGACCATCGAAGTCAACCGCGAATAAACCGCAACCGTGATTCTGGTGGTCAGCACATGTGCGCGAGCCACCAGAATCACACCCGAATACACCCTGTCGCACGAGTGGTCCGCGACATGCACCGAAGCCATATAGCGTGACGAACGTGGCAGGAAACGCGCCCCACCCGCGCCCGACGAGTACCAGTCGTCGAGCACGGGAGGACGCACGGCACAGGCCAGCATTGGCTCGTACCGCAATCCCGCCGCACACAACATAACAACACCAAAACCAATAAAGGCTCTACTTTTCGTCGCTATGCGGCGGGAAAGGATTGAAACATGCAACTGCACACACTGACGGAAACCGCACGCGCGATTCTCGCCCAACACGGCGAGACCCGATTCTTCTGGCGATATCAGGACCAGTACGTGCCAACCGCACAATTCGAGGTGCTTTTCACGGCGACGCTCGCCAACGACGGCAGTATCGGGGATGCCGAACTCTTCATATGCCAATGTGGCGGAATCAACAATCCGTGGAATCACTCCTTCAGTCTGCTCATGCGCAACGGAACCTACCAATGCTCCGCCAGGCTCGAAGGCAAGGACTACTACACGCTGATCAACATCCTGCACATCGGACGCCGACGGCAAGGCACCGACCCGTGGAGTCCTGCGATCTTCCTTGGCGATGTCGACGGATCCTCCGCACATGTACGGAACAACTGGGCAAGACACCGCATACGAACCATCAATGACCTGCCCGCAACCTACCGATCGAATATCGAGGAATCGAACAAGATCTACTACATCTGCGCACGGGAGATCAGCCCGAACGGCCCCACCGAGGCGAATCAAGAAAAGACCCGCCGTCTGATCGGCCCCATGTGGGCACAGCAATGCAAAAAGCTGAGAAAATCCACCTGCTGGACGGATCAGCCCCCTAGGGATAAAGACGGGCATCCCATCCCCGTGAGACTTCCGAAGGACACCGATGCCATGAACAACTTCCACTGAGAACCGAATCATCACCACGCATCCCCTTCCTGCGGCAGCAGCAACGCCGACGCCACGGCCAGGGCAATGTCCTCCAGTTGCCCGGTCAGGAATACGCGTTCCCCGACCGGGAACGAGAACACCAGATCAGTCCACGATTCGCGCAGCACACGCACGCCAGACGACATGATCTCGCTCTCACGATCACAACGCTCGCCACGCACGACCCGAACCAGCATGCGCTCAACCGGCTCATCCAGTTGGGCGCATGCTTCACCCAACGGCTTGTGCAGACCCGCATGCAACAGCGCGCGTGCGGCACGTTCCACACCCGCGTCTGCCATAGGCGTCCCATGCCGCATACGCCAATAGCGGGCATCACGCATGGGGGCATCGGAAAGCAATTCCCGTACCTCCGGACGGCACACATCATATATGCACAACAGCCAGTCCGCCCCCAACAACGAATCCACATACCCGTTAAACCTGGCGATCAGGGCATCATCCGGCAAAGAGGACAGCTCATCCACCGACACGGTACTGTGAACACCGGCCGGCATACGAAGTGCACCGGAATGATCAATATCCAATAACACGGACCGCAGCAGCTCCCGTTCCACCGGAGTGAGAAAATCCCAACCCACCGCAGACTCGCACGAGAGCAGCCCCGCATACCCGGACTCTGACACGCCTAGGCTACGCACAGCCATCACGCCACCTCCAACCGTACGTCCGCACGCCCAGCCTCACCATCAAAACCAAACGCGAAAAACAAAAAACGACAGAGGCACCCGCCCGACACGTGGGCCGCGACCAGCGCCAAAACCTTATAGCGTGACGAACGTGGCAGGAAACGCGCCTCCCCCACGCCCGACGAGTACCAGTCGCCGGACGCGGGAAGACGCACGGCACAGGCCCGAACGGCCCGCACCGCAATCCCGCCGCGCACAACACACAAACCGGAACCAGCAGGTTCCCCAGCAAAACGTCGCGCCGCGGCGGGAAAGAATGAAACATGACAACCAGGATCAAATCTGGAGAAGACCCGACGATTCCTCGGCCCCGCGATCGCGGATGAATGCCGACGCCTGCGGGTCTCCTCACGATGGACCACGGATCAGAAACTGGCCAAACCGTTGCCGTGCCAGCAAGGCGCCGTGGAAGCCTATACACGCCAAGCATTCCAGAACCCTTGAGTGCCGTTCCCATGTCGATCAGCCCCTTTCGAACAGGAACTGACGCGCATCGGGATACGCACGGGCCCCGCCGCCACGACCGGCGAACAGCGACGGCAATGCATCGGCCAACGCCAAGGCCACGGACCCCGAATACAGGTACGACACATCACGGTCCGCCGGATCAATGGCCGACACCAGACCAAGCCACATCTCACGCAGCACCGCGACCGCATCATCACCCACATGCCCGTCATCGTTCACAACGCCGATGAGCATACGGGACGCACTCTCGGACGGCTCCATGCACCCGCACGCCAGCAGACACGAGACGCCGGCATCATTGAGCAGGCGGGCGCGGCGCTCCACCGAGGCAGCCTCCATGCCGAACCCGTCACGGCGACGCGCGAGCTCCGCATCCGCGTACGGCAGGCGCGGCAACAGCCAACGCACCTCCAACCGGCACGCATCATAGACGAACAGGAAATGACCCGACGGTTCGCAACCGGTGACCAACGCCGCGAACCTGTCAATCAGCTCGGCATCGCCCATCGCCTCAAGCCGCACATACAACGAACCCAGATCAGCCTCCGTCGGCATCGGCTCGGCCAGCTTTTGCACCAGCACCTGCCCCTCGCCGTCCAACACGGCCCACTGCATCAACGAACGCTCCGCCCGCGTCAGGAACCACCTCGTCCCATCAACGCCACCGAACGACGGCAAACCCGCATACCCAGCCATCACGCCACCTCCAACCGTGCGTCCGTACGCTCAGCCTCACCATCGAGACCAAGCACAAAATCAGACGAAAGGCCAAACTTGTCATGAAAGAACACAAGGTCACGAAGTTGCCACTGCACATCCCCATGCACCTTTTGCCACACAGATGTGGCCGAGAGCCCCATCTCAGCCGCAAGAGAGCGGTACGTCAGTCCCTGTTCCTGCATCCAGCTGCGCATATCACCAGTCATCTCCACTCCACACCAACACTAATCTTTGTTTGGGAATAACATACAACATATGTTTACATCCGTCAAACAGAGTATGACCATCATGCAGAATGGCTGTTTGAAGTTGACAAACGCGTAGAATCAGATAAAGATGTTTAACATAGCATAAAGAGGTGATTCCGTTGACTATGACACAGACCCCACCAGTAACCCAAAATGATAGGGACATTAATGAGGCCATCTCATTTAACGTAAAGACGCTGCTGGGGCTTTATGGTTATTCCCAGACAGAGCTCGCCCAAGCTCTCGGCATCAAGCGAGCGGCAATGTCACTGAAACTGACCGGCCGCACCAATTGGTCTGCTGCTGACTTGGCGAAAACGGCGACTTTCCTCGACACGACTGCCGACGCTTTGCTTAGCGGCAATTTGATGGGACGACTAAGCGAGGTCGTTAACACAGAATTAACAAAAAGCCCACGGCGACACGCCGTGGGTAATGATGGTGAGCTCCTGCGGCTGGGCTTGAACCAGCGACCGTCCGATTAACAGTCGGATGCTCTGCCAACTGAGCTACGCAGGAATACTGCTTGCATCGAATCTCTTCAACGCAACAAAAAGACAATATACGCGCCATGCACCGAATATGCAAATCGGCGTGTCGCACATATTCGCCAAAGCCGGGAACCGTCGCAGATAAACGAAAAAATCGGTTCAAGGCCGGCGGACGGGTCGCGGATTCCGCGCCCCCGAAACCAATGACGCGAACCACCCATGCGTCCGACGGGATCCGTTCCGCCGTCGGCCTTGAACCGACACCATCCACTGTACGCGCTTTGCCCATAGGCGGTGCGATTTCGCCCGCATGCATACAAATTCCCCATACATGCTTCACGGTTTGGACAAATCCGTCCACAGCGCAGCGCCTGCATGCGCGACGGTAACGAAAAAAGCCGCACGGAGGCGGCTTGTCGGCTCCTGCGACTGGGCTTGAACCAGTGACCGTCCGATTAACAGTCGGATGCTCTGCCAACTGAGCTACGCAGGAATACTGCTTGCATCGAATCTCTTCAACGCAACAAAAAGACAATATACGCGCCATGCACCGAATATGCAAATCGGCGTGTCGTCGTCATGGCATCACGATCCGTTCGAGCGGCATCGCCGAGTCGATTGGGAAGTCCGGCGACGACGGTGCGACACCCGACTGGACAAGGTTCGAGCCGAGCATGGCCACCATCGCGCCGTTGTCGGTGCACAGCGCGATGCGCGGCAGCCGCACGTCGACGCCGTGCTCCTCTCCCGCCATCAGCAGCGCCTGCCGCAGCTGAGAGTTCGCCGAGAATCCGCCTCCGACGATGAGCGTGTCCGCGTCGTACTGCGCACAGCCGCGCATCGCCTTCTTCGCGAGCACGTCGGCGACCGACGCCGCAAGCGACGCGCACACGTCGTCCACCGGAATCAGCTCACCCGCGGCCTGCCGTTCCTCGATCCAGCGCGCGACGGCCGTCTTGACGCCCGAAAAGCTGAAGTCGTACGGATGCTGCTTACCGGCGCGTCCCTGCGTGAGCCCCTGTGGCACATGGATCGCGTGCGGGTCGCCGCGCTGCGCGTGCGCGTCGATGTGCGGACCTCCCGGATACGGGAAGCCGAGCAGCCGCGCCACCTTGTCGAAGCATTCGCCGGCCGCGTCGTCGAGCGTCGTGCCGACGACGTCCACATGGCGCGCGATGTCCTCGACGTGCAGCAGCGACGTGTGGCCGCCCGAGACGATGAGCGCCATCGTGTTCGCCGGCAGCGCGCCGAACTGCAGCTGCGTCACCGCGACATGCCCGATCACGTGGTTGACGCCGTAGACCGGCTTGCCGGCGGCCCATCCGAGCGCCTTCGCGCCGGAGACGCCGACGGCGAGGCATCCGGCGAGGCCCGGCCCGGCCGACACTGCGATCGCGTCGACGTCCGAGATCTCCAGCCCGGCGTCCGCGAGCGCCTTCGAGACGACGGGAACGAAGGCCTGCGCGTGCGCGCGCGACGCGATCTCGGGGATGACGCCGCCGTAGCGCGCGTGTTCGTCCATCGACGACGCGACGACGTTCGAGCGCAGCGTGCCGCCCTGCACGACGGCCGCCGCCGTCTCGTCGCAGGTCGATTCGATGCCGAGGATGATCGGTCCGTCCATCGCTGCTGTCTGTTCCATGCTTCCACCTTGTCCTGTCATGTGTTCCCGTCCTGCCGCCGTCATGCCGTGAACCCGACGACGCGGGGCCTCAATTCGAGGCTCATCGTGTACGCGTCCACGCCTTCGGGCTGATAGTACCGTCTGCGCAGCCCCATCCGTTCGAATCCCATGCCCCGGTAGAGCGTGAGCGCGGCATCGTTGTCGACGCGCACCTCGAGCAGCATGCGTTCGGCGCCGGCCGCCTTCGCGTCCGCGACCATCCGTTCGAGCAGCGCGCGGCCGATGCCTTCGCGCTGATGGTCCCGGGCGACGCCGATCGTCATGATCTGCGCGTCGTAGCCGTCGTACCAGTATCCCGCGTAGCCGCGTATGCGCGGGGTCGCGTCGTCCGTTCCGCCCGCGCCGTCGTCCGTGTCGTCCACGTCGAAGTAGTAGGAGCGTGCGGGCGCGTCGAGCTCCTGCGCGATGGCGCGTTCGCTCCAGGCGCCGGCGCCGAAGAGGTCCCGTTCGAGCGCACCCATCGCCTTGATGACCGTCGCGCGGTCGAGCATGTCGCCGGTCACGATCATGCCGTCGCCGCCCCGTCGCCCGTCCCGTGCGCCGGATCGTGGTTGAGCACGTGCTTGAGCGGGTTCGGCACGCTGACGTCGGGCCTGCGCAGATACAGCGGCTCGACGGCGCCCGTGCCCTCGTCTGCCGGGGCGTGCGCCTGCGCGACGTCGGCGAACAGTGCGAGCCCCGCGGCGCCCATGTCGAGCGCGCCGATGTCGCTCACCGTCTCCAGCCGCGCGAGGCCGTCCCATGCGGACGCGTACTTGCGTGCGCCGTGGCCGACGACGTCGAGGACGACGTCGACGCCGGGGTGGGCGTCGCGGTAGCGGTCGACGGCCTCGCCGACGCGCCGCGCGATATGGTCGGGCGCGTCGATGTCCATGTCGATGAGCGTCGTCGGGTCGCCGGTGCCGGCGTCGAGGTCGGCATACAGGCCGAAGTAGAGCTGCCGGCGGCGCGCGTCGTTGACGCTGAGCGTGAGCGCGACGCGCGGCGTCCCGTCGGTGACGACGCTCACGTCGGCGTAGTCGAAGCGGTCGGCGAAGCGCGGGTCGTGGCGGTGGGCGTAGTGCATGAGCACGGCGTTCGGCGTCAGGTCGTCCTGTCCGAGCAATGTCGCGCCGGTCGCGTAGGCGATCGCCTTCGCCGTGACGATGCCGGCGCGCAGGCCGGTGAACGGCGCGGGCCCCACGCCGACGACGATGCGTTCCGCCTCGTGCGGTGCGACGCCCGCCTGCCGGCATGCGGCGTCGATGTCGTTGCGCAGCTTCTCCACATGAGTGCGCGAGTCGTGTTCGACGACCGGGTCGTGTCCGACGACGCCCACGGTCGAGCCGAACGATGTGTCGATGACTAGTGTGTGCATGTTCCGTCTTTTCGTTGTAGTGCGTCGGTCGTCGTCACCGGCGCGGGTCGAAGTCGAAGTCGTCGAGGAAGCCGTCCCAGCGCGCGCCGACGCCGGTGAGCGTCGCATAGCGCACGCCGTCGCTCGTCAGCGCGGCCCCGTCGGCCATCCCGTGACGCTCGGCGGGGCGTTCGAGCACGACGTCGAGCCGTTCGTCGGCGAGCGCGGCGGCCATCTGCTCGCCCCATTCCATCAGGACGACGGCGCGTTCGTCGACATCCTCGAGCTCCTCGTCCAGACCGAGCGATTCGAGCTCGTCGAGGAGCCGGTCGACGCTGTCCTGTCCGGGCGCGTAGTCGACGCCGCCCAGACGGTAGGCGTCGACGTGGATGAGGCGTGCGGGACGTCCGTCGGCGAAGGTCCCGGTCAGTTCGCGCGCGATCGTGAACGTCGGCGAGACAATCAACTCGTCGATGCCCAGCCCCGCGCCGAAACCCTGCGCGAAGGTCGTCTTGCCGGCCCCGAGCGGGCCGGATAGCAGAATGACCTCGCCGCCGCGCATGCGCCGCGCCACGACGGCGCCGAGCGCGCGCATGTCCTCGGCGCGCGGCACCGCGAATCGTTTCGATTCCATGTCCTTCGACCTTCCGATGTTGCCGTTGCTGTCCCGCACCATGTTACTCAACGCCTTTGTTCGCGATGAGCTCCACGCAGCGCTCGATCGCGTAGGCGGCGTCGCCGCCGTTCGTCTTGCACTGCTCGTCCGCCCAGGCGAGCCTGCGCACGCAGCGTCCGAGCGCCTGCGACGACCAGCCGGCGAGCTGGCGCTGCGTCTTGCGGATGAGCCATGGCTGCATCTTCGCCTCGGCGGCCGTGATCGACCCGGCGCGCACGGCGGACGCCTTCGCCAATGAGCGCAGCTTCATCGCGAGCGCGCCGACGAGCGCGATCGGGTCGACGCCCTGGACGAGCGCCGAACGCAGCATGACGACGGCCTGCGCGCCGTCGCCGGCGAGCGCGGCGTCGGCCACGTTGAAGCCGGTGACCTGCGGATTGCCGATCATGTACCGGTTGACCTGCTCGCACGTGATCGGGTCCTCGTCGAAGTCCATGCACAGCTGGCCGACCATCGCGCACAGCTCGCCGAAGCCGTGCTCGCCGTAGACGGCAGCCAGCTGTTCGGCGGCCTGCGGTTCGACGCGGCGTCCGCGGCGTTCGAATTCGCCGATCGCGAAGTTGCGCACGCCGCCCTTCTCCTTGAGCGCCTTGAGGTCGTCGACCTGCTGCATCGCGGCGCCTGCGCGCCGCAGCTCGTCGACGAGGCGCCTGCCCTTGGCGCCGCCGGCGTGGCGCATGACGACGCCCGAGGCGTTCGGGTCGCCGGCCGAGTCGCGCACGTAGGCGACGAGCGCCTTGCCGAGCGATTCGTCGGCGTCCTCGAGATGGGTGAGCAGCACGCCGGCGCGTTCGCTCAGCAGCGACGGGCTGACCGCCTCGTCGAAGTCGTACCCTTCGGTCATGCGCGCGTCGAGTTCGACGAAGTCGGCGTCGCGGTGGTTGTCGAGCCATCGGCGCACGTCGGCGCGCGCCTCGCGTTCGTTGAGGAACTCGATGCCACCGAAGACGATGACGCAGTTCGCGTCGTTGTTCACTCCCATAGTCCCAATGTGTGCGCATCGTTGGACAATCACGGCCCGCTCCCCTCCCCGCCGCCGGACGCCCGATGGCGAGGCGGCCGTGAGCCCGCCCCGACCCGTCCATGCGGCCGCCGACGCCCCGTCGCGCGGGCCGTGCGCGGACGCCAGCGCAGGCGCACGAGCATCGCGGCCGTGCGTCGCCACCACAGCCGAGACCGGACGATGGGCGCGGGCGACGCGAAGGCGCGACGGCGCGGCATGCCGTCGCGCAGCCGCGCCATCGCGCGCAACAGCACGGCGATGAGCAGCACGAGGATCTCGGCGGCCGCCATCCGCAGCGCGCCGACCGTGTCCGACGGCCATGCAAGCGTCGCGGAGCCGTCCTCGGCGCCGAAGACGTCGGCGGCGATCTCGACGCTCTTCGTGCCGAGCGACGCGCACCACGCGAACGCGAAGCCGACCCGCGGCATGCACCAGCTGACCGTGTACGCGACGAGTCCGCATACTGTGGCGGCGTCCATCCACGGAGCGACGAGCAGATTCGCCGGCACCGCCCACAGCGCGATCCGCGGCTGCATGAGCAGCTGCAGCGGCGACGTGAGCAGCTGCGCGCCGAGCGTCGTCGCGAGCGCGTCGGCCATCGTACGCGGCAGCCATCGGCGCAGCGCGGCGGCGAGTGGACCGGAGGCGAGCGCGATGCCGAGGACCGCCGCGCAGGACAATGCGAAGCCGAGATCGGCTGCGCGCGCCGGTCTGGCGACGATCGAGACGATGGCCGTCCACAGCAGCAGCGGCGCCGTCTGGCTGCGCCGTCCCAGCAGCACGTAGCCGAGGGCGAACAGATGCATGACGACGGCCCGCGTGATCGATTCGCTCGGCACGAGGACGGCGGTGAGCGCCGCGACGGCGGCGGCGCGGGCGCAGGCGACGGCCCAGCGTGGCATGAGCGCCCATGAGCACAGCGCCGTCGCCGCCGCGACGAGCAGCGCGTAGTGGCCGCCGGAGACGGCCATCAGATGGATGATGCCCGCACGCCGGCTGCCCTCCTCGAGCCGGCGCGCATAGACCTCGTCGACCGGTTCGCCCTCGCCCAGCGCGTCCTGTCCGAGCACGCCGAGCGTCAGTCCGGGCACGAGGACGCGCCCCTGGTCCGAAAGTCCTTCGACGACGTCGAAGAACCGCCGCTGCATCGCATGCACGGCGCGCCGCCACGGCGCCGGCGGCCGCAGGGCGAGGGCCGAGCCGGTGTCCCGCCGCGCCACCGTCAGCTGCAGCGTGCGCGCGTCCCACGGCGCGCGGGCGAGCGTGCCGGCCATGCGGTATTCGCCGCCCTGCACGATCCGCATGCACAGCGCCTCGGGAAGCAGCGCCTGCACGTCGACGGCCGAGGGCGTGCGCACGCCGGCCGCCTGCACGGCGCGCGTGGAGGCCCGCACCGTGCAGGCGGCCGCACGCGACGACGACCGCAGCGCCGGCGCCCGGGCCCTGAAGTCGACGGTCGCCCGCGACGGGCCGTCATGGGACAGCCGCATCGCCGGATCGGCCGCCTCATGCGTCAGCGCGACGACCGTCGACAACGCGCCCGTCAGCGCCGCCGCCGCGCACATGAGCAGGCATGAGGCGCAGCGCAGCGCGGGACGCGCGCGGCCGGCGCGCACATGGCGCAGCCAGGCGGACACGCCGTGCAGCGCCGCGAGCATGACGGTGCAGGCGGCAACGCACGTCGCGGCGGCGAATCCACGCAGTCCGGGCGCGCCGTCCGGCGGCAGCGCGGCGCGCGCCGCGAGCGCCGCCGCCCACAGGCACAGCGCGACGGGGAGCATCCGCAGGTCGCGGTGTCCCGATTCGCCGTCGATCCAGCGGGCCGGAAGACCGCGCAGGCCGACGTGGCCGCCGCCGGCCGGTCGCCGCCGCGCCGTCCCGGCCACCGTTCCCTCATCGCTCATCGTTCCCGCGCCGGTCATCGCACCGTCACCTGTCCGCGGATCTTCTCGAGCGTCTTGGGGCCGATGCCGTCGATGTTGAGCAGCTCGTCGACGGCACCGAACCGTCCCACGCCCGCGCGGTAGGCGATGATGTTCGCCGCCGTCACCGGCCCGATCCCCTTGACCGTCTCGAGCTGCTCCTGCGTCGCCGTGTTGAGGTCGATGGGCTGCGACGACGTGCCCGGCAGGGCCTGCTGCGCCGTCTGCGGCGCCGGATCCGTCGTTGGCTGCTGCTGCGGCGACGTCTGCGCCGCATCCTGCTGTCCCTGCGCCGCGCCGGTCCGGGACGACTGCGACTGCGCATCCGGGGCGCCAGACGTGCTCGGCGTGCATGAGGGGGCGGTGTCCCCGGAGGCGTGCGGCGACGTCGCGATGGATGTCGGTTCGGGCGAGGCGGCGGCCAGATTGACCGACTGCTGCACGAGCAGCGCGAGGCTCGCCGCGAGCATGACGACGAGGATCGCCATGACGACGAGCGCATGCACCGGTTCGACGCTCAGCCTGGGCCGCGTGCGGGGCTCGCTTCCCCGCCGTTCCTCGTCCGCGTGCACGCCGGCGAGGCCCTCGAGCAGCGCACGCGCGCCGGTGGCGTCCGCACCGTCGGCCCTTGTGTCCGCGTCCCCTGCGCCGTCGCAAGGGCCGACGCGCTCGCCACCGAAACCGCGCGCGCCGCGATCGTCCGGCGAGCCGCGCTCACATCGCCCACTGCGTCCATCCTGCCCGCCGCGCCGCGCAGTACCGGGTCGCGGCGGCAGCGGCACGTCGGGCCGGCGCGAACGGCGCGCGTCGGCTCCCCGTGTCGGAGCGGCCGGACGGCCCTCATCATCGTCATCGAACATGGCCCCACTATCGCGGCCCGGACGTGTCCGTGTCCATCCGGACGGAAGCATGTGTACGGACGGCCCCTCCGTCCACATTCCGCCATGGGCCAAGAACGGCGCCATATCAACGAAAAAGGGAGGGTCGCCCTGACGGGCGGCCCTCCCCCACGACGTGTCGCGGTCAGTCGCCGGGCACGACCGACACGATCTTCGGCGCCTTGACGATGACCTTGCGCGGGGGCACGCCGCCGAGACGGTCGGCGACGGCCTCGAGCGCCATCCGTTTGAGCTCGTCCGGATCGATGTCCGGGCTCACCTCGAGCTTGGCGCGCACCTTGCCCTTGATCTGCACGACGGCCGTGACCATGTCCTGGCCGACGTAGCGTTCGTCCGCCTGCGGCCACGGATGGTGCGCGAGCGAACGGTCGTGGCCGAGCCTGCTCCACAGCTCCTCGGCGATGTGCGGGGCGATCGGCGAGACCATCAGGATCAGCGGCTCGACCGCGGCGCGCGGCACGCGCTCGAGGCCGGTCAGATGGTTGTTGAGCACGATGAGCTTCGCGATGGCCGTGTTCGGACGCATCGCCTCCATCTCGACCGTCACCTCGGCGATCGTGTTGTTGAGCAGCTTGAGCGTCTTGTCGTCGGGCGTCTCGTCGACAACGGTGACCTCGCCGGTCGCCTCGTCGATGACGTTGCGCCACAGACGCTGCAGGAAGCGCATGCCGCCGACGACGTTGCGCGTGTTCCACGGGCGGGACTCATCGAGCGGACCCATGCTCATCTCGTACAGGCGGAAGGTGTCCGCGCCGTAGTCGTCGTACATGTCGTCCGGCGTCACGATGTTCTTCAGGCTCTTGCCCATCTTGCCGAACTCGCGGTTGACGTGCTGGCCGTGCCACGTGAAGGTCGGCTCGCCGGACGCGTCCGCCGGACCCTCCTCGACCTCGTCGGCCGGGACGTACTCGCCGCGGTCGTCGGTGTAGGCCCAGGCCTGGATCATGCCCTGGTTGAACAGCTTGTGGAACGGCTCGCTCGAATCCACGTAGCCGAGGTCGAAGAGGATCTTGTGCCAGAAGCGCGAGTAGAGCAGATGGAGCACGGCGTGCTCGACGCCGCCGATGTACAGGTCGACGCCGCCGGATTCGCCGGCCGTCGGATTGTGCTTCGGGCCCATCCAGTAGTCGTATTCGTCGCGTTCGACCATGTGCTCGGTGTCGTGCGGGTCGAGGTAGCGCATGTAGTACCAGCACGATCCGGCCCAGTTCGGCATCGTGTTCGTCTCGCGGTGGTAGCGCCTGGGGCCGTCGCCCAGGTCGAGCGTGACCTCGACCCAGTCCCCGTTGCGGCTCAGCGGGGCCTCCGGGTTGGACTGCGCGTCCTCCGGGTCGAAGGTCTTCGGGCTGTAGTCGGGCACCTCCGGCAGGTTGATCGGCAGCATCGAATCGGGCACGAGATGCGGTACGCCCTCGTCATCATAGACGATCGGGAACGGCTCGCCCCAGTAGCGCTGACGGCTGAAGAGCCAGTCGCGCAGGCGGTAGCTGACGGTGCCGTGGCCGACCTGCGCCTGCTCGAGCCACGCGGTGACGGCCGCGATCGCGTCGTCGACGCCCATGCCGTTGATGTCGAGCGCGTCGCCGCGCGCCCAGGTGGCGTCGACCGACGAGTTGACGACGACGCCGTCATGGGAGGTGTACGGTGCCTTGCCCTCGTAGTTCGCGAGCGTGTCGCCGCCGTCGGGCAGCGGCGCGACGGTGTAGATGACCGGCAGGCCGTACTTGGCCGCGAAGTCGTAGTCGCGCTGGTCGCCGCCCGGCACCGCCATGATCGCGCCGGTGCCGTAGTCCATCAGCACGTAGTCGGCGGTGAACACCGGCAGTTCGGCGCCGGTGATCGGGTTGATCGCATACAGGCCGGTGAACAGGCCGGTCTTCTCTCCGGCCTCGTTGACGCGGTCGGCGGCCGTCTTCGACTCCGCCACCGTGCGGTAGGCGGCCACGGCTTCGAGCGGCGTCGCATAGCCGCCGGTCCACTGCCCGCTCACGCCGTCGGGCCACTGTTCGGGCACGTGCATCAGCAGCGGATGCTCCGGGGAGACGACGCAGAAGGTCGTGCCGAACAGCGTGTCCGGACGGGTCGTGTAGATCTCCATGTCCTCGAGGCCGTCGCCGGCGCGCACCTTGAAATGCACCGACGCGCCATGCGACTCGCCGATCCAGTTGCGCTGCATGAGCTTGACCTTCTCGGGCCAGTCGATCGTGTCGAGGTCCTCGATCAGGCGGTGGCCGTAGGCGGTGATGCGCATCGACCACTGGCGCAGCTCGCGCTGGAACACCGGGTAGTTGCCGCGTTCGGAACGTCCCTCGGCGGTCACCTCCTCGTTCGCCAGCACGGTGCCCAGACCCGGGCACCAGTTGACCGGCGACTTCGAGATGTAGGCGAGGCGGTACTCGTTGAGCACGTCCGCCTGCTCGGCCTCGCTCAGGTCGTCCCAGGCGCGGCCCTCATGGCCGTCGATCGGGCGGGCGCCGGAGCGGAACTGCTCGACGAGCTCGCCGATCGGGCGCGCGCAGCCCATCGAACCGCTCGGGTTGCGCTTGTCCGGGTCGTACCATGCGTCGAAGATGCGCGAGAAGATCCACTGCGTCCAGCGCACGTAGCCGGGCTCGATCGTCGCGAAGGAGCGGCGGTCGTCGAAGCTCAGGCCCATGCGGTGCAGCTGGCGGCGCATGTTCGCGATGTTCTGCTCGGTCGTCACGCGCGGATGCTGTCCGGTCTTCACCGCGAACTGTTCGGCCGGCAGGCCGAAGGCGTCGTAGCCCATTGCGTGCAGCACGTTCTCGCCCTTCATGCGGTGGTAGCGGCTGACGACGTCGGAGGCGAGGTAGCCGAGCGGATGGCCCACATGCAGGCCCTTGCCCGACGGGTACGGGAACATGTCCATCGCGAAGAACGGCCGGCGGCCGTCCGCGTGCCGGCCCTCGCCGTCGGTCAGCCCGCCTTCGACGTTCGCCGCCCAGAACGTGCCCTGCTCGTCCCAGATCCTCTGCCATTTGCCTTCGATGGTCTGCGCCATCGCGGCGTTGTACCGGAATGCGGACTGATCCGCATCGTGCGCCTGCGCCGGCGCGCTCGCTTCGTTCTCACTCATAGGGCACGATTATCGTTTTTCAGCTGGACAGTGCCCTCCGCGCCGTCCGCAGTGCGAACGTGCGGCTCATTCCTCGTAGCGCGAGTCGACGATGTCGGGCGGGTTGAGTCTCAGGTCCGCGTCGACGCCGAGCGCGCGGCCCGCCTCGTCGACGATCCGGTCCCACGATCCGTCGTAGATCATGCCCTGCAGCGTCGTGTTCATCTGCGCGAGCAGCTCGTCGCCGCCGGCGATCGCGATGCCGTAGCCGCGCTCGCCGAAGGACGCATCGACGAGGCTCACGTATTCGGCGCCGGCCTGGGCGCGCAGGCCGGCGAGCACCGGACGCGCGCCGGCCACGGCGTCGGCCTCGCCGGCGAGCAGCGCGGAGACGCAGCGGGAGAAGTCGTCCTCCTCGCGGAAGCGTACGCCGTCGATGTGTGCGGCGAGCTGTTCGCGCACGCCGTCGTGTGCGACGACGCACACGCTGCGGCCGCGCACGTCGCCGGCTCCGCGGATCGCCGCACGTTCGTCGTTGCGCACGAGCAGCCCGTCCTCGGCGATCAGGTACGGCCCCGAATAGCGCACGTCGCCGCCGCGCGAGGCGAGCTGCTTTGTGAACGCGCGCGCGTCCTTGCCGCCCTCGTAGGCGTACGACGTCATCGCGAAGTCGATCGTGCCGTCGGCGAGCATCGCGTCGCGCGTCGCCGCCGTCATCGCGTGGAAGACGATCTGGCGGTTGCTGTAGCCGATCTTCTCGGCGACGTACTTGGCCACGTCGACGCTCAGGCCGCTGTATCCCTCCTCGTGGTACCAGGAGACGCCGGGCTCGTCGACGGCGACGCCGATGTCGACCATCGGGCCGTCGGCCTGCCCGGGCACCGTCACCTGCACCGACGTGCCGCACGCGGCGAGCGGCGAGACGGCCGCCACGGCGCACAGCGCGGCAAGGACCCTCATTCCTCCACGGCTACGCATGCTGCCTCACTTGAACAGACGGGAACGGGTGAGGAACCACAGCACGAGCAGCGCGAGCACGAGCGCGAACACGATGATGATCAGGAACCCCCAGCGCGAGCCGGTGAACGGCATGCCGAGCATGCCGTTCTGGAAGTTCATGCCGTACATCGAGAAGATGAGCGTCGGGACCGACAGCGTGATCGAGATGATCGTGAAGATGCGCATCACGTTGCTCAGGTTGTTGGAGACGACCGACGAGAACGCGTCGGTCATGTTCGCGAGGACGCCGCTGTAGATGTTCGCCATCTCGATCGCCTGCTTGTTCTCGGTGATGACGTCGTCGAGCAGGTCCTCGTCCTCCGGGTACTGCTTGATGCGCGAGAGCGTCGTGAGCTTCTCCATGACGATCTCGTTCGACTTGAGCGACGTGTTGAAGTAGACGAGCGTCTTGCTCAGCTCGAGCAGCATCAGGATCTCGCGGTTCTGCATCGAATGGCGCAGCCGCAGCTCGAGCTTGTCGGTCTCGCCGTCGATGATGCGCAGGTAGCGCAGGTACATCGTCGCGTTGCGGTAGAGGATCTGCAGGATGAAGCGCGAGCGCATGAAGGTGTTGAAGCCGCGGATCGTGCCCTCCATGAACGGGTGGAGCACCGGCGTGTCCTGCATGCACACGGTGACGATGAGCGTGCGCGTGACGATGATCGACAGCGGGATCGTCTCGTACCAGTTGCGTCCCGAACGCTCCCCGACCGTCGGGATGTCGACGATGATCATCGTGTAGTCGTCCTCGACGTCGACGCGCGAACGCTCCTCGTCATCGAGCGGGGCGCGCAGGTCGGCGAGGTCGATGCCGGTCTCCTGGGCGACGGTGGTGAGCTCGACGTCGGTGGGGTCGCACAGCGCGAGCCATGAGCCGTTCTCCGGCTTGTCTATCTGTTCGACCTGTCCGTGAACGGTACTGAACATGCGCAGCATGAGATCACCCGCCTCTCATTCGCCGAGCCGCGCGACGGACGCGGCCTGTCCTTGTGCAAACATCAACAGCTTAGCCGCACCTATGAGACACGCCGCCCGGGCGGGGCCGGGCGGCGTGGGCGCCATGCGGGCGGCTTCAGCCGGCGATCGGCCTCCACATCGGCATGTCGGGGTTGCGCAGCTGCTCGGGGCCGTTCTCCCAGTCAACGAACTCGGCGATCTGCGGGCCGTGGTTGAACTCGGCGAGCAGCCAGCGGTCGCCGTCGGCGCCGTGCTCGAGGCTCAGACGCGACCAGAAGGCGTTGCGCATGGCGTCGAGCCCGTTGGCGGCGTCGACGTCCATGCCCAGCAGCGTCGCGATCGTCGCGACAATCCACGATCCGTGGGAGACGACGAACAGCGTCTCCTCGCCGGGCACGTCCCGCGCCTGGCGCACATACGAGCGGATCGTCTCGGCGCCGCGCTCGCCGACCTCGCGCCGGCTTTCGACGCCGTGGGCGAGCTCGCCGCCCTCGTGGCGCCTCCAGGAGCGGAAGTCCTCGGGCCAGCGCTCGCGGATCTCCTCGCGCGTCATGCCCTCCCATTCGCCGAAGCCGCGCTCGCGCAGCCTCGGGTCGAGATGCACGTCGAGTCCGAGGATGTCGGCGAAGACGTGCGCCGTCTGCTGCGCGCGGAACAGGTCCGAGCTGACGACGACCATCGTGCGCTGCGAGGCCGGCGCCTTGCGGTACTCCTCGGCGTCGACGGCGCGCACGGTCGCCACCGGCGCCTCCGGCAGCAGCTCGGGATGGGTGGCCAGATTGCTCACCTTCGCCCAGTAGTAGCGCTGCGCGAGCGCGAGGCCGCTCTGGTCCACCTGCCATTGGCCGACGATGTCGAGCGGGACCTCGACCTGGCCCTGCAGGCGGCGTTCGAGGTTCATCGAGGTGCGCCCGTGGCGCAGCATGACGATGTCGGTGATCATCTTTCCTTGTGACTCCTTACGCTTCGTGGATGGCGACGGGGCCGGTTCAGTCCTTCGCGATCGTCTTGCCGGCGTGCGCGCCGGCGGACAGGTCCTCGATCGTGTCGATCGTCATGACCGGCACGCATGCCGGGACCTTCGTGCCGCGTTCCTTCGCGAGCCTGACCTGCTCGTCGTAGACCGCGTCGTCGGTGTGCAGGATGACCTCGCCGCGGAAGCGGTAGCCCTTCTTCTGCTCGAAGTTGACGAACGCGACGACCAGGGGGCTGCCGTTCTCGAGGTTGCGGTAGGTCTGTCCGGCGGTACGCTCGTGGTAGGCGAGATGCTCGTCGTCGAGCGCGAACATGCTCATCTTCGGTCCGAGGTCAGGCACGCCGTCGGGGCTGACGGTGGCGACCCATGCGAGGTTGTCCTTGATGAAATCCTTCATCGCTTCAGTAAGCTGTGCCATTGTGGGGCTCCTTTCTGTACACTCCCCACACTACGCGACCGCGGCCGGCCACATGCCCCGTTGCGCTGTGGAATGAGCGCGACGCATGTCATGCTGCTCACATGTGAGCCCGCTCACACCGATGCCGCACCGTCGCGGCCCGTCGGACGCTCTCCGTCGTGCAGGGTGCCGATAACGAAAAACCCGGCCGAAGCCGGGTGTCGATCGTGGAGCTAAGGGGATTCGAACCCCTGACCCTCTCCATGCCATGGAGATGCGCTACCAGCTGCGCCATAGCCCCGAATAGGGAGGAACCTGATGCCAGGAACCTTCGTGGAGCTAAGGGGATTCGAACCCCTGACCCTCTCCATGCCATGGAGATGCGCTACCAGCTGCGCCATAGCCCCATCGGCTTTTCAGCCAACTCGAAATAGTGTACATCATGGATTCCCAATATGCAAAGGTCCGGCGTGTCGCACTCTGCGACACGCCGGACCTTCCCTGTCGGAACACCGTCACTGGGTCTGCTGGCCGGTGTCGTCCTTGTGTCCGGAGTCGCCCTGCGTGGTCGTTCCCTCCTGCCCGTCGTCCGTGGAGCCGCCGTTCTGCGACCCGTCGCCGGTTCCCGCGCTCTGCGACCCGTCGCCGGTTCCCGCGCTCTGCGACGGCGACGGCGTCGCGCTCGGTTCGACGACCGGCGAGTTCGAGCCCTGATCGTCCTTCGTGTCCGAGCCGCCGTCCTGACGCCGGTCGTCCGTCGAGGGCGTCGACGCCGTATCCGACGCCGAAGGCTCCGGCGTCGGCGTGATGACGCTCTGCGACGGCGCCGGAGAGACGTCGCCGCCCTCCTCGCTCGTCACGCTCGGGCTGACGATGTCGTGGACGACCGAATCGGTGCCCCTGCCGCCGGTGAGCGCGAGGATGACGCCGGCGGTCACGGCTACGGCGACCAGACCGGAGACGACGGCCACGACGATCGCCACGCGCTTGTCATGACCGGTGAGCTGAGGCCCGGAGGGAGCCGGCTTCGCCGGCGCTTTCCCCGATGTGGAGGCGCCGGCGCCGTTCGACGCGACGACGCGGCCCTTGCGTCCGCGTTCCTGCGCCGGCCGGCCGACCGGGGTGATCGTCTGCGTGTCGTCGGACGCATCGGAGGTCCCCTCCTGCCGTCCATCCTTCTCGCCGAGCTGCTGCGCGGCTGCGTCCTGCAGCTTCTTGCTCGAGGCGTCGATGACGTTCTTGTAGATCTGCGATGCCGACGTCGACACGATCGAGGCGACGGCGACGCCGATCACCGAGCCTGCGATGCCGATCTTCGACGACAGCAGGAACGACGTGACCGCCGCGAGCGCGCCCGCGAGCAGCTGGGAGAACGATAGTCCATTGAAAAAATTCTTCACGGTCGATTCATCCGATCATGGCGCGCCCGCCGGCCGCTTGGACCGTCGGGCGCGTCGGTGGGCAGAACTGCCATAAGCATAGACCAGTTCACCGTCCGTCGGCCTTATGCCGTGTCGGGTTCTCCCACAGCTCAGTGTCGGCGAGCGCGGGCCCGTGGTTGTAGTCGACGAGGATCCAGCGGTCGGGGTCGTCGAGCCCCGCGTTGACCAGACGCGCCCAGTGCGCGTTGCGCATCGATGTGACGGAGACGAAGTCCGGCAGCGCCAAGCCGATGCCGAACAGCACCTGCAGCATGTTCTCGATGAGCGCGCCATGGGAGAACACGAACAGATCGGTGTCCGCGTCCGCCCGGTGCGACCAGTCGCGCAGCGCCTCGACGCCGCGTTCGCCGGCATGTTCATGGGATTCTGCCCGGTGGCGCATCTCGCCGCCGAGGCCGCGGCACCACAGCTCGAAGTCCTTCGGCCACTGCGCGTCGAGCTCCTCGCCGGACATGCCCTCCCAGTCGCCGAAGCTGCGTTCGCGCAGCCGCGGGTCGGCGTGGACCTCGAGGCCGAGCGGGTCGGCGAACAGATGCGCGGTGCGGTTCGCGCGCCGCAGGTCGGAGGCGACGACGAGCTGCCGCGCGACGGGGTCGCGTTCGACGTAGAGCCTGCGCAGCGCGTCGCCGGTCTGGCGCGCCTGCCAGACCCCCACGTCGTCGAGCGGGATGTCGATGCTGCCCTGAACGCGGCCGGCGAGGTTGTAGGAGGTGCGCCCATGGCGCACGAGCGTAATCGAACGCACCGTCCCGATCGCCGTCATCGTCGCCCCCCCCATCGGTCAGTCGGCGTCGGCGGCCGCGTCGGCCGCCTCGGGTAGTTCGAGGTCGATGCGCGGGCAGTCGCGCCACAGGCGTTCAAGCCGGTAGAAGTCGCGCGCCTCCTCATGCATGACGTGGATGATGAAATCGCCGTAGTCGAGCAGGATCCACTGCGCCTCCTGGATGCCTTCGCGGCCCTGGGGCTTGAGCTTGCCGCCCTTCGTGTACAGGTCCTTCTCGATCTCCTCGGCGACGGCGAGCACCTGGCGCTCGTTCGTCGCCAACGCGACGAGCATGCAGTCGGTGATGCCGACCAGGTCGCTCACGTCGTAGGCGACGATGTCGGACGCCTTCATGCGGTCGGCCGCCGCGGCCGCGATCCGCACCGATGCGATGGATGATTCAAGTGCCGTCATATCAACGCTCCCAAGCTGGTTTCCAATGCTGCACGATGTGCTGCGTGTTCTCCGAATAGACCATCGCGTCGTCCGGCACGTCATGGCGGATCACCGATCCGGCGCCGCTCGTGACATGGTCGCCGACCTCGACCGGCGCGACGAAGAGGTTGCCGGCGCCGATGTGCACGTCCGAGCCGATCGTCGTGTGGTTCTTGTGCACGCCGTCGTAGTTGGCAGTGATCGTGCCGCCGCCGATGTTCGTGCGCTCGCCGAGGTCGGCGTCGCCCACGTAGCTCAGATGCGGCACCTTCGTGCCGTCGCCGATGTGCGCCTTCTTCATCTCGACGAAGGCACCCGCCTTCGAGCCCTCGCCGAGCTCGTTGCCGGGACGCAGGTACGTCCACGGCCCGATGTTCGCGTCGCGGCCGATGTGCGACTCCTGCACGCGCGAGCGTTCGACGTGCGCGCCGGCGTCGACGGTCGCGTCGATGAGCGTCGTGTACGGGCCGACGACGGCCTCCTCGCCGACGGCCGTGCCCCCCTGCAGGAAGCAGCCGGGCAGGATCGTCGCGTCGCGGCCGATCGTCACGTCGTCCTCGATCCACGTCGTCGACGGGTCGAGGATCGTCACGCCCTCATGCATCCAGTACTCGCACACGCGCAGGTTGTGGGCGCGCGCGAGCGCGGCGAGCTGCACGCGGTCGTTGACGCCTTCGACGCTCAGCGGGTCGGGCGCCGCGAAGGCGCCGACCTTGCCGCTCGCCTTCGCCGCCTTGAGCGCGTCGGTCAGGTAGAACTCGCCCTGCGCGTTGTCGGCGTCGAGGTCGGCGATTGCGGCGGCGAGCGCATGCGCGTCGAAGACGTACACCGACGTGTTCACCTCGCGCACGGCGAGCTCGCTGCTGTTCGCGTCCTTCTGCTCGACGATCTTGAGGACGTCGCCGTCGGGGGCGCGGATGATGCGTCCGTAGCCGGTCGGGTCGTCGAGCACCGTCGTGAGCACCGTCGCGTCGTCGCCGCTGGCCGCATGGTAGTCGAGCAGCGCGCGCAGCGTGCCCGTGTCGAGCAGTGGCATGTCCGACGCCGTGATCAGCACGTCGCCGTCGAGGTCGCCGCCGGCCGTCAGCTGGCGCATCGCGCACTGCACGGCGCGGCCGGTGCCGGGGATGTCGTCCTGCTCGACGATCGTCACGTCGGGGTCGTAGCCGCGCGCCGCCTCGGCGACGCGTTCGCCCTGATGGCGCACGACGACGGCGAGCGTAGCGGGCCCGAGCGCCTCGACGGAGGACATGACGCGTTCGAGGAAGGTCTTGCCCGCGAAGGTGTGCAGCACCTTCGGCTTCGACGAGCGCATGCGCGTGCCCTCGCCGGCTGCCAGCACGATTGCGGCGGTTACCGTCATCTGTTCTCCTTTGCGAGGACGGGGCCGATCGCCCCGTCATGGTCCCTGATGCGAAAGGCGTCCACATCCAAACGCCGAAGGCCGGATGCGGACGCCGCTGGCTCCCCCACCTGGACTCGAACCAAGACAAAGGGTTCCAAAGACCCGTGTGCTGCCATTACACCATGGGGGAACGGCGGGCGGACCCGCCAAGTGTTCATTATGCCATAGGGCCGGACCATGGGCGCGACCCCGTGGCGGGTCAGGCAAAGAGGAAGCCCTGGCCGTGGTGCTCGGGATAGGTCTCGAAGAGCTCGGCGACCGAGCCGTCCTCGAACACCGCCTTGATCGCGCTCGCCAGCAGCGGCGCGATCGACAGTACGGTCAGGCCGTCCCAGCGCTTCTCCTCGGGGATCGGCACCGTGTCGGTGAGCACGACCTCGCGCGCGCCGCAGCTCTTGAGCCGTTCGACGGCCGGGCCGGAGAGCACGCCGTGGGTCGCCACGACGGTCACCGACTTCGCGCCGGCCTCCTGCAGCACCTTGCACGCGCCGGCGATCGTGCCGGCCGTGTCGATCAGGTCGTCGACGAGCACGCAGTCCTTGCCCCTGACGTCGCCGACGACGCGGTTCGCGACGGCCTGGTTCGGCCTCGTGATGTCGCGCGTCTTGTGCACGAAGGCGAGCGGGCCGCCGCCGAGGCGCTGCGCCCACTGCTCGGCGACGCGGATGCGGCCGGCGTCCGGGGAGACGACGGTCACATTGTCGAGCTGGTTGGAGAAACGGTCGCGGATGTAGTCGACGAGCACCGGCATCGCGATCAGATGGTCGACCGGGCCATCGAAGAAGCCCTGCGACTGCGCGGCGTGCAGGTCGACGCTCATGATGCGGTCGGCGCCGGCCGTCTTGAGCAGGTCGAAGACGAGACGGCACGAGATCGGCTCGCGGCCGCGGTGCTTCTTGTCCTGGCGCGAATAGCCGAGCAGCGGGCTCACGGCCGTGATCGAACGCGCCGACGCGCGCTTGAGGGCGTCGATCATGATGAGCTGCTCCATGATCGACTGGTTGACCGGGTTGCTGTGGCTCTGCAGCACGAAGACGTCGGCGCCGCGCACGGATTCGGTGTAGCGCACGTACATCTCGCCGTTCGCGAAGTCGTAGGCGGTCGTCTCGAGCACGTCGATGCCGAGCTGGTCGGCGACGTCACGGGCGAGCTTGGGATGCGCCCTTCCGGTGACGAGTATCAGGTTCTTGTCTGGTTTGCCTTCGAGGATTGCGCTCACCGTATCTCCAAACGTCGGTTGGTTCGTAGCCGAGTCCCCAGTGTAGTGCCGGCAGCTGACGTGGGCGGAGGGGACTCCTCAGCCGCGCCCGCGGTACAGGCCGTGCTTGCCGATGTACTGGACGACGCCGTCGGGCACGAGGTACCACACCGGCTCGCCGTGCGTCGCGCGGTCGCGCACGTCGGTCGACGAGATCGCCAGCGCCGGGATCTCGAGCATGTCGACGCGCCCCGCCGGCAGCGTGACCGCCGACGAATAGCCGGGGCGCGTGACGGCGACGAAGTGCGCGATGCGGAACATCTGCTCGACGTCCTTCCAGCGCATGATCTCGGCGACGGCGTCCGCGCCGGTGATGAAGAACAGCTCGGCGTCCGGATACAGCGCGCGCAGGTCGCGCAACGTGTCGATCGTGTAGGTGACGCCGGGACGGTCGATGTCGACGCGCGAGACGGTGAACTTCGGGTTCGACGCCGTGGCGATGACGGTCATCAGATAGCGGTCCTCGGCGTTCGTCACATGCTTGTCGAGCTTGAAGACCGGACGCCCGGTCGGCACGAAGACGACCTCGTCGAGGTCATAGACCCACGAGACCTCGGACGCGGCGACGAGATGGCCGTTGTGGATCGGGTCGAAGGTGCCGCCCATGATGCCGATGCGCGGGCGCGTGTGCCAGTTGCCGCGCGGCGAACGGCGCCCCGGCGGCGAGACGAGGTGCGCCGTGGCCGCGTCGGACACCGACAGCTCGGCCATGCGCCGTGGCGCGTCGGCGACGCGCGACGCGTCGCCGTTGTCGCTGCCCGCCATGTCAGCGCTTCTCCTCGGCGCCGGCCGCGGCGCTGTCGGCGGCGACGCGATCGATCTCCTGCTGCAACGTGAGCTCCTGGGCGCGGTCGTCGGCGGCGTCGCCGTCGGGGTCGATCTTGCCCATGTCCTCATTCCATTCGTCCTGCACGACGCGCCGGATCTCGGCGAAGGTCGGCAGCAGGAAGCTCGGCTGGAACGCGCGGCGCACATGGGCGACGCGTTCGGTGATGCGGATGAGCGTGTCGGTCATGCCGTCGATGTCGTTGTCGCGTTCCATCGTGCGGAAGCGGTCGATGTAGTCCTCCATCAGCACGATCTGTTCGACGACTTCGCGGTAGCGTTCGTCGTCGACGTCGACGACGTCGGCGGCGTCCGTCTCCGGCCATCCGATGAGCACGGCGTCGGCGTACTCGAGCGACGCGCGCTGCGCCGCCGAGGCGATGCCGTCCTCGATCTGCACGAGGAACACGTAGCGCACGAGGCTGAGCCGTTCGGAGGCGACCTTGAGCAGGTTGCGCCGGTCGGCGAGGTCGACGCCCCATGGGTTCGCGAGCACATGCGCGTCGTCGAAGGTGACGGTCGCCGCGTCGTCGCGCGCCGTGGATCCATTGTCCGCGACGCCGGCGTTCGCCGGCGCGTCGTTCTTCGCAACGCCGTTCCTCGCGGCGTCGGCGGACGTCATCGTTCCGTCGTCGTTCCTGACGTCGTCCGCACCGTCGTTCACGCCGTCGTTGCGCACGCTCATGCCCTCACCTGTCCCGTGCCGTAGCCGATCCATTTCGTCGTCGTCATCTCCTGCAGTCCCATCGGGCCGCGCGCGTGCATCTTCTGCGTCGAGATGCCCAGCTCGGCGCCGAAGCCGAACACGCCGCCGTCGGTGAAGCGCGTCGAGGCGTTGACCATGACGACCGCCGAGTCGACGTCCTTCGTGAACCGTTCGATCGCGCCGTAGTCCTCGGCGAGGATCGCCTCGGTGTGGTGCGTCGAATAGCGGTTGATGTGCGCGATCGCCTCATCCATCGAATCGACGACGCGCACGCCGATCTCGAGGGCGAGGTACTCGGTGCCCCAGTCGGTCTCGTCGGCCTCGAACAGCTTGATGTCGCGGATGTTCGCGTCGCCGATGATCTTATACGAGACCTCGTCGGCGTGCATGACGACGTCGGCGTCCGCGAGCGCCTTCGCGACGGCCGGCAGGAACTCCTCGGCGATGTCGCGGTGGACGATGAGCTTCTCGGCGGCGTTGCACACGCCGACGCGCTGCGTCTTCGCGTTGAGGATGACCGGGATGGCCTTGGCGAGGTCGGCGGAACGGTCGACGTAGATGTGCACGTTGCCGGCGCCGGTCTCGATGACCGGGACCTTCGACTTCTCGACGACGGCCTGGATGAGCTGGGCGCTGCCGCGCGGCACGAGCAGGTCGATGTGGCCGCGCGCCTCCATCATCGCCGTCGCGCCCTCGCGCCCGTAGGCGTCGACGGAGCCGACGAGCGCGTCGTCGAAGCCGAGTTCGCGCAGCGTGTCGCCGACGATGGCGAGCGTCGCCGCGTTCGTGCGCTCCGCCGCGTGGCCGCCGCGCAGAATCGCCGCGTTGCCGGACTTGATGCACAGCGCGATGACGTCGACGGTCACGTTCGGCCGCGCCTCGTAGATCATGCCGATGACACCCATCGGCACGCGCACCTGCTGCAGACGCAGGCCGTTGGGAGCCTCGAAGCCGCGCACGACCTGGCCGACCGGGTCGGGAAGCGTCGCGACGTGGCGCATGTCGTCCGCCGACGCGGCGACGCGCGTCACGTCGAACTTGAGACGGTCCAGCTTGCCGGCGTCCATGCCGTCCTCGAAGGCGCGGTCCATGTCGAGCGCGTTCGCGCCGGCGATTTCGTCGGCGCGCGCGTCGAGCGCGTCGGCGATCGCGTTGAGGATGCCGTTCTTGACGTCGGTCGTGGCCTTCGCGAGCTTCGCCTGCGCGGCGCCCGCACGGTCGGCCATCGCGCACACCGCGTCGAAGACGTCGTCGCTGACCTTGTTGTGTTCGCTCTGTGTGTTCGTCATACTTGCACATTAGTGGACGCCCTGCCCTCATGCGCGCACACGTCCGCGGGACGGTCGCCTGGCCGCGCGCGTCCGCCCGTTCCGCGACGCGGACAGCGTCGACGCGACTTTCGTCTGTGAACCCTATACTGAAATCATCCACACACTTCATCTCTCTACATCGTTAAGGACGGACGAGTGAACAAGTTCCACAGCACACGCAGCACCACCGACTCACTGACCTCGAAGCAGGCCATCCGCAAGGGCATCGCGGACGACGGCGGCCTCTTCGTCACCGACGAACTCGGCGAACGCCTCGTCCCCATCGACGACCTCGCCGGCAGGAGCTACCAGCAGATCGCCTATGACGTGCTCTCCGTGCTCCTCGACGACTTCACCGAAGAAGAACTCAAGGCATGCATCACCAAGGCCTACGGGCCGCAGTGGTCGGACGAGCGCATCACGCCGGTCAAGCCGCTCGGACAGGACTGGGTCATGGAACTGTTCCACGGCCCCACCTCCGCGTTCAAGGACGTCGCCTTGCAGATCCTGCCGCGCTTCATGGCGCGCACGACGCCCGCCGACGGCGACCCGGACGAGAAGATCATGATCGTCACGGCCACCTCCGGCGACACCGGCAAGGCCGCGCTCGCCGGCTTCGCCGACGCCGAGGGCACCGGCATCACCGTCTTCTACCCGCAGGGCCGCGTCAGCCGCGTGCAGGAACTCCAGATGACGACGCAGCAGGGTTCCAACGTCAACGTGTGCGCGGTCGAGGGCAACTTCGACGACGCGCAGTCCACCGTCAAGAAGATCTTCGGCGACAGGGACCTCACCGCGCGTCTCGAAAAGGACGCGCACGTCGCGCTCTCATCGGCCAACTCGATCAACGTCGGCCGCCTCGTGCCGCAGGTCGTCTACTACTTCTCCGCATACGCGCAGCTGCTCGAACAGCAGGCCGTCAACGTCGGCGACCCGGTCGACTTCGTCGTGCCCACCGGCAACTTCGGCGACGTGCTCGCCGGCTACTACGCGAAGATGCTCGGCCTGCCGGTGCGCCAGCTCGTCGTCGCCTCCGACAGGAACAACGTGCTCTTCGACTTCCTGACGACCGGCACCTACAACCGCAAGCGCCCGTTCTACGAGACGATCTCGCCGTCGATGGACATCCTCATCTCCTCGAACCTCGAACGCATGCTCTACTACATGAGCGAGAAGGACCCGCGCCTGACCGCCTACCTGATGAACGACCTCGCCGAATGGGGCGCGTTCGAGGTGCCGCCGGAGCTGCTCGCCCAGATCCGCCGCCTGTTCGCCACCGGCTGGGCCGACGAGGACCAGGTGCGCCGGATGATCGCCGAATGCTTCAGCGAACACGGCTACGTGCTCGACCCGCACACCGCATGCGGCTACTTCGTCATGCAGCAGATGCCCGCCGATCCCGGCGTGCCGCGCGTGCTGCTGAGCACCGCCAGCCCGTACAAGTTCCCGCGCGTCGTCAACGAGGCGCTCGGCCTCAAGCACGACGGCACCGACTTCGAATGCATGGACGAGCTGAGCGAGAAGACCGGCACCGAGATCCCGCCGATGCTGCGCAGCCTCGAGACCGCCGACGTGCGCTTCCGCGACTGCGTCGAGATCTCCGACATGGGCCACTACGTCGAACAATGCGCCGACCGCCTGTGACACCTGTGCCGCCTTACCGGTAGCATCGTAACGCACGACCGCCCGCAGTCCTCACGACTGCGGGCGGTCGTGCGTTACGGGTCGTGCGTTACGGGTCGTGCGTTACGGGTCGTGCGTTACGGGTCGTGCGTTACGGGTCGTGCGTTACGGGTCGTGCGTTACGGGTCGTGCGTTACGGGTCGTGCGTTACGGGTCGTGCGTTACGGGTCGTGCGTTACGGGTCGTGCGTTACGGGTCGTGCGTTACGGGTCGTGCGTTACGGGTCGTGCGTCGTTTGATCCGCCGTCGCTACCGGTAGCGCCGCATCGGCTCACTGCAGCCGGCGCGGCGCGTCGGCGAAGTCGAAGAGCACGCCGTCCGCGAGCGTGCAGATGCGGTCCCAGTCGTGGTCGGAGGAATCGTCGTGCACCGCCCACACCTGCATCCCGGCGGACTTCGCCGAACGCATGCCGGCCAGCAGATCCTCGAACACGGTGCAATGGGCCGGGTCGACACCTACCTGTCGCGCCGCCAGCAGATACACGTCCGGATGCTCCTTGCCGCGGTCGCCGGCATCGTCCACGCCGACGACCGCGTCGAACAGATCAGCCATCCCCGCATGCTCGAGCGCCGGCGTGCGCAGATCGGGCAGCATCGTCGTGGCGACGGCGAGCCGCGCGCCGCTCGCCTTGAGCGCGCGCAGATAGTCGACGGCGTGCGGCTTCGGCTCCACGGCCTGCGCGTACATCCGCCTGGCCATGTCGTTCCATTCGGCGACGAGCGCCTCCGGCGTGTCGTGCAGCCCGAACCGTTCGATCGTGTATTCGGCGATTTCCATGAACTGCATGGCGCTCACCTTCGCCATGTAGTCGTCCGGCACCGTGATGCCGCGCTTCGCGAGGAACTCCTCGTCGATCCGGTCCCACACGCCCATCGAATCGAGCAACGTGCCGTCCAGATCGAAGATCGCGGCGCGCCCCGTGTTATCGGCGGCGCCGCCCGCCGTCATGTCGTCGGTCCGCGTGCCGCCGGTAAGCGAATCGTCCATTGCATTCCTCCTGTCGAACCGTCGAATCGAATCGCCGTCTGATGGGTGCCGCCCGTAAGCATAACGGCTACGGGCGGCACTCGCAGCGGCATGTGCTTCCCGTAGGCATGGCGTCGGCCGATACCGCCCGTAAGCAGGCTGTGCCGTGTGATGCCACCCATAGGAGCACAGCGCCATCCGTAGGTGCGCCGTGCCGCCCATAAGCGGGGGCGTCGCCCATGCAGGCGATGCCGCCCGTAAGCGAACGGAGGCCGCGCGGGCGCGCCGTGCCGCCATGTCACGTGAGCTTCGAGGCGGCGAGCAGCTCCTTCGCATGTTCGAGCGACGTGGGCGTCGTGCTGCCGTCGAGCATGCGCGCGATCTCCTCGGTGCGCGCGTCGCCGATGACCTCCCGCACATGTGTGCTCACGGTGCCGTCGTCGTCCTTGCTTTTGCCGACGACGAACTGGCTGTCGGCCCACGACGCGACCTGCGGCAGATGCGTCACGACGATCACCTGCGCGCGCCGGGCGAGTCTGGCGAGCCTTTTGCCGAGCTCGACCCCGGCCTTGCCGCCCACGCCGGCGTCGATCTCGTCGAAGATGAACGTCATCGCCGGCACCGCCCCGTCGTCGCTGTCCGACTCGTCGGTCGCGCGCTCGCCGGCGCACGACAGCTCCAGCGCGAGCATCAGACGGCTGAGTTCGCCGCCGGACGCACTTTTGCCCATCGCGAGCGCCGGCGACCCCTTGAACGGCGTGAACAGGAATTCGACGTCGTCGCCGCCGTTCATGTCGAGCGCGTCGGCGCCGTCGCGCGCGTGCACGGCGACCGTCAGCGACGCGTCGGCCATCGCCAACTGCGCGAGTTCGCCGTCCACGTCCTTCGACAGTCGTTTCGCGGCGCGTTCGCGTGTCTTCGTCAACGCGGCCGCCGCCTTGCGCGCGGTCTCGAGGCAGCGGTCACGCCGCGCCGCGAGTTCCTCGAGCTTTTCGGGGGATGCGTCCAGGTCCTCCACGTCGAAGCGCGCCTTGTCGCGCCATGCGATGACGTCGTCGAGCGTCGGACCCCAGCGGCGCGTGAGCTCGTCGAGTTCGTGGATGCGGCCGTTGATCGTGTCGAGGTCCTCTCCCGACTCGTCGAGGTCGAGCTGCTGCGACAGCGTGAACGAGATGTCCTCGAGTTCCGCCTGCAGCGAATCGAGACGGTCCGCGCACTGTTCGAACACGCCGCCCAGACGGATGCCGCGCAGCGCCTGCGACGCGTAGCGGACGAGCTCGTCGGCGCCGCGGTACTCGCCGCCGTCGCCCTGCGACGAGTCGAGCGCGGCGAGCGCGCCGGCGACGCCCGCGTTGATCTGCGCGGCGTGCTCGATGCGTTCGCGCTGGCCTTTGAGCTCCTCGAGCTCGCCCGGCTGCGGGTCCACGCGGTCGATGCGCGCGATCGATTCGCGCAGATAGTCGGCCTGCTGGCGCATCGACGATTCCTGAGAGCTGAGCCTGCGCAGACGGTCGTCGATCTCGCGGTACGCGTTCCATGCCTTCGCGTAGGCGCGGCGCTCCTTCTCGTTGTTCGCGCAGCGGTCGAGGAACTCACGCTGGCGCGACGGCGACGCGATGCGCAGCTGGTCGCTCTGACCGTGGATTGTGATGAGTTCGCCCGCGATCGAGGCGAGCACCGACTTCGGCACCGTCCTGCCACACAGGATGGCGCGCGAACGTCCCGACGCGGGCACCGTGCGCGACACGAAGATCTCCCCGTCGTCGTCGGTGGCGCCCGCCTGTTCCGCAACCGCGAGCACGGCGTCGCCCTCGTTGGCCAGGAAGATGCCCTGCGCCCACGCCTGCTTCGCGCCGGCGGAGACGCGGCCGGAGTCGGCGGCGCCGCCGGAGATGAGCCTGATCGCGCTGAGCAGCATCGACTTGCCGGCGCCGGTCTCGCCGGTGATCGACGTCATGCCGCGCGCGGGCACGAGCTTCGCCTCGCGGATCGGTCCCAGATCACGCAGTTCGAGTTCTTCCAGCACCTGTCACCGTTCCTGTTCCGTCGTCGTGCCTTCGTCCGTCGCGTCGCCGCGTTCGGGATCGTCGAAGTCGCCCTGACCGCGCAGCGACGTGTCGACGCGCGCGCCGGCGGCGGCCGGATGCAGGTCGCGCCAGCCGACGACCGGAAGATTGAACTTCGTGACGAGTCGGCTCGTGAACGGCGCGTCGGACAACCGTGCGAGGCGCAGCCGTCCGGAGGACTGGCGAATGTCGACGCGCGCGCCGCGCGGCAGCGGGCGCTGGCGGCGGCCGTCGCAGCAGATCCAGCCGTCGGAGGTCGAATCGTCGTCGATGCGGATCGAGAACGTCGAATCCGAGCCGATGACGATTGGCCTCGAGAACAGCGCGTGCGCGGCGAGCGGCACGAGCAGCAGCGCCTCCACCGTCGGCCAGATGATCGGGCCGCCCGCCGAGAACGCGTACGCGGTCGAGCCGGTCGGCGTGGAGACGATGATGCCGTCGCAGCCGAAGGAGCTCATCGCCACGCCGTCGACGGCGATCGACAGCTCGACCATCTTGCCGCGGTCGGCGCGTTCGATCGTGATGTCGTTGAGCGCCCAGTCGCCGAGCGGCGCCGACGCGCCGGGCAGCCACACGTCCACATGCGCGATCATGCGTTCATCGATGCTGTAGTCATGCACGGCGATGCGGTGGATCGCCTCGTGGATCTGGAAGCTTTCGAATTCGGCGAGGAAGCCGACGTGCCCCATGTTGATGCCGAGGATGGGCACGTCCGTGCAGGTGACGAGTTCTGCGGCGCGCAGGATCGTGCCGTCGCCGCCGAGCACGAGCACGATCTCGGTGTCCGGGTCGACCTTCGGCGACGGCGAGCCGAAATCGGGCGCTTCCGTGTTGTCGATGACGGAGACGTCGAATCCCTCGTCACGCAGCTGTGCGATCGCGTTCTCGACGACCGTGCTGCGCCGGAGCCTCTCGTGGGTCACGACGACGACATGGCGTGGCCCTTTCGTTTCCGCTGCCTGCATGGACACCCCTTTACGCATGATGTTTCCACTCACAGTGTAATGGAACCGCCGGCGCAACGGAACCGACGCATGCGGGAGGTTTTCCCCTCGGCCATGCGCCGCCCCGCCGATTCCTACGGGCGGCACGTGCATCCCGTAGGCGCGCGCATCCGGCGCTCACGTCTACTGGATGCGCCTCACCCCCGAAGAATCGCGCCCGGCCGCGGACGCCGTGCGCCGCACGCCATGTGACGCGATCGCCGCAGGCGTCCGCGGCGCTCCCCGCAGGCGTCCGCGGTGATGCGCGGGTCGACGAAACGTCACCGACCCCTCTACAATGAGCAGCGTACTGAAAACAAGGATGGCGACCAATCGGAGGCAGCATGGCCAATCTCCTGTTCGACGAATCGGCGTCGAACAGCGACGCGTCGAAGGGATACGCCTGGTGGTTCTCCGGCGACACCTTCGAACAAGCAGCCGCTAACGAACGCCATCCCCGCAAACGTTCGCTCTCCTACCGGATCAACTCGCATCCCGGAAGGCTGACGATCCTCTACTTCCTGCTGCTCATCAGCGTATCGACGGGGCTGCTGCTGCTGCCGATAGCCACGCAGCCCGGGGAGAGGACCGAATTCTCGACGGCGTTCTTCACAGCCGTGTCCGCGCTGTCCACCTGCGGCATCTCGATCGTGAACACGACGACGCACTGGACGTACTTCGGGCAGGCCGTGCTCATCGTCTCCGTCCAGCTCGGCGGCCTCGGCGTGATGACCTTCGCGTCGCTCATCGCGCTCGCCGTCAACCATCACCTCAAGGCGATGCAACGCCTGCTCACGGCGAACGAACTCGGCACGAACAAGCTCAGCGAGATCCGCGGCGTGCTCGCCGTCGTCCTCACGACGACCTTCGTCATCGAGCTCATCACGTTCATCGCGCTGTTCCCCGGCCTGTTCCACGTCAACAAGGGCAACGTGGGCAACACGTTGTGGGAGTCGCTCTTCTTCGCCGTGATGGCGTACAACAACTCCGGCTTCACGCCCGACGGCGCCGGCCTGTACGTCGACAACTGGGCGGTCGGCATGCCGATCATGCTCTCGGCGTTCTGCGGCACACTCGGCTTCCCAGTCATCCTCAACATCTACCGCACGGCGCGACGCCATCAGAGCCCGAAACGCTGGAGCCTGCACACGAAGGTCACGCTCGTGACGACCTTCGCGATCGTGCTTGCCTCCCTCATCTGGTTCCTCACCGTCGAATGGGACAATCCGGCGCTGTTCAAGTACGCCGATGTCGAGACGCGCATGCGGCGCGCGATGGTGGCCGCCGTGATGCCGCGCTCGAGCGGCTTCGACCTGTCGTGGGTGCCGCAGGTGAGCGAGGCGACGAAGGTATTCATGAGCGTCGTCATGTTCATCGGCGGCGGCAGCACGTCGACGGCCGGCGGCATCCGCGTGACGACCTTCGCCGTCATCCTGCTCGTGTGCAAGGCCGCGTTCACCGGACACAGCGACGTCACGGCGTTCAAGCGGCGCATCCACACGCACGTCGTCATGACGGCGGTGAGCATCACGACCGCCTGCTTCGTGCTCGTCCTCTTCGCGTCGATGGCGCTCATGCTCATCACGGGCGCGTCGTTCAGCCACGCCGTCTTCGACGCATGCTCCGCCTTCGGTCTGGGCGGATACACGGTGGGCGTCGCGGACGTGAACAATCCCCCGTCCCTGTACATCCTCGCCGCGACGATGCTCGTCGGCCGCATGGGTCCGATGACGCTCGCGTACGCCGTGAGCCGTCCGCGTCAGGCCGAGCTCGTGCGCTACCCCACCGACCAGATCGTCGTCGGCTGACCGCGCCATCTGCCGGCAACGATGCGCCGCCGGCAGCACATCGTTACGGGCAGCGCATCATTATCGTTATCGGCAGCACATCGTTACAGGCAGCGTATTGCCGCCCATAAGGCAGTGCGTCCTTATGGGCGGCATCGCCTACAGGCGGCGCAACGTCACCGGATGCACACCATCGCATCACTACGGGATGCACATCACTACGGGAGACGGTGTCGCCACCGGTAGCGACACCGCTATCGATGACGCATCCATCATCATCGATTGCGCATCGTTACGGGTAGCATGCTGTAGCGGAACACAAAGGCAGGCGTACGGGTAGCGCGTCGCAGTCGGCACATCGGCTACCGGTAGCGGACCTGCAACAGACCTTAGGAGGTCAGGATGGCAGATAATCGCAGCGTGCTCGTCGTGGGACTCGGCCGTTTCGGCAGCGCGGTCGCCACGACGCTCGACGAGATGGGACAGGATGTGCTCGCCGTCGACAAGGACGCCGAGCTCGTCAACCGCTGGTCCGCGCAGATCCCCACCGTCCAGGCGGACATGACCGACGTCCTCGCGCTCGAACAGATCAACGCCTCCGATTTCGACATCGCCGTCGTGGCGATCGGCGACAGCGTCGAAGCCTCCGTCATCACCGCCGGCAACCTGCTCGACGCCGGCATCTCCGACATCTGGGCGAAATCGGTGTCCAAGGAGCACGCACGCATCCTGCAGCGCATCGGCGCACGCCACATCATCAACGCGGAGACCGACGCCGGCAAACGCGTCGGCCATCTCGTCTCCGGCAACTATCTCGACTACATCGAGCTCGAAGGCGCATACAACGTCGTCAAGATCCACACGCCGTCGCAGTTCGTCGGCTACACGATCGGCGACGCGAAGATCCACGACCGCTACGGCATCACGATCGTCGGCGTCAAATCCCCCGGCCACGAGTTCCAGTACGCGTCCAACGACCTCGAGCTGCGCCGCAACGACGAACTCATCATCATGGGCAAGCAGGACCAGATCGACCACTTTATCCGGGGCTGATCCGTTACAGGCGGCAATCCGCCCGCGCACGTCGAACAGGCCGCGCCATCGCTGCCGTACCTTAAGACTTACGGGAAGCGTCATCGCTTACGGGCAGTGCCTCCTCTTACCGGCGGCACTGCCCGTTCTGGTATGCGCCCCGCCTTTCTTACGGGATGCGCTCCGCCCGGTCATAGGTGGCACGCCCATTACGGGCAGTGCGATCGTTACGGGCAGTGCGATCGTTACGGGCAGTGCGATCGTTACGGGCGGCACGGCGTCATCCTGACTGTCGCGCCCATCACTGCTTACGGTTCGTGCCTTGCTTACAGGTCGCATGACGCGGACGGCATCTGCGTCTTTGCCTTCTTACAGGTCGCACCGTCTACGGACGGATGTCGTTCCGACGTCGCGTCGCATCGCATCGTTCCGCTCAGTCTCGCCTACGGGTAGCGGCATTGCGGAAACGAACACGGAAGGCATCCGCCGTCGGAAGATGGAGCCGGGCTTTCGCAACAGATGCCGCCCGTAAGGAGAACAGCTCGGTCGACACGACGACAGAGCTGCCCGTAAGAGAATGGTTGTGCAGTAACCCGTAAGTTAGGTGCGGCTACAAGCCAGACACGGCTACCCATAGGCATGGCACGGGCAGCTGCCCGTAAGCACAGTTAGCCACCCGTATACGATGCCGCCTGTAAGCGTCGGAAGCGCGAGAGCGCCGAAAAGGTACGAAGGCGACGGAGCGCAGGATCACAGAGTCACGGCGCGCGTCTTGACGGCGCTTCAGTCCGTCCGCGCGTAGAGCAGATATTCGATGTTGCCGTGGGTGCCTTCGATCGGCGACGGGGCGGTCGCCACGACGTGCATCCCGTAGGCGCGGGCACATTCGACGACGTGGTCGAGGGCGGCGCGGCGCTTCGCCGGATCGGTGACGATGCCGTGCTTGCCGAGCCCTGCGCGTCCCACTTCGAACTGCGGCTTGACGAGCAGCACGACCTGCGCGCCGGGTGCCGCGATACGGGCCACTACCGGTAGGACATAGGTCAGCGAGATGAAGGAGACGTCGGAGACAATCATCTGCGGACGGTACGGCAGATCGTCGGCTTCGACGTTGCGGATGTTGACGCCGCTCATCTCGATGACGCGCGCGTCGTCGGCGATCCTCGAATCGAGCTGCCCGTGGCCGACGTCAAGCGCGATCACATGGCGCGCTCCCCCGCGCAGCAGCACGTCGCAGAAGCCGCCCGTCGACGCGCCGATGTCGAGGCAGTCAAGCCCCCGCGGCCCCGTCAGTCCGTCGGCGGCGAAGACGTCGAAGGCGCCGAGCAGCTTGTAGGCGCCGCGCGAGACATAGTCGTCGGCATCGCGCACCTCGATGCGCGCGTCATCGCCGACCTTCATCGACGCCTTGCCCGCCCGCACGCCGTCGACGTACACATGGCCGTCGTCGACAAGGCGCCGCGCCTTCGCGCGCGACGGCGCCAACGCGCGCGCCGTCATCGCGACGTCGAGCCGTTCGTCCGCGCCCACGTCACGCTCCGGCGAAGGAGAACGCGGGCAGTGCGACGCCGTCCAGATCGACGCCGGCGTCGCGCAGGCTCCATCCGAGCATGCAGGCCGCACGCAGCGCGTCGACGCTCGCTGTGTCGTCGACGACGATCGCGTCGTCGACGAACCATGCCTTCGCGTCGCGGCAGCGGAACACATCGCCGCGCACGCCGGCGCCGGCCGCGCCGCCGTGTTCGCGCGTCACGGCGGGCTGCGCCTCATTGAGTCCGCGCAGGTCGAGCGCCACATAGGTCGGCCGCAGCTCCTTCGGCGCGCGGATGAGCAGGTCCGGATCGGTGACGCCGGTGAGCACGAGCAGCGAATCGTAGCCGCCTCGGTTGCCGGCCTCGATGTCCGTGTCGAGCCGGTCGCCGATCGCGAGGCTGTCGCCGACCGAGACCATGTCCTCGTCGTCGTGCGCGGCGAGCATGCGCGCCTCGTCGTACATCGCCGGTTCCGGCTTGCCCGCCGAGGCGACGGGCTCCACGCCGGTCGCGTTGACGACGGCCTGGATCATCGATCCACAGCCGGGCGCGACGCCATGCTCACGGGGAATCGTCAGGTCGCGGTTCGTCACGAAATACTGCGCGCCGCGTTCGACGGCGAACGACGCCTCGGCGAGCTGCTGCCACGTCATCTGCGGATACCAGCCCTGCACGACGGCGGTCGGCGCGCGGCCGGCGCCGTCCACGCCGTCGTCGACGATGCGCAGTCCCGCCTTGCGCACCTCGTCGCGCAGATGGTCGGCGCCGACGACGAACACGTCCACGCCGTCGTCGACGTGGCGCGCGACCATGCGCGCGGCCACGACGGACGACGTGATTACCTGCCATGCGGCCACGTCGAGCCCGAAGCCGCGCAGCTGTTCGGCGACCGTCTCCTGCATGCGCGACGAATTGTTCGTCGTGTACTCGATCGTCATGCCGTGGCCTTCGGCGTCGCGGATGGCGTCGGAGGCGTGCGCGACCGGCTGCTTGCCGTAGTAGACGACGCCGTCGAGGTCGAGCAGCGCGAGACGGTAGCGCCGTGACAGCGGCGTGTTCGTTGGTTTCAGCACGCCGCGCTCACTCCGTTTCGCTCTTGAGCTGCTCTTCGTAGTCGCCGACCTCGGCGTTCTCCTCGTCCGCGTCGTCAGCGGCGTCGGTCAGGTCGGGATCGCCCATCACGCCTTCCTCGTCGCGGCGCGTGTTGCGGTCCTCCATCTCGGCGGGTTCGATGTCCATCTCGGCGCCGGCGCGCTGCTCCTCCTCGGGGATGCGCGTCTCGTCGTCCATGTTGACCCCGTCCTCGTCGTCGAGCGGCGCGTACTGCGCGTCGTCGGGCGTCACGCCGAGCTTCGCCTGCAGGTCCTCCGGAAGGTCCTCGACGTCGTAGTCGACGACGAAGTCGTCGCTCGTCTCGTCCTCGTCGGCGTCGGCGTAACGCGCCTCGAGATCGTCGATGAGCTCGTCGAGCGCGACTGCCTCGTCGTCGCGTCCGGCCTTGGACAGGAAGTACTGCTCGGCCTGCGCGGCGCGCATGCGGTATTCGCCGGCGAGTCCCTTGGCGTGCACGAGCTTGGAGACGACCTCGATCGCCTGGTCGACCATGCCCATGTCGTTGAGCGCGCCCGCGTAGACGAGGAACATCTCCGCCTTCGCCTCGCCGGTGAGCCGCTTGGCGTTGTCGGAAAGCGCGATCTCGATCGCCTTCTTCGGCTTGTCGAGTCCGCGTTCGCAGTCGGCCATGAACGGCAGGTAGTCGAGGTAGCCGTTCATGCGGAACGCCGTCTGGAACTCGCGCAGCGCAAGCTTGTAGTCGCCCTGACGGTAGGCGACCATCGCGAGCGTCTCACGGGCGATGTCGACGCGCGACGCCTGCTTGGCGGCCCACTTGGCGTGCGCGAGCGCCGCCTGCGGGTCGTCGGCCTCGAGCGTGTACGCGGCGAGGATGTGCAGGCCGATGTTCTCGGCATGCTCCTTCGACAGGCCGCGCAGACGTTCGCGCTCGTCCTTGCTCAGCATGTTCCATTCGAGGCCCTTCGGCATGACCGGCTCGCCCGGACGGCGGTCGGTGTACGGGTTCTGCGATGGGAAGCTGACGGTGCCGTCCGAGTTCTTGCGCGAATGCGCCATGTATTCGGCGCGCTTGCGGTCGTGGGGCGCCTGGCGCTCGGCGGCGTCGTGACGCTGGCCGCGGCGGTCGTCGCGGCGGTCGTCATGGCGGAAATTGCGGCGGTCGTCGCCGCCACGGAAATTGCGGCGCTGGCCGTTGCCGTCACGACGGAAATCACGACGATCGTCGTCACCACGGCGGAAGTCACGACGCTGACCGCCGTTGCCGCCGTTGCGGTTGCTGCGATGGAAGTCACGGCGGTCGTCGTCACGACGGAAGCCGCGACGCTGGCCGTCGCCGTCACGACGGAGATCACGACGATCGTCGTCACCACGGCGGAAGTCACGACGCTGACCGCCGTTGCCGCCACGATGGAAGTCGCGGCGCTGTCCGCCGCGCTCGTCGTCGCGTCCACGGAAACGATTGCCGGAACGCTGACCGCCGTTGCCGCCGTTGCCGTTGCGGTGGAAGCGACGCTGTCCGTCGCCGTCACGACGGAACTCGCCGCCGCCCTCGCCGTCACGGCGGAAGTCGTTGTTCCTGCCGCCGCCGTTGCCGTTGCGGTGGAAGTTGCGTCCGCCGCCGTTGCGGTTGCCGCGATGGAAGTCCGAGCCGCCGCGCGAACGGAAGCCGCCGCCGGAGCCGTGACGATGGCCGCCGTTGCCCGATCCGTAGCGGCGGTTGCCGCCTTGGGAATGATGCTGTGATCCGCGTTCGTCTGCCATGTTCGTACCTTTTCAATCGAGAGGCGGGCATGTCGCCCGCCTCGTCCGTCATTGTCTTCCAGTGTAGTCAATCAGCGGTCCGGATCCGCCGTTTCGGCTGTCGGTGTGCAAAAAATCAGCCGAGTTCGACGACGCCGAGCGCCTTCTTGCCGCGGCGCAGGATCGCGAAGCGTCCCTGCAGGAAGTCGTCGCCGCCGAGCAGCTGCTCCTCGTCCTCGACGCGCGCGTTGTTGAGGTACACGCCGCCGGACTTGATCGTCTTACGCGCCTCGGAGATCGACTTGAACAGGCCGGCCCTGACGCCGGCCTCGCTGACGCGGTCGCCGGCAGCGGCCTTCGCGAAGGCCTTGGCGCCGTCCTCGTCCTCGACCTTGAGTCCTTCGAGCGCGGCTTCGAGGATGTCCTCGCCGATCTCGGCCACGTCGCCGCCGCGGCCGAACAGCGCGGTGGACGCCTCGATCGCCTGACGCGTCGCATCCTCGCCGTGCACGAGGCTCGTGACCTCCCATGCGAGCGCGCGCTGCGCCTCGCGGGCGCCCGGGTTCGTCTCGGTGGCTTCGAGCAGCTCCTCGATGCGCGCCTTCGGCAGGAACGTGAACGCCTTGAGCAGGCGCTCCATCTCGGCGTCCGGACGGTTGACCCAGAACTGGTAGAACTTGTACGGGCTGAGCATCGAGCCGTCGAGCCACACGGCGTTGCCTTCGGACTTGCCGAACTTCTTGCCGGTCGCGTCGGTGATGATCGGGCTGGCCATGACGTTGACGTTGACACCGCGCACCTTGTGGATGAGGTCGAGGCCGGAGGTGAGGTTGCCCCACTGGTCGGAGCCGCCGAGCTCGAGGACGCAGTTGAAGTGGTCGTACAGATGCAGGAAGTCGTTGCCCTGCAGCACCTGATAGCTGAATTCGGTGAAGGAGATGCCCTCCTCCGAGTTGAGGCGGCGGGCGACGATGTCCTTCGACAGCATCGTGCCGACGCGGAAGTTCTTGCCGACGTCGCGCAGGAAGTCGAGCACGTTCATCGTCGCGGTCCAGTCGTAGTTGGACACGAAGGTCACCGGGTTGTCGCCCTCCTGCACGAGGATGTCGCCGATCTGGATGCGCAGGCGCTCGCACCACTGCTCGACGACGTCCTTCGGGTTGAGGATGCGCTCGCCGGACTGGCGCGGGTCGCCGATGAGGCCGGTGGCGCCGCCGACGAGGGCGATCGGATGATGGCCGGCCTCCTGCAGGTGGCGCATGATGATGAGCTGCACGAGATTGCCGATGTGCAGCGACGGCGCCGTCGGATCGAAGCCGCAGTAATAGTAGATGGGCTCCCCGTTCAATGTCTCGGCGAGTCGATCCCTGTCGGTGGATTGCGAGATCAACCCGCGCCATTGCAATTCATCGAGCACGGAGTCGAATCCGGCTTCCTTGAAATCGATGACGTGAGCCATGCCAAACATCTCCTTGTGAAGTTTTCGAAGGTGCTCCCCGCCGTCCGGTCGGCGCGGAGCAAACACTGCCAGTGTGTCACACCTCGCCGACACTGCGCCGACGGCGTCACGGCCGCATCCACTCGCCTGTCGACTCCCCGAGATGCACCATGCCGCCCCGCGCGAGACCGCTCTCCCTCAGTGCCTTCCCTACCGGCTGCACCCCCGATTCCCTACCGGCGGCACATCTCGATTCCCTACGGGCGGCACCGCCGATTCCTTACGGGCAGCACCGCCGATTCCTCATCGATGGCGCCGTCTTGCAGGCGCCGCTTCTCGGTTCCCTACCGGTGGCACCATCGATTCACCGTCAACACTTATGGGTAGCACCTCTTACGGGCGGCATCGTCGATTCCCGACAGATTCCTTACGGGCGGCATCATCGGATTCCTATCGGCAGCGCCCCCGATTGCCCATCGACGGCGTCATCGATGGGCAAATCCTTACGGGCAGCATCATGTACCCCCTACCGGCGACGTCGCTGACGCTTACGGGCGGCATCCGCACGTTTACGCCGCAACAGCCGCGACATCCACGATGCGAGCGTCTCTTGGATGGCGCTCGCCGTATCGGCGACGTTCACAATGACCCCCTCAAGATGTTTCGGCGGTATCGGCGTCAGAGGAAACATATGCGTGCGGATGCTGTTCGCGACGACGTCGTCGATCTCGAAATCGGTGCGCGCGTTGCGTTCGGCGGCGTACGGGTGGCGGAATCCGTGCAGCCGATGGCTGCCGTCGTCGTAGTCGTGCCAATCGTACAGGAAGTAGTCGTGCAGCAGTGCCGCCCGTACGAGCGCGCGCAGGTTCACATGGTTCCACAGTCGCAGCCGATCGGCGATCGCCACGCTCAGTCGCGCCACCTCCAGCGAATGCTCGTACGTCGTGACGTCGCCGTGCTGCAGACTTCGTTTTTCGATCTCCATGTGCTCGTGGTCCAGAATGTCCTGCCCGTAGTGATGCACGATGGCGTCGATGCGTTCCCGACTCAGCATGCGCTCCCCCTTCATTCATCCGACCATGATGCGGCCATCCGCAATCGGTGCCGTTCTCTTACGGGATGCATCCCGTAAGAGAACGCCTCCCTAGACAGTGCGTCCCGTAAGCGTATGCGGACGCAGACGATATTGTTCACGGACGCCGCTGCCCGTAAGCGATGGCCGTGCTCAATCCCCGGGCGATACGTAGACGGCGCCGTGCTCCGAACGTTGCCGCCCGTAGACGATTGCGGGACGATATATGCGCGGCGCACGCGGCAGTCGACGGCGATGTCGACGGCCGTGTGCGCCGCGCGAACGCATGGGCGCACCGCCGGAGGTCTCCGTGCGGCGCGCCCATGCGTCAGGCGGACGTCACTGTTTCTTCGCGAGGGAGCCGGCCGCCTTGTAGGCGATGCCGTCGCTCTTGGCCTGGAACATGCCGTGCAGGCGCTCGATCTGCGACTTCGCCGACATGATCTGTTCACGCACGCGCGTCGGCGCCGTGCCGCCCTTGCCGGCGCGCGCGGAGACGGAACCCTCCGTCGACAGCACCTCGCGCACCTTCACCGCCTGCTCCGGCGCCACGAAACCGCGGAAGATCTCGATGAAATCGTCGTCGGACAGGTCCCACAGCTCCTCGCCGCGGCTTTCGGCCAGCTTGACGCATGCGCCGGAGAGTTCGTGCGCATGGCGGAACGGCACGCCGTTCTTCACGAGCCACTCGGCGATGTCGGTCGCGAGCGCGAAGCCGGTCGGCGCCTCCTGTTCGAGACGCTCCGCATTGAAGCGCATCGTGCGCACCATGCCGGTGAACGCGGGCAGCAGCACCTCGAGCGTGTCGGTCTGGTCGAACACCGCCTCCTTGTCCTCCTGCAGGTCGCGCGCGTACGCGGTGGGCAGGCCCTTGAGCGTCGCGAGCAGGCCGGTGAGGTCGCCGATGAGACGGCCGGCCTTGCCGCGCGCGAGCTCGGCGATGTCCGGGTTCTTCTTCTGCGGCATGATCGACGAGCCGGTGGAGTACGCGTCGTCGAGCGTGACGAAGCCGAACTCCTGCGTGTTCCAGATGATGATCTCCTCCGACAGTCTGGAGATGTCGACGCCGATCATCGCGGCGACGAACGAATATTCGGCGACGAGATCGCGGCTCGACGTGCCGTCGATCGAGTTCTCGGTGACCTTCGTGAAGCCGAGTTCGCGCGCGACGGCCGTCGGTTCCAGGCCGAGCGTGTTGCCGGCGAGCGCGCCGGAGCCGTAGGGGCTCGCGTCGACGCGGCTGTCCCAGTCGATGAAGCGTTCGACGTCGCGCAGCAGCGGCCACACGTGCGCCATGAGCTGATGTGCGAGCAGCACCGGCTGCGCGTGCTGCATGTGCGTGCGCCCCGGCATGACGGTGCGGCCCGCCGCCTTCGCCTGCTCGCACAGCGCGTCGGCGAGCGCGAGCACCTGCTTGGCGACGATGCGTGCGTGGCGGCGCAGCCACATGCGGATGAGCGTCGCGATCTGGTCGTTGCGCGAACGTCCGGCGCGCAGCTTGCCGCCGAGTTCGTCGCCGGCGATGTCGATGAGTCCGCGCTCGAGCGCCGTCGCCTCGTCCTCATCGTCCTCGATCGGCGCGAACTCGCCGCTGTCGACGCGGCGCTGCAATTCGTCGAGCGCGTTCTCCATGCGCTGCAGCTCGTCGGGAGTGAGCAGGCCCGCACGGCCGAGCGCACGCGCGTGGGCGCGCGAGCCGGCGATGTCGTCGTCGGCGAGTCGCCAGTCGAACTGCGTGGACTTGCTCAGCAGCGCGAGCTCGGGCGACGGGCCGGAGGAGAAACGGCCTCCCCACAACGCGAGATGCTCCCCCGACGGCTGTTGCTGCGCGGTCGGCGAGGTCTCGATGTCGGTCGTTCCGACGATGCGTTCGTCACTCATGATGTCTCCATGTCTCCTTCGTCGCCATGCCGACGACGTGATATGCAGTGGCGCGCGACGTCAGGCGCACCTGTGTTTTCTTCCTGCCGGTGTTCATCCTACCGGTGTTCGTCGAAATCCGCCGCCGTTTTCCACGTCCGCCGGCCGCCGAAGGTCGTCACGGCCCGTTACGGGACGTACGTCCTGCGTCATCTATCGTCATCTATTACGGGATGATATTACGGGATGTACGCGCCGCATCGTTACGGTGTGGTCGCTACGGGATGCATCCCCCACATCGTTATCGTTACGGGACGCATTCTCTCTCTGTCCTTAGTCCTTACGGGATGCGGCGAGCGGTTCGAACGGCTCGCCGAGCGTCCTGCGCACCCTCCGTGTCCTTACGGGATGCATGCTCCCGGTTGCCGTTCGTCCCGCCATCGTTCGTCGTTACGGGTCGCATGCACCCGCGACGGCAAATCTGTTACGGGAGGCGACGTCGCCTACGGGAGGCGAACGCGGCGGAAAAACGAGGAGGACGCGCAGCGCGCGGCTGCCGCCCTCCCCATGATCGGAACGTTCATCGATCGGAACGTTCATGCGCGATACGAGTCAACGTCACTCGACGTCGTTGTCCGGGACCTCGATGCCGTTGCCGAACTTGACATCGCGCGCGGCGGCGACCTTCGTCGGCAGGCCGTAGATCTCGATGAAGCCGTTCGACGCGTTCTGGTCGAAGGTATCGCCGGAATCGTAGGTCGCGAGGTTGTAGTCGTAAAGCGATTCCGCGGAGCGACGTCCGACGACGACGGCGCGGCCGCCGTGCATGACCATGCGGATCTCGCCGGAAACGTACTGCTGCGTGTCGTTGATGAACGCGTTGAGAGACTTGACCGCCGGCGAGAACCACTGCGCGTCGTAGACGAGCTCGGCCCAGCGCTTGTCGATGTCGCGCTTGATGCGGTGCTGCTCGCGCTCGAGGCACATGTTCTCGAGTTCCTGATGCGCGGTGATGAGCGCGATCGCGCCCGGCGCCTCATACAGCTCACGCGACTTGATGCCGACGAGACGGTCCTCGATGAGATCGACGCGGCCGATGCCCTGGGCTCCGGCGCGGCGGTTCATCTCCTCGATCGCCTGCAGCGGGGTGACGTCGCGGCCGTCGATCCTGACCGGCACGCCCTGCTTGAACTCGATGACGACCTCGTCCTCGACCGGCGGGAAGTCGGGATCGTCGGTGTAGGAATAGCAGTCCTTCGTCGGCGCGTTCCACGGATCCTCGAGGAAGCCGGTCTCGATGGCGCGGCCCCACACGTTCTGGTCGATCGAGAACGGGCTCTTCTCGGTCTGCACGATCGGCAGCTTGTGGTCGTTCGCGTAGGCGATCTCGACGTCACGCGTCAGCGAAAGGTCGCGGATCGGGCTGATGGCCTTGAGCTCGGGGTCGATCGACTGGATCGAGACCTCGAAGCGGACCTGGTCGTTGCCCTTGCCGGTGCAGCCGTGCGCGATCGTGTCGGCGCCGAACTGGTGGGCGGCACGCACGAGGTGCTTCGTGATGAGCGGACGCGAGATCGCGGAGACGAGCGGGTACACGCCCTCGTACATCGCGTTCGCCTTGAGCGCCTGCATGCAGTATTCGTTCGCGAATTCGTCACGGGCGTCCACGACGTAGGCCTCGACGGCGCCGCATGCGAGTGCGCGTTCCTTGATCGTCTCGAGGCTCTCGCCGCCCTGGCCGACGTCGAGGGAGACGGCGACGACGTCCTTGCCCGTGCGGTCCTTGAGGTACGGGATGGCGACCGAGGTGTCGAGACCACCGGAATACGCCAGCACAATGCGATTCTGTTCGCTCATGGGTTGACCTTTCTGTTCAGATATTCATGAGTATATACAGTCCTCTGTATAAATATTCATTCCGTGTCCATGACCGCGACCTCCCCAATCGCCTGCGTGCGGCATTTGCTTACGGGACGCATCGCTTACGAGCGGCCACTGCGGAATGCTTACGGGATGCATCGGCGAGCGTTTACGGGCCGCATCGCAGATCGTCTATCGGCAGCACCGCCGATCATCTACCGGTAGCACACGCATCTATCGACGTCACGATCAATCCCCCACTGGCGCCGTCGCCCGCCTGCCGACAGCACCGTCATCCGTCGTCCCGCCATCGATCTCCTACCGGCGGCAACTGCCTCCGCTACCGGTAGCGTCAACGTTCGTCGTCGGGCAACGGCATCCGCCGCCGATAACGACGGTATCCGCTTACCGGCGGCGCCGACGGATCGGCCATCCGCCGTCCGCGACGATTGCTTCCCATAAGCGACATGTACGACATGTGATGCACAGCGCACGTCATGCACAGCGCACGTCGTACGCCGCATGCCGCTTACGGGATGCGGCGTACGACGCGTTCTGCATGGCGCATCAAATACTCGACTGCCGGCTGCCGATTATCGGCAGCCGGCAGTCAGGCGGGCATTGCACAGCCACTCCCCGTAAGGGTTCGCGACGACGGGTCGCGCTCAGCTCTGCGTGGAGGCGACCTCGAGCAGCCATGCGGAGCGACGCTCGGCCATCGCATCGTCCACGCAGATGACGAGCACGGTGTCGTCGCCGGCGATCGTGCCGAGGACGCCGCCTATCGGATGCTTGTCGATGACGCTCGCGACGTACTGCGCGGCGCCCGACGACGTGTGCACGACGATGAGGTTGCGGGCGCAGGCCACCGACGTCACGAGTCCGGACAGGATGCGCGTCATCTGCTGCTGCGAGCGTTCGTCGCCGTCGAAGCCGGCGGCAGGAATCGGCTGGTCGTCGATCGTGTACGCCACCTTGCCGTCCGGAAGCCGCGTCTTCGTCGCGTTCATCTCGTCGAGGTCACGGCTGAGCGTCGCCTGCGTCACCTCGATCCCCTGGTCCGCGAGGATCTCGGAGAGCTGCGACTGCGACGTGACCACATGGTCGGCGAGCGCCTGCTCGATCGCGTTGAGGCGTGCGGCGCGACTGGCCGGACGCTGCAGCGGAGTCGTCGAATCGGTCATCAGGAGAGCAGGCTTTCGTCGCCGCGCTGCTTGCCGATGAGCCATGTCAGCAGCGCCTTCTGCGCGTGCAGACGATTCTCGGCCTCGTCCCAGACCACCGACTGCGGACCGTCGATGACGGCGGAGGTCACCTCCTTGCCGCGGTAGGCGGGCAGGCAGTGCTGGAAGAGCGCGTCCGGCTTGGCGAGCGCCATGAGCTCCTCGTTGACCTGATACTGCCAGAAGGGCTTCGAACGCACGTCGTACTGGCTCTCCTCACCCATCGACACCCACGTGTCGGTGAAGACGCAGTCCGCGTCGCGCACCGCCTCCTGCGGATCGGTGGTCACGAGGATGTTACCGCCGGTAGTGGCGGCGATCGCCTCGGCGTCCTGCACGATGGCGTCGTCGGGCAGGAAGCCGTTGGGCCCCGCCACCCGTACATGCATGCCGGCGACGGCTCCGGCGAGCAGGTAGGAGTTGGCCATGTTGTTCGCCGCGTCGCCGAGGTAGGCGATCGTCATGCCTTCGAGCGCGTCCACGCCGCCCTTGAACTGCGCGATCGTCAGGAAGTCGGCGAGCACCTGGCACGGATGGAATTCGTCGGTGAGGGCATTGACGACCGGCACCGTCGCGACGCGCGCCATCTCCTCGATGCGCGACTGCTCGAAGGTGCGCCACACGAGCGCGTACGCCATGCGCGTGAGCACTTCGGTGGTGTCACGGATCGGTTCACCGCGACCGAGCTGGGATCCCGACTTGTCGATGACGAGGGGGTAGCCGCCGAGTTCGGCGACGCCGATCGAGAAGCTGGAACGCGTGCGCGTGCTCGGCTTGTCGAACAGCACGGCGACGCCCTGCGGCCCCTCGAACGGGCGGTGGTAGAACCTGTTCTCGCGGAACTTCATACCGAGTTCGAGGATCTGCTTCTGCTCGTCATGGTTGACGTCGTCGTCGCGCAGCATGTGACGGAGCTGTCCCATGATGGCCTCCTTCTTGTTTCCCTGATGTTGGTTGTTGCGATTGTTTGCTTGCTTGTTGCGGCACGTATGCGCGGTGTCCTTTTGCCTCGTGCGGTCACGCCGCTTACGGGCGGCGGGCGGCGCCGCTTATCGGCAGTGCCGCCCGTAGCAGCGGCACTGCCCGTAGGCGATGCCGCCCGTAAGTGCGCGGATCAGTCGTCAGGCAGATCGTCGGGCAGCTGGGAGAGGATCACCACCGCCTCGTTCACCTCCTGCTCGCTGACAACGAGCGGCGGCGCCAGACGCAGGACGTTCGGCGCGCAGGCGTTGACGATGAGGCCATGTTCGAGCGCCCAGTCCACGGCGGCGTGCGCGCACGGACGCTTCAGCACGATCGCGTTGAGCAGGCCGCGTCCGCGCACCTGCTCGAACAACGGGTTGTCGGTGGCACGCAGGTCGGTGCGCAGCTGCTCGCCGCGCGCCTCCGCGCACTGCACGAGCCCCTCGTCCTCGATCACGCCGATCGTCGCGAGCGCGGCGGCCGCGCCCAACGGGTTGCCGGCGAAGGTCGAACCGTGGGTTCCCGGCGAGAACAGCGAGGACAGCTCCTCGCCGAAGCTGATCATGCCGCCCATCGGGAAACCTCCGGCGACGCCCTTCGCGAAGGTGACGATGTTCGGCGTGACGCCTCCGAGGTCCTCGCGCTGGAACGCGAACCACGATCCGGTGCGTCCCATGCCGGTCTGCACCTCGTCGATGATCAGCAGCGCGCGGCGCTCGTCGCACAACGCGCGCACGCCGCGCACATAATCGGCGTCGAGCGGCAGCACGCCGGCTTCGCCCTGCACGAGCTCCATGATGACCGCGGCCACCGGCCCCTTGTCGGCGGCGTCGAAGGCGGCCTTCATCGCGTCGATGTCGTTGGCGTCGACGAATTCGATGTTCGGCACGAGCGGCTCGAAGGGCACGCGGATCGCGGGCTTCCAGGTCGCGGAGAGCGCGCCCATCGTGCGTCCGTGGAAGCCGTGCGTCAGCGCGATGATGCGGTACGGCTTGTCCGTGCCGAGCTCGTCGCGCAGCCGCGCCCCGTAGAGCTTGGCCATTTTGAGGGCCGCCTCGTTGCCTTCGGCGCCTGAGTTGCCGAAGTAGACGTGCGATCCCTTCGGGGCTCCGGCGAGCTCGATGAGCTTCTCCGCGAGCCTGATCTGCGGACGCGTCGCGAAGTAGTTGCTCACGTGCGCGACCTGCGCGGCCTGCGCGGCGACGGCCTCGATCCACTTCGGGTGCGCGTAGCCGATCGAATTGACGGCGATGCCGGCGAGGAAGTCGAGGTATTCGTTGCCGTCGACGTCCCAGACGTGCACGCCCTGCCCATGGTCGAGGACGCGCAGCGGCGTGCCGAAGACGTGCATGTGCACGTCGTTATATTCGTCGAGCAGCCGCCTGTCCTCGGTCAATGCGCCGCTTGTCGCGCCATCGGTAGCGGATGCCGCGTTCGTGTCATGCTCGGTTGTCATATGAGTTCCTCATTTCCAGTCCCTCGCCGGGTTCGACCATCGTGCCGATCCCTGCGCTTGTGAATACCTCGTTGAGTATCGAATGCGGCTTGCGGCCGTCGATGATGTGCGCCTGCTGCACGCCGCCGTCGATGGCGCGGATGCACGCCTCCATCTTCGGTCGCATGCCGCTTTCGAGCTGCGGCAGCATGTCGCGCAGGTCCTCGACGCCGATGCGGCCGATGAGCGAGTCGCGGTTCGGCCAGTCGGCGTACAGGCCGTCGACGTCGGTGAGGATGATGAGCTTATGCGCGCCCAGCGCGGTCGCGAGCGCGGCGGCCGCCGAGTCGGCGTTCACGTTGAGCACCTCCGTCGCGTCCTCCTCGTTCGGCGCGACCGACGACACGACCGGTATGCGTCCCGAATGGATGAGGTCGATGACGGCGGACGCGTCGACGCCGATGACGTCGCCGACCAGACCGATGTCGGTGGGCTTGCCGTCGATGATCGGCATGCGCTGCGTCGCCGAGAAGAGCGCGCCGTCCTCGCCGGACAGTCCCACCGCGTACGGGCCGTGGGCGTTGATGAGGCCAACGAGTTCGCGCGACACCTTGCCGGTGAGCACCATGCGCACGACGTCCATCGCCTCGGGCGTCGTGACGCGCAGGCCGCCCTTGAACTCCGAATGGATGCCGAGCGCCTTGAGCATCTGCGAGATCTGCGGGCCGCCTCCGTGCACGATTACGGGATGCAGGCCCACCTGACGCAGGAACACCATGTCGTCGGCGAAGCAGCTCTTGAGATGGTCGTCGACCATCGCGTTGCCGCCGTATTTGATGACGACCGTCTTCCCGTAGAACTCCTCCAGCCACGGCAGCGCCTCGATGAGCACCTCCGCCTTCTGGTCCGGACGCAGGTCCGTGTGCACGTCCAGATGGAAGCCTGGACCTTTCAGTTGTTTCGTCATGATTCCTTATCGTTCTCCTGTTCTCGCGCCGTTGCGCCTGCACCGCCGGCGGCCCATACGGCCACGATAGTCGCCGTCCGCCCCCTGTCGCTTACGGGTGGCATGCGACATGCGGGCGGTTGCGGCGTTCCCGTTTACGGGTGGCATGCCGCCGAGGGTGCGCCGCGGAATCGGCCGTCCGCCTCCCGTAACGGCATGGCGAACGGTGCCGCCCGTAGCTGGCGGGGAGATCCGCGGCGCCATGGCGCATGCCGCCCGTAACGACGGATGGCCTTCCGCGATGGTCGCCGCGGACCGCCGCCCGTAGGGAGTCGCATCCCGTAAGGGTGGTGCCGCATCCCGTGGCGCGTGGCGCGCGCCGCCGGATGCGACGGTCAGCTTTCGTAGTCGGCGTTGATGTGCACGTATTCGTGGGTGAGGTCGTCGGTCCACACGGTGGCGTGGGCGCCGCCGACGTTGAGCCCGATGACGATGTCGACCTCGCGCGGGGTCATGTCGACCTCGCTGCGGTCACAACCGGGCTTGCCGCCGTCGCACACGCGCACCCCGTTGACGTCGACGGTCACCTGGTCGGGATCGTAGGGGGCGACGTCCACGGGCACCGTGCCCAGCGAGCTGACGATGCGTCCCCAGTTCGGGTCGTTGCCGCTGATCGCGCATTTGAGCAGGTTCGACGCGGCCACGGCGCGAGCGCACGCGAGCGCGGCGTCCTCGTCGGTGGCGCCGTCCACGGTGATCTTGATGTCGTGGCTCGCGCCTTCGCCGTCGCCGATGATCTGTCGGGCGAGCGCGGAGCAGCAGTCGGCGACGATCGCGTCGAACTCGTCGGCGTCGGGCGTGATGCCGGAGGCGCCGGACGCCAGCAGCAGCACGGTGTCGTTCGTGGACATGCAGCCGTCCACGTCGATGCGGTTGAACGACGTGTCGGCGGCGGCGTCGAGCGCACTCCGCAGCTGTTCGGGCGTGACGACGGCGTCGGTCGTGATCACGCACAGCATCGTCGCCAGCTGCGGCGCGATCATGCCCGATCCCTTGACCATGCCGCCGATGCGGAACCCGTTCGAGCCCAGACGCGTCACGGTCTTCGGCTTCGTGTCCGTCGTCATGATCGCATGGGACGCGTCCTCGCCGGCCTGGACGGTGTCGTCGAGCGCGGCGTATGCGGCCTCGGCGCCGGCGAGCACCTTGCTTAGCGGCAGCAGCTCGCCGATGAGTCCGGTGGAGCACACCGCCACGTCGTCCGCGTCGCAGCCGAGCAGCTCGCCGACCTTGTGCGCGGTCTTCGAGGACTGTTCGTAGCCTTCGACGCCGGTGCAGGCGTTGGCGCCGCCCGAATTGAGGATGACGGCGTCGACGCGGCCGTCCTTGACCACCTGACGCGACCACTGCACCGGCGCCGCGCAGAACCGGTTCGTCGTGAAGACGCCGGCGGCGGCCTTGAGCGGTCCATCGTTCACGACGAGCGCGAGGTCCTTCTTCCCCTCCACCGACGAGATGCCGGCGACGACGCCGGCGGCCGTGAATCCTTGTGCGAACGTTACGCTCATGGTGCCACTCCGATCTTGCTGAGTCCTGTTTCTTCGTTGAGTCCGAACGCGAGGTTGAGCGACTGCACCGCCTGCCCCGCCGTTCCCCGGTTGAGGTTGTCGATCGCCGCGAAGGCGTGCAGCGTCCGGCTTCGTCGGTCGACCGCCACCTGTATGTGCGCGGCGTTCGAGCCGAGCACGTTCTGCGTCGCCGGCATCACGCCTTCGGGTAGCACGAACACGAATGGCTGCCTCTCATAGGCCTTCGTCCATACGGCGCGGATGGCGTCGTCGTCCATGTCGAGCGCCTTGTCGGTGAGCTTCGCGCTCACCGAGGCGAGGATGCCGCGCGACATCGGCACGAGCATCGGCGTGAACGCGAGCGTGAATTCGTTCGCGGCCTCGGCGCCAAGGCCGGCCGCGTGCGCGAAGTTCTGCAGGATCTCGGGGATGTGGCGGTGCGTGCCTCCGACCGAGTACGGCGTCGCCGAGTTGAGCGCCTCCGATGCGAGCAGATTCGTACGCTTGAGGCTTTTGCCCGCCCCCGAATAGCCGACGGCCAGATCGGCGACGATCGTGTGCGGCACGACGAGGTTCTCCGCGATCGCCGGCTGCATCGCGAGCGTCGTGGCCGTGACGTTGCAGCCGGGTCCGGCGATCCGCCGCGTCCCCGTTCTTACGGGCCGCACGTCGTCCGACGTCTGCGTCCCGCTTACGGGCTGCACGCCCGTCGCCGCGGCACCGCTGATGACGTCGCGCTGCCTCAGGTACTGCCCGTTGGAGTCCTTGCCCAGAATGAGCTCGGGCATGCCGTAGGTCCAGTGCTCGTAGAACACGCCGCCGTAGTAGTCGTCCCATGCCTGCTGCATCTCCAGGCGATGGTCGGCGCCCAGGTCGACGACGGTCGCCGATTCGTCGAGCTGCGCGGCGAGCGCGCCCGATGCGCCGTGCGGCAGTGCTAGGATGATGACGTCGTGGCCGTTGAGCGCGTCGGCCGTCGTGTCGACGATGGTCAGGTCGGCCAGCTGCGGGATGTGCGGCTGGTAGACGCCGAGCTTCTCGCCGACCGACGAATGGCCGGCGACGGTCGTCACTTCGAAATTCGGATGGGCCGCGAGAATGCGCAACGCCTCCCCACCCGCGTAACCGGTCGCGCCCGCGACCGCGACGGTGTACTTCGTCATTCCCGATGCCTTCTTTCCCGACCCCGCCGGGGCCGTGCCGTCAGTGTTCTCCGTTGGTCGCCGACCATCCGCCACATGCCGCGCGCCGCATGTTCCTTACGGGCGGCACCCGCCGTCCGTCGTCCACATACGCCAGTCTCTTACTGGCGGCACCGCGTATGTCCATATGCATATGCGCCCGCGGCGCACGCCCGCATGGAGCGTATACGAGCGACGGACATCCGTTACGGGCGGCGCCCGCCGCTTTCCGCATCCGGCATCATGCTTCATGTGTCGCCGCTGCGGGCGACGTCCCATCGTTACGGGCGGCACGACGTCCACGGACATCCGCACATACGCCGCCGGTAGCGGCAGTAGTCGGTGATCGATGCGACCAACTTTTTGGTTATGCGAACGACGATACTCTTTATGCAGTACATTGCATAATTATGCATTCATAATCGCACGGGAGAAGACATGGCATCGCTCACATTGCCCCACGCTCGCGAGCATGACCACCCATAAGACGACGCTGCCCATAAGACGACGCCGCCTGTAAACACAGACGTCCACCACCCGTAAGGCGACATCAGGCGGATTCGGCTGGCCGCCGCCCGTAAGACCGCCCACACCCATAGATGCGCACGACCGCCAGTAAGGCATTCAGCCGACCGTCGACCGCCCATACGCAACGGACGACCAAAGAACCGAACGAACCGACTCTTCCGCACGTCCGTCCCTTCTCCACGCTCCACGTCCGCAACGCATATCTTCTGCGTGCTCTGATAGCCGGAGTTCCTACCAACTGCTCCGCACGCGCATCCTCCCTGATTTTCCGCATCCCATAGATCTACGCCACACGATCCCAAGCGGCCGCCGACATGCGCAGCGCATGGTCGGCGATCGCCTCAAGCGGGATCACGTCGTCGGTCGGATATCGCACGCCGGTGCGTTCCTCGAGCGCGTCCGCGACACGTCTGGCCATCCATGCGCGCGCGTCCGGCGTCGCCATGTCGACGCGCGTCACCTGCACATACAGCCAGCCGGAACATTCGATCTTCGCACGGCGTATGCGATCCTGCTCCAGCTGTCTGAGATGGTGCGCGCCGTCGTATTCGCAGACGACGCCGGCCTCGACGAACACCAGATCGCCGCGCACGACGGAACCGTCGTACAGCATGATCGACAGGTTGACGGACGGTTCCGGCAGTCCGCGTTTCTTCAGCTCCAGTGATAGGCGCGCCTCCTGCGGCGACTCCATGTTCCCCCGGAGCAGGGCGATGGCGCGACGTGCCTTCTTCACACCGCGCGGAGCGCGCTTGCGGCCGAGGACGTGCGATTTGCCGAGCTTCTCCATCTGTGTGACGAACGCGTCGAAATCCCCGATCGTGACCCGATCGTGCACGGCGCTGCGCATGAGCAGGCAGTCGCCGAGCGTCACGAGTTCCTCCAACGATAGGAATCGGGCAATCATGAACCACGCGCATACGACGTCCACGCAGCGCACGCCTGGCATCGGCTCCACGATCCGCAGCGGGATGTTCATATGGTAGAAGCGCGCGCCCTGCAATCGACTGCGCGTATTGCGACGCGTCGCGAGCACGCACAGGTCGTCGCTGCCGACCGTGTCCCCGTATCGGGGCAGCGTGCACGGCAACGGCACCCCCTGCAGCCGCAGCGCGGTGAAGCCGCCGAACAGCAGGTCGCGGCTGAGTCGCGACCGCGCCTCGAGGCATCGCGCGATCTCATGCGCCTGCAGCTCCATGAGCTGCAGGCGCATCGGCAGCAGGTTCGGCGGGCTTCCCTCGCGGAGCCTGCGTTCGTATCCGTCCTCATGCCCGGCCGGATCGTACTCCGGCCCATACGTCTGCGTTTCCATGTATCGACGGTACGGACGCGGCGCGCGCCGTGTCCACTCGGATGGGGGTATGTGACCGGATGGGTGTGTCGACGGCGTGTCGACGGAATTTCCACGGCGTGTCGCTGTGGATAACTCCTCCGGGCTTCGTCTTCCCTGTTCGCCTTCCGTGATATCCGCATCCCCGCCGTGGAAAGGCACCGCCCAGGCGCCGCCCGACACGCATATGAGGCGTGACCGGTCCCGATACGTTTGCGACTTTGATACGCCGATGACCCCGACGTGCCGACGACGAGCACGCCGTCCACCGCACGCTCTCGCCCTGCCGGCTCTTACCGGCGGCGGCCATGTTGCCGACGGCGTCCGCGTTACCGGCGGCAGCCATGTTGCCGGCACCGGCACACATGGCGTTTACGACGCACCGACGGTGATGGCATCAACGACGATGCCGCCCGTATCCCCGCGCCGACGATGTCATCGGCATCGGGTTACGGGCGGCATCATGAACGACGTCGCCGAAGGTCAGCGCACGTCTCCGTCACAATCCCATCGCGGACGTCACACCGTCACCGGCGGTGCCGCCCGTAGACGACGGCGAAGGCATCGGCGCGGCCGTATCGGTAGGAGTGGGCGTCGGCGTCGTGGAGGGGCTGTCGGTGGGGCCGCTGAGCCCCAGCATGTGCAGCATGTCGTTGAGGACGTCCTGGGTGGATACGCCGTTGATCATCATCCAGATCATCGCGATCGAATAGATGACGTTGATGATGACGGCCGCCAACGCGAAGCCGAAGCCCTTCATCCTCATCAGCTTCGTGCGGTACATCCCGAAAGCGCCGAGCAGCGCCGGCAGGAACGGCACCGGCAGCAGCAGCGACAGCGCGAACGCGATGATCGAGCTCGTGTCCCACCGCCCGTAGTACACGTTCTGATTGGGGTCGTCGAGGTCGATGCCCTGCACATAGCGCGGCAGCTTGCCGCGGCTGTCGGCGTTGTAGTTGCGTCGGTCGCCGAAGGGCGCGTTCGGGTCGGCGTTCTGGTTCGACCACGGTGCGCCGTTCTGCTGCCCGTAGCCCGCAGGCGGCGTGGCCATCGGGTTCGGCTTCCGCAGATCCGCGCGACGCCGTTCGATGCGGTTCTCCTCGTCGCGGGCCTCGCGTTCGACCTGTTCGTGCGTCTCCCCGCTCTCTGGGCGTCCGAAGATGTACGGGTCGTAGCCCGGCGGGAATTGGCTGTCCATCGCACCGTATGCGAGTCCGTTCGGCGGGCCTTCGACCGGCATGTCGGTCTCCAGAATGGCCTGCGACACCTCCGAGTCCGGAATGTCCGCGGCGCTCCTGTCCTTTGAATCGATCGGCGACTGCGTCGTCGCGGGCGTCGCCGTGTCGTGCCGCGTATCGGGAACCGTCGGCTGCGCTGCGGCAGGCTGCGTCGATTGTGTCGTCTGTGCCACGGACGCATCGGGATGCGACGCGGTCGGCACGGCGTGCGCATCATACTCGGATGCATCCTGTGGCTTGTTCTGTTCCGGTTCGCTCATCTTATGTCCTTACCGGTCGTCGATTGCGACGTCCGTTCCTGCGTTGTCCCGACATATATGATGCCGCCGACCTCCCCGCTACGGGTAGCCGTATCTCGCCCATCGGCGACCGTCGCCTGCCGTCCGCGGTCATCCAACCGACGATGCCGCCCGTAGCCAGCCAAACGTTACGGGCGGCATCATCGCGGATTCTCGGCGCGCGGCTCCATGGCTGTCGCGCTGCCGGCGTTCATCGCTACACACGCTACCAGTAGAAGAAAACGTCCGGGTGACGTGCTGCCCGTAAGCGCAATCATCGGGTGGACGGCGCATGCAACCTGTAAGGCGCCGCTCATCCGATGCCACCCGTTGCGTGGCGGACGCATGCCGCCCGTAGACGATGTCCTGCGCAATCGATACCGCCCGTAAGCGCATACCGCCCGTAAGACACGGTGCGACAAGAACCGCAAGCGCGACGCGTTTGAGACTGGGCGGAAGAACCGGCAGACGGGGTGCAACAGGCAGCGACAACGGGCAGCGGGGACGCAGGAGTCCTTCTGACGCCGACGTCCCCGCCTCGCGACGCTACGCGCGCAGCTGCGCGCCGAGCGTCGCCGCGCGTTCGACGATCCTCGCGCGGATCGCCTCGCTGTCCTCGCTCGTGAGCGTGCGGTCAGGCGCGCGGAAGGTCACCGCGTATGCGAGCGACTTCTTGCCTTCGCCGAGCTGGTCGCCTTCGTAGACGTCGAACAGCTCGATCGATTCGAGCACGTCGCCGGCGGCCTGGCGGATCGCCTCCTCGAGTTCATGCGCGGTCAGCGAATCCGGCATCGTGAACGCGAGGTCCTGCTTGACCGGCGGGAACGTCGAGATCGGCTTGGCTTGCACCGGCTTGTCGCTCAGCGTCGCGAACAGCACGGTCAGGTCGATCTCGAAGGCGGCCGTGTGGTGCGGGAAGCCGAGCTCGTCGTCGACCTTCGGATGCAGTTCGCCGACGAATCCGACGGTTTCGCCGGCCGCGACGATGCGTGCGGCGCGTCCCGGATGCCACTGCGCGGGTACGTCCTCGGCCTTCGGCTGGTCGAGCACGATGTCGGCGCCGAGGCGCTTGGCGACGCGGCGCGCCGCCTCGACGGCGTCGCTCCAGTCGACGGCGCGCTTGTCGCCGAGCCATCCGTCGTCCTCGGCGAGGCCGGTCATGATTGCGGCCACGTGCAGCGGCTGCTCGGGCAGTCCGGCGTCAAGCGCGGCGAGCTGCTCGTCGGTCGGCTTGACGGCGCCCGGCAGCGCCGGGATCGCCGGCGCGTTCGGGTCGGCGAGGTAGACGTGGCCGATCTCATAGCAGCTGACGTTCTCGATGCCGCGGCGCAGGTTGCGGCGCACCGTCTGCGCGAGCGTGAGCAGCAGCTCGCGGCGCAGGAACGGGCGGTCGTCGGCGAGCGGGTTGACGATCTGCACGCTCACCGGCTCGACCTTGTCGGCGTCGATCATGAACGCCTTGTAGTCGGCGGGTCCGACGAACGGGTAGCTGAGCGTTTCGACGAGACCGTATTCGGCGAGTTCGTTGGCGACCTGGCGCTTGTGCTTCTGGTCGGCGGTCAGTCCGACGTGGCCTTCGACCGGCGCGTGCGGCACGCGCGTCGGGATGCGGTCGTAGCCGTAGATGCGCGCGATCTCCTCGACGAGGTCGCACGCCTCGGTCAGGTCGGGGCGCCACGACGGCGGCGTCACCGTGAATTCGCCGTTGCCGCCGCCGCCGACGACGCAGCCGATGTCGGTGAGGATGCCGTTGATCTCGTTGAGGTCCAGATCGAGGCCCGCCAGACGCTTCACCTCGCTCGCCTTGAAGACGATCGGCGTGCGGCGCTTCGTCGTGTCGACGTCCTCCGGCGTCAGCGACGGCGTCGCCTCGCCGTACTTCTCCAGCAGCTCGCTCGCCATCTGCGCGGCCGCCGGCTGCAGCTTGTCGTCGACGCCGCGCTCGAAGCGGCGCGAGGCCTCCGACGGGATCTTGTGGCGGCGCGCCGAACGCGCGATCGTGATCGGGTCGAAGTGCGCGGCCTCGAGCAGGATGTTCGTCGTCTCGTCGGTCACCTCGCCGTACATGCCGCCCATGACGCCGGCGATGCCGAGGATGCGCGAGCCCTGCTGCCCGTTGGGGGAATCGGTGATGAGCAGATCCTCGGGGTCGAGGTCGTGCTCCTTGCCGTCGAGCGTCGTCAGCTTCTCGCCGGCCTTCGCGCGGCGCACGACGATCGGTCCCTCGATCTTGTCGAGGTCGTAGGCGTGCATCGGCTGTCCCAGCTCGAGCATGACGTAGTTCGTGACGTCCACCGGCAGCGACAGCGAGCGCATGCCGGCTCGCGTGAGCCTGCGGCGCATCCAGTTCGGCGTCGTGCTGCCCGGCTGGTAGCCGTGCACGGCGCGCGCGTAGTAGCGGTCGCAGCCGACGACGCCGTGGATCGGGTTGTCGTCGTCGATGATGACGTCGACGTCGCGCTTCGCGTCCCCGGTGTTCTCGACGTGCGGGACGCGTTCGTTGAGCGCGACGACCGGGTCGGTGAACTTCGCGCCGGTCGAGTTGTGGAACTCGCGCGCGATGCCGCGGTAGGAGAACGCGTAGCCGCGGTCGGGCGTCACGTTGATCTCGAGGATCGGCTGGTCGAGGTGCAGCAGGTGCATCGCGTCGTCGCCCGGCTTGAGCGAGTCGTATTCCTCGGGCGTGAAGCCGTAGTCGCGCAGCAGGATGATGCCGTCGTGGCTGTCGCCGAGGCCGAGCTCGCGCTCCGACGCGCACATGCCGTCGGAGATGTGGCCGTAGGTCTTGCGCGGCTCGATCCGGAAGTCGCCGGGCAGCACGGCGCCGGGCAATGTGACGACGACCTTCTCGCCGGCCTTCATGTTCGGCGCGCCGCACACGATGCCGCGCGGCACCTTGTTGCCGTTCTCGTCGACGTCGTTGTACTCGTCGCCGACGTCGACGTGGCACCAGTTGATCGTCTTGCCGTTCTTCTGCGGCTCGGGCGTCGCGTCGACGACGTAGCCGATGACGATCGGGCCGGTCAGCTGCGAGGTGTGGATCTCCTCCTCCTCGAGTCCGACGCGGACCAGGTCCTTCGCGAGCTGCTCGTAGGTCAGGCCCTGCGGGACCTCGACGTCGTCGCGCAGCCAGTCAATATCTACCATTGGCATTGGGTATCACTCCCCCATCACAAACTGTTCGCTGAAGCGCACGTCGCCTTCGACGAGGTCGTGCATGTCGTTGATGTCGTGGCGCAGCAGCAGCGTGCGCTCGACGCCGACGCCGAACGCGAATCCGGTGTAGTCGTCCGGGTCGATGCCCGCCGAGCGCAGCACGTTCGGGTTGACCATGCCGCAGCCACCCCATTCGATCCAGCCGGGGCCGCCCTTCTTGTCGGGGAACCACAGGTCGATCTCGGCGCTCGGCTCGGTGAACGGGAAGTAGCTCGGGCGCAGGCGGCTCTTCGCCTCCGGGCCGAACATCGCCACGGCGAGCTTGTCGAGCACACCCTTGAGATCGGCCATCATCAGGTCCTTGTCGACGGCGAGCGCCTCGACCTGATGGAAGACCGGCGTGTGCGTCGCGTCGAGCTCGTCGGTGCGGAACACGCGTCCCGGGCAGGCGATGTACAGCGGGACGCCGTGGTTGATCAGGCCGCGGACCTGGTCGGAGGAGGTCTGCGTGCGCAGCACCATGTTCGATCCGACGAAGCCGGCGGCGTCCTTCGCCTGATTGCCCTTGACGTAGAAGGTGTCCTGCATCTGGCGCGCCGGATGGTCGGGGCCGAAGTTGAGCGCGTCGAAGTCGAACCATTCGGTCTCGACCTCCGGGCCGTCGGAGATCTGCCAGCCCATGCCCACAAAGAAGTCCTCGATGTCCTCCATGAGCTTGGGCAGCGGATGGCGCGCGCCGAGCGGCCTGCGGCGCACCGGCAGCGTCATGTCGACAGTCTCGGAGGCGAGTTCCGCAGCCTCCTCGGCGGCCTTGACGGTGGTCTCCTTCGTGCCGTACGCGCGGCCGAAGTCGGCGCGCAGCTTGCCCATGAGCTTGCCGGCTTCCTTCTTCTGGTCCTTGTCGAGCGAGCCGATCGCCTTGCTGGCGAGCGTCATCGCCGACTGCGCGCCGGCGTACTTGCTGCGGATGGCCTTGAGCTCCTCCATGCTGGAGGCTTGTTCGATTGCGGCGATGCCTTCGGCGACGGCTTGCTGCACCGCATCGGCATCGAATTGCGTGTTCCCTGCCACGAGTTACCTTTCATCAACAGGCGTCTTCTGGCGCGAAATCGCGTCATTCCAACGTTTTATCGACTTCACATTCTTTCAATACGACTCGACATAGCCAGCGTCATCAGCATGACCGCCGCGCTCGTGCCGAGATTGAGCGACTCCGCCTTCCCGTAGATCGGAATCGAGCACACGACGTCGGCGCGCGCCAGCAGCGCGTCGTCGAGTCCGCGCGCCTCATTGCCGAAGAGCACGACCTTCGCGCCATCAAGCACATCCCCCTGGCGCACGAGGTCCGGAAGGCTTACGGGCGGCATCTGCTCGGTGCCGTACACGTCGGCGGCGACGACGCTCGCCTTACGGGCGGCGCACGTCGCGAAGAACATGTCCTCATCCATGCGCACGACCGGCAGATGGAACAGCGATCCGGTCGTCGCGCGGATGACCTTCGGGTTGAACACATCGACGCAGTCGCCGACGAAGACGACGGCGTCGCATCCGGCGGCGTCGGCGCTGCGGATGACGGTGCCCGCGTTGCCCGGGTCGCGCACCTGCCAGAACGCAGCGATGAACGGCCGTGGCGTTTCAGGCAGCGCCGACAGCCGTTCGCGGCACAGTTCGAGGTCGCCGACGGCGAAGACGCCCTGCGCGTCCCGGCTCACATGGTCGACCACGCTACGGGTGACCTTGTGCACGTAGACGCCCTCGCCCATCGCGAGTCCGGCGAGTGACGCGACGGTCGCGTTCGCGAACGCCGCGTCCGTGGCGTCGCCGTCGGCCGCGACGTACAGGTCTCGCACGACGTCCGGCTGCCAGGTGAGCGCCTCGCGCACCGCCTGCGGCCCCTCGATGATGAACCGTCCGCTGTGCTCCCTGTGCTTACGGGATGCAAGCTCGACGAGCCTGCGCACGCGTTCGGACTTCGTGTTCGTGATTACATGGTTGTCGATCGGCATACCCGCCACACTACCGTGATACCCAGTCCTGCCCGTAAGCCCGCTGCCGCATCGACGACGCCCGGATGCGCGACGGCCGACACCTCCCACAGGTGGTGTTCCTCTTACGGGTGGTGCGCCTTCTTACGGGTGGCGCGCCTTCTCTTATGAACGGTGCTTGTCTTACAGGGAGCGGACTCCTCCCACAGGCGGTGCTCTTCTTTACGGGCAGCATCCCTTACGTCTTATGGGCAGCACCCCTTACGGGCAGCATGCCGCCGATAACGCATCGGCGACGCATGATGCCGAAGCGATCGCGCTGCCACCGATGACGAAGGCACCGCCGGTAACGAGAATGCCACCAATCGCACGGTTGCTGCCGGTAACGAGATGACGGCGGGTCGATTGGCGCCCACATGCCACCGGTAACGAGACGGCGGCGGCGACCACGGGTGGTGAACAGCCGACGGCGCATACGGCGGCGGCGCATGCGCCGCCGCCGTGCAGTGCGCGGACGCGGCTGTCAGGGAAAGCACAGTCGGTTTCCAGAAAACCGTCGGCAACGATTCGGCATCGTTCCAGCGTTTCCTCCGACGTCATCCAACTCGGGACTTTACGCTGACGGCATACGACAACCGTTCGTGCACAGCCAACAGATCAACGGAACACCGAAGGACGGCCATGTTCATCATCGGGAACGCACTGAAGAACATCACCAGAAACAAGGGGCGCAGCGCGCTCATGATCATCATCGTCGCGATCGTCACCGCAGCGGCTACGATCGGGCTCGCCATCGTACAGGCGGCGCAGCGCGCACGGACCGACGCACTCGCGAATACGACGATCTCGGCGCAGATCACGCTCGACCGTCGCGCACTGATGGATGAAGCGCGATCCAGCTCCGACGGCGCCGACGGCAAACCGGACATGGACGCGATGCGCGCGTCGGTCGCCGACAAGACACTGACGCTCGCCGACTACGAGCGATACGCGAAGGCGTCGTACGGCGTCAAGTCGTCGTACTACATCGAAACGGCGGCCGTCGCCGTCGCAAACGATGGCATCGATGCGGTCGACTCGAATGGCGGAACCGTCAAGGAGGAGACGGGCTCGAAGCAGTCGGAGCAGTCAAACGGCACGAATGACGGCGCACAGTCGGGCGACGGCGTCGACGGACAGCGCAATCCGCCGCAGATGCCCGACGGAGTCACGGGCATGGACGCAGGGGGCGATGCCGGAGCACAGATGACGGTCGGCGATTTCTCGCTCATCGGCTTCTCCAGCGACGAGGCCGTCGCGAACGCGCCGAACGGCGCCTTCACGATGGACGACGGCCATGTCTTCGGATACGACGCCGGCGACGACAACGATGTCATCATCTCCGAGACGCTCGCCGCGGCGAACGACATCAAGGTCGGCGACACGATCACCGTCGCGAACGTCGCCGACGAGGACACGACGTACACGTTCAAGGTCATGGGCATCTACAGCGACGCGAGCGACTCGTCGACGCCGATGGGCGGCCCGATGACGTCGACGACGAACGATCCGGCAAACGCGATCTACACCTCCGTGTCCACGCTCGACAAGCTCGGCCTTACCGCCGATAAGACGATCGATGTGACCGACGCGCATGGCGACACGCGCGAGACGCGTGCGGCGACGCTCAGCTACACCTACGTGTTCGACGGCAAGGACGGATACGACGAATTCGTCCGCAGCGTGAAGAAGGCGGGGCTCGGCGACGAGTACACGGTCGTCTCTCAGGACGTGCAGCGATACGAATCGAGCCTGCTGCCGATAGAGAACGTCGCGAAGTTCGCGAAGACGCTGCTCATCGTGGTATTGGCGGTCGGCGCCGTCGTACTCGTCGTGCTGACGATATTCAACATCCGCGAACGCAAGTACGAGATCGGCGTGCTCACGGCGATCGGAGTGAACAAGATCAAGGTCGCGACGCAGTATGCGGTCGAACTGCTCGCCGTGACGCTCATCGGACTCGCCGTGGGCGTGGGCGCCGGCGCTGCCGCGTCGATGCCGGTGTCGAACGCATTGCTCTCCTCTCAGGTCGAGGCCCAAAGCGCCCAAATCGCCCAGCAGCGCGACCAGTTCGGCCGCGACATGCAGTCCGGTCCTGGCCAACGTCCGGATGCCGACGACGCTACGGGCGGCACATCCGGCGGCACCAATCCCGACGACGCGTCGAACGACGCTACGGGCGGCAATGGCGGAGATGCCACGGACGGCGCTATGGGCAATGGGCGGCAGCCGGACAGCATGCGCGACGGTTTCGGCAACGCCTCGCAGGTGATCGCGAAAATCAACGCGACCGTCGATTGGGCCACGCTCGGATGGATGCTGCTCATCGGTCTGGGGCTGACGTTACTGGCGGCACTCGTGGCCGCGGTGTTCGTCATGCGCTACGAACCGTTGCAGATCCTGGCCGACCGCTCATGATCGCACCAATTCTGACCTCAATTCGGCACCGACCATAGTTCGGTTCATCCGACATCCGTCGCCCCGGCGGCGGCCGTCGTTATCGGTGGCGCACTCCGGCTATGTCGCCGATAACGATTCCGATACGTCGCAGGACACGATTGCGGATGCGCCGCCGACGGCACGCGGCACATCCGTGCTACCGGTAGCGCCTCACATTATTTACCGGCGGCACATCTCCTAGCGGCGGTGCGTCCCTTACCGGCGGCACATGCCGCCGAGTGCCGCCAATAACGCGCTGCATCCGGACGCCGACGATCTCATCTCTCACATCCCACATCGCACATTTCGCACATTCCAAAGGAGCACATCATGACGAAGCCCTCAGCGTCGCGAACGGACGCAAACAACAATGACGATGCCACCCGTACGCCGATACTCGTCCTGGACGACGTCAGCTACGCCTACGCAAAGGGCGGCAGGCGCGTCGTCGACCATGTCAGCACGTCATTCCACCGCGGCGAGGTGACGTCGATCGTCGGATCGTCGGGAGCCGGCAAGACGACGCTGCTGTCGCTGATCAGCGACCTGACCACGCCGACCGAAGGCGCCGTGCTCTTCGACGGCACGGATCTCGCGACGATGGACCGCTACCGGTACCGCAGCCGCGATATCGGCGTCATCTTCCAAAGCTTCAACCTGCTGCCGCAGCTCACCGTGCTGGAGAACATCATGCTGACGATGGATGCATCCGGTAAGCGCTTCGACCGGCCGAAGAAGGACATCGCGCTCGAACTGCTCGGGCGCGTGCATCTGCCCGAACGGTATGCGAACGAACGCATCCTGCATCTGTCGGGCGGCGAGCAGCAGCGTGTGGCGATCGCCCGCGCGCTGAGCGACGACCCGCGCGTCATCATCGCCGACGAGCCCACCGGCAATCTCGACGGTGCGACGCAGTCGGACATCATGAAGATCTTCACCGACCTGGCGCACAGGGACGGCCGCTGCGTCATCATCGTCACGCATAGCCCGCAGATCGCCGCGCAATCGGATACGGTGTTCGAGCTGAAACCGCAGCCGCGCTGAACGATTCGTCAAGGCGCGCTTACCGCTACCGGCAGCAGCATCGTCACCGCCTACCAGCGGCGCGCATCCATTGCCGCTGCCGGTAAGCGATCCGCGTCCTCGTCGCTTACCGGCGGCAGACCGGACCAGCCACTACCGGTAGCGCCGGGGTACGCCGGAACGACGATTGCGCTCGACGAATTGATCCCCGGCGATCGTTCAGTTGCCCATGAACGAGAACGTTCCGGCGAACGCCGCGCTCAGCAGCGCGATCGTCGGCAGCGCCGCGCAGCCGATAAGGAACCACCAGTCGCGTGCATGCACTTCGCTCACACGCGCGTGGCTGCGAGGTGCGATGCCGCCGAATCCCCTCGCCTGCATCGCCGTCGCAAGCGTCGTCGATCTGCGGATGGACAGCACGAGCAACGCGAAGGCCTGCGGGAAGAACGCGGTGAATTTGTTGTCGTCGCCGAGTCCGCGCGAACGCCGCGACGCCGTGAGCGCCGTCCAGTCATCCTGAAGGACGGAGAACAGCCGCATGCCGGCCAATCCGCCGTAGACGAAACGGTCGGGCAGATGCAGCAGTTCGCTGAATCCGTCGGCCAGATCGGTCGCGTCGATGCCGAGCACGGCGATGATCGCCGGAATGCCGATCGCGAGAATGCGCAGCGCCGTGGCGAGCGCCAGCTGCGCGGAACGGTCGGTGACGGCGATCCATCCCCACTGCCACCAGACGTCGCCGCCCTGTTTGCCATACAGCAGCACGGCGAGCGCCGAACCGGGCGCGCCGATGAAAATCGGCCATGTCGATCTGATCACGCGCCACGGCGTGAGGCCGATGGCCAGCAACACGAGGAATTCAGCCGCGAGCGCGACCGCCGCCGACACCCAGTCGAGGCTGAGCAGCAGCGGCAGCGACGCCAGGAACGCGCCGCCGAGTCGGAACACCGGGTTGAGCGACGCCAGATACGGCGATCGGCTCGCCGGCTTGATGCGGTCGTGCCGTGCGTTGACCGGACTCACCCGCACGACCTGTTCGCCGTGCATCGCCACATCCACGCGCGCCGCCGGCGCCGACGTATCGTTACGGGCAGCACGACGTGCCGTCGTCGCTTCCGTCTGCTGCGTCGTCGTATCGTTGCCGGCGGCATCATCCATCCCGCTACCGGTAGCGACAGCCGATGCCGCATCGACGATGCCGCCCGTAGCACGATCGACGTCATCGTCAGCGACGGCGACGACGACGTCGGTGCTACTACTGCCCGTAACAAAGCCGGCGGCGGCAACGCTAGAAGGAGCGCCGCCCATAACGCAATCCGCGACATCCACAGCATCGGCGGCATCGTCATGCGAGCTCGGCGCGTCTGCGACGAATTCAACGACGCGCGCGCCGAGCGCGGTCACAAGTTCGCGGTCGTGCGTCACGACGATGATGCTCACGCCGTCGCCGCGCAGTCCCAGGATGAGCCGCACGATCTGCATCCAGGTGCGTCGGTCCTGCCCGAAGGTCGGTTCGTCGAGGATGAGCACCTTCGGTGCGGCGGCGAGCGCGGCGGCGACGGTGAGCCGCCGCTTCTCGCCGCCCGACAACGTGTACGGGTTCACGTCCGCGTACTGCTCGAGGTGGAACCGTCCGAGCAGTTCCTTCGCACGCGCCTGCGCCGTTTCCTCGTCGACGCCGGTGCGCTGCGGTCCGAGCATGACCTCGTCGAGCACGCTCGAGCATGCGAACTGGTGCTCCGGGTTCTGGAACACGTACGAGATGCGCGACGCGAGCTCCGTCGAGCTCCAGTCGATCGGCCATGCGCCGCGTGCGCCGTCGGCGAGCGACGTTCCGGCGACGACGCGTCCGACGACCGGCTTGAGCAGTCCCGCGAGCGTGAGCGACAGCGTCGATTTGCCGGCGCCGTTCGCACCCACGAGCGCCGTGATCTGCCCGGGGCAGAACGCCACGCCGATGTGTTCGGCGATGGCGTCGCCGTTCCTGCCGATGCCGAGGTCGTCGGTGCTCAGCACGACGTCGCCGCTACCGGTGGCGGGGTCGCAGTCGGGTTCGCCGTCGACGTGCATCCGCACGATCTCGTCGCCGTGCCGCCGGTAGCGTTGCGGCACCCAGATGCCGAGCTCGGCGAAGTCGATCGTGTCGTCGCCGAAGACTTCGTCCGGCGTGCCGTCGGCGATGACGACGGTGTTGCGGAAGCCGTCGCGCGCAATCTCGTCGTCGTATCCCTGCTGGTTGACGGCGCGTTCGTCGTCGTCCTTCTCGAGTCCGAGCACGACGACGCGGTCGATGAGGTCGATCCAGCGGTCCGCGCGGTGTTCGACGAGCACCATCGTGCATCCCGTACGCTCGAGGACGGCGCCGACGGCGCCGACGATCTGCACGACACCGTCGGGGTCGAGGTTCGCCGTCGGCTCGTCGAGCAGCAGCACCTTCGGCTCCATCGCGAGCGCGCCGGCGAGCGCGAGGCGCTGCATCTGTCCTCCCGACAGATGCATGACGGAGCGGTCGAGCTGCAGTCCGCCGAGTCCGACCGCGGCGAGCGACGCGTCGACGCGCCGCCATATCTCGTCGCGCGGCGCGTCGAGGTTCTCGGGGCCGAACGCCACGTTGTCGCCGATCCTCTGGAAGATCGCCTGTGCGTCCGGATCCTGAAGCACGAGGCCGACGGCGCCGCGCGCGCGGTGCACTTCGACGCCATCGATATCGATGGAGCCTTCGGTGACGCCGCCGTCCGCGTCCATGACCGGCTCGTCGCCGTCGTGTTCGGCGAGCGTGGCCGCGTCCTCGTCGCCGAGCAGCCCCGCGGCGCCTTCGAGTATCGTCGATTTGCCGATGCCGGACGCGCCGAGCAGCAGCACATGCTCGCCCGCCTCGATCGTCAGGTCGAGGCCGCGCACGGCGAAGCATTCGCGTGACGCGTGGCGGTATCCCCACTTGCGCATCCGCAGCCTGCCGCCGCGCCGCGCCGTGTGTTCCCCGTCGTTCGCGCGGCCGCCCGCATGCGTCGCCGACGTGGATGTGTGTTCGATTGTCTGGGACACTGGAATCCGTTTCCTTCGCTTGACTTGCTGTGCGTCCGCCGCCGACACGTGCCCGCGAACGCCGTCCATAACGTTACCGGCGGCACTCGTCGTCACGATACGCGCTCTTTTCGCCGCGGACGCCGCCATGCCGCGCGCCGGTCGCCGCGCGCCGGTCGCCGCGCGCCGGTCGCCGCGCGCCGTCATGTTACGGGCTGCACAATGCATGGCGTCGCGCGACACGTCGTTTGCGTTACCGGCGGCATATACAGCCCATTGCCGGAGGTGAATCCCGCCGACCGCTCCTCTTACGGGCGGCGAACGATGGCATGCCGCCTCGGCCGCCGTCGCCGTGTCCGTCCGACCGGCGTCCGATCTTCATCGCATGACGTCCGCTCCACCATGGCCTTACGGGCGGCATCCCCGATGCGCTGCCCGTAAGCGTTGGCTCACGATGGGATACGGCTTATCCCCCGCCGTATCCCGTGACGTCGGCGGCACCCTCCGATGTGCCACCCGTGACGACGGATGCAGCTGTTCGATGCGACGGCTACCCGTAACGATCCGACCACCCGTAACGACGCTGCCGCCCGTAACGATTCGACCAACCGTCCCGCCTGATGCAACGGCTACCCATAGCAATTCGACCGCCCATAACGGCGCTGTCACCCGTAACGACGACTACCCGTAACGGAGACCGCCCGTAGCGACGGCCACCCGCAGCGACGGCCACCCGTAACGATTCGCCGTCGTCCCGTTCGCGGCCGCCGTCGGTGGCGTCACCGGCCGAGCGTCGGCTTCTTCTTCGCGCGGCGGATCCGGCGGCCCGATTCGAAGTTGTCGAGGGCGCCCGTCTTCGCGATCGCGATATAGAGGTACCACATCGCGACGCCGGCGATCAGCGCGCCGGAGACGACGGTCGCCAGCAGATAGACGACGCCGTACGTCTTGCCCACGTCGATCGCCTGCAGGTTCGTGAAGAAGGAGTATGCCCAGCAGCCGACGCCGCTCAGCGCGCCCGAAAGCACCGTCGTGCCGAGGTTCCATTTGCGGTACAGGAACACCGCGAAGGCGATTTCGGCGCCCAGACCCTGGACGAAGGCGATGAGGAAGGTGCTCACGCCTCCCCACATGTTGCCCATGAGCGCCTCGAGCACGCCGGCGACGATCTCCGCGTAGAGCGCCGCGCCCGGCTTGCGCACGATGACCGCCGCCAGAGGTCCGGCGAACAGCCACAGTCCGTTGATGACGCCGGCGAGTCCCGGCACGACGGCCTCGAGGAAGCCCCACGGGGCCGTGGAGAAGATGGCGACCAGCCAGTAGATCAGCGCGGACGCGACGCCTATGACGGATGCCACGGCGATGTCGACGACGCGCCATTTCATATTCGGTTTCGCTTCGATGACGGAAGCAGACATAACTTGTGCCTTTCTAATCTCGCCATGGCGATGGTCGCCATGGATGGTCAGGCACGGGAGATCTACGACGTCCGTGCGCCGGCATTGTCCGGATTCACGTTCAATCGGTCGAGGTTCGCCCTCTCTCAGCCGACGTCCCGCGCGCACACGTCATCGCGCGGGACGTCAGCCCCCGTGTCGCCCGAAAGTCTATTGCGACCCGACGACCTCGGGCGCCCGGCCACGCCGACGCGCACGTGGCGGCGCCCATATGGCGTCGACGGTCGCCACGGCGACTATAGTCGTACTCGGTACCGTATGATCTTATGGGAGGCATGGCGTACAACCGCTTGCCGCACCGGACGGAAGGCGGATATGCAGTTCATCATCGTGGACAACGACCCGCGCGCCGCGGAGAGCGTCGCCGGATTCATCAAGCTCGCCTATCCGCAGGCGATCATCCACCAGCTGCGCGGCACCGAACAGAACATCATCGAGGAATGCGACGCCGCGGACCTCGTCGTCATGGACATGCAGCTGTTCGAGGAATCGGGGCCCGAACTGTGCGCGAGGCTGCGCAGGACCAACGGACGCACGCCTGTGCTCGGCATGTCCTGCTTCCCGAAGGCCTATTACGATGAACAGTTCAGGGAGGCGGGCGGCCAGGCGCTCGTGCACAAGGAGGAGCTCGCCACATTGCTGGCGATGGTCGACCGGCTGCTGCGCGGCGGAGCCGAACCGGGATACCGGCCTCCGGACGCGGCGCAGCGCGCCGTGCTCGCGAACGACGCCCGCCCGGAGGCCGCGGACGACGACATACCGGACGTGCTGACGCCGACCGAACGCAACGTGTACCGTCTGATGGGCGAATACGGCAACGACCCGAGGCAGATCGCCGTCCAGCTCGGCAGCAAGCCGTCGACGGTGCGTACCCACATCCGTGCGATACGCCGCAAGCTCGGCCTGCCGACGACGAACGACCTCATGCGTCTGCTGCTGCGCCGCGGCAACCGGTAGCGCCTGCATGCCGCACCGTCGATGAATCGACTACCGGTTCCAGACCGCCCGCGACGCGCATGCCGCGATTGTGGAGACGCCCGACCAGGCAGGGCAGTCCGGATGCCGGCCCTTCTCTTCTCCGTCCAGCCGACTCACACCTCAGGAGCGAACGACCTTCGCATTGATGAGGCGGTACGGCGAGGACAGCGCAACCATCGCCGCGCGCATGGGTCTGAGCGCTTCCACCGTTCGCGGCTACATGCGCGGCATCGCCGCCAAATACGGCATGGACTCGCCCAAAAACGTCGTCAGGCTGCTGTTGAGTGGGCATTGACGGCGGGCGCCGTGCGCGCTCGCGCATCCGCTCCGATCGGCAGTTCGACGTGGCCCTTCCAGACGCCGTCCGCCCGGTCATGGCTGAGCGTGCCTCCCATCGACGTGATGAGCGAGCGCAGGGCGCGGATGCCGTTGCCTCCGTGCGTCTTCGTTTCGTCCGCTTCGGCGATGTCGTTCTCGTAGTCGATGCGGACGCGGGCGGCGGTCTCCTCCATACGCACCCGGTATCGTCCGGCGGCGTCGCCGTGCTTGAGGATGTTGACATAGACCTCGTGGCAGATCAATGTGACCAGTCCGCTGACGTCGCCGTCATGGACGTCCGCGTCGCGTATGACGTCCACTTCGGTGTCGCCGGTGAATCCATGCCTGTGCAGCAGCTCGTCACCCTCTCTTCCCTGATGTTCCAGCACCGTGGCGATGTCCTTGTCCTGGTTTTCGGACAGGCGCAGCGACATCGACTCATCGCGCAGGTTCATGATGATCTCACGCAGGTCGTCCAGGGCGTTGCCGGCGTATTCCCCGACGTGTTCCCACCGTTCGTCGTCGGACCTGCTCGGATCGGCGTTCCGCAGCTGCACCTCCATGGCGATGAGGGCGAGCTCCTGGGACAGGGCGTCATGCAGATAGGCCGCCAGATACTGGTTCGATTCCAACTGCCTGACCTTGGCTTCGAGCTCCACGGTCCTGCGCAGCTGCTCGTTGCGCTGGTCATTCCAGGCCAGGAACCGGCCGACCACGACCATGACGAGATACACCATGCAGAACGCCGTGCAGCCGTAGAGGGAGAAGGCGTCCGGCCGCACGCTCGTCTCTATGCACGTATATGCGGCCATGACGAACCACAGGGCCGCGGCGATCCGGGCCGACGTCCTGTAGCTGATCAGCACCACGGCGAGGAACATGAAGTAGGCCGTGAACTGCCCATAGCCGGGGATGGCGTATTCGCCGACGCCGTTGAGCAGCAGCACCGCGACGGACGCCCATACCGGGAACCAGTAGCAGCATACGACGATGGCCTGGGCCGCCATCAGCCACACCAAGGTGCCTGGGGAGGGCTTGGGCATCGCATACACCCATACGTTCAGCTCATACAGCAGCGAGAAGATGATGATGAAGAACGCCCTGTACGGGTGCCAGATGCGCTTCGTACCGCGCGGTTTCGACATCATGCCATCTGCCTCCCGCCGCTCAGACCAGACATAGACCGAGCCAATGCATGATCGCATTGCAGCCCCTGCCCGATTCGGCCGTGGTCGGCGCAGCGGCGGTCATCGTGCCGACCTGCATGGAAACGGCCGGCGCGGCCTGCATGGAGCATACCAGACCTATGGAGGCGATGATGGAGGCAATGGACATGATGATCTTCTCCTTTATTCATGATGATCCCATTCGGGATCATCCGCGGTTTCAGTTCCTGCCAAGCTTATCAAGCAGAAGCGCCTCGGCGACGACGTCCTTCTCGAGTCCGGAGACGCTCACCGATTCGTTCGGGCTGTGCGCGTTCGAGATCGGGTCCTCGGGGCCGGTGACGAGCACCTGCGCGTCGGGGAAGATCTTCTGCAGCTGAGGGATGAACGGGATCGAGCCGCCCTCGCCCTTGTTCACCGGCGCGACGCCGAAGGCCTCCTCGAGCGCGGCGGCCGCGTCGGCGCTCGCCTCGCAGTCGGGGTCCATCGCCCAGCCCATGCCGGCGTCGAGCGGCGTGACGTGCACGTCGGCGCCGAAGGGCGCATTGCCTTCGAAGAACTCGACCATCGCGTTCATCGCGGCGTGCGGGTCCTGCAGCGGCGAGACGCGCAGGCTGACGCGGAACGTCGTCTCCGGGCTGATCACGTTGAACGAGCCGTCGACCGGATGCGCGTCGAAGCCGATGACGGTCGCGCTCGGCTTCGTCCACAGCCGCGAGGCGAGCGAGCCGTCGCCGGCGAGCCGGTAGGAGTCGACGACGCCCGCCGCCGCGCGCATGTCCGTCTCGTCGACGTCGCGTTGCAGGCCGCCGATCGGCTCGCCGCCCTCGACGCCCGGAATCGCGAGTGCGCCGTCCTCGTCGTACATCTTCGCGATGAGCATCGCCGCGAGCGTGTTCGCGTCGAGCACGGGGCCGCCGTACTGGCCGGAGTGCACCGGATGCTCGAGCACCTTGACATGCACGTCACAGGTCGCGTTGCCGCGCAGCGACGTCGTCAGCGACGGCACGTCGGGCGCCCAGTTGCCCGAGTCGGCGACGATGATCACGTCGGAGTCGAATTCGTCGTGGTGCTCCTCGATGAAGGGGATGAAGCTCGCCGAGCCCATCTCCTCCTCGCCTTCGAAGAAGATCTTGATGTTGACGCCGAGGTCGTCGCCGAGCGCCTTGAGCGCGCCGTAGTGGATCGCGATGCCGCCGGTGTCGTCGCAGGTGCCGCGTCCGTACAGGCGGTCGCCCACCTGCGTGACCTCGAAGGGGTCGGTGTCCCATTCGTCCGGATCGGGTACGGGCTGCACGTCGTGGTGCGCGTACAGCAGCACCGTCGGCGCGTCCGGATTCGTTTCGAGCGAGCCGATGACCTCCCATGCGCCGGCGGATCCGTCGGGGTTGTGCGACTGCACGGCGCGCGCGTCGACGCCGACCTCGCGCATGATCCGCGCGACGTACTGCGCCGACTCCTTCATATGGTCGCCGGTGATGCCCTGCGCGGACACCGATCTGAGCGCCACCTTCTGACGCACGACGTCCATGATCTGCTGCCAGTCCGCCGCCACACGCGCGCGAATCTCCTTCGCCGATATCTCCATGTCGTTCCTTTCGCCGCCGCCGGCCGCACCGGCGGTCCGGACGCTTACGGGTCGTATGTTCCGATGTCGATTGTAGATGGCTCTCTCGCCCCGCGCCGCGCCCTGCGCCGAGGGCGGCGACGCGGCCGGCGGCGTCGATGTCTTCACGTACGCTCGTGCCTCATGGCAGTGAACAAGAAGGACGCAGGCAACGAAGGACAGGTCGCGCGCAGCGTGCACGACAAGAACGCGCAGTCCGGCGACGAGCAGGCCGGCAAGGGACGGCCGACGCCGAAGCGCAAGGACGCGCAGGCGAGGAACATCCGACCGCTCGTGCCGAAGGACAGCGCCGCACAGCGCAAGGAGGCGAAGCGCCGCATGCGCGAGCGCGAGAACCGCGAATACGAGGCGATGCGCACCGGCGACCTGCAGAACATGCCGAAGGCCGAACGCCTCCCCTGGCGCGTCTATGTGCGCGACTATGTGGACGCGCGCTTCAACATCGGCGAGTTCTTCATCCCGGTGGCGCTCGTCATCCTCGTGCTGTCCGTCATCGTCACGGCCTTCGCGCGGCAGATCCCCTACAGCATCCAGATCACGATGATCCTGATGACGCTGCTGTACCTGTATCTGTTCGCGATCATCGTCGACGTCGTCGTGATGTGGCGCAAGCTCAAGAAGCTGCTCGTCGCCAAGTACGGCGAGCAGGCCGTCGCCAAGGGCATGCGCACCGGGTCCTACGCGTGGAGTCGCGCGATCCAGCTGCGCCGCTGGCGTCTGCCGAAGCCGCGCTACAAGAAGCGCGGCCACTGGCCGAAGTAGACCATCCTCCGCGTGCATAGGGCCGGGACGAAGCGCATGCTTCGTCCCGGCCCTTTTCCGTTCGCGCCTCCTCCCCCGCGCCCTTCAACCCGAACATCCCCCGCTACGGGTTGCACTACAATGGTTGCCGGTTATCGGTCGTACATCGCAGCTTCCTGGAGGCATCGTGGCATCCCTACATTTCGACATCGCAATCATCGGCGCCGGCCCTGGCGGATATTCCGCCGCCCTGCGCGCGGCGGAACTCGGCAGATCGGTCGTCATGATCGAACGTGACGAAACACTCGGCGGCACCTGCCTCAACCGCGGATGCATCCCGTCGAAGGCGCTCATCACCGCCACCCGCACGCTCGACGCGCTCGCGCACGGCGAATCGATGGGCATCGTCTCCAAGCTCGAGGAGATCGACTTCGGACGCCTGCGCGACTACCGCGAGCACACCGTCGCGACGCTCGTCGACGGGCTGCGCGCGCTCGTCGAATACCGCGGCATCACCGTCTACCGCGGCGACGCGTCGCTCAGCGCCGACCATCATGTGCACGTCGTGCCATCCGCCGGACAGGAGCATGTGCGCAGGTTCGCGAAGAACGGCGGATTCGACGAGATCGCCGGCGACCTCGACATCACGGCCGACGACGTCGTGCTCGCCACCGGCTCGCGTCCGCGCGAGCTTCCCGGCACCGCCTACCACGGCGCGATCGTCGATTCGACGGCAGCGCTGTCGATCGACACGTTCCCCCACAGCGCGGTCATCATCGGCTCCGGCGCCGTCGCGCTCGAATTCGCGTCGATCTGGAACAGCGCGGGCAGCGACGTGACGCTGCTCATCCGCAAGGACAGCGTATTGTCGAAGAGCGACCGCCGCGCCGCGCTTGCATTGTCACGCGAACTCAAACGCCGCGGCATCGACATCATCCGCAACGCGCACGTGCGCGGCATCGACACCGGCGTGAACCTCGGCGTGACCGTGCGCTACACGCTCGGCGACGACGACGAGGAGCACATGATCGGCGCCGAGATCGCGCTCGGCGCGATCGGGCGCACGCCGAACACCGACGAGCCGTGGTTCGCCGACTGCGGCGTCGCGCTCGACGACGCCGGCATGGTCGTCGTCGACGACTACGGCCGCACGAACCTCGACCATGTCTGGGCGCTCGGCGACATCACCGCTGGCCATGCGCTTGCGCACCGCGCCTTCGCGCAGGGACTCGTCATCGCCGAGACGATCGCCGGGCTCAAGGCGAAGCCGGTGGACGAGGACGCCATCGCGAACATCGTGTTCAGCTCGCCGGAGTTCGCCACCGTCGGCCTCACGCTGCGCCAGGCGCAGGCGGACGCGCGCTACGCCGACGTGCGGGAGACCGTGTTCCCGGTGATGTCGAACCCGCGCATGGTCATGAGCGCCACCGGCGGTTCGTTCTCGATCGTCAGCGGGCGCGACGCGGGCGGCGACGACACCGAATATGTGCTCGGCGTGCACGTCGTCGCACCGGACGCGAGCGACATGATCGCCGAGGCCCAGCAGATCGTCGCCAACCGCATCCCGCTGCACGAGGCGTCCAATGCGATCCACCCGCACCCGACCTTCAGCGAGATGATCGGCGAGACGCTGCTCAAGGCCGACGGACGACCATTGCACACCCGCTGACGATTCCGAGCCGATCGTCGACGTCCCACGTTCCCGACTGCCGCCCGTAGGCAAACGGATGGGGATGGTCAGCTGATAGAGTATGGAACCATTGCAACAGCACGCATCGATAGCGTTCGCAGAGTGACAGGAGAGGCGATTCATGGCATCGAAGGACGAGCAGCCGAAGAAGAAAAAGCGCGGCATGTTCAGCCAGATCAAGCAGATCTACCAGTTCACGCACCGGGAGGACAAGGCGCTGCCGTGGATCGTCGGCGGCGTGTTCGCGGTCCCGCTCGTGATCGCGCTGGTCTGCGGATTCGTGTTCCACTGGGGTTGGTTCGGCTGGGTCAGCTGGATGATCCTCGCCGCCGTCACCGGCCTGCTGTTCGCCACGATCGTGCTCACCCGCCGTGCGGACGCCATCGGTTTCAAGCAGCTCGAGGGCCAGCCTGGCGCGTCCATCAGCGTCCTCGGCAACATGAAGAGGGCCGGCTATGACTTCCCGCAGGAACCGGTGTGGGTCGACCCGCGATCGCATGACGCGATCTGGCGCGGCACCGGCTATCAGGGCATCTATCTGATCGGCGAGGGCGACTACGGCCGCGTCATGCGTGCGATGGACCGCCAGGAGAAGCTGATCAAGGGCGTGACCGCGGGCTCGCAGATCCCGATCTACCGCATCTGCGTCGGCACCGGCCCCGAGCAGGTGCGTCTCAAGGACCTGCGCAACGTCATCCTCAAGAAGCGCACGTACATCCCGAACACGAGCTCCAACAAGCTCGTGCGCGCCGTCAAGAAGCGCCGCCGCTTCGTGATGACCAAAGACCAGCTCATCACGCTCAACGAGCGTCTGCACACGCTGCAGCGCAAGAGCGGCATGGGCATCCCCAAGGGCATCGACCCGATGCGCATGCAGAAGGTCAGCAAGCGCGCGATGCGCGGACGCTGACCGCACGCGCTTTTCTCGTTCTGGGACCGGCTTTGCCGGTCCTTTTTTCGTTGCATTCATCCGTCGATGCACCCGTCTCCCCTTTTCCCGCGACCGTCATCGTTTCCGCGACCGTCATCGGCGATCGTCTCCCCGGCGGACGCCGCTGCCCGTAATGATAGATATGCGCTGCCCGTAACAACGGATGCCTGCCCGTAACAACGGACGTCCCGCCACCCGTAAACGATGACGTCCGCTACCTGTAACGGACAAACGAACGAACAAAGGATGTCCGCCTCCCGTAAACGGTCGCGGCGACGACGCGGTGTCCACATTGTGCGCAGCCGCACGGTGCACGCGTCGTCGCCGCTTCGGCAAAGCATCGTCGTCGTTCCAACGTTTCCGCCGTATCGACGACGTTGTTCGCGCTGCACGAAACATGTTCGTAACTCAAACTTCGAGTGAGCGAAACGCTGTGACCTATGCTGATAGACGTAACCATTTATTGAAAGGAGCGGTCCCGTGACCACACTCGAAACCAAGGAAGACGCCGAGGCCCTGATCAATCAGGAAGGCATTGAATATGTCTCCGTTCGCTTCACCGATCTGATTGGTGTTCAGCAGCATTTCACGGTCCCTGCCAGCGAATTCCTCAAGGACGCATTCGACGAGGGCATGCCGTTCGATGGCTCCTCCATCGAAGGCTTCCAGGCCATCAACGAGTCCGACATGAAGCTTGTCCCGGACATCACGACCGCCTACATCGATCCGTTCCGCAAGCACAAGACGCTCAACGTCGCGTTCTCGATCGTCGACCCGCTGACCGATGAGCCGTACTCGCGCGATCCGCGCCAGGTCGCGGCGAAGGCCGAGGCCTACCTGAAGTCGACCGGCCTCGCCGACACCGCCTCCTTCGCGCCGGAAGCCGAGTTCTTCATCTTCGACAAGGTCCGTTTCGGCAACGACATGCGCGGCTCCTTCTACGAGGTCGACTCCGTCGAGGCGCCGTGGAACTCCGGCCTCGACGTCGAAGCGGACGGCACGCCGAACATCGGCTTCAAGAACCGCGTCAAGCGCGGCTACTTCCCGGTCCCGCCGATCGACCACACGCAGGACCTGCGCGACGACATGGTCGCCAACCTGCAGAAGGTCGGCCTCATCCTCGAGCGCGCGCACCACGAGGTCGCCGGCGCCGGCCAGCAGGAGATTAACTACCGCTTCAACTCGCTGCAGCATGCAGGCGACGATCTGATGAAGTACAAGTACGTCGTCCATGAGACGGCCGCGCTCGCCGGCAAGGCCGCGACCTTCATGCCGAAGCCGATCGCCGGCGACAACGGCACCGGCATGCACTGCCACCAGTCGCTGTGGAAGGACGGAAAGCCGCTGTTCTACGATGAGAAGAACTACGGCGGCCTGTCCGACATGGCCCGTTGGTACATCGGCGGCCTGATCAAGCACTCGTCGTCGGTGCTCGCGTTCACGAACCCGTCGCTCAACTCCTACCATCGTCTCGTCCCGGGCTTCGAGGCGCCGGTCAACCTCGTCTACTCGGCGCGCAACCGCTCCGCCGCGATCCGCATCCCGCTCGCGGGCACGTCGCCGGCCGCCAAGCGCATCGAGTTCCGCGCCCCGGATCCGTCCTGCAACCCGTTCCTCGCGTTCTCCGCGCAGCTGATGGCGGGCCTCGACGGCATCCTCAACCACATCGAGCCGCCGGAGCCGGTCGACAAGGATCTTTATGAGCTTCCTCCGGAGGAGCACGCCGGCATCAAGCAGGTGCCGTCCTCGCTCGCCGAGGCGCTCGACGCGCTCGAGGAGGATCATGACTTCCTGACCGCCGGCGATGTCTTCACCGAGGACCTCATCGAGACCTGGATCGACCTCAAGCGCAGCGAGATCGATCAGGCCCGTCTGCAGCCGACCCCGCTCGAGTACGAGCTCTACTTCCACATCTGATCCCTTCTCTGATTCGATAGCGAAGCGACAGGGGGCGGGTGACGTCATTCGACGTCACCCGCCCCCTGTGTCGTCTTCGCCATGCGATCGGCCGGCCGAAAGTGCATGGCCTCTGCTTTACTGGATGCGGACACGGGGGCTTGCCCAGGCAGGCTGAGAGGAAGCATGAGCTTCGACCGCATGAACGTGAATCGGATAATGCCGACGCACGGACGTCTCTTCTCCCCGTGCCTTCCCCATATGAACCACATATGGATATGATCAGGAAAGGCACTTTTCATGACCGATACCGAAATCAACGCCGCACGGATCCAGTACGCTTCGCGCCGATGGCGCGTCGTCGATCTGGTGACCGCCACCGCCATCGCCGCCGCATCCGGCCTCATCTTCTGGGTGTGGGACCTCATCTGCACCGCGCCGCTGGCGCTGTTCGGCGCCGTCACCCCGGGATTAGAAGGCATCCTCAACGCGTTCTGGCTGTTCGCAGGCCCGCTCGCGGCCATCATCATCCGCAAGCCCGGCGCGGCGCTGTATGCGGAGACCGTCGCGGCGATGCTCGAGCTGCTGCTCGGCAACCAGTGGGGCGCCGGCGGCTCGCTTGTCGTCGGCATCATGCAGGGCCTCGGCGCCGAACTCGGCTTCGCGCTGCTCGCCTACCGGGTGTGGAATCTGGCGGCCACGATGCTTTCCGGAGCGTTGGCGGGGCTGGGCTGCGGCATCTACTACTGGGTCACGAATCCCGGCTGGAGCGCTCTGCGTGCAGGCATCTATCTGGGCACGTCGGTGATCTCCGGCGCGCTCATAGCCGGCGCGTTGAGCTGGGCGCTCTACCGGATGCTGGTGAAGACCGGCGCGCTCGACCATTTCGCCGCCGGACGCCGATGACGTCCGGCGCGTTGCGGATGCATCCCGTAACCGTCGGCGCATGCGCACACGCTGCTTACGGGACGCATCGATGAGACGCCATTGATTGCGCCCCGCATACGATACACCGTTACGGGCGGCACGATCACCCTCGTCGTGATCGTGCCGCCCGTAACGATTCGTCCGCCTCTGGCGCGTCATCCCCGCATGCAATACAGTGGGTCATTGTTCGACCCCGACGAAATCTCCCTCGGGTCCTGTCCCCCATGCATGCAGAAAGGCATCGAAACCGAATGAGCGACGAGACGACGATCATTGAACACGCCATCATGGAACGCCTGGATCACGTCATCGACCCCGAATTGGGCCGCTCCGTGACGCAATTGGGAATGATCGCCAACGTCACCGTCATCCCGACCTCCGGCGGCGCCTCCCAAAACGCTACCGGCGGCATCTCCTCCCCCACGCTTACGGGCGGCACTCCGCGTACCGGCGATGCCACCCGTAACGATTCGGATGCCGCTGCCAGTAACGACGATGCTGCCGATCGCGATGCCACCCGTAGCGACGACGCCTCACGTAACAATGTCGATGATGCCACCCGTAACGATTTCGGCGATGCTACCGGTAGCGATGCCGGCGATGGGCGCGATGGGGCGCGGCGCGCCTATGACGTGGTCGTCGACGTCGAGCTGACGGTGCCCGGATGTCCGCTGTCCGAACAGATCGCCGCGCAGATCGAGCAGGCCGTGACCAGCTACCCGTACGCGCGGCTCACGCCGCATATCAACGTCGGCACGATGGCCGACGAGAAGCTGCACGCGCTCGTCAACGACCTCAAGGCCGCACGCCGCGAGAACCCGTTCAACAAGCCGGGCATCAAAACGCGCGTCTTCGCGATCGCATCCGGTAAGGGCGGCGTCGGCAAATCGTCGATCTCCGCGAACCTCGCAGCCACCTTCGCCGCGCTCGGCTACGACACGGCGGCGATCGACGCCGACATCTACGGTTTCTCGCTGCCGCGCCTCTTCGGCGTGCACAGCCAGCCGACAAATCTCAACGGCATGCTGATGCCGGTCACGTCGTGGGGCGTCAAGCTCATGTCGATCGGCATGTTCGCCGGCTCCGACCGCGCGATCCTGTGGCGCGGCCCTCGTCTGCAGCGTTCCCTCGAACAGTTCCTCGCCGACGTGTGGTGGGGCGATCCGGACGTCCTCATCCTCGATCTGGCGCCCGGCACCGGCGACATGGCGATTTCCGTCGCGCAGGCGCTGCCGAACGCCGAACTCGTCGTCGTCACGACGCCGCAGCCCTCCGCCTCCGACATCGCCGTGCGTTCCGGGCTCGTCGCACTGCAGGTGCCGATGCATGTGCGCGGCGTCGTCGAGAACATGAGCTATTTCGAGCATGGCGGCGAACGCCTCGAGATCTTCGGCGCCGGCGGCGGCGCGCGCGTCAGCAAACAGCTGTCGCGCGCGCTCGGCCATGACGTGCCGCTGCTCTCGCAGCTGCCGCTCGATCCGCGCATCCGCGAGATCGGCGAGACCGAAGGACGGCCCGCCGTGCTCAACGAAGACGGCACGTTGCGCGACGACGACTTCGGCGACACCTTCGTCCGTCTTGCGCGCACGCTCATCGACGCCGACCCCGCGCCGGCATCCGACGATGCACGCTGACGCGGCCGTCGTCGGCGACACCGTCATCGACGACGGCCGGCGCCGCAGGTCGTCATCGGCATCGACCGCGCACGACCGACGAAATCACCACTGACGAAACATGGCCGACGAAGATGATGCCGTCGGCCATGCGCAGCCATGAGCGATGTGCGCGATGTGCGCGTCGGCGATACGCCGGCGGCGACATATCGCCGTCACGCCTCCGCGGACACGCTCCGCTCGCTCGCGTTCGCCTGACGGACGCCTTCGACGGTGCCGGTGGCGAGCAATTCGTCGAACTGCCGTTCGTCGATCATCGGGATGCCGAGCGCTTCGGCCTTGGCGGCCTTCGAGCCCGCGTTGGCGCCGACGACGACCCAATCCGTCTTCTTGCTGACCGACCCTGCGGCGCGGCCGCCGCGTTCCATGATCGCCTCCTTCGCCGAATCGCGCGAATAGGTCTCGAGCGATCCGGTCACGACGACCGTCTGTCCGGCGAGCGTCTGCGGCAGGTCGCTTTTATCCGCCTCCATGCCCACGCCGGCCTTCTTCCATGCGGCGAGCACCTTGCCGCGCCAGCTAGTCGGGTCCTTCGCCTGGGCGAACCAGTCGACGACCGATTCGGCGATCTCGGGTCCGATGCCGTCGATCTGCATGAGCTCGTCGACGTCCGCGTCCTCGATCGCGTCGAGCGTGCCGAAATGCTGCGCGATGAGACGCGCGGTGGGTGGCCCGAGGCGGCGGATCGACAATGCGACGAGCACACGGTCGAGGTCGGTGTGTCTGGCCTTGTCGACCTCGTCGAGCATCTTGCGCGTCGTCTCCGTCGGACACACGTAGATGCCGCGGCCGCTGCGCCCGTCGACGCCGACGACGACGCCGTCGGCCGGCACCGGCTTCGCGTCGCTCGCCTTCGTCGGCGTCGTCCAGAACGCCGGCACGCGGTGCCACAGCCCCGATCCGCCGATGCGCTTGCGCACCTTGCGGCGCTTGCCGTTCTCGACCTTCTCGCTGATCTCGATGATCGGCGCCTCGCGCCACACGTAGACGTCCTTGAGGCGCCGCGCGTCGAGGTCGAACACGTCCGCCTCGCTCGAAAGCACCGGCTGCTGCGCGTCGGGCAGCGCCAATCCTTCCAGGGCGATGTACGGCTCGGGCTCCTCGCCCGGCTTCACACGCACCTCGACGATGTTCGGCGCGTAGGCCTCGACCGAATCCGGGCGGTCGTCCTCCGGGTTCGTCAGCGCGATCGCGCTCTGCTCGCCGAGATGCTCGATGTCGAAGGCCTTGCGCGAAGCGAGGTTGATGATGCGTTCCGTCAGCTGCGCCGGGCACGATTCGGCGTTCGGGCAGCGCAGGTCCTTGTCGCCCTCCTTCATCGGGCGCAGCAGCGTGCCGCATGACGGGCAGTGCGTCGGCATGTGGAACTCGCGCAGCTTCCCCTCGCGTCCCTTGCGGCGCGCGAGGACGGGGCCGACGAGTTCGGGGATGACGTCGCCGGCCTTGCGCACGACGACGACGTCGCCTATCAGGATGCCCTTGCGCTTGACTTCGTAGCCGTTGTGCAGCGTCGTGCGCGAGACCGTCGATCCGGCCACGTAGACAGGCTTGAGGATCGCGACCGGCGTGACACGCCCGGTGCGTCCGACCTGCACGACGATGTCGAGCAGCTCAGTGTTCACCTCCTCGGGCGGGTACTTGTAGGCGATCGCCCAGCGCGGCGCGCGCGACGTAGCGCCGAGCCTGCGCTGCAGCGCGAGGTCGTCGACCTTGACGACGATGCCGTCGAGTGCGTGCTCGATGTCGTAGCGGTGCTCGCCGTAGTATTCGATCATAGCGATGATCTCGTCGAAGTTCGTCACCTCGCGCGTATGCGGCGACACCGGCACGCCCCACTTCGCATACAGCGCGTACGCCTCGGACTGGTCGTGCACCTCGTCGGCGACGTCGACGGGCTTGCCGGGACCCCAGACGAGTTCGCCGAGGCCATGCGCGTAGAAGCTCAGATGCCTGCTCGCCGTGATGCGCGGGTCCTTCTGGCGCAGCGAACCGGCCGCGGCGTTGCGTGGATTGGCGAACGGAGCCTTGCCCTCGTCCTCCTGATGTTCGTTGAGCGCATGGAAGTCGTCCCAGCGCATGAACACCTCGCCGCGGATCTCGACGAGTTCGGGGACGTCGCCTTCGGGGCCGCCGAGCGTGGCCGGGATCGTGGCGAAGGTGCGCACGTTCATCGTGATGTCCTCGCCGGTCACGCCGTCGCCGCGCGTGAGTCCCTGCGTGAGCACGCCGTCGCGGTAGATGAGGTTGAGCGCCAGGCCGTCGATCTTGATCTCGCAGGTCATCGGCAGCGGCTTGCCCTCGGGCCAGTCGAGCGCCGCGCGCACGCCGTCGTACCAGGCGCGCAGTTCCTCGTAGGAGAACACGTCGTCAAGGCTCATCATGCGCGACGGATGGCGCACCGAGGCGAACTCGTTCGAGAACGTGCCGCCGACGCGCCGCGTCGGCGACGACGGCGAGTCGAGCTGCGGGAACGCCGCCTCGAGCCGCTGCAGGCAACGCATGCGCGCGTCGTAGGCGGCGTCGGAGGAGACCGGCGCGTCGTCGACGTAGTAGGCCATCTGGTCGGTCTCCACCCACGCCGCGAGCCGCGACCACAGCCGCGCCGCCTGTTCGGCGGTCAGCGCGTCCACGTCGAGGTCGTCGAGGTCCATCGCGTCGTTGTCGTCGTACCGGAGCGCGTCGATCCACCGGTCGGATCCGATGACGTCCTTCCCGTCCTTCATGTCCGCATCGTCCCGAGCTGCCGTCTGCATGTCCCGCACCTTTCCGTCCTTGTTCTCCGGTCCGGCCGCGCGCCGTCCGCGTCGCCCGCGGCGACGTGCGGCCGGACCATCTCCAATATATCGGCCGTGCGACGCCGACCCGCCGCCGGCGGCGCGAAAACCTTACGCGTTGAGCGAGCGCAGGAACTGCAGCTGCACGGCGTCCGTGTCGTCGCCGACGAGGCGCATCGCGGCGACGGCGAGCGTGCGCGCCGGGACGAACATCGCGCGGTCGACGCACACGCGCGCCGCGTCGAGCACGATCGGCGCGACCTCGGTGCGCGGCCACACCGGCACGTCGTGCGCCTCGAGCGTGGCCGTCGCCTCCTGCAGCGTCATCGGCAGGCGGATGCACTGCGACAGCGCGCGCGCCCGCACCTCGTTCATCTCGGTCTCCCGCGTCGCCGTGTCGTCGCCGATCGCCCCGCTGAGCATGTATGCGGCGTAGGCGACGTCGAACTCGTCGTGCATCCACGCCGCCTGCGCGAGGCGGTAGTAGGCGTAGGCGGCGTCGGAGCGGTCGAGCGAGACGCGCAGCGCGTTCAGGCAGGCGGCCCTCGCCGAATCCCAGTCCTCGTTCTGCGCGAGCTGCACCGCGAGCTTGAGATGCGTGAGCGCGTAGGACGGCGCGTAGGAGACGAGCGCGTTGAGATGCCTGAGCGCCGCCTCGGGGCCCTCGATCTGGCCGAGCGCGTCGGCGAGTTCGAGATGCGCGTAGAACAACGTGTCCGGGATGAGCACGGTATGTTCGTCCGGCAGCGCGAACAGCCGGTTGTAGACGACGCGGTCGGCGTAGGAGTTGAAGTAGCGGGGCACGCCGTCGATATCGCGGTACATGTCGTCGAGGGCGGCGACGGCCTGTTCGACGCCGGCGAGCGCCTGCCTGGGCTGTCCGGAGAAGAAGAGGTCGCGAGCCTTGAGCCGCGCGTCGTCGAGGTCTCTGAGCAGCATCGACGTGAAGTCGGGTGTGTCGTCGCCGTCGATGAGCGCCGACGTGACGTCGGTCGCGTGCGTGAGCAGCTCGGGGTCGCCGATCCGTTCGATGACGTCCATCGCGCGCTGCGCCTTGAGCGCCGACGGCATCCGTGCGTCGGCGGCGAGCGTGTGGAAGCAGGCCAGCGCATTGCTGATGAGGTCGTCGCGCTGGATCGCCAGTCCGAAGGTGTCGTCGGCGCCGAGCACATGCGCAGCCCCCGCGTCGAGCCTGCGGTTGTGCTCCTCGGGCGCATCCTGCGCGCCCTGCGGCGAGAAGCGCGCGTCCGAGATCGAGAATCCCGGGTCCACCGGCCCCAGTCCGCCGTCATCGTCGAGTGCGAGCGCCGCGCCGAACATCCGGTACGTGCCGACCGGGTCGGCCAGGCCGTCTCGGGACAGACGCTCGAGGAACATCGCGCGCGTGAAGACGACCGTCGTCAGCGTGCGCATCGTCGGCCCCTGACGCAGCCGTTCGATCGCGTCGTCGCCGGAGGACGCCGAAGGCGCCTCGCCGTCGCCGGCTTCCATGGAACCATCGGCGCCGTCCGCGTTCTGCGCGGCGCCATTCTCCGCACCGTCATCACCGCCGACGCCGGCGTCGGCTGCCGCATCCGCTCCGCGCGTCGCGGCGAAGGGCGGCACGTCGCCGCCGTGGCCGTCGCCGTGGATGTCTTCGAGGGCGAAGGTGACCTCGTCGATGCCGCCGCCGCGCATCAGCGCGTCGAAGTCATCGTCGCCGCCGGAGGCGGGCTCCTCGCCGCGTCCGTCGCGCGGGGCGCCCATCGGAGGCATGTTCGGCGGCGTCATGATGCGCGTCGGATTGCCGTGCCGGTCGCCGTCCTTCGGGTCGGACTTGCCGCCGAGATGCTCGCGGCCGGCGTCGCCGAGATGTTCGAAGGCGTTGAGCGCGTCGCTGATCGTCGAGCGGATGACGTCGTCCTGTTCGGCGATCGCCTCCTCGAGGCCGAGCGAGTCGATGCGTATCGCCACTTCGTCGAGCCGCTCGTCGACGCCGAAGGCGAGCGCGGCGAGCATGATGCCGACGCGCAGGTTGTACCGCGCGCTCATCCGCGCGCGCCATGCGGCGTCGGTCTTCGTCCACTGTCCGCGGCCTGCGTCGTAGACGCCGCGCGGCATCAGCGCCAGACCGGCCGCCGTGAACTCCAGCGCGGCGCCGCCGTCGGGGTCGAGTCGGAAGTCGCAGTCGAAGCGGTACGGCAGCCGCATCGAACGGATGAGCCGTGCGAGCGTCTGGCGCACGACCCATGCGCTGCGCCGGCCGTCCCCGGCCGCGCCGTCGTCATGTGCGTCGTCGGCGTCGTCCGCCACGCCGCCGTGCAGGTCCTCGGCGAACAGCGGGGCGTCGTGTTCCGGCCGCGTATGCACCGGGTCGGGATACTGCATCGCGAGCGCCTGCGCCGTCAGTTCCGCCAACGCCGGGAAGCCGGCGACGACGCCGAAATCGGCGTCGTCCGGGTCGACGTCGCGCGACGCGTCGAAGGCGACAAGCGCCGGGTTCTCGAGGAACGTGCGGTCGGCGAGCGCGAGCTGCGCCGCGCTCGCCGCGTCCTCGGTCGGCCCGTCGCCGCGCGCCGCGTTCGCGTCGAGCCATGCGCGCAGCGCGGCCATGCGGTTGAGCGAGCCTTCGATCTTGAGCGACGTGAGCGCGGCGTCGAAGGGCATCAACGTGTCCCAGGTCAGGAAGTAGCAGCCCGAGTACGGCGAGCGCAGCGTGTGCATCGGTTCGGCGCCGTGGTCGGGAAGCAGTCCCGGCACGTCGTCGAGCGCGCCGGATTCGCGCATGAGCCGCATCGCGTACTCCTCGAGGCCCGACACATGCATGCCGAGCATCCTCGTCTCCTCCTCGTCGCGCACGCTCGTGCGGATCGCGCTCAGCGGCGCCTGCCGCGACAGGCGCCATGTCAGGTCGTCGGAGCCGAAGGGGATGAGTCGTCCGCGCAGTCGCGGCTGCAGGTAGGCGGCGAAGAAGGCGACGGTCACGGCGTCGCGGTAGCCGAGTCCGGTGCGCAGCGCGTCGGGCAGCGCCGCGCGCATCGAGCCGAGCGTGTAGCCGGAGCGCGTCTTCGTCCATCGTCCGACGACGACGTCGCCGCCGGCGTCGAATGCCGTGATTGTGCCGCGTCGGACGCCGTCACGGCGCCCGCGTGCGGCGTCGGCGTCGAACACGAGGCGCGGTTCGCGGCCCTGCAGGTCGGCGCGCGGCTCGCCGGTCGCGAATACGCGGCCGCGGTCGTCGGCGAGCGCGAGCTGCACGAAACGGTCGTGGCGGACGAACAGGCCGATCGCGAAGGTGCGTGTGCCGGGGATCTGCAGCCAGCCGGGCGTCGCGTCGTGGCGTTCCCCGGGGAATCCGTCGAACATATGGCGGCGTGCGAAGGCACCGACGCGGTAGGTCTGCGCGTCCGGCGCGACGTCGTCGCTCCAGCGGAACACGGCGCGCAGCGCGCGCAGCGCATGTTCGAGCGGCTGCGGCAGCGCGGCCACGGTCGTCTCGCCGCCGCGCCGCGACTGCGCCGCCATGCGCTCCGTCTGCTGCGCGTCCCCACGGCCCCGTCCTTCGAGCCGTCCCCGTCGTCCCTGTGCTCCGTGCCGTTGTCTCATACGACTAATGTACAACGTGCCCGCCGATACCCACGGTGCCGTTAGAATAATGGCTGTGATTTCCCGCTCTGCCCATCGGTCGCGTCCGATGCATGTCCTGCGCGCCGCGCTCGTCGCGATCGCGCTCATCCTCATCGTCGAATGCGTCGTGTGCAATCTCGCGCACTGGCGCTCGATCGGCGCGTCCACCGACTCCGCGTCGGCGGCCAACGCGTTGGGGCCCGGACTGTCGCGCACCGCGCAGGGGCTGCTCGAGGTGCGCGACCCCGCCGGCGCCTACGTCGAGGTCGAGGCGGACGGCAGCAGCGAGTACTGGCGCGCCGACGCGACGCCGCAGACGCATGTGCGGGCCCTGCGCGACGGCGCGCGCGGCGACGACGTCGTCTCCACCGTCCATCTGCGCGTCGCGACGCGCGACGGCGACAGCTGGGCGTTCCGCTCCCCCGCAGTCGTCGTCTCGCCGTCGACGCCGTCGGCGCTGCTGTTCCGCGCGCCGGCGCATGGCCTCGTACGTGTCTGGATCGAGGAGCCGCGCGGCACGCTCGTGCCGATCGAGAACCTCCGCGCGAACGTGCGCGTCCCCTTCGTCTTCGACTGGGCGCGCGTCGCGACGATGGCCGCGGCGGCCGCCTTCATCATCCTGCTGCTGCCGTCGACCGGCCTGTGGCATATCGCATTGGACGTCTCGAGCCGGCGCCAGCGTCTCGCGTTCGCGCTCGCCGCCGGCGCGCTCGGCGTCTACGTCGCCGTCCGCAGCGCGATGATCATCGGCTGGGCGCATCCGCTCGTCTTCCACAAGGACGGCGACTACACCTTCGACTTCGACCAGTACGGCCATCTCGCCGACGCGCTGCTGCACGGCGGCGTCGCGCTCGACCTTCCGGTCCCCGACGCGCTCGCCGCCGCCGCCGACCCCTACGATCCCTCCGCACGCGCGCGCATGCTCGCCGACGGCGCGACGCCGATCTACTGGGACTATGCGTTCCACGACGGCCACTGGTACTCGTATTTCGGCGTGCTGCCGGCTGTGGCATTGTTCCTGCCGTTCCGCGTCGTCACCTCGTGGTTCACGCCCGGAGGCCTGATGCTGCCGACGACCTGCGCGCAGCTGTGGCTGATGGCCGGCGTCAGCGTCGTCGCCTGCCTGCTCGTCATCCGCCTGATCGACCGCGTCGCGCCGCGCACGTCGCTCGCCGCCGCCATGCTGCTGTGCGTCGCGGCGATGCTCGGCGCGAACCTGCCGTACCTGTGGTTCCGTACGAACTTCTACTCGATCCCCTTCTCCTCTGGGCTGCTGCTCGCGATGCTCGGCCTGTGGCTGTGGCTCGGCGCCGTGCGCACGGCGGACGCGGACGGCAAGGATCACGATGGCGGCGAGCGCGCATTGCGGATCGTCTCGATGCCGCATGTCGCCTGGGGCGCGCTGTGCATTGCGGCGACGATCGGCTGCCGTCCGACCTTCACGTTCACGGCGCTGTTCGCGCTGCCATTGTTCCTGCCCGACCTGCTGCGCGCGGCGCGGGCGCATGACCGCGGGCGCATCGGACGCTTCGCGGCGGCGATGCTGCTGCCCGCGCTCGCCGCCGCCGTGCCGGTCCTCGTCTACAACCAGCTGCGCTTCGGCTCCCCCTTCGACTTCGGCAACGCCTACCAGCTGACCGTCACCGACATGACGCGCTTCCACACGCCGGCCGGGAACATGCCGCTGACCGTCCTCTACTATCTGTTCCTGCCGCCGCGTCTCACCGGTATGTTCCCGTTCCTCGCATTGTCGCCGACGCCTCTGCCGAGCTGGTCGTTCACCGAGCCGTGCGTCGGCGGACTGTTCACGATGATGCCGCTCGCGCTGTGCGCGTTCGCGCTGCCGTGGCCGGCCGTGCGCCGCCGCTGCGGCGTCTGGTGGCCGACGCTCGTCACGACGCTCACGCTCGCGGCCGCCCTCGTCGTCTTCGACGCCTTCGTCGGCGGCCTCGGATGGCGCTACATCGCCGATTTCGGATGGCTGTTCATGGTGGCCGCCGTGCCCGTCGCCGCGCTGATGATGCGTCGTTGGCCGTGGACGCGCGCGCTCGTCGCCGTCATCGTGGGCGCGGCGCTTGTGTTCGCCGTCGCCTCCTGCTTCGTCGTCGGCCGCGACGACATGCTCGTCGCCAACGATCCTGCGCTCTTCCACCGTGTGCGCTGCTGGTTCGCGTTGCCGTAGACACAAGGCCGCTGCAGGCTTCAGGACGCGGGCACTCCCGCACTTACCGACGGCATCCTGCACGCCGTCGTCATCATCGCCGATGTGGACTCCGCCGCCGACGCCCGTGGTCGGACGCGGCGGCGACGCATGAACGCGCATGGATACAATGGCCGTATGAGCGTTTTCGATTCGTTGTTCCCCTCACGCCGACGCCGACCGCCCGCGCAAACCGTCGACATTGAGCTGCACGGCGCCGGCTACGTCTACGCGGACGGCTCGGTCGGCTGCGAGCCCACCGACCTGCGCATCGCGCACGACGGCGGCAACGTGGCCGTCATCGGTCTCAACGGCGCCGGCAAGTCGACGCTCATCCGGATGGTCGGCGCGCAGGAGTCGCCGACGTCCGGCGCCGCCGACTACATCGTCGACGGCGAGCCGCGCGAGCTGTCGCGCCGCGCCGACCGCCCGGTCGTCGCCTCGGCGATCGGCTATGTCAGCCTCGACCATGTGCGCGCCCATTTCCAGCGCGCGAAGTCCGTCGAGGACGCGCTCGACGGTTATCTCGAACATCATCATGTGCCGCCGACCGAACGCGCCGCACGCATCGGCGACCTGCTCGCCGCCTTCGACCTGGGCGAGGTGCGCCATATGCGTCTCGACGCACTCGACGGCGAACGGCTGCATCTGCTCGCGATGGCCGTCGCCTGCTGCCATCTGCCGGCGATGCTTGTCGCCGACGAGCCGACGCGCGGCCTCGACGAGATCAGTTCGGCGCATGTCGCGCAACGGCTGTTCCGCTACGGCAGGCCGGTCGTGTTCACGACGCACGACGTCGAGCTCATCGCCGACGAACGCTACGAGATCCGGCGCGTGCTCGTCATGGACGAGGCGCACATCGTGTTCGACGGCGACCCGAGGCACGCGACCGACTTCTACACGCAGCTCATCCGCAGCAAGTATCAGGCGATGCCGAGCCGCTGACGCACCGCGTCGAGCACGGTCGCGACGTTGCGCGCGAACAGCTCCTCCTCGGGCAGCAGCGAGATCGCGAGATAGCCGTTCGACGTCATGTCGAAGAAATACCCCGGCTGCCCGCTCGTACGGGATGCGTCGATCATTGCCAGCACGAGGTCGTTCTCGTCGATGACCCCGGGGAAACGCAGCAGCACGTTCCAGCCGCCTTCGGCGCGCAATACGTCGACGACGCCGAGGTCGTCCCCGTCGAGCATCCGGTGCAGCGTCGCCAGATTCGCGCGGATGCGCGAGCCGACGGCGTCGAGCTGACGCGGCGCCTCATGCAGCATCGCCGGGATCTCGCGGGCGACGAACTCGCTCATCGGCAGGAAGTCGTCGGCGATGACGTCGAGCCGGCGGCACGCCTCGCGCACGTCGTCGTCCGGTCCGGACACGCGGATCCATCCGACCTTCGCGTGCGGCGCGGCCAGCGTCTTCGAGAAGCCGTCGAGCGCGAAGGTGAGCATGCGCGGCTCGCCGCTCAGCCTCCGGTTGCCGTCGAACGGCTCCAACGGGTAGTCGAAGAACACCTCGTCGGCGATGATTGCGATGCCGTAGCGGCGGCACAGCGCGACGAGCGCCTCGCGTTCCGCCGGCTTGATGTAGGAGCCGGTCGGATTGTTCGGGTTGATGACGATGACCGCGCGGATGCGCCGGTCGGCGTCCTCGGCGAGCATCCGTTCGATCTGCGGGACGTCGATGAACCACGAACCGTCGAAGCGCAGCTGGTAGAAGCGCGCCTCGACGCATTCGAGCCGTGCGATCGATTCGATGAGCGGATACCCGGGCTTCGGCGCGAGCACCGCGTCGCCGGCGTCGCACAGCAGCTTCATCAGCCACGAATACGCCTGCGACGTCGAACTGAGCAGATACACCTCATCGGCCCTCGCCTGCCCGTCCTTACGGGAAGCACCCCCTTCCTCCTGTTTACCGGTGGCACCATCGTTGCGGGCAGCACCATCGTTACGGGTGGCACCGTCGTTACAGGCAGCACCGTCGCCGTCGTCGTTATCGGCGGCATCGCCATCGTCAACGCCGTCACCGTTACCGGCGGCACTCACACGCACGGCGCTATCGGTAGCGACATCCGCGTATACGCTATCGGCAGCAGTCTCATCGTCGACGGCATCGTCGTTACCGGCGGCACTTTGAAGGATCGTTGCGCCCGTACCTTTATATATAAGGTCATCCGCATGCGTTTGCTTACGGGAGGCATGCGCGGCGGAATCATCGTCGGCATCCGGAACGTAGGGCTCGACGGTCGCGTTGATGTAGTCGGCGATCGCCTCGCGCGCATAACGCTGTCCGCGCGGTTCGGCGGCGTAGACCGTCGGCAGCGACGACGGAGCCAGACCATGCCTCGTCGGGTTCGAATCGTTGAGCGCGACCGGCCGTATCCCCTCCGCCTTCAATGCGGCCTCTGCCTTCGCGATTGGATTGGGTTCATCGATGTCTACTCTTCGGGAAAAACGCACATCCTCAATCTACGCGCACCCGCACATTTTCGCTCGGTGCTCGACGATCTTCCGCAGATGGCGGCCACCCGTAAGCAGCCGCCACCCATGGGAGTCGCCATCCGACGGGCGGACTTCGTCAAACCGATCCCCCATCGCAACAGTGACTGCCCGCAACGACTGCTGCCCGCAACGACTGCTGCCCATAATGACGGCTGCCCGTAATGACGGCTGCCCGTAATGACGACTGCCCGTAATGACGACTGCCCGTAATGACGACTGCCCGTAATGACGGCTGCCCGCAACGACTGCTGCCCGTAATGACGGCTGCCCGTAAGAATCGGCTGCCCGTAACGACGACCACCCGTAACGACGGGCGGCACGGTTCGCCGGGACGGCGCATGGCAAAGGGGGGCCGCCGGAGTGTTTCTCCGGCGGCCGCCCTCGGGATGCTGCGGCGTCATTCGACGCCTCACGCACCGAAAATCAGTCGGCGTTCCTCTGCATTTTCCTGCTCGCGTAGTACGCGGCGCCGATGATGCCCGCCTCGTTGTGCAGCTTTGCGGCGACGATCGGCGTCTTGATGTCGATGTACGGCAGGAACTTCTCCGAGACGCGGCTGACGCCGCCACCGACGACGAACAGCTGCGGACTGAAGTACAGCTCCATCAGACTGTAGTACTTCGTCAGGCGCTTCGCCCACTTCTTATAGCCCATATCGAGCTTCTCGCGCACCGACGACGCCGCGTACTTCTCGGCGTCGCCCTTGCCCTTCGGCAACTGGATGTGGCCGAGCTCAGTGTTCGGGATGAGCACGCCGTCATAGATGAGCGCGGTGCCGATACCGGTGCCGAGCGTCGTCGCGATGACGAGGCCCTCCTGTCCGGCGGCCGCACCGAAGCGCTGCTCGGCGACGCCGGCGGCGTCCGCGTCGTTGACGACGGTCACCGGACGGCCGCAGGCCTCCGAAAAGACCTCGGTGACGTCGACTCCGATCCAGGACTGGTCGAGGTTGGCCATGTAGTCGAGCTTCTGGCCGGGCTTGATCGGCGCCGGGAACGCGATGCCGACCGGAATGTCCTCGGGCACTGCGAAGTGCTCGAGCTGCTGACGGACGATGTCGCCGACCGCCTTCGGGGTCGAATGCTCCGGGGTGAGGATCTTCAGTCGCGGTTCCGCGAACTCGCCCTTCTCCAGATTGACCGGCGCAGCCTTGATGCCCGATCCTCCAATGTCCACGCCGAACGCCTGTGCCGTCTCAATCATCGTCAACCTTCCTTACCGTTTCCAGGGGTGTCACCCAGTGATTTCACCATCTCGGGCCCGTCGGCCGATGCGCCATGCATCCGCGAATGACTGCCCTACTATATGATATATTAGTTCAACCAGTAAACATTGGTGTTTCGCAAACTATCCACATTCTGAAACGATGTTTTTCTGATAACGATTGTCATGTTGCGTTTCCTCGCATCCACGCATCACGCAAGGGTTTCCCTGACCATCGTTTGCCCGACGAATATCCCTCCTCCACCCGTCTTCAGGCGCACTTCGCGCAATCGACGGCGTCTGTTTATCCCGGCCTGCGTATACAGATGGAACATGTAGTTTCAAGGAAGGTGCAATTCCTTACTGGCGGTAGCGCCGCGCATCCGATGCGCCTACGGCGAAGCCCGCAACCCGCGAAAGCGGTGGATTCGGTCGGATTCCGAAGCCAACGGTGACAGTCCGGATGGAAGAAACGGAGCTCTGCGATGAGCACGATCGATGATGCCCTCATGTCCGCATCCCAACAGCCGACCGACGACGAACGCCCGATCACCAACGGCGACGCCCGGTCCGTATCCCCCGCCGCTGCCGGCGGTACGGCAACACCCGCCGCCGACGACGCAGCCGCCGCCAACGCCGTCAACGACGCTACCGGTAGCGTCGCCAACGGCGGTCGTGCCACCGATAACGCCGCCGCTACCGATAACACGACCGCTACCGGCGGCGCCGCGAAGCCCGTCTCGACGTCCGCCGCGCGCACGTTGCGCGACCGGCGGCCCGACGACGCGCATTCGACGGGCGTCGGCGACGGCGGCCGCTGGTCCACGCGCCGCATCGCGATGTACGCGCTGTTCGTCGCGCTCGCGATGGCCGTCAGCTTCATCGAGTTCCCGCTCATGCCCGCGGCGCCGTGGCTCAAATACGATCCCTCGGGCGTCGTCTGCCTCGTCGCCGGCTTCGCCTTCGGCCCGTCGGCGGCCGCAATCGTCAGCGTCCTCGGCTTCCTCCCCCACCTCTTCACGAATCCGTGGGGCACGCTGATGGCGGTGCTCGTGGCGCTCGCGCTTTCGGTGCCGGCCGCCGTCATCTACCGTCGCCGCCGCACGCGCACGTCGGCGCTCGTCGGCATCATCGTCGGCGCACTGCTCGCGCTCGTGGTCGCGATCGGCGCGAACCTTGTCATCACGCCGATGTACGCGCACATGTCGATGGCCGACGTCGCGAAGCTCATCGTCCCGGTGCTGCTGCCGTTCAACCTCATCAAGTTCGTGCTCAACGGCGTCATCACGTTCCTGATCTACAAGCCGATCTCCACATTGCTCGAACGGGGTCGGCGGTGACGACCTCCCCCCGCACCGTCGTCGACATGCGCGGCGTGCGGCTCAGCTACGACGGCGGCGCGACCTGGACGCTCGACGGCGTCGACCTTCAGGTGCGCGAAGGCGAACGCGTCGCCCTTGTCGGCCCGAACGGCTCGGGCAAGTCGACGCTGTCGCTGCTCGCCGCGGGTCTCGCCGCCCCCGACTTCGGCACCGTCGAACTCGCCGGCGAACTCGTCTTCGACGGCGCCGGCGCGCACGCCGGCGCCTATCGTCGTGCGCGCCGCGACATCGGCATCGTCTTCCAGAATCCGGAGGACCAGATCGTCACGACCGTCGTCTGCGAGGACGTCGCCTTCGGCCCGGAGAACCTCGCGACGCCGCGCGGGCAGATCGGCGAACGTGTGCACGACGCGCTCGCGACGGTCGGCATGACGACGTTCGCGGAGGCGAACCCCGCCGATCTCTCGGGAGGACAGCAGCAGCGCGTTGCGATCGCCGGCATGCTCGCGATGCGTTCGCGGCTGCTCGTCCTTGATGAACCGACGGCGATGCTCGACCCCGAGGCGCGCGCCGATGTGCTCGCCGCGCTCGACGACATCCAGAAGCGCGGCACCGCGATCATCATCGTGACCCACGATGCCGCCGAACTCGCGCATGCGACGCACGTCCTGCGTCTGGAGCACGGCCGTCTGCTGCCGGCAGACGACGGATCCGATCCGCTACCGGACGCACCGTCGGCGACCGGCCACGCCCTTCCCGATCCCTTACCGGACGCACCGTCCGCACCCGCCGGCGACGTACCGCCCGTAACGTCGGCGCCGGCGATCGTCTTCGACCATGTGACCTTCCGCTACCCCGGAGCCACCACCGCCGTGCTCGACGACTTCTCGCTACGGGTGGCATCCGGATCCACACTCGCCGTCGTCGGCAGGAACGGTTCGGGGAAGACGACCTTCGCGAAGCTGCTGTGTGCGCTGCTGAAGCCCGACGCCGGCTCGATCCGCGTCGCCGACGTCGAACTCGTCCACGCGAGCCGGAGGGAACGCGCGGCATTGCGCCGCCGGCTCGGCTTCATCATGCAGCATCCCGAAAGGCAGCTGTTCGCGAAGACCGTCGCGCAGGACGTGGCGTACGGCCCGCAGAACCAGGGGCTTTCCGACGAGGACGTGCGCTTACGGGTGGACGAGGCGCTGCGGCTCGTCGGCGCCGCGCATCTGGCAGAACGCGACCCCTTCACGCTTTCGGGCGGCCAGCAGCGGCTCGTCGCCATCGCCGGCGTGCTTGCATGCCGCCCGAAGGTGCTCGTCATGGACGAGCCCACCGCATCGCTCGACGACGCCGCCTGCGCGCGCATCCGCGGCATCATCCGCGACCTGCACATGCGCGGCGTCACGATCGTCATGATCACGCACGACCTGACGATGGCGCACACGCTCGCCGACGCCGTCGTCGACTTCCCTCCATGCAACGCTTCGACGACGCAGATCGGCGACGCGCGCACCATTGCCGCTACCGGTAGCGGCAGCATGGACGATGCGCGCACCGCTACCGGTAACAACAATGCGCACGACGCACACGGCACATGCGACGCACATCCTGCCACCGGTAGCGACGGCGGCCCCGAAAGCGGCGACGGCGCCCTCGCCGGCGACGACCGCGACAGCGACCGCCCGTCGCAGCCGATGCCGCCCGAAGCGATCTCGATGAGCGACACCGGCTACTCTTGGATATCCTCCCTCGATCCGCGCGCGAAGATGCTCGGCATCCTCGCGCTCATGTTCACGGCCTTCGCGATGTCGACGTGGCCGCAGCTCGCCGTCGGCTTCGTCGCGACCGCCGCGATCACGTGCGCGAGCCGCGTCGGCGTACGCCGGCTGCTCTCGTCGGTGCGCGTCTTCCTGGCGCTGTTCGTCGTGACGGGTCTGCTCAACCTCGCCGTCGTCCGCGGCGGCACGCCGCTGCTGCACATCGGCGGCTGGGCGATCACGACGGGCGGCGTGCACGTCGCGCTCCTCTATATGCTGCGCTTCGCGTTCGTCATCATCCTCGGCGCGGTCGTGCTGCTGACGACCACGCCGACGGCGATGTCGAACGCCTTCGAACGGCTGCTGCATCCGCTGCGCCGATGGATCCATGTGCAGGAGATCTGCCTGGTACTGTCGCTCGCGCTGCGTTTCCTGCCGACGCTCGTCCAGGAGGCCGTCTCGATCCGCGACGCGCAGGCCGCGCGCGGCGGTTCGATCGACTCGGGCGGCCTAATCAGACGGGTGCGCGCGATGTGCGCAATTGTCACTCCGGTGTTCGCCGGCGCGATCCGGCATGCCGACAACCTCGCGCTCGCATTGGACGCCCGCTGCTATCAGGAGGGCATCCGGCGCACACAATGGCACCCGCTGGAGATGCGCGCGCGCGACTGGCTGTTCTGCGGCGGCGTCGCGATCGTCATCGCCCTGGTCATCCTGGGACATGTGTTCAATATGTGAACAAAACGCGTGAATCAGCTCACAGTATGGCATCATGTGATTCAGCGACAAGCGAACAAGTGCTGACACAATCTTCATCTGTTCGCGAACGAAGACGAATAACGTCAACGGAGCGGAGTCATCGTCCACGGTTCCCACAAGGAACAAGCCGTGAACGGATTCCCTTCACGAGTCGTATATGTGCGGCCATCCGACAACAGCGGATAGCCGCACATCTTTTTTGCACTGCCGCCCATAATCGTGCAACGCATCCTCCGCGCATACGCGAACCATGATTCGTCGGCGTTTGCGTCGACGAGCGACCGACGCAAACGACCTTCGGCGGATGGACGAACATCCGTCAGCGCCCCGCATCCGCCCATAGGCGATTCGTTCGCCCTTACGGGTAGCCGTCCATTCGCGGTTGACCTTATACACCGACGATCCCGGATCCCCAAGCGGACCGCAGCTCCTACGGGTAGTCAAGCGCCCGGCGACGATTGGATGCCGCCCGTAAGCAGCCGCGGCCCACGTCCACCGCCCGTAAGCGACCAATCGCGCTTACGGGCGGTGGCTACCCGTAAGCGGTCGGCTACCCGTAAGCGATCGCCGCCCGTAAGGGATCGCCGCCCGTAAGGGATCGCCGCCCGTAACGATACGTCCGCGTAATCGGTCGCCGCCCGTAAGTGAATCGGTCTGCGCGGCCCTGTCGCCGCGTCGCCGTTCCTCGCATCGCTGATTGCGATGCGTCCCGCGCACATGCCTTCTACGATGGGACGCACAGGAACAAGTCCCTCCGATCCGCCGGCGTCGTCCGGCGCGGCATGCACACGCATGGACGAATGCGCGGCCGGATCGGAGGGACGTCGCAGCGAACGAGGAATCGAGGAACCGTGAAACCCACGACACATGACGTCATACTCAACAACGACGTGCTCATCCCGCAGGTCGGCCTCGGCGTCTTCCGCACGCCCGACGGTCAGGCCACCGTCGACGCCGTCCACGCGGCGCTCGAATGCGGCTACCGCCATATCGACACGGCGAGCGTCTACGGCAACGAGAAGTCGGTCGGCGAGGCCGTAGCCACGAGCGGCGTGCCACGCGAGGACGTGTTCATCACGACGAAGCTGTGGAACGACGACATCCGCAAGCACCGCACGATGGACGCGTTCCAGGAGAGCCTTGAGCGTCTCGGCACCGACTACGTCGACCTCTACCTCATCCATTGGCCGGCCGAAGGCTGGCAGGACGCTTGGACCGCGATGCAGGAGATCTACCGCAGCGGCCGCGCACGGGCCATCGGCGTGAGCAACTTCGCGAAGAACCACCTCGACGAACTGCTGGCGCACACCGACATCAAGCCGGCGGTGAATCAGATCGAATCCTCCCCGACCTTCCCGAACCAAGACATGGTCGACTACTGCCGTGGACTCGGCATCGCCGTCGAGGCGTGGAGCCCGCTCGGCGGCACCGGCAGCGACCTGCTCAAGGACGAACGGCTCATCGAGATCGGCGAGAAGTACGGCAGGTCGTCGGCGCAGGTCGTCATCCGCTGGCATCTGCAGCGCGGACTCATCGTGCTGCCGAAGTCGGTGCGCAGCACGCGCATCCAGCAGAACATCAACGTCTTCGATTTCGAACTCGACGATGAGGACATGCACAGGATCGCGACGATGGACACCGGCGTGCGCAACGGCGCCGACCCGAACGATTTCGATTTCTGATGCGACATGCCGCATGCGTGTGCGCACACGCACGTCGTCTGCCACCAGGCGTCGATCGAACGCATCGGATATGATGGTGCGGTTACGCACTTGATGAAATCGATGAATCACGTCACAGAAGGAAGACGATATCCATGGCATTGACGAAGAAGCAGACGAAGCAGCTGCGCGCGATGGCGAACCAGCTCAAGCCGCTCGTGTACGTCGGCAAGAACGACCTGACCGATTCCGCGATCCGGCAGGCGGACGAGACAATCGAGAAGCGCGAGCTGATCAAGGGTCAGGTCCAGGACGGCTCCGGCATGGACGCGCGCGAGGCCGCCGAACGACTCGCCGACGCGCTCGGCGCCGACGTCGTGCAGGTCATCGGCAACCGCTTCGTCCTGTTCCGCGTCTCGAAGCGCGACGACGTGGAACACATCCGCCTCGTGCGCGAGTGACACGCGGACGGACGACACATACAGCAGACGATAAGGGGGGGGGTGGATCCGCCGATCATGGCGGATCCACCCCCCTTCGTCATACCGCCGCCAGGCCGCGCACGGCGATGCGCCTGATGGGCAGATGTCACCGGAAGGACCTGCTTGCTGGCGTCACACCCCTTTACGGGATGCACGTCCCGCGATCGGCACGCGGTCACTGCGCGTCGATCGCCTCCCACTGCGGCTTCCAGCTCATCTGTTCGTCGTACGCGCTCGCCCAGAACATGTATTCGTTCTCGACGCCGTGGATGAACAGTTCGATGAGCTGTTCGCGCTTACGCTCATCGGCGTCGGCGACGAGCCGTTCGATGTGTGCGAGCAGCCATGCCGACGACTGCCAGAACTCGTCGGTCTTGTAGGTGTCGATCCAGCTCTTGTACGGGTTGTCGCCGAGCGTGTCCGCGAACTCGGCCGCGAGACGCTGCCCGTAGTCGGCGTACACCCACGCGCACGGCAGCACGGCGACGAGCACGTCGAGCAGGTCGCCGCCATAGGCGACCGACAGCATATGCGTCGTGTACGCGCGCGCGAACGCCGACTGCTTCGCGCGCGCCATCTCCTCGGGCGTGATGCCGTACGACGCCAGATAATCGCCGTGCAGTGATTTCTCGACGTCGAAGATCGAGCGCTGCACGTCGACCATGAACTTCATGATCTCCGCGTCGTCGGTCTTCGTCAGCGCGAGCGCGTGCACCTTCGCGTAGTCGTTGAGGTAGAGCTCGTCCTGCTTGAGGTAGAACGCGAACTTGCGCGTCGGCAGCGTGCCGGCGCCGAGTTCGCGGATGAACGGCTGGCGGTACCCCTCCTCCCATACCAGGTTCGCCGCGTCGCGCATCCGCTGTGCGAACGGTGGCAGGTTCGTCAACGTGATGGCGGTTGCATTGCCGGATTCAGCTGTGGTCATATGTCGTCTCCCTACGATGGTGTCAACCAACAGGTTCAAAGGGTCGGACCGAGGTCCTCTCAACCCCGGGCGTGTTCGCCTCAGGGTGCCCCTGCGTGTGATGTGTTCGCGCACGACGCGCGCCCTCAGTATGACAGCATTCCGCGACGACCACCCGTAGGGACGACTACTGATAAGCGCGGGGCGCCCGTATACTGCTGGTATGAGATTGATCGGCAATATCCTTTGGCTCGTGCTCGGCGGTCTGGAGATCGCGATCGCGTGGCTCGTCGTCGGGCTGGTGCTGTGCATCACGATCGTCGGCATCCCGCTCGGCGTGCAGGCGTTCAAGATGGCGAAGCTGACGCTGACGCCGTTCGGCACGCATGTCGTCTACGGCGGCGGCGCCGGCTCGCTGCTGCTCAACATCATCTGGGTCGTGCTCGTCGGCCTGTGGATGGTGCTCGGCTACTGCGTCGCCGGCTTGCTCAACTGCATCACGATCATCGGCGTGCCCTTCGGCATCCAGAGCTTCAAGATGGCGAAGCTGGCCCTGTGGCCCTTCGGCTCGCAGATCGTCTGAGACCGCATGCATCCGTGCCGCGCGTCCCGCTACGCGGAACATCGGAAGGTGGGCGCATCCCGACGGTACGGGATGCGCCCACCTTCCGATGTTCCGACTTGATGTTTCGACTGTCGTCCGCCGACCACTGTCCACCATTCGCCGACTGACGACCGATTGCCGCCGAGCGACCGTCGTCCGCCGACCGACGATCAGTATCCGTGCGAATGCAGATACGCGTCGTCGAAGCCGAAGTAGTGCCCGATCTCGTGCAGCACCGTCTTCTGGATCTGCGTGATGAGCTCCTTGTGCGTGTGGCAGACGCGTTCGTGCGGGCCGCGGAAGATCGTGATGACGTCCGGCAGCTCGCCGGCGAAGCTGAATCCGCGTTTCGTGATCGGTGTGCCCTGATAGAGGCCGAGCAGTTCGCCATGTCCGACGTCGGCCGATTCGAGCTGTTCCTTCGTCGGCTCGTCGGCCGTCGTGATCGCGATGTTCTGCAGCGCGTCCTTGAACTTCTGCGGCAGTCCCGCGATCGCCTCGCGCACGGCGGCGTTGAAGTCCTTCCTACTGATCTCCATCGTCATCTCCTTCCGTTCCCCGATCCGCGCCGTCGTCCGCGGCGAGCGTCGCCTCGATGGCCGCGATCGCCGTCTCGACCTCGCGCAGCCGCACGCGCAGGTCGCATTCCACGTCGACGCCGTCGCGCCGCGCCTCGCGTACGATCCGCAGGATCCGGTCGGCGTAGTCGTCGTCGAGCGCGCTCGGCGCGTCGAAAGCGGCGTCAAGCTCGCCCGCATGCTCCGATTTGCCGATCCTCGAAACGACCTTCGCGGCGCGCGGCAGCGCGCCCTGCGCCTTCGAGATGCCGTCGAGCACCGACGCGCGGCGTTTCTCACGCTGTTTCATGCGCTCCCACAATGCGAGCGTCTCGTCGGCGTCGAGCGGCCGCGACGTCTCGTCGTCGGGCGCGAACACCTGCGGATGGCGGGTGATGAGCTTGTCGATGAGCCTGTCGCACACCTCGTCGAGGTCGAAGGGGTCGTCCGGGTCCTCGGAGCACACCTGCGCCTGGAACACCGACTGCAGCAGCACGTCGCCGAGCTCCTCGCGCATGTTGTCGCGGTCGTCGGTCTCGACGGCGTCGACGTACTCGTAGGTCTCCTCGAGCATCGGCTTGAGCAGCGACTCGTTCGTCTGCGCGCCGTCCCACGGGCAGCCGTCGGGGCCGTGCAGGATCCTCACGAGCGCGCGCACGCGACCGAAGGCGTCCGGCGCGTCGCGCACAGGGTCGAGCTTCGAGCAGCGTTCATAGCCTTCCGGCAGCCGGTAGCCGCCTGCGGCGTCCTGTTCATGCATATCCGCCATCGTCAGTCACGACCGAGCGGGTTGACGCCCTCGTTCGACGGCGACGTCTCGTTGTCGTAGACGAAGGCGTGCAGATGGTCGTCGATGTCGTCATGCTCGGCGTGGACTTCGGCGTCCCCCTTCGGCGTATGCGGCTCGTTGTCGAGCACGATCGACTCGGCGCGCCGTGTCAGCCCGGCCTTGTCGTAGAACGAGTAGTCGCACGCGCTGTCGGTGAACAGGAAGTAGCGTTCGACGTCCGCCTGGCGGAAGCGGTCGGTCATCCACTCGAACAGATGGGCGCCGATGCCCCGTCCGCGCATGTCCGGACGGACGAGCAGCAGCACGAGCTCGCCCTGATAGGCATGGCCGTCTTTCTTCGCCTCGGCGATCATCCGCAGGTTCGTGTCCTCGTAATGCTTCATGCGCAGCAGCGCCTTGCGGCCGCGCGACGACGTGAGCAGCGATGCGAGCAGCCGCATGTTGCGCACATGGTGGTCGTTGAGGCCGTTGCGCGTCTCATGCGAATCGATCCTGCCGAGCACGACGCCGACGACCTCGTCGCCGCTGACGGCCACCTGCGCGGCCGTCGCGCGGCCGAGGCAGTGCTCGAGGTCGATTTCGGCGAGCTTCATCTCCAGATCGTGGTCCATCGTCGGATCGGTGTGCCATGCGTCGCACAGCATCCGCGTGATCGCCGGGTAGTCCTCGCGGCGCAGCGTCCTATAGGTGATTGCTTCGTTCATACCTCACATGCTACGCGCCGGGCGCGCCGGCCACGCCGCAATTCACCTTCCGGCGTGGGCGCAGCCGGCGAAGCATGGCGTTTCCGCCGCGCCCGCACACGTGGGCGCCGCCGTCGCCGCAGCCGTCCGTCACACGAGCCGCCCGCATACGCCGTCGATGTCGCGCAGCCTTCTGAGCAGCCGTACGAGCACGCCGCTTTCGAGGCATTCGGCGAGATACCCCTCGTTGCGGCGCTCGCGGTAGACGATCATCGTGACGAGCGCGGCGATGAGCTCGGCGTCGAGCGTGTCGACGTTGAGGATCGGAATCGACACATCCTTGTCGAGCCCGTATCTGCGCAGGGTGCGCATGTAGTCGTGGTCGCCCTGGCTGATGACGATGTCGATGAAGCTCAGGACGACCTCGTTGTACACGCAATACCCCACGTTGTACACCGCGAGCGGCCCCTCGGTGAGGAACTCGACGCGGTAGAGCGGCGTCGACGGCGCCTCGAAGGGCTCGATGTACGAGGTGAGCCAGTCGTAGCGCGGCCCGTCGGCGTCGTCCTCGTGGATCACGTCGAGCACGTCCGCGTAGTGGTCGAACATCGCGCGGTCGATCTGCGCGGCGCCGCCCGTGCGCGTCATCGCGCCGTGCGTATGCTCCACCGGCGTCGGCAATGTGATGCGGAAACGGTAGCGGCGCGCGATTTCGAGCACCATCGCGACGATGTGCGCGCACACGTGACGCGACTGTGCGACGTCGCAGGTGCAGGCGACCTTCGCGACGACATTGTGGCGCGTGAGCAGGTCGACCTGCTCGTCGTGGCCGTCGTCGCGCACGACGGCGTGGCGGATGCCGAAGGACGTGTCGGTAAGCTCGACGACGGCGTCCTCGTCGAACAGCCGTGCGCCGCCCGCGAGCGCCTCCGGGCTCGACCATGACGCGAGCTCGCGCATGCCGATGCCGATGCCCGATTCGATCAGGCGCAGGCGCGCCTGATTGCCGATGCGCAGCGCGGCGCGGCGTTCGTCGGGGATCTCGAGTTCGCGTTCGGCGGCCATTTCGATCGTGTCGCTCGCGCCGTGGCGTCGCGGGTCGGCGTTGAGCCCGTTGATGCGCACGATGTCGGAGTTCTTGATCGCCATGCCGGGGATGCGGTGCCAGGCGCTGACGATCTGCGGCACCTTGGAGTCCTCGTACAGCACGATGAAGTTGCGGCCGATCGACGCGTACCACCATTCGTCGAGCGCGTTGTTGGCGACGTCCAGCATCGCGTCCTTGGCGACCTTCCAGCTGGGCATGTGCCGCTCGTCGGTGCGGAACAGTTCGGCGAGGTTGGTGCGGAAGGCCTGCGAGTACATGACGCCTCCGGTCACACCCGAGGACATCAGCGCGCGGAACGAGCGGTAGGTCATGGGCACGGACGTGATGTCGCACTGCTCGTAGACGGTGCCCGGCCCGTAGGTGATGAGCGGGTCGTCGCCGCGCAGCGAGCCGTCGAGCGTCGGGTATTCGCACAGCGTCATCGCGCCGCATTCGAGGCATTGCTCGAAGACGCGGCCGCCGGGCAATGTGACGCCGGTGTCGAATTCGCAGTCGTAGTTGTAATGGGCGAGCGACGAGGAGGGTATGAACCCGAACATCTGCGGACCTTGCGCGTCGAGTCCGTGCAGCGGGGCGCCGCATATGCACTGCCTCCTGACCAAGCCTACTTCCTTCATCCGGCCGGTGACCGTAGGGGCATTATCCCTTGCGGCCTGCCTTTCGAGGAAATGATTATCAGCCACCAGCGGAACAGGGCGCTCAATAGCCATCTTTCGTTATTCATGTGCATTTAGTATAGCAGTTTGTTCTCTCATAGCGAATCGTGCATGTCGGGATGCGACACGCGCGGGATGCGCTCCGGGACGCTCCGCGAACGCTTACGTAACCGTAGGGAATGGGCGGCTCAGGCCACGTTTTTGTATCGGCAATCGAGTAATCGTATACCTATGAGCGAAGACAACACGAAGCGCGTCGGGCGCACCGACGACGAAGTCAGCAACGCGACGACGATCGTCAAGGAATACACGACCCCGTTGCACAAGCCAATCGACCCGGACATCAACCTCTTCGACTTCCTCGCGCAGCGCGCGCAGCGCGACCCCGATGGTTCGATGGTCTGCTACAAGGACGCCGACGGCGCATGGCAGACGTTCTCGGCGACCGAGTTCCGGGACAAGGTCATCCAGATCGCGAAGGGCCTCATCGGATGGGGCGCGCGGCCGGGCGAATCGATCGCGATCATCGCGCACACCCGCTGGGAATGGGTCGCGCTCGATCTGGCGATCATGGCGATCGGCTGCGTGACGGTTCCCGTCTATGAGACGAACTCCCCGTCGCAGATCCGCACCGTCTTCAACGACTCGTCGGTCGTGCTCGCGTTCGCCGAGGACGACGGGCAGCGCGACAAGGTCGAGTCGATCAGCAACGACGTCGCGTCGCTGCGCGCGACCTACGTCATCGAATCCGACGCCGTCGACGCGATCATCGCGTTCGGCGCGCACGTCGGCGACGACGAGTTCGAGAAGCGCCGCAAGGCGGCGCACGGCGACACGCTCGCGACGATCATCTACACCTCCGGTTCGACCGGCACGCCGAAGGGCATCGAGATCAGCCACCGCAACATGGCCGCCGAATGCATGCACGCGCTGCAGTACATGCCGCGCGCGATCGACATCCCCGACCGCCGCCTGCTGCTGTTCCTGCCGATGTCGCACGTCTTCGCGCGCTTCATGACGATCGTTGCCTTCGCGGGCACGCTCACGCTGGGCCTGAGCAGCAACATGAAGACGATCATCAAGGACTTCGAGTCCTTCGGCCCGACGCTGCTGCTCGCGGTGCCGCGCGTGTTCGAGAAGGTGTACAACGCCGCGTCGCAGCGCGCCGGCACCGGCCTCGCCGGACGCATGTTCCTGCGCGGCGTCAAGGCGGCGCAGGACTGGTCGTCCTACGAACAGTCCGACAGGAAGATGCCGCTGTCGGTCAGGATGCGCCACGCGTTCTACAACCAGGTCGTCTACAAGAAGATCCGCACCGTCTTCGGCCCGAACGCCGACTTCGCGATCACCGGCGGCGCGCCGATGGATCCGGATCTCGCGCACTTCTACAATGGCATCGGCATGCCGCTGCTCGAGGGCTACGGCATGACCGAGACCTGCGGACCGGTGAGCGTGAGCCTGCCGGAGAACAACCACATCGGCACGATCGGACAGCCGCTGTGCGGGACGACAGTCGGCGTCGCCGAGGACGGCGAGCTGTGCTTCCGCGGCGCGAACGTGTGCATGGGCTACCACAACCAGCCGGAGGTCACCGCGCAGCAGATCACCGACGGATGGCTGCACACCGGCGACCTCGGCGACGTCGACGAGGACGGCTTCATCACGCTCACCGGCCGCAAGAAGGACCTCATCATCACGGCCGGCGGCAAGAACGTCTCCCCCGGCCAGCTGGAGACGACGGTCATGACGTCGCCGGTCGTCGCGCAGTGCCTCGTCATCGGCGACCGCAAACCGTTCATCGCCGCGCTCGTCACACTCGACCTCGACGACGCGAACGCATGGCTCACGTCGCAGGGCGCCGCGCCGGCCGCCACGCTCGAGGAGCTGTCGAAGAACCCGATCGTCTACGCCGAGGTCGAGCGCATCGTCAACAAGGCGAACGAGGGCGTCTCGCGCGCCGAGTCGATCCGCAAGTTCGAGATCCTGCCCGACGAGTTCACGCAGGACAACGGCATGATCACGGCGAGCCTCAAGACGCGCCGCAAGCAGATCATCGACCACTACCGCAAGCTCATCGACACGGTCATCTACGTGCCGCGCAAGAAGTAGCGGCACGTCGCGCCGGATACGGAAAAGGGGCGCGGTTCGCATTGAATGCGGACCGCGCCCCTTTTCCGTATCCGTTCGCATCCGCATGCACCCCCGAGCCCCGCGAAACGGCATGCGCCGTCCCGGTCGGCCGGACGGCGCATGCGAGGAGGGCGGTCAGCGGGCGGCGCGCCGCGAACGCAGACGGAAGGCGGCGAACAGCAGGCACCACGAGGTCGTGACGATGAGCAGCATGATCGCGAAGGTCCAGCTTCCTCCGACCGTGGTCGCATGCGCGAAGCGCGCCGCGCCCTGCGCGCCGGCGCCCGCCTGCGCGATCGCGAACACCGTCGAGAACAGCGTCGTGCCGGCGGCGCCGCCGAACTGCAGCGACGTGTTGAACACGGCGTTGCCGTCGGGCGAGAATTCGGGCGCGACGTCGCGCAGCGCCGAGGTCAGGATGTTCGAATAGCCGAGCGCGTAGCCGACGCCGAAGACGAAGTACAGCCCGGCGAGCAGCGCGGGCGTCATATGCATCGAGCACACGAGCATGAGCGCGAGCGCCACGATGCACGCCGCGAACGCGCACAGGATCGGGCGGGGTGCACCGTAGCGGTCGTAGAACATGCCGCCGACGGGCGCGAAGAACGCGCCGATGAGCGCACCCGGCAGCACGAGCAGGCCGGCGACGAGCGCCGTCGTGCCGAGTGCGAGCTGCGCGAGGTTCGTGATGACGTAGCCGAAGCCGATGCCGACCATCGGCATGAGCAGATAGGCGGCCAGATGGAACAGGACGACGCGGTCGCGCATCCATCCCAGACGGATCAGCGGCGAGTACGAACGCCGCGACGACCATACGAAGAACACGAGGGCCGCGACGCCGACGACGAACGCGACCGCCGCGACGACGGCCGTGGACATGGCCGGCGAGCCGGACACGGCGTCGCTGATGGCGACGCCGCCCTGGTTGATCGCGAGGATCAGCGAGGCCAGGCCGACGACGACGGCCAGGAACTGCAGCGGGTTGAGCCTCGCCTCCTCGAGCGGACGGCCCTGGCGGATGCAGACCAGCCCGGTCGGCAGCGAGACGAGCAGCACGACCGGAATGACGAAGACGAAGATGCTGCGCCACGGCAGCACGCTCGTCACGGCGCCGCCGACCGTGGGCCCGATTGCCGGCGCGACGGTGATGACGAGGGAGCCGACGCCCATGAGCCTGCCGACCTTCGAACGCGGCGACTGCTGCAGGATGATGTTCATCATCAGCGGCGTCGCGACGCCCGACCCGACGCCCTGGATGACGCGCGCCAGCAGGATGACGGCGAAGTTCGACGTGAAGACCATGATCGCCGAGCCGACGACGGCGAGCGCGACGGCGGCCACGAATGTCGATTTCATCGTGAAGCGGCGGTTGAGGTACGACGACAGCGGCATCGTGACGCCGACCGACAGCAGGTAGATCGTCGTGATCCACTGCACGGTCGCCATGTCGACGCCGAATTCCTCCATCAGCTGCGGGAACAGCACCGTCATGACCGTCTCGGTGAGGATGCCGATGAACGCGAGCGATCCGACCGCGACGATCGAGCCGATGAGCCGGCGCGGGATCCGTTCGTCCCCCGCTTTGGCCGCGCCTGCGGCGGTGCGCTCCATTCCATGTTCGCCGGCGGCGCCGGACCTGCTCTGCTTCACGCTCAAAACGGGCATGCTCCTTCCCATGCCGGCGCGCCGCAGCATGGGGCGGCCGGTATCACCTGTCAATGATCGGACGTGCCATCATGCGCCTGCGGCGCGTCCGGTGCAGGCGCCCGGTGCAGGATCGACCGGATGGCGTCGAGACGGGGCCCGAGCTCATGCTCGTAGCCCCTGTCATTGGGATGATAGTACTCGCGCCCCACCAGTTCGTCCGGCATGTACTGCTGCGCGGCGACGGCGCCCGGGGCGTCGTGCGCGTACTGGTAGCCGCGGTGGTTGCCCCAGCTCTCCATCAGCTTCGTCGGCGCGTTGCGCAGATGCAGCGGCACCTGCCCGATATGGCCGGCGTCGATGTCGGCGAGCGCGGCGTCGATCGCCAGATAGCTCGCGTTGGACTTCGGAGCCGTCGCCACGGCGAGCGCCGCCTCCGACAGGATGATCCGCGCCTCGGGCATGCCGATCATCGCCACCGCCTGCGCGGCGGCGACGGTGACCTGCAGGATCTGCGGCGCGGCCATGCCCACCTCCTCGGCGGCGGCGATCATGATGCGCCGGGCGATGAACCGCGGGTCCTCCCCCGCGCGGATCATCCTGGCCAGATAGTGCAATGTGGCGTCTGGATCCGATCCGCGCATCGATTTGATGAACGCGGAGACGACGTCGTAGTGGTCGTCGCCGTCCTTGTCGTAGCGCACGGTGGTGGCGTCCATGACCTGCGCGACGACCTGCGGCGTGATGACCGGCTTGGACAAGTTCGCGCTGCCGCCAGCGCCTTCGCCAGCGCCGTTGCCTTCGGCGCGCGGCGACTCGTCGAGCGCGCCGGCGGCGGCCTCGAGTATCGTCAGCGATTTCCTCGCGTCGCCGCCGGCCATGCGGATGATGTCGTCGAGCGCCGCCTTCTCGAGCACGACCTTGCCGTCGAGGCCTCGCGGGTCGTCGACGGCGCGCGTGACGACGCGCTTCAGCTCGTCGGGTTCGAGCGATTCGAGCTTGACGACGACCGACCGGCTCAGCAGCGGCTTGATCACCGAGAAGCTCGGGTTCTCGGTCGTGGCCGCGACGAACGTGACGTCGCGGTTCTCGACGCTCGGCAGCAGCGCGTCCTGCTGGGACTTGGAGAAGCGGTGCACCTCGTCGATGAACAGCACCGTCTCCCTGCCTTGAGCCACGAGCCGTTCGTGGGCACGCGCGAGCACGGCGCGCACGTCCTTGACGCCGGACGTGACGGCGGACAGCTCCTCGAAGACGCGTCCCGACTGCTGCGCGACGATGTACGCGAGCGTCGTCTTGCCCACGCCGGGCGGCCCGTACAGGATGATTGAGCTCGGCGCCGTCAGCGAACCGCGCGACTCGGGGTCGGCGAGCCTGCGCAGCGGCGAGCCCGGCGCGAGCGCGCGCCGCTGCCCGACGACGTCGTCGAGCGTCGTCGGGCGCATCCGCACGGCGAGCGGCCGCACGAGGTCATCATCGGCGTCAGTCGCCGAAAACAGGTCTTCCGTCATGGTCTCCAGTCTAACGCCCCTTCGTTCGAACATTTGTTCGACATGCCGTCCCGGCCGCCGCGCCGCGCCTCGCATTAGACTGGACGGTATGACGGACGCAACGAAATACGGTTCCCTCGGCGAGCTCGCGCCGAGCTGGGGCTCCCATATGGAGCCACTGAGCGACGACGAGATCTACGAGCGCTTCTTCACGTGGGTCAATGACATCAAAGGCATCGAGCCGTGGCCGCATCAGGAGGAGGCGGTCATGGACCTGCTCGCCGGCGACCATGTGATCCTCAACACGCCGACCGGCTCGGGAAAGTCGCTCGTGGCGCTCGGCATGCACTTCGCCGCGCTGTGCACCGGCCGGCGCTCCTACTACACGGCGCCGATCAAGGCGCTCGTCTCCGAGAAGTTCTTCGACCTCGTCGACGTGTTCGGCCGCGACAACGTCGGCATGATCACCGGCGACTCCCATATCAACGCCGAGGCGCCGATCATCTGCTGCACGGCGGAGATCCTCGCGAACCAGGCGCTGCGCGAGGGCGCGCACGCGGACATCGGCTGCGTCGCGATGGACGAGTTCCATTTCTACGGCGACCCCGAACGCGGCTGGGCGTGGCAGGTGCCGCTGCTCACATTGCCGCAGACGCAGTTCCTGCTGATGAGCGCCACGCTCGGCAACGTCGACGCGATCGCCGACAAGCTCGAGGCGATGACCGACGCCGACGTCGACATCATCGCGAATGCGCCGCGCCCGGTGCCGCTGTCCTACGAGTACACGCTCAACCCGCTCGAGAAGACCATCGAGCTGGCCATCGGGAAGAACGAGACGCCGATCTACGTCGTGCACTTCTCGCAGGACGCCGCCCTCGACACCGCGCAGTCGCTCGCGAGCGCCGGCGTCTCCAGCAAGGAGCAGCGCAAGGCGATCGCCGAGGCCATCGCCGGCACGAAGTTCACGACGGCCTTCGGCAAGATCCTCAAGCGTCTGCTGGGCAACGGCGTCGGCATCCACCACGCCGGCATGCTTCCGCGCTACCGCCGTCTCGTCGAACAGCTCGCGCAGAGGGGCCTGCTGCCGGTGATCTGCGGCACCGACACGCTCGGCGTCGGCATCAACGTGCCGATCCACTCCGTCGTGCTCACGCAGCTCACGAAGTTCGACGGCACGCATATGCGCCGGCTGCGCGCCCGCGAGTTCCATCAGATCGCCGGCCGTGCGGGCCGCAGCGGCTTCGACACTGAGGGGCTCGTCATCGCCGAGGCACCCGAATACGAGATCGAGAACGCGAAGGCCGTCGCGAAGGCCGGCGACGACCCGAAGAAGCTGCGCAAGATCAAGCGCAAGAAGGCGCCGGAGGGTTTCGTGACCTGGAACGAGCAGACCTTCGACAAGCTGATCGACGCCGCTCCGGAGACCCTCGTCCCCCAGATGAGGATCACGCATGCGATGGTGCTCAACGAGGTCGAGCAGGGCGGCGACGCGCGCCGGCGCATCGAGAGGCTCATCGACGACTCGCAGCAGACGCCCGAGCAGAAGGATCGGCTGCATACGCGCGCCGACGAGATCTTCACGACGCTGTTCGACACCGACGTCATCGAGACCGAGGACCGTCCCGACGGCGGCAAGGACTACTACCTGACGGTGGACGTGCCGCGCGACTTCGCGCTCGACCAGCCGCTGAGCCCATTCCTGCTCGCCGCGCTCGAGCTGCTCGACCCGGACAGCGAGACCTATGCGCTCGACGTGATCTCGATGGTCGAGGCGACGCTCGAGGACCCCAAGCAGGTGCTGCGCGCACAGGAGCGCCAGGCGCGCGACGCCGCGATGGCGGACATGAAGGCGGACGGCGTCGACTACGACGAGCGCATGGAACGCATCCAGGAGATCACCTATCCGAAGCCGCTCGCCGACCTGCTCGACGCCGCCTTCGCCAGATACCGCCGTGACGTGCCGTGGGCGAACGACTACTGGCTGAGCCCGAAGTCGGTCGTGCGCGACATGGTCGAGACGGCCTCCGATTTCACCGGCTACATCGCCCGGTACAACATCGCGCGCTCCGAAGGCACGCTGCTGCGCTACCTGTCCGACGCGTACCGCGTGCTCGCGCGCACGGTGCCGCCGGAGAAGCGCGACGAACGGCTCGACGACATCATCGCATGGCTGCGCGTCGTCGTCCGCTCGATCGATTCGAGCCTCGTGGACGAATGGGAGAACGCGGGCCGTCTCGACGCCGGCGACGCGGCGACACTCGCCGCACCGGCCACGGCGGACGCCGTCGTCGAGGACCGCAGAGGCCTGACCGTGCTCGTGCGCAACGCGCTGTTCCGCCGCGTCCAGCTCATCGACCTCGACGACCCGGAGGCGCTCGGCGCGCTCGACAAGGACTGGCATTACGGCGTGCACGAATGGGAGGACGTGCTCGACGCGTTCTACGACGAACACGAGTACGTCGGCACCGACATGAAGGCGCGCAGCGGCGAGTTCTTCATCATCGACGACCGCGACGAGAAACGCGACCACACATGGACGGTGCGGCAGATCCTCGACGACTCCGACGGCGACCACGACTGGGCGATCACCGGCGTCGTCGATCTGGACGCCACGCAGGAGCAGGGCGAGGTCGTCTTCCGCGACTACAGCGTCCGGAACGTGACCGAATCCGACTGAGCACACGCACGGTCGATGCGTCCGGTGCGCGGCGATCGCCGGCGCCCCCGGTCACGAGTCCGCGTTGAGCCTGCGGATGGCCGCGTCCCGGTCGACGTCGAGCGGCGGCCATGTCATGTTGAAGTTCTTCATCGTCGTGCGCAGCAATTCGGAGACGACGATGCGCGAATACCAGCGCTTGTCGGCGGGCACGAGATACCACGGCGCGTACGAGGTGCTCGTGCGTTCGAACACGTCCTGCCAGGCGATCATGTATTCGTCCCAGCGGTCGCGCGCGTCGAGGTCGCTCGGATCGAACTTCCAGTATTTGCGCGGGTCGTCGAGACGGTCGAGGAAGTGCTTGCGCTGCGCCTCCTTGCTGGAGACGAGGAAGATCTTGATGATCGCGCAGCCGCCGGCGACGAGGTCGCGTTCGAAGGCGTTGATCTCGTCGTAGCGTTCCTGCCACACCTCCTGCGGCACGGTCCCGTAGATGTGCGGCATGACGATGTCCTCGTACTGCGAACGGTCGAAGATCGAGATCCAGCCGTTCGCCGGCAGCTCCTTGCGGATGCGCCACAGATAGTCGTGGCGCCGCTCCTCCGGCGTGGGCGCGCCGAAGCCGTGGTAGTGGATGCCCATCGGGTCGACCTGGCTGAACACATGCCGGACGATGCCGCCCTTGCCGGAGGCGTCCATGCCCTGCAGCACGATGAGCAGCCGATGATGGTCGCCGCGTATGCCGTTGGCGTACATGAGCCGTTGGTAGCGCGCGATCTCGGTCGCGCTCAGCGCGATGAAGCGCTCGCCGTCGTCCTGGTCGCCGTCGAATCCGGGCGTCGAACCGGCGTCGATGCCGGTGAGCTCCGTGTTCGCCGAGAACCGAAGCCGCTGCGCCGGCGGCAGCGTCCACACCGAGCTGAGCATGTCGCTGGACTTGGCCGCGCGCGCGAGACGCTCGGTGATCGTGTCCGCGTCCTCGACGTCCTGGGCCTGTGAGGCGATCTGCTTCATCGTCTTCTTGATGTTCTTCGACTGCTTGTCTTTCGCCATACCCCCAAGTCTAATGCCTGCATCCTCCGCCCTCGCCTTCTCTTGCTCCTGCCGGCAGCACGACGACCACCCATAACGACGAAGGCGGCCACGGGGCGGATTCGGGGATCCGTCCCCGATCCGACCCGTGGCCGCCTAGCGGATGTGCACCGACCTTACGGGCGTGCGCCGCGCCTACGAGCGTCCGTCGTCCGATTTCGGCCGGCCGCCGCGACCCGGATGGGGGCGGTGGTGGTGCTGATGGCCTTCCTTGGAGACCTGGCTCTGCGGCTGCGTCTCGTCGTAGCCCTGCGTGTAGCGCGTGCGGCGCCAATTGTGGATCGACGCGTTCGTGCCGCGGTGATGCACATGGTAGAGGCGCTGCGAGCCACCCAGCGGACGTTCCTCACGCGCGACGGCGATCTGGTTGACGTTCGACGGGTCGAGGATCGCGATCGGCGCGACCGGCTCGGCCTCGGTGGGCGCCATCGTGCGCTGCTGCATGCGCACCGGCAGCCATTCGGCGAGCCTCGACAGCAGCCAGCACAGGATGAAGTAGATGACGCCGGCCACGACGAGCGTCTGCAGGATGTTGAAGTACATCGACCCCAGTCGGCGCGACTCCTGCAGCAGGTCGGTGTACATGATGATCGAGCCGAGCGCCGTGTCCTTGAGCACGACGACGAGCTGCGTGACCGCCGCCGGCATCATCGCGTAGATCGCCTGCGGCACCTCGACGCTCAGCAGCGACTGCGTGCGCGTCAGTCCGAGCGCGACGGCCGCCTCATGCTGCCCGTTGGGCAGGTTGCCGACGCCGGAGCGCACGAGCTCGGCGACGACCGAGCCGTTGTACAGCACGAGCGAGATGACGACCGACCAGTACGCGGGGCTCGGCATGTCCATGAACGCGAACCAACGCCAGAAGAAGATCATCATGATCAGCACCGGCACGGCGCGGCAGAACTCGATGACGACGCCGCACACGCCGCGCACGAGCGCGTTCGGGATGAGTCGTCCCACGCCGAACAGCAGGCCGAAGGCGACGGCGCCAATCACGGCGAGGAACGTCGCGCGCAGCGTCGCCCACAGGCCGGGAAGATAGAAGTCGGCCCATGCCTCGCCGTCGAGCGCCGGCTTCCACAGCTCCCAGCTGAGCTGGTTCTCGCCGTCCGGCGGATTGTGCAGCCGCAGGAGGATGAGGACGGCGATCGCGATGAACACGATCGCGGCGGCCCAGTTGATGATCCTGATCCTCTTCTGCATCCTCGGACCGGGCTGGTCGAACAGCAATGCGCTTTCATTTGCGGCCATGGCTCACCTCCGCACCGCGAGCTTGTTGGACAGGAACGTCGTCAGCAGACCGATCGGGATGATCAGGATGACGTAGCCGAACGCGAAGATCAGGAAGATCTGGATGATGACGTCCGGACGGAACTCGATCATCTCGCTCATCAGCGACGAGGTCTCGGTGGCGACCGAGGCCGCCGCAGCGACCGTCGAGTTCTTGAGCAGCGCGATGAGCGTGTTGCCGAGCGGCGCGACGGAGCCGCGCAACGCCTGCGGCATAATGATGAGCGTCGCCGACTGCATGAAGCTCAACCCCATCGCGCGCGCCGCCTCGGCCTGACCGAGCGGCACCGTGTTGATGCCGCTGCGCAGCGATTCGCAGACGAAGGCCGCCGTGTACAGCGACAGGCCGACGACGGCGAGCCAGAAGAAGTTCGTCTGGAAGTTGTCGGAGAAGCTCAGCTTGAGCTGCGCGAATGCGCCGAGCACCATGAAGACCATGATGATCGTCAGCGGCATGTTCTTGAAGAACTCGACGTAGCCGCCGGCGACGTGCCGCATCGACGAGACCGGCGAGATGCGCATGAGCACGAGGATGATGCCGAGGATCGCCGAGAACAGCGCCGACCAGAACGTCAGTTCGAGGTTGACGAGGAACGCGGCCGGCACGTTGTACTGCTGGAACAGCGAAATGAATCCTTCCATGTCACTCTCCCTCGTCCGGTTTCGGCGGGTTGTACTTCGGGTTCGGCCTGTAGCCGGTGCCTTCGGTCGCGTTCTCGATCGCGCGTTCCCATTCGCCGGTCTTCTCCATCTCCTCGATGGCGGCGTTGATCTTCGTCGCGAACTCCTTGGAGCCGGCGTCCTTCTTGATGCCGACGCCGTAGTACTCCTCGGTGAACGGCTTGCCGACGACCTTGAGCTTGCCGCGCGACGCCGACGCGAGGCCCGCGAGGATGATGTCGTCGGTCGTCACGGCGTCGACGATGCCGGAGAGCAGCGCCGTCGCGCATTCCGCATACCCCGGCTGCTCCATGAGCTGCACCTCCTTGGCGAACCGGTCCTTGACGACCTTCGCCGACGTCGAGCCGGTGACCGAGCACAGCCGCTTGCCGTTGAGGTCCTGCGGCCCCTTGATCGAGTCGTCGTTCGCGCGGACCATGAGGTCCTGTCCGGCCACGAAGTACGGGCCGGCGAAGTCGACGGCCTTCTTGCGTTCGTCGGTGATCGAATACGTCGCGAGGATCATGTCGACGTCGCCGTTCTGCAGCATCGCCTCGCGCTGCTTGCTCGGCGCCTCCTTGAACACGATCTGCGAATCCGTGTAGCCGAGCTGGTTCGCGATGTAGCGGGCCACGTCCACGTCGAATCCCTCATAGGTGCCCGACTTCTTGAATCCGAGGCCCGGCTGGTCGAATTTGATGCCGACCTTGATGACATCGCCGTCGTCCGAGCCGCCCGAGCCGCACGCCGCCACCCCCGCGGCGCACGCGAGCGCGCACAGCGCGGCGAGCCCCTTGCGCAGCCATCTGCGCATCGTTGTTCGTTGGGTCATTGTTCCTTCCTTGCTTGCTTGCGTTCCTTGTCCCGACCCCGTTCTTCCCTCCGAGGGCGGCCTGCGTCGCCGTCTCGCGGCGGCGGACGGCCATCAGTGGGTGAGGATCTTCGACAGGAAGTCCTTCGCGCGCTCGGTCTGCGGATGTTCGAAGAACTCGTCCGGCGTGCCGCGTTCGAGGATCTGCCCGTCGGCCATGAAGATGATGCGGTCGGCGGCCTTGCGCGCGAAGCCCATCTCATGGGTGACGCACAGCATCGTCATGCCTTCGTGGGCGAGTTCGACCATGACGTCGAGCACCTCGTTGACCATCTCCGGGTCGAGCGCCGACGTCGGCTCGTCGAACAGCATGACCTTCGGATGCATCGCGAGCGCGCGCGCGATCGCGACGCGCTGCTGCTGGCCGCCGGAGAGCTGCGACGGCATCTTGTTCGCCTGCGAAGCGACGCCGACGCGCGCAAGCAGGTCCATCGCCTCGCGTTCGGCCTGCGTCTTGTCCATGTGGCGGACCTTGATCGGCGCGAGCGTCACGTTGTCGAGGATCGTCTTGTTCGCGAAGAGATTGAAGGACTGGAAGACCATGCCGACCTCGGCGCGCAGCTGCGCGAGCGCGCGCCCCTCCTTCGGCAGCGGCTGCCCGTCGATGCGGATGACTCCCGAGTCGATCGTCTCGAGACGGTTGATCGTGCGGCACATCGTCGATTTTCCCGATCCGGAGGGTCCGACGATGACGAGCACCTCGCCCTTCTTGACTTTGAGGTTGATGTCGCGCAGCACGTGCAGATTGCCGAAGTGCTTCTCCACGTGCTCGAGCTCGACGAGGTAGCGGTCGTCGTCCTGCGCGCCCTGTTGTGTTGCTGTAGTTGCTGTCATAGGCGCACAGTGTAGGGTTCGTGTGTTTCGTATGGCAAGTGCGGCGGGATGAATTCGCCGATTCCGAATATTATCTGGTCAGATTATGGAAGGCTGTATCATTATCCGCTCTGCGCGGATGACCGCGCCGCCCGCGTTCGCCGTCCGCCGATCGCACGGCCCGCGCATGGGCGTCCGCACGGTCGATGCGCACGGGCGGCGCGCCGCTACGCCGCGCGCGTTCGTCGCTTCAGACGATGCGCTTGTGCGAGGCGAGGAACTGCACGGCCTCCGCGATGGCGGCGTCGCGGTCCTCGCCGGTGAAGGGATGCCCGAGATTCGTGTACAGGCTCACCGCGCAGTTGGGCATCGCCGCGCCGTACTGCCTGACCGCGCCGTCGCCGATGACGGCGTCGTCCTCGCCCTGGATGGCGAGCGCCGGCCCCTTGAACATCGCCGTCGTCTCGTAGATCGGCAGCGTCTGCGCAATGCGTACGTATTTGCCGGCGACGGTCCTGCCGTTCCTGAGCGTGATCTCGTCGGGGACGTGGTTCGCGTCGAAGGGCACGCCGAGCAACGTGCCGCGCAGCGCGTCGTCCTTGATCGTCGCGGCCGGCGCGAGCATGACGAGGTTGTTGACGACGTCGGAGTACATGCCGGCGGTCATGCCGGCGATGACGCCGCCCTGCGAGTGGCCCATCAGCGAGATCTCGGTCGGCTGGATCCTCGTGCGCACATAGTCGAGCACGGCGATCGCGTCCTCGATCTGGTTGAAGACGTCGGAGTCGGCGAAGTCGCCGTCGCTGCCGCCGCGCCCGTTGAAGTCGAAGCGCACGACGGTGAAGCCCTGGTCGACGAGGCCGTCGGCGATCTGCTGGTAGACGTCGCCCTCCTTCGCGCCCATGTCGCGCATGAAGCCGTGCATGAAGATGACGGCGGGCCCATGCTCCGAGTCCTGTGGCCGTTCCACGAGTCCGCGCAGCGTGAGCCCGTCGCGCCCGACTTCGATGTCCTCGCTTGTCCTGTCCGTCATCTGCTTACCTCCTGCCGCTTGGCGTTGCACTACCGGCCATCGTAGACGCCGGCGCCGCGGCGCGCCCGCCGTCATGCCGAGAGCCAATCCGGACCATGCACCGCCGATGAGGCCATCGCATTCCCGGACGGCGGCACGGCGGCAAAAGGGGAGGGACGGAACCGTACGGTTCCGTCCCTCCCCATGCATCGATCGGATCGATCAGCCGAGTCGATCGGCGGACTCAGTCGTCCTCCTCCGGGTCGTAGTCGACGCCGGTCTCGGCGCGCTGCTCGTCGCTGATCGGCGCGGGCGCGCCGGTGAGCGGGTCGCGGCCGCCGCCGGCCTTCGGGAAGGCGATGACGTCGCGGATCGAGTCGGCGCCGGCGAGCAGCGCGACGGTGCGGTCCCAGCCGAGCGCGATGCCCGCGTGCGGCGGCGCGCCGTACTTGAAGGCCTCGAGCAGGAAGCCGAACTTGTCGTTCGCTTCCTCCGGCGTGATACCGAGCACGTTGAGCACGCGGTCCTGGATGTCGTCGCGGTGGATACGCACCGAACCGCCGCCCATCTCGTTGCCGTTGCACACGATGTCATACGAGTCGCTCATCGCATGCTCCGGATCCTGGTCGAAGGTGTCGATCCAGTCCTTCGACGGCATCGTGAACGGATGGTGCATCGACGTCCACTTCGAATGGCCGACGGCCACGTCGTCGTCATCCGGATCGTCGGTGCGCTTGAACAGCGGGAAGTCGACGACCCACGTGAACGCGAACTCGTCGGGCTTGAGCAGGCCGGCGCGCTCGGCGAGCTCGACGCGCACGGCGCCGAGCAGCAGCTGCGAGGATTCGCGCGGACCCGCGGCGAAGAACACGGCGTCGCCGTCCTCGGCGCCGACGGCCTCCTTGAGTCCCGCGCGCTCCGCCTCGGAGAGGTTCTTCGCGACCGGTCCCTTGAGCTCGCCGTCCTCGGCGAAGACGACGTATGCGAGGCCCTTCGCGCCGCGCTGCTTCGCCCAGTCCTGCCATGCGTCGAACTGGCGGCGCGGCGTCGAGGCGCCGCCCTTGAAGAGCACGGCGCCCACATACGGGGCCTGGAACACGCGGAACGGCGTGTCCTTGAAGTAGTCGGTGAGCTCGACGAGCTCATTGCCGAATCGCAGGTCCGGCTTGTCCGAACCGTACTTGTCCATCGCGTCCTGCCAGGTGATGCGGTCGATCGGCAGCTTGATGTCGTAGCCGTCGGCCTTCCAGATCGCCGCGATGACCTGCTCGGCCATCGCCATGACGTCCTCCTGGTCGACGAAGGCCATCTCCATGTCGAGCTGCGTGAACTCGGGCTGGCGGTCGGCGCGGAAGTCCTCGTCGCGGTAGCAGCGCGCGAACTGGTAGTAGCGTTCGACGCCGGCGACCATGAGCAGCTGCTTGAGCAGCTGCGGCGACTGCGGCAGCGCGTACCACGAACCCGGCACGAGGCGCGCCGGCACGACGAAGTCGCGCGCGCCCTCAGGCGTCGATTTGATCATCGTCGGCGTCTCGACCTCGGTGAAGCCGAGTTTGTCGAGCTCGGTGCGCGCGGCGCGCATCATGTCCGAACGCAGCTTGATGTTGCGCTGCATCGCCGGACGGCGCAGGTCGAGGTAGCGGTACTTGAGGCGCACGTCCTCGCCCGGCAGCTTGTTCTCGGATTCGTTCTCGAGCGCCGTGGACACCTGGAACGGCAGCGCGTCCGACTTCGCGAGCACGTCGATCCTGTCGGCGACGACCTCGACCTTGCCGGTCGCCAGATGGTCGTTCTCGTTGCCCTCCGGGCGCAGGCGCACCGTGCCCTCGACCTCGATGACGTATTCGCTGCGCAGCGGGCGCGCCATCTCCTCGTCGTTGATGACGACCTGCACGAGTCCGCTGTTGTCACGAAGGTCGATGAAGGCGACGCCGCCGTGGTCGCGGCGACGGTCGACCCAACCGGCGAGCGTGACGCGTTCGCCGACGAGATCCTCGGTAACCTCGGTGGCGTGATGGGTGCGATAAGCCGTCTGGCTCATACTTCCTCTATTCTGTATTCTGTTCGTTTTTCGATTGTTGTGGTTCGTTCGTTACGGCGGCGCGCGCCGCCGAGATGCGTCCATGCGACGTCTCGGCGCGCCGACGCAGGCGGCTCAGGCGTTCGTCGTCACCGTTTGCCGGGCATACACAGTATCCGGCTCCCATGACCGCGCATCGGCGTCGTTCTGCTCGCCGCTGACGATGTTCTTCACCTGGTCGGGGCCGTCGTCGGCCGGGTCCTCGTTGGGGAACCACACGTACGGGATGCCGAGCTTGTCGGCATACTTGATCTGCTTGCCGAGCTTGGCCGCGGTCGGCGCGACATCCGCCGCGATGCCGCGCGCGCGCAGCCGGCGGGCGACCTCGTTCGAGTCGCCGCGGTTCTCCTCGTTCCACACGGCGACGAGGACGCACGCCGGCGAGATGCGCGACGCGGTCGCGCCGGCCGAATGCAGCATGTAGGAGACGAGCCTCGACAGGCCGATCGACAGGCCGACGCCCGGGTATTTGCGGCTGCCCTGCGTCGCGAGGTTGTCGTAGCGGCCTCCCGAGCAGATCGAGCCGAGCGAGTCGGCGCCGTCGAGGAAGGTCTCGTAGACGGAGCCGGTGTAGTAGTCGAGCCCGCGGGCGATCTTGAGGTCGGCGATGACCGAGCCGGGGCGGATGCGCGCGGCCTCGTCGACGATCATCGTCAGCGTGTCGAGGCCCTCCTTCGCCATCGCGTAGTCGTCGCCGTCCATGTCGATGTGGTGGATCTCGCACAGGCCGTTGAAACGGTCGATGAGCGCGCCGCCGTCGTCCGCCGTGATCTGCGCGAGCTCGAGGCACGCCTTCGCCTGCTCGGGCGTGGCGCCGCATGCGGACACGAGCAGCGAGGCGACCTCGTCGGCGCCGATCTTGTCGAGCTTGTCGATCTCGCGCAGCACGCCCTCGATGTCCGTCAGGCCCAGGCCCCGGTAGAAGCCTTCGGAGAGCTTGCGGCTGTTCGCGTGGACGGTGGCCTTCGGCAGGCCGAACTCGCGCAGCCGCTCAAGCGCGCCGACCATGACAAGCGGCAGCTCGACCTCGTAGTGCTCGGGCAGCGTGCCGTCGCCGACGACGTCGATGTCGGCCTGGACGAACTCGCGGAAACGGCCCTCCTGCGGGCGCTCGCCGCGCCACACCTTCTGGATCTGCCAACGCTTGAACGGGAACGGCAACTGTCCCGAATGCTCGACGACGTAGCGGCTCAGCGGCACCGTGAGGTCGAAATGCAGGCCGAGGCGCTGCTCGACCGGGGTGTCCGACTCATGGCCGACCTCCTGCAGACGCGACAGCAGGTAGATCTCCTTGCTCGTCTCGCCCTTCTTGAGCAGGCTCGAGCCCTGCTCGATCGCGCGGGTCTCGATGCCGATGAACCCGTTGAGCTCGAATACTTCACGGAGCGTGTCGATGACACGCTGCTCCACCACGCGTTCAGAGGGGAGCCACTCTGGGAAACCTGATATAGATGCACCTTTTGCCACGGTTCCACATCATAAGGGATGTCGCGGAAAATGTATCGATACCATTGCCTACACTAAGGGCGTAAGAGTGTGAATACGTTCCCATTCTTACGTGTCCACCAAGCCTAAGGAGCTGACCATGGCCGACAACAACGTCACCGAATCCCAGACCAACGACTCGACGCAGCAGACGGCTGCCCCCGAAGCGACGAAGAGCGCGAAGGCGGCGCCGACGCCGGCGGCCGTCAAGGCCCATGCTCCCTCGCCGGCGGCGTTCGCGAAGAGCGCGGCGCACGCGCCGGCGGCGAAGACCGGCGGCTTCGGCGAATCGGAGATCAAGGACGCGGAGCGCTTCGGCCGCGTCGACGACAACGGCACCGTCTACGTCAAGGACGGCGACGAGGAGCGTGAGGTCGGACAGTTCCCGGACGCCTCGAAGGAGGAGGCGCTCTCGCTGTACGCACGCCGCTACCTCGACCTCAAGGCGAAGCTCGACCTGTTCGCGCAGCGCCTCAAGTCGAACTCGATCAAGCCGCGCGAGATCGACGAGACGGTGAAGGCGCTCGGCGAGGAGCTCGCCAAGCCCGACGTCGTCGGCGACATCCCGGCGCTGCGCGGCCGCTTCGAGGAACTCAGGACGCAGGCGCAGGAGAAGAAGACGTCGATCGCCGCCGCGCGCAAGGAGGCGGTCGCGAAGGCCGTCGCCGAACGCACGAAGATCGTCGAGAAGGCGGAGGAGCTCGCCGCCAGCCTCGGCGACAACACGAACTGGCGTTCCACGGCGGACAAGTTCCGTTCGCTGTTCGACCAGTGGCAGCAGCATCAGCGCACGACGGTGCGCATCGACAAGGCCGACGCGGACGCGCTGTGGAAGCGCTTCTCGTCGGCGCGCACGACCTTCAACCAGTCGCGCCGCAAGTGGGCGCAGGCGCGTGACAACGAGCGCGCGGCAGCCCGCAAGGCCAAGGAGGCGATCATCGCCGAGGCGAACGAGATCAAGGACTCGACGGCCTGGGCGGAGACCTCGCGCCGCTTCAACGACCTGATGGCCCGCTGGAAGCAGGCGGGACGCGCCGGCCGCCAGGAGGACGACGCGCTGTGGGCGCAGTTCCGCGAGGCCGCGGACACGTTCTTCAACGCGCGTCAGGCCGACCGCGACCAGATGGACACCGCCGAGAAGGAGAACCTCGCGAAGAAGGAGGCGCTGCTCGTCAAGGCCGAGGCGCTCGTGCCGGTCAAGGACGAGGCCGAGGCGAAGAAGGCGCGCCAGCAGCTCGCCGAGATCCAGGAGGAATGGGACCAGATCGGTTACGTGCCGCGCGAGGACATGCACCGCATCGAATCCCGCCTCGACGACGTGGACAAGCAGATCAAGGCCGTCGAGGACGCCGCGTGGAAGCGCAGCGACCCGGAGGCCGACGCCCGCAAGTCCAGCTTCGAAGGCCAGCTCAAGGCGCAGCTCGACGAGCTCGACGCGCGCATCGCCAAGACGACCGACCCGAAGGCCAAGGCGAAGCTCGAGGCCGAGAAGGCCACGAAGGAGCAGTGGCTCAACGCGATCATGTGATCGTCCGCATCCGACGCGGAACGCAGAGGGGACGCACCCGAAGGTGCGTCCCCTTCCTTTTGCACTGTCTGCCACTGTCGCGCGGCCCGCTCCCCCACCGCTTACCGGCGGCATCGCCTTACGGGCGGCGTCATCTGATGTCTCGTCGGGTGCATACACCGAATGCATACGAAGAAAGAAGGTGCGGCGGTCAGCCGGATGGGATGCACGTCGCACCTTGAAGAACACTACGACCGATAAGGGAACGCAATCGCAATACATCGATCAATCGTTTACCGGCGCCGCCTGCAGGATGCGCCACCGGTAGGCGATGCCTCCTACAGGCAGTGCCGCCCATAGACGGTGATGCCGGTGGGAATCGCCACCCGTAGCAGTCCTAACGGTAGGAATCGCTGCCGGTAGCGTAAGAGGCGTCACTCGAAGAGGACCATGTTCGGGTCGTCGGTGGCGGTCCCGTACTTGGTGCCGTCGTAGACGAGGAAGGCGCCGGACTGCATGTCCTTGCCGTTCAGATGCTCGATGTTGGCCTCGGAGATCTCGTTGACGATGGCCGCGAGCGCCGGGCCCTCCTGAATGTACTGCGCGGCGTTGATCGAGGCCTCCTGCTCGTCGCGGGGCGCGGCGGCGAACATGTCGTCCGCGTAGGCGCCGAGCGCGGTGCGCAGCGGATCGTCGGCGTCCTTGAACTGCGCGGCGAGCCACGACCTCACCGTCTCATGGGTGATCGTCAGCAGCGGCGTGCGGAAGCTGTCCGTCTTCAGCGACGAACGCAATGCGTCGACGTCCTGCGCGGCCGTGTCCTCGTTGATGAACGACGTCTGTTCGCCGGCGCCGACATGTGCCGCGATCGTCTTCGCGGCCGCGTTGACGAAATCCGACGCGAGCGCGCCGACGCCTTCGGCGTCCGGGAAGTATCCGTCGAAGGCGTCATGCCGATAGGCGTCGTATGCGCGCGTCAGCGCCTCCGCATCGATGGTCCGCGCGTCGATTGTGCCAAGTTCCAAGATAGCCATGATCAGGTCCTTTCCCATGTTCGTATTCATCGACTTCCCGATGACCACTGATGATGGTGGGCGCGCCGCCCGTGATGTCCAGCGATTCTTCCCTTCGGGATAATCACCTTCCGTGCGCCGTCATTCCGGCATCGTTCTGCCGCATTTCCGGACGCGGCGTTTGCATATGGTGAAAGCGCGGCGGAAAAGAAAAAGGGCGTGCACCGCACGAAGCGGTGCACGCCCTTTGCAATGGTGGAGGATGCAATCGGTCAGCCGACGCCCTATTCGGCGCCGACGACCGGCTGCGGCTCCTCGACGACGACGTCCTTGCTCTCGTCGCCCTCGTCGGCCGCCGGCAGCTCGAAGGGTTCGCCCTTGAAGGTGAACTCGCCGAGGATGCCGTCGCCTTCGGCGTCGACAATCACGCGCTCGTTGTCGTTGAGCTCGCCCATCAGGATCTTCTCGGAGATCGTGTCCTCGATGTCGCGCTGGATGACGCGGCGCAGCGGGCGCGCGCCGAGCAGCGGGTCGAAGCCCTTCTGCGCGAGCAGGTCCTTCGCCTTGTCCGTCAGGTCGAGCTCCATGTGGCGCTCGAAGAGGCGGTCGTTGAGCTGCTCGACGTCCAGATCGACGATCTGGCGCACCTGCGGCTCGGTGAGCTGGCGGAAGACGATGATGTCGTCGAGGCGGTTGAGGAACTCGGGGCGGAACTGCTGCTTGAGCTCGTTCGAGACCTGGTCCTTCATCCGCTGGTAGCTCGACTCGGTGTTGTTGCCGGTGTTGAAGCCGGTGTTCGCCGCCTTCGCGATGTCGCGCGTGCCGAGGTTCGTCGTCAGGATGATGATTGTGTTCTTGAAATCGACCTTGCGTCCCTGGCCGTCGGTCAGATGGCCGTCGTCGAGCACCTGCAGCAGCGTGTTGAAGATGTCCGGATGCGCCTTCTCGATCTCGTCGAAGAGCACGACGGAGAACGGCTTGCGGCGCACCTTCTCGGTGAGCTCGCCGCCCTCCTCGTAGCCGACGTATCCCGGGGGCGCGCCGAAGAGGCGCGACGCCGCGTACTTCTCGGAGAACTCCGACATGTCGACGCGGATGAGCGCGTCCTCATCGTCGAACAGGAACTGCGCGAGCGTCTTCGCGAGCTCGGTCTTGCCGACGCCGGTCGGGCCGGCGAAGATGAACGAGCCTGCGGGTCGCTTCGGGTCCTTGAGTCCCACACGCGTGCGGCGGATCGAACGCGACAGTGCGGAGACCGCCTCGTCCTGGCCGATGATGCGCTTGTGGAGCTCCGATTCCATCGACATGAGCTTCTTCGATTCCGCCTGCGTGAGCTTGAACACCGGGATGCCGGTGCTCTGCGAGATGACCTCGGCGATGACGTCCTCGTCGACGACCATGCGGACGTCGGATTCGCCTTCGCGCCAGGCCTTCTCCTTCTCCTTGCGCTCGCTTTCCAGCTTCTCCTGGCTGTCGCGAAGCTCGGCGGCCTTCTCGAACTCCTGATCCTTGATCGCCTGGTCCTTGTCCTTGGCGATCTTCGCGATGCGGTTGTCGAGCTCCTTGAGCTCCGGCGGGGCCGTCAGGCGCTTGATGCGCAGGCGTGCGCCCGCCTCGTCGATCAGGTCGATCGCCTTGTCCGGCAGGTTGCGGTCCTGGATGTAGCGCGCGGAGAGCTCCGCGGCCGACTGCAGCGCGCCGTCGGTGATCGTCACGTGGTGATGGTTCTCATAGCGCGAGCGCAGGCCCTTGAGGATCTCGATCGTCTCGGCGATCGACGGCTCGGCGACCTGGATCGGCTGGAAGCGGCGTTCGAGCGCCGCGTCCTTCTCGATGTACTTGCGGTACTCGTCGGTCGTCGTCGCGCCGATCGTCTGCAGTTCGCCGCGCGCGAGCATCGGCTTGAGCATATCGGACGCGCCGAGCGCGCCGTCCGCGGAGCCCGCGCCGACGATCGTGTGGATCTCGTCGATGAACAGCACGATGTCGCCGCGCGTCTTGATCTCCTTGAGCACCTTCTTGAGGCGCTCCTCGAAGTCGCCGCGGTAGCGCGATCCTGCGACCATCGAACCGAGGTCGAGCGAATACACCTGCTTGTCCTTGAGCGTCTCGGGCACGTCGCCCGCGACGATCTTCTGCGCGAGTCCTTCGACGACGGCGGTCTTGCCGACGCCCGGCTCGCCGATGAGCACCGGGTTGTTCTTCGTGCGCCTCGAGAGCACGACCATGACGCGCTCGATCTCCTTGCTGCGTCCGATGACCGGGTCGAGCTTGCCTTCCTGCGCCTCGGCGGTGAGGTTGCGGCCGAACTGGTCGAGGATGACGGAGCCGCTCTGGCCGCGCTTGTCCTGCACGCCGCCGGCGTTCGCCATGTCGCCCTTGTCCTCGGAACCGTTCGAATTGCCACGGATCATGTCGATCGTCGTGGTGCGCAGTTCCCCAAGGTCCACGTCCATCTTGATGAGGACCTGGGTGCCCACGCCTTCACCCTCGCGGATGAGGCCGAGCAGGATGTGTTCGGTGCCGATGTAGCTGTGCCCCAGCTGCAGTGCCTCACGCAGCGAGAGCTCCAGCACCTGCTTGGCGTGCGGCGTGAAGGGGATGTGGCCGTTCGGCGCCGCATTGCCCTTGCCGATCATCTCCTCGACCTGCTTGCGCGTGTCCTCGAGCGTGACGCCCTTGGCCTCCAGGGCCTTCGCGGCGACGCCCTCTCCCTCACGAATCAGGCCGAGCAGCAGATGCTCGGTGCCGATATAGTTGTGCTGGAGGGCACGAGCCTCTTCCTGCGCGAGCACGATGACGCGCCGCGCACGGTCGGTGAACCGTTCGAACATGCTTGTCCTTCCATGACTTGGTAATTCCACCTCACTCTACAAATTTCTGGTGACGTTTATTTCCGCGACATCCGAGTTTCTCCGCGAGGCGACTACGTTATGCTTGAAGACGGTGAGCGAAGCCGCCTCCGCCGCCATATGGCGGCGGAGGCGGATCTACCAACGAAGGAGCAACGCATGAGCGCAACAATCGATTCTCTCAACCCCACCGGGGACATCGTCGTCGGCGTCGACGGCTCCCCCGAATCGTTCTCGGCGCTGCGCTGGGCGCTGCAGCAGGCGCAGCTGTCCGGACAGCGCGTCAACGCCGTGTACGGATGGTCGTATTCGTGGGACATGGGTCCCGAACCGGCGAACAAGGAGGAGGCGGACGCGCTGCGCAAGCGCATCGCCGACGAGCTGCACGTCTGGGTCGAGGCGGCGTCGAAGGACATGGACCTCGCCGACGAGCAGATCAAGCTGACGTCGTTCCGCGCGGCCGCGAGCACGGCGCTGCTCGAGATCGGCGCGAACGCGCAGCAGATCGTCATCGGCCGCCGTTCGATGAGCCGCGTCGCGCGCTGGCTGCTCGGCTCGCTCTCGTCGTCGCTCGCCGAGGAGGCGAGCGTGCCGGTCACGATCATCCGCAGCGCGCAGGACGAGGACATCGACGTGCAGGACCAGATCGCGAACGCGTTGTCGCCGAACGACCAGAACGTGCATTTCGTGACGCCGCACGTCGAGATCCCGCGCACGGCCCGCCCGATCGTCGTCGGCGTCGACAGTTCGGACACGTCGCGGCGCGCGCTCAGCTTCGCGGCCGGGCTCGCCAAGCTCAACGGCGCGCCGCTGCACGTCATGTTCTTCTGGAGGATCAAGGACCTGGGCACGGTGCCCGGATACGAGACGAGCGTCGCGCCGATGGACGTCGCCCAGAAGTACGCGATGCGCCGCCTCGAGGAGTTCATCGACGGCGCGAAGCTGCCGAAGTCACTCGACGTGACGCCGAACGCGTTCCACATCTCCCCCGGCAAGGGCCTCGTGAGCGCGTCGCGCTACGCGCGCCACGTCGTCGTCGGCTCGCGCGGCCTGAGCGGCCTCGACGCGCATTTCCTCGGCTCCGTCTCCAAGCAGGTGATCAATTCGGCCGAATGCAACGTCACCGTCGTACACTGAGCACACGCGACAGTATGGGTTCACCCTGAGCTCAGCGCCGCGCCGGCGCGGCGGCGGCGACGCATAGACTACATGGATTTGGAAGGCTGATGAGGACACGATGACGAACGACGACGCGCGGGACGACGAGACGAAGGACGACGAGGCGAGGGACGAAGCGTCGGACGACGACGCGACGTCAGCGCATGAGATCGAGGAGTCGATCTCGGCGGACGGCGCTGCGCAGGAGGCGTCGGACGACACGGCCGAGTTCAGCAGGCAGGCGCCGCCGTCCTTCGCGCCGCGCAGCGGCGACGAAGACGACGACGGCGAGGGCCACGAATCGGCGCTCGCGAAGCACGAGGACGACGACGACCATCCCGGCCATGAGGACCACGACGAGCTGCGCCGTTCGACGAAGCGGCGCCGTCGCCTGCCGTGGCTGACGGCCGTCATCGGCGTGCTCGTGCTGTGCGCGGCCTTCGGCTATCTGTACGCGAACGGCAACGTCAACGGCACGCCACGCGCGCAGGCGATGTCCGAATGCCAGACGCAGGCGGCGAGGGCCGGTGAGGCGAAGCGGCTCGCCGACATGGCGATCAGCTCGACGAAGACGTACATCGACGACCCAAAGGCGCAGATCGACGCCGACGACCTGCGCCGGCTCAACGTCCTGATGGACGACGCCGGCAAGGAGCCGGCGATCCCGGCGTGCACGATCACGACGCGCGACAACGACCTCAAGGCGCATGCGAAGACGTCGAAGGACCTGCACGACGTCTACATCACGATCGCGAAGGAGCTGCTCGCGATCACCGGCGGCACGATCGACGGGCTCGACGACGACTCCTCCCCCGACGCGACGACGACACCGGAACCGACGGCGACCGTCACCGAGGAGCCGTCGCCGACGATGAGCACGACGCCCGAACCATCGACGGGCACCGACGTCTCGCCGACGCCGGAACCGACGGCGACGTCCACGTCCTCGCCGAAGCCGAGCGAATCAGCGTCGCCGTCCTCGTCGCCGAGCGCGACGCCGACGCCGTCGGGCAGCGCTGCGCCGTCGTCCGACCCCTCCGGACAGCAGACGGCGCAGCCGGGCGCGCAGTCCGGCACGGCGCGGCATGACGCCGCGGCGTCGTCCGGCCGCTGACGGCGGAACGGATCCGCACACGACGCGGCAACGACACGCGGACGGCAGCGGGGGTGTGTGACGAACGAATCGTCACACACCCCCGCTCTGCGTTCATGGCCGCCGTCAGTGGTCATCTGTCGCGGCGCCGACCATGCGGAAGCCGCGCATCGGTCAGTCGTGCGCCTCCTGATACGGCTCGATGGTCTCCTCCTGCAGCGCATCGGATGAGACGTCGGCGGTCTCGACTTCGACCGGGGCGTGCTCGACCGTTTCTGTTTGCACAGCGCCTTCCGTCTGAGCGTCGTCTTCCGGCGCGGCGACGTCCGGCGTTTCGGCGACGTCCGGTTCGACGGTCGCCTCGACGTCCGTCGCATGCTCGTCGTCCGCCGCGTCCGCCGGCTGCTCGTCGTCCGCCGCGTCCGCCGGCTGCTCGGCATCCGACGACTCCGCCGACGTCCCGGCATCGGCCGCCTTCCGATCGGCTTCGTCGTGCGGCGACCCGGCGTCCGCGCCGGCCTTCGCGCTGAGCGCGTCGTCGAAGTCCTCGCCTTCGTTCTCGGCGTCGGTCGCCAGTTCGGCGACGACCTGCGTCCGTCCGATCGTGTCCGAGGCCGCGGAGTCGGCGAGCACCTGACGCTGCTCGCCGTCGACGATCGCGTCCGCCGCGTCGACGATCTGCTGCGCCGGCGCCTGCGCCGGCTTCCCGGCGTCTGTCTCGCCGGCGATCGCCTCGTCGGCGGCCTTGCGCTGCGCATCGGCGTCGGGCATCGGCACGTCGGCGTCCTGCGCGGCCCGACGCTCCTCATGCGGCACGTCGTCTCCGGCCGGCGCCTCTCCGTCATGGCGCTTGGCTTCGTGGTCGTGCTTCTTCGCGTCGACGACCGTCTCGATCAGCTCGACGTCGCCGCGCTCCTCGCGCGGGCTCTGCGCGACGATGTCGATGTGCACGTCGTCGTAGGCGGGCTTCGTCTGGATCCACAGACGGCTCAGCTCGGGCGGCTCGATCTGCGAATGCTCGCCGCAGCCGTGGTCGAGCGAGACGACGCGGCCGTCGTCGGGGCTCCACCGGTTCGCGCAGACGCCGAACATCTCGGACAGGTCGCCGCGCAGCGGGATGAAGAAGCCGCAGGTCGAGCAGACGTTGCCGTTCGCCGTCTTCGTCGACAGCGACTTCGGGCCGTGCGGGCCGTCGTACCAGCGCTGCGCCGTCTGCGCACGGCCGAACGGCGACATGACGGCGCGACGCGACAGGTCGAACTCCTCGATCGCGTCGTGCAGGTCCTGCTGCGTCGTCGACGATTCCCGATGCGCCTGCTGCGACTGCGCATCCGCCGCATCGGCGCCGGACTGCGCTTCGGGACGGTCCTCGACGGCCTCGGACACGGTCTCGACGCCTTCGATGACGGCCGCGGCATCGTCGAGCCGCGTTTCGGCTTCGGCCTGCGCCGTCCGCTGCGCCTGCCTCTCATGCTCCGCGTCCCGTTCGGAGTCCTCGTCGACGGCGCCATGCGTCTCCTCGACCTGCTCGATCGTCGTCTCGGTGACGCCGGGCTCGAGCCGCTCGTCGCCGGGCTCGGTGCCGATCGAATCGGTCACCGACAGGTCGGACGGTTCGAGGCGGTCCTTCCACGGCACCCATGGCGGCGGCAGCAGCGCCTTGTCGGTCGGGATCAATGACGCCTCGTCGACGGTCCAGCGGTCGGCGTCGACGTCGTGGAACAACGTGACCGACCACTGCCAGCCCTCGTAGCCGACCATCGTCGCCACGAAACGGAAATCGGTCACGCCGTCCGCGCTCGTCTCGCTCGTCACGAAGGCGCCGACGTGGTCGGCGTCCTCCGCCGTGTCGATCGCGACGGCGCGTGCGAGCGCCTCCGGGTCAAATTCTTCTGCCATCGTTCATTCCTGTACGTCGAAGTTGTCCGCGACGGCGCGCAGCAGCTGGGCGAGCTTGTGGCTGTCCGCCTGCGACGGGTAGCGGTGCCGGCGCAGCTGGTTGCCGGCGTTGTCGAGCAGCTTGATGAGGTCCTCGACGATCGCGGCCATGTCGTCCGGCTTCGGCCGCGTCGCCTTGACGAGTGACGGCGCCGTCTTGATCGGCGTCACGCTCATCGCGACCGGTCCGCGGTTGCCGTCGACGACCGAATACTCGACGCGGGCGCCCTTGCGCAGTTCGCTCACTCCCGCAGGCAGCGAGGTCTGCGGAAGGAACACGTCCGGACCCTCATCGCCGGCGATGAATCCAAATCCCTTCTTCGCATCGAACCAACGTACGCGTCCGCTAGGCATGTCCACCTCTCACTGTTCCCAGATTGTCCTGTTGCTGTTTGTCTTGTTGCTGTTGCCGTCTCGACGCGGGGAACCTGCCCCGCGTTCTTACCAAATCTTCATTCTACTGCACGGACTGCGCATCCGTCGAGCGCCTGCGCTTCGTCTCCTTGCGCGCCTCGCCGCGGCGCTTCGCGTCCTTGGGCTGCGCGGCGTCGGAGCGCCGTTCGTCCGACTCCGTCACGCCGCCCTGCGTGAGCGGCAGGATTAGCGTCAATGTCAGGCCGCCGCCGTCGCTTTCGCCGGCGCAGATGAAGCCGTGGTGCGCGTTGACGACCGACTGCGCGATCGCCATGCCGAGCCCGGTGCCGCCCTTGAGCCTGGCGCGGGAGGAATCGGCGGTGTAGAAGCGTTCGAAGATCTTCGAGCGCGCCTCGGCGGGCACGCCCGGGCCGTGGTCAGCGAAGCGTGCGACGGCGACCGTCATGCCACGGTCCGTCGTCGTATATTCGCCGGCCGCACGCAGCACATGCGCCATCGACTCGTCGTCGGGCGGCAGCTGCGCGAGCTCGTCGGCCTCCATCGCCAGGCCGAGGACGCCGAGCGAGAGCTCGACCGGCGAATCCTGCGGCGTGTAGCGGTGGATATTGCCGACGATGTTCGTGACGACCTGCTGCAGGCGCGCGCCGTCGGCGACGATCGTGACCTTCGGCAGCGCGCCCTCGGTCATCGTCAGCGTCGGATGCGCGGGGTCGGCCATGTCGAGCCCGACGACGCCGGTGCGGATCTGGCGTTCCGGGTCGAGCGCGTGCAGGTCGCTCGCCGAGTCGGCGAGGACGGCGCCGATGTCGACGCGCTGCGTGATCGAGATGCCGCGGCCCTCGTCGAGTCGGGCGAGCGAGAGCAGGTCCTCGACGAGCACGGTCATACGGGCGCTCGACGCCTCGATGTGGTCGATCGAATCGTCGGCGCGCGCGAGCGCGTCGGCGGCGTCGCCGCTGCCGCGCTGCATCTTGTACAGTTCGGCGTAGCCGTGGATCGCGGCGAGCGGCGTGCGCAGCTCGTGGCTCGCGTCGGAGACGAAGCGCTTCATCTTGTCGGTCGTCGCCTGCTGCTGGCGGAAGCTGCGTTCAATCTGCGCGAGCATGAGGTTGAGCGAGCGCGACAGCGAGCCGATCTCGGTGCCTTCGGGCGCCGACGGGATGCGCTGCGACAGGTCGCCGTTGGCGATCTTCGCGGCCGTCTTCTCGATGCGTTTGAGCGGTTCGAGCGTGCGCTGCACGAGCAGTGCGCTGACGACGCCGCCGAGCATGACGACGGCGATGCTCACCATGACGCAGAACTTCGTCAGGTTGTCGACCATGTCGATCTGGTTGCCGAGCGACAGGCCGATGTAGATGATGCCGCGGTCGTGCTGGTTGCCGTTCGCGTCCTCGCTGATCCAGCGCAGCGCGACGACGCGCCACGGGTATTCGGCCATCGTCATCGTCGAATGGTCGGGCGTGCGCGTCGCGTGCGACGTGTCGACGATCGCCGGCGTCGTGTACGGCTTCGCGAGCTCGTGGCCGGCGAGGTCGCCGTCCATCGGCAGCCGCGGCCGTGAGACGACGCCGTCCTTGTAGACCGGCTGCAGCAGCACCGTCGACGTCTGCGTGTTCGCGTCGTAGGCCTGCACGTAGTAGCTGATCATCAGGTTCGACGCGTTCGCCTTGTCGTTGAGCAGCACCGTGTTCTTGAAGACGAGCTCCGCCTGCTGCAGCAGCTGGCTATCGGTGCGCTGCATCATGTAGTTGTTGACGAGCTGCGTGATCGCCAGCGAGATGCAGACGGTGCCCACCGACAGCAGCACGATGATCGACGCGACGAGCTTCGCGCTCAGCGAGACGTGCGCGAGCGGCCCGTTCTCCCTGCGCGCCGCCGCGTTGCCCATTCTGCCCATCGTCTGTCTTTCCTCGCCGTCCTTCGTGTCCGGCGCTCAGCTGCGCGGGACCCTGATCATGTAGCCGATGCCGCGCTTCGTCTCGATGAGCGGCTGCACCTTGTGCTTCGTGCCGTCCTCGTCGGTCACCTCGAGGTCGTCGACCTTCTTGCGCAGATAGGAGATGTACGATTCGACGATCGCCGCGTCTCCGCCCCAGTCGTACTGCCAGACGTGGTCGAGGATCTGCGCCTTCGACAGCACGCGCCCCTCGTTGTCCATCAGGTAGCGCAGCAGCTTGTATTCGGTCGGGCTCAGGTCGATCTGCTGGCCGGCGCGCGTCACGTCGTGCGAGTCCTCGTTGATCTCGAGGTCGCCGACGCGGATGATCGGGTCGTCTTCGACGTGCTCGCGCGTGCGGCGCAGGATCGCGCGGATGCGCGCGACGACCTCCTCGAGGCTGAACGGCTTGGTCACGTAGTCGTCGCCGCCGACGGTCAGTCCCATGACCTTGTCCTGCGTGTCGTCGCGCGCGGTCAGGAAGAGGACCGGCGCGTCGATGCCCTCCTGGCGGATGCGGCGCGTGACGGTGAAGCCGTCGATGTCCGGCAGCATGACGTCGAGGATGATCAGGTCCGGCTTCGTGCGTTCGATGACCTCGATCGCCTCGGATCCGGAGGCCGCGGTCTCGACCTCGTAGCCGGCGAAGTGCAGCGAGGCGACGAGGAGTTCGCGGATGGACGGTTCGTCGTCGACGACGGCGATCTTTGCTTCAGTACCTTTGCTCGCGTTCATACCGTTCATCATGGACTCGCCGACTGAAGGTTTCCTGAATGTCCGCTGTGAATTCCGTTCCGCGCCGGCTTGCCCTTGCGGCATGGCGCTCAGCCCCTGTACTTCGCGTGCGGATTGGCGGCGCCGGCCGTCCCCGTCGCGGGCGTGCCGGCGGCGGTCGCGGTGTCTGCGGTGGCCTCGACAGGCGAGTCGTCCGCGTCGGCGTCGGCGTCGCCATCCGCATCGGCGTGCGGCGCATGCTCCCCGTCACGCACGTCCCCGGCGGCGTCGGCGTCGACCTCGCGGCGGCGGCGCACGACGATGACGACACCGACGACGACGGCCGCGAGCGCGACGACGCCGATGACGGCGACGACACCGACGATGACGGCCGAATGGGATGTCGCCGTGTCCTTCTCCTTGTCGATGACGTCCATCATGTCGATCGCCGAGCGCGCCCAGTCGGGGCTTTCGCCGGTCTTGACGTCGGTGAGCGGCGCCGAGGCGGCTTCGGAGAGCGCGTCGACGCTCTGCTGGCTGCTGAGCCATTCCTCGGAATCCGGCGAGACGACGACGGCGAGGTTGCCGTCGTTCGTCGCGACGGCGAGCAGCACGGTGTTCGGCGCCGGGCCGAGCGACTGGAGCGTCTGGCGCGCCCAGTCGTCCGGCGGGTCGGTCGAGTTGAACGAGTCGACGTAGATGAGGCGCACCTGCACGCCGGTCCGCTCGCGCGTGTGCGTGATCGCGTCGGAGACCTTCGCGATGTCGTTGCCGAGCAGGTTCTGCGGGTCGAGGATGTAGCCGCTGTTGGGGTCGACGGCCGCGTCGTCGTCCGTCGTCTGCGAAGTCGTCAGCGACGGCGTCGTCTCGTCGGCGATCGCGGCCGGCGCGAAGGCGGCCATGCCCGGAGCCATGGCGAGGACGAAGGCGAGCGCGAGCGCGGCGCAGCGGCGCGCGAGCCGCGTCGTCACGCCGTCGGAGGAATGTGGATGACCGCCCCGTCCGTACACAGGGGTCGTTGCGCCTTGGTTCTCGATTCGCGTTGTCATACATTCCACAGTACCGGTCGGCGGTCACATGCCCTCCGGCGTTCCGCTCCGGCGGGACGGCAGAACACAGGACAACGACGAAAGGAACGGGATCATGCCCCAGTATCAGGTGGATTCGGAACGCATCCAGGCGTCGAGCGCGGCGGTGTGCTCGTCGGTCGCGCAGATCAGGCAGGCGGTGGGCGGCATGTATGCGAACCTCAACGCGCTGCAGGACTGCTGGCACGGCGGCGCGGCGACGCAGTTCGCGTCGCTCGCCGCGCAGTGGCGCGCCGCCCAGCAGCAGATGGAGCGTTCTCTGGAGTCGATCCAGCAGGCGCTCACGCAGGCGTCGACGGTGTACGCCGACGCCGAGCATGTGGCGGCGCGGCTCTTCGCCGCCGGCTGACGCGCCGCCGCGACACGCGGATGACGGCGAGGGGCGACGAAAAAGGTCCCGGCTCCCCATCGGGAGCCGGGACCCATGCACGGTCAGGCGACCGTGCTCATCGCATGGTCGCGGGCGTCGATCAGTAGCCCATGTCCTGGCCAGCGCCGGCGGCCGGAGCCGGTTCCGGCTTGTTCGCGACGACCGCTTCGGTCGTCAGGAACAGACCGGCGATCGACGCGGCGTTCTGCAGCGCGGAACGGGTGACCTTGACCGGGTCGGTGACGCCGGCGGCCATCAGGTTCTCATAGGTGTCGGTCGCGGCGTTGAAGCCTTCGCCCTCGGGCAGCGACAGCACCTTGTCGAGCACGACGTCGCCGGAGAGGCCGGCGTTGTCGGCGATCTGCTTGAGCGGGGCCTCGATGCCGCTGAAGACGATCGCGGCGCCGGTGGCCTCGTCGCCCTCGAGCTTGACGTCCTTCTCGGCCTTCGCGGCTGCCTGCACGAGCGCGACGCCGCCGCCGGGCACCAGGCCCTCTTCGATGGCGGCCTTCGCGTTGCGCACGGCGTCCTCGATGCGGTGCTTGCGTTCCTTGGCCTCGACCTCGGTCGCGGCGCCCACCTTGATGACGGCGACGCCGCCGGCGAGCTTGGCGAGACGCTCCTGCAGCTTCTCGCGGTCGTAGTCGGAGTCGGTGTTCTCGATCTCGGCGCGGATCTGCGCGACGCGTGCTGCGACGTCCTCCTTCGAGCCGCCGCCGGAGACGATCGTCGTCTCGTCCTTGGAGACGATGACCTTCTTCGCGGTGCCGAAGACGGACAGGTCGATCGAGTCGAGCTTGAGGCCGATCTCCTCGGAGACGACCTGACCGCCGGTGAGGATGGCCATGTCCTGCAGCATCGCCTTGCGGCGGTCGCCGAAGCCCGGGGCCTTGACGGCGCAAGACTTGAAGGTGCCGCGGATGTTGTTGAGGATGAGCGTCGGCAGCGCCTCGCCGTCGACGTCCTCGGCCACGATCAGCAGCGGCTTGCCGGTCTTCATGACGAGCTCAGCGATGTGGACGACGTCCTGCTGCGACGAGACCTTGTTCGACGTGAGCAGGATGTACGGGTCGTCGAGGACCGCGGTCTGGTCGTCGGCGTTGGTGACGAAGTACGGGGAGATGTAGCCCTTGTCGAAGCGCATGCCCTCAGTGAACTCGAGGTCGAGGCCGAAGCGGTTGTTGTCCTCGACGGTCACGACACCGTCCTGGCCGACCTTGTCGAGTGCCTCGGCGATCTTCTCGCCGACCTCCGGATCGGCGGCCGAAATCGTCGCGGTGGCGGCGATCTGGTCCTTCGTCTCGACCGGCTTGGCCGACGCGACGAGCTCCTTGACGATGGCGTCCGAGGCCTTCTCGATGCCGCGGCGCAGCGCGATCGGGTTCGAGCCGGCTACGACGTTCTTGAGGCCCTCGTGCACGAGCGACTGGGCGAGCACGGTCGCGGTGGTGGTGCCGTCACCTGCGACGTCATCGGTCTTCTTCGCGACTTCCTTGACGAGCTCGGCGCCGATGCGCTCGAACGGATCCTCGAGGTCGATCTCCTTGGCGATGGAGACGCCGTCGTTGGTGATGGTCGGCGCACCGTAGGTCTTGTCGAGCACGACGTTGCGGCCCTTCGGGCCCAGCGTCACCTTGACGGTGTCGGCGAGCTTGTCGAGACCGGCCAGCATGCCCTGGCGCGCTTCCTCATCATATTCAATGATCTTTGCCATATGTTCCTCCGCTATGGGATAGATACGTCATTACGACATCACCCGGAACATCGGAGCGGCCGCCGACCGTCAGCTTCCGGCGATCACTCCCATCGCCCGAGTGCTACATCGCAGATTAGCACTCTCGATGCCCGAGTGCCAACACGACATGCTGCACATTGCGCTGTGGGCAAGATATGGGCCGGGCGGACATGCCGGCGCGGCGGGGACGGACGGACGGATACGACAAGGCCGGACGACGTTCCCGCGGGCGGTTTCGTGCGGGTCGTGGTCCGGCCTTGATGGGCCCCGCGGCGAGGCGCTAGCGACCGATCACCGATACCTTCGTCGCGCGGAGCCCCTTCGGCGTGTCCTCCAGTTCGAATTCGACGGCGTCGCCTTCGTGCAGCGTGCGGAAGCCCTCCGACTGGATCGCCGAATAGTGGACGAAGACGTCATCGCCTCCCTCCGCCGTCGTGATGAAACCATAACCCTTGCCAGCACTGAAGAACTTGACGGTTCCCTGTGTCATTTCCCTAATTCTTTCTTTAGCCAAACCATGAAATCGCGATCGGCATGACCCGTGACCTAAAACGTCCCCAATCAACGGGAATCAGACCGTAATCGCAACTACAGTGTAGCCACCCATATGGCCCGGGACGCACCCGGCGGCCCCATGCGTCCCGAATATGGACCGAACGGGGACGAGATCGCCGGCCGGCACGGCGACGAAAGAACGGGTCCGCACACCCGAAGGCGCACGGACCCGTCCGATGGGCCGCGAAGACGGCGCTCACTGCATGAGCACGACGACGACCGGCGCACCGATGCCGGGCGCCTGTTCGACGGTGGCGATGCCGAGCGTGTTGGCGACGGCCTGCGCCGTGGCCAGATCGGCGTCATTCTGGTACCACACGACGGTCTGCCCCGGCAGCGCCATGTCTCCCGGGTTCATCGGCGTGGCGTTCGTGTAACCGTTGGCGACGAGCTTCTGCGCCTCGGTGGACGCGTATCCCTCCTGCGCGGTGCCGTTGACGACGCTGATCGCCGCCGCCTTGTTGACCTGCTGCGACTCCTCGGGCGTCGGCACCTGCGACGACTCGCTCGGCGACGCCGACTCGGAGGGCGACGCCGACGCGTCCGACGAGGCCGATTCGTTCGGCGAGGCCGACGCGTCCGCACCCGCCGAGGCCGTGGATTCGTCCTCCCCCGCCGCCTTCGTCGTCTGCGCGACCTGCGCGCTCGAGCTCGCCGACGACGAGACGCGTCCGCGCAGCAGGTTCGCCGCCTCACCGGAGAAGATGCCCCAGAACAGCACGCCGGCGGCGACGGCGGCGATGATGACGACGACGAAGGGCGTGAGCCTGACGCCCCACGGGCGCGCGCCCCGGTGCACGCCGACCGGGCCCTGGGGCGGGTCGTCGTAGGCGTCCTTCGGGTAGGAGTCGTAACCTTCGCTGTCCTTGCGAGCCATAATGGTCCTTCCGTGTCTTACGAGCGTGTGCGCGACCGGCCAAGGCGCGCGCACGACGTTCCCGCAACTCACTATAACGAACGCACTGGGCACGCCGCAACGCCACCGGCACGCGCCGCGGGTACCCTTGAAGCCATGAGCAGACCATGCAAACCGCTGAACGAATCGATCGACCCGCAATGGGCGCTCGCCCTCGCCCCCGTCGAGGCTCAGATCCACCGGATGGGCGACTTCCTGCACGAGCAGGCCGCCGAAGGCAGGCAGATCCTGCCGGACGCGCACAACATCCTGCGCGCGTTCCGTGTGCCGCCGTTGCGCGACGTCAAGGTGCTCATCGTCGGGCAGGACCCGTATCCGACGCCGGGCTACCCGGTCGGCCTGAGCTTCTCGGTGGCGCCGGACGTGCGCCCGCTGCCCAAGAGCCTGATCAACATATATAAGGAACTGCAGGACGACCTGCATGTGCCGCCGCCGCGCAACGGCGACCTGAGCCCGTGGACGCGCCAGGGCGTCATGCTGCTCAACAGGAGCCTGACCGTCGAGGCGCACCGTCCGAACAGCCATCAGGACAAGGGCTGGAGGCCGGTCACCGACGCGGCCGTCAGGGCGCTCAACGACCGCGTCGACGACGACGGCAGGCCGCTGCCGCTCGTCGCGATCCTGTGGGGACGCAACGCGCAGACGCTCGCGCCGCTGCTGACGAACGCCTTCATCATCGCCTCGGCGCATCCGAGCCCGCTGTCCGCCTCGCGCGGCTTCTTCGGCTCGCACCCGTTCTCGCGCGCGAACGCCGCGCTCGAGGCGATGGGCGCCTCCCCGATCGACTGGACGCTCTAGCGCCCCCGCGCGGGCCGTCGGCACCGGCGCCGGCGGACCGCGCTCAAGCATGGCAAGTACAATGTGCTCTCGAACCTATCCGTACTACAGAAGAGTGCATGCCATGGCCTTGTTCCAACAGCAACCACAGACGCCGCCCGCCGCCCCGCCCGCGGCCCCCAACCATCCGGCGCTGTCCGCCCAGGACGCGGCGCGTGCGCAGCAGCTCGTCGCCCGCATCCGCAACCGTTTCTCGGGCACGCTCGTCGGACAGGACAACCTGCGCGAATCGCTGATCACGACGCTCGTCGCCGGCGGCCACATCCTCATCGAATCGGTGCCGGGCCTGGCGAAGACGACGGCCGCGCAGACGCTCGCTACCTCGGTCTCCGGCACCTTCAAGCGCGTCCAGTGCACGCCCGACCTGATGCCCTCCGACCTCGTGGGCACACAGGTCTTCGACTTCTCGACGCAGCGCTTCTCGACGCAGATCGGCCCGATCCACGCGAACTTCGTGCTCCTCGACGAAATCAACCGTTCGAACGCGAAGACGCAGTCGGCGATGCTCGAGGCGATGGCCGAGGGCGCCACGACGATCGGCGGCCAGCGCATCCCGCTGCCCAAGCCGTTCATGGTCATCGCCACGCAGAACCCGATCGAGGAGGAGGGCACCTTCAACCTGCCCGAGGCGCAGATGGACCGCTTCATGATGAAGGCCGTCATGACCTATCCGACGCCCGAGCAGGAGGTCGCGATGCTCGCGATGCTCACACGCCGCGGCTCCGACACTATCGACCCGACGGCCGTGACGCCGGACGTCGTCTCGATCCCCGACGTCGAGTTCCTGCGCTCCGCGGCCCGCCGCGTCCACGTCGCCGACCCGATCATGCGGTACGCCGTCGATATCGCCGACACGTCACGCGGCGGCGGCCCGAAGCCGGTCCAGGGGCTTGCGTCGCTCGTGCGCCTCGGCGCCTCGCCGCGCGCGTCGATCGCGCTCGTGCGCATCGGCCAGGCCTCGGCGTTGATGGCCGGCCGCGACTACGTGATCCCCGAGGACCTCAAGCGCTTCGCCCATGAGGTGCTGCGCCACCGCATCCTGCTGACCTTCGAGGCGCTCGCCGACGGCGTGACCGCCGACCAGGTCGTCGACCAGATCGTCCGGGCGGTCCCGGTTCCATGATCGACGCCCGCCGACACGAAGACCCGGTGCGCCGGCGCATCGAGGCGCTGGGCACGTCGATGTCGCTGCCGACCGTCGCGCGCGCGCTCGGCGTGCTCGAGGGCGAGCACCGTTCGCCGCGGCGCGGCGGCACCGACGACCTGCTCGACGTGCGCGCCTACGAGATCGGCGACGAGGCGCGCCAGATCGACTGGAAGATCAGCGCGCGCTCCGGCCGCACGATGGTCGTGCAGCGCGAGCGCCGTGCGAGCAGCCGCGTCCACCTGCTGATGGACGCCGGCCGCGAGATGACGGCCACCTGCCCGTCGGGCGAGCATGCGTACGCCGTCGCCGCGAACGCGCTGTGCATGTTCGCGGCGCTGACGCTGCGCCGCAGCGACGACGTCTCCCTCGTCCTGGGCGACGCGTCGCGCATCACGCGCGTGCCGTTCCACGGCGGCTTCGCGCAGTTCGAACGCACGATCGACGAGGCGTCCGAGCGCTCCTGGTCGCATCCGCGCAACCTCGGCGCGCTGCTCGACTACGCGGTCCGCCTGCGCGACCGCGACGCGCTCGTCGTATTGGCGACCGCAGACGGCGCCGTCGGCGACGGCGAGCTGCGCCGCATCCGCCGCATCGCCCAGACCCATCCCTTCGTCCTCATCGACGTCGCCACCGTCAACCCCTTCGCCGCCGAGCCGGTCGCCTCACGCCGCGGCTCGCGCGTCGTCGACGGCGTCAGCGGCCGGCGGGTCCCGGCGTTCCTGACGCGCCGCGCGCTCGCCGACGAGGTCGCCACGCACCGCGCGTACCGCGTCTCGGCACTGCGCCAGGAGCTTTCGCGCGCCGGCGCCCGGCTCATCCACGCCGATTCGAGCGAGGCGATGTTCCATGACTTCGTCCGGCTGATCTCACTGAGCTGTCTGGGCTCGCCCGGCGCGCGCTCGCATCTGCGCGCCGGAGCGACGGCGCCGCGCAAGGAGGTGTCCGTATGAGCCGCCCCGTCATCGCGATGCTGCTGCTCGCCGTCGAATCCGATGAACTGACGGCCGTTCCGGCACCGCGGCTCACGACGCCGCTGTGGATCTGCGCCGGCGTCGCGCTCGCCGTCGCGGCCGTCTGCGTCGCGCTCGCGTTCATGCCGAAGCGCACGCGGCGTGCGCGCCGGCCCTCCGGCGCGCACGCCGAAGGCTCCGACAGGCGCGCCTGGCTCGCGCGCATCGACGCCGTCGTGCACGACTACGACGCGCGGAGGATCACGGCCGACGAGGCCTACGCGCGGCTCGCCGCGATCGCTCGCGCCTTCGCATCGGCGAGGACGGGACGCCCGCTCGCCACGCGCACGCTGCGCGACCTCGAACGCGAGCCGCGCGGCGGCGACGCCGGCAACTGGGACGCGCTGCGCATGACGATCGCCGCGCTCTACCCGCCCGAATTCGCCGATGGCGGCCATCCGGACGCGCGCGAGGCGTCGGTCGCGACGGCCGCCGGCTGGGTGTCCGATCTTGTGGAAAGGTGGCGCTGACGATGCTGCACTGGCAATGGCCCTGGGCGATCCCGATCGCCTTCGCCGCGGCATGCGCGATCGGCGCGCTCGCCTTCTGGCTCAACGCGCGCGGCGGCGCCGACCCGGCGGACGCCGAGGCCTGGGACGTCGACGACGGTCTCGAGACCGAGCTGGGCGCGCGGCTGGCGCGCCAATGGCGCCGGCTCAACCGCGCGGCCGCGGCGCTCGTCGCGCTCGCGCTCGCGCTCGCCTGCGTGTTCGCGGCGCGCCCGGCCCAGGTGGACGCCTCCGACGAACGCAGCGCGACGCGCGACATCGTGCTGTGCCTCGACGTCTCCGGCTCGGCGCTGCCCTACGACCGTCAGGTGATCGACACCTACCGTTCGCTCGTCGGGCATTTCCGCGGCGAACGCATCGGCATGAGCATCTTCAATTCGACGTCGCGCACCGTGTTCCCGCTCACCGACGACTACGCGATGGTCAGCCGCCAGCTCGACGAGGCGAGCGCATTGCTCGCCGGCGTCGAATCGCAGGACGACATCGACGACATGACCGACCGGCAGTACCAGCAGGTCTCCGACTGGCTCGCCGGCACGCAGAACCGCAAGAACGCGACGAGCCTGATCGGCGACGGCCTCGTCAGCTGCGCGGCGATGCTGCCCGGCTTCTCCTACGGACGCTCGTCGTCGGACATGAGCCGCGACGCGTCGATCGTCCTGGCGACCGACAACGTCGTCTCCGGCACGCCCACCTACACGCTCGACGAGGCGCTCGCGATGACGTCGAAGGCGCACATCGCCGTCGACGGCCTGTTCTCCGGCCCCGAGCAGAGCGAGGGCGACGAGGCGACGCAGCAGATGCGCACGCTCATCGAGAGGCACGGCGGCGTCTTCCTGACGCGCGCTGACGGCGATTCGGTCGACGCGCTCGTGCGTTCGATCGACGCGCGGCGCACGAAGGACGTCGAGAACGCAGGCCGCGCCGCATGGACGGACGCGCCGGGCTGGTGGACGCTCGCGCTCGCCGTGCTCGTCGGCGCATGGCTGCTCGTGGCTTGGAGGTTGAGACGATGAACGGATTCACCTTCGCGCCGGCGCTCGGATGGGTCGTCGGCTCCCTGTTCGCGGCCGTGCTCGTCGCGCTCGCCGTCGGCGTCGTCGTGCTGCATGTGCGCCGCCGTGGCGACGAGACGCTCGGCATGTGCGTCAGGCGCGCCGCGATCTGCGTGCTGCTCGCCGTGATCGCATTGACGCCGAGCGTCGCGACGACGACGACGAGCCGCGCCGTGAACGCGACCGACGTTGTCATCGCCGCCGACGTCACCGGCTCGATGGGCGTGTCCGACGCGACCTACGGCGACCGGCGCGACGTCAGCCGCCTCGACGCGGCGAAGGCGGCGATCGACGACATCACGGCGACCTACGCGAACTCGAGCTTCGCGGCCGTCAGCTTCGGCTCGTCGGGCACGCTCGACGTGCCGCTGACGCCTGACGCGGCGGCGATCGACCATTGGGCGTCGTCGCTGCGCGTCGAGCCGACGGCCGCGTCGTCGGGATCGTCGGCGGACGCGGCGATCGACCAGCTGCTGCTGACGCTCAAATCGATCCGCGACGCGCATCCCGACGACCGCATCGTGCTGTATCTGATCACCGACGGCGAGCAGACGATCCCGACGTCGCGGCGCACGTTCTCGTCGCTGCGCCGCTATCTCGACGACGCCTGCGTCATCGGCGTCGGTACCGAGGCCGGCGGCAAGGTGCCGAAGCCGGCGGCCGACGGCGCGGACGGCGGATGGGTCGTCGACCCGTCGACAGGCCAGCCGGGCGTGTCGATCATGGACCGGCGCCAGATCGAGTCGATCGCCGACGAACTGAGCGGGTCGGCGCTGTTCACCGACTCCGGCGGCACCGTCGCCTCGTCGGCGATCGCGAAGGAGTCGCGCCGGTGGCGCGCGACGACGACGGACAAGGAACGCGTGCGCGTCACGCCGGTCGTCTGGCCGCTCGTGCTCGCGCTGCTCGCCGTCATGGCCTGGGAGGCCGGCGCATGGTTCGGCCAGTCGAGGAGGCTGCTGCAATGACCGACGCATCATCCAACGCATCATCCAACGCATCATCCAAACCGGAACGCCGCGCGCGCCGTCTGCCGCTCGCCGCGCGCATCGTACTGCTCGCCGTCGCCGTCGTGGCCGTGGCCGTGGCCGTCTGGTCGCTGTGGAACGTCCACGCCGCCGACGAGAACGCCGACGCCACGGCGACGCTGACGCGCACGATCGACGAGGCGTCGAAGCCCGACGCCGACCTCAGGCGACTGCTCACGCAGCAGCGGCAGACCGACGCGCGCTACGACGCGCTGATGGCGGCGAAGGCGACGCTGCTGCCGCAGCTCGCCACGTCCGTCGAGCGCAACGCCGAGGTCTCCAGGGCGCTGACCGGGCGGATCGAGGACCGCATCGCGCAGGAAGAGCAGGACCGCCAGAACCAGAACGCCGACGGCAAACGCACGCAGGACGCCGAACGCGGCGCCGACCCGGCGCTCGACGAACAGGAACGCCGCAAGCTCGAGGAGCTGCTCAGGAACAACGAGCCGACCGCAGGCGACGACGCCACGGCGACGCAGGACGGCAAGCGCACGCAGCAGGGAGGCACGGCCGGAAACCGCGACGCCAAACCCTGGTAGCGGCGCTCCCCCGCCGGCGCCGGGCGCCGGCGGGGTGCACATCATGCGCATCACGGGCCCGACCGTATCCACAATCGGTGGATGCGGCCGGGTCCTTCCACATCCGCTGTGGATAGAGAAGGCTGTTATCCACACGCCGTGTCGTCCACATTCCGGGGCCGAGCCACCCTTCCGGTCACAACGCCCGATCCGGCTGGACACGGCGGCCGTCCCGGACGTCCAATGGGACCCATGGATACGACACAGCACATCTTGCAGATGGCCGGCCCGTCCCACGGACGCCGGCCGATACGACCGCTGGGCGGCGCGCCGACGCTGATGCCGCCCGCCACGCCGCAGCCGCTGTTCCGGGACGCCGACGGCACGGCGATGCTCGAGGCCGCGATGGCCGACTGCCACCGGATCATGCAGCGGATGGCGCGCGAATGCGCGGCGACGCTCGACGAGGCCGCCGCCTCGCTCGGCGCCGCCGCGATCGACGGCTGGCACGGCACGGCCGCCGAACTCTACCGCGAGCGCATCCGTTCGGCCGGCGCGCAGGCGCGCATCGTGCGCGCGCAGGCCGATCTCGCGCCGGCGATGCTGCTGGCGACGGGAGGTGCGCGATGACCGGACGGGTGACATCCTCGGTATACGGCGGCTCCTACGGCGTCGCCGACGACGGCGCCTACCGCGCGGCCTGGGCGCGGCTCGAGGCGGCCCGGAGCACGCTCACGGCATGCGCCGACGCTTGGACGCGCACGGCCTTCGCGCTGTCGACGCGCCAGATGGACGTGCTCGCGCGGCTGCCCGCCGTCGAGGCCGCCGGCGGCGCGGCGGCAGCCTCGGCGGCGCTGACGCACCGCATCACGCGCGCCGTCGACGCCTGCAACGACATCGGCACGATGCTGCGCCGCATCGGCGACGAATGCGGCCGCCTCGCCGACCTCGTCGCACGCGCCCACGGCCTGTACAACGCGGCCGAGTCGGGCAGCCGCAGGCTGACGTCGAAGGCCGTGCAGCTGCTGACGACGCTCAACCCGGCGGCGATGGCGGCGCTCGCCGCCGGCGTCGGCCTGTACGGGGCGTCGGTCGGCCGCGCCGTCGACGGGTCCTGCGGCGCCGCCGACGGCTCCTCCGGCATCGCCCATGCCTCGCATGCCACGGCGTGGATGCAGGAGGGGCTGATGGCCGGCATCGGCGCGCACCTCTCCGGCATCGCCGCTCTCGGCGCACCGGGCGGACTGGCCGGTCCGGGAGGCCTGTCCGCGCTCGGCTCGCTCGGCGACGACGGACGGCACGTCGCCGCGGCGGCCGGCGGCATCGCCGCGGTGAGCGCGCCGGCCAACGACCGGCTGCAGGGCGACCGTCTCGTCGTCGCATGCGTCTCGCCGCTGCCCGACGCGCGCCCGGTGGGCTACGTCGACTCCACCGCCGCGGCGCTGCACGACCTGCGCCGGCTCGGCGCCGCGAACGGCGACGGCGCGCGCACCGGCCTGTCGTACGCGACGATCGCGATCTCGCGCTATGCGCGCGAGGACGGCACGAACGCGTGGCTCGTCACGATCCCGGGCACCGACGGGCAGCCGGATTCGCCCTTCGGGTGGGAGCAGAACGTCGAACTGATGGGCGACGACGCGGTGCGGCGCGCGCGTGCGGACAGCGCGCGCTTCGTCGCCGAGGCGATGCGGCTCGCCGGCGTCGGCGCCGACGACCCGGTCGCGCTCGTCGGGCACTCGCAGGGCGGCATCGTCGCGGCGACGCTCGCGAGCGACTACGTCGACGAGTTCCGCATCGAGCACATCGTGACCGCCGGCTCGCCGATCGCGAACCATCCGGTCGGCGACGACGTGTGGGTGACGAGCGTCGAGATGGAGGACGAGCTCGTCGCCGCGCTCGACGGGGCCGCGAGCCCGCAGTCCGACCGATGGCTGACGGTGCGCGGCGCGCTCGCCGCTGACGGCGACGACGGACGGCTGCTCGCCTCGAGTCCGGTCGACATCGGCGACGGGCCGCTGCCGCTGACGCACGACCTCGCGTTCCACGAGGCCGCGTACGCGAACGCCGCGCAACTCGGCTCGCCGGCGCTCGAGCGGCACGACATGCATCTGCGCGCGACGATCGGGGGCGGCTATCAGGGCACGACGTACTGGCAGGGCCGCATCGGCGACGACACGGACGACGGGCGGCACCGGTGACGGACGCACGGACGGCGCCGGCCGTCTCATGGATGGGACGGCGGTGCCCGCGCGTTCACGGCCCTGCGTAGAGTGAGGGGCATGAAGCTTACCGACATCACCCCCGCCATCGCGCTCACTCCGCTCGATGGCCGTTACCATGCCCAGACCGCCGAACTCGTCGAATACCTCAGCGAGCCGGCCCTCAACCGCGAGCGCATGCGCGTCGAGGTCGAATGGATGATCATGCTCGCCAACGGCTACGCCGGCAACGGATGGAAGCCGATCGTCCCCGGCGTCGAGCCGCTGACCGAACAGGAGCAGGCGTTCCTGCGCGCGATTCCGGAGGAGTTCGGCGCCGAAGGCATCAAACAGCATGCGGCGCACGAGGCCGTCACGCACCATGACGTCAAGGCCGTCGAATACTACATCGACGACCAGCTCGACAAGGCCGCCGACGTGCTCGGCCACCCGACGCAGCTGACCGGACTCAAGACGCTCGTGCATTTCGCCTGCACCTCCGAGGACATCAACAACCTGTCGACGGCCCGCTGCGTCAAGAACGCCGTCGAACGTGTCTGGCTGCCGGGCATCGACGCGATCGTCGACCTGCTCGCCGAGCAGGCGGAGCGCTTCAGGGACCTGCCGCTGCTGTCGCTGACTCACGGCCAGCCGGCGACGCCGACGACGCTCGGCAAGGAGCTCGCCGTCTACGTCTACCGCCTCAACCGCCAGGTCGGCCATGTGCGCGCGCAGCAGTACCTCGGCAAGATCAACGGCGCGACCGGCACCTTCGGCGCGCATCTGGCCGCCGTCCCGGACGCCGACTGGATCGACATCTCGCGCACCTTCGTCGAGGACCGCATGGGCCTGACGTGGAACCCGCTGACGACGCAGATCGAATCGCACGACTGGCAGGCGGAGCTCTACGGCACGATGAGCCATGCGAACCGCATCATGCACAACCTGTGCGTCGACGTGTGGATGTACATCTCGCGCGGCGTGTTCGCGCAGGTGCCGGTCAAGGGCGCGACCGGATCGTCGACGATGCCGCACAAGATCAACCCGATCCGCTTCGAGAACGCCGAGGCGAACTTCGAGATCTCGTGCTCGCTGCTCGATACGCTCGCCGCGACGCTCGTCGAATCCCGCTGGCAGCGCGACCTGACCGATTCGACGACGCAGCGCAACATCGGCTCGGCGATCGGCTATTCGGTGCTCGCACTGAACAACCTGCTCGGCGGACTCAAGTCGATCCATCCGAACGAGGCCGTCATCGCGCGCGAACTCGACGAGAACTGGGAGGTGCTCGGCGAGCCGATCCAGACGGCGATGCGCGCCTGCGAGCTCGCGGGACTGCCCGGCATGGAGAAGCCCTACGAGAAGGTCAAGGAGCTGATGCGCGGGCACGAGATCGGCCAGCGCGACGTCGAGGCCTTCATCGACTCGCTCGCCTTCGACGAGGCGACCGCCGCGCGCCTCAAGGCGCTGACGCCGGCGACCTACGTCGGCGACGCCGCGAAGCTCGTCGCCTACGACCGCTGACGCGCGCAACCTTCGACCGGCCGTCGTCCGTCCGCCGCGAGATCCCCCGCATGGATCCGCCGGCGTACGGGCGGCGGCCTTCGCATATCGTGGCCGGCGCCGGACATGTGTCCGTCCGAGCCGGCGCCGTGTCCATGCCGGTGTCCATGCCGGTGTCCGAGCCGGTGTCCGCCGCCGGCGTTTTGGCAGCCGCTCCCCTAGAATGGTAGCGTTCTAAGACGGCAGGACGCGGCGGGGACGACGCCCGCCGGCGCCGTCATCCATGGGAAAAGGACGCCGATGCAAGCATCTGAACAGGAAACGCCGACGACCCGGCCGCACGGCGGCGACGTGCCGGGAACCTCCGATGTCGTCATCGCGGACAACGAGCCGCAACGCGCGCACGTCTTCTCCGACCTGATCCATGCGGCCGCCGCGCTCATCGCCGGCGTGCTCGTCATCGTGTTCGCCGTCTATCTGCGCGGCATCACGGCCGGCGTCGAAAGCGACGCGCACACGGCCGCGCGCGCCCTCGAATGGCTGCTCGACGTGCCCGCATCGTTCCTGCAGCAGCTCATCGTCGTGTACGCCGTCGTCAGCGTGCTCATCCAGCTCGTCGTCAGCCGCGAATGGCTGCGCTCGGCGTGCTCGGTCGGCGCGCTGATGCTCGGCTTCGGCGCCGTCTGGGGCGTCTCCTACCTATTGTCCTCGCAGGGTTCGGCGATCCTCGTCAACTCGCTGCTGTCGACCGGCACGCACGCCGGCACGTCGCTGCTGCCCGACTTCTACGCGGCGATCGGCGCCTTCCTGACGGTGGCGGGGCCGCGACGCATGCATTCGACCGTCAAATGGGGCTGGAACGTGCTGTTCGTCGGCGCGCTGCTGCTCGTCATCAGCTCGTGGAACTCCGTCCCCGGCGTCATCGTCTCGATCCTCATCGGCCGCATCGTCGGCCTCGTCATCCGCTTCGCGATCGGCACGCCGAACTCGGGCGCCTGGGGCGTCCACGTCGTCACGGCGCTGCGGCAGATCGGCCTCGACCCGGTCGAGCTGCGGCTGCGCGACGCCGACGACGCCCATGACGGCATCCTGCACGCATCGCTCGAGGACGACCTCGTCGAGAACTCGCGCATCTACTCGTGCCGCACGAAGGACGGCGCACGCTACGTCGTCTCCGTCCTCGACAACCAGCTGCACGTGACCGGCTACCTCAACCAGCTGTGGCAGCTCATCCGCCTAAGCGGCGTCGCCGTGCGCCACGACCGTTCCGCCGTCAGCGCGACGCACCACCATTTCGCGATGCTGCTCGGACTGCGCAACCTCGGCCTCGCCTCGATGCGCCCCTACGGCGTCGTCGATTCGGGCGAATCGTCGATCCTCGTGCTCGACCGCGACTCGGCGCTGCGCCCCGCCGACCTCGCCCACCTCGACGACGACGCCGTCGCCGGATACATGACCTATCTGCGGCGCGCGCACCGGCGCGGCTACACGCACCGGCGCATCACGACCGACGTCCTCGCCCGCACCGGCCACGGCGCGCCGGTCATCGCCGGCTGGCAGAACGGCGACGACGCAAGCTCGCCGGCCAACGTCTCGCTCGACAAGGTGCAGCTGCTCGCGCTGTGCTCGGCGCTCGTCGGCATCGAACGCACATTGCGCGTCGCGCGACGCGTCTGGGGCGACGAGACGCTCGTCAACCTGATCCCCTTCGTGCAGAAGGCCGCCGTGCCCGCCTCGACGCGCACGCTCGAAGGCTGGAGCAAGACGCTGCTCGAGGACCTGCGCAAGGCCATGGGCGCGCTCGCGCCGGAGGAGGTCTCCGAATCACTCGAACAGGTGACGCTCTCGCGCTTCAGCGCGCGCTCGTTCTTCGCGCTCGCGCTGCTCGTCGTCGCCGTCGTCGTCATCATCACGCAGATGAACCCGAGCGAGATGATCAAGGCGGCGCGCGACGCGAACATCTGGATGGCGCTCGTCGTGCTGCTGTTCAGCTTCCTCGCCTGGGTCGGCTCGGCCGTCTCGCTGGGCGGCTTCATCGACCGCGACAAGCGCCGTCCGCTCGGCATCCTGTTCTCGCAGATGGCCGCCGGCTTCACCGCCGTCTCGATGCCCGCCGGCATCGGCCCGGCCTTCGTCAACCTGCAGTTCCTGCGCAAGAGCGGCTACCGCAACACCGTCGCCACGGCGATCATGAGCGCCGTCTGGGCCGTGCAGGCCGCCGTCACCGTGCTGCTGCTCATCGTCATCGGCATCTTCACCGGCCGCAACTCGCTGTCGAGCATGGTGCCGACGAACACGTTGATCATCGTCATCGCCGCCGTCGCGCTCATCGTCTCGGTCGCGATGGCGATCCCGCCGGTGCGCAAGAAGGTGACCGACAAATACCTGCCGCTCGTCAAGTCGTATGCGCGCAGCCTGCTCGAGACGCTGACGCAGCCGGCGAAGCTCGTCGTCAGCGCGTCCGGCGGCCTGCTGCTCAACATCGCCACCGGCTTCGGCTTCTGGGCGGCGCTCGAGGCCTTCGGCTACTCGACGAACCCCTTCGAGACGACCTTCATCTTCCTGCTGGCGAACACGCTCGGCTCGGCCGTGCCGACGCCGGGCGGCCTCGGCGCCGTCGAGGCCGCGCTGTCGGTCGCGTTCACGGCCGTCGGCGTGCCGTCGACGATCGCAATCTCGGCGACGCTCGTCTACCGCCTCGGCTTCTACTGGCTGCGCATCCCGGTCGGCGCGCTCGCGATGAAATGGCTCGACAGGCACAATCTGATCTGATTTCGCCCCCGAAGGCGGCCCGAAGGGCGCCGAACGCGAAAAAAGTTCCCAAAACCCTTACGAAACGCCGCTTTCACCATATTTATGCGCTAAGATTCATTACTGAACATGTGGTTGAGACGTGCAATGGGCTCAACCCCTGAACCAAGAAGGATGCTCACATGGCATACAACAAGTCTGATCTCGTCACCAAGATCGCTCAGAAGTCCCACCTGACCAAGGCTCAGGCTGAGGCCGCCGTCAACGCATTCCAGGATGTGTTCGTCGAGGCCATGAAGTCCGGCGAAGGCCTGAAGCTGACCGGTCTGTTCTCCGCCGAGCGCGTCAAGCGCGCCGCCCGCACCGGCCGCAACCCGCGCACCGGCGAGACCATCGAGATCCCGGCGACCTACGGCGTGCGCATCTCGGCCGGCTCCCTGCTGAAGAAGGCCGTCACCGAATGATCGGCTGACCATGCCGCATCGACCGATGAAGCCCCCGACCAACGTTGGTCGGGGGCTTCATCGTATTCGTCGCCCGGTCGCATCCGCGCGTTCATACGGCCATGTCGGCGCCGGTGCCGCACGCCCCGTCGATCAGGGCGAGCAGCCTCGCGTACCGCTCGTCGCCGACGGCGTCGAAGGGGTCGAGGATCATGACGTCGTCCTTCACCGGCGCCGTGAGCCGCAGCTGCGTCCAGTCGCAGGACCATGCCACCGGCGCCGCCTCGGCATGCGCGACGAAGGCGCCGCGCAATACGGCGCGCGTGCCGGCCGGCGGCGTCGTCACGGCCCGTTCGATCCGCGCGTCGTCGCACAGCGCGCGCATCATGCCATGCCTCGTGAGCGAGGCGAACAGCGCGCCGTTGGCGATGTCGTGGTAGTCGAGGTCGAGCTGTGCGAGGCGCATCGGGTCGACGGCGCCTCGCGCGGCGAGCCGGGCCGCGAAACGGCGCTTGCACGCCCAGTCGGCGCGGTCGGCGAGCCCTGCCCCCTCGTCGTCGTAGGCGAGCGTCTCGATGCCGCGCTCCCATTCGCCGAGCACGTCGTCGAGCGTCATGAGCGGGTCGCCGTCGAGGGACGCGGCGACCTCGTCGCGGCGCATGCGCACGAAGCGCAGCACCGCGCCGAGCACGCGCCGCTGCAGCGCGAGCGGGGTCGTCGTCGTGCCGTCGGCCAGGCGCAGCGCCGCGCGCGGACCGTCGGCGTCGACGGCGAGGTTCGCCTCGACCGGGTCGGCGAGCGCGATCGATTCGAGCCCGGTCTCCTCGCCGTGCCGCGCGCCCCATTCCATCAGGCACAGCACGAGATGCGTCGTCGCGAGCTTCATCGTCGTCGCCCACTGCGAACGGTTCGAGTCGCCGATGATGACGTGCAGGCGGCGGAAGGACTCAGGGTCGGCATGCGGTTCGTCGCGCGTGTTGATCATCGGCCGCGAGCGCGTCGTCGCCGACGAGACGGTCTCGTCGACGAAGGCCGCGCGCTGCGTGACGTGCCAGCGGACGCCGTCGAAGCGGCCTGCGCCGGTGAGGATCTGGCGGGTGATCAGGAACGGCAGCAGCTGCGTCTCGATCTGGCCGAGCGCGACGCCGCGGCGCACGAGGTAGTTCTCGTGGCAGCCGAAGGAGTGGCCGGCGCTGTCCGCGTTGTTCTTGAACAGATGGATCGTCGCGCCCTGCCCGAGCGTCGCGCGCAGGCGGCGCTGCGCGTCGAGCGCCAGATCGCGCATGATGTGTTCGCCGGCGGCGTCGGCGAGCGTCGCGTCGCCGGGCGTGCGCGCCTCGGCGGTTGCGTATTCGGGGTGCGCGCCGACGTCGAGGTAGAGCCGCGAGCCGTTGGTCAGGTAGGTGTTCGTCGCGCGCACGCGTTGCATGATCGGCTGGAACATCATCATCGCGACCTGTCCGGCGTCGCAGGGCCGCGACGCGCCGGTGACGCTCAGTCCGTATTCGGTCTCGATGCCGAAGATGCGCGCGAAGTCGTCGAGATGCGCCGACGGGCGCGCGCCGACGTGGCCGCGGTTGCCGCTGTCGTGCAGCTGCGGCATCACTGGCCGCCCTTCTGCACGAATCCGCTGACGTATTCCTCGGCGTTCGTCTCGAGCACCATGCCGATGTCGTCGAGGATCGCGTCGAGGTCGTCGATCGCGGCGTCGGCGGCCGTCCTATGTGTGGTCTGCGCGCCAATCGCGGCGTCGTCCTCGTGCTGCTCGTCGTGCGCCATCGACTGGCTGTGCTGTTCCTGTGGCATCGTCGTTCCTCCCTCGTCCGGGTTTTCGTGATCCGGTTGCCACACTACTGCATCGGCTGCATCGGCTGCATCGGCCGCTCCGATCGCATCGTCATCGGCGTCGAGGCCGTCTAGCGCGCCGGCTGCGACGAGTCTGCGGCCGCACCGCCGGGCGCGTCGCCGAATGTCCCGTCGGATTCGTCGCCGGTGTCCCAGGATTCGACGAGGTAGGGCTTGAGGTCGTCGAGGATGAGGCCGTTCGTGGCGACGAGGTTGTTCTCGCTGCGCCAGTGGATCAGGTCGCCGCGCCAGTTGCTCAGCTGGCCCTGCGCCTCCCACAGCACGACGGCGCCGGCGGAGAGCGCCGGCACGTCCCATTTGTGCAGATGCGGCTCGAAGTAGGCGTCGTAGGTGCCGTCGGCGACCTTGCACAGGTCGAGCGACGACGGCCCGATGCGCTTCATGTCGGCCGGGCGGCCGGCGATGTCGCCGACGACCTTGAGCGCGTGGCGCGCCTCGTCGGACTTGAACGACATGCCGAAGCCGATGACCGAGCCGTCGAGGCTCCTCGTCGTCGACGGCATGATCTTCTCGCGCTTCTCGCCGAGCGGCGTCGCGCGCATGCGGATCGCGCCGCTGCGGCGCGCGGCGATGTAGGTCAACTGCAGCGCCGGCGCGTGCACGACGCCGAGGATCGGCTGCGCGGAGCCGAACTCGTTGAACTCGAACAGCGAGACGGTGACCGACCATTCGGCCATGTTGCGCGTGTAGTTGATGACGCCGTCGATGCCGCCGATGCACCAGTAGCGGTCCCCCGCATGCCATTCGTCGCTGCGTTCGTCCCAGCGTCCGTTGAACGGGTCCACATAGGTGAGCCTGTTGTATATGAACTGGGTGAGGCGTCCGTCCAGTTCGAGTCCATGCGAATAGTCGCGCGCCGCCGTGCTCACCTCGGTCAGGCTGCGTGGCGTCACCTGGTTGCTGAGCGCATGCTCGCCGGCGTCCTGGGCGATGCGGGCGACCTGCATCGCCAGGTCGCGCAGTTCCATCGTCATCGTGCCCGTCCTCGTTTCTCGTCGTTTCCCGTCGGTCGCTTCCTCGCGGCGCCGTCGTGGTCTCGTGTCCGCGGCGCGCGGCGGGCGACTTGGTCCCGTCTGTCCCTTCGATGCACCGGCTCCGCGATACGGCCGAAGCGCGACGGCGCAACATCAGTACAACGTTTGCATAGGTGTCGATGCCATCATACCGCATTCCGGGCGTCGCCGTCTCGCGGCCGCGGCGCCGGCGTGGCACCGAGCGCGCGCACGGCGCCCCATGCGTCGTCGGCGCCGGCGAGCACCTCGGCGCAGGCCTCCTGCGTGAAGGCGTGCGGGTCGCTCATGTCGAGCGTCCACTGCCGCCCGTCGGCGTCGTCGCGTGTCGTGACGTGCGTCCACGATACGGCGCGCAGCTGCTCGGGCCAGCGGCGCACAAGCGTTCCGCGCAGCCACGCGCGCGTGTCCGCGGGCGGCGTGTCCACGGCCTGCGCGATCTCGTCGTCGCTCGCCGTGCGCTCGGTGCGGCCGCGCAGCCGCGCATAGATCGACTCGGATTCGTCGAGGCTCGCCCAGCGCAGATCGATCGCCTGCAGCCGCGGATCGGCCAACGCCCGTTCGAGCGGCTCGTCCGGGTGCAGCCGGCGGCGCATCCGTTCGACGAGCTGCCATTTGAGCAGCCATTCAAGACGCCCCGCCTCGGCCGTAGACTGCAAACGTTCGCCATCGTCGGCGTGGCGGATGGCGGCCACGTCGAGCAGCGCCTGCTTCCACATCGCCATGACCGACCTCGTCTCGCGGTCGGGCCACACCGGCTCGCCGCGCGTGTCGGTGCCGTGGACGGCGGCGGCCGTCTCGTAGACGAGCGCGTTGAGCATGACCTGGATCTGCCATGCCGTCATCGTGCCGCCGTGCGCCAGCGCGAGCGGCTCGGCGAGCGTCAGGTCGTGCGAGACGCGGTGCATCGCGTCGACCGGGTCGGCCAGCCGCAGCTGTTCGAGCCGCGAGGCGACGTCGATGCCGGCCTCGTCGGCGTGTTCAAGCGTCCACAGCAGCATGCTCGTCGTGCCGAGCTTGAGCACGCGCGGCACGTCCATGCGGTTCGCGTCGCCGACGATGACGTGCAGCCGGCGCATGTCCGCCGGCGCGTGCGCCTCGTCGCGCGTGTTGACGATCGGCCGGTCGAAGGTCGTCTGCAGCGCGACGTTCATATGGAAGTAGTCGGCGCGCTGGCTCAGCTGGTAGCCAGCCCGCTCGCCGCGCTCGCCCAGGCCGATCCTGCCCGAGCCGACGTACTGCTGGCGGGTGACGAAATGCGCCGTCATCATCGCGGCCGTCGCGTCGAAGGGCACGTCGCGGCGCATCAGGTAGTTCTCGTGCGAGCCCCAGCTCGCGCCCTTGCCGTCCACGTTGTTGCGGTAGAGCCGCAACGTGCCGTCGTCGAGCCCTTCGGCGTTCGCGTGCTCGGCGGCGCGGCGCATCAGCACGTCGCCGGCCGTGTCGTAGGCGACGGCCGTGAACGGGTCGCAGGTCTCCGGCGACGAGTATTCCGGATGTGCATGGTCCACGTAGAGCCGGCCGCCGTTGTCGGCGAGCACGTTCGTGATCTGCCGCTGCGGCTCGTCGGTGAGCATCTCCGGGCGTGCCGCGGCGCGTTCGAGCCGCCGGCCGCGCATGTCGTTGACCGGGTCCTCCTGCCGGTAGTCCCAGCGGATCCGGCGCGCGTCGCCGTCCGCTCCGGCGCCCAAGATGACGTCGAAGGACCACCGCACCGGATTGCCCCGATCCGCCATGACCGCGTACTCCGTCTCGGTGCCGACCACCCTCCTGACGCTCATGCCCCTGTCCTTTCCGGCCGGCGCGTGCGATACGCCGCGTCCGCCTCGTTGCCGTCGCCGTCGTCGATGCCGTCGGCGCGCCGCAGCTCGACGACGCGGCCGTCGCCGAGCGCGTTGACCTTCGCCCACTGCGCGGCGTCGACGTCGGCGAGCGTGTCCCGCACCGAACGGTATTCGTCGTCGACGGCCGCCGCGACCATCGCCGCGTCGAGCGCGACCGGTTCGCCGCCGCCGACGCTCGCCTTGACGGCGGCCGTCTTGGCGCGGTCGACGATGTTGCGCAGCATCGCGCCGGAGACGACGTCGGCGAGTGCGATCGCGCGGCTCGAGCCGTCGTCGAGGACGGCGCGGCCGAGCCTGCGCGCGCCGTCGCGCCGGTAGACGTCGTCGACGAGCATATGCGCGAGCGCGGCGGCGTCGACGCCGTCGGCGTATGGCAACCGCGGCGTCAGGTAGCGCGCCACGATCGCGAGCGCGGCGTCCCTGTCCGGACGGTCGACGCGGATCTTGACGTCGAGCCTGCCCGGACGCAGCACGGCCGGGTCGATCATGTCGACGCGGTTCGACGCGCCGATGACGATGACGTTGTCGAGCCGTTCGACGCCGTCGAGTTCGGCGAGGAACTGCGGCACGATCGTCGTCTCGACGTCCGACGAGACGCCCGAGCCGCGCGTGCGCAGCAGCGCGTCCATCTCGTCGATGAAGACGATGACGGTCTGCCCGGCGGCGGCGCGTTCGCGCGCGCGGTCGAACAGCAGGCGGATGAGCCGTTCCGACTCGCCGACGTATTTGTTGAGCAGCTCCGGCCCCTTGACGGCGAGGAAGACGCCGCGCGCGCCCTCGCCGGCGAGTTCGTGCGCGATCGCCTTCGCGATGAGCGTCTTGCCGTTGCCGGGCGGCCCGTACAGCAGCACGCCCTTCGGCGGCGTCAACCCGTAGGCCGCATACAGGCCGCGGTGTTCGAACGGCAGCTGCACGGCGTCGCGGATGCGCGCGATCTGGGCATCGAGTCCGCCGATGTCGCCGAAGGAGACGTCCGGCGTCTCCTCGAGCAGCAGCTGCGCCGTCTCCTCGCGCGGCACCGTCGCGACGGCGAAGTGGTTCGACGGGTCGACGACGACGCGGTCGGCGCAGGTCAGCCGCGCGTCGCGCAGGTCGCGGGCGCGGCGCACGAGACGGCGGTCGCCGGAGGCGTCGACGACGATGAGCCGGCCGTCGTCGAGCACGTCGTCGACGGCGCGCACGGCGCCGACGCCTTCGGCGGTCGCCGTCGCGACGACGACGAGGTTCTCGTCGAGCAACAATGTCATGCCCGCCTCGAGGCGCGCGGCGTCGACCTGCGCGGCCACCGGCACGACCATGCGGCGCGCGCCGTGCATCACCTCGACGCTCGCGTGGCGCACGCCGTGCCCGTCGATGCGGCTGTCGTGCAGCCGCAGCATCGTCGCGAAGCCCAGCGGCGGGCGCGTGAACTGCTCGAGCTGCGACTTCGCCTTGGCGAGTTCGTCGGTCGCGCGCCGCAGGGCGGCCGCGAGTGCATGGTTCTTCGCCTGTAACCGGTCGGCGTGCGCGGCGAGATCCGCATGGGTTTCGGGGGAATCGGCCGAAGGAGCGGCTGAGGCATCAAAGCCGGCCATGGCATCGCCGGCAACGTCTGGTTCGTGCATCTCCACCTCGTCATGCGCTTCGTCCGATCTGTGCCCGGCGGCGTCGCGCGGACGGCTCCGGCGAAAGCGCATGCATGGAAAACGGCCGGACGGCGTCCGCCGCCGCATCGGGCGTCGCCCGGAAGGCGACCCATACCCAGTGTAGCGGAAGCGCGCCGTCCGGCCCTGACTTCAACGCGTAGCGCGTACCGCCATGCTACCCGTCGATGCGCGAGGCGCGGCGCTCGCGTATCAGATTACGAATCCAGCGCACGGCGAAGAAGACGAGGACGGCGGCGAAGACGACGATGATGACGTCCTCGAACACGTTGAGCACGCCGAGGATCGAGCACCACCGGTCGCCGAGCATGTAGCCGGCGGTGACGAGCACGGTGTTCCACACGGCTGAGCCGATGAAGGTCCACAGCGAGAACTGGGCGAAGTTCATCCGGTTGAAGCCGGCCGGGATCGAGATCAGCGAGCGCACGACCGGGATGACGCGGCCGAGCAGCACCGACCAGGTGCCGTATTTCGTGAACCAGCGGTTCGCCTTGTCGACGTCGTCGCGGCTGACGCCGGGGATGCGGTCGGCGGCGCGGTGGATGCGGTGCAGCCCGAACCAGCGGGCGATGCCGTAGAGCGCCCATGCGCCGAGCAGCGAGCCCATCGTCGCCCACAGGATCGCGGCGACGAGCCCCATGCTGCCGCGCGCCGCCGTGAATCCGGCGAGCGGCAGGATGATCTCGCTAGGGATCGGCGGGAAGATCGATTCGAGCGCGATCGCGAGCGCGACGCCGACGCCGCCGACGGTCTCCATCAGCTGCACGAGCCACGAGGTCATCGAGCCGATGAGGCCGTCCGAGCTCGTCGCGCACTGCAGCTGCTCATCGACCGGGATCTGGGAGAGAATCATCGAAAAACGCATTGCGCCATTGTCCCAACGTTTTTCGACAATCGTCACTATGAGCCCAATACCTTTGCAAATCCTTGACGACACGCCCGCAGCCGACACGCCCGCGGACGGTCTGCCGACGCTGCGCCGCCCCGGCCTGCTCGTCATGGACGTCGACTCCACGCTGATCGACGAGGAGGTCATCGACAAGCTCGGCGAGGCCGCCGGCGTCGGCGAACGCATCAGCGCGGTGACGGCGCGCGCGATGAACGGCGAGCTCGACTTCGCGCAGGCGCTCGACGCGCGCGTCGCGTTGCTCGAGGGACTGCCGACGTCGATCTTCGACGACGTCTACCGCAGGCTGCATTTCACGAACGGCGCACTGCAGCTCATCGACGAGCTGCACCGGCACGGCTGGAAGGTCGGCGTCGTCTCCGGCGGCTTCCATGAAATCGTCGACCGGCTCGCCGAGGCGGCCGGACTCGACTACCGGATCGCGAACCGCCTCGAGGTGGACGACGCCTCGCACACGCTCACCGGACGCGTCGCCGGCCCGATCGTCACGAAGGACGTCAAACTGCGCGCGATGCGCCGGTGGGCGGCCGACAACGGCGTCGACGCCGCGCAGACGGTCGCCGTCGGCGACGGCGCGAACGACCTGCCGATGATCGACGCGGCCGGGCTCGGCATCGCGTTCTGCGCGAAACCAGCCGTGCGCGCCGCCGCGCCGCACACGATCGACGAGCGCGACCTGACGCGCGTCCTCGACTACCTGCGCCGCTGATCCGCCGGCGTCGCAGACGAATCAGTCAGCCGCGCGCGGCGTGCGGAGCACGGCATACGAAGCGGTCGGTCGCATCGATCACCGATGCGACCGACCGCTTCGTCGTTCGGGGCGTCGCCGACGCCCCATCACACGCCAATCGGAAACCGCGCTCAGTCGAGGAACGCGCCGGCGCCCAGATGCGCGCCGCGCGCCCATTCGGCCGCACCCATCTCCTTCTTGCCCTGCGCCTTGACGAGCTGCAGCTCGAGCGCCTCGGTGCTCGTGCCGACCCAGACATGATGCTTCGTGATGTGCAGCTCGCCGGGCTTGAGGCCTTCGGGGACCTCGACGCTTTCGCGCAGCTCGGCGCTCGCCGGCGACGCCTTCGTCACATGCAGCGTCGTCGGCGCGAGCGCGTCGCCCTGCACATGCAGGTCGCACCATGCGCCGGGCAGCGGCGTGCATGCGCGGATCTGGCGGTCGAGCGCGAAGACCGGCACGTCGAAGCGCATATGGGCGTCGTCGTGCGAGATCTTCGCGGCCACCTCGAAGGCGCCGGCCGGCTGCTCGACCGGCGTGATCTGGCCTTCGGCCATGCCTTCGAGCGAGGCGGCGAGCAGATGCGCGCCGTCCTCGGCGAGACGGTCGAGCAGTTCGCCGGCGTTCTCGTGCGCGCCGATCTCGACCGTCGACTGCGCGAGCACCGGGCCTTCGTCCATGCCCTTCGTGACACGGAACACCGATGCGCCGGTCACCGATTCGCCGGCCCAGATCGCGCGCTGCACCGGCGCGGCGCCACGCCACTGCGGCAGCAGTGAGAAGTGCAGGTTGTACCAGCCCATCGGCAGTGCCTCGAGCACCGGCTCCTTGAGGATCCTGCCGTAGGCGACGATCGCGGCGGCCTCGGCGCCGGTCGCCTTGAGCGCGGACAGGAAGGCCTCCTCGTTCGGGTCGCATTCCATGACCGGCAGCCCCAGTTCGAGCGCCGCCATCTTGACCGGGCTCGCCATGAGCCTGCGGCCGCGGCCGGTCGGGGCGTCGGGGCGCGTGAGCACGGCGACGACCTCGAAATGCTCGGTGTCCTTCGCCAGCGTCCTCAACGACGGCACCGCCACCTCCGGCGTGCCCGCAAACAGTACTCGCAGCATCCTCACGTCCTCCTTGTCCGTTCGTCCGTCCATCGACGGTCCATGACGTCGTCATCACGGCGTCCCGCCGCACGGCGGCCGGCGCCGACCGTCCCCATCGTAGTCGACACGGCCGGCAGTACCGGCCGTGTCGCCGTCAGCTGAGCGCTACAGCAGGTCCTTCGGGTCGACGCGGAAGCGCAGCTCGCCGAACTCGCGCGCAGCGACATGACGGGCGACGGCAGTGCGCAGCCGCGTCGCCAGTTCGGCGCGGCGCGCATGCGCGACGAGCACGACCGCCTTGACGCGGTCGCGCATCTGCTCGAGCTCACGCGAGTCGACGGTGCGTTCGGGCGGGATCGGCACCGGGCCGAGCACCGCCTGGAACTCGTCGTCGCACAATCGCAGCGTCGCCCAATCGCCGCCGGAGGCGACGCCGATGCGCCGCAGCGTCTCGGCTACGGCGTTGCGCTGCCCCCACACGCAGGCCGCGCTCACGGCCGGCGGCAGCCCGGCCTCGCGTCGCTGCGCGAGTTCGGCGGCGGCGAGGATACGCGGGTCCCACGTCATCAGCGACTGCGCGATCACCGGGTCGGTCTCGCCGATCAGCAGCCCCGCTCCCCCGTCGGCGCGCGGCGCGCACAGCGCCATCGCGCGCATCCAGTCGCGCAGCACGTCGATGTAGGCGTCGATGCTCTGCCGGTACAGGCTCGTCCATGCGTCGAGGATCGCGACGGCGCGGTAGGCGCCCGCGCGCACATGCGGCTCCGCGCCGGGCGTCGCGATGACGATCGCCGGCGCGTCGGCGACCTGTTCGACGACGCCCTGCGGCTGGTGCGGGCTCGACAGGACCATCGGCACGCCACGGAACAGCCCCTGCAGCTCCTGCGCGGTGCCGGCAGCGCCGACGCGCACGACGCGCATGCGCTCGCCGCCGCAGTGCGGGCAGTGCCAGTCGACGGCCGGCGCCCCGCACCAGCGGCAGCGCGGCGTGCCGGTCGGTCCGCCGCGTTCGAGCGGCCCGGTGCAGCGCAGGCAGCGCGCCTGACGCAGGCAGCGCGCGCACACCAACGATTCGCTGATGCCGTCGGAGGGGATCGAGAACAGGACCGGGCCGTGCTCGAGCGCGGCCGACAGCACGCGCACGGCGGTGTGCGGCACGCGCGCGCCGATGCTCGGATCGGCGAGACGTGCGAGTTCGTCGCGGTTGAGCCAGCGCACCGACGGCGCGGCGGCGCGCGCGACGTCGCGGAAGGGCACGATCGCGGCGCTCGGTCCGCTCACGGCGACCGGCATCGCCGTCGTGTCCTCGCATTCCCATTGGCTGAGCACGCTGCGCGCATAGGCCATCGCGACGAAGACGCCGTCGTGCAGCCGCGCGCGCAGCCGGCACACGCCGCGCGCGTTCGCGTACGGCATCAGCCCGTCGGCGTACTGGTAGGCGCCGTCGTCGAGCACGGCGAACAACGCGGGGCCCGTCACCGGCGCGTACATCGCCGCGCGCGTGCCGACGACGCAGCGCACACGCCCCGACGCGACGGCGAGGTAGGCGCGGTAGCGTTCGGCGGGGCCGAGCGAGCCGCTGAGCACGGCCACGTCGCCGCCCCAGGCTTCGCCGCCCGGACCTTCGCCGTCGGGCGCGAAGGCGGTCAGTCCCGCGCCCTCGAGTGCACGCATGACCTCCCACACCTCGCGCATCGACGGCATGACGAGCACCGCCGACCTGCCGTGCGCGAGCGCCGACGCCGCCATCCACGTGAGGTCGGCGCACGCCGAGCCGGCGACGGCGTCGACGACGAAGGACTGGAAGCGTTCGCCGGCGAGCGCGTCGGCGAGGACCTGCGCCCGCTCGTAGCGGCGCGCGAAGTCGGCGCCCATCGCCTGCGCGGCGGCCGCGCGCGCGCCGGCGTCGGCGCGCGTGTCCGGTCCGTCGGCGAGGTCCGCCATCTCCTTGTCGACGGCGGCGATGCGCTGCGGCAGCGCGACGCGCACGATGTTCGCGCAGGTGCCGCCGTAGGCGTCGGCGATCGCAGCGACGTCGCGGCGCATTTGGCCGCCCATGACAACGCCGCTGAGCACGCGTTCGATGTAGCGCAGCGCCGACGGGTCGGTGTCGCTGTGCTCGACGCGCTCCCAGATGATGCCGGAGACACGCTGGCCGCCGAAGCGTACGCGCACGAGGCAGCCGGGGCGCGCGGCCTCGGAGAGGCGTTCGTCGATCAGATAGTCGAAGCAGCGTCCCAGATGGGTGGCCTGGATGTCGAGGACGACGCGCGCGACCGGCAGCCGCACGGCCGGCGTGTGCGCGGCCCCGCCGCGGGGACGCCGGCGGCGCGGCTGCATGCCGTCGAAGGTGGGTTGCGTCGCGTCGCTCGTGCTCATGGCTCCCAGTGTAACGACCCCGCGGAGGCGGCCGCCGCCGGCGTTGCGCTCAGTGGCGCGGCCACCACGGGCGCAGCGGGTAGACGTCGGTGCCGTTGTCCTCCGGCTTGACGGCGAGGAACTGGTGGATCTGGATGTGGTTCATCTCGAAGTTGTACGCGCATCCGGCCATGTACAGGCCCCACAGGCGGGCCTTCGGCTCGCCGACGAGCCTGACGGCCTCGTCCCAGTGCGCGGCGAGGTTCTCGTTCCAGCGGTGCAGCGTCAGCGCGTAGTGCTGGCGCAGGTTCTCCTGGTTGACGACCTCGAAGCCGGTGTCCTGGATGACCATCTCGATCTCGGCCGGGCTCGACAGTTCGCCGTCGGGGAAGATGTAGCGGTCGATGAACTCGCCCGCCTTCTTGCCCTGATGCGAGTTGCAGCGCGTGATCTGGTGGTTGAGCAGCTTCGCGCCCGGCTTGAGCTTGTCGTAGATCTCCTTGAAGTACGACGGATAGTGCTTGTGGCCGACGTGCTCCATCATGCCGATCGAGCAGATCGCGTCGAAGTCGCCTTCGGGCACGTCGCGGTAGTCCATCAGCCGCACCTCGGCGAGGTCTTCGAGGCCCTCGTCGCGGATCCAGCGCTGCGCCCATTCGACCTGCTCCTCGGAGAGCGTGACGCCGAGCACCCTGATGCCGCGCCTGGCGGCCTCGATCTCCATCGAGCCCCAGCCGCAGCCGATGTCGAGCAGGCGTTCGCCGGGCCTGAGCGCAAGCTTGTCGAGGATGAGGTCGAGCTTGGCCTTCTGCGCGGCCTCGAGCGACGTGTCCGGGGAGTCGAAGACGGCGCAGGTGTAGGTCATCGACGGGCCGAGGAACAGCGCGTAGAAGTCGTTCGACTGGTCGTAGTGGTAGCTGACCGTCGCCGCGTCGCCGGCCTTCGAATGCGGCAGCAGCCCCTCGGTCAGGCGACGCAGCCTGCCTGGGCCTTCGATATCCGGCGCGGCGGGGCGGCGGATGCCGTGTGAGGCGACCGAGGCGAGCGCGCGCGCGAACTGCGCCGGGTTCGGCATGCGCAGATACGGCTTGACGGCCACGAGGTCACCGAAGAGCCGGTACGGGTTGCCGGGCACGAGCTGCGGTGAGTCGATGTCGCCCTGCAGGTAGGCGCGCGCCAGGCCGAGTTCGCCGGGCGCGTTGACCATATGGTAGACGGCGCGCGCGTTGTTCACGCTGATCGTGACCGGCGCGTCCGGGTCGCCGAAGCTCGATCCGTCGAAGGCGGTCACATGGATCGGGGCGTCCGGTTTGACGAAGAGCTCCACCATCTGCGCGACGGTCATCGATGCCATTGTTCGTTCCTCCTCTGTGCGTGTCCGGCCGCGTCCTGTCGCGGCGCCGGTTTTGGAAGGACAGTCTACCCATGCGGCGTCGCATGGCCGTTCAGCTGCCGGTAAAACCGGTTATGGCGGGACCCGGCGGCGTGCCGCCGGGTCCCGGTCGTGTCTCAGTCCTCGCGTTCGGCGGCGATCGCGTCCCTGAGCGCGTCGACGCGGTTCGTCGCCTCCCACGGGAAGTCGGCGTCCTCGCGTCCGAAGTGGCCGTAGGCGGCGGTCTTCGCGTAGATCGGGCGTAGCAGGTCGAGCTCGTCGACGATCGCGGCCGGACGCAGGTCGAAGACGCGGCGCACAGCGCGCTGGATCTGCTCGCGCGTCACGCCGTCGGCCTCGGTGCCGTAGGTCTCGACGTTGATGCTCACCGGGTCGGCGACGCCGATCGCGTACGCGACCTGCACCTCGACCTTGTGCGCAAGCCCCGCGGCCACGATGTTCTTCGCGACCCAGCGCGCCGCGTAGGCGGCCGAACGGTCGACCTTGCTCGGGTCCTTGCCGGAGAACGCGCCGCCGCCATGATGCGCGGCGCCGCCGTAGGTGTCGACGATGATCTTGCGGCCGGTGAGTCCCGCGTCGGCGGCCGGGCCGCCCATGATGAACGAGCCGGTCGGATTGACGAGCACGCGGTAGTCGTCGTGGCGCACGCGGTCGGCGAGGACCTCGTCGAGCACCGGTTTGATGACGTGCTCGTCGAGCTGCTCCCTGAGCCAGTCCTGACGCACCGACGGGTCGTGCTGCGTCGAGACAAGGACGGTGTCGAGGCGCACCGGCACGTCGTGCTCGTCGTATTCGATCGTCACCTGCGTCTTGCCGTCGGGGCGCAGGAACGGCACCTCGCCGGACTTGCGCACGTCGGTCAGGCGTTTGGCGAGGCGGTGCGCCAGATGGATCGGCAGCGGCATCAGCACGACGGTCTCGTCGCTCGCGTAGCCGAACATGACGCCCTGGTCGCCGGCGCCCTGCGCCTCGTAGCGCTCCTCGCGCGAGGCGGCGCTTTCGGCCTCGCGGCTCAGGCGCGAAACGCCCTGGTTGATCTCGGGGCTCTGTTCGGTGATCGAGACGAGGACGCCGCACGAGTCGGCGTCGAGGCCCACCTCGGAGCTCGTGTAGCCGATGTTTCGCACGACGGAGCGCACGATGTTCTGGATGTCGCTGTAGCCTTCGCTCGAGACCTCGCCGAAGACGAAGAACTGACCGGTCGTCGCCGACGTCTCGACGGCGACGTGCGAATGCGGGTCATGGCACAGCATGTCGTCGAGGATCGCGTCGGAGATCTGGTCGCAGATCTTGTCCGGATGCCCTTCGGTCACCGATTCCGCGGAAATCAACTTGAGTTCGGCCATAAAACTCCCCTGATGCTGGTGGTGTGCGATGCGGCGGGCGTATGGGTTGGAAACGTCCGCGACACATCATAGTCGCTCCGTCGCATATTAGAGGCCCCCGGTTCCCCACGCCATGCATTACGCGACGTGGGAAAACCGGAGGCCGTGCTCCGGAGGCGCAAGGGCCTGCGGTCAGTTGCCCTCGTTGAGGTCGTCCTCGCCGAGGGTCTCCTCGAGCAGTCCCTCGTTGATCTCGCGGAAGGCGATCGACAGCGGCTTCTCCTGGCTCTGGTACTCGACGAGCGGGCCGACGTTCTGCAGCAGTCCCTCGTTGAGCTGCGCGAAGTAGGAATTGATCTGACGGGCGCGCTTCGCGGCGAAGATCGCCAGCGCGTACTTGGAGTCGGCGTGCTCCATCAGGTCGTCGATCGGCGGATTCGCAAGTCCGGTTGGTGTAGGCTCGGTACCGAATGCCATAGTTGAGGTCTCCAAATCACTCGCACGATGCTTGTTCAGCTTGTTCAAAACAGTCATTCTATCTCAGGGCGCCGACCCGTTCAAGACCTCCCGCCGTCGGCGCCGCCGAGGGCGCCGCACGCATTTGTCAAGGTTCGGCGAAAATTTCCCACGATATGACCATTCGGCGGCATGCCGCGCCCGCGGTGCGGTTGAATGGCGTGTTATGGAAATGCGATCTGCGAAAATCATGAACGGAAGAATGTTCGCCGGCGCCCGTGCGCTCTACCGCGCCGCCGGTGTGGATGGCAAGGACTTCGGCAAGCCGATCGTCGCCATCGCAAACTCCTTCGACGAGTTCGTCCCCGGCCACGTCCACCTCAACAAGGTCGGCCGCCTCGTCTCCGAGGCCGTCAAGAAGGCCGGCGGCATCCCGCGCGAATTCAACACAATGGCCGTCGACGACGGCATCGCGATGGGCCACACCGGCATGCTCTACTCGCTGCCGAGCCGCGAGATCATCGCCGACACCGTCGAATACCAGGTCAACGCGCACTGCGCCGACGCGCTCATCTGCATCTCGAACTGCGACAAGATCACGCCGGGCATGCTGATGGCGGCGCTGCGTCTGAACATCCCGACCGTTTTCGTCTCCGGCGGCCCGATGGAGGCCGGCACGACGGTGCTGCCCGACGGCACCGTCAAGGAGAACACCGACCTCATCGACGTCATGTACGCGTCGGCCGACGACGACATGACCGACGAGGACCTGCTCGCCTACGAGCGCACCGTCTGCCCGACCTGCGGCTCGTGCGCCGGCATGTTCACGGCGAACTCGATGAACTGCCTGACCGAGGCGATCGGCCTGGCGCTGCCCGGCAACGGCACCGTCCTCGCCTCCCACGGCTACCGCAGGCAGCTCTTCGAGCGCGCCGCGCAGACCGTCGTCGACATCGCGAACCGCTACTACCACGAGGACGACGAGTCGGTGCTCCCCCGTTCGATCGCGACGAAGCACGCCTTCGAGAACGCGATGACGATGGACGTGGCGATGGGCGGCTCGACGAACACGGTGCTGCACATCCTCGCGATGGCACAGTCGGCGGACGTCGACTTCACGCTCAACGACATCGAGCGCATCTCGCACACCGTCCAGTGCATCTGCAAGGCCTCTCCCTCCGGCGAATGGGAGATCTCCGACGTGCACCGCGCCGGCGGCATCACCGGCATCCTCGGCGAGCTCGACCGCGCCGGCAAGCTGCACCGCGACGTGCATTCGATCGACTATCCGTCGCTCGAGGCGAAGCTCGACGACTGGGACATCATGCGCGAGACCTGCACCGACTACGCGAAGGACTTCTTCAGGGCCGCGCCGGGCCATATCGTCTCCCCCGAACCGTGGACGCACGAGACGAAGTTCGACTCGCTCGACACCGACCGCGTCAACGGCGCGATCCACGACGTCGAGCATCCGGCCGTCACCGAGGGCGGCCTCGCCGTGCTGCGCGGCAACCTCGCCCCCGACGGCTGCGTCGTCAAGACCGCCGGCGTGCCGAAGGAAATCTGGACCTTCCGCGGCCCGGCGCTCGTCGTCGAATCGCAGGAGCAGGCCGTCGAGGTCATCCTCAACGACACGCTCAAGCCCGGCCAGGCGCTCATCATCCGCTACGAGGGCCCCAAGGGCGGCCCCGGCATGCAGGAGATGCTCTACCCGACGTCCTTCGTCAAGGGCAAGGGCATCGGCAAGGAGGTCGCGCTGATCACCGACGGCCGCTATTCGGGCGGCTCGTCGGGCCTGTCGATCGGCCACGTCGCGCCGGAGGCCGCGAGCGGCGGCACGATCGCGCTCGTCGAGGACGGCGACATCATCTCGATCGACATCCCGAACCGCACGATCAACGTCGAGCTGTCCGACGAGGAGCTCGCCGAACGCCGCGCGAAGCTCGAGGCCGGCGACGGCTACGTCGCGCACCGCGACCGTCAGGTGAGCCAGGCGCTCAAGGCCTTCGCCGCCTTCGCCCGCTCCGCCGACAAGGGCGCGACGCGCGACCCGGAGCTCATCGACCGTCTCTCCGGCCTGGCCTGAGCGGCCGGCCGCCCGCGGCGGCGTACAAGGATGTGAAAGCCCCCACCGATGTTCCCTCGGTGGGGGCTTTCCTCTTGCCATGCCGATAGATATGCTGTATCCGCCGTACGGCGCGGAGGCGTTCCGTCTATTCGTCTATTCGACTATTCGACTATTCGGCGATGCCGTATTCGTCGGCGATGATCCTCCACAGTTCGTCGGCGGTCCGTTCGACCTCCTCGTTGACGATCGTCACGTCGAACTCGGATTCGGCCGCCAGCTCGACCTTCGCCGTCTCGAGACGCTTCGCCTGCTGTTCGGGCGTCTCGGTGCCGCGGCCGACGAGGCGGCGCTTGAGCTCCTCGAAGCTCGGCGGCGCGATGAACACGGTGACGATCTCGAGTCCGAGCTCCTTCGCGCGTTCCCTGACGCGGCGCGCGCCCTGCAGGTCGATCTCGAGCAGCGTCGGCGTGTTCGCGGCGAGATGCTCGCGCACCGGCGCCAGCGGCGTGCCGTAGTGCGCCATGCCGTGCACGACGGCCGTCTCGAGGAACTCGCCGGCGGCCTCCTTGGCGACGAATTCGTCGTCGTCCATGAACCAGTAGTCGACGCCGTCGCGTTCGCCGGGGCGCGGGTCGCGCGTCGTCGCCGACACCGACACCCACACCTCGGGATGCTTGGCGAGCATCGCCGCCTCGACGGTGCCCTTGCCGACCGCCGTCGGCCCGGTGAGCACGACGAGCCTGCCGCCCTTGCCGGCGTCGTCCGCCGTGTCGACGATGCCCTGTGCCTGCTGCTGCGAATGTTCCACGTTCCGTTTCCCGTCACGTTGATGCGGCGGCCAGGCCGCCGTGTTGGTTGATGATTGCCGGCCGACGACCGCCGTCCGGCGCCGCCTTTTCAGTCGAGCGCCTCCTCCATCAGTGCGAGCCGCACGTCGAGCGCGATGCTCTCGGTGGCCTGGATCAGCGACTGGATGTCCGGACCGTGCTCGGCGATCGCGCGCGAGACGGTGACGAGCACGTTGCCGCGCGTGCCGCGGAACACGGTCTTGAGGTCGCTCGCCTCGGCGCCCTGCCAGCCGTAGCCCGGCGAGAGGATCGGTCCGGTGAAGCTCGACGGCGCCACGCCGCTCTCCTGCAGCCACTGCCCGATCGTCGCGCCGATGATCAGGCCGACCGAGCCGAGGCCCGGTGTGTCCACATTGTATTTCTGCGCGGTGTTGGCGATGCCGTAGGCAACCGTCTTGCCTTTGTATTCGCCGGTCTGGCGGATCGCCGTCTGCAGGCTCGCGCCTTCCGGATTCGATGTGAGCGACGCGACGAACACGCCGCGCCCGTTGTTGAGCGCGTCCTCGATGACGCCGCTGAGCGAACGCGCGCCGTAGTACGGCAGCAGCGTGATCGCGTCGGCGAGCATCGGCGCGTTCGGCTTGAAGTAGGCGTCGGAGATCGCCGAGATCGTCGTCGACAGTCCGCCGTGCAGGCAGTCGACGATTGTGATGATGTCCATCTGCCGCGCGGCGAAGAGGACGCGCTCGAGCGCCGCGTACCCGCGTGAGCCGTAGCGCTCGAACATCGAGGTCTGGAATTTGACGGCGGCCGCGCGTCCGTTGGCCGCCTGCAGCATGCGCATCGCGTAGAGCTCGGCGCCCTGCGCGTCGATGTCATAGCCCCAGTCCGCAAGCAGCTGGCGATGCGGGTCGATGCCCACGCACAGTGGGCCGTACCGTTTCATCGAATTGCTCAGCCGCAGTCCGAAGTCGGACCGCAATGCAAGCTGCTCCTGCGTGCTGGGGTCGGTCATGATGCTGCTCCTCCCCTGATGAGGTTGGTCGGTTATCCGTTGTCCTGCGCACGGCGTTCGAGGGCGAACAGCTCACGGGCATGCTCCTGGATGCTCATGACCTGGTAGTCGTTCGCCTTGACCGCCTCTATCGCCAATAGTACCGCAGCGAATTCGGTCATCGTCGTAAACTGCGGCACATCGGCGGCGATCGCCGCGGCGCGGATCGAATACCCGTCCGAACGCGAACCACGCGAGTTCGGCGTGTTGAGGATGAGGTCGATCTTGCCTTCCTCGATCAGCTCGACGACGTTCTTGCCGATGCTGCCGGCCGCCTTGCGCACCTCGACCGGGGCGTCCGGGTCGGTGTCGACGCGCGCCGTGATCTTGTCGACGATCTTCGAATCGATGCCGTAGCGGCGCAGCACCGAGGCGGTGCCTTCGGTCGCGCAGATCGTGAAGCCGAGCTCGACGAGGCGCACGGCGAACAGCGGCAGCTGGCGCTTGTCGGTGTCGTTGACCGAGAGGAAGACGGTGCCGGAGGTCGGCAGGCCGCCCTCGTACGCCGAAAGCTGGCTCTTCGCGAAGGCGTGCGGGAAGTCGCGGTCGAAGCCCATGACCTCGCCGGTCGAACGCATCTCGGGTCCGAGCAGGATGTCGACGGTCTTGCCGACCGGCGTGCGGAAGCGCTTGAACGGCAGCACCGACTCCTTGACGGCCACCTGCTGTCCGATGCGCGCGTCGCCGCCGTCGCCGTGCGGCAGCAGCAGGCCGTTGTCGCGCTGCTGCTGGATCGTCTCGCCGACCATGATGCGCGCCGCGGCCTTCGCGAGCGCGACGCCGGTTGCCTTCGACGCGAAGGGCACGGTGCGCGACGCGCGCGGGTTCGCCTCGATGACGTAGAGCGTGTTCGCCATGAACGCGTACTGCACGTTGATCAGGCCCTGCACGCCGCAGCCCTTGGCGATCGCGAGCGTCGCCTCGCGCAGACGGCGGATCTGGTCGTCGCTCAGCGTGCTTGGCGGCAGCGTGCACGCCGCGTCGCCGGAGTGGACGCCAGCCTCCTCGATGTGTTCCATGATGCCGCCGATGTACAGCTCGTGGCCGTCGAACAATGCGTCGACGTCGATCTCGATCGCATCCTGCAGGAACTTGTCGATGAGCAGCGGCGAGGGCAGGCGTCCGGAGACGACCGTGTCGGCCTGCGCCTGGTCGAGCGCGCGGTTGACGTACTTCTCGAGCTGGGCGTCGTCGTAAACGATCTCCATGCCGCGTCCGCCGAGCACGTAGCTCGGGCGCACGAGCACCGGGTAGCCGATGTTGTGCGCGGCGTCGAGCGCCTCGCCGAGGCTGAGCGCGGTGCCGAAGCGCGGCGCGTTGAGCTTCTCGGCGCGCAGCACCTCACCGAAGAGCTCGCGGTTCTCGGCCAGATCGATCGATTCGGGGGTCGTGCCGAGGATCGGCACGCCGGCGGCCTTGAGCCGCGCGGCGAGCGACAGCGGCGTCTGGCCGCCGAGCTGCACGATAACGCCCTTGATCGGGCCCATCTTCTTCTCGGCTTCGTAGATCTCGAGGACGTCCTCGAAGGTCAGCGGCTCGAAATAGAGGCGGTCGGACATGTCGTAGTCGGTCGAGACGGTCTCCGGGTTGCAGTTGACCATGATCGTGTCATAGTCCTTGCCGAGCTCCTGCACCGCGTGCACGCAGGTGTAGTCGAACTCGATGCCCTGGCCGATGCGGTTGGGGCCGGATCCGAGGATGATGACGGCCTCGCGGTCGCGGCGGCGCAGCTCGGTCTCGTCGGCGTAGCACGAATAGTAGTACGGCGTGGCCGCGTCGAACTCGGCAGCGCAGGTGTCGACGGTCTTGTAGACCGGGTGCAGGCCGTAGTTCCAGCGCAGTTCGCGGATCGTGTTCTCGCCGGCGTCGCCCAGGCCGCGCAGATGCGCGATCTGCAGGTCGGACAGGCCCGCGAGCTTCGCCTTCTTGAGCAGGCGCGGCGACAGCGTCTCGGCGGCGCGCACCTGCATCGCCATGTCGTTGATGCGCGTGAACTGACGGATGAACCACGGGTCGATCTTCGTCGCCTCGAAGATCTGCTCCTCGGTGGCGCCGCCCCAGATCGCGCGCATCAGCTGCAGGTAGCGGTGCTCGGTCGGCGTGCGCATCGCCTCGAGCAGCTCGGCGACCCCGTCGGCGGACGGCTTGTCGCCGTCCCACGAGAAGGCCATGTCGCGCTTGTCGATCGAACGCATCGCCTTGCCGAGCGACTCCTCGAAGTTGCCGGCGAGCGCCATCGCCTCGCCGACCGACTTCATCGACGTCGTCAGCGTCGGGTCGGCGCCCGGGAACTTCTCGAACGCGAAGCGCGGCACCTTCGTGACGACGTAGTCGATCGTCGGTTCGAAGCTCGCCGGCGTCGACTTCGTGATGTCGTTCTGGATCTCGTCGAGCGTGTAGCCGAGCGCGAGCTTCGTCGCGATCTTCGCGATCGGGAAGCCGGTGGCCTTCGACGCGAGCGCCGACGAGCGCGAGACGCGCGGGTTCATCTCGATGACGATGATGCGGCCGGTCTTCGGGTGGATCGCGAACTGAATGTTGCAGCCGCCGGTGTCGACGCCGACGCCGCGGATGATCGCGATGCCGATGTCGCGCAGCTTCTGGTATTCGCGGTCGGTGAGCGTGAACACCGGGGCGACGGTGATCGAGTCGCCGGTGTGCACGCCGACCGGGTCGACGTTCTCGATCGGGCAGACGACCACGACGTTGTCGTTGCGGTCGCGCATCAGCTCGAGCTCGTATTCCTTCCAGCCCTCGATGCCCTCCTCGATGAGCACCTCGTCGGTCGGCGAATAATGGATGCCGGCACCGGCGATGCGGTGCAGCTCCTCGGTGTCGTGCGCGATGCCGGAGCCGAGGCCGCCCATCGTGAACGACGGGCGCACGACGAGCGGGAACCCGAAGCGTTCGGCGATCGCATCGACCTCCTCGAGCGTGTGCGCGATGTCGGAGCGCGCCGACTCGGCGCCGGCCTCCTCAACGACCTTCTTGAACGATTCGCGGTCCTCACCGCGGTCGATCGCCTCGAGCGAGGCGCCGATGAGCTCGACGTTGTACTTCTTGAGCACGCCGGCCTCGCCGAGCGCGACGGCCGCGTTGAGCGCGGTCTGTCCGCCGAGCGTCGGCAGCAGCGCGTCGGGGCGCTCCTTGGCGATGATGCGTTCGAGGATCGGCGTGGCGATCGGCTCGATGTAGGTGGCGTCGGCCATCTCCGGGTCGGTCATGATCGTGGCCGGGTTGGAGTTGACGAGGATGACGCGGATGCCCTCCTCGCGCAGGACGCGGCAGGCCTGGGTTCCCGAATAGTCGAACTCGGCGGCCTGACCGATGACGATCGGGCCGGAGCCGATGACCATTACCGACTTGATGTCGTTACGCTTGGGCATTCGTGGATTCCTCCTTGGCATTCTTGGCGTTGGCGTCGTTCATCATCGCGACGAAGCGGTCGAACAGATAGGCGGCGTCGTGCGGGCCGGCGGCGGCCTCCGGATGGTACTGGACGGAGAAGGCGGGGATGTCGACGCACTGCAGGCCTTCGACGACGTCGTCGTTGAGGTCGACGTGGCTGACGAAGACCTTGCCGTAACGGCCGCCGTCGTACGGCGCGTCGACCGTCTCGCCGATCGGGGCGTCGACGGCGAAGCCGTGGTTGTGCGCGGTCACCTCGACCTTGCCGGTCGTCAGGTCCTTGACCGGCTGGTTGACGCCGCGATGGCCGAACTTGAGCTTGTAGGTGCCGAAGCCGAGCGCGCGGCCGAGCAGCTGGTTGCCGAAGCAGATGCCGAAGAACGGGTAGCCGGCGTCAAGCACGCGGCGCAGCAGCGCGACCATGTCGTCGGCCTGCTCCGGGTCGCCCGGTCCGTTGGAGAAGAAGACGCCGTCGGGGTTGAGCTCCTCGATCTGCTCGAAGGTCGTCGTCGACGGCAGCACATGGACGCGGCAGCCGCGTTCGGCCATGCGGTGCGGCGTCATCGCCTTGATGCCCAGGTCGATCGCGGCGACGGTCGCGACGGGCTCGTGTCCCTCGAACTCGCCGGCCGGCTCGATGACGTAGGCCTTGTCGGTGCTCACCTCGTCGTACAGGCCCATGCCCTTCATCTGCGGCGTGGCGCGCACGTCGTCGAGCAGCGATTCGATCGTGCGCGGCTCGCCGTCGGCGCCGACGAGGACGTCGCCGGAGAAGATGCCGGCGCGCATGACGCCGGCATCGCGCAGATGGCGCACGAGCTTGCGGGTGTCGATGTGGCTGATGCCGACGATGCCGTCGGCGACGAGCGCGTCGTCGAGTGTGCCGTCGGCACGCCAGTTGCTCACCGTCGGGCTGGGGTCGCGCACGACGTAGCCGGCGACCCAGATGCGCGAGGACTCCGGGTCCTCGTCGTTGACGCCGGTGTCTCCGATGTGCGGGAACGTCTGCACGACGATCTGCCTGTCGTAGCTTGGATCGGTGAGCGTCTCCTGATAGCCGGTCATCGCGGTGGAGAAGACGATCTCCCCGCGCGTCTCTCCGCGCGCTCCGTAAGGTTCGCCCACATAGACCTGTCCGTCCTCGAGCACGAGGACGGCATCATCGGTGGTGAAAGCGGATGCCGAGTCGATCTGGTTCACCCAAACCCCCATTCATCAGTTGTTGTCGAAAGGATGGATAGCGGCCGGTTGAGACTCGCGACCCGGCCAAACGCGTGAGGCTATTCGGCCTGATCCGGTCGTGCGTCCTTGCCGTCGGGATGCTCGGCGGCGCTTATCGCGCTGAGCAAGCCGTGGATGAAGGACGGCGCGTCGTCGTCGCACAAGGTCTTGGCGAGGTTGATCGCTTCATCGATGGCCACTTTGTCGGGGACATCGTCGTTGTAGACGATCTCCCAAGTCGCAATACGAAGGATATTACGGTCGACGACGTGCATGCGGCGCACCTTCCAGCTGGTGGAATGGTCGTTGAGCATGCGGTCGATGTCGCGACGGTGGTCGGCGACGCCGCGCACGATTTCGACGGCGTAGTCGGGAAGCGGCGTCTGCGCACCGGGCTGTGCGATGCGCTCATCAAGAAGGGACAGGATGTCCTGTCCCTTCTCGTCCGCTTCATACAACGTGTTCAGAGCCCTCTTGCGAGCGGTGGAACGTGCCATGGAGCTGTGATCCTTACTGCTTGTCCCGGATCAGTTCTCGCGGCCCAGATAGGAGCCGTCCTCGGTGCTGACCTTGACCTTCTCGCCCTCGCCGATGAACAGCGGCACCTGGATCTCGGCGCCGGTCTCGACGGTCGCCGGCTTCGTGCCGGCGTTCGAGCGGTTGCCCTGCAGGCCCGGCTCGGTGTGGGTGACGGTCAGGACGACGGAGGCCGGCAGCTCGACGGACAGCGGCTGGCCGTCGTGGAAGGAGACGATGCAGTCGGTGCCCTCGAGCAGGTACTTCGCCTTGTCGCCGACGAGCGTCTTCGGGATCATGACCTGGTCGTAGGTGGTCATGTCCATGAAGACGAAGTTGTCGCCGTCGTCGTAGGAGTACTGCAGCGTGCGGTTGTCGACGGTCTCGAACTCCATCTTCATGCCCGCGTTGAAGGTCTTGTCGACGATCTTGCCCGACAGGACGTTCTTGATCGTCGTGCGCACGAAGGCGGGGCCCTTGCCCGGCTTGACGTGCTGGAACTTGATGACCTGCCACAGCTGGCCGTCAAGGTTGAGGATCGATCCGTTCTTGATGTCGTTGGTAGTCTGTGCCAAATTACTCACCTATTCATTCGACGTGTCATGCAGCTATACAAAGAGCCTTGCATATTATGCCAGCACCTCTATACAGTCCGCATATGCGGTCCGCGCAGCGGCGCGGGAGGGGCGCACGGCGGGAAACCGGCGGCGGCGCGCCGCGCGGACGCGGTTACGCCATCGACGACAACGCCCGCACGGCGCCGCCGCGGCGCGCTATACCTGTTAGCAGGACCTATGTCAAGGAGGCATCCAGATCGATTCACTCGTCAACGACGCGCTGCTCGACGGCCGTTCCGTCATCATCGTCGGCGCCGCGCCGCTCGCGGACAAGGTCACGACGTTCCAGTCCCTCGTCAACGCCGTCGCCGGCACGCGCAAGCTCGCCATCATCGACGAGAAGCACGTCCTGCCTACCGTGCCGCCGTCCGCCGACGTCATCGACGTCGACTTCAAGGGCGTCGACGCGATCCACCGCGAGATCCGCGAGCACGGCGACACGGCGGTCGCCGTGCCGAACATGCGCCGCGGCGACATCGTCCGTCTGCTGATGGACTTCGCCGGCCAGGAGGACGGCCAGGTCCTCCTCGTCAACGACGCGCGTTCGGACGCCGAGGACACGCTGCGCAACGACCTGCCGATGATCCTGCTCAAGTCGTCGCCGTCCGGCCACACCGAGTTCTCCGATGCGGCGATCAAGGCGATGAACCCGGTCGTCGTCTCGCTCGACGCCAACGGCAACGTCGAGTCGATCAAGGTCGTCGACCTGCACAAGGACGGCCTGCACACGGTCACATTCCGCTGATCCGCGCGTCCACGCGCCTCATGCGACGGCCATCCGCGCACCTTGCGAGGGGGGTGTGCGGGCGGCCGTTTTTTGTGGTTCCCCACAAATTCGCCGGCCGCGCTTGGCGCGAGTCGCACAACGCGGACGGATCGCGTCTGGCGTAGCGTGGAGCGGTCGCGCCGGCGCACGGGACTCCCGCGCGCCGGCGCCGCCCATCCCCGTACCGTCATCCCAGGAGCATCCATGATCCGCAGCAGAACCGCGCAGCTCATCTTCCAGACCTTCTACGTCGCGCTCGGCGCCGTCGGCGTCCTCGGCAGCATCGGCCTGTACGACGCCGAGTTCGACGCCGACTTCTTCGTCTACTTCACGAACCTGTCGAACTACCTGTGCATCACCGTCGTGCTGTGTGAGCTCGTCCGGACGGCGCGCCGCCGCGACGACGGCCCGGTCGACTTCGCGCCGCAGCTCAAGTTCGTCAGCGTCATCGCGATCCTGCTCACGTTCTTCGTCTTCAACCTGCTGCTCGCCGGTCAGCCCGACCGTGACCCCGCGCAGAACTTCCAGGTGACGAGCCTGCTCTTCCACGTCGCGCTGCCGCTGATGTTCACCTTCGACTGGCTGCTGTGCTACGAACACCGCCGTGTGCGCTGGACCTGGCCCTTCGCCGCGACGATCTTCCCGCTGTGCTACGTCGGCTTCGTCTACATCCGCGCATGGCTGTGCCATTTCGACCCCGACACGCCGCTGCTCTACCCCTATTTCTTCCTCGACGCCGCGCAGCTCGGCGTCGGCGGCGTCCTGCGCTGGATCGGCGTCCTGCTTATCGCGTTCATCGCCTTCGGCTATCTGATGGTCGGTCTCGACCGTGTGCTGCCGGCCGACGACCGCGCCGGCGCGCCGGCGCGCGAAGTCGCGACCGAACTCGACTAGCCGCCGATTCCCATCCCTCTCCGCAGCCGCCCCTACGGGCGGCTGTTTTTATGCCTTACGACCGCCGACCCGACAGCAGTCCATGATTGACCTCAACCACCGACTGCAGACAATGGCCGCTAATAGCGGCGTGTGATCGACCTCAAATCAACCTCCACCCGAATCCTCACATCGGGCGTTGCGGGACGTAGAAACAACGTAATAACAAGGAAAGCCCCACCTGAATGAATCAGGTGGGGCTTTCCGATCAGTCGCGTACTACCGCGTCAGATCAACGCTGAATCGAATCAGCCGAGGATCTTGGTGACACGGCCCGAGCCGACGGTGTGGCCGCCTTCGCGCACTGCGAAGGTGAGGCCCTCTTCCATAGCGATCGGCTGGATGAGCTCGACCGTGAAGGTCGCGTGATCGCCAGGCTGAACCATCTCGACGCCTTCCGGCAGCGTGATGACGCCGGTGACGTCCGTCGTGCGGAAGTAGAACTGCGGACGGTAGTTCGAGAAGAACGGCGAGTGACGGCCGCCCTCATCCTTGGTGAGGACGTAGACTTCGCCTTCGAACTTGGTGTGCGGGGTGACCGAACCCGGAGCGGCCACGACCTGGCCACGCTCGACGTCGGTACGGTTGATGCCGCGCAGCAGCAGACCGGTGTTGTCGCCAGCCTCGCACTCGTCCATCTGCTTGTGGAAGGTCTCGATGGAGGTGACGGTGGTGGTCTGGGTCGGGCGGATGCCGACGATCTCGACGTTGGTGTTGATCGGCAGGCGGCCACGCTCGACACGGCCGGTGACGACGGTACCACGACCGGAGATCGTGAAGACGTCCTCGATCGGCATCAGGAACGGCTTGTCGAGGTCATGGACCGGGGTCGGGATGTAGTCGTCGACGTCATCCATGAGTTCCTTGATCGTCGCAACCCACTTCTCGTGATCCGGAGCGTCGTCATGCAGCGCGCCGTAAGCGGAGGTGTGGACGACCGGGCAGTCACGGTCGAAGCCGTTCTCGTCGAGGAGGTCACGGACCTCTTCCTCGACGAGCTCGATGAGCTCCTCATCGTCGACCATATCGCACTTGTTCAGCGCGACGAGGATCTTCGGAACGCCGACCTGACGGGCGAGCAGAACGTGCTCGCGGGTCTGGGCCATCGGGCCGTCGGTGGCGGCCACAACGAGGATTGCGCCATCCATCTGGGCGGCGCCGGTGATCATGTTCTTGACGAAGTCGGCGTGGCCCGGGCAGTCGACGTGAGCGTAGTGACGCTTCGCGGTCTGGTACTCGATGTGGGCGATGTTGATGGTGATACCACGCTGCTGCTCTTCCGGAGCGGCGTCGATCTGGTTGAAGTCGTACTCCGGGTTCAGATCCGGATACTCATCGTGCAGGACCTTGGAGATCGCTGCGGTCAGGGTCGTCTTGCCGTGATCGACGTGGCCGATCGTACCAATGTTAACGTGCGGCTTAGTACGCTCGTACTTTTCCTTTGCCATGTGTTTGTCCTCCTGGACGTTCTCGTAGTAAGCCTTGATCGCTCAAGGCACTTGCTACAGTTTACTGGGTTTCTGGGTTTTCGCCACTTGTAGAGCCCGAACCCAGTCAGCGCTACAGAATATTAGCGCTGACTGGGGACAGGTTCAAGCCAAATGGCAGCGCGTGTCACTCACCGCGCTGGGCCTTGATGATCTCGTCCGCGACGGCCTTCGGGACCTCCGCATAGGAGTCCATCTGCATCGTGAACATCGCGCGGCCCTGGGTCTTGGAACGCAGGTCGCCGATGTAGCCGAACATCTCGGACAGCGGCACCTTCGCGTCGATGACCTTGACGCCGGTGGCGTCGTTCATCGACTGGATGGCGCCACGGCGGGAGTTAAGGTCGCCCATGACGTCGCCCATGTACTCCTCCGGAGTACGGACCTCGACGGCCATGATCGGCTCGAGGATGACCGGCTTGGCCTTCGGGGCGGCTTCCTTGAAGCACATCGAACCTGCGATCTTGAACGCCATTTCCGAGGAATCGACGTCGTGAACCTGGCCATCGACGATCGTCGCCTTGACGCCGACGACCGGGAAGCCGGCGAGGATGCCGGACTCCATGGCCTCCTGCACGCCCGCATCGATCGAAGGAATGAATTCCTTCGTGATGTGGCCGCCGGTGACCTCGTTGACGAACTCGTAGACCTCGCCGTTCTCGGTATCGAGCGGCTCGAAGTTCATCAGGACCTTCGCGAACTGGCCGGAACCACCCGTCTGCTTCTTGTGCGTGTACTCCTGGCCCATGACGGCCTTGCGGATCGTCTCACGGTAGGCGACCTGCGGCTTGCCGACGTTGCACTCGACCTTGAACTCGCGGCGCATACGGTCGACGATGATGTCGAGCTGGAGCTCGCCCATGCCGGAGATGAGGGTCTGGCCGGACTCTTCGTCGGTCTTGACCTGGAAGGTCGGATCCTCGTCGGAGAGCTTCGCGAGGGCGAGGCTCATCTTCTCCTGGTCGGCCTTCGTCTTCGGCTCGACGGCCACCTCGATGACCGGGTCCGGGAAAGTCATCGACTCGAGCGAGATCGGGTGCTTCTCATCGCACAGCGTGTCGCCGGTCGTGACGTTCTTCAGACCGACGAAGGTGTAGATGTTGCCCGCCTCGGCCGCGTCGACCGGGTTCTCCTTGTCGGCGTGCATCTGGAAGATCTTGCCGACGCGTTCCTTCTTGCCCTTCGTCGAATCGAGCACGTTGTCGCCCGGCTTGACGGAGCCGGAGTAGACGCGCACGAAGACGAGCTTGCCGTAGAACGGGTGCGTCGAGATCTTGAAGACGAGCGCCGAGAACGGGTCGTCGAGCGTCGGCTTGCGGTCGATCTCGATGGACTCGTCGGACGGGTCGAAGCCGACGATGGATGGAACGTCCTCCGGGCTCGGCAGGTAGTCGACGACGGCGTCCAGCATCGGCTGCACGCCCTTGTCCTTGAACGCGGAGCCGCACAGGACCGGGTAGGCCTGACGCGAAATCGTCAGCGTGCGGATGCCCTTGCGGATCTCGTCCTCGCTCAGCTCACCGGTCTCGAGGTACTTCTCGATGAGGTCCTCGTCGGACTCCGCGACCTGGTCGAGGAGCTCGGCGCGGTACTGCTCGGCGCGTTCCTTGAGATCGTCCGGGATGTCCACGGTGTCGTAGTGAGCACCCATGTCGTCCTTGACGTCGTTCCAGACGTAGGCCTTCATGCGGATCAGGTCGACGACGCCGACGAAGTCGTTCTCAGCGCCGATCGGCAGCTGGACGACGAGCGGCGTCGCGCCGAGCTTCTCCTTGATGGTGTCCACCGAGTAGTAGAAGTCGGCACCGAGCTTGTCCATCTTGTTGATGAAGCAGATGCGCGGAACGCCGTACTTGTCGGCCTGACGCCACACGGTTTCGGACTGCGGCTCGACGCCCTCCTTGCCATCGAAGACGGCGACGGCGCCATCGAGGACGCGCAGCGAACGCTCCACCTCGGCGGTGAAGTCGACGTGGCCCGGCGTATCGATGATGTTGATCTGGAACTTATCGCCCGTGTCATGGGTCTGGCGGTTCCAGAAGCACGTCGTCGCGGCGGACTGGATGGTGATGCCGCGCTCCTGCTCCTGGGCCATGAAGTCCATCGTCGAAGCGCCGTCGTGGGTTTCGCCGATCTTGTAGTTCTTACCGGTGTAGTACAGAATACGCTCGGTAGTGGTGGTCTTACCGGCATCGATATGCGCCATGATGCCGATGTTACGAACCTGGTTGAGGTTGGTAAGCACGTCCAGTGCCATGAATGTTCCTTAACTCTTCGTTTCTGTGACTAATTACCAGCGGTAATGAGCGAAGGCCTTGTTGGCTTCCGCCATCTTGTGCGTGTCCTCGCGGCGCTTCACGGAGGCGCCGAGGCCGTTGGATGCGTCGAGGATCTCGTTGGCGAGGCGCTCAGCCATCGTCTTCTCGCGACGGGCGCGGGAGAAGTCGGTCAGCCAGCGCAGCGACAGCGTGTTCGCGCGGGCCGGCTTGACCTCGACCGGGACCTGGTAGGTCGCACCGCCGACACGGCGGGAGCGGACCTCGAGGGACGGGCGGATGTTGTCCAGCGCGCGCTTAAGCACCGCGACCGGCTCCTGGTCGGTCTTCTCCTTGACCATGTCGAGCGCGGAGTAGACGATGTCCTCGGCGATCGACTTCTTGCCGTCAAGCAGAATCTTGTTGATGAGCTGCGCCACGACGGTCGAGCCGTAGATCGGGTCCGGCAGCAGCTGGTGTTTCTTGGCGGGTCCTTTACGTGACATATCTCTTACTTCGCCTTCTTTGCTCCGTACAGGGAACGGCCCTGCTTACGATCCTTGACACCCTGGGTATCGAGCGCACCGCGCACGATGTGGTAGCGCACACCCGGCAGATCCTTGACACGGCCGCCGCGCACGAGCACGATCGAGTGCTCCTGCAGGTTGTGGCCCTCGCCCGGAATGTAGGCGGTGACTTCGACGCCCGAGCTCAGGCGCACACGAGCGACCTTACGCAGAGCCGAGTTCGGCTTTTTCGGCGTCGTCGTGTACACACGGGTGCACACGCCGCGGCGCAGCGGGCTTCCCTTGAGCGCCAAGGTCTTGGACTTCTTCGGCTTTGCCTTACGTCCCTTACGGACAAGCTGTTCAATAGTAGGCAACTTGAATTCTCCGATTCAGTGGTTTCTGTTCTTCCTAGTGAAGCCGACTGATCGCAGCCTCACTTTCCCCCGATTCACTGAATGAAGAAAAGACAGCCACTGTTCACCGGCCCGATGACCCTTCGTTCTCTCACTGGTCGCATTACTGCGCGTGGTACAAACGAACTCGGGGATATCCCAGCACATGCTCCTGTTACATAAGGTGCGTGGCTGGCACACACAATCGATGAATATAGCACGGATCCCGGATAAGAATCAATTGTGAAGACACCCTCGGTGTGTCTTCACAATCGCCCCCCGCCGTGTCCCTCTGTGTCCCGCTCCATCGGCACCGCCGACGAACCGGGACGCGAACCGCCCCCTTCGCGGGACGAACCGTCGACCGGCCCGACGAACCTGGACGCACACCATCCCTTTTGCGTCCCGTTCCATCGACTGATTCGATGGAACGGGACACCATTGGAGCCGTTTGCCGTGGTCGCGCCGAGAGAAACAAAAAGACCCTCCGCGAGGGAGGGTCGTCAGTGGGGTGGCTAACGCGGCTCGAACGCGCGACCTTCTGAACCACAATCAGATGCTCTACCAACTGAGCTATAGCCACCATCGCAACGGCTCCGTAGAACCGGGCAACAGATGAACACTATACACCATCTGCTTCCGGCACGCCCACACGGCGTGTCGCGGCCGTGTCCGGGCCTGTCGCGCGCCAATCGGGAGTAGACTGGAAGCATAATTCAACAGAGTTGCAGACACAGGGTTACAGACAAAGCGCAATGTGGCGCTGAACTCCTTTCCGGCTTGATGGTTTCCTGATGCGAACGCGATCGCGGATGATGGAGATGATGGACAAGAGGATAAGAGAAACAGGCGAGGCGGCCCCCAAAGGTATCTAGATGCTTCGGGGGCCGCCCCTTTTTTTGCCGCCCGCCGCTTCCTCCATCGTCGACTTCCCCATCGTCGTCGGCTTCCCCGTCGCGTCCGCTTCCGTCGTCCGCTTTCCCATCTCCCATCGTCTACGCTGGAACCATGATGACGCTTCCCCTTTCCGCGGACATGGCGATGACCACCGCCATGACGACGGCCGCGACGCCCACACCCGCGACCGCCGCCTCCGATTTCGTCGCGCGCCGCCAGTTCGCCCCATGCTACATCTGGCTCGACATCATGTTCCTCGTGCTGTACGCCGCGCTGCTGCTGTGGCGCCGCCGGCGCATGACGGTGCTCGTCGGCCTCGTCGCCGGGCTGCTGTACTTCGCCGTCGACTTCGGCATCTTCCATCTGGCCCTGCACACGCGCTCGATCTCGCCGAACGCATCGTTGTTCTGGGTGCTGGCGTGGATGTCGATGAGCTACGGCTTCACGAACTTCAGCTGGATCTGGCTGTATCTGCGCCGTGACGACCGGCTCGTCGAATGGTCGACGCTGATCTTCGGCTGGTGGTTCTGCGCGCCGCTCATCACGCAGACGATCACGTCCCGCTTCCTGCCTGCCCAGGCCGCCGACCCGATCGTCATCCAGCGCACGACCGGCGCCTACCACGGCTGGATGGCGCTCATCCTGTTCGCCGGCTATGCGGCCCTCGTCGTCTACAATCTGGGCTTCGCCGCGCGCCCGGCGCTGCGCGTCGACATCCGCTGGCTGCTCGTATGCGGCATCGGCATCCAGTTCGCGTGGGAGCTCGCGCTGCTGCTCGGCGGCATCCGCAGCGCCGGTCTGAGCGCCGCGCAGTCGCTCAGGCCGCTCGTCATCGATTCGCTGCTGGAGACGAACCTCGGCATGCCGTACGTCTATCTGATCTTCCTCGCCGTCTCGGCACGCTGGCACGAGGACCTGGGCGCCCGCACGCCCGCGCTCTCGCTCGCGCAGTCGCTCGAGGCGTCCAACATGTCCCGCCGCCCGTTCACCGTCGCCGCAATCCGCGGCGGCCGGAGGCCGACCGACTAGACTGTCCTACAGCACGAACCACACCCATCCAGACCCAAGGAGCCCATCATGCTGTCCTTCCAGAACGACTATTCCTCGACGGCCGCGCCGCAGATCCTCGCGCGCATGCAGCAGATCCAGCAGGAGCAGCAGCCCGGCTACGGCGTCGACGACTACTGCAAGGCCGCGGCGGACAAGATCGTCAAACTGTGCGACGACCCCGAAGCACATGTGTGGTTCCTTGTCGGCGGCACGCAGACGAACCAGACGGTGATCGCGTCGATCACGCCGCAGTACGCCGGCGTCGTGTGCGCCGACAGCGGCCACATCAACACGCATGAGGCCGGCGCGATCGAGGCGACCGGCCACAAGGTGCTCGCACTGCCGAACGAGGACGGCAAGATCTCCGCCGCACAGCTCGACGACTACTGCGAGCGCTTCTACGCCGATGCGAACCACGAGCATATGGTCTTCCCCGGCGCCGTCTACATCTCGCAGCCGACCGAATACGGCACCGTCTACACGCTCGAGGAGCTCGAGGCGCTCTCCCAGGTCGCGCACGACCGCAGGCTGCCGCTGTTCATCGACGGCGCGCGCCTCGGCTATGCACTGACGAGTGACGGCAACGACGCGAACCTCGACGACATCGCGCGCGTCGCCGACGTGTTCACGATCGGCGGCACGAAGGTCGGCGCGATGTTCGGTGAGGCCGTCGTGTTCACGCGCGGCAACACGCCGACGAACTTCACGACGCTCGTCAAGCAGCATGGCGCGCTGCTCGCGAAAGGCTGGCTGCTGGGCCTGCAGTTCGACACGCTGTTCACCGACGACCTGTACTTCAAGCTGTCCGAACACGCGAACAAGGAGGCCGACAAGATCCGCCGGGCGCTGACGGACAAGGGCTACGACGTGGACTTCGTCTCGCAGACGAACCAGATCTTCATCACCGTCACCGACAAGAAGGCCGCCGAGCTGGCCAAGCATGTGACGCTCGGCTTCATGGAGGCCGTCGACGCCGACCATGTCATGCTGCGCATCTGCACGAGCTGGGCGACGACCGACGAGCAGACGGCTGAACTGATCTCCTATCTGTGAGTTTTCCCCCGATACATGCTGCGGCCGCCGGCGTCCCATGACGCCGGCGGCCGCAGCATGTATGCGCCGTGTTCGCGCGACGCGAGTCCCGCCGCCGTCAGCGGCCGTCGGTGTCGCCGGCGGCGCGCCTGCCGGCGCGATGCGCGGCGATGACCTCGCGCTCCATCCGCACGAAGCATTTCACCGACTGTTCGACCGAATACGTCTCCTTCGTGTGTTCGGCGTAGGTCTGGCCCCATTCGTTGAGTTCGCGCGGATGGTCGATCCACCAGTCGATGCGGTCGGCGAGCTGTTCTGGATGCCCGACCGGGTACGACGATTCCGGCGTGAGTGAGAACTGTCCGGCCGCGCTCAGCGGCGAGTCGGCGATGACCGGCACGAGGCCGCACGCCATGCCTTCGATGACGCTCACCGATTCGAGGTCGGCGATCGACGGATGGCACAGCAGGTCGCATGAGCGCAGTAGGTCGGGCATGTCGACGTTGCGGTGGAAGCCGATCGTCGCCGGACGGCTGAGCAGCTTGCGCGCCTTGCGCATGACGCGCCGCCTGATCGGCCCGGTGCCGGCGATCGTCAGATGGATGTCGTCGGCGTGCGCGCTCATCGCGATCGCCTCGATGAGCTCCACATGGTTCTTCTCGTTGGCGAGCCTGCCGGAGGCGACGATGCGGAACGGCACGCCGGCCGGTTCGGCGCCCGGCCGCTGACGCTTCGCCGTGAACCTGGGCTGGTAGCCGTTCGAGATGACGTAGATCGGCTCGCCGTAGTGGTGCTCCTTGAGCAGATGCGCGCCGAGCCTCGTCGGCACGTGGATCGCGTCGACGTTGCGGTACAGCCAGTGGTGGAACAGCCAGTACAGGAACGCGTTCATGCCGGGGATGTAGCGCAGCGGACCGGCCGAATACATGACGTTCTCCGGCTGCACGTGGAAGCCGGCGGTCACCGGCAGCCCGTGCGCGCGCGCGTTCGCGAGCGCGTGCCTGCCGAATTTGAACGGCTCGTAGATGTGCACGACGTCGACGCCTTCGAAGGCGCGGTCGAACAGCGTGCGACTCGGCTGCGCGAACTGCATCTGCTGCTTCGCCGATATCCAGCTGACGAGCGGTATATGGTTCTCGCGCGCCGGGTATTCGGGAGCGCCGATGCCGACGAGCCGTACCTCGTGTCCCTGTCTTTGCAGTTCGGCCGCCCACTGGGTCGCCGAATTGGACGTGCCGTTGCCGCCGTTGCCGGACGTGTCGACGACGAGCGCGACCTTGAGCGGCCGGTCGTCGTCCTGCCGGTCGTCGCTGGAGGATGCCGTGTTCTGTTGTGCGCACATAGTCGTCCAGTCTAGCGGCCACGCCGCCGAACCGGCGGTTCGCGTCCCGCGGGCGTCCATGACGGCGCGTGGAACGCCGCCGGCGGCCGTGCACTACCGGTGGCACAATGGGTGCCATGACGAAAATCGATTGTGCACTCGGCACCCCCAACGGCAAACATCCCACCCGCGCGCTCCTGCTCGGCTCCGGCGAGCTCGGCAAGGAGGTCGCGATCTCGCTGACGCGTCTCGGCGTGCGCGTCATCGCGGCCGATTCGTATGCGGACGCGCCGGCGCAGCAGGTCGCGCACGAGGCGCGCGTCGTCGACATGGCGAACGCCGACGCGCTGCGCGCGCTCATCGACGACGTGCGCCCGAACATCATCATCCCCGAGGTCGAGGCGATCGCGACGTCGGTGCTCGAGACGGCCGAGCACGACGGCGTGCGCGTCGTGCCGAGTGCGAGGATCGCGGCGACGTGCATGGACCGCGAGGCGCTGCGCACGCTCGCGTCCGACGAACTCGGCCTGCCGACGACGCCGTTCCGCTTCGCCGGCTCGCTCGACGAACTCAAGGCGGCGGCCGACGCGATCGGCTTCCCCTGCGTCGTCAAGCCGATCATGAGCTCCTCCGGCCACGGACAGTCGGTCGTGCATGCCGCGGACGGCGTCGACGACGCGTGGACGGCGGCGCAGCAGGGCCGCCGCGCGCACGGCGAGGGCGACGTCTCGCGCGTCATCGTCGAACGTCTCGTCGACCTCGACTACGAGCTGACGATGCTCACCGTCAGCTCGGTCGCCGGCGTCGTCGTGTGCGAGCCGATCGGCCAGCGTCAGCAGGACGGCGACTACCGCGACTCGTGGCAGCCGGCGCAGGTGCCGGCGGACGTGCTCGACGAGGCGCGCCGCATCGCGCACGCCGTCGTCGAGGGACTCGTCGCGCGCGCCGGCACCGACACGGCGTGGGGCGTCTTCGGCGTCGAGCTGTTCGTGCTCAGGGACGGCACCGTCCTGTTCAACGAGGTCTCGCCGCGTCCGCACGACACTGGCATGGTCACGATGATCAGCCAGCGGCTGAGCGAGTTCGACCTGCATGCGCGCGCGATGCTCGGTGTGCCGGTCAAGGACGGCCACGTCGCGCTCGACATCCCGAAGTACACGGTGGCGGCGAGCCACGCGATCGTCGTCGAGGGACACGGCGAAGCCGAGTTCCACGACCTCGACGAGGCGCTCGCGCAGCCGGGCGTCGACGTGCGCGTGTTCGCCAAGCCGAAGGTCGACGGCCACCGTCGCATGGGCGTCGCGCTCGCGCTCGGACAGGACGTCGAGGAGGCGCGCGTGCGCGCCGTCGAGACAGCCCAGGCGCTGCAGGTCAGCATCGTCTGAGCATGCGAAGGCCCGGGCGCCCCTTCCCGCGTTTGAAACGTGAGCCGGGACGCGCCCATGTTGCCGCCGCTTGCTACGCTGATGGCGTCAGTTCAGCGTTCCATTTCCCTTAATCCACGGAAGGCAGAAGCAGAAAATGCAGAAGATGGACAAGCTCTACGAGGGCAAGGCCAAGAAACTGTACGCAACCGACGATCCGGACGTCCTCTGGGTCGAATACATGAACCAGGCGACCGCCGGCAACGGCGCGAAGAAAGCCCAGATCGAAGGCAAGGGCAGCCTCAACAACCGCATCACCTCGGTCCTCTTCGACCTGCTCAAGGCGCGCGGCGTGGACTCCCATTTCATCAGGCGCATCTCGGACACCGAGCAGCTCGTGCGCGCGATGGACATGTACCCGCTCGAGATCATCATGCGCAACACGGCGGCCGGATCCTTCGCGAAGCGCTACGGCGTCGAGGAGGGCACGAAGCTCACCCGTCCGATCCTCGAATTCTGCTACAAGTCCGACGAGCTCGGCGACCCGTTCATCAACGACGACGGCATCGTCGCGCTCGGTCTGGCCTCCGACGAGGAGCTCGCCGAGATCTCGAAGCAGGCGCGCGCCGTCAACGACGCGCTGCTCGACATCTTCTCGAAGATCGACGTGCAGCTCGTCGACTTCAAGATCGAAGAGGGCAAGACCTCCGACGGCACGATCCTACTCGCCGACGAGATCACGCCGGACACCTGCCGCCTATGGGACCTCAGGGACGGCTCCGGCCAGATCGAGCATCTCGACAAGGACCTGTTCCGCCGTGACCTGGGAAACATCATCCCCGCCTACGAGGAGATCTACGACCGTCTGACGGCGCTTGCCGAACAGGAAGGCATCGAGCGCGCCGAATGACGCGGACGGCCCGCATCCGGCGCATACCGGATGCGGGCCGTTTTTGCCGTGAGCGCCGCATGGGGCCGCCCTCCGCCACCCATGCCCCTGTTTTTCTCCCATTCCTACCCCATATCCACCTGCAACCATCAGAGTCAAGAGAGCAAGGAAGAACCGTGGTTTTCCGCGTATATGTTGAAAAGAAGCCGGGCTTTGACGTCGAGGCCCAGCAGCTCACCCAGGAGCTCAGGACGATCCTGGGCATCAAGCCGCTCGAGCAGATCCGCCTGATCAACCGCTACGACGTCGAGGGCATCGGCGAGGAGCTGTTCGAGCAGGTCGTGCCGACCGTCTTCAGCGAGCCGCAGTCCGATGACGTGTCCTCCGACCTTCCCGACTTCGGCGGCGACGCCGTCTTCGCCGTCGAGTTCCTGCCGGGCCAGTTCGACCAGCGCGCCGATTCGGCGAGCGAATGCATCCAGCTCATCAGCCAGGGCGAGCGCCCGACCGTGCGCTCGGCCACGCTCTACGCGCTCAAGGGCGACCTGAGCACGCCGGACATCGACGCGATCAAGAAGTACGTCATCAACCCGGTCGAGGCGCGCGAGGCGAGCCTCGCGACGCGCGACACATTGGCGACACAGATCCCGACGCCCGGCAGGGTCGAGGTCATCGACGGCTTCCGCGACATGGACGACGAGCAGCTCGAACGCTTCATCGACGACCGCGGGCTCGCGATGGACGTCGCCGACCTGCAGTTCTGCCGCGACTACTTCGTCAACGAGGACCGCGACCCGACGATCACCGAGATCAAGGTCATCGACACGTACTGGTCCGACCATTGCCGCCACACGACCTTCGGCACGCAGCTCGACAACGTGACGATCGACGACGCAACCGTCCAGGCCGCCTTCGAACGCTACCTGAAGATGCGCGAGGAGCTCGGCCGCGACGACCGCCCGGTGACGCTGATGGATATGGGCACGCTCGGCGCGAAATGGCTCAAGGCGAACGGCATCCTGACGAACCTCGACGAATCCGAGGAGATCAACGCCTGCACCGTCAAGGTGAAGGTGGACGTCAACGGTGAGGACGAGGACTGGCTGTTCCTGTTCAAGAACGAGACGCACAACCATCCGACCGAGATCGAGCCCTTCGGCGGCGCGGCGACCTGCATCGGCGGCTGCATCCGCGACCCGCTGTCGGGACGTTCCTATGTCTACCAGGCGATGCGCGTGACCGGCGCGGCCGATCCGCGCACGCCGATCGACCAGACGCTCGAAGGCAAACTGCCGCAGCGCAAGATCGTCACGACGGCCGCGCACGGCTACTCCTCCTACGGCAACCAGATCGGGCTCGCAACCGGACAGGTCAACGAGATCTACCATCCGGGCTACGTCGCCAAGCGCATGGAGGTCGGCGCCGTCGTCGCGGCGACGCCCGCCGACCATGTGCGCCGCGAGACGCCGGCGCCGGGCGACCGCATCATCCTGCTCGGCGGCCGCACCGGACGTGACGGCATCGGCGGCGCGACCGGCGCCTCGAAGGCGCACAACGTCGAATCGCTCGAGCTCGACGGCGCCGAGGTGCAGAAGGGCAACGCGCCGGTCGAACGCAAGCTGCAGCGCCTGTTCCGCCGCGGCGACGCGTGCCGTCTGATCAAGCGCTGCAACGACTTCGGCGCCGGCGGCGTCTCCGTCGCGGTCGGCGAGATCGCCGACGGCCTCGACGTCGACCTCAACCAGGTGCCGAAGAAGTACGAGGGCCTCGACGGCACCGAGCTCGCGATCTCCGAATCGCAGGAGCGCATGGCCGTCGACGTGGCCGCCGAGGACGTCGACGAGTTCCTCAAGTACGCCGCCGAGGAGAACCTCGAGGCGTCGGTCATCGCGACCGTCACCGAGGAGCCGCGCATGGTCATGCGCTGGAACGGCGACGCGATCGTCGACCTGTCGCGCGAGTTCCTCGCGTCGAACGGCGCCGACAAGCATCAGGACGCGCATGTGACCGCTCAGGGCACCTACGTCACGCCGTTCAACGAAGGCACGCTCGCCGAACGCATGGACGCGATGCTCTCCGACATCAACGTCGCCTCGAACAAGGGCCTGTCCGAGCGCTTCGACTCGACGATCGGCGCCGGCACCGTGCTGATGCCGTTCGGCGGCCGCACGCAGCTGACCGCGCCGATGGCGATGGTCGCGAAGCTGCCGGTCTTCGGCGAGACGACGACCGCGTCGGCGATGGCGTGGGGCTTCAACCCGTACATCATGGAGCGGAACCAGTTCACCGGCGCCTACCTGTCCGTCGTCGAATCGCTCGCCAAGCTCGTGGCCGCCGGCTTCGAGCACGAGAAGGCGTATCTGAGCTTCCAGGAGTACTTTGAGAAGCTGCGCGACGAGCCGGAACGCTGGGGCAAGCCGCTCGCGGCCGTGCTCGGCGCGCTGATGGCGCAGGTCGACCTCGGCGTCGGCGCGATCGGCGGCAAGGATTCGATGTCCGGATCCTTCGAGGACCTCGACGTGCCGCCGACGCTGATCTCCTTCGCCGTCGCCGTCGGCAACATGAACCGCGCGACGAGCCCGGAGTTCAAGCAGGGCGGCCATCGCGTCGTGCGCATCGCGCCGCGCTACCTCGCCGACGGCATCACGCCGGACAAGGACGCGCTGCTCGAGGCCTTCCACGTCGTCGAGGAGCTCGTCGACTTCCATGACGCGCTCGCCGTGTCCACGCCGGGTTACGGCGGTACCGCCGAATCGCTGTTCCGCATGATGCTCGGCAACCAGATCGGCGTCAAGCTCGACGACGCGATCGCCGTCGACGACCTCTTCGCGCCGGCGTACGGTTCGTTCATCGTCGAACTGGCGGACGACGCGAAGCTGCCGGCGACGTCGAACCTCGTCGAAATCGGCCAGATCGGCGAGACCACCGACGACTACGTCTTCCATGCGGCCAGCGAGGACCTGCCGATGGCGCAGCTGCAGGAGACGTGGGAACGCGGCCTCGAATCGGTGTTCCCGTACCGCACGCCGGCCGGCGCCGAACTCGAGCAGGTCGAGACGGTGTCCTTCGAGACTGACCGCCGCGTGCAGTATGCGGGGCCGAAGATCGCCAAGCCTCGCGTCGTCATCCCGGTGTTCCCGGGCAACAACTGCGAGTACGACACGGCGGCGGCGTTCGAACGTGCCGGCGCCGAGGTGACTACGCTCATCGTCAACAACCTCACGCCGCAGGCGGTCGCCGAATCCGCGCAGGCGCTCGTCGACGAAATCGGCCGCAGCCAGATCGTCATGATTCCCGGCGGCTTCTCAGGCGGCGACGAGCCGGACGGCTCGGCGAAGTTCATCACGGCCTTCTTCCGTGCGCCGGCCGTCACCGAGGCGGTGCGCGACCTGCTCAAGAACCGCGACGGCCTGATGCTCGGCATCTGCAACGGCTTCCAGGCGCTCATCAAGCTCGGTCTTGTGCCCTTCGGCGACATCGTGCCGATGACCGCCGAATGCCCGACGCTCACGTTCAACGAGATCGGCCGTCATCAGAGCCGCCTCGTGCGCACGCGCGTCGCATCGAACCTCTCGCCGTGGCTCGCGAAGACCGAGGTCAGCGACGTGCACACCGTCGCGATCTCGCACGGCGAGGGCCGTTTCGTCGCCTCGGACGACATGCTCGCGCAGCTGGCCACGAACGGCCAGATCGCCACGCAGTACGTGGACGAGGACGGCGTGCCGAGCATGGACCTGTCGGTCAACCCGAACGGCTCGATGCTCGCCGTCGAGGGCATCACGAGTCCCGATGGCCGCGTCTTCGGCAAGATGGGCCATTCGGAGCGCTCCGGCAACGGCCTGTACCTCAACGTGCCGGGCAACACCTACCAGCCGATCTTCGAAGCCGGCGTCGAGTACTTCGGCTGAGCGATTGGCGGGCGCTTGGCTGAGCGCATGAATCGGCCCCGCGGAATCCGTTCCGCGGGGCCGATTCGTATATCCTGTATCCCCTATCCTGTATCCCCTATCCCGCATCCCCCTGCATATATAAGGAGCGGAGCTCCTACCCACATCCGGTCCGCAATCCCTGTCCGATGCACCGCTGTTTCCCTCTCTGAGGTGGTGCAGGAAAAGTGGCGGCATGACGCATCGATGCCGCCGAATTCACGGTCAAGCACTACCCCGCCCCGCCTCGGCGCCGCGACTGAGCATCCTCTCCGCGGTCCCGAGGCCCCATCTGCGAAGGACCTGCCGTTGCGGTGCCGGACACTGTCCTCTCCGCGCTCTCAAAGCCCTATCCGACAATATGTCGGATGCGGCAAGACCCATCCGACGTCCTCTCCGTCCCTCCCGAGGCCCTATCTGCGATTTTGGGGTGGGCGCTCTCGGAGACACCGCCTCCAACAACCTCCAAAGCTACCATATGCGAACAAAGGCGCTAAGAACAGCACATTTAACCGCCCGGTCTCCGGAACACCCCACCCCAAAATCGCAGATAGGCCACAACAACCCTCCACCGTCTTCACAGCAAAAAACAAGGCCGCACACCCAACCGGATGCGCGGCCTTGCATTCTCAATCTGCCGTATGTCGGATTACTTGGCCTGACGCTTGGCGGCGATCAGCCAGATCGCGCCGACGACGGCGACGATCGCGGCGACGAAGAACAGGTAGTAGCCGAAGCCCCAGCCGTAGTTGTCCGAAGAGATGACGCCGCGGTCACTGAAGTCCCAGTTCAGCACGAGGAACAGAATGAAGCCGATGATGCTGAACACCAGCGCCGGAATGCCCTTCGCGATGCATGCGAAGATCAGTGCGACAAGCGCCGCGACGGCGATGGCGATGACCATCACCATGATAATCGTCGCGACTTCCGAGCCTCCGGCGACGTCGTTCTTGAGCTTGTTGTAAAGCGTCACGAACTTGAACAATGACGGGTCGGCCAGTTCGCCGGCGCGCACGCCGTCGATCGTCTCATCGGCGAATTGGCGGTACGGCGAATCCTGCGGCGCTGAGGCGTACGGCAGGAAGATGCATAGCAGCATGAGCGCGTTGCCCGCGATCGCAATGATCTTCGGAATCGTCAGATTCCTGGTGGCTCCCTGATCGGACATGGTGTCCCCTTTCCTTTTCCTTATAACGGGGCGTATCACAGCCCCAAAATCTGCCTCTTCTTGAGGTTGAACTCTTCCTGCGTGAGGATGCCGGCGTCCAACAACTCCTTGAGACTCTTCAACGCATCCATCTGCTCCGACAACGACATCGCCGGCTGCCCGGACGACGCCTGCGAAGCCTCAGGCTGCGACGCCGGCGCAGCACCAGCCACAGCCGCCTGCTGCGCCACCTGCTGGCCCGGCATCGCCCCGGTCATCGGATTGACGCCCTGCGCGAAGCCCACACCGAGCATCATGCCGCCCATATCACCGAACCCGCTCTCCTGCACACCCTGTGCGATCTTCTGCTGCGCCGCGATGTTCGACGCCTGCTGCGAAACGTTCTCATACGCCGCAACATTCATACGATTCGCCGAATACTGCTTGACCAGCTCACGCGACTCCGGCGTGAACTCGATGCTCTCGATACCAATACCCGCCAGATGAATACCGAACCGCGACTCCCACGTACCCGCGTTGCCTTCGTCCGCCGCGATCGCCTGCGCGATGGCATTCGCCTGACTCGGCAGCTCGGAGATGCGGTATTCGTTCGACAGCGAGTTGAGCGCGACCGAGAACGACTGCATGAACTCGCTGAGCAGCTGCGACTTCATCTTCGGATCGTCGAAGCTGATGTAGTCGACGTTCGGCGGCACGAACTGCCGGATGAACGCGGTCGGATTCGTGATGCGCAGCGACATCATGCCGCGGGCGCGGATGTCCAGATCGGTGTCGTAGAACCTGTCGTGGTACATCAGCGGCGCCGGCGTGCCGAATTTGAGGCTGCGGATCTCACGCAGGTTGACGAAGGCGACGCGCTTGTTCGCCACCGGTTCGCCGCCGTACTTGAAGCGTTCGCCGATCTGCCCGAAGATCGACTTGCCGATGCCGTCGCCGGCGAACACGCTGTCGGTGCCGCCGGTGCGGTATTCGTAGCCGCCCGATTCGGTGATGATGTTCTCGATGCCCGACTGGTCGAAGATGAAGGCGGCCGTGTTCTCCGGCACGTAGATGCGCGATCCGTTGGAGATCACCGCATCCGAGTGCCGCGTGTTCGAGCCGCGGCCGCGATTCGTCTCCTGGTAGATGCCCGGCATCAGCGCCGCATGCTCGTCGAAGCGGTCCACGGTGATGATGTCGAGCCACTGATCGGCGAAGGTGCCGCCCAGTGCGCCGGTGAATGCCCTGATTAACGCCATAGCTGCCTACTTTCTGACTTGCTGGATCCCGTGGATGGTTAGAGCTGTTCGTTTCTGCCGCAATACTCGCAGTGGACCGACGTGCCTTCGGCACCATGCAGGGCGGCGCCGCAACCGAAGCAGGTCTTCGATACCGTCTTCGCGCTCTTCGGCTTCGTCAGGCCGCTCATGTTGAACGCCTCCGCCATTTCCTTGGTTGCTCCGGTCAGTGCGCTGGCGATGCCGCTGATGAAGGTCTTCGGCGCGCCGACGATGTCCTCGTCGCTGCCGGTGATCTCCTTGTTGATGCCGTTCGCCAGCTTCGAGAGGTCCGCATGCGAAGCCATGCGCAGCTCGATCTTCCCCTTGCGCAGCAGGATGTCGCATTGGTGGCTGTCGCCTTTGTCGATGATGAGCTGCGGCTTGCCGTTCACCACCTTGATGTCGCGCAACGACCACGAGAACGTATGGTCGATGTCCTTGCCGAACATCTTGATCTGCGTGTAGGTGAACACGAGACTCATATTGGTCAGCGTCAGTTCACCACGTTCGAAGCCCTTGAAATCGGGGCTCTCGCAGCCGACGCCGTCAAACTGCGCGATGATGCCCTCATTGGGCAGCAGATCGATGCTGTGCATCCTGTTCCTCCTCACTTCCCTGTGGAACGTGCTCTCTTCATTAGGGCCGCCGTACCAGGACGACCTCGCCCGTCACGCGTTGGCGGCCGTGTTCTTGTTGCCGTGCTTGACGACGATCATCCAGATCGATCCGGCGATGGCGGCGACGGCGGCGATGTAGAACAGATAGACGCCGAAGCCGAGGCTGTACTGACCATATGGCGTGAAACTCAGATTGAAATAGACGTAGGCGAGCGTCGCGATGATGGCGAAGACGAGCGTCGGGACGCCTTTCGCGGCGATGGCGAAGATGAGCGCGAGCACTGAGAAGACCGCGATGATGATGATCATGGCGAGGATGATCTCCGAGACGCCGATGCTCATACTCGTGAGTCGCTGCAGTTCCTTCCACCGTTCGGCGATCGTGAACGCGGTCATCGTGTCGTCGCTCGACGTGGCGTATGGAAGCGCCAGCGAGACGAGCATGACGATTGCTCCGATGATCGTGAGCGCGCGGGGACCTGCCAGTGATTTCTTGTTCATGATTGTTCCTTTGCCGGTGATCGGTGGCTGATTATTGGAGAAAGATGCCGCCGACCATGAACCGCAGCCGCATATCGTGCGACGTGACCATGGGCGACAGCGCCGGGTTGATTAATACGAATAGTTGATCTGGACGATCGTGCATGCGCATAGCAGCAGCACGGTGGCGGCGCAGGCGATTGCAATCGCGATGAGCACCAGGTTCCGTCCCGATACCTTGCCGCCGCGTCCGGTGACCGCGAAGCCCACGCCGCACACGACGAACATGAGGATGATGAGCATGAAGGTGCCGCTCCAGTTCGGACGCCATGCGTCGAAACTGGATATGGCGTCGATCAGTCCGATGCAGGCGACGACGACGGAGGCGATCGCCCATTTGGACCGCGGCCCTTGGTTGTCGGCCGTCACGAACTTCCAGAAACGGCGCTTCGCGATGACGTCGGCGGGAATGGCGGTGCTCTGCGCTGCCAGCTGTTCCGAGAGTTCCCGATACAGACGGCTATAGGCGGCGCCTTTGTCGTTCACGCCGATGGGCGCGTCGATGACGACCGCGCTGTGATCGCCGTCGGCGATCACATGCGCTTCGAATTCGTCATCGCCGTCGGGCAGGCGGAACCGCACGGCGTGCGCCGCATCATCGTTGCCGGCCACATCGAATCCCGCACTGTACTGCAACGTCTGCAGCAACGCGGCATAGGTCTGCGCCACCGATGATTGATAGCTCTGCCGCGCCAGGGACACGCGGGAGATCGCGGGATTCGACGTAGTCATGATGCATCCTTCAGATATCGGAACGTGGAGAAGAGGATCAGCTGACCGAGGCGAGGCGCTGGTTGACGCGGTTCATGACCTCGAGATAGTACTGCAGGTCGGCATCAGTCCACGACGACTGATCCATGTCATCGATTTTCTGCGTCATCTCCGAATACTCCTGCATCATCTTGAGGTAGTCGTTCATCATGCCGGCCTGGTTCGAGGACGAGTTGTACTTCTTCATGAAGTCGCAGTACTTGTTCATGTAGGACTCGTAGGAATCCATCGCCTCCTTGACGGACGGAGTCACGCCGCCGGCGTTCTGGTTCTGCGACTCCTGCTGCTTCTTCGTCTCTTCCTCCTGAGCCTTCTTTTCCTGCTCTGCGAGGCGCTTCTGCTCCTCTTCGGCCTTCTTGCGTTCCTCTTCAGCCTTCTTCTCTTCCTCAGCCTTCTTGACGGCTTCCTCTTCGACCTTCTTGGCAGCTTCTTCGTCGGCCTTCCGCTGCTTTTCCTTATCCGCATCCTCCTTGGAATCGATGGAGATGCTCATCGTGTCTTCGTTGGGATTATGCATCACGATGACACTGTCGCCTGCGGTATTCTTCGCACTGAACGTATCATCCGACTTGGCGAGGTCCACAGTGAAGCCCTTGGCACGTAGATCATTGGCATAGGATTCGAAATCGCTGGCCGTGACATCGCATACCGTGACGCTGTAGGACGCCGTAAATTCATAGACATCCATACCCCTGGTGGATTTCGGTGCGGGAATCTTGGTGGCGGCACCTGTCGTCGGCCAAGCGAAAGTCTTGCATCGGTCCTCGTCCTCCGCAGAAGACGACGAAGCATTTGACGGTGTAGTACTCGTCGTATGCGATTCATGCTTGCTGCCTCCGACGGCGCCGATCAGAGACAGCACCAGCGCAATGACAGCGATAGCAGCCGCAATGACCGTGATCATACGACCATGTTTCCTCCCCGGCTGTGTTTGCGAGAACGCCAACACACACAGCACAATAGGAACAATCGCGAAAACTACACATAGCCCAATTGGCGGATTTGTTGCCATAGCAAATAGACCGATAAGGAAATATACGGCGCTAACAATGAGTGCCGCGACCGCGACCGCGGACGTCTTTCCAGTATTCTTGTCAGTCAGCATCGCCGTGAACTTGTTCTTCGGCGCACGATGCGTCGTCGATGCCGTCTGGCCTTCGTCGGCAGCCGCATTCGCAGCGGGCGTCGTCGGGACAGTCGGCATTGCCTGCGTCGGCTGTTCCTGCGCGTTGAGCATGGTCGTCGTCGCAACCGGCATCGTCTGCGTCGTACCCTGCACCATCAGCTGGTCGCCGAGATCCTTGTAGAATTTCGCGATCTCCTGCTGTGCGGCATCCCCTGCTTCGACTGGTACCGTCACCTGCACGACGCCGGAGGAGGGATCGGTGCCCTCCGTCACCTTCGCGATAAACAGCCCATTGATGTTCGGAGTGCTGAATGTGACGGTCTTCGTCTGGTCATCCTTATGAATCAGATCAAAGACGGCGCTGAACTGCAGCATCTGCTCCAACGCGCCGTATACGTCCTGTGCCGAGGCCATATAGCTTTGCTGGTTTGACCGCGGATTTGCCCCCGGATTCGCTTCTGGCGTGGTCATGGTCAGCCTTCCCTTCATTTCCTCATCATGAATAAAAGTGTTTTGATTCTACTCCACTACTGCAAGCGAAATGCAGAAAACACATGTTTTTGTAGAGAAACCATGTAATTGTGATTCATGACATACATCGCACAAACAATGTGCAGATTTGATAATATATCACAAACATGTCACGACTGTCTACTTCCATAAGCATCTTCGCTTAATTAAACATGTCACTTCATCATGTATAGCATTCAGCCCTCCACATCGCAAGAACTTCACAATCAGTAAAATTTAGCATCATATGGCAGCAGAGAAAATATAGACTACAATCATACTATCTTCATTCTCTTAATTGCCAAATATTCTCACCCCTATCGCCTTCTTACCGAAAGTTGAAATTCAGCTTCCCCCTCAGATTGATGTCACCAGCAATAGGGATGTCGATCCGATCATCTCCACATCGTTTCATCCAACGACCATCCGGCACTTCGGATGATCGCATCCGACAAAATTGGACTCCGTAATCACGACGTTGAACATACTACCTCCGTCAAGTTCGACGACGACGCCATCGCGACCGCAAACCGAGCCTCACCTCGAAGGATCACCGGACGAGCCGTGTACACTCAGCTCCCCAGAACGGAGACAGGCAACCGATTCGAGCAGACCTGAAATCCGACCTGACCAACTCAGTCCACAGTAGCCAACGATCGTTGCGCCGCACTCGAGCTCGAACACCTGCATCCCCACCTCAAACCGACGGATACGGAGGGAATGGACGGGATCGACCTTCTGCGGCGAGCCCCGCCCATCGCCTCGTTCATCCGGCCAATGGCCGCATGTCACTGCGCCTTGAACTGGGTTGTCTTCTTCTGGAAGCGCTCAATCGCCTTCGTGAAGTCGAACTCATCATCCCAGATTTCCGAGTTCACGTCCGAATACAGCGTATAGACAGCCGATTTCATATCCGACCATGTGGAATAGAAATCAGACTTGGAATCAGACCAAGCCTTGTACGCCTCGCTACGGAGATCCGACCATTCCGAATACTCCATATTCTCCGGTTTGTCATCAAGAAGACCGTCATAATATTTATCATACACATCTTCATAAGCAGTATCATAAATATCATCATAATAATCTTCAAACGCGTCCTCGTACACGGCCTTATAGAAATCATCAAGCAGAGCATCCGCATCAAGATATTTATCCGACGTGGCTTTCTGTGACAATGTCTGCATATACTTCACGGCACCATCGCTTACCTTGTTATACAACGCATCCGTCTCGCTAGACACAAAAGCATACCAATCCGTCAGCGCCGACTTATTTGTCTTATACGAATCGATGGTGTCGCCAATCTTCGCCTCGGTTTCCGTCATCTTGGCAGTAATGGCCGCTGAACTCGACTGGAAGTCCTTTTCAATTTCCGCCGTGATTTCTTCAAGGCCGCTGGCCGTACCAGCCTGATTTTGAGTTTCATCATTGGCAGGCGTCTGCGTCTCTGACGGCTTATTCTCCGACTTGGTATCCACCTTGTTATCCGAGGAATCCGATGTCGCCCCACCGCTGCTCATTGACGATGATGCCTTAGACGGTTGACTGGTTCCAGCTTTCGGAACATTGACAAAGCCCAAAACAAGCGCCAATACGGACACCACCGCGGCAACTGCCGCAAGGATCCTAGACACCGTGTTTTTGTTGAGCGCAAACGCTGCATAGAGAGCGAATCCAGAGAGCGCCAACGACACCAGACCAAGCACCCACACGAGCCAGGCACCGGTCTTCGGAGTGAGCACGATAAGCAGGATGAGCGCCACAACCGCCAACGCAAGTGCGCCGATAGCAGTGTACATCACCCAGCCCGCAGGCTTCTTCGGAGCATGCGCCCCGCCGCCGGTCCCCGCGCTCTGGGGGGCCCACGTCTGCTGACCGTCTGCGTTCTGCAGCGCCGCAGGATTCTGCTGTGCTGCGGCAGTCATCTGCTGCATCATCAGTTCGCGGTTCAGCTCCCCGAAGAAGACCATGGATTCCATCTGCATATTGGCGCCTGTCTGGCCCTGTGGCACAATCTGGACCACGGATCCACCCAATGGGTTTTCCATGACCTGCACCATATAGGTAGAGCCATCGCTACGCGAAGTGATATTCGCCGTCTTGATGACGTCATCGGCCATGTCGAGCGTAAAGCCCTGACTCTTCAGCAGCGCGTCCTTCATCGCTTGATAGACGACATCGGCGGACTGCGGGAACTGCTGTGACGGAATCTGCGGCATGGTCTGAGTCGGCATCGCCCGCGTCGGATCCACCCCCGACGTTGCCGCCATCGGCGCCGTCGGTTCCGTCATTTGCACAGGCTGCGTCGCATCTGTCTGCATGGAATCTACCGGAGTGTAATCGTTCTGCGGATCCGCTCCTGGGTTCACTTCTGGCGAGGTCATGGCTGACCTTCCCTTCTCTCGGAGACAGGGTGTGCGGATGCGTCGCCGCATCCGCACACCCGCTCATCTATCGGTCGTTCTGTTCTGGCGCGGAACTCCCCATAGAGACCGGCGCCGAGCTCCCGTCATCCGCCGTACGCGGACGACCCTCACCCGACGACGCCTCGCGTGCCGCCTCATCCAACTCTCGAACGCCGCGCAGAATCATGCTTGCCAACTGTGCGAACATATCTGCACTCCTTTCTGACGAGAGATGGTTCGCGACCGGCCTTCGGTCGCGTTGGGCTTGCGCCCTGTCATGCTTCTCGTCATCAAGGGGCATGTTTTATTCGCGAATCGCACTCCTTGCCTATCGCGACAATCGGCGGTTTTCCGGGGATATGACGAGTCCTCTGCCCTGTTGTTCCATTCTCGAAGCTTCGTCATATAGTGTCAATGACATAACATGTTATAAATAAGCGAATTAAGAGAAGGGAATTATGGTATGGATGATATAAACCAGACGAGGGCTGCCTGCTGGAGGCGCAGATTGCGCGAATGCCTGAACGAACGGGGTCTGACGCAGGTGGAGTTCGTCAGCGCACTCAACCGCACCTATCTGACAAGGTTCCATCAGAAGGACGTCAGTCGGTGGCTCAACACCGGCAACCAGACGGCCAACGGCGTCATCGGTTTTCCCAAATACGAAACGATGATGCTCATCGCCGATTTCTTCGGAGTCGACGTCGGCTACCTGACCGGCGAGACCAACGAGACGTCCTTCGATCTGGAGAAAGCCAGTTCCTATACCGGACTGAGCAGTGATTCCATACTCGCCATCCGGCGATGGATCGATGCACCCGACGGCGCTCCCGACGACGAACTGCGCAGCTGGCGCGCCGACACGATCGACCGCATGCTCTCCTCCAGCGACTTCGGCGAACTGGCGGCCAAAATGCTTACGTTGTACGAGATGTCCACAATCTGTTATTCCAGCCCCGAGCGATTCCAAAGCCTGATGCAATCGCTCGCCGCAAGCAGCGACCTGCCGGACAACCGGACCTTCCAATTGATCACCGGAGCATTCTACGGCATGGCGAACGAATCGTTCTCGTCATTGCTGAAGGACGCCTATCCGACCCCGACCGAGCAGCAATTCGAGTATTCCCTGAATACCGATTCCGCGGATGCATCGGATACGCAGGACGTTTCCGACAACGACGATCTCTGGTACGGCGCACTCTGAGATCCACCGGACAACACGCCACTCACCTATTCTCTGCATGATGCAGCCGCTGTAACGATGAGGCTCCGCGCCACGCCCACCGTCTCTCCCTTCTTCGAAACAGTATTATGAGGATAATTGAATTCGCAAAAGGTTCATAGCGGCAATGCAGCCGGCTCGACCTGCACGACATGGAAAGGGATGCCATGACCAACGAAATCGAAGTGTACGGCGACGACGACGGAATCATGCTGTTGGGCGATTCCGACGATATCCGGCAGGCCCTCGCCGAGCTCCAGATCGCAGAGGAGCAGACCGTGGACATCAATAATGCCGCAATATTGAAAAACGCGCAACGCGCCGCGAAGATGCTCCGGAAGATGCAGGAGCGCTCAGGGCGATGGGTGAAGCTCACCAAGGAATCCGCCGAAAAAGCACGCAAGCACGGTCTGCTGCGCAACAACGACACCGGCAATTTCATGGGAGTGATCGGCAAGGGCGGCAAAGGCGGCATCAAGGGCAACGTGCAGTTCGAGAAGATAGCCGGCGGCATTTCGCCGGAGAAACTGGCGAATGTCGAAATGCTGATGCTGACGATGGCGCTCGAGCAGACGATGAAGGAAATGACCGACTATCTCAAGCAGATCTACGCCAAGGTCGATCAGGTGCTGCGTCAGCAGAAGAACGCCGAACTGGCGAAATTCCTCAGCGTCGCCGGACTGGTGTCGGAGGCCGAAAACGAACTGCGGCATATCGGCGCCCTCTCCGACGCGACATGGGACCAACTGGGCAGCAGCGCCCAGACCGTGAACGAAGTACAGCAATATGCGCTGCTGCAACTCAAGGCCATCGCCGACAAGATCGTCGCGTCCACCAACGATACCCGATCCACGAAAGACGCCTTGACCAAGGCACGCCCCAGCATCGGAGAATGGTTGGCAGTCGCCGCGGATTGCCTGCGCCTGCGCGACCGCATCGACATGCTCAAGGTACAGCGGTTCATCGACGCCGACCTCGATCCGGAACTGCTCAGCAAGCATCGCTTCGTCATCGTGGACAATCGGCGCGCACGCTACCACTCGCTCACCGATGCGACCGCCAGACTGCAGCAGGCCATCAAGCAGGCGGTGCAGGGCAAGGACGACACGATGCGCGTCATCCTGCTGCCGATGGATGCGCCAGTCGTCATACGGGAAGGCAATGAGATCGCGGCCGCCCTCGCACGCTTCGACAAAGCGCTGGGCATGGAATACAAGACGCCGCATTATTCGGAGAAACAGTGGGATCAGGCGATGGGCGAAGTCGGGCAGAACATCGCGAACGGCACCGGGCAGCTGCTGTAGCAGACCGGCAACGCATTGGACGAAGGCGCCAAGCAGATCGGCAATGCCGCCAACGAGGCAGGCAACCAGATCAAGAAGGCGTTCAGCAACTTCCCGAAGCTGTGGTGAGGCTGCGCCTCGTCAACGTTTGCCGCATCGGCATCGGCATGTTATAAAGAAGCCCGCCTCGCGGACGATATGATTCATGGCATATCGTCCGCGAGGCGGGCTTCTTCAGATTCGCATATCACTGCAGCAAGCGATGTTTGCACTATCCCGTCGGCTTCTCCGCGAAGCCTCAGTTCAGGCTTCCTTGTCCTTGTCTTTATCGCCGCCCTGCTGGAACGTAAAATTCAACTTCGTCTCCGGACTGACGCTACTGACAATGGATGCATAGAACGACTTCGCCTGATCCTCGAGAATATCACGGTTCTTTTCGACGTACTCGTTCTTCGCCTTATCGGACAGAATCTCGTTGATCATATTGGCGGTATCGATCTGTTCGGTGCCGAAACTCAGCGCTCCGTTCTGCTCGACGATCGTCCGGTATTCCGGATGATCGTATCCGATGAATTTGAACTCGGGAATCGTGACATCGAACGTGTTATCACCGGCGGGTTTGATAACGACGTCTTTGCCGTCGAAGCCGAGCTTCGCGTCAAAGGAGTATTGAATGAACTGCGCACGCTCGGTGCCCGGAATCTCCATGTTGAAGAAATGGCTCTTATTCTCCCTCGACTTGACGCCGGTGATGCCCAGCCGAAGCAGCGACACTTCTTTGGTCTGCTCCATCGCACGAATCACCTGCGTATCCGTGGATTTAGAACTGGTCGAGAAGGGCGCCGGCACGCCGGGAATCGCTCCGCAGAACAGCGCAACGACCAACGCTCCCACCACAAGTCCGACAATGGCACCAATCCAAGCCTTTATCGACTTCATCGCGCTCACAACCTTTCATCATCACGTCATCATGTCGAGCTGCCACGATTGGTCGGGACCTTCATTGCAGGTGCCGCCATGGACGACGATTCACCTATCGGCGGCCATGCCGACAATCGCATCGAATGTTTCCTCTCAGCATAGTCACTGATTCCCAATCGACATCTCATTGTCTTCGTTTCCCGATGGTAACAGACCACTGGCGTCGGCGACGCGACGATATCATAAAACTCGTATCTTCCAGAATATACAACGGTTGAATACGCACATCATCCTGGCCCGATCCGCATATGTGCCCCCCCGAAGACGAGCGATGTCATCAATGATCATCACACCAGAAAAATCGGAATCCACTCATATAAAACGTACGAAAATGACATTATTGCCTATCCGTCATTCGCAGATTACAATCTATTAAGATTCCGCGACCACCCAGTACCATCTACTTCCCGCGCTGCAGGAACGCCGCCTTGACCAGGTCGACGATCATCTGACGCATGTCCTTGCCGCCGGCCTGCGCGGCCACGGTGATGCCGTTGACCTTGCCGATGAATCCTTCGCCGAACTGTTCCTCCATCAGATGGCGTGCCCATCCGAGGTCGTGCACGCTGCGTTTGCCGGAGTAGATCTCCTCGAACATGGCGACGGCGCCCTCGCCGAGCGCGGCGATGATGCTCGCGGCGACGATCGCGTTGATGACGCTCGCCGCGAGATCGATGCCCGGGATCGCCTTGATCGCGCTGATCGCCGAATGCGCGACGACGCCCGCCGTGCCCACCTGCACGACCTCATCGAAGAGCCGTTTGGCGTCCTCGTCCTTGTCGATCCCGTACAGTCTTGCCAATCCGTTCAGCTCGGCGAGTTCCAGCGGGGACAGGATCAGCGAGTCGGCGATCGGGATCGGCACGGCGCCCACGGTGGCGCCGGCCGCGACGCATGCGCCGATCAGTCCCTGCGCGAGCACGCGTTTGCGTGTCAGTTTGAAGTGCTGCAGGTCATGTGCGCCTCCGCGCAAGCCCTCGGGCATCGCCTGCATCGTCGCGTCGATGAGGTCGGCGATGCCTTCGGGCGCCGCGAAGGCCGTGTCGTTGATGACATAGGTCTGCGCGACGACCGGCACGATCGCGCGCAGGTTGCGCTCGATATGCGTCCCGTGGAACGCCTCCCGCACCATCGCGATGTTGCGTTCGCGATCCGGCTGCGAATACGATTTCGTGACGACGGCGATGATCGGCACCGATTTCCACATCCGCACGGCGTTCGCCAGGTTGCGGATCGTGTCAGGGAACAGCTTCGCCGCCGTGCCATCCACGCAGAACCAGATCACGTTGATGCGCGTGTTCTCGTTGCCTTCCTTCGCGCTCATCCGCGACCATTTGCGCACCGCATGCACGGCGCGCAGGCTCGCGATCGGCGACGGTTCAAAACCGATCGAATCGATGACGCGGAACGGCACCGACGGACTTGCGTAGATCGCGAGTTCCCCGGTCGTGCCGCGCGTGCCGAAGCTCGTCTTCGCGACGTCCTCGCCGATGACGGCGTTGATGAGCGTCGATTTGCCGACGCCCGAATTGCCCAGCACGAGCACGTTGCCTTTGGGTTCCAGCTGCCGTGACGGCGCGATGGGCCGCCCGTCGTTCACACCGCCGTTGTCGTATGCCATGCCGCCATCCTAACCGCGTCTGCCGCTTGCATGCCTATCATGTCCCACCGGCGGACGTCCGATCGGCTGATGCCGTCACTTCGTCTGCGTCGACGAGTCCTTCTGGTCATCCGTGCTCGAACCGGCGCCTCCGGTCAGCACCTTGCGCGACTCCTCGGCGGCCTTCTTGCGTTCCTCGGCCTGCTTCTTCGCCTCCTCCGCCGAGCGTGGCGTACGGACGAGCTCCGAGCCGGTGGCCTTCACCATCATGTCGTCGACGCGGTCGAGCATCGCGTCGAATTCCTTCTGCTGTTCGGGCGTGAGCTTCGTGTTCTCGACCGCCTCGATCTGTGCGAGGATGTCCTCCATCTGGCTGTTCCACTCGATGTATCCTTCGACCTCATCGGCGGGAATGCCCTCCTGGCTGTTGAGCAGCGTCGCGTAGTGCGCGTATTTCGTCATGAACTCCTCGTAGTTCTTCATGACCTGCTCGGGATCGGTCGTGGACGGCGCGACCTTCTCCTCCTTGCCGTCGGCGTCCTTGCCGTCGGATTCCTTGCTCTTGTCGTCCTTGTCCTCCGATGCCGCGCTCTGCGACGTGGAGGCGGCCGGCTTGGCTTCGGCCTCCGCATCGTCCTTCGCGTTGAGACGTAGCGCAACGATGACGCCGACGGCGATGAGCGCGGCGACGACGACGCCGACGATGGCGATGATCCAGATCTTCTTCGACTTCGACTGCTTCGGTTCTGTGGTTTCCATCCGGGCTCCTTGACCTCATCGACGACGGATGGCACCGTCGTCATCCATGCGCGCGGCCGACGCGCGGCACATCCATCGTTTGCATCACGATGGCTTTAATCCGTATTCCATCCTAACAAATCAGACGATGACAACGTCGGCCGACACCGCCGTTTCTTCGTGTTTTTCGACACAATCTTCACGCCCGCCGCGCTGCGTGCCTCCATCTCGCATTCGTCGACGACCGCTCATGCGTCGACGACGATCCGCACGATGTCCGCGCAGGATACTTCGCAGCGTCCATCGCCGCGCGCATCGATCGACGCATCCTGACTTCCGTCGATCGACAGCCGCCGCGCGGCGCCGTCATAGCCGCGCACCGCGCCGCGCACCGTCCTGTACTCGCCGACGTCGGCGCCGTCATGCTCCGCCACGAAATACGTCACCTCGACATGCGGCATGTCGTCGAGACGTGCGAGCAGCGCGGACAGACGTCGGTCGAGCTCCTCCCGCGCATCCTCCCCCAGTTCGGCGCGGCGCGCACGCGGGCGTGCGACGTCGTCGATGATCTCCTCGTATCCGGTGAGCGCCGCGAAGGGCATGAACTGCGCAGCCCGCTGCGCCGCCGGCATCGCCGGATGGATGCGCGAGCGGTGATGCGGCAGATCGACGATGTCGTCGTAGCGATGCGTGTGTTCGAGACTCATGCAGCGTGCCCTCCGATCTGCCGGTTGCGTTCGATGCCGGTCGCGCCGTCCTCGAGATTGAGGCCGGTGATCACAGCGTTGCCACCGAAGCGTTCCTTGACGCCGAGCAGCGCGCGCTGTACGGCGAGTTCGCGTGCGTCGCGGTCGGCGTCGCGGCGCACATCGCCGCGACCGCCATGGTCGTCGCCTCCGCGCGCACCGCTCGCACTCTGCCCGCCTACATCCCGCTCGCCTGCACCCCGTTCGCTCACGCTTCGTCCGTTTGAACGCTCCCCGTCCGCATGCCGTCCGCCCGTGCGCCGCCCATCCGCGCTGAGCTCATCCGGGCCCCGTTCATCCGCGGCGGCGAATAGATCCGGCTGCTCGTACCGTCCGGCACCCTCCGCATGCCCGTCCGCGACCGAACCATCCGCTCCGTCCGAGGCGATCTTCGATGCGCCGACGGTGACGCGCCGCACGAGCAGCCTTGGGTCGACGACGTGGTCGAAGATCCCGGCGAAGGCCTCGCGCAGCCGCGCCGCGTTCGCCGTCGCCGCCTCCATCCGATGCGAGCCGTGCGCGCTCTTCGGCACTCGCCGGCCGTAGCGGTCGACGTCGACCGGGCCCATATATCCGCCATCGTGCGCGCCGCCGAGGCTCGCGACGTCGTAGCCGACCGTCAGCGTGACATGGTCGGTCACATCGCCGTGTCCGAGCAGCTCGTAGGCGACATCGTCGGCCATCTCGAGCACGATCGTGCGCGCCCGCCGCCAGTCGTAGGGCTCGTGCAGCACCTGCCCGCAGCTCAGCGTCGATCGGGCCGGCCGGTAGCGTTTGATGTCGGCGATCGTGCACGGCTCCCAGCCCCATGCGTGGTCGATGAGCAGCTCCGCGTTGACGCCGAACAGCCGGTAGAGCAGCCCCTCGTTGTAGTAGTCGTTCACCGAACCGATCGAGCAGCGCGCGACGTCGCCCATCGTCATCAGCCCATGATGTTCGAGTGTGCGCGACACGCCGGGGCCGACGCGCCAGAAGTCGGTGAGCGGACGGTGCGCCCACAGCGAGCGCCGGTACGCCATCTCGTCGAGACGCGCGATGCGCACGCCGTCCGCGTCGGCCGGGACGTGCTTGGCGACGATGTCCATCGCGACCTTCGCCAGATACAGGTTCGTGCCGATGCCGGCCGTCGCCGTGATGCCGGTCTCGGCGGCGATCGCGGCGACGATGCGCCGCGCGAGCTCGTGCGCGTCGCAGCCGAAGTATCCCAGATACGACGTGGCGTCGATGAAGACCTCGTCGACCGAGTAGACGTGGATGTCCTTCGCGTCGGCGTAGCGCAGGTAGATGCCGTAGATGCGCGCGCTCGCCTCGAGGTAGTGCGCCATGCGCGGCTTCGCGACGATGAACTCCGCCTTGAGCGACGGGTCGGCCGCGAGCGCGGCCGCGCTTGACGATCCGCCGGTGAAGCGGCGTCCCGGTGCATGCAGCCGCCGTTCCTCGTTGACCTCGCGCATGCATTCCTCGACTTCGAACAGACGGGGACGCCCGCCGATGCCGAGCGCCTTGAGCGACGGCGAAACGGCGAGGCAGATCGTCTTGGACGTGCGCGAGCGGTCCGCGACGACCAGGTTGGCGTCGAGCGGATCGAGCCCGCGCTCCACGCATTCCTCGGATGCGTAGAACGACTTGAGGTCTATGGCGAGATAGCTGCGTGCGTCCATGCCCCCATTATCGAACAAACGTTCGAATATGTCGAGCCCGGCGCGCCGTGTCGGCGTCCCGCCATACAAACGCGGGGCGCAGCGTCGGTTCCGTTCCGGCGCCCCGCCCTGGGGACGCGACGATGCGCTAGGCGAATTCGCGCTCGCCGATCGCCGCGGAAGCGGAACTGCCACTCCACATCCGAACGGCCGCGTCGCACGCCCGTGTCCGGCATGTGAATGGGCGTGCGTCGCCGATTCGTTGCGATGACGCCGTTCTGGCAAAATCCGCGTTTCCCGATGTAGTCGACACTTGCTAGGGTTTATCTCGTAGCGAATCCCCTGTCTCCAGTTGTGGAAGGAGTTTTGGCTTGTCGGCTGAACTCGAAGAGATCCATGAGGAATGTGGCATTTTCGGCGTATGGGGACATCCCGATGCCGCGCGCCTCACCTACTTCGGATTACACGCATTGCAGCATCGCGGCCAGGAGGGAGCCGGCATCGTCTCCAACGACCACGGCCACCTCATCGGACACCGTGGGCTCGGCCTGCTCACCCAGGTGTTCCAAGACGAAAAGGACATCCAGCGGCTTCAGGGCGACGCCGCGATCGGCCACGTGAGGTACGCGACCGCCGGATCCGGCGGCATCGACAACATCCAGCCGTTCATCTTCCGCTTCCATGACGGCGACGTGGCGCTGTGCCACAACGGCAACCTGACGAACTGCTTCTCGCTGCGCCGCGCGCTCGAGGACGAGGGGGCGATCTTCCATTCGAACTCGGACACCGAAGTGCTCATGCATCTGGTCCGCCGTTCGGTGCGTGCGAAGATCACCGACAAGCTGCAGGAGGCGCTCAACACGATCCACGGCGGCTTCGCGTATCTGATCATGACCGAACATGAGATGATCGGCGCGCTCGACCCCAACGGATTCCGCCCGCTGTCCCTGGGCCGCATGTCCAACGGCGCCTACGTGCTCGCGTCCGAGACCTGCGCGCTCGACGTCGTCGGCGCCGAACGCATCCGCGACATCCAGCCGGGCGAGATGATCGTCATCGACGACTCCGGCTACCGCATCCACACGTACACGAGCCGCACGCAGCTGTCCATCTGCTCGATGGAGTACATCTACTTCGCGCGTCCCGACTCGGACATCTACGGCGTCAACGTGCATTCGGCACGCAAGCGCATGGGCGCGCGCCTCGCCCAGGAGTCGCCGGTCGACGCGGACATGGTCATCGGCGTGCCGAACTCGTCGCTATCGGCGGCCTCCGGCTACTCCGAGGAGGCGGGACTGCCCAACGAGATGGGCCTGATCAAGAACCAGTACGTCGCACGCACGTTCATCCAGCCGACGCAGGCGCTGCGCGAGCAGGGCGTGCGCATGAAGCTGTCCGCCGTCAAGTCGGTCGTCAAAGGCAAGAGGATCGTCGTCATCGACGATTCGATCGTGCGCGGCACGACGTCGAAGCGCATCGTGCAGCTGCTCAAGGAGGCCGGCGCCGCCGAGGTGCACATGCGCATCAGCTCGCCGCCGCTCAAATACCCGTGCTTCTACGGCATCGACATCTCGACGACGCAGGAGCTCATCGCCGCGAAGAAGTCGGTCGACGAGATCCGCGAGTTCATCGGCGCGGATTCCCTCGCCTTCCTCTCCCTCGACGGCCTGATCGAATCGATCGGCCTGAACGCGGACGCGCCGTACGGCGGCCTGTGCGTCGCCTACTTCAACGGCGACTACCCGACCGCGCTCGACGACTACGAGGCCGACTTCCTCGCCTCGCTGACGCCGGAGGACCGCGTCACATTGCCCGGATACAACGGCAGGAAGACGATGTACGAAGGCACCGAGTACACGATGCACCAGAAGCCCCTCGGCGAGCACGCCTCCGACGCGCCCACCGAATACATGGTCCCGAACATCTAGCGCATCCGATCCGTCCGGCCGGCTCCGCCCATGCGCAAAGCCGACCGGCCAAACCTCACCGAAAACCCCAACGAGACCCGCCGATTCCACGCGGCGGACAGAAAGGTCAGCATGCCACAAGCATATGAAGACGCGGGCGTGAGCGTCGAAGCCGGCTACGAAGTGGTCAAGCGCATCAAATCGCACGTCGCGCGCACGGACCGTCCGGGCGTCGTCAGCGGCATCGGCGGCTTCGGAGGCCTCTTCGACCTCGCGTCGCTCGACTACAAGGAGCCGGTGCTCATCTCCGGCACCGACGGCGTCGGCACGAAGCTCGTCATCGCCAAGCTCATGGACAAGCACGACACGATCGGCGTCGACTGCGTCGCGATGTGCGTCAACGACGTCGTCGCCCAGGGCGCGCAGCCGCTGTTCTTCCTCGACTACATCGCCTGCGGCAAGAACGACCCGGCCGTGCTCGAACAGGTCGTCTCCGGCGTCGCCGACGGCTGCGTGCAGGCGGGCGCCGCGCTCATCGGCGGCGAGACCGCCGAGATGCCGGGCATGTACGACGCCGACGAGTACGATCTGGCCGGCTTCACCGTCGGCTGCGCCGAACGTTCGCAGATCGTCGACGGCTCCGCGATCCGCGCCGGCGACGTCCTCATCGGCCTGCCGTCCACCGGCGTGCATTCGAACGGCTTCTCGCTCGTGCGCAAGGCGCTCTTCGAGCGGGCCGGCTACACGGTGCACACGCGTCTGCCCGAACTGGGCGACCGCGAGCTCGGCGACGTGCTGCTCACGCCGACGAAGATCTACGTGAACGCGCTCATGCCGCTGTTCGAGGCGAATCTGGTGCACGGCGTCGCCCACATCACCGGCGGCGGCTTCATCGAGAACGTGCCGCGCATGCTGCCCGACGGCCTCGCCGCGCATATCGACCTGGACGCATGGCAGGTGCCGCCGATCTTCGACGTCATCGAAAAGGCCGGCGACGTCGACCATATGGAGATGTACAACATCTTCAACATGGGCATCGGCATGGTCGTCGCCGTGCCCGCCGACCGCGTCGACGAGGTCATGAACCTGCTCGACCATGCGGGCGAGGCGGCCTACCGCATCGGCGCCGTCGTCGAGAAGTCCGACCGGGACGTGGAGCTCGTCTGAGCCATCCGAAGGCCGTGCGCGTCACGCGCGCGGCCTTCCACGTTGTTTCCCGGCGATTTTCGTCGTTTCCAACGATTGTTCCCAACCATTCCCGAAGAAAGAAGAGACATGAAGGTTTTGGTCATCGGTTCCGGCGCGCGCGAACACGCGATCGCCGACGCGCTGCTGCGCGGCGGCAGCGTCGAAGAGGTCACCGTCGCCCCCGGCAATCCGGGCATGGAGCTCGAGGACGGCATCCGCACATTGCAGCTCGCGCCGTCGAACCAGGCCGCGCTCATCGATTTCGTGCGCAACAACGATTACGACTGGGTCTTCGTCGGCCCCGAGGTCCCGCTCATCGACGGCATCGTCGACGCCTTCGCCGAAGCCGGCATCAAGGCCTTCGGCCCGCGCAAGGCCGCCGCGCAGATCGAGGGTTCGAAGGACTTCGCCAAGCAGCTCATGGAACGCTACGGCATTCCGACGGCCGCCTACCGCACCTTCGACGAGCTCGCCCCGGCCGTCGAGTACGTGCACGGGCACGGCGCGCCGATCGTCATCAAGGCGGACGGCCTGGCCGCGGGCAAGGGCGTGACCGTCGCGATGGACGAGGAGACGGCCGTCGCCGCGCTCAACGACATCTTCGTCGACCACCGTTTCGGCGCGGCCGGCGCGAAGGTCGTCGTCGAGGACTACCTCGAGGGTCAGGAGTTCTCGCTGATGAGCTTCGTCAGCGGCACCGATTTCTGGCCGATGCCGATCAGTCAGGACCACAAGCGCGCCTACGACGACGACCAGGGTCCGAACACCGGCGGCATGGGCGCCTACAGCTCGGTCCCGCAGATCGGCCAGGACGTCGTCGACGAGGCGATCGCGACGATCGTCAAGCCGACCGTCGAGGCGATGGCGCAGGACGGCACGCCGTTCACCGGCATCCTCTACGCCGGCCTCATCGCGACCGCCGACGGCCCGAAGGTCATCGAGTTCAACGCGCGTTTCGGAGACCCGGAGACCGAGGTCGTGCTGCCGAAGCTCACGAGCGACCTCGGCGCCGCGGTCGACGCGATCCTCAACGGCGAGACGCCCGAGTTCACCTGGGACGAGGACCATGCGACGCTCGGCGTCGTGCTCGCCTCCGACGGCTATCCGAACGACGTCGTCAAGGGCGCGCGCATCCCCGAGCTGCACGTCGACGACGACTCGCACGTCTACTATGCGGGCGTCGCGCGCGACGGCGACGGCCTCGTCGCGAACTCCGGCCGCGTGCTGCTCGTCGAATCCTCGGCGCCGACGCTCGCCGAGGCGCAGCACAAGGTCTACGCAATCCTCGACGCCGCCGACACGACCGGCATGTTCTACCGTCACGACATCGGCGCGAAGGCGCTCAAGGACTGATCTGCGCAGCCGAGCGCATATGAAAGGGCGGCCGGTATCCCCGGATGGGGAAGCCGGCCGCTCTTTCATATGCCGCGCGATATGCGATTGACCGACGGCGTCACTTCGGCAGGTTCATGAAGTCGGTGTCCTTGAGGTAGTTCGCGCCGGCCGTGATGTCGTACTGGATGAGGCGGTAGTCGGCGAGCAGCTGCTTGGTCTCGGCGTCCATGTCCGCATAGGCCATCGGCTCGCCGTCCTGGTTGAGGTAGATCGCCTGGCCTTCGGGGATGCGGTCCCACCCCTGGATCGTGTTGACGACCGGCGGTTCCATCGCGGCCACATGCTCATGCATGCGCGTCAGGAAGCCGATGTACGGCGAGACCTTCGCGTTCATCTGTTCGGCGGCCTGCGCGATGAAGAAGTTCGGCGACGTGTACGCGCTGTCCTCGATCTTCGTGTCGTGGCTCCACGAGGCCTTGTTCGACCAGATGAAGTAGTCGGTCAGATGCAGCCCGACCGAGTTGCGCGCGTCCGCGCCGGCCGTCGAGTAGATGCCGGGAAGATGGTCGCCGTAGAAGACGACGGTGATCGGCTTGTCGATGTCGTCGAGTTCCTCGAGGAAGTCCTTCGTCGCCTCGTCGGTCAGCTCCATGCCCTTCGCGTAGGTGCGGATCGAGCGCTTCTCCTTGTCGGTGAGCGGCTTGTCCGAGCCGGGCGCGTCGGTGACCGTGAACTCATTGTCCTTGTACCAGTCGTTGTACGGCATGTGGTTCTGCATCGTGATGACCTGCAGGAACTGGTTGTCGTCGGTCTTCCTGATCTCCTCGACGGTGCTCCTGTAGGTCGCCTCGTCGGAGACGTACGGCGAATCGTCGATGCGGTCCTGATGCGCGATGACGTCGTCGCCCTTGAGCGCGTAGAAGTGCGAGAAGCCGAGCTTCTTGTAGTTCGTCTCGCGCGAATACATGCTCGGCTCGTAGGGGTGCAGCCCGATCGAGTTGCTCGGCGGCCCCCACAGCTGGTTGACGCTCGGCGTCCAGCAGGCGCCGGGCACGAGCTGCTGGTAGGGGCTCGTCAGCGAGGCGTCGAAGTTGACCATGCTCAGGCCGGTCAGTCCCATGTACTCGAGGTTCGCGGTGCCGCCGCCGTAGCCCGACGAGAGCATGAGTCCGCTCGTCGTCTCCCCCTTGATCTTGCGGATGTCGGGCATCGGGTCCTTGTTGAGTTCGACGCCGGGCACGCGCGTGGGGTCGGAGAACGATTCGGACAGCACGTAGACGACGGTGCTGTCGTCGAGCGAATGCGTTCTCGTGCGGTTGATCGCGGCCGCCTCCTTCGCGTAGCGCGCCGCGACCTCGTCCATCGTCTCCCTGCTGTAGTCGGCCGGCTCGTCCATGACCTTCGGGTCGACCTGCCGCAGGAAGGAGACGACGACGCCGTTGCGCTGCGCGTCGTAGACGGAGTCCCACATCGACGGCTTGTCACCCATGCCGCGCGAGACGTGGTACCCCCACGAGTCGACGCTGCCGACCGACGTCGCGTAGCCGGCGACGGCGAGCGCCGGCAGCAGCATGAGCAGGATGCGCGTACAGGCGCCGACGGCCTTGTTGCCGCCGGAGACGAGTGCGCCGCGGCGCGGGTCGAGACGCCAGCAGACGACGGCGATCGCGATCGAGACGACGATGATCGCGGCGGCGACGCCGATGATGCCGCCCGCCTCCGGCGGCAGGAACTTCATCAGGTCGCCGGTGTTGCCGCCCAGGAAGTTGAGGTCGGAGGGCAGGATCGCCTCGTAGCGCGTCGCGATCTTCATCTTCTCGGCGGCCGCGATGACGGCGGCGGCGGACAGCAGGATCGGCGTCGCCACCCAGAAGCGGTTCGTCGCCATCAACAGGATCAGATAGATCAGTCCGATGAGCAGCAGGTTGAGCAGCAGCACGCAGTTGCCCTGCGTGAACATCTTGTGCCACATCGCGCCGAGCCCCTCGTTCGCGCTCGACAGCTGCACGCGCGTCGACGTCAGTGCGACGCCCCACTGCATGATCGCCAGCGCCACATAGTCGGCGAGGAGGAAAAGGACGGCGTAGACGACCGCCCAGACGGTGCGTGTGCCGTGCGCGCCGCGCGGGGGCATCGCGCGGGCCTGCTCCGGGTCGATCGTCCGGATCGTCAGTTCCTCGATGTCGACGTTGCCGGCGTCCGCCTGCCGTTGTTCGTTGTCCACTGTCGTGCCGCTCCAGATGTCTTGGTGTTGGTTCCTTGGATTCGTGGGTGCCGATTCGTCCGCGTCGCGTCGGCGGTGCGATTTCGCGACGGGGAAAGGCCGCGTCCATTGTCCTCCGACAAGCTGACAATCCGCTGTGCGCGGCTCCGTCGCGCGCCTCCCCGCGCCGTTTCAGCGATGCGGCGAATCGTCGGGCGCATGTCAACGGCGACGTTACAGTGTGTACCGCCCGCACGCCGGACGTCTGTCGAAGAACGGCCGCCCGACCGCCGGCGCAACCGTCACAACGCAACCGTCAATCGAGGAGGACGATCATGGCTTCCGTCGCCGCATGGCAGTGGTTCTATGCGATCCATATCACGAGGGGATGGTTCCCGATCCTGTGCTGGACGCTTGTCGCGATCGGGCTCGCCGTGCTCGTCGCCGCGCAGGCGCAGCGCGGCAGGCGTCGCGTATTGGCGCGCCAGTGCGTCGTCGCGATCGTCTGCGGCCTCGTCGGCGGCGCGGCCGCATGGTTCGTCTCGGACGGCATCGTGCTCTTCGGCGTCGAACTGGGATGGGACGTCATCGTCGCCTGCGCCGTCGGCTTCCTGCTGCTCGGCTTCTTCGTCGCCGCCGCCGTCGGCACGCACGGATGGCGGCGCGTCGTCGCGATCGTCATGGTCCCACTGACGCTGCTCGCCACCGGCGTGCGCGTCAACGCGATCTACGGCGAATACCAGACGATCGGCTCGCTCGTCGACTATTCGCCGTATCCGCACATCTCGACGCTGCACGTCTCGCTCGACACGGTCAGCGTCGACGCATGGGCGAAGCAGGTCGCCTCCGGCGAGGTGACGCCGGAGAAGGAGGGCAGGCTGCTGTCGGTGGACATCCCGAACCCCGCCTCGAAGTTCCGCGCGCGCAAGGGACTCGTGTGGCTGCCACCGGCGGCGCTCGCGAAGCGGCCGCCGAAGCTGCCGGTCATGGTCATGCTCGCCGGGCAGCCGGGCAGCCCGACGCGCTTCTTCACGGCGAGCGACACGATCGACGACCTGACGAAGTACGCGAACGAACACGACGGCCTGGCGCCGATCGTCGTCTCCCCCGACCAGAACACGGCGAGCTCGCGCAACTCGCTGTGCTCGGACACGACGCGCTGGGGCAAGGCCGAGACGTATCTGACGCGCGACGTGCCCGACTGGATCCGCGCGAACCTGCCGGTGAGCCGCGATCCGGCCGACTGGACGATCGGCGGCTTCTCGCAGGGCGGCACCTGCTCGACGCAGCTCGGGCCGAACCACCCGGAGCTCTATGGCAACGTGCTCGCCGTGGACGGCGAGATCGCGCCGACCGACGGCAACGTCGAACAGATGGTCGAAGGCTACTTCGGCGGCGACCGCGCCGCCTACGAGCGGCAGGTGCCCGTCAACGCGCTGCGCGCGCACGCGCCGTCGAAGCAGACGATGGTTCTGGCGGCCGGAGAAAAGGACACGACGTCGGTGGCGAACATCGCTACGATTGGAGATGCGGCCGAACAGGCCGGATGGACGGTTGTCCGGATCAAGGTGAAGGACGCGGGACACGACTGGCGCGCGGTCAACGAGGCCTTCGCCGTCGCGCTGCCGTGGCTGTGCGACCGGATGGGCCTGGGCGTCGGCGACATGTCCCGGCACGGGTCGGGCACTGACGAGAGACAACGGGAGGAAAGACGGATGCAGGAGCGTGCGGGAATCGAGGTGCAGCAATGAGCGGACAGACGACGGCCAGACGGCCGCATGACGACGGCGGCGCGGGCGTCCAACTCGGCCGCGACCTGCGCCGGTGGGCACACGAGCAGCGCTTCGCGCTGTGGACGACCTTCGGATTCGTCGTCGTCAACCTGTGCTGGTGGCTGTGGTACGCGGCGCAGCACCGCACGCTGCCGTACGCGTCGATGCATACGACGCTCGGCGCCTTCGACCTCGCGCGGCTTCTGCCGTCGCTCGTGCTCACGCGCAGCGTGTTCCAGCTCATCGTCGAGGCGCTGCTGATCGTGTGCATGCTGTGCATCGCCGAACCGATGATGGGCGTGTGGCGCACCGTCACGGCGAGCCTGTCGAGCGCCGTCATCGGCATCGCGTTCGGCCTGCTGCTGTGCGCAGGATTCAACGCGCTGCTGCAGGACAACGCGATCATCTACCATGTCCCGTTCACATTGTCGCCGCTCGTGCTCGTCGTCGGCGCGCTATTTGCGTCGACGGCCTTCGCCTACCAGCTGTGGCGCCGGCGCATCCTGCTGATCGGCTACACGACGATCCTCGTCGTGCTGCTCTACGGCGGCAACCCCGGCGACTACTGCCTGCTCGTCGCCGCGATCGCCGGCCAGCTCATCGGCCGCGCGATGGCCGGTCCCCCGATCGAGGACGAGGCGTGGCACTGGCAGTACAGCAGCTCGTCCGAGACGCGCCGCATCCTCGGCGCGATCGGCGTCGTGCTCGCCGTCGGCCCGGTCATCGCCGCCACGTCGCGCTCGCACGCCGGCCCGCTCACCGGCCTGGCCTGGGTGCTCAGCCCCGTCTCGGTCAACACCGGCAAGCTCGCCAGCTGCATGCACGGGCAGATCACGAGCGGCTGCTTCCACCAGTACGAGCTGATGCGCGCGAGCATGACCGGCGATCTGCTGCGTTCGGTCCTGCCGCTGCTCGTCATGGTCGCGCTCGCGATCGGCGTCTATCTGGGACGGCGCGCGGCCGCCGTCTGCAGCATCGTCTTCTATCTGGCCTCGAGCGCGATCACCGTCTGCTACTACCTCGTCATGCCCTTCGCGTCCGGTGCCGCCATGCCGTTCTCGGGACGCGCGGTCGAGACCTGCGTCGTCAACACGCTCGTGCCGTTGCTGTACGCCGTCGCGCTCATCGCGAAGCTGCCCGACTTCTCGATCCGCACGAAGGCGCGCCCGCTGCACGTCGGCCTGATCGTGCTCGGCGCGACCCTCGTGCTGTGCGCGGCCGTCTATCTGGTCTTCGGACTGACGCACGCCGCCGACTTCACGCCGCGTCCGGGGCTGCGGGCACTGCTCGCCGAACTGCCCGGCCGCTTCCTGCCGATCGGCTTCCTGACGAACACGCGGCTGGCCTTCGTGCCGGGCACGGCGCTCGCCTCGGCCGTCTATCAGGGCGTCGGCATCGTGTTCTGGATCGTCTTCGTCGTCGTCGCCTTCGCATGGCTCAACGCGACGATCGACTACGACCGCAAGGCGCATGCGCGCGCCGAGGAGCTCGTCGAGCACGGCGGCGAGTCGATGAGCTTCATGACGACGTGGGAGGGCAACGAATACTGGATCTCGCCGACCGGACGTTCGGCGGTCGCCTACCGCGTGCTCAACCACATCGCGCTGACAACGACCGGCCCCTTCGGCGATTCCGAGGAGTGGATGAGCGACCTCGACGAGTTCGCGCGCTTCTGCCGCGACCATTCGTGGTCGCCGGTGTTCTACGCCGTGCACCGGCCGGCGCGCGACCATCTGGCGCGCCTCGGATGGCATTCGATCATGGTCGGCGACGAGATGGTCATCGACCCGCGGGCCTGGAAGACGACCGGCAAGAAGTGGCAGGACGTGCGCACCGCGATCAACAAGGCGAAGCGCGAAGGCATCACCGACGTGATGGGCACCTACGCGGACGCGCCGTCCGACGTGCAGACGCAGATCCAGGAGATCTCCGAACAGTGGTCGCAGGGCAAGGCGCTGCCCGAGATGAAGTTCACGCTCGGCGGCGTCGAGGAGCTCAAGGACCCGCGCGTGCGCATCCTCTACGCGATCGACGCGGACGGCGTCGTGCAGGCGGTCACGAGCTGGCTGCCGACGTGGCGCGACGGACACGTCGCCGGATGGACGCTCGACTTCATGCGCTACCGTTCGGGCAGCTACAACGGCATCATGGAGTTCCTCATCGCGCGCATGGCGCAACGCATGCACGACTGGGACGAGGAGCATCCGGATGAGCCAGTCGACTTCATCTCGCTGTCGGCGGCGCCGCTGACCGGGCTGCACGACGCATCGGAGGCGAAGCCGGACGACGGGGCGAACATCGACGGCACCGTCATGCTGCAACATTCGCTCGCGCTCGTCGCCGACCTGCTCGAACCCGCCTACGGATTCAAGTCACTGTACAACTTCAAGAAGAAGTTCCAGCCCTCCGAGCATCCGGTCTACATCTGCTACCCGGATTCGGCGCTGCTGGCGAACCTCGGCATCGCGATCGTGCGCGCCTATCTGCCGACGCTCACGTTCCGCGGCGCCCTCGGCATGCTCTCGAGCTTCAAGCCGAAGAAGGCGGACGACGACACGGACAAGAAGAAGGATGCGGACGCGAAGAAGGATCCGGACTCCGCGCAGCATGATCCTGGCGCACAGGTCGCGCATCAGGATCCACCGAAGCAGGCGTGATGCCCAAGCGGATGTGACGCCGGCGGCGGACATGGAAAGGGCCGCGCACGAACAATCGTGCGCGGCCCTTCGCTCCCTCTAGTCGGCGTCCGTGCCGGTAGTACCGGTATCGGCGGCCTCGGTGTCCCTCCCCTCGCGTTCGCGGCATTCGGCGCACAGGCCGAAGACCTCGAGCGTATGGGATTCGATCGTGAAATCGTAGGTGTCGGCGACCTTCCTCAGCCACTGTTCGCTCGGCGGATCGATCTGTACGGTCCTGCCGCACGACACGCACACGAGGTGGTGATGGTGGCGGTCGTCGCCGCACAGACGGAACAGCTGCTGCCCGTTCATGCGCACCGTGTCCACGAGGCCCTGCTCCTCCATCGCGTTGAGCTGACGGTAGACGGTGGCCAATGCGATGTGCTCGCCGGCCTCCTCGAGTTTCTCGTGCAGCTGACGTGCGGAGACGAAGCCGTCTCCCCCTTTGAGCGATTCGCGGATCACATCCTTCTGCCGTGTGTTGCGCATGCGGTCGCTGTGCTCCTTCCCAAGCGGTGCCCTGACGACGGTGCCGATGCCCGTCCCGTTCACGGACGCCTATGATTCTACCGATGGATCGGGCCGCCGAGTCCCGGCGCCGCGCGATATGCACGGAACGTGCACGTGCGCGGGCGGGAGTCGGCGCCGCCGGTCAGCGATCGGTGATGTCGGCCCAGCAGCCGGTCGCGTCGAGTTCGGCGACGGTGCGTTCCGGGTCGTCGGTCAGGACGGTGATGTGTCCCATCTTGCGGTTGTGCTTCGCCTCGGCCTTGCCGTAGTCGTGCACATGCCATTCGGGATGCTCGGGGATCGCCGCGCGCGTCGGCCCGACATGCTGGCCGAGCACGTTGACCATGACGGCGGCCGGCGTCAGCGCCTGCGGCTGCGCGAGCGGCCAGCCGCAGATGCCGCGCACATGCAGGTCGTACTGGTCGAAGTCGCACGCCTCGATCGTGTAGTGTCCGGAATTGTGCGGGCGCGGCGCGAGCTCGTTGGCGATGAGCGTGCCGTCGGCGCACACGAACAGCTCGATCGCGAGCGTGCCGGCCAGTTCGAAGCCCTGCGCGAGCGCAACGGCCAGTTCGCGGGCGCGCCGTTGCATGTCGGCATCCATCGGCGCCGGCATGATCGTCTTGTGCAGGATGTTGTCGCAGTGGATGTTGCGCACGACCGGGAAGGTCACGTAGTCCTCGCCGTTGCCGGACACGAGGATCGACGCCTCGTAGGCGAAGTCGACGAAGCCCTCGAGGATCGACGGCGGGAAGCCGTCGTCCGACCAGACCCGTTCGAGGTCGTCGGCGTCGTGCAGCACGATCTGGCCGTGGCCGTCGTAGCCGCCTTCGGCCGTCTTGAGCACGGCCGGGTAGCCGATCTTTTCGAGCGCGGCGTCCAGTTCGGCGCGGCTGTTCACCGGCGCCCACGGCGCCGTTGCGATGCCGTGGTCGTTGATGAAGGTCTTCTCGGCGATGCGGTTCTGCGTCACGCGCAGCAGGTCGGTGCCCTGCGGGATCGCGACGCGGTCGCGCACGGCGTCAAGCGCGTCGGCGTCGACGTTCTCGAACTCGTAGGTGAGCACGTCGCTTCGTTCGGCGAGCGCGCGGATCGCGGCCGTGTCGTCGTAGTCGGCGACGATCTGGAAGTCGGCGACCTGCGCGGTCGGGCAGTCCTCGGTCGGGTCGAGCGTGCCGACGCGGAATCCCATGTATTTCGCGGACAGCGCCATCATGCGGCCGAGCTGGCCGCCTCCGACGATGCCGATCGTGGCGCCCGGCATGAGCGTGCTGGCGCTGCCGCCGGTTTCTTCAGACAAGCTTGGCATTGGATTCGTCCACCTTCTCCTTGAGTTCCTCGCGGTAGTCGTCGAGCGCCGTGGCGAGCGCCGCGTCGTTCATCGACAGCATGCTCACGGCGAGCAGGCCGGCGTTCGTCGCTCCCGAGTTGCCGATCGCCGTCGTGGCGACCGGGATGCCGCCGGGCATCTGCACAATCGACAGCAGCGAATCCCAGCCGGAGAGCGCGTGCGACTGCACCGGCACGCCGATGACCGGCAGCGTCGTCTGCGCGGCGACCATGCCCGGCAGATGCGCCGCGCCGCCTGCGCCGGCGATGATGACCTTGATGCCGTTGGCGCGCGCCGCATGCGCGAACTCGCCCATGAGTTCGGGTGTGCGATGCGCGGAGATCACCTGCTTGAGATACGGGACGCCGAATCGGTCGAGCATCTCGCAGGCGTGCTTCATCGTCTCCCAATCGCTGGCCGATCCCATGATCACGGCCACTTCGGGCTTGCTGGCTGTCATTGTTACCTCCGCAATGATGTGGACGGGTGGTTTGCTGCGTGTTCCACTGTACGCCGACCCGGCGCACACGGCGTTCCACAGGGCCTGCGCCGTCTCACATCGCGGTGGGCGCGGCGGATATCGCAGCCGCGACGTCCGTGCGTCGCATATGCCGCGCGCGGACGTCGTCGCGGACGTCATCGCAAACGTCGTTGTGGATATCGCCGCGGTCGTCGCCGCGCCCGTCGTCTCACGCCGTGCGCAGCAGCGTGCGGATGCGCGCGACGATCGCATCGGACGTCATCCCGTAGCGCGAGTCGAGTTCGGCGAGCGGCGTGCGGTCGGTGAACTCCTTGTCGGCGCCGAAGTTGAGCACCCGCACGTCCGCGTCGGGCAGCATGTTCGCGTAGAACGCCGTGACCTTCTCGCCCCAGCCGCCTTCGAGCTGCGCGTCCTCGAGCGTGACGACGACGCGGTGGCGCGACGCGAGCGCCGTGAGCGTACGCTCGTCGAGCGTCGAGAACTGCAGCGGATCGATCAGCGTCGCGTCGACGTGCTCGCCGGCGGCGCCGTCGGCGAGCATGTCGACGACGGCCTTCGCCGTCGGGTACGCGTTGCCGAGTCCGAGCACGGCCACGTCGTGCCCGTCGTGTGCGATGCGGTAGCCGCTCCACGGCTCGTCCGCGTCGGTGCGCTGAGGCTCGGCCGTCGCCTCGGCGTCGAGCGTCCCGGCGCGCTCGGCGTCGAGGATCGCCTCGCCGGGCACGCGGATCAGCGTCGGCGCCGTGTTCGCCTGCGACGTCGCCCACGCGAGCATGTCGAGGAACATCCGCCGCGACGTCGGCGCAAGGCAGCGCAGTCCCGGGATGTTGCCGAACATCGTGATGTCGAAGGCGCCCGAATGCGTGTTGTCGGCGTCGGAGATGCCGCCGCCGAAGGACAGCAATGTCACCGGCGCGCCGTTGATCGCGACCTCCTGCTGCAGCTGGTCGAAGGTGCGCTGGAAGAACGTCGCCGACGTGGCGACGACTGGCCGTCCGCCAGCCTTCGCGACGCCGGCCGCGAACGCGACCGCATGCTCCTCGGTGATGCCGGTGTCCACGTAGTGTGCGCCGGCGTGCGCGCGGAACTCCTGCGTGATGCCGTTCGATCCGGGCGTCGCCGGCGAGACGACGACGAGTCCCGGCTCGTCGCCGAAGCGCCGTTCGAGCGCCTCCATCGCGAGCCGTCCGTAGTATTTGCGCGCACCGAGCGGTTTGCCGGCGTCGCGCATCGGCGACTGCCAGTGGTTGGCCTCGCAGCGGCCCGCCGTCAGACCGTGCGCGGCGTCCTCGGCGTCCATGCCGAGGCCTTTCGTCGTATGGATGTGCAGCACGATCGGATGGTCGATGTCCTTGACGCCCTCGAAGGCGCGCACGAGCGCGTGCACGTCGTTGCCGTCCCCGACGTAGCGGTAGTCGAGACCGAACGCGCGGAACAGGTTCGTGGCGCAGCGGCCGCGCGAGGAGCGCATCTCGGCGAGCGTCGCGTACATGCCGCCGTGGTTCTCGGCGATCGACATCTCGTTGTCGTTGAACATGATGATCAGGTTGCCGCCCTGCTCGGCGGCGTTGTTGAGCCCTTCGAAGGCGATGCCGGAGCTCAGCGCGCCGTCGCCGATGACGGCGACGACGTTGTTCGTCTGCGGCGTGCGCCCCTCCGCGCGCTGCATGTCGCGCTCCTTCGCCAGGCCGCAGGCGAGCGATATCGACGTGCCGGTGTGCCCCAGCACGAACAGGTCGTGCTCGCTCTCGTCGGGGTTCGTGAAGCCGCTCACCGTGTCGAACAGCGCGGGGTCGCGGAACGCCTGCGCGCGGCCCGTCAGCATCTTGTGCACATAGCTCTGGTGGGAGACGTCGAAGACGATCTTGTCGAACGGAGACTCGAAGACGCGGTGCAGCGCGACGGTCGCCTCCACAAGGCCCAGGTTCGAGCCGATATGGCCGCCGTGACGTTTGCCGAAATCGACGAGCGTGCCGCGGATCTGCGCACACAGGGCATCCAGTTCGCCCGCGCTGAGCCTCTTGACGTCCGCGGGTGCATGCATGTTCGCCAGAATGTCGCCGGTCATGAGTCTGATCAGATCCTTACGGTCGCGTTCTAAGGACGCGGATGCGCGCCCCGGGAACCATATTATAGTGTGCCGGCCTCGAGGCGGTCCGCGCCGCGTTAGAATGGCGGATGGCGGGTGGACGACGTGGCCGCCCGAACGGACGTAAGGAGCCGCGATGAGGGCCGTATACGCACAGAGCATCAATCCGGAACAGCCGTTGGAGGCGCTCGCGGTGGGCGAACTGCCGACGCCGAGGCTGCCATACGGATGGACGCGCATCAGGACGCGCGCCGTCTCGGTCAACCATCACGACATCTGGTCGCTTCGCGGCGTGGGTCTCTTGGCGGACATGACGCCGATGATCCTCGGCACCGACGTGTGCGGCGTGCTCGAGGAGGAACCCGAGGGACGCACCGGGCTCAAGGCCGGCGACGAGGTCGTCGCATACACGGTCATCGGCGCCGACGGCGCGGGTGTGCCGGCCGGCGAGCACCGCACGATCCTGTCGGAGCGGTATCCGGGCACGATGGCCGACGAAACGCAGGTGCCGGCGGCGAATCTGTTCGCGAAGCCGGCGAACTGCACGATTGAGGAGGCGGCGGCGCTCGGCACGAGCTGGCTGACCGCGTATTCGATGCTGTTCTCGCGCGAGCACGGCGCGCAGGTGCAGCCCGGCGACAGCGTGCTCGTCCAGGGCGCGGGCGGCGGCGTGGCGAGCGCGGCGATCCAGCTCGCGCACGCGGCCGGGCTCGAGGTCTTCGTCACGTCGCGCAGTTCCGACAAGCTCGAGGCGGCGCGGCGTATCGGCGCGGATGCCGCCGTGGCCACCGGCGAACGGCTGCCGCACAAGGTGGACGCCGTGCTCGACTCGGTCGGTTCGGACACATGGAGCCATTCGATCCGTTCGGTGCGTCCCGGCGGAGTCGTCGTCACCTGCGGTGCGACGAGCGGCGACCAGCCGGGCGCCGAGCTGACGCGCGTGTTCTTCCAGGACATCCGCATCCAGGGCAACACGATGGGTTCGCGCGACGATTTCGCGCGGATGCTGCGCTTCGTCGAGCACACGAACCTGCATCCGATCATCGACGCGACCTATCCGGTCGACTACGCGAGGGACGCCTTCGCCCGCGTCCTGTCCACCGACCTCTTCGGCAAAGTCGTGCTCACGTTCTAGTCCCGGCGCGGCGCAGTGTCCTGGATTGCGTATGCGTGCGCAATCCAGGACACCTACCAGCTCCACAGCGTCCCGGATTGCGCACGCATACGCCAGCCGTGTCATCTACGGGCCTCCCGGTGTCCCGCACAGCGCACGCATACGCCCCACAGGACGCCCACCAGCTCCCCACCGTCCTGGATTGCGCACGCATACGCGGTCCGGGACAATAAATATGCTTTCCCTATGCATATGCAACAGGGATGGCGCGGACGCCATCCCTGATCGTGACCCCGGACGGGCTCGAACCGTCGACCTTGAGATTAGAAGTCACATGCTCTATCCAGCTGAGCTACGGGGCCAAACTTGAACCAGTATAGCGCATCCCACGGCACGACGCCGTACATAAGCCTTCATCGGCCACATTCCGTCCCGTTTCGTCTGCCCCATCGATGAACCGGGACGCACCAGACCGGCTTACGGGACAACCCGTCGACGCCGCCGACGGAACGGGACGCAAGCAGGCGCCGTCCAACCGCACGAATCCGTCCAGCACCGGAACCCGTCCAACCGCACAAGTCCACCCTATGCCGGCACACGCCAAGCGCGCCTGCGCAACGGCCGACACGCGCCCAAAACGCGGCCGCGCTATTCGATGATCAGCGCGAGCAGGTACAGCAGCAGCAGGAACAGCACGCTCACGACCGTGTACATGGCCAGATAGCGGCTCTTCTTGTGCGGATAGGCACGCGCGTAGTTCTTGTAGGTGATCAGCGACGCCATCGAGGCGATGAGCGTGCCCATGCCACCGATGTTTGTGCCGATGATGAGCGGCACCCACTGGTCGCAGAATCCGGACAGCAGCAGCGAGGTCGGCACGTTGCTGATGACCTGGCTGGAGATGATCGACACCTCGAGCGGATGCTGCCCGACGAAGGCCTGCGCGATCGCGCAGAACTCCGGCACGCGCTTCATGTTGCCGATGAAGATGAAGAACATGATGAACGTCAGCGGCAGTCCCCAGTCGGCGTGCAGGAAGGACCTGCGGTCGCAGACGAGCATCGCGACGACGGTCACGACGCACATCACCCATAGCGGGATGAGGTCGCTGACCGTGAGCACGCACACGAGAAACACGGCCGTGTACACGATCGCGCGCCATCCGCCGTAGCCGGCGCCGTAGCCGGTGACCTTGATCTCGTCCGGCTGCGCGCGCGAGGCGTCCGGCGCGAGCACGCGGCGTTCGATGCCCTTGCTGTCCATGCCTTCGAACTCGGTGATCTTGCGTCCGCGGAACACGACCGCCGTGACGATGACGAGCAGCACGGCCGACAGCGCCGAATACGGCGCCATGATCTCGAGGAAGCGTCCGGTGCTGATGCTCGTGAGCGCCTTGAAGTACAGGTTGTGCGCGTTGCCGATCGGCGTGAGCATGCTGCCGGTGTTCGCAGCGACCGTCATCAGCGCGCACACGATGATCGCCTTGTCCTCCATGCGCGCCATCGTGAGCACGGCCAGGCCGAAGGGGACGAAGGTGAGCAATGCGACGTCGTTCGTGATGAACATCGACGAGATGAACGTCAGCGACAACAACGTGAGCACGAGGCCGCGCGCCGTGTGCACGCGCCGCAGCAGCGACGCGCCGATGATCCTGAACACGCCGATGCGTTGGAACCCGGCGACGACGAGCATCAGGCAGATGAGCTGCGCGATCGTGCTCACGTGCACGTATCCGCCGTATTGCCCGTCCGGCGGCACGATGAAGCATGAAATCAACGCGAGTATGGACGCGACGATCAATATGGTCTCGCTGCGCATGAACGTGAGCACCCGTTGCCGCATTCATCCTCCAGAACGCACTTGCAAAAACAGGTCTATCCTACACGAAATCGCGCCGTTGCAACGATTCGGCGTGGTGTATCGCCGACCGTTCGCGCGCATCTCGCCCGCAATCTGTTGCAATCATTGCGTTCGCGCGCCGACATTTTCATGCATGGACGGCCGGCTGCGGCGGCGGCGCATCGTTAATTCGCCGAAATGACTAAATGCGTCGCCTTCCGCGCCTCCCGACGCCGCAGGCGACACGGTCGGCGGCGGACGACGGCGAACGACGTGGACGACGTGAACGACGTAAGCAACGCGGACGACGCGGACGACGCAGGTGACGTCGGCCGTCGCCCGCTCTGCCCGCCGCCGCGCGCGATGACGCGGCACCCACCGGCGCTCACCCGCCGAAGATGCTCGTCTTGAGTTCCTTGCGTGCCGTCTCGAGGCGCTGCAGCACGCCGAGCAGCTCGATCTGCTGCTTCGAGTCCTGCACATGCGCGATGCGGTGCTTCGTCTGCTCGATCGTGCGCATGTAGCCGGCGTCGAGCAGCTTCGCGAGCAGCTGGTTCGCGTACTGCCGTTCCGCCTGCGTGGCTTCGCGCAGCGGCTGCATGACGACGCCGGCGCTGCCGTTCGCGTCCTGCTCGCGCTGCACGGCGCCCTCGTCGAAGCGCAACGGCAGCGGCATGACCGCGAGTTCGTTGATGACCTGTCCGAGCATCGGGCCGCCCGCATCGATCAGATGCTCGAACCACTGCTGCTGCGTCGCCGAATCCGGCGGCAGCCCGCCCGCCACGTCGACGGCCTGGTACAGCGTCTGGAACACCGGCGTCTGGAAGCAGTGCACGTTGAGCCCGCGGAACAGTTCGGCGTTGACGGCGCGCGGGATCTGGATCAGCGTCGCCATGAACTGCTGCTCGCAGATGAACACCGGGTCGGGCACGCGGTAGAAGGTCTGCCTCTCGGCGTTCGCCTGCTCGATGAGACGCACCTGCACGGCCGTCGGCTCGCTCTGACGTTCGCTTTCGCCGGCGCGTGGGTAGCGGCTGCGGCGCGGCGCGTACGCGTCCTCGTCACGCACATGCAGCGCCTTGCGCGCCGCGATGACCTCGCGCCGCATGACGTCGAGGTCGACACCGATCGCGCGCGCCTCCTTGCGGGCGTACAGATCCCACAGCGAACGGTCGCGGATCTGCGCGATGAGCGGCGCCGTCGCCTTGACGGCGCCCATCTGTCCGGTCGTGTACGAGGTGTCGAAGCGGTTGACGGCGGCGCCGAGCACGAAGTCGTACAGCGGTTTCGCGTTCTCGACGAGCGCGCGTAGCGCGTCGTCGCCGTGTCGGATGCGCAGGTCGCAGGGGTCGAGGTTGTCCTCGGCGACGGCGACGAAGGTCTGCGACAGGAACGCCGTGTCGAGTCCGAACGCGTGCAGCGCCGCCTTCTGCCCGGCGGCGTCGCCGTCGAACGTGAAGACGATGCGCGAGCTGAGCGCCTGCCCTTCGACGTTGAGCGGCCCGACGAGCTGCACGGCGCCGAGCGAGTCGTCGTGGATGAGGCGGCGCACGATCTTCGCGTGCTCCTCGCCGAACGCGGTGCCGCAGGTGGCCACGGCCGTGTCGATGCCGGCCAGATGCATCGCCATGACGTCGGTGTAGCCTTCGACGATGACGACCTGCCGTTTCTTGACGATCGCGTCCTTGGCGAGGTCGATGCCGTAGAGCACCTGGTTCTTGTGGTAGAGCTGCGTGTCCGGCGTGTTGATGTACTTCGCGCCGATCTGGTCGTCGTCGTACAGCTTGCGCGCGCCGAAGCCGAGCGTGCGTCCGGTCGAATCGCGGATCGGCCATGTGGCGCGTCCGCGGAAGTAGTCGTAGACGCCGCGCTGCCCCTGACGTGCAAGCCCGGCGTCGAGCATCTCCTGCTGCGTGTAGCCCTTGCCGGACAGATGGCGCACGAGATTGTCCCAGCCCTGCGGCGCGTAGCCGCAGCCGAAACGCGCGCAGTCCTCGCGGCTGAAGTCGCGTCCGCCGAGCAGCTGGCGCGCCGGCAGCGCCTCCTGTGTCGTCAGCTGCTCGACGAAGAAACGCTGCGCCTCCTCGTTCATCTCGAGCAGCCTCGTGCGCTTCGACCCTTTGCGCGCGTTGTCGGATCCGCGCCCCTGTTCGCGGTGCAATTCGATGTGGTATTTGTCTGCGAGCAGTTCGACGGCGTCGGGGAAGTCGAGGTTCTCCCGTTCCTGCACATAGCCGAAGACATCGCCTGAGCGTCCGCAGCCGAAGCAGTGCCACAGGCCCATCGACGGACGCACATAGAAGCTCGGCGTCTTCTCGTCATGGAACGGGCACAGGCCGGAGAACGAACCCGTGCCCGCCGGTTTGAGCGACACGCTCGCGGACACGATGTCGTACAGATCGGCCGCGTTCCTTACCTTGTCTATGTCCTCTTGCCTGATCAGACCCGCCATGAGCCAACATCATATCAGCCGACCGTCATCGTCCCGCCGATATGCACCGATGCTTCACGAACGCATGTCTCACGAACGCATGTCTCACGAGCACAGCAGCGTGTGCATCGTCATCGCCGACGCGTCGGTCAGGCTCGCGACCTGGTCGATCGCGGCGCGCAGCCGCGCGCCGTCGTCGCCTGCCTCCATCCAGTCCTCCCAGAACACGCGCTCCAACGCGAAGGGCGGCGTCGAGGAATCGTCCATGATCACGGCGACGAGGTCGGTCACGATCCGCTGCTCGTCCTCCTGCATCGGCGAATGGTCGCGCGGCTCCATCAGATAGTGCACGGCGATGCCCTTGAGCACGAGGATCTCGTAGCGCGTCGCTTCGGGCACGGCGAGCGCGCCCATGTACCGCGTCAATGCGCCGGGTCCGTGGATCGCGCGCATCGTCTCCTCGACGCTCAGCGCGAACCTGCCGATGAGCATGCTCGTGACGTTCTTGAGCTGCGCGAGCGCGCGCCGCGAGCCGTCGAAGGCCTCCGGGAACGCGCCGACCGCGCGCAGCCTGCCGAAGGCGCGCACGAGCATGTCGGGGTCCCACTGCGGCCCGTACCATGCGATGATCTCTCGCACAATCGCGTCGAGCGTCGCCGGGCGCTTCAGTTCGCCCAGGTCGGCGGCGCCGGTCGCGACGGCGTCCTCGAAGTCGTGCACGCTGTACGCGATGTCGTCGGCGAGGTCCATGACCTGCCCCTCGAGCGGCACCGTCTCCGGCGGCGCGCCCTCCTTGAGCCATCGGAAGACGTCGACATCGTCCGGGTAGACGCCGAACTTGCGTCCGCGCTCGCCTTTCGGATGCGCGTCGGCGCGCGCATAGTCCCACGGGTATTTGACGGACGCGTCGAGGCATGCGCGCGTGAGGTTGACGCCCGCCGGGCGCCCCGCGTCGCGGAATATCTTCGGTTCGAGCCTGGTGAGCAGGCGGAAGGTCTGCGCGTTGCCTTCGAATCCGCCGATGTCCTTCGCGAGCGCGGCGAGCGCGTGCTCGCCGTTGTGTCCGAACGGCGGGTGTCCGAGGTCGTGCGCGAGGCATGCGCAGTCGACGACGTCGGGGTCGCAGCCGAGCATCCGCGCGATCTGCCGGCCAATCTGCGCGACCTCGAGCGTGTGCGTCAGGCGCGTGCGCGCGAAGTCGTCGGTGCCGGCGACGAGGATCTGGCTTTTCGCGCCGAGCCTGCGCAGCGCCGACGAGTGGATGAGTCGCGCGCGGTCGCGTTCGAACGGCGTGCGGCGTCCCGATTTCGGCGACTCGGCTACCCATCGTTCGGCGTCGTGCGCCGTGTAGCCGTCCGGCGTCGGTTCGCCGGCTGTCGTCGTCTCGTCCATCGGCAATCCACCCCCTCGTGTGCGGCGCGCGGCGCGGCGGCCCGCGCGTTACAGGATGCTCGCGGGGTCGAGTCTACTCAGGTCGTCGGCGTCGAGCACGTCGGTCGCGTGTTCGTACAGCCGCGGGATGCGGTTGCGCAGGCACGTGAAGATCTCGTAGCTGATCGTGTCGGCGGCGCGCGCCCAGTCGTCGGCGGTCGGCTCGCAGTACCGCTCGCCGCGGCCGGGGCCGAACAGTGCGACGGTGTCGCCGATCGAGACGCCGAGGTCGTCGGCCATGCCGTGCAGGTCGATGATGAACTGGTCCATGCAGACGCGGCCGCTGACGCGCATGAGGCGGGGGCCGTCCTTCGTCATGACGCGCACCGGGCCGCCGGGCATCGTGCGGCCGCGCTCGCCGAGCGCGCCGAGCGTGTCGGCGCCGGAGGCGGAGCGGTGGATGCCGTCGGCGTAGCCGACCGGTACGATCGCGACGCTCGTGCGGTCCTCGGTCAGGTAGATGCGGCCGTAGGACAGGCCGCTGTGCGCGTCGACGTCCTTGACCGAGCTCAGCTGCGCCTGCAGCGTCATCGCCGGTTTGAGCCCGTAGCGTTCCGGGCTGCCCATGTCCGGGTCGGCTTCGTAGCCGTACAGGCCGACGCCGGGGCGCACGAGGTCGTAGTGGATCTGCGGTCGGCTCAACGTGGCCGCCGTGTTCGCCAGATGGCGGATCCGCGGTTCGATGCCGGCGTCGGCGAGGCGTGCCGTGAACTCCTCGAAGCGCGCGATCTGCGCTTCGGTCTGTTCGACGAAGTCGGCGTTGCTCGGGGCGTCGGCGACGGCGAGGTGGCTCCACTGGCCGACGATGTCGAGGACGCCTTCGTCGCGCAATGCGACGAGCGAGCCGGTCGCCTCGTGCAGGTTCTCGAAGGTGAAGCCGTTGCGGCCGAAGCCGGTGTCGACCTTGATGTGCACATGGGCGGGGCGTCCGGCCTCGCGCGCGGCGGCGGCGATGTGCTCGAGCGCCGTCGTCGTGGCCACCGACAGGTCGATGTCCGCGTCGATGAGTTCGCGGTACGGCGCCTCGAGCGGGTTGTTCACCCAGGTGAGGATGCGCGCGCGGTCGGGGCCGATGCCGGCGCGGCGCAGCAGCAGCGCCTCGCGCGCCTGCGCGGTGCCGAGCCAGGTGGCGCCGCCGGCGAGCGCGGCGAGCGCCGTCGGGATCAGGCCGTGGCCGTAGGCGTCGGCCTTGACGACTCCCATCACCGCCGTTGCACCCCCTTCGCGGTTCACGACGTCGACGAGGTGGCGCATGTTGTCGCGGATGGCGGCGAGGTCCACGATCGCCTGCGCCGGGTAGTGGCGGCGTGCGGCCCAGTAGTTGGCTTCGCCCTGGGGCGAGGAGAAATGCGGTTCGGCAAGTGCTTGTGCGGTCATACCCGGTATTGTCGCGCACCGCTGTGACGTCGGCGGGGACGGCGGTTCATCGTGTGCGCGGCCCCGCCGGCACACGCGACGGGCGGATATGGTGGCGTGCGGAATAAGCGTGTTGGATGTGCGGCGGGATGCGCCGCACGCTCACCACTCGTGCCGCTGGTAGGCGATGCGCGTCGTGTCCTCGTCGCGGTCGAGCAGCTGGATCAGGCCGCAGCGCGCGAAGCCGCAGGTCTCGAGCACATGCTGCATCGCCTTGTTGTTCGGATGCGTGTCGACGCGCACGTTGCCGTAGTGCTTGAGGCACCATTCGATGCAGTCGCGCGCCGCGTGGCGCACGAGGCCGCTCGATGCGATCCGGTGGATCGTCACATAGGAGGAGTTGTCGAGCCACGCGCCGTTGATCTTCACGTAGGTCGGGTCGATGCCCGGGCAGACGGCGAACTGCGCGAGGATGCGCTCATGGCCGCCGACCGTGTCGACGAGCAGCATCGTGCGGTGGTTGGCGATGTCGTCCCTGACCACCTCGGGCCGCGGGAACGTGTGGCCCCACTGCGTCGGGTTGCCGTTGCGCGCCATCAGTTCGCGCGCGCGGGCGTAGTTGCGTTCGATCTGCGGATAGTCCTTCATCGTCGCGTGGCGGAACCGCCGTGTCGATGCGCTGGCCATTGCCTCTTGTGCCTCTTCCTTGTTGTCGATGCCGTGTCCGTCCGGGCCGCCACGGCGCGCGGCGGCACGGACGACCGCCTGCGGACGGACGATGTGACGACGGTTGATTCCGACGATTGATGCAGATGATGCTGCGGTTCAGACGATCCTGCGCTCGAAGGGGTCGGAGCTGATGCCCTTCGCGAGGATGTCCCTCGCCCACTCCTTCGCCGTGAACAGGCTGTGGTCGCGGTAGTTGCCGCAACTTTCGATCGTCGTGGCCGGCACGTCGTCCCACGTCGCCTCGTTCGCGATGAACTCGAGCGACTCCTTGAGCGCCTTCGCGACGTCCTCGGTCGAATGCTCGCCCCAGGTGAGCAGATGGAAGCCGGTGCGGCAGCCGAACGGCGAGCAGTCGATGTAGCCGGGGATGCGTTCGCGCAGCAGCACGGCGATCGTGTGCTCGATCGTGTGCAGGCCGCCGGTCGGGATCGCGTTCTCGTTCGGCTGGACGAGACGCAGGTCGTAGTTCGAGATGACGTCGCCGTTCGGTCCGGTCTGCGTGTCGATGTAACGCACGTACGGCGCCTTGACCTTCGTGTGGTCGAGCTGGAAGCTTTCGACGACCGGCTTGTCCTGCTGCTCCTGTGCCATGGTCTCCTCTTTCGTTTCGTCGTTGTTCGTCATGCCGTTTGACCGTCGCGCCCCGGCGGATCCATGTCGCCTGGACGGCACGATGCGGGACGCCGCGCGTATGGTACCGCCACCTTGTGATGGCGTCCGGGACGCCGGGCGGACATCATGCCGAAGCCGTCCGGGCGCATGCCAACCCACAGTGTATCGCCGCGAGTGTATCAGCGCGCAGGCGCGCCGGCGCGCCGGTACATCACCAGTTCTTCGCCGCCGCCCGTACCCTCCCATGGAGCGTCCCGGCGATCACCACCGGCGCATTCCACCACCATCCTGTTCGCAAACACACCCTCCGGCGATCACCACCGGCGCATTCCACCACCATCCTGTTCGCAAACTGTATGTGCCGCCCCCTCAGCCGGAATACGAATCGTCGTCTCAGCGCAACGCGCCGACACGCCCGGATATGCGCCCACAGCGCTATTCGCCGTGCGACCGATGCGGCCATCCGCAGTCCGATACGCTTGGCCTATGGCATTCTTAATCGTGTTTATCGTGGCGCTGGCGATCAGCGCAGTGGGCTTTCACCGCTACATATGGTTCATCTCAATCGGCTACGGCTTCTCAATCGCTGGCATCGGCGCGACGCTGCTCATCTACTTCGGGCTCCGCGGCGGACTAACGACGGTCACGGCCGTCATGGCTGCGCTGCTCATCGTCTACGGACTACGGCTCGGCGGATATCTGCTCATCCGCGAGTACCGCAGCTCCTCCTACCGACAAGTGATGCAGCAGGCGATCGACAACGGCTCGCAGGTCAAGCTGCCGCTCAAGCTCCTGACCTGGGTCGGGTGCGCGCTGCTGTATGCGTGCGAAGCCTCGCCAATCGTGTTCCGCCTGCAGAACCATGCGGGCACCGACGCCGTCGCCATCACGGGCGCCGCGATCATGGCGGCCGGCATCATCCTCGAATCGACAGCGGACCTGACGAAGAACCGTTTCAAGCAGCAGCATCCGCACGACTTGTGCGACGTCGGTCTGTTCCGTCTCGTGCGCTGCCCGAACTATCTGGGCGAAATCATCACATGGACCGGCGTATTCATCTCCGGCGTCACCATCCTCAACGGCGTCTGGCAGTGGATCGCCGCGATTGGCGGCTATCTGTGCATCTGCTGGATCATGTTCGGCGGCGCCCGCAGACTCGAGCTTCGTCAGAACAAGGAATACGCCGATGACCCCCACTATCGGCGCTACGCCGAGCACACCCCGATCCTCATCCCCTTCATCCCGTTGCGCAGCCTGAGCAACGCCAAGTGGCTCATCGGCTGAAATCCGACGCATCGCGCAGTAGAGCCGCCTCTCCCGATATTCTCCGGGAGGCGCTGTTCTACTGCTGTGCTCGGGTATGCAGACGAGAATCCGAGCGATCACGCGGTGTAGCATCATCATGACCCGCACCCACGAGACCTTGGCGTTCGATCCTGTTCGATACGGGAGCCTCGCTGTGGGCCGGCGCGAACTGCGCATCAGCAATGCGGACTACAGGGCCAGGCCGTTCTTCGTCACGACCAAATCTCCCACAGCGCGCAGGCAGCTGCATCCGATACGCCATTGGGGCCGCTATGATCCGGATGCGCTGGACGACCGGCCCGAGGACGTCACCCGCCACTTGAGAGAGTAAGGACTCATGCCGGAAGCCCGGATCCGTCTGATCCGACAGGCGTTGCAGGAACGCGTCCAGCAGGCGAAGCGGACGCAGCGGACACGCGACCGGTAACGCACGTCGATTCGACCGATGGACGCCAGCTCCGGCGTCCCTTTCCGCGCGTACTACGCGCGTACTATAGGGAACATGTCGAATCTCACCATCCGCCGCGCCCGGCTTTCCGATTCCGCCGCCATCATGGACCTGCTGCGTCAGGTCAACGACGTGCACGCGCACGGCCGCCCCGACCTGTTCATCGAGGGCCGCACCAAGTACACGTCCGACGAGCTTGCACGGATCATCGGCGATGACGACCGTCCGATCTTCGTCGCCGTAGCCGAGCACGGCGACGTGCTCGGCTACGCCTTCTGCGTGCGCGAGGACCATGCCGGCAGCAACAACCTGCAGCCGATCGCCACGCTGTACATCGACGACATCTGCGTCGACGAGGCCGCCCGCGGCAAACATGTGGGCACCGCGCTGTACCGTCACATCCTCGACTACGCCCGCGCGCACGGCTACCACAACGTGACGCTCAACGCCTGGGCCGCGAATCCCGCCGCTGTCAGGTTCTACGAGTCGCTCGGCATGCGCGTCTACAAGTACGGCATGGAGCAGCTGCTGTAACGGCGCGCCCGCTCAGCTTGCGATTGCCTACCCCACCCGCACCGCGTGATCGCGCAGGAAGCCGGCGAGCTCGTCCGCGCCGCCGCGTCCGGTGACGATGTCCTGCACCCACTGATACAGCTCGTTGCCTTCGGCGTCCTCGGCGTCCACGGCCCGCACGTCCCAGCCGCGCATCGCGAGTATTGCGAGCGCCATCTTCACCGCCGTGCGCTTGTTGCCGTCGGGGAAGATGTGGTCCTTCGCGAAGCGCGTCGCGAAGTCGGCGACCTGTGCGAACACGTCCGCGTAGCGTTGCCGCGGCGTGACGCCGAAGAAGCTCAGGAAGGTCGCGCCGAGCACCGACTGCACGCGTCCGAGGATCTTCTCGTCCACGGTGGCGGGCGCGGTCGGCGTGATGTCGAGTCCGGTGCCGCGGATCGTGTCCAGATACACTTCGAAGATCGATTCGGCGATCGCGTCCATCTGCATCACATCGCCGTCGAGTTCGATCGGCGCAGCGTCGTCCGTCGTACCGCGCATGTCCTGCTCTCTGTTCATCACGAGTTCTCCAACAGCCGCAGCGCGTTCGGGTATTCCCGCGTCACCTTGTCGACACAGCCGGCGAGCGTGCGCGCCGGCACCGTGCGCCGCATGTCCGCCGACGTGAGGGTGTCGTCGACGTCGACCGTCGCCGATCCCCTGTCCTTCGCGCGTCGCCATGCACCGTCGTCGGCGCCCGACATCTCCAGCAGATCGATCGCGGTCAGCGCGCCGAGCGTATCGACGACATGCGCGACGATCCGTTCCGCCGATTCGCCGAGCGTCGGCTCCTGCCATTCGTCGCGCTGCCGTATCATCCTCGAGCCGAACGATGCATATTCGTCCCACACGTCCGTCTCGACGGGACCGCGCTCCCCGACGGCGACCGCATCCGCGAACAGCGGCGCGCCGGTCGTGCGCAGCGCTTCGACCTGACACCAGTAGACGAGCAGATTGAGTTTGAGATTCGTCAGGAACCGCTCGCTCCCGTATGCCGCGACGATCCGCCGTGCGACCTGCAGTGCGTTCATATCGTCCGATTCCTTCTGACTTCGTCCGTCGTCCATGTTCACGCAGCTTCAACAATACATGCCGACTCATTCTTCGTAGTCGCCGGTCAGATGCCGGTAGAGCTCGGCGCTCAGCGGCTTGGTCAGCCGCAGATCCATCTCCACGAGTCTGACCTTCTCGCCTTTCTTGTCGCGCGTCGTCTCATGCAGATTCGAATACGATCCGACATGCCCGACGTAGTAGTACAGCTTGAGCTTCTCAGCATCCGCCTTGCGCATGACGAACAGCGGAATGAAGTGCGTCGAAGTCCAGTTTTCCTCGCCGTGTCCGTGCATCATCCATGTGATCTCACTGGACTTGAGGCTGTGCTTGTCCTTGCTGAACCAGTGCATCTCCTGCGGGTTGAGAAAGCGATCCTCATACTGGCTGTTCGCATACTTGACGAATATCGGCATGCTGTCGCCGTACTTCGGAATCCGATAGCCGCCGACGCTGCTGTCGTCATCTTTGGGCAGTAGGTAGCCGCCGACGCTGCTGCCGTTGATCTGCTTAGGCCAGCCGAGCAGCCGTTCCACTTCGAACATCTTGTACCGATGCTCATAAACGAATCCGCGGTCGTCCTGCAGCGAACGTCCGGTCTTCGCCGATTCCTCGAGAAGGTCGGCGAATCGTTGCAGCCCGGTGCGTACATTGTCCGCGAAGAACCGCGCGAACGTGTCGTTGCCGGCAAGCATTGCCGCGAATTCAGACGTCAGACCGATTTCGCCGCCGACGCGCCTGATGAGCGCACGCTCGCCATATGATTTCTTCGCCGTCGAATCGAAGAACGACCAATCAAGCACACGAAGCGCCGATTCGAACTGCGCATCGGTATGGTACGACGTCGGGAACCGCCGTGCGACCGCTTCCTTCAGACGCTCCGCAGGGATCAATCGATCCGATGCCGGGCTGAGGGATGGCGCCGGCTCGAGTAATTCGTCGAGGATGACCAGCTCCTGCGGACGGATTGCGACCAACAGCACTTCCGTGGCCATTTTGAGCCACTGCTCGCCCTGCGTGTCGACCGGCGCAAACGTATCGATGAATCCTCCTTCGCTCTCCTTGCGCGACAGCGCCGTTTCCGATCCACGCGCGAATTCGTAATAGCTGTTGCCCTTCTGCGCCATCGTCATCACCAATGATGGATCATGCAGATAGATGTCCGTCAGCATCGGCACGCGTCCAAGTTCGTTGCGAATCACCGCATACTTGTCACGCAGCATCTTCATATCGGACCACGACGCCGTGTCCAACGATTTGAGCACACGTTTGCGTGAGATTTCATCGAAGCTGATTGATGACAGGCCGATTGCCTCCCGCTGCATGTTCTTACGCGCTTTGTCTCTGTCGCCCGCGTTACCGTACAGCGCGACCGGGATGAGGTAGTTGTTCTGGTAGTTGCCGATGAAATCGATGACGGTGACGCATGTCTTATGGGGGAACTTGCGCAGGCCTCGTCCCAGCTGCTGCGTGAACACGATGCTGGATTGGGTGTTGCGCAGCATCACGATCTGGTTGATCGCGGGGATGTCGACACCTTCGTTGAATTTGTCGACGGTGAAGATGTAGTCGAGGTCGCCGCCCTCAAGCTGTTTGACTGCCTTCTCCACTTGCTTGGGCGGCGTGTTGCCGCTGATTGCAACCGTCTGGTAGGTCCGTTCGGCCTGCTGATTGATTTCCTTGTTGAACATCGTGGACAGTCGTTCCGCTTCTTCAATCTTGGAGCAGAACACCAAGCCGGTCACCCGCTCGTCGTATGAGCCGTACTGCTCGAGCTTGCGGATGATGTAGCGCACACGATCCGAGTCGGTAAGCTCTTCGAGTGAATACTGCATGTGCTGCTTGTCTCGCGTCGAGATCCCCTCAGTCGAGTCGACGTAGGTGCCGTCCGATCCGAGGAATTCATGTACGCCATAGTAGTGGAACGGACACAGCATGTTCTCGTCGAGCGCCTTCTGTAGACGGATCTCATAGGCGATGTTGTGGTCGAACAGCGAGAAGATGTCGAAATTGTCGGTACGTTCCGGTGTCGCCGTCATGCCGAGCATGAAATCTGCACCGGAGAAGTAGTCAATGACCGAACGGTAGTTGTTCGCGCCGGAATGATGCGCCTCATCGATGAGCACGTAATCGAAATCGTCAGGCTCATACCATTCCATCATGTGGAGACGCAGCGTATCCACGGAGGCGAACACGTATTTCGTGTCATGCTGCTTGCTGCTGCCGGTGAGCAATCCCAGCTCGCTCTCGTCGCACCCGAGCACGCGCTGGTAGGATGCGCGCGCCGCTTTGAGAATTGTGTCGCGATTGGCGACGTATAGCATGCGCTTCGGGTGGAACGCCCGGACGTCGAATGCGGAAAGATAGGTCTTGCCGGTGCCTGTCGCCGAGATGACGATGGCTCGCTGCTCGCCATCGTCGCGCAGCTGCTGGATGTTCGCGAGCGCCTCGCGCTGCATCGCGTTCGGCTCGATTCGTTCGTCGCGCAGCTGCTGGAGGATCTGCTCGCGCGGCGGCGTATGCCGATTGTAGTCCTTCTCGTATTGCGCAAGCCATTCATCGGTGAGCGGGACGGACTGGCGCACCTGATCGTCCAGTTCTTCCTTGACCTGTTCGATGAGCTGCGCCTCGCCGGTCGATGAAACACGCAGGTTCCACTCGCGTTGGGTCTGCAACGCAGAGGATGTCAGGTTCGAGCTGCCGACGTACAGGTTGTAGTAGGTGCGACCGTCTTCCATATGCCGTGCAAATAGGTAGCCTTTCGGATGGAACGGCTGGTCCTGTGTGGTTATGTCGTCCGTTGTCGTGCTGCCCGGACGTTCCCAGATGAGCACCTCCACATTGGCGTACTGCTGGAGTTTCATCAGTTCCTTGAAGGCACCAGGCTTGTTGAAGTACTCTTTCGTCGACGTGATAATGCGGTTGCGTTTCCCGCCGTTGTCCGCATGTTCGACGAAAGCCTGATACATCGATTTCAATGCGTTTTCGTTGATAAATGCCACCGAGATGTCAAAGGTTTCGCTTTCCCGGATTTCCTCGCGGATTGCGCTGCCCATCGTACTTCCCGACTGGTTCGAGATGAGTCTGGGCACGAAGCGTTCATCAGCAGAGTCATTCTGTCGTATCAGGCCGCTCAGTACACCGTCGATGATGCTTGTGTTGATGTCGCTTCGACCATCGTGAGCCGTCTGCGTTCCCTGAGCAATCGCTTCTTCCATGCCGCTTTGCATGTTTCCCCTCCCAATCTGTGATGATCAATGATGAATACGTTCGCCGCCCATGCGGTCACAACGTCATTTTCGCGATACGCTCCACGGCGTCGTGATCGACCGGCGCCCAATCGAGCTGCGGCATGCCGGCCGGATTCATCCATTCGATGCGTTCATGTTCGGTCAGCACCGGCGTGCCTTCGATCAGATGGCACAGGAACGTCGTCAGCTCCACTCGACCGAAATCGTAGAGGTAATCGCTTGTGCAGATCTCCTTATCGACGTCGATCTCACACAGCAGCTCCTCTTCGATCTCGCGCCTGAGCGCCTGCCGCGGCGTCTCTTCGGCTTCGATCTTGCCTCCGGGAAACTCCCAGTATCCGGCGAGCGATTTCCCGGCGCCTCTTTGCGCGCACAGCACTTTGCCGTCCTTGACGATCGCCGCGCCAACCACGCGGATCAGTTTCGGCTCATTGGGTTCATCAGCCGTCATATATCCCCTTTTCACGAACAATGGTTGGATCCAGGATACAACGCGGATCCTTGGTGTCGTGCCTTTGAAGAGTCCGCAGTCGCATAACTCGGCTTTTCGAGCGAACGATCGAGCTATGTGTCGGAGTGCGCCGGCACTCCCCTGCGCATCGGAGGAAATCGAACAACATGGCACAATCGATCAGTCGTATACGCGCATGAATGCACGTCGTCGGACACAATCGCACGGCCTCGTCGATGCCGGTCGGCGCGCGCAAGGAACGTCGTCGCATATATCAGGAGTTCAGATGGAAAAGCGATATATGCGCGCGCCAAGCGGGCGACATCGGAACACGGCATATGCGCACAAGGATAAGTAATGCGTAATGCATGGCATGGATGCATGGCGGCGTCACGCATCCGCGAATACGGATGACAGGATCACGGTTTACGATGCCGGCATGGAATCGCATGGACACCGGATGCGGCGCGAACGGATCTCGTCGCCCGAGCGGATCGATCCGCGGCTCGTCGCACGCACGATCGACGAGGGCGCACGCACCGAGCATGTCACGCTGCTCGACGTGCTCTTCGAACTCATGGAGAGCAAGCTCTATCCGGGCAAGGATGAACTGGACGACGACGAACATACGGAGGTCGCATGGGCGCTCGAGGATGGCGGCTATACGGTCTCGCGAATCCCGTGCGAATCGTCGTTGTACCGCGCCTTGACCGAATGGCGCGGCGCCGACGCGTTGACGCCAATGTTCGCGCCGGCGGTCATCGACGAATCCTCACGGGACCTGTATACGCTCATGGCGCCGAAGGTGTTGACGGAGCGCATCGCGGAACTGGTCGGTGAATCAAAAACGTGAGGTTTTCGTTCGGCATCATTGCCACGTCACGTTGAACGCATCGACCGATGTATTGGTGGACAAAGGCGAAATCTGCGCTCGCATGGATGAACACAGTCGGCCTCTATGTTCATCGTGACGCCTCATTCCGAACACAGATGCCGCCAATGTTCAGAATCGACGCTCATTCTGAACATTGGACCTGTTGGCGTTCAGGTTAACGGAAGCAAAGGCACAACGGCTTCCGTACCGCACGAGATCAGCAAGACTCGTGCAGTGTTTCCAACAAAGGCAATAAACTATTTGCGAAATTCGGTAGCGCGCTCCTGCTGAGCATATCCGCATAATCTACAGGAGTTTGCGGATATAAACGGTTGCTCAGCAGTGCCGCATAACATGCCCTGCTGACCCTTCCAGGATCCAGATCGAGCACATCCTGCAAGAAGTCATCAGGATGCCTCAGCTCAACACCGACATCTTGAACCGACTGCGACGGGAAATCCTTGAGATTGAAGGTCACCAACGTTTCCGCCGGCGAATAGGAGCTGCAGCCAATACATGCCGGTCCTTATCGTCACAGGTCATATCTTCAATCAAAGCGTCATAACCGGTCACAGTCGCGTCGGGAAAGGCGGAACACATAGCATCTATGCGCTTCTTGGCCCGCCCTTCCCCGATACGCGGTGCGAGATTCCTCTCCAGCTCTTCCAATACACCACTGGACCAATATGGCACGAACAACAGTTCTTCTGCCAACCGTAGAATCACGTCATTCACCATTTCGCCATATAAGGTGCAGGTGTCGAAAAAGACAGGGAATCCCATGCTTCGCTGTCTCCTCTCAATGTCGGATCAACGGATTGTCAAGGGTAAGCGATGGATCCTCATCGGCGGCCAGCTCATCAAACATAGCGATATGCTCTTGATGCCTCTGAGCGGCATACTTCTGCAGATCATCCAGCATGACACGACGATGACGCCCGACCTTGGTGAAGGGAATATGGCCATCCTCAAGCAGCTTCACCAGCGTGGGCCGAGAGACGCCCAACAAATCGGCAGCCTCCTGAGTCGTGAGTTGAGTGTCGTACTCGACCATATAGACGGCCTTTCCATCCGACAGCAACTCAGCGACACGCAACAGAATTCGTGCGAGTTCGGGCGTCAGAGGACGGTCCCCCTCGCCGGGAATCTTGAGCAGCGGGAGGGGAAAATCACGCTGTGCGGCGATATCTTCAAAATCACGATTTGTGGAATCGCCCAGTGAACGCGATTGCGAAAGCGCCTCACCAACATCGCGCGTTCTGCGCCGCGCCTCGGGCTCGGTTGGAGGCATGTAAGCCACACCACCTTGCGACATACTGCGTTTGGCCATCATCGAACTCCTTCCCGCGGCGCTGCAACAAATGCATCTACTTGAACTTCTTGCATCATCAGTCTAACAGAATATTCGCAATATTCGAAAACATCGGCGTGGTCATACCACTAACAACGCATCAGCTGACACTTCCTTCTGCCATATCTGCGCTGAAGCGGAGCATTTTCTCGGGGGACGCCGGATATCGGCCTCAGATCGCATCAGAATCATGCGGTTTATGCAGGCGATACTTGGCCATATCGGAGAAAATGCTCCGCCTCAGCGCAGATACGGCAGAAAACGCTTACGCTCGACCCGGATGTGCGCAGCCCGAGTTGCCGCTGTTGCCCGAGCCGTTGCCGATGAAGATCCACTGGAACATCGAGAAGCCGTGGTTGTCGATCACGACCACCTTCGCGTTGTTGCCGCCGGCCTGCGACGGCTGGTTCGCCACGTTCAGCACGGTCTTGCGGTTGCCGAGCATAAGCAGCAGTACCAGACCGAACACGCCGAGGCACACGAGCAGCACGGTGCGGTGGCGCCGGATTCATGGCTTGACCGGGCAGACGCGGCCGGCGTCGGCGCGGCGCCCGCAGTCGCAGGTTCGGTTGTCGCATGCGGCGTCATCGCGCGCGGCGTCGCTTACGGTCGGCTTCGTCATATCGGCATCGGCGGTGTGCTGGGTCATCGTCGCTCCTCGTCATATCGGTCGTATCGGTCGGCATCGGTCGGAGGAACGGCAACGGTTCCGTCCGTCACACCGTAGCAGCGGACGCCATGGCCGCGCCCCACCCATCTTGGTCCGCGGAATCAGTCGGCGGATACGCGGCGAGCGCAGCGCGCGGCGGAGGACGGCGAAATGGTTAGGCTGGCTGTAGCAATCGGCAAATGACGGGCGGCACCGGCTTGGAGGAGCATCGTGGAATTCCTGAAGTATCTGCTCATCGGCGTCAGCGTCTCGCTGGACGAACTCGCGGTCGGCACCGTCAAGGGCGCGCAGGTCAAGGACATGCGGCGGCGCGATCCGTGGATCACCGGCGCATATTTCGCCGTGTTCCAGGGTGTCATGCTCATCATCGGATTCTGCGGCGCAAGCCTGTTCTCGAAAGGGTCGAGCGCGTCACCGAGTGGATCGCCGACGGACTGCTCATGCTCATCGGCGCCAACATGGTGCGCGAGGCCTTCTCCAACGACGGCGACGACGCCAAGCAGCAGGATCTGCTCGCGAAGATGGACGTGCGTTCGATGAGCGTGTTGGCGCTGACGATGAGCCTCGACGCGCTCGCCGTCGACGTATCGCTCGCACTCGGGCACAGGCTCGTCATCTGGTGGGCGGCGCTGTCGGCGGCGCTCGTGTCGTTGGCGATCACCGTTCCGGCGATGTTCGCGGGGCACAGGATCGGGCACAAGATCGGGTCGAAGGGCGGCGCGATCCTGATCCTGCTCGGTCTGTTCGAGCTGCTGCAGTACTACAAGGTGCTCTGAGTGCGCGGCGGCCGTTGCGGGATGCGCAGCGAGCGCAGCATCGTCTTGTGTCCAGCGGATACGCGGTAGGATTCGCAGGCCTTCTGGATCGTCTTATTGTGGGTCCACGGATCCAGACGCCGCTGCTCGATCAGCGGCAGCGCGCTCCCCCACTGCTTGGCGAGCGCGGTCGCGAAGTACCATGCGCGCGCCATGTTCACGTAGTAGTCGTCGGAACGAATGACCTCGACGAGCCGCAGTTGCATGGGATCGAAACGGTCGTCAAGGAAATCGGCCATCAGCGCCACGACGGCGTAACGGACCGTGTAGGCATGGTCGTCACGCATCCATCGCGCGAGTTGGTCGAGCCATGTCCGCGCGTCGGCGTCAAAGTGGATCGGGACGCGGATCGTGTCGGTGACGGCCCAGTTGTCCGTATATGGCAGGAACCGCGACAGCGCGGCGATCGTCTGCTCGATCGACGGGTACACGTCGCCGATCAGGATCGCGTGCAGCATGTTCTCCTCGAAATAGCGGTGCGGAAGGTCGGCGAGGAACTCCTCGAGGGTGCGTCTGCCGCCGCGGCGCAGCTGCTTCGCGAGCGCGCGCAGCCGCGGCACGCGGATGCCGATCATCGTGGCGGGATCGACGGTCGGGACGAGCTTTGCATTGAAGGCCTTGTATCCGGGATCGGCAAGGGATTCCAGCTGCTCGCGGACGGACGCCGCGCCGTCAGGAGACGTCGGAGGGATCGTCGGGGACATCGATGGCTCCTTATCGGGAACGGATGGGCGATGCGCGGAAGCGTGCGGCTATGCGCGGATCATCTTGAACATGCCGGGGCCGTCCCAGTCGTTGGGACGCTGCTCGAAACCGTGCCGCTCGTAGAATTCCACCGCCTCTTTCGAGGAGATGAGTTCGAGGCTCACCGCCCAGCCGGGTTCGATCAGGTCGTGCACATGGCGTTCGAGCGCGCCGATCAGCGCGGCACCGACGCCTTGGGACTGCATGGACGAGACTACGGCGAAATCCTTGATGTAGAAGGACATGCCGCCGTCACCGATCAGCCGGACCATGCCGACCGGCTCGGGGGCGACTTCGGTTTCGGCTTCCGGGTCGGCGTAGGCAGTGAAGGTGGCGGTCGAGTTGGCGAGCGCGACGCGCACCTGCTCGACGCCGGGTGCGTCCCAGCCGATGGATCGGTACAGCGTCAGGAACAGTTCGGGGGTCAGCGTGTCTTGCTGGATCGTCAGTCGCATTTCTCTCCGTTCGTCGACGGGCGCACATGAATGTGTGCTTTGTGCCATTGCCTCGGGGATTCGCCCCGAATCTCAAGATAACGGAATCAAGTGCGATGCACGGACGGATGCTCGACATGAGAGCGGATCACAGACGGAAAGACGGATAGGAATCGCGTCGAAGGTTCCTCGGAATAGGATTCTGGAAGGCGGAGTCCTGAAATCAATCATGGAGGACAACACGGAAAAGGGCGCCGGCTTCGTTGCCGGCGCCCTTTTGCGGAGTTGGGATCCGTCTGTGCAGTGTGCGGTGGTGTGGCGTACGCGGTATGCGATGCGTGGAGAGCATCACTTCGCCTGACGTTCCGCGATCTCGCTCATCACGGAGACGGTGGCCGCCGAGTTCATCGACGTCGTCGGGACGCCGGCGGTCGTGTGGTCGAAACCGAAGATCATGTTGAGGAAGCTCATCGTCTTGTCCTTTCGTCCGTGGCGCTTGGTGCGTCGTTCTTGTTGCTTGATGGTTACAAGATACGGCGTCGGCGCGGTCCGTCACATCGGACTGCGGGATGAATCCTGCAGGCGACGCGACGCTCCCTCAGCCTTGAGGATGATGCCGGAGGATGATGGGGCGATGACAGGCACAGATGGACGAACACCGGGCGTGGACGGCAGAGTTTCGGCGCGGATAACGAGGTCACAATGCGGCCTCGGACGGACCATGGCGGCCCCAGACGGGTGTCGGCAGCACACATCGGCTCGTATCTCGGCTGGGAGGTAACGTTTTTCCGCATATCGCCAAGCATGGCTCCCGAGGAGAAGCCGTTTTGAGGCCCTCTACTTGGACTCCCCACGGAAAAAGCTACCGCCCAGCCGAGATAGGTGCCGCGGATGAGGGAAATGCCCCTCCGACGCTATGCTTGGGCGTCATGACGAAGCAGCAACTCACGACGCAACGGCTGATACTGCGACCTTGGCGCGATTCGGACGCGGCGGCGCTGTACGAATACGCGAAGAACCCGAACATCGGTCCGGCCGCCGGATGGCCGGCGCACCAGAGCGTCGAGGAAAGCCTTGATGTGATCCGCAACGTGTTCAACGGCCCCGAGGACTATGCGATCACGCTCGCCGAAGATCCGGACACGGCGATCGGCGCGATCTCGCTCAAGCTCGCCGGCGGCTCCGATCTCTTCCCGGCCAACGACACGACGCAGGCGGAAATGGGATTCTGGATCGGCGAGCCGTTCTGGGGCAACGGCTATGTCCCCGAAGCGGCCTGCGAACTGCTGCGGCACGGCTTCGAGGATCTGGATCTGGCCGCGACCTGGTGCGCATACTACGAAGGCAACGTGAAATCGGCACGAGCCCAACAGAAGATCGGTTTCGAGCCCGTGCACGTCATACCGGATACGCCGGTGCCGCTGCTGCACGAAACGCGCACGACCCATGCGAACCGGATGATGCGCGCCCGCTGGCAGGAACTTCAGGCATGTTGACGCACAGGCGGCAAAACCAAGCGCCAGTAAGGGTTTGCCGCCCCTAACATCCAAATTACATAAGGTCCACTTACCAGATTACATAACCCCTACCTATCGAATTACATAACCTCTGCCTGCCGGATCGCATAAGGCCATCGCATCGGCGCCCCGCTCCGGTTACGCCGGCATGTCACGCGACCGCATTAATCCACGAGCCGATGCAGGTCGGGAAGGCCGATCACATTGCCGTGACGCGTCTCCATCGCCTCGACGCCGCCATAGACGAGGAACCGGCGTTCGACGGGGACCTCCATCAGATCAGCGATGTTCGTCAACGTTTCGAAATGCTTCGGGCGGTAGGTGGACGAGGACTTGATCTCGATGACATAATGCGGCCGGCCGCCGCGCTCGATGATGAGATCGGCCTCCTGCTGGTTGCTGTCGCGCCAGTAGTACAGACGCGGCTCCTTGCCCAGTGCCTGATACTGCTTGATAATCTCCGTCACGACGGTGTTCTCGAACAGCGCGCCTCGGCTTTGGCTTGCGGTCAGTTCGTCAGCGGATTCCAGACCGAGCAGGTTCGCGGCAAGCCCCGAATCGTAGAAATACAATTTCGGGGATTTAATCAGCCGCTTACCGTAGTTGCGATGGTAGGGCCGCAGCGGAAACGCGATGAAGCTGGCCTCCAGCACCGAAAGCCAGTCGCGCGCGGTGCTCGCCGCAACATCCGCCTCGTCGGCGAGATGGGAAAGCGTCAGCACCTCTCCCACACGCATCGCGCACAACGTGAGGAACGTATTGAACGCGCTGATGCGGCGAACCCCCAGTTCGGACCGGACGTCCCGGTCCAGATAGGTGGCGATGTAGTTGGGGAAGAAATCGGCGGGTGCGGCAAGGGAGGAATACAGCCGCGGATAGCCGCCCTCGAAGGTGAATGCGGACGGACCGGCCGCCATATCCGCCTGTGCGAGCTCGCGGTAGGACAACGGCAGCAGATGCAGCACGGCGACGCGGCCGGCCAGGGACTGCGAGATGTTGTTGAGCAGCAGGAAGTTCTGGGAGCCGGACAGGATGAACTGACCGGGCTCATTGCGCTCATCGACCACCCGCTGCATGTAGGAGAACAGCTGCGGCACGCGCTGCACCTCGTCGAATATGGCATGTGTCGGGAACCGATCGAGGAATGCGCGCGGATCGTCCGCGGCCAGCTCCCGCATATCGACGTCCTCGAGCGAGACGTACTCGTAGTCCGGGAACGTCGCACGCACGAGCGTGGACTTGCCGCTTTGCCTGGGGCCGGTCAGCGTCACCACGGGATAGGCGCGCGCCCGCTCCTCCAGCACCGATTGCAGATCACGTTCAATGATGCGCCGATCAGCCATGTTCCAACCTTCCCTCACGCTACCTATCAGATTACATACATGCTACCATCCAAATTGCATAAACTCTACCTATCGAATTACATAACCTCTACCTACCAAATTACATAAACGCCACCTTCCGGATCGCATACGAAGATCGCCTGCGCATACCGCCCAACCACCGCCCAACCACCGCCCAGCCATCTCCCGATTGCACCACACGCGCGCATCTGGGCCAAACGGCGCCCGCCGGTTACACTGGTGCGTTATGACGATTTCGCAGGAGGAACTCGACGCGCAGGCGCTCGCGACATTGCGCAGGTACTTCGGCTATGAGGATTTCCGCCCCGGGCAGGGCGCGCTCATCCACGCCATCCTCGAAGGACGCGACGTGCTCGGCGTCATGCCGACCGGCTCCGGCAAATCATTGTGCTACCAGATCCCGTCGCTGCTGCTGCACGGCCTGACGATCGTCATCTCCCCGCTGATCTCGCTGATGAAGGACCAGGTGGACGGCGCGAACGAAATCGGCATCCCGGCTGCCTTCATCAACGGCTCGCAGTCGATCGACGAACAGGAGGACGTCTTCGCCGCCGTGAACGCCGGCCGCGTCCGCCTGCTGTACGTGGCGCCCGAACGACTGGAAACACAGCGGTTCATGAACTTCGCGACGCACGCGGACATCGCGCTCGTCGCCGTCGACGAAGCGCACTGCGTCTCCCAATGGGGTCAGGACTTCCGCTCGTCGTACCTCGGCATCGGCGACTTCATCAACGCGCTGCCCGACCGCCCCACCGTCGCCGCATTCACCGCGACCGCCACTGAGCGCGTGCGCCGCGACATCATCAGCATGCTCGGCCTGCGCGACCCGGAGGTCGTCGTCACCGGCTTCGACCGCACGAACCTGTACTTCGACATCCTCAAACTCGGCACGCGCGACAAGGCGAACTGGATTGCGCGCTACGTGGCCGACCACGCTGACGAATCCGGCATCATCTACTGCGCGACAAGAAAACAGACAGAGGAACTCGCCGAGACAATCAACACGCTCGTCCCGCAGCTGCGCGCCGCATCCGACGCCGCGACGCCCTCGCCCTCCCCAATCGCCGTCGCCTACCATGCGGGACTGCCGCCGGCGCAGCGCGAGCGCGCGCAACGCGACTTCGTGACCGACGCTGTGCCGCTCGTCGTCGCGACGAACGCGTTCGGCATGGGCATCGATAAATCGAACGTGCGCTACGTCATCCACCACAACATGCCGGAGAGCATCGAGGCCTACTACCAGGAGGCGGGACGCGCCGGCCGCGACGGCGAGCCGAGCCGCTGCACGCTGCTGTGGAACGAGTCGGACATCGTCACGCGGCGCCGGCTGCTCGACAACGGCGGCGCCAACGAGCGCCTCACCGAGGACGAGCAGGAGCAAGTGCGCCGCTGGAAACGCCATCTGCTCGACGCGATGGTCGGCTACTGCCGCACGACCGAATGCCTGCACCGCTATATGACGCGCTACTTCGGCGAGGACGGCGAGATGCCGGCCGGCGCGCACTGCGTCGGCGGGTGCGTGAACTGCGACAGCACGTTCTCGACGACCGACGTCTCGCGCATCGCGCGCACGATCAGCATGTGCGTGCACGATCTGGGACAGTCGTACGGCAGCGGCAAGATCGTCGCCGTGCTGCGCGGCTCGCAGGCGAAGGACGTGCTCGATCGCGGCCTCGACCATGTGCCGACCTTCGGCAGGCTCGCCGACGTGTCGCAGTCGACGGTGCGCGATGTGCTCAACCAGATGGTGTCGGACGGGTTCCTGACGATCACCGAGGGGCGGCTGCCGATCGTCATGTTCGGCGCCCGCGCGGCCGAGACGATCGACCCGGCGTTCCACTACGAGATGAAGAGCATCACGCGACCGAAGCCGGTGCGTCCGGCGCGGCAGTCGAATCCGGCGCTCGAGCCGACGACCTTCGGCGGCGGGCACGGCGGCACCGACGAGGCATTGTTCGAACGCCTGCGCGGGCTGCGTCTCGACATCGCGCGCGAGATCGGCAAGCCGCCGTACATCGTGTTCTCGGACCGGTCCCTTCGCGACATGGCGACGCGCCGTCCGCACACCGACGACGAGTTCCTCGAGGTCAGCGGCGTCGGCGCGTCGAAGCTCAGCAAGTACGGCGAGCGCTTCATGCAGGCGATCGCCGACTTCGAGGAGTGACGCTTCCCTGTCTCCCCGGTCCGCGCCCGTCTCACCGCCGCTTGTTGCGATGCGGACACGATGGCCGCGGGCGCCATGGTCGCTGCTACAGTGGGGCGTCTGGGGAACGTCCAGCGCCGGTGCGATGGAATGGTCGGGACAAGGCCGCCCTGGAACCGAGGAAACAGAGAAGGAGAACATCATGGGCTACGGCGACGACCCGTCATACGGACCACCGTTCGGCGACTCCGATCATCCACATCCGTATTCGCAAGGGCCGTCCTTCGGCCAATACGGCAGACCGGCCGATCCGTACGGCTGTCCCGGTCAGGGCGGCACGGGCGCGAACGGCGCCGGAGACGCCCAGCCGAATCTCGGCACGACGCAGTCGCCGTTCCCGTATCCGACGGCCGGCTCCGGTTCCGGATACGGATACCGCCCCGGACAGTCGCCGCACGACCGAGGCCCCAGACCGCAGCGTGGTCCGTACGGCCCCTACGACCGTCCCTACGACCGGTACGGCTCGTTCCCGTATTTTTCGATGCCGAAGCAACCCGAACGGCACGGATCCGGCGCGAAGATCGCAATCGGCGTCGTCGCCGCCGTCCTCGCATCGTCCCTCGCGCTCAGTTGGGCGCTCACCGGGACGACGCCGCCGATGTCGGACGGCGTCGTCCCGTACGCCGTTTCGCAGCAGACCGAGGCGGATTGCGCCACGGGTGCCGCGATGGCCACATGAGGAACCGGAAAACCCGCCCGCTACTTCCCCAGCGCTTCGAAGGCGCCTTCGAGGTCGCCGATGAGGTCGTCGACGTCCTCGATACCGACGGACAGGCGCACGAGGTTCGCCGGCACCTCGAGCGCCGTGCCCGAAACGGACATGTGCGTCATCGCGGCCGGCACCTCGATGAGCGATTCGACGCCGCCGAGCGATTCGGCGAGCGTGAACAGCCGCGTCGAGGCGGCGAAACGCTCCGCCGCCTCCTTGCCGCCGGTGATCTCGACCGAGATCATGCCGCCGAAGCCGCCGTGCATCTGCCGTTCGGCGACCTCGTGGCCCGGATGTGATTCGAGCCCCGGATACCAGACGCGCTCCACGCCGGCGTGCCCTTCGAGCCAATGCGCGATCGTCATCGCGTTCTCGCTGTGCTTGCGCACGCGCAGGTCGAGAGTCTTGAGCCCGCGGATGTCGAGCCACGAATCGAAGGGCGACGGCACGGCGCCGGCCGCGTTCTGCAGGAACATGACCCGCTGCGCGAGCTCGTCGTCGTTCGTGACGACGGCGCCGCCGACGACGTCCGAATGCCCGCCGATGTACTTCGTCGTCGAGTAGACGACGGCGTCGGCGCCGTCGGTGAGCGGATGCTGCAGGATCGGCGACGCGAAGGTGTTGTCGACGACGACGCGCGTGCCGTGCTCGTGCGCGAGCGACGCCGTCAATGCGATGTCGGTGATGTTCAGCAGCGGGTTCGACGGCGTCTCCACCCAGATGTAGCGGTACGACTTGCGCGCGAGCGCCGTGTTGACGGCGGCCGGGTCGGTGATGTCGACGACGTCGAGTTCGACGCCCCACGGCACGAAGACCTTCGCGAGCAGTCGGTAGGTGCCGCCGTAGACGTCGTTGCCGATGAGGATCGCGTCGCCCGGCTTGAGCGTCGAACGCAGCAGCACGTCGATCGCGGCGAGTCCGGAAGAGAACGCGACCGCGTGCCTTGCGCCTTCGACGGCGGCGAGCTGTTCGGTGAACGAGTCGCGCGTCGGGTTGACGGAGCGGCTGTAGTCGTAGCCGTGGCGCAGTCCGCCGACGCCGTCCTGCTTGAATGTCGAGGTCATGTAGATCGGCGTGGAGACGGCGCCGGTGATCGGGTCAGGCTCCTGTCCGGCGTGGATGCCGCGCGTCGCGGTGCCGTAAGTCGTGGTTTCGTTGACGTCGAAGTTGCTCATGGGTGCTGTTGTTCCTTTGGATGCTCTGCGATTGATGATTGATGATTCGGCGATTCATGCGCGCGTTCAAGCGCGGCGCGGCCTCGCGATGTAGCTCGTGACGCTGCCGCTGCCGTGCCCGCGCAGCGGCGCGTGGTGGATGATGAAGGTCGTGCCGCCGGCCGTCCTCGTCGTCGTGCGCGCCGTGTGTATCGTGTCGTGCTTCATAGGTCCGTCTCCTCTGTCGTATCCGTCGTATCCGTCGTATCCGTCGTGATGTGCCGCGTTCAGATCTGCAGCAGCGCCTCGTCGACGATCGACGGGCGCGCCGTCGCGGCGACGACGTCCGCGTAGCCGTGGTCGATCATCCAGTCATCGTTGAAGATCTTCTCGAGGTAGCCGCGGCCGGAATCGGGCAGCAGCACGACAACGGTCTGCGTCTCGTCGAGGTCATGCTCCTTTGCGTATTTGACGGCGGCGGCGACGGCCATGCCGCTCGAGCCGCCGACAAGCAGCCCCTCCTCGGCGGCGAGGCGGCGCGTCATCAGGAACGCCTCGGAGTCGGTGATCTGCACGATCTCGTCGGCGATGTGCTGGTCGTAGGCGCCGGGCATGAAGTCCTCGCCGACGCCTTCGATGTTGTAGCCGTGGATGTTGTCCGGATTCGAGTAGATCGAGCCTTCCGGGTCGGCGCCGATGACGGTGACGGCGCCGTCGGAGACGTCCTTGAGGTAGTTGCCGGTGCCGGAGATCGTGCCGCCGGTGCCGATGCCGGCGACGAAATGCGTGACTTGATGGTCGGTCTGCTTCCAGATCTCCGGGCCGGTCGTCTCGTAGTGGCTGCGCGGTCCGGCCGGATTGAAGTACTGGTTCGGCTTGAACGCGCCCGGGATCTGCTGCGCGAGGCGATCGGAGACGCGGTAGTAGGAGCGCGGATCGTCCGGCGCGACGTCGGTCGGCGTCACGACGACCTCGGCGCCGTAGGCGCGCAGCACGGCGCGCTTCGTCTCGCTGACCTTGTCCGGCAGCACGAAGATCGCGCGGTAGCCGCGCTGCTGGGCGACGAGCGCGAGGCCGACGCCGGTGTTGCCGGAGGTCGGCTCGACGATGACGCCGCCCGGCTTGAGCCTGCCGTCGCGTTCGGCGGCGTCGATGATGCGTTCGGCGATGCGGTCCTTCGACGAGCCGCCCGGATTGAAGTATTCGACCTTGACGGCGATTGTGGCGCGCACGCCCTCGGTGACGTGGTGGAGCTTGACGATCGGCGTGTTGCCGATGTTCTCGGCGATGGTGTCCTGCAGCATGATGGTTCCTTCGGCGTTCGATTGTTCTGGTCTGTGGTCTGTTTGTTTGCTTCGCCGACGCGATTGTTCATGTTCGGTCAGCGGTTTTCGAGACGCCACATGCTCGCATTGGAACCGTATTACGCACAGTTTTTCGTTAGGAGACACCGATGGATTCCGCTGTTTCCCTCTCGTCGAAGTCGTGATGACTACGACCGAAAAGGCTTGGAATCATTGGGTTTCGCAGATGAAGTATCAGATATTGGCGTCGATTCGTACTGATGAATGACCCCGATGAATGATTCTGCTGTCTCAAGTTATGCGTCGATACCCGCGCGCCGGAGGCGTCGGTCAGCGACAACAACAACATGAGCGATTGATCATGGTTGCAAGAATATAACGCCACACCGACAATCAAAAAATACGGCGTCCATATATTGAACGCCGTCGCCCATGAGCCGGCCGCTCACAGCGTCGCCGCGGCGACGAGCTCGCGCGTGTACGGGACCTGCGGGTCGCCGAACACGGCGGCAACGCACCCCTGTTCGACGACGACGCCGTCGTGGAGCACGACGATCGTGTCGGCGATCGACTGCACGACGCCGAGGTCGTGCGAGACGAGCAGCATCCCCATGCGCGGGTCGCGTGCGCGCACCGCGGCGAAGGCGTCGAGGATCTGCAGGCGCGCGGCGACGTCGATTGCGCTCATCGCCTCGTCGGCGAGCAGCAGCCGCGGCCCGGTGACGATCGCGCGCGCGATCGCGACGCGCTGCGCCTGCCCGCCGGACATGTCGATCGGATAGCGGTCGAGGAACTCCTGCGGATCGAGCGCCACGAGGCGCAGCGCTTCGCATACACGTGCGACGAACCCATCATCGGAATGTTTCACATCGTGTTTCCCGCCATCGCCCCTGTCGTGCGCACGCAGCCGCAGCGGTTCGCTCACCGATTGGAACGCCGTCCATCTGGGGTCGAGCGACGAGAACGGATCCTGATAGACGATTCCCGACGCCCGCCGCAGCCGATGCCTCCCGTCGGCCGATGCGATCGGCTCGCCGTCGAAGCGCACGTCGCCCACGTCGGGCGCCTCGAGCCCGAGCAGGATCCGCGTCAACGTCGATTTTCCCGAACCCGAACCCCCGATGACGGCGACGCATTCGCCCTCGTGCACCCGGATCGAGCAGCCGTGCAGCACCTCGTGCCGCCGCCTGCCCTTGCCGAAGCTCTTATGGATGCCGATGCCTTCGAGCAGCGTCGGCGCGTCCGCAACGGAGGTCGCGGTGGATACGGTCGTCGCAGCCGCCGTGGTCCTCCCATCCGTCCCGTTCATCACCGCTCCTCCGTTCCCGTCGTCGAAGTCTCCACGACCGTCTCCTCCGTAGTCGTCTCCGCTACAGTCGTTTCCCTCATGACCGCCGTCTCCCGCGCGTGCGAATCGCCGACGTGCAATGTCAGCCGACGCGCCGCCCCGACGAGCGTGCGCGCCTGCGGCGTATGCGGATCGTCGAGCAGCGCCTGCGTGCGCCCCTGTTCGACGATGCGCCCGGCGTCGAGCACATAGCAGTAGCGCGTGGCGCGCGCGAGTACCGAGAAATCGTGCGTGATGAACAGCAGCGCCGCGCCGGCCTCGTCGACGAGCGAGACGAGCAGGTCGACGATCTGCCGCTGCGTCATCGAATCGAGCGCCGTCGTCGGTTCGTCGGCGATGATCAGCCGCGGCGACGTGATGAGCGCCGTCGCGATGCCGACGCGCTGCTGCTGGCCGCCGGACAGTTCATGCGGCCGCCTGCCGTACAGATCGGCGGGCAGCCCGACCTTGCGCATCATCGCGCGCACGCGCGCTTCGCGTTCGTCGGCCGTCAGCTCGTAGTGCAGCGCGAGCGGCAGCGCGATCTGCCTGCCGACGGTGAGCAGCGGGTTGAGCGACGTTCCCGGATTCTGGAAGACCATGCCGACGGCGGCACCGCGCAGCGCAGCCATCTCGACGTCCGGCAGCCCGACGAGCTGGCGGCCGCCGAGTTCAATCGAGCCGCTGCGCTCGGCCGTCGGCGGCAGCAGTCCCATGATCGCGCGCGAGATCATCGACTTGCCCGAACCGGAAGGTCCGACGAGCCCCACGCGCTGCCCGTCGCGCACCTCGAGATACACGCCGTGCAGGATCGGCCGCGATGCGATCGCGACCCGCAGATCATCGACGACGACGCCCATCGTCACCTCGCAATCTCGGGTTGGTGAGTGGGTCGGCGGCCTCACGCAGCGCGTCGCCGAAGAGGTTGAGCGCCACGACGACGACGGTCACGAGCAGGCCCGGCCACAGCACCGTCAACGGATAGATGTTGATGAAACGCACCGACGTGCTCAGCGAATGCCCCCAGCTGGGCACACCCGACGGCACGCCGACGCCGAGGTACGTCAATCCGGCCTCGGCGAGGACGGCCGTGCCCGCCGACAGCGAGCACTGCACGACGAGCGTCGGCATGACGTTCGGCACGATGTGCGTGGCGAAGACGCGCATCGCGCTTGCGCCGTCCGCACGCGCCGATTCGACGTACATGCTGCGCGCGGCGAGCATCGCCGACGGGCGCGCGACGCGCGCGAGGTTGAGGCCGTAGCCGAAGCCGCAGGCGAGCACGATGACGGCGACCGACGCGCCGAGCGGCACGGCGAGCATCAGCGCGATGAGCACCGTCGGAATCGAGATCAGCGCGTCGATGAGCACGACCGAGCCGTGCGCGAGCGCGGCGGCGCGCGACGTCATCGCGGCGACGAGCAGCAGCCCGATCGCGAGCGCGACGAGGACGGTGAGCGCGACGATGACGAGGTCAGTGCGCGAACCGGCCATCAGCCAGCTGAAGACGTCGGCGCCGACGCCGTCGGTGCCGAGCCAATGGTCGGCGGACGGCTTCGCCCAGACGGCGTAGCCGTTCGTCTCCCACAGCGAACGCGGCGTCCAGAAGAGCGAGACAAGCGAGACGAGGATCCACAGGCCGAGCGTGACGAGCGCGAAGCGGCCGGTGCCGCGCGCCCACATCGACGCGACGACGACGCCGGCGCGCCGCAGCCGGCCGCACTCGACGACGCCGTGCGCGGCCGCAGAGGATGCGTGTTGACTGTCATTCATCGTCCTGCCCCAATCTCGGGTCGAGCGCGCGGTGCGTCAGGTCGATGAGCAGGCCGATGACGAGGAAGAACGCCGCGAGCATGAACAGTTCGCTCTGCACGGCGATCAGGTCGCGGTGCGTCAGGTCGTCGACGAGCCCAGAGCCGATGCCGGGCAGCGCGAACAGGTTCTCGATGACCATGACGCCGGTGATCATCTCGGCGAAGGTCAGTCCGACGACGGAGACAAGCTGCGGCATCGCCAGCCGCAGACCGACGTGCGTGAGCGCGCGTCGGCGCGTCATGCCACAGGCCATCGCCATCTCGATCGCGCCGGTCGAGGCGACCGACTGCAGCGCCGAACGCGTGTAACGCATGATCGACGCGCCGACGATGACGCCGACGGTGACCGCCGGCAGCACGAGCGCGGCGAACGCACGCCCGGGGCTGGACCAGCCGTCCTGCGGGAATCCGGAGGCCGGCAGGATCGGCAGCAGGCCGGTGCCGCGCCCGAACAGCAGGATGAGCACGAGCCCCGCCCACAACGCCGGCACGGCACCGCCGACGATCGCGACCGCCTGGTAGAGGCCGCGGGCGCGCGCGGATTTCGCCATCACCGACGCGCAGCCGAGCGGCACGCCGAGCACGAGCGCGATCAGCAGACCCAGCACGATGAGCGGGAACGTGATCTGCGCGCGTGCGCCGACGACGGACGCGACCGGCTGCCCGGTGAGCATCGTCGTGCCGAAGTCGCCGTGCGCGAGTCCCGCGATCCACGCGCCGTACTGGGCGACGAGCGGACGGTCGAGTCCGAGTTCGGCGCGCAGCGCGGCGACGCGTTCGGGTGGCGAGTTGAGTCCCGCCATGATCGTCGCGAGGTCGCCCGGCAGCACGCGCAGTGCAAGGAACACGACGACGGAGACGACGAACAGCGCGAGCGCGAACAGCGCGCAGCGGCGTGCGAGGTACTTGAGCATCGGCGGGTTAGCCTTCAGTCATCGGGGATCATCGGGGATCATCGGAAATCAGTCGGCGCACGGCGTCACTTCGCCGGCGTGTAGGCGACGTTCCACAGCGGCAGATACGTCTGGTTCATGTTGAGCGGGAAGCCGGTCACGCCCTTGTCCATCGCCGTCGTGATGCGGTAGTTGAGCAACCAGTCGGCGGCCGCGTCCTCGCTGACGATGCGCGCGGCCTTCGCGAGCTTCTCGTCGCGCGTCGCGTCGTCGGTCGCGTGCAGCGCCTCGTCGGTGAGCTTCTGGACGTCCTTGTTGTCGTAGCCGTAGTAGTAGTCGGGGTTCGACCACTGCGTGAAGTCGTGGCTTTCGTTGTGGTCGACGAGCGAGAGGTCGTAGTCCTTGTCGGTGTACACGTCCTGCAGCCATGTCGAGAACTCGACGACGTTGACCTTGAGGTCGATGCCGACCTCCTTGAGCTGCGAGCGCAGCTGGTCGCCGATCTCGCTGCCGTAGGTGTTCGCGTAGGTGAGCGTGAGCTTGAGCGGATGGTCCTTCGTGTAGCCGGCCTCCTTGAGCAGCGCTTCCGCCTTGGCCGCGTCGTGCGGGTACAGCTTCGTCAGGTCCTCGTAGCCGGGGTCGAGCGACGGGATCGGGCCGCCGAGCGCCTTGTCGACGCCGCCGCGTGCCGCGATGAGCTGGTCGTGGTCGATCGCGTAGCGGATCGCCTGGCGCACCTTCTTGTCGGCCGTCGGCCTGCCGGCCGCGTTGTTCATGCCGAGCACGTACTTGTCGGTGCCTTCGCCGGTCTTGACGACGTATTTGGCCGTGTCCTTCCTGAACGGTTCGGCCAGCTGCGCGCTGATCGGCGCGAGCACCTGCACCTCGCCGGACCTGAGCGCGTTGACGGCCGCGTTGTCGTCGGCGTAGTAGCGCACGACGATGGTCGGCGTCTTCGGCTTGGCGCCCCAGTACGTCGGGTTTTCCTCGAGCGTGATCATCGTGTTCGGCTTGAAGTCCTTGACGAGGTACGGGCCGGAGCCGACGGCCTGCGTCTTCGCGACGTACTTCGCGTCCTTGTCGAAGACGAGCCCGGCACGTCCGGTGAGCGCCCACAGCAGCTGCGAATACGGCTGTGACAATGTGATGACGACGGTGTCGTCGCCGCTCGCGCCGATCGTCTCGAGGTTCTTGAGCGAGTCGGCGTCGTGGTACTGCTTGGAGACGAGCTCGTCGAGCGACCAGACGACGTCCTCGGCCGTCAGCGCGTCGCCGTTCGAGAACGTGGCGCCGTCGCGCAGATGGAACGTGTACTTGAGGCCGTCGTCGGAGACCTCCCAGCGTTCGGCGAGCGCGGGGACGACCTTGTTCTCGCTGTCGCGCGCGACGAGTCCCTCGTAGACGTTGCCGATGAGGATCTGGTCGAGGCTCGAGCCGGCCGTGTTGCGGATGTCGAGGTTCGTCGGCGCGAGCTTGAGGCCGATCGTGACGCTCTTCGCGGCGCCGTCGTCGGCCTTGCCGCCGCCGCGCGAGTTGGCGGCGCGCACGCCGAAGATCACGGCGACGAGGACGACGAGGACGAGGACGACGCCGATCCACGGCGCCGCCTTACGCGGGCCGCCCGGCCGCTTCGACTTCGCGGCGAGCGACGCATCCGTCGTCATCGAAGTGTTCGTGTCCGCCTGCTGCGGCTGCTGGTTGCTGTGCTGGTTCTCGGTTGCGCCGGCCTCGCCGTGCGCACCATCTGGTGATGCCATCTTCTGGTCTTTCGTTTTCGTTGGTCGGGTTCCCCGCTTACGGGTGCAGTCGGCACGCGGCGGGCGGTTGGCCGCCTCGATGGGTCGGCCACCACGCGTTATTGTAGAGGACGGTCCATATCTGCCGTGCCAGGCGCGGCGTCATCACCAAGCAAAGGAGCGCATATGCTGATCGCGGTCGATATCGGCAACACGAACATCGTCATGGGATTCGTCGACGACGACGAACGGATCTTCGGCACCTACCGCGTCACGACAAAGGCGAACCACACGTCGGACGAGTACGGCCTGATGCTGCTGCAGTTCCTCGCGCTCAACAAGCTCAAGCCGGCCGACGTTGACGACGTCATCATCGCCTCCGTCGTGCCAAAGGTCATGCATTCGTTCACGTCGAGCATCATCAAGTTCCTCGACGTCGACCCAATCGTCGTCGGCCCCGGCATCAGGACGGGCATGAACATCCGGATCGACGATCCGCGTTCGCTCGGCGCCGACTGCCTCGCCGACTGCGCGGGCGCGTACGCGACCTACGGCGGCCGCGTCCTCGTCATCGACATGGGCACGGCGACGACGTACAACTACGTCGACGCGCACGGCACGATCACCTGCGGCCTCGTGACGACCGGCATCCGCACGGCCTCGGAGGCGCTCGCCTCGGCGACGGCGCAGCTGCCGGAGGTGCAGATCGCGCGGCCGACGACGATCCTCGCGAAGAATACGACGAGCGCGATCCAGGCGGGCCTCTACTACGATTTCCTCGGTGGCATCGAACGGATCATCACGCAGTTCCACCGCGAGATCGACGACGACTTCCGCGTCATCGCCACCGGCGGACTCGCGCGCGTCATCGAGACGCCGATGATCGACGTCGTCGACCCCGACCTCATCTTCAAAGGCATGTTCGCGATCTGGCGCCGCAACGTGTGAGCCGCGCGGCTCAGCGCATCGTGAAGCCCTGGTTGGCGCCGTACTCCTTGAGGTCGGACTGCCACAGCGCGATGCCGTCGCGCAGCGTGACCTTCGCTCCGGGCTTCTCCGGCAGGTCCTTGACGTCAACGAGCCCCTCCTGCAGGCGGCGTATCGCGTCGTTGTAGCGTTCCGCCTCGTTCGCCCACGTGTACGCGGTGCCAACGGTCGCACGGAAGTCGGCGCGCGCATACACCTCGAAGGGCAGGTAACTGAAACGCGTGCTCACGCGTCCCGCCGCCTGCGCGAGCACGCGGTTGAACTTCTGGCCGCCGAAATACGGCACGTCGATGCCACGCGCGTCGGTGACGGTCGTCTTGTCGAGGAAGGCCTCGCTGCCGAGCGTCGCATTGTCGGCGGGGAACGAGCCGCCGTCGACGCGCGTGCGGATGCCGGCGCGGCTGTGGCATACGTAGTCGACGAGCCGGAACGCAGCGTCGGGTTTGCGGCTCGAATTGAGCACGCCGAGCGCGGATCCTCCGTTCTCGGCGTTCGTCGCCTTGCCGTCTCGCGTCGGCATTTGCGCGACGCGCCACAGGCCGGCCGTGCCGGGCACATCGGCGAGCAGCAGCGACGGCATCCATGCGCCGGCGAAGACCGATGCAACCCTGCCCGAGCCGAGCGCCTGCTTCCAACGGTCCGACCAGGTGACGAGCGTCGTGTCGACGAGGTCGTCGTCGATCATCCGCTGCCAGAACTCGGTGAAGGCCTGCGTGCCGGCGTCGGTATCGAGCGTGATCGAAACGTCCTTGCCATCCGGGCTCGTATGGTAGGGCGTGCCGCCGGCGAGCCAGATCATCGCATTGTAGAAGCTCGCGTCGCCGGCGTCGGCGGCGATCGACACGCCGATCCTCTTGAGCTTCACGGCGGCCTCGCGGTAGTCGTCCCAGCTGCGGATCTTCGTCGCGTCGACGCCGGCCTGACGGAACACGTCCTCGTTGTAGAAGAAGGCCATCGGGCCCGAATCCATCGGCACGCCGTAGACACGGCCCGCCAACTGCACCGACGCCCACGAGCCGGGCGTGTAGAAATCGCCGTACCCCTTCGTACGGTCGGTCAGGTCGCGCAGTTGTCCGCTGACCGCGTACTGCGGCAGCGCGAAGTATTCGAGCTGCACGACGTCCGGCGTGCCGTAGCCGTCCTGGATCGCCGAGTTGAGCTTCGCATAGTCGGCGGTGCCGATCTGCGTGACGTGGATGTCCGGGTTGTCCTTCTCGAATCCCCGGATGAGCGCGGCCATGCTCGGCTCCCACGACCACACGCTGATCTGCGTGCGCGTGTCGCCGTGTCCGCAGCCGGCCGCGGACACGGCGCCGGCGAGCGCGAGGAGCGCCGCGAGCGCACGCGTCAGCCGTCGGCGCGCGCCGACGGTCCTCGGAAAGCGGATCTTCGCAAAGCGGAAAAACTGCACCGTTTCAATATAGCCGATGTGCGCTATCGGCCGTCGTCGTACAGCCGCCCGCAGACGGCTGCATGACGACGGCCGCCCATGTGTCAGATATCGATGCTGACGTCTTCGCCGGGGCGCACGGCGATGCGCACGATGTCGCCTTCCTTGACGCCGTTCGAGGCGAGACGCTGCTGCGGGACGCTGACCTTGTCCACGCCGGTCTCGGTCTTGCGCGCCGTCTTGCTCGGATGGGCGTTGTACCACAGGATCCGCACGTCGGCGGTGCCGTCCGATTTCGGATCGATGTGGTTGACGATTCCCTTCTGATGCCAGCTGCTGCGCTTGTCGTCGTCGTAGATGATCGGCGTGCGGTAGAGCTCGTCCTGCTTGTCCGCGTCGATGCCGGCGAAGTAGCGCTCCTCGCGTTCGCCGTCGTCGCGTCCGAGCACGTAGGCGATCGCCGCGAAGGCCGCGAGCGCGACGACGCACATCGTGATTGCATATCCCATGTCTGCTCCTTGGTCACTACCGTTGTAGCAAATCCGGGCAGCCGCGGAACTGTTTTGCGCTACCTGCACAAGCGATCCGTGAACAATCGACGATCAAAAACAGCCGACCGACGACCGACACGCGCCGCGTCACCCGTGCAGCAGCGGGACCTGCGACGTGAAGACGCGACGTTCGCCGCTCAGCGGATCGGCGAACTCGAGGCGGCGCGCGACGAGTTCGAGCGGGCGGGAGAAGTCGTCCGACGCGCGTTCCTCGATCGCCGGATAGAGGTCGTCACCGACGATCGGCAGCCCGAGCGCGTTCATGTGCACGCGCAGCTGATGCGTCTTGCCGGTGCGCGGTCGCAGCACGTAGCGGGCGATCGGCGTGCCGTCAGCAGCGTGTCCAAGCGACTGCGCGCGTTCGATGTACGTTTCGGCGTTGACGATGCCGGGCGTCTCGCACGCCTGCAGCACGCCGCGCGTCTTGACGATGCGCGAACGGCGTTCGAGCGGGAACGGGCGCGGCGGCTCGAGGCGGCGCACGGTGCCGGTGCGGGGCCTCGACGCCGGACGCAGCGGCGCCGCGCATTCGTAGGTCTTCACGGCACGCCGCTCCTGGAACATCGTCTGGTAGGCGCCGCGCGCCGCCGGGTCGCGCACGAAGACGAGCACGCCCGCCGTCGCCCGGTCGAGCCGGTGGGCGGGCGTGATGTCCGGGTCGTCGTACTGTGCGCGCAGCCGCATCAGCGCCGTCTGCCGATACCACATGCCGCGCGGCATCGTCGCGAGGAAATGCGGCTTGTCGATGACGATGATCGCCGCGTCCTCGTGCAGCACCGGCATCGCGAAGGGGATGTCGGGCTCATCGACGACCCAGCGGTGACGCCGTGGCGTGCTCACTCGACGGTGACCGACTTCGCGAGGTTGCGCGGCTTGTCGACGTCATAGCCCTTCTGCTTGGCCATGTCCATCGCGAGCAGCTGCAGCGGGACGACGTCGACGAGTGGGCTCATCAGCGTCGGGCACTGCGGGCGCCAGAAGATGATGTCGGCGTAGCGTTCGACGTCCTTGTCGCCCTCCTCGGCGACGGCGATGATGAACGCGCCGCGTGCCTTGACCTCCTCGATGCCGGAGATGACCTTCGCGTGCAGGATGTTGCGCCCGCGCGCGGGAGGGACGATGAAGACGACCGGCTCGCCTTCGTCGACGAGCGCGATCGGGCCGTGCTTGAGCTCGCCGGCGGCGAAGCCCTCGGTGAAGGTGTATGCGATCTCCTTGAGCTTCAACGCCCCTTCGAGCGCCACCGGATAGCCGACATGGCGGCCGAGGAACAGGAACGAGTTGGCGTCGGCGAGCTGTTCGGCGGCCTTGGCGACGCGCGGCGGCTGCGTGTCGAGCACCTGCTGGATCTTCTGCGGCATCGCCTTGAGCGAGTCGAGCGTCTGGTGGATCTCGTCGCGGAAGACGGTGCCCTTGAGCTGGGCGAGGTACAGGCCGAGGATGTAGGCGGCCGTGATCTGCGCGACGAAGGCCTTCGTCGAGGCGACGGCGACCTCGGGGCCGGCGTGCGTGTACAGCACGGCGTCGGCCTCCCTGGGGATGCTCGCGCCCTGGGTGTTGCAGATCGCGAGGACCTTCGAGCCCTGCTCGCGCGCGTGGCGCAGCGCCATCAATGTGTCCATCGTCTCACCCGACTGCGAGATCGCGACGACGAGCGTGCGCGGCGTGAGGATCGGGTCGCGGTAGCGGAACTCGTGCGCGAGCTCGACCTCGACCGGGATGCGCACCCAATGCTCGATCGCGTATTTGGCGACCATGCCCGCATAGCTCGCCGTGCCGCAGGCGACGACGATGATCTTGTCGATCGCCCTGAAGTCGTGCTCGTCGATGCGCACCTCGTCGAGGTTGATGTTGCCCTCGTCGTCGAGACGGCCGAACAACGTGCGCTGCACGGCGGCCGGCTCCTCGTGGATCTCCTTGTCCATGAACGAGTCCCAACCGCCCTTCTCGGCCGCCGATGCGTCCCAGTCGATCTCGTAGACGGCCGGGTCGGGCACCGGGTTGCCGTCGAAGTCGGTCACGCTCACGCCGTCGGCCGAGATCATGACGGCCTGATCCTGGTCGATCTCCATCGCCGTCTTCGTGTACGCGACGAACGCGGCCACGTCGGAGCCAAGGAAGTTCTCGCCGTCGCCCAGGCCCACGACGAGCGGCGAATCGTGACGCGCGCCGACGACGACGCCCGGCTGGCGGCAGTCGATCGCCAGGATCGTGAACGCGCCCTCGAGCATGCGCCCCAGGCGGCGCATCGCCTCGAACAGGTCCGGCTCGCCGGTCTCGGCGATGATGTTGTCGACGATCTTGCCCAAGAGCTTGGCGGCCACCTCAGTGTCGGTGCTCGACGCGAAGCGGTAGCCTTCGGCCTGCAGGTCGAGGCGCAGCTGCGAGGCGTTCTCGATGATGCCGTTGTGGATGATCGCGACCTTGCCGTCACGGCTCGCGTGCGGATGCGCGTTGACATCGTTCGGCACGCCGTTCGTCGCCCAGCGCGTATGCCCGATCGCGACCGTCGCCTCCGGCAGCGGATCGGCCTTGATGTCGTCGATGAGATTGGACAGCCGCCCCGCCTTCTTGCGCACGGCCACCCGCTCCATGCCCGGCGCGGTCAGCGCCACGCCGGCCGAATCATAGCCCCGGTACTCGAGACGCTCAAGACCCTGGAGGCACACCTCGAGCGGCCGCATCGACGGGGAGTTCACATTACCTGCATAACCTACGATTCCACACATAGGCAACAGCATAACGGACATAGGGCGCAAATGCATGCGTCCGGCAGCGAAACCCGCCACTCCCCCACGATTCGTCCACATCGCGCGCCGCTGACGACGTATGCATGGATGCCGGACGCAAAACGCGAGACGGCCGCCGCCCGCGATGGGCGACGGCCGCCGACGGCACACGTCCGCCTAAAGGACTCACAGCACGTGCTGCAGGAAGTCCTTGAAGCGCGGCTCCTTCGGATTGTCGATGATCTCGGGGCCGCCGGACTCGACGACGACGCCGCCGTCCATGAACACGACCTGGTCGGCGACCTCCTTCGCGAAGCCGATCTCATGGGTGACGACGATCATCGTCATGCCCTCGTCGGCGAGCTGGCGCATGACGCCGAGCACCTCGCCGACGAGCTCCGGGTCGAGCGCCGATGTCGGTTCGTCGAAGAGCATGATCTGCGGCTTCATCGCGAGCGCGCGGGCGATCGCGACACGCTGCTGCTGGCCGCCGGACAGCTGCGCCGGATAGTAGTCGAGGCGTTCGCCGAGCCCCACGCGCGTGAGCTCCCTGACGGCGAGCTCGCGCGCCTGCGCCTTCGGCATCTTCTTGACGTGCACCGGCGCCTCCATGACGTTCTCGAGCGCCGTCATGTGCGGGAAGAGGTTGAACTTCTGGAACACCATGCCGAGCTTGGCGCGCTGGGCGGCAATCTCCTTGTCGTTGAGCGTCTGCAATGTGCCGTCGGGCAGCCGCTTGTAGCCGATCATCTCGCCGTTGACGTCGATCTCGCCGCCGGTGAGCGTCTCGAGCTGGTTGATCAGGCGCAGGAACGTCGACTTTCCCGAACCCGAGGGGCCGAGGATCACCGTCACCGTGCCCGGCATGACCTTCATGTCGATGCCCTTGAGCACATGCAAGTCGCCGAAGGCCTTGTGCACCTGCTTGGCCTCGACGGCCGGCTGCCCCGGTCTGGCGGCCTGCTGCTCGGCGGCCGTGTCCTGCTCCGCGAGGTCCTTGTTTTCGTCACTCATGCTTTCCGTCACGTCCTTCCCGTCCGGTTGGCCGCCGCGCGGGCGGCCGTATGTCATGCGCTAGGCGTTGTATCCGAGGAACGCCGCCTCGTTCGTCTTGTCGACGTCGTCCTTCGGTTCGCCTTCGGTCTTGCCCGGCAGCGGCGGCTGCTTGCCCTTCGTGCCGACCGGACGCGCCTCGAAGCCCTTGCCGAAGTGCTTCTCGAGCATCGACTGGATGACCATCAGGATCGACGTGATGAGCAGGTACCAGATGCTCGCCACGAGCAGCAGCGGGATCGGCTTGTAGATGCGGTTCGCGATCGCGTTCGTCGCGTACTGCAGTTCGAGCGTGAACGGCACGGCGAGCACGAGCGACGTCGTCTTGAGCATGCCGATCGTCTCGTTGCCGGTCGGCGGGATGATGATGCGCATCGCCTGCGGCAGGATGACGCGGCGCATAATCATCGAACGCTTCATGCCGAGCGCCTGCGCGGCCTCGGCCTGTCCCGGGTCGACCGCCTCGAGGCCGGCGCGTACGATCTCGGCGAGGTAGGCTGCCTCGTTGAGCGCCAGGCCGATCCATGCGGCGTTGAACGCGGTGATGACGGCCTGCGAGTCGACGCTCCAGAACTCGATCGACGTCAGCGGGATGCCGATCGACAGCCTTGGGATGAGCACGGCGAACAGGCCCCAGAACACGAGCTGCGTGTAGACAGGCGTGCCGCGGAAGAACCAGATGTAGAACCAGCTGACGCCGCGCAGCACCGAGTTGACCGATTTGCGCATGATCGCGAGGATCACGGCGAGGATGATCGCGACGACCATCGAGATCACGGTGAGCAGCAGCGTGTAGCCGACGCCTTCGAGCACGCGTTCGTTGAACAGGTACTTCCAGACGATGTTCCATTCGAAGCGCGGGTTCGTGACGAGGCCCTTGACGAGCATCGCCGCGAGGATCGCCACGATGACGGCGGCGACGATCGAGCCGGTGCGCCTGACCGGCTTCGCTGAGATGCGGTTCGGGATCGGCAGTCCCTCACCGTCCGGTTCGACATGATGCGGCATGGTCTCTCCTTAGCTGTTGTGTATGAGCCCGGGCCTCAGTCGAGGTCGGTCGGGTCGATCTCGGCCTTGTCGATCGCGCCGTTCTGGACGCCCCAGGCCTTGAGGATCTTCATGTAGTCGCCGTCGTCCATCAGATGCTGCATGCCGGCCTGCACGGCCTTCGCGAGCTCGGTGTCGCCCTTCTTGATCGCGATGCCCTGCTTGACGACGCCTTCGGCGCTGCCCAGCTCCTCGAGCTGGTCGCCGGTCTGCGAGATCGCGTAGCCGGCGACCGGCGAATCGGCGTAGAACACGTCGGCCTTGCCGGTGACGACGGCCGTCGCCGCGTCGGTCTGCAGCTTGCTCGGCAGGACCTCGACGGCCTTCTTGCCGTCGGCCTTGCACTGCGCCTTGATCTCGTTGGCCTCTTCCTCCTGCGTCGTGCCCACCTGGACGGCGATCTTCATGCCGCACAGGTCGTCGGTGTTGACGTTCTCGGGGTTGCCCTTCTTGACGGCCCAGCTCGAGCCGGCCTTGTAGTAGCTGACGAAGTCGACGGCGTCCATGCGCTCCTGCGTGATCGTCATCGCCGTGATGCCGAGGTCGTACTTGGAGCCCACCGACGGCACGATCGAGTCGAAGGTCGACGAGACGATCTCGGTGTCGAGGCCGAAGACGCGTCCGAGCGCCTTCGCGAGGTCGACGTCGTAGCCCTGCGGCGTCTTGCCGTCGTCGGCGAGGAACTCGGCCGGCGCATAGGACAGCTCCATGCCGACGGTCAGCTTGCCGCTGTCGGCGACCGACTTGGGTACCATCGCGGCGATCGCGTCGTCCTTCTTGACGCTCGCGACGTCGAAGGCGCCCTGCTTCGCCGCGCCGGCGTCGCCGGAATCGTCGCTTGTGCCGCAGGCGGCGGCGCCGAACAGCAGCGCCGCGCCCGCGAGCGCGGCGGCGAACCTCTTCAATCCATGCATGGACATGCTTCCTCACTCCTCAGATCATCATGCCGACGGCAGCCGTCGACGTTGACGCTTCCGGTCGCACCTTCGAAATACGTCAGTCAGTGTAGTGCATCGTGTGCTACGGGACGGTTACGTCGATCCTCGCGCGGCCGCACACGTCGTACTGAATAAATATGTAGTCGAGTGCATAAACATGCATGGCGTGGTTCTGCGCTGTGCGCGAACCACGCCATGTCATCGCCCGGCGTGTCTCGTCACGCCGTCGTCCGTCCGTGCGGGGCATATGCGGCCCCGCATGCAGGCGGACTCACTTCGTATCGGTCGGGTTGATCTCGGCCTTGTCGATCGCGCCGTCCTGGACGCCCCACTCCTCGAGGATCGCCTCGTAGGTGCCGTCGTCCATCAGATGCTGCATCGCTTTGCGCACCGCCTCGGCCATCTGCTTGTCGCCTTTCTTGACGACGATGCCCTGCTTGGTGACGCCGACGTCCTCGCCGAGCTTCTCCAACTGCCCGCCGGTCTGCGCGATCGCGTAGCCGGACACTGGCGTGTCCGCGTAGAAGGCGGAGGCCTTGCCGGTCGTCACGTTCGTCGTCACGTCGGTCTGCAGCTTGTTCGTGAGGACCTCGATCTCCTTCTTGCCGGCGGCCTTGCACTGCTCGTTCATCTCGGTCACCTGCTCCTCCTGCGTGGTGGCCGTCTGCACGGCGATCGTCTGGCCGCACACGTCCTTCGGGTCGATGCCGTCGGGGTTGCCCTTCTTCGTCACCCATGTGGAGCCCGCCTTGTACATGCTGACGAAGTCGACGGCGTCCATGCGTTCGGGCGTGATCGTGAACGACGAGATGCCGACGTCGTACTTCGAGCCGACGGCCGGGATGATCAGGTCGAAGCTCGCGACCTTGTTCTGGGCTTCGAGCCCCATGACCTTCGCGAGCGTCTTCGACAGGTCGACGTCGTAGCCGACCGGCGTCTTGCCGTCGTCGGCGAGGAACTCGGCCGGCGCGTAGGAGGTGTCCATGCCGACGGTGAGCTTGCCGTCCTGCTTGACGCTGTCCGGCACGAGCGCGGCGATCTCATCGACGGTCTCGACCTTCGTCACGTCGTAGCCCTGCGTCGTCTTGCCGGCGGCGTTCTTCGTGCCGCCGTCCGCGGCGTCGCTCGTGCCGCATGCGCCGGCCGCGACGCACAGCGACGCGCCGAGCACGAGCGCCGCGAGGTTCCTGAACGTGTTCTTCTTCTGCATAGGCGTACCCTCTGTCTTCCCTGCTGTATGCCGTCCGGGCCCGCGCCCGAATCCGCACACAGCGTACGCAGCCTCATGCTACGAACGCGTTTCGCCTGTGCAACGTGTGGACATGTCCGGCCATATGCGTCAGCCGCGGGCATGCATGTTGCGGTAGCGCAGCATGCGCTGCGCCTCGCGCTTGTCCTGCTCCTCGCGCAGCGCCTGGCGCTTGTCGTATTCCTTCTTGCCCCGGGCGAGCGCGATCTCGACCTTCGCGCGGCCGTCCTTGTTGAAGTAGATGCTCAGCGGCACGATCGTGTAGCCCTTCGCCTGGATCTGGCGGCCGAGCTTTTCGATCTGCGCGGCGTGCAGCAGCAGCTTGCGCTTGCGCTTGGGCGCGTGGTTGTTCCATGTGCCGTTGAGGTATTCGGGGATGTTGGCGCCTTCGAGCCAGATCTCCCCGCGCTTGTCGATGCTGATGAACGCCTCGGCGAGCGACGCCCGTCCCTCGCGCAGCGACTTCACCTCGGTGCCGGTGAGCGCGATGCCCGCCTCGTAGCGGTCCTCGATCTCGTAGTCGTGCCGTGCCCGCTTGTTGCGCGCGACGACCTGGTCGCCCTCGACCTTCTTCTGCTTCGCCATCGCCGCTCCTTTCGTGATGCGTCCTTGACGTGTCCTGTGTCCTATGTCTGTCCTTATGCCCGCGCCGCCCGAGGCCGCCGTGCGGCGCGCCGCCCGACCTCCCACATTAGCGCAGCATACGCGAATCCGCCGCCCGCGCATGGCGGATACGGCGGATTCGGCACGACGTGCGACGATGCGGTCAGTGCACGTAGCGGAAGCGTCCCGGATTGTACAGCGTGCGGTATGTGATCGTGTACAGGCCGGCGACGTTCGATTCGGAGATCGTGATCGAGTTCGCGCCGACGCTTTCGACGACGGCGACGTGGCCCCACGGCGACGACGCGCCCTCTTGGCCTGGCAGGAACGACAGCGCGGCGCCGACCTGCGGCACGTTGTCGACGCGCAGGCCGTAGCGCGGCGCGTTCGCCGCCCAGTCGCCGCCGTTGCCGAGGTAGGACGGCGTGCCGATGCCCATCTGCCGGCGGCGCTCATAGGCCCACCAGGTGCACTGGCCGGCGGCGTAGGCGTTGCCGTAGTCGCCGTTCGACGTGCCCTGACCTCCGCTCGAAGGCCGCGTCGGCTGCGTCGGCTGCGTCGGCTGCACAGGCTGTGTCGGCTGGCTCGGCTGCACGGGCTGTGTCGGCTGGCTCGGCTGCACGGGCTGTGTCGGCTGTGTGGTGTTCGTGCCTGTGTTCGTGTTCGTCGGCGGCCGCGTCGTGCCCTGCGCCTGCTGCTGGCGCACATGTTCGGCCTCGGCGGCCTGCTCGGCCTGGTATTTGCGGTTGTTCGCGTCGATCTGCGACTGCAGCATGACCGTCTCGGCCGCCTGCTGCGCCGCGGCCGTGCTCAGTTCGCTCTTGCGGCTTTCGAGGTCGGCGCGGATCTGCTCGCCCTTGACGCGCTGCGCGTCGAGCGAGTCACGCTTCGCCTGCGCGTCGGCGGCGGCCAACTGGGCGGCCGACGACTTCTCGTCGGCGTCCGACTTGTACTTCGTGATGCGCGTCTCGATCGCCTTGAGGCGGTCGCCGCGGTTCATCGAGATGCTCAGGCCGTCGGCGGCCTCGGAGGCGGCGTTCGCCTCGCTGCGCGACAACGCGTCGCGCGACTGCATCTGGCGGATGAATTCCTTCGTGTCGGTCGCGCCGGTCATGACGCTCATGACGTCCGACGTGTCCGAGCCGTGCATCGACTCGCGGGCGACCTGTGCGACGGCGGCGTGCGCGTCGTCGTAGTCCTCGCCGGTCTTCTTGATCTCGGCCTCGAGGTTCTCCTTGTCCTTCTGCGCGGCCTTGAGGCGCTGCGCGGCCGATTCGGCCTCGGCCTTGGCGGACGCGGCGGCGGCGTTCGCCTCCTGGACCGCCTTGGCGGCCACCGGGATCTGGTTGTTCGTCAGGTCGTCGAGTTCGACGACCTTGTCTGCCAGGTCGCTGTTGACGCCGGCGAGCTGGTCGCGCAGCTCGGCCTCGCGCTGCACGCTTTGCTGATGCGAGTTCTGCGCGTTGACGAGGTCGCTGTAGGTGTCCGCATGCGCCTGCGGAACCGGCGCGATCACCGGCGCCGCGAATCCGACCGCGCACAGCGAAGCGGCGAGCAGCGTCGCGATCCATGGACGACTTGCAGTTCCTCGAGTCATTGCACACCTTTCGACGTCTCGACGGCAGTCACGGCACCCAAGCCTAGCATTGCCACCTGAGGGCATGCCGGCGTGCCGCGACCGGCATGCGTTTTGCGCACAGATTCTTCACATTCCTCCCCGCCATGCTCCGGCGGGACGCGCTCAGGCCTTGAGGTAGCGGTTGAGCGCGACCGACGAGGCGATGACGGACAATACGATCGCGCCGACGATGAGGATCGGCGAGATCATCAGCACCGTGCCCTGCGTGACGTACGGGATCCAGGTGACCGATTGGGCGAGCCAGTCGGTGATGAAGACCTTGACGAGGGCGCTGAGCGCCAGGCACGACAGCAGCGAGCCGAGCAGCGCGGCCACGGCGCCCTCGAGGATGAACGGCAGGCGGATCGTCCAGTTCGACGCACCGACGAAGCGCATGATCTCGGTCTCCTCGCTACGTGATGCCGCCGACATGCGGATCGTCGTGCCGGTGAGCATGACGGCGACGACGACCATGACGGCCGCGAGCATCGCCGTCGCCGCCGTCGCGTGGTTGAGCACGGCGAAGACCGGTTCGAAGATCTGCCGCTGGTCGACGACGTCCTCGACGCCGTCGCGTCCCGACAGCACTTCGGAGACGACCTTGTACTTCTCCGGGTTCTTGAGCTTGAGCCACAGCGAGCCCTGCATGTCGGCGGCGGTGAGCGTGCGCCCCTGGAACTCGCCGTTCGGGTACTGCTTGAGGAACGAGTCGTTGTAGAAATCCTCGGGGCTCTCGTAGGTCACCGACGAGACGTCGTCGCCGAGTTCCTGCTGGATGACGTCCTGCAGCGCGTTGATCTGCTGCGCCGTCGCGGCCTTGCCGGCCGCGCAGTTCGGTGACTGGCTCGTGCCGTCCGGGCACAGCCACACGACGACCTCGACCTTGTCGTACCAGTCGCCCTTCGCCTTCGTGATCTGCGCCTGCATGAGGAAGGACGCGCCGATGAACAGGAACGAGATGAAGGTCACGAGCATGACCGACAGCAGCATCGGGACGTTGCGCCGCAGGCTCGTCCATGTCTCGCTGAGGATGAATCGCAATCTCATCGGCTGCCCTCCTGCTGATGCGTCTGTCCGTGTCCGCGGCCGTGCCGTCCGCCCTGCGGGGGCCTCGGCGGCTGCGGGGGCCTCGGCGGTGCGAGCGGCGGCGTCGGCGGCTCGCCCGTCGCGTCCGTCGTCGTCTCGGTCGCGGTCGTGCCGTCCGCCATGACCGTCTCGGTCGTTTCGTTCGTCGTGGTCGTCGTGGTCGTCGCCATCTCGGTTTCGGCGGCAGCATCCGCCGCCGTCTGCGCCCCGGCGCCGTCCTCGCGCTGCGCGAGCTCGTCGAACGTCAGTCCGCCGCCCCACGTCAGCGTCTCCTCGACCGGCGCGAAGGCCTCGCCGTAGCGTCCGGTCTTGCCGGCGTGCACGCTCTTCGCGAGCCGCGCGATGCCCTCGCTCGACTCGTGCTCGATCACGTCGTTGACGGCGTCGGCGGCCGCCTCGGCGCGTTCGATGCGTTCGCGGCGGTTCTTCGGACGCGCCGCGTGCGCGAGGTCGGCGGCCGGCCGCGTCGCCATCGCCGCGTCGCCGCTGATCGCGTCGTGCGCCTGCGCGGCGACCTGCTCGTCGGGGAAGTACAGCGCCGAATCGTAGACGCCGGCCGCCTGGTCGCGCACGATCCTGCCGTTATGCAACTCGACGACGCGTTTGCGCATCGAGTTGACGATCTCCTCGTTATGCGTCGCCATGACGATCGTCGTGCCGGTGCGGTTGATCGCGTCGAGCACCTCCATGATGCCCAGCGACGTCGTCGGGTCGAGGTTGCCGGTCGGCTCGTCGGCGAGCAGCAGCTGCGGATGGTTGACGTAGGCGCGCGCGATCGTGACGCGCTGCTGCTCGCCGCCGGACAGCTCGAGCGGCTTGTTGCGCTCCTTGCCGGTCAGGCCGACCGTCTTGAGCACCTTCGGCACGAGCGAGCGGATCGCCGAACGCGGCGTGCCGATCACCTCGAGCGCGAAGGCGACGTTCTCCCAGACGGTCTTGTTCGTCAGCAGCTTGTAGTCCTGGAAGATCATGCCGACCGAGCGGCGGTACTGCGGCACCTGCCGGTTCGGCAGGCGGCGCAGGTCGTAGCCGCCGACGCGAATCTCGCCGTCGGTCGCCTCCTCCTCGTGCAGCAGCAGACGCAGCAGCGAGGTCTTGCCGGAGCCGGAGGCCCCGACGAGGAAGACGAAGTCGCCGCGGTCGATCCGCAGGTTGACGTCCTCGAGCGCGGGACGCGTGGAATTCGGGTAGATCTTGCTCACATGGTCCATCGAGATCAGCGCCATGTCATCTCCAATCCATCGTGCGCACGGCTGCGCGCCGACGCGCCGGTCGCCGTGCGGCAAGTCTACTCGGCAGCCTGCTCAGCGGCCTCGCGGCGCTGCTCGTGGCGCCAGCGGATGCCGGCCTGGATGAACTCGTCGATGTCGCCGTCGAAGACGGCCTGCGTCTGCGAGGTCTCGTAGCCGGTGCGCAGGTCCTTGACCATCTGGTACGGGTGCAGCACGTAGGAACGCATCTGGTCGCCCCAGCTGGCCTTGATGTCGCCGGCGAGCTCCTTCTTCTTCTTGGCCTCCTCCTCGTGGCGCAGCACGAGCAGTCGGGACTGGAGCACGGCCATCGCGGCGGCGCGGTTCTGGATCTGCGAGCGCTCGTCCTGCATCGTCACGACGATGCCGGTCGGCAGGTGGGTGATGCGCACGGCCGAGTAGGTCGTGTTCACGCCCTGGCCGCCGGGGCCGGAGGCGCAGTAGGTGTCGACGCGGATCTCGCTGTCCGGCACGTCGATGTGGTCGGTCGCCTCGACGAGCGGCACGACCTCGACGGCCGCGAAGCTCGTCTGGCGGCGGCCCTGATTGTCGAAGGGCGAGATGCGCACGAGGCGGTGCGTGCCGCCCTCGACGGACAGGCGTCCGTACGCGTAGGGCGCATCCACCTGGAACGTCGCCGACTTGATGCCGGCCTCCTCGGCGTAGGACGTGTCCATGACCTTCGCCTTGTAGCCGTTGCGTTCGGCCCAGCGCAGGTACATGCGCAGCAGCATCTGCGCGAAGTCGGCCGCGTCGACGCCGCCGGCGCCGGAGCGGATCGTCACGACGGCGGAACGCTCGTCGTATTCGCCGTCCATCAGCGTCTGGATCTCCATGTCCTCGAGGTCCTTCGCGATCGAGCCGATCTCGTTCTGCGCCTCGGCGAGCGTGTCGGCGTCGTCCTCCTCACGGCCGAGCTCGACGAGCGTCTCGACGTCGTCGATGCGCGAGGCCGCCGAGGACAGCCGCTTGATCTGCGACTGCACGGCGGAGAGCTTCGACGTCACCTGCTGCGCGTGCTCCGGGTCGTCCCACAGGCCCGGCTCGGCCGCCTCGACCTCGAGCTCCTGCTCCTGACGCTTGAGCCGGTCGACGTCGAGCGCGAGCGCGATCTCCTCGTATTTGGCGCGCGCGTCGGCGATCGCCTGGGAAAAATCAAATTCTGCCATGATGCTCCTCAAAAAACTCTACAAAATCGTGGGTTCGGTATCGTTCCGCGCGTCCAGCAGGCGCGCGAGGCGGGGTTCCGCGCTCCCCGCTCCGGTGTCGTCCGTCATCTCGTCGAACTGTCATCTCGTCCAACTGTTCGGGACGGACATGCATTCCCGGACGTCCATGTCACGGGAACATGGAGGTTCAAAGGCCGGACAGAACCATCGGGACGCACATCCCGACGACGATGGCCGCGATGACGGCGACGGTGAGGATGCGGCGCAGGTCATGGCCGCCCTCGTCTCGACGTTCCGGTTCATGCTGGTTCTTGGCGCTCACAGGAACCACAGTGTAGCGCACACCCAACCCGTGTTCGCGCCGGGCCGCATCCGCCCCGTGCCCATGCGTGCCCGCGCACGCCGCAGTGGCCCCACGGCGCATCCCCCGTTGTATCGTGGGAAGCGCGCGGCGCGCGTGGATGCGCCGTGGCAGCGCGGCCGGCACGACGCCGGCCGGCACCGTCTTCACTGAAGGAGCGCACATGACCGATGAACGCTGGGCATGGGGCTGGGGTCTCGCCAACGTCGACGCCGCCGGCAACACCCTCGACGTCTGGTATCCGAAACTTGAGATGGGCGAAGCGAAGCCGTCCGCACCGGCCGGCACGCACGGCTTCGGCACGCTCGTGCACGACGGCCCCGACGCGCGCGGCGTCAAGCGCGTGCCGGTGTTCACGGCCGCGAACATCGACGGGCCGATCGCCGACGCCGCGGACGCCTACCTGCGCCTGCACCTGCTGAGCATGCGCATGGTCAGGCCGAACTCGATGAACCTCGACGGCATCTTCGGCGCGCTCAACAACGTCGTGTGGACGAACTACGGCCCCTTCGCCGTCGAGGACTTCGCGCTGCGCCGCCTCGACGCCATGAACGCGAACGCCGGCGCCGGCATGCCGGGCATGCACGCCGACGTCAACGTGCTGTCGGTCGACAAGTTCCCGCGCATGCTCGACTACGTCGTGCCCAGCGGCGTGCGCATCGGCGACGGCGACCGCGTGCGCCTCGGCGCCTATCTGAGCGAAGGCACGACGGTCATGCACGCCGGCTTCGTCAACTTCAACGCCGGCACGCTCGGCACCTGCATGATCGAGGGCCGCGTCTCGCAGGGCGTCGTCGTCGGCGACGGCTCCGACGTCGGCGGCGGCGCGTCGATCATGGGCACATTGTCCGGCGGCGGCAAGCTGCGCAACTCGATCGGCGAGCATTCGCTGCTCGGCGCGAACGCCGGCATCGGCATCTCGCTGGGCGACAACTGCGTCGTCGAGGCGGGCCTGTACGTGACGGCCGGCACGAAGATCGAGGTGTGGGACAAGGAGAAGGTGGCCGCGGGCGTCGCGCTCGACGTCGTCAAGGGCGCCGAGCTGAGCGGCAGGGACAACATCATGTTCATCCGCAACTCGCTGACCGGCGCCGTCCAGGCGCGTGCGCGCAAGGTCGGCATCGCGCTCAACGACGCGCTGCACAGGAACTGACGGAGGAAAATGCTCCTCCCCAGCGGGAATCGATTTCGCGAAACGGCGTCATCGTGCCGGTTCCGCGGACGTATTCCCGCTGGGGAGGAGCATTTTCCATATAGGGGGAAGCCATGAACATCGACATCGTCTGCGTCGGCAAGGTCAAGGAACGCTATCTGCGCGACGCGATCGACGAATACCGCAAACGCCTGTCGCGCTTCGCGAAGGTCGACGTCATCGAGGTCGGCGACGAGAAGACGCCGGAGCACGCCTCCGACACGCTCAACGAGCAGATCAAGGCGAAGGAGGGCGAGCGCATCCTCCGGCATCTGCGCGACAACGCCTTCGTCGTCGCGCTCGCGATCGAGGGCAGGCAGCTGACGAGCGAGCGGCTCGCCGCGCAGATCGCGCAGTGGGGGCTGCACGGCGTCAGCCATCTGCAGTTCGTCATCGGCGGCTCGCTCGGCCTCGACCCGCGGGTCCTCAGACGTGCGGACATGCTGCTGAGCTTCTCGAAGATGACGTTCCCGCACCAGCTGATGCGCGTCATCCTGCTCGAGCAGGTCTACCGGGCCTTCAAGATCAACGCGCACGAGCCGTACCACAAATGAACGTGCGGGGCGCGCCCATGGAGGGCACGCCCCGCACGTTCGGACACGAACGGACGACTCAGCCGCGTTCGTCCATCGGCACGTAGTCGCGCAGCACCTCGCCGGTGTAGACCTGACGTGGACGGCCGATCTTCGTCATCGGGTCGGCGAGCATCTCGCGGTACTGGGCGATCCATCCGGGGATGCGGCCCAGCGCGAACAGCGGCGTGAACATCGATGGGCCGAAGCCGATCGCGCGGTAGATCAGGCCGGTGTAGAAATCGACGTTCGGATAGAGGTGGCGCGAGACGAAGTAGTCGTCGTTGAGCGCGATCTCCTCGAGCTTGAGCGCCACGTCGAAGAGCTCCTCGTCGCCCGGCAGCAGTCTGAGCGTCGCCGTCTGCTCCATGATCCGCTCCAGATAGTGCTTCGCGATCGCCGCGCGCGGGTCGTAGGACTTATAGACGCGATGGCCGAGACCCGAGATGCGTTCGCCGTCGCGCTTGGCGCGGTCGACGAACTCGCGCACGCTCATGCCCGAGTCGCGGATCTTCATCAGCTGGCGCAGCACCGCCTCGTTCGCGCCGCCGTGCAGCGGCCCGGACAATGCGTTGATGCCGGCCGCGACCGCCGAATACAGGTTCGCGTGCGCCGAGCCGGCGATACGCACGACCGACGTCGAGCAGTTCTGTTCGTGGTCGGCGTGGATGATGAGCAGACGGCCGAGCGCGTGCACGTAGAGCGGGTCGGATTCGAACTGCTCATACGGCACGGCGAAGCACATGCGGATGAAATCGTCGACGTAGCCGCGCGCATAGTCCGGGTAGAGCATCGGCTCGTCACGCCGGCGGCGCAGGATGTAGCTGACAATCGTGCGCGCCTTCGCCATGATGATCGTCGCCGCCTCGTCGAGCTGCTCGGGATCGCCGATGTCGGTCGTCTCCGGATTGAAGGCGGCGAGCGCGTTGACGGCGGACGCCATGACGCTCATCGGCTGCGCCTCGCGCGGGAACGAGCCCATGAAGGTGCGGAAATCCTCGCCGACCATCGTGTGGTGGTTGATGTCGTCGACGAACTTCTCGTACTGCGCGCGCGTCGGCAGCTCGCCGTGACGCAGCAGCCACGAGACCTCGAGGAAGTCGGAGCGTTCGCACAGCTGCTCGATCGGGTAGCCGCGGTAGCGCAGAATCGAATGCTCGCCGTCGATGTAGGTGATCTTCGACTCGCACTGCGCCGTCGTCAGGAATCCCGGATCGAGCGAAACCCATTTGTCATTGCGCAGCGAGGACATGACGATGCCGTCGGGTCCCGCGCTCGCCTTCACGACCGGCAATTCGAACTGGTTGGACTCCACATGCAACTGCGCTACGCCCATGCCGCCTCCTCTGTATCTGACGCTGCTTCCTTCCGCCCGTGGCGTGCGCACCGCCGGAAAAGGCTCCATGCGCGCGGCTCCGGGCACTGCCGACCACTATAGGGTATCCGTATTTCGCGGGCGCCGCGCCGTCTCAAAACGGGTGTCGCGGCGCCCGTGAAATGCACGGGCCCCGCGCATCGGATGCGCGGGGCCCCTGTCCGTCGATGGGCGCCGGTGGCCGATCAGCCCTTGAATTCGGCCGAGATCGGGTCGCCTTCACGCTGCGTGAGCACGATCGGACCGCCTTCGGTGATCGCGATCGTGTGCTCGCTGTGCGCGCCGCGCGAGCCGTCCTCGCTGCGCAGCGTCCAGCCGTCCTTCGGATCCTGGTAGATCTCGTCGGTCGTCTTGAGGAACCACGGTTCGATCGCGATGACGAGGCCCGGACGCAGCTTGTAGCCGTGATGCGCCTTGCCGTCGTTGGGCACATGCGGGTCGCCGTGCATGATGTGGCCGACGCCGTGGCCGCCGAACTCGAGGTTGATCGGGTATCCGTAGGCGCGCGCGACGTCGCCGACGGCGTGCGAGATGTCACCGAGGCGGTTGCCCGGCTGCGCGGCGGCGATGCCGGCGGCGAGCGCCTCCTGCGTGCACTTGATCAGGCGCAGGTCCTCGGGGTCCTTGTCCTTGCCGACGACGAAGCTCACGGCGGAGTCGGCGACCCAGCCGTCGACGCTGATCGCGAGGTCGAGGCTGACGAGGTCGCCGTCCTTGAGGTCGTAGTCGTAGGGCACGCCGTGCAGCACGGCGTCGTTGACGGACACGCAGATGTAGTGCGCGAACGGGCCGGTGCCGAAGTCCGGCGCGTAGTCGACGTAGCAGGATTCCGCGCCCTTGCGGTCGACGATGCGCTGATGCACGAATTCGTCGATCTCGAGCAGGTTCGTGCCGACCTTCGTGCGTTCCTGCAGGTCATGCAGGATGCCGCCGACGAAGCGGCCCGCCGGCTTCATCGCTTCGATTTCCGAATGGGTCTTGAGTTCGATCATGGAGTTTCTACCACCTTTTGTCACGCTTGCCGATCATTGCAGCGACTGCCCTGTCACTCTATCCCCCACAGCTTACATTGGGCGCTCAGGCGGCGGATATGGCGCAGGCCGACCCCGCGCGATGCGGGACCGGCCTGTGAAGGATGCGTCAGGCCATATGGCTCAGTTCTGCTTCGGCACGCGTCCGAAGGTGAAGGCGCGCACGATCGCGACGATGCCCATGACGATCATCGCGCAGCCGCCGAAGATGATGAGCGCGACGGTCGAGGCGGCCGGCATGCACAGAATCGCGAATCCGGCGATGATCGAGATGATCGCGTAGGCGATCGCCCAGCCGGAGCTCGGCATCGACCATGATTCGGCGAGCGCCATGACGCCTTCCAGGATCCAGCAGATGCCGACGATGAGCGTGAACATGATCGCGAGCGTCGCCGTCGAGAACGCCGTGTAGCGCAGTGTGACGAGGCCGCCGATGATCAGGATGATGCCGATGAGGATGCCGAGCACGCGCCATCCGGCCGGCAGGCCGACTTCGACGATCGAGCTGACGATGCGCACGATGCCGGAGATCAGGAAGTAGATGCCGAGCATGATGCAGGCGACGACGAGCGTCTTGCCCGGCCACACGAGCAGGCAGATGCCGAGCGCGAGCGCGGCGAGGCCGATGACGGCGTAGGCGATGCGCACGGCGTTCTTCGCGCCGGTCGGCAGCGACTGCTCGACGAGCCTGAACGGGCTCCAGTTGCCGTTCGGCGAATCATTGACGTTGGACATGGTGACTCCTTTCTTCCCGTCGCGGCCCATGCATATCGCGCCTTCGGGCGCCGCACATTCGGGGTTCCGCGACCACATGGTTCCGACCGCGGATCCGCCCGCGGCCATGTCTCCAGTGTGCCCCATGCGTCGTCCCGCCGTCGCGTTTTCGCGATTGTTTCCCTTGTCGCGTAGTCGGCGGCGAAATCGGTCCGGATGTGGCCGGCGCGCCGCGGACCCCGCCGAGGCACCCGCATGCAGGGCCGTTCCGGACTTCCGGCATCCGCCGCGCCGGGCCGGGTCCGCCGTCCGCCGTCCCTCCGGCGTTGTCAGAAAAGCTCTATAGTGTGGAATCATGAGCAACAGCTATCAATCCCACCGGCCCGGTCGATCCGGCATCGATCCGGCCGCGTTCTCCTCCGTGATCCGCCCCGCCGACGACCTGTTCCGCTACGTCAACGGCCCGTGGATCGACACCTACGCGCTTCCCGACGACCGTTCCCGCTACGGCTCCTTCGACCGCCTCGCCGAGAACGCCGAATCCCAGATCCGCGACATCCTCGAGTCCGACGGCGACGAGGCCGCCGTCTCGAAGGCGATCTACCGTTCCTTCCTCGACGTCGACGCCGTCGAGAAGGCCGGCGCCGAGCCGATCCGCCCCGACCTCGACCGCATCGACGCCGTGCAGTCGAAGGCCGAGCTGACCGCGCTGCTCGGCGAGCTGAGCCCCTACGGCGGCCCCGACCTGTTCGGCTTCGACATCTTCGGCGACTTCAACGACCCCGACCACGACATCATGCATATGAGCCAGGGCGGTCTGGGCCTTCCCGACGAGGCCTACTACCGCGAGGACCACTACGCGCCGATCCGCGACGCCTACGTGACGATGGTCGCCCGCCAGCTGCGCAACGCCGGTTACGACGACGCGCAGGCGCAGGCCGAGCGTCTGCTCGACGTCGAGAGGACGATCGCCTCCCACCATTGGACGAACGTCGAGACGCGCGACTCGCAGAAGACGAACAACCCGACCGACTTCGCCGCGCTGTCGTCGATGCTCGCCGCGTTTGACGTCGAGGCGTGGGCGAAGGCGATGCAGACGTCGTACGACCGTTCGAAGACGGCGCGCAGCTACCCGGTCGACGTGCTCGGCGCGCTCGCGCACGTCAACGTCATGGAACCGTCGTTCTTCACCGGACTCAACACGTTCTGGGCGGACGCCGACCTCGAGGACCTCAGGCTGTGGGCGCGCGTCCACGTCATCGTCGGCCGCGCGAGCATGCTGTCGAGCGCCTTCGACACGGCGAACTTCGACTTCTACGGCAGGACGCTCTCCGGCGCCAAGGAGCAGCGCGCGCGCTGGAAGCGCGGCGTCTCGCTCGTCAACGGCGTCTGCGGCGAGGACGTCGGCCGCGTCTACGTGCGCGAGCACTTCCCCGAATCCTCGAAGACGCGCATGGAGCAGCTCGTGCGCAACCTGACCGAGGCCTACCACGTCTCGATCCTGAACAGCGACTGGCTCGGCGACGAGACGAAGCGCAAGGCGCTCGACAAGCTCGACCATTTCGAGGCGAAGATCGGCTATACGAACCATTGGCGCGACTACACGGCGCTCGACGTCGACATGTCGGCCGGCCTGATGGACAACATGCGCGCCGCCTCGGTCTACGAGTTCGGCTACCAGATGGCCAAGTGCGGCAAGCCGGTGGACAAGGACGAATGGCTGATGAACCCGCAGACGGTCAACGCCTATTATGAGCCGACGCTCAACATCATCGTGTTCCCGGCCGCGATCCTGCAGCCGCCGTTCTTCGACCCGGACGCCGAGGACGCGGTCAACTACGGCGGCATCGGCTCGGTCATCGGCCACGAGATCGGCCACGGCTTCGACGACCAGGGCGCGCAGTTCAACGGCGAGGGCAAGCTCGAGGACTGGTGGACCGCCGAGGACAAGGCGCGCTTCCAGCAGCTGACGAAGGCGCTGATCCACCAGTACGACCAGTTCGTGCCGACGCAGCTGCAGGAGAAGTACGGCGACGATCCGGACAAGGCGCCTCACGTCAACGGCGCGTTGACGATCGGCGAGAACATCGGCGACCTGTCCGGCGTCAACATCGCGCTCAAGGCCTACGCGTTCTCGCTCGACGAGGCGCAGGGCAAGCCGATCGACGGCGACCCGGACGCGGTCGAGGCCGCGCTCGACACGGCGCCGACGCTCGACGGCTTCACCGGCCTGCAGCGCTTCTTCCTTGGCTATGCGCTGATCTGGCGCACGAAGAACCGCGACGAGCTCGCCGAACAGTACCTGCAGATCGACCCGCATTCGCCGGCCGAATGCCGCACGAACGGCATCGCGCGCAACGTCGACCTGTTCTACAAGGCCTTCGGCGTCACGCCGGACGACCGCATGTGGCTCAAGCCCGAGGAGCGCGTCCACATCTGGTGACACGATCCGGCTTGATACGCCGGATATGACGGTGGGGAGTGCGCGGTTCAGTTCTGGACTGAACCGCGCACTCCCCTTTTCGTCGTGTCGTCGCGTCGTCGTGTCGCCGTGTCGCCGGCGTCCGCCGCCCGTCAGAAATCGTCGCCCTGTGCGCCGACGGCGACCGGTTCGGCGGCCTGCGCGGCGACGGCGTTCGCCTCGGCGATGACCTCGGCCTGCGCGGCCTCGTCGGCCGTGACCTCGCCGGTGCGCGGGTCGACCTGCACCGCCTGCGCGTCGAGCTCGGCCGGCGCGTCGTCGCGCCCTTCGCCCGGCCGTGGCGGCCTTGCGTCCTGCGCCTCATTTTGTTCCTTCGCGATCCTGCGCACCACCGTCACGCCGTAGTTGAGGTCGTGGCCGACGTTGCTCGCCTCGATGAAGGTGTGCGAGCGCGGGTTGCCGTCCTCGTCCTTCCATTCCTCGGTCGACAGCACGCCGACGACGATGACGGCCTGTCCCTTGTGCAACGAGTTGACGATGTTGAGCGCGAGTTCGCGGAACGCCTTGACGGTGATCCACGTCGTCGGCAGCGACTGCCAGCGCCCGGCGCCGTCCCGGTAGCCGCGCGTGCATGCGAGGCGGAACCGGCAGGCGGCGCGCGCCCCGTCGTGCATGCCGAGCGGCGTCGGCTCGCTGCCGAGGAATCCGGTGATCGTGATCTGTCCCTGTTGTATCGCCATGGTCGTGTCCTTTCGTCTGGCTGCGCCGTCGTCGGGCGCCCGGGTTGACCCCACCTGTTGGGTCCCACCACTATCGGCGCGGGCGCCCCGTCGGCGCAAGCGTGACGGGGTCATGTGACCGGAAGGGTGTGTCGCGCCCGGAATGTGGATGGGCAGGACCTCCATCCACAGCAATCCACATGCGCGATGTGGATGGATTCGCAAAGTCATGCACGTCGTGCATGGCTTGCCCGCCGCTGCCGTCCGCCGTCATCGGCGACGCGGACATGGCGACTCCCGGCGCAGACGACGGGACCCGCCACCGTGTGCAGTGGCGGGTCCCGATCGATCATGCACGCGCGTGCGGCGCGGCGATCAGAGCATCCGGCGCAGACGGTCGGCGATGACCTGTGCGGCCGATTCGGCCGGCACGGCCTCCTTGTTGCCGCCGTCGCGGTCGCGTATCTCGATCGTGCCGTCGTTGACGGTGTCGCGTCCGGCGACTGCGATGATCGGCACGCCGATGAGTTCAGCGTCCTTGAACTTGACGCCCGGCGAGACCTTTTTACGGTCGTCGTAGATGACCTCGACGCCGTCGGCCTCGAGTTGCTCGATGAGGCGCTCGGCCGCTTCGAAGGCCTTCTGGTCCTTGCCGGTCGCCACGACGTGCACCTGCGCCGGGGCGATGTTCGACGGCCATGCCAGGCCGCGCTCGTCGTGATGCGTCTCGGCGATGCAGGCGAGCACACGGCTCACGCCGATGCCGTAGCAGCCCATCCACACCGGCACCGTCTTGCCGTTCTGGTCGAGCACCTTGAGGCCGAGCGCCTCCGAATACTTCAGGCCGAGCTGGAAGACCTGGCCGATCTCGACGCCGCGTTCGAAGCTCAGCGGGCCGGAGCCGTCCGGGCTCATATCGCCGTCGCGGACCTCGACGGCCTCGACGACGCCGTCGGCCTTGAAGTCGCGGCCGTAGACGAGGTCGTAGTAGTCGACGTCCTGCTCGTCGGCGCCGGTGAACCATGCCGAGCCTTCGGCCACATGCGCGTCGATGAAGTAGCGCAGCGCATCGTCGGCGTCGTTCTGCGGACCGGCGATCATCGGGCCGATGAAGCCCTGCACAAGTTCCGGATGCGCCTTGAGGTCCTCCTCGGTCGCCTCCTCGAGCTCGGCCGGGGCGAACTGCGCCTCGAGGCGCTTCATGTCGATCTTGCGGTCGCCGGGGATGCCGACGACGATCAGTTCGCGCCACGGTTCGTCGTGCTCGTCGTCCTCGGCGTGCCTGACGGCGACGACGACGTTCTTGAGTATGTCCGAAGCCTGCCATGCGCGGCCGTCGGCACGCGGATAGGTCTCGTTCGCGAACGCGACCATCTCGTCGATCGTCTTCGCGTCCGGCGTCGCGCGCTTCTCGGCGGCCGGCGTCGCCGAGAAGTCAATCGCCTCGACCTGAGGCGTGTGCAGCGCCTCGACGTTCCATGCCTTGCCGCTCGGCGCGAGCGCGAAGGTGTCCTCGCCGATCGGCATCGGCGCGAGGAACTCCTCGGACGCCGAGCCGCCCATCGGGCCGCTCATCGCGAACACCGGGACGTACTTCAAATCGAGACGCTGGAAGATGCGCTCGTAGGCGCCGCGCTCGTCCATGTAGGCCTTGCGCATGCCCTCCTCGTCGACGGTGAACGAGTAGGCGTCCTTCATGATGAACTCGCGGCCGCGGATCAGGCCGGCGCGCGGACGGAACTCGTCGCGGTACTTCGTCTGGATCTGGTAGAGCGTCACCGGCAGGTCCTTGTAGGACGAATACATGTCCTTGACGAGCAGCGTGAACATCTCCTCATGCGTCGGCGCGAGCAGATAGTCGGCCTCGTGGCGATCCTTGAGACGGAAGATGTTGTCGCCGTACTCCTCCCAGCGGTGCGTCGCCTCGTACGGTTCGCGCGGCAGCAGCGCCGGGAAGTGCACCTCCTGGGCGCCGATGCCGTTGATCTCCTCGCGGATGACGCCCTCGATCTTGTTGAGGACGGCGAGGCCCAGCGGCAGCCAGGTCCAGATGCCCGGAGCGGCCTTGCGGATGTAGCCGGCGCGCTGGAGCAGCTTCGCGGAATCGACGTCTGCGTCGGCGGGGTCTTCGCGCAGCGTACGCAGGAACATGGTGGACATTCGAAGAGCTTTGGTCATACCTGTTAACCTACGCGGCTTGCGGGACGAAGACCCATACGGAAACGTCCGCCGCGCACGCTGCGGATGCACGACGGACGTTTCGACGAAATACGGTGGTCGAGGCCTCCGTCCGTCGGCCCGCGTTCACTTCGTCTTCGGGTACTTCGCCGTGTCCCCGGCGTCCTCGGCGCGCTCGTCGACGTCGTTCTCGAGGATCTCGTCGTTGACCGAGCCGAAGGGGTAGACGAAGATCATCAGCATGCCGACGCAGCCGAGGAAATACAGCACGTCGCACAGCGCGAGGGAGCCGAGGCTGACGAAATCGTTGGGAATGAGCAGGCCGACGACCATCAGGAACATGCCGATGACCGGCAGCAGCTGCCACACCCACGGGTTCGGCGCATGCTCCTGCGCCTTGATGCGCACCGACAGCGAGTAGAACGGGACGACGAACATCAGTCCGCCGACGATCGTCAGGATGTCGGAGAGCTTGATCCAGTTCCACAGCGGCACCGGCTGCGCGTTGTACATCAGGAAGGCGACGAACAGCACGATGGCGCCGACCCCCGAGACGATATACGCGTTCCTACGCTTCATGATGCCTTCCTCCTGCCTGCCGCGGCCGCCGCCGGCCTCTCTCGTTGTGCGATCGGCGCGGCGCCGATGACGGCGCGACGCCGGTCGCCGATGTCGATTCACATTGTAGCGATGCGCGGCCGCGCCCGCGTTCACGACGGGCGTGGCCGCGCATGCGGGAACGACAAAGACTCAGAACAGCTCGTCCTGCGCGAACTCGTCGTCGTCCCCGGCCGCCGTCTGCGCGTGCCCCTGCGCGGCGACGATCGACGAGGCGCCGTCCTCGTGCAATGCGCGCGCCGCTTGCGCCGAACGTTCGCGCAATGTGCCGTCGAGGCGCACGGCGTCGTCGCTGACGTCGAACATGCGGTTGCTGACGCCGTTGAGGAACAGCCCGTCGAGCCGTTCGACGCGGGACAATGCGACGTAGCCCATGCCGGGCGCGAAGGTGCGCTTGAGGTCCATGACGGCCGCGTCGAGCGTCATGCCCTGCGACTTGTGGATCGTGATCGCCCACGCGCAGCGCAGCGGCACCTGCGAGACGGCGGCGAGCGTCTTCTCGTTGTCGGTGAGCTCCCAGTCGCTCGGCTTCATCGTCGCGATGTTGCCGTTCTCGAACGCGACGATCGGCCAGCCGCCCTTGTTCTCCGGCGCGAAGCCGCGCACGGTGCCGAGCGACCCGTTGACGAACTGGTGGTCGGCGTCGTTGCGCACGGCCATGACCTCGGCGCCCTCCTTGAGCGTGAGCACGTCCGGGGCGAGCATGTTGCGTTTGAGCCGTTCGACGAGGTTCGCCGGCCCCGCGCAGGTCGCGTGGAACGTGTGCGCGGGCGCGTCGATCGCGGCGAGCATGCGGTCGTTGAGCTGGTCGGCCTGGCGGTTGACCGGGAACAGGTTGACGGCCGTCCTCCCCTCCGGCGGCCGCACGCCGAGGCGCGTGACGAGCAGGTCGCGGTCCTGCCGCGTGACATGCCCTTCGCGGATGTCGGTCAGCACGCCGAGCAATGCGCCGTCGTCCTGACGGTGCTGCTCCTCGAGATAGCAGACGACCGGGTCGAGCTCGTCCCATGCGAAGGATTCGGTGATGAAGCCCTCCGGGTTGCGTCCGGCGCGCGCATAGCGCTCGCGTTCGGCGACGAATTCGGGGCTCGGCGCGACGACGTCGCGGTTGTGCGCCCCGACGCTGACCGGCGGCAGCTGGAAGAAGTCGCCGGAGAGCACGACCTGCACGCCGCCGAACGGACGGTCGTCGCGCCGCACGATGCGCATCGCGCGGTCGACCATGTCGAACAGCCACGCGTGCATCATCGAGACCTCGTCGACGACGAGGACGTCGGTGGCCTGCAGCGCCTTGCGCCGGCGCGTGCGCACGTTCTTGAGCGTCTGCTCGGTGAGCGCGTTCGCGACGCCGAGGCCGCTCCACGAGTGGATCGTCTGACCGTTGATGTGCGTGGCCGCGATGCCCGTGGACGCCGTGACGGCGACGCTCGCCCCACGCCGGCGCGCGGCGGCGATGAACTCGTTGAGCGTGTACGTCTTGCCGGCGCCGGGCGCGCCGGTGAGGAAGACGGACGCGCCGGCGTCCATGATCTCGAGCGCCTCGGCCTGCCGCATCAGCGCACCAGCCGATCGACGACGCGGATCACGCCTTCCTCCGTGTTCGCCGGCGCCAGATAATGCGCGACCTTCCTGACCTGCGGATGCGCGTTCGCCATCGCGAACGAATACTCGCCCTCGCGCAGCATGCCGATGTCGTTCGGATAGTCGCCGAAGACCATCGTCTGCGCACGCGTGACGCCGAGCGCGCGCTGCAGCGCCTTGACACTCTCGCCCTTGTTGACGTGGCCGTCCATGATGTCGACCCAGTGCGCGCTCGACGCGGTCGCCGTGTACGGGGATTCGACGAAGCCGAGTTCGCGCTCGGCCATCGCCTGCGCGTCGCCGAAGTCGAAGATCGCGAGCTTGAGGATCTGCTCGTCCTTGTAGCGCAGCACCTCGCGCAGGTCGGGCACGACGGTCAGCTTCGTGTAGTATTTGCTCGCCTCGGCGATGAACGGCGCGTCGTCGCGGCTGACGTAGGCGCCTCCGAGCGCGCAGATGACGAGGCCGAGGTCCTCGCTCGTGCGTTCCGTCATCGCGATCGTCTCGTCGACGATCGCGCCGCTGACGCCGTGCGTCTCGATGACCTTGCCGTCGAGCGCGACGACGTTGCCGTTCTCGGCGATGATCGGCAGCCGCTGCGGCGCGTCGGCGAACATCCTCTCGAGCGTCTGGTATTGGCGGCCGCTCGCCGGCACGAAGCGCACGCCGAGCTGCGTGAGCCGGTCGAGCATCGGCTTGAAGCCGAGCGGGATCTGGCTGTCGCCGTCGAGCAGCGTGCCGTCCATGTCCGCGACGACGAGCCTGATGTCGTTAAACGGCTCGAGCGTCTTCCAATCCTTGGGTTCCTCATTCGTCATGGTGTGCGGGTGCCTCCTCATCCTCGCTGTGTCGTTACGTGTGCGACCGCGCGATGTCCGCGGTCGTGGAAGTATGCGTTGTGCGGCGCGCACCGCGGCCGTTCACTGCCGCGCGATGCTCGTGCGCTCGATGTCGCCGGCGATCCGCTTCGCCTCGGCCGCGTCGGGGCCGGGCTCCGGCGCCATGACGGCCGCGCGGTAGTAGCGCAGCTCGTCGAGCGATTCGATGATGTCGGCGAGCGCGCGGTGGCCGCCGTTTTTCGCCGGACGGTTCTCGTAGACGGCCGGATACCAGCGGCGCGCGAGCTCCTTGATCGTGCTCACGTCGATGACGCGGTAGTGCAGCCGGCTCATCAGGTCCGGCATGTAGCGGTCGAGGAACTTCTTGTCGGAGCCGACCGAGTTGCCGGCGAGCAGCGGCTTGACGCCTTCGGGGATGAAGCGCGTGACGTAGTCGATGACCTTCCGCTCGGCCTCCTCGACGCTCAGGCCCTGCTCCCATTCGGTGATGAGGCCGGAACGGGTGTGCATTGCACGCACGAAGTCGTTCATATGCGCGACGGCCGCGTCGGAGGGACGGATGACGAGGTCGATGCCGTCGTCGAGCACGTTGAGTTCGAAGTCGGTGGGCACGACGGAGATCTCGCACAGCTCGTCGTGGAAGATGTCGAGCCCCGTCATCTCGCAGTCGATCCAGATGAGTCGTGAATTCGTCGCCGAGTACACCTCGTCGTCATGTGCTTCCACCATAGCGTGCCTCTTTCCTTGTGTTCCGTTGATGCATCCGGGCGGCGCGCGGCCGTCGCGGGTTCGCGGCGCGCGGCCGTGCCGACTTCGCGCCGAACATTCGAGCCTACCTCACGTCGCCCCGCCGTCGCCAGTTCTATCCTGACCGCAAAACAAAAGCGCCGTGCGCGGCCGGAGACGACGGACGGGGCCGCGCACGGTTCCATGTGCGCGACCCCGTCGTGTCGTCAGCGTATGAGCGGCCGTTCAGCGGCCGCCTTTCGCTCAGCCGGCGTGACGTCCGTTCGGGCGATGGCGCTTCAGCTGCAGCGTGCCGAGGCCCGAGCACAGCAGCGCGGCGGCGACGCAGATGATGAGCGCGACGCTCGAGCCGGTGTTCGCCGTCGACGTGTTCGTCGTCTCGGCCGGCGCCGTCGGCTGATGCTCCGGCTTCGGATCCGGCGTCGCCGGCTGCTGCGCGACGGCGAGGCGTCCGTTGTTGCCAAGTGCAACGTCGACGGTCGTGCCGTCCCAGCGCGGCGCGATCGCGGCGGTCGCCGTCTTCGTCACGTTGTCCTTCTTCGCGACCGTGTAGTTCGCCAGGCCCATGCGCACGGTGCCGGCCGGCACGGAGACGTCGCCGGTCGTGACCGACTTGTCGGTCCAAACACGGCCGTTCGAACGCGGGTCGAGCGGGTTGCCGACGCCTTCGGTCCACTGCGTGAAGGTCGTCGGGTCGGCGGTCGCCGTCAGTTCGGCGGCCTGCGCGCGGCCGACGCCGAACACGGCGCTCGCGACGAGCATCGCGAAGGTCACGACGAGCGCAGCGATGCGAACGGTGGCATTGCGCGTCCTCGACTGCCGTGTAGCCTGGGTGTCCATGAAGGGGTTCCTTACTGCCTCTTGGTGTTGGAAATCGCCGCGATTGCGATGATTCCCTGACTCTTTGGCCGTATCGCCCACACCGGCGGCTTTCTCCACTGGTGAACGAATACGATATCATCCTCAACAATACCGGAAGGTTTGCACAATATCTCCATATCCGGCCCACCGTACGGACTGCATCGGCGCCAATCCTCCATCGCATTGTCCCCCACCCACAGAATGCCATTCCGACGGCCAACCATGACAGTATTCGGGTGGCCCACCTACAGAATGCCGTCGCATCCCTTGTCAACGGTAGTATTCTGGTGCCTCACCCAAATACGACCACCGCACCGCACAATGACGGCAGTATGTAGGTGACCTCACCCGAATACTGTCGCCTCAGCGGCCAAACAGAACGAAAAGGGCCGTCCCCGTATGGCTGCAGCCATATGGGGACGGCTCGGTGCTTGCGCAGTGCGTCAATCCGCGGCACGCACGGTCTTCGCCATGCGCGCGCGGCGGCGATCAGCGACCGGAGTAGTTCGGCGCCTCGGCCGTCATGACGATGTCATGCGGATGCGATTCGCGCAGGCCGGCGTCGGTGATGCGGATGAAGCGGCCCTTCTCGCTCATCTCCGGGATGTTGTGCGCGCCGATGTAGAACATCGACTGGTGCAGGCCGCCGATCATCTGGTACAGCACGGCGTTGAGCGGTCCGCGGTACGGCACCTCGCCCTCGACGCCTTCCGGCACGACCTTGTCCGAGCTCGTGACGTCCGCCTGGAAGTAGCGGTCCTTCGAGTACGACTTCTTGCCGCGCGGAGCCATCGCGCCGAGCGAACCCATGCCGCGATACAGCTTGTACTGCTTGCCGTGCAGCAGCACCTTCTCGCCCGGGGCCTCCTCGCAGCCGGCGAGCACGCCGCCGAGCATGACCGAGCTCGCGCCGGCGACGAGCGCCTTCGCGATGTCGCCCGAATAGTGGATGCCGCCGTCGGCGATGCACGGGATGCCCGCGGCGCGGCAGGCGCGCGCGGCCTCGTACACGGCCGTCAGCTGCGGCACGCCGACGCCTGCGACGACGCGCGTCGTGCAGATGGAGCCGGGGCCCACGCCGACCTTGACGGCATCGACGCCCGCGTCGATCATCGCCTGCGCGCCCTGACGCGTCGCGATGTTGCCGCCGATGATGTCGACGCCATTGAAGGCCGGGTCGTTCTTGATGCGGCGGATCATGTCGAGCGCGAGCTTGGCCTCGCCGTTCGCCGTGTCGACGACGAGCACGTCGACGCCCGCCTCGAGCAGCGCGCTCGCGCGCTGCCAGGCGTCGCCGAGGAAGCCGATGCCGGCGGCGACGCGCAGGCGGCCCTGCTCGTCCTTCGTCGCATCCGGGTACTGCTCGGTCTTCACGAAGTCCTTGACGGTGATCAGACCGGTGAGGTGGCCTTCGTCGTCGACGAGCGGCAGCTTCTCGATCTTGTTCGCCGCGAGCAGGTCGTGCGCGTCGCGCTTCGAGATGTTCGACGGACCGGTGATCAGATGGTCCTTCGTCATGACGTCCTTGACGCGCAGATGGTCGTAGTCGTCCGACGCGATGAAGCGCATGTCGCGGTTCGTGATGATGCCGACGAGCTTGTTCTCATGGTCGACGACCGGCAGGCCGGAGATGTGGAACTTGCCGCACAGCTTGTCCAGGTCGGCGAGCGTGACGTCGGGGTTCACGGTGAGCGGGTCGGTGATCATGCCCGATTCGGAGCGCTTGACGTAATCGACCTGCGCCGCCTGGTCGTCGATCGACAGGTTGCGGTGCAGCACGCCGATGCCGCCGTTGCGGGCCATCGCGATCGCCATCTCGGACTCGGTCACGGTGTCCATCGCGGCGGAGATCGCCGGGACCTTCATCGTGATGTTGCGGGTCAGATGGGTCGTCGTATCCACCTCGGAGGGGATGACGTCGGTCTCGTTCGGCAGCAGGAGCACGTCGTCATAGGCGAGCCCGAGCTGGGCGAAGATGGGGGGAAGGGGAGCGTACGGGGATTCTGCATGCATATCAGGATTTGTAGCCATAGACCTACTATATGGACGCACGACGACGAACGCCACTCGCCGTCCCACGATGCAACATGCGCCCGCCGGTCTCCTCTCCCCGACCGCCGCGACGGGCGTGCGGACGTCAGCGATCGCCGCGGATGTGCCGTGCGCGGCGGCGACGGCCGCCGGCGGCGCGCGCATGCTCCGGATGGTCGGCGTCGCGTTCCTCGGGCAGTTCCTCGACCTCGCCGTTCATGCGTCGGCGGATGTACGGATACATCGTCGCGACGGTGAGTGCGGCGGCCGCGACGAGGAAGACGACGAGTACATGGATCGGGCGGAAGAACAGCAGCATCAGCGAACCGAAGGCGATGAGCGCCGCCCATCCCCACAGGATGAGCACGGCGCCGCGCACCGAATGGCCGATGCGCAGCATCCGGTGGTGCAGATGCATGCGGTCGGGATGCATCGGCGACTGCCCTTTGCTCAGGCGCCGGCAGATCGCCATCAGCATGTCGAGCACCGGCAGGAACAGCACGAGGATCGGCAGCAGGATCGGCATGAATGCGGGCAGGTAGATCGACGCGTTCACCGTGGCCGGGTCGATGCGGCCGGTCATGATGATCGACGCGCAGGTGATCAGATAGCCGAGCAGCATCGAGCCGGAGTCGCCCATGAACAGCTTCGCCGGATGCCAGTTGTGCAGCAGGAAGCCGAGGCAGATGCCGACCATCGCGACGTCGACGAGCGTCGCCATCGACGCGTACGACGGCGCCGAGCGCGCGAGGATGTACGAGTAGATGCCGAAGGCGACGCCGCCGATCGCGACGATGCCGGCGGCGAGGCCGTCGAGGCCATCGACGAAGTTCACGGCGTTGATCGACACGACGATGAGCAGCGCCGTGATCGCGATCGAGATCGTCGGCGACGCCGTCACGAGCGAGCCGATCGGCAACGTGATGATCTGCAGGCCGCCCCACGCGACGAACACCGCGATCAGCAGCTGCCCGGCGAGCTTGAGCATCCAGTCGAGGTCCCAGATGTCGTCGCACACGCCGAGCAGGCAGATGAGCACAGCGCCGGCCATGACGATGTACGCCTGATGGTTCTCGCGGAAGACGCCCTGCAGGAAGTTGAGCCGGGAAGCGAAGAACATCGCCGTCAGGAAGCCGCACAGCATGCCGACGCCGCCCATGCGCGGCGTCGGCACCGTGTGCACGTCGCGCGCGCGCACCTCGCCGACCGCGCCGACGCGGATCGCCACATGGCGCACGATCGGCGTGTACAGGAAGGTCGCGCAGGCCGCGAGCAGACAGATGAACAGATAGACCTTCATAGACCCAGCCCGCCGCCGTTCATATGAATCATGCGACGGATGACCGAAGCCGGGACGACGCCCTCGCGCAGGATCTCGACGCCGTCGCGCGCGAGAGGATCGGCGGCGACGACGGTGCTCGCGACATGCCCCGCGGTCGCACCGCCGTCGAGATAGAGGTCGACGTCGTCGCCGAAGGCGCGCACCGCCTCGTCGACGCTCTGCGCGCTCTCGTCGCCCGAACGGTTCGCGCTCGACGCGGCGAGCGGGCCGGTCGCGCGCAGCACCTCGAGGCACAGATGCGAGTTCGGCACGCGGATCGCCTGCGTGCGTCCGCCGCGCGCGTCGCGGCTCGTCGTGCACAGCGTGCAGTCGTCGTCGGCGAGCGCGATCGGCGAGAACGCGCCGGGCAGCAGCTGCGCGGCGAGACGGTTGAGCGGCGACGGCAGCACGAGGCCGAGCCCGTCGAGGTCGTCGACCGAGGCCATGATCACCTGCAGCGCCTTCGTGCGCGGACGCCGCTTGGCCCGGTAGATCCGTGCGATCGCGTCGGCGTTGCGCGGATCGCACGCGATGCCGTAGACGGTGTCGGTCGGCAGCACGATGAGGCCGCCGCCTTCGACGACCTTCCTCGCCTCGCGCAGCGACCCCTCATCGATGGCTCGTACGTCGCTCATGCTCGCTCCCCGCCTTTCCGCGTTGCTGATAGTTCGATGTTCCGCGATGTTCCCGCGATGTTCCTTCAGTGCCGTCGCGCGCGACGGCCTTCGGTGACGACTGTAGTCGCCGCGGCGGCCGCCGCCTACCGCGTCGCCACGAGGTAGCGCGGGCGTCCGGTGAGGTCGATCTCGGTGCGCGCGTCGGCGAATCCGCTCGCGCGCGCGAACGCGACGGTGCGGTCCGTCTGCGTGACGTCGTGCTCCATGATGAGGACGCCGTCGGGACGCAGCAGCGCCGCCGCGCGCACGATGATGCGCTCCGGCACCATCATGCCATCGGCGGATCCGCCGTAGAGCGCGGTCTGCGGGTCGTATTCGCGCACCTCGAACTGTTCGGGCACGTCGGTCAGCGGAATGTACGGCGGGTTGCTGACGACGACGTCGACGGTGCCGTCGAGCTGCGCGAGCGTCGTCGGACAGGTCGCGTCGGCGATCTCGAGATGGTAGTTCGCGGTGATGTCGGGGAAGACGGCGCCCGTCTCCTGCACGTTGCGGCGCGTCCACTGCGCGGCGAGCACGTCCTTCTCGACGCCCCACACCTGCGCGCCGGGCACCTCGGTGGCGATCGCCAGGCCGATCGCGCCGCTGCCGGCGCACAGGTCGACGACGCGCGGGCAGTACAGGCCGTTGCGCGTGACCCAGCCGATGGCCTCGTCGACGAGCAGCTCGGTCTCCTGACGCGGGATGAACACGCCGGGACCGACCTTGATGTCCAGATACCTGAACGGCACATGGCCGACGATGTACTGCAGCGGCTCGCGGCGCTCGCGGCGCGCGAGCATCGCCGAATAGTCGGCGAGCGCGGCGTCGACGCCGATTGATTTGCCGGCGACGAGCTTCGTGACGCCGTCGCCGAGCAGCGCCGCCTTGTCGACGTCGCTCAGCGAGGCGCGCGTCGCCTCGGCGAGCAGCAGCTTCGCGTCGTGGCGCGGCGTGTCGACGCCGACGCGGGCGAGGCGTTCGCCGCCGGCCGCGATGAGGTCGGCGACGCTGCCAGCGGCGTTCGTCGGCGCGTTGTCCGTCGGCGTGGAAGGGCGCGGCGTTCCCACTGCGCGCGCCGTCGCCGCGTCGCTCATGTCGTCGCTCATGTCGTCGGTCGTCGATGCCATCGTCGCCTCCTGCATGTCTGGTGCTGTCGTCTGTCGTGACGCGTTCGCGTCGGCCGCGCCCGCGTCTGCGTTCGTCGTCGGCGCGCGCCGCGCGATCGCTCAGTCGTTGCCTTTCGCGAGACGCTGCGCCTCGTCGGCCTGGATGTCGCTGTCGATGACGGCCTGCAGGTCGCCGTCGAGCACGGCGTCGAGATTGTACGCCTTGTAGTTCGTGCGGTGGTCGACGATGCGGTTCTCCGGGAAGTTGTAGGTGCGGATGCGTTCGGAACGGTCGAGCGAACGCACCTGCGAGTGGCGCATGTCGGCGGCCTCGGCGGCCTCCTGCTCGTGCTTCATCGCGAGCAGGCGGCTCTTGAGGACGCGCAGCGCCGACGCGCGGTTCTGGATCTGCGACTTCTCGTCCTGCATGTTCACGACGATGCCGGTCGGGATGTGCGTCATGCGCACCGCTGAATACGTCGTGTTGACGGACTGGCCGCCGGGACCGGAGCTCATGAAGGTGTCGATTTTGAGGTCCTTCGGGTCGATTTCGATCTCGTCGTCGTCCTCGTCGGCCTCCGGGAACACGATGACGCCGGCGGCCGAGGTCTGGATGCGCCCCTGCGATTCGGTCACCGGGATGCGCTGCACGCGGTGCACGCCGCCCTCGTACTTGAGCGACGCCCAGACGCCCTCCTCGGGCGCCGGCGTGCCCTTCGCGCGGATCGCGAGCTGCACGTCCTTGACGCCGCCGAGCTCGGTCGAGTTCTCGTTCTGGATCGTCGTGATCCAGCCGCGCTTCTCGGCGTAGCGCGTGTACATGCGCAGCAGGTCGCCGGCGAACAGCGCGGCCTCCTCGCCGCCGGTGCCGGCCTTGATCTCCATGATCACGTCGCGCGCGTCGTCGGGGTCGCGCGGGATGAGCGCCGTGCGCAGCCGCTCCTCGGCCGCCGGCAGCGCCTCTTCGATCCGTTTCGCCTCGGCTTCGAAATCGGGATCCTCCCCCGCCATCTCGCGGGCGGCCTCGAGGTCGTCGCGGAGGTGCAGATAATCGCCGTACGCGTTCACGATCGAGCCGAGCTCGGCGTAGCGCCGCCCCAGCTTGCGCATCTTGTCCGGGGACGACGCCACGTCCGGCTGCGCCATCTCCTTCTCGATCCTGCGGTATTCCTCAAGTGCGGTACGCGCCGCCGGGAACTGTTCCTCTGCCTCTGCCATCTTCGCCTTTTCGATGCTGCGGCCACGGGGCGCGCCGACCGGCGGCGCATGCGGCCTTTCGTCCAAACCGTTCCATCCTAGCAAGAGCCGTTGTCGCAACGGCCGGAACGCCGGGGAAACGCGGATGCGCGCGGGCGGGAATAAACACGGCACCCGGGAAGTTGTCTGTGATGGCAAGGCTCGCGGTTCGCCACGGGACGAGCCGTGCGGCCGCGTCAATGCGCAGCCGTACAATGCATGTATCCGGTTCACGCCTGCCATCGGGGCATGGCGACCCGGGTCCCCCGTATCTTTAGGAGACAAATTATGCAGCCAGGAATTCATCCTGATTATCATGCGGTGCAGGTTACCTGCTCCTGCGGCAACACCTTCGTCACGAAGTCGACCGCCAAGGGCGACCATATGACGGTGGATGTCTGCTCGAAGTGCCACCCGTTCTACACCGGTAAGCAGAAGATTCTGGATACCGGCGGCCGTGTGGCTCGCTTCGAGAAGCGCTACGGCAAGAAGAGCAGCTGACTCTCACGCTGATACGAAAACGCCGGCCTTCGGGTCGGCGTTTTCGTTATGTGGGCATGCGCGGGGCATCTGTGCGGCGTCGGCGCACACGCGCCGTCCACATGTCACATGCGGCGGCTCGCGGACAAGTCGTTCCAGTCGTCGACCGCGGTCAGCGCACGCTCGGCACACAGTCGGCACATCATCGACGCGCGACTGGCAGGCAGTCGGCGGACGGCCGACATACAGCCGCGGCATATGGTCGACACACGGTCGACGCATATGTACAGAGCAAGTCGGCACATGATCAGCGCACGGTCGGCACACGGCCGGACGGCTGTGCTCATGCGACGCCATATGGTCACGTCGTTTGCTACACTTTAGCGAGTCGCATCCGCGGTGTTTTCCGCGAAACGACGTGGGGCCTTAGCTCAGTCGGTTAGAGCATCGGACTCATAATCCGCCGGTCCAGGGTTCAAGCCCCTGAGGCCCCACCATCCGAAACCCGCTGGAAACAGCGGGTTTTCGCGTATCGGCCCCGATTCTGCTCCGTGCGTCCGTCCAGCATCGTCGCCCCGCAGCGTCACGCACTGCGCACACATACGCCCCGCGTGTCGTTATCACACCCGTCAGCGTCCCAATCCGCGTACGCATACGCAATCCACGACACCGACGCACGCCCCAGCGCCCCAGTCCGCGCACACGTACGCCCCGCGCGACGCAACCACACACCCCGGCGTCACACACCGCGCACGCATACGCAATCCGCGACGCGTACATAATCAGCGGCGGTCGTTCTCCTTGTTGCCGCCGTTGTTCTGATTCGTGTTGCGGTCGCCGTCACGGTTGGACTGGTTCTCCGCCTTCCTGCGGTCGGCCTCGGCCTGCGCCTTCTTCTGCGCGTCCTCGCGCGCCTTGCGTTCGTCGTCGGCGATCTTCTTGTCGCGCGACGCGTTGACGTCGCCGATCGCCGTCTTGATGTCCTGCTCGACCGACGTGATCTCGTCGAGTTTGCCGCCCTCCTCGGCCTGCTTCGCCTTCGTATAGAGGTCGGACAGACGATTCCACGTCGCCTCGTCCGCCACCTGCCCGCGTGTCAGGTCGAGCGTCGTCTGCGCCTCGCGCAGCGTGTCGTCGAGCGTGGCCGTCGCCTCCTCGACCTCCTTGAGCTGCTTCGAATCGTTGACGCCGTTGACGGCCTCCTGCAACGAGCGCATATGCGCGTCGTACCACTCCTCGTAATCGTGGATCTGCTGGATGCGCGCGTCGTACTGGTCGACCGACGACACGGCGCAGCTCGTCGCCGCCGGCGCCTGCGCCTTGAGCTGTTCGTCGAGCAGCTTGACGGTGCCGCTGTCGGCGACCTGAATGTCGGAGATCGCGCCGGCCGCCGCGCCGTCGCCCGAACGCAGGTCCTCGTATTGCTTCGCCTTCTTGTCGAGCTCAGTCATCGCGCTTTCGCAGCGCGCATGCTCCTGGGCGAGCTGCTGCTGACGATGGTTGTGAATCTGCACGCCGACGAGGATGACGGCGGCGAACAGCGCGAGCACGACGATCGACGCGAAGATCACCCACAGGTATTTGCGTTCGTCGTCCTTCGGCGGCTTGTTGTTGTCGGGTTTCTTCGCAAGCGCGGCGATTTCGTTGGGGTTGATGAGTTCGGTCTGCGTGCCGGCTTCGGCTTCCGCGTACACAATCGTGCTGTCGTCCATCATGAACAAACCTTCTTTTCACGTGATGGCGCCCATCTCGATGATGTCGCTTTCCTCGTCACGATGCACGCTCTCTCTTATGCCGATACATCGTCGTCATCAGTGTACGTGGACGTCTTCCCGTCCGCCCGCCGCCCATCTTACGTAGTGGAACGGCACCGACGACGATCACGGCAGTCCGTGATTGACTCCGATCACCAACTGCCGCCGCACATAGGGAACAGCGGCGGCAACGCATGAATAACCTTACGCGCAAAGTGCCATGTACGACGATCACGAGGGCGCTCCATAGATGAGCACACGCATAGAACGCCATCAACGGCAATCACGGTGGCAGTATATGGGTGAGCCACCCACAGAATGCCGCCATCGGCGACCACAACGGCATTCTACGGGTGCACTCACCCACAGAATGCCACCATCGGCAGCTACGACGGCAGTATCTAGGCGAGCCACCCACAAAATGCCAACGATGGCGGCTGCGGCGGCAGCTTATGGGTGACCTTACGCACAGAATGCCGTCAACAGCGGCTACGGCGGCAGCATATGGGTGAGCCACCCACAGAATGCCAGCAACAGCGGCTGCGGCGGCAGTATATGGGTGCACTCACCCACAGAATGCCGTCGACAGTGGGAATGGCTGCGGTATTGAGGCAGATGCACCCACAGACCGCCGCCATCCGCGGCGACCACGGCAGTCCGTGATCGACCCCAATCACAAACCGCCACCGCACGCAGGGTGCGACGGCACTCAGCGGTCAGCTGCTGCTGCTGCGGTGCGGACGGCGCGGCCTGAGGCGAAGCGGTCGAGGACGCCGGTCTTCGCGATCGCCAAGTAGAGGTACCACGAGCAGACGCCGGCGATGAGCACGCCGCCGATGATCTCGCTCACCATGTGCACGATGCCGCGCGGGCTGAGGAACGCGACGCCCTGATAGCGGAACAGCATCAGGTAGACGCCATATTCGATCGCCGTGCACATGCCGGAGAGGATTGAGATCGGCAGGTTGAAGACGCGGTAGCGCGTCAGCGCGAACGGCAGTTCGGCGAACAGTCCCTGCAACGCGGCCGACAGGAAGACGAAGCCGAAGGAGAACGAGCTGCCGATCAGCATCTCCGCGGCGCATCCGACGAGATTGACGAACACGGCCGATCCCGGCTTGCGCAGGATGAGCACGGCGAGCGTGCCCGAGAAGTACCACACGGCGTGCAGGATGCTCGCGCATCCCGGCAACAGGCCGCCGAGCATCGGGGAGATCGACATGTAGGCGAAGTTGAATCCCCAGAAGACGACGCCGGCGGCGATGCCGAGCGCGGCGGCCACGGCGATGTCCGCGGTCGTCCAACGCAGTCTTCTGCTGGAACGGATGGTGTTGGCTTGATTTTGGGTGTGTTCGACCATGGAAGTCCCTCTTCCCGACGGTGCCGCGCACAGCGATTCGTCAAGACGTTCCTTGACCTGCGCAGCTCGGGCGGGAACGCCTCCGCCAACATAGCAGCGGCCGTCGACGCGGCTCACGCCCATGCGATGCCGACATAGCCGCGTCGACGGCCGCATGGCATGCGCAACCGTGCGGTGCAAGGCCATGCATCGTTCCACGACGAGGTCTCACATCATGAGATTTCGGCGTCATGCACATGCGTCATGCACCGGCGTCATGCACATGCAGGTCACGGACGCGCAGCCGCCGCGAATAACGTGCCCGCGTGCTCACGACTTGAGGTATGCGAGAGGCTCGTCGACGAAGCGGCGCAGACCGGTGACGGCGGCGCCGAGCAGCGCCGGCCGCGCGCCGCCGCCGGCGCGCGAGACGCGCACATGGACGACGTCGCGCGCGAGGATGCGATCCTGCACATGGCGTTCCATCGCGCGCAGCCGTGCGTCGTCGAGCTGTGCCCATGCGCCGCCGAGGACGACGACATCGAGGTCGCTGACGTTGACGATCGAGACGATCATCGATTCGATCGCGCGCATCGCACGGTCCATGACCTCGAGCACCCGTGCATCGCCGGCCTGGGCGCGCCGGAAGAACTCGTCGACCGACTCCTGGCTCGCGGCATCGGCGCCATGCGCGATGCCGGCGGCCTCGACGATCGCGCGGCGTCCCGCATAGGCCTCGACGCAGCCGCGGCGCCCGCAGCGGCAGAGCGGTCCGTCCATCTGCACGGAGATGTGGCCGACCTCGCCGGCGAAGCCGCGGTCGCCGTGTACGAGCGAGCCGCCGCGCACGACGGCGCCGCCGATGCCGATGTCGGTGGAGATGTAGAGGAACGATCCGTTCGGCCCGACGACGCCTTCGTCGGCGCGCTGCGTCGCGTAGCCGGGCAGCTGCGCGACGGCGGCCATGTTCGATTCGTTGCCGGCGATGACGTCGAGCCTGCGCATCAGTGCCTGCTCGTTGAGGTCGACGTCCTCCCATCCGAGGTTGCGCGCGACGATGAGGTGGCCTTCCTCGGTGACGAGGCCGGGCAGCGCGAGTCCGGCGCCGGCGATCGTGTAGCCGTGCTTGCGCAACGTCCGCTCCTGCGCGCGCAGCATCACGTCGAGGTCGTCGAAGACGGCCTTCGTGTCCGCGCCGTGCAGGTCGCCCTCGACCCAGCGTTCGGCGACGACGGAGCCGTCGAGGTCGAGGACGAGGTAGCCGTAGCCGTCGGTGTTGATCTGGATGCCGATGCCGCACATCGCGCCGCCGGCGACGAGCAGCGGCGTGCTCGGCCGTCCGTAGACGGACTGCACGATCGGCATCCCCTCGCGCACGATGCGGTTGTCGATGAGCAGCGAGACGAGCAATGACATCGTCGCCTTCGTCAGCCCGGTCTCCTTGGCGAGGTCGGCGCGGCTGAGCGGCGTCGTGCGGCGCATCATCGTCTCGAGCACGACGGACAGGTTGTGGTTCCTCAGATCGTTCTGGTTGATGCTCCTCAATGTCGCCATACGCCGCCTCCTCGCTTCCGCGGCGTACCCCTCTGGTCGCGCCGAACTTACGGTCATGCTACACTACACAGTATAGTTTATTCATCTAACTATTCATGGCGGGCGACGATCGCCCGTCATCGGAAGGCGCGCGGACGCGGACGCACGACGACGTGCACGACGCGCGCCCATACGGCGCATATGCGCGGAAAGGAGCCACGATGCAGCGCACGCTCGTCGCGGGAGTCGACACATCCACCCAATCATGCAAGGTGCGCGTCACCGACGCGCGCACCGGCGCACTCGTCCGTTTCGGCCAGGCGAAGCACCCGTCGGGCACGACGGTCGATCCACAGGCCTGGTGGGACGCGTTCCTCGAGGCGTCGGCGCAGGCCGGCGGCCTCGACGACGTCGCCGCGATCGCCGTCGGCGGCCAGCAGCACGGCATGGTGCTGCTCGACGAGCACGGCCATGTCATCCGCGACGCGATGCTGTGGAACGACGTCAGCTCGGCGCCGCAGGCCGACGAGCTGATCATGACGCTCGGCGCGCGCGGCGCCGACGACGGCGACGCGGCCGCCGTCCATGCGCGCGGCGTCGCGCGTTGGGTCGAGGCGGTCGGCTCGTCGCCGGTCGCCTCGTACACGCTGACGAAGATCAAATGGGTGGCCGAGCACGAGCCCGACAATGCGGCGCGCATCGCCGCCGTCTGCCTCCCCCACGACTGGCTCAGCTGGCGCATCGCCGGCTATGGTCCGGTCGGCGACGGCGAGGACGCGCATCTCGACATGCTGCGCACCGACCGTTCCGACGCCTCCGGCACCCTCTACTTCGACGCCGCGCACGACGAATACCGCCGTGACCTGCTCGCGCTCGGACTCACGTCCGGCGCAGGCGAACCCGACAAGGCCGCGCTCGACTTCGCCGAGCATATCGTGCTGCCGCATGTCCTCGCGCCGCACGAGGCCGCGCCGACGCGCGCGGCGGCCTCGGTCGCCGGCGCCGACGTCCCCGGCGGCTGCGTCATCGCCCCGGGCGGCGGCGACAACGCGATGGCGTCGCTCGGCCTCGGCATGGGCGTCGGCGACGTCTCGGTCTCGCTCGGCACCTCCGGCGTCGCCGCCGCCGTCAGCGAGACGCCGGTCCACGACATGACCGGATCGGTCTCCGGATTCGCCGACTGCACCGGCCACTTCCTGCCGCTCGCCTGCACGATCAACGCGTCGCGCATCCTCGACGCCGCCCGCGCCGCGCTGCGCGTCGACTACGACGAGCTCGCCGCGCTCGCGCTCGCCGCGCGTCCCGGCGCCGACGGCATGACGCTCGTGCCGTATTTCGACGGCGAGCGCACGCCGAACCGTCCGGACGCGACGGCCACGCTGTCCGGGATGACGATGGCCAACACGAACGCCGAGGACATCGCGCGCGCCTTCGTCGAGGGACTGCTGTGCTCGCAGCGCGACTGCATCGAGCTCATCCGTTCGCTCGGCGCGCCGATCGACCGCGTGCTGCTCATCGGCGGCGGCGCGAAGTCGCTCGCCGTGCGCACGCTCGCGCCGTGCGTCCTCGGCTTGGATGTCTCATGCCCGGCGACCGACGAGTATGTGGCGATCGGCGCGGCGCGGCAGGCGGCGTGGACGCTTGACGGCGGCGACGACGCCCCCGACTGGCCGATCTCGATCGATGCGGTGTCCACCGGCGTACCGACGCCGCAGGTCTACGAGGCCTACGTGCGCGCACGCGGCTGACACGACGCACGTCGTGAAGCGCCCCGCCGAGGTCATGTCTCGGCGGGGCGCTTCACGACGGCCACCCGCCACCCAAGGCGGCGATGACGTCGGCATAGAGAAAGGCCCACGGACCAGTCGGTCGCCGGCACATCCCGCGCGCAGAGAAGGAAAGACAAGCGCGGATGCGTGCATATCGGCGATCAGCCGACCCTGGGCCCTGGCATCTGCGGTCCATGTGAGGAAAGGGAAGGAAAGGCCGGACCGGGGATGCCGCGCAGGAAAGTGGAAGGGAAGTAATAATCACCAAGAAGGGTGCCGCGCGCCGCCCGTGCGCAAGGACGGCGCGCGACGGACGACGTCAGGCGTTGGCCAGCGCGTCGATGATGTAGTTGTTGATCGTCGCCTTGACGTCCTCGAGGTGGTCGGGCTTCGTCGAGGCGATGATCTGCTGCTGCGGCATGTCGATCGCGTAGTCGTTGAGCGATGCGAGCGTTGCGGTGCCGTCGTCGATCGTCTTGCCGATGCCGGAGTCGTAGGAGCCGTAGCGGTTGGCGACGAGGTTCTCGATGTAGCCGTCCTGACGCATCTTGTCGGCGACGAGCAGGCCGGCGGCGAAGGAGTCCATGCCGGCGATGTGCGCGCGGAACAGGTCCTCGGCGCTGAAGGACGTGCGGCGCGGCTTCGCATCGAAGTTGAGGCCGCCGTGGGGGCCGATCTGGCCTTCGTCGAGCACCTCCCACATCACCGACGTCGTCTCGTACAGGTTCGTCGGGAACTCGTCGAGGTCCCAGCCGAGCAGCATGTCGCCCTGGTTCGCGTCGAGCGAGCCGAGCACGCCATTGTCGCGCGCGACGCGGATCTCATGCTGGTAGGTGTGGCCGGCGAGGTTCGCGTGGTTGCCTTCGAGGTTGAGCTTGAAGACGTCGATGAGGTCGTAGGCGCGCAGGAAGTTGCAGGCCGTCGCCGCGTCGAAGTCGTACTGGTGCGTCATCGGCTCCTTCGCCTTCGGCTCGATGAGGAACTGCGCGCCCATGCCGATCTCCTTGGCGTAGTCGGCGCACATGTGGAAGAACTTCGCCATGTGCTCCTGCTCGCGCTTCATGTCGGTCACCCACAGGTTCTCGTAGCCTTCGCGGCCGCCCCAGAACACGTAGTTCTCGGCGCCGAGGCGCTTGCCGATCTCGAGCGAGTGCTTGAGCTGGCCGGCGGCGTAGGCGTAGACGTCGGCGAACGGCGACGTCGAGGCGCCTGCGACGAAGCGCGGGTTCGTGAACAGCGACGAGGTGTTCCACAGCAGCTTGACGCCGGTGGACTTCATGTTCTCCTCGATCTTGTCGACGACGCGGTCGAGGTTCGCGTTCGTCTCGCGCAGCGTGTCGCCTTCCGGCGCGATGTCGCGGTCATGGAAGCAGAAGTACTCGACGCCGAGCTTCGTGAAGAACTCGAAGGCGTAGTCGACCTTCGCGAGCGCGTTGTCCATCGGATCGGCGTACTTGCCGTCCCATGGGCGCTGCGCGGTGCCGTTGCCGAAGGGGTCGGTCAGCGGCGCGTCGAAGGTGTGCCACCAGGCGACGCCGAAGCGCAGCCAGTCCTTCATCTTCTTGCCGGCGACGACCCTGTCGGCGTCGTAGTACCGGAAGCCGAGCCCCTCCACCGGGCCGTTGCCGCGGCCGACGTACTCGATCTTGTCGATGTCCCACAGTCCCATCATGACTCCTTTGTGCTGTGCTGCGCCGCGTTGCGGCGTCGTCTTCGGTGCGCGGCGGCGTCTGCGTCGTTGCGCACGTCCGCCGCGACGACGGCCACGTCGAAATGGCCGCGAACATCGCCGCGCCGACCGCTCCCGTCATGGCGGCGGTCGCTTCCGAACGACTATGTTCATTCGTCTTATTAAGTAAGCTACAACGACGCCCGTTATTTGTCAAACCATCTAACTTTCATCGGCGAGTCCCGCATGACGCCGCCGTTTTCATGTCACCCGTGCAGCCGCGCAGCGCCCGAATACGGAAACCGTGCGCACGCACACGGCGTCACCCAGCCGCGCGTCGGCGTATGCGCGAGCCGCCGCTCCCCTATGCCGCCCCGCACGGTCACGCGGCAGGGCGCGCCGCTCAGCCGCGCAGCCGCCGCACGAACCGCTCGCCGACCGCCGCGAGTTCGTCGTCGTCGATTGCCTTCGACGAGCCATGCACGACGAAGGGCTCCTCGTAGTCGAGACCCAGATAGCGCGCCGTCGTGCGGTACGGCAGCAGCAGCGCGTCCATCGTCGCGCCGTGCCTGCCGCCGGTCGTATACATGTCCTCGGCGCCGCCGGTCGTCACGGCGAGCAGCATGCGCTTGCCGGCGATCGACGCGCCGTCGCCGTACGCCCAGCCGGGCGTGAACACGGCGTCCTCCCACAGCTTCATCAGCGCCGGCGCGCTGTACCAGTAGAACGGGAAGAGGAACGCGAGGCGGTCGGCGGCGCTGCACACGCGGTGCTCCTCGTCGACGTCGATATGGAAGTCGGGATACAGCGCATACATGTCGCGCACGACGACGTCGGCGGTGTCCTCGCGCGACGCCCGTTGCGCGAGCGCGCGGTTCACCTTCGACTGCCGCAGCCGGTCATGGAACACCATCAGGACGGTCGTCATCGTTCTCTCCTTCGTCATGCGCGGCGCACGAGCGGCGCACACAGTGTGGGACGTACCGGCGGCGCGCGCGGCCGTCGTGGTTTAATACCGGTGTCCAACCTACTCCGCCACGTCTACCCGCCGCACGGCGCGCGTGGCGGGAAGCCAACCGCAGACGAGGAGCGTACATGTCAGACACAGCCACACCGATCAGCACCGAACACGAGGACACAATCTGCGTGCAGGGCGGCTACCAGCCGGGCAACGGCGAGTCGCGCACGCCGCCGATCATCCAGGCGACGACCTTCAAATACACGTCGAGCGAACAGATGAGCCGCCTGTTCGACCTTTCCGAATCCGGCTACTTCTACACGCGTCTGCAGAACCCGACGAACGACACCGTCGCCGCGAAGATCTGCGCGATGGAGGGCGGCGCCGCGGCGATGCTCACCTCCTCGGGCCAGGCGGCGAACTTCTTCGCGCTGTTCAACATCTGCAACCAGGGCGACCACATCGTCGCGTCGAGCGCGATCTACGGCGGCACCTTCAACCTGATCAACGTGACGATGCGCAAGATGGGCATCGAATGCACGTTCGTGAGCCCCGACTGCTCCGAAGAGGAGCTCGAGGCGGCGTTCCGCCCGAACACGAAGGCCGTCTTCGGCGAGTCGATCGCGAACCCGGCGCTCATCGTCCTCGACTTCGAGAAGTTCGCGAAGGCCGCGCACGGCCACGGCGTCCCGCTCATCGTCGACAACACGTTCCCGACGCCGATCAACTGCCAGCCGTTCCGCTACGGCGTCGACATCGTCACGCACGCGACGACGAAGTACATGGACGGCCACGGCTCGTGCGTCGGCGGCGCGATCGTCGACTCGGGCAACTTCGACTGGCTCGCGCACGCCGAGAAGTTCCCGGGGCTGTGCACGCCCGACGACTCCTACCACGGCGTCGTCTACGCGAAGGACTTCGGCAAAGCGGCGTTCATCACAAAGGCGACGGCGCAGCTGATGCGCGACTTCGGCTCGACGCCGGCGCCGATCAACTCGTGGATCATGGGCATGCACCTCGAATCGCTCGGCGTGCGCATGGAACGCCACTGCGCGAACGCGCTCAAGGTCGCCACGTTCCTCGCGAACGACCCGCGCATCTCGTGGGTGAGCTGCCCGGAGCTGCCCGGCGACAAGTACCACGCGCTCGCCGAGAAGTACATGCCGAACGGCACCTGCGGCGTCATCTCCTTCGGCGTGCCCGGCGGCCGCGAGAAGGTGTCCGCGTTCCTCGACCACCTCAAGATGATCGCGATCGCGACGCACGTCGCCGACGCGCGCAGCTGCGTGCTCTACCCGGCCGGCACGACGCACCGCCAGCTCACCGAGGAGCAGCTCGACGAGGCCGGCGTCGGCATCGACCTCGTGCGCCTGAGCTGCGGCATCGAGAACGCCGACGACATCATCGCCGACATCCGCCAGGCGCTCGACGCGGCGCTGTGAGCCGCGCTTCCGCCGATGCGAACGTCTAAGGAGTCCCGCGCATGGACATGCGCGGGACTCCCGCTATACTGGCTGCCCATGCAACGACCGATCGTCACCTCCATCCCGTTCCTGTCCGAACCGTCCGAGGACGCCGACCCGACGAATCCCGCCGACGCCGCGATCGCGGCCAATCTCGTCGACACGCTCAAGGCGCACCGCGGGCGCTGCGTCGGCATGGCCGCGAACATGATCGGCGAACGCAGGCGCATCATCGCCTTCGTCGACGAGGAACTCGACGGTCTGGTCACCGTCATGTTCAACCCGACCGTCATGCACGCCGACGGCCCGTACGAGACCGAGGAGGGCTGCCTGTCGCTCGACGGCGAGCGGCCGGCGCGTCGGTGGTCGCACATCGACGTCACGTATCTGACGCGGCGCGGACGCGAGCGGCGCATCTCCCTCGACGGCTTCACCGCGCAGATCGTCCAGCATGAGATCGATCACTGCGACGGCACGATCATCTGAGCGCACGTCATCCGCACATCCCCGCCGCCGCGCCGCTGAGGGGACACGGCCGATGGAATACATGTGCCGGCGCGGCGGTAGAACGAACTGTAGACCTCTTTTGGAATAATGGTCGTGCATTTGTGACCGCTTCGATTCCACGAAGCAAGACGGACAACGGAACGGATTCAACTTTGGCTGAGTTTATTTACCAGATGATCAACGCCCGCAAGGCATACGGCGACCGCGTGATCCTCGACAACGTCACGCTGAGCTTCCTGCCGGGCGCGAAGATCGGCGTCGTCGGCCCCAACGGCATGGGCAAGTCCACGCTGCTTAAAATCATGGCCGGTCTCGACACGGTCAGCAACGGCGAGGCGTCGCTGACGCCGGGCTACACGGTCGGCATCCTGCAGCAGGAGCCGCCGCTCGACGAGGACAAGACCGTCGGCGAGAATATCAAGATGGCCTTCGGCGGCATCGCCGACAAGGTCGCGCGCTTCAACGAGATCGGCGAGGAGATGGCGAACCCGGACGCCGACTTCGACGCGCTGATGGAGGAGATGGGCAAGCTGCAGACCGAGATCGACGCTGCGAACGGCTGGGATCTCGACTCGCAGCTCGAGCAGGCGATGGACGCGCTGCAGTGCCCCGACCCGGACACGCCGGTGTCGGTGTGCTCGGGCGGCGAGCGCCGCCGCGTCGCACTGTGCAAGCTGCTGCTCGAGGCGCCGGACCTGCTGCTGCTCGACGAGCCGACGAACCACCTCGACGCCGAGTCGATCCTGTGGCTCGAGAAGTTCCTGCACCAGTATCCGGGCGCCGTCATCGCCGTCACCCACGACCGCTACTTCATGGACAACGTCGCCGAATGGATCTGCGAGGTCGACCGCGGCCAGCTCTACCCGTACAAGGGCAACTACTCCACCTATCTGGAGACGAAGGCGAAGCGCATGGAGATCCAGGGCGCCAAGGACGCCAAGCTCGCCAAGCGCCTCAAGAACGAGCTCGAATGGGTGCGTTCGTCGCCGAAGGCCCGTCAGGCGAAGAACAAGGCGCGCCTCGAACGCTACGACCAGATGGAGCAGGAGGCGCGCAACTCGAAGAAGCTCGACTTCTCCGAGATCCAGATCCCGCCGGGACCGCGTCTGGGCTCGACGGTGCTCGAGGCCGAGCACATCCACAAGGCCTTCGGCGACCGCGTGCTCATCGACGACCTGAGCTTCACCTTGCCGCGCAACGGCATCGTCGGCGTCATCGGCCCCAACGGCGTCGGCAAGTCGACGCTGTTCAAGACGATCGTCGGCCTCGAGCCGCTGTCGGGAGGCAGCCTCAAGATCGGCGACACCGTCAAGATCAGCTACGTCGACCAGAACCGCGCCGGCCTCGACCCGAACAAGAACCTGTGGGAGGCCGTTTCGGACGGCAACGACTTCATCGAGGTCGGCGGCGTCGAGGTGCCGACGCGCGCCTACGTCGCGAGCTTCGGCTTCAAGGGCTCCGACCAGCAGAAGCTCACCGGCGTGCTCTCCGGCGGCGAGCGCAACCGCCTCAACCTCGCGCTGACGCTCAAGCAGGGCGGCAACCTGCTGCTGCTCGACGAGCCGACGAACGATCTGGACGTCGAGACGCTCGAAAGCCTCGAGAACGCGCTGCTCGAGTTCCCGGGCTGCGCCGTCGTCATCTCGCACGACCGCTGGTTCCTCGACCGCATCGCCACGCACATCCTCGCGTGGGAGGGCGACGACGAGAACCCGGCGCGCTGGTACTGGTTCGAAGGCAACTTCCAGTCGTATCAGGAGAACAAGATCGCGCGTCTGGGCGAGGAGGCGGCGCGTCCGCACCGCCTGCACCGCAAGCTCACCCGCTGAGCGCCGTATCGGCTGCCATAAGGGCCCGGTCGCGAACATCAATGCCGCACGAGACGGCGTCCATGTTCGCAACCGGGCCCTTATGCGACCGCAGGAGGCGCGGAACACATCCGTAGCGTTCGCGGGGAGACCCGGCAGCGACCGCAAGCGGTGAAAGTCACGCCCGTGACGTTCGCGATGAGCCCCGTCCGCGACCGCGAGCGGCGCGGAATGCACCCATGGCGTTCACCTGAACATCGGCTCCCCCGACTACGCTGTCGGTGGCAATCGCCGGGACGTGTCCGTTTCTTAACACGCCGCTGATAGATTGCAGACAGTCAGCGCAATCGCCCGCGCATCGGGCGCCGACCGGGCGCGTCGAGCCACGCCCCGAACCAAGAAAGGACGCCGCATGACGTCGGATACCACTCCCCTGAAGCATCTGATCGATGTGCTGAGCCTCGGCGAACCTTCCGTCTACCGCGACCACACCTACATCAGTGGCGAAAGCATGTACTTCCCGACCGGCCGCGTCTACGGCGGCCAGGTCATCGCCCAATCGCTCGTCGCCGCCTCGAGGACGGTGCCCGAGGGACGCGAGCCGCATTCGATCCACGGCTACTTCATCGCCCCCGGCGACATCCACGAGGACCTGCTCTTCGACGTCGAAAACCTGCGCGACGGCCATTCGTTCTCGGCGCGCCGCGTCAACGTCACCCAGTCGCAGGGCCCGATCCTCACGGCGATCGCAAGCTTCCAGAAAACCGGTCAGCCGGGCGTCGCCTACGCCGACCCGATGCCTGCCGACATCCCGGCCCCGGAGACGCTCAAAAGCTCGAAGGAGCTGATGGCGCCCTACGCCGACCAGTCGAACTTCGCGAAGTACTATGCGTACAAATCCCCCTTCGACATCCGCTACGCCTGCCAGCCGATCCTGCTCGGCCCGGACAAGGCGAGCGCGGAGGCCGACTGCGGCCGTCAGCTCGTGTGGATGCGAGCCGACGGAGACTGCGACGTGTCGCAGACGATGCACCGCGCGATCCTCGCGCTCGGCTGCGACCAGATCATGCTCGAGCCGATCCTGCGCCGCGCGGGGCTCACGGTGATGACGCCGGGCATCTCCTTCGCCTCGATCGACCATTCGATGTGGTGGTACCGCGACATCGACGTCACCGACTGGCATCTGTACGTGCAGGACACACCCACCGCCGGCCACGGCCGCGGCCTGTCGACGGCGAGGGTCTACCGCCGCGACGGCACGCTCGTCGCCGCGATCGTGCAGGAGGCGATGGTGCGCGTCCCGCAGCCTGAGGACACGCACTGAGCCGCCCGTAGCCGTCCTTGTCCCATAGGCCGCCGTCACCGGCCCGGTACGGCGGCCTCGCCATCGTTGTCGTCGCCCTTCCATGCGACGCCGCGGTCGCGCCGTTCACCGCGCATCCGCTTGCGTTCCTCGACCTTCGGATGCTCGGGGCCTTCGGACGGCGGCAGCTGGCAGAAGCCCTCGGCGATAATGCCGCAGACCATGTCGATCAGGCTCGCCGCGCACGCGACGACGCATTCGATGGCGATCTGGCGGTAGTACGGCGCCTGCAGATGCCCGACGAGCATGAGCAGCTCGCCCGCGTACCAGCCGAGCAGCACGGCGCCGGCGAGCGCGAGCGCCTTCGACATGATCAATGTGTCGACGGCGCGTTCGGGCGTGACCGTCCTGAGCTGCACACGTTTGCGCGGTTCGGTCGTCGTGTAGCGACGCACCTGCCATGCGGCGACGAGCACGCCGCCGCCGAAGACGACGAGCATCGCCGAGACGAACCACGGCAGGCCGAGCAGCGAGACATGGTAGCGCTCCTCGAGCGCGGCCGTCGCGGCGCCGCCGCCGACGCCGAGCGCAGCGGCCAGCAGATACACCCACCAGCGGATGCGATGCGCCCTCATCGCGCGCCCCCGATGATCCAATGGTCCGATTCGGGGCCGGCGAACGGCGCGTCGGGCGCGCTCGCGAGCAGATACGCAAGCGGGTCGCCGTGGAAGGTCGCCGTCGGATCCATGTCCATCCACGGCGCGAGGATCGCGGCGCGGTTGCCCGCTCCCCCGTCGTCGATGCGCGCACGGCCTTCGGCGTCGTCGATGTCGACGATGTGCAGCGCGACGTCGCCGTCGTGGACGCGCGCGGCCGCGTTGAGGAAGGCCGTCAATGCGGCCGCGTCCATCGTCGTGTCGAGCGCGGCGACGGCGGTGCGCGTCTCGCCGCCGTCGGCCGTCATCGCATGGTAGAGCGGCGAGATGCCTTCGATCTGCGTGCCCGGGGCCTCGTCGAGCGCGACGATGACGTCGCGGAACAACACGTCCGCCTGCGGCGAAGCGCTTTCCATCGAGACGACGGCGCGACGCGGTCCCGTTTCTGATGCCGAACCGGGCGCCGTCTGTTCGTCCGCCGCCGCGTCCGTCGTCGTCTCGCCGGAGGCCGCGGTCCAGCGCACGGCCTGGCATGCCGGCTTCTGCCCCGTCGGCGTCAGCGTCAATGTCACCTGCGTCGTCGCCGCCGCCGTCTCGCGGCGCACCGCCTCGGCAACGGCGTCGGCGATCATCGCGCCGGTCTCGCCGTCATGCGCGGCGACGACGCGACGCACGGACCCGACGAGCGTCGCCGCCGAGACGCGCGCGACGAGGCCGCCGCCGAGCTCGACGTCGACGTCCATATGGTTCGCGCCGCCGAAGGGGTCGTCGACGACGTCGATCGCCGCCGTCCGAATCCCTTGGCAGCTGAGTGTGTGCGTTGCCATATCCGTATCCTTCCTGCCTGCCGACTCCCGCTAATTGCCGCCGACCAATGCGACAGGCCCGGGCTTTGCGGCGCCGGGCCTGTTGGATGACCGACTCGTCGGATCCGGTCAGAACTGCTGCTGCGGGATGCCCGCCGATTCCTTGAGCGATTCGGGGATCGGCACCGGCGGCACGTCCGAATCGGGACGGTTCGGGTTGCTCAGCCACACCGGACGTTCCGGCGCCATCTTGATGTCGGCGAAGACCTCCTTGAGCTCCTTCTCGTTGAGCGTCTGCTTGACGAGCAGTCGGCGCACGAGTTCGTCGAGGATGGCGCGGTTGTCGGTGAGGATCTGCCACGCCTCCTGATGCGCGGTCTCGATGAGGTCGAGCACCTGCTCGTCGATCATTTCGGCCGTCGCGTTCGAGTAGTTGCGCGGACGCAGGCCGTCGAGGCCCTGATCGTCGTCGGAGTCAATCCATTTGACGGCGCCGAGCTGTGAGGACAGGCCGTATTCGCCGACCATATGGCGGGCGATGTTCGTCGCCTTCTCGATGTCGTTCGACGCGCCGGTCGTCGGATCGTGGAAGACGATCTCCTCGGCGGTGCGGCCGCCCATCGCATAGGCCATCTGGTCGAGCAGCTCGTTGCGCGACTGCGAGTAGCGGTCCTCGGTCGGCATGACGGCCGTGTAGCCGAGTGCGCGGCCTCGCGGCAGGATCGTGACCTTGGTGACCGGGTCGGTGTTGTGCAGCGCGGCGGCGACAAGCGCATGGCCGCCCTCATGGTAGGCGGTGTTGCGCAGCTCGTCGAGCGCCATGCCGCGCGTGCGGCGGCGCGGGCCGCTCATCACGCGGTCGATCGCCTCGTCGATCGCGCGGTTGTCGATGAGCTGCGCGCCGACGCGTGCGCACAGCAGCGCGGCCTCGTTGAGCACGTTCGCCAGGTCGGCGCCGGTGAAGCCCGGCGTGCGCACGGCGATCGCATGCAGATCGATGTCCGGGACGAAGGGCTTGCCCTTCGCATGCACCTTGAGGATCTCCTCGCGGCCTTCGAGGTCCGGCGCCTCGACGGCCACCTGGCGGTCGAAGCGGCCCGGGCGCAGCAGCGCCGGGTCGAGCACGTCGGGACGGTTCGTCGCGGCGATGATGATCAGGTTCGTGTCGTTGTCGAAGCCGTCCATCTCGACGAGCAGCTGGTTGAGCGTCTGTTCGCGCTCATCGTGGCCGCCGCCCATGCCGGAGCCGCGCTTGCGTCCGACGGCGTCGATCTCGTCGATGAAGATGATCGCCGGGGCGTTCTTCTTCGCCTCGTCGAACAGGTCGCGCACACGCGAGGCGCCGAGGCCGACGAACATCTCGACGAAGTCGGAGCCGGCCATCGAATAGAACGGGACGCCCGCCTCGCCGGCGATTGCACGCGCGAGCAGCGTCTTGCCGGTGCCCGGAGGGCCGTACAGCAGCACGCCGCGCGGGATGCGCGCGCCGAGCGCCTTGTACTTCGCCGGGTCCTTGAGGAAGTCCTTGATCTCCTCGACCTCCTGGACGGCGGCCTCCTCGCCGGCCACGTCCGAGAACTTCGTCTTCGGGATCTGGCCGTCGGCGAGCTTGCCGGCGTTCTTCTTGCCGCCCATGCCGAGCATGCCGCTCGTGCTGCTCATGCGGCTCATCAGGAACCAGCCGAAGCCGAGAATGATCAGGATCGGCAGCAGCGACGTGAGCATGTAGGTGAGCGCGCCCTGCGTCTTGATCGTCGCCGTCCATCCGTTCGCCGGCTTGGCGTCCTCGACGGCCTTGACGATGTCGGCGTCCTGCGCGGTCGCGAAGTAGAACTGCACGTCGGTGCCGTAGTTGCGCTCGTTGCCCGAGTTCGGGTCCTTGCCGGAATAGGCGTCCTTGAGCTTGAGCTCGACGAGGTTCTGGTTGTCGACGATCGTCGCGTTCGTGATGTTCGACGCGTTGCTCTTGAGGATCGACAGGCCCTGCTCGGTCGTGATCGTCTTCGCGCCGCCATTCATCGAGAAGAAGATGATGACGAGCGCGACGAGCGCGACGATCGTGCCCCAGAACCACGGCGAGCGCCAGGCGTTCCTCCTGCCGTTCTGGTTGCCGTCGCCCGGATTGTTCGGGTCGGACGGGTTGAACGGGTTCGGGCGGTTGCCCGGCGACCCGTTGCGGTTGCCGCGTGGCTGCTGTGGCCCCTGCGGGATGCTCATGCCTGCTCTCCTTCGTATACTTCCGGCTTCAACACCGCGATCGAATCGAGGTTCCGGTAGCGTTCGTCATAGTCGAGTCCGAAGCCGACGACGAACTCGTCCGGGATCACGAATCCCTTGTATTTCACGTCCAGCTGCACCTGATGCCGCGCCGGTTTCTCCAGCAGCGCGAAGATCTCGACCGATGCAGCGCCCCTGCGCTCCAGTTCGCCGACGAGCCATTTGAGCGTGACCCCCGAATCGATGATGTCCTCGACGATGAGCACGTCGCGCCCGCGCACGTCGGCCGACAGGTCCTGCCGCACCGTGACGGTGCCGCTGCTCACCGTGCCCGACCCGTAGCTCGACAGGCTCATGTAGTCCGTCTCGACCGGGATCGTCATCGCCTGGGAGAACGCGACCATCGTCGTCGCCGCGCCTTTGAGCACGCATACGAGCAACGGTGTGCGTCCGCGGTAGTCCTCGCTCGCCCGGGCGGCGACTTCGGTGATCTTCCCCATGATCTGTTCATGGTTCAGAAGCTCATAATCGATTTCATCCTCTATGTCGACGATTTGCATGCGTTACATCTTCGCACACCTCAATGACGTGTTTCTGACGATTGGCTGTGCGTTTTCTGGGAAGTTGCACGCCCCTCTGCCCATGCCAATCCGAGATGAGGGCCTCGACGGCTTCGACGTGGCGTCTGCCGCTGCCCGGCGCGCACAGCGCGAGCGTGCGCGCGACGACGCGGAAGCGCAGCGCCGCGTCCTCCTTCGCGAGCGCGCGCACGTCGATCGACGCGCGCAGGCCGCGTCCGTCGTCCTCGATGCGCACGCTGCGCGCGAACACGTCGTCGGTCAGCCGTTCGAGCAGATCGACGTCTCGGCGCGCGAGCGCGGCGCCGTCGGCGAGCATCGTCGCCATGTCGCGACCAGCGAAGGCGCTCAGATACGGCAGCAGCGTGTGCCGCACGCGCGAGCGCAGCGGGAAACGCGCAGGCAGCTCCTCGTCGGCTGGGAACGCGTCGCCGTTCGTCGGGTCGTCCCACCATGCGAGGCCGAGGTCCTCGCAGATGCGCGTCGTCTCGGCGCGCGCGAGTCCGAGCAGCGGCCGCGCGAAACACACGCCGTCGATCCGCTGTTCCGCAGGCATGCCGGCAATGGCGTCGAGGCCGCCCGAACGGATCAGATCGATGAGCACGCTTTCGGCCTGGTCGTCCTTCGTGTGCGCGAGCAGCACGACGGCGGCGCCGAGGCGGCGCGCCTCGTCGACGAGCGCCGCGTAGCGCGCGTCGCGCGCGGCGGCCTCACCGCCTTCGCCGTGTTCGTCGACGACCCGCACGTCGCGTACGACGACCGGGTCGAGGCCGAGCGCCGCGCATCGGCGGGCGGCCTGCGCGGCGACGTCGGCGGAGCCTGGCTGCATCCGGTGGTCGACGACGACGGCGCCGCATCGCACGCCCCATGCGGCGCACACGGTCGCGGCGACGGCGGCGAGCGCGAGCGAGTCGCGCCCTCCCGAACAGGCGACGAGGACGAGCGGCGCGTCGGCGTCCGGCTCATGTGCGCCATGCCGGGCGAAGCGCGCGTCCTGCATCCCGATCCCCTGATTGGCGAGCGTGGCGCGCACGGTGCCGATCGCCTGTTTCATCACGGCCGAATACGCCATCTCACAGCTCCGTGAGCGCGGCGATGAAGACGTCGATCGCCTCGCGCGCCGCGGCCATGTCGTCCGGGTTGTTGACGATGACCGCGAACACGGCGACACCGCCCTGCTCGCGCGAGACGTTGCCGGTCATCGACGTGACGGTGCCGAGGCTGCCAGTCTTGACGCGCATCAGGCCGGCCGCGCCGGCGTCGGCGAGCCGCGTCGCGGCGGTGCCGACGAGGCCGGGCACCGACAGGCCTTCGGCGGCGGCCGGTGCGACGCCGACCTCGATGTTGCGCAGCTGCACGTCGGCGAACGTCGTCACCGTCGCGCGCGAGCCCGGCGACAGTCCCGAACAGTCGGCCATGACGAGGCCGTCGAGCGGCACGCCGAGCGTCTCGAGCTGCGAACGCACGGCCTTGACGGCCGCCTCGGGCGAGTTGCCGGTCTTCATATGCAGCGCGAGCAGACGGCCGAACTGCTCGGCGAGCGTGTTGTCGGAATGCTGGAGCATGAAGCGCATGACGGCGCTCAGCGGCGCCGATTCGACCGAGGCGAGCGGCGTGCGTCCGTCGGGCGTGCGCATCCGCTGCGGCTGCCTCGCGTTCGTCACGTCGACGCCGGCTTCGGTCAGACGCGTCGCGAAGACGTCGGCCGCGTCGGCCGCCGTCGTCTGCGACAGCGGCGGATAGTCGGAGAAACGGTCCGGGTCGAACGATGCGCCGCCGCGCTGGCGTCCGCCGTCGACGGCCATCGACGAGACGGGCGTGTAGTACAGGTGGTCGCCGTCGATCTCGCCGATGCGGTCCGGATAGCGGTCGTCGCCGAACATCGTATCGTCCCAGGCGAGGCGCACCTTCGTGACGCCGCGCTTGGCCAATGCGGCGGCCGTGCGTTCGGCGAGCGTGCCGAGGCCGGCGCGGCCGTTGACGTGGTGCTGGTCGCTTTCGCCGGCACCGAGCAGCATGTCGCCGTCGCCTTTGAGGATCAGCGTGTCCGCGCCGTCCTGTTCGTGCACGAGGTAGGTGGAGGTCGTGAACGTCGAGCCCATGTCGAGCGTCGACGCGGCGGCGAGCGCCGTCAGCGTCTTCATCGTCGACGCCGGCTCGCGCGCCGTGCCCTGCCCGCTCGCGGCGGCCGTCATGCCGTCGGGCTGCAGCACGAGGACCGAGACCTCGTCGCCGACGCCTTTCGCATGGACGAGCGCGTCGACGGCCGCGACGGCCTTGCCGGCGTCGATCCGGCGTGCGAGGTCGGCGTCGGCGACGAGCGTCGCGCCCTTGCGCGAGGCGCGCAGGGCGGCGCGCTCCTGTTCGGCGACCGGCGAGAACGTGAGCGCGCCGTCGACGAGGTCATAGCCGTCGGCGAACACGTAGCCGACGGCGAGCGCGATCGAGACGAGCGCGGCGACGGCGACGAGGATGACGCGGCGCGCGCGGCGACGACGCCAGCGGCGTGTCTGCTCGGCGGTCAGCGCGCCGGCCGATGCGCCGTCGCGCACGTCCTCGTCGCCGTCCTGCGGATTCGTCGTAGCGTCGCGCACGCGCGTTCCTCCCCTCGCCGCGGCGGCCCGCCGGGGCCGCGAAGATCACTGCTGCAGCGCCGCGAATCCGTCCAACGTGTCGAGGACCTTGAGTTTGCGGCGCTCCAACAGCTTAGCCCCCAGCCATGTACCAAGCCACAGGACGCCTACGCCGTTGGCGAGCGCGACCGGGATGAGGACCGGATACCACCGGTCGAACGCGCCGCCGAAGCCGAGGCCGGCGATGACGCCGACCGTCGGGATCATGACGGCGACGAACAGCAGCATCTGCAGCAGCGGGATGAACATCTGCGCCGCGCCGCGGCCCTGGGGCGTGCTGAACGGCTTCTCGAGCGACGGCGTCGGATACATGAAGACCGGGTTCATCGCCTCGGCCACGCCGATCGTCGCGAGCGTCCACGACCATCCGCATACGCCGATCGTCAGGCCCTGCAGCCAGCCGGCGGGCGTGCGCCAGAAGCCGGAGCAGGCCATCGAGATGACGAACAGCACGATGATGCTCAGCGTCGCGACGAGCACATAGGCGCGGGCGCGGCCGCGGCGGTCGTCGACGGCGCGCACGCCGCAGATGACCTCCATCGCGAAGCCGCGGCCGTCGTAGCCGAGGCCGTTCGCCTCGGCGATCGCGAACATCATGCAGCTGACGATCATGCCGGTCCACACGTACCAGTCGCCGATCTGGCGTCCCATGAACGCGAAGATGAAGACGATGAGCAGCGGCATGACGAACATGACCGACTGGCGCGGGTCGCGACGGAGCATGCACAGCAGGCGCGCGGTCACGGCGCCGGACGGCGAATCGGGCATCCGTGTGAACATGCCGAGGCCCTTCTCCGCCCTGCCTCCGGAGACGGCGGCGTCGTGGGTGCGCGCGTAGTGCAGGCACCACATCGTCAGCCACCAGCACACGGCGCAGGTTGCGCCGGCGATGAGCAGGTGGGCGGCGAAGGCGCCCCAAGCGCCGTCGGCGGCGTCGAAGGGCAGCATGAACGGCGCGCCGAGCGGCGTCCAGCCGACGACCGACGAGGCTTGCGCCATGTGATGCACGTCGATTGCCGCGCCGGCCGTGTCAAGCGACGCCATCATCATGCTCGGCGCCTCGGCGAGCAGTATGATGACGACCATCATGACGATGTAGAACATGTTCTTGCCGGCCTGCGAGCGCACGAGGACGCCGAAGAGCGACAGCAGCGCCTTCGAGCACAGCATCGCCGTGGCGATGACGACGAACGCGGCGAGCACGGCGGCCGCGACGGATGCGGCGCCGAAATGGGCGTAGGCGGGTGCGAACGCGAGCAGGCATGCAAGGAAGGTCAGTCCGGTCGGCCCGGCGAGGCCGGCGGCGACGAGCCCGGTCGTCAGCCGGCGGTCGTCGATGCCGTAGATCGCGAAGTTGTCGGGCGTCATCGTCGAGTTCTCGCCGACGATCATCAGCTGGATGATGACGGCGAGCAGGATCGCGAAGGCGCCGGCGAGCGGCACCGCGATGCGCAGCACGACGCCGACGAGCGGATCGGTCTGCATGCCGAGCACGATGCCGCCGACCAGTGCGCCGCCGATGCAGCTGGCGGCGATGATCAACGTGACGATGAAGCCGACGAGCTGCCAGACCGAGCGTCTGATCGTCGCCATCGTGATCGCCCAGCGCAGCCGCACGAAGGTGCCGACCGGCGGCTGCGCCATCGCCTCGGGCGCCGGCGGCGTCCCGGAGGCCGCCCCGCTCATCGCGCGCCGCCTTCGGTCGCGGCGACGACGGCATCGGCATCGGCGGATTCGCCGTTCTTGCCGCCGTCGAGCCATGCGATGTGCGCGGCGCCGTGACGGCCGCCGACGAGCTGCAGGAAACGCTCCTCGAGGTCCTCGCCGGCCGCGACGGCGTCGACGGTGCCCGCCGCGACGACGCGGCCGCGGTTGATGACGGCGACGTGCGTGCACATGCGTTCGACGAGCGCCATGACGTGCGACGAGATGATGACGGTGCCGCCGGTCGCGACGTATTCGACGAGGATGTCCTTGATGTTCGCGCTCGAGATCGGGTCGACGGCCTCGAAGGGCTCGTCGAGCACGAGGATGCGCGGGCTGTGGATCATCGCCGTCGCCAGGCAGATCTTCTTCGTCATGCCGGCCGAATAGTCGCGCACCATGACGTTCGCCGATTCGGTCAGGTCGAAGGCGGCGAGCAGGTCGGCGCCGCGGCGCGACGCCTCGGCGCGGCCCATGCCGCGCAGCATGCCGGCGTAGACGAGCAGCTGCATGCCGGTGAGCGTCGTGAAGATCTGGTCGGGCTGCGGCATCAGGCCGATGAGGCGCTTGGCGTGCGCCGTGTCGGCCCACACGTCATGGCCGAGGATCGATGCCGTGCCGGCGTCCGGCACGAGCATGCCGGTGAACATGTTGATCGTCGTCGTCTTGCCGGCGCCGTTGGGGCCGACGAGGCCGTAGAACGAGCCAACCGGGATGTCGAGCGACAGGCCGTCCACGGCCACCTTGTCGTCGAAGCGTTTGAACAGGCCGCGCATCGAGACGGCCATATGCGGATCGGTGGCGAACAGACGCGGATCGGGCGCGCCCGGCGCCGGCCTCGGGGAAACTGCACTCATGCCTGCCACACTATTGCACACATCGGCGGGGCCGAAAAGCCCGTCTCAGCTCGTGGGCGGAACCGTGTCCACGGGGCGTGGCGGGCGGCACCGGCTACGCGGCGTTGCCGACAGAGGCTTCCTGCTTGCCAGCAGCGGCTGCCTCGTCCGCGGACCTCTCCTCTTCGAGCTCCTTGTTGTCCGGTGTGCCGCCCTTGTGCTCGATCGGCTTCCACTGCGCCTTCGAGAAGATGGCCTGGAACGAGATCGGCACATAGCTGAGCATGTAGATCGGGAAGCTGAGCACATAGGCGAACAGCTCCTTGTTCGTCGCGCCGATCTGCTTGCGTTCGACGACGATTGTCAGCGCGGCGAGTGCCATCATGAACAGCAGCGACCAGACGATGCCGTTCATCCAGTTGAACAGCGAACCGAGCTGGCTCGACCATGAGACGAAGCCGAAGGCCGCGTAGATCGCGCCGAGCGCGATGCGGATCATCGCGAGCAGCATGAACGGGCACAGCAGCAGCGTGAAGTCGATGCACGAGAAGTCGCGCTCATGGATCGCGCGCCGGATCAGCGCGGGGCCGTAGTAGCGGAAGACCTGCAGGAAGCCCTTGCTCCAGCGCAGGCGCTGGCGCCAGCTCTGCGCGAAGGTGACCGGCTGCTCGTCGTAGAGGATCGCCGAGCCCACATAGCCGATGCGGTCGCCGTGCAGCACCGAGTCCATCGTGAACTCGAGGTCCTCGGTGAGCAGATGGAACTTCCATCCCTTGTTGCGGCGCATGACGCCCTGCGAGAACATGAAGCCGGTGCCGCCGACGTGGCAGCTGTTGCCGAGCCACATGCGCGAGGCGCTGACGAACCTGGATTCGCGGATGAACCACAGCGCCGAACCCGACGAGACCCAGTTGTCGGAGAGATTGACCGAGTTGCGGTAGCTCGTCAGGATGCGGAAGCCGGCCTGGAAGCCCTTGTTCATCTCCTCGAAGTAGTGCTCGTCGAGGCGGTTGTCGGCGTCGAAGACGAAGAACGCGTCGTAGCGGTCGGCCGTGCCGTCGTCGATCATCGTGTCGAGCAGGTAGGTCAGCGCGTACCCCTTGCCGACCTTCGTCTGGTCGAAGCGTTCGACGACGTTGCAGCCGAGGTCGCGCGCGATCTGCGCCGTGTCGTCGGTGCAGTTGTCGGCGACGAGCCAGATGTCGATGAGCGCGGACAGGTACGTCTGCGTCTGGATGTCGCGGATGAGGTTGCCGATGACGGCGCGCTCGTTGCGCGCCGAGACGAGGACCGCGTAACGCTTGTCCATCGGCGCTTCCGGGAACGTGGTCGGTTTGGCGAACAGCGAGATCAGGATGCACACACCCTGATAGATCATGCCGACGCCGCCGGCGACGATGAGCAGGATGTCCAGAACGTTGAGCAGCACCATCAGCGCCAATGACTCCTTGGATTGTCCGGGCCCTTGGACCCGGAACGTCTCTTCTTGTTGTCTTGCTTGCCGCCTTCCGATTCTACCGGCCGTGCCGCGTCGATGGAAGCGTCGGCTGCGGGCGAAGCGGCCGCGGCGGCGCCCTTCGGCTCCTCGTCGCCGCCCTTCGCGGCGCCTTCGTTCTCCGTCTCGTCGCCGACGCCGTTGAGGCCTCGGTGGTGGCCGGAGTCGAGGATGCGCTTGGGGATCGCGACGGTCGGCGAATCGGCGGTGACATGCGCGGCGGAGTCGCCGTAGGCGGCCTCGCGCAGCTGCGCGATCGCCTCGTCGTCGAAGGAGACGTGCGCCGACGAGCCCTTCGCCTGGCGCGGCCCCGGCATGTGCTCGCCCATCGGCTTGAACACGTGCTCGTTGATCGCGTCGGCCGCCTCGACCATCCTCGACTTCTTCTTCGTCGTCGGGTCGTTCATCAGCGGTACGTCGACGAGCGGGTACTGCTTCATCGAGACCTTGAGCAGCACCTGTATGCTCGCCGTGATCGGCAGCGCGAGGAACGCGCCGAGCGCGCCGAAGATCGATCCAAAGAGCAGCACCGACAGGAACGCGATGCACGGGTTGATGTCCATCGTGCGCTCCGAGATCTTCGGCGACAGCAGCAGGTTCTCGATCTGCTGGTAGATCGTGATGAACACGACGACGCCGACCGCGTAGCCGATGCCGCGCTCGCCCCATGCAAACATGACCGGCAGCGCGCCGCCCAGATAGGTGCCGATCGTCGGGATGAACTGGGAGACGATGCCGCAGAACAGCGCGAGCGGCAGCCAGTACGGCACCTTGATGATCATCAGGAACACGGCGGTGCAAGCGGCGTTGATCGCGGCGAGGATCGAACGGGAGAACAGGAATCCGGAGATCTGCTCCTGCACGACGGTCCACGTCATCAGGAAGCGGCGCTGCGAGCTCGGCGCGATCCACTTGCACAGGCTGCGGCGCAGGCGCGGGCCGGCGATCGCGATGTAGAAGGCGACCATGAGCGCCGTGATGAAGTTGAGCAGGCTCGAGAAGACGCCGATCGTCGTGCTGAAGGCCTGGCCGGCGAAGTCGGTCACCCAGTTACCGTGGATGTTCTTGATGATCTCGCCGCCGAGGTCGTTCATCTCGGGGATCTTGAAGTCGGTCTTCTCGCTGACGAACGCGGCGAGCTGGTTGTACAGGTCGGGGAAGCCGCGCACCATCGAGATCATCTGCTGGACGAACATGTTGCCGAACAATGCGAGCAATGTGATGACGATGATGATGAGGCCGACGAGGCACGTCACGGCCGCGACGCCGCGACGCCAGCCGTGCTTGATGAGGCGGATGATCAGCGGTTCGACGGACAGCGCGAGGAACAGCGCGATGACGATGTCGAAGACGAGATAGGTGATCTTGAACCACGACGTGTACGCGAACCAGGCGAGGAAGACGGCGATCGCCGTGTACAGCAGCGCGCGTCCGTACCATTCGGGCGGACGCCGCGGGTCGCCCTTCGCCGGAAACAGCGACGAGACGTCGATCTTCTTCTTTTCGCCGCCCTCGGGGCCGGTCGCGCGCTGCGCGCCGGCCCCGCCGGGCATCTCTTCGGTCTGTGGCTCGCTCATGCCCCTCATTAAAGCACAGGCGCGGGGCGAAGGCCCCGGCGCACGGCGCGCACTGTACGGTCGCGCACATATCCTTGAACCATGCTGAAAGTATCGATCATCATCCCGGCGTGGAACGAGCAGGACCGCATCACCGACTGCCTCGACAACGCGCTGCGCCAGACGGTGACGCCGCACGAGGTCATCGTTGTCGACAACCGATCCACCGACGACACGGTCGCTGTCGTCGAGCGCTATATGCGCGAGCATCCGCAGGCGCCGATCAAGCTGCTGCACCAAGACGAGGAGCAGGGGCTCATCCCGACGCGCAACTTCGGCCTCAACGCGGCGACCGGCGACGTGCTCGGCCGCGTCGACGCCGACTGCATGCTCAAGCCGGACTGGGTCGAGGTCGTCGCCGGGATCTTCACCGAGGACAGGGACGCGATGGGCGCGACCGGCCCGGTCACCTACTACGACATGCCGGCGCGCCGCATCTCGCTGCGCGGCGACGACAGCGTGCGCCGCCACACGTTCCGCGCCGACGGCGGCAAGGTGCTGCTGTTCGGCTCGAACATGGCGCTGCGCGCGAGTGCGTGGCACCAGATCGCCGGCGAGGTGTGCCGCGACCGCGAGGACGTCATGCACGAGGACATCGACGTCTCGCTGCATCTGCTCGGCCGCGGCTTCAAGACCGTCTATTCGGAGCGCATGATCTGCGGCATCTCGGCGCGCCGCATGGACACGTCGTTCAAGTCGTTCCGCAACTACATGAAGCGTTTCAAGAACACCTTCGAGGCGCATCCGCAGCACTGGCGCAAGCGCAAGTCCGAGCGCACGCTGTATCTGATGTATCCGTGGCTGCACGCACTGTTCCCGGTCTACCAGCAGTACCTCGAGTCGAGGGACATCAACCCGGCGCTGCGCATCTGGTTCCGCGAACAGGCCAAGCTCGCGCGCGAGCAGGGCGATTCGCTCGCCGACCTGCCCGGCATCGACGAGCTCGTCGAGGAGGAACCCACCGATGTGCCCGGCATCGACGAGGTCACCGGCGACCTTCTTCTCGACGACGAGGTCGAGGCGGCCGACGGACTGACGGCGGAGACACCGGCGGCCGCGGCCGAGGACATGCGCGACGGCGCCGCCGAAGCCGAGCGCGACGCGGTCGACGCGGCCGAGCAGGCCGTGGCGGCCAACGGACCGGCGATCCCCGTCGCGACGAGCGACAGGGGCGCCGACGCCTCCGCCGACCACGACGCCGGCACGAGGGACTGACATCCCGCGACCGTCGCCGTCCCCCCCATCATTCAGCACGACGCCCCGCCTGCGGTTCTCGTTCCGCGGCGGGGCGTCGTGCGTTCGGGCGCAGTCGGCGTGCGACGCGCCACCGCGGAACGATGCGCCGTCACGGATTTGATACGCCGCCGCGCGACACACCGACGTCCTGCCGCGATTTTGTTTTACCGTCGTACTATATATAGTTTCATCAATGAACCAACTCGATCGTCGAGTTGACAACGTCGGCAGCGTCGCCGTCGCCCTCCCCATGACGCGCACGCACGGCAGAAAGGACCGGACACGGTGAAATACGGCCACTTCGACGACGCACGCAGGGAATACGTGATCGAAACCCCGGCGACGCCGCTCCCCTGGATCAACTACCTCGGCAACGAGGACTTCTTCTCCCTCATCTCGAACACGGCCGGCGGCTACTCGTTCTACAAGGACGCGAAGCTGCGCCGCATCACGCGCTACCGCTACAACGGCGTCCCCGCCGACGAGGGCGCGCGCAGCTTCTACCTGACGCTGATGGAGCCGGACGACGGCGCCGAGCCGGCCGCCGACGCCGCGCTCAGGCCGGTCGCCAGCTGGTCGCCGACCTTCCTGCCGCTCAAGACGCCGCTCGACTCCTACGAATGCCGCCACGGCATGGGCTACAGCGTCTTCCGAGCCTCCTACGCCGGCATCGACTCCGAACTGACCGCCTTCGTCCCGCTGCACACGCCGGCCGAGATCAACAAGCTCACGTTGACGAACACGACCGACGCCGAAAAAATCGTCGACGCGACCGCATGCGTCGAATGGTGCCTGTGGAACGCCGTCGACGACGCGAGCAACTTCCAGCGCAACCTGTCGACCGGCGAGGTCGAGATCGAACAGAGCGACGAGGCGACGCTGATCTACCACAAGACCGAGTTCAAGGAGCGCCGCAACCACTACGCGTTCTACTCGGTGAACGAGCCGACGGTCGGCTACGACACGGTGCGCGACGAATTCCTCGGCAAATTCAACGGATGGGACTCGCCGCAGGTCATCGCCGAAGGACGTGCCCACGACTCGGTCGCCTACGGATGGTCGCCGATCGCCGCGCCGCGCGTGCGCGTGCGTCTCATGCCCGGGCAGAGCGCGTCGCTCGTGTTCATGCTCGGCTACATCGAGGTCGCCGACGACGAGAAATGGGAGGATCCGGACGATCCGGCGAAGGTCGGCATCATCAACAAGCGCCCGGCGCACGCGCTCTTCGCGCGCTTCGACACCGTCGAGAAGGTCGACGCCGCGCTCGACGAGCTCAACGGATACTGGGCGTCGCTGCTCGACGGATTCCAGGTGAGGACCGGCGACGAGAAGCTCGACCGCATGGTCAACATCTGGAACCAGTACCAGTGCATGGTCACGTTCAACCTGTCGCGCTCCGCCTCGTACTACGAATCCGGCATGGGACGCGGCATGGGCTTCCGCGACTCGAACCAGGACCTGCTCGGCTTCGTGCATATGATCCCCGAACGCGCCAGGGGACGCATCATCGACATCGCCTCGACGCAGCTTCCCGACGGCTCGGCATGGCACCAGTACCAGCCGCTGACGAAGCAGGGCAACGCCGACATCGGCGGCGGCTTCAACGACGACCCGCTGTGGCTCGTCGCATCCGTCTTCGCCTACCTCAACGAGACCGGCGACGACTCGATCCTGCGCACGCCGGCGCAGTTCGACAACAAGGAGGGCTCCGAACAGCCGCTGCTCGAGCATCTGCGCCGTTCCGTGCGCTTCACGATGACGCACCGCGGCCCGCACGGACTGCCGCTCATCGGCCGCGCCGACTGGAACGACTGTCTCAACCTCAACTGTTTCTCGTCGACGCCGGGCGAAAGCTTCCAGACCGTCAAGAACAACGACACCGGCATCGCCGAATCGGTGTTCATCGCCGGCATGTTCGTGCTCTACGGCGAGCAGTACGCGCAGATCCTCGAACGCTTCGGCGAGGCCTGCGGCATGGACGGCGACGCCGTGCGCGCCGAGGTCGCCGACATGCGCGAAGCGATAGCGCAGGTGCGCGAGGCGACGCTCGACGCCGGCTGGGATGGCGCATGGTTCCGCCGCGCCTACGACGCGAACGGCAATCCGGTCGGCACGAGCGAGGACACCGAAGGACGCATCTACATCGAACCGCAGGGCATGTGCGTGATGGCGGGCATCGGCGTCGACGACGGCCGCGCCGCGCAGGCGCTCGCCTCGACGAAGAAGCTGCTCACCTGCCGCTGGGGCACGGCGATCCTCGCGCCCGCCTATTCGACCTACCGCATCGAGCTCGGCGAGATCTCCTCGTATCCGCGCGGCTACAAGGAGAACGGCGGCATCTTCTGCCACAACAACCCGTGGATCTCGATCGCGAACGCGCTCATCGGCAACGACGACGAGGCCTTCGCCGTCTACACGCGCACCTGCCCGGCGTACACCGAGGAGTTCTCGCAGATCCACCGTACCGAGCCCTACGTCTACTGCCAGATGGTCGCAGGACCGGAATCGCACGCCCCCGGCGAGGGCAAGAACTCGTGGCTGACCGGCACCGCCGCATGGACCTTCGTCGACGTCTCGCAGTACCTGCTCGGCGTGCGTCCGACCTTCGACGGCCTGCTGCTCGACCCGCACATGCCCGCCGACTTCACCGAGCTGCACATCGAGCGCGCATGGCGCGGCACGCGCTACATCATCGACGTGACGCGCACCGGCGCGCCGTCGCTCACCGTCGACGGCAAGGCCGTCACGGGCAACGTCGTGCCGATCGCCGACCCGGGCACGAAGGAGGTCCACGTCGCGCTGACGATCTGACCTCTTTCCCTCCTTTCCCTCCCCGCGCACATGACCGATGGCCCGCGGTCCGCCTCCCCGGATCGCAGGCCATCCGCGTACGCGCGCAGTCATGCGGCAGTTTGCGAACACCCCCGACATGAACCGCACCCGACACGTTCGCCAGACACCGCCTCCGCGAACACCCCCGACACGAACCGCACCCGACACGTTCGCCACGGGGTGCGGCAGCGAACTCCATTGACGCGAACCGCACCCCATGCGGTCGCCCCCTCTGGAGCGACCGAACGTCGCATCCGCATACAATGCGAGAACCCCTCCGCATCATCGATGCGGAGGGGTTCTCCAGTGGTGGCTCCGAGCGGCGTCGATCCGCTGACCTAACGATTTTCAGTCGTTCGCTCTACCAACTGAGCTACAGAGCCATGAACTCTACCGGACCGAAGTCCTGTAGATTTCGCGACCACGACCGGACTTGAACCGGCGACCTCCGCCGTGACAGGGCGGCGCTCTAACCAACTGAGCTACGCGGCCTTGAATCATGAAGAGGAAACCCTCTCTCTGACCAAGCGACCCCGGCCGGACTTGAACCGGTGACCTCCGCCGTGACAGGGCGGCGCTCTAACCAACTGAGCTACGGGGCCGTGTTCTTCGCAGTGAGAAGCTCACCGCGACAACAGATGTATATATTACCGAAATGACACCAGAGCGCAACTCACGGCGTGTCGCCCGATATCGCAAGGCTCACGCCGTGGATCGCGGGACTCACATCGCGAGTTCGTAGACGATCTTCGAAGCCGTGGCGTCCGGCAGGCGCGAGGCCATGTCGTCGTTCTCGAACGCGGTCTCGTCGCCGTGCGGGAAGTCGTCGTAGTAGTCGTAGTCCGTCGACGTGCATTCGTTGTTGATGCACACCTGCAGATCGTCGCCGTTCTCGACGACCTTGACGTCCATCGCGTTGACGGCCCACACGAGGATCGCGATGCCCACGATCGACAGCACGGTGAGGACGGCGCCGATGATCGTGCCGGCGATCGCCATGCCGCGGCTCTTCTCGCCGGTGCGCCTGATGCGCACGAGCGCGATGATCGAGATGATGAGGCCCGCGATCGGCATCAGGAACGAGAGGATGAAGCCGATGATGCACAGCGCGCTCCAGCGTGCGCCCGGATCGGTCTCGCCGCCCGCATAGTACTGCGGCGCGCCCGGATACGGCGTGGACGGCCCCGTGTAGGCGCCGCCCGGCGCGCCGTAGAAGCCCTGCGGCAGCGGCTGCGGCGCCTGATAGGCCGGCTGCTGCTGCTCGCCGTACGCCGGCTGCGGGGCGCCGTACGATTCCTGTCCTGCGGCGTAGCCGTTCTGCGGCGCCGCGGCGTTGTCATAGCCGCCCTGCTGCGCGTAGTCCATCGGCTGCGGGGCGTCGTTGTGCTGAGAATAGTCTTCGTTCATGCGACCCACTCTAGCGAATCCGACCGCCGAACGCGACGCCCGCTCCACTGGGTAGGCATCGGTGTGGACCCCGTGCGGATCGGCGGCGCGGATTATTCGGTGCAGCCGTGAGAATACTCGCCCCCGCTCGCGCCGTGCGACTCGTACCGTGGAAGCAGCGGACATCGTGAGCCGTACCGACGAATGAAAGGAAGAGGCAATCATGGCGAACAAGACCACGGCAGTCGATCCGACGAAGTATCCCGACGAGCTGAGCGACACCGAGCTCGACGAGCTGCATGATCCGGACGACAATCCCGACGAGGCGGACGTCGACGCCTCGAAGCACAACGTGAACATCGCCGCCGTCATCTGCGGCATCGTCTGCGGCGTGCTGCTCATCGGCGCGATCTGCTGGCTCGTCGCGCGCAATCGCGAGCATCGCGAGGCGCATGAGCTGCGTCGTGACTTCGAGGAGCTCAGACGCAACGTGAAGCGCGTGCCGGAGCTCGTCTCCGAGAACGAGGACGTGCGCAAGGCCGTCAAGACGATCTCGACGCATGTGCGCGACATGCGCGACGACGCGCAGGACGCCTTCGGCCGCGCGCACGATGCGCTGCGCCGCTGAGCGTAACGCGGCAGCGACCCATGCGGCAGGGGCCGGAGCGACATGATCCGTCGTTCCGGCCCCTGCCGTCATCGCCGGCCGCCGCGGGGCGTCACCCGACGTCCGCGTCGTCGGCGGCGTCGTCGACGACCTGCGCCTCGACCTCGTCCGTGATGCGTGCGTGCCGTCCGCGCCCCTCGTTCGCCGCCTTCGCCTCGCGCGCGTCGGCGAACTTCTCGCGCATCGTCGGGTTGCCCCAGGTGAGCTTGCGGATCGTCAGGTCCTGCGCCTTGTTGTTCGCCAGTTCGAGCTGGCGTTCCGAGCCGGCGAGTTCGTCGCGCGTCTTCTGCAGCTCCCGAATCGCGTTGTCGATGCGCTTGATCGCCTCCTGGTAGTGCCGCGCCGCCAGATCGAAGTTCTTGCCGAAGCGGTCGCGGAAGTCGTTGAGCTTGTCCTCGAATCCGGTCACGTCGACGTTCTGCCGGCGCATCTGCTCGACCTCGCGGCGCAGGTCCACCGATTTGCGCGCCGCGTTGCGCAGCAGCGTGATCAACGGAATGAAGAACTGCGGGCGGATGACGTACATCTTGTCGCACTCGTACGAGACGTCGACGATGCCGGCGTTGTAGAGCTCGCTGTCCGCCTCGAGCATGCTGACGAGCACCGCGTATTCGCAGCCCTTCTCCTTCCTGTCCTTGTCGAGCTCCTTGAAGAAGTCCGCGTTCTTGTGCTTCTTCTCGGTCGACTCCATCTCGTTCTTCATCTCGAACATGATCGAGATGTACTCGTCGCCGTCCTCGTCGTAGTCACGGAAGATGAAGTCGCCCTTGCTGCCGGTGCGCGCGTCGTTGTCCTTGTCGAAGTACGCACCCGGGAACAGGCCCATGCGCACCTTGTTGAACTCGTTCATGCAGTGCTGTTCGAGCGATTCGCCGACCATCTTCGTCGACTGCCGCGTCTTGAAGTCCTTGAGCCGTTCGATCTCGTCGTCGCGCAGTGCGAGCTCCTTGCGGTGCTGTTCCTCGCTCATCTGCAGCTGCGACTCGTACTTGTCGGTGATCGACTGCTTGTCGAGCTCGCGCTTGTACTGCTCCTGCTCGAGCGAATGCCTGAGGTCGTCGCGTTCCTTCTCGGCTTCGGCGACCGCCTCGCGCACCTCGAGCTGCTTGTGCACGTCGGCCTGTTCGATCTTCGCGTTGAGCGCGGCGATGCGCGCCTCGTAATCCGACGTCGCCTTGAGCATTGCGGCGTCGCGGCGAGCGTCCTCCTGCTGGCGTGCCGCCTCGAGCTGCGCCTTGAGCGCGTCCGTTTCGGCCTGATGCTTGATCCTCGACTGCTCGAGTGCCGCCTCCTTGTCGTCCTTGGCCTGCTGCGCGTCGCGTTCGATGCGTTCCTTGAGCGCGGCGATCGTCGCCTTGTCGTCCGCCTCCTGACGCGTGTGCTCGCCGCGCAGCTGTTCGAGCGCGGCGTCGCGTTCGGCCGTCGATTCGCGCTGCGCCGACTCGAGCTGCGCCTTGAGTTCCTTGATCTGACCGTCCTTCTCGAGTTTCATATGCTCGATCCGGGCGGTGAGCTGCGCCTTGAGCGCGTCCGTTTCGGCCTCGTGCTTCGTGCGCATCTGGTCGAGTTCGGCCTGCGCCTCGCTGCGCGCCTGCTTGAGTTCCGCGTCGGCCTGCTGCCTGATGAGCGTGCTGCGCTTGTCGACCTCCTCGTCAATCGCGGCGCCGCGCACCTGCTGCAGGATGTCGGCGTAGTCGTCCTCGTCGATCGCGAACTGCGTGTGGCAGTGCGGACAGATGATCGTATGGTCCATCGTTTCCCTCTCTGATGGTTCGTTGCCGTTGTCGTCGATGCTGATGGCGCCGCCGGCATGACGGCGCCATCGGGGGTCCTACTTCGTCTTCGGCGGGCAGCCGCCGTCCTGGCACACCATCGTCTCGTTGTTGTCGTAGTCCAACCACGTCGAGTCCGGCTGCACCTTGTAATAGGCGACCTGCTCGCTCGGCGCCGGCGCGAAGGGCACGAGCTTCTTGTTCTCCGTCGCCGAATCATAGACGAAGGGATTGCGTGGATGGGTGCCGTCGGCGCTCGCCGTCGTCTCGTCGTAGAGCGACGGGTCGCGGATCAGCAGATACGGCCGCGTCGTGTCCGGCTCCTTCACGTCGCCGTCCTTCGCCCGCACGAAGTATCCGTCGGCTTCGAGTTTCTTGATGTCGGCGCCGGCCGGCACGACGACGAGGAAGTCGCCCATCCGGTATTCGAGGCCGCTGCTGGTGAAATCCCCGTCGGGGTACTCGGACGTCGGCGTGCCGTGGTCGCACCACGACCCTGCGCCACCCATCTGCCGGGTACCGCACCATGGCGCGTACGCGAAGGAGTCGTAGATCTCGAAGGCTCCGCTGTCGCCGGCGATCAACGAATGCATCATGCTCTGCGAATACTGAGTATTGATCGGATCGCACATGCCGACGCCCTGCGAGAACGGGCAGGCGCCCAGACCGAACTGCGCGTCGGTCCTGCCCTGGATCTGCACGCTGCGCACGTAGTCGACGGCGGGGCCGTTCTGCTGGTCCTCGACGAGCGTGATGCAGTCGCCGCCGTCGGTGCACCAGTCGCCGAGCAGGATGCGCAGATCGTCGTAGGAGTGGAATTCGTTGCCGGCGGATTCGTCGTGGTCGACGAGCATCGCCTGCTTGACCTCGTCCGGCGTCGCGCCGTAGTACAGCGTCACGTCCGTCTCGTCGCTCGTCGCGCCGATGCCCGGGTCGGCGTCGGCGATCTTGCCGGTCATCGCCTTGTCGGCCATCATCGGCGTCAACGTGACGTCGTAGCCCTTCGATTCGAGCCGCTGCTTCGCCTTGTCCTTGTCCATGCCGGCGATCTCAAACGGGATGCCCTTCGTCGAGCCGCTGCCGACGGCGAGCGCGATCTGCCGGTCGCCGCCCTTGCCGACGACCGGATGGTCCTCCTGCGGCATCGTCGCGATGACCTTGCCGTCCTGCTCGGACGGCACCTCGACGGTCACGACCCGGACGCCCATGTCGCGTACCCGGTCGATGGCCTTGTCCTCGTCCAGTCCGACGGTGCCCTTCGGCACGCCCGGTCCGAGCGATTCGACGACCGTCACCGTCTCGTCGCGGTCAATGCGTTCGCCCGGCGTATGGCCGTCGAGCCGCAGGTAGTCGCCCTTTTTGGCGGCGCCGTACGCCTTCGTCCGCTTCACATGGATGCCGCTGCCCTCGAGCTTGGCGGCGACGTCGTCGGCCTTCGCCGAGGCTTCGAACTGCGGGATCTGCCGCTCGCTCCATGCGCCGAACCCCTTCGTGACGATGCCGGCGGCGACCACCGCGATGACGGCCACGGCGGCCACGATCATGATGATGAGCCTGCGGCGCGCGCGATCGGCCACCGTTGCGACTGTCGCAGCGCCCGCGGCGCCTACGACCGTCGGAGCGCCCGGCGCCGGCGGAACCGCAGTCCCCGGCGCGTCGTTCGGCGTTCCGGATGCCGCCGGCGCGCCGCAGTTCGTGCAGAACATGGCTCCCGGTTTGAGCGGCCGGCCGCATCGTGTGCAGTATCGCATCGTGTTCCCCTCTCCCGTGTTGCTCCCGTGTTTCCGGATTGAATCGGATGCGTGGTTCCATCGTAGTATCCGGCCGGCGTCATTCGCCGAGCGCCGTGCGGATTCTCGCCGCCGCGTACTGCGCGCCTTCGTCGAAGCTGCCGTTCGACCGGTACAGGCCGTGCGCGTCGCCGTGGCCGCCGAGCTGGCATGCGAAGTCGTCGGCGTTGCAGTAGCTGACGATCCTCCCCTGCACCGCGCGCAGGTCGTCCTTGCCGCGCGCGCCGAGGATGCCGTCGGTCGCGCGGTCGTAGCTGCCGGCGCCGTAGTCGGCGGAGCCGTCGAAGCGCGGGTCGCCGAACAGTTCGACGGCGGCGATGTCCGCGAACGCATGTTCGCTCAGCCGCTGCCCGTCGTCCTTGTTGAAGCGCGCCTGCGGGTCGCTCAGCGCGTCGCCGACGACCATCGCGCCCTGCGAGTAGCCGAGCAGCACCGTCTTGACGCCGGGGCAGGTACGGGCCTGCGTGTTGAGCGTCTTGACGAGCATGTTGACGCCGCGCGCCCCGCTGCCGTTGCGCCATGACGCCGGATAGTCGAGCTCGTCGATCGCCGCGCGTCCGCCGATGGCCTCGTCGATCATCCGCGCGAGTTCGTGCAATGAATTGTTGCCGACAGGTTCGAGCGTGCCGCGCACGATGATGATCCGCACGTCCTTGTCCGCCGGGCACGACGTGTCCACGGCGCCGTCCCAGTGGTCGGGGCCGTTGAACAGCATGTCCCCGCCGGCATGCTCGTCGTCGCCGGAATCCTTGCCGGCGTCCGTCGTCGGCGACGGCGCGGCGGCGGATGTGCCCGGCGTCTCCGACGGCTGCGGCGACGGACCGTCCGATGAGCCGCATCCGGCGGCCGGGAACGTCAATGCGCAGACGAGCGCCGTCGCGATCGCCGTATACCCGATCCGCGCGCGCCGATGGCCGCGCCTGCGTTGCCCGTGCCGCATGCCCGTCCGCTCACACGCTCGCGGCGGCGACGATCCACAGCCGTGCCGGCGAATCCCATGCGTTGCATTCCTCGCCGAAGCCGCGCGCGAGCGGCAGCGTCTGCCGCGGCGTCGCCCAGTCGTCGGCGTTGAGACGGCGTGCGCGCGCCATCGTCTGCGCCAATGGCCTCACATGCTTGAAGACGCCGTCGTAGACGAGACGTTCGGCCTGTTCGACGCGGTTGCGCAGCGCCCGCCACAGCCACGTCTCCTCCCATGCGCGCACCGGCAGTCCGCTGCCGTCGAGCGCGTGCAGCGTCGCCGAGACGAACAACGAGCGTTCCTTGGCGTTCCATGGCATCGGCGCGCAGACGCGCAGCCCCACCCTCTGCGCCGTCTGTCCGATGCGGCACAGGTCGGCGTGCCGGTGCGTGAGCCCTTCGGCGTTCGCGATGCTCGTCAGATGCCAGCCCGAGCATTGCGGGCACGGATAGGCGCGGCACTCCTCGCGATCGTCGTTGGCCGATCCCCTGCAGGATGCGAGCGCGAGCAGCGCCTCGTCACGGGTGGGATAGCGCCGTTTGCCGCATCGTTTGCTGTAGCTGGAACGGTACAGCCGTGCCATCGCGATCACCACTTTCAATCACAATCATGCCGCCGGCATGGCACACGACGTGCTGTCACCGATCACCGGCGTGTTGCCACCAATTATAGGAACGCGCCACCGGCGGTCAACCCGGCATCGCCGATGGGTGCACGACGTTCACCGAAGGCTCACAGACCCAGATGCCCCTCGCGTTCGGTCACGCTGGGTTCGACGTCGAGCGTGACCGTCGGGAACGCCATCGGGTCGTCGACGAACTTGCGGATGAGCCGCCATTGGCGCTTCGAGACGCCGATGCGCGAGTCGGGGCGCACGGCGAACACCGGGAACAGCGGACCCGCCGATTCGATGACCTGCTTCGCCCGCACCGTGCATTCCTCGTCGTCGATCCATACGATCGGCAGCGGCGTCATCGACTCGTCCTCGATCCCGATCCTGCGCACAACGGTGCGCAGCTTGCCGCCGCGCATGCCGGTGTAGGTGATCGGGTCGTACCATTGCGCGGTGCGCACGTCGCGACCATCCCAACCGAGCGTCGCGTTGAGCGCGGCCGTGTACGGCTGCCATGTCGACAGCCAGACGAGTTCGATCGTGCCGTCGTGCGCGAGGGAGGCCATGTCCGCGGCGAGCTCACGCGACCAATGCACCGGGTAGGCGACGCCGCCGGCCGGCACGGCGGCCTCGCCGTCGAGTCGGAACGTGACGTCGTCGCCGCTCGCACGCACGGCGCCGGCGCCGGCGAAGGCGTTGAGCACGCCGTCGAAGTCGGTGTAGACGACGGCGCGCGGTCTTGTCACGTCCAGCGTTCTCGCTTCGTTCATATGGTCCCCCTATCGGTTTCACGCGGTGTTTCGCACGGCCGGCCCGTCGCGCCGCCCGTCGTCCGCACGACGTCGTTGAGCAGCCGCTGCACGCTCGCGATGCGTCGCGCGACGGCGGCGTCGATCGCCGGCATGACGGCGAGCACGGCGCGCGTCTTGTTCGCCCGCATCCGGCAGAAGCGCGCCACATCGGCGTCCTTCAGCGTACCGTCGCGGCGTCTGCGGCGCATCTCCTCGAGTTCGCCGCGCCGGAAGCCGCCGCGCGCGAGCGCGTCAAAGGCTGCGTTCGCGCCGAGCGCGCGCACGTATTCGCCTTCGAGGTCGGGATACGACACCCACACGTGCTGCGCCGGCAGGTCGCCGACGCGCACGCCGTAGTCGTGCGCGATCGCGTCGGCCGCGTCGGCGTCGATGAGCTGCGTGAGCGGAACCTGGAAGCCGTGCTCGCCGAAGACGTGCCGCCATGCCGGCATCTCGCGGCAGCCGCCGGCCTCGAGGACGACGACGCCGTAGGTGTCGAGGTTGCGTCCGGTCACATCGGCGCAGTGTTCGAGCAGCACGCGGTCGGTGATACCCTCGACGACGACGACATGCTCGGCGGTGAGCGGCTCGAGGCGGTCGCGCACCCACATGCGCAGCAGCAGCTTGTCGTCGTCGTCGAGGAAGTCGCGCTGCGGCTGCACGACGTCGTCGGTGCGCACGACGACGATCTCGTCGGGTTCGAATTCGCCGATGATGTCGGGCGCGTGCGTCGCGATGATCTTCTGGCTCGGGCCGCGCGCGAGCAGCCGCGCGAGGTTGCGTTGGCTCGTCGGGTGCAGATGCGTCTCGGGTTCGTCGATGCCGATGACGCCGGCGTCGCCGTCGAGCAGGTCGAAGAGGGCGACGACGAAGACTGCGCGCAGGCCTCCCGATTGCGCGCCGAGGTCGCGCTGGCCATTGGGGCCGCGCAGCCGCAGGCGCACACGATCGAAGGGGTCGTCCTCGCGCGCGGTGGCGACGAACACGAGGTCGTCGCCGCGGTAGCATCCCGGCAGCGCGGCCGTCAGCTGACCGGCGATGCGCTCGCGCAGCGTCCGCAGCGTCCCGGAGCGCCGCAGCGCGCCGTCGGCCGCATGTTCGGCCTGGACGAGCGCGCGGCGCTCGTCGCCGAGATCGAGCGTCGCGAACAGACGGCGCAGCATCGGCATGTCGCCGGCGTGCAGGTCGGCGTCATCGGGCATCATCGTCCATCCGATCGCGGCGAGCTGCGCGGCCGTCAGCTCGGCGCCGCCGTCACCCGTCACGACGCGCCGATGGATGTCGAGCGTCTCGCCGTCGGCGCCGACATGCGCGTCGAGGCGCAGCCGCACGGCGCCCGCCGCGTTCATGTCCGGGAAGACGGCGCGCTCGGCGCCGGTGAGCGTCGCCTCGACGACGAAGGGCCGCGCCGGGTCGCGCACGTCGGCGGCGGTGAGCGTCGCGTAGAGCCGTGCGCGCGGCGCGCCGAGCAGCAGGTCGATGCAGCGCAGGATCGACGATTTGCCGGATTCGTTCGTGCCGACGAGGACGAGATGGTCGCGCACTTCGACGTCGAGGTGGGCCACACGGCTGTGGTTGCGGATCTTCAATGCGGACAGGCGCATCCGTCCTCCTTCGTCGGCGCCGCTGATGGTTCCACTGTAGCCGACTTGGCACGACGACGGGGGCGCCGCGGCACGATAGTCGTCGTGCCGCGGCGCCCCCGAGTATGTTCTTCGCAAAAAAGGGAAAGCCTTCGTCCGCCCGTGCGCCTCCGTTTCCGCCCTGTCGGGCTCTCGCGCCGCGCATGACGCGCGTCGCAGATCGTCGTGGACGTCGGCGTGCGCCGCGTCCTTTGGCTCCCCCAGCATCGCAGCATCCGCGTTTCGCGACGTGAAACGCCGTATTACGGCCACGTTTCCGCCCGTCCGCGCGCCGACTTCGGCGGTTGCCGAAATCGTTGGAACGGCAGCGTTCCCAAGGCCGGCCGACGTGTGGGACGGCGATGCCGGCGCCCCTGCTTCCGTTCACCGTAGGTGGAACGCCGGCGATCCCGCGCGCGGCGCGGCAGATAATACGAAAGGATGCCCGCGTCCGCCGCGCGCGAGCGGATACAGGGATGGGAGCCGTGCATCGGCCTTTGGCGACGCACGGGCGACGCGGAAGTGGAAAGGACGATCGTTGGATCTTCTCGAAGCCATGCACAGGAGGCACGCGGTGCGTGCGTATACCGACGAGCCGATCGACGCAGGGACGTGCGACGATCTGCGCGCGCAGATCGCGCGGCTCAACGCCGAGGGCGGACTCAAGATGAGGCTCGTCGCCGACGAGCCGGACGCCTTCGGCAACGCGCTGCTGCATTACGGCGTGTTCCGTAACGTGCGCAACTATGTGGCGATCGCCGCCGACCAGACGAAGGACTGGGAGCGGCGATGCGGCTACTACGGAGCGCAGGTGCTGCTGCATGCCGTGCAGCTCGGGCTCGACACCTGCTGGGTCGGGCTGTCGTTCAGCAAGCATCAGGCGGCGAGGCATGCCGGCATCGGCGCCGACGGCAAGGTGCGCTTCGCGATCGCCGTCGGCCATGGCGTGACGCATGGCAGGCCGTCACGCTCGAAGACCTACGGGCAGGTCGCCTCGGTCGCGGGGGGCATCGCGGTGCCGACGTGGTTCGAACGTGGCGTCGAGGCGGCGCTGCTCGCGCCGAGCGCGCTCAATCAGCAGCGTTTCATGTTCCGGCTCGAGGCCGACGGGCGCACCGTCGCCGCCGATCCGGGCATCGGCCCGTACACGAAAACCGATCTGGGCATCGCGCAGTACTTCTTCGAGGTCGGCGCGGGGCCGCATGAGCCCTTCGCCTGGCGCTGAGCGGCGTCAGCCTTCGGCGCCCGCGCCCTGCGGGTCACGCTGCGTGTGTTCGGCGACGTAGGCGAGGAACTCCGGCGTCTTCGACCAGTACTTCACTCCCCAGTTCTCGAAGTCCCACGTGTCCTTGTAGGGCTTGCATTCGAAGTCGATGTAGTGGACGACGCCGTCCTCGACGACGAAGTTCGTCGGGAAGTAGTTGATGTTGAGACGCTTCGCGGCCAGCCGCTTGGCGAGCCGGCGGATCTGCTCGAGATAGTCGTCCTGCATCTGGTCGGCGAGGACGAGCTCGTAGATCGTGGGCCCGTCGACGTACTCCTTGAGGATGCGGTCGTGGCCGAGGTCGATGTCGAGCATCGCCGGCAGCTTGACGCCCAGTTCGCGCAGCTTGCGGTAGTCGCGGATCTCGGCCTGCATCTTGTCGTCGTACTGGTAGTAGTCATACGGCCCGTAGTGGATCTGCTTGAGCACGTAGAGCACCGGCGGATGCGTCTGCGAGCGCACGAGGAACGAATAGCCGCCATTGCCTTTGCCAAGCAGCCGGAGCACGTCATACGGGGTCCCGTTGACGGTCAGCGTTTTGCACTTTCCCATAACGCAAAGCGTATCATGCGCCTGTGTTACGACCTGTTTGCCGGCGTCGACCGACGGACGGATCCGGACAGTGATCCGCGGCCTTCTGCGTGCAGTCTCCGACGTCGCGCGGACATCCTCGATTCCGTGCGCGACGACGTCCGCGATCGCCCTGCCGACTACTGCAGCGGCCGCATCGCGGCGGCGGTCCCGATGGCCGACGCGGCCGCCGTAAGATCGTCGGCGCCGCCGCTCAGCTGCCGCGAGCGGAGCACGAGCAGCGCCGCGACGACGATCGCCGCGACGAGCATGACGACGACCATGCGTCGCAGATGCGCGCGCTCCTCGTCGACGGGCGTGCCGCACACCGGGCACACCTTCGCCTGTTCGTTGAGTTCGCTGCCGCAACGTGTACAGCGCCGCATGGCGTCCACCTTCCGTCCCTTGACGACTCCGGACCCGAATGGGGATCCCGTTGGCCACTGCCCATCCTAGGCGCATCCCGACGCCCCGTCACACCGGCACGCCCGAAGCGTAGGCCGGACGACGCCCATATCCGCGACCGTATTGCGACGATGCCCGCGACCACGCGATCGTGCCGGAGGTCGGTACCAGGTTGGCACCGGGTCGTTACTGCGTCATTACCGAGAACGAAAGAAGCCTTGGAATCGTTGCAATTCCAAGGCTTCTAAATGGTACCCCCTGAGAGAGTCGAACTCTCGTTGTCAGATTGAAAGTCTGGTGTCCTAACCGTTAGACGAAGGGGGCTTTCGACAACTCAATTGATAATACACGAATCGCGATATCGCGCAAGCATCGGCGTGTCGCATCGTACGACAGCCGGAAACGCGACGCGCGGCAGTCGCAGACACGTCATGCGACGACGGAAAACACGGTATGGGCGGCCGTCGCACGACGCCGGCGCGGCCGCCCATGCACGACGGCCTCCGCGGCCGCTCAGACCCTGCGGTATGCGAAGTCGTGGATGACGCGGCCGGCGTCGAGACCCTTGCGTTCGAAGTTCGTCAGCACGCGGCCGTCGAAGCGCTCCGATTCGACGAAGTCGGCGTGCGGCAACGCCGCCGCCTCCTGCGCGTTGCCCTTGCCGACGTGCTCGGTCGGCAGGCTCACCATCAGGGCGCCGACGTTCTCGAAGTCGTCGCGCGCGTCCATGACCTCGTGCACATGCAGCGCGTAGTCCTCGATGTCGGTCGCGATGCGCCACACGCCGCCCCCGCCGAGCGCGTCGTGCACGTGCGCGGCGAGCTCGGGCTGCACGATCCTGCGCTTATGGTGCCGCATCTTCGGCCACGGGTCGGGGAAGAAGGTCCACACCTCGTCGACGACGCCGGGCTCGGCGACGGCGAACAGCTCCGGCGCGTTGATCTGCGCGATCCGCAGATTGTCCAGGTCGTGCTTGGCGGCGAGCAGCACCGTGTGCGCGACGCCCGGATCGTAGACCTCGAGCGCGAGGAAGTTGCGTTCGGGATGCGCGGCGGCCGCGGCGACGACATTCTCGCCCTGCCCGCTGCCGATCTCGACGGTGAGCGGCGCGTCGGCGTCCCAATGCCCGCGGATGTAGTCGGCGTCGAAGCGGAAGCCCTCCGCGGGATCGAGCCTGCCCTCCTCGGCGATGTCGTCGAGGACGTAGCGGGCCGCATGGTTGTCCATCGCGCGCTGCAGCCGCGCGTCGAGGCGCGCCGAGCGGCGCACGAAGGAGAGCACCTTCCTGCCGTGGAGCGGATTGGCGGCGTCCGGCGCGTCGCCGGCGGCCGCGTTGTCGATGCCATCGATGTTCTGCTGAGCCATACCCCACAGTGTATGCGGCGACCTGTATCGCCCCGCCCGCGCGCCGCGAAACCGCGATCGGCGACGTCAGGCCGCGTCATAGACTGGGAACGGCCGCGCGCCGCGCCGCGTCGATCGGCGACGCATATGCGGCAACGTCGCGGCGCAACACACCGACGTCGCCAGTTTTGTGCGATAGTGTTCGGGTGATACACTGTAATCGAACACAAACGAACATTGCGGCAAAAAAGATACCAGCATCGTGATGTTCGACCCGTCAAAGGAAGGCTCAACATGACTGTTCTTGTCACTGGCGGCTGCGGCTATATCGGCGCGCACGTCGTCCATGCGCTGCACGAGGCCGGAGAGGACGTCGTCGTCGTCGACGACCTCAGCTACGGCAAGCCGACCCGCATCGGCGGCGCCCGTCTCTACGGCATGGACATCGCCGCCCCGGGCGCCGGCGAGCGCCTCGCCGAGATCATGAAGGCCGAGGACATCGACGCCGTCATCCACTTCGCCGCGCGCAAGCAGGTCGGCGAATCGGTCGAGAAGCCGCTGTGGTACTACCAGCAGAACATCAACGGCATGCTCAATGTGCTCGAGGGCATGAAGGAGGCGGGCGTCAAGAAGCTCGTCTTCTCCTCCTCGGCCGCCACCTACGGCGAGCCACCGGTCGACGTCGTGCCCGAGGACGTCGAACCGATGATCCCGATCAACCCCTACGGCCAGACGAAGCTCTTCGGCGAGTGGATGGCGCGCGCCTGCGAGCAGCCCTACGGCATCCGCTTCTGCGGCCTGCGCTACTTCAACGTGGCCGGCTGCGGCCCCGTCGAGCTCGAGGATCCGGCGATCCTCAACCTCATCCCGATGCTGTTCGACCGTCTCAAGCAGGGCAAGGCACCGGCGATCTTCGGCGACGACTATCCGACGCCGGACGGCACCTGCATCCGCGACTACATCCACGTCTCCGACCTCGCCGACGCGCATCTCGCCGCGCTCAAGTACCTCGACCGCGACGAACGCAAATACGACGTCTTCAACGTCGGCACCGGCGAGGGCACGTCGGTGCGCCAGATCGTCGACGAGGTGAAGAAGGTCACCGGCCTGCCGTTCAAGGAGACCGTCATGGCTCGCCGCGCCGGCGACCCGCCGCAGTTGATCGGCTCCCCGAAGCGCATCAACGAGGAGATGGGCTGGCATGCGCGCTACGACGTCGACGACATCGTCGAGTCCGCGTGGAACGCATGGCAGGCGAATCCGGAGCACCACATCGACGTCGAGACCTGGAAGCAGCAGGACGTCTGATCGCACCCCCGTCCGTTCCGGCCTCGTCGTCGGGACGGACGGACACGGCACGGATACGACAGGGGCGACGCACGAATCCTCGTGCGTCGCCCCTGTCGTCGTCTTGGTATGCCGGCGGAGGGCAGCTCAGCGCTGCCCGTTGTCGAGCTGCTGCCCGACGTAGTCGGCGATGTACGGCGCGACCTCCTCGATCTGGTCGATCGCCGTCTCGAACTCGTGCATGCCGCCGTACCACGGGTCGACGAGGTCGATCTCGCCCTCGTGTCCCGGCTGCGGGTCGGGCAGCGACGGATCGAAGCTGCGGTACATGTGCACCTCGCTGCGCTTGCTCAGTGGCAGCATGTGCATCAGCGCGTTCATATGGGAGGCGGTCATCGGCAGGAACAGGTCGGTGTCCTCGATCTCCTGGCGCGTGATGCGGTGCGCGAAATGCTGCGCCGGGATCTCGTAGCCGTGCTCCCTGAGCACCTTGACGGCGCGGCGGTCGATCGGGTTGCCGTATTCCTCGTCGCTGACGCCGCTCGATTCGACGCGGACGCGGTCGGCGAGGCCGCGCTTGGCGAACTCATGACGGAGGATGATCTCCCCCATCGGCGAACGGCAGATATTGCCGGTGCACACGGTCATGACGGTGTATGGCTTCGTCTCTTTCCTCTTCACGTTCATCCCTCACATGGGCCGCATCGGCGGCCGCGGTCATTTCATTCGGTCGGTGTTTCCTCGTTCGCACGCCGATTCTCGAGCGTCAGGTAGCGGTATCCGCGAATGGTCCCGTCGGCATGCTCCGGACGCGTCCAGTCGGTGCGTTCGACGACGTGCCAGTCCCCGGAACGCAGCGCCTTGTCCACGTCGGGGGCGTAGGTGTCCGCGTCCACGTCGGCGTCGATCTGCGTCAGATAGATCTTCGATGCGATCGGCAGCATCTGCTCGAAGAGCTGCGCGCCGCCGATGACCCAGATCTCGCTGCGGTCGAGTCCGTCATCGGGGATCGCCTCCTGACGAGCCAGATCGAGCGCCTCCTCGACGTCGCACACGACGGTCGCGCCCGGCGCGCGGAATCCGCGGTCATGCGTGAGCACGATGTTGTCGCGGTTCGGCAGCGGACGGAACTTCGGGTTGAGCGCCTCCCAGGTCTTGCGCCCCATGATGACGGGATGCGAGACGGTGAGCGCCTTGAAACGGCGGAGATCCTCGGGAAGACGCCACGGCATCGTCCCTTCGAATCCGATGGCGCCCGAACGACCGTCCTTGTCGTTCGCCTGCGCCCAAATCAGGTTGATCGAGAAGGTCTTGGCGTAGTCGTCGCCCCAGTCGTCCTCGAACTCATCCTCGGTAGGCCCGGCAAGACCGGGCACGGGTTCGTGATAGCCACTGCGGCTACTGTCATGCTCCATTTCGTCTCCTTGAACGTAAGTAACCGGGTCACCAGTCTATGCAATCCCGGCGACGCTCGGCCCTGCGGCGGCGTGGACGCTCAGACGGCGATCGGCGCCTTGATCGTCGGATGGTATCGGTAGTCGACGATCGTGAAATCGTCGTAGTCGTAGTCGAACAGCGAATCGGCCTTGCGGATCTCGAGACGCGGATACGGGTACGGCTCGCGCGACAGCTGCTCGAGCACCTGATCGACGTGGTTGTCGTAGATATGGCAGTCGCCGCCGGTCCAGACGAACTCGCCGGGCTCGAGCCCCGTCTGCTGCGCCATCATCATCGTCAGCAGCGAATAGCTCGCGATGTTGAACGGGACGCCGAGGAACATGTCGCACGAACGCTGGTACAGCTGGCAGCTGAGACGGCCGTCGGCGACGTAGAACTGAAACAGCGCATGGCACGGCGGCAGCGCCATATGCTCGACCTCGGCCGGATTCCACGCGCTGACGACCATGCGACGCGAGTAGGGGTCGTTGCGGATCAGGTTGAGCACGTTCGAGATCTGGTCGATCGTGCGGTTCGGGTCCTCGGGCGTCGGCGCCGGCCAGCTGCGCCACTGCACGCCGTAGACCGGGCCGAGGTCGCCGTTCTCGTCGGCCCACTCGTCCCAGATGTGCACGTTGTGCTCCTGCAGCCAGCGCACGTTGCCCGACCCCTTGAGGAACCACAGCAGCTCGTAGGCGATGCCCTTGAAGAACACGCGCTTCGTCGTCAGCAACGGGAAGCCCTTCGCCAGATCGAAGCGCATCTGCTGGCCGAACAGGGAGATCGTGCCGGTGCCGGTGCGGTCGTTCTTGAGGTTACCCTCCATCAGGATCTTGCGCAGCAGATCCTCGTACGGCATCGGGATGTCGGTGTGCGGACGCGACGGCACGTCCTGTTCTCGGATTCGCTGAAGATCTTGATGAGTCAATGGCATGGTTGGCTATCGTAACCGCAGCAGCTGACCGAGGCCGTATAACACCGCCGTGAGACCAAATGGGATGCGGAATGCGTCGGCGTGGCGACACGGCGGGGCATGGACGCGCCTAGAATGTGCTTGACCAAGACCAGCGGAAACATCCGCGGAAACGGAAAAGAGGGCATATGAGCAAGCGACTGTGGGTCGAGAAGAACAAGGATGGTTCGTGGGACGCGTTCAGCGACGACGGCGCCCACATCAAGTTCGGTCATGACCGCGGCCAGTTCTCGCCGGGCGACCTGATGAAGATCGCGCTCGCCGGCTGCGCGGCGCTGTCGAGCGAGTTCGCGATCGAGCATGCGCTCGGCGAGGGACACGGCGCGAAGGTCGTCGTCGACGGCACCTACGACGCCGACAACGACTCCTACATCAATTTCAACGAGCAGGTCATGATCGACGCGACCGACGCCTCGCTGAGCGAGGAGGACGTCGACAAGCTCAAGAAGCGCGTCAAGGCGCACATCGAGAAGGGCTGCACCGTCATGCACACCTACGAGCAGGAGACGCCGGTGCGCATGGACATCGAAGTGCGCCGCTGAGCGCACACGCGGACGACGCGACGTCGTCCGCGGCAATTCGGACAACAGGGCGGCCGCCGCACCCGCGAGGTGCGGCGGCCGCCCTGTTGCTCTCGTGCGAGAGGGAATCGGTCAGTCGTCGTTCCCGTCGCCAAGATAGTCGGCGGCCTTCGGGTCGATCTTGATCTCGATCTGGCGTTCGACGTCCTCGTCGGCGCGGTCGACAGGCACTTCGGTGACGAGTTCGTCGAGCGTGACGGTGGCGGTCGGCTCGCCTTCCTTCTCGGCGCGCTGCGCCTCGGCCTCGACGAACTTGCGCGGCACGACGAGCACCGGGGACACTGAATGCTGCAGCAGGCCCTGGCTCGTCGAATTGAACAGCAGGCCGGTGAAGCCGCCGCGGCCGCACGAGCCGACGACGACGACGTCATGGTCGCGGCTCGCCTTCGTCAGCGTCTCGACGGCGTTGCCGGCGACGATGTTCTTGCGCACGTTGAGTCCCGGGTACTCCGCGAGGATCGGCTTGAGCCGTGCGTCGAGCTCGTCCTCGAACTTGCCACGAACCTCGTCGTCGGCGAGGTTCGTGTTCGACGGCACGACGGTGATCACGTCGAGCTGCGCGCCCCACGAATGCGCGAACTGCGCGGCGAGCTCGAGCGCGCGGATGCCCCACTTCGTGTCGTCGGAGCCGACGGCGACCTTCGTGATGACGTTGTTGAGATGCATCAGGTTGCCCTTGTCGTCGGTGTACGGGACGACGACGATCGGGCAGTACGCGTATGCCGGCAGGCTCGAGCTCGTCGTGCCGAGCAGGCGTTCGGCGAGGCCTCCCTTGCCGCGGTTGCCGATGACGATGAGGTTGTAGTTGCGCGACAGCTCAACGAAGACCGACGACGGGTCGCCGGTCACGATGAGCGTCTGCGCGTCGACGCCCTGCTCGTCGGCGATCGCCTTTGCCTTCGACAGGATCTCCTGCGCGTCGTTGTGCGCGGCGTTGTCGTCCCCCATCGCCGTGTACGTCGCGTCGAAGGAGACGGCGGCGTAGCTCGGCAGCGAATACGCGCACACGATCTGCAGGCTCAGCCCGACGTGCTTCGCGTAGTTGGCGGCCCACCACGTCGCCTTGTAGCTCGCGTGCGATCCGTCGACGCCCACCAGAATCGTGTTGTCGTTCACCATCAGGGACCTCCTTGCCCAGCGCAACCTTCTCTTCGGTTGGTTTCCACGTTCAAGAATACCGTGGATTTCCTTCGGCACCTACCTTACCAGCCGAAAAGCCGCCCAAAGTTACGCCGGCGACGCTCTCGGGGCCGCCCGAGGCGCCCCGTTTCATCGGCCCCGTCGACGAACCCGCCCGCAGCGTCCCGACCCGTCGACGCCCTCGACGAAACCACCCACAAAATGGCCCGTCTCCGTCCCGAACCGTCGGTGCAATCGACGAACCCATCCGCGAATCAGCCTGTTTCCGGGCCGTTCCATCGGCCCCGTCGACGAACCCACCCACAGCGTCCCAATCCGTCGACGCCCTCGACAACCCCACCCGCGAATCAGCCCGTTTCCGGGCCGTTCCATCGGCCCCGTCGACGAACCCACCCACAGCGTCCCAATCCGTCGACGCCCTCGACGACCCCACCCGCGAATCAGCCCGTTTCCGTCCCGTTCCATCGGCCCCGTCGACGAACCCACCCACAGCGTCCCAATCCGTCGACACCCTCGACAACCCCACCCGCAAAACGGCCCGTTTTCGTCCCAACCCATCGGTCCCGTCGACGAACCGACCCACAGCGTCCCGACCCGTCGACGCCCTCGACGACCCCACCCGCGAATCAGCCCGTTTCCGTCCCGTTCCATCGGCCCCGTCGACGAACCCACCCACAGCGTCCCAATCCGTCGACACCCTCGACAACCCCACCCGCAAAACGGCCCGTTTTCGTCCCAACCCATCGGTCCCGTCGACGAACCGACCCACAGCGTCCCGACCCGTCGACGCCCTCGACGAACCCACCCGCGAAACAACCGATTTCCGTCCCAAACCGTCGGTGCAGTCGACGAACCGACCCGCACAACATCCCTCCGCGCAGGTAAAAGGCGAGGGTGCACGGTTCCGGAGAACCGCACACCCTCGAGAAAAGTGAAATGTGGGGATTGGGATTACAGCACGCGACGGATGGAGTATCCGCCAACGAAGACGCTGAGGTTCGTGATCTGCGTGCCCTGCGCCGGATTGAGCGCGTTGACGACCAGACCACCGCCGATGTAGATCGCGGCGTGCATGCCGTTGGCGATGATGTCGCCCGGCTGCGCTTCCGCGAGGCTCGGCACCGCGGTGCCGACGCCGGCCTGCGCACCCGACGTGCGCGGCAGCGAGACGCCGAACTGGCCGAACACCCACTGCACGAAACCGGAGCAGTCCCAGCCCGCCGGCGTGTTGCCGCCCGGGACATACGGCGCTCCGACGTACTTCGTCGCGAAGTCGGCGAGGGCCTTGCCGTTCTTGCTTGCCGGCACGGCCACGCTCGGAGCCTCGGTCTGAGGCGCGGCCGGCGTCTCCTCGACGACCGGTTCACGTTCCTGGCTGCGGCTTGCGGCAGCAGCGGCCTCGGCCTGTTCACGCGCAGCGGCTTCGGCCTGCTGGCGTGCAGCCTCCTCCTCGGCCTTCTTGCGTGCTTCTTCCTCTTCCTTGGCCTTCTGTTCGGCCTCCTTCTCCGCAGTCGACTTGGTCTGAGGAACATTCATGCTCTCCAGGCCACCCCAGTTGGAGTCTTCGTCGACGTTCGTGGAGGTGGCTTCGGCGAAGAAGTTGGTCTTCGCCGTATTCACTTTGGGAAATGAGCGTGTCGAGACGACGTAATTCGAACTCGACGCTGCATCATCTGCGACAGCCGCAGGCGCACCTACAACGAACAGGGATGCGGCGAGTGCTGCAGCGGTAGTAATCGAAATAGAACGTTTCATCTTTTTCATCATCCTCTACGCTAGCACATGCTCGACGCGGCGATTACGGCACGATTTATTGAAACTTATTGCCGTCGCTTGCGACACGCCGAATGCAATCGTTATCTCAATCTTTGGTGGTATAGCGTGTTTTTTTCATCCCGCACGCCACGTCCGGCGCACATGCAACCGATGTCATCCCCACTGCGACGTCGACGGTGAGGACGACATCGGCGAAAACGGACGTCGATGTCAGTAATGGATATAGGTGAAGGTCTTCGCCTGATCGGCCGTGAACTCGCGCTGCGAGATGACGCCAAGGCCCTCGACGTTCGATTCGGAGATGCGAATCGACCCGTCCGGGTTGACGGCTTCGACGATCGCGACGTGGCCGTAGTAGCCGTGCGCACCCTCCTGACCGGGGGCGAACACGAGCACGTCGCCGACGGCGCGCGCCTGATTGTCGACCCAGTAGCCGAGCGCCTGCGCCGAGGCGCCCCAGCTGCGCGCGTCGCCGAAATGCGATCCGGTGCTCAGTCCGAGCTGATGGCGGCGTTCGTACGACCACCACGTGCACTGTCCCCACGGGTAGGCGTTGCCGACGTCGCCGGTCGCATGGTTCGCGTTGAAGCCTGCCGGAAGCTGTTCCTCGTCCTTGTCGACCAGCTTCGAGACCTTGTTGTTGTACGCCTTCGCGGTCGTCAGCGATGCCGCGTCCTTGACGGTGTTCGTCTCGCCGAGGTTCCAGCTGCCGGTGACGGCCGTCGATTCCTGACCGTCGATCACCTCGCGCACATCCGAACGGGATGCGCCGGCGTCGGTGACGCGCGAGATGTCCAGCGTCTGCGTCGTCTCCGCGCCGTCGGCGAGCGGCGGCAGCATCTCGTCGTCCGCCTTCATGAAGGCCATCGACGTGGCGGCGGTGCCGACGAGCGCCGCGAGCGACGCCGATGCGAGAATCGTGTTGCGTCGCTGCGCGGCGCGTGCGGATTCACGGATCGAGCGGCGAGTCAGAGGCGCCACCTCGTTCAGTTTGCGGGCAAGCGCCGGATCGAGACCGGCCACTTCGCCGCCAGCGGCTTTGCTGGCGTAGACCGATTCGGCGGAATGCGCACCGTGCTTCGTGGTAAACAGGGACTTCGTCAGGGCTATAGCGCCTACACCCTTGCGGGTCGCGTGGGCAGCATGCCTCATACGCAAATCACTCCTTATTCAACGTTGCTCGACTGCGTGCACTGGCGTGCGTGCGTTCGACTCACAAAAAATCAGGGTACATCATCGAAACGCCAAACCGTACCGCATCCGCGTTTTCCCGAATATCCCCGAGCCTGGGTCCACTTCGTCGAAACCTTGTCCGCAGTAGCGTTTTCACCTCGTCCCGCAGTGAACGACGACCCGTCAAATCTTCACATTTCGAAGCCCGTCCGCCACATGTCCTCCACATCCATATGTCATATATAGGCGTCTATCCATCCCCCAATACCATCCCAGCCCATCACCGTCCCATCCCATCGGCCAAGTCGACGAAACCACCCGCACAACAGCCCCTCCGCGTCCCGTTCCGTCGACCCGACCGACGAAACCACCCGCGGCGTCCCAATCCATCGGCCACACCGACAACCCCATCCGCACAACAGCCCCTCCGCGTCCCATTCCGTCGAACCGACCGACGAAACCACCCGCAGCAAAGCCCGGCCGGCGCATGCCGGCACCATCCGTCCCGACCGCCGGCGCTCATTCGCGCCGATGTCCGCGCCGCGGCCCGCACGCCGCCTTTTTCCCTTGCTGTGGCTACGCTGGAGGCATGGACACAATCACGATTCCGCAGTCAATGCTTCCCGAGGACACCCGTTTCGGTTCCGGCCCGAGCAAGATCCGCCCCGAGCAGATCGAAGCACTCGACCGTGCCGCGCTCACCGTGCTCGGCACCTCCCACCGTCAGGCCCCCGTCAAGGACATCGTCGGTTCGATCCGTGAAGGCCTCGCGTCCTTCTTCTCGATTCCCGACGGCTATGAGGTCGTGCTCGGCAACGGCGGCGCGAGCGCGTTCTGGGACGTCATCTGCGCATCGTTGATCACACGTCAGGCCGCGTGCGGCGTCTACGGCTCCTTCAGCGCGAAAATAGCCGCCTCGGTCGAGTCGGCGCCGTTCCTCGAACCGCCGATCCTGTTCGAAAGCGAACCGGGCACCTACTGCATCCCCGAACGCACCGAATACGTGGACACCTACTGCTGGGCGCAGAGCGAGACATCGACCGGTGTGCAGGCGCCCGTCTACCGCATCGAAGGCTCGCGCGAGCAGGGCGCGCTCATCTGCATCGACGCGACGAGCGCCGCCGGCGCGATCCCGGTGGACATCGCGCAGACCGACGCCTACTACTTCTCCCCGCAGAAGGCCTTCGGCTCCGAAGGCGGCCTGTGGATCTCCATCCTCTCCCCCGCCGCGATCGAGCGCGCCGAGGGCGTGCGCCGCGGCGCGAGCCTCGAGGGCGCGCGCCGCTGGATTCCGCCGTTCCTGTCGCTGACGTCGGCGATCGACAATTCGCGCAAGAACCAGACGCTCAACACGCCGGCGCTCGTGACGCTCGTGCTGCTCGACGAGCAGGTGCGCTGGCTCAACGAGAATGGCGGTCTGCCGTGGGCGTCGGCGCGCTGCCGTCGTTCGTCGGACATCGTCTACCACTGGGCCGAGCATTCCTCCTACGCGCGTCCCTTCGTCACCGATCCGGCCGCGCGCTCGCAGGCGGTCGTCACCGTCGATCTCGACGAGTCGGTGCCGGCGGCGAACGTCATCGCCGCGCTGCGCGACAACGGCATCGTCGACGTCTCCGGATACCGCAAGCTCGGGCGCAACCAGCTGCGCATCGGCGTCTTCCCGTCGGTCGAGCCCTCCGACGTCGAGGCGCTCACGCACTGCATCGACTACGTCGTCGAACGCCTCTAGTCCCGCCCCACAATCGCAGATGCCCCGCGAAACGCCGATGTTTCGCGGGGCATCTGCGATTGTGGGGTGCCTCAGAACGGCGTCGACGCCATCAGATACGACCCCGATTCGCCGCCGACGCGTGCCCAGCCGTCGGAGGCCGGGATGAACACGGCCTCCCCCTGCCGCAGCGTGCGCGAACCGGTTTCGGTCGTGCAGACGATCTCGCCCTGCGTGCACAGCAGCACGCGCGGGCCGGAGTGCGGCACGACGCCGCGACCGCGCATCTGCTGCACGAGCGCGTCGTAGCGCACGGCGAGACGGTCGACGATCGGCCACGGTTCGGCGGCGTCGACATGCCCGTAGGCGAGCACGTATTCGCTGACGCCGGGCTTGTAGAAGACGACGTCGCGCATGAGCAGTGTGCCGAGCCGGGAATCGGAGGGGTTGACGGGGCTCGACGGCCTGCAGTCGACGCATTGCAGCAGGTTGGCGATGTCCTTGTGCTTGACCGTCATGCCGGCGCGCAGCACGTTGTCCGAATTCGTCATAATCTCGGCGCCGGTACCATATATATAGGCGTGCGGCACGCCGGTCGGCAGGAACACCGACTCGCCCTCCTCGAGCCGCACCGGGTTCATCATCAGCAGCGCGAGCACGCTCGTGTCGCCGGGGAACGCGCGGGCGGCGCGCGTCGCGAAGTCGAAGGCCATCACGTTGCGCGCATGCGTCGCCTGCGCGGCTGCCTGACGCAGGTCGTCGAGCAGCTCCTGCGGGTCGCTCGCGGCGGCCGTGACCGCCGTATGGAACGCGCGGAAGACGCGTTTGCGCGATTCCGGCCAGACCGTCGCGGCGACCGGCATCATCATGTCGGCCTGCGCGAAGGAGTCGTCGCCGCGACGCCCGCCGGATGCGAAGGCCTGCACCATCCGCCGCGCGACCGGCGAGCGCAGCAGCTGCAGATTGCGCAGCGCGAACGCGTGCGGCGCGAAGCCGACCGACGCGAGGAACGGCTCGAGCGCGACGACCATCTCGCTTTTCGCGTTCATGTCCTTGAACGAACGTTCGGGCGCGTCGAGCGCGATGCCCTGCCGGTTCTCCATGTTGAAGCCCGCGCGCGCCTGGAAGTCGACCGGATGCACCTGCAGCGACAGCGGTTCGTCGGCGGCGATCGTCTTGAACAGGAACGGCAGCTCGGGGCCGAATTCGCTGACGCCGCGCGCGCCCACCATCGCGTCCGGATCGCGGGCGATCATCTCGGTGAGCGCGACCTGCCGCGTCGTGCCGTCGGCGTCCGGCACGTCGAGCATCGACGGCGACTGCGCATGTCCGCTGAACCACATCTCGGCGAGCGGTCCCTGCGCGTCGGCGCCGTCCAGATGGAACATCCGCTGCAGGCTGCCGCGCGACCCCCACGCGTAGCACTTGGGCACCGGATGGATCGTGTACACGCGCGCGTTCCTTTCTGCCGTCTGTCCGAACGCCCCCATTGTACGCGATGCGCCACGGAGCAGCCGTGCCAGCCGTCCCGGCCGAATCAGCCCAGAGGATGACGGCGTCGTGTCCCCACCTGTATTAAGGTTGAGGGTTATGAAGTTTGCCCCGATCATCGATCCGCACGCCCGGCGTCCTATGCCGAAACCGGTGCAGGTGGACCTTCGCAAGGCATTCATCTTCGGCACCATCCTGTGGACGGTCGCACTCGTCGTATGCGGCTGCTGCTGGTATTTCGGCCATATCCGCTGGTTCCAGATGGCCACGTTCATCTGCGCGTTCGGCATGCTCATCGGCTTCGCGCTGCTCATCTGGGAGCACTTCGACCGTTCCGACTACCGCCGTCTCGGCCAGTGACGCGCCGAGAGCCGCGTCCCGTTCCCGTTTCGCCTACTCGCGTTCCGTCCGTTCCTGTTTCGCCATCGGCAGCACGAGGCTGAACGTGCTGCCCTGCCCCGGGCGGCTCCACACCTGCACGCTGCCGTGGTGCGTGAGCGCGACGTGCTTGACGATCGCCAATCCGAGGCCCGCGCCGTCGCCGGTGCGCCCGTTCTGGTTGTGCCCGCGGTAGAAGCGTTCGAAGATCCGCTGCTGTTCGTCCTCGGCGATGCCGTATCCCCTGTCGATGACGCGGATGACGACGTCGCGTCCGTCGCGGCTCGCGCGCACGTCGACGCTGACGGTCGCCCCACCGGGCGAGTATCGCAGCGCATTGTCGAGCAGTTTGCCGATCGCGGCGCGGATCTGCGCGCTTTCGCCGTGCACGACGAGCGTGTCGTCGCCGCGCACGGCGATACGCTGCCCATGTTCGGCGGCGAGCGGACGCGCGACGTCGACGGCCGCCTGCACTTCGGCGAGCACATGCAGCGTGTTGTCGGCGGTCGGCTCGATCTGCTCCTGCGCCTTGATGAGCAGCATCAGGTCGCCGATCATATGGTCGATGTAGCCGATCGTGCGGCGCACGTTGCGCGCGTCGCGCGCGATCTGCCGTTCGTCGAGCCCTCCTCGCTCGAGCGTCGCCGCCAGATGCTTGAGTTCGTCGCTCGGCTGCACGAGGCGTTCCGAGACGTTCGTGATGAAGTCGTCGCGCACCTGCGCGAAGCGCACCGATTCGCTGACGTCGTCGAGCAGCACGACGACGAGTCCCTCCGAGATCCTGCCGACGGTGACGTTGAGCCAGTTCGGTCTGCTCACCGTCCTGATATGCGGACGTTCGGCGGCGGTGCCCGCGTCGTCGCCATCGTCGCCGTGGCCGTCGTCGCCGACGTCGGCGAAGCGGCGCGGCGTGCGCGTCATCAGTTCGAGCGTGCGGCGGCCGCCGTGTTCGCGCACGTCGCGGACCGCCTCGGCGATCGGCACCGACACGATCGCATCGTCGTCGACGACGCCGAGACGGTAGGCGTCCGGGTTCGCGCGCACGACCTCGTCCGTCTCGTCGACGACGACGGCCGCGGCCGGGATCATCGTCAGCAGCGCGGCCGTCGAATCCTGCAGGTCGTCGTCATCGTCGTCGTCATCGTCGTCGTCCCTGTTCTTCCTGTGCCTGCAGCGCAGGCGGGACAGCAGGTCGTCGACGCGCTCCGACAGCGGCACGCCGTCGCTCGCACGTGTGAACAGCGGCGTGAGCAGGTCGACGAGCAGGATCACCAGTCCGATGAGCGCGCCGACCGCGAACAGCGCGAAGGTCGCGGCGATGATGGCGGACGTTTCGATATGCATACCGCCATTGTGGCACATCGCCGCGCCGTCTTCGGCGTCCGCCGCCGAAGACGGCGCCGTTCGCCGACGCGGGCATATGGTTGGTTTCTCCGGGCGTGTCCTCTACACTGGTGAACGGCGGGCCGCCGCAGCAAGGGCGGCCAATGAACGAAAGGCGGGAAGATGCGCGTTATCTTCAACGAGGGGCTCAAGGCCGTCGCGGACGACCTCGATCATATGGTGCGCAACGTGCGCGACGCGATCCACGGCGCCGGGGCGGCGCTGCTCAGCCAGGATCTCGACGCCGCGCAGAAGGTCATCGACGACGACGCCGAGACCGACGCGCTGTCCACGTCGATCGTCGACCAGTGCGTCGAGCTGCTCGCCCGGCAGAACCCTGTCGCCACCGATCTGCGCGTCGTCGTCTCGACGATGCGCCTGGCGATCACCTTCGAACGCATGGGCGACCTGGCCCGGCACATCGCCGAGGCCGCGCGCCGCACCTATCCGGATTCGCCGCTGCCGGCGAACGCCGTCGACCTGTTCCGGCAGATGCAGGACTTCCTCGACGTGACCGCCGACCGTCTCGTGACGATGCTCGCCGACCGCGACACGCACACGGCCGACGAGATCATCCGCGACGACGACCGGCTCGACGACCTGCACCGCAGGACGCTGCAGCTCGCGCAGTCGGACGATTTCCCGGGCACGAACCAGCAGCTCATCAACGTCGTGCTCATCGGACGCTTCATGGAGCGCCTCGGCGACCATTCGGTCTCGGCGGCGCGCCGCGTCGTGTTCATCGTCTCCGGCTTCGATCCGTCGAAGGAGCCGGCGCGCGACGAAGGCACCGATATCGACTGACCGCGCGGTCACGTGCTTGCCTTCCGCCCGTTGTGGGCGGACGGCACAGATTATCCCCAGCATCCATGTGGATGCTGGGGATAATCTGTGGATGGCGTCCCGCTCAGCCGTCAACGCGGACGGCGTTCAGCGGCGCGCTCACTTGCCTCACTTATCGGATTCCGAAGCCGTGAACCGTTCCTCCGCCTCGGGCTTGTCGGAGCCGGACGGCTGCGGGTCGGCGCTTTCCTGCGCCGGCGTGATCGCGGCCGTAGCCTCCACTGCCGCCTTGTCCGGGAACGCGGCCGCTTCGGCCTCCTTCGCATGCTTCATCAGGCGCTCCTCGTCGGCCTCGCTGAACGAGGCGTCGAAGCGCATGCCCGGCTTCATGTCGACCGGATGCTGCGGGTCAGCAATCGCGCCGAAGGTCTTGAGCATCTCGTAGATGTAGGTACCCTTCGTGCGGTTGAGCGCGACCTCGATCGCCTTGCGCTCGATGCCGTTGCGGCCGAAGGTCGTCAGCGGCTCGCCGTCGCGCAGCTTGACGGCCGCGTTGAGCATGTCGCGCACGTCGTATTCGCTGTTCCACACCTCCGGCACGCCACGGTCGACGTCGCACAGCGTGTAGACGGACTCCATGCCGGTGCGCATCGAATACTCGGTCGTGAAGATCGTGTCGCGCGGCTCCTCGGCGAACTGGCCGATGAACGCGAAGTTGACGGCGCCGTCGGGCACGACGTCCGGGCGGTCGCCGAGCTCGCGCGGCATGAAGAACGCGTCGACGTACGGCATCATGACCGGGACCGTGTTGCAGTGCTTCGAGGCGAGCTCGTGGATGCGGTCGGTCGGCACGCCCAGATGGTAGAGCCATTCCTCGCAGATCTCCTCGCCGGTGCAGTCCTGCATCTTCTTGCGGATGTAGTTGCCTGGGTTGTCCGGCAGCAGCGCGTCGATCCAGACGCTGATCTGGTCGGCCGGCTGGTCGCGGAACTGCTGCTGACGGTTGATCGTCCAGCTCATCAGCCAGTTCGAATCCTCGACGCTGACGATGCCGCCGGTCACCGTGTGGCCGCCGAAGGGCGAACGGCCGGTGATCTTCTCGATGTACGGGATGATCTCGTCGTCGAGCGTCGTCGCGGTCGCGCTCATCCACTTCGTCAGGTTCGGGTCGTAGATGAACTTCTCCGGATGGCCGAAGCTCGGGTCGACGGCGGCGATGCGGTTCCACGTGTCCCAGCCGTTGCCCGGCTTGAGCGCCGGGTCGAAGCCGGCCGGCGTGTTCTGGTTGCCGATCGTCGTCGATTCGACGAGGCCGCCGTTCGTGATGAAGACGAGGTCGTTCTCGGTCAGCTCGATCGTCTTGTGCTCGTCGTTCTTCAGGTCGGTGATGACGAGCGTCTTCGCGACCTTCTTGTTCGGCGTCGAATACGGGTTACGCGGAAAGGCGCCGTTCTCGGCCTGCGCGCGGGCGATCTCGTCCATCGCGACGTTCGTGAACTCACGCTTCGGCCCCATCTCGGTCTCGCTGACCTCGAAGGTCACGTCGTCGACCGACGTCTGCATGTGGAACTGCACATCATGCGCCTTCAGGTAGTTCATCAACGGCAGCACCATCGACTCGTACTGGTTGTAGCGGGTGAAACGCAGCGCCGAGAAGTCCGGCAGGCCGCCGATGTGGTGGATGAAACGGTGGATGTAGCGGCGCATCTCGAGCGCCGACTGCCAGTTCTCGAACGCGAACATCGTGCGCCAGTACAGCCAGAAGTTCGAATTGAGCACCTCGTCATCGAAATAGTCGGTGATCTTCTTGTTCGCGAGCTCGTCCTCGGTGGCCAGATACAGCTTGAGGATCTCCATGACGGCCTTGTCGGACAGGCCGAACTTGCGGTCGGTGTGCGCGTCCTGACCGCGCCCCTTCGTCGCGCGGCACTTCGAGAAGTTCGGATCCTCCTTGTTGAGCCAGTAGTAGTAGTCGAGCATCGAGACGTCCTCGTCCTCGATGCTTGGCACGTCGCGGTAGACGTCCCACATGACCTCGAAATGGTTGTCCATCTCACGGCCGCCGCGCATGACGTAGCCCTCGCCCTTGATGAAGGCGCCGTCGAGCGCGCCGCCGGGAACCGCGTCCTTCTCGAAGACGTGGATGTTCCTACCGGGCATCTGCGCATCGCGCACAAGGTAGAACGCCGCCGTCAGCGCCGCCAGACCGGTGCCGATGATGTAGGCGCTCTTCTGCTCGATGCCCTCGGGCTTCCTTGGATGGGCGAACGCCTCGAAATTGCCTGCCGAATAGTACATGGTTCCTCCTTCGCGCGGTTCGTTCCACGACGGTTGCTGATTCACGCGTCATCTTGCCGACGCTCCGTCTCCTATTGTCCGTCTATTCCCTCTCGCCGTGTGGAATCTATGCTGTTAGCAAGGTTGCCGGCCTTTTCTCGCCAAAGTGCAGCATGCACGACCGCACTCGCGCGCCGCTCCCCTCATCCTTCACCCCTCTTCTTCCTCCTCTCTTCACCTCCCTTCCCTCCTGCCCATCTTCGCACAACTCGGTATTTCGTCCGTATTCTTGAGTTGTGCTTTTTCGATTCACGCACAACTCAAGAGAACATGCAGATTCCTCGAGTTGTGCGAACAAAACCAGCGGATGCTCAATCAACAAGCACGCACAACTCGAGAATACGGTCGAAATATCGAGTTGTGCACGACCACACACCCGCGCACACCCGCGCACGGGAGGCTGCGGGTAGGCTGGATACAGTCAATCAACCGGTCGAGGAGTCAGCAATGGAATTTAGGAACATCATCGCGCGCACGGATGCGGGATTCGCATACTTCGAGCGACTCGCGAGCGCCACGCAGGCGGATGCGGACGTGTGGGCGCGCGCAGTCGGCGGCGCGTCGGTGTTCCTCACCGACGATCTGCTCAACCTCGGTGTGGACGTGCGCGATGTGCTCACGGTCGTGTCCAACGAACCACTGCGCATCTCAATCGAAGGCCAGCCGATGCAGAACGCCGCCGACCCGCTCCACGCCGACGCGGAACAGCTGTATGCGCAGACGTTCCGACGTTGGCATCAGGGCGCCTCACTCGCGCACACGATGGAGCGCGTGTGGTACGCTGCACGCACGCCGGCGGACATGGATGCATTGCCGAGCGCTGATGCGCTCCGTCTGCTCACTTGGCAGCTGCGCGACGCGCACGACGAGCTCGACTGGCTCGCGCGCGAAGTCGGCGAGGAGACCGCCGCGCGCATCCGCGAGTCGGTCACCGGACCGCAGCCGCCGCGCACGCCGTACACGAAGCAGCCGATGCCACGGTTCAAGCCGTGGGAGATGCGCAAGCCATGGCTGATCTACGAGGAGATCGTCGAACTGCAGAACCGCGACGTGCAGGATGTGCGCACCGCCGTCGAACACCGCGTGAGCGACGGCATGACGCTCGAGGAGTCGCTCGTCACCGAGTACGGCGCCCACCCGACCGCCGGCGTGCTCGTCGGAATCGATCTGGAGACGACGGGACTCTCGCCGGCGTCCGACTACATCGTGGACGCCGGCTGGGAGCAGTTCGACATGACCGGCGGCCGCGGATTCGACGCGCACCGCGAGCAGTACGGCGTGAGTATAGAGCGCGCGGCTCTCGGACTGCGTGAGGCGACCGTGCAGCTCAACGGCATCACCGCGGAGTCGCTCGCCGGACTCGTGCCGTTCCAAGAGGATGCGGGTGCGCAACGCGGGATCATGGAGGCGCTCGACGGCTCCGTCATGGTGGCGCACAGCGCGAATTTCGAGAAGAAGTTCCTCACCGGCAACTGCGCGGGGTTCGCGGAGGCAGTGCGCGCGGGAGACATCCGGATTCTCGACTCGCGCAAGGTGGGCGTGCACAGCGACGACTACCGGTTCCGCGGATTCCGGCTCGACGACTACGCGCGCAGATACGGCGCGCTGGGTGACGACCGCGAGCGCGCGGTGGCCGGCGCGGACGGAGAGCCGCTCACGCTCGACCAGGGCGAGAGCGAGCGGCACCTCGGACTGGAGGACGCGCACATCATGATGCGCGCGATGTTCAACCAGCAGGCCGCTCTCCACCGCCGGTACCTCGCCGGCGAGCCGGTCATGAGGGACGACCTGAGCGAGGAGTGAGCGACAGGCTCGCCGGCTCCGCGCCCGCGAAAGCAACCGCTCAACACGAGCAAAGCAACCGCTCAGCGTGCATATGGTCGGTGATCATATGCACGCTGAGCGGTTGCTTCGGCCGCGCGCGAAAAACCGCTGATTCCCAACGATGTGGAACCATCCGCCGTCTTCACCATGACCATTGTGTTCCGCTGAGCGGTTGCTTCGGCCGCGCGCGGAAATCAGCGGGCGGACTTCGGCGGCTTCACCGAGCCGCGCCTGATCGTGAGCGGCAGTTCCTTGAGGTCGTCGTACGCGAGCTCCATCGCCGCGGTGACGCGCTCCTTGTCGAGCCCGCGTTCGCTGATGACCTCGTCGAGCGCGCCGGCATAGTTCCGCTTGAATCGGTCGTTGATCAACTTCCAGTCGACGTCCTTGAACTGTTCGGAAAGCGAGCCGTCCAGCGGAAGCCGACCCTGCAGCATGAGCACGGCGATGATCGGATAACCGGCGTAGCCCTGCCAGTAGGTCGCGTTGTCGTTGGACGTGTAGGTGTCGTCATCGAACGTGACGGTGTACGTCTTCGCGGAGTCGGACGAGGTGACGAGCGCGCGTCCCTCGGCCGGATCGAGCAGGACGTGGCCATCCGCGATGGCGGTCCACACCTCCGGGATCTTCTCGATCGGCGGCAGCTTGGTCATACCGGTCACCGGCTCACTTGACCATGCGGAAGCCGCCGTCGAAGCCGACCTGCTTGGCGAACATCATGCGCAGCTGCAGGCGGCCGAACGCCTCCATGTCGCGTGCCTCGGCGAGGTCGCCGGCGTCGATGACCTCGAGCGGGCTGCCGTCGAGCGCCTTCGCGAGCGCCTTCTTGGCGGCGTCGCTGTCGGACGCCATGAGCACCTGCGCGCGGCTCCCGTCCGCCATCGTGCCCGCGCTCAGGTTGACCGCGGTGGTCGTGTTGAACGCCTTGATGATGTCCGCGTCCGGAATCCTCATCTTGAGCTGCAGTGCGGCGGACATGTCCGCGGGCACGAGCATCTTGAACGTCTTGAAGTCGATCGGGTTGGTCGCGTCCACGACGACGCGCTCCTGGAGCTGGTCGCGGTAGCGGTCGGTGACGTCGTCGAACGCCTGGTACGGCACGCCGAGCACGACGATGTCGCCGAGCGTGACGCCATTCTCATGGGTGATGTACTGCACCGTGTTGCCGGCGAGCTCGAAGTTCTTGCCGACGGCCGTCGCGAGATTGCCGTGTCCGAAGATCGTGATGTTCATGGGTGCCTCCTTGTGGTGCGCTGCGCGCTGATGTTCTGTCTGGCTGAGGCACAATATAAGCCGTGTGCGCGGGAATGGGAGGCCGAATGCTCTGTAGGCTGCACGGTTGGAATCGTGGTCTGGCAGGTGTTGGCGGCTGATTGAGTGCCGGACGTCGTGCACAACAGCATATTTCAATCGATTTCTTCCGTTGTGATTTCGGCAGTCTCCAAATCAGAGTCAATGGACGCTATTTTTTGTTCTGTTCTGATTTATACTGTGTGATTTTTATTCATATTTTGATTGATATGTTCGCATTTGTTAGGTATTCGCAGCGGCCTTCGAGTGCCCGCGCGCACAACGGCGTTTTTCATCCGAACTGTTCCGCTGTGTACGACGATCCGCATGTGCATGTTGCCGAATCGACGTTCGAATAAGCAGGGAAAGCGATTCTGGACCGCAATACTTGGCTTAGTATGCAATATTCTGCAACCCAGATGACGACATGCATAAACTACAAACGAAGGAAGCAGGGAGGAATCCAAGAGGTGCTGAGCAAATCTGATCACGAGCCCCACGAGCTTGCTGATTAGACCATACATGTCCCTGTTTTATATATTGCAAAGGCAATGACACATGTGTCAGCCGTCTCAACTGAAGGAGGAGACATCATGACGCCAACTGAGGACACCTATCGCGGATTCCGCAGAATTCTGCATATATTCTGCGATATCGTGGCGTACAACTATGCGCAAGCCGACGAGCGGGAAACGCGTTTCACGACCATTCATTCCGCCAATCCCGAGAAAAACACTGAATTCAATGCGCAGTTCGGCGTAGAGGATGGCTGGAATAAGCTGCCGGACATGCCTGATCCGCCACTCTTCAATATCTCATTGTTCAGCTCCGGCCGTTTCAATACGCCCGGTTCCACATATCTCAACATCGACATCGTCAATATCTGCGCGCTGTTCGAGAGAGGGGACGGCCGCGGAAATGGCATGGGGAGCGCCGCGCTCGGCTTCCGTGTGGGCATCAACAAACACGGTCATTGGCTGTATCAGCGTAATGGCGCGCTCGAGCACTATGAGGGCAACGATAGAGGGAAACTCGAGCAGGACATGCAGCACCTGGAAGCAGCCCAGTACAATCCGGTGGGCCTGAACCCGGCTGACTTCTTCACCGTGGAGAAACTCGGCCTCAATTCAGACGGACCGGAAACGACGCCGCAGCTCAAGGAACTACTCAACTGGTTCCTGAGTCTCTATACAGCGAACCGCGAAGTTCTCGATGTTCTCGAGGGGCAGCACTGACAATCTACACGGCATTAGCTCACAAACTCACCCGGAGACTCCGCACTACGCGGACATGAGTGTGTGATGTCAACACGCTGTAGATAAGACGACTATGCACATCAACCGCTCGAGAATTGAGTAGAACAGATAGAACTCCCATAATAATTAGCACAAAGGAATACAACATGGTAGATAACTTAAAAGCAAATAACACCGATATCAGTTACCTGAAATTTCGCAATATCTTACGGGCGTTTCGCGATGCGTGCCGTTACAACTCAGAGCACGAAAGCGTGCTTCGTTTCAAGAAAAATCCTCTTCGCGATGAACGCGAACGTTTCGAAAAAACGCTCGGACTTGTGGATGGATGGAATGAGTTAACACTTAAATGCATATTTAACATTCAGCTGCATGGTCAGCCACAGAAAGACAACAAAGGTTACAACAATGCCGTCACATGTTTTCTCAATGTAGGAATATTGAACATTGCACCTATTTTTGAAACAGGACGAGACAAATTTGATTCCACAAAATTCATGGGAAATGAATTACTCGGATTTCGTCTCGGAATAAGACAAAAATATCTTCCTGCTATCCCGTCAGATCCGAATGATCCTTCATACAACGATATATTAACCGAACATAAGTACCTATATAAGCCAAAAACAAACAATGACAAAGCCCTTATGGACAAGTATTTCTACCCAATCAAGCAGCTAGATCTCGACTCCACAAGCCCTGACACCACACCAGAACTCCGGAAATTTTACGACGATTTCATGGAGGCTCTGTCAGTAACTAAGACATGCGAAAAGTATGAAGCACAGGAAAGTAAGAACATGGAAGACAATCGTTTCATCCCAATCCGCGAACGCATCGAGACTGCTGCGAATCGTGACCATCCCCAAAACCTCATCTTCCATGGCGCTCCCGGCACCGGTAAGACCTTCGGCGTACTCAAAGCAGTGATTAAGCTCGTCAGCGACGATGAGGAGACCGTGAACTCCGCACAGGAATTGAGCGAGCGTCTCAAGGAAGAACAGCGGAAAGACTCCCCGCGTTTCCGCTTCGTGCAGTTCCACCCGAGCTATGACTACACCGACTTCGTGGAAGGACTGCGCCCGAATCCAACCGGCGACGGCTTCTCCCTCCAGGCGGGCACGTTCATGAAGTTCTGTGCCGACGCCCGAGCCGCACAGAAGAAATATGGCGATGAGGCACCGCAGTATTACTTCATCATCGATGAGATCAACCGCGGCGATGTCTCGAACATCTTCGGAGAGCTGTTCTTCCTGCTCGATTCCGGTTACCGAAACGTCGGCATCGATACCCAGTACGCGAACATGCACGATGTCTCTGGAGATGACGGAATGACCTTTGCTTCCCGCTACCTCGACGAAGGCAAGTTCAATATCCCGTCAAACGTAACGATCATCGGCACAATGAACGACATCGATCGCAGTGTCGATTCGTTTGATTTTGCGATGCGCCGTCGATTCCACTTCGTGCCGGTAACCGCTGAGGACAGCATCAAGATGCGCGACGACCTCGAGGATGCTCCAAGCTGCGGACCGGCAATCGATCTGATGCGTGCAATCAACAACATCATTAGCAACCAGAAGAAGGAGGTACTCGACGAATCATATGCTCTCGGAATCTCCTACTTCGCGGATCTGGCGAAGACCGAACCCGACCAATTCGAAGACGTGAAGGAAGAGCTGTGGCAAAACCGAATCGAGCCGCTGCTCACCGAATATCTCCGTGGCACCAACGAGGAACTGACAGACTTCAAGACAGTATGGGCTGCTACGTCCTCCACCAATGCGCCTCAGAGCGACAGCAATGACAATGGTGAGGGGAATGCAACGGCATGAGCGAGCAGGATCCCCAGTCTTGGGCGCCGTGGATTTCCGACGCGCGCGAGATTCGCTATCTCGCGCGCGATAACAGTGCACTCAACCAACTGGGTGCGCCGGATGCGAATGATCAGGTCCCGCTGCAATGGGCATATGATCATAGTTCCGATTTCTCAAGCCGCCCAGGCGGCGGAGAGCAAATCACAGAGGATAGCCCCGTCCTGCCACCTTGGATGCTGAGCTCCGAACAGCATGGCTTCATCCAGAAGGAGCTCGTCGGAACCGTCGTGCGGAATCACCCTAACTGGTTCTACTTCGGATACGAATCCGGCAACGATGACGAGAAGGAGTTCGACGCCAAGCAACCTCTACTTAACTACGGGCCGTGGCCTCAGGCTGACGGCCCGGTGCTCAGCACCCAAAACGTCGCAGGAATCATTCGAAACGACGACGGCAGCTTTCAGATGTCGATCTCCTCACGTTTCTCCGGTTCCAAGGACGACTCGCCCGTTCATCTTGGACAGGACCGCTTCTTCAATTACATGATGGAGCGCGTGATGCACTTCAATCTGTTGAGCCTCGATTTCTCGGCAGACCCAAAGTCAAGTTGGAGCCAGCTCATCCGCATGCTCTTCCCCTCGTTGCTGCAGAAGGCAGTGCAAAAAGGTATGTATCGCCAATACGTGCGCCGATACCACAACGATCCGCATCCGCGTGGCCGTATCGATGTGGCGCGCCATATCCGTACGAATACGCCCTTCATGGGGTCTGTGTCGTATAGCACACGAGAGTTCGATGCAGACAATCCGGTAACTGAGCTCATCCGTCATACCATTGAATTCCTCGATGATCAGGACGCCCGCGCGCGGAGCCTCTTGCAGCGTGATGATCAAACCAGAAAATGCGTAGAACAGATTCGGCAGGCGACTCTTCATTATGAGGAGAATGAACGCAGAAAGGTCATCTCGACTAATATCCGCCGTCCGGTGCTCCATCCGTTCTATCAGGATTACCGGGAGCTGCAGCGGTTATGTCTTGATATTCTCGCCGAACGGGGAGTCGAATATGCAGCAACAGACAGGTACCAATTGAATGGTGTGCTGTTCGATTGCTCGTGGCTGTGGGAATCCTATCTCAACGTAATTCTCGAGGAGTACGCGTTGCAGCAGGAAAACATCACGATGCAGCATCCGGACAACAAGGGTCGCAAGCACGCCTACCCGGTATTCAAGGAGGTGCAGGAAGACGAGGAGGAAGAGGAATGGAAGAACCTCTATACGCTCTTCCCAGATTTCCTGTTCGACTATCGGACCATGGCAGAGGACGAGGAACAGGACCACATCATCGTCGCCGATGCCAAGTACAAGCCCGCGGACGGCATTGGTCGCGATGATCGATTCCAGCTGCTCGCCTACATGCTGAGATTCGAATCGAATCTGGCACTCGACCTGAGTCCCCAGCGCAGGGAAAACGCGGATGCTCCGGCATATGAGCTGAAGCAGTATGCCGTGGCGCGGGGATGCGACCTCATCCCGAAGGAACGGACGCCGCAGAAACTCAATCAGCACGTAGCTCGGATACGGCTGAATGTCTCCGATGTGGGCATCGACTCCTATGAGGAATACTGTGAGGTGATGAAGAAACGCGAGTGCGAGTTCCTAACCCGGATTGCAGGGATTATGGGCTCGAGTGCCGGCAACGAGACTACACGCAGATAGATTCGACGGCAGCCGAGGGAAGGCGTCCGTGGATCTTGAATCATCAGCGACCACGGGCGCCTTCTCTGTTGTCCCATCATCATCGCGCAGCTCAGCAACCGGCCAGATCTCAGGCACATTTTTCCTTTGCAGTATTCTTCAATTCCTTCCGCGACCACTGACAATGGAGTCAACAGATCAACGGCAGGAAACATCATGCAGACCAGCACACTCAACGCCGCCGAAACCATCACCACGACCATCCCGGACACGAACACCGACACCGGCTTCCCGGACGTGCCCGAGGACAACCGCCACGACCGTCACTCGTGCTGCTGGGACGAGAGTATCTGCGACAACGCCGCCACCCACTTCATCATCGAGTTCTGCCAGGACCCGGACTGCACGGCAAGCCACCAGTCCTACTACTGCGCGCAGCACTATGCGATCATGCTCTCTCGCATCATCGCCCACCTCAAAGAGTGCCCGGGCTACAAGCATCCCGAACCGTGTGATGAGAACCGCAATGTCACGCTCGCGCACATCGCCGCCTTCGGCAAGATCGAGGACGACGACATCGATGTCCGCAACCCGCGCGACGACTCCGCCTCCGCGGATACCACCGCGGACGACGAACCGCTGTGGGCGACCGACGACACGGTCACCATCACGCCGGACATGTCGCTCGCCGACATCCGCGCCGCCATCGAGAAGGCCACGGAGGTCGACTACTTCCACACGCCACTCCACGTCGTGCGGTTCAAGCCGCTGCCCGCAGACCTCCCCCAGAAGGAGCGCAGTACCGAAGTGCTCCAGTTCGACGACCTCCATCTTGCCCCGGTGACGCACTGGAGCCTGGATGTCGCGCGTGATTTCGAGCGCGGCGCCAACACCAGCATGTCCAGTTCACTCCACATGGTCTACGAGAGCGTCAGCGACGCGTCTGCTAACGCGCCCATCAACGCATCTGCGACCTACGGCCGCTTCGTCATGCATGCGCAGATTCCGCCCACGCCGCAGATGATCGCGGAGGACGACGACCCGGATGTCATCCCGGGCATCTACGGCATCGTCACCGACCGTGTCAATCTCGTGTTCCCGTTCACTGATGACGCCGTCCTCTCGTCCAACACGTTCTCGAACTACGGCGAGAACGTCATCGAGGTGCGCTCCGGCGTACGCATGCGGGAGGACCGCACTGCCGACGGCGCTCTCTACGACGCAACCGAACCGAACAGCGCCGAGATTCTCAAGTCGATCGACGACTCCTCGCGCTGGCTGCACCAGCTGATTGACACCGGTGCGAATCCTCAGATGACCGACTGATTCCACCACACGCGGGCCCGCCTCCTTCCCGGAAGCGGGCCCGCGTGTCTCGCACACCATCACCCGGTCATTATTGTAATATTATGCAAATCGTCGATTCTAGGGAGCAGTAGCAGCATGACTGGGAACGAATCCGGGAAAACGGGCTCTTCCCTTTTTAGTGTGTAAGGATGTCTTTGATTCTTCCGGAGTGGATGAGGCTTCGTTGGCGGTAGTGTTCGAAGTTGTCGAATCCCATGGCGATGCCGCGCAGGGTCTCGAGGCGGCCGTTGATGGCTTCGGTGGGTCCGTTGGACGAGTGTCGGTGGGTGAAGTAGGCCAGGATGTCGGCGCAGCGTCGTTTCAGGGTGCGTCCCAGTGATCGCAGTTCGGGGCAGCGGCGTGTGGCCGTCGGCTCGACCAGCGCGTCGATAAGCGCGCCCATCATGCGTCGGCCCAGGCGTGGGTCCTTGTGCCGGTAGCAGGCGATGATGCGCTGGTAGGCGCCGTGCGCCAGTCTCAAGCGCGTCGTTGACGGGTCGGACAGCAGTACATCGACGCATTCCCTCTGGCGTGGCGTGCGCAGCGGGGCGGTCTTGAGCAGGGCGCGCCGGCAGTCGTAGAGGCGTTCGCCCTTGACACCGCGTCTTCCGGTGGCTTCGCGTTGCAGGCGGCAGCACACCATGGTGAGCCTGACGGCGGCCAGATGCACGACGTGGAACGGGTCGATGACCTCGACCGCCGTGCGCAGCATGCGCGCGGCGGCCTGTTTCCAGCCGGAGAACGCGTCCATGGCCACGACCTCGACTTGGCTGCGAAAGCGTGCGCCGCGCGCTTCGAGCCAGTTCGCGAACGCCCGGGCGGAACGGCCCGGCACCATGTCCAGCAGTCTGGCCGGCGCCCCGTCGGCGCGCGGGGTCAGGTCGACGATCACGGTCACGTACCGGCCGCCGGATGCGCCATGGCGCCACACGTGCTCGTCCACGCCGATGCGCGTCACCGCCCCGTACGGGTCGGATTCGGACAGGATGCGCATGCCGGCCGCGCGCACCGCCCGGTCCAGCGCGTTCCACGAGCAGCCCAGCGTGCGCGCGCACGCCGATATCGACGCCGACTCCAACGCGACGCGCCGCAACGCCCAGTCCACCGCGGCCCGCGACAGCAGCGTGCGTCCCGACGCCAGCGCCCCCAGGTCGTCGTGCCACATACGCGCGCACGCGACGCACTCATAGGAGCGCACCCGCACCCTCAGTCCGAGCCCAGTGGCACGTGCACGACGGTGCGTTCACGCGAGGTGCGCACCCTGCACATGCAGCCGCACGAGACGCACGCGCGCGCCGATTCGTCCCCCGTCTCGCATCGGATCTGCCACACGCCCGAACCGTCCCCGCGACCGAGAAAACGCATGGACCGGGCACGAAGACCCAACCGATCCAGCCCCAACAGGCGCTGACCATCGAACACGCTAAAATCAGGGACAGGCCGTGCCCCGTTCTTTTTATCTTTCACACAACAAATGATGGAGTACGGCCCTTACACACTAAAAAGGGAAGAGCCATAAAAGTCTTTCCCGCACCAAATCGACTCGAGCGCAGAGTATGAACGAATCACCGGAAATCAAAAGGTGGCCCGGCACTCAACGTGCCGGGCCACCTCAGTCAGCTGATCAGAGAATCAGCGGGAACTCACTTCTGGCCCTGGGCCGCGACAGCGGCGGCGCCGGCGGCGGCGGCCTCGGGATCGAGGTACTCGCCACCCTTCTTGATCGGCTTGAAGTTCTCGTCGAGCTCATAGACGAGCGGGATCGCGGTCGGGATGTTGACCTTCGCGATCTCCTCTTCGGTCAGGCCGTCGAGCATCTTGACGATCGCGCGCAGCGAGTTGCCGTGGGCGGCGATCAGGACGGTCTTGCCGGTCTTGAGCTCCGGGATGATCTCGGCATCCCAGTACGGCTCGACGCGGGCGACGACGTCAGCGAGGCACTCGGCTTCCGGAACCGGGTCTCCCGCGTAGCGCGGATCGTGGTTCTGCGCGTACTTGTCGTTCGGATCGATCTCGGGCGGCGGGGTGCCGTAGGAGCGGCGCCACAGCATGAACTTCTCGTCGCCGTACTCCTCGCGGATCTCGGTCTTGTTCTTGCCCTGCAGCGCGCCGTAGTGACGCTCGTTGAGACGCCAGTCACGCTTGACCGGGATCCACAGGCGGTCGGCCTCGTCGAGCGCGATGTTCGCCGTGTTGATCGCGCGGCGCAGCAGCGACGTGAAGACGATGTCCGGAAGGACACCCTTCTCCTTCATGAGCTTGCCGCCGTTCTTGGCTTCCTCGCGGCCCTTTTCGGTCAGCGGGACGTCAACCCAGCCGGTGAACTGATTTGTCTTGTTCCATTCGCTCTGACCATGTCGGAGCAGTACCAGTTTGTATGTCATACGCTTCAGTCTAGCGTTGCGTGCTGCCAAAATCGGCGCGCCGCGCACATCTGCGTTTCACACAACGTTTCACGCATATGTCGACGGTCAGACCATCAATGCGAATCCGTTGAACGCGAGCGCCGTCGCGAGCGCGAGCAGTCCAAGCGAGCGCATCGCGCGCATGTATTTGCGTTTGGCGATGTCGAGTGACGCGAACCATCCGGTCAGCAGCGCGCACAGCGCGCCGAGGATGCCGAGGAACGCGTTCAGCACGGACAGATGCGCCAGCCGCTCCCCCAGCACGCTCGTCGTCGTCCACGCCGCGGCCGCGCCGAGCATGACGATCGCGACGAGCGCGATCGTGCACACGGTGCCCCAGGTGCGTCCCATGCGCACGGCCCATGTGCGCTTGCCGACCTCGCGGTCCGTCTCCAGGTCGCGCAGGTTGTTGACGCACAGCACGCTCACGGCGACGAGGCCGATGGCGGTCGCGCCGACCCATGCGGCGGCGTCGAGCGCGCCGGCGATCGCGTAGGTCGTGCCGAGCGTGGCCACGAGTCCGAAGAAGACGAACACGGCGACCTCGCCGAGTCCGATGTAGCCGTACGGGTGGCGGCCGCCGACGTATCCCCAGCCGGCAGCGAGGCATAGCGCGCCGACGAGGACGAACCACCAGTATCCGGTGATGATGACGACGGCGACGCCGCACGCGCAGGCGAGCGCCGCGTTGGCGATGGCCGCGGCGAGCACATGCTTCGGCGGCACGCCGGAGGCGACGAGGCGCACCGGCGGCACCTCCATGCGGTCGGCGGGCGTGTCGAGGTCGTCGTCGAGCATCGCGGCGATCGCGCGGGCGGAGCGGTGCGCGTCGGTGCCGCGGATGCCATCGGCATAGTCGTTGACGAAGTTCGCAGCGATCTGCAGCAGCACCGCGACGAGCAGACACAGCACGGCGACGGCGACGGTGCGCGCGGTGTCCGGCACGCACGACGTGCCGCCGTGGAGGACCGCGCAGCGCGGCGCCGACGACGTGGCCGCGCGGTCGCGCACGATGCCGACGCCGGCGACCGTGCCGATCCACACGGGGGCGACACTCAGCGCGAGCGTGCGCATGCGCATGCCGCTGATGTACTGGTCGATGGTCACGGGTTCCTCCGTTGTTCGCATTCGTCTTGTCGTTCGGGCGGCGCGTTGTTCGACGGCGGCCGTCGGCGTTCCACACTACGCGCGCCGCGGTGTTTCGGGAACGGCGGCGCGTCGACATCACGAAGACCTCCACATTCGGTGGAGGTCTTCGCTGGGCGTGGCGGCGATGCGCCGCCGTCACGTCATCGTTCGGTCAGGCGTGTCCGCCCGGCATCGTCGGAGGCACGGTCGGAGCGCCCGGCGCACCCGGTGCGGCAGGAGCGGACGGGGCCGCGGGCGCCGACGGAGCGGCGAACTGGCCGGTCGGCGCGCCCGGAGCCATCGGCGCGGCAGGAGCCGGCGTCTGCGGCTGGTTCGGCACGCCGAACTGCCAGTTGCTGTTGTCGGTCGTGCCGACCGGCTGCGTCGGCGGCACGCCGGACTGCCAGCCGTTGTTCACGTAGGCGCTCGACGGCGTCGGATAGGCGGTCGGGATCGGCACGGCCGGCTGCGCGGTGCCGTTGCGCAGCTTCGTCTGCTGGGACTCGAGCCACATCGCGATGATCGTGCCGGCGAGCATGAAGATGACGGCGAAGAGCATCAGATAGAAGCCGACATGGAAGTTCGCGGCACCATGCGTGTTGAATCCACCCCATGCGATCTGGTCGATGAAGTACACGGCGTAGACGATGGCGAGCGTCAGCGAAACGGCCTTGTTGTTGAGGAACACCAGGCCGGCGATCGCGACGGCGAGCACAAGGAAGATCCAGCCGATGTTCACCAGATCCATCGAATCCTTGGCGATGAGCGCGATCGACTTGCTTTGCTGATTGACCGCGAGCCCATCATAGAGGTCGTAGGAGCTCGAGTATCCCTTGACCGAGAAGAACGGCACGAACACGGCGATGACGCCGAGCAGCGCGCCGAAGAACGTGATGAAGTCCGCGTAGATGATGTGCAGCTTGCCGAGCTGGATGCGCGTGGACAAGGTGGCGGCGATGTTGGCGTTCTGCTGACGCGGCGCGCCCTGCGGCGGCATGTACGGGGCGGCGCCCTGCGGCTGCGCGTACTGCGGTTGCTGCGGCTGTGGTGCGGCGAAGGGGGCCTGCGGCGCGGGCTGCGTCATCGGCGCGCCCTGCGGGGGCATCGGTGCGCCCGGCTGCTGCTGATTCGGATCCATATTCCTCTTCTTCCTCTGATGGATACGGCGGTTACGTTGCCCACTCTACATGCCTTGCCTCATTTTTCGCTGACCGCACCATCATGTGGCCACAGGCCGCAGGCGACGAAAAACCGGCCCCGAGGGGCCGGTTGCACATCATCGTCGCATCGACGTCACTGCTGCTGCGGCGCCTGCGGGGCCGGCGGCTGCGGGGACGGCACGTCGCCGTAGGTCGTCTGCTGTCCGATGACGAGGTTGTCGGCACCGGTCGGCGACGCGGGATCGGGCACCTGATAGACGTCGGTCTGCGACACCTCGGTGAGGGACGGCGCGGACGGCGCCGGAGGAGTCGGCATGGCGGCGGCAGGAGCCTGCGGCGATGGCGGGACCGATGCCGCAGGGGCCGCCGGAGCCGACTGCGCATACGGAGGAATCGGCGCGCCGGGCTGCGTCGCCGGGGCGGCCGGCGCCGCACCCATCGGCGCCATCGGAGGAACGGACGGCGACGCCATGGCGGTGTTCGGATGCTGCGGGCCCTGCGCCTTCTTGAGCTGCATCACGTTGTAGAACTCGACGCCCGTCGCGATGAGGATGAGGAACACGGTGACGGCCCACAGCCAGTATCCCGCGCCATAGCTCACCTTGACCTGCACGAGGCCGGAGTACGACGCCGCCTCACCGGCGGCATGGCCGGCGTTGATCGTCTCGAACAGCCACAGCAGGAACTGCAGGACGGCCACGACGAACGCCGCAAGCGCCTGACGGATGACGGCGAGCACTGCGACGGCGACGGCAAGCACGATGACGATCCAGCCGTCGCCCTTGATGAGGCTGACCGTCTGCGAGAAGAAACCGGGGATCGATACGGTCGCGTACGGCAGGAACGTCGCGATGATGGCGATGACGGCGGCGACCACCGTCGTGACGGCGGCGACCGAGACGCCAAGATTGCCGATCTTGACCTTCGGGTCGGTGAATTCACGCAGCGTATGCTGCAGGTCGGATGCAGGCTGCGGCGCCGACGGCATCGGCGGCACCTGCGGCTGTTCGTTGAAACTCATGTCCTTTCCTCTCTTCTCTCGTTGTCGTCGAAGACACATGTCCCGCCAACGGCGAGCGCCGCGGGCGGAAGTCCGACCACCGTATCAGGAAACGCGCGCGATGCACAAAAGGACACCGTCGATTATGGACGTCCGAGAATCGGCCGGCCGCACATCCGACGGCGCGGCCGCGCTGCCGGATGCAAAGGCAACCGGCAGGGCGGCCGCGCCGAGGGGGGAAAAAAATCGATGCTCAGCTGTTGAGCGGCTTGACGAGCGGGAACGTGATCGTCTCGCGGATCGTGGCTCCGGTGAGCGCGATGAGCAGACGGTCGATGCCCATGCCCATGCCGCCCGCCGGCGGCATGCCGACGCCGAGCGCCTCGAGGAAGTCCTCGTCGATGTCGCAGGCCTCCTCGTCGCCGGCGAGCGCGTCCTTCGCCTGTGCGACGAAGCGTTCGCGCTGCACGATCGGGTCGTTGAGCTCGGAGTATCCGGTCGCCAGTTCGAAGCCGCGCACGTAGAGGTCCCATTTTTCGACGACGCCCGGCTTGGAACGGTGCGCCTTGACGAGCGGCGACGTCTCGACCGGGAAGTCGCGCACGAAGGTCGGCTCGTAGAGCTTGTCCTCGTAGAAGTGCTCCCACAGGTGTTCGACGAGCTTGCCGTGGTTCTCGACCTCGTCGCGTTCGACGCCGAGCTTGTCGGCGATCGCGCCGAGTTCGGCGACGCTCGTGGCGGGCGTGATCTGCTGGCCGAGCGCCTCGGACAGCGAGTCGTACATGCTCATCTGCTTCCATTCGCCGCCGAAGTCGTATTCGGTGCCGTCGAGCAGCGTGACCTTCGTCGAGCCGAAGACGTCGATCGCCGTCTTCTGGATGAGCTCCTTGACGAGCTTGGCGATCGTGTCGTAGTTGCCGTAGGCCTCATACGCCTCGACCATCGTGAACTCCGGCGCGTGCGTCGCGTCGACGCCCTCGTTGCGGAAGTCGCGGTTGATCTCGAAGACGCGGTCGATGCCGCCGACGAGGCAGCGCTTGAGGAACAGCTCCGGCGCGATGCGCAGGTAGAGGTCGAGGTCGAAGGCGTTCATGTGCGTCGTGAACGGGCGCGCGGCTGCGCCGCCGTGGATCGTCTGGAGCATCGGCGTCTCGACTTCGAGGAAGTCGTGCTCCTCGAAGGTGTGGCGCAGCGACGAGACGGCCTTCGAGCGGTTGCGCACCATGTTGCGGATCCTCTCGTCGGCGATCATACCGATGTACGGCTTGCGCGTGCGCGTGTCCTCGTTGAGTTCCTTGTGCAGCGTCGGCAGCGGCTGCAGCGCCTTCGACGCGATCGCCCATTCGTCGGCGAAGACCGACAGTTCGCCGGTCTTCGATGCGATGACGCGGCCCTTGACGAACAGATGGTCGCCGAGGTCGACGAGCTGCTTGAAGAGCTTGAGCGAGTCGGCGCCGATCTGCTTCTTCGACAGCATCGCCTGGATCGTCGTGCCGTCGCCGGCCGCGAGCTGCACGAAGCACAGGCCGCCGGCGTTGCGGATGAACAGGACGCGGCCGGCGATGCCGACGACGTCATCGGTCTCGGCGCCCGGCTCGAGCTTGCCGTCCCACTTCGCGCGCACCGCGTCGATCGTGCTCGTCACGTCGAGCGAGACCGGATATGGGTTGAGTCCGTCCTTGAGCATCATCGCGCGCTTGGCGACGCGCATCTGCACCTGCTCGGGATGCGCGAGCGGGCCGAATTCCTTGTTCGACGGGTCGATGGCCTCGTCAAGCGTCGCGCCCTCGTCGATGCGGCGCGTGATCGTCTCGTCCTGCCTGAGCAGCAGCTCGGCGCGCTCGACGGTGCTCATCGACGGCGCCGTGACCTCCTCGTCCTCGACGGCGACGGTCTCGTCGGCCGGCGTCTCGGGAAGCGCTTCATGTTCGTTGTTCGTGTTCTGTTCGGTCATGTCCTCGTTCTCGTCCTTCTTGTCCTTGCACCACACGCGTGCGCGCACCGTGCGCTCGGATATCGGCGCGGCATCCGCCGACGCACACCGTGCGTTTGGATGCCGGGGATTCGAATCCCTCATCGCCCATGGCACACAGATACCCGCGGCACGCATATATGCGCCGGCGCGGGCTCGGTATAGCGCACCAGTGTAACCGCCCGCCACTACACGCGCGCCGCCCGCTTTTCCCACCGCGCAACCGGCGCGACACGCCGAAGTTGCAATTCCTTCACGATTGCGTAAACTGTCACCTGTTGCCGGAAAGCAACATCGGGCTGTGGCGCAGCTTGGTAGCGCGCTTCGTTCGGGACGAAGAGGCCGCGAGTTCAAATCTCGCCAGCCCGACCACTTCAAAGCCTCACCTTCGGGTGAGGCTTTTCGCATATCCGCGCACCGGTGGCGTCAGTCCATCCTCCGCGTCCCATCCCATCGACCGCCTCGACGAACCCACCCGCAACCAGGCCGGTTTCCGTCCCGATCCATCGACCAAGCCGATGAGTCCACCCTCAGACAGGTCCATTGGCGTCCCGATCCGTCGACACGGCCGACGAACCCACCCGCTGCGTCCCGATCCATCGACCAGGTCGACGAACCCACCCGCGAACCAGCCCGTTTCCGTCCCGACCCATCGACACCGTTGACGGAACCACCCACAGCGAAACAATCCATCGGCGATCCCGACGAACCCACCCGCAAAACCAACCGGTTTCCGTCCCAAACCGTCGATGGGGCCGACAACCCCACCCGTTGCGTCCCGACCCATCGGCGACCCCGACGAACCCACCCGCGAACCGGCCCATTTCCGTCCCCGGAACGTCGATGGGGCCGACGAACCCACCCGCCGGCCCCATCTATCCGCCGTGCTTCGGCAGCGCAGCGGCGACTTCCGATCGTCCGCGCCCCTACCGCATCTGCGCGCGCTGCTCCTTGGCTGCGGCGCGCTGCGCTTCCTCGGGCTTCTCGCCCGGATGCACGGACTTGTGCAGCTGCACGAGGTCCTTGAAGCTGAGCTTCTTCGCCGGCTCCGGCACGAAGTAGCGGTCGTAGGAGATGAAGCAGCGCTTGTAGATCAGCGCGATGATGATCGAATCGGCGACGAGCGTCAGCGCCGCGACCGCCGCGAGGATGACGAACTGGTACTTCGCCGCGCTCACCGGGCTCTTGCCGGCGATGATCTGGCCGGACATCATGCCCGGAATCGTCACGATGCCGCTCGACGCGAGCATCGCGATCGACGGCAGCAGGCCGAGGCGGATCGACGAGATCATCGACGGCTTCGCCGCCTCCCATTTCGTGGCGCCGAGCGCGAGCATCGTGTTCACCTCCGCGTACCGTTCGCGCATCGATTCGAAGAAGCGGCTCAGGCCGAGCGCGAGTGCGCTGACGGTGTTGCCGAGCAGCATGCCGGTGAGCGGTATGACGAGCTGCGGCGCATACCACGGCTTCGGCCGCACGATGAGTTCGGCGACGATCGCGAGCATCAGCAGCATCGTCACGACGAGCGACAGCAGCACGATGCCGACGAGTCCCTTCGGCGCGCCGGTCGCACGTCCCATCGTGATCTGCACGGCCGCGAGCAGCATCAACGCGATGAGTCCGATGACGAGCCACACGTTGTTCTGCCGGATCACGTATTCGAGGATGAAGCCCATCGCGAGCAGCTGCACGAGCGAACGCGCCGTCGCCCAGATCAGCGACTTGGCGACGCCCGTCTTCATCAGCGCCGAGATGGCGGCCGCGACGAGCACCATGACGACGGCCGCGACGAGTCCCCATATGTCGATGTCGAAATACGATTCCATCAGCTCACTCCTTCTCATCCGCCGTGCCGTCCGCAGTATCGTCCGCCGATCCGTCGACGACGTCGGCGCGCTGCGCCGCGGCGACCTGCGCGGCCGTCGGCAGCGGCACCTCGCGCAATGCGCCGTCCTTGAGCACCATCATGCGCGTCGCGCGTCCGTCCGGCGCGCGGTGGCGGATGCGCACGACCGCCGTGCCCTCGTGCGCGGCGAGCTTGAGCAGGTCGGCTACCTTGTCCGCGTTCTCCTCGTCGAGTCCGGCGTCGACCTCGTCGGCGAGCAATACGCGCGGCTTCGTCAGCAACGTGCGCGCGAGGCTGACGCGCGCCGCCTGTCCTCCGGACAGGTCGCGCGGCGCACGGCCGAGGTCGATGCCCCGGCAGCCCATGCGGTCGAGCGTCGCGCGGATGTGCGCGTCGGAGAGCATGTCCTTCGGCTCGTGCGCGCGTTCGCCCTGCCGTACCTTGAGCGTCCACGGCAGCCGGATCGCGTCGGCGACCGTCTCGCCGATGAGCGTCGACGTCTGCGGCAGATAGGCGACGTTGACGCGCCACTGCTGCGGCGTGAACGTGTCGGAATCCTTGCCGTCGAGCGCGAACGAACCGGTCGTGTACACGTTGAGGCGCGCAAACGCGGTGAGCAGCGTCGACTTGCCCGAGCCGGACGGTCCGGTCAGGTCGACGACCTCGCCGCCGTCGACATGGAACTCGAGTCCTTGGAACACCGTCGTCTCGCCGCCGCCGCGCCTGGGCATGACCGCCGTCACGTCGCGCGCCGTGAACAGATGCCGCGCGCCGCCTGATGCTCCCGTCACCGTTGCTGTGGATGTCTTCGTCGTCTGTGCCACGACCTCACCTTCCGTCATCTGCAGTCCGCCGCGCGACGTCGGCCTCGCGCGGCCTTGTTCTGCTGCCACTGTAGCGCGCGGAACGCCGCCCCCCCCCTGCCGTTTTCCGCGCTTGGCGCGCGGGACGGGCGGAGGCGGCGTTCGTGTGAGTCGGCCGCGGCCACGGGTAATGGGGTAACTGGAAAAGCGAAGTGCCGCGGCGCCGTGCGTCGAGTGATGGGTCCCTGTCGTCTCCTTTCGTCGAATGATGTCGTGATTACGGATATCGTCGTCTCAGCGTCCGTCGCGGCCGGCCGCGTCGTGGCGGCGGCTTCGCATGTGGGAAACGATGCCCCAGACGATCGCGATGACGCTGAGCAGCACGCCGAGTCCCATCAATGTCCAGTTGACGAGCCCGCGCCAGTCGATGGAGTCGAGCAGGCCGCTGTTCATCGTCGAGCCGACGAGGATCGTCAATGCGCCGATGATCGTGACGACGACGCCGAACACGATCGTGCCGACGCTGGCGCCGCTCGGCCGCACGGCCTTCGGCGCTTCGGGCGGCTGCGGCGCGCTGTACATCGGCACGGCGCCGGACGGCGGCGTGCCGGTACCGTCCGACGTCGCGTCGGCAGCGCCCTGCGTCGCGTCGTCGTCGGCGATGACGGTCGCGTCGAGCGTCGTCGTGTCGTCCGTCGTTTCCGTGTCGTCCGTCGTCGGGGCGCCCGTGTCGTCCGTCGTCACGTCGGCGACGTCGTCCGCCGTTTGCGACGACCACGACCAGCCGGTCGGCAGCGGCCGCGTCATGTCGGCGGCGCCCTGCCGCGGCATGACGGCCGTCGGCGCCGTTTCGTCGACGGCCGCCCGTTCGATGACGACGGTCGTCTCGTCGGCCGCCGTCTGCATCGGCATCTCCCGCATGTCGCCGTCGTTGGGCGCCGGAGCGTCGTCAGCGTCGAATTCGGCGAAACGTTCGCTCAGCGGCACGTCCATCTCGGTCGTCGCGTCGTCCGGCGACGGCGTGTCCTGCCGTGCGATGACCTCGGTGTCGTCATCGCGCATGTTGTGATCTGCGTTGTTCATGTCGTTTTCCGTTTCCTGATTCGCTCAACGCTGCGAGGCGTAGCGTACGGAGACGCCGCCCGAGATGAGCACGTTCGGTTCGATGACGAGTTCGGCTTCCTTCGGCGCCTTGTCGGCGCTCGCCGCGCACGGCCAGTAGCGGTCGGACTCGATGAGCTGCTTCATCTGCGCGTTCGCGGCCGACGCGAGGTCGACCTTGCCCTTCGTCACGCTGACGCCGGTGCACAGATCGGCCATCCTGCGCGATGTGAAGTACATGTCGTCGGTGTCGACCCAGGTCGACTCGTCATCGGCGTCGTCTTCGTCGTCGGCGTCCTCGTCGACGACATCGGTCCTGTCGTCGGGATCGCCGACCTCGACTTCGATGCCGGGCATCCTCACATGCGTGTAGCCGACGATGTTCTCGTTGTCCCAACCGACGACGTCGACGTCGGCGAGGCCGCTGCCGCGCGACATGAAGGTGTACGGGCCGCCGACCATGTCGGTCGGATAGGTCGCGTCGCCGCTTGCGAACTTCCACGAGCAGCCGTCGGGGATCGTCACGATGACGCGCGCGTTTGTCACCGTCATCGGGATATGGCCGGTCGGGCAGGTGCTCGTTCCCGGATGCCCGTCGTTGAGCCACACCGTGTGCTTCTTCGTGCCGGATAGGTTGACGCTCAGCTGGTCGTGGCGGTAGTCGTCGCCGGTGACGGCGATGCCGCGTTCGAGCTTCCTCCAATCATCGGCTGACGACGTCAGCTCGACGTTGCCGCCGGCGACGCTGATCGGCGTGTAGTCGCCGTCGATACCGTTCTTGTAGACGTTGACGGCCGTCCATGCGCCGCCGACCGCCATCGCGCAGACGGCGACGAACATCGCGATCCAGGCGAAGGGATGCAGGCCGCCGGTGCGGCGTCCGGCGCAGCCGAGCACGATGATGACGACGCCGAGCACGACGCAGACGGCGCCCGCATAGAGCACGCCCGGCTGCATCGTGCTGACGAGCGACGTGTTGTTCACGGCGAAGGAGCAGACGGCCATCGAGACGATGAGCAGGCCGAGCACGAGCAGGACGAGCATCGGTCCGGCCGGCTTGCGACGCATGGTCTTCACCGGCGCCGGACGCGACGGCGGCGCGACGTAGGTCGGCGGCACGTTCGGCTGCGGAGCGGCCGGCTGCGGGGCGGCCGCGTACGCCGGCGCCGCGGACGGCATATCGGGCGCCGTGTCGACGGGCGCGTCGCCGCTCATATACATGTCGGGGCGAAAGGGATGGTCGGGCTGCGCCGCACCGGCGGCCGGAGCGGCCGCGGCGTACGCGGCGCCGTTCGCCGCCGGCTGCTGCGGCATCGCGCCGCCGTACGGCATGTTCGCCGGAGGCGTCGTCGGCGGATTGCCAGGCTGGGCGGCGCCGCGCACGGCGAAGCGGCGGCGGCCGTTGTCCACGAGCAGGAAGAACGCGAGCGCGGCGAACAGAAAGGCACCCATGTTGACGCTCCACGACCCCCACCACAGGAAGCCGAAGCCGCTGAACCCGCCGATGAGGATGCACAGGATGACGCCGACGAAGGACCAGTCCCAGTGGCCGTCGATCACCTCCTCGAGCAGGATCCGGTGGTCGAGCTCGTCCGGCAGCAGCAGCCAGCAGATGCCGTAGAGCACGGCGCCGAAGCCGCCGAGGAAGAACGCGACGACCATCAGGACGCGCACGAGCGTCACGTTCCAGCCGAGTTCGAGGGCGATCGCGCCGCACACGCCGGCGATGACGCGGTCGTTCGTGCGTTCGACGCGGCTTTCGCGGATCCAACGGAAGAAGCTCGCCTCCGGCTTCTGCGCGGCCGGCTGGGGTTGGGCAGCGTATTGCGGTTGACCCTGCTGACCGGGCTGCCCTTGCGGCCTCGGGTCGTACTGTGTGTTGCTCATGGTTCCATTACAGCAGCCCGAAGGCGTCAAAACCCTCAGGGGACACCCTGATTTCCTCCTGATTCCTCGCCCGGACCCTCGGTTTTCTTCCTGAACGGCGGCACAATGGAGGCATGTACGACACCTCTTCGACGTCAAGCGCCGCCGTGCGTCCGGCGGCGGCCGGCACGGCGGACGACTTCCGTCCGCTGCATCCGGCGCGGCTGCCGCTGATGCGGCCGCGCAGGGGACGCTGGATCGCCGGCGTCGCGCGCGGCGTCAGCATGCATCTGGGCGTGCATGTGTTCTGGGTGCGGCTCGCCTTCGTCGCGCTGTGCGCGCTGTACGGCGTGGGCTTCGCCGCCTATGTGGCGCTGTGGCTGCTGATTCCGGCCGGCGACCCCGAGGCCGAGGCTCGGCGCATCGCCGCGGCCGCGCACGCCGGCGACGCGCCGCTCGCGAAAGGCAACGTGAACCCGGGGACGCCGTCCGCACATGGCAATGTCGCCGGCGTCGCCGACTACACCGGACTGGGGTCGGCGCCGCCGGCGATCAGCGGCGAAAGCCTCAAGCAGCTGTTCGACGAGGCGTCAAAGCCGGCGCTGTTCGCGTCGCTCGGCGTCCTGCTCATCGCCTGCACGGTCGTCGTCAACATGGCCGCGTCGCGCACCGGCGCCTTCCTGCCGGCCGTGCTCGCCGTCGTCGGCCTCGGCGTCGCCTGGATGCGCTACAACGCGCCGCGCGGGCAGATCACGACGACGGCGATCGGCGTCGCGCTCGAATTCGTCGCCTACGTCGTCTTCCTTGTGCAGCCGCTGTTCGCGCACCACGAGGTCACGCTCGCGCGCAGCCTCGTCAGCGGCCTGCTGCTCGTGTTCGCCGTCATCGGCACGCTCACGCCGTGGATCATGGCGCTGATGCGCGGGTTCACGAACGAACGCGCGCTCAAGGAACGCGAGGAGGAGCGCGCCGACATGACGGCGCATCTGCACGACGGCGTCCTGCAGACGCTCGCCTTGATCCAGCTGCATGCGAACGAACCGCAGACGGTGTTCACGCTCGCACGCTCGCAGGAGCGCGAGCTGCGCAGCTGGCTCTATCAGGAGCGCAAGACCTCGGACCGCTCGGTCAACGCCGGGCTCACGCAGATCGCCGCGCAGATCGAGGACAGCCACGGCAGGCCGATCGACGTCGTCACCGTCGGCGACGCGCGGCCAAGCGCGCAGACGGACGCGCTGCTCGACGCCGCCGCGCAGGCGATGGTCAACGCGGTGACGCACGGCGGCGAACCGGTCTCCGTGTACTGCGAGGCGTCGGACACGCTCGTCGAGGTGTTCGTGCGCGACCACGGCGGCGGCTTTAGCATGGAGGACGTGCCGCCCGAACGGCTCGGCATCCGCGAGTCGATCATCGGACGGATCAGAAGGCGCGGTGGCAGCGTGGAGATCGTCTCGAGGCCCGGATGGGGCACCGAGGTGCGCATGCACATGCCGATCGCCGCGCCGGACGGCGCGCATGCGGCGCCGGATGAGGGAAAGGAACGGGCATGAGCGAACAGGACGGGTCGTCGCGGCCGCGGGTGCGCATCGCCGTCGTCGACGACCATGAGATGTTCAGGGCGGGCGTCATCGCGACGCTCGCGCCGACCTTCGACGTCGTCGGGCAGGCGGCGGACGTCGAATCGTCGGTGATGATGATCGCGGACACGCAGCCGGACGTCGTGCTGCTCGACGTGCATGTGCCGGGAGGTGCGGGCGGAGGCGGCGCCGAGATCCTGACGAAGTCGCGGCCATTGTCCCCCGATTCGGCGTTCCTCGCGCTGTCGGTCTCCGATTCGGCGCAGGACGTCGGCGCCGTCATCCGCGCCGGCGCGCGCGGCTATGTGACGAAGACGATCACCGGCAACGAGCTGATCCATTCGATCGAGCAGGTCGCCGACGGCTACGCGGTCTTCTCCCCCAAGCTCGCCGGATTCGTGCTCTCGGCCTTCCAGGGCGCGCCGCCGGCCGCCGACGACGGCGCGGACCGGCAGGTGCACGACAGCGAGCTCGACCGCCTGTCGACGCGCGAACAGGAGGTCATGCGCCTCATCGCGCGCGGCTACACGTACAAGGAGGTCGCCGCCGAACTGTTCATCTCGGTGAAGACCGTCGAGACGCACGTCAGCTCGGTGCTGCGCAAGCTGCAGCTGTCGAACCGCAACGAACTGACGTTGTGGGCCGCCGACCGCCACATCGTCTGAGCGATTGCGCAGGCGCGCGACACGGCATACGATTCGAACATCCGTTCGCACAAGGCGATCGCGACGACGGCGTGTGCCACGGCCGATGCCCTACGATGGTGCTCAGCGAGACGGCGGCGCAGCGGGCGCCGCCCGGACGGAAAGGCGGCTGCGATGGCGCACGACGAGGACGACCTGCTGGCGAAGCTGACGCGGTTCAGCGAAGGCGTCGCGCCGCCCTTCGCGCAAGCCGACACGACGGACGCGACAACGGACGGCACAGGCGATGCGAACGGCACAGGCGACATGAACGATACGAATGTCGCCGATGACGGCGCCGGATTCGACGTCGACGAGTTCCTGCACGGCCTCGACGCGATCTTCGCCCGCCACGAAGCGGCCACGAAGGCCGAACCCTATCTGCTCGACGCGATGGACCTGGCCGAGAACGCCGGCGACCTTCCCGGCCTGCTCACCGTGCTCAACGAGACGATGGGCTTCTACCGCTCGCAGTCGCGCCACAAGGACAACCAGTGGATCATCCAGCGGGCGATCGAGCTCGCGCTGCGCCTCGGACTCGAAGGCACCGAAGCATGGGCGACGACGCTCATCAACGCGGCCACGTCGCAGCGCGCCGCCGGCAACTACGAGCAGGCCGAGGAACTCTACCGTCAGGCGCTCGACTGCGCCGACCATGTCTACGACGCCGACGACCGACGGCTCGCGGCGCTACACAACAACCTGTCGATGCTCTACGGCGAAACCGACCGTCCCGCCCAGGCCGTGGCCGAACTGCGCGAGGCGCTCGCAATCCTCGAACACGGCAGCCCCGACCCGGACACCGACGTCGACGTCGCCTCCACCTGCGCGAACCTCGCGCTCGCGCTGCTCGCCGAGGCGACGGCGGGCGACAACGACGCCGACACGACATCCGCGGCGCTTGACGAGGCGCGCGCATGCGCCTCACGGGCGCTGGCGATTTACCGCGCCGCCGACGCCGAGGGCAGCGCGCACTACGCATCGGCGCTCGCGACGGCCGCACAGGTGGCGTTCGCATGCGGCGATTTCACGGGCGCCGTCACACGCTACGAACGCGCGCTCGCCATCATCGGCGCATGCTACGGCGAGCACACCGACTACTACCGCGTCACCGAAGCCAATCTCGGCAAGGCGCGCGAGGCGCTGCGCGCGGCCGGCGCGTCGGCTGGCGAAGCCGCGGCGAACGCGCGGGACGAGAACCCGCAGTCCGCCGGCATGGCAGGCAGCGGTACAACGAACGACGCGACGGGCAGCGGCGCGGCAGGCACCATGACCCAGGCATCCGAGGCATCATCCAGCACGGCGCCGTCCGACGCGGCCGCTTCTCCGCGTCGCAGCGGCCTGCAGCTCGCCCGCGATTTCTGGCTCGCTTACGGCAGGCCGATGCTCGAGGAACGCTATCCGGACTACGTGGGCCGCATCGCGGCGGGTCTCGTCGGCCCGGGTTCGGAATGCTTCGGCTTCGACGACGCGCTCTCCGAGGACCATGACTTCGGCGCGCGCTTCTGCCTGTGGCTCACCGACGACGACTATGCGAGGATCGGCGAGCAGCTGCAGCGCGACTACGAGGCGCTGCCGCGCGAGTTCGACGGCGTCACGCGTTCCGCCACGACGCCGCGCGCGTCCGGCGGCGGCCGGCGCGACGGCGTGTTCCCGATCGGCGGCTTCTTCACGGCGCTCACCGGATACGCGAGCGCGCCGGGCGCCGACGAGCCGCATCGCTGGATGATGCTCGACGAGGCCACGTTGGCGAACGCGACGAACGGGCGCGTCTTCGCCGACCCGTTCGGCGCGTTCTCGAAGGCGCGCCAGTCGTTCAGGATGATGCCGGACGACGTGCGGCTCGCATGGATCTCGCGGCGTCTGGGGATGATCGCGCAGGCCGGCCAGTACAACGTGCCGCGCATGCTCGCGCGCGGCGACGGCGCGGCAGCGTGGCTGTGCATCGACGAGTTCACGATGGCCGTCTCCTCGCTTGTGTTCCTGCTCAACAATCCGGTGACGGTCGGCTATGCGCCGTACTACAAGTGGCGTTTCGCCGCGCTGCGCGCATTGAGCCGGCGCGCCGGCATGCGATTGGCCGGCGTGTGCGACGAGCTCGAGGCGCTGCTGCGCCGCTCGTCGGCCGCCTGCTTCGGCGGTGCGGGCTTCGGCGAAGGCGGCTCCGGCGCCGCGCCGCATATCGAGACCGTCGAGCGCACGATCGAGGCGATCTGCGCGCAGATCGTCGAGGAGCTGCAACGGCAGGGCCTGACCGATTCAGACGCCGACTTCCTCGAATGGCAGCGCCCGTATGTGGAGGCGCACATCCACGACCCCTCGCCATGCCTGCACAGCCTGTGACGGCCGCATGGCACGACCACATCGGATATGACCACATCAGAAACGGAGCCATGATGACGCAAGCACATGATGCGACGCAGGACGACGGCTCGCTGCCGGACGACGAACGCACGGCGCTCGTCGAGCAGATCGTGCGGCATGAATGGAACATGTTCCAGCGCACGACGAACGAAGGCGGCCGTGCCGCCTGCCAGGGCAACTGGCCGATGTTCGCGCTGATGCGCACAAGCCAGTTCATGCCGTGGCCGATCGAGCTCATCAGGTCGTATCTGCAGGATCTGGTCGACGCCAAACATCGGGGCCGCAACCTCGTCGAGGAGAAATACGCACGCATGATGGCATCGACCGACCCGGAACGCTACCGGCGCGACATCGCCCCGTATATCCCGGCGCTCGACGACGCGCGCGTCGCTCGGCAGGAGCGGATCGTGGCATGTCAGCTCGACTGGGCGCGCGACTTCACCACGCGTTTCCCCCACATCGGCGCGAACATGCGTGTGCTGACGAGCGATCAGGACACCGGCGAACAGACTTCGTACGAGACGTATCTGCGCGGGGAATTGGGCACCTACTCGCCACGCACATTGGGGTTGTACGAGGATTTCGTCATGCGGCTGCAGGCGCAGGGCGGCAATCTCACGCAGCTGACGGTGGCATGGACGATGCGGCTGGCGGGCAGCGGCTCCCTTGACGAAGCGGAACAGGTGCAAGGCGGTTCGCCACGCGATCGACAGGGAGGCAGGCACGCCGATGCGGACGCGATTTGAGCTTTGCGCCGAAGAATCGGCAAGCCTGACGATACAGTGAGGAACCGTGCAGCATTTCTGGAAGCAATTCGCATGGACGCTTGTCGCATCGACGGTCACACTCGCGTTTTTCCTCGGCGTGAGCGCGTTGATGATGCCGCCATGGCGCATCGAACCGCTCAGCGCGCATATCACCGTCTCGACGTCCGACACCGCGATCGCCGCCGATGGCATCACGACGCCCCAGGAAGGCACCTACAAAGTCAAGGAATCGAAGATTCGGCTCAGGATCAGCGGCGGCAGGACCGTCGATGCGATCGTGCGCGAGCCAATCGGCGCGCCGAAGGGGCGCCCCGCATGCTCCTTCGTGCACGGCGCCGGCACCGGCAAGGCCTCCGAGGTCTACGGCGACATCGCCGGCGCGATGGCGTCGGCCGGCATCACGACGCTCGTGCAGGACAAGCGCCTCGACAACTACACACCGCTGTCGCGCGACTACCTGTCGAACGCCGAGGACTATCTCGCCGGCCTCGACGCGCTGCGCGCATGGCCGGGCGTCGACGCCGCGAAGGCCGGCATCTACGCGGAATCGGAAGGCACCTGGATCGCGACGCTGATGGCGGATCGGGACAAGGACATCGCGTTCGCGATCCTGACCTCCGCCCCGGTGTTCTCCCCCCGCCAGCAGATGGCGATGGCGGCGACGCAATACCTCAACATCATCGGCGCGCCGAGCGGCGTCATCGGCATCATCCCGAAGCTCATCAGCCTCGACTTCGCCCCCTTCGGCCTCAACTACGCCGACTTCGACGCGGCCGCCTACCGGCACAACCTGACGATGCCACTGCTCGTCAACTACGGCACACGCGACCCGTCGATGCCGTGCGAGCAGGGCGCGCAGCAGCTCATCCGCGACGCCCATGACGTCGGCAACGAGAACGTGACGGTGCGCTACTACCCGACGAACCACCAGATGCGCACCGGTTCGTCGCTGTCATTGCCCGGCCTGCAGCTCGAGAAGCACTACACGCACAACCTTGAGGACTGGGTGAACGCGGTGGCCGCCGGCGCGACGGCGACGGACTGGACGACACCGCCGATCGCCGGCGCGCAGCCGTTCCAAGAGTTCGCGGTCCCGGCCAGCGTCAGGCCCGGCTGCATCCATTCGCTGCTCGAGGTGCTCGTCGTCGCCCTGCTCGTCGTCCTGCTGTGGCTCATCGTCGTCATCTGCTGCCTGATCACGTTCCTGCGCCGCCACCACTGCGACGCCGAATCACCGGGGCGCAAGGGGCATACGCTCGTGCACCGGTATACGGCGCAGTCGAGGGCGCTCATCATCGGCAACATCATCCTCACGCCGACGCTCACCTGCGGCTTCCTCGCCTACTTCGCGTTCGTCGCGCGCGCCGCGCTCAAACTCGAGGACGATGCGGCGACGCTCGAAGCCGGATGGGTCGCGCTGCGCATCGGCGCGTTCATCGCGATCGCGATGCTGTGCTGGCTGTGGATCCGCCTGTATTTCTTCTACGGCCCCGGCGAACTCGACCCGCGCGACGCCGACCACGACCTCCCGCGCAAGGAATACCGCATGGCACGCGGTCACAGCTGGATCATCGGCATGCTGTCCGTCTGCGTGCTGCTCGCGCTGGCGCTCGCCGACTTCTTCGGCCTCATCGGCTCATGAGACCTTGCATGTGCAAACGGCGGGCCGTCCGCGGAAAATGGACTCCGCGGACGGCCCGCCGTTTGCACAGGGCTACGTGAGGCTCAGGCCTTCGTGCCGACGACATCCCTGACCGCCTTGTCGAAGGCGTCGATGAACCAGTCGAAATCCGCCTCGGTCGTCGTAATGTTCGGATAGACGCGCAGGATCGTGTCGTCGTTCGTCGACGTCATCGTATGCACGTGGTACTTCTGCGCCATGACGGCGGCCACGCGGTTCGCATAGCCGACGCCGTCGGCGTCCACGCCGAACTTGAGGCCAATCATGAAGCCGCGGCCGCGGATCTCCGCGATGACGTCCGGATACTTCTGGTGGATCTCCTCGAGCTTGGCGAAGATGTACTTGCTCTTCTCGCGGACCTGGCCCGCCACGTCGTGCTCGATCATGTACTGCAACGCACTGAGCGCGACGGCCGCCGAGATGTTGTTGTCCTGGTAGGTGGCCGTATGCATCATCGCGCTGTCGTAGGATCCGTAGGCCTCCCGATACAGGCTGTCCTTGACCTGGATGCCCGAGACCGGCAGCACGCCGTCGCTCATGCCCTTCGCGAAGGTGAACGCATCCGGGACGAGTCCCTCGTAGTACTGATGCGCCCAGACGTAGCCGGTGCGGCACAAGCCGGCCTGCACCTCGTCCATGATCATGTAGACGCCGTACTCGTCGCACAAGCGGCGGATCGTCGGGAAGTAGTCGTCCGGAGGCACGACGACGCCGCCTTCGCCTTGGATCGTCTCGGCGATGAACGCGATGACGTCGCCCTTCTTGAACTCCTCCTCGACGGCCTCGAGGTCGCCGTACGGCACATAGGTGTGGTCGGAGATGACCGGCTGCCAACGGCGCCACACGTCCTTGCCGCCGGCGCTGACGGCGCCGAGCGTCTTGCCGTGGAAGGAGTTGAGCGTCGAGACGATGCGCTTGCGCTCCGGATGATTGCGCCCCGCGGCGATGCGCACAAGCTTGAGCACGGCTTCGACGGCTTCCGCGCCGCCTCCGCCGTTGACGATCGTACGGGTCAGTTCCGGCGTGACGAGCGCCATGTCATGTGCGAAGGCCGCCGTGATCGGCTTGAGCGCAAGCGGATCCATCGTCAGCGGCTTCGTGGCGAGGTACTTGCGCACGTTCTCGACGATGAACGGATTGTTGTGCCCAAGCAGATAGACGCCGACGCAGCCGATGAAGTCGAGTCGCTTGTTGCCCTCCGCGTCCCAGATATAGCAACCCTCGGCGCGTTTGATGTCGAAGGTCAGTCCACCGGCGAGGCCGAGTTTCGTGCGGTACTCGTTCATATGCTTGAGCTGCATGTCCTTGACCTGGTCCTCGGTCAGGTCGAAGGCCTCGTCGAGGCTGATGAATCCCGGATACAGTTCGGATGCGGCAGTCATGGTCAAATCCTTCCGTTTCTTGTTTGTGAGCGTGTGCTCACTTTAAAACATCGAGATTTTCCGGACGATTTCACTTATGTTTCCAGCAACGATCATAGATGTCGATTCTGTTACTTGAGCGCACGCTCACTTATATATCGCATGCGACGACTGCAACTCAGTGCAGCCGCACGATGGCGCGCGCGAGGTCGCGCGCCTCGAGCGCCAGACGGTCGTCACCGGCCATGACATACTCGACCTGCGCCTTGTCGACGATGTCGACGACGGCATCGGCGAGGACCCGCGCCGGGCAGTCGTCGGCGACCTGCCCCATCCCGCGCGCCTCCTCGAGGAAGGCGACGAGCTTCGTGCGCCAGCAGTCGTGCGGTTCGACATACGAGTGTCCGTCGCGCGTCTTCGCCGCCCAATACGCGACGACGACGCACGCCTCCGCCTTCGACGCATCCGTCACCGGCATGAGCTCGTCGATGAGCGCATGGACGGCATCCAGACCGTGCCTGCCGGCGATGCCCCGTTCGATTCGCGCGTTGGTGTGCGCGACGACCTCGCGGTAGGCGCGTTCGACGATCGCATCCATGTCCTTGAAATACCGCCACAGCAGACTGTTCGAGACGCCGAGCTCGGCGGCAAGCGCGCGCGAGGACGCGGCTTCGAGCCCGCGGCCGCGTTCGACGAGCGTCAGGAACGTGTCCACGATCTGCTGTCGGCGTTGTTCGTGGTCGACGACCTTCGGCATCGCTGTCCTCCCTTTTGACCCTTCCGTCGGCATGCGGCCGCGTCCACCATCGTACGCGAACATGCGGTCGGGGCCGCCTTCCAGAACATCATGGAAGACGGCCCCGACCGCGCGGCGGATGGGAGGCTCAGCCAACGACCGCCGCCTCGAGCACACGGTAGGCGTCATGCCGGCGCGCCCGCATGACGAGCGCCTCGACGACGCCGACGACGAGCGAGACGCATGTGCAGACGACGAGCGTGCCGCAGGTGACGCCGAAGGTCGCCTCGCCGACGAGTCCGGGGAAATACACGACGGCGCATACGAGGATCGCGACGAGCAGCAGCACGCCGGCCGCCGGCGCGACGACCGATTTGAGGACGCCCTCCCTGGCGCGCAGATCGGCGCGACGCACGAACATCACGACGACGGCAAGGCATGCGAGCACGAGCAGCAGGACGAAACCGAGGACGGCGGCGCCGGAGAACCACGAGAACACCTGCGTGAACGGATCGAGACCGGCGACGCCGACGCAGGCGAGGATCACCGTCGACATCGCGGATACGACGAGCGACGCGACGGTCGGCGAATGGTGCCGCGCATGCAGGCGTCCCAGCGCGGCCGGCAACGCGTGGGTGTCGGCCATCGAGCGCAGGTAGCGCGCGAGCACGTTGTGGAAGGAGACGACGGCGGCGAACAGGCTCGTGATGATGAGCGCGCTGATCACGTTCGCGAACCAGCCGCCCACGTATTTCGCGCCGGTCATCTGCAACATGTCGCCGGCGGCGAGCGCGACCGCGTCCACATCTCCGTCCGAGCACCAAGCGACGACGATTGCGAACGACGAGACGAGGCAGAGCAACGTGACGAAGACGACGGCGACATAGGTGGCGCGCGGCACCGTCACGTCCGGGTTCTTCGCTTCGGCGCGATAGATCGACGTCGATTCGAATCCGACGAAGCTCGCGATCGCGAAGATGATCGCGACGCCGGGCGCGCCCTCGAGCGAGACGGACGGGGAGAACGTGGCCGCGAAATCGATACCGAGCGGCAGATGTCGGGCGAAGATCGCGACGCACAGCACGACGGCGACGGCGATCTCGCCGGCGATGAGCACGTTGACGACCTTCGCACTCATCGCGATGTTGCGGTAGCCGAGCACGCCGACGACGCCCGCGGCGACAAGCGAGCAGACCCACCACGGCAACGACAGCCCGGTCATCGACGCCATGCATGTGGCGATCTGCATGCCGAGGAAGCAGTAGATGGCCGATTGGATCATCGCATAGGTGAACAGCGCAAGCGTCGATGCGCCGAGACCGAGCACCGGATGGATGCCGCGGCCGATCGCGTCGAAGAACCCGCCCGATCCGGTCACATGACGACCCATCGCCGCAAAGCCGATCGAGAACAGCAGCAACGCGACGCCGACGACGACGAAACTCACCGGGAACGCGGCGCCGTTGCCGTTGAGGATGCCGAGCGGCGTGCCGCCACTGAGCACGGTGAGCGGCGCTGCCGCGGCGACGACCATCATCGTGATCGCCGGCGTGCCGGGGCCGCCGTGCTTCGTCCCCGCGGATGCAGACGGAGCGGCGGAGCTGATTGGGGATTGGACCGGACGCACACTGGCGTCCGCGCATGGTGCGGATATGGATGATGCGGTCATCGTCGCCTTCTTTCGGTCGGGAACGGAGCGGATATGCTCACGAATCGTCGATATGCATTGCCTCCATCGTGGGTGTCGGATGCGGTGTTCTGCTTCGGCATCGAATCGTGCCGGATATCCGGGAAGATAAATGAGCAGCCGCTCACTTACGTAATCGCGATGTTTTCGGTTGGTTACGGAACCGGCCCGCGACCCCGTCCGCGGACACACGGCCGTAACACGGCATACGGGAGCAAACGAAAAAAGGGTTCCGGGATGAACTCCCGGAACCCTTGGAATCAGGCGGATAGGGCGAGATTCGAACTCGCGGACGCTTGCGCGTCAACGGTTTTCAAGACCGTCTCCTTAGACCGCTCGGACACCTATCCAATGTGCTTGGCGCACGGACGACCAGTATACCATGCGTCGTTCCCGACGCGGGGCCGCCGTCCATGCGCCTCGCCGCATCATCACGTCGCCGACGCGAAGGTCACGCCTCCCACGTCGTCGGCTCGATGACCTCCTTGCCGCCCATGTAGGGACGCATCGCCTTCGGCACGACGATCGAGCCGTCCTTCTGCTGGTGGTTCTCCATGATCGCGACGAGCCAGCGCGTCGTCGCGAGCGTGCCGTTGAGCGTGGCGACCGGCTCGGTGCCGTTCTCGACGCGCTCTCGGATGTTGAGGCGGCGCGCCTGGTACTGCGTGCAGTTCGACGTCGATGTGAGCTCACGGTAGCGGCCCTGCGTCGGCACCCACGCCTCGCAGTCGAACTTGCGCGCGGCCGACGAGCCGAGGTCGCCGGCGGCCGTGTCGATGACGCGGTACGGCACCTCGACCTTGCCGAGCATCTCCTCCTCCATCGCGAGCAGGTGCTTGTGCTGCTCGTAGGAGTCCTCGGGCTTGCAGTAGACGAACATCTCGACCTTGTCGAACTGGTGGACGCGGATAATGCCGGTCGTGTCCTTGCCGGCGGCGCCCGCCTCGCGGCGGTAGCACGAGCTCCAGCCGCAGTAGCGCAGCGGGCCGTGGCTCAGGTCGAGGATCTCGTCCTCGTGCATGCCCGCGAGCGCGACCTCGGACGTGCCGACGAGGTAGTCCTCGTCGGGCTCGCGCAGACGGTAGATCTCATCGGCGTGCGAGTTGAGGAAACCGGTGCCGCGCATCACCTCGGGACGCACGAGCGTCGGCGTGATCGCGAGCACGAAGTCGTGTTCGTGCGCCTGGTCGACGGCCATCGTCAGCATCGCGATCTGCATGCGCGCGATGTCGCCGCGCAGGAAGTAGAAGCGCGATCCAGAGACCTTGACGCCGCGCTTCATGTCGATGCCGGCGACGCCCTCGCCGAGCGTGAGGTGGTCCTTCGGTTCGAAGCCCTCGGCTGCGAAGTCGCGGATCTGGCCGACCTTCTTGACGACGACGTAGTCGTCCTCGCCGCCTTCCGGAGCCTCCGGCTCGACGATGTTCGACAGCTGCCACATCGCCGTGGTGTACTGTTCGTTCGCCGTGTCCGCGTCCGCCTTGTACGCGGAGACCTGCTCGGAGAGCTCCTTCGTCTGCGCGATCAGCGCGGCCTTCTCGTCGGCGGCCGCCTTCGCGACCTGCTTGCCGATCTCCTTCTGCTTGGCGCGCGCCTCCTCGTACTTCTTGAGCGAGGTGCGGCGCACCTCGTCGCTTCTGAGGACCTCGTCGACGAGTTCGACCGACTCGCCGCGCTTGCGCTGGGATTCCTTGACGACTTCAGGGTGTTCACGGATGAATTGAATATCGAGCATGGCTCAAGCGTAATGCGCGAAGCCGACAGCTGACCGTCGTTTTTTCCGATGGTTTTCCACGGCGCGCGGACGGGTCCCGCGGCGCCGCGCGCACCGCTTGCTAAGATGGGAAACCGGTAGCTGGGCGCGGACGCCGCCATCGGTGCGGCGCCGGCGGCCGTGCGAGGAGAAGCGAGGGCGAGCCATGGACCAACAGACACTGATCATTCTCGCGACGATGGTCGCGCTCATCGCGCTCATCGTCACGGTCATCGCCGCCATCCGCATCACGATGCATCGCCGGCGCGTGCAGCGGCTCGAGCAGCGCCGCGACGACCAGGTCCACTACGCGTTCATCATCAACCCGTCCAAGCCGACCGCGGCGACGACGCGCGCACGCATCAAGGAATACTGTGCGAACAAGGGACTGACCGAGGTCATGTTCATCGACACGCAGCTCGACAAGGACGGACGCGCATGCGCGAAGGAGGCGCTCGCGCGCGGCGCCGACGTCGTCATCGCCGTCGGCGGCGACGGCACGGTGCGCACGGTCGCGTCCGCGCTCGGCGGCACCGGGCATGCGATGGGCATCATCCCGATCGGCACCGGCAACCTGTTCGCGCGCAACATGGGCATTCCTCTCGATGACGTCGAGGCCGCGCTGACGATCGCCGTCTCCCACGGCTCGCACCGCGTCGACGTCGGCCGCCTGCGGATCCTCGACGACCCGGACGAGGACCATGCGCACGCGTTCCTGATCATCGCCGGCGTCGGCTTCGACGCCGTGATGATCGACGACACCGACCCGAAGCTCAAGAAGAACATCAGCTGGCTCGCCTATTTCATCTCCGGCGCGAAGCATCTGTTCACACCGAAGTACCATGCGTCGATCACGATCAAGGGCCCCGACGGCGAGACCTTCACGCAGCAGGACACCGAGTTCCGCACGTTCATGGCCGGCAACTGCGGCCAGATCCCGGTGTTCTCGCTGATGCCGGACGCGTCGTTCAACGACGGCCTGCTCGATTTCGAGATGATCGACACGAACGGCGGCCTCATCGGCTGGGCGAATCTCTTCGGCGACGTCGTGCACCAGACGATCACCGGCAAGGCCTCGCAGAGCCCGCTGTCGACGCATTCGCACATCGACCAGATGCAGGGCGTGCAGGCCGAGGTCATGCTCGACAAGCCGGTGCCGGCGCAGGTCGACGGCGACATGCTGCCCGAGACGCGCCACATCCTGTTCTCGGTCGACCGCGAGGCGCTGCTCGTGCGCGTGCCGCTCGACGACGGCATCAGCGCGACGACGCAGATCCCGCCGATCAAGGCGCCGCTCGCCAAGGACTGAACGCGCGCCGGCGCAGCCTCCTTCGCGCACGAATCCGCCGTTGGCGCCGCTGCAATCGATTTCATCTCTTTGCCACCGGCTAAACTGGCACAGCGTCTGCACGGCGGCCACGCCCTGCAGCATCGAGCAGTAACTGTTGTCCCCGTCAGAATGAAGGAAGTATGGTTGCACCTAACGCGGGCATGCCCGCCACTGAAGCAGATCTGATCAACGTCGACGAAGTCATCGGCAAGTACTACGACGTCGTCCCGGATCCGTCGGTCCCCGAGGAGCGCGTCATCTTCGGCACCTCCGGTCACCGCGGCTCGTCGCTGAAGACCTCGTTCAACGAGGCGCACATCGTCGCGATCACGCAGGCGATCGCCGAATACCGCAAGGCCGCCGGCGTCACCGGCCCGCTCTACATCGGCCGCGACACGCACGCGCTGAGCCTTCCGGCATGGAAGACCGCGATCGAGGTGCTCGTCGCGAACGGCGTGCGCGTGCGCGTCGACTCGCGCGACGACTTCACGCCGACGCCGGTCGTCTCCCAGGCGATCCTGACGCACAACCGCGCGGCCGACGGCACGCAGCGCTTCGAAGGCGCCGACCTCGCCGACGGCATCGTCGTGACGCCGTCGCACAACCCGCCGACCGACGGTGGCTTCAAGTACGATCCGGTCACCGGCGGCCCGGCGCCGTCCGAGGTGACGAACGCGATCGCGAACCGCGCGAACGAGCTGCTCGGCGACTTCAGGAACGTCAAGCGCGTGCCCTTCGAGCAGGCGATCAAATCGGACCTCATCGAGCGCTTCGACTTCCGCGAGCACTACGTCGACGACCTCAAGAACGTCATCGACTTCGACGTCATCCGCAACTCCGGCGTGCGCCTGGGCATCGACCCGCTCGGCGGCGCCTCGGTCAACTACTGGCCGCTCATCAACGAGAAGTACGGCCTCAACATCGGCGTCGTGCGCCCCGAGGTCGACCCGACGTGGCGCTTCATGACGATCGACCACGACGGCAAGATCCGCATGGACCCGTCGTCGCAGTATGCGATGAAGGGCCTCGTCGACGAGCTCAACGCCGGCGCCTGGGACAAGTACGACCTCGTCGGCGGCACCGATCCGGACGCCGACCGCCACGGCATCGTCTGCCCGAACTGGGGCGTCATGAACCCGAACCACTACATCGCCGTCTGCGTCGAATACCTGTTCGGCGGCAACCGTCCCGACTGGCCGGCGGGCACCGGCGTCGGCAAGACGCTCGTCTCCTCGTCGCTCATCGACCGCGTCGCCGCGTCGATCGACGCGCGCGTCGTCGAGGTCCCGGTCGGCTTCAAGTGGTTCGTCGACCCGCTGTTCACCGGCGAGATCGCGTTCGGCGGCGAGGAAAGCTCCGGCATGAGCTTCCTGCGCTTCAACGGCCGCGTCTGGACGACCGACAAGGACGGCCTGATCCCCGACCTGCTCGCGGCCGAGATCACCGGCAAGACCGGCAAGAACCCGGCGCAGCTCCATCAGGAGCAGGTCGAGCGCTTCGGCGAAAGCTGGTACAGCCGCATCGACACGCCGACGACGCTCGAGCAGAAGCAGAAGTTCGCCAAGCTCGACGCGAAGGACGTCACGGCCACGACGCTCGGCGGCGAGGACATCACCGCGATCCTGACGAAGGCGCCGGGCAACGACGCGCCGATCGGCGGCATCAAGGTCGTCACCGAGAACAACTGGTTCGCGGCGCGCCCCTCCGGCACCGAGAACATCTACAAGGTGTACGCGGAGTCCTTCGTCTCCCCCGAGACGCTCGACGCCGTCCTCGACGAGGCCACGCAGGTCGTCGACAAGGCGCTCGGCGAGTGAGCGCCCGTGCGCCCGCGGCATGACCGCCGCGGGCGCACGTCATCGATTCCCGTGACGACGAAGGCCCGCAGCTGCAGCAGCTGCGGGCCTTCCGCTTACCGAGGGAGTCGCCTACCGGCGAGGCTCTCCCATCGACGAACGCGACGCGATGCTCACGCCTTGTTCGGGTTGACGAGCGTGCGCGGGCCGTTCGGGTCGCCGACGATGACCTCGTTGACCATGTCGAGGAACAGGCCGTCCTCGACGACGCCGACCATGTTGATGAGGTCCTCGTGCAGGCCCGCCGGGTCGTCGATGCGCTCGAGGTGCAGGTCGACGACGTAGTTGTTCTCGTCGGTGCGCACCGGCTTGCCGTCGGCGTCGAGGCGCAGCGTCGGCTTGTAGCCGCGCTCCTTCATGCGCTCGATGACGTGCATCGCGCCGAAGGGGATGACCTCGACCGGCAGCGGGAACTTGCCGATGACGTCGACGAGCTTCGAGGCGTCGACGATCCAGACGATGTGGTCCGAATTGATCGCGACGATCTTCTCCCACAGCAGCGCGGCGCCGCCGCCTTTGATGCCGTTGAAGTTCTTGTCCACTTCGTCGGCGCCGTCGATGCACAGGTCGATGTGGTCGACGTCGTCGATGTTGACGATCTTGATGCCGTAGCCTTCCGCCTGCTCCTGCGTGCGGCGCGACGTCGTCACGCCGATGAACTCGAGGCCCTCCTCCTGCTTGCGGCGGCCGAGTTCGTCGACGAGGAAGCGGACCGTGGAACCCGTGCCGAGTCCGACGATCATGCCGCTCTTGACGAGCTTCGCCGCTTCGATGCCGGCTTCCTTCTTCATTGCATCCTGCTGTGCCTTATCCATGACGCTCCTTTTGTTTCGTCCATCCGGGAACCGCGCCCCGGCTGCCTTTCAGTGTAGTGGATGTAGTGGAATCGCACGGACGCCGTCAGCGCGGACGGTGGACGAGGAACGACGCGCCGTCGAGCGTGATCGTGCCGTCGCCGTCGACGGTGCCCTCGACCTCGATGTAGCCGCGTATCGCGCGCGGGCGGCCGTCGTAGTGGGGGCTCGACGACGGCGGCGGCGTGAACGTGACCGTCCCGTGCACATGCAGTCCGCTGTGCCGCAGCAGCGGCTCCGGCGACGTCGTGTGCGCCGCGTCCGCCGGGGACGACGTGGACTGTGCGGACTGCGCAGTGTCATGCACCGTCGATTCCTCGTCCGGCGCAACGTCGTCGTGCACGGCCGGCGCTTCATGCGCGTTTTCAGCGTTCCGCGCATCGTCGACGGCGGCGCGCGCCGATGCCGCGTCCGCCTCGCGCACGGCGCGCTCGTCGGTGTCGACGACGCCGTCGGCGTCCGTCGTCTCTGGGCCGTCCGCGTCGCCGTCGACGCCGATGCAGCGCGTGCGCCGGTAGTCGTCCGCCGACAGTCCGCCGTCGAGCAGCATCCGCGCATCGAGCGGCACGTCGAGGCCACGCGCGTAGGACGACGCGAGCAGAGACTGCCATCCCTCCTTCGGCAGGTAGCCGTCGCGCACCGATGAACGGCAGTCGCCGGCGTAGGTGCGCGCGAGCTCGTCGACCTTCTCGTTGCCGGCGTTGCCGGCGTGTCCCTTGACCCAGACGAAGCGGACACGTCCCTTGCGGCGGTGGATCTCGTCGTCGATCGCGCGGATGAGCTCCGCGTTCTTCACCGGCTCCTTCTTCGAGTTCTTCCAGCCGTTCCTCTTCCAGCCGTGCACCCATTTCGTCGAGCAGTTGATCGCGTACTGCGAATCGGTCTCGATGACGAGCTCCTCGTCGCCGGGATGCGTGCGCAGCGCCTCGAGCACGGCGCACAGCTCGCCGATCTGGTTCGTGCCGTTCGTCGCGCCGCCGGCGTCGCAGTCGCCGCCGTGCGCGTGGCCGCGCGTCTCATGCGTCGGATGGTCCGCCCACGCCCAGCCCATCGGGCCGTTGGGATTGCCGAGTGCGGAACCGTCTGTGGAAACTGTGATCGTCATGGCTTCCAATGTACCCGCACGGTGCGCCGTCGCACCGCAGGACATATCGTGGAACACGCCGTGAAAAACCGATCCCGCGGCCCGCACGAGGATCGTGCATGGCCGCGGGATCGCGGTAACGCTGTATAGCGCGGTAAGACTACTTGCGCTGGTGGCGAGTCTTACGCAGCAGTTTGCGGTGCTTCTTCTTGCTCATCCGCTTGCGGCGCTTCTTGATGACCGAGCCCATCGTCAGCCTCCGTTCCTTACTTGAAAGTTTGCAACTTGCCTAACACTACACCGTTCATCCGACTTTGGCGAGTCGGCGCGCGCTGCGCTCACAGCGGGAACAGCTTGAACACGGTATCGACGGAGCTCTTCGGTCCGCTGAGCCGCACGCACACGGTGTTGTTGCGCCACACGGCGACCTCCTTCGCGTCGTCGCCCTTGTCGGCGTTGACGACGTAGGCGCCGGTGTTCGCGCCGTTGACCTTGACGCTGCCGGCGGCGATCTCGTCGCCTTCAAGCAGCTTGGTGAGCGCGTTGTACTGCGTGAGCGCCTCCTCCTCGCTCGCCCACTGCCCGACGACGACCTGCACGTCCTTGGCTTCGTCGCCGGTCGAATAGACGAGCCGGTACTCCTCGAGCGGCGACGAGGCGTCCCATTCGTCGGTGGCCTGCGCGTCGGTGCGCGCGAAGTTCGAGACGTGCTCGGGCATCGCCTTGAGCAGTTCCGACGCGTTCGCCGGCAGCGCCTTCGCGTCGATCGTCGGCTTCGCCGAGGCGACCGCCGTCGGCACGTCCATCGGCTCCGGCACATGGCGCACCGCCCAGCCGGGCCATGCGAATGCGCTGAGGATCGCGAGCACGACGATGGCGGCGGCCGCGAACACGACGATGCGCGCCTTGTGCGCCGTCGATGAGGTCTGCGTCTGCTGCTGCTTGCCGGAACTGACTGCCATGTGGCCCATCTTGGCACAGCCTTCTGACCGTGTGCGCGATGCGCAGACGCCGCCGTGCCCAGTCCCACCGAACCCCGCCGCCATACCCGCCGTGTCCAGTCCCACCGAACCCTGCCGCATAACTCGGGAATTGGCCCGAACTGTCGAGTCATGCGACGGCACCCGTCGATTCCCTTCCCCATCATGCGGCACGGCTGTGCGATACCGTGCGATACCGTGCGATGACGATCGCTTCGACGGTCATGATGTGCATATGCGTGCACTTTCGTCGCGGGCGGCCGTTCGACCATCACCCGGCCGGCGCATCACTCTGCAATCGACCCGAAATATCGAGTTATGCGCATGCAGCACGGCACCGGGGCGATGCTCCTGATCGCGCAGCAGTCGACATAGATCGCGCAGCGGCGCAGACGGCGCGCCAGACGGCCTCTGCACGAGCGCCAATCAGGCGCGCCCGCACCCTTGCACGCGCGCATGAAGGCAGCTAGGTTGCTGCATATGGCGAAAAGCAATGTGAGTTACGTATGCACCGAGTGTGGATGGACCGGCGCGAAATGGTTCGGCCGCTGCCCCGAATGCGGCCAGTGGGGCACGATCGAGGAGTTCCACGAGACGCGTCCCGCCGCGTCCACGTCGCGCACGGCCGCACCCGGCCGCACGTCGCGCACGACGCCGACGGCGGTCGCATTAAGCGCCGCCCAGCCGATCACCGACGTCGACACGGCGTCCGTCACCCGCGTGCCCACCGGCTTCGGCGAATTCGACCGCGTGCTCGGCGGCGGCATCGTCCCCGGCTCGGTCGTGCTCATCGCCGGCGAACCCGGCATCGGCAAATCCACGCTGCTGCTGGAGACAGCCGGCAACATCGCACGCAACACGCCGTCCGGCAACGTCCTGTACATCTCCGGCGAGGAGTCGCAGGCGCAGGTGCGGCTGCGCGCGTCGCGCATCAACGCCGTCAAGCCGAACCTGCTGCTCGCCTCGACGACCGACCTCGCGACCGCGCTCGGACTCATCGAACAGCACAGGCCGGCGCTCGCGATCGTCGACTCGGCGCAGACGATCGTCTCCCAAGACGTCGACGGCATCTCCGGCGGCTCCACGCAGGTGCGCGAGGTCGCGAGCGCGCTCATCGACACGGCGAAGTCGCTCGACGTGCCGGTGCTGCTCGTCGGCCATGTCACGAAGGACGGCTCGATCGCCGGCCCGCGCACGCTTGAGCATCTCGTCGACGTCGTCTGCCAGTTCGAGGGCGAGCCGCAGACGGCGTTGCGGCTGCTGCGCGCCGTGAAGAACCGTTTCGGCCCGACAGACGAGGTCGGCTGCTTCGACATGAGCGGCGTCGGCATCGAGGAGGTCGCCGACCCGGCCGGCCTGTTCCTGTCGTCGAACGAGACGCCCGTCGACGGCACCTGCGTCACGTTCACGCTCGACGGCCACCGTTCGCTGCCGGTGGAGGTGCAGGCGCTCGTCACGAACTCGGTGCTGCCGACACCCCGGCGCGCCGTCAACGGCGTCGACTCGAACCGCATCGCGATGCTCGTCGCCGTCCTCTACCGGCACGGCGGCCTGTCGTTGCTGAGCAACGATCTGTACATCTCGACGATCGCCGGCGGCGTCGCGAAGGAGCCGAGCTGCGACCTAGCGATCGTCGCGGCGCTCGCGAGCGCGGCGACGTCCACGCCGATCGCGCGCTCGACCTGCGCGGTCGGCGAGATCTCGTTGACCGGCCAGGTGCGTCCGGTGCCTCGTCTCGAACACCGGCTGCGCGAGGCGGCGCGCCTGGGGTTCACGACGGCGCTCGTGCCGCCGATGCGCACTTCGGTGTCGATTCCGGGGCTGCGCATCGTCGAGGTGCGCTCGCTGCGCGACGCGCTCGACGCGCTCAAACTGACGAAGCGCGGCAAATGACGCGGCGGGTGTCGGCTATGCGCCGACGACCTTCAGTGTCTCGTCGGCGTTGCGCTTGAGTTCGTCGACGAGCGCCTGCGCGGAGTCGAACTTGATCTGCGGGCGCAGGAAGCGCGCGAATTCGACGCGCACGCGGTGGCCGTAGAGTTCGAGCCAGTCGTCGGTGACGGCGTAGGCTTCGAGGACGCGCTCGTCGTGGCCGCTGTCCTCGTTGAAGGTCGGCTTGCGGCCGATCGAGATCGCCGCCGGCCAGCGGTACGGCGAATGCGGCGCGAGGCGGCTTTCGACGCCGCCGGAGGTGTACGGCTGCGCGATCGACGCAACGCCGCCGCCGTCGAGGTCGCCGAAGGGGCGCTGCGACTGCGCGTACGCCTCCTCGCTGCCGAGGTCGATGAGCCATCCCGCGTACACGCCGTCAACGGGCAGGTAGCCGTCGATCGGCGCGACGAGATTCGCCGTCGGGAACCCGATCGTGCGTCCGCGCTCCTCGCCGTGCGTCACCGTGCCTTCGACGCCGTGCAGATGGCCGAGGATGCGGTTCGCGTCGGCGACCCGCCCCTGGCTGAGCAGCCAGCGCACGTTCGTCGAGCTCAGTTCGCGCACCTCGCGCGCGTTGACGCGCTTGCTCCAGGCGCGCCGCTCCGCTTTGCTCATCCCCTCGAGCGGGTCGGAGGGCTCCCCCGGCCGTTCGGGCGCCTGCGGCGTAAAGTCGGCGGGCACGCGCACATGGCCGCCGTTGTCGACGACGACGTCGAGTTCGAACACGCCGGTCGCCTGCGCAAGCGTCCCGATCTTCTTCACGTCGCCTTCGAGGCCGGCGCCCATGCGCGCGTCCTGTCCGAGCACGAGCGTGCGCATGCCGACCTTGCCGACGAGGCGGCCGAGGAAGAAACGGAACGACTTCGCGGCGAACGCGAGGTCGTAGTGGACGATGAGCACGTAGTCGACGCCGAGTTCGTCCATCATCCGCAGCCGTTCGTCGACGCCGCTGATCGCCTGCGCGTCGTGCACGCCGTCGGGCACGCCGATGCCGGCGTGCGTCTTCGCGTATGTGTGCACGAAGGCGGGCCGCGGGTCGAACATGACGACGACGGCGAAGCTGTTGTGCGCCTTCGCGAGTTCGACGGTGCGTCGGATGACGGCCTGGTGTCCGCGGTGCACGCCGTCGAAGACGCCGACGGTGACGACCGATTTTCTGGACGTGCTCAGCGTCGGCCATGCGACGTTGCCGCCCTCGTCCGGTTCGAGCCGAATGATGTTCATTGCTTTCCTCCTGTTGCCTGTTCGCCGCTCCGCGACCTCACCGTGCCGCCGGGAACACGGCGGTCGGCCTGATGGTCTTCCCGTTCGCCTGTTCGACGATCGCGACGACGTCGCCGTCGTCCTCGACGACCGCCGCGCTCGTGCCGTCGACGTGTCCGGCGATCCACCGTCCGTAGCGCAGGTCGCACGCCTCGTCGCGGCTGACGGCGACCGTCGGCATCGCCTCGCGCACCGCGTCGACCATCGGGATCAGATGCGCCGCCATGTCGTCGGCGGGCACGTCGAGCACGGCGCGTGCGCGCGTCACCCGTTCGCCGTCGCGTTTCGTGTACTCGCGCGTCTCGGTGTGCGCGGTCACGACGTGCGGGTCGTCGACGGTGAAGCCGCCGACGGCGAGCCTGCGCAGCCGCGTCAGATGCGCGCCGCAGCCGAAGGCCTCGCCGAGGTCGCGTGCGAGCGCGCGGATGTAGGTGCCGGCCGAGCAGGTCACCGTCACGTCGACGTCGAGCACGGCGTCGCCGTTCGCGGCCGCGGCCGGGCGCGCATCGCCCACGTCGAAGCGGCTGATCGTGACCGGCCGCGCCTCGAGTTCGACGTGTTCGCCGGCGCGCGCGAGATCGTAGGCGCGCCGTCCGTGCACCTTGATTGCCGAATAGGCGTTCGGCACCTGCTCGATCGTGCCGTGAAACTTCTGTGAAACAACGTCGCGGATCATGCCGACGTCCGGCAATGCGGCCGCGCGCGGCATGTCGACGAGCGCGCCGTCGGCGTCGTCGGTCGTCGTGCGCTGGCCGAATCGGATCGTCGCCGCGTAGGTCTTCGTATGGTCGACGATGACGTTGAGCAGCCGCGTCGCGTTGCCGACGCCGACGACGAGCACGCCGGTGGCCATCGGGTCAAGCGTGCCGGCGTGGCCGACGCGGCGCATGTGCACGGCCGCGCGCACGGCGCCGACGATGTCGTGGCTCGTCACGCCCTGCGGCTTGTCGACGACGAACAGACCGTTGAGCGTGCCGTCCTGCGCACCCACCGGCTCAGTCCTGCGTCTCGTCGACCGTCGAGTCCGGACGCGTCGACGCCGCGTCCTGCGCGGCCGTCGTCGGCACGTCGTCCTCGTCGTCGTCGAAGTCCTCGAGTTCCTCGACCTCGACGACGTCGCCGTCGTATTCGGTGTAGTCGTCCTTGTCGCGGTGCTCCTCGTCGTCGAGCGCGCGTTCGGTCGCGGCCTCGGAGACGCCGGCGAGGTCCTCCTGCTCGAAGTCGTCGTGGCGGTACGGGTCGGCGTCGCCGGCGTACTGCGCGTTCGCGCGCATCCTCGCGAGTTCCTCGTCGCGCTTGCGCGCGGTGACGAGGATGTCCTCGATCTCGTGCGCCTCGCCGGGCACCTCGTCGAAGACGAACTCGAGCTGCGGCGTGAGCCTCAGCCCCGCCTTCGCGCCGACGAGCGAACGCAGGCGTCCCTTCGCCTGGTTGAGCGCGGTGCGTGCGCGCTTGCGTTCGCCGTCGTCGTTGCCGGTGTGCGACAGCGTCGTCCAGTAGACCTTCGCGATCTGCAGGTCGTTGGTGACGTGGACGTCGGTGATCGTCACGTTCTTGAGGCGCTTGTCGTGCAGCGCCGACTCCATGTTCGATGCGATGACGCGCTGGATGAGCGCCGCGATGCGTGCGGCGCGCGGATTGGTTGACTGCATGGGTTCTTCTTTCCTTGACTGCCGTGCCTGATGCCGGCCTGCGCTAGAGTACAGCGTACCCGAATGTCACGCGCAACGGGAAACGCCCATAGCCGAAGGGCCATGGGCGTTTCCATCCGAGCGTGCCGTCGGGGCGGCGATGCCGTCCGGCTACTTGCGTTCGATCTCGCGCATCTCGAAGGTCTCGATGATGTCGCCGATCTCGATGTCGTTGAACGAGCCGAGGTTGATGCCGGCCTCGTAGCCTTCGGTGACCGACTTGACGTCGTCCTTGAAGCGGCGCAGCGACGAGATCTCGAGGTCGTTGACGGTCGCGACGCCGTCGCGCAGGATGCGAGCCTTCGTACCGCGCTTGACTTCGCCGTCAAGGACCATGACGCCGGCGATGTTGCCGAACTTCGACGAGCGGAAGATCTCGCGGATCTCTGAATGCGAGGTCGTGACCTCCTCGTACTCCGGCTTGAGCATGCCCTTGAGCGAGGCCTCGATGTCCTCGATCGCCTTGTAGATGACCGAGTAGTACTTGATCTCGACGCCTTCGCGCTCGGCGAGGTCCGCGACCTGACGGTTCGGGCGCACGTTGAAGCCGATGATGACGGCCTTGTCGACGCTCGCGAGGTTGACGTCGTTCTGCGTGATCGCGCCGACGCCGCGGTGGATCACCTGGATGCCGACCTCGTCGGAGACCTCGATCTTCATCAGCGAGTCCTCGAGCGCCTCGACCGAGCCGGACGAGTCGCCCTTGATGACGATGTTGAGCATGTCGATCTCGGACTCGGCGAGCTTCTTCTTGAAGTCCTCGAGCGAGACGACCTTGCGGCGCTTCGCGAGCTGCGCGGCGCGTTCGGTGGCCTGGCGCTTCTCGGCGATCTGGCGCGCGGCGCGGTCGTCGGGGGCGACGAGGAACAGATCGCCCGCCGTCGGGACCGACGTCAGGCCGAGCACCTGGACCGGCGTCGACGGGCCCGCGGCCTCCATGTTCTTGCCGTTCTCGTCGAGCATCGCGCGGACGCGTCCGTAGGACGTGCCGGCCACGATCGAGTCGCCGATGTGCAGCGTGCCGGACTGCACGAGCACGGTCGCGACGGCGCCGCGGCCCTTGTCGAGCCTCGCCTCGACGGTCGCGCCGCGCGCATCCATGTCCGGGTTGGCGCGCAGGTCGAGCTCCGCGTCCGCGGTGAGCAGCACGGCCTCGAGCAGCTTGTCGACGTTCGTGCCCTGCTTCGCGGAGATGTCGACGAACATCGTGTTGCCGCCGTACTCCTCCGGGATCAGGCCGAACTCGGTGAGCTGGCCGCGCACCTTCTCCGGGTTGGCGCCTTCGACGTCGATCTTGTTGACGGCGACGACGATCGGCACATGCGCCGACTGCGCGTGGTTGATCGCCTCGACGGTCTGCGGCATGACGCCGTCATCGGCCGCGACGACGAGGATCGCCACGTCGGTGAGTTCGGCGCCGCGGGCGCGCATCGCCGTGAAGGCCTCGTGGCCAGGGGTGTCGAGGAACGTGATCTTGCGTTCCTCGCCCTCGAGGTCGACGGTCACCTGGTAGGCGCCGATGCGCTGCGTGATGCCGCCGGCCTCGCGGGAGACGACGTTCGTGCGGCGGATCGTGTCGAGCAGGCGCGTCTTGCCATGGTCGACGTGGCCCATGACGGTGACGACCGGCGGACGCGGCTTCAGATCCTCGTCCTCCTGCAGCTCCTCCGATTCGAGGTCGATGTCGAACTGCTGGAGCAGCTCCTTGTCCTCCTCCTCGGCGGAGACGATCTTGATGTTCCAGCCGATCTCCTCGCCGAGGATCTGGAACGTCGCCTCGTCGAGCGACTGCGTCGCCGTGGCCATCTCGCCGAGATGGAACAGCACGGTGACGAGCGCCGCCGGATTGACGTTGATCTTCTCCGCGAGGTCGGCGAGCGAGGCGCCCTGGCGCAGACGGATCGTCTGGCCGTTGCCCTTCGGGATGCGCACGCCGCCGATGACCGGTGCTTTCAGCTCCTCGTACTCATGACGCTTCGCGAGACGGTTCTTGCGAGCCTTCGACGACTTGCCGCCCTGACGGCCGAACGCGCCGGCCGCGCCGCCGCGACCGCGGCCGCCCCCACGCGACGGGCCGTTGCTCGGACCGCTGTGCTGGAAGCCGCCGCTGCCGCCGCCGAAGCGGTTACCGCCCGGACGGCCGCCGTTGCCGGCGCCCTGTCCCTGACGATGCTGGCCCCACTGGCCCGGACGCGCGCCGGTGCCCGGACCCGGACGTCCGCGGAATCCGCCGCGCGGGCCGGGACGGCCGCCGCGGCGGTTCTCGTTGTTGTTGACGGTCGGACGCGCCATCGGATGCGGGCGCGGGATGTCCGCAGGCGTCGGCGTATGCATGCCCTGCTTGCGGCTGAACGGATTGTTGCCCGGGCGCGGCGCATGCTGCTGCGCGCCGCCCTTGCCGGTGTTCTGCTGGCCCGGACGCGGGCTGCGCGGCCCCGGGGACGGCTTGGCGGCGTTCTGGCCCGGATGTGCGTTCGTGCGCGGCTGCGACGAACGCGGATTGCGCTGTTCGCGCTCCTCGTTCCTGCGGCCGCCGTTGCGTGAACCCGGCTTCGCGCCCGGACGCGGGCTGCGTGGCCCCGGCGTCGGTGCCGCAGGCTTCGCGGCTTCGGCGGCCTGCGGCTTCGGCGCGGCCGCCGATGGCTTCGGGGCGCCCGGCTTCGGGGCGTTGTGCTTCTTCGCGGCCGGCTTCTTCGAGTTGGATTCCTGGGACGCCTCTCCCGGCTTCGGGAATGCGGCCTTGAGGCGGCGCACGACCGGCGCCTCCACGGTCGACGAGGCGGATTTGACGAATTCGCCCATGTCCTTGAGCTTTTCAAGAACGGTCTTGCTGTCTACGCCAAGTTCCTTGGCGAGCTCATATACGCGTGCTTTCGGCACTCAATTTCTCCTATTTCCCAGCCGCGCGTATGCGAGCGCAGCTGCTATCTTCTCACGGCGAGCTTTCTGTTTCTCATCGTGCAACCATGGTTGTTCACCCTCGTTCTTGTCCTGAGCGTCGCGCATCACGCGCGCCGGTCAGTTTTCGTGCCCAGCTTACTCCCGCCGTTGGATACGCGCGGCGGGAATAAGCGGGCGACGAACGGCCCGGTCTAGGCCTTGCCGCCGTCCGTCTTGCCGTCCTTGCGCTCGCCGCGTGCGCGCACGAGCTGCGCGGCCTTCTTCTGCGCGTACGCCTCCTCGGATTCGATGCCGATCTTCCATCCGGTGAGCTTGGCGGCGAGGCGGGCGTTCTGGCCCTCCTTGCCGATCGCGAGCGACAGCTGGTCCTCGGAGATGAACGCGACGGCCGTCTGGTTCTTCTCGCTGACGACGCGCACGTCGGTGACGTTCGCCGGCGACAGCGCGGCGGCGATGAACTTCGCCGGGTTGCTCGACCAGTCGACGATGTCGATCTTCTCCTGGCCGAGGTTCTCCATGACGGCGCGTACGCGCGACCCGCCCGGTCCGATCAGCGCGCCCTTCGGGTTGACGCCCTGCGTGTTCGCGCGCACGGCGACCTTCGTGCGGGCGCCGGCCTCGCGCGCGATCGCCATGATGGACACGGTGCCGGAGACGAGCTCCGGGACCTCGCGTTCGAAGAGCCTGCGCACGAGCTCCGGATGGGAGCGCGACACGATGATCTCGGGTCCCTTGAGGCCGCGCGAGACGTTGACGACGTAGACGCGGATGCGCTCGCCGTGGCGGTAGTGCTCGCCCGGCACCTGCTCGCGGCGCGGCAGCAGCGCCTCGACGTCACCGACGGCCACATGCACGTTGGCGGTGTCCTTCGCGTCCTGCTGGACGACGCCGGTGATGAGCTTGCCCTTCTGTCCGGAGAAGGCGCCGAAGATCTTGTCGTCCTCGGCCTTGCGGAACAGCTGGGAGATGACCTGGCGCGCCGTGGCGGCGGCGAGGCGGCCGAAGTCCTTCGGCGTATCGTCGTATTCGTCGCCGAGCGCGGGCGCCGGGTGCGGGTTGTCTTCGGTGGGTTCCTGGGCGATTTCGTCACGCGCCCAGATCGTGAAGCTGCCGGCGCGCGGGTCGAGTTCGACGCGTGCGTGCTTGGCGGCGTGCGGAGTCTTGAGATAGGCAAGGCGCAGTGCCTCGGAGAGCGCCTCGTCCACGGTTTCGGCATCGATGTCCTGCTCGCGTGCGAGCTGGTGAATTCCGTTCAGGTCCAGTTCCATATGCAGACCTCCTCTGAAGCTATGTACGAGCGCTATGCCCTATGGTCACAGTCCATCATTACTCTAGTGTCTCATGCAGACACCTTCCGCCCCGCCGATCGTCCGACACTCCGCGCACCTTCGCCCGTGGCGCAGGCCGCTTGCACGGCTCATCGCCGCCGCCGTCGCATGCGCCTTCGTCGGCTCGGCGGCGGCCTGCTCAACGCCGCGCGTCGAAGGCCGCGCCGAAGGCGAGCGGAGCGTCGACGTCTGCGAGACGCTGCTCGGCGAGGCGACGGACGCATCGACGCGCGGCGCCGAGCCGGGCGCGCCGAAGATCGCACGCTACATGGCCTTCGAGGACGCATCGCACCGCTGGCTCGACGTCGCCATCCAATGTCCCGCGCGTTTCGCCGAGGGCACATTGCGCAGCGCGCAGGCACAGGCCGCGGCATACACGCTCGCCGGCACGATCGGCGTCGACTACGAGCCGCTCACCGTCACGAGACTCGACGACGTCGACGCGCTCGGCATCGGCGGCGACGCGCTTGCGAAGCTTGCGCTCGCCGAGGATCGCGCCGGTTTCGCGACCGAAGTGATCGCCGGCCGTTTCGCCGACGGCGTGGCCGACGACGCACGGACCGCGGCGCTCGCCGAGGACGGCACCCTGCTCGCGATGAGCAACGACCACAAGGAGACGGCGTCGCGGCTCATGCATCTGTCCGACGGCGCGAAGGACCTGCGCCGCAAAGTGTATGCGACGCAAGCGCTCACGAAGCACAGCGCGGACGTCGTCGACCCGGCGACCGGACTGCGCGCGAACACCGTCGCCGTCCTCGAGATCGACTGCGCGCGCGACGAGCTCACCGCCTTCGATGCCTCCGCGCACGTCGACTACGGAACGATGCCCGAGGGGCGGCGCATGCAGATGCGCACCGCATTGGCACAGCTGTCGATGCTCATCGCGACGCATGCGTACACGGCCTTCACGCTTGGCTATCCGTCCACCGACGCCGCGTTGTTCGGCTGACCGAATCCGCGGACGGCATGCCGTAGCTGTGCCCAAGCCTTCCCTAAGCTGAAGCCCGACTGTGTTCCTTGGGCCCCGGAATCGGCCGTGGCGGGCGCGACATGCCGAGGATTTGACGTGGGCGCAAGCTGTGCCATAATGAACAAGTTGCTTGATTGCAACGAATGGATGAGTGTCCGAGCGGTCTAAGGAGCACGCCTCGAAAGCGTGTGAGGGCAACCCCCTCCGCGAGTTCGAATCTCGCCTCATCCGCCATCAGGGTTTCCGGCTTCGCTCGGAAGCCCTTTTTTCATGCCGTCCCAGTTCCACAGACGTCCCACACTGCGCACACATACGCCACGCAGGACGCCAGACCACCCCGCAATGTCCCACATGCGCACGCATACGCCGCACAGGACGCCAAGCGCGCGTCAGGCTTCCGGCAGCGTGCGGCGGGCGCGGATCGCCTCGGCGCGCGACGCGAGCTCATCGTCGGCCGGGTATTCGATGTACTCGAGCGTCAGTCCCTGCGGCGCGATCGGACCGGTCGATCCTTCACGCAGCGGCGCGGCCATCTTGCCGGCGAACCAGTCGACGCCGCGCTTGCCCAGCCCCACCTGCACGCAGGCGCCCACGAGCGAACGCACCATGTTGCGCGCGAAGGCGTCGGCGACGATCGTGAAGCACAGCAGCCCCGACTCGGCGGTCGGTGTGCGGTAGCGCTCCCCCATGCCGGTGTCGAGCAGCGGCCGCGCCGGCACCCGCGCCCAATACGCGGTCTTCACGTCGCGGATCGTCGTCCCCCCGGGATTCGCGATGGCGAAGGAGCCGAAGTCGTGCAGACCGAGCGTCAGCGCGGCGGCCGCGTTCATCCGCCCGACGTCAAGTTCGCGGTCGGTGCGCCATACGAAGTCCTTGAGCCGTGGATCCCACGGCGTGCGCGCATCGGCGATGCGGTACACGTAGGTGCGTTCGAGCGCGGAGAAGCGTGCGTCGAATCCGTCGGGCGCAACGGCGACGTCGTGGATGGCGACGTCGCCGGGCATCATGCGCGACAGCCTCGTCGCCAGCGCCTGCACCGGCGTGAGCCGCATATGGCCGACGCAGCGTGCGAGCGCGGCGTCGTCGACGTCGAGATGGCAGACCTGATGCGAGGCATGCACACCGGCGTCGGTGCGTCCGGCGACGGTCAGCCGCGGCGTGCCGGAGGCGCCGTTCCCGCCGCGTTGTCCGAGGATCCTGCCGAGGGCCTCCTCAATCGTCCCCTGCACGGTCCTGCCCTGGGGTTGCACCGCCCATCCGTGGAAGGCGGCGCCATTGTATGCCAGATCGATTCGTAAGCGTGTCACAGGGCGAGCTTAGCAAACGCGCCGTCCGCGTCTTCAGCGTCCGTGGCGCCGGCGCACGCCGGAGAAGGCGTAGCAGCCCGGGATGAGCGTCATGCCGGCGAGCAGCGCGGACAACGTGAACACGTTCCAGAATCCGTTCACGCCGATAACCGGCATGATCGGGTCCGATCCGCCCGTCGTCAGCTCATAGCGCACGACGCTGCCGTTGTAGTTGTATCTGGCCATCATGTCCCACTGCGCGGCGCCGGCCGGATATCCGCCCGGATAGTGCGCGTCCGTGTCCCCGACGATCCGTATGGCCCCAGCTTGTAGCCTGCGGGCACCAGACCGCCTTCCTTGGCCTTGAGCGCGTCCATCGTCTGCGGATAGTCGCTCTTCGCGAACAGGTCCTCGTTGTTCTTCAGATGCCTGATCAGGTTCGGCAACGGCACGACATGCTCGGTGCCCGAGGCGTCGGCGTACGCCAACTGCGCGGTGATCGTCGATCTGCCGGAGACGGTGATCGTCGGCGTGCGTTCGTCGCCTTCACGGTAGATGAGCGGCGTCATCTTCAGACCTGCGATGTACAGTCCGGATTCCACCGATTCGGTTTTGCCGGCATCCACGGCGAGCGTGGGATCGATGCCGTTGAGGATGAAGATGAAATGGCCGGCCATCGTGCTGCTGTCCACTTCGGGTATCGTGATGAGCACCGAGCGGATCGAGCCCCAGTCGGTGACATGCGCCGCGTCCACATAGGATGACGTGTCCGGGACCGCCGTCGAGCTCAGTACGGCGGCTTTCGTCGAATAGGTGACCGTCGTGCCGTCGGCCAAGGTGAGCTCGTGGCGGTACGAGGTCAGTCCCTTGAGCTTGGTGGCGTCGGACGGCGTGACGACCGCCGTGGCGTCGAAGCCGTCGGGCACATTGAGCGTGATCACGGCGTTGTCGAGGTCTTCGGTGCTGTTGTTCGCAAAGCCGGCGAAGGCGAGCGTCGTCAGATGGCTCGGGTCGGTGAGCAGGATGTTGCTGCTGCGGTTGTTGCCCGCGATCGTCACTTTGAGGCATTGCCCCCTGCGAGGACGGACACAGTCCCTGCAGGTCGGTCGAACGCAGCTGTTCGCTCTAGGTGTCGGGAATCTGTTTGATCAGGTGCTGCGTCTTGCCGTCGACGTCCACATAGGTCTGATTGACGACGATGTTGCCCGACGCGGTGAAGGTCTGCTTCGTGGTGGTGTTGTCGGCGTTGATCTGCCCGACCAGATAGTACCCCGGCGCATTCTGGCAGTTTTGCGAACCGCTGCCCTTCGGCACGGTGATGACGATGTCGTGTCCTTCGCCTCCCGGCTGGCTGATCGTCGTCTTGTCACCGAACTTGTTCGCGTCCATCGTGCCCTGTTCGTTGAGGATGAAGTGCGGCGGCGTCGGAATCGTGATCGTCGTGCCGTAGTTGGCGGCCGAATTCACGCGCGCGGACGCGTATGACGTATCGTCCTGTCGTCCTGCACGCCGTCCGCCTCGTTCACGTTGAACAGATATGTGTAATCGGTCTTGCCGTTGACCGCCGGCGCCGAATCCGGATCCGGCGACGTGCGTTCGGGCACCGTCGGCGCCATCGCCGGCTGCACGCGCTGCGTGATCGTCAACGACGGCAGCTGCGTCGGTTTCGTCTCGCCTGCGCGCTGCCTCGTCCATGTGATCGTGCGCGTCGATTCGCTGATGATCGTCATCGGCGCATTCTGCTGATGGTAGTTGTTGCAGGCCGACAGTTCCACCGCCAACTCGACCGACGCCGCCGACGCGCCGGAGGCGAAGCCGATCGTGAACGTGACCGCGTCGTCGGTTTCCGTTCTGACGACGTTGCCCATGTCCTCCGGCAGCTTGGTACCGGGGCCTATCGTTTAGGTGCCGTTGAAGCCGTTGTTCTTCGTGGATTTCGGGATGGTGACCTTATAGGTCGTCCCGGTTTCGACGACGGCGGTGAAGGTCACGGTGATGCCTGCCGGCGGATCGGGGAAGTTGCCGATCTTGTTCGTGCTGATATACAGCTTCGCCTTGTTGTCGGAGGTCGTCGCCGTCAGTGCGGGGTCTTCGCCCTCGTCCGAAGCGGCGGCCGGTTCCGCCGAGGACGCCGCGCCGTCGCGCTCGGGCAGCGACTGCGGCGATTCATCCGGCGTTTCGGACTGTGTCCCTTGCTGCGACTGCATCGGCGCGGCCTGTTCCGCCTCCTGCGTGTCCATGGCATACGCCGAGGACGGCAGGCCCATCCCCGCGGCCATCGCGAGGGCCGCGACCACCGCCACGAAACGACGACCCCGCAACGGGGTCGTCCGAGCATGCCGCCTACTATCGTTCATACCTGTTTTTTCCAATCTGCACCAGTACGGCCCATTGTCCCGCACGGGAGGCGATCCGGACGGTGTTTTGTCCATGAGGGTAAGCGCGCGGAACCGTTCGGCGCCGTCGCACCGGAACGGCTGCGGGCGAAGGCGATGCAGGCAAAGAAAAAGGGTCAGCACCTGCAGGTGCTGACCCTGTGCGGTCATCGACCGGACTCACTCGGCGTTCTCGGCTTCGTTCGTCGCGGTCTCGGCCGGAGCCTCAACCGGGGCCTCTTCCTTGGCGGCGACCTTCGTCGCAGCTTCGGCTTCCTTGACGACGGCCTTCTTCGGGCTCACCGGCTCGGTGACGAGCGCGATGATCGCGGCCGGAGCGGAATCGCCCTTGCGCGGCGCAATCTTGACGATGCGGGTGTAGCCGCCCTCACGCTGTTCCATCTGCTCAGCGATCTCGGTGAAGAGCTTGTGCACGACGGACTTGTTGCGGATGACGCGCATCACACGACGGCGCGAGTGCAGATCGCCACGCTTCGCGAAGGTGATCAGGCGCTCGGCGAGCGGACGGAGGCGCTTGGCCTTCGGCAGCGTCGTCGTGATACGGCCGTGCTCGAACAGGCTGGTGGCCATGTTCGCGAGCATCAGGCGCTCGTGTGCCGGGCTGGAAGCCAGACGTGGGCCTTTCTTAGGTGTAGGCATTGTTTCTCCTTGAATGCCCCGCCGGACTCAGGTGGGCAACTGCCCGAACATCCGAAACCGGCGAAGCGGTGGTTGTGTCGAAAGGGCTCGGTCTCACTCGTCCTCAGGCGAGAAGAAGGTGCCACCCTCGAGGTTGCTGGTATCGAAGCCGAGCGGCGAGGCCTTGAGCGACAGTCCCAGGGACTGGAGCTTCTCCTTGACCTCATCGATGGACTTCATACCGAAATTACGGATGTCGAGCAGATCCTGCTCCGTGTGGTTGACCAGTTCGCCGACTGTGTGGATGCCCTCGCGCTTGAGGCAGTTGTAGCTGCGCTGCGTGAGGTTGAGATCCTCGATCGGGACGGCCATCTCCGGATCGGCCTCCTCCACGACGGGGGCGGGGCCGACCTCGACGCCCTCGGCCTGGGTATTGAGCTCACGGCACAGGCCGAAGAGCTCCACCAGCGTCGAGCCCGCGGACGCGACGGCGTCGCGCGGGGAGATGGCGGGCTTGGTCTCCACATCCAGAATGAGCCGATCGAAGTCGGTGCGCTGTTCGACGCGCGTCGCCTCGACCTTGTAGCTCACCTTGAGCACCGGCGAGTAGATGGAATCGACCGGGATGCGGCCGATCTCATCACCATCCTGCTTGTTCATCTGCGCCGGGACGTAGCCGCGGCCGCGCTCGACCGTGAACTCGATCTCGAGTTCGCCGTCGTCGGCGAGGGTCGCGATGTGCATCTCCGGGTTGGCGATGGTGACGCCGGCCGGCGGGGTGATGTCCCCGGCGGTGGCTTCGCCCTTGCCGCTCTTGCGCAGATACATGACAACGGGCTCGTCATATTCGCTCGTGAGCACGATGCCTTTGATGTTGAGCAGGATCTCAGTGACGTCTTCCTCAACTCCCGGCAGAGTGGTGAACTCGTGCAGGGCACCGGAAATACGCACCGACGTGACTGCCGCTCCCGGAATCGAGCTCAAGAGGGTACGGCGAAGCGAGTTGCCAAGCGTGTAGCCGAAGCCCGGCTCGAGTGGCTCGATGATGAAACGGGAACGCTGAGGGTTGAGCGATTCCTCGGTAAGTGTCGGACGCTGTGCGATAAGCACTGTGTTATCCTTTCAGCTTCGGCCGATGGTGCACTCATCGGCCTCAAGCGGCTCTATGGATGGTATGGTCTAGTGCTCAGACGTGGCGACGCTTCGGAGGACGCACGCCATTGAAAGCCACCGGCGTCGCGTCGGTGATCGAACCGACTTCGAGGCCTGCGGACTGCAGGGAGCGGATCGCGGTCTCACGACCGGAACCCGGGCCCTTGACGAAGACATCGACCTTCTTGACGCCGTGTTCCATGGCCTTGCGGGCCGCGGACTCGGCTGCCATGCCAGCGGCGTACGGCGTGGACTTGCGCGAGCCCTTGAAACCGACGTCGCCACCGGACGCCCAGGACACAACCGCGCCGGACGGATCGGTGATGGAGATGATGGTGTTGTTGAACGTTGACTTGATGTGCGCCTGACCGACCGGGATCGACTTGCGATCGCGGCGACGAGTCTTGCGCGCAGCCTGCTTTTGAGCTGCCATTGACCCTCGTTTCCTTGTAACGAACTCTTGGTTGATTTGGCGCGGCGATGGTGTGTGCCGTGGCCGCGGCCCGGGGCTCACCTATTACTTGGTGGCCTTCTTCTTTCCGGCGACCGTGCGCTTCGGTCCCTTACGGGTACGCGCATTGGTCTTGGTACGCTGTCCGCGGACCGGGAGTCCCTTACGGTGACGCATGCCCTGGTAGCAGTTGATCTGAATCTTACGACGGATATCGGCGTCGATCTCGCGACGCAGATCGCCTTCGATCTTGTAGTTGGACTCGAGGTAATCACGCAGCGTGATCAGCTGCTCATCCGTCAGATCCTTGACGCGGGTGTCCGGATTGATTCCGGTCGCGGCAAGGGTTTCCTTCGCACGAGTGCGGCCCACACCGAAGATGTAGGTCAGCGCGATCTCGATGCGCTTGTCATTGGGGATGTCGACTCCGGCAAGACGTGCCATTGCGATTCCTTCTGTTTCACGCAGGTCTTGCACCGAGTCTCCCGGTTTCCCGGCCCGGGCCTGCGCTCCCGGGGTTCAGTCCGTGCGGACTGTGACTTAGTGCCTGGATTGGTGTGCCGCTGTGTCTGCTCAGCCCTGACGCTGCTTGTGACGCGGGTTGGTGCAGATCACCATGACGCGGCCGTGACGACGGATCACACGGCAGTTCTCGCAGATCCTCTTCACACTTGGGCTAACCTTCATGGTTGTTCCTTACTTTGGTTGTACCTTACTTGTAGCGGTACGTAATCCGACCACGATTGAGATCGTATGGGCTCATCTCAAGCACGACACGATCCTGCGGCAGGATGCGGATGTAGTTCTTGCGCATCTTGCCCGAGATCGTCGCCAGCACGATGTGCTTGTTCTCCAGCTCGACGCGGAACATCGCGTTCGGCAATGCCTCGACGACTCGTCCTTCGACTTCAATCACACCGTCTTTTGCCATAGTCTCGATTCCATTCGATGATCGACTTACTGCTGTGTCCGAAGACACACCAAATTGCAAGAATACACGAAAAGTTCCGAGACTCAAATACGGCGTGTCGCATCACGTCCCGCCGTGCACAACCGACGTCGCTCCCCCGCTATTCCTCGCGCATGCCGCACGACGCGCGCGTCGTCCCGATATACGACGATGTGCGGGTCGCCGCGGCCTTTTCATCCGAGGCGACCCGCACAGAATGCCGTCATCATGTGCGCGTGACCGGCGTTCAGCTCGCCTTGACGTTCGCGTCGAGCTTCTCGATGATCGTCTGCGAGATCGCATCGACGTCGCCGACGCCGTCAACGGTGATCAGCAGGCCGCGGTCCTTGTAGATGTCCAGCAGCGGGGCCGTCTCCTTCTCGTAGGTCTCGAGGCGCTTCGCGATGGCCTCCGGCGTGTCGTCGGAGCGGCCCTGCTCCTTCGCACGCTTGGCCATGCGCTCGAGCAGCACGTCGCGGCCCGCCTCGAGCGCGACGACGGCGTCGAGGGACTGGCCGAGATCGGCGAGCATCGCGTCAAGGGCCTCGACCTGCGCCGCGTTGCGCGGATAACCGTCGAGGATCCAGCCATTGGCGGTGTCGTCCATCGCTAGGCGGTCCTTGACGATCGTGTTCGTCAGCGTGTCCGGCACGAGTTCGCCCTTGTCCGTGTAGGACAGCGCCTCGAGGCCGAGCGGGGTCTTGTTCTTGATGTTGTAGCGGAAGATGTCGCCGGTCGAGATCGCCGGGATGTCATAGTGGGTGGCGAGCAGCGCGGCCTGCGTGCCCTTGCCGACGCCCTGGGGTCCCATGATGAGAAGACGCATGAGTGGTCCTTTCGTTGTCGCATTGCTGGATGAATCCACGTCAAGCATACTCGGACATAGGAATGCACGGAGCCGCCGCGCGTGGGCGCGGCGGCTCCGTGTCGGGGAATCATCGGTTCGGACCGGTCACTTGCCTTCGATGTGTTCGTTGTTCTCGAACAGGAATCCGGCGTACTGGTACTGCTCGGTCTGGGCCTTCGCCTGACGCAGCGTGTCGAGGCCGACGCCGGCGATGATCAGGATCGTCGTACCGCCGAAGGGCAGCTGCGTGTTGAGGTTGAGCGCCATGATGAGCACGGTCGGCAGCAGCGCGACGAAGAGCAGGTAGACGGCACCGACGGTGTTGAGTCGGTTGATGACGTACTTGAGGTAGCGCGCCGTCGCGTTGCCCGCGCGGATGCCCGGGATGAAGCCGCCGTACTGCTTCATGTTGTCGGCGGTCTCCTCCGGGTTGAACGTGATCTCGGTGTAGAAGAACGTGAAGAACACGATCATCAGCGCGTACAGCAGGATGTACCACAGCGTCGTCGAGTTCGCGAGGTTCGTGTTGATCCACTGGACCCAGCCCTCGTCGGACTTGCCGAACTGCGCGATGAGCGTCGGGATCGCGAGGATCGACGAGGCGAAGATCGGCGGGATGACGCCGCTCATGTTGATCTTGAGCGGCAGGTAGGTGGACGAGCCGCCGTACATCTTGCGGCCGATCATGCGGCGCGTGTACTGCACCGGGATGCGGCGCTGCGAGAGTTCGACGTAGTTGACGAAGACCAGGATGACGAGCAGGACGCCGGTGACGATCGCGAACTTGCCCCAATCGCCGTCGGAGCCGTTCGTGCCGTAGCCGATCTGCCACAGCTGCGGCAGGAAGCCGGAGCAGATGGACAGGAAGATGAGGATCGACATGCCCTGGCCGATGCCCTTCTCGGTGATGAGCTCGGCCATCCACATGATCAGGCCGGTGCCGCCGGTCATGACGAGGACCATGACGATGAGCGTCCAGATCGAGCCGTCCGGGATGATATTCGGGCACTGGTAGTTGAACAGTGCGCCGGACTTCGCGGTGACGACGATCGTCGTCGACTGCAGGATCGCCAGGCCGATCGTCAGGTAACGCGTGTACTGCGTGAGCTTCGCCTCACCCGACTGGCCTTCCTTGTGCAGCGTCTCGAAGCGCGGGATGACGACGCGCAGCAGCTGAATGACGATCGACGCGGTGATGTACGGCATGACGCCGAGTGCGAAGATGGACAGCTGGAGCATCGCGCCGCCGGAGAACAGGTTGACCAGTCCGATGAAGTTCTCGGATCCGGCGCCCGCCGTGCACTGGCGCACGGCCTGCTCGCTGACGCCCGGGGCGGGGATGAACGCGCCGATGCGGTAAATGATGATCATGCCAAGGACGAAGAAGATCTTCTTCCTCAGTTCCTTGGTTCGGAAGGCCTGGATTAATGTCCTCACCTTGGGTTCCCTCCATGTCTGGTACGAACTCTCTCGCACACGGTCGAAAAACACACTCTAGGGGAAGAGTTTATCCCATTGTGTCTACCGGTTGCGGCGTCGCTTCCAAAATCTATAGAATTTCCGCGCATTTCGTATGCCGAGAACGTTCGCAGTCGCGCCGCATACAAGGCGGCAGATGGGCGTCGGCGCCCGCGGACACGCACGGTCGGCCGTGCGGATATATGACCGGATAATGATGTGGTCCCCTCCCGCGATGCGTGGAGGGGACCATATCGACCGTATCGATCAGGCCGGGGTCAGACCCGGCCGACCTCAATCAGTCTTCGCTGATCGAGCCACCGGCGGCTTCGATCTTCGCCTTGGCGGAAGCGGAGGCCTTGACACCCTTGATGGTGAAGGCCACCGTCGTCTCGCCCTCGCCGAGGACCTTGACCGGACGGTTGGCGCGGACGGCACCCTTGGCCACGAGATCGGCCACGGTGACGTCGCCACCCTGCGGGAAGAGTTCCGCGAGGGTGCTGATGTTGACGACCTGATACTCGGTCTTGAACGGACTACGGAAGCCGCGGAGCTTCGGCAGGCGCATGTAGAGCGGCAGCTGGCCACCTTCGAAGCCAGGACGGACCTGGTAGCGCTTCTTGGTGCCCTTGTCGCCGCGACCCGAGGTCTTGCCCTTCGAGCCTTCGCCACGACCGACGCGAATGCGGTCCTTCTTGGCGCCCGGAGCCGGACGGAGGTCATGCATCTGCAGAATGTTGTTCTCTTCAGCCATGATCACTCAGCCTCCTCGACCTTGACCAGATGACGCACGACGTTGATCAGGCCGCGCGTCGTCGAATTGTCTTCACGGACGACGCTCTGGCCGATCTTGCGAAGGGCCAGCGTCTGCACGGTCGCACGCTGCTTGGGGTTCGCACCGCAGACACCGTGCACGAGCGTGATCTTGAGATTAGCCATCACTCACCATCCTTTGCGGCAGCCTGGGCTTCCTCGCGAGCCTTGCGGGCTTCGGCGATGCCGGCCGCACGAGAGCGGAGCAGCGCATCCGGCGCGACTTCCTGCACGGACAGTCCACGACGGGCCGCGATCTCCTCAGGCTCTTCGAGCTGCTTGAGGGCGTCGACGGTCGCGCGGACCACGTTGACCGCGGTCGACGAACCCATCGACTTCGTCAGGACGTCGGTGATGCCTGCGCATTCCATAACGGCGCGCACCGCGGAGCCGGCGATGACGCCGGTACCCGGAGCGGCCGGGCGAAGCATAACGACGCCGGCGTGGTCGCGACCGGTGACCGGGTGAGTCACGGTGCCGCGCACGCGCGGGACGTTGAACAGATGCTTCTTGGCGTCCAGCTGGCCCTTGGCGATGGCCGCCGGGACCTCACGGGACTTGCCGTAGCCGACGCCGACGGTGCCGTTGCCGTCACCGACGACGACGAGCGCGGCGAAGCTGAACGTACGGCCGCCCTTATGGGTCTTGGACACGCGGTTGATCGTCACGACGCGGTCGAGCATCTCGTCGCCGCGGTTCTCCTCGCGACGGTTGCGACGCTCACCACGGCGGCCTTCGCCACGCTGTCCGCGACGGTTCCTGCGGTCGTCGTTGTTGGACTCGGCGGTTGCCTGAGTGTTCTGAGTTTCTTCAGCCACCTGGGTTTCCTTTTCGTTGTCGCTCACAGTGCCAGACCTCCCTCGCGGGCGCCATCAGCAACGGCTGCGACGCGACCATGGTACATGTTGCCGCCACGGTCGAAGACGACCGCGGTGATGCCTGCATCCTGGGCCTTCTTGGCGATCAGGAGGCCGACCTGCTTGGCCGCTTCGGTCTTCGTGCCCTCGAAGTCGGCGAAATCGCTCATCAGCGTGGACTCGCTGACGATCGTCTTGCCGATCGTGTCATCGACGATCTGGGCGACCATGTGACGGTTGGAACGCGTGACCACCAGACGCGGGAGCTCGGCGGTGCCGCTGATGCGCTTGCGGATACGAGCGTGGCGACGCTTCAGCGCGACCTTCTTGCCTTTACCGTAGATCTTGACGCTCATATCACTTACCAGCCTTTCCAGCCTTGCGACGGATGCGCTCGTCCGTGTACTTGATGCCCTTGCCCTTGTAGGGTTCCGGGGCGCGAAGCTTGCGGATGTTCGCGGCAACCTGGCCAACGGCCTGCTTGTCGGTGCCCTTGACGATTACCTGGTTCGGGTTCGGCAGTTCGAACTCGATGCCCTCCGGAGGTTCAACGGTGATGGTGTGGGAGTAGCCGAGCGAGAACTCGATGCCCTTGCCCTTCATCTGAGCGCGGTAACCGGTGCCGACGATGTCGAGGCTCTTCGTGTAGCCGTCGTGCACGCCCTTGACCATGGAGGCCATGATCGAGCGGGCCAGACCGTGCTTCGCACGGGTCGGACGCAGGTCGTCGTTCGCGCTCACGATGAGCTCGTTGCCTTCGACCTTGGCGGTAATGCCTTCAGGCATGGTGTAGGAGTCGGAGCCCTTCGGTCCCTTGACCGTGAACTCCTGACCGTTGATCGTGATTTCATCGCCCGCCGGAATGGTGATCGGGAGCTTGCCAATATGTGATGCCATTGTTCAGCTCTCCTTTCTCACCAAACGTAGGCGACGATCTCGCCACCGATGCCCCGGTCGAGGCATTCCTTCTGGGTCATCAGTCCCGAGCTCGTCGAGATGATGGCGATTCCGAGACCACCGAGCGGCATCGGCAGCGCGTCGGACTTCGCGTAGCGGCGAAGGCCCGGCTTCGAGATGCGCTTGATGCCCTGGATGGAGCGCTCGCCGTTCGGGCCGTACTTGAGCGTGAGCTCAAGCGTCTGGCCGACGCGGGCCTCCTTGGCGGTGAAGTCTGCGATGTAGCCTTCACGCTTGAGGATCTCGGCGATGTTCTTCTTGAACTTGGAGTACGGCATATCCACGGTTTCGTGCTTGGCCGCGCTCGCATTACGCAGACGCGTAAGCATATCTGCGATCGGATCTGTCATTGTCATTTGGGCTAACGCCCTTTCTCGCCGTGGTTTCCGCCGCCCTTGGGACTGCGAGCAGTCCTTCAGGGCCGCGGACCTTCAGCGTCGATATTTACCAACTGGACTTCGTGACGCCGGGCAGCTCGCCGCGGTGGGCCTTCTCGCGAAGGCAGATGCGGCAGAGGCCGAACTTGCGGTAGACCGAATGAGGACGGCCGCAGACCATGCAACGGGTGTACGCACGCACCTTGAACTTCGGCTTGCGCAGCGCCTTGACCTTAAGACACGTTTTTGCCATTTCAGTTCTCCTTGAACGGGAAGCCGAGCGCCTTGAGCAGCGCGTAGGCCTCGTCGTCGCTCTTAGTGCTGGTCACCACGGTGATGTCCATGCCGCGCTGGTGATCGATCGAATCCGGATCGATCTCGTGGAACATGGACTGCTCGGTCAGACCGAAGTTGTAGTTGCCCTGACCGTCGAACTGGTGGCCGTTGATGCCGCGGAAATCACGGATGCGCGGCAGCGCCAGCGTGAGAAGACGATCGAGGAACTCCCACATGCGGTCGCCACGGAGCGTGACATAGGCACCGATGGCCTGGCCCTCACGCAGATGGAACTGCGCGACGGACTTCTTGGCCTTCGTGATCTTCGGCTTCTGGCCGGTGATCGCGGTGAGGTCACGCACGGCGCCTTCGATGAGCTTGGAGTCGCGAGCCGCGGCGCCGACGCCCATCGAGACGACGACCTTCTCGATGCGCGGAATCTGCATCGGGTTGTCGTGCTTGAATTCCTTCTCGAGTTCAGGGACGATGACGTCCTTGTACTCCTGCTTCAGGCGCGGAGTAACAGGCGCTTCGACGGTGATCTCTTCAACCACTTCGCTCATGCCAGCTCCTTTCCTGACTTCTTCGCAACGCGGACGCGCACGGTCTTGACCTTGCCGTCGCGTGCTTCTTCCTTGACGATGACGCCAACGCGGGTCGGCTGCTTGGTCTCCGGATCGATGACCATCACGTTGGAGCGATGGATCGGGGCCTCGACCTCGACGATGCCGGCCTGCTGACCCTGCTGGGTCGCGCGGACGTGCTTCTTGACGATCTGAACGCCTTCGACGATCAGACGGTCATCCTTGAGCACGCGCTTGACGGTGCCTTCCTTGCCGCGATCCTTGCCGCGGATGACCTTGACCAGGTCGCCGCTCTTAATCTTGGCTACCATTCTCAGATCACCTCCGGGGCGAGGGACACGATGCGCATGAAGCGCTTGTCGCGCAGTTCACGGCCGACCGGTCCGAAGATACGAGTGCCCTTCGGTTCACGGCCGGAGCCGAGAATGACGGCGGCGTTCTCGTCGAACTTGATATAGGAGCCGTCGGCGCGACGGCGTTCCTTGACGGTGCGGACGACGACGGCCTTGACGACGTCGCCCTTCTTGACGGAACCGTTAGGGATCGCGTCCTTAACGGAGGCGACGATCACGTCGCCGATTCCAGCATAGCGTCGCTTCGATCCGCCGAGCACTCGGATGCACAGGAGTTCCTTTGCACCCGTGTTGTCGGCGACATGAAGCCGCGTTTCCTGTTGAATCATTGATTCTCCTTAGCCGAGCTGGTTCTCCCTGATCACCCGGTCCATCCTAGCGTAAGGATGGACCGGGTGAGTCAGCGAGCCTTGCCGAACTTATTACTTAGCGCGCTCGATGATGCTATCGAGACGCCAACGCTTGGTCTTGCTCAGTGGACGAGTCTCCATGATACTCACGAGGTCGCCAACGTGAGCCTCATTGTGTTCGTCATGAGCCTTGACCGTGCGGGTTGAACGGACGACCTTGCCATACAGCGGGTGGGTCGTACGGAGTTCGAGTTCCACGGAAATGGTCTTGTCCATCTTATCGGACACGACATAACCGCGACGAACCTTGCGGGAGTTGCGCTCTTCAGCCATTACTTCTCCTCGGCTTTCGTTTCGGTCGCCTCGGGAGCCTGGCTGATGCCAAGCTCGCGTTCGCGCAGAACGGTGTACATCCTGGCGATGTCGTGCTTGACCGCCTTGAGGCGAGCGGTGTTCTCAAGCTGACCGGTCGCGTGCTGGAAGCGCAGGTTGAACAGCTCTTCCTTGGACTTCTTGAGGAAGCCCTCGATCTCCGCGTTGGTCTTCTCGTTGAGATTCTTCATCGTGTATTCTTCGGATCCGACTGCCATCAGATGTCACCGCCTTCACGAGCAATCACACGGCACTTCATGGGGAGCTTGTCGATTGCGCGGCGCAGGGCCTCGCGAGCGACATCCTCGGAGACGCCGCCGATCTCGAACATAACGCGTCCGGGATGGACGTTGGCGATCCAGAATTCCGGGGTACCCTTACCGGAACCCATTCGGGCACCGAGCGGGTGCTTGGTGAGCGGACGATCCGGGAAGATCGTGATCCACACCTTGCCGCCACGCTTGATGTAACGGGTCATCGCGATACGGGCCGCCTCGATCTGGCGGTTGGTGACATAGGCCGGAGCCATTGCCTGGATGGCGAAATCACCGAAGTTGATCTCGTTGCCGCCCTTGGACATGCCATGGCGATCCGGGCGGTGCTGCTTACGGTATTTGGTCCTCTTTGGGATAAGCATCTTCAGCTCACTCCTTAGTTTCCGATGCCGGTGCAGCGGTGGCGTCCTGCGCGACCGGGGCTTCGATCGGCTGATCGGCGCCGGTCTTCACCTGGTTCTGCTGGTTGCCGCGCTGACCATTGCGCTGGCCACGGCGCGGGCGGCGATCGCCGCGGCGGCCGTTGCGGTTGTTGCCCTGCTGCGCCTGCTGCTCTTCGAACTCACGCTCGGTCATGTCGCCCTTGTAGATCCACACCTTGACGCCAATGCGGCCGTAGGTGGTCTTGGCCTCGAAGAAGCCGTAATCGATGAGGGCGCGGAGCGTCTGCAGCGGGACGCGGCCTTCGCGGTAGAACTCCGAGCGGCTCATTTCGGCGCCGCCGAGACGGCCCGAGAGCTTGATGCGGATACCCTTGGCGCCGGCGCGCATGGCGTCCTGCTGAGCCTTGCGCATCGCGCGACGGAAGGTCACGCGGTTCGTCAGCTGCTCGGCGATGCCCTGAGCGACGAGCTGGGCGTCGATGGCCGGGTTCTTCACTTCGAAGATGTTGAGCTGGACCTGCTTGCCGGTGAGCTTCTCGAGCTTGGCGCGGACGCGCTCGGCCTCGGCGCCGCGGCGACCGATGACGATGCCCGGGCGGGCCGTGTGGATGTCCACACGCACGCGGTCGCGGGTGCGCTCGATGACGATGCGGGACACGCCTGCACGCTCGAGATCCTTCGTCATCTCCTTGCGGATGGCGTCGTCTTCGAGCACGAAGTCACGGTAGCGTTCGCCAGCCTTGTTGGAATCGGAGAACCACTTCGAACGATGGTCCTCAGTAATGCCCAGGCGATAGCCAAAGGGATTAATCTTCTGACCCATCTTTAGCGGGCTCCTTCCTTGGTGGCGACGACGACCGTGATGTGGCTCGTACGCTTGTTGATACGAGCCGCACGGCCCTGTGCACGAGCGCGGAAACGCTTGAGCGTCACGCCTTCGTCCACATAGGTCTCCTTGATGTACAGGTCGTTCTCGCGGAACGGCTCGCCGGCCTTGTCGGCCTTCACGCGAGCGTTGGCGATGGCGCTCTCAAGGACCTTGAGCACCGGGGTGCTCGCGTCCTGCGGAGCGAACTTGAGGATGGTGATTGCATCTGCCGCCTTCTTGCCTCGGATGAGGTTGACCATACGGCGAGCCTTGCGCGGCGTCACGCGGACGTGACGGGCGATTGCTTTAGCTTCCATGTGTCCTTACTCTCCTACTTTCAGCGGCGCGACTTCTTGTCGTCCTTGACGTGACCCTTGAAGGTGCGCGTCGGGGCGAACTCACCGAGCTTGTGACCGACCATGGCCTCGGTGACGAACACCGGGACGTGCTTACGGCCATCGTGAACTGCGAAGGTGTGTCCGATGAAGTCAGGGGTGATCATCGAACGGCGCGACCACGTCTTGATGACGTTGTGCGTGCCCTTCTCATTCTGCTCGTCGACTTTCTTCTGCAGGTGGGCGTCGACGAATGGGCCCTTCTTGATGCTACGAGTCATCTGTTCGACACTCCCTTACTTACGGTTCTTGCCATTAGGACGACGACGAACGATCATCTTGTTCGAAGCCTTCTTAGGACGGCGAGTACGAACCTCACCCTTGCCCCACGGGGAGACCGGCGGCTTGCCGCCACGGGTACGACCACCATGCGGGTGATCGACAGGGTTCATGGATTCACCACGGGTGATCGGGCGCTTGCCCATCCAACGTGCACGACCTGCCTTGCCGAGCTGGATGTTGGCGTGGTCGGAGTTGCCGACCTCGCCGACCGTCGCGCGGCAGCGGGCGTCCACGTTGCGGATCTCGCCGGACGGCATACGCAGCTGGGCGTAGGCGCCGTCCTTCGCGACGAGCTGCACGGCGGCACCGGCGGAGCGGGCGATCTTCGCGCCGCCGAGCGGGCGGAGCTCGATCGCGTGGACCACGGTACCGGTCGGGATGTTGCGCAGCGGGAGGTTGTTGCCCGGCTTGATGTCGGCCTTGGCGCCGGTCTCGATGCGGTCGCCCTGCTTGACGCCTTCCGGAGCGATGATGTAGCGCTTCTCGCCGTCGGCGTAGTGCAGCAGCGCGATGCGGGCGGAACGGTTCGGATCGTACTCGATCTCGGCAACCGTCGCCGGCACGCCGTCCTTGTCCCAACGCTTGAAGTCGATGAGACGGTACTGGCGCTTGTGGCCGCCGCCGCGATGGCGGGAGGTCATGCGGCCGTACGAGTTGCGGCCGCCAGTCTTGCTGTTCTTGCGTACGAGCGACTTCTCAGGCGTGCGGCGCGTGAGGTCGGAGAAGTCCGACACGGACGCGTTGCGACGGCCAGGAGTGGTCGGCTTATAAACGCGGATAGCCATAATCTAGTTCTTCCTTTAACTTTTGTCGGCTAACCTTCAGTTACCGAAGATGTCGATCGACTGGCCCTCGGCGACGGTCACGATCGCGCGCTTCTCATTGACGCGGCGGCCGTAGCCGGTGCGGGTGCGCGTGCGCTTGCCTGCACGGTTGAGGGTGTTGACGTTCGTCACCTTGACCTTGAAGATCTCCTCGATGGCCTGCTTGATCTGCACCTTGTTCGAGTCCGGGGCAACCACGAAGGTGTACTGACCCATATCGGACAGGGCGTAGCTCTTTTCGGAGACGACAGGCTTGAGGATGATATCGTGAGCTGGCTTGTGAACTGCGACCATGAAAATCAGGCCTCCTTTTCTGCCGGCTTCTTCGCCTCGAGGAACGCTTCGTAGCCTTCCTTCGAGAACACCACGTACTGGGCGGTCACCACGTCGTAGGTGTTGAGCTGATCGGCGAAGATCGGATGAACGGTCGGGATGTTGCGCACGGAGAGCCACTCGTTGATGTTGTCGCGGGACAGCACGATGGTCGTGAAACCGTCGCCGACGATCGGCGTGAGCGCGGAGATCGCGGTCTTGGTCGACGGCTCGGTGATGCCGAAGTCGATGACGGCGACGCGGCCGTTGTTCGCGCGGTCGGACAGCACGTACTTGAGCGCTGCGGCCTTCATCTTCTTCGGGGTGCGCTGGCTGTAGTCACGCGGAACCGGTCCGTGGACGACGCCGCCGTGGTACCACTGCGGAGCGCGGATCGAGCCCTGACGAGCGCGGCCGGTGCCCTTCTGCTTCCACGGCTTGCGGCCGCCGCCGGAGACCTTGGCGCGGTTCTTGACCGCGTGGGTGCCCTGACGCGCGGCGGCGAGCTGCGCGACGACGACCTGGTGGATCAGCGGGACGTGCTGCTCGACCTCTTCGGCGGTGAAGCCGAAGAAATCAGCGGGCGCCTCGATCGAGCCAGCGGCCTGGCCTTTGTTGTCGGTGACGTTCAGAGTAACGTTTGCCATGATCTATCAGGCTCCCTTCACTGCAGAACGGACGAGCACGATGCCACCCTTCGGGCCCGGGATGGCGCCCTTGATGGCGATGACGCCGTTCTCAACGTCCGAGGAGACCACGGTGAGGTTGAGGACGGTGTTCGTGGCGTGGCCCATGCGGCCAGCCATGCGCTTGCCCTTGAGGATACGGCTCGGAGTCGCGCATGCGCCGACCGAACCCGGACGGCGTTCGTTCTTGTGGGAACCGTGCGTGCGGCGATAGGACTTGAAGCCCCAGCGCTTGATGGTGCCGGCGAAGCCCTTGCCCTTGGTCGTGCCGGTCACGTCGACCTGCGCGCCCTCCGGGAAGAGTTCGGCGGTGAGTTCCTGACCCGGCTGGAAATCCTCGACGTTGTCGGTGCGGATCTCAGCGAGGTGACGGCGCGGCGTGACGCCGGCCTTCGCGAAATGTCCGGCGAGCGGCTTGGTGACCTTGCGCGGGTCGACCTGGCCGTAGCCGAGCTGGACGGCCTTGTAGCCGTCGGTCTCGTCGTTCTTGACTGCGGTCACGACGTTCGTGGAGACGTCCACGAGGGTGACGGGGACGAAGAATCCGTTCTCGTCCCAAACCTGCGACATACCGAGCTTCTTGCCCAGCAGTGCGGTGCGCTTGGCGTTCGACATAGCGATTCCTCCTCCCTTACAGCTTGATCTCGATGTTGACGTCCGCAGGCAGATCAATATGCATGAGGGAGTCCACAGCCTTGGGGGTGGGATCCACAATATCGATGAGACGCTTGTGAGTGCGCATCTCGAAATGCTCGCGGGAATCCTTGTACTTATGCGGAGAACGGATAACGCAGTATACGTTCTTCTCCGTCGGGAGCGGAACCGGGCCAACCACAGTTGCACCCGCGTTCGTCACCGTTTCGACGATCTTCTTCGCCGATTGGTCGATGACCTCATGGTCATAGGACTTAAGCCTGATGCGGATTTTCTGTCCCGCCATTGCCTTCCGCCCTTTCCTAGCGATTCGTTGACTATTTACCACTAACCTGCTCAGGGCACCGGCGAAGAACACCCAAGAGGCATACGCCTCCCGGCTGATCCACATCAGTGCATGGCCACGATGTCCGTCCCTTGCGGAATGACCCGCGCCACACTCGCTTTTTTGAATTCCAATTATGCGAGCCCTCTTCAGGCAACTGTTATATTCAAGCACCAGCCCCCTACATGACGCAGCCCGGGCGTGTCGCACATGTTCCGCGCATATCCCGAAGCGAAATCCGCCGCCGCCTCTGGCGTGCCGGTGCCCGCCAATCTAGGCTTGGGGCCATGCCCAAGACTTCCCACTCCCCCGCATCCATGCCCGGCCCCCCGACCGGCGCGAGTCCACGACGCGGCAGGCGCCGTTCGCTTCGCGACTGGACCTCGACCGAACCCGGCGCATGGTCGATCGTCCTGTTCCCGTCGCTCGCCGCATGGGCCGCGACCGGCCCGACCTGGACCTCGACGTGGCTCGTCGCGCTGTGGGCGGTTTGCTACTGCGTGCAGTTCACGGCCTCCCGCTGGTGCAAGTCGCGCTTCCGCCGCCGCTATCTGACGCCGATGCTGACCTACGCGCTCATATTGGCGGCCGCCGGCGTCCCGTTCCTCGTGCTGCATCCGGCGATCCTGTGGTGGGCGCCGATCTACGCCGTGCTGTGCGGCGTCTCGCTGCTCGCCTCGTGGATGCGACGCGAGCGGAGCCTGTGGTCGAATCTGGCCGCCGTGCTCGCCTCGTCGGCGATGGCGGTCGTCGTCGCGCCCTTCGGCTCGCGATGCCCCGCGCCGTCGGCGACCGATCGGCTGACGTGGCCGGTCGCCCCGGCGCTGTTCCCGGGCGTCGGCGTCGAAATCGCCGTCAGTTTCGCCCTCGCATTGTTCGGTTCGGTGCTGTTCGTCAAGACGATGATCCGGGAACGCGGCCGCCGTGGCTATCTGCATGCGAGCTGGACCTACCATGCGGTCCTCGTCGCAGTCGGTTTCCTGTGCGACGTGCTCTATGGCGTGCTCGCGCTCGCGCTGTTTGCGCGCGCCGTCGCGCTGCCGCTCGTCGCGCGCCGCCGTCCGGTGCCGGTCAAGGCCGTCGGCATCACCGAATCGGTCATGAGCCTGCTGATGCTCGTCCTGATTCCGCTGGGCGCCTAAGGCCTGGGAGGCGCCGCGCGACCGCGGAGACTCCCGGCGGCAAGGCGATGCGCATATACCGCATATGGATCGCAATGGCTATGGAGCGGCTCCCGTCCAATCGCTTGGACGGGAGCCGCTCCATAGCCATATGCTCACCCGCGGTTCATCCGGCCGCCGCCACCCAGTGGATCACGGCCGCCGGATCCGCCGGTCAGATGCGCTGCGAGGCCTCCTCGGTCGCGTTGACGCCTTCGCGCTCGACGCGGATCTTGTGGCCCTCCTGCTGCGAGACGCCGTAGTAGGCGGCGATCGCGATGTCCATCATGTCCTGGATCTGCGGGATGCGCGGGTTCGCCGGCGAGCACTGGTCCTCGTAGGCGCGCATGCCGATCTGCTCGAGGATGCTCCAGAAGTAGTCTTCGTCGACGCCGCAGTCCTGGAAGGACTTGTTCATGCCGAGCTTGTTGTCGCGGTAGTCCTCGACGGCCTTCGCGAGGTTCTCGACGCCTTCGGCCGGGGTCTTGCCCGGGTCGATGCCGAGGTTCTTCGCGATCTCCTGATAGCGTTCCGGCGCGATGTACTTGTTGTACTTCGGCCACGACGTCGGCTCCTGCGGGATCTGGCCGTTGTAGCGGATGACGTACGGCAGCAGGATCGAGTTGGTGCGGCCGTGCGCGATGTGGCACAGCGCGCCGATCGTGTGCGCCATCGAGTGGCACATGCCGAGGAACGCGGAGCCGAAGGCCATGCCGGCCATCGTCGCGGCGTTGTGCATCTTTTCCTGCGCCTTCGTCTTCGCGACGCCCGGCTCGCTGTTGACGGACTCGGCGAGGTTGTCCCAGATCAGCTTGGCCGCATGCAGCGCCATGCCGTCGGTGAAGTCGTTCGCGTAGACGGAGACATAGGCCTCCATCGAGTGCGTCAGCGCGTCGAAACCCGCGTCGGAGGCGAGGCGGCGCGGCTGCGTGCGCGCCAGCACCGGGTCGACGATCGCGACGGACGGCGTGAGCGCGTAGTCGGTGATCGGGTACTTGTAGCCGGTCTTGTGGTCGGTGATGACGGCGAACGGCGTGACCTCGGAGCCGGTGCCCGACGATGTCGGAATGCACACGAGCTTCGCCTTCTTGCCCAGCGGCGGGATCTTGAACGCGCGCTTGCGGATGTCGAAGAACTTCTCGCGCACGTCGGAGAACGCAATCTCCGGGTGCTCGTAGAGCAGCCACATGATCTTCGCGGCGTCCATCGGCGAGCCGCCGCCGACGGCGATGATCGTGTCCGGCTCGAACTCGTCGCGCATCATCGCGGCGCCGCGCTCGACGGTCTCGACGCTCGGCTCCGGCTCGACGTAGTCGACGATGCGGAAGGTGACGCGGTTGGAACGCGCGCGCAGCTGGTCGATGACCTTGTCGACGACGCCGAGCTGCTCCATGACCTTGTCGCAGACGATGACGGCGCGTTCGATGCCGTACATGTCACGCAGATACTTGATCGCGTTCGGCTCGAAGTAGGTCTTCGACGGGATCTTGAACCACTGCATGTTGTTGTTCCTTCGGGCGATGCGCTTGATGTTGAGCAGATTGATGGCCTGGACGTTGCCCGAGACCGAGTTGCCGCCGTAGGAGCCGCATCCGAGCGTCAGCGACGGCGCGATCGCGTTGTAGATGTCGCCGATGCCGCCGAGCGAGCTCGGCTGGTTCCAGATGATGCGGCACGCGTGCATGCGCAGGCCGTACTCGCGCACGAGGTCGTCGTTGTTCGTGTGGATCGCCGCGGTGTGTCCGGCGCCGTGCTTGAGCATCTCCTCGCACATCTCGAAGCCCTGCTCCTGGTCGTCGAACCTGAGCACGGCGTGCACCGGGGCGAGCTTCTCCATCGTCAGCGGCTCCATCTCACCGACCTCGGCGCATTCGGCCGCGAGGATCGTCGCGTCCTCGGGGATCTCGAATCCGGCCTCGTGCGCGATGAACTGCGGCGACTTGCCCGGGACGACCGAGTTGAGCTTCGGCGTCTTGCCGGAGTAGGCGGTGCAGCCGAACATGTACTGCTCGAGCTTCGCCTTCTCCTCGTCGTTGACGAAGTAGGCCTTGCGGCGCTTGAGTTCCTTGACGAGCGGATCGTAGATGTCCTTGTGCGCGATGATCGCCTGCTCGGTCGCGCAGATCATACCGTAGTCGAAGTGCTTCGACAGAATCAGGTCGTTCGCGACGCGCTGGACGTCGACGTTGGCGTCGATGTAGGCCGGGGCATTGCCCGCGCCGACGCCGAGCGCCGGCTTGCCGGAGGAGTATGCGGCCTTGACCATGCCCGGACCGCCGGTCGCGAGGATCGTCGCGATGCCGGGGTGCCTCATCAGCGCGCCGGTCGCCTCGATCGACGGATGCTCGATCCACTGGATGCAGTTCTCCGGGGCGCCGGCCTCGATCGCCGCGTCGCGCACGATGCGCGCCGCCGCGACGGAGCTCTGCTGCGCGCCCGGGTGGAAGCCGAAGACGATTGGGCAGCGGGTCTTGAGCGCGATGAGCGACTTGAAGATCGCCGTGGAGGTCGGGTTCGTGACCGGGGTGACGCCGGCGACGACGCCGACCGGCTCGGCCACTTCGTCGATGCCGAGCACGTCGTCCTCGCGGATGACGCCGACGGTCTTCTGTCCGGCCATGTAGTTCGTGACATGCTCGCAGGCGAAGATGTTCTTCGTGGCCTTGTCCTCGACGAGACCACGGCCGGTCTCGTCGACGGCCATCTTGGCGAGCACGAGGTGCTTGTTGAGCGCGGCGACGGACGCCTTCGCGACGATGCGGTCCACCGTCTCCTGATCGAGCTTCTCGAATTCGTCGAGCGCCTGCTTCGCCTTGGCGACGAGCGCGTCGACCTCGGCCTGGGCGGCCGCCTCCTTGTCCACAACAGGCGTCGCGGCCGGTGCGTGCTTCGCGGCTTCCTTCACATCCTGTGCAGGGGCCTTCTGCGCATCGTCCTTGCGTGCTTCTGCCATGCGATCCTCCTATAGAATCTGCTTGTCGTGCGTTGGTCCCAACGCATTGCCGTCCGCATCACGGGGGCGTGACCGCCACCGCGACGTGGTGATGTACCCAATCTATCGAACATCCGTCAACTTGTCAGCATGTACCGTGTCGATGCAAACATGTTCGATTCCGTTTGTTTTTTGTGCGTTGTTCTTTCGATATTGACAGTTTTCGCACGGATTTTCCATCAAATGGAACATTTTGTGCGTTTTTCCACCCATCTGAACAACGTCGTCGTCACCATGCGCCGCCAACTTTTACAAAATCTCTTTACAAATGTCTCGACAAATCAAAAACTTCTGTAAAATCGATTTATCAAACTGGACATGCGGCCGCGCCGCCAAACGGTCACAGCGGCCGGCGACGCGCCACCGAACGCGCGGCACAACACACAGCGAGCAAAGGACACCGATGCCCCACGACGACCACATCCCTGCGCTGCCCGACGGCGCCGACGAGATCCTCGCGCTGCTCTACCACGGCGAGCCGATCGCCAAACGCGGCATCGCCGACGCGCTGCACATCAGCGCGCCGACGCTCAACGCGCGCCTGAGCACGCTCGAAGACGCCGGACTGATCGTCGCCGCCGGGCACCGCCAATCGACGGGCGGCCGCCGCGCGCTCACCTACGCCTTCAACTACCGCAGACACTGCGCGATCGGCGTCACGATCCGCTCGACCGAGATCGTCTGCATCGCCGTCGACCTCGACGGCGTGACAATCGACGAACGGCACACGACAATCGCCGCGCACGCCGACGTCACGTTCTACGGCAGGGCGGCGCGCATCATCGACGACTTCGCCGAGCAGGTCGCAGCCGCCGGCACGCCGCCGCTCGGCGTCGGCCTCGCCGTCCCGACGCACATCAACACGGCGAATAGCCTCGACTACGCGGCGATCGCCGAGCGCATCACGCTGCCGGTGACGGCGACCGAACGCTACTGCGCGTACGCGCTCGCCGAGCTGCGCGCGCGCCCCGCGCTGCGCGACGCCGTGTGCCTGTTCCTCGGCAACCACATCGGCAGCGCCGTGCTGCAGGACGGCCGCCCCCACACCGGCGCCGTCGAGCACATGCCGCTCGACCCGGACGGTCCGCGCTGCGAATGCGGCAATGCCGGCTGCCTCAACGTCTACTGCTCGTCGGCGAACCTCACCGAGGAAGGCGAAAGCCTGCCCGGATTCTTCGGCGTGCTCGAACAGGGCGAAATCCACCACCGTGACCGCATGCGCGACTGGCTGCATTCGCTCGCGCACGCAATCGTCGACATCCGCGCCGTCTTCGCCGCCGACGTGCTGCTGTGCGGACCGATCGCCGGATTCCTCGACGACGCCGAGATCGCACATCTCGACCGGCTCGTCGCCGGGCATCCCGCCGCCTCACGCACGGCCGCCGGCGACGACGGCGGCACCGCGGCGCCGCGCATCACGCGCGGGCTGTGCGACGTCTATCAGGACGCCGACGGCGCCGCCTACGCGATCGTGCGCGACCATCTGCGCGCGCTCGCGCTGCCGTGCTGAACACGGCCCGCACACGTCGGCGCGGACGATGTCCATATTCCCGGCATCGCACGGGACGCACGACCTTCGACTGTCTACAATGTTGCCATGCAACTGCCCGAACTTCATCGTTACGCGACGCGCCCAGGACTGTTCTTCACCGACGACGACGGCGCCGACGGCGCCTGGGACCCGCGCCACGGTCTGCGCTTCAATCCGTACAAGTTCCTGCTCGACCCCTACGCGAAAGGCGTCGAAGGCTCGATGACGCTCGACCCGGCCGCCTTCGCCTATGACTGCACGCTGAAGAACGGCCTGATCAAAGGCTCGGCATGGGGCGCGATGAACCGCCTCGACTCGTTGGGCAAAGTGCCGATCTCGGTCGCGATCGACGATCGCGACGTGACGAAGCACGACGCCGATCCGTCGCATCCGCATATGCCGTGGAGCCGCACCGTCATCTACGAGCTGCACGTCAAAGGCTTCACGGCGTAGGTGCCGCGCAGCTCCTCGGGCAGCCACGGCGCCTACGCGGGACTCGCGCATCCGACGACGCTCGCGTATCTGCAAGGCCTCGGCGTCACGTCGATCGAACTGCTGCCGATCATGGCGAAGCAGTCGGAGGTCTTCCTGCAGGAACGCGACCGTACGAACTACTGGGGGTATTCAACGCTCAGCTTCTTCTCCCCCGAACCGTCGTACGCGACGCGCGCCGCACAGCTGCACGGTGCCGACGCGGTGCGTCACGAGGTCATCGACATGGTGCGCGCGCTGCACAGCGCCGGCTTCGAAGTGATCATGGACGTCGTCTTCAACCACACCTGCGAAGGCGGCAACGCCGGTCCGTCGGTGTGCTGGCGCGGCCTCGACAATCTCACGTTCTACCGGCAGCAGCATCAGGGCGGTGAACTCGAGGACACGACCGGCTGCGGCAACACGATCGACTTCACCGACACGCACAACATCACCTTCGCCGTCGATGCTCTCAGCTACTGGGCGAAGCGAATCGGCATCGACGGCTTCCGATTCGACCTCGGCGTCAGCCTCGCGCGGCTCAATGGGTCGTTCACGCCGTACCATCCGTTCCTGTACGCGCTGCGTTCGGAACCGATGCTCGGCAACCTCAAGCTGATCATGGAGCCATGGGATCTGGGCGAGCAGGGATGGCGCACCGGCCAGTTCCTCTCCCCCTTCGCCGAATGGAACGACCGTTTCCGCGACGCGACGCGCAGATTCTGGGTGTGCGAGGTCAACGACGGCGCGCGCGAGGGCGTCGGCATGCAGGAGATGGCGACGCGGCTGTGCGGCTCAGCGGACCTGTTCGCGACCGATCCGGGACGCGGCGCGACGTCGTCGATCAACTTCGTGACGGCGCACGACGGTTTCACGCTCGCCGACCTCACGCAGTACTCGACGAAGCACAACGAGGCGAACGGCGAACACAACAACGACGGCGCGAACACCAACAACTGCGCGAACTTCGGCGTCGAGGGGCCTTGCGACGACCCGCATGTGGCACTGCTGCGCGAACGCGCGCGCATGAACGTGCTCGGCACGCTGATGCTCTCGCTCGGCACGCCGATGATGCTCGCCGGCGACGAATTCAACAACTCGCAGGGCGGCAACAACAACGCGTACTGCCAGGACAACGACATCACCTGGCTCGACTGGGATTGGATCCTGCCCGAGACGAAGACGCCCGAATACATGCGGATGGAGTCGATCTCGCGACTCATCGCGGTGCGCAAGTCGCTCGACATCTACAACCACGAGGACTTCTTCACGCGCCTCAGTCAGCTGGGGCTGCTCAAGCCATCGAGTCGCATCCAATGGCTGCTGCCGGACGGCACGACGCCGATGGAACGCGACTGGTTCGACACGTCGATCCGCTCGTTCACGATGCGCCTGCTGAGCAAGGACGAACTCGACGTCGCGATCGTCGTCAACGGCGGCGACAAACCGCTGCACTTCCACATGCCCCCGGACGCGCATTGGGACGTGCTGTGGTCGTCGGCGGAGACGACCGGTGAGTGGCCGTGCCCAGGCATGCATGAGGAGCGGTTCACTGTCCCGCTCGAGAAGTCGTTCTGGGTCGACCGTGCGATGCGCCGGCAAGGCGACGCCGACGAGACCTTCACACAGATGATGGAGCAGGCGCAGCGCAACGCGGCCGATGCGGCGGCGCGGGACGGCACGACCGTCGCGAGCGGCGCGGCCAGATCGGGTCAATATGTACCGAAATCGGCGCGCATAAGCGCCTCGAACTGGGTGATGCGCGCGACCAGCCGCGGGGACGCAGATCCGACGACGCTCGGACTGCCGAGGATCGGGCACGCGATTCGCAAGAACGTGGCCGATTCGGCGACGCCGTCGTCGCCGATCGGCCACGTCGATGCCGGCCGCCACGGCGCTCAGGCGGACGCCAACGGCGTCGGAACCCACATCTGGACCTTCCCCGCGCTGAGCATCAGCATCCTCATGCAGCAAAACCCTTTCGGCAACGAATAATGGCGATGCTTCACTGAGTGAAAATCTCAGGATACATCGGAACATGGTTCTGGGGGCCATCGACTATGATGCCGAGCGCTTCAGTCGACCATTTGATGGCATCGACTTGTCGTTGCTTGAGTTCTCTGGACATTGTATAGGATCTGATTATCCCAGCGATTTGGTTTCCTATAAAGGGTGATAAGGCTTCAGATTTCTGCTCATCATAGTATTGGTCTATATTGAAAGGCTCCGGTGCATCAAGGCGTCTCAGTTTCTCTTGAACTTCTTGCGGCTGTTCGGCAATCAGATCCTTGACATAGTTGACGCAATGACCAACCTGATCCATTTTTTGTGCATCATGAGATAATAGACTATATTCAATGCAGGAAATGCCGAGCAATATAATCCATGCACAACAGTAACCCAATATCACTACAACCATTTTCGAGATCAAGGTGCTTCGAGTTGTGCAAATCCGAGGGGTATCCTCATCTGTCTTCTCTACATGATGCTCGCTCAACACACACTCCTGTTATATAAAAATACGTCAAATGTTTATGTTCATCATGAAGGAGTTTGCAACACACATCAAACACATATACTACTATTTGACATATTAAATATACCGCAACATTACTTCGTTTCTAAATTATTCTTAATATCTCAACTGCAAACCATACCATTTTGCACCAGGAGCATCTTTAAGAGTATTTTGAAAATCCCAATCATGCCTATTCACTGATTTCTGGCAAATAATAGGGTATGCGTCTACCACCCTCCCATTATCATCTCTTATGACTTTACTGCCCACAACAACCATTGCATGATCGATATGCCCGTCATTCTTCCCTTCTTCCTGCCAGTCGGCATATATTAACGAACCTGCACCAAGACGGTGATAGTTGTTCTCCACATCAAAAATATTTGAATAATTCTTCATATAACGATAATTATTATCAGCGGCACCCCACGTAAAGGAAGTGAAATAATTATGAGGCTGCTTCTTAAATCCCCATCGGTCATCACTTTTGTAATTATGTATGTCTATATCGGTTGCAGGTAAGCCTCCTACATGCAAAACTTGAGAGACAAAATACGTGCATTGAGCACCAGTACAAAATGGTCCAGCAGGATCACTTGGATATTCAGGATTCGTACAATTGCTACCATTTTCTGTCCATTTTTCAGCGTACGTCACAGCTGTGAGATAATCAAACCCTGCCTTTGACTCCATTGCCGCAGAAGGTGCCGCGCTCTCCTCAGTCTGTAGGATAAAAGGAGCATTGTGTGAAACCATTTTAATATCTACCTGTGAGTCCGCAGCTCCAATGATTTCATCTGAAATAATCCGATAACCTGTTTGAACATTTACATCTTTTGCGAGTGTGAGCCTGTGCATATCAGTTGCAGAACTATCTAACACATCACGCTCTTCGTCACCAATAGTAATAGTAACGTTTTTGTTTGGCCTTTGATGTAGAATCGTAGTGATGTCAGCCACGACAGAGTACTCGCCATCATGATCTTCGGCTTTTAATATATTTGCCTTAACTTCCGCACTATCAATTGTCATTGTATCAGGTGTCGCAAACTTATTATAACCATTTTCTTCAGCGAGTTTTTGTTGCGTCGAAGACTCTGACCGAAGCCTTGACCGACTAAACGAATAGGTGCTCTGTATCTGACTGGTGTATAGGTTGACGGTTTGTTCTATTTTTTCTTCAGTATCAGCGAAGGCCTCAGCCGGAGTATAGATAGTGAACATAATTACACCTACGGCAAGACAGAATCTGAAAGCCTTTCTACTTGGCATTATACCCCTTCCCTTGTTTTATACGATAGCATGATTATACTATAGGATATATCCACTATAGATTATTCATATTCCATATACTGAGATAAGAACATAACTGTGTCCCTTGAATCAATATATAGCAATATCTTTCATACGATATACTTTTATTAGGGTTATACGCCAAAAGATGTGTCTTTAATCTGAGCTGATGCCTTTTGCCGATTGGCGTGTCGGGGTGTTCATGATGTGTCCGGTCATTATGGCGCCCGGCCGTTTCGTGTGTCCGAAATGATTCCGGAGCTGTTCTCCCGCTTGGTGTCCGCGTCGGTTCATGATCGCGTTGGTCGACTGGTGCCATGCAACGACCGAAATGTTCGTCCCGCGGAAGGACGATGAAGAAGAACGGCAGGACCTCCGGCGGCAAGATCAGGTACCGGTGCGCGGGCTGCGGCGCGAGTACAAGCGCGAACCCGGACAACGAAGGCCAAGGACCCGTGCACCGCGCTGGACCGGCTCATGTCCAAGGACGCACTCGAGACGCATCATCTGCCGGCGCGTACGCCGCAACGCAAGTGCGAGCCGATGTGGAGCCTGATACCGCCCGTACCCAGAGACGGCGTCGTGCATGCCGCGCCGCACCTCGACGGCATCCATCCGGGTCGCGACGCGGTCGCGCCCATCGCCGTCGACGAGACCTCGCACGTGGCGGGACGGCATGTCGCGCGCAGCGAGACGTCCGCCGCATGGAAACGCCTCCTGCCGCGTCCGGCGCCGCCCGACACGGTCGTGTGCGACGGAGGCGGCGGACCGCTCAAGGCACTGCACGAGACATGGCCCGAGACGCCCGTGCAGCGCCGCCTGTTCCACATCTGCATGAACATCACCCGACCGGCCGGCAGGCATCCCCGCTACGAGCCGTCCAAGCAGCTGCGGAATCCGGCGATCGCACCATCGAAGGCGCACGACCGGGAAACGGTCGACGAGTGGGGCAGGAACCGGCCGAGATGGGAGGCCGCATGCAACACGTCCATCGACGAACACCGCCGCAACGCCGACGGGCGCGAACACGACGCACATGAGCGTCTCGCCAAAGCCAGGCGCATGCCGCGCAGGCTCGTCGTCAAGGACCAGATGCTCACCTTCCCAGGATCGGGGACATCCCCACGACCAACAACCGCATCGAAAGCATGAACTCACTGATCCGCGCCATGCCGCGCCGGCACGGAGGCCTGAGTCCGGAACGTCGGATCAGGGCCGTGTGCCGGTGGCGCCACCGGCACACCATCTGCCCCGAAAGCCGCGAATGGCTCGTCAAGCATGCCGTCACCGACGAACAGCTCGACCAGTGGTACGAGAACGCATGGCAGAACGATCCCCGGACCTTGCACGACCAGACCGGCATGCCGCAGCGATACGGCACAGGCATCGAACGGAACGACCTCCACAAGAACACACCGTGGCAGGACAACAACTAATCAAAGAGGACACACATTTTGGCGTTTAACTCTTTTATTATTTGGCTATGTCACAACAAACAGTTGATAAATAGCCATTTTTATAGGGGAGTATCAGAACTCCCCTACAAACTGTTATTTGCAGTTATCTATACTCATTTGGAATTTCGATATGAAATGTCTCACACAATAACTTCACATCATGTGCATCATTTTCATCAAACTCGTATCCCAGATGGAACATTACTTGACTATATGGTTCAATACAGGAAACCTCTATTTCCTCAATTCTTCCTTTACCCGAAAAAGTTTCTACCGGAAAACAATCCCCATCATAAAGAATTTCACCTTCGTCCGTATATTCAAAACAATGCAAATCAATAATTCTGTTTTTCAAATCTTCCCATACAGTATGGTTCAATGTTGTATATTCCATCTTAATCTCATAAAAGCCATTAGCTTTCATTATTTCTATAAAGTTCTGATAATCGTTCTTTTCTACAAAAATGTCAATATCATTATGGGCTCTTGACTGATATCCAAGAAGAGCATCTACACCCCAGCCACCATCAAGAAAGACTTTAATCTCCGCATCTATTGCAAATTGAAGAATCTGTTTTACATCTGTTATATTGACCATCTTATCATCTCCACAAATTCTAATTAGGCGACCAGAGGAACTGCTGGTCTGTTTGATAAATCTCTGCATTTAGCAGTTTTCAATGTTGCCAAAACAAAAGTTAAGAAGATGTTCCTTTTCTCCATGTCGCTTTCTTTGGCGTAATTTACAAGGTTATTCCACACAAGATAGTTGTTCAGATACTTGGTAGAAACACCGTTAAAGCCACGCATAAACCTCTTTAGCTGACTATGGTAGCTATTGATATGTTGGATATTATAAATGCCTTTCTTGGCTTTGCCAGTCTTTAACTGCACAAGGTCAATACCATTGGCATTTGTAAATCTCACATAGGAGTTCATCTTGTCCGTAACAAGAGTGGAATTGGTCTTAATCCTACCATCATAAATATGATGTAAATCTCTTGTAGAAACTCTACCAGTATTCGTAATCTTGGAGATAGACAAGCCATTCCTATTAACCGCACAAGGAACACATACCTTTTCTTGGGACAAGCCTCTGATATGTGTAGAATGACCACGCTTATGAGCCTTGCGTGGCATAGCAAATGTCTTACTCTTGCTATGATTGCCCTTGTACGAGATGGCGAAAAAAGTTTCGTCAGCCTCAATAATGCCGTCAAGGGTAACATCGTCTGCCATATTCTGAAGTGCATCCAAAATCTTGTGTCTCCAAAGGAATGCGGTGTTTCTGTGAATCCCACAAGCAACAGCAGTCTTACGAATGGATAAGCCATTCATCATACAATCAATGTACTGCTCCCACACGGACAAGTCTTTTCTTGTACCAGACACAATGGAGTTCGTAGCAATCACGAAGGACTTGCCACAATCCTTACATACATATCGCTGTGTGCCATCTTTACGATGACCATTGCGAACCACATGGATACAGCCACAAAGAGGGCATACACGACCATTTGCAAAGCGTTCCTTTGCTACGAAATCTTCAATATTCAAAGACTTTACAAAGGCAGGACTTAAAAGCATTGTTTTAAGGCTTTCCTGCTCTGCGACAGTCAACTTACCGATAATATCTAATGCGTCTTTGATAGTAGGCATATCCAATTACCTCCTTCGGTGGTACTGTTTCTTACTATTATTATACGATATTTCTCGTCAAAAATCAACCATTTGTTGTGACAGAGCCTTTTAAGAAACTGATATATGGGGGAACATATCGAAGCAATCAATAATGCACATTAACAACTAGTCTTTGTTATATTTAAACTATTCGAAAAGGTAATTGGATATTAAGGGAAGACTCTATAGACTTTTTCATATGATTAACGAGTTCAGCCACCTCAGATTCCATTCCTTCCCACTTGTCAACACACTCTCCTAAATAAGCCTCTCTCGCTTTGTTGAGTAAAGTAGCATGCTCATCGGGTAATTGAGGTATCGCCCATTCAGCTGCCAGATCTTTTGAGCGAATTTCACCAGTAGATGCTGTCAGCCACATTCTGGCTAAAGTTAAAATCACATTGCGTTCGTCACCGTTAATGCTAGCTATCAACCCGGGCAACGATTCTTTAATTGCTTTTCGAATATCTGTCATTGGCACAGGCTCAATTACTTCTGTTGCCTTTGGTCCCAAAAGGTTAATACTATTTTTTCTTAGTTGTGCTAAAAGTATTGCTAAATCCGGATCATAAGTCGACTCAGGAATTTCTCCCTTTTCAAACTGCTCTCTTAGCCACTCGCCATACATAAATTCATATTTGGGGGGGAAATGCCAAGGGACAATATCCTTTTGATTTATGACCGTAACTTCAAGAGGCCTCATATCTTTTATGTTTCCTATTTTCCCAGATATAAGCATTAACCTATTTGTAAGATTCCTTCGAGTTTTTTCAGATAAACTTTGATTTGTTATTACCAAAATATCTACATCGCTATTCATACGTAAACCACCCATTACTGCCGAACCATACAAATACACCCCAATTAACATATTATCAAGTAGTTCCGCTATAGTTTTTAATGCTTGAATTGCTTCTTTCGGAATTTTTTTGTTACTTAAATCTATACTCAACTTCGATCTCCTTTCGTCTGAAAACTGTTTTTTAACGCCTCTTAAAATTTATAAAAAAAGAGTAAACATCTTTCGTTGTATTGTAAATTAACGCCATCCAAAATTTTGATTCAAGATTTTCTTTCGGTTTATTATATGTTTGAGCCAATATAAGCTACAAAACTGCTGTCTATCCATTTTTGAGTAACCTCATTTATATCAATCCCAATAGTAGCCAACCCAATAATGCTGCAATCCAATTTCTCTACGAATGGATAAGCCATTCATCATACAATCAATGTACTGCTCCCACACGGACAAGTCTTTTCTTGTACCAGACACAATGGAGTTCGTAGCAATCACGAAGGACTTGCCACAATCCTTACATACATATCGCTGTGTGCCATCTTTACGATGACCATTGCGAACCACATGGATACAGCCACAAAGAGGGCATACACGACCATTTGCAAAGCGTTCCTTTGCTACGAAATCTTCAATATTCAAAGACTTTACAAAGGCAGGACTTAAAAGCATTGTTTTAAGGCTTTCCTGCTCTGCGACAGTCAACTTACCGATAATATCTAATGCGTCTTTGATAGTAGGCATATCCAATTACCTCCTTCGGTGGTACTGTTTCTTACTATTATTATACGCTATTTCTCGTCAAAAATCAACCATTTGTTGTGACAGAGCCTATTATTTATAGACTGAAAGAGTTGATACTCTATATACTCACGATTATTCTCAATACTGTAGCTAAATGATGATGCGCCGGTAAGCTCCATGTGCCATGCTAGAAATCATTACCGCCAGATGTTTCGACGCGTTCCATATAGTTCTCGGTGCACGATTCCGCACTGTTGATTGCATACGCCTGCAGTTGTAGAACTATCCTCCAATGGCGCTGTATGCTCTCTGTGCCACTTGTATTGTAGAGGTTCTCTGACTCGTCCAGCAACAACCACCGCCGCTTCGCAAATCGGTACCCCGCATATACAGCAAGCAGGCCACCCGCTATGCGGATGGCCTGCAGGATTGCGAGCAATGGAACGCACAAATTAACGCTTCGAGAACTGCGGCGCACGACGAGCCTTGTGCAGACCCGCCTTCTTGCGCTCGACGACGCGCGCGTCGCGCGTCAGGAAGCCGGCCTTCTTCAGGGCCGGACGGTTCGCGTCACGGTCGATCGCGTTGAGCGCGCGTGCGACGCCGAGGCGGATCGCGCCGGCCTGACCGGTGGTGCCGCCGCCGTCGACGAGGACGATGACGTCGAACTTGTTCTCAAGCTTGAGCAGGACGATCGGCGAGTTGACTTCACGCTGCTGCAGCTTCGACGGGAAGTACTCCTCGAGCGTACGGCCGTTGATCGTCCACTTGCCGGTGCCCGGAACCAGACGCACGCGGGCGACGGCTTCCTTGCGACGGCCGGTGCCGTAACCCGGGGCGATCGCGGAGGTGCCGGTGCCGGCGCCGGAGTTGGTCTCGGTCGTGAAGGCGACGGTGTTCTCAGCCTCGGTTTCCTGAACCGGGGAGTTGTTGGTGTTCTCAGCCATGATATCTATCTCCTAACGGTTCACTTTGCCTGCTGCGAGACCTGTTCGATCTCGAAGACCTGCGGCTGCTGGCCGGCGTACGGATGCTCCTCGCCAGCGAAGACGCGCAGACGGGTCAGCTGGACCTTGGCGAGCTTGTTCTTCGGCAGCATGCCCTTGACGGCGTGCATGATGATGCGCTCCGGCTTGTTCTTGAGCAGCTCGGCATAGCTGTCGCGGCGCAGACCGCCGGGACGACCGGAGTGGGAGTAGAGTTCCTTGTCCATCTTGTCACCGGTCAACGCGATCTTGTCGGCGTTGATGATGATGACGTAGTTGCCGGAATCGGCGTGCGGAGCGAAGGACGGCTTGTTCTTGCCGCGCAGCAGGTTCGCCGCGGCGACGGAAAGACGACCAAGCACGACGTCGGAGGCGTCGATGATGTACCAGTCGTGAGTCAGATCAGCTGGCTTCGGTGTGAAAGTTTTCACGATATACCTTTTCTTTATATTGTGTTCCGGACTTCCCGGACATGCTTGGTTAGGGCGGCGTCCGTTCGGTCTCATTACCGTGGGCTCCCTGAAAGTCCTTATGGCGAGTGGGAAAGCGCTTTGAAGGACCCCGTAGGGAAACACAACAATCCTCTAGTATATCGGCTGGCTTGACAATGACGGACATGCGACGCGCCGGGATATGCGACGAAACATCGACGACGGGACAAAACCGCGATGTTGAGTGATCATGGATCTGAACCATGTTGGGGACATCGATCAATGGAGGTCGTCATGAACATAGATTCAACCAGTCTGGCTCTCTCAAAGATTCTGACGATGGAGAGCCGGGAGTACTACCATATTCCGCCATATCAGCGGCCATACTCATGGAAGAAGGAACAGATCGATCAGCTGTTCCAGGATATCTATGAGGAGGCGAGCGGATACTATATCGGAAACGTCCTCGTCACCGAGCATAAGTCAAAGGACGATGCCTCCGAGATAGTCTACGAGGTCATCGATGGGCAACAGCGCCTCACGACCTTGTCCCTGCTCCTGCTGGCGCTCTGGGAGATCTGCATCGAACGCAGGGATGACGCCGAACTTCCGGTAGAGGACCAGCATATCGCATCGGATCTGCTCAACGACATCAAGCGACGTATCATCGTGAACCGCAAGGTATCGGATCCGCGCCTGCAACTGCTCAGCGACGATGCGACGATCTACAAGGAACTCATCCGTGCCATCGACAGCAGCACCTCGGCTAAGAAAGAGGAGCCTCACGTCAAAAAGAACCGCGTATTCGTGAAACGATACAACCATATCCTCGATACGTTGAAGGATGCGGAGACGTTCCCCGACATGCAGTCGTTGTCCGACTTCTACGACAAGCTCATCAACGTGATGATCCTGCGAATCACGGCGGAGAGTATCGGGGACGCCTTCAGCATCTTCTCCTCGCTCAACTCGAAGGGCCTGCCGCTGACGCTCGTGGATCTGCTCAAGAGTGAGTTCCTGAGCATGGACAGCAACCAAAGCGACGCAGCACAGGAATCCACGCTGGGGAACGACTGGGAGAAACTTGCCAAGATCTTCACGAACGCCGACGGCGATGTGGATACGAAGGCGTTTACGCAGTTCTTCCTCAACAATTACGACGCCTTCGAAAGCAGCGCGAGGGGATCGATCACGAAAAGCAAAGCGCTGTACCGGTATCAGGATGTGCTCAAGCGCAAGCAGACCGCATCTCGCTTGGGCGGATACGACTATATGCAGGAGATGATCAACCGTGCATGCGCATACACCGTCATCATCCAACTCTCCAGCAAGTCCGGCGAATCGAGCGGCAACGCGCTGCTCGACGATCAGGAGATCCGTCAGCTACTGCAGGGTCTCAAGCAGCTGGAATCGACGCAGGCCTATCCGCTGCTGCTGTTCCTGTTCGTCAAGGCCGATGAACTGCAGCTCGATAAGGACCAGCTCGCCGAGATCCTGCGCGCGTTCGTGACGTTCTATGTGCGCCGCAACATCGTGGAGTATCCGAAATCGTCGAACATTCGTTCCAGGCTCATCGGCGTCATCCGCACCATCGACGGCACGGACGACGCGTTGCGCGGCGAGGACACGTGCACACCCTCGTACTCGCGCTGAAGAAGATGAGTGCGGACGACGAGACCCTCGGCAAGGAGATCCTCAAGCGCCCGATCTACGATCAGAACGCGAAGACCACGCGTTTCGTGCTCATCGATCTGGAACTCGGACTGCAGCAGCGCAACCACGCCAGCTTCTCCACGAAGGCACGGCCCCTCGATCTCGACGACAGGCTCGACAATGGCAAGCCTCGCTGGACGATCGAGCACATTCTCCCCGAAGGCAAAAACCTGCCCGAATATTGGAAGAAGCAGATCTCTCCGAACAATCTGTCCGCCGCAGGCGAGCTCCAGACAGAGTACATGCACCGTTTCGGCAACCTGACGCTCACGCCGTACAACGAGAATCTGCAGCAGAAGCCCTTCGCCGTCCCCGAACATCCGGTCTCCGACAACGACGCGCATTACGACCTGTCGAAGCGCGACTACAAGGACAACGGTGAATTCGTCGGCATACGTCTGCCGCTGCAGATCAACGCGAGCATCCCGGAGGAAGGCGAATCCATCGAGGACAAGGAATCCTGGACGATCGACGATATCAAGCGTCGTTCTGAATGGTTCCGCGACGAGATGCTCAAACGTTACCGCTTCCCCGACGCCCCAGAGGTCCCAGACGTCCCAGACGCCAACTGAGCATCGCCTGAGTCATAACGACGCGACGCGTCCCGCCTACTCGGCAGGGCGCGTCGCGTCGTATCAGCGTTCTTCCAGCATGATCCCGATCCGATCGCAGCGGCGGCCGCTTAGCTGACCACGACGGACGACATATGGACGGGAACGAAAAAAATGTTCGGCGAACTCGACGAAATCGAATTCGGCGTCATCATCCGGCACATACTGCGCATCGCACGCGGCAGCGAAAGCCACACATGGTTCGTCGAGAAGGACGATTTCGCGTCGGACGCGTTCGACGACGGCGACTGGGTGCAGCTGCTGCACGACGTGGCACGGATGGCCACGCGACATCATGTGGCGAATCTCGGTCATCTCATCGAGATTCCAGCACTCGACTGGCGCGACTCCCCGGACTATGCGGCCGCATTCTACGGCGATTTCGTGCTGCTGTTCGACCTACTGACGCCAATCGACCCGTTCAATGACGAGGACGGCGATGACTTGTCATGGGCACAGCGCGCGCGTCATCATCAGCTGGTCGTGCCGCAGACGGCGGTCACGCTGACGTATCAGCAGCGGAGGGAGCACTGAGACCGCCGTAAATCGAATCAACGACGAGACGGCGCTCCTCTACGGCAAGGGGCCCGACGCTTGTATCAAGCGTCGGGCCCCTATGCACGCAACGGCGGAAATCAGGCATTCATGATCTTCGTGATGCTCTGCAGCAGGTCGCCGCGGAACAGATCCTCGAGCATGACCGCATCGCCGGCCGCGTCAGCGAGCGGAACGCGCCAGTTCGGATACTCGTTGTCGGTGCCCGGCTGGTTCTGTGCGCGCTTCTCGCCGACGGCGTCGACGATGGACGCGGCGAGCAGCTTGCACGGCGATCCCTTGAGGCCGCGGTACAGCGCCTCGACGATCTCGGTCTCGTGCGCGGTTTCGTCCTGCAGCACCGACGGATCCAGATACCCCTCGTCGGTGAGCATCTGCAGCATCGCGTTGTGCTCCGCGCGGGCGCTCGCCTCGAAGGCCTCGGCACCCTCCTCGAGCAGGCCGAGACGTTCGCGGATCTTGACGTGCTCGTACTCGAGGTAGCCGGCCGCCGGCGGCATGTCGTGCGTGTTGACCGACGCGAGCGCGTACGGACGCCAATGCTTCGGCGGCGTGAAGACGCCGTCCATCTGCTCGAACCATTCGACGGCGCATCCGAGGATGCCGTGGTCGGACAGCGACTTCTGCACATAGTCGGGCACGACGCCGAGGTCCTCGCCGACGATGATGCCGCCGACGCGGCTCGCCTCAATCGCGAGGATGCCGAGCATGACGTCGTGGTCGTAGTAGACGTAGGTGCCGTCGACGGCCGTGTGGCCCTCCGGGATCCACCACAGACGGAACAGGCCGAGGATGTGGTCGATGCGCACGGCGCCGGCGCAGTCGAACATGCCGCGCACCATCTCACGGTAGGACAGGTACCCGGTGTTCCTGAGCGCGAGCGGGCTGAGCGGCGGCTGGCTCCAGTTCTGGCCCTGCTGGTTGAACATGTCCGGCGGCGCGCCGACGGTGGCGCCCTTCGCAAAGCGCTCCGGGTTCCACCACACCTCGGAGCCGAGCGGATGCACGCCCACGGCCATGTCGGACATGATGCCGATCTTCATGCCGGCGGTGCGCGCCGCCTCCTGGGCGAGGTGCAGCTGCTGCGTCGCCGTCCACTCGAGCCAACGGTAGAACTCGAGCACGTCGGCGTGCTTCTCGCGCAGTTCGATGACCTCCGGCGACTGCTTGTCCATCGCACGCACCCAGTTGTCCGGCTTGTCCTCCGGCGCGCCCCACATCTCGTAGCACAGGCACCAGGTGGCGTAGGCCTCGAGGTCCTCGCCGCAGCGGGCCTTGTACTCGTCGAACTCACGCTGGCGTTCCTGGGACAGGCCCGCATTGAAGATCTCGCGCAGCGCCGACTTCTTCTCGAGCCACATCGCGTCACGGTCGATGAGCTTCGGATCGTTGTTGAACCCCTCTACCTTCGCGTGCGCGGCCTTGACGGCCGCCTTCGCGTCGTCGTCGAGCGTGTTGTATTCGGGGATGTCCTCGGGACGGATGTAGGTGAAGTTCACGAAGCGGCGCGACACCGGCAGATACGGCGACGGCGTGAGCGGCACGACCGGCTCGGCGGCGTGCAGCGGATTCACGAGCAGGAAATCGGCGTCCGTGTAGCGCTTGCCGTCGGTGAGCAGCGTGCGCAGGTCGGTGTAGTCGCCGACGCCCCACGAATCGGCCGAGCGAATCGAGTACAGCTGCGCCATCCAGCCCCACAGCGATCCGTTCTTCATCGGATCGAGCATCTCGATGCGTTCCGGCGCGCTGATGAGCGTCGCATCCTCGGAACGCTCGCCGCTCTCGACGTGCAGCGTGTGGTAGCCGACCGGGAGCTCGGCGGGGAGGACGAGTTCGGATTCGGCGATGAACTTGCCGTCGATCTCATGCACCTTGGCTTCCGGCATCGCGTTGAGCCTGAGCTCGCCTTCGAAATGCTCGCCGTTCTCGAGGATCAGCGTGACCTGCGCCGGCTCGGTGATGCCGGTGCGCAGCGTGACATGCGTCTCCTTGCCGACCGTGTGCAGCACGGTCGGATCGATGAGACGCAGATGTCGCTCACGCGTGATGTCGGCGATCGCCTTCTCAATCGCCTCGTCGGAGGTCGCGTCGATGCCGAGCGCACCAAGGATCGCGACGAGCGTCTCGTCGGAGATCTCATGGAAATCGCGCGACAGACCGGTGTAACTAGTTGCAACGCCCATCATGGACGCCAGACACACGAGAGGGCGTGCGAGGCGCTCCGGGCTTTCTTCCATTTGCTCTGCCATAGTTCCCTAGTGTAGGGCAACAAACGTTGTCAAAACACCGCGACGCGCGCATTTCCCACAGTTTTGCCACAGAACGCGGATTCATTGGCCGAGGCGGCGACGCGCGGCATGCACGACCTCGTCGCTCGAATCGGCGCTCAGTCTTTCGAGAATCTCCTGTGACGCGTTAGGGTTAAGCGCTACAGCGCGGCGCACCATCGACGACAATACAACGTTCGCATCCGGCTCGAGCTCCGCACCGAGACGGGAGAGGAAATCGAGCGTCTCGACATCCATATCCGGGTCCTGCGCACCCTCGAGACGCATCTTCCACGACGTGCGCTTGTTGTGCAGCGCCTTGTCGCGCACGGCGGGCACGTCGTCCTTCGTGAGCCTGCCGACGAGCCAGTTCTTGTCGTCGGCGTTCGCGGCGACGGCCTCGCGCACCGTCGGCGACGCATCCTCGGACAGCTTGACGAGCACGTTCGGGAACGGCATCGTGCTCGCGAGGAACACACGGTCCTCCTCGGGCGTGTGCGGATTGCCGGCGACCGCCTCGAGCAACGCCGTCGCTCGCGAGAACGCCGCCTGCTCGCCGCGGTCCGGCAGCGGACGGCGCGCGAACTCGTGCAGCTCGGCCGCGTCCGTCGAATGCCGCAGCCGCTCGTAGGTCGCCGTCAGCGGCTCGATATGGGGCGCGTCGGCGCCGTCGGACTCGTCTGTATCGTTGGTGTCGATTGCGTCGGCGGCTTCCGTTGCCGCCGCATGCGCCGCGGCGTCGGCGTCCGCCGGCATGGTCGCGTCCGTCGCATCCCCCATGTTCGCGACGTTCGTCGCGTTCTGAGCATCCGTCTGCGCGTCCGCCACAGGCTGGTCGTTCGTCGTCGACGTGGCGTCGTCGCCCATCGTTCCGCCATTCATCGTCTCATCGGTCATCGTCCCACCTCTGTCCGTAGATCGCTCCGCCGCATATGTGCGCGGTCGCATGCACATGCCCGTCCACTCTAGCAACGGCCGTTGCGCGCGACGTCCGCCGCGCACGCCGCGGCCGCGCGTCGGCGCGCGTGTCGCCGCGCGTCGCGCATACGCCACGGCCGGCGCTCGTACGCGCCCGGCTATCGTTCCTCGACGGGCCGTGCGACGAGGCCGAGCGGTTCCGGCACGACGGTCGCGTTGAAGGTCTCGCGCACGCGGTCGGCGAATCGGCCCTCCATATCGGTCGGCACGGCGCAGTCGACCTCGACGTGGTCGGTGAACGCGGCGTCGAGCTGCGCGCCGTCGACGGTCGCGAGCAGCTGCTGGAAGCCGCCGAGCTGCGCGTAGTCGAGGCGGACGTGGAAGCGTCGGCACTGCACGATGCGCGCCTTGCGCGCCGCCTTCACGGCGAGCGACGCGCCGGTCGAATACGCGCGGATCAGACCGCCCGAACCAAGCAGGATGCCGCCGAAGTATCTGGTGACGGCGACGACGCAGTCGGTCAGGTCGTTCGCGCGCAGCACATCGAGGATCGGTTTGCCGGCGGTGCCCGACGGTTCGCCGTCGTCGCTCATGCGTTCCATGACGCGCCCCGTCCCGTCGGTGACGATCGCCGCGTATGCGACGTGCCGCGACTTCGGATGCATCTCGCGGATCGTCTCGACGAAGGCGAGCGCGGCGTCGAGGTCGTCGATGTGGCACGCGTCGCCGATGAACTCGGATTTCTTCTCGACGAACGCGTCATGCGCCGGATTCGCGGCGTCGTCGAGGATCGTGCGCGTCGTCATTTCGTCTCCGGATCGACGACGACGTTCATCTTGCCGCCGGAGAGGAAGGCGACGACGTCTTCGACGCATTGCCGTGTGAGATTGCGGTTCGCGCCGTCGGAGCGCCATGCGACGTGCGGCGTGAGCACGAGGCCGTCGATCGCGAGCAGCGGACTGTCCATAGGCAGCGGCTCCTGGTAGTAGACGTCGAGCGCCGCCGGGATGTCGCCGCGTTCGAGACGCCTGACGAGCGCGCCGGGGGCGATGATCTCCGCGCGCGCCGTGTTGATGAACATCGTACCCGGGCGCAGCGCATCGAGTTCGGCATCGCCGATCATGCCGCGCGTGCCATCGACGAGCGGCATGTGGATCGACACGACATCGGCGCCGGCAAACAGCGCCTTCATGTCCGCGACCGGCGTCACACCATGTTCGGCATGGCGTTCGCGCGGACCACGTCCCGAATCCCAGACGGTCACCTGCATACCGAAGCCGTGGGCGATGCGCGCGACCGTCTGTCCGATGCCGCCGAAACCGACGATCGCGAGCGTCTTGCCGGCGAGTTCGACGCTGCTCATGCCGTCCCAATCGCCGGCGCGCAGTTCGCGGTCGAGCTCGCCGACGCGGCGGGCGAGCTCCAGAATCAACGCGAAGGTGAACTCGGCGACGGCCGCGTCGCCGTAGTGGCGCACGTTGCAGATGCGCACGCCGAGTTCGCGCGCCAGATCGAAGTTCACGTAGCTCGCGACGCCGGTGCCGCCGAATGCGAGGCAGCGCGCCGTCTTCGCAAGGCGACGCAGCATGTCGTCGGAGATGTGCACGCCGATGACGATGACGGCGTCGGCACCCTGCGCGCGCTCGACGAAGAGGTCCTCGTCGAACGTGTAGTCCTCGAACAGACGCACCCGCGCGATGCCGTCAAGCATCGGCAGCGCGGCCTTGAGCGGGGCGATCATGTCCTCGAACACGCATGGGATGGTCACGAGCGGAAGATCGGCGCGGTCGGGCTGGGGGTGGGAGGAGTGCGGTCGGGAAGAGTGCGGTCGGGAAGAGTGCGGTCGGGAAGAGTGAGCGGAGGTGGGGATGACGGGAGTCGCGTCCGCCCGGGTGACTTCGTCCGCAGGTGTCGTGTCTGCGGGTGTGGTGGGTGCAGGCGTGGTGGGTGCGGACGGGGTGGGTGTGGTTGGTGCAGGCGTCGTGTCTGCAGGCGTGGTGGAAGCTGATGTGAAGCTCATGGAAGCGGCAACGGTCGGGCTGGCCGGAGTGGTCGGGATGGCCGAGTGGTTTGGACTGGCCGGGCTGGCTGAACTGGTCGAGTGGGACGGGATAGCCAAGTTGGTCGGATCAAAGGGGCCGGCGGGCAGCGTTTCGGGCGTGCGCATGGTCGCCGGTTCACCGTGTGAGACAGTCGTCGCCGGTTCCGTAGGTTCGATGTGTTCCGTCATGGGTTCCACTGTAGCGCCGCTTCTGTTTCCACCGCACATCGAGCGTCCTGCGTCCCCATCCATCGACCAGTTCGACGGAACGGGACGCAACGGGACCGGTTTCCGGGAGCTTCCATCGACAGGCCCGACGGGTCGGGACGCAACCGGGCCTATCCGCGGGTGCTTTCATCGACAGGCCCGACGGAACGGGACGAAGCGGGCGGTTCTGTCGACCGGCCCGACGGGTCGGGACGCAACCGGACCCGTCCGCGGGCGCTTCCATCGACAGGCCCGACGAAACGGGATGCCAGCAGGCTGGTTTCCGGGCGGAACCATCAGCCAGTCCGACGGAACGGGACACAACCGGACCCGTCCGCGGGCGCCTCCATCGACCGGCCCGACAAAACGGGACGCAACCGGCGGATACGTCAATCGCCCGATATGAAGCCATATCAGGCGACACATCAGACTTGGATCAGCCGATGAACATGCTTGCAGGCATGTGAGCGAATCGTTGCATACATGTCTCATCAATGCATACATGTCTCATGAAACTGTCCATGAAAACGTTTCATGATTTGCAGGGATTTGCAGAACGTACTACAGTGATGCATCGAGGCTGTGGACAAAGGCGTACCGCGGCTTCACCTTTCAGCAAACCAACCATTCGCCCCAATCCAGCAATCCGCGGCAATGAGAAAGCCGGAACCGCAATGCGATTCCGGCTTAAGCTGGCGGAGTCAGAGGGATTCGAACCCTCGAGCCGCTAACGCGACTAACACCTTAGCAGGGTGCCCCTTTCGGCCACTCAGGCATGACTCCACGCCGCACTTCATAAGTGCAACAGGTTACAAGCATAGCAGCCATCCCCGACCAGCACAAATCGTCATCACCGTGCGTGTCCCGCACCCTCCCGAATCCCCTACGCGCCACCCATTCGTCAGCTTTCATGCCCCTACCCTCAGATAAGCTCCCATTGCGTCCCGATTCGTCGGCCGGTTCGACAATCCCACCCGCTCCGTCCCGCCTCATCGACCAGTCCGACGAAACCACCCGCAGACAGGCCCCATTGCGTCCCATTCCATCGACCGGTTCGACAATCCCACCCGCTCCGTCCCGTTTCATCGGGCCGGCCGACGAAAGCACCCGCAGACAGGCCCCATTGCATCCCGTTCCATCGACCATGCCGACGAATCGGGACGCGGATCAGGCCACCAGCGGCCTGTTCCATCGAACCAGTCGATGACCCCACCCGCAAACAGCCCCCAGCCGCGCCCAGATCCACCCCACCCACTTCCATTCGAACAAATGTTCCACTAGACTATCGGTTATGAGCACCGCACCACGCATCGCCGCCGCCAAACGCGACTGGGGCCACGACGAACGTGGCTGCACGGTGCTGCACATCGACATGGACGCGTTCTTCGCGTCACTCGAAATCGCGCGGCATCCCGAACTCGCGAACAAGCCGGTCATCATCGGCACCGGCAACCGCGCCGTCGTGTCGGCGGCGAACTACGAGGCACGCAAATACGGCATCAACTCGGCGATGCCGGCGTCACGCGCGCATCAGCTATGCCCGGGCGGCGTCTTCCTGCCCGTCGACCACCACTACTACAGCCAAATCTCGCGTGACATCTTCGGCACGATCTTCAGTCGCGTGACCGACCAGATCGAACAGGTCTCGGTCGACGAATGCTATATGGACGTCGCCGGCGCGCTGCTCGAATGGGGTTCGCCGCTGCGCATCGGCGCATGGCTGCGCGAACAGGTCCGTGCACGCCACGGCATCACCTGCTCAGTCGGCATTGCCTCGAACAAGCTCGTCGCGAAGATGGCGTCGACGAACGCGAAACCCGACGGCATGCTGCTCATCCCGGTCGCCAGACAGGCCGAATTCGTGCAGATGATGCCGTTGCGCGGCATCCCCGGCATCGGTCCGGCGCTCGAACGCCGTCTGGACGAGCACGGCATCGACTCGGTGAAGGCGCTCGCCGAGATCGATCTGCCGCTGCTCGAAAGCATCGCGGGCTCACGCATCACCGCCGAACGCCTCTACAATGCGGCGCGCGGACTCGACGCGCGGCCAATCGTCACGCATGCGCCGGAGAAGTCGATCGGCGCCGAGCACACGTTCCCGCAGGACGTAAGCGACGCGGCGAGCGTGTGCGGACTGTTGCGGCGCTGCTGCGACGACGTCGCGTCGACGCTGCGACGCAAAGGGTTCGTCGCGCGCACCGTCACCGTGAAACTGCGATTCCCCGACCTGAGCGTCACGACGAAATCGCTGACGATCGAACAGCCGGCCGATTCCGCGAGCGCACTGCTGCCGGTGACGCTCCGACTGCTGCGCGCGATGCTCGACATTCCGGCCGACGCGACGCCGACGCGACTGCCGCGCGCGATCCGCCTCGCCGGCATGTCGGTGAGCGGCCTGAGCGACCGTGCGACGACGGTCATCCAGCCGACGCTCGACGACGTGCTCGCCGAAAGCGGCGCCGACGGCCACGTCTCGACGACGCAGACGCGGCTGCGCGGCGCCGAGGAGGCGCTCGACGCGATCCGCGGCCGTTTCGGTTCCGGCAGCGCGCAGCTCGGCATCTGAATAATTGCGCGGACGCTCATGCGTGCCCGCGCGACGGCGCGCATACGACGGCTGTGCGATTACGAAACCGCGGCCGCCGCATCACCGCATTCGGCCATCGCCGCGCGACGCGCCGCCGTGGCCGCGGCGCGTCGCAACCGCAGCCACGGCGGCACGCACACTCATACAGTCACCGTCGCACAACCGTCACGCAGTCGTCACTCGCCGACCGCGGCCGCCGCGCGCAGTCGGCCGACGGCGGCCGCGATGTCCTCGTCGCTCACCGTCGACGAGAAGCGCAGATGGGAGCCGTCGCCGTAGAACTCGCCGGGGCTCGCGATGACGCCGATCGACGCGAGATCTTCCATGTCCTGCCAGCAGTCGCCGGACTTCGCCTTCACCCACACGTACAGCGCGCCCTGCGGCATCGACGCGTTGTATCCATAGGCGCGCAGTCCTTCGACGAGCGCCTTGAGCCGCGCATGGTAGCGGTTGTGCTGCAGGCGCACCGCGTCGGTCGAGCGCAGTCCCGCCGTCATCGCCGCCTGCACCGGACCGGGGACGATGAGGCCGAGCTGCTTGCGCAGGTTCGTCATGTCGTGCACGATCGCGGCGTCGCCGGCGATGCACGCGGTGCGGTAGCCGGCCATGTTCGACTGTTTGCTCAGCGAGTACAGCACGAGGATGCCGCGGGCGTCGCCGTCGCAGACGTCGGCACGCAGCATGCACGGCGATCCCTCGAGATCCTGCTCGAGCATGCCTTCGCCGTCGTTGTCGTCGTTCCACGCCATCATCGCGTAGCATTCGTCGGACAGCACGACGGCGTCGATCGCGCGCGCCGCCTCCACGATGCGCCGCAGCTGCTCCGCGTCGAGCGTCGCGCCGGTCGGATTGTTCGGCGAGTTCACCCACACGGCCTTGACGCCGGGCACGTCCTTCCACGACGCGACGTCGGCGACGTCGTCCACCTTGTGCACGGTGGCGCCGGCGACCTGCGTGCCGATTTCGTAGGTCGGATAGGACACGCGCGGCTGGACAACGACGTCGCCGGCGCCGAGGTGCAGCAGCGACGCCATCATCGCGACGGCCTCCTTCGAGCCGACCGTCGGCACGACGTCGGCGCCGATCTGCGCAAGTTCGACGTCGCGGCAGTCGCGGAACCATTCGTGCAATGCGGCGCGCAGTTCGGCGGTGCCGACCGTCGCCGGATAGCCGTAGCCGTTCGCGGCGCTCGCGGCGTCGGCGAGCGCGACGCGCACGGCCTCGGGCACATCGTCCACCGGCGAGCCGATCGACAGGTCGATCATGCCCCCGGCGAACTCACGCGCGCGATCCTTGTACTGCGCGATGCGCGACCAGTCGTACGGCGACGAAAAATCATGGAATCCCATCTCATGCTCCTTCTGTCTGCACGATGCATGCGTTATGCGATGCATGTGCCTTATCCGATGCATTGTTGTTCCTGCTCGGTGACTCGGCTACTGCTGACGATTATCGTTTCCCGCATTGACCGGCGTCGCCCGGCGCGTATGCGCACGCAGCGCGAGACGCCAGAACACGCGCCAGCGTCACACGTAGCGTACGCGTACGCAGTGCGAGACGCGCACAGTGCACGGAACAACGCGGATGGCCCGCGCACACCCCGGATAGGGGCATGCACGGGCCATTCCGACGCGGATCGCGCAGACACAATCACACGTGGCAATCACGTGGCGGTCACGCGCCGTTCTGCGGCGGCAGTTCGGCGACGCGCTTCGGGTCCTTGCCGATCGGGCCGGCGGCCTGTGCGCCGCCGAGGTCGCCGACTTCGGCGAAAAATTCGATCGCCGCGTCCTTGTACCACTCCCACTGCGGCGGCAGATCGTCCTCATAGAAGATCGCCTCGGTCGGGCAGACCGGCTCGCAGGCGCCGCAGTCGACGCACTCGTTCGGGTTGATGTACAGCGAACGCTTGCCTTCGTAGATGCAGTCGACCGGGCATTCGTCGACACATGCCTTGTCTTTGACGTCCACGCAGGGCTGGGCAATCACATAGGCCATCTGTGTCCTCCTTAAGACTCCGTTCCAGACTACCGCGCGCCCGCCGCCGAGCAAAGTCGACGCGCGCGGCGATGCGGCGTCGAGTCAGCGTTCCTCGCGCCGGCGTTCGTCCTTCGCGGCGGCCTTCGCCTTCGCTTCGGCCGTCTCGCGCGCCGTCTCCTTGAGCTGGCTGATGCGCTGCTCCTTGTCGAACCGCTCGAGTTCGGCGTCGAGCTCGCCGGTGCCGAGCCGCGCATGGTTGTAGCTGTAGGAGAAGTAGATGGCGAAGCCGACGACGAGCCACACGAGGAAGCGAATCCACGTGAGCACGGTCAGGTTGAGCATGAGCCAGAAGTTCGCGAGCGCGACGAGGATCGGCACCCACGGGTTGCCGGGGATGCGGAAGGTGCGCGGCAGGTCGGGGCGCTTCTTGCGCATGATCGGGATCGCGAGCGCGACGAGCGTGAACGCCGAGAGTGTGCCGATGTTCACCATGTCGGACAATACGTCGATGTTGAAGCAGGCGGCGACGAGCGCGACGACGACGCCGACGACGATCTGCAGCCTCGCCGGCGTGCCGTGTTTGCCGGTGCGCGAGATGCCGCGCGGCAGCAGGCCGTCGCGGCTCATCGCGAAGACGACGCGCGTCAGGCCGAGCAGCAGCACCATGACGACAGTCGCGAGTCCGAGCACGATCGCGAAGCTGATGATCTTGGCCGCCCAGTCGGCGCCGACGAGTTCGAACGCGGTCGCGAGCGACGGGCTGTCGACCTGCGCAAGCTTCTTGTAGGAGACCATGCCGGTCGTGACGATCGCGACAAGCACGTACATGACGATGACGAGCAGCATGCCGACGCCGATGCCGAGCGGCACGTTGCGCTTCGGGTTCTTCGTCTCCTCGGAGGCGGTGGCGACGACGTCGAATCCGATGAAAGCGAAGAACACGAGCGCGGCGCCGGAGAGGACGCCCGACCATCCGTAGACGGTCGGCTGCATGTGCGTGAGCCACTGCCACAGCGGCTGCGCCATGCTGCCGCCGAGCTCGCCGTGCCGCACGACGTCCGCCGGTTCGCTCGGCGGCACGAACGGCGTGTAGTTCGCGGCTTTCACGTAGAAGAAGCCGACGACGACGACGAAGACGACGATTGCGATCTTGAGGATCGTCATCGCGCCGTCGACGCGCGCGCCGATCTTCGTGCCGAAGACGAGCAGCACCGTGAAGAATCCGACGATGATGATCGGCGCGATATCGAGGTGGAAGGAGCCGAAGGTGAGGTTCGTATTCCAGTTCAGGCCCATCAGCCGCATGAAGTCGTTGAGGTAGACGCCCCAGTATTTGGAGATGACGGAGCCGGCCATCAGCATCTCGAGGATGAGGTCCCATCCGATGATCCACGCCATGATCTCGCCGATCGTCGCGTAGGTGAAGGTGTATGCGGAGCCGGCGACCGGCATGATCGACGCGAATTCGGCGTAGCACATGACGGCCGCGCCGCAGACGATGCCGGCGATGATGAAGCTGATGATGACGGCGGGGCCGGCGTGGAAGGCCGCCGCCTGCGCGCCCACCGAGAAGATGCCGGCGCCGACGGCCACGGCGACGCCCATGACGGCGAGGTCCCACCATCCGAGGCTGCGTTTGAGTGAATGGCCGGTTTCGTTCGTTTCGGCTATGGTTTGTTCGACTGATTTCGTCCTGAATATCTGCACGTTGCCACCTGGTCCGCGTTCTTACTCTCTTATATGCAGCTGGCGCTCATGAGCTTTTGGCGTGACCTGCGAACAGGCGATGTGCCAGATACGCAGCCCAAGTGTAGGACGTACCCCGGCGCATCGTTCACTGTGAGCAAGATTGCGCCGTCGCGCGCCGCGCATCCCCGTGTTTTTCCGTGCAGATATGCGCGATGTGAGGGAAAAGGATCCGCCGGCCGCGATTGTGCGGCCGGCGGATCGGGGTCGTCTTCTGTGCGACCGTCGTGCGATCGCCGTCAGGACAGCCTCGTGTTGACCATGACCGGCTCGGGCACGAGCGTCACGTTGAACTGCTTGCGCACGCCGTCGCGGATCGCCGACGCGAGCGCGACGATGTCGTCGCAGGCCGCGCCGCCGCGGTTCGTGATCGCGAGCGTGTGCATGTCGGACAGCGCGGCGCGCGCATCCGGCGACACGCGGTAGCCCTTGTGGAAGCCGGCGTGGTCGATGAGCCACGCCGCGGACAGCTTGACGCCGGTCGAGCCGTCGGGCAGCGTCGCCGGGTACTTCGGCGAGTCGTCGGGCAGTGCGGCGGCCACCGTCGAGTCGACGATCGGGTTCATGAAGAAGCTGCCGCAGCTGTGGCGGTTGTAGTCCTCGTTCTCACCGACCGTCGCCTGTATATGCTCGTCGACGACGTCGGCGGGCGCGTCGTGCCGCGTCACGAAGCGCTGCTGGTCGCGAATCGCACGTTCGACCGCGTCCGGCCGCTTCTCGTCGACCATGACGGGCAGACGGTAGCGCGTCGCGTCCTCGAGCATCGCCTTCGACGCGCGCACGTCGAGCACGGCGTCGCGCAGACGGGCGATCGGGATGCGGTCGGAGAGGTTGACGTGCAGCGCCTGCGCGAGCTGCGGATAGTTGACGGTGCCGCTTTCGGTGTGCGTGAGCGCGAAAGTCACCGACAACACGATGTAGCGCGGCGACGGATAGTATTCCTCGTTCGGCACGCCCGGCGCCTTGTACATGCTTGTCTTGAGCAGGCTCGAACGGTAGCCGAACTGCATTTCGACGTTCGACAACGTCTTCGTCTTGCGGTCCTCGCGGTCCCACACCTCGACCGATTCGACGCTCGTCGCGACCTCCTGGCCGTAGGCGCCGATGTTCTGCACGACGCTCGCGCCGACGTTGCCGGGGATGCCGGAGAGCCCCTCGATGCCCTCGAGGCCGCGTTCGACGCAGAACTCGACGAGGTCGTCCCAGTTGCAGCCGGCTTCGGCGGTCACATGCACGGTGTTGTCTCCGTTCTCGACCGGGTCGGCTTCGTCGGGCACGGTGATCAGGCGGCGCGCGTCGCGCAGCACGAGGCCGTGGAAGTCGTCGTCGGAGGCGAGCAGGTTCGAGCCACCGCCGATGACGCACACGGGGATGCCGTGCGTGTCCGCGTGTTCGATCTCTTCGATGATGCTCGCGCGTGTCGTCGGTTCCATGAAATGATCGATATTGCCACCTACGCCGATGGTGGTGAGCTCTGCAAAAGTTGTCATAGCTCCCACAGTAACAAAAATCGTCGGCGCCGGGCCGGGTTCAGCTGCCACAATATCGACTGCGCGCGGACGGAACGATGGATGGCTGGCGTGGCGACGCAGCGGAGGCGGCAGCGACGATAGCGCCGTGGCGGTGCGGCGCGCGTACGTGGCGACGATGCACGGCGGCACGGCGGAAAACGAAAGGAGCCCGACCTTTCGGTCGGGCTCCTGCAAAGAATCTATGCTCAGCGGGTCTCGCGATGAAGCGTCTGCTTGCCGCAGCGCGGGCAGAACTTCTTCAGTTCGAGACGATCGGGCGTGTTACGACGATTCTTCGTCGTGATGTAGTTACGCTCTTTGCACTCGGTGCATGCCAGCGTGATGCCCGGACGAATGTCTGCGCTCTTGCTTGCCATTTGGTTCACCTCTTGTTGTCGAATATGTGGGCCGGTTTCCCGGCCCTTATAGTAGCGAGAAAGAGACTCGAACTCTTGACCTTACGATTATGAGTCGTACGCTCTAGCCAGCTGAGCTATCCCGCCAGAGAGCCTCGAGTGAGAATCGGACTCACGACCTCTTCCTTACCAAGGAAGTGCTCTACCACTGAGCTATCGAGGCGTGGCGGATAGTGGATTCGAACCACTGAAGCACGAAGCGCCTGATTTACAGTCAGGTCCCTTTGACCGCTTGGGAAATCCGCCATCGTTTTCGGTTGAGGTTCAACCGGCAACTTGGCTAGTATGCCACGGGAAGGTAACTTTCCGCAAATCTCGGCGTGTCGCGTTGCCGTTCCTCGATTTTCACCCATCGGCGCAACAGCCTTCTCGCGTGCGGCCGCCGGCCGCACATACGGGTCAACAGCAATCCGCCGCCGCTATTCCCGCCCCACGCACAGGCGTGCCGCGGCGTGCGCGACGCCAGACCGCACTCCGGTCGTAGGCGCTCCGCGACCCATGCACAGCGTCCCGCATTGCGCATCAGCACGCCCAGCACACTCCACCGGCGTCGCACACTGCGCACCCATACGCCGGATGAGACGCTTAGCACCCCGCCAGCGTCCCGTACCGCGCACGCGTACGCACACCGAGGCGGCCTGCGCCCAGATCACGACCCACGCTGCGCACGCATACGCAGATCGAGACGCTTAGCCCGCCAGCCGCGACCCACACTGCGCGCATATACGCCAGCCACGTCATCCCCGCACGCCGGATATGCGAAGGCCCCGCGTGTCGGGATGACACGCGGGGCCTTCGTCAACGTGTGGTGCGTGATTCACGCGCCGAATCGAGAATCAGGCGAGGATCGCGAGCACGTCGCGCGCGGCCACGATGAGGTAGTCCTCACCCTGGTAGTGCACTTCGGTACCGCCGTACTTCGAGTACAGGATCTTGTCGCCGACCTTGACATCCATCGGGATGCGCTCTCCCTTCTCATCGCGGCGGCCCGGGCCGACGGCGAGGACTTCGCCCTGCTGCGGCTTCTCCTTGGCGTTGTCCGGGATGAACAGGCCCGAAGCGGTCTGCGTCTCGGCCTCAGCCTGCTTGACGATGATCTTGTCTTCCAGTGGAATGAGTGGGAACGACACGACGTACCTCCTCTTTCTGCATTGCTGCATGCGAACAATCGTTACGGTTTCGCTCGGGAACGAATACGTCAGGCGGCTGACGATTCACTTGCCGCACCCTTTCCGTCGCGCTAGTTGCCTATCCTAGCGCGACCGGTAGCACTCTGCCAACTCGAGTGCTAACGCTGTGAGAGAAAACGTTGCGAATCAACGAAAAACGCCGACCGAAAGAATCGGTCGGCGTCTCAAAACGTGGCATGTCGCGGAGCGGAAACGCCCTGCGACGGCGATGGTCAGTTGCCGCGGCGCGCGAGAATCGATTCGAGGTTCGTTCCGAGCGAATCGCTCGTCTCGTCGGGCGCCTCGACAGCGGCGTTCCGTTCGCTCTCGTGGAACGCGACGGAATCGTTGATCGGCGACGGAGCGGCGGTCTCCGCGTTCGGCGTATCGTCCGCGGAGGATTCGGCGTCCGCAGGCGCGTCACCGGATGCATCCGCTGCGGCGGAGTCGTCGGCGACTGCCTTCGGCTCGGCCTTCGCGACCTGCTTCGTCGACTTGATCTCACGGCTTTCGGGAGCCTGCTGCGGATGGTCGACGCCGTTGCGCGGCGCACCGAGCGAGAAGGAGATCAGATCCTGGTTGATCGCCATGTCGAAGGCGTCGACGGCGGACGCCGGCGAGATCTCGGACAGTTCGTTCGTCTCGTCCGGCGGATAGGCGTTCGCCTCCTCGCGTACGACGAGCTGTGCGTGCACACGCTCGTCCTCGCCGGACGCGGCCGCCTCGATCTGCTCTGCAGCCTCCCCCGGCTGCGGCTCGGCCGTCTCCTGCTGCGCGGCCTGACGGCGCGCGAGCGCCTGCGCCTGCTCGACGCGCGCCTGATGCAGCGCTCGGCGAATCTCACGCTGTTCCATGACGTCGGTGCGCGTCTCCTCGGGCGCCTGCTGCGCCGCGTCGGCGTTCGTCGACGGGGACTGTGCGGCGGCGACGGCCGCGTCGGCCTGACGCTTGACGACCTTCGGGCGCATCCGCTGCCTGCGACGATGCTCCTGTTCCTTCGCGGCGACCTTCGCCTCCCATGCGCGCGCCTGCTTGGACGCGTGGATGCCGAGGCCGCAGACGAGCGCGAGCAGTCCCGCCGGGATGAGCGTGTACCACGGGCTGAAGTGCAGCACGAAGGCGAGGACGAGGACGACGACGGTCGCGGTGAGCAGCGCGCCGGCGATCAGCTTGCGGCGATGCGCGGCGGCACGGCGAAGCTTACGTACGTTGGCCACATACTCGCGGTATTCGCGGTACGCACCGTGTTCCTTCTGCGTCGCTGGCATTATCGCCCCTTTCGTCTTCGGCGAATCGACATCGTTGAACGTCGTGCCGCTTTGCTCATCCACCAGATGCAGCGAAGTGGAGTATCGGTCCGAACGATGCTTCATCACTGTTTTCATGCCGTCGACCGTCTTGCGTGGCAGCCATATCGCCATGATGATTCCGACCATCACCAAGACCACGATCGTGCTCAGTGATTCGTAACCCATAGTTCCTAAGAATAAAAGAATTTAGGACAATGAGGAAACGCGTTCGCCGGGCGTGTCGCCAATCAGACGGCGGGTGAAGCCGTCGGGGGCGTCCTCGGCGAGCAGGCTGTACGATTCGTGGTCGCGCCAGTGCCCATTAATGTACATATATTTTCGTCGGATTCCCTCATATTTCGCACCGATCTTCTGCACGACGCGCCGCGAACGCTCGTTCTGCGGCACGAGGTCGATCTCCACGCGATGCAGCCGCGGTCCGTCCGGATCGAGCATCGCCCAGTCGGCGAGCATCGTCACGGCGAGCGGCGTGAATCCCCTGCCAGCGTAATCCTGATCGATCCAATAGCCGATGATGCCGCTGCGCATCGCCCCGAACATGACCGCGCCGAGCGAGATCTGCCCGACGATGCGGCCGTCGTATTCGATGACGAAGACGATCGCCGACCCCGAGCGTTCGTCACGCCGCTGCATATGTATCCATTGCGGGAACGTGACCGAGCGATGACGCTCGGGGTCGTTGGAATCCCACGGTTCGAGCCATGCCGCGTTGCTTATGCGCACCTGATCCCATTCGTCCTCGTCGGCCGCCGTCATCGTGCGCAGACGGATCGCCGGCGCATCCGCGGGCGCGAGCAGCGTCAGCGGCGTATGGAAGGCGTTCGGGTCGTCGCGTCGCATCCGGTCGCGCAGGGTTCGCAAAATCGTCACGCCCCCATTGTCGCACGCAGCGGCGCGCACGCCGTCTGCATGCAGCCCACGCACGGCCCGCACGGCACATGACGATCTCCATGCCCGGATCATATGCATCCCGCCGAAACCATGGGCAGCTCGCATGCGGTCAGACGCATCCCGCGCACAATCCACATGCAGCCCATACGCAACGCGACCACGCGCGCGATCCATATGCAGTCATACGCGTCCCGTGGGCCATCGCGCAACCGCGCGCCGTCCATCCAAGACCGTATGCAAGCATGTGCAGATCCGCACGCCGTCCCATCCCGCGGTCGGCGCAGCGCCGCCGAGGCCGCGGCGTGGTAGAACCGTGACCATGTCTACGAACCAGCCGAATCCGAACCCGCCGATCGATGCACGCAAACGCGAGCTCCGCCATGAGCTGCTCGCGCAGCGCCGCCACACGACGGACGCCGAACGCGCCGCCGCCGGCGAACGCTGCGCCGCCTCGCTGTTCGCGCTTCCGCTGTTCTCCAAACCGCGCACGACGCCGCTGACGATGGCCTGCCATGTGTCGATGGGCACCGAGATCAGCACATTGCCGATCCTCAACGAGGCGGCGTCGCGCGGCATCGAACTGCTCGTGCCGCGGCTCGGTTCGGGCAGGGAGATCGGCTGGTCCCGGCTGACGTCGCCCGACGAGGTCACCGCGCTGCACCACGAACATGCCGCCGGCGACGGGCATATGCCGCGTCCCGACGAGCCCGACACCGGGACGCTGCCGGCCGAGGCGCTCGCCGACGCCGACATCATCGTGCTGCCGGCGCTCGCCGTCGACCACGGCGGCGGCCGACTCGGACGCGGCGCCGGATGGTACGACCACGCGCTCGAATACGCACGTCCCGCCGCGCCGCGCATCGCGATGTGCTGGAGCTGCGAATTCGTCGTCACGCCGCTGCCGACGCAGCCGCACGACATGCCGGTCGACGCCGTGCTCACGCCGCAACATCTCGTCTTCATCCAGTGACTGCGGCAGTCACCCAGTGACCGCCGCAACCATCCGGCCGCCGCCGCATGATCTTCGCGATCCGACGACGCGCATGCGACGATGCCCAGACCGCGGCGCCGTCACGGCGCGACCGCACCGCGACCACATCGCCGACGGCCTACGCCCACGGTGGATGACCGTAGCCGCTCATGCACACATGTGAGTAGTCTCTGGGGATTAGAACAAGTATGCGCTCGCGCGAACGCGCCCACCCGAAAGGAGCATCATGCCCGTCTACCATTACCGCTGCAAGAACTGCGGCTACGACTTCACCGAACACCAGTCCTTCGACGACGAACCGATCACCGTCTGCCCCAAGTGCGGCGAGCCGACCGTCCACAAGGTGTATTCGGCCGTCCCGATCACCTTCAAGGGCAGCGGCTTCTACCGCACCGACAAAGGCTCGAAGTAAGAGGTTTCCGCGTTCTCCGCATCGGCAAAGGCCACCGCGCGGCCCATCAGGGTCCGGTGGCCTTTGCGCTGTCCACAGTCGTCTGATGGACGTTGTGGATAGGCTATTCGTTCATCCACATCGATGTGGATACGATGTGGACTGAGAGCGAACAATCTTCACAATCCACAGCTTTTCACGGCGTGTCGTCCACATTTGGCCGACGACACACCCTTCCGGTCACATACCCCGCCCGGGCTGGACTCAGCCGACCGCCGGGACGCATTATGCTGCCATGATGCATTTGTTCGACTTTGGTTCCCGCTCCAGACGCGGCGACTCGGCACAGTCCGGCCATCCGCGCACGCCGTGCGGCCGCCGGCTCGACCGCCGCGCGCGCAAATTGCTCGCGGCCTGCTGTGCCGCGCTCGCCGTGCTGTGCACGCTCGAATGCGTCGTCACGGCGACGGCGACGCGCAGAGTGCTCACCGCCGCGCATCAGATCCAGGCCGGCGACGCCGTCGTCACCGCCGATTTCACGATGACGGCGCTGCCGGCGAGCGATGCATTGTCCGACGCCGTCGACGCGCTCGATGACGAGACGGCCTACGCGCTCATCGACATCCGCGAAGGCGACGTGCTGCTGCCGACGATGCTCGGCCGCGTACCGGCCGTCGCGCCGGGGCACACCGTCATCGACGTGCGTCTCGGCGAGCTCAGCCGCCCCTTCTCCCCCGGCACGCATATCAGACTGACGGCGGCGACCGGCTGCTCCCCTCCTGCAGCGGAGACGGCCGGCAACGGTGACGCCGCCGATGCGGCAGGTGCGGCAAACGAGTCGGGTGCGGACGATGCAGCCGGCACGGACAGCGGAGGTGCATCCGGCAGAGGTGCAGCCAGCAAAGATGCAGCCGGCAGAACGGACACTGGCGGCAGAACGGACACGGTCAGCAGAACGACGGACGCAGACGGCAGATCAGGTGCAGTCGGCAAACAGGCAGGTGCACACGGCAAGCCGGACACGGACGGCACAACGGCGGATGCCGACGACGCAACAGCCGTCGGCGCAACGGCGGATGTGAATGCCGGAGCAGCCGTCGGCGCAAACGCACGCGCAGCAGCCGACACCAATCCGGAAGCCGATGCGGCCGCCGATGCCACGATCGTCGCGGACGGGCTGTGCACGGTCAGCGACGACGCGATCGTCATGGGGCCGCCGCGCGACGACGTGGCGGGTGACGGCCATCTGACGCCGGTCGCGATGAGCGCGGCCGACGCGATGCGCACGTTGCAGGCGCAGACGAACGGGCCGATCCTCGCCGTACGCGCAGACGACTAGCGGCCGCGCTCTTGGAAGACGCCCCAATGCGGCGGCAGCTCGCCGAGGATGCGGCGGTCGTCGTCGGCCGCCTGCTGCTCGCGCGTGCGCATGTCGCCGGCCTCAAGCTTGACGCCGTCGGCGTCGAAACGCTCGGTGCCCTTCATGACGACGCGACGATGGCGCCGCGGCGTGCGTCGCTCGGCGCTGTACGCCGGCGCATGTGCAGCATTCGCGGCGGGCGCATCGTCCACGGCGGCGGCGTCCGCGCCGGCATTGCCGGCAGCGTCCACGGAGGCATCGCCGGCAGCGGCGGCGGCAGAGCTATCGACGGCAGTGACGTCGGCAGCGGCGACGGCGACCGTGTCATCGGCGCCGTCGCCGCTGCCGTCGAAGACGCGGATGACGGCGGCGCTCATCGCTGCGACTCCCGGTACAGCGAGTCGAGCTGCGCGACGACGCGGTCGACCTCCTTGTCCGGATTGACGAAGGCGGCGACGCTCCAGATCGTCATGACCGACCAGCCGAGGCCCTCGGTGTCCTGTTCGAGGATGCGATGGCGCTCGCGCGTCGACTGGATGCCCATGAACTGGGCGTCGTCGGTGAACACGGCGAGTGCATACGGCTTGTCCTTGCGACCGACGACCATCGGCAGCCGCACGCCGCCGTCATAGCCGTAGTCGACGGCCACGTCGAGACCGCGCTCGCGGATGCGGGCGGCCAGATCGGTGAGCAGCACATTGTCTGCGTCGGGCCTACCGGCCGCCTCGACCGGCGTCTCGTTGCCAAGCCGCTGCGCCCAGACAAGCAGCGTCTTGAGCATCTTCGGGCCGGCGTGGTGCAGACGGTCGTCCTCGAGGTCGTCGGCGTTGAACGCGCTGACGATGTCGATGTTGTGGTCGGCGAGCGCGAGCGCATCGAGCAGCATGCCCCTGCCGCCGTCGCTCTCGAGCGCGCCGAACTGCTGCAGCAGACGGCCGTGCGACGTCTTCGCGTAGCTCATCGACAGGATGACGTCGGTCGCGTGCGCGCCGGCGACGTCGGTGATGTCGATGATACGCACGTGCCGCAGGAAGCGTCCCATCGGCTCGTTGCGCGTCGCGAGCGCCTTGAGTTCGGCGCCCAGACGGGTGCGGAAGGTCGGCGTCATGCACACGACGGTCAGGATGTAGCTCGCCGGCACGGCGGTGAAGGTCTGCGCGCGGCGGGTGATGAGGGAGACGATCTCGTCGATCTCGCCCTGGCTGCTTTCGACGAGGCCGCTTGCCATGATCGGCACGCCGGTCGCTTCGATCTGGTGGAAGACGAGGTTCCCCTGCACGCCGTCGCGCGCCACGTCGTGGCTGACCTTGCCGTAGCCCTGCGCTTCGAGGAAGCGGTTGACGCGCGGGTCGCGGCGAGTCGGATGCGGCGCGACGGTGACGTGCGGTAGCAGCGAGACGAGCGTGCGCACGCTGTCGGAGGTGATCGTCTGCTCGTGGGCGAGGACGACGACCTGACGGGCGCGGCACAGGATGTTGAGCAGCAGGATCGACGGCAGATGCGCGGCCGCGTCGACGATGACGACGTCGGCGATCGGCGTCGGCTTCGTGACCGACGCGAGCGTCGCCGGCGTGCTCATGATGACCGGCTTCGCGGCGGCGAGGATCTCGGGATGGTCATGGTGGATGCGGCTCAGCGAGATGCCGTTCGAGCCGGCGAGCACCGTGTGCAGCATGTTCGCCTCCTGCGTGCGGGCGAACAGCAGGTCGCACAGCCGGTGCATCGACTCCTGCATGATCATCGGGCCGACCGAGCGCACATGCTCGGTGTCGACCTGCACGAAGCGGTCGGAGGCGCTCTGCAGCGCCGAGCCGTCCTGATTCGAGATGATCGCCGACGAATGCACGATGTCGTCGAAGACGGTCGTCCACCAGGCGAGGCGCAGCTCGTCGCACACGGCGTCGACGGCCACGTGGCGGTTGTGCAGGTCTTCGACGAGCTCGCTCAGGCCGGCGGCGTCGAGCTCACGTTCGAGCGTAGCGCGTTCGGGCAATGTGTCGAGCGCCTTGCGGTCGTCGAGCAGCGCCTTGAGCCGCTCCTCGACGGCGTTGAAGTCGGTCGACTGCAGGTCGCCTCCGTCGGGCGTCGTCGCGAGCACCGTGCCAAGCGCCGTCATGTTGGAGACGAGTTCGTCCTGCGTCGTGATGATGTCGTCGAGCTTCGGCGGCAGCACCGGCCAGCCGCCGTGCGGCACGAACAGGCGCCACTGTTCGGCCTGACGCTGCACGACGCATAGCGCGTCGTGCAGGTTCTCGACCTGCGCGCCGACGCGCAGCAGGCTCTTCGCCTCCTTGACGTGACGGCGGCGTTCCCAGAAGCCCATCGTCGAGCCGTCGGACTTACGGTCCTGCTTCGGCTTCGTCGCCTCGATCATCAGGTCGATGTCGCGTTCGAAGATCTCCGGCTGGAACACGTCGAGTACGCGCCGCAGGTTCTTGAGCACGGTGACCTGGCGTCCCCATTCCTGCGCCGTCGTCGGCACCGAGAATCCGCAGGTCTTCACGGTGTTCGTCACCTGCTCTCGTGTCGCCGGCAGCAACGTGCGCAGCATCGTGACGACGCGCTGGTAGGCGCCGATCGCCTCGTCCTCGCTGTAGAGGGAGGCCTTGTACCACGCGGTGTCCTTCGCGTCGATCGTGTATTCGCCGAGTTCGCCGGCGCGGTCGAGCTTGGCCGCCCAGTCGTCGAGTGACGGGCCGATCGCCTGCGCGACCTCCTTCGACAGGCGCACATGCGTCGACGGATGCGTCGGCAGTTCGGCGATGCTCGCGAGATTCTGGATCGTCTGGTAGGCGGAGACGCCCCACGTCTTGTTGACGCCGTGCAGGTCGCCGAGGTAGCGTGTCAGCCTTGAGCGCACGCCGACGAGTTCGTCGGCGAGCTGTTCGAAGCGCGACGTCGCGACGCCCTGCTGGTATCCGACGGCGCGGATGAGCTGATGGTCGATTGCCGCGTTCGCGTTCGGGTCGGCCACGTCGAGCACCTGGCCGCCGAGTTCGTTCGCGCGCATGATCGACAGGAAACGACGCTTCTGATCGGTCACGCACGGCACATACAGCACGGAACGACCAGCCATGATGCAGCGCGAGGCGATCGCCGCGGCCTGTTCGGCCGTGTCGGTGTCCTCGGTGCCGTCGACGAACAGCGAATGCCCAGCGGCGGCCATGTTCGCGGCGTAGCGCACGGTGTTGTCGACGTCGCCGATCTCGTATTCGGAATGCGGGTCGCCGTCGAACGGGCTGAAGGCGGGCATCTGCTCGTTGCTCAGCGATCCGCGCGCCTCCGGGTAGCCAGCGAGCGCGTCGAGCATGACATTGCCGCTCGGCCCCTTCGCGAGGTGGTCGATGATCATCTGGCTTTCGACGAGGATCTGCGTCGACGGGTCCATGAAGCAGCCGAGGATGATCTGACGCTCGATCAAGAAGTCGGGGAAGACCTGCTGCGCGGCCTTCGAGATCGCGGCGAAGACGGCGGCCGTCTCCGGCGTGCCGGACGCGTAGTTCGAGCCGTCGAACAGCTGGCGTTCATCGAGGCGCACGCCGTGTTCGCGCATCGCGGCGAGGAAGGACGCGTTGAGCCGCACATGGCCGGTGAAGCTGATCGTCGTGTGGTGTTCGACCGGATTGCCGTCGCGCACCACCTCGACCGGGTAGAGCAGCACCGGCATCATGTTGCCCTTCCATGTGGCCACGCCGACGACGAGCGACAGTTCGGCGACGCCGCTGATGCGCCGCTTCGCGCCCTGGTCGTCGAGCACGCGTTCGACGCGGCGCGCGGCCGTGCGCAGCATGCCGCTGTCGCGGAACAGCGAATGCAGCGGCGCGCTGCCGCGGGCGAACAGCTGGGAGATGCCCGACGGGTGCGCGTGCGTGAGGTCGACCTGCGCGGTCAGCTGCGCCACGTCCTCGAGCGGCGAAGGCACAAGGTTCGCCTTGAACTCCTCTCGCCACCGGCGCAACTCGTTGAGCGCACCGCTCGTCTGGGTGGAATTGTCCGTCATCTGCTCGCTCACTTTCCTACTGCCTTGCGGTAGTCCTCATATCCCGGATTGCGGCTCAGCGCCTCGTCGATGTCCGCGTTCGACTGCGCGGCGAGCCATTCGTACAGGTCATCGTACAGCGTCGGGTTCATCGCGAGGAACGGCAGCAGCTCCGCATGGCGCGCCATCTCGAACTGTTCGGTGAAGTCGTCGGAACGGCGTGCGTCGTCGGAGGTGTAGCCGCCGACCTCGATGATTTCCTTCGGCTTGTCGAAGTCGCCGTTCGCGACGCGTTCGAACACCGATCCCGGCTCGAACGCCGGCGTGAAGGTCTGCGTCGCATCGAGCGGCTGCTCGTCGTCGTCATCGTGACGGCGGAAGCGGCTGTAGTCGTCGTCCTCGCGCTGTGCGGCGGCATCGGTAGGCGACGCCGATGCGGCGTCCTGCCCGGCCGGCTGCGCTGTCGTCTGACCGACCGTCGATTCGGTCGTTTCGGCGACGAAGTTCGTCTGATGGGTCGGCGCGGCGACCTCGATCGGCACGGTCGTGTCGGCCGTCGCATGCGCCGCCGCGTCCGGTCCCTGCAGCGTCGATTCGATGACGTCGAAATGCAGCGCGTTGCGCTGTTCGGCGAAGGCATCGGAAGACGTCGGCTGCTGCATCGCCGGCTGCGGCTGCATCGGCTGCTGCGACGGCGACGCGCCACGTGGCATCTCGACGTTGGCGAGCGGCTGCTGCGCCGCAGCCGACTGCACGGCCGGCTGCGGCGACTGCGTGTTCATCGGCTGCCGCATATTCGGCTGCTGCATCGCCGGCTGCGACGACTGCGCCGCCGCATCGTACTGCGGCTGCGCCATCGGCTGCCGCACCGGCTGTGCGGACTGCTCGGATGGCTGCTGCTCGGCCGGCTTCGGCTGCATCGCGACGCCCGTATGCATCGACGTCTGCCACACGCTCGGCTGCTTCGGACGCGACGGCTGCGTCGGATTCTGCGCCGACGCATCGGCGTTCTGCTGCGGGCGCATCGTCGTCGAGATCGACGGCTCGCCGTTTGCGGACGACGTCGGCGATATGGTCGGCGAAATCGGCTCGCGCGTCGCGCCGACGACCGGCTCCTGCGCGACGTTGAGGGATGGGATCGGACGATGCTGCTGCGCGAGTTCGGAGACGCTGACGAGACTGTCGGCGTTGCGATGGTCGGCGTGACGCGGACCGTCGTGCATGCGCGGCACGAACTCCTCCTTCTTCGCGGCCGGTTCGTCGATCTTGCCGGCGGCGACGTCGTGCGCGTCGGCGAACAGGTCGCGCGGCGCCGCGTCCTGCGCGTCATCGTCGTTCGCGTCGTTCACGGCGAGCGGATTGAGCGGCGACGAGAACGGCGCGAAGGTCTGCCGTTCCGCCTGACGCAGCTCCTTCGCGCGCGAGCGCACCTGACCGGCGTTGAAGATGTCGGTCGGCTCGCCGGCGCGCAGGTTGAGGATGTCGTCGATCGACATGTCGGCGACCTCCGGTTCGCTCGGCTGGTTGTCGAGCGCGTAGTCGAAGAGGTTGACGACGTCATCGTCGTCCTTCGTCGTCGTATCGTCGTCGATGAAGCGCACGAAATCGACGGGCACGTCGCCGAACTGCAGACGCACCGTGTCATCGTTCATCGCGAAGTCGGAGCCGCCAGGCAGACGCACGAGTTCGTCGCCGGGACGCACGAGAAAGGTGCCGTTCGTCGAGTTGAGGTCGCGCAGGATCGCATTGCCGTCCGACTTCACCGAGAATTCCGCATGCCGCTTCGACATCGAACGGGTGTCGTCGAGGATCTCGATGCGGCGCATGCCTCCGCTCGGCACCGGACGTAGCGGCTTGCGGCCGATTTCCACGGTTTGCCCTGCTTCGACGCTGGCCAGATTCGAACCATCAACACGTATCATCCATTTCGTTGTCGTTCGTTGATCTCCGCTCACCGTGGGACCTTCCTTTCGCCGTTGTCCGCTCGATGCGCCGCGCGCGCGACGGTGCTTCACCGAGAAGTACGCATACTGAACGACATTTTACGCGGTAGTTCAACAAATCGCCCGATTCCCGCCCAACTCGCCACCATTATCGCACAGAGCTGCAACCGCATCCCGTCTATCTGACTCGCAGCGTCCCATTCCATCGGCCAACTCGACAACCCCACCCGCAAACCAGCCCGTTTGCGTCCCGATTCATCGAACACGCCGATGATCACACCCGCAGCGTCCCAATCCATCGCCCAGCTCGACAACCCCACCCGCAAACCGGACCGTTTACGTCCCACCCCATCGAACCCGCCGACAATCCCACCCGCAAGCACCCGTATCCAGTCCGCACAGCCGTACTCCTACGCGGCCGGCTGCATCATCGGCACGCCGGCGTCGGCGAGCTTCTGCGTCAGCGCCCAGCGATCGGCGAGGTCCTCCATCCTGATACGGATCACCGTCGTCACCCCCGCGCGCAGCAATCCTTCCGTTCGTTCGCGCTCATCGTCGATGGCACCGGCCAGCGTACGCCCCTGCATCATCGCCGGATCCGTATACTTCACCAACCCGTCGAGCTCTACGACGATGAGCCTGCCGTCGGCCGTCCGCCACAGATAATCGACGCGATATCGGCGCCCCGTCTGCGGATCGACGAACTCCACCTGCTGCGCAGGCGGCACGAATCCGCATTCGATGAACACCGCCAGGGTCTTCGCCTCCCCTCCGTTCTCCGCATTCGCGTTCGCATACTGCAGCACCTTGCGCAGGACGTCGTTCATCAGGCTGTTCTCCACCGCGCACATCATGATCATCTCCGCGCGTATTCCTTTGCGCAGTGCGCAGCATGCCAGCGTCATGCCGTCGACGAACGACATCGAGGCGGTGCATTCGGCGACCGTCTGCGCAAGCGACGTCACCCGAACGCCGTCGACGACCACGCTGTGTACTCCCGAACGACATCGCCTATCGATATAGGTACTGCTGCAATGGGTGCCCTCCGGCTTGCTGATGACGGTGACCGAAAGCGCATGCAACGCCTGACGTACAACCCGGTATTCGATCCACAATCCATGCATGCATGCCGCAGCCACGCCGCCAAAGACCCAATCCGGATGCCAATGTGCAAGTGCGCGCACTATATATTTGAACTGGTCGACCAGACCGAGCGATCTCCATAATTGAGCGCGAATGAACAACCCTGGCATCGGCGTTTCGATTTCACCTGTTCGTACTCGTCGCAGCAACGCCTTGCGCACGGGATCGCCCGACGGATGCAGGCATCGGCGTTCCCGTTCGGCTTCATCCAGTTGACGGCTCATTTCGGCGTGATCTCGCATGGGCCAACTCCTTTGTTTGTCTTGTAATGATTCCCGACCCAACCCACGCTACATATGTCGTCTGCGCCTGCACCAGCCTTGATGACCTCTGTGTACGGACGCCCCGGTTATCCACATTTCGCAGTCAGCCGACATTGGCCACTGCCTTGTGGCGTCATAGCAGGCGAAATCCGCCATCCCCCAGTGCCTTGCACCCTGATTCGTTACTCCCGCCGCTGAAATTCCCCATACGCATCGGCATTTCCGTCCCAATCCGTCGATCATTTCGACGATCCCACCCGCATCTGCCCATGTTTGCGTCCCGACCCATCGACACCACCGACAACCCCACCCGCTACGTCCCAACCCATCGGGCGACTCGACGAACCCACCCGCAAACCGACCCATTTGCGTCCCGAACCATCGACACCACCGATGAGCCCACCCGCAAGCGGGTACTTCCGCGCGCAATCTGGCAGGCCGCCGGCCTGCCCGCCCGCCCAGCCAACCCCCGCCTACAGCCAGCCACGGGTTAGACCTGCAGTCCATCCCTCCAGTCCATCATCCCCGACCATCCCCCGAACGCAGGAATCCCCTGCAGTCCGCGGACTGCAGGGGATTCCCACAAAGCGTTCGTGATGTGCGGCTTGAAGCCGCGCGAATCACTTGAGCTCGACGGTGGCGCCAGCTTCTTCGAGCTGAGCCTTGGCCTTCTCGGCATCTTCCTTCTTGGCGTGCTCGAGAACCGGCTTCGGAGCGCCGTCAACGAGAGCCTTCGCCTCAGCCAGGCCGAGGTTGGTGATGGCGCGGACAGCCTTGATGACCTGGATCTTCTTGTCGCCAACGGCGGAGAGGATGACGTCGAACTCATCCTTCTCTTCCTCGGCCGGGGCAGCGCCCGGAGCGGCGGCGGCAGCAACGGCGACCGGAGCGGTGGCTTCGACGTCGAACTTCTCTTCGAAGGCCTTGACGAACTCGGAGAGCTCGACGAGGGTCATTTCACCGAAAGCTTCGAGGAGCTCATCCTGGGTGAACTTAGCCATTATGGCTTCCTTTCAATCGTGGCACGCAGTGTTGTTGGTCGTGTTCCGCGCACCTGAAATTTATTGTTTTCCGTTTTTCCGAACCGATTGCTATGCGGCGAACCGCAGGGCGATCAGGCGGCCTTCTCCTGCTTCTCGCGCAGGGCGTCGATCGTACGAACGACCTTCGTCGGCAGCGCGTTGAACAGGCGGGCGGCCTTGGACATCGTGCCCTTGAGCGCGCCGGCCATTTCGGCAAGCAGTTCCGGACGAGACTTGAGGTCTGCGAGCTGCTTGGCACCCTCGGCGTCGTACACGGTTCCGTCTGCGTAACCGCCCTTGACGATGAGGGCCTTGTTGGTCTTGGCGAAGTCACGCAGCGTCTTCGCAGCCTCGATGAAGTCTCCCTGAACGAAGACAACCGCGGACGGGCCCTTGAGCATCTCGTCGAGACCCTCAATGCCCGCTTCCTTGGCGGCGATGCGGAACAGCGTGTTCTTAGCCACAGTGTAGGAAGTATCGCGGCCTAGCTTTTCGCGCAGATCGGAGATCTGCGGAACGGTAAGCCCGCGGTACTCGGTCAGGTAGACCGCGTCAGCGTTACGGAAAGCTTCCGTAAGCTCGGCGACCACCACTTCCTTTTCGGGCCTCTTCATGGCGTTCCTTCCTAAGTCGGCCGTCGATTGTGAGGCGGAATACCAAGTCGGGCAATAAAAAAGCCCTGCACACAGGCAGAGCAGCATCCATCCTTGAATACTCAAGGAACTATGTTTCTCAACCTGCGCTGGCCTGGCGAACCAAACTTCGTGAAGCCGTGAACGACTTCCAACCAACGGTCTGTGGTTTACAAGAGTGATAATCTACCGACCCCTCGCGACACGCCCCTCCCTCCGGCGTGTCGCAATCATCCCATCCCATCGACCACGCCGACAACCCCGCCCGCAAACAGGCCCGCCTCCGTCCCGAACCATCGACCACGCCGGCAACCCCACCCGCTCCGGCCCAACCCATCGACCAACACGACGAATCCACCCGCAAAACAGCCCGTTTCCGGCCCAACCCATCGACCACGCCGACAACCCCACCCGCGTTCGCCAGCGCGCGTTCGCGCGCCACACCGAACAGACCCCTTATTGCGAATGATTCTCAATTGATGCTACAGTGGACACCAACCAACCATCAATCCGGCCGTTAATGTACGCCGGCGCCCATGTCCGCCATAGGCCTCCGCGGTCTTGGCCCCGGCCGGTCCCGGCCGGCACCAGCGGCAACCAGCGTCATCCGACGCCAGCCGCAGCCAACGGCACAGCGGACGGCAAGTAAAGCCCCGGCGCGACCGAGGGCAACCACACCGACCAACAGAAACGAGGACCCATATGAAGAAACTGATGCGCGCCGTGATCGCGACGTTCGCCGGCGTCATGACCGTCGCCGCCGTGAGCGCCTGCTCGACCACCGGCGGCGCGAACGCCGACAATGCCAACAGCGAAGGCGGCAACGGCAGCGCCGTCATCACCGTCATCGCGTCGAGCAACCAGTGGGGTTCGCTCGCGAAGGACCTCGGCGGCAAATACGTCGACGTGACGAGCATCCTCAACAACACCGGCACCGACGCGCACGACTACGAGCCGACGACGAACGACATCTCGAAGATCCAGAACGCGCAGATCGCGATTGTCAACGGCGCCGGATACGACGACTGGGCGCTCAAGGCCGCGCAGCAGTCGTCGAAGACGCTCGTCGTCGACGCCGCCGACGCCAGCGGCGTCAAGACCGGCGACAATCCGCATATCTGGTTCTCCGCGAACGCGCGCATCAAAACAGCCGACGCGATCACGAAGGACTACATCAAGCTGCAGCCGGAGCACAAGGCGCAGTTCGAGCAGCTGCACAAGACGTGGCTCGAAGAGGAGCAGCAGCTCGACAAGGACCTCAAGGAACTCGCGAAGGACAAGGGCAGCAAGAACTACGCGGCCGTCGAATCGGTCGCGCAGTACCTCGCCGAGGACATGGGACTGACCGACGTGACGCCGAAGGGCTACAAGCAGGCGGCGGCGAACGAGTCGGAGCCGACTCCGGCGGACATCAAGGCCTTCACCGACCTGCTCAAGAAGGGCGACATGCGCATGCTCATCACGAATTCGCAGGAGCCGAGCAAGATGAACGACCAGCTCGTCGCCGCCGCCGATTCCGGCAATGTGCCGGTCGTCGACGTGACCGAGCAGATGCCCGAGCAGTACAAGTCGCTGCACGAGTGGATGCGTGCGCTCGCCAAGCAGATCCAGGAGACGGACGGCGGCTCGAAGAGCGATAAGTAGTCGCCGTCGCGATCATCGCGAGAATTCCTGATGATCGTGCGGATCGACGGCATCGCATACGGCAGGGCCCGCGCCACCGAACAACGGTGGCGCGGGCCCTGCCGTATGTAATTCATATGTGCGACTGTGTGTGCGAACCTGTCCGCGCGACTGCGCGTCCAGCCGCGTATGCGATGCTGCGATTCCGCGCACATGCGGCATCCGCACACGCGCGTGCCGTACGCATCCGCGCGATGCATACGCGACCGCGGCTCACGCGGTCATCGCGCTACAGGATCGCCATGCATGCGAAGTCGAGGATGAACAGCGCGGAGACGATCCAGACGATCGGATGGACCTCGGACGCCTTCTTCTTGCAGACCTTGACGATGCAGTAGGTGATGAAGCCCGCGGCGATGCCGTAGGAGATCGAGTACGCGAAGGCCATGAACACCGACGCGAAGAACGCCGGGATCGCCTCGGAGATGTCGTCCCAGCGCACCTCCTTGAGGGAGGCCGCCATCATGCAGCCGACGATGACGAGGACGCCCGCCGTCGCCGCGCTCGGCACGGCCGAGATGACCGGCGCGAAGAAGATCGACAGCGCGAAGCAGCAGGCGACGACGACCGAGGTCAGGCCGGTGCGGCCGCCCGCGGCGATGCCGGCCGAGGATTCGACGTAGGTCGTCGTGTTCGACGTGCCGAAGATCGAGCCGATCGACGTCGCGATCGAATCTGCGAACAGCGCCTTGTCCATCTTCGACGAGAAGCCGTGGCCGTTCTCGAGCGATTCTTCGTCGGCCTTCGAGAAGATGCCGGTGCGGCGGCCGGTGCCGATGAAGGTGCCGAGCGTGTCGAAGGTGTCGGACATCGAGAACGCGAAGATCGTCACGAGGACGAGCGGCAGCTTCGCCGGGTCGGAGAACAATGTGCCGAAGCCCTCATGGGAGAACAGCGCGCCGAAGGTCTGCGGAAGCTGACCGAAGGCGTCACCGATCGAAATGCTGTTGTTCATCGTCGTCAGTCCCATCGGGATGCCGATGACGGCGGTCAGCACGATCGCAAGCAGCATGCCTCCCTTGACCTTGAGGATCGTGAAGACGATGACGAGCAGCAGACCGATCAGGAACAGCCACAGCGTCGGCGTGTTGAGCGTCGCCATGCCCGGCACGGCGGAGACGGCGCCGCCCTGCGCGGCTGCCTTCGGGTCGTTTGGCGTGAACGTGACGGCGGCCACGTTGAGCAGGCCGACGTAGGCGACGAACAGGCCGATGCCGCCGCCGATCGCATGCTGCAGCGATTCCGGGATCGCCTTGATGATCATCTTGCGCACCTTGGTGACGGTGATCAGGATGTTGATCAGGCCGCACAGGAAGACCATGCACAGCGCCTGCTGCCAGGTGAAGCCGAGGCCGAAGCACACGGTGTAGGTGAAGAACGCGTTGAGGCCCATGCCCGGCGCCTGCGCGTACGGGACGTTCGCGAACAGGCCCATGACGAGCGTGCCGATGATCGCGGCGATGATCGTCGCGAGGAAGACGCCGCCCCATGGCATGCCGGTCTGCTGCAGGATCTGCGGATTGACGATGATGATATAGGACATTGCGAAGAACGTCGTCAGACCGGCCATGCATTCCCTGCCGACCGTCGTGCCGCTCTCCTTGAGGTGGAAGAACTTCTCCATGTAATACCCTGATTCTTCTCGTGGACTCTTGACTGCCGCCCCGTCCCGAAAGACAGGACAGCCCTCAAGCTAGCACGGCCATGTAAAACCGTTCCGTTACATGGCGTTCGCCCACCGAGGAATCGTGCGGGAAACGTCCGGGAATCGCCGACGCCTTCCGCTCCCCCGTTTCCGCATGCTCCCGCGTGCTCCCCGCTCAGCCGAAGCGGCCCGAGATGTACCGCTCGGCCTCCTCGTTCTGCGGATCGTTGAACATCGTCGACGTGTCGGCGAAGTACTCGAGATGCCCCGGCTGGCCGACGGCCTTGAGGTTGAAGAACGCCGTGTAGTCCGCCACGCGCGCCGCCTGCTGCATGTTGTGCGTGACGATGACGATCGTATAGTCCCGTTTGAGTTCGTTGATCAGGTCCTCGACGGCGAGCGTCGAGATCGGGTCGAGCGCCGAGCATGGCTCGTCCATCAACAGCACCGACGGGTGCACGGCGACGGCGCGCGCGATGCACAGCCTTTGCTGCTGGCCGCCCGACAATCCCACACCCGGCTTGTCGAGGCGGTCCTTGACCTCGTTCCACAGATTCGCGCCGCGCAACGCCCACTCCACCAGATCGTCGGCGTCCGACTTCGCGATCTTCTTGTTGTTGAGCCGCACGCCGGCGAGCACGTTCTGCCGGATCGACATCGTCGGGAACGGGTTCGGCCGCTGGAACACCATGCCGATGTCACGGCGCACGGCGACCGGGTCGACGTCCTTTCCATACAGATTGCGCCCTTCGAGCAGGACCTCGCCGGTCACGTGCGCGCCCGGCGTGATCTCGTGCATGCGGTTGAGCGAACGCAGCACCGTCGACTTGCCGCAGCCCGACGGCCCGATGAACGCGGTCACCTGATTCGCGGCGATGTGCAGGTTGACGTCCTCGACGGCGAGGAAGTCGCCGTAGTAGACGTTGAGATGACGGACATCGATTTGCTGTCCCATATTCGTTGACGTTTCCTTTCAGCGTTCGGCGTCGACGGCGAAGACCTTCGCGACGACCCTGCCGATGAGATTGAGGATGAGCACGACGCCGATGAGCACGAGCGCCGCCGACCACGCGCGCTCCATCGGGATCGTCGGCACGCACGCGGCGCCGGCGTTCGCCGGACAGTTCGCGCTGAGCTTCGAGTATTCCTGGTAGACGTACACCGGCAATGTCGTCATCTGCCCGGAGAAGAGATTGACGTTCGTCGTGACGACGTAGCCGGCCGTCATCAGCAGCGGCGCCGTCTCGCCGATGACGCGCGCGATCGCGAGGATCGACCCCGACACGATGCCGGGCAGCGCGGTGCGCAGCACGACCTTCGTGATCATGCGCTGCTTCGTGACGCCGAGCGCGAGCGCCGCCTCATGCAGATCGTGCGGGACGACCTTGAGCATCTCCTCCGACGATCTGCAGACGGTCGGGATCATCAGCAGCGCCAACGCGACCGATCCCTCAAGGCCGTTGAAGGTGCCCGGACCGAAGATCATCGAGAACAGCGACAGCGCGAACAGGCCGGCGACAATCGACGGGATGCCGCTCATGACGTCGACGAGCAGCCGGATCGTCCTCGCCATTGCGCCGCCGCGCGCGTATTCGATCAGGTAGACGGCGCACATGACGCCGATCGGAATCGAGATGACCATCGCGCCGAACGTGATCTCCAATGTGCCGATGATCGCGTGGAGCACGCCGCCGTATCCGCCGGCCGCCGTCGGACTGCCGCCGATGACGCCGGTCATGTTGTGGGTGAGGAATCCCAGGTCGAGACGTCGTACGCCATGCGCGATCGTCGTCCACAGCAGCGAGACGAGCGGGATCAGCGCGACGGCGAAGGTCGCCGTGAACAATGCGCGCATCAGACGGTCCTTGCGTCGGCGCGCCTTGGCCGTCGAGCGCGACTGGCGGAAACTGTCGAGGTCGAGGTCGGCGAAGAGCCGTTGCGTGTCCACTCGGGGGTTGCAGTCGAGCGTCGTCATGAGGTGGCCTTTCCGGTGAGTCTGCGGGCGGCGTAGTTGACGGCGAAGGTGATCGCGAACAGCACGAGGCCGGTCGCGATGAGCACCGAGACGCCCAGTCCGTTCGCCTCCGGGTACTGTGCGGCGATGTTCGCGGCGATCGTCTGGCTTTGCGAGGCCTGCAGCAGATGGAATGAATATTTGAGTCCCGGCGACAGGATCATCAGCACGGCCATCGTCTCGCCGAGCGCACGGCCCAGGCCGAGCATCGACGCCGAGATGATGCCGGACCTGCCGAAGGGCAGCACGGCGAGCCTGATCGTCTCCCACTGCGTCGCGCCGAGCGCGAGCGCGGCCTCCTCGGTGAGCCGCGGCGTCTGTTGGAAGACGTCGCGCGTCATCGACGTGATGATCGGCAGGATCATCACGGCCAGGACGAGCGCGACGGTCGCGACGGTGCGTGACGGATTCGCGGCGGGGCCTGCGAACAGCGGGATCCAGCCGAGGTGTTCGGCGACCCAGTCCCAGAACGGGTAGATCGCCGGCACAAGCACGAGGCCGCCCCACAGGCCGTAGACGACCGACGGGATTGCGGCGAGTAGGTCGACGACCGTGTTGAGCACGCCGACGATCCGGCGCGGCGCGTATCGGGCGATGAAGACGGCGATGCCGATCGAGACGAAGAACGCCAGCAGCAGCGCGAGCGCGGCGACGAGCACCGACCCGAACAGCAGCGGCGGCACATACCGCCAGAACGAGTCGAATCGGCCGCCGGTGAATCCGGAGACGACGGCGTCGACGGCGGCGCGAGGGCCGCCGATCGCCGGCCATGCGCGCAGCAGCAGGAAGACGGCGACGGCGGCGAGCACGGCGAGGATCAGCAGGCCGCTGCCATAGGCGAGGGCCGCGAAGACGCGGTCCGCCGTCCGTCCGTCGGCCTTTGCAGCGGCGACGTTCCTCTCCGCCTTGGCCGCGGCGACGCCGTCGGCCGGCGATCTTCGGGCGTCGGCGTCGGGCATGGGTGTCGTATGCGTCGTCGTCATCAATCGGCCTTGATCTGTCCGATCGAGTCGGCGATGCGCCCGGTCAGCGCCTCCGGCAGCGGCGCGACGCCCGCCGCGGACTGCGCGGCCTGCTGTCCTTCCCCGCTGGTGACGTAGCCGAGCCATGCCTTCGCGAACTTCGCGTCCTGCGGATCCTTGTAGGCCGGGCAGGCGATGTCATAGGAGACAAGCACGATCGGGTAGGCGCCGGCCACCTTCGTCGTGTGGTTGATCGTGACGACGATGCGGTGGTCGCCGGTGACGGATTCGTCGACCGGCGAGTCGGCGATGACCTTCGAGCCCGCTTCGGCCGAGATCGGCGTGTAGGCGTCGCCGACCTTGACGGCGACGGTGCCGAGGTCGCCGACCTGCGAGAAGTCGGCGTAGCCGATCGTGCCGTTCGCCTGACCGATCGTCGAGACGACGCCGGAGGTGCCTTTGGCGCCCTGGCCGACCTCGTTCGGCCAGTTCTCGGACAATTCGTAGTCCCACTGCTGCGGCGCGGCGTCCTTGAGATAGCTGACGAAGTTGAGCGTCGTGCCGGATTTGTCGGAGCGGTGCACGACGGTGATCGCGAGGTCGGGCAGCTCGAGGTCGGGGTTCTGCGCGGCGATCCGCTCGTCGTTCCAGCGGGTGATCCTGCCGGCGAACACGTCGGCGATCGTCGCCGCGTCCATGTTGACGTGCTTGCCGGCGTCGGAGACGCCCTTGAGGTTGAAGGCGACGGCGATCGGCGAGATGTACACCGGCACGTCGAAGGCGGTGCCCGAGGCGCAGACGCCCTTCGACTGCGCCACCTCGTCGTCGCTCAACGGCTTGTCGGAGCCGGCCCAAGCGGTCGAACCGCTGAGGAACGCGCTGACGCCGGCGCCGGAGCCGGAGGGGTTGTAGGCGACGGTCGCGTTCGGCGCGACGGCGCGGAACCCTTCGATCCACGCCTCGACGGCGGTCTGCTGCGAGGACGCGCCGGCGCCGGCGTATTCGCCGTTCAACGATGCGACTCCGGCCGGCGATGTACCTTCGGCCATCGCCGTCGACGGACCCGATGCCGTGTTGTCGCCGCAGGCGGCGAGCGATGCCAGCAGCGCGACGCCGCAGACGGCGGCCATGGCACGCAATGACGTGTGATTGTTCATGATGATGTTCACTGTTCCTTCTGCAATGATCATGCGTTGAGGCACGCATTGAATCGTGATTTCCCAGCACGTTCCGGGGCGATGCCCCGGATGATTCCGCGCTGTGCTTCCAGCTTAAAACGGCTTGGTGAAGCCGCTGGACGGTTTCAGTGAACACCGGGTGAACAGTCGACCAACATTGCGTGGGCGGCGCGGACCGTCATGTCGCGCCGCACATTCATAACAGCAATAATCGGCCGATAAAAAACGGTGCCCTTCCCGCACGATTACGGGAAGGGCACCGGCGCAATGGATGCCGCGGCGGTCCAATCAGCCGAAACGGCCGGAGACGTAGCGTTCCGCCTCCTCGTTCTGCGGGTTGTTGAACATCGTCGACGTGTCGGCGAAGTACTCGAGATGCCCCGGCTGGCCGACGGCCTTGAGGTTGAAGAACGCCGTGTAGTCCGCCACGCGCGCCGCCTGCTGCATGTTGTGCGTGACGATGACGATCGTGTAGTCGCTCTTGAGCTCCTCGATGAGGTCCTCGACGGCGAGCGTCGAGATCGGGTCGAGCGCCGAGCACGGCTCGTCCATCAACAGCACCTGCGGATGCACGGCGACGGCGCGCGCGATGCACAGACGCTGCTGCTGACCGCCCGACAGGCCGATGCCGGGGTTGTCGAGGCGGTCCTTGACCTCGTTCCACAGATTCGCGCCGCGCAACGCCCACTCCACCAGATCGTCGGCGTCCGTCTTCGAGATCTTGCGGTTGTTGAGCGAAACACCGGCGAGCACGTTCTGCCGGATCGACATCGTCGGGAACGGGTTCGGCCGCTGGAACACCATGCCCACATCGCGACGCACGGCGACCGGGTCGACGTCCTTCGCATAGAGGTTCTTGCCTTCGAGCAGCACCTCGCCGGTCACATGCGCGCCCGGCGTGATCTCGTGCATGCGGTCGAGCGAACGCAGCACCGTCGACTTGCCGCAGCCCGACGGCCCGATGAACGCCGTGACCTTGTTCGCCGCGATGTGCAGGTTGACGTCCTCGACGGCGAGGAAGCTGCCGTAGTAGATGTTGAGATGGTTGACGTCGATTTGCTGTCCCATGCGTTCCTTCCTTAGCTGTACGTACGTTGCCGAGCGCGCCCGCGGCGCGCGCCGGGTCATTTCTTCTTCGGAGCGAAGACCTTCGCGACGATCCTACCGATGAGATTGAGGATGAGCACGACGATGATGAGCACAAGCGCCGCCGACCACGCGCGCTCCATCGGGATGCCGGTGACGCAGCCGCTGCCGGCGTCGGCCGGACAGTTCGCATGGTACTTCGAGTACTCCTGGTAGACGTACACCGGCAGCGTCGTCATCTCGCCCGAGAATAGGTTCGCGTTCGTCGAGACGATGTAGCCGGCCGTCATCAGCAGCGGCGCCGTCTCACCGATGACGCGCGCGATCGCGAGGATCGACCCCGATACGATGCCGGAGAGCGCCGTGCGCAGTACGACCTTCGTGATCGTGCGCTGCTTCGTGACGCCGAGCGCGAGCGACGCCTCGCGCAGGTCGTTCGGCACGATCTTGAGCATCTCCTCGGTCGTCTTGACGACGGTCGGGATCATCAGCAGCGACAATGCGACCGAGCCTTCGAAGCCGCTGAGCGTGCCGGGTCCGACGAGGATCGCGAACATCGAATAGGCGAACAGGCCGGCGACGATCGACGGGATGCCGCTCATGACGTCGACGAGCAGATGGATCGTGCGCGCGAGCTTCGAACCGCCGGCGTATTCGATCAGATAGACGGCGCACATGATGCCGATCGGAATCGAGATGACCATCGCGCCGAGCGTGATCTCCAACGTGCCGATGATCGCGTGCAGGATGCCGCCGTAGCCGCCCGACGGCGTCGGGTTGCCGCCGATGACGTTCGTCATGTTGTGCGACAGGAAGTCCCAGTTGAGGCGGCGCGCGCCGTGCGCGAGCGTCGTCCACAGCACCGAGATCAGCGGGATCAATGCGACGACGAAGGCGAGGATGATGAGCACGCGCATCGCGATGTCCTTGCGCTTGCGCGCCGCCGTGTACGAACGGGTCGGGCTGAACTTGTCGAAATCGATGGCCGGCGCCTGGTCGGCCTTCGGCGAGGACTGCGGTTGGTCCATCACTTGCTCGCTTTCTCGGTGATGCGGCGCGCCAGCAGGTTCACGAGGAACGTGATGACGAACAGCACGAGGCCGGTGCCGATGAGCACCGAGACGCCGATGCTGTCCGCCTCCGGATACTGTGCGGCGATGTTCGCGGCGATCGTCTGGTTCTGCGACGCCTGCAGCAGGCGGAACGAGTACTTGAGTCCGGGCGACAGGATCATCAGCACGGCCATCGTCTCGCCGAGCGCGCGGCCCAGGCCGAGCATCGACGCCGAGATGATGCCCGAACGCGCGAAGGGCAGCACCGACAGCCTGATCATCTCCCATTTCGTCGCGCCGAGGCCGAACGCGGCCTCCTCGAGCAGCTTCGGCGTCTGCAGGAAGATGTCGCGCGTGATCGACGTGATGATCGGCAGGATCATGATTGCGAGCACGAGCGCGACGGTCGCGACGGTGCGCGGCGGGTTCGCGGCGGGGCCTGCGAACAGCGGGATCCAGCCCAGATGCTCGGCGACCCAGTTCCAGAACGGGTAGATCGCCGGCACGAGCACGAGGCCGCCCCACAGGCCGTAGATGACCGACGGGATCGCGGCGAGAATGTCGACGATGTAGCTGAGCACGGCGGCGAGGCGCTTGGGCGCGTAATGCGAGATGAACAGCGCGATGCCGATCGAGACGAAGAACGCGATGACGAGCGCGAGCGCGGCGACGAGCACGGTGCCGAACAGCAGCGGGCCGACGTAGCTCCAGAAGTTCGTCGCCTTGCCGCCGGTGAAGTTCGCGATGATCGCGTTGTTCGCCTGCTGGTTGCCGCCGATGAGCGGCCATGCGCGGAACAGCAGGAACAGCGCGACGGCGGCGAGGACGACGAGGATCAGGATGCCGCAGGCGTAGGCGACGCCGCGGAAGACGCGGTCGGCCTTCTCGCCGCTGACCGGCTTCGTCAGCGACGAGGCGGAGGTTGAGGAGGGTTTCGATGCCGATGTCATGGGACTCATTTCACTTCCATCGCGTCCACGGAGGCGCGCACGTATGCGGCGATGTTGTCGGGCAGCGGCGCCGAGCCGGTCGCCTTCATCGCCTGGTCCTGGCCCTTCGCGCTCGTGACGTAGCCGAGCCACGACTTCGCGAAGCGAGCCGTGTTCTCGTCGCGGTAGGCGGGGCAGGCGATGTCATAGGAGACGAGCACGATCGGGTACGCCCCTTCGGCGCTCGTCGTGTGGTTGATGTCGAGGACGACGCGGTGCTCGCCGGCGGCGGATTCGTCGAGCGCCGAGTCGGCGACGGCCTTCGAGGCCGCCTCTGCCGAGATCTCGGTGTAGCTGTCGCCGACCTTGATCGCGACGGTGCCCATGCCGCCGGCCTGCGAGAAGTCGGCGTAGCCGATCGTGCCGTTCGCCTGGTCGATCGTCGAGATGACGCCCGACGTGCCCTTGGCGCCCTGGCCGACGTCGTTCGGCCAGTTCTCGGAAAGCTCGTACTTCCAGTCCTTCGGCGCGGCCGCCTTGACGTATTCGAGGAAGTTGAGCGTCGTGCCGGACTTGTCGGAGCGGTGCACGACGGTGATCGGCAGGTCGGGCAGCTCGAGGTCCGGGTTCTGCCGGGCAAGCGCGGCGTCGTTCCAGCGCGTGATCTTCCCGTCGAAGATCCTTGCGACCGTCGCCGCATCCATGTTGATGTGCTTGCCGACGTCGGAGACGCCGTGCAGGTTGAAGACGATCGCCAGCGGCGAGATGTACACCGGCACGTCGAAGGCCGTCTGCCCGGCGCACACCTGCTTCGACTCCTCGATCTGGCGGTCGTCGAGCGGCTTGTCGGAGCCGGCCCAGACGGTCGCGCCGGTCAGGAAGGTGACGACGCCCGCGCCGGAGCCGGACGGGTTGTAGGAGATCTTCGCGTCCGGATTCGTCTTCTGGTAGCCGGCGATCCACGCCTCGACGGCGGTCTGCTGCGAGGACGCGCCGGCGCCGGCGAAGCTGCCCGAGATCGATGCGGCGTTCGTCGACGGACGATGTCCCGGATCGACGTTGTCGCCGCACGCCGCGCCTGCGACGACGACGATGATGCCGCACAACGCCGCGAGCGCGCGCCGGGCAAGATTGCTACGCATGTGGTGTCCTTTGGTCACGATGCCATTCTATCCAACCAATCCAGTGTAGGTGACGGCGCCGATGCGCCGGCGCCGGAAAAGTGAATTTAGCGTGAACGATCATGCGCCGATGCGGTAGCCGACGCCGCGCACCGTCGTCAGCAGCGTCGGATGCGCCGGGTCGTCCTCGATCTTCGCGCGGATGCGTTTGACATGCACGTCGAGCGTCTTCGTGTCGCCGACGTAGTCGCTGCCCCAGACGCGCGCGATGAGCTGATGGCGCGTGAGCACATGCCCCTTGTTGCGCAGCAGGTATTCGAGGACCTCGAACTCCTTGAGCGGGAACGCCGTCAGCTCGCCGTGCACATGCACCTCGTGCGCGGCGACCGACATCTCGACCGGGCCGCAGCTGAGCGTGCGGACGGCGTCGGCGCGCGCGCCCTCGTCCTGGCCTTCGAGGCTGCGGCGCAGCACCGCGTGGATGCGCGCGAGCAGCTCGCGGAACGAATACGGCTTCGTCACATAGTCGTCGGCGCCGATCTCGAGTCCGACGATGACGTCGTTCTCGGTCGACTTCGCCGTCACCATGATGATCGGCACGCGGCGCAGCTCGCGCATGCGCCGGCACAGCGTCATCCCGGAGACGCCGGGCAGCATCAGGTCGAGCAGCACGAGGTCGAACTCCATCTCCTCGTAGATCGACCACGCCTCCTCGCCGGTCGCCGCGCCGTAGGCCTCATAGCCTTCGCGCGTGAGCTGGTAGAGCAGCGGGTCGAGATACGACGGCTCGTCCTCGACGATCAGTATGCGGGTCATCGCCCGTCCTCCTTCCTGTTGCCGGTCGAAACGTCCGCATCGACGCCAGCGGTGGCCGGCGATGCGAGCGGCAGCGTCACCGTGAACGTCGACCCCTCCCCCGGTCGCGACCACAGATCGATATGCCCATGATTGGCCCGCACATGGTGGTTCGCGATCGACAGGCCGAGGCCGGTGCCGCCGGTCAGCCGCGAACGCGCCGGGTCGACGCGGTAGAAGCGTTCGAAGATGCGCCCCTGCAGCGGCTGCGGGATGCCGACGCCGTGGTCGACGACGCGGATGCGCGCCTCGTCGCCGGCGCGCGCGAGCTCGACGGCGACGACGGCGCCCTCGGGCGAATAGTTGATCGCGTTCTCGACGATGTTCTTGAGCGCGATATGCACGCCGACGGCGTCGACCTCGACCGGCAGCGGCATGCCGTCGGCGTCGTCGCGCAGCTGCACGTCGGCGTGGCGCGCCGCCGCCGTGACCTCGGTGTCGGCGATTGCGTGCGCGACGAGGTCATGCACGTCGACGACCCGCACCGTCCGCTCGCCGCCGGCGCCCATGCGTCCCAGTTCGATGAGGCGGCGCACAAGCCCGTCGAGCCGCTTCGCCTCGACGCCGATGCGCACGGCGAAATGGCGGATCATGTCGACGTCGTCTCCGGCATCGTCAATCGTCTCGGCGAGCAGCATGATCGCGCCGACCGGCGTCTTGAGCTCATGGGAGACGTTCGTCACGAAGTCGCGGCGTACACGGTCGACGCTGCGCCGGTAGTCGGTGTCGGCGCACACGAGCGCGATCCGCCCCGGCGCGAGCGGCTGCGCATGCGCGGCGACATGCGCGCGCCGCCCGTCGCGGTCGAGCGTCAGCTCGCGGTCGATGGGACGCTGCGACGCCTCATGCACAAGCGCGCGCACGGCGTCGTCGGCGAGCATGCCGTCGTGGACGAGGCCGTGTTCGCGCGCCTCTTCGTTCGCGACGAGCACGGTGCCGGCGGCATCGACGATGACGACGGCCTCCTCGAGCATCGCGAGCATGCGGCGCTCGGCGTCGACGGCGGCGACGTCGGCGAGGCCGCCGAACAGCGCGCGCGTCCGCGGAGCGCGGTCGCGTGCATGCGCCGCGCCCGCACGGTAGGCGACGACGGCCACGGCGGCGATGACGAGCACGGCGGCGACGGCGAGCGTCGCCGCGAGCGACGGCGTCGTCATCTCACATCCTGCACAGGATCTCGACGGCGAGCTTCGCGGCCGTGTCCGCGTAGGCGCTCACGTCGAAGGTCCTGAAGTCCTCGTAGTCGGTGTCGGCATTGTCGCTCATCGCGCGGATGACGAGCGCGGGCACATCGTTGCGGGCGGCGACATGCGCGACGGCGGCGCCCTCCATCTCGACGGCGTCGGCGTGCGTCTCGCGGATGACGCGTTCGACCTGTTCGGGCGAGTCGACGAAGTAGTTGCCGGAGGCGATGACGCCGTTGACGTGGTGGATGCCCATGTCGTCGAGCGCAGACTCGGCGAGCGCGATGAGCCTGGGGTCGGAGTGGAACTCCTCGGTCTGCGGCTTCCACTGGCCGACGAGGCGCATGTCGGTGTCGAGGTAGCGCAGCGTCTCACCGAGGACGATGTCGTTGATGTGCAGGTCGGGGTTGAGGTTGCCGGCGATGCCGGAGAACAGCACGGCGTCGGGCTGCGCGACGTCGATGAGGCACTGCGTCGTCGCGGCCGCGTTGACGAGTCCCATGCCGCCGACGGTCACCGAGACGGCGAGTTCGCGTCCGTCGTGCGTCGGCAATGTGCCGTGCGTGATCGTCAGGCTCGCGCGTCGCTCCTCGGTGACGTCGTTGAGCGACGCGGCGATGTGCGCGGCCTCCTCCTCGAGCGCGCTGATGATGGCGACGGTGCTGAAGCTGGCCATGGCTGTCCTTCCGGTTGTTCGATTGATGTTGGCGCGCGCGTTCAGCGCCAGCGGCGGGCGCTGACGGCGTCGGCGAGTTCGTGCAGCAGACGGTCGGTCTCGGGCCAGCCGATGCAGCGGTCGGTGATCGACTGTCCGTAGACGAGTTGGTCGAGCGGCGCCTCCGGCTGGTTGCCGCCGACGAGGAAGCTTTCCATCATGACGCCGGTGATGCCCTGCTCGCCGTCGGCGATGCGCGCGGCGATGTCGCGTACGACGGCGGCCTGACGCACCTCGTCCTTGCCGGAGTTGCCGTGCGAGCAGTCGATGATCAGACCGTGCGCGGCGGCCGTGTCGGCGCCCATCAACGAGCGGATCATCGCCATCGCGTCGGCCACCGACGCGGCGTCGTAGTTCGGGCCGTGGCTCGAGCCGCGCAGCACGACGTGACAGTCGGGGTTGCCGAGCGTCTCGACGGCGCAGGCGCGCCCCATATGGTCGATGCCGAAGAAGGTGTGCTGCCCGGCGGCCGTGATGCAGCTGTTCATCGCCGCCTTGACCGAGCCGTCGGTCGCGTTCTTGAAGCCGATCGGCATGCTCAGGCCGCTCGCGAGCTGGCGGTGGACCTGGCTTTCGGTGTTGCGCGCGCCGATCGCGCCCCAGCTGATCGCGTCGGCGATGTACTGCGGGCTTGTCGGTTCGAGGAATTCGGTCGCGGCGGCGAGGCCGGCGCCGAGCACGTCGAGCAGCGTTTTGCGGGCGAGCAGCAGGCCCTTCTGGATGTTGTGGCTGCCATCGATGTCCGGATCGTTGATCAGGCCCTTCCAGCCGACGGTGCTGCGCGGCTTCTCGAAGTAGACGCGCATGACGATGAGCAGCTCACCCTCGAGCTCCTGCTTGACCTCATGGAGCCGGCGCGCATAGTCGAGCGCGGCCTTCGGATCGTGCACCGAGCACGGGCCGACGATGACGAGCAGACGGTCGTCCTGACCATACAGGCAGGCGCGAATCTCGTCGCGCGAATAGGCGACGATGTCCTGCGCGGCCGTGCCGAGCGGCAGCGCGGACAGCACCTGCGCCGGCGTCGGCAGCGGATCGAGTTCCATGACGCGGCGGTTGATGATGCGGTCGATGCCGACGGCGTCCTCCCAATGCGGCAGGTCGGGGATCGCCGTGAGCGGATTGCCGCCGGCGGCCATGACGGCGTGCACCTCGTCGAGCTTGGCCGACGTGTAGGTCATCGGCTCGCCGTTCTCGATCGCACGGCGATGGTCCTCGGAGAACGTATGCCTGGGCGTGTCGCCGTGGCGCGGATCCTGATCACTGATGGCCATGATGCTCCTTCTTGTTCCGGCCTCAGCTTAGCAAGGGGCGCCGCACGACGCGACCATCCGTATCGTCCCCGCGCATCACTGCGGGCAGACGGCGCGCATCAGCATCTGCTCGTAGGCCTGCGTGCCCAGTTCGTTCGGATGCGTGCCGTCGTCGTACAGGTATTCGGGATGCGCGCCGGAGAGCGCCGACCAGTCGATGACGCCGACGTTCGGATGCGCCTTCGCGGCGTCGACGAACAGCTGGTTCGTCTGGTCGATCCACGCGACGGGCGCCCGCGTCGTCAGGAAGTACAGCGGCCTTCCGTTCGCCAGACGGATGACCTCGTCGACGCTCTCCTGCGTCGGCGGACCGTTCGTGCCGAGCGCGAAGACGATGAGCTGCGGATCCTCGCTCGTCAGGTACTGGCGCAGCAGGTCGACGCCGGTGCCGAACTGGCGGCTGACCTTGCCGTCGACGTGCGCGTTCGGGAAATACTGCATGAGCGCCGGCGCGACGCCTTCGGTCACCGAATCGCCGACGACGAGCATGCGCACGTCGCAGGTCCCGGCGGCCATGTCGCAGTGCCAGCGCGACGGGTCGAGGTTGTCGGGGGCCTTGAGTGCCTCGACCTTCGGCTTCGGCGGCGCGGGTTTCGAGGTCGGTGTCGCCGGAGCGGCCGGCGTCGACGCGGTCGGCGACGGTTTCGGTCGGCGTTGCGCGTCGAGCTCCTTCCTCGCCTGCTCGGCCGTCATGCCGAGCTCGGGGCGCAGCGCGACGGCGCGTTCGTGCGTGAGCTGACGCCACGGCAGCGGCAGCAGCAGGATGACGATGATGACGACGCCGGTCACCGCGCCGATGAAGGCGCCCGGACGCTGCGTGCGCTCCGGGTTGTCACGCCGGCGGCGCGTCCACGGCAGCCACGGTGCGCCGCGCAGCGCCTCGACGCACTGGTAGAAGACCTCGCCGACGGCGAGGATGACGAGGAACTGCCCGACCACGAGCCACCACGGCGTATGCGCGCGCGTCGCCGGATTCATGACGAGCAGCAGCGGATAGTGCACGAGGTACAGCGAGAACGAGCGTGAGCTCAGATAGGCGAGCGCCTTGACGCCCATCGCATGGCCGAAGACGCCGGGCAGCATGCCCGCCCACAGCATCGTCGCCGTCAGCAGCGCGTAGAGCAGGAAGCCGCCGCGGTACAGCCACGAGGCCGAGGCGTCGACGACGAACATCGAGACGACGAGCACGGCCAGGCACAGGAACACGCCGCCGGCGACGATGCGCCGCATGGTGACCGGCAGCACGTACGAGCCGATATGCAGGTCGCGGCGCCAGCCGTCCCACGGCACGAGCGTCGGCATGTCGTCGCCGTCGGCGCGGTGCACGAGGACGGCGAGCAGCGCGCCGACGAGCAGCTCGGCGGCGCGCGTGTCGAGGCCGTAGTACATGCGCGACGTGTCATGCCCCGGCATGTACAGCATCGCCATTTCTATGCTCGACGCGGCGATGAGCGCGGCGATCGCGCATGCTCGCGCCCATCTGCGGCGCATGAGGCGCACGATGAGCGCGAGCAGCAGCGGCCACAGCAGATAGAACTGCATGATCAGGCTCGTGTACCACAGATGCGTCAGCGGCGACGGCAGACCGGCGGCGTCGAAATACGAAACGTGGCGGAAGATGTACGACCAGTTGCTGTAGAACAGCGCGCTCGGCACGGCGTCGGCGCGCAGCTTGAGCAGCAGCGACGGCGCCCACAGATAGACGACGACGGCCGCGAACGCGATTGTCGTGAGCACCGGCGGCCAGACGCGGCGCGCGCGGCGCACGACGAACTTCGGATACGAGCAGCGTCCCGACTCGAGCAGCCCGAGCAGGCCGCGCGTGATCAGGAAACCGGACAGCACGAGGAAGACGGTGACGCCGAGGAAGCCGCCGACGGCGAGCGACGGGCGCGCATGGTAGAGCAGCACGCCGCCGATCGCGAGCGCGCGCAGACCGTCGATGACGCGGATGTGACCGCGCGGCGCCGATTCGCGGCGCGCGATGGGACGCGGTGGTGTCGACTCGGCAGGTGCGGCAGGCGTGGGGGCGCCGTCACGCAGCTGCGACGCATTGCTGCTGGCGATGATGCGTTGCATCGTGCGATGCGCCCGCTCAGTTGCCGCGCCGTGCGGCGACGGCGTCGGCGAGTTCACGCAGCACCTGCTCGGTGCGGCCCCACGGCACGCAGGCGTCGGTCACCGACTGGCCGTAGACGAGCTGGTCGAGTGGCGCCGGCTTCTGGTGGCCGCCCTTGAGGAAGCTTTCCATCATGATGCCGAGGATGCCGCGTTCGCCGGCGGCGATGCGCGACGCGATGTCCTCGACGACGCGCGCCTCGACGACCTCGTCCTTGCCGCAGTTGCCATGCGCGGCGTCGATGACGAGGCCGTGGTCGCTCGGGCCGCTCGCCTTCGACGCCCTGAGCGCCGCGAGCGCGTCGGCCACGGAGACCGGGTCGTAGTTCGGGCCGCTGCTCGAACCGCGCAGCACGAGATGGCAGTCGGGGTTGCCCTTCGTCTCGGCGGAGATGACCTGGCCGTCGAGGTTGACGGACAGGAAGTGGTGTTCGAAGGCGGCCGTGTAGCACGAGTCGGCGGCCGGCTTGATCGAGCCGTCGGTCGCGTTCTTGAAGCCGATCGGCATGCTCATGCCGCTCGCCAGTTCGCGGTGCACCTGGCTTTCGGTGTTGCGCGCGCCGATCGCGCCCCAGCTGACGAGGTCGCACAGATACTGCGGCGTGATCGGGTCGAGCCATTCGGTCGCCGCCGGCAGGCCGAGCGACAGGACGTCGGTGAGCACCTTGCGCGCGAGCCACATGCCCTTGCGGATGTCGAAGCGGCCGTTGAGGTCGGGGTCGTTGATCAGGCCCTTCCAGCCGATCGTCGTGCGCGGCTTCTCGAAGTAGACGCGCATGACGATCATCAGGCGGTCCTTGAGCTCCTCGTTGAGCACGGCGAGCCTCGTCGCATACTCGTGCGCGGCCTTCGGATCGTGGATCGAGCAGGGGCCGACGATCGCGAGGACACGGTCGTCGCGCCCGTGCAGGATGTCGCGGATCTGACGGCGCGAGGACAGGACGAGCTCGCTCATCGCGTCGGTGAGCGGCAGCTCCTTGATGAAGTAGCGCGGGGCCGGAATCGGGTCGAGCTGACGGATGTTGACGTCGACGGTCTCGGGGACCACGGCGCGCGCGTCGAGCACATTGTCCTGCGAACTGTCCGGACCACGAAGGGCTGCCATCGTTCGTTCCTCTTCCTCTCATCGATCCTTGTGCATGTTCTCGAACGTTCCCGAGCGGGAAATCGGATACCCATACTAGGACACATCCCCTGACGTATCGCCGGCATGTATCGCAAAGCGGCGCGCAGGCCGTAAAGCCTGCGCGCCGCATGACAGGAATCAGCGGGAATCGTCCGGCGTGCCGTTCGCGCCGAGCGGACGCGGACGTGCCGGACGCGTCTTACGCGAGCGCACCCATCGGGTCCCATGCCGGCAGCATCGTCGCCGGCTCGTCGAGCGCCTTGAGGTACTCGTCGGGCAGCATCGCCTTCGGCACGGCCACCTCGAAGACGTACTGGTCGAACCAGTCGTCGCCCATCGTGAAGTAGCCCTTGTCGGCGATCTTCGTGCCCCACGAGTTCTCGACGCGCCAGCGGCGGGTCGTCTTGCCGTCGTCCTCGACGTCGACGCCGACGAAGGCCATCGCGTGGTTCATCGCCGAGTCGCCGAAGCGCACGCGCTGCTCCTTTGTCATGTCGAAGTCGACACGGTACACCTTGTCGTACTCGAATAGGTCGGTCGCCCATGCGCCGTCGGTGCGGTCCATCATCGGATGGCAGTCGGCGCCGAACCACACCGGGATGCCCTGCTCGACGAGGATGTCGCGCACGCAGTCCTTCATGAACCGCACCGGCACGTTGAGGTATTCGGTCGGGTCGCCGCCGGCCACATTGCCCAGATGCTCGATGCCGATCTTCCGGCCCTTCGCGTGCTCATGGCGCGGGTCGTCGACGAGGCAGACGTAGCTTTCGAGGTCGGCGGAGCCGACGTACTTGTTCCAGAACTCCTGCGGCGTGACCTCGCCGTCGCGGTGGAAGACGCCGTCAGCGTCGGTCCACTCCCAGTGGAAGCGCTTCGGCGGCTCGCCCAGATGAATCGTGAGCATGCGGTGGCCGGCCTCGACGGTGCGGCGCACGATGTCGTCGATCCGGCTCGGATCGTCGACCATATGCGCGACGGCCGTGTGCAGCAGGCGGCGCAGCTGCGTGTTCATCTCGCCGGTGTTCTTCGACGACTCGGTCTCCGGATACAGGTCCTTCGGCACGGCGCCGTACTTCTTGTAGACGTTGAGCGCCATCGTCCACTGGCCGCCGTCGCCCATGACGTCGGCGAGCATGTGCTGGAACAGGCGCGAGTCGACCGGCTCGCCGCCGCGGATCAGGTCGGCCATGTCGCCCATGAAGTAGTTGATGCGCTCGAGCTTGTCGTAGTACATCGCGTAGTTCTGCGAGAACTCGAACTCCTTGAGGTTCATGTTCTTCTTCGCGACGAAGCGCGCCACGTTGAGCGAGCTGAACAGCCAGCAGCGGCCGGAACGGTCCTGATGGGTCGCCTCGCCGTTGTCGACGACCGTCGAGAAGCGGCGCTGCAGCAGGCGCGCGCGGTCGTAGTTGCGCGCGACCTTGTCGATGCCGGCGCTCGTGACGGCGTTCATCGCCATGCGGTTGACGGGGTCGGAGTCGAAGTCGGCGGTCAGCTGGTTGAGTTCGTCGGCGGACAATGGGGTGATTACGGTCAAGGTCTCTCCTTGCTCCTTTGTTGTTCTGTTGTTCTCTGATTGTTGGTTGGTCGGCACGTGGTACGTCCGGTGGTATGTGAACGCTCGGAACGCGTGTGGGCACGGCCGTTCCGGGCGGTCGCGGGATGCGGCGTCAGTCGGTCAGCTGCGTGGCGTCGGGGTCGTTGTCGCTCGCGTCGAAGGCCGTCGTCGGCGCATCGTCGGCGTCGTCGGCCGTGTCGGTCTCGGTCACGTCGATGACCTCGGTCGCGCTCTCCTCGGCGTGCGGCGCGGCGGCATCGGCGGCGTCGTCATGCTCGGGCATCGTCGGCGCCGGCGGCACGGCCGGCGCGTGCTGCGCGTGGTCGTCGATGAGCACCGTCGAATCGGCGTCGTCGACGTCGGTGTCGGCGTCGGCGTCGTTGTCGGATTCGACGAAGGCGTTGACGACGGACATGTTGTCGGTCGAATGCGCGTTGTCGACGCCGAGGCCGAAGCCGGCGAAGGCGTTCGCGAACATCGAACGCAGCTCGGAGACGCGCTGCGTGATGTCGGCCTCGCGGCGCTGCAGGTCGCCGATGCGCTTCGTCAGGCCGTCGAGTTCGGACTGCGCGGCGCGGCGGCGCTGCTCGATCTGGTTGCTCGCCTCCTCGCTCGCCTTGCGCACGATCTTCGCGGACTCCTCATCCGCCTCCTTGCGCTTGTGCGCGGCATAGGCGTCGGCCTCCTCGCGGATCTGCTTCGCCTCGGCGATCTGCGTCTCGGCCTCCTCCTTCGCCTGCTGGCGGCGCTCCTCGAGGCTCTTGAGCAGCTCGGCGACCTTCTTCGTCGCCTCGTCCTGCTGCGCGGCGATGTCGGCGCGGATCTGCTCGACCTCGGCGTTGACCTGGCTCATCGTCTTCGTGCGGTTGACCTCGGCCGTGTCGGTGATCTCCTGCGCGTGCGACTTCGCGGAGTCGGTGATCTCGCCGGCCTTGCGCTGCGCCTCGGTCATCAGCTTCGACACCTGCTCGCGCACGTCGGCGAGCTTCTTGTTCGCGTCAGCGAGCGCCGTCTCGATCTGGTCGTTCGTCTCGCTCTTGAGGCGCGCGATCTCCTCGTTCGCGCTGCGGCGCTGGTCGCTGATCTGCTGCGTCGCCTGCGCGCGCAGCTCGGCGAGTTCGCGCTCCTGCGACGCCTTCTCGGCCTCGAGGCGCTTGACGTGCTCCTCGCGCGAGTTCGTCAGCTCGAGGTCGAGAGTCTGACGCTGCTCGCTGACGGTCTTCGCCGTCTGCGCCTTGAGCTGGCTCGCCTCCTGCTGCGCGTTCGTGATGATCGTCGTCGCCTCGTTCTGCGCGTTCTTGAGCATCGTGTCCGCCTTGGCCTGGGCGTCGTCGACGAGATGCTGCGCATCGAGCTTCGCGTTGTTGATCAATGTCTGCGACTGCGACTGCGCTTCGACGCGCGCGCTCGCTGCATCCTTCTTCGCGCGTTCGAGCAGCTCGGTGCTCGTCTGTTCGGCGGAGGCGAGCATCTGCTGCGCGTTCGCGCCGAGCGATGCGAAGGAGTTGTCCGAGGTGGCCTTGCGGTTCTTCTCCTCCTGCAGCTGCGCCTGCAGCTGCAGCACGGTGTCGTCCCCGGCCTTCACCTGTTCGCGCAGACGGTCGATCGTCGTCTGCGCCGCAATCATCGCCTCATCCACACGTTCTTTGTCGTAGCCACGCAGCACGACCGGGAATCGCTCAACCATTAGTCATTCCTTTCGCGAAAGGGTGTTCGCAGGACCTTCACGTGCGTCCGCGACGCACATCTACAGCTTGCACTCTAGTCTATGCATATCGCCGGCCGCTGTCGCAACACGCGGAAACTCACATTGAGCGCAAAACACGCCCCGCGGCGTCTTCGCCGCGGACCGGCGCGCAGCCGTCTACAGCAGGATGTCCTCGCTCGTCGGCTGCAGATAGTAGCGCGCGCAGGCGCGCACGACGTCCTTGCCGGCCTGGATCTGCTGGCGCAGCGACAGGCCGTGCTGCGGATGCGGCTGCTCGTTGACGAGCGGCAGGTTGACGAAGCCGCCCATCGTGTCGCCGCGCTGCGCCGCCCACTCCTGCAGATGATAGAACAGCGCGTTGCAGACGAAGGTGCCGGCGTCCGAGCTCAGCGTCGCCGGGATGTCGTCCTTCGCGAAGGCGTTGAGGATCGCACGCAGCGGCAGTCCGGTCCAGTAGGCCGCCGGGCCGTGTTCGTTGATGTAACGGTGGCCGGGGATGACGTTCTCGGCGTCGGGACGCGTCGTGTCCTTGAGGTTGATCGCGCATCGTTCGAGCAGGATGCCGCGCGCCGCCCGCTTGAGGCCGGTCGCGATGACGATATTCGGCTGCACCTGCTCGAGCGTGTCGTGCAGCTTCGCCCAGCCGTTGCGGAAGCTGACCGGCACATGCACGGCGTGCACATCGATCGCGACATCGTGCAGCGGGTCCTCGATGTTGTTCCGGTCGACGTCGACGCCTTCGTTCGCGAGCGCGTCCGGCACGACAAGCGACGGGTTCACGCTGACGCCCTCATAGGGGTCGAATCCAGAAATCACGACGGTAAGTTGCTCCATGCCTCCCCAGTGTAGACGCGCGACGCCACCGTGGCGGGAATCGGCGGCGGCGCGCGTGCAATATAATCGTCATACCGACGCATCAGCGGGCATGGGCGCGGATGGCGTGCGCACGCAGGCCGCGCGATGTTCTCCGAGCGCCGAATGCGCGACGGCGCATCAATGACGGATGGGACGGAACGCCCGCACGACGTACGCGGCACCGGCGGGGCTCCACGACGGAGGCGGACACGATGACGAACTCAATACCCCAGCAGTATCTCCATTTCCTCTATCTGATCATCGGCGTCATCGTCGCGGCCGCATTGGTGGCGCTGCTCATCAAGCTGGTGCAGCTGCTCGTGCAGGAGGTCCGGCGCGACCGTTTCTTCAAGGAATACGGCGTGGCCGTGCCGAAATCCATACGGATGCGCAAGGCGAAGCATCCGCATGCGACGGGATCGTTCGCTCTGGGATATCCGGCATGGGCGGCGGCCAAACGTGACGGCACCCGCGACCGCCGTTCCAACAACACGGCCGTCATCCATCGTCTGAGCGTCATATTCGTCGGCCGATGGAAGATGCTGGGCAGCGACCCCTTCGCCGCCTACGCCTTCGTGCAGCAGCTGCGCGCCGCCGGGATACCGGTCGACTACTGCGCGGAGGAGCGGGCCAAGCGGGACGCCGTCCTCGGGCAGCTGCGCGCGCGGCGCACCGCCACGAGCATCGACGCCATCATCCAGAGCTTCAGCGGCAATCCGACGGATTTCGAAGGCTTCTGCGCCGACCTGCTGCGTCAGTTCGGATGGCAGGCGCAGGTGACGCCGCCGAGCCGGGACGGCGGCTTCGACCTCAGGCTCCACGGCCCGACCGGGACGAGCTACATCGCCGAATGCAAATGCTACAGCCGCAATCACCATATCGGCCGCCCGATGCTGCAGAAGCTGCAGGGCGCCAACATGACGGAACACGCGCAGGGTCTGCTCTTCATCACGACGAGCCGGTTCACGTCCGACGCGCTCGAGTACGCGCGACAGGTCGGCATGCAGCTCATCGACGGCGCGCAGCTCGTGCGCCTCTGCCAGGAGGCGGCGCAGTCGCAGGGCGATGTGCAGCCGCCCGAATCGGCCTTCGCCCTCACCCGGGCGGACCTCATGCAGCACATCCCCGCCGACATGCGCGGACAGGCTTGGTGATGCCCCTGAACGGCGCCGCGTCCACACCGGCGTCGGCGTCCTCCACCGCCCCCGTCCCGCAGCGTTCGTCTGAACTGGTTCCGGCGTGGATACCGGCGGGAACGCCGGAAAATGCTCCTCCTCAGCCCAGATGCATCCGGATGAACCCCGGAGACACACAGACCGGCAAGGGCGCGCCCATGCAAACGCGGCGCACGGGGCCGTAACCCCGTGCATCGCGTTTCGTGTTGCGCCGACGGCGCGGACGGTTCAGCTCAGCGCCTGACGGAACATCGCATGCACCTGCTGCTTGGCGGCGGCCTTCGTGATCTCGCCGGCGATGAGCGTCGCGAACGGCATGTCGTCGCGCGTCGTGACCTTCATGTTGAGCGGCGAGCCGCCGACGATCGCCACCGGCGTATCGGGCAGGTAGTCGACGACGACGCGCGTGTCGTCGGTCGGACGGAAGTCGGGGTCGTCGGACGCGAGCTCGTAGGCCTCGTGGATCGTCGCGAAGCGGAAGGCCTGCGGCGTCTGCGCACGGTACGAATGGCGCCGTTCGGGCACCGACTTGACGACCTGACGGTCGCCGAGGTCCTCGGTGAGCAACACCGTGTCCGTCGACGGGCATGCGACGGTGGCCGCGTCGAACTCCTCGAGCGCGTCGATGCAGCCGTCGATCTGCGCCTGCGTGACGAAGGGCCGCACCGAGTCGTGGATGAGGATCTTCGCGCCGCCGGGCACGCCGGCGGCCGACAGCGTCTCGAGCGCCGCGGCCGTGCTGTCCGCGCGTTCGGCGCCGCCGTCGATGACGGCACGCACCTTCGTGTCGCCGCAGTCGGCGATGAGCTGTTCGATCGCGGCACGCACCTGCGCGTTGACGACGACGACGATGTCGCTGACGCGCGCGTTACGCTCGAAGGCGTCGATGCTCCAGCCGACGATCGGTTTGCCTCCGACCGTGACGAGCTGCTTGGAGTTGTCCGGGTCGAAGCGCAGCCCCGAGCCAGCGGCGAGCACGACGGCGACGACCGGCACGTCCTTATGTTCCTGCGTCCGCGCGTCGGCGGCCGTGGTCATGTCCTGTTGTTCCATGATTGGTCCTTTGCGAAAAATCCAACGGTGGTCCGGCCGCGTCTCACTGACGCACGATGAGCGCGAGCATGCGACCCTCGCGGCTCTTGTGCGCGAGCTGCGCGCGGCGGTGCGAGAACCACAGCGGGTTCTCGAGCGTGCACATGCTGTGGCGGATGCCCTTGATGCGTTCGTCGAGTTCGGGGTCGCCCTCGTTGTCCTCGCGGCACAGCTGCTGCAGTTCCGCGTCCTGCGACAGGTACTGCGTGGCCGCGTTGACGCGCGGCTGCGACGAGAAGATGTGCTTCGGGGAGACGCCGGCCTCTTCGAGCGACTGCAGCGCCGCCTTGTTGATGTCGATGCCGGGGCCGCCGAAGCGCGTGAGCGTGAAAGTGCCGGGGAAGCGCGCGTCGAAGGCGTCGGCGATCTCGTCGCCGACCTCGTAGCAGTCGCCGCAGATCGCGGGTCCGAGCGTCGCGAGGATGTGCGCGGGGTCGGCGCCCTTGTGCTTCATCATCTCGACCGTCTCGGCGACGACGCCGGCCATCAGGCCCTTGCGTCCGCAGTGCGCGGCGGCGATGACTCCGGCGACCGGGTCGGCGAGCAGCACCGGCAGGCAGTCGGCGGCGAATACGCCGAGCGCGATGCCGGTCTTCGTCGTCACCTGCGCGTCGCCTTCGATGATCTGCACGGCGCCGTCGACCGATTCGACATCGTCGACGCCGTCGCTCGGCCGCTGCATGGCGATCGCGCCGTCCTCCTCGCGCACGGCGGTGCGCTGCGTGCCGGAGGCGTCGAAACCGAAGGTCGCGTTCTCGGTGAACACGTCGTCAGTGTCGATCGCCTTCGCCGAATGCACCTGATTGATGATCGACAGTTTCGCGTGCAGTTCGTTCGCGAGCGCGTCGCGGTTCGCGCGCACATGCGCCGGATCGTCGCCGGACTTGCCGCCGAGGTTGAAGTGCGCCCATTCGTCGGTGCTCACGCCGCCGAGCCGCGTCGTGTAGACGACGTTGATGCCGGGGGCGAGCACGATCGGGATCGTCACCGGGATCGGGTTGCCTTCGTCGTCGGTCGGTTCGATCGCCGAGCTGTCGAGGATCGCGTCGTCGTACTGTTTGCCGTCGGCGTCCTTGGCGTCGTGTTCGCGTGCCGCCTTGTCCTGCTCCTCCATCGTCTTCTTGCCGTGCGCCTGCACCGCCTGCAGCAGATCATCGAGGTTGATCTGCTGCAGATGGTGCTGGCGTTCTGCGTGCTGTGCGTCGTGCTGTGCGCTCGTCTCTTCGGGCTGCGCGTCGTGTGCTGTTGCTTCACTCATACCGCTCACTTTAGCGCCTGCCGCACGCCGGTGGCCGCCGTCCTATGCTCACGCAATAACGGATGCGGTCATTCCGCTTTGAGCGTCGGCTTCTTCGTGCGTGAACGCAGCGCCGCGTTGACCGGCACTTCGACGTCGAGCGGCAGCGAGAACACGTGCGCCGGATTGTTGACCATCGGCACGTCGTCGCCGTCGGCGTCGCGGATGCCGTGGTCGGGCACGATGTATTCGAGCGGCGCGCGTCCCGGCAGCAGGAACTCGACGAGCTGTCCCGGCTCGATCTTGTTGCGGCTCATGATCGTCACGCGGCCTCCTTCGTCGGGGCTCCAGCCGAGCGTCTCGCCGACGACGAGCCATTCGCGGAAGTACGCGCTGCGGTCGGTGTTCTGCGTCACCTTCTGCTCCGGGTAGTAGAAGCCGGTGCTGTAGTCGCGGTGCGCGACCTTGTACGGCTCCTCCATCAGCCAGTCGGGCAGTTCGACGTGCGGCGCCGGACGCACGGCGGCGTGCCGCCATCCGTCGGCTGTCTCCTCGGCGTACGCGCGCTGGCGGTCGAGGCCGCTGCGGCGCGCCGCGCGGTTCGAGATCTCGGCGTCGGCGGCTGCGTCGGTCGTGGCGGCGGCCGTCTCCTCGCCTTCGTCGTTCGCGCTGTCCCAGTTCGGCATGCCGCAGAACGCGGCGTCGGCGTTCGCCATGATCGAGTCGGCGCCGGCCGCGTCGTCCGCCGTCTCCCCCGCGCGCACGACGCGGTCGCGGAACGGCTTGAGCTCGTTGCCGTCCTCGTCCTCGAAGCCGCGCTGCACCATGTATGCGTTGACGGCGGTCTTGTACGCGTTCGTCATCGCGGCCACGTAGTACGCCGACTTCGAACGCCCCTCGATCTTGAGCGACGTGGCGCCCGAGTCGATCAGATCGTCGATGTGCGCCATCATGTTCATGTCCTGCGAGTTGAACAGATAGGTGCCCTGCGCGGTCTCCTCGACCGGGAACACCTGCCCGGGGCGTTTCTCCTCGACGAGCGAGTACTTCCAGCGGCACGGCTGCGCGCATTCGCCGTGGTTGCCGTCGCGGCCGGTGAGGTAGTTCGAGATAAGGCAGCGTCCGGAGAAGGCCATGCACATCGATCCGTGGACGAAGGTCTCGATGTCGAGGTCGTCGGGGATGTTCGCGCGGATGTCGCGCACGGCCTGCAGATCCATCTCGCGCGCGAGCACGACGCGGCGCGCGCCGAGCTCGTACAATGCGTTCGCGGCGAGGTAGTTCGTGACGCCGGCCTGCGTCGACACATGCAGTTCGAGTTCCGGCGCGATCCTGCGCGCGAGCATCATGACGCCGATGTCGGTGACGATGAGCGCGTCGACGCCGGTCGTCTTCAGGTCGTTGATGTACGCCTCGATCGCCGTGATCTCGTTGTTCCTCGGCAGGATGTTGAGCGTGACGTAGACGCGCGCGCCGCGCTCATGCGCGTAGCGTGCGCCCTCGGCGAAGTCCTCGATGCTCAGGTTGCGCGGCGCCGAGCGCATGCCGAAGGCCTTGCCGCCGCAGTACACGGCGTCGGCGCCGTAGTCGACGGCCGTCTTCAGTCCGCGCAGATTGCCTGCCGGCGCGAGCACCTCTGGTTTCACACGACGTTTCATGCCCGATTCCTCCTGTCGTCGTCACGCCGGACGTTGCTCCGCCATCCGCGCGACCCCGTTTTTGCCGCACCCCAGTCTAGCCGCAACGCCGCCCCGTACCGTGCCCGCCCGATTCCTTCCACATTCCTTCCACGCCCCGGTTCCTCTTCCCCATTCCTTCTCCCTTCCATCCCAGATTTCCTCCCGCATAGCGTCCCGGTCCGTCGATCAGCCCGACGGCCCCACCCGCAAAACGGGCCATTTCCGTCCCGACCCGTCAACCAGCCCGATGAACCCGACCGCTCCGTCCCGATCCATCGATCAGCCCGATGAGCCCATCCGCAAAACGGGCCATTTCCGTCCCGACCCGTCAACCAACCCGATGAACCCGACCGCTCCGTCCCGATCCATCGATCAGCCCGACGGCCCCACCCGCAAAACGGACCGATTGTGGGACGAACCGTCGAGCCAGTCGATAAAACCGACTGCAATCAGCACCGCGACCGGACCCCGGCCACCTCCTGCGACCAAGCCCCAGCCGTCCACCGGCCCAGCATGTGCGGGGCCGGCCCCGCACATGGCTGAACCATGCGGCGGGACCAGCCCAGACGCAGCTTCCGGAGCGAATCCCGGAGGCAAATCTCCCTCGACAGCCGTCAGCCGAGCGTCGCGAGCTCCTCCGGCGTCAGTTCAAGGTCGCCGGCCTTGAGCGAATCGAGGATCGTCGCCGGACGGTGCGCACCCGGAATGACGAACACGTGGTCGCCCTTGGCGAGCTCCCATGCGAGCACGATCTGCTGGTAGCTGACGCCGCGCCGTTCGGCGATCGCGCGGAACGGATCGAACTTCGATTCGTCCTTCGGTTTGCGGAAGCCGCCGAGCGGACTCCAGCACACGAAGCTGATGCCGATCCTGGCCGCATGCTCGAGCGTGTCCGCCGTCTCGGTGTAGATCGGCGAATACTGGTTCTGCACGGCGATCAGCTTATCGCCGAGGATCTCCTGCGCGATGTCCATCTGTTCGATCGACGCGTTCGACACGCCCGCCTCGCGCGCCACGCCCTCGTCGACGAGCTGCTTGATCGCCTCGATCGACTCGCCGTACGGGATGCTCGGATCCGGCCGGTGGAAGTACAGCAGGTCGATCGTGTCCACGCCGAGCGCGAGCGCGCTTTCCTTCGCGCGTCGTATCAGGTTCTCCGGCGACCCGTCGACGTCCCAGGTCGGCTTGCCGTCGGTGAAGTTGCGGTAGTGCCCGACCTTCGTCGCGATGAGCACCTCGTCCTTCGGACCGTCCCAGCTGGCCATCGCCTCACGCACGAGCTTCTCGCCGGTCTGCTCCTCGCCGCCCGAGCAGTAGTACGCCCACGCCGTGTCGATCTGGCGGCAGCCGGCGTCGAGCGCCGCATGGATCGTCTCGACGCCCATGTTCGGCCCCAGATTGTTCTCAATGGTCAGCGGCATTTCGCCAAGACCGATCGCCGTCGTGTCGAACGGCCCCATGTTCCTGTGCAGTACCATCGCTGCTCCTTCGCGGTTGTTGACGATTCGGCGCGGCGCCCCGTGCGGCGCGCCCCGTCACCATCATAGAAATCGCCCGGTAATTCCCGGCGCCGCAAGCGCGGCGCACATGGGGCCAGGCACGCCACGCAACGGCCCCGAGCGTCGCACCGCACGCCGCACGACCGCGCGCCGCACAGCCCCCGCGCGGGGCTCAGCGTCCGCCGCCCCAGCCCACGCCCGGACGGCTGTTCCAACCGCCCGATCCGCCGCTGAACGCGCCGGACGCCGCCGAGAGCACCTGCGCGACGTCGCCGAAGCCGACCGCGAACCATGCGCCGAGATCGACGAAATCCCCGACCATCGGCACGCCGTCGCGCAATCCGCCGCCATGCGCGTGTCCGCGGCGGAACGAACGGTCCATCCAGTAGACGAGCGAGTAGTCGTCGCCGCCGGCGGACGCCCATGCGGGGTCGGTCAGCTGCGCCATCGCCTTGTCGGCGATGCCGAACGCGGTCGCGTACACCATGTAGCGTCCCCACAGTTTCACGTCAAGCACACCGCGGTCGGCGAAATGGCTGAAGTCCTCGAGATATCTGCCGAGGCCGCGCACCTGCGCCGCGAGCCGCATGCCTCGCTCGTCGACGTCGTACTGCGTCTGCCTCATCAGCTGCACGCCGGCGACGACGGCGGCCACGACGACGATGACGATCGGCAGTAGCGCGCCTCCGGCCCTCCACAGCCATATCAGCGCCGCGAGGAACGCGCAGGCGTAGGAGAGGATGGCAGACGCGCGCACCCATCGCCCGCTTCGGGAACACGCCGAGCTCGCCCATCTCGGCGATGCAGCGTTCGTGGAACGAGCGCGACAGCTCGCGCGCGTCGTCGCCGTCGCCGAGACACTGCGCGCACTGCCGCGTGTCGAAGACGACCGATCCTAGCCGCTGGCCGGTCGCGCGCAGCATGTCGCGCGCCGCGCGTTCCGACATGCACAGCTGCCGTTGGCACGACGCCATGTCGAAGGCGCGCGGCAGCAGCACGATCGTGCTCGTCGTATCGTCGTCGCCCGCGCCGCGCGCCGAGGCCATCCGCGCGAGCGTCGTCGCGTCGGTCCTGAGCAGGTCGATGCCGCGGTACCGCTCCACCGGCCCCGGATACATGCGCGCGAATCCCTTCGTCACGAGCGACAGCATCGTCGCGCCCAGCTGGCGGCCGCCGAGCCGCTTGTCGGCGGTCACGCCGTTGGCGATGTCGTAGACGAGCGCCGCCGCGCCCGGACTGATCGGCGGCAGGCCGCGCCAGTACGGCATGATCGCCTCGAGCCGTCCGCGCAGCTGACGCTGTCCGAGCACGAGACGCATGCCGATCGCGGCGATGACGGCGGCGATGAGCAGCAGCAGGCCGCTGACGACGAGCAGTCCGCGCGCCGACGACTGCTGCTCGTACCGCCATCGCGCCTCGCGTTGCCGTTCCTCGTCGTTGAGCTGCCGTCCGCTCACCGTGTCCGTCCACGCCGGCCGTGCCACGCCGCCCTCCGGCAGCATCGCCGTCAGCTGGACGTATGATCGCGCGCGCACGTCGTCGATGCCGAACGTGAACATGCCGTCGCGGTACGCCGTCGTCGACGTGCCGTCGTAGTGCACCCACATCGTCGAGTTCGCCTCGTCGGCGGCCTGCGGGAAGCGCACCGTCGCCGAGAACCTGCGGATCGGCGACTCATTCGTCTCGTCGACCGGCTGCCAGTTGAAGACGTCGTTGCCCGGGCAGGCGGTGACCATGCCGGCGAGCGTCATCGTTACCTCGAAGCGCATGCTCTTCGCCGTCTTCGTCGGCGGGATGTTCCAGCCGATCTCGACGTTCTTCACGATCGACTGCGATGAGCCAGCGCGGATGCCGTTGGTGTGCGGATCGTATGGGCGCAGCATGTCGCCCTGCGTCGCGATGTACCACTGCCGCGCGTGCCGGATGTCCCAGCCGCCGTCATCGTACAGGCTCGCGTCCACCGGGTCGCCCTGCCGGTACGTCTCGCCGGTGCTCAGATTGCGCACCTGTTCGACGGCGACGTTCGTCACGCCGGATGCGGACAGCGGAATCGTGCGGTGCAACTGCTTCCATGACTTTGACGAGTCGCGTCTGCCCAGCCGGTAGTCGAGCGTCATCGTCACGCGCGTGTTGCCGTTGTCGAGCACCTCGATGTCGTAGGACGTCTCGTTGTACGACAGCGGCGCGAACGGCTGCCCGCGCACGGCGACGGCGAGCACGAGCAGCACGCCAGGCGCCGCGAGCAGCACGCTCGCCAGCACGATGTTCTTCGTCCGTTTGGTCATCCGTGTCCCCCGCCATGTCGACTATGCCGTTGCGCCGTCGTGTCGCCTGCGCCGGCCGCCGCATATGCGCCGCCGAACCGTCAACGGCCGCCGAAGGAGCCGCCGCCGGAACCGCCCGACGAGCCGCCGAACCCGCCGCCGGAGAACGAGCCGCCGGAACCGCCCGACGACGAGGACGACGGCGCCGCCGCCGAGATCGTCGACTGCACCGACGCCATGCCCGAACTCAGCTGTGTGCCGAAGTCGACGAAGCCGCCGGAGAACGCGCCGAAGCTGCCGCCGGCGAGCGCCGAACCGAGCGACGCGCCGACGATCGTGCTCGGCCTGGCCGACCAGAACAGCACGCCGGAGGCGGCTGCGTTGTCGTCGAGCCATGCGGCGTCGTTGACCTGCGGATAGGCGGCGGCGAGCTGCTGCAGCACCTTACGCGACACGCCGAGCGCGGCCGCGTACACGAGATACCGGCCCCACAGCATCACATCGAGCACCTCACGGTCGGAGAACTCGCTGAAGTCCTCGAGGTAGCGGTCGAAGCCGACGAGTTCGCCGATCGTGCGCTGCCCGGATTCGGTGATGCGGAAGTCCTTGTTCGCGATGCATGCGAACAAGCCGCAGAAGACGGCGGGCAGGCTCAGACAGCAGGTGAGCAGCACGTTGCCGTCGGACGCCATGAAGTAGATGCCGGCGAGCACGCCGACGAGGATGTCGAAGATGCCGAGCGTGACGGCGGCCGGCGACGCGTGCTGCGTCGCGCCGAGCGCGGCGCATTCGTCATCGCAGGCGTCGGTGAACAGCTCGACCGACAGATGACCGTCCTCCCACTGGCGGAACGCCTTGTTCATCTGTTTGATGTCGAACACCGGCGTGTGCAGCCGTTCGTACGCCTCGCGCAGGATGCTCAACAGCCGCTGCTCCGAGCGGCACAGTTCAGGCGCCGCGCCGCCGCCGTCGACGACCGTCGTGCCGAACACGCGCGGCAGCAGCACGATCGTGCTCGTCTTGCCGAGCTTCTTCGGATTCGTCTCGCCCGACGCGATCAGCCGCGCGACGTCGGCGGAGGTGACGCGGCTCAGGTCGATGCCGGCGTAGCGTTTCGCCTCCCCCGGATACACGGCGATGTACTTCTTGTCGATCAGCGACATCATCGTCGCCGCCATCTCGCGCGACGTGCGCGTCGCGGCCGGCGCGCGGCCGATCTTCGTCCACAGCACGGCGGCCGCGCCCGGCGTCATCGCCGGCACATCGCGCCAGTAGTCGATGTCGCTTGTCAGACGTGCGGCGCGCCGCGAGCGCAGCGCCGCGCGGATGCCGAAGAAGCTCAGCAGCACGACGGTGATCGCGACGGCGATCCAGATGCACAGCCGGATGACGGCGCGGCGGTGCTGCTGGTCGTGCCATGCGCGCTCCTGACGCGTCTCGTCGTCGATCGTCCACTGCTTCGCGTCGCCGTCGACGTGGCGTTCGACGCCGGCGACGTGCGCGTTCGTCATCATCGCGACGAGGTCGAGGTGCTGCCTGGAGCGCACGTTGTAGGCGGTGAATTCGAGGCCGCCGGGGACGCGCTTCGTGAGCGAGTTGCCCGCGTAGTGCAGCCATGCCCACGAATCGCGTTCACCGGTGCCCTTCGGGAAGGTCACCGTGCCGCGTACGACGCCGATCGGCACCATGTTCTCCGGGCCGAAGGGCTCCCATTGGAACTTCGTGACGTCGTTGTACTCGGTCGCGACGCCCTCCCACGTCATCGCGATCTCGAAGCGCATGCTTTTCGCCGCGTTCGTCGCCGGGATGTTCCAGCCGATTTCGATGTCCTTGTCGCGCGGCCGTTCGGGGCTTTCGTCGGCGTCGGCGTCGCTGTCGGCGTCCGTCGTCTTCGAGGCCATCGTGGCCTGCTCGTCAAGCCCCATCTGCGCGCGCGTGCGCGATTCGAGGCCGTCCACGGCAGGATCGTAGGCCTTGGGCGACGACGCGCCGGAGGTTACGTCGGCGATGTACCAGTGCCTCGCATATTCCCGGTTCCATGCGCTCGTCGACAGGTATTTCGGGTTCTTCGGTTCGGTCTGCGCGTACTCCTCGCCGGTGTCGAGGTTCTTCACGCTGACGTCGGTGATGTTCGTCAGCTGCGACGCCTTGAGCGTGTAGGTCTGGTACAGCTGCTTCCACGGGATCACGTCGTCGTCCGAGTCCTCGCGTTCGTGCAGTCGCACGTCGACGATCTGCCTGATGCGCAGGTCGCCGTCGTCGAGCACCTGCACGTCGTAGTCGAGCGAGTTGTATTCGAGGTCGGACGAATCCGACTCCTTCGCGATCAGGAATCCGATGCCGAACACGAGCGCGCAGATGACGACGGTCCAGATCACCGAGCTCAGCATCGAAAGCCATACACGTTTCTTCATGATTCTCCCTGCACGTGAGTTTTCCTCCGATTCCTTCGATTATCCCGGCCGTCGCGCCTCGCCCGCTCGCTTTTCTCAAAATCGGCTCCGTCGCCGGCATGATGGCCGTCGACCCGTCGCGCCGTCAGGCCTTTGCCAGGTCGCGCCGGTGGCCCGTAAGAAGCTCCCGACACGGCGTCCCCCACCGTATCCGCGCTGAGGAGGAGCATTTTCTTCGCCCACCCCGGGTATCCGCGCCGGAAATCGCATGCTGCCGGACCGAATACCGGTGCCTATCCGAGAAAATGCTCCTCCTCAGCGCAGATACCCTCGCACGCCGTGCGATTTTGCCCCTTTGGCCTCCCGCCGCGTCCCTCCCGGCTCGATGTCCGCGCCCCATTCTCCTCTCATGTGCGCCATACGGATCCGAAAACGACGGGGCGGTGGCGGCGCGCATCGTGCACGCTGCCACCGCCCCGAAGATGCGGACCGGATTGTCCTGTCAGTACTGCGGATAGCCGCCCGTCTGCGAGCCGTCCGCGGTCGGATACTGCGGATATCCGTTGTTCGCCGGCGGCTGTTGCACCGGCTGGGTCGGCATCGTCGGCTGCGGCTGCGCCGGCATGCCCGGCTGCGTCGGCTGGGTCGGCGCCGGCGAAGGCATCGGCATGCCCGGCTGCGCCGTCGGCGGCTGCTGCGGCTGCGCGAAGTTCACCTGCGGCACCTGGCGGTCGGCGTCGTCGACGTTGAAGTACGCGGCTTCGACGAAGTGGCACATGCCGGCGACGATGTTCGACGGGATCGTCTGGATCTTGTTGTTGTACTTGAGCACGACGTCGTTGTAGAACTGGCGTCCGTAGGCGATTTGCTCCTCGATCTGCGCGAGCTGCCGCTGCAGATCCATGAAGTTGACGTTCGCCTTGAGGTCGGGGTAGGCCTCGACGACGGCGCGGAGGTTGAACATCGCGCGCGACAGCTGGTTCTCGGCGTTGATGCGGGTCGCGAGCGACGCGTTCGGCTGGCTCGCGGCGCTCACGGCGTTGGCGCGCGCCTGCGTGACCTGCGTGAGCACGGCGTTCTCGTGCCCGGCGTATCCCTTGACCGTTTCGACGATGTTCGGGATGAGGTCGGCGCGTTTCTTGAGCAGCACGTCGACCTGCGCCCAGCCGTTCGTCACGCGGTTGCGCAGCTGCACGAGCGAGTTGTAGGTCGTGACGAACCAGACCACGAGCACGAGGATGACCGCCAGGATGACGATCAACGCGATGATGGGGCCGTTCATAAGCGGTTCTCCTTGATTGGCTGAGGGTGTGACGGCTTCATGCATCGCCGTCCGCCGTCCCGGTATTGTCCCGATTATCGCACGGTCAGCCAACAATGCCGGCCCGCATCCCAGATCCGTGGGCACGCCCGCACGTCCGGGGCGTCCCACCCGACGCGCCCGGCGGGCGTATCCCGTCCGCCGACGGCGCGGCGGCGCGCCCGTCGGCGGCATGTCCTGTGAACAACGTCACAGCCTCTGCCGTCGCCGTCGTCCGCACGTCGCCGACGCGACCCATACGGACGTCTGCCGACATGCGGATACTGTGGCCTTCCTCACATCCGCAACCACTACATCTAGTGTTTAACAACCACCAGAAACACCATGTATCGTTGTTCGGGCAGCGGCGCCACGCCCGCCGGCGACGGCCCCGCATATGCCGCCCGACCGGGATGCATGGCGCAGCGCGCCGCACCGAACCGCCAACCGCATACGACCGTCCGGAACCACGCCGGCCACGGCCGCCGGACGAAAGGAGCACCGATGTCCACCACGATCTACACGAAGCCGGGATGCCCGCAATGCACGGCGACCCGCCGCGCCTTCGACCGCCTCGGCCTCGACTACCGCACCGTCGACATCACGCGCGACCCGGCCGCGGCGCAGACGCTGCGCGACGCCGGGTTCCTGCAGGCGCCGGTCGTCATCACCGACGCCGGCTCCTGGGCCGGCTACCGTCCCGACCGCATCCGCCGCCTCCTCCGGCAGGGCGACGCGTCATGACCGGCACCATCGTCTACTTCTCGTCGGCGTCGCGCAACACCGAACGCTTCGTCGAACGCTGCGACTTCCCATCGCGCGGCATCGACGTGCGGCGCATCCCGCTCGCGCCGGCGGACGGCGCGCTGCACGTCGACGCCCCGTACATCCTGATTGTGCCGACCTACGGCGGCGGCGACGCGCGCAAGGCCGTGCCGCCCCAGGTGAAGCGCTTCCTCAACGACCCCGCGAACCGTTCGTGGATCCGCGGCGTCATCGCCTCGGGCAACACGAACTTCGGCGAGGCGTATGCGGCCGCCGGCCCGATCATCGCCGACAAATGCCATGTCCCGCTGATGTACCGCTTCGAACTGATGGGCACGGCGCGCGACGTCGCGACGGTGACCGACGGCGTGACGCGCTTCTTCGGCGCCCTGCCGCACTGACCCGTCCGCGCTCCATAACCCCGACCATTGCAGACCAACCGTTTCCAGGACCACCGATGACCCAGACCACACAGACCGCACAGCCCACCCACTCCCCCATCGTCGATCCGGGCGCCGACCCCCATGCGCTCAACGCGATGCTCAACCTCTACGACGAGGACGGCCGTATCCAGTTCGACAAGGACCACGAGGCCGTCGACGCCTTCCTCGACGGCCATGTACGCCCGCGCATGCGCCACTTCGCGAGCACCGCCGCACGCCTTGACTATCTGATCGCCCACGATTACTACGACCCGGCCGTCTTCGCCGCCTACACGCCGGCCTTCCTCGACGAGATCCACATGCGCGCCGCGAACGCCGGCCACCGTTTCGAGACCTTCCTCGGCGCGTTCAAGTTCTACCGTTCGTATGCGCTGAAGAGCTTCGACGGCGAGGAGTACCTCGAGGACTTCCCGCAACGCGCCGCCGCCGTCGCGCTCGCGCTCGCCGACGGTGACGAGGACGCCGCGCGCGACGTCCTCGACGAGATCGTCTCCGGCCGCTTCCAGCCGGCGACGCCGACCTTCCTCAACCTCGGTAAGGCGCAGCGCGGCGAGCCGGTCAGCTGCTTCCTCGTACGCATCGAGGACAACATGGAATCGATCTCGCGCGGCATCAACGCGGCGCTGCAGCTGAGCAAACGCGGCGGAGGCGTCGCGCTGCTGCTGAGCAACCTGCGCGAGGCGGGCGCGCCGATCAAGCACATCGAACATCAGTCGAGCGGCGTCGTGCCGGTCATGAAGCTGCTCGAGGACTCGTTCAGCTACGCGAACCAGCTCGGCGCCAGGCAGGGCGCCGGCGCCGTCTATCTGCACGCCCACCATCCGGACATCATGCGTTTCCTCGACACGAAACGCGAGAACGCCGACGAGAAGATCCGCATCAAGTCGCTCGCGCTCGGCGTCGTCATCCCGGACATCACCTTCGAACTGGCGAAACGGCGAGAGCCGATGGCGCTGTTCAGCCCCTACGACGTGGAACGCGAATACGGCGTGCCGTTCGCCGACCTCGGCATCAGCGCGCACTACGACGAACTGCTCGCGAATCCGAGGATCCGGCGCACCGAGATCGACGCGCGCGGGTTCTTCACGACGCTCGCGCAGATCCAGTTCGAATCCGGCTACCCGTACATCCTGTTCGAGGACACGGCGAACCGCGCGAACCCGATCGCCGGCCATATCACGATGAGCAACCTGTGCTCGGAGATCCTGCAGGTGCAGGAGCCGAGCACCTACCGCGAGGACCTCGCCTACGACCACGTCGGGCGCGACGTCAGCTGCAACCTCGGCTCGCTCAACATCGCGCGCGCGATGGACGCGGGGCTCGCGCGTCCAGTGCGCACGGCGATCCGCGCGCTCACCGCCGTCGCCGAACACACGCGCATCGACGCGGTGCCGTCGATCCGCCGCGCGAACGACGAAGGCCACGCGATCGGACTGGGGCAGATGAACCTGCACGGCTTCCTTGCGCGCGAAGGCATCCGCTACGGCTCGCCGGAGGCGCTCGACTTCACGAACCTGTACTTCATGACGGTCGCCTACCACGCCTACACGGCCTCACACGAGCTCGCCGTCGAACACGGCCGCGCATTCGCCGGCTTCGAGGATTCCGCCTATGCGAAGCCGGCCGGCGCCGGCAACCATTTCGACAAGTATCTCGACGGATCGGTCGACATCGCGCCGCGCACCGAACGTGTGGCCGAGCTGTTCGCCGGCTGCGGCGTGGAGGTTCCGACCGCCGACGACTGGCGCGCGCTGCAGCGCGCGATCATGCGCGACGGCATCTACAACCAGTATCTGCAGGCGGTGCCGCCGACCGGCTCGATCTCGTACATCAACCACGCCACGAGCTCGATCCACCCGATCGCCGCAAAGATCGAGATACGCAAGGAGGGCAAGACCGGCCGCATGTACTACCCGGCCCCGTACATGACGAACGACAACCTCGAACTGTACGCCGACGCCTACGAGATCGGCTGGAAGGCAATCGTCGACACCTATGCCGAGGCGACGCGGCACATCGACCAGGGACTCTCGCTGACGCTGTTCTTCCCGGACACGGCGACGACGCGAGAGCTCAACCAGGCGCAGATCTACGCGTGGCGCAAAGGCATCAAGACGCTCTACTACATCCGCATCCGCCAGCGTGCGCTCGAAGGCACCGCCGTCGACGGCTGCGTCAGCTGCACGTTGTGAGCGCACGCCACAACCGGCCGATCCGTCCGATGCGACCGACCCAACCAATCCGACCAATCCAACCAATCCGACCAATCCGACCAATCCGACCAATCCGACCAACACCAACCGAACCATCCGATTCCGAAGGAGCATCCATGGCACCGCACACCGCACTCATCGACCGCGTCACCGCAATCAACTGGAACCGTCTCGAGGACGACAAGGACCTCGAAGTCTGGGACCGTCTCACCGGCAACTTCTGGCTGCCGGAGAAGGTGCCGGTCTCGAACGACATCCCCGATTGGCGCACGATGAGCGATGCCGAACGCACGCTGACGATGCGCGTGTTCACCGGACTCACGTTGCTCGACACGATCCAGGGCACCGTCGGCGCCGTCAGCCTGATCCCGGACGCGCTCACGCCGCACGAGGAGGCCGTGTACACGAACATCGCGTTCATGGAAAGCGTGCATGCGAAAAGCTATTCGTCGATCTTCTCGACGCTGTGCTCGACGGCGCAGATCGACGAGGCCTTCTCATGGAGCGAACGCAACCCGCATCTGCAGCGCAAGGCGCAAATCGTGCTCGACTATTACGAGGGCGACGACCCGCTCAAGCGCAAGGTCGCCTCGACGCTGCTCGAATCGTTCCTGTTCTATTCGGGCTTCTATCTGCCGATGTACTTCTCGGCGCACGCGAAGCTGACGAACACGGCCGACGTGATCCGTCTGATCATCCGCGACGAGGCCGTGCACGGCTACTACATCGGCTACAAGTACCAGCGGGGCCTCGAACTGGCCGACGACGCGAAGCGCGCCGAAATGGAACGCTACACCTACGATCTGCTCGACGAGCTCTACGAGAACGAGGTCGCGTACACGCATTCGCTGTACGACGAGGTCGGTCTGGCGGACGACGTCGAGAAGTTCCTGCACTACAACGCGAACAAGGCGCTGATGAACCTCGGCTACCCGGCGCTGTTCCCCGCCGAGATCTGCGACGTGAACCCGGCGATCCTCGCCGCGCTCGCACCCGACGCCGACGAGAACCACGATTTCTTCTCCGGCTCCGGCAGCTCCTATGTGATGGGCAAGGCCGAGCAGACCGACGACGACGATTGGGATTTCTGATTCCGGGCCGCCGCGGGCAACGGCAACGATGAGGGCCCCGCCGTCCATCAGGACGGCGGGGCCCTCATCGTTCAGCGGCCGGACTCGGCCGGCGCCCATCGATCAGTCCTCGAAGGGATCGAAATCGCGACGCACACGGCGGCGCGGACGCTCGTGACGCTCCTCGCGTCCCGCACGGTACTCGTCGTAGTTCTCGTCGGCGGCGTAGCGCGGGTTGTGGTCGTCGGAACGGCGGCGGCGCGGACGATCATCGCGGTCGCGATCGTCGTCATGGCGGCGAGAACGGCGCGGACGGTCGTCATAGTCGCGGTCACGGTCGTCGGAACGGCGGCGGCGCGGACGGTCGTCATAGTCATCGTCGTCATAGTCGCGGCGGCGCGGACGGTCGTCATAGTCACGGTCGGCACGGCGGTCGTCGCGGTCATCGCGGCGGCGGCGCGGACGATCGTCACGATCGTCGTCGTCACGGCGGCGCGGACGGCGCGGACGGTCGTCGCGGTCGTCGCGGCGGCGGTCGTCGCGGCGGGCGGCGCCGGCGTTGCTCTCCTGGTTCTCATACCCCGGGATCGCGAGCGAGATCTTGCCGCGGTCGTCGACGCCCTGGACGACGACCTCGACGGTGTCGCCCTCCTTGAGCACATCCTCGACCGAGTCGATGCGCTCGCCGTCGGCGAGGTTGCGGATCTGCGAGATGTGCAGCAGGCCGTCAGTGCCCGGCGTCAGGTTGACGAAGGCGCCGAAGCTCGTCGTCTTGACGACCTTGCCGTTGTAGGTCTCGCCGGCCTGGGGCACGTGCGGGTTGGCGATCTGGTCGATGATCTCCTTCGCCTTCTGCGCGGCCTCGCCGCCTTCGGAGGCGATGTAGACGGTGCCGTCGTCCTCGATCGTGATCTCGGCGCCGGTGTCCTCCTGAATCTGGTTGATCATCTTGCCCTTCGGGCCGATGACCTCGCCGATCTTGTCGACCGGGACCGTCGTCGTGATGATGCGCGGCGCGAACGGGCTCATCTCGGCCGGGCCGTCGATGCACTCGTTGATGACCTCGAGGATCGTCGTGCGCGCCTCGTGCGCCTGCTTGAGCGCGCCGGCGAGCACGTCGGCCGGAATGCCGTCGAGCTTCGTGTCGAGCTGCAGCGCGGTGATGAAGTCGGCGGTGCCGGCGACCTTGAAGTCCATGTCGCCGAAGGCGTCCTCGGCGCCGAGGATGTCGGTGAGCGTCTTGTAGACGTGCTGACCGTCCACGTCACCGGAGACGAGGCCCATTGCGATGCCCGCGACCGGGGCCTTGAGCGGGACGCCTGCGTCAAGCAGCGACAGCGTGCTCGCACACACCGAACCCATCGACGTCGAACCGTTCGAACCGATGGCCTCGGAGACCTGACGGATCGCGTAGGGGAACTCCTCTCGGCTCGGCAGCACCGGCACGATCGCCTTCTCGGCGAGCGCGCCGTGGCCGATCTCGCGGCGCTTCGGCGAACCGACGCGACCGGTTTCGCCGGTCGAATACGGCGGCATCTCGTAGTTGTGCATGTAGCGCTTCGTCTGCGGGCCGCTCAGCGCGTCGATCTGCTGCTCCATCTTGAGCATGTTGAGCGTCGTGACGCCGAGGATCTGCGTCTCGCCACGCTGGAACAGCGCCGAGCCGTGCACGCGCGGCACAATGCCCACTTCGGCGGACAGCGTGCGGATGTCGCGCAGGCCACGGCCGTCGATGCGGTAGTCCTGCGTGAGGATGCGGCGGCGCACGATCTGGCGCTGCAGCTCCTTGAACGCGTTGCCGAGTTCCTTTTCCTTCTCGGCGTCGTCCATGTCGGTGAACTCAAGCGCGAGCGTGTCGCGGACCTTCTGCTTGATCTCGGAGATACGCTCCTGACGCGGCAGCTTCTCGGCGATCGACAGGGCCTCGTCGAGGTCGGCGTGCGCGATCTCGTCGATGCGGTTGTAGAGCTCCTCGGTGTACTCCGGGAAGAGCGGGAAGTCGCGCGTCTCCTTCGCGGCGATCTTCTTGAGCTCGTTCTGCGCATCGCACAGGACCTTGATGAACGGCTTGGCGGCCTCGAGGCCACCGGCGACGACCTCCTCGTCCGGCTTCGTCTGGCCCTCGTCGTAGATGAGGTTCCATGCGTTCTTGCCGGCACCCGCCTCGATCATCGCGATCGCGACGTCGCCGTTGTCGACGACACGGCCGGCGACGACGATCTCGAAGACGGCGCGCTCGCGTTCGCTCCAGCGCGGGAACGCGACCCACTGGCCGTCGATGAGCGCGAGGCGCACGCCGCCGACCGGGCCTTCGAACGGCAGGCCGGAGATCAGCGTCGACGCCGATGCGGCGTTGAGCGCGATCATGTCATACGAATCCTCCGGGTTCACCGCGAGGATCGTCTCGACGACCTGCACCTCGTTGCGCAGCGTGTGCGGGAACAACGGGCGCAGCGGGCGGTCGATGATGCGGCACGCCAGGATCGCCTCGGAGCTCGGGCGGCCTTCGCGACGGAAGAACGAGCCCGGGATCTTGCCCGCGGCATACATCTTCTCCTCAACGTCAACGGTGAGCGGGAAGAAGTCGTAGTTCTCCTTCGGGCTGCTGCCCGCGGTGGTGGTGGACAGGACCATCGAATCGTCGTCCAGATACGCGGCGACGGCGCCGTCCGCCTGCTGGGCGAGACGGCCGGTTTCGAAGCGCACCGTGCGCTTGCCATACGAACCGTTGTCGATGACGGCTTCTACCGCCTTGATTTCGGGACCCTCCATAGGGTTCCTCCTTTTTCTTTTCTGTTGTTACTACTGTTCTGCAAACATCCTCGTCGGGCCATCGATGGCTTCCGATGACCGTGATTGATTATGTTGTCCGCGGGTGTTTCGTCCCACGCGCCCCGCGATTCATCAGCCTGACGAATCCCCCGGGCCTCTTTGGGATCCGGACCTCTCCTGGTCCGGTCTCCGCCAGTGTCTCATTGTAATACCGCCGGCCTGTGCTCATCCCTCTATGCCACCGGCTATATCGTCGCGCGCCTGCATCGGCTCCCGTCACGCGCGCCATACAAAAAACCCGAGCCGGTCTTGGACCGGACTCGGGCGGACGCTTGGATTATCGGCGCAGACCCAGACGCTCGATGAGCGAGCGGTAGCGGTTGATGTCCACGTTCTTGAGATAGTCAAGCAGACGACGACGGTCACCGACCATCAGCAGCAGACCACGACGGGAGTGGTGATCGTGCTTGTGCTCCTTGAGGTGCTCGGTCAGATCGGCGATGCGCTTGGTGAGCAGTGCGATCTGGACCTCCGGAGAGCCGGTGTCACCTTCATGGGTAGCGTACTTAGCGATGATGTCCTGCTTTTCTTCAGCCGTCAGTGCCACGGCATCCTCCTTGTAGACTGCGCGGTGCTGCCGGCCCGATGCCGGTGCGCTCTCTATCCGCGGGCGAAACACGCCAATCGGCAACTATACAGGCTCCCCGCGACGGCGTGTCGTCCCCGTGTCCGAGCACCCGCGCGCCGTATGTGCCCCACACAGCGCACGCATACGCAATACGAGTCGCACACTGCTCCGTCAGCGTCCCATACCGCGCACGCATACGCGCCCCGAGTCGCCGCGCCCCATCCCAGCGTTCCGAACAGCGTACGCATACGCACCACAAGTCGCCCGCGTCCACGATGCGACCCTTTTGTTCGCCCAACGTGGAAGCGAACCGACTCATCAACGGCGGCGCAACAACGGCGCCCCACAATGTTCGGCGAACGACAGCGCAACAGGCGCGGACAGACGCGGACACAGGGAGGAAGCAGATATGGGCACGGTCACGAAGGTCGGCATCATCGGCATGGGACATGTGGGCGCGCACGTCGCGAACAGCCTCGTGCTGCAGGGCATCGCCGACGAGCTGTATATGACGGAGCAATGCTCCGGCGACGAGGACCGCAGCGCCAAACTCGCCGCGGAGGTCCAGGACCTCGGCGACTCGCTCGCGTTCTGCCCGCACAACGTCGCCCTCTTCAACTGCGGCGACGACTATGCGCGGCTCGCCGACTGCGACGTCATCGTCAACGCGGCCGGCAAGGTCAGCCTCGCGAGCAAGGATCGCGACGGCGAACTGTTCTACACGACCGACACGGCGAAGAAGTTCATCAAGCCGATCGCCGACGCCGGATTCGACGGTGTGTGGGTGACGATCGCCAATCCGTGCGACGTCGTCGCCACCGAGATCTGGAAACTCTCCGGCATCGACCCGCGCCACGTCATCGGCACCGGCACCGCACTCGACTCAAGCCGTCTCAAATACGCGCTGTCGCGCGCGACCGGCTATGACCAGCATTCGATCTGCGCCTACATGCTCGGCGAGCACGGCAGCAGCATGTTCGCGGCGTGGAGCGCCGTGAACTTCGGCGGCAAACCGCTCGCCCAGCTCAGACGGGAACAGCCGGAACGCTTCGGCTTCGACGAGCGCGAAATCGAAGAGGAGGCACGGCACGGCGGCTACGTGACCTACGCCGGCAAGCAATGCACCGAGTTCGCCGTCGCCGACGCCGCATGCCGCCTCGTGCGCGCCGTCGTCTCAAACGAGCATTACATCACGCCGTGCTCGACGCTGATGACCGGCGACTACGGCGAGGAGGGATTCTTCACGTCACTGCCGTGCGTCGTCGGCGCCGACGGCGTCGAGGAGGTCATGCACTTCGATCTGTCGGACGCCGAGCTCGCCGAGTTCCACGCGAGCTGCGCGCACGTCAAGGAGAACCTCGAGCGCATCGGCCTGCGCTGAACTGAGCGTTCACGCAGTCGCACGTGCGAAAAAACGGCCGTCTCCGCCATGTGCGGCGGGGACGGCCGTTTGTTGCTTATGCGGATGACTGATTGCGGTCAGACGATCGTCAGCATGCCGCCGAACAGCACGATGAGCAGTGCGACCACTTCGAAGACGAACCACAGCAGCAGCGACGTCCACACATGCGTGAGCACGTTGAGCGGCGAATCCTTCCTGATGATGACGAGCAGCCCCACCCAGACGACGGCGAAGACGGCGAGCGCAAGCGACGCGGCGATGATGCCGAGGTTCGCGGCGTTCGCGATGCGCGCGGAGTCGCCGTACATGACGTAGGTCGAATGCCAGAAATCGAACCTGAGCAGCGACACGCCCGAAATGAACTGTTCGGCGCACAGGAAGACGAGGAAAGACGTGAACCACGGGATCTTGCGTCGGTCGACGATCATCATCGCGAGTGAGACGAACGCGAATACGGTGACCGCCCAGGCCACAAGCGCGATGCCGCGCGGGTCGACGTTCGCGAAACGGTGCACGATCTGCGCCGTGTGCCGCACCGCGAGCGAACGGCCGGCCCAATACGGGAACACGAGCGCGGCGAGTGCGAGGATGCAGCCGAATGCCCAGCGCACCGGATGCGAGCGGCTGCGTTCGATGTCGGCGAGTGACACGTCCGATTCGGGGATCGTGGCCTCGGGGTGCTTCGAGACGAGGTTCTCCTCCATCTCCTGACCGCTTTCCGGCTCGGTGGGTGTCGGGCGCGGCTCGGCCTCGAGCTTCGCGACCTCACGTTCGTCGGCGTCCGCCATCGGTGACCTCCCTTACGATGCCCGCGCCCGAAACGCGCGCCGTCCTGTTATGCGTATGCTGCGTATGCGTGACGCGTGTTGCGCACCCGACGCGGATCCGCACGTGTGACGCGTGTTACGCATATACGCCTGCCAGCTTCAGCATACGAACCGCGCCCTACCGTCCCAGGCTGAACCGTCGACCACGGCGACCAGTCGACGCGCAACGTCCCATTCCGTCGACCACGCCGACGAACCGACCCGCTCACCGGCCTCTTTCCGTCCCACTTCGTCAGCCACATCGACGAACCAACCCGCTGAGCGGTCTCGTCAGAGGTCGCGGTGTAGCATCCGCGGTATGCAGACGTTGTATCACACGCTCGCCGCCCTGCACATCGACACCGACGAGGTCGAGCATGATCCGGTGACGACGGTCGAGGCCGCACAGTTCGTCAAAACGCTCATCGATGGCGTCGGCGTCAAGAACCTGTTGTTGCGCAACTCGCGCGACGACTACTATCTCGCCATGCTCGACGAGAGCAAACGCGCCGATCTCAAGGAGCTCGCACGCATCCTGCGCAGCGGGCGACTGAGTTTCGCAAACGCCGAACAACTGCATGACACGCTTGGACTCGAACCTGGCAGCGTCACGCCGCTCGCCGTCATCAACGACGCCGACCACGCGGTGACCGTCCTCATCGACCGCACGCTCATCGGCAAGCGTCTGCTCGTGCACCCGCTGACGAATACGAAGACGATGGCGATCAACTATGACGATCTGATCCGTTTCCTCGACGCCACCAACCACCCGCCAACCCTGTTCTGACCCATTCCGTCGCCCCCATCGACGAACCGACCCGCAAGCAGGCCTGTTTCCGATACAACCGGTCGACCACGGCGACGAACCGCCCCGCTAACAGGCTCCATTCCGTCCCGAACCGTTGACCTCATCGACGAACCAACCCGCAACGGAATCGCTACGGGCAGTCAGCCTCCCCTGTACCGCTCTTGTACCTTCTCACCCCCGCCAACGATATGCGAAAGGCCGCGGATTCGTTGGAATCCACGGCCTTTCTGATGGAGCGGATGACGGGAATCGAACCCGCGTAATCAGTTTGGAAGACTGAGGCTCTACCATTGAGCTACATCCGCGTGCCGTCTGGAACAGCGTTCCGGACAACGTGTGCCATTATACACAACGCCGTGCCAACCGCAAATCCGCAGCCGCACAACCCACACAGACCAGCCCGCGCGACCTCCCTACTGCGCGCAGAGCATGACGACGGCCGAAGCGATCCCGCCGTCGTGAGAGATCGACACGAACCAATGCAGATCCGGCTCCGGCTCGGCGTCGCTGAACACGTGTGCACCGACCGATTTGCGCAGTCGGCTTTCCACATCGCCGCCAAGCACGATGCGCGGGCAGCCGTCGGCCTCGCTGAGCACCTCGATGGCCGCCCACGGCGTATCGTCGAGCGTGTAGGGGCTCGTCGCCGTCCCGAGCGCCTCGCACCACGCCTTGATGACCGATTCCTTGGCCGCCCACCGCCCGGCGAGGTGCACGGCCTGCCCGTCGTGCTTCTGCTCGGCGCGCAGCCGTGCCTGCCGCAGCTCGCGCGCCGAGAACAGCGCGCGCATATGCGACCCGGGCGCCTCAAGCTGTTCCTCGAACGCGCGCACGTCCACCACATCATGTCCGACACCGAGCATCGTCATCGCCGCAACCTCCCTACGCCAACGTTTGCCGTCATCCCCACGATAGCCGCCGCACCCGCGTCCTCCCCACGGCGCAACGCAATCGACACGCGCACCCTCCGCAAAAACGCGCGCAGGGCGCGCCGAACGCCGTATGCCTTACGCATACGCCATCCCACGCGCCCCACACAACGCCCGCACAAATCTCAGCGAGCGCACGCCGCGAAGAACCCGTCCGCGCCGAGTCGCGCATCCGGATCGAGCAGCATCGCCTTCTCGACCTCATGCGCGTCGTAGCCGTGGCCGTCCTCGTGGAAACGACGGTTGTCGATCGGCTCGTAGAGTGCCGCGCGCCCCATCATGCCTTCCTCGAGCCTGCGCCGTCCGGCCGCGAGCCGCTCGTTCGCACGTGCACGCCATGCATCAAGCGCGTCGGCGCCATGCGTATGCTCGACGGCCGCCTCGAAGGCGCCCGGATGCACGATCGCCGCGAATCCGGAGACGTGACCGAAGCCGAGCGATGTCGCGAGCGCCGCCTTCACCGTCCGCCGCGTACCGATTGCGAGCGGCCGGCGCAGCCACACCATGTAGTCGTCGCGCGCGAGCTTCGGGTCGACGCATTCGAGCGCCGCGTTCGCCGGCACGACGCCGGAGCGGAACAGCTGCGTGATGCCGTTGATCTGGAACACGCACGCGCCGCCCTTCGCATGTCCGGTGAGCGATTTCTGCGAGATCACGAACAGCGGGTTGCCTTCTTCGCGTCCGATCGCGTGGGCGAGCGTGTTGTGCAGTTCCGACTCGTTCGGGTCGTTCGCGTTCGTCGACGTGTCGTGTTTCGAGACCACGGCGATGTCGTCCGGCGTGACGCCGAGCGTCGCGAGGTCGCGCACGAGCTTCGACGAGCGGCCGCCGAGCCCTGCGGCGAGTGCGCCGAGGCCGGGCGCCGGGATCGACGTGTGTGCGCCGTCGGCGTAGGAGTGCACGAAGCCGATGACGCCGGCGACCGGAAGGCCGAGGCGCAGCGCGATGTCGCCGCGAGTGAGCAGCACGGTGCCGCCGCCCTGCGATTCGACGAAGCCTCCGCGGCGGCGGTCATTCGCGCGTGAGAAGAACCGCGCTTCGATGCCCTTGTCGTACATCTCCTGCGAGTTCGCGGTCGCGTTCATGTTGCCGAATCCGATAACCGATTCGACGCCGATGTCGTCGATGGCGCCAGTGACGACGAAGTCGGCTTTGCCGAGCGCGATCTTGTCGGCGCCTTCTTCGAGCGAGACGGCGGCCGTCGCGCATGCGGACACCGGCTGCACCATGTTGCCGTAGCCGCCGATGTAGCTTTGCATGACGTGCGCGGCGACGACGTTCGGCAGCGCCTCCTGCAGGATGTCGGTCGGGATTTCGTGGCCGAGGAAGCGGTCGAGGTACAGCTTGCGCATCGAGGCCATGCCGCCGAAGCCGGTTCCCTGCGTGCTCGCGACCATCGACGGATGCACGGCCGTGAGGATCTCGGTCGGCGTGAAGCCGGCGGACAGGTACGCGTCGACGGTCGTCACGATGTTCCACAGTGCGATCGGGTCGACGTCGCCGACCATCGAGGCGGGGATGCCCCACTTCGTCGGGTCGAAGCCGTCGGGGAACTGGCCGCCGACGGTGCGTGTCATCGTCGCGCGCCGCGGCACGCGGATCATCGATCCGGCGTGGCGCGTCACGATCCATTCGCCGCTGTCGTCGTCGGGCATGATTGACGTGTGCTCGGCGTCCATTGCGATGTATTCGTCGGCGATCGCGCGCGTCGGCACGCTGAAGCTCACGTCGTGGTCGAGGTAGACCTCGGCCTCCTCCTCGTCGGTGCCGTCGCGGTAGTCGGAGCCCATGCCGGGCGCGAACGGGCGCACGCCGGATTTGGCGACGACCTCGTCGTGGTAGCGTTCGGCGATGTCCGATTCCGGCACGAGGTTGCCGTCGACGTCGTACCAGCCGGGCTTGGGCGAGTCCGCCCAGCTGAGCAGTCCCATGTTCCACGCGAGTTCGAGCACGGCGCCGGCGGAGAGGTCGACGTCGCCGTCCGCGTGGATGCCGAGTTCGGCTTCGGCGCGCGTGCGTCCCGACCCCCACGGGCCGAGTTCGCCGATCGAGACGATGACGATTTCATCCTCCGGCCGTGCGCTCACCCGTTCCCATTCGGCGAGGTTGACCGCCGCCTGCTTCGGCACGTGCGGGCTCGGCAGTGCCTTGACCTGCATGGCGTCGGCGTCGGCGTCCGCCTCCGCCTCGTCGAGCGCGGCGTCGGCGAGCGCTTCGGCGCGCAATGCGCGGATGTCGATCGGCTCGGCGCCGAGGCCGCCGGTCAGGTCGACGTCGAGCGGCGCGACGGCCGCCCGCTCACGCGCCTCGTCCGTCGTCAGCTTGAGCAGTTCGGCGGCGATCTGTTCGGTGGAGTACGTCGTCAGGCCGTGGCGTTCGACGACGGCGACGAGCGGGTCGTTGCCTCCCATGAGCCCGGTGCCGCGCACCCAGCCGATCTTCGGATGCGCGAAGGTGACGCGGTCCGACCATGCGTGTTCGCTGCGGGCGCGGTTGATGATCGCGTCGAACGCGCTCTTGACTTCGCCGTATGCGCCGTCGCCGCCGAAGACGCCGCGGTTCGGTGAGCCTGGCAGCACGACGTGCAGTTTGTGGCGCACGTCCGTGTCGGCGCCGAGAGCCGCGAATCCGCCGATCGCGCGTTCGACGCCCCACAGCATCAGGCGCGCCTGCGATTCGAAGAGCGCGCCGGAGTCGGCGAGCGAACCGTGCACCGGCGGCGCCGCGAACGGGAAGAACAGGTCCGGCTCATAGGCCGGCTTGAGCACCGTCGTCGTCGCACCGTTCGTCTTCTTCTGCACATGGCCGACCCAGTCGACGAGCGCGTCGACGTCGCGGTACGACGACAGGTTCGCCGGCATGAGCCACAGTTTCGCGTCGCCGCGCGCATGCTCGCGGTAGCTGCGCTGTGCCCATGTCTTGACGGACGGCTTGAAGCTGTGCGACGTCGCGATGACGGTCGCGCCGCCTTCGAGCAGTCCGGCGACGATCTGCGCGGCGATCGAGTTCGGCGCGACGCCGGTGACGACGGCCACCTGACCGTCGTGGTCGAGTTCGGCCGTGGCCTTGTCGGCGGCCGCCTGCTCGGCGATCGCTGCGTAGCGTGCGGCGAGCGCGGCGTCGTCGGCGTGCGCCATGTACCATGCGGCCTGCTTGGCGACGGCGTCGCCGGCCGCCGTGAAGTCGCCGGCGATCGCGTCGGCGTCGCCGTTGTAGTAGGCGCGGGCGAGGTCCTCGCGCGCCGACGCCCAACGGTCGTCGAAGAGGATCGCCTGGCGCGCATCGAAGCGCGGCGCGACCTGCGTCGGCCAGTCGGAGCCGAGTTCGGCCTCGACGGCGGCGACGACGGCCGTGTTCTCGGCGTCGTCGCCGGGCTGCGGCGCCGGCGTGTCGACGCCGAGCTGGCCGAGCACGAACCTGGCCGTCGCGGCGAGGACGCCGCCGGAGCCGGTGACCGACGCCGCGTAGGCGTCCAATGCGGCCGAGTCGACGACGCCGCCCGAGGCGGCGGACGCGCTCGGCATCGCGACCTGCACGCCGTGCGCGGCGGCGACGGCCTGCACGGCCGCGTCGATCATCGCGTTCGCGGCGTTCATGTTCGCCGCCGACGTCGCGGCGAGCGTCGCGAGGTCGCCGCCGCGCGCGGAGGCGCCGTCGCGCGCGCCGAGCACGAGTTCGGCGACGACGTGACTCGCCCAGCCTTCGCCGAGTCCCCACGTCTCGCGCACGCGCTTGTCGATCTGCGGCAGCTTGATGCCGGCCGCGCCGAAGAGCGCGCGCACGCGGTCGCGCACGATGTCGGCGAGCACGGGACCGAAGGCCTTGTAGTTCGGCGCGACCTTGTCGACGAGCGCGCTCAGGTCTCGGATCGATGCCTCGGCGGCGCCGTCGACGCTTGCGACGCCGAGTTCGGCGCTGATGTCCATCAGCAGCTGGTTGCGGCGTGACGAGACGCCGTTCGTCAACGTGTCGGTCGTGTCGTCGTCGCCGATCTGCTCGGGTCGGATCTTCGCGGCGTACGCGAGCAGCATCGTGATGCCGTCATGTGCGCGGAACGCAAGGTCCGGCACATCGGCTCCGGAGACGCCCGTGGCCGGAACGGCGGCGATCGGAGCGGCTGCCGGCGCGGCGGCCGGCGTTGCGGCGTCGTCCGTCGTCTCGGCGGCGTCCGTCGTCTCGATATCGATGTCGTCGACGAGCGGGTCGGAGTCGGTCATGTAGACTCGGCCTTCGTCGCGGCCGACGTTGTACACAGCGACCTGACGGCGCGCGAACTGCGGCAGCCGGAGCGTCTTGGCGGCGAGGTTCGCGAGCGTCGGCGCGTTGCCGAGGCCGACTTCGACGTATTCCTCGACGCCGAGTCCGCCCTGTTCGCGCGCGCCGAACAGCAGCGCCTGCGTTTCGATCCAGCGCACCGGCGACGCGAACTGCCACGACAGCAGCTCGGTGAGCAGCAGTCGGCCGAGTTTCTGGTCGTCGGCGGCGTAGGAGTCCCAGACGGCGTCGTCGGCGAGCGCGGCGGCGATGCGTTCGCTCGGCACGACGTCGAGGATCCGCTGCGCGAACTCCTTCGTCATCGCGAACGGCGCGGCGACGAGGTTCGGGATGTACAGTCCCTCGAGCGCGCCGCGGTAGTCGATTTCGGCCGGCAGCAGCGCATCGAGCTTGTCGCGGAACTCGGGGACGCCCTTGCGCAGCAGCGATGAATGGAACGGCACGTCGATGCCCGGCACGAGCATGAACGCCGGCTTGCCGCCGAATTCCGCCACGCGGCGTGCGGCGTCGGCGGCGAGCGCCTTGAGTCCGGCGATCGTGCCGGCGACCGCGTACTGCTGGCCGGCGAGATTGTAATTGACGATTTCGAGGAACTCGCCGCTCGCCTGCGCGACCGACTCCACATATTCGCGCACGTGCGCGTCGTCGACGCCGAACTGATTCGGACGCAGCGCGCCCATGCGGTAGTTCGATCGGCCCTGCGCGTCGCGGTCGATGAGATGATGCATCGTCGAGCCGCGGTGGAAGACGAGTTCGAGCACTGTCTCCAGCGGGATGACATGCGCGAAGGAGCTCAGCGCGTTGTATTCGCCGAGCGAATGGCCGGCGAAGTACGACGGGCGGATGTCGGCGCCTGCCTCCTGCATACGCGCCGTCTGCGCAAACGCGACGGTCGCGAGCGCGACCTGCGTGAACTGCGTGAGGTTGAGCAGACCTTCCGGATGGCGGTAGACGACGCCGTTCGCCGTCAGCTCCTTCGGGTTGTCGCGCACGACGGCGAGGATCGAGAACCCGAGCCGTTCGCGCGTGAGACGGTCGGCGCGTTCCCACACGTCGCGCGCCGCCGGCGACTTCATACGTTCGTCGAGCACCATCCCCTGGCTCTGGATGCCCTGGCCGGGGTAGACGAAGGCGGTGATCGGCGCGCGCGTGACCGCAGTCGCGCGGCTGACGAGCTGCCCACCGATGCGGCACGTCACCTCAAGCGCGAGGCCGGCGTGCGCGACACGTCCGACGCGTTCGACGCTGATCTCCACGTCGTCGTCGAGCTGCACCATGCCGTACATGTTGTAGGTCCAGCCGGCGATTTCGTAGTGCGCGCCGCGTTCGTCGAGCGACTGCACGGCGTGCTGCGCCGTCGCCGACAGCCACATGCCGTGCACGAGCGGCTGCGACAGTCCGCTGATCGCGGCGCCGCGGCGCGACGTGTGGATCGGGTTGAAATCGCCCGATGTGCGCGCGAACGCCGTCATCTCGTGCGGCGCGCGGACGGTGACGCGGCGCAGCAGACGGCGCGGCGTCGCGACGACGTGGGCGTCGAGTCCGCCGTCGTCGGCGGCCGGCGCCGGCAGTTCGTCGCTGTAGGCGCGGCCGCGGATCGCGAATCGTTCGCTCTCTTCGGCGAGCACGGTGCCGTCGGCGGCTGTGTGGCGCACATGGATCGTCACGACGCGTCCCGACGCCGATTCGAAGTACGGCTCTGCCCAGCTCGTGAGCGTCACCTGTTCTCCGACGTGCGCCAGCAGCGTCTCCTCATCGACGCCCAGCGCGATCAGATGGTCGAGATGGACGGCGTTGAGCAGGCCTTCGATGACCGGGTATCCGTCGACGCTGACCGAGCCGAGCGCCGCATAGATCGCCGGCCATGCGGGGCCGACGAGCGCATCGGGCGCGATCGGCGCGGGCACGAGGTCGACCGGCAGCGCCCCGCCGGTGGCCGCCTCATGGTCGGCACCGAGATTCGCCGACAGCGTGTATGCGGCATGCGCGACACCGAAGGGTGCGGCCGTCTCATCCACGCCGTCCGTCGCGGCGTCGGCGGCTTCGATCGACGGCATCGTCGTCAGTTCGTCGCCGGTGATCGCCATGTTGCCGATGCCGGCCGTCGCGGCGAGCATGCGGTAGACGTGTTCGGGCAGGCGCTCGCGGTCGACGACCGGGATCATGCCGGTTGCGTCGAGCTGCACGTTGAGCGGGATGACGATGTCGCGCACCGCGTGCTTGTCGACTCCGCCGTCCGGTTCGTCGTCCCAGAACGTGTCGAGATGGATGTCGAGGTCGAACTGTTCGACGCCGGCCTGCTCGTCGCGGCCGAGATGAATCAATTCGTAGGTCTTGTCGCCGCGCGCGGTGCCGTAGGCCGGGTTGGCGCTCTGGTGGCCGACCCACGAGAGGTTCGGACTGCGGCGGATGAAGTCCTCAGCATCGGTGGCGCCGGCGAGCAGCGCGAAGCGCTCGGCGGCGGCCGCGTCGACATCCGCGGCACCCGTTTCGCCTGCCACGCGCGCCGTCATCGCGTCGTTGAAGCGGCCGAGGATGTCGGCGACCGGCTCGTCGACCGTCGTGATGCCGGCCACCGAGATCGGGCCGGGGATGATGCGCACCGAATCGGCCGGGTAGCGCGGGTCCTCGGACTGCCACAGCTGGTCCTGTCCCCACCAGCGCAGCAGGTCGTGGTCGATCGCCGGCACGAAGGGCATCGGCTTGGGGTATTCGCGCACGAGTTCGGTGAACCACGCCTCGTCGGTCGGCGTCACCGTGAGTTCCTGCATCGCCGGATATGCTTCGACGAGCGCGGCGAGCGCGGCGAAGGGGTCGGCTTCGACGTCGGCGCGGGACGTGAACATCGGCGTGAACGCGCCCTGTTCGAGGTCGATGACGCGCGCCTCGATGCGCTGCAGCAGATGCAGGTAGCGGTCGGCGTAGGTGCCGTCGGCCCACGGGAACGCGAGTTCGGCGAATCGGCGAGCCCAATCCTCGTAGCTCATCGTCTCAAGGTCGCCGAAGTACGGCTTCGCGGTCTGGTCGAGTGCTTCGATGATCTCCTCGCGGCGCGACTCGAGCTCCTCGGGGTGTTTCATGATGTGCACGAGCAGGCGGCCGCAGCGCGCGGAGGCGTTCTCGAGTTCGTAGATGTCGGCATGCAGATGGCTCAGGCCGCTCGTCACGCCGCCGACGGCCTTGCCGCTCGGTACCCACTGTTCGCCGAGCGGCGCGAACACGTCGTCCGCATCGGCGTCGGCCGCCGTGATGCCCGGCGTCTTGACGAGCAGTCGCTTGACCTCGGGCGAGGTGTGCGCCTCCTTCGCCGTCATGACGGCGGTGCCGACGAGCACGCCGTCGACGGGCATCGCCGGACGGCCGTAGCGCGTCGCCCATGCGCCGGTGATGTAGTCGGCGCCGCGTTCCGGCGTGCCGATGCCGCCGCCGACGACGAGCACGAGGTTGTCCTGACCGCGCACCTGCGCGTAGGTGGCGAGCAGCAGGTCGTCGAGCGATTCCCAGCTGTGGTGGCCGCCCGCAGAGCCGCCTTCGACCTGCACGATGATCTTCGCCGGCACGACGGCCTTCGCGATGCGCACAACCTGGCGGATCTGCTCGACGGTGCCCGGCTTGAAGCATACGTAGGGGAAGCCGTCGGCGTTGAGCGACGCGACCAACGCGACCGCCTCGTCGAGTTCGGGGATGCCGGCGGAGACGACGACGCCGTCGATCGGCGCGCCGGACGCGCGCTTCTTCGGCACGATGCGCGACGAGCCGAACTGCAGGTTCCACAGATAGCGATCCATGAACATCGCGTTGAATTCGACGGTACGTCCCTCGTCGAGCCGTTCGCCGAGTTCGGCCATATGACGGTCGAAGACCTCGGCCGTCACCTGGCCGCCGCCGGCGAGCTCCGCCCAGTATCCGGCGTTCGCGGCCGCGGCGACGATCTCGGGGTCGACGGTCGTCGGCGTCATGCCGGCGAGCAGCACCGGCGGCTTGCCGGTCAGTCGCGTGAACGCCGTCTCGATACGCTCACCCTGTGGCGTGCGCACGAGCCGCGGCGCGTACTTCGTCCAGTCCTGCAGGCGCGCCGGGTCGTCGACGGCCGTCGCGAGCGCCGCGCGCGAGGCGACGTCCGACGCTTCGACGACGCCGACGCCGGTGCCTTCAGCGACGGCCGCGCACAGCTTGCCGAGCGTCATACCCGGCCCGAGGTCGATCGTCCACAATGTGCGCGGATCGTGTTCCTTGAGCAGTTCGCCGATCTGCATGTTCCAGTCGACCTGATTGACGAGCACCTCCTCGGCGAGCGTGCGCGCGCGTGCCTCGTCGATGCCGCATACGGCCGCCCATGTGACGGTCGTCTCGACGGCCTGCGCCATCAGCGGCGAATGGAACGGCAGCGTCACCTCGAGGTATTCGAGCACCGGGTCAAAGACGTCGCCGCCGCGCACCTTGTCGGCGCGCAGCCGCGCCTGACGGCGGTGTTCGCGCGCCGCCTCGTCGGCGAATGCGGCGAGGTCCTGCGGGTGGCCGGAGAGGACGACGTGGTTCGCCGAGTTGATGACGGCGACGCTGATCGGGCCGAGCGCGTCGGCGACGCGTGCGATCAACGCGTCCGCCTGCGCCGGCAGGATTCCCTTGACCGACAGCATCGGCGTCGCCTCGCCGAACTTGCGCACGATGCGTCGTGCGCGTGCCTCGCGCGTGCCGGCGGCGCCGATCAACGCGGCGATCGCGAGGATCTCGTCGATGCGCGGGCGCGCCGCCTCGATCGAGCCGGCGTCGGCGATCGCCTGCGCCATGTGCACGGCGAGGATGCCCTGCGAGTGGCCGAGCAATGCGACCGGGCGCGCATCGGCGAGCGAGTAGCCGAGCTGGTCGAGGTCGAGCAGCGCGCCGAGCTGGGCGAGCGCGATGCCTTCGATGCTCGCCGTCGCGTCCGCGGCCGCGCCGAGCGTCGCCGGATTCGCGTCAAAGGCGAACAGGTCGACGTCATGTCCACTTGTCGCGAGCAGCTGCGCGGCGACCGGCGCGAGCAGGTCGTGCGCGCGGCGTGCGGCGTCGCGCAGCGTCGCGGCGGTCGTCGGCTCGTCCATCAGTTCGGCGAGCGCCATCGTCCATGGCGTGGACTGCCCGGCGAACATCAGGGCGTGGGCTTCGTTCTGGAGTCGTTCGAGGAATGATGTGGATGCGGTGCTCATCGGTGTCGTGGATGCTTTCTCTTCGTTGGTCTTCGGTTGGTCTGTTGGTCTTCAGTTGGTCTTCGGTTGGCCGGGTCTTCGATCGGCTGGCTCGTCGGCAGTCGGCTGATTCGTCGGACGGGGCAGGACGGATTCGCCCCGCGCCCGCCGTCACAGCGGCTGGTTGCCGTGGTGCCTGTCGGTGCGGCGCGTGCGGCGTTTGCCGCGCAGCAGCCGCAGTCCGTCGATCAGCGTGTCGCGCGTCTGTTCGGGGTCGATCATCGCGTCGATCTGTCCGGTCTCCATCGACAGGTTCGCGTTGACGGTCGTACATTCGTATTCGGCCGCGTACTTCGCGCGCACGGCGTCGACGTCGGCTCCGGCGTCCTTCGCCTTCTGCAGGTCCTTGCGATGGATGATGTTGACGGCGCCGGTCGCGCCGAGCACGGCGATCTGCGCCGCGGGCCACGCATAGTTGAGGTCGGCGCCGATCGACTTCGAGCCCATGACGATGTATGCGCCACCGTAGGCCTTGCGCAGCACGATCGTGACGAGCGGCACCCGCGCGTTCGCGTACGCGTAGATGACCTTCGCGCCGCGGCGGATGATGCCGGCGCGCTCCTGCTCGGCGCCCGGCTTGTATCCGGGCGTGTCGACGAGCGTGACGACCGGCAGGTTGAAGGCGTCGCACAGTCGCACGAAGCGTGCGACCTTTTCCGACGAGTCGACATCGAGGCCGCCGGCGTTGACGTTCGGCTGGTTCGCGACGATGCCGACCGGATGGCCGTCGATGCAGGCGAAGCCGACGACTGCGGACGGCGCGAACAGTTCGTGCACCTGCACGAACTCGCCGTAGTCGACGACGCAGCGGATGACGTCGAGCACATCGTAGGGCTGGCGGTCGTTGTCGGGCACGATCGAGGCCAGCCGGCGCGCGACCTCGCGGTCGGCGCGCGTCGCCATGTACATGTAGGTCGGCGGCTGCTCGTCCGCATTCGACGGCAGATAGGCGAGCACGGTGCGCGCGTAGTCGATCGCATCCGCCTCGTCGGCGCCCAGATAGTGCGCGACGCCGGACGTCGTGCTGTGCACGGCGCCGCCGCCGAGGTCGTCCATGCTGATCGATTCGCCGGTCGCCGCCTTGATGACGTCCGGCCCGGTGACGAACATGTTCGAATTCTCACGCGTCATGACGATCAGGTCGGTCAGCGCCGGGCAGTAGACGGCACCTCCCGCGCACGGCCCGAGGATCAGCGAGATCTGCGGGACGGCGCCGCTCGCGTCGCAGGTCTTGCGGAAGATGCGCCCGTACTGCGTCAGCGCGGCGACGCCCTCCTGGATGCGCGCGCCGCCCGAATCGATCAATGCGACGATCGGGATGCGCAACGTGAGTGCCTGATCCATCAGCCGACAGATCTTGCGTCCTTCAGCAACACCAAGTGTGCCGCCGCGCACCGAGAAATCCTGCGCATAGACGGCGACACGGCGCCCGTAGACTTCGCCGAATCCGGTGATGACGGCCGCTCCGGCGCGTCCTGCGTTGATATCGCCGCCGCTGAATCGTCCGATTTCCTCGAAGGTGCCGGTATCGAGCAGCAGATCGAGCCGTTCGCGCGCCGTCAGCTTACCTTTGACGTGCTGACGGTCGCGCGCGTGCGCCTCGGCGTCGCGCGCCAGCTGTGCCGCCTTGAGCACAGACGGCCGGATCGGCTGACGTTCGCCGCCCATCGCGTCGCCCTCCGTTGCTGCGCGCGGCGTATCGACGGCCGCGGCGACGGCGTCGTCGAGCGTGCCGTCGGCGACGAGCGCCTGCAGCGCCGGTGATTCGGTGATGTCGCTCATGCCTGCTCCCCCTTGCCGGTGTTGGCAGCCGCGTTCTCGGCAGCTGTAGATTCCTCGTTGCGATGCGCGCCTTCGACGTCGAGCGTCAGCAGCGTCTCGCCGCCGTCGACGGAGGACGCGGCGGTCGCGAAGATCTCGTTGACGACACCGTCGACCGGCGCATAGACGTAGTTCTCCATCTTCATCGACTCGAGCACGACGAGCAGGTCGCCCTTGGCCACCTGCTGCCCCGGCGCCACGGTGATGCGGGTGACAATCGCCTGCATCGGCGACGCGATGACGCCGGAGCGTTCGTCGTGCCGCTGCCGGCCGCGCTCGACGTGGTGCATGCCCTGGCCGCGCAGCGGCTGCGTCGGCCGTTCTGCCGCACGCGAGCGCGCGCCGCCGGTGAGCGTCGCGACGACGTCGCTCGGCACGGTGAGCACGACGCGCCGATGGTTCATCTCGATGACGATTTCCTCGCTCGGCGCGCATGCGTCGGCGTCCTGCGCGTCGGCGCTCAGCGACGCCGGCTGCCCGGCGCGCGTCGACGCCGGCTCGCGGTTGAGGTATTTGCGTTCGAGCCATTTCGTGCTCACGGCGAATCCGGCGCCGTGTTCGGCCGTGAATTCGTCGTCGGCGAAGACGGTGCGGTACAGCTCGACCGGGGTCGGCACTCCGGCGATCTCGATCTCGTCGAGTGCGCGGCGCACGCGTGCGACGGCCGCCGCACGGTCCTGCGCGGTGACGATGAGCTTGCCCATCATCGAATCGAATTTCGGCGAGATCGTGTCGCCTTCGAGGACGCCGGAGTCGACGCGCACGCCCGGGCCGCTCGGCCAACGCACCGTCTCGAGCGTGCCTGCGGACGGCGTCAGGTTCGACTTCGGATCCTCACTCGTGATGCGCAGTTCGAAACTGTGGCCGCGCGGCGACGGCGCGGGCGTGAGCCTGCCGCCGGCGGCGATCGTCAGCTGTTCGCGCACGAGGTCGACGCCGCTGACCTCCTCGCTGACCGTATGTTCGACCTGCAGGCGTGGATTGACTTCGAGGAAGTACGCCTTGTCGGCAGGCGTCACGATGAACTCGCAGGTGCCGAGGCCCACATAGCCGACCGCTTCGAACAGCCGGCGCGAATAGCGTTCGAGCTGCGCGAGGACGTCGTCGGACAGGAACGGCGCCGGCGCCTCCTCGATGAGTTTCTGGTTGCGCCGCTGCACCGAGCAGTCGCGCGTCGAATAGACGGTGAAATCGCCGTGCATGTCGCGGCCGCACTGGGTTTCGACGTGCCGACCGTTGTCGATGAATCGTTCGACGAAGTAGTCGGCGAGGTCGCCGCCTTGTGCGGCGTTGTGGTTGAGGTAGAAGCCGCGCAGCTCGTCGTCGCTGCGCACGAGCGTGATGCCGCGGCCGCCGCCGCCGTCGGTGCGCTTGAGCATCAGCGGATAGCCGTGCGTGTGCGCGAAGTCGAGCAGCGGACGCATGCCGACGATGGCGTGCGAGATGCCCGGCACCGGCGGCACGTCGGCCTTTTCGGCGACGCGGCGTGCGCTGATCTTGTCGCCGAGCGCGTCGAGCGCATCTGGCGACGGGCCGATCCAGACGGCGCCTTCGGCAATCACTTTGCGTGCGAAGGAACTCACTTCGGACAGGAAGCCGTAGCCGGGGTGGACGGCGTTCGCGCCCGAACGGCGCAGGATCTCGACGAGCAGGTCCTCGTTGAGATAGGTGTCCGCATAGGTGTCGCCGGACAGCAGGAACGCCTCGTCGGCCATCCGCACATACTGGCAGTGGCGGTCCTGTTCGGCGTAGACGACGACGGTCGGGATGCCCATCTCCCGCGCCGTGCGCACGACGCGCAGCGCGATCTCGCCACGGTTCGCGACGAGCAGCTTCATCGGCGCGGTCGGCGGCGTCGAATCGGTCGACTGCGGCGTCGGCGCGGCGGTCGCGGAACATGCGGCGGACGAAGCCGCGGACGGCGGCATGGTCGGTGCGGCGTCCGCATCGGATGGCACGCCGACGGCGGTCGGCGGCACGTGCCGGGCGGACGCACGCGAAGTTGGATCTTGGTCAAACATGCGTTTCAGCATCCTCCGTTTCGCGGGTCGCCGACACTTGCGTTCCCACAAGAATCGCCATCGACTTTTGTGGACGTGAACAAACCACCCGCCGGTGCGCACTCAGTATCGTTGCCGGCGAACCCCATCATGGCGGCGTCCCGCTCGCCGCGGGCGCCACCAGCCGGTGTCGCCCGACGCGGCCTGCAAGCGGCAGCTCCCGCGGCAGCCGCCTGCAGCTACAGGCTCCGGCAGTCCGACGCGGCCTACGGGCGGCAGCTCCCACGGCAGCCGCCTGCCACGTGCGGCAAGACCGACTTACCGGCGGCGACACGCGCAATCCGCGAAAGGCAGCGTCCGTTACGGGCGGCGGCCCAACATGCTTTGCCGGCCATGACCGGCATCCGCCCAGCTCGGCTTATCGGCGGCAGCTGTCTGCCACGGGCAGCAGCCGGGAGTCGTTGCAATTGGTTGCCGCGACGAACGTGGCATGGTGCGCGGTGCACACAACCGAACACAGCACACGGACACAGCTCACAACAGCTCACAAAGGAACGACGATGAATCAGCAATCAAATCACGGCAGCAGTCTCAGCATCCGGACTTCGGAAGTCACGATACGGCGTGCCGTCGGCGGTGCGCTGCCGGTCATGCTCACGACGGGCGCGCTGTGCGCGGCGGCGGCGATCGGTCGCATCGCGATCCCCGGCACGCCGGTGCCGATCACGTTGCAGACGCTCGTGCTGATGATCGCGGCCGTGACGCTGCGCTGGCGGCAGGTCGCGGGCGCCGTCGCGCTGTATCTGGCGATGGGACTGTGCGGACTGCCGGTCTTCTCGGGCGGCATGTCAACGGCCGCGCTAGTCGGCCCGACCTGCGGGTTCCTCTACGCGTTCCTGCCGGCCGGCATCGTCACGTCGCTGCTCGCCGCGCTCGTCATGCGGTTCGCGTCGCGATGGGCGTCGCGCGGCGAGGCTGGTCTCGGCGGGGCGGCCGGTCGCGGCGGTCGCATCGGCGACATGTGTGTCCGCCGCGCCGACGACGCTGCCCGTTTCGGCATCGCGCATGTTGGCCGCGCCGGTCGCATCGGCCACGTCGGACGCATCGGCGATGCGCACAGCAGCGCGGCGTCCGCACTGCTGTCGATTGCGGTGTTCCTCGGCTATTTCCTCGCATGCGCAATCGGATGCGTGCTGCTGCAGGACGGCGTCGGAGTACTCGTGCAGGCCGCGACGACGCATATGCCGCTGAAGCCGCTCGCGATGGCGTCGGCGGCCTTCATCCCCGGCGATCTGGTGAAAGCGGCGCTCGCCGCATCGCTCGCGACGCCGGTCACGCTCGCGAAGCTGCAGTAGCAGCCGGTTGCGATCGCTTCGGACGCATCTCGCACCTGAAACGGTCGCAACCTCCCCAATCAGCGACCGCCACAGCCACACAAGTTCCCCGAAACGGTCGCAACCTCACCATCCAGCGACCGCCACGGCCACATTTCGCACCCGAAACGGTCGCAACCTCCCCGCTCAGCGACCGCCACGGCCGCAACCAACCTCCGAAACAATCGCGACGGCTGCTCCACAATCACCGCGACCTGACCGGCGTCCCAATCCGTCAGACACGTCGACGATTCAGGACGCAACCATCCCGCGTCACGTCCCAACCTGCCATCCGTGCCGGCGACTCCGGACGCAAGACGCCGCGAGTCGGTCGCGCGGACGCCTGCGCAGCCGTTCGCGCGACCGAAATCGACTCACCCCATCGGCAGGATCGGCTATCTCGGCTGAAAAGGAGCATTTTCCCTGCCATAGGCGAGTATCGGGCCCGCCGACCCCGGCTATTTCAGCCATTTCGGCGCGCATACTCGCAGGTCCCGCGGAAAATGCTCCTTTCCAGCCGAGATACCGCCGCCGGCACGCCGTATCCGGACACGCAGTCGCCGAACGCGTGATTTTCCGGGCCTCCAACCTCACCGACGGCGGCCGCTCACTGCGCCACGTTCGGCAGCACACCCACGTCGGCCGTGCGCACGATCCGCTCCTCGCCTTCGTAGGTCGTCATCGCGAGCGACGCATCGGCGTTGATGCCGTGCGCGATGCCATGCTCCGTTGTCCCATTCGTATAGTGGACTTCGATCGGATGCCCGAGCGTCCAGCTTTCCTGCACGAGTCTGCGCCGCAGATGCTGCGCGCTCACTGCCGGATTGAGTCCCAGGTTCCACAGCCGTTCCTCGATATGCTTCACCGTGTGCGACGCGATGAGATCCATCACCGCCGCCGTGCCCGGTCGTTCACCTTCATGCTCGGGCTGCGTGATGAGCTGCCACGACGTCGCGTCGTCGGTCGGCAGTTCGTCGAGCGGCATGTCGAGGTTGAGCCCGATGCCGTAGACCACGGCCACGATATCCGGATCGGGCACCGCGACAATCTGCGAAAGGATGCCGCCGAGCTTATGCCCGTGGTAGACGATGTCGTTCGGCCATTTGACCATGACGTCGTCGCGTGCATCGTCGATGTTCGCCGGATCGTGGATGAGCATCATGTCCGTTTCACTCAGCGTTTCACGCAGCGCGTCGAGCACGGACAGACCGGCGATCATCTGCAGCCAGCCGTTGATCTGCGGATCGCACGCCACGTTCTTGCCCACCGCGGAAATGAACGACATCATGAACGATTTCCCCGGCGAGCTGAACCATGTGTGGTCGAGCCGGCCGCGCCCTGCCGTCTGCTCCCGCGCGCTGACAATCGTCATGCCGTTGCGATTCCACCGCCCGCTTGTGATGTATGTTTCAGCGACCGTGTTCGTCGACCCGACCGATTTGAGCGACACGACATTCGCCACCGCCCGCGTCAGCGGCAGGTCGCCGGTGACGACATTGTCATCGCGGAACGGATTCTGCTGCGCGCTCGATGCGGCCACCGACCCAGACATCGACGCAGCCGCAGCACCGCCATCGTTGTTGTTGCCGTTGCCGCTCATGTTTCCTTCCGCCATGCGATGCTCCTCTGTTGATGTTTCGATTCCCTATCCATCATGCACCTGAACTCCGATGCCCGCACCCGACCACCCATGCTCCTCCCCACCGACAACGACCCCCGCACATCCCGCCACCGCCCACTGCGCCGACGGCTAACCCCGCATGAGCCGTCCATTCTGCCGCCGATTGTACAATCGCGTCTATGGCACGTGAGCATCCCACCGATTCCGACACCCCGACGACCGCGTCGTCCACCAATGCCGAATCCTCCGCGACCACAACCCCCGCTTTCCGCGTGACGCCGCCAACGTTCGCCGACCGCTGCGGCGCGTTCTTCCGTTGGCTGATCGCCGCGCTCGCCTGCGTTTGGATCTCCTGGTGCACGTCGATCGGTCCGCTGATGCGCTCCGACGTCGGTCTCGCCGGCTTCGGATGGACGAACGCGCTGCTGTTCCTCGTCATGTTCAGCTGCACCTTCGGTTTTGTGCTGCTGCTTGTTTTCACCGCCTACCGCCGCGAAGGCATGTGCAAACCCCGCAACCTCACCCGAGTCCGCCCCCACACCCCGACCTCCGCCACTGTCTGTGATTCCCCTTCCGCTACCACATCTGATTCCCCTTCCACCCCAACCGATTCCGTCTCCGGTCCCACGACCTCCGTATCCACCACCGGCTCAATCCACATCGCTGTGGATACTGATGTGGACGTTCGCAACGACTCTTCCACAATCGCGGTGCATTCTACATCCCCTCTGTCCACATCCTCCTCCATCCACACCCGCGCGAACTCTCACGCTCCCGAAAACACCCACACATCCGACATCCCCGCGAACCCCACCAAGCACACCTTCGCCTTCCGCCTCCGCCCCCACTGCTCCCGCATCACCGCCGCCGTCTCGCGCGCGATCATCGCGGCGACTTCCGACTGGAAACGCATCTGGCTCGTCCTCGCCATCTGCTGGCTGTGGGTTCCGGCGACGCTCCTCGCAGCCTTCGGCGCCGACATCTATTCGCAAGCCCGCGAATTCGCCTGGGCGCGGAATCAATGGACCGGCGTCGACCAGCCCTACATCGGCTTCTTCTCCTTCGTCCCGATGGACATCTACCCGACCGCCCACTACATGTGGCCCGACCAGCCGACCTACCTGACTGACCAGCACAACATCGTCCTCACCGTCTTCTACGGCGGCGCCCTCGCCATCTCCCGCTACCTGACCGGCTCGAACGACGCCGGCCTCGCCGTCCTCGCCTTCCTCCAATGGTTGTTCGCCGGTTTCTGCTGTGCATCCGCCGCGAATCGTTTCTTCAATCTGCCGTGGCTCACCCGCCGTTCGCGCAGCAAGGACCACCGCAGCATGCCCGCTGATTCCTCACTGATCACCTCGACCGCGACGACGATCTCCACGCGCATCACCCCTTACGCGGGCACTCCCGCCGGTGCCTGCGCCCGCGCGCTCATCATGCTCGTCTTCATCTGCTGCCCGCTCGTGCTGTTCGCGACGATTTCCCTGACGAAATCCCCACTGTTCGCGTTCGCATTCACCTGGTGGTTCGGCCTGATGTACGAGCTCTACATGACTTACGCCCCGCGCGTGAAGACCTCCCCCATCCTGCGCACCGAGGTCCTCCCCACGCGCCATATCACGATTGCCGCGCTCGTCGTCTCGGTGAGCGTCATGCTGATCAGCGCGAAGTACGCGTGGTATATCCTTCTCGCGCAGGTCGTTTTTTCGTTGCTCGCCGACCGTCGCCGCTGGAAGCTCTACCTCGGCACGCTGCTGCTGCCGACGATCCTGATCCACGGTTCGATCGCCGCGCTGATCGCCTCCGGCACGATCATCAGCGGCGACCCGATCGAATCCCGCGGCATCCAGATTCAGATGATCGCGCGCGTCGCCCACGAGAATCCGAACGCGATCCCGCAGGACGCGCGAGACAAGCTCGCCCCGATTTTCAACCTCGACCAGACCGCGCAGGCCTACCGTCCCCAGGACGCCGACCCGGTCAAATCCTCCGGTATCCAGTCGAAGAAGGTCAGCTATCGTTGGCGTTCCGTCACACCAGAGGACATGGACAACTTCAACAAGGCGTGGCTTGAGATCGTTCGCGCCGACCCGCGCACCGCCTTCGACGGCCTGTTCGCCAAGAGCTACGGCTACTTCGACATCTTCGATCCGCCCTACGTCCCGATGAGCTATTACATCGACAACGACTATGTCCAGCAGACGAACACCTGGATCAAGTACTACGACCACGGCTGGCGCACGAAGGTCGCCGATTCCGCCCGCGGCTGGAGCAGCATCCCCGTGCTTGGCTGGTTCACCCATGGCAACTGCTATGTCATCTTCACATTGCTCATCGGCGCCGGCGAACTCGTGCTCAGACGTTGGCGCGCCCTGTCGTGGCACATGCCGTTGCTGCTGATGATGGGCGTCATGATCACGGCGCCGGCGAACAACTTCGAGCGCCACATGCTGCCGATCGTCTTCGTCTTCGGCTTCCTGTGCCTCATGTTCCACCGCGACACTCTCCGCCGTCTCGACCTCCCGGCCATCCCAACATCACAGCACTGATTCCGCGCTGGGTGTGCCGGTCACACGGCCGGCACACCTCAATCCCACTCGGATTCCCGCCATTCCACGGCTTCAGACCGCCCGGTTCGCTCAGAACGCCCCACATCCGCACACAACCGCACTCCAAAACAACCGCGCAGCCAGCTCCGAAACCATATCTGCGCTGAGGGAGAGCATCTTCCCGGCATTCGCCAAGTAGCCCCATCCAAAACCGCATATTTCCGCCACCACGCAAGCCCGCTAGGCGCCCTATCCGACGAAGTTGCTCTCCCTCAGCGCAGATACCAATCAGACTGTTGCCCGAATCCCGACCAACCACCGATTAGCCATCAACTAGCCCCGCCCTGGTCGCCGCCATCACCGCCTTCTAGGCCCGTAGTCCCTTACCAACGCCCCATCGCCCTCACCGGTCCCGAATCCGACCGATGGCGATCGCCGTATTGAGCACGAAGGCATCCCGCGGGTCGGTCGCATCCCACCCGGTCGTCTCCGCCGCGCGCTTGAGCCGGTAGCGGACCGTGTTCGGATGGATGTTGAGCTCCTTCGCCGTCGCCTCAAGCGACCCGCCGTGCCGCAGGAACGTGGACACCGTCACGAAGGTCGGATCGTCCTCACTGCTGCCGTGCAATACCTGATAGACGTTGCGGTACAGCTCCTCGCGCGCCATGTCGTCACCGATGAGCGCGCGCTCCGGCAGCAGATCGTCGGCGCGCAGCGGCCGCGCCGGTTCGACGATCGACGGCGCCGCCTGCAACGAGAACAGCGTTTCGCGCACGGCATGGCTCGCCCCTTCGACGCCTTCCCGCATCGGACTGACGTACATGGCTGCCCCTTCGCTGAACGCCGGCAGCATATTCGTGCTCGCGATGCCCGGCGACACGGCCGCCTGCGCCCGCGCGCATACGATGACGAAGGCGCCATAGACGCCGATGAGCGGCGACGCGCCGCCGAGATCCGTGATGACCTGTCCGATTTTCGCCACCGTCGCCGCCATGCTTTCGGCCGGTTCTCCTCCGACGGCGAAGCATTCGAACTGTCCTCGCCATCCGATGACGTTGAGCAGTGCCGTGACGCGCTCATCGCGCAGTCCGCTGATCAGGCATTCGAACGCGAGCGCCCGAATCGTGCCATCGTCCGTGTGTCCCGCCAACAGTTCCAGGATATCCGCGTGTTCGTCGCCCAACATGATTTCGATTCTACCCACCGACCGTTTCTTCTCCGAGCTTCGTCTCTTCATCCTCACGATTCACGCACGCCGCCGACCAACACCCACCACCTACAAGAAATCCCCGCCGGGCATGTTGCCCAGCGGGGATGACGCTTCAATCAGCCGTAGTCGGCCGATCAATCGGAAACCGAATCAGATCGAAGCCGGATCGACCGGGACGCCCGGTTCCATCGTCGCGGTGATGGTCGCCTTGGTGATGTAGCGGCCCTTGACGGTGGACGGCTTGAGACGCTTGACTTCGTCGGCGATTGCGCGGAAGTTCTCGTCAAGAGCCTCAGCGGTGAACGAAAGCTTGCCGAAGAGGAAGCTCAGGTTGCCGTTCTTGTCGACGCGGAAGTCGACCTTGCCGCCCTTGATGTCCTTGACGGCCTTCGTGACATCCATGGTCACGGTGCCGGTCTTCGGGTTCGGCATGAGGCCACGCGGACCGAGCACACGGCCGAGACGGCCGACCTTGCCCATCATGTCCGGGGTCGCGACGACGGAGTCGAAGTCGAGGAAGCCGTTGGCGACCTGCTCGACGAGATCGTCGTCACCGACGATGTCCGCGCCGGCTTCGAGCGCCTCGGTGGCCTTCGGGCCACGGGCGAACACGAGGACCTTGGCGGTCTTGCCGGTGCCGTTCGGCAGGTTGACGGAGCCGCGCACGAGCTGATCGGCCTTGCGCGGGTCGACGTTGAGGCGGAGCACAGCTTCGACGGTCTGGTCGAAGTTGTACGACGGCATGCTCTTGAGCAGAGCAATGGCCTCTTCCGGCGTGTACAGGTTGTTGCGATCGATGCGCTCGGCCGCTTCGCGATACTTCTTGGAGTGCTTAGCCATCTGTCCCTCTCCTCTCAGTCCGTCACCGTGATGCCCATCGAGCGCGCGGTGCCCTCGATGATCTTCATTGCGGCTTCGATGTCACGAGCGGAAAGATCGGCCATCTTCGTCTCCGCGATCTCGCGGACCTGATCCTTGGTGACCGAGCCGACCTTCGTCGTCAGCGGATTGTCAGCGCCCTTCTGCACGCCCGCAGCCTTCTTGAGCAGCGCGGCCGCCGGCGGCGTCTTGAGGATGAAGTCGAAGGAACGATCCTCGTAGACGGTGATCTCGACAGGGATGATCTGGCCCATCTTGTCCTGCGTCTGCGCGTTGTACGCCTTGCAGAAGTCCATGATGTTCACGCCATGGGAACCCAGAGCCGGGCCCAGCGGCGGTGCCGGATTGGCCTTGCCAGCCTCGATCTGGAGCTTGATCAGCGCCGAGACTTTCTTCTTAGGAGCCATAAGTTGGTTCTTCTTTCTGTGAAGCGGTGAAACGGCGTGTTTCCACGCCTTCCGCAACGTTGTCTTGCTGTGCTGTGCCAGCGGGCGCACCAACGCGCACCCTCCAGTCACAACTTTTCCATGATGCCACCTATTCCCGACATCTTCACGACCGCTTTACCGGCCGCGCCATCCGCTCCTCAAGCCCCTCATGCACCGCCTCATCCATTCGCCGATTCCGGCACAACTCTCTTAGAGCATATGAGAAGCAATAAGTAATACCGCTCTCCCTCATTCCATCATCTCCGCCACGCCCATCGCAGCCTATTTCAGCTGAGAAGGAGCATTTTCTCCGCTACCCTCAAGTATCACCGGTCAGAATCCGTCTCACGATGCCGATTTCATGGCCATACCGGCCCATAGCCGAGAAAATGCTCCTCTTCAGCCGAAATGCATCCGCGCACCCGTCCAGCCGACGCGCATCGCGCACGGCCGCATCCGCAAATCCACCAATCCGCGTCGTCCACCACTCGTCGAATCTCGCTCGCAATGAAAAACGCGCAGCCGTACGAAGACGGGCTGCGCGTTTCCTTGCCGAACTATACCGTTCAGACGAGCTTCTCCACCTGATCGAAGCCGAGTTCGACCGGCGTGTCGCGTCCGAAGATCGACACGAGCACGGTGAGCTTCTGCGTCGACGGTTCCACTTCGGACACGACGGCGGACATCGTCGCGAACGGGCCATCGGTGACGGTGACCTGATCGCCGACGGCGTACGAGACCTCCATGACGCGCTTCTTCGCAGCGGCCGGCTTGTCGCCCGCCTCCTTGAGCGCCTGCGAAGCGATCATCGGCGCCATCATCTGCACGACTTCCTTGCGGGTCAGCGGCGCCGGCTCACGCGTCGGGCCGACGAAGCCGGTCACGCCTTCCGTCTCGCGCACGATGCGCCGCGCATCCTCGTCCGGCCACATGCGGATGAGCACATAGCCCGGCACGCGCACGCGCGTCACGACCTTCTTGCCTTTCTCGGTGTGCTTTTCGACTTCCTCCATCGGCACTTCCACTTGGAAGATCGTGTCTTCAAGACCGAAGCTGGCCACGCGCGATTCGATGTTGCTCTTGACGCGCTTCTCATATCCCGAATACGTATGCAGCACGTACCACTTGCCTTCGAGCGTGCGCAGGCTCTTCGAGAACTCCTTGACGGCCTTCGTACCGGCGTCTTCCTCCTCGGCTTCCTCTTCCGCCTCCGCGGCCGGACCGTCGTCATTCGCGTCGGCGTCTACGGTGCCGCTCGATTTCGCGTCCGAGTCGGCGTCCGCCTGCTCGTCGATGTCCTCTTCGATGCTCACGGTTGCAGCCGCGTCGGCGCCGTCGGCTGGCGTCTGCTCCGCGGCGTCCACGGAGTCGTACGCGATGCCTTCCGCGACATCCTCACTCGGCGACGCGGCGGCGACGGCGTCAATCTCCTCCGTCTGTGACTGATCCTGATCAGCCTGATTGAGGTCATCGAGATTCACTTCGTCACTCATGCATGTCCTTTGTGCTGGGGGTTGATTTCAACGATTGAATGTACCAGAAAACGATTATAGCTGGGGTTCCCCCCAGCTATAATCGCAACGTTTGCGCCTGTTTTTCGCCTTGGCCGAATCAGCCGAAGACCAGGAAGGCGAGCTTGCCGAGTCCGGTGTCCATCAGCGTGACGAGCACCATGAGCAGCACGACGAAAATGAACGACGCGAGCGACCAGTAGAACAGCTGCTTCCTCGTCGGCGTCACGACCTTGCGCAGCTCATCGATGATCTGCTTGATGAACAGACCGATGCGCATGAACACGTTCGGCTTCACGACAACTTCGCCATGATCAGTCTTCTTGGCCATGTTCCCTCCTGAAAGACATTCGATGAACTTACTCGCCGTCTTTGCAGGGAAGGCGGGACTCGAACCCACAACCTACGGTTTTGGAGACCGTTGCGCTACCAATTGCGCCACTTCCCTAGGTTGATTCTGCGACCTGCCGTCTCCGACCTTCGCAAAACCGCCAAGTCGAAATAGTAACGTATCCTTCCGACGATGTCCAATCCCGTGTGTTTCCTTCACAATCCGCCCACGTTTCCCCGATTCCCGGCGCCCCCTCAGGCACGTCCCCGCCGCAAACCACCCCTCTCCTCTTCCTCTCTCTTTCCCTCCTCTCCCCCTATCTCCTTCTCCCTATCTCCTCCTCCCCGCTGCTCCCCCTCTCCGCCCACGAGTCCCCCGTCCTCCTTCCGTCACTTGCCCATCTCATCCGCACCGTCCCGATCCATCGACCCCACCGACAACCCCGACCACTGCGTCCCGATCCGTCGACCACCCAGACGAATACACCCGCAAACCGGCCCATTTGCGCCCCGACCCATCGACCACCACGACGACCCCGACCGCAAACCGGCCCATTTCCGTCCCAACCCATCGACCACCCCGACAACCCTACCCGCAAACCAGCCTCCATTTCCATCCCGCTCCGTCCTATCCATGCGAAAACGGCGGCCGCGCATCAGCGCAACCGCCGTCAATCCGCTCACGACGAACCGATTCCTCCAATTCCGTCGCGAACCGCCATCACACACTCAGGCGCGCGTCGCCTCGGCCCATTCCTTGAACCGACGCATGCCCTCCACAATCTGATCGTCCGCCACCGCGTACGAGAAACGCATATACCCGGGTGCGCCGAACGCCTCGCCCGGCACGGCGGCCACGTGGGCCTCGTCGAGCAGCGCCGCAGCCAGATCAGAGGAAGTCTCGAATTCGAGTCCATTCGGGCCGACCGGACGGTTCAGCAGTCCGCGAACGTCAGCGAACGCGTAGAACGCGCCCTTCGGCGTCGGGCAATGCACACCTTCGATATCGTTGAGCGCGGAGACGATGATGCCACGACGTTTGTCGAAGGCCGCGCGCATCATCTCGACCGCGTCGAGCGGCCCGGCGACCGCCGCGAGCGCTGCACGTTGCGCGATGTTGTTGACATTCGACGTCATGTGACCCTGCAGTTTCGCCGCTTCCTTGGCGACTTCCGGCGGCGCGATGAGCCAGCCGACGCGCCAGCCCGGCATCGCGTACGTCTTCGCAACGCCGTTGAGCACGATGAGCTGCCCGCGTACCTCCGGCACGGCCGCGCCGATATACGTCGTTTTCACACCGTCATAGGTGAGGTGCTCGTAGATTTCGTCGCTGAGCACCCACACGCCGTGTTCGACCGCCCATTCGCCGATCTGCTTGATCGTCTTCTCGCTCCACACCGCACCGGTGGGGTTGTTTGGCGACGTGACGATGATTGCCTTCGTCTTGCCGGTACGTGCTTTTTCGATGTCTTCGATATTCGGCTCGAAGCCGACTTCGGCACCGGCGAACACTTCGACCGGCTTGCCGCCGGCGAGCTTGACCATCTCTGGATAGCTTGTCCAGTACGGCGTCGGGATAATGACTTCGTCGCCATCGTTGAGGATCAGCTGCATCGCCTCGTACACGCCCTGCTTACCGCCGTTCGTCACGACGACCTGCTCGGGCTTGACTTCATAGCCGCTGTCGCGCAACGTCTTGTCGGCGATGGCCGCGCGCAGCTCCGGCAGACCCGCTGTCGGCGTGTACTTGTAGTTCTTCGGATCGACGACCGCTTCGGCTGCGACCGCGACGATTTCCTGCGGCGTCGCGAAGTTCGGTTCGCCCGCGCCGAAACCGACGACGTCAATGCCCTGGGCCTTCATCGCCTTGGCTTTGGTGTCCACCGCGAGCGTGGCACTCGGCGCAACATGGTTGATTCTTTCGGAAAGAGGAAGGGAGTTGCTCATGTCCTCCATGCTATCCCTTCGCGTTGTCATCCCAGCCCCGTGTCGCCCTCTCCCATTCACCATCCGGACTTTCACCCTCCCAATCCCCCCGATTTCCATCCCAACCCGTCGGCCACCCCGACCACCCCACCCGCAAACCAGCCAGTTTCCGGCCCACCTCGACGGCCTAGGACGCACAACGGCCGCTGCAGGCGAAAAACCTTGCAGCGGCCGTTGCCGGCAGCCTAGATCCACCCGCGCACCATCCACCCGCGCATCACCCCCGCGCCCCACCCCGCGTGCACGCCGGCTCTACACCTCTACACGAGTACGAGGTTGTCGCGGTGCACGAGCGGATGCGCGTATTCGTCTCCGAGCAGACGCCGCAGCTGCACCGTAGTGCGGCCGAGCATGTCCGGCACCTCCTCGGAATCGTAGGCGACAAGCCCGCGCGCCAGATGATTGCCGGCCTCGTCGTCAATCCACACCGCATCACCGGCGGAGAAATCCCCGCGCGTCTCAAGTACGCCCGCGGCGAGCAGGCTCGCCCGCCCTGCGCGCACGGCCGCAGCCGCGCCGGCGTCGGCGACGAGCGTGCCCTGGGGATGCGACGCGAATTTGATCCACAACCGCTTCGCCGAACCGCGGTGTTTGACCGGCGCGAACGCGGTGCCCACGTTGTCGCCCATCAGCGCAGGTCCAGCGTTCGACGCGCAGGTCATGACGGCCGGGATGCCGGAGACCGCCGCCATGCGCGCGGCCTCGAGCTTCGTGACCATGCCGCCGGTGCCGACGCCTGAACCGGTGCCGCCGACACGGATCTCGTCGATCATCGCCGTCACATTCGGCACGAACGTAATCTTGCGTGAGCCCGGCTCCTTCGGCGGCGCCGTGTAGAGCGCATCCACGTCGGTGAGCAGCACGAGCGCATCGGCGCGCACCATGTTCGCGATGAGCGCGCTCAGGCGATCGTTGTCACCAAAGCGGATCTCATTGCTGGCGAGCGCATCGTTCTCATTGACGATCGGCACGACGCCGAGCTCGAGCATCGTCGCCATCGTCCGGCGCGCGTTGCGGTACTGCTGCGGCTGCATCGTGTCGCCGGCAGTGATGAGCAACTGCCCGACACGCACGCCGTAGCGCCCGAACGCAGTCTCGTACTGCGCCATGAGCAGCCCCTGCCCGACCGACGCGCACGCCTGCTGCGTCGCCACGTCGGTCGGTCTTGACGCGAACCCGAGCGGCCCGAAGCCCGCCGCGATTGCGCCCGACGACACGAGGACAACGTTGGCACCGGCGAGGCGTACGCTCGCCACCGCGCCGGAAAGCGCATCGAGCTTGTCCACATCGAGATGCCCCGACGGCTGCGTCAGCGAACTCGACCCGACCTTGACGACGATCGTCTTCGCCGCCGCGACCGCGCGCCGCGTTTCCTCGGCCGTCCAATCGCCGACCGTGAAACGTCTATCGTCGTCCACCGAGACCGAAGCGATTCCCGTTCCATCCGTCACGCCCACAGCCGATTCCTCGCTCGCAGCCGAACCGTCTTCCGCCTGCAGCCGACTTTCGGCTCCAAGCTGACCGTCGCCGCCCGTCACGCTTCGTCTCCCCGCGAACCCGTTCGCCCCGAACCCGTTCGGCCCGAACCGTCATCCGATTCGTCCTCATACTCCTCGGGTTCGCCTCGGCCGAACAACGACGTCTCGTCGTGCCGGTCGTCATCGATCGACGGATCCGCCCAATGGCCAGCCTCGCGTTCCGCCTGCATCGCGGCGCGCACGGCGGCGCGCGCGTCCATCATCTCGTGGTACTGACGGCGACGTTCCGCATTCGTACGGCGCCGCGCACGCGTGTCCTCCTCCTCAAGGCGAAGATCATGGCCACGCGAGCCGAGCTGCGTGCCGTCGAGCATCTCCGCGCCGGCCGCGATCGTCGGATCCCAATCGAAGGCGACGGCGCGCGCGCCGCGTCCGATGCGCACTTCGTCTCCCGGCTTGGCACCGTTCTTTCTGAGCGCATCCTCGACGCCGAGTTTCGCGAGACGGTCCGCGAGGTAGCCGACGGCCTCGTCGTTGTCGAAGTTCGTCTGCACGACCCAACGTTCCGGTTTCGTGCCGGTGACCGTGTACCAGTAGTTGCCGTTGCCGTCTTCTTCGCGTTCGATCGTGAATTCCTGCACGTCGCCGTTGCGTCCGTTGAGCCGGCGCGTCCCCGCTTCCTCGAGCGGCTTGATGACGACGCGTTCCTCCTCGGCGCTCGCCTCACGCGCGGCGACGTCCTTGCGCATCTCGGTGACGAGGTTCGCGAGCGCGAAGTTGAGTTCCTTGAGGCCTTCGTGCGACGCGGTCGACACGACGTACACCGGCAAATCCATCTTCTCGAATTCCGGCTTGACGAATTCAGCGAGTTCCTTCGCCTCCGGCATATCGACCTTGTTGAGGATGATGACGCGCGGGCGTTCGGGGATCGGGATCGCCCCGAGCGGCAGTTCGAGCTCCTCCGCGTATTCGGCGAGTTCCTTTTCGAGCGCGCGGTAGTCGGCGACCGGGTCGCGGTTCGGTTCGAGCGTCGCGCAATCGATGACGTGCGCGATGATTTCGGTGCGTTCGATGTGCCTCAGGAACTGCAGTCCGAGCCCTTTGCCCTGCGACGCGCCGGGGATGAGCCCCGGCACGTCGGCGATCGTGTATCGCATATCGCCCGCCTGCACGACGCCGAGGTTCGGCACGAGCGTCGTGAACGGATAGTCGGCGATCTTCGGCTTCGCCGCGGACATGGCCGCGATGAGCGACGATTTGCCCGCCGACGGGAAGCCGACGAGCGCCACGTCGGCGATTGATTTGAGTTCGAGGATGACGTCGCGCTCTTCGCCGGGTTCGCCAAGCAGTGCGAATCCCGGGGCACGACGCGTCTTGTTGGCGAGCGCCGCGTTGCCGAGGCCGCCCGCGCCGCCTGCGGCCGCGACGAATTCGTCGCCGGCGTGCCGCAGATCGGCCAATACCTCGCCCGGACGCTTCGGCTGGCCTTCCGCTCCGCGCGCGGTGAACACGACGGTGCCGACCGGTACCGGCAGCCGCAGATCCGCTCCTTGCGAACCGTCCTTCGTGTCGCCAAGGCCCATCGTTCCGCTCTCGGCGGTGCGATGCGGCATGAACCGATAATCCAGCAGCGAATTCGCATTCGGATCGGCCACGAAGATGACCGATCCGCCGCGCCCGCCATTGCCGCCGTTCGGCCCGGCCAGCGGCTTGTACTTCTCCCTGCGGATGCCCGCCGACCCGTTGCCACCGTCTCCGCCCTTCACATGCACTGTCACTCGATCTACAAAGTCACTCATAACCGACCATTCTATAGGGGCGTCGCTATCTCGACACCGTCCGCATGCGACGCCCGTCGCCTGCCGGTATGCCGACGGTGCAAATCGCCGACAGCATGGGTCGCCGGACGGCGATGACTGCCGCGCAAGCCACCGTCAATACGTACACTGCGTAACCTGCGCAATTCGCATAACTAGCACACTCCCGAAGCCGCCGCTCCGACTTCCTATGCGTAGCTCCACCCACAAACCACCAATCAAGGCACCCCAAACGGCATTCCACAGGTGACCACACCCACAAACAACCACCCACACCACCACCGACGGCACCTCACACTCATCACTCAACCACGCCACGCCCAGCTACCGCCTACCCACACCCCCGCAAACGCAGGAAGGCCCCCGCCAAACGGCGGAGGCCTTCCAAAAGTCTGTGCTTACGCGATCAGTGGAATCACTCAGCGACGACGTCGACGACCTTGCGATCGCGGCGAACACCGAAGCGAACCTGACCATCGGTCAGCGCGAACAGCGTGTGGTCCTTGCCAACGCCGACGTTCTTGCCCGGATGGAACTTGGTGCCGCGCTGGCGAACGAGGATGTTGCCGGCGACGACGGCTTCACCGCCGAAGCGCTTCACGCCGAGGTACTGAGGATTTGAATCGCGACCGTTACGCGAGCTGGACGCGCCCTTCTTATGTGCCATTTCTAATTCCTTTCAGTGTCTGACTGCAGTCTTCCGATGCCGATCCGTATCTGAGCGAACTCAGGCGATCTCGGTGATCTTGACGGCGGTCAGCTTCTGGCGATGGCCCTTGCGACGAGCAACGCCGGTCTTGTTCTTGAACTTCTGGATGCGGATCTTCGGACCCTTGGCCTCATCATCCACAACTTCCGCCTTGACGGTGATCTTCGCGAGATCCGCCGCCGCAACGGTGACCTTGGAGCCATCCACGACGAGCGCAACCGGGAATTCCACGGTTTCGCCATTCTTGGCTGCAAGACGATTCACGAGGATCGTATCGCCGACCTCGACCTTTTCCTGATGGCCGCCGGCCTTCACAATCGCGTACATATTCGTTCCTTTATTCACTTGGGAAGCTTACTGTCCGGCGCGTGCGAGCCTCGCGGCCAGACACCAGCAATCTAATATACACAGTCCCATGAACATCCGTTGACCGTCCGCGACACGCCGATGATACTCGCCGACACCACACACCGTCATCATCCGACGCTGCCGCGCTGCCCAACGTCTGCATTCCCCTAACCTACTCCCGCCAGCTGACCATCCCCAACCACCGCACCCATCGCGTAGCAGTTCACGCCGTATTATTGGAATTATTGGGCCAATCCCCGCGGCCATGCCGAAGTCGATTTCGCCATCGAGCGATATGGCGCCATCCATCCGATCGAGGTGCAGGCGGCGATCAATCTCAGAACCAAGAGCCTGCATGCCGCCTGCGACCGATTCCATCTTGACCGTGCCTTCCGCATAGCGATGACCGATTACCGATGACCGATTACCGTGACAAAGGCTGATCGCCGACTTCCCGCTCTGGGCCGCCACCGGCCTGCGCGTTATCTGGAGCAGGGCATCCCCCTATCTCCGATTTTGGGGTGGGCAGGTCGGGTGACTGGCCCTGTTTTCCTTGGATTTCCAACGCCGCTTTCGCTCCAACGATACGATTAGCGGGAAAACCCACCCCAAAATCGCAGATACGCGCAGCACATGTCTACAGGCACGCCGATTGCGCCAACCATCTCGTGCTTTCTCGTTTTCCGCCCCGCAGCGCTCTGATTCATCAGCCTATCTCCCGACTATCTCAGCTGAAGAGGAGCATTTTCTCGGGATACCCCATGTATACCCCCACTTATTTCCGCGCCGCGCCATAGACGCTACCCGCCATCTACAGAGAAAATGCTCCTCTTCAGCCGAGATACCACCCAACCAACCTAGATGGGACCCGCAAAGGGCCGCCAACCACCGAACACACCCAACCACCAACCGCAGAGCACTCCCCAAACAACACCCCAAATACCAAAAAGAGGGAAGGCCACCCTCCCGGATGGCCTTCCCTACCAATCGGCGTCAGCCGCTGCGATCACTTCGCGCAGCTCACGCTTCCTTCTTGCGGCTCTTCACGATGAGCAGCACGCCAAGCACGAGCGCCGCTCCTGCCACGACGACGACGAGCGCGATGTCCGCACCGGTCTGCGCCGGCGGCTTCTGCGGCGTGACCGGCGGAGCCGGCTTCGTGTTGGTGATCGTCACGCTGGCTTCATCCTCAGCGGTCATGTCGTAGTCGGAGATCGTCGTGTACCCCGCCGGCACGTCCTTCTCCACGACCTTCCAGTCGTTGCCGGATTCGAGTTCCGCCCACGTATGCTGCCAGTTGTTCGCGTCGGACAGTTCGATGGTCTCCTGGCTTTCACCGTTCTTGAGCAGTTCCACGGTGATCGACTTCGGGCGATCGTTGTTGCCGGCGTCCTTCCAGACCTTCTTGACGTTGAGCGTCTCGGTCTTGATTTCCGGCACGACGCAGTCGCTCTTCGGTTCGATGTTGACGACGCGCTGGTTCGCCCCGTCCTCGACGTGCACGTTCGGCAGCGCGACGAGCATTGCCGAACTCGCGCATTCGAGCGTCTTTTCGACGAGGCGCTCGGCGGTGATGAGGAACATGCCGTCGCCGACCTTTTCGAAGGTGACGTTGCCGTCCGCGTCGGTCATCGCGCTTGCCGCCGGCTTCGTGCCGTTGACGTCGATGTAGCCGGCGAGCGTGTTCGCCATGTCGCGGAAGGTCTGCGGATCGGCGTTGAGCACATCCCAGCTCACCGGATACTGTTCAGCGTCGGCGAAGTCGCCGATCGACTCGTAGCCGCCTTCGTTCGCCCATTTGGCGACGTTGTACAGGTGGAAGACCACGCCTTCGAGCCCGGCTTCGTCGTGCGCATAGTGGACGTTGATGGTGCCCTCACCGTCTCCTGCAACGACGGTCGATGCGAGGTCGGTGCGATCCTCGGTCGTCGTAATGGAGTCCTTCACATCCGTATCCGTGGCCGTGTCGTCCGCGTAGACGTTCGGCAGGCCGATGGCGAAGCTTGCGATCAACGCGCCCGCGCACAGCGTTGCCGTGGCGATGCGGCTGCCGAGGGTAAGCCGTTCCATATTGTCCCCCTTGGGTTGGTGAGGTGTTCTTTCTTCTCTTGGTTCATTATAAGTGTTGCGATGACGGGTCTGCGTCAACGGCCCGCATGCTTGACCTGTGCGCCGGTCATGGCGTCGCGTCCGCGTTTGCGGCTGCGGTGCACGATGAGCCAGATGATCCAGAGGATGAACATCACGATGGCGAGTGCGATGCCGGCGATGATGAGCGTCCGCTGGTTGTCTGCTTTGTCGTATGGTGTCTCGTCCGCGTTCGCCGGCGTGGGGATCCGGTGGCCGCGTACGAGGAGTCGGTGCGAGTTGACTCCGTATGGCGTGCAGGTGATGAGTGTCGCGTAGTCCTGATTGGGGTCGAAGTCGAGGTCCCGCATTTCGTTCGGCAGCACGGTGCGTATCTGGTCGACTTGATACGTGTACGTGTCGTCGAGCACGTGGAATGCGAAGGTGTCGCCTTCCTTGAGGCTGTCGAGTCCGGTGAAGAGTTTCGCCGATGGCAGTCCCGTATGTCCGGAGATGGCCGTGTGCGTGTCTTTGCCCCCTACGGGCAGCGACGATCCGGCGAGGTGTCCGCCGGCGATCTGCAGCACGGTGTCTTCGGTGCCGTGGTAGATGGGCAGTCGCACTTCGAGTTTCGGGATCGTGATGTATCCCATGATTCCGGTGCCTGAGACGTCAAGCGTCTTGTTGTACTGGTCCATCTGCTCGTCGGTGAGGTGCCAACGGTCCGGCAGCGTGTTGAGTTGTTCGTTGTAGGCGTGGGCTTGGGCGAGGAGGTCCTTCTTCTGGTCCGCGCTCATGTCTTTGACGGTTTCGACGTATCCGGCGACGGCGCGTGACGCGTGCATCGTGTTCCACCAGTTGGCGAAGGTCGGATAGACGAGAAGCCCGATGCCTCCGAGGAGGACGAGGGCGAAGAGCACGATCATGATGTTGAGTCCGACGTTGCTCTTCTTTGTTGTTGTGGTTGTTGTGGCGTTGTCAGTGGCGTTGATGGTCTGTTCCTCCATAAGGCTGCCGCCCGTCGATTCCTGTGCGGAGCCGGCGGGCGACGTAAGGGATGAGGCATCGATACTACCGTCAGTCTGGGATTCCAGATTGGCCGAGTGTTGATTCCTCATGTCACCTTTCCTTGTGGGGTGTCACTCAGGCCTGACGGCGACGGAGCGCAACCGCGAGGCCGATGCCGGCGATCAGGACGATCGCAGCGCCAGCGACGTACAGCACCGTGGTGCCCATGCCACCGGTCGACGGCAGCTCGTTGCCCGACTTGTTCTCGATCGTGGTCGAGATGGAACCGGTATCCACGGTGCCGGTGAACGTATCGCCACCAGCAAGGCTGTTCAGCTTCGGATCATCAGAGCTGATCTGATGGTCAGCGGTGACGGTGAACTCAACATCAGCAGCCGTGTTGTAGCCTGCGGGCGTGTGCGTTTCGGCGAGCTTGTAGTCGCCGGCGTCGATGCCTTCCCAAGCGATGGTGTACTTGCCATCAACCTTGACAACGGACTTCTCAGCGGAGGTTTCCTTGTCGTTGGTGTACGGGACGTACGTACCATCAGCGTTCTTCTTGTACAGCGTGAACTTCGGCAGGTCGCTCTCAGCCGGAGCACCAACGTCGAAGGTCTTCTCGACATCGAGCCTGTAGGTGAAGACGGTGACCTTGTCCGTCGGGGTGTTTTCGGTGGTACCGGTGCCGTCGTGGTTGCTGTTGTTCGAGAACTCGAGATAAGCCTCGTTCGGGTTGCCGTTGGAGCCGATGACAGCGCCAGTGTTCAGCTTCGCGGTGTAGCGAACGTAGACGGTCGTGTCCTTGGTGACGAGCGTCTGCGCCTCGGTGTTCAGCGAAAGGATGTCGGCGATGCCAACGGTGAACGCACCATTCTCGCCCGGCGTCGGCGTGAAGCTGGATGTGACGTCGGTTTCCACACCGCCGTTCGCAACGACGACCTTAAGATCATTGTTGCGGGTCAGACCCGTCGACAGCGTATCGTGGAAGACGTAGTTGAAAGTCTTGAAGGACGTCAGGTTCGCAGGCAGCGTGCCGGCCAGCTGGAACGGAACATCATCGCCGATGTTGTAGTCGGCGGAATCGATCCACTGATTGGCGGACTGACCGTTGGAGGTATCGTTGTCCTGGACCTTCTTGACGAGGGTCACAGTGCCGTTCTTGACGGCGATGTTCGTGTCCGTATCAAGCGCGGTGTCCACGATGAACGAGGAATCGGTGTTCGCATCCGGATCACCGTTCACCGTCTGGTTGAACAGGTAGTAGCCACGCGGAATGCCGGTGAAGGCAAGCGAGTTGTCGGTAGCGGTCTCGGCAAGATCAGCTTCGATACCATCCGTAGTAATCGCATCCATGACCCTCTTGGCGAAGGCACGAACATTCTTGGAATCGGTATTGGTGGTGGTGTCGCCAGTGCTCAGATTCTTGATACCATCAACGATCTGCTTGTCGGTGACGTTACCACTGGTCAGGCCAAGCGCGGTCTTCAGCACCGCTGCGTATTTGGTGTTGACTTCATAAGCGACCGAAGTGCCGTTGACGCCGGTGACGTTGAGCAGGCGATAGGCCTTATACTGATCACCCGAAACGGTGCCGGTCAGCGTGATGTTGCCGGTACCAACCGGGGCTGCACTTGCAGAGGTGGCACCGATGAAACCGGTGGCGGCGATCGCAGCGGCGGAGACCGCGGCGGCGAAGCCCTTCCAAACCTTCTTCATGTTATCTCCTTCGATTGATTGTAAATTTTACAAATCAGATGATTCATAAAATCTTTTTTACTTCCCCCCGGCAAAGAATCGGATGATTCAAGCAAGGGAGGGGCCGCCGATAGCGATAACCGACGTTGACGGCCCCAAATCTTTAATTGTTCATCATTGACTATGTTGCTTAGACGCGTTTCCGCATCGCTATCGCATAGCCTAGCATCGATATCGCTGTGAGCGCAAACCCGAACATCACAATCAGCGTGTTGCCCTCACCGCCCGTAGAAGGCAGCTCAAAGCCCGGCGTGTTCGGAATCTTGTTGCCGTTTTCCGCACCCTGAATGGCGATGTTCTTCTCCACATTGTCTTTGGACACAGTGAACGTGTAGGTCTTGTCGGACGGATAAAAACCATCAGGGGCCTTCGTCTCAACGAGCTCATAGTCTCCCCACTGCAGGTTCTGCATCTGGAATACGCCGGCACTCGGATGATGATCATAAGTCCAAGTCGGCTGATTATCCGGCTTTCCGGGAACGGCACACTGAGCTGGAGTAGTCGCGCAGTCGAGAACCTGATACCACTCAGAGAAGTTTTCTGCAGCCTCAGCCTTGAACCTCACCTTCCATTCGGAGCCCCGAAGGAACTGATTGGCGTTTTCGGAATTAACCTTACTCCAGTTTACACTGCCGGTCTCGCGATAGTTCGGAACGACGTTACCGTTCACAGATTTTTCACTAGTGCCGGTGAAGGAACCGGTCTGCTTGTCCCAGGTATCCAGCGTGCCCTTGTTCCAGGTCACCGCGGTATCCGGAGCCTGCGCACCCAGCTCGAAGTAGTAATAGACGTTCTCCGGAACCTCGTAGCCGGTAGGCGCATACGTCTCAACGAGACGATACTTGCCAGCCGTCAGCTTCTTCAGCGTGAAGCTACCTCCAGTAGGATCCTGGTCATTACCGACGCAGTCAGTTGCAAGTTCGGTATTGCAATCCTCGATCTCGGCAATATTGGTCTCGTAGACACCGTCACCGCCTTCGGTCGCAGCTGCTTTGAACTTCTCAAGACGCCACTTGGTGCCAACAAGTGGACCGTTCTCCGACTCGTTACCTTCGTATCCGGCATCAATCTTGTCCCAGCTGAACTCGGTCGGCACATCGGCGATCCAGCCCATGTCGCCTACAAGGGAAGGCGTCCTACCGCCCGTCCAAGTGACCTTGCCCGTGTCATCGATCGTGAACGTATACTCGGTCGGGTTCAGGTAGTATCCGTCCGGCGCCGTCGTCTCCTTGAGCGTGTAGGTGCCCGCCGGGAGGTTCAGAATCGTGAACTGACCGACGGCGAAGTTGGAATCCTTGTAGGTCGGCTGTTCGGCCGTGGTCCCACGCGCCTGCAGACGCGCCCTGCGGAAGACCTGCAGCGATGCGGCGGCGTCGGCCTCTTCGACGGAAACCGTCGTATTCTGCACGGCAGTCGTCTGAGGTGCCGCAGCGGCACGAGATGTCGGGCAGGTGGGCTTGCCACCCGTAGTGATGGTCTCATAGTTGACCACTACTGCGCTGGAGACGTTGGGGCCCACCGCAAAGTTAGTATTGTTCGTTGCCGTATACAGCTTACTATTCTTGTCCGTAGACTTCGTGAAGTAGAAGCTCACCTTCTTCTTGTCCAAAGAAATCGTGTAGGCATACCAGTCGCCGCAGTACGGCGTCATCTGTACTGGTTCGCTAATCCAAGAGCTTCCATCGACCCCATAGTAAATGTACGGTGTGCCGCTATAACTTACCGTGCTCTTCGGGTTGAAGTAGATGACGGTCGCATTCGGGTCCACCGCCTCATTGACCTTGATGACAACGGACTTCCACTTGCTCCGGTCGCTCTTGCACTTGGCCCAAATGGTCGTCTCTCCGGCTTTAAGCGGCGTAACAACGCCCCTGTCCACAGTCGCAACAGAGGTATCCGTGGATTCCCAAGTGATGCTGTTGTTCAGCGTCGCCGGGGTAGCCGTGGCAGTCAACGTAAGCTTGTTGCCGACGGTTGCGGAAATCTCAGACGGCGCGGTCTGGCCGTTGTACTGCAGCGTCAGTTCCTGCAGCGCGGTTTCCTGAATAGTCAGCGTAACATGCGCCTCAATACGATCGCCGCTGGCGTTGGTGTCGACAGTCGTCGCCGTGATGACGACAGTCTGTCCATTCGTTGGCGTGTGGCGGACAGTGATGTGGCCATCCTGCACCTCGACGGCGTCAGGATCCGAAGAGGACCAGTTGACGTCCTGCGTAGCATCCTCAGGCATGACCTTGGCGGTAAGGTTGAAGGTTTCCCCCTCGGTCACCGTCATCGACTCTCCGACGGCCTGGTTGTCCTTATAGAGGGACACACTTTCCACGGCCTTCGTGTTGTCGGTGATGAGCTGCGACCAGCCGCCTTCACCGGTCTTCGTCAGCGTCCATTCGGAACCGGCAAGACCCTTGTGGGAATTGTCGCCGTCGGCATACTTACCCCACTGGACGCTTCCGCCCTTGCGCGTATTGGCAATACCCTTCGTTCCAGACTCGCCACCGACGACATCGGTCAACTTCCACGAGTTCGAATCTGTGTTTGCAGTACCATCGGTGTTATAGACGGCAATGATGTCCTTATTCGAGACCGAACCCTTTTCCGTCGTTTTGATGACGTAAATCAAGTCAGATTTCACATAGCCTTCCGGCGCCGTCATCTCCTTGATGTAGTAACGAGCGTTCGGCTGCAGCGAGCCCACACGGAACTCGCCGTCCTTGGGATTCCAGTCGCCGGAAGGAATGTCGTTGTCCTTGACGGCCGGATACAGCGCGTTCTCCTCTTTGATCGCGTCCTGAACGCTCTTGTAGACACCCCAAGTGGAGCCACCGAGCAGATTGCCGCTTTCATCGGTCTTGTTCCAAGCAATCGCGGAGCATTCGCTGCGCAGCGAGCCCTTCCACGGGAAGTTGTGACGCTCCTGATCCATATCGATGACCGACGACGACGCGCCTTCACCGATACCGGCAGGAAAATCCACAGCCTTTGTTGGATTGTACATCATGAAGTCCAGACCAACCCAAACACGACCGTTGGTAGTGACATGGTCCTCGAACGAACCGCGCGGCACGAGAATCGAGCCAATCATCGCAGCAGCCGGATCGTCATCCACTACAGCTGCCACATCAGTAGATGAGCCTCCTGTATTCGCCCAACGCAACGCTTGTCCGTTTTTCAGCACACCGCCGCGGATAGTGAGTTTTGGGGTATTTTGGAAATTCCACAAAATAGCCTGCGAAGCCTGATCATACCCCTTCTTTTCCGCTTCGGAAGCACCACGGTAATAGCCATTGCCTATCTCGGTACCATTCCACCAGAAACGCCAACCGTTATGGAATTCTACTTCCTGATCGCCCTTTACATTGACGACCACAGATGCACCCGGCTTAATGTTCTGGAATTTGAAAACCAAACCATTGGCATCCTTGCTATTGAGATCGGATGCATTCACGTTAAATACGATGGTGGAGTTCTGATTGTTCTGACCGCCATCAAATATGATCATCTTCTCTTTATTATTCGCATCGAACGTCATCCTAACGCCAATATAAGGAGAAGTATATGCGCCGCTCGATCCTTCAGCCGGATGGAATTGCCCAGAATTATACTTTTGACGCGTATATCCGTAATTAAGAGCATTCTCTGCGGTCTGATTGACCTGCACACTTGAAGTCTCTGACTGCGGGATTGCGCCCAACGTATCAGATAGTTGCCGAATCGCGGTAGTGTTGTCATGGTAATCATATGTTTCACCGTTCAGCCGAACCTGAGTCAAAGGATTAGGCTGATTCCAACTGACCACACTACTAGAGCTGGTGCTATACAACGACTTAACGACCGACGGAGTGCCAACACTATTATTGCCGTTGTCCACCGTCCATGCGAGATCTGTGCCGTTAGTAAAGAAATTAGTAGGACCGTTATCGAACTTGAAGCCAATCTTTGCTGTAGTGGGGAAAGTATACGCCACCCACTCACTGGTAACGCGGTACATCCGAGGACGGTTATTCCAAACCGTAATATCAGGTCCATTAGGAGCGTACCATGCATGGATAAGCGGCGGCTCCGCTGCGCTATTCTTCAGATAAATGGTTGTACTTTCGACCGGCGCCATCACTGTAGATTCACGACCGGCGATTTTTGCATTGTATTCCGATTCGTCGCTGTTGGCTGTACCAATCCAACCACGTCCCAACTGTCCCCAGCCCAGCACATTAGTGCTCTGGTTTTCGGAATCCGTCAGCGTAATGTTGCTATTACTGCCGCCAGCCACCACGAGAGTGTCGCTGCCCGCAGCCGGGCGATATTGCGCGCCAAAACCAACAATGCCGAAGCGGAAACCTCTTTGGTTCCAGCTGGCCTTGGTCGAGTTGATGGCGAGCTTGCCACCAACAAGCGTCAAGCCTTCAGCTTCCACAGCATAGGATTTGTCTGGCGCTTGCCCTTGGCCAAAAGACGTCTTTCCTTCCGGAGATCCCACATACATGTCTCGGCCAACCCAAGTCGCAATACCATCATCTTTCTTAGCGTCCGAAGTGTTATCGCCCATCGTGATGTCCTGTGGTGTACAAATGGCTCCTTCGACCTCCGGGTCGTCCGCCATCGCCGGCTTCGGCATCAACGCGGGAACGGCGGTGGCGAACATCATCGCTACCGCCGTGAACGCAGCGAGCAGGCGGGGCTTTGCCGATGCGGCCAGCCCTTGGCTGCTCCCGTGCTTCATCCTCATAGGTTCTTTCCCTTTTTGCTCCTACTTCCGGGCCCGGGCGGACCGGAAGGTTCCTCTAAGTTCTCTCGACGTTACCCTTCGGCTGGATGCCGCGGTGATTCTGGCTGCAATCCTTCGCAGTCGCATCCCTCCTCTACCGGTGGCAACGTCTTCGTTCTACATATGTACTGCATTTTACCCGAAGCAGAATATAATGCATGCATCACAGACAAACTAAACCGCTTAAGACGCACTCTTCAAACGTTTGCATCGGCGTTTCGCCGTCGGCCTGAGTCGGGCATCATCCGCGATTGCCGTAGTAGACGCTTCATCCAATCACGTGACCCCTACTACGGCAACCAATCCGATGCTTTTCCGCACACACTTTTCACAATACCTCTCACCCATGGATTCCACGATGCGGCGCATCCCGCCATTGCCGCGCGTCTGCACCGTTTTCAGCAACCAAATCATCCGGCAGCAACCTGCTGTGCCGCTCCTCGTCGGACGAAGACCGCACATCTCCCGCTTCCTGACAACGTGCGCATCCTCCAGTCAATCCGCCACCGATTGCCCCGTCCCAGTCCGCACTCTTCCACACGACTGCCTCCAAGCTCTGGACCTCGGTGGAGCCCCACACCCGATTAGGGGAAGCCGGCCGCTTCGGCGAACTCGACTGCCCCAATCACCCCACCACGATCGCAACAGACCGCCCCAGACCGCCCCAGACCGCCCCAGTAAACGCATCGGCGTCAATCCGTACTCGCCGTGATCGCAACAGACCGCCCCAGCGAACGCTCCGCACGCAATCCGCACCCGGGACGATCGCAAACAGGTTCCTCAGCGAACATCTCCGCATCAATCCGCACCCGCCGTGATCGCAACGTACTGGCCTAGCGAACATCTCGCACGCGGATCTTCCCTACGATGATCGCAAACGCCGCCGGTTGCGATCATGCCGGCCGTAAGACCGCACCGGCATGATCGCTGAGCCGACCTTCAGAGCCCGCTACCGACGTACAGGCACTCCGGCTTCGCACAGCTTCCACCGTAACATCGCCGTATTGTTCAGGTCCTCCATCCGGATGCGCACCACGGTATGGACGCCGGCGTGCTTCAGTCCTTCAACCCGTTCGCGTTCGTCGTCGATGATGCCGCCGAGCGAGCGCCCCTTCGTCATCTGCGGATCGGTGTATTTGACGAGCCCGTCGAGCTCGACGACGATGATTCTGCCGTCATTCGTCAGCCATAGGAAATCCACGCGGTAGGTGCGTCCGGTCTGCGGGTCGACGAACACCACCTGCATCTGCGGCATCGCGAATCCACATTGGATGAATCGGGCCAGCGCCTTCGCCTCGCCGCCGTTCTCGACAAGCGGTGAGGCATATTGGTACACGGCCCGCTCCGCCTTGCCGATCTCGCCGGTATGCGCCGCGCATCCGATGATCGACGTCAGTTCCACACCGTTGTGCAGCACGCAGCACACGACCTGCATCGCAGCGTCGAACGGCAGCATCCGCGCGCAATCGGCCGCCGTTCGCTCCGGCGCCGTCACCTTCACGCCATCCACACGCATGCATGATCCGGCATCCGGATGGATGCGATGCATATGACGGCCGTCTGGACGCCCGTTGCGCACCGTGCACGTCACATCGACCTTGCCGCTTCGCAGCGCTTCCCGTACGGTGTGGTAGTCGATCCACAAGCCGAGTATGCACGCGGCAGCGACGCCGCCGAAGACCCAATCGGAATGAATCTGCGCGAGGCCGCGGACCAGATGGCACATCTGCCCAATCGGCGTCAGCGCCTCCCAGGTCGTGCGCCGTATGAACAATCCGGGCATCGGCGACACGATCTCGCCCGCTCTGCGCCGCCGCATCAACGCCTGCCGCACCCCATCATTGGTGGCGTGCAGGCATCTGCGCGCCGCCTCCGCCTCATCCAACTGCTGCTCCATTGCCGCATGTCTGCGCATGATAGCTCCTTTCCACACATTCCCCCGCACTCCATCGGCGGGATATGAGCCCATACGCTAGCCGCCCATCGCGCGGCACCGCCACCTGTGCCGCCACCTGTGTACGGACGCCCCCGCTATCCACATTTCTTCCCAAGCGAACCGCCCCGCCAAGCGACACCCCCAACCAGTTCGCAAACCGCACCCCGCCCCAGTGAACAGACCAGCCGAAGATGCAGAACGGCCGTGGGCGGCAGCGTCAGCTTCGCCCACGGCCATTCAGCCTACCTATGCACGCGCAGACACGCGCCCACGGTCGCCTTCGCGGACAGCCGCCCGCGAAGGACTAGTGAGGATTAGTGAGAACCAGTGAGAACTAGTCCTTATTCTCCTCGATGTGCTCGATCTGCACCTCCAGATGTTCGGCGTCGTTGAGCGCGTCGTGGATCTCCTCCTCGGCGTTCGTCGCGGCCACAGCGGCTGCCGCGATCTGCGCGAGCTTCTGTTTGACGGCATCGGACGACCCCTGTGGCACCGACGCATGCGCGCCGCGGCCGCCGCTCGAAGAGCCATGTCCGGCGGAACCGCCGTGCGAACCATGCGAACCGGAACCGCCGGCGTGCGCCTCGCTGCCGTGGCCGTGCTTGTTCGTCTTGACGAAGGGGTCGCCGCCCTTGAGCGCATACGGGTCGTCGTAGTCGCTGGAGATCGTCGGTTCGTCGTGCACGATGAAGCCGCGCCCCTTGCATGTCGGGCATTCCTCGGAGAACGCCTCGACGAGTCCCTGACCGATGCGCTTGCGCGTCATCTGCACCAAGCCCAGCGACGTGACCTCGGCCACCTGATGCTTCGTGCGGTCGCGCGCCAGGCACTCGACCAAACGCCGCAGCACGAGGTCGCGGTTCGCCGGCATCACCATGTCCACGTAATCGATCATGACCATGCCGCCGATGTCACGCAGACGCAGCTGCCGTGCGATCTCCTCGCTCGCCTCGAGGTTGCAGCGCGTCACCGTCTCCTCGAGCGACTTGCCACGGCCGATGAACCGGCCGGTGTTCACATCGATCGTCGTCATCGCCTCGGTGCGGTCGATGACGATCGATCCGCCGGACGGCAGGTACACCTGACGTTCCATGCCCTTGCGCAGCTGCGAATCGATCTGCCACTTGTCGAACACGTCCTTGCCTTCGTGCTCGGCCGGATCCCACTTCTCCAGCTTTGCGCTCAGATCGGGCGCCATTGTATCCAGATACTGTTCGATGCGCTCATAGACGCTGTCGCCTTCGACGATCATCTTGCGGAAGTCGTCGTTGAAGATGTCGCGCACGACGCGGATCGCCATGTCCGGCTCGCCCTGCAACAGCTTCGGACGCTTGCCGTGGCGGAATTCCTCGAACTTCGTCTGGATCTGCTCCCACTGATGCGTGAGCTGTTCCATGTCCTTGACGATCGCCTCTTCGGTGGCGCCCTCCGCGGCCGTGCGGATGATGACGCCCATGTCCTTCGGCGCGACCTTCGACACAATCGACTTCAGGCGGCTGCGCTCACGGCTGCTCAGCTTGCGGCTGACGCCGGTCATGCCGCCCAACGGCACGAGCACGAGGAAGCGGCCGGCGAGCGTCACCTGACTCGTCAGACGCGCGCCCTTATGGCCGATTGGATCCTTCGTCACCTGCACAAGCACCGGATCGCCGGAGCGGAACGCGAGTTCGATGCGCCGCGGCTGCCCTTCGAGACGTGTCGTGTCCCAGTTGACCTCGCCCGCGTACAGCACGCCGTTGCGCGCCTGGCCGATGTCGACGAAGGCCGCCTCCATGCTCGGCAGCACGTTCTGCACACGGCCGATGTAGATGTTGCCGACCGTCGCGACCTCCTGGATGTCGGAGACGTAATGCTCGACGAGCACGTTGTCCTCGAGCACCGAGATCTGCGTATGGCGTTCGCGCTGACGCACGACCATCAGTCGGTCGACGTTTTCGCGGCGGGCGAGGAAGTCCTGCTCGAGCAGCTGGTTCTGCCGGCTGCGCTCGCGACGGTTGTCACGACGACGCTGCTTCTTCGCCTCGAGACGCGTGGAGCCTTCGACGTCGGTGATCTCGTCGATGTACTGCTGCTTGCGCGAGCGGTGCGTCGTCGTCTCCTCTTCGGCGTTCTTGCCGCCACGGCGACGGCGGCGACGACGCGTGACCGTCGTCTCCTCGTCTTCCTCGTTGTTCTCTTCGTTGTCCTTGTCGGCGTTCTTGTCGTTCGACTTCGTCGGCTCGGCGTCGGACTCCTGCGAGCGGCGACGGCGACGGCGACGCGTGCGCATCGACGTCTCCTCCTCCTCGTCCTCGTCCTCGCCGTGCTCGTCGTTCGCCTTCTTCTTCGCGTTGCGCGCGATCGCGTCGTCGATTGGCGCATACGTGATGTCGTCGAGCACGAGGTCCTCTTCGATCTGCTCGACTTCGGCCGCCGCGCGACGCTCCTGCGCGTTGAGACGACGGTTCGATCTGCGCGAACGGCGGCGCGTCGACGTCGTCTCCTCTTCGCCGTCGGGGTAGTCGCGAACGGTCGTCTCCTCGCTCGTCTCGGTCACGTCGTCGGCGTCGGACGACTCATGCGCGGCCGATGCACGACGCGAACGGCGGCGGCTGCGCGGCGCCGGCTCCTCGTCATCGTCCTGCGACTTCGCGCGGCGCGAGCGACGCGACGTCGTCGGCTCCTCATCGTCCTCGTCGGCGGCGGACGACGCGCGACGCGAACGGCGGCGCGGCGCGGACTCGTTCTCATCGTCGGAGGCGGAGGCACGACGGCGACGGCTGCGCGGCGCCGGCTCCTCGTCATCGTCATCAGCGCCGTTGCGGCGGGAGCGGCGGTCGTCGTCCTCGTCGCCCGGCAGCGGGATGACGGGCTCCTGGAACAGCAGCGACGTCATCGGACGCGAGGCGCGGCGGTGCGACGTGCGGCCGGATTCGCGATTGGCGTCACGGTCGGCATTGTCGACGACGTCGTCGAGCGCGTCGACGACGTCGGCTGCGGAACGGCTGCGCGACGACGACGTCGCACGCGTACGGCGACGCTTCGGTTCGCCATCAGCGGAATCCTTGTCGTCCTTCGACGACGTGATCGCCGCGGCCGGCTTCGACGCGGGCAATGCGGGCACGCTCGGCTCGCGGAACAGCGGCGCGTGCTCCTCCACCTTGAGCTCGACGGAGGCGTTCGCGGCGCCGGCGTCACGCACGACACGGCGGCCGCGACGACGCGGCGCCGGCTGCGCGGCAACGTTTTCGGGGGTCTTCTCTGTAGATGCGGAAGTTTCGTTCGCGACGAAACCATCAGTCAAATCGGGCACTATGCTCCTAACGGCGCGCCATGCTGCAATCACGGCGCAGACGTCCTGGCCCCATGCGTTCTCACGCCATACTCTCACTATGGCCGCGCGAGTCGCGCACGCTGGTGGCAATCCAAAAGTCGATTCAAGCGAAGGCGGACACCGGCGCTCGCGGTTTACGATCCCGTTCTTCCGGGTTCAACGCGAGGGGATCAACGCCATCGGTTGTTGGGCGATTTTTGCAGAAAACCGCCACGTCTCAGTATGACATAACTCATGGTCGAATGTGCGACGGCGTGGGCGGATGTGCGCGGCGGCGGTTCGCGGACCCCGCGTCCCGGAACGTCGACGGGGCCGATGAAACCGGCCGCAAACCGGGCCTTTAGCGTCCCGCCCCATCGAACCAGCCGACAGAACGGGACGCAAACCTCCCCACCCGCGTCCCGACCTGTCGAACCAGCCGACGAACCCACCCGCGAATCAGCCTGTTAGCGTCCCAACTCATCGAACCGGCCGACGAAACGGGACGCAGCGTCCCGAACCATCGAGCCGGCCGACGAAACGGGACGCAAACTTCCCCGCCCGCGTCCCAACCCATCGAACCAGCCGACGAACCCACCCGCAGCGTCCCGAACCATCCGGTCGGACGACGGAACCGGACGGAAACCACCTGCTCCGCGTCCCAATCCATCGAGATCCACGACGAAACGGGACGGAAACAGCCTCCCAGCGTCCCAGAACGTCGACGCGGTCGACGGAACCGGACGGAAACAGGCCCCACAGCATCCCAATCCGTCGGCGCGGCCGACGAATCGGGACGGAAACAGGTGGTTTTGCGGGTTGGGATATCGACTGCACCGACGAAACGGGACGCGCGAGTCAGTTCAGCCAGTCGGTGAGGATGCCGGCCATGAGCGTGAGGTCGGTTTCGGGCAGCTGCTCGTCATGCTTGTGCGCCAACAGCGGACTGCCGGCGCCCAGATTCACGGCGGGGATGCCGAGTTGCGAGAAACGCGCCACATCGGTCCAACCGAGCTTCGCCAGCGGCTCACGGCCGGTACGCTCACGCACAAGCGCGACAAGCGACTGCACGAGCGGATCGTCCATGCCGGGACGCGCGGACGGCGACTCGTCCTTCATCTCGATGCCGAAACCCGCGAACACGCCGCCGGTCGCGACATGCTCGCCGTTGCCGAGTTCGGCGCCGCAATCGGCCCCCATCATCAATGCCTTCGCCTGTGGCAGCGTCTTGTCCGGAGCGAAACGGTAGTTCACATGGACACGGCATTCGCCGGGGATGACGTTCGTGCCGTTGCCGCCGGAGATCAGCGTCGCGTTGAGACCCTCCTGATACGTCAGGTCATCCACGTCGACCGCCTTGTTCTCATAGGCGTTCAACCGGTTGAGGATTTCGGCGGCCTTGTGGATCGCGTTGTCGCCCATCCACGCGCGCGCCGAATGCGCGGCCACGCCGTGCGCGACGACGTCGAAACGCATCGTGCCGTTGCAGCCGCCCTCGATGCCGCAGTCGGTGGGTTCGCCGATGATCGCGAAATCGCCGGTAATCCAGTCGGGATGCGCCTCGACGACCTTGCGCAGGCCGTTCTTCTCGGCGGCGACTTCCTCATGGTCGTAGAAAACGAAGGTCAGGTCGTACTTCGGGTCGGTCAATGTGGCCGCAAGGAACAGCAGCACGGCGTCGGAACCCTTCATGTCGGTCGCGCCGCGCCCCCACAGCACACGTTCGCCCGGATGGGCGGCGGCGACGTCCCCGCGGATCAGCGGATCGCCCGGTTCGAGCCACAACGGCGGGAAGTTGTCGATGACCGGCACCGTGTCCAGATGTCCGGCGAGCACGACGCGATGCTCCTTGCCGAAGTCCGTGGTCGCGACGAGCGTATCGCCGTGGCGGCGCACCGTCAGATGCGGCTGCGCGCGCAGGAACTCCTCGACCATATCGGTGAGCGGGCCTTCGTCATCACTCACCGAATACACGCTCATCACCTGCGCCATCAGATCGTTGAGGTTCCGCTGGTCGCCCGCGGACGGGTCGATAGCGATGGAGGACGCCGGAGGAATCGGAGTCGCGGTGGTGGAGGAGGCGGGCGACGTGTTGGAGGCGGAAGCAATAGGTGCGGAGTTAGCAGTCATTGAAATCTCCAGATACAGAACGATTCATAGTCGGTTTGCTCGCACATATCGTAACAGCTGGGTCAGCGACACGGTCGGCGCGACCGCAGTGCGGGCATACGGGCGGCGACACAGCGCGCCGGGTCTTCTGGCGTCCGCGATTGCCGGCGGCGGCGACGGAACGGGACGGAATCAGGTCCCTTCGCGTCCCGAACCGTCGACGCACACGACAAATCGGGACGCTACGGGACGGTTCATCGACACGGCCGATGGAACCACCCGCGGAACCGCCCGTTAGCGTCCCGGTTCATCGACAGCACCGACGGAACGGGACGGAAACAGACTCCCCAGCGTCCCGAAACATGGACGCGTGCGACGGATCGGGACGCAATCAGGCTCCCCAGCGGGACGGAACGTCGACGCGCACGACGGAGCGGGACGCTACGGGACGGAACATCGACACGGTCGACGAAACCACCCGCGAACCAGCCACTTCGCGTCCCGGCTCATCGGCGGCTCTGATGGAACGGGACGCAAACAGGCCCGTTTGCGGGACGGAACATCAACATGCCCGACGGAACGGGACGCTACGGGACGGTTCATCGACACAACCGATGGAACGGGACGGAAACAGTCCCCTTCGCGGGACGGAACATCGACACGACCGACGGAACCACCCGCGGAACGGCCCCTTAGCGTCCCGGCTCATCGACAGCACCGACGCTACGGGACGGTTCATCGACACGGCCGATGAGTCAGGACGCGAGCGCGCGCCCGTTTTGAAACAAATGACGCGCGATGTGGGAGGGAGGTGACACACTGAGTTGGGCATACGAGCATACGAGCATACGAGCATACGAGCATACGAGCATACGAAGCACAACAAAGCACAGCAAGGCACAAACGGAAACACACGAGTAAAGGAGCGTCATGGCGGGCTTGATCAGCGCGATGGAAGGTTTCTGCGTCATCGGCATCGTGATCGCGGTCGGCTATGTCGCCGCGCGCATGCAGATCGGCGGCCCGCAGGCGCAGTACGTGCTCAACCGCTTGAGCTTCTTCGTCGCGAGCCCCTGCCTGATGTTCGATATCCTCGCCGACGAGAAGCTGGGCGAGATCTTCCATCCATCGATTTTCGTCGCGTTCTTCTCGGCGCTCGCGGTGGGCGTCATCTTCCTGATCCTCAACGCGTGCTTCTTCCATCTGAAGGCGCCCGACGCCACGATCGGCGTGCTCAACTCGCTCTACCTGAACTCGAACAACATCGGTCTGCCGATCGCCACCTACATCCTCGGCAACCCGGCGCTTGTCGCACCGATTCTCGTCATGCAGCAGGCCGTGTTCACGCCGATCGGCCTGACCGTGCTCGATGCGACGACGAAGGGCAAGGTCTCGGCGAAGACGATCCTCAAGCAGCCGCTGCATCAGCCGCTGCTCATCGGCACGATGCTCGGCATTCTCGTCTCGCTGCTCAACGCGAAGTTCGGTTTTGCAATCGTGCCGGACTACATCCGCAACCCGATCAGCATGATCGGCGCGTCGGCGGTCCCGATGATCCTGATGGCGTTCGGCATGTCGCTGCACGGCACGAAACCGATGCAGAACAAGAGCAACCGTCCGGCGATCGTCACCGTCGCCGTGCTGAAGAACGTCGTGATGCCGATCATCGCATTTCTGCTCGCCTACTTCGTGATGGGCTTCCGCGGCCCGGTGCTATACGCGTGCGTCGTGCTCGCCGCGCTGCCGACCGGCCAGAACGTCTACAATTACGCGGCCCGTTACAGCGTGGGTCTCACCTTCGCGCGCGACGGCATCCTCGTCTCGACTGTGACGAGTCCGATCTTCATCGCGATCATCGCCGCGATCCTGAGCTGACAGCGGAGCGGCGTGCCGATACGCGCGTACTTGCGCGATCCTCGGCATGGAACCACGATTGGCGGCCGCGTCTTCCACGGCGTGGGGCCGGAAGGCCTCAGTACGGCCGACGCCACCGGTCATGCCCACGCGTTGTTCCGCAGCGGAAGCCGGAAGATCCCCATCCGAACCGACCATTCCGGAAAGTCTGCATTGAGGCCCCGAGGAGCATGAATGCGGGTCTTACGCAACTATCTCGGCTGAGGAGGAGCATTTTCTCCGAATAGGCCGAGTATCAAGCGGCAAAACGGCATGGCGCAGTGCCTTCGGACGCCGATACTCGTGACTAGCCGAGAAAATGCTCCTCCTCAGCCGAGATAGTCCCGCCGAAGCCGCAGATAGCGTCGCCAACGCCGTCACGATTCCCGTCAACATCGATCCAGCCCTGCCGAAGCAGACTAGAAGTGCCGATTTTCTCCTTGAGCGCATGCGGCTCGAGCCCGGACCGCCATGCAACAGCAATGTTCGCCATCTTCCATACCCGTCGGCCTCCATTTCCACAAATGACAGCACCCCAGTGATCACGGACGGCTGCCAGCCGGCAGGACAGCGGTCACGCGGAGTCGTCGCCGTGCCGTATCCGGTTGCCCATCGCCGCAATGCCGGCAGCCCCACGGCCGCGTCCACCTCCGACCATTCCGCATCGGTGGGGCGCGTCCCCGTCGTCAGTCGTCGCGGCGACGGCTGACCGTATCGAGACGCGTCGCTGTCCGGTTCGCGCACACGGCGCCGACGCTGACGAGCGCATAGCACAGCGCGATGCCGAGCGCGAACCGCAGCAGCACCGCTGGCTCGGTAAGCGCGGAGCCGAGCAGCGGCAGCATCAGGAACATCGAACATCCGGCCGCCACGATGATGACGGTGTTGAGCGGCGTGAGCACTTCGCTGAATCGCGCACGGCGCAACGTGCGCGCGTCGGTGCCTTCGAGGATGAGCATGTGGTATTCGTCCGCCTGGTCGTACACGCTCGCCGACTGCATGATGCCCGAGCTGACGGCGGCGAGCACGGCCGCGAACAGGAGCGTGAGCGTGCCGCCGAGCGCGATGTCGTGCATCATCATCAGCGATTCGGGATCCGCGTCATCGCCGGCGCCAAGTATGCCGCACACCGACGTGACGCCGGCGATGAACACGGCGAGCGCAATGCCGGAGACGTTGCGCCATGCGCGTTTCGGATTGTCGAGTATTCTGCGCATCGCGATCATGACGGCCGCGTTCTTCGGATGGCGGGCGCGTGTCTTCGCGACGGCTGTCACAATCCACGAACCGATGAGGTTGAGCAGCATGAAGCAGCCGCCGATGATGCCGAACACGATCGCATAGACGACGATCATGCCGGCCTGCGCGAACATTTGCAGACTGTTGAGCACGACGAATCCGCCGATGGGTACGACGACGAAGACGATGGCGCGCCACCCGCTCGGCATCGCCGACCCCTGCCGTGCGCTGACGCCGAGCGGCGTGATCGCGACGCGGCGCAACGTGAGCAATGCGGAGACGAGCGCGAGCAATGCGACGCCGACGACGGTGCCGACAAGCGCATATGGGCCGACCCACAGCTGTGCAAAGCCAAACCGTCGGTTTTCGAAGGTGAGCGTCATGATGAGCGGCATGATCGCGAAGTAGCCGACGACGCCGATGAGTGCGCCGAGCACCGCCTGGCTGACCGCTTCAAGGGCCGTCAACCGTGTGACCTGCGCCGTCGTCGCGCCGATGAGCCGCAGCGCCGCGAGACGTTCGTCGCGTCGGGTCGCCGCCAATCTGGCCGCCGAACCGGCGAGCGTCGTGAACGGGACGATGAGCAGCACGCACGCGAAGATCGCAAGCGTGACGTAGAACTCGCCGTTGGCGCTCACGTTGTCATGCGATGCGCAGCGCGCGGCGTCGAACATGCAGGCCACCGTATGGTCGGGCGACGCGCGCCAGATGAAGCCGTGCAGACCGCCGAGCACGGTGAGGAAGATCGCGGTCGCGGCGGCGAAGGCGATGACGGCGAGCATGCCGGTGAAGTCGCCGCCGCGACGTCCCGCGCGCACCGGCTGTGTGGTGGCGGACGACGTGGGCTGTGCGAACGTGTGCGCTGCGGATGTATCAGCTGCCGGCGTAGTCGTCGGTTGCATATCCGCTGCAGCCGCGACCGTGGCGTCGGTGATCGCATCCGTGACCGCTCGCGATGCGTCCGCAGTCTTCGGCAATGCCATGTCCGACGTCGACGCCGCCATCGCCGCGACCATGTTCGACGTCGGCACAACCACCGCAGGCTGTGCGTTTGATTGCGCGTCCGACTGCGCGTCGCGCTGCACGGTGTGCAGCGACCGCGCGATGGCGGCCGGACTGCGGTGGAACAGTCTCCAGAGGGCAAACGTGTTCATCGTGCGACTCCTTGCGAAGGATTGCGCGAATGGTCAACCATTGCGGGCATCGTCGCGCCGCCGACAGCGCCGCCTCGCGGATCGGCTCCATGCACGAAGTCACGCGCGCGGGCGTCGGCACGCTGTGAAACAGCCGTGCGGGCGCCGGCACCGTATTCCATGCCCCGGCCCCTTCCCCTGTCCCTTCCCCTGTCCCTTCCCCTGTACGGCGAATTGCCCATCCGCTGGTTCGCCGCGTCGAGTACGATGCCGTCGCGCATGTGGACGGTGCGTCCGCAGAAGGCGGCGATGTTCGGGTCGTGCGTGACGAGCACGACGGCGGCGTTGTTCGCGGCCGCCGCCTCCATCAGCAGCTGCATGACGTCATGCCCGGTGTTCTGGTCGAGCGCGCCGGTCGGTTCGTCGGCGAAGATGATCGCCGGGTTCACGCACAGCGCACGCGCAATCGCGACGCGCTGCATCTGGCCGCCGCTCATCTCGCCGGGCCGGCTGAACATCAGATGGCGCAGACCGATGCGATCGAGCCAGGAAAGCGCACGGTCGGTGGCCTCGCGATACGGCATGCCGGACAGCATCAGCGGCAGCGCAACGTTCTCGACGGCTGGCAGCTCCGGCAGCAGCTGTCCCGATTGGAAGACGAATCCGAAGGCCTGACGGCGCAAACGTGTGCGTTCGGCCTCGCTGATGCGATCGATGTCGGCGCCGCGGAATATCACACGGCCGATTGTCGGCTTCGTGATGCCGGCGAGCACGTGCAGCAGCGTCGACTTGCCCGAGCCCGACGGTCCCATGATCGCCACGCGCTCGCCTTCGCCGACGAGAAAATTCGCATGGTTGAGCGCCGGCGGCTGCCCCGGCTGGATTGTGCTGTGCGACGTCGCGTTGTAGTCCATGACGAGGTCGATGCCGTGCAGCACCGGCGTCGGCGCTCCTTGTTGCGTGCGTACGGCGCGCGCCGGGTTCACCGCCGGCGGATTATTCGTGCTGCTTTGCTGTGACGGATTCTGTGCGTTCATAGTTGCCACGGTATGCCCGCTTCTGCGGCGCGACCATCATGCATCGGGATGACTTCGTCTTCGGTCCCGCGCATTCGTCAGCCTTAAGGATGACGCATACGATTGCATCCCGCCCGCGAGCGCCGCGCGCGACTGCACGTACACCATGCGCTGACAACAAGTAAACCGCACAGCTGACAACAAGTAAACTATGCACTGAAACAAGACATGCTTTTTTGTGGACTATCGCTGTAGTTTCATCCCCACGCGTATCCCCCACATGTGGACCATCGGCGCCTTCCCCTGCGATTGCGGCACACCCACACGTTTCTCTCACTCCTGCGCAAAAGCCCGGAATTCCGACCATCTGCGCGGATCAGACTCACCAACCAACATGACATCCATCATCGTGCCCGCATGTGCACACCCGTATCCACTACCAATGTGGACTATCGCTGTACTTTTGTGGACTATCGGCGCCTTTCCACACCGCATGTGGACAGTCGCCTCGCTTTCCCCACATGCGCATCCACATATGTGGACTATCGGCACTTTCCTCCGCTCACGGCGTGCGCGGCACGCACGGCGTCCGCACTGCGCATATCGCGCATACGGTGTGCATGCCATGCACACCGTCCGCATCGCTCATGTCAGATTCCAGCTGACACGATGCAGATCGCTCGGACCATATTCGGCGATCGCCACACGATGCGCCTTCGATCCGTAGCCCTTGTTGTGCGCCCATCCGTAGCGCGCATAGTCGGGGTTCTCCGCGAGCGCAACCATGAGCCGGTCACGCGTCACCTTCGCGAGCACGGCCGCGGCGGCGACCGAACAGCACCGCTGATCGCCTTTGACCTGGGTGATGACGTGTGCAGGCACCGGCACGAGCGGCGCCTCGAAGGTGCCAAGTGCCTTCGTGATGTAGTCGTTCGGCCCGTCGAGGATCGCACCGACGCGCGCATCACCGTGTCCATCGATGCCGAGTGCGCGCTCGACCTCATCGAGTGCGCGCAGTGCGGCCACACCGAGCGCGTGCGAGATGCCCCACTCGTCGATCTCCTGATTCGTCGCCGAACCGATGGCATACGCGTCCACCCATGTCTGCAGCGGTTCGTACAGCGCTTCGCGACGATGTTCGGTGAGCATCTTCGAATCCGCCAGATACTGCGGCACCGTCTGCTGCGCACGGTCGAGATCGGCGGCGCGGAACGCTGCGGCGCCGACCATGGCCGGTCCGGCGAGCGACCCTCGTCCCACTTCGTCGAATCCGACGATGACATCGCATCCATCCGCCGCGATACGTCTCTCGAGCTCAAACGTCGGCACTGCGGAAATGCTCATCCCATCCTCTTTTCTGATCGTTGTTCCGTTCGCCCGATGTTCCAGCCGCCACATTGCACGACCGTCCAGTGCAGCCGCCGCGCGCATCACTTTCACTCTACGCGACCGCCGTCGCGACCGCACGCATCACGCAGTCGGCCGGCATCATCACTGCACGCATCCACGCACCCACGCCGCATAGTCGCCCTGCATCACCGTGCGAGACCGCCTGCATCATCACCGCATGCGACACTCCATGCAATCGTTGCCATGACCGCGCCGTCACAACCGCCGCGCGCAGCCATTCGCCGTGGTTGTCATCACTCGTCGTGATTCACGTGAAACGTCAGTTCTTCGCTTCGCGGAACGGCACATCGGCGAAGACATCGTGATGCGCGCTCAGCCAACCGAGCCGGTTGAGCGGCCAGTAGCGCGCGAAGGCAACGCCGACGATGTCGCTGATCGGCACGAGTCCACTGTCGCCGTCGTTCTGATGGTATCGGGAATCCGCGGAATTCGAACGATTGTCGCCCATCACGAACACATGGCCCGGCTTGACGGTCACTTTGAACGGGAAGGCGCTCGGCTCGGTGCCCGGCTTGATGTACGACGATTCGTCGATGGCGACGCCGTTGATGACGACGGGCGCTCCGTTGCCGTCGCATTCGACGATGTCGCCCGGCAGGCCGATGAGTCGCTTGATGAGATAATCACTCGAGAACGTGTTCTGTTCGTCGGCGAGCCAGTTCGCGGGATCCTTGAAGACAACGATGTCACCTCGCTTGAGCTTGGTGACACGCGGCACGAGCTTCGTCGTCACGACGCGGTCGCCGGGAAGGATCGTGTCTTCCATCGACCTCGACGGAATGACGTACATGCCGAACAGGAACACGCGCAGCAGCACGACGATCGCGATCGGCAGCGCGCACCACAGCAGGAAATCGCGCACCGTGAACTTCGCGTCCGGCTTCGGCTGGTTGGCATGCCGCGCGCTGTACACGTCGTCGCGGCCGGCGCCGCCCTGCGTCTGCATGGATGCGCCTTCGCCACCCATCCGGCTGTCCTCGGCTGACGAATCGTTGCGCATGGATCTCCTGACTGTTGGCTGCCGTGCTCCCCGCATCCGCACAACGAACGCGCGGCTACGCTGTACGCCATTGTATGACATCGCTGGCATAACGGACGCCCGCATGCACAAGCTCGTCACATTCGGCCACGGACGGAATCTTCAATGCATCATCGACATGTCACCGACAGCGAACGATACGAAAAGAGGATCCGCGGAACACGGATCCTCTGACGACTATGCACACGCGCGATCGTCACTGCAGGATGACGTGCGCGGCCGCACTCACTTGGCGGAGTTGTCGCGGCGCTCGACGATGCGGGCGGCCTTACCGCGCAGGTTGCGCAGGTAGTAGAGCTTCGCGCGGCGCACGCGGCCACGACGGACGACCTTGATCGAGTCGATCGCCGGGGAGTGCAGCGGGAAGCGACGCTCAACGCCGGTGCCGAAGCTGATCTTGCGGACGATGAAGGTCTCGCGCACGCCCGAACCCTGACGGCCGATCACCACGCCGGTGAAGGTCTGGATACGGGAGTTGTTGCCTTCCTTGATCTTCACGTTCACGTCGACGGTGTCGCCCGGACGGAACGCCGGGATCTCGTCGGCCGGCTTCATGTGCTTGGCGTCGAATGCCTCAATAGCGTTAACCATGATGTTCCTCGCTCGCTGCCGCATATCAGCGCAGTGGTTGGGGCGGTCGTCTTCTGGACGCCGCCAGATTTTCGCGGACCGCTGCGGCCCGCGCTGCCGATCCGCCGAAAGTCACGTTCGGCTGGACCCGAAGATGCGCGGGGTTATGCGGCACCCCATGCATCGACACAACGTTCGGTATTGTACACACGGCCATGAACACAACCATGAGCAGCTTCGCGCGGCGATCGTTCCATCCCTATATGCGGCAGTTGGTGATTGAGGTCAATCACCAACTGCGATTTACAACCGTCGTGACGGCAGTATTTGAGTAAGTCCACCTATAAATTGCCATCAACGGCTGCCATCACGGCAATATTCAGGTGAGACCACACACAAACGGCCATCCCCCATCACCCCAACGGCATTCTGTGGGTGGCACACTCACAGGATGCCGTCCACAGCCGACGAGATGGCATTCTGTGGGTAAGGTCACCCATAAAGTACCATCCGCAGCCGCTACGGCGGCATTCTGTAGGTGAGGCCACCAAAAAAGCGCCATCCACGGCCGCCGAGACGGCATTCTGTGGGTAAGGCCACCAAAAAAGCGCCACCCGCAGCCGCCGAGACGGCATAATTTGGGTAAGTCGCCTACACACTGCCGGCTACAGCCGCATAGGCACAATAAACAGCAAAAGGGTGCACAGCCCGCAGCGGGGCCATGCACCCTATGTATGGATCACGGCTATCTCGGCGGCAACTACCTGACAGCAGACGCCGCCGCAGCAACCGCAACCGCTATCCAGCAGCAACAGCTACCTAAACGGCAGCAGCTAGCAGTAACAGCCGCAACAGCGTCAGCCACCAGCAATGACAGCCGCAGTCGCTAGCCGCACCAGCTGCCGCCGAGAAACCGCCGAGAATCAGAACTCGCGGACCTTGCGGTAGAAGTTGATCAGGCTGCGCGTGGACGCGTCCTGCGCGGCGAGCGCCTCGTCGTTCTGCGAGATCGCCGGCGTGATCTCCTTCGCGAGCTGCTTGCCGAGCTCGACGCCCCACTGGTCGTAGGAATCGAGGCCCCAGACGGTGCCCTCGACGAAGGTGATGTGCTCGTAGAGCGCGATCAGCTCGCCGAGCGCGAACGGATCGAGGCGGACGCCCATGATCGACGTCGTCGGACGGTTGCCGGTGAACACGCGGGCCGGGACGATGTCCTCCGGTGTGCCCTCGGCGCGCACTTCGTCGGCGGTCTTGCCGAAGGCGAGCGCCTTCGTCTGCGCGAAGTAGTTGCCGAGCAGCAGCTCGTGCATGTCCTGGTCGCCGTCCTTGAGCGGGTTCGGCGTGTTCGCGAACGCGATGAAGTCGGCCGGGATCAGCTGCGTGCCCTGGTGGATCAGCTGGAAGAACGCGTGCTGGCCGTTCGTGCCCGGCTCGCCCCAGAAGATCTCGCCGGTCTCGGTCGTCACCGGGGTGCCGTCCCAGCGCACGGACTTGCCGTTGGATTCCATCGTCAGCTGCTGCAGGTACGCCGGGAAGCGGTGCAGGTACTGGTCGTACGGGAGCACCGCGTGCGAGGCGACCTTGAAGAAGTTGCGGTACCAGACGTTGAGCATGCCCATGAGCACGACGACGTTCTTCTCGAACGGCGTGTTCTTGAAGTACTCGTCGATCTGGTGGAAGCCGTTGAGGAACTCCTCGAAGCGGGCCGGTCCGAAGACGATGGCCAGCGTCAGGCCGACGGCGGAATCGACGGAGTAGCGGCCGCCGACCCAATCCCAGAAGCCGAAGGCGTTCTTCGGGTCGATGCCGAATTCCTTGACGCGCTCGAGGTTCGTCGAGACGGCGACGAAGTGCTTCTCGACGGCGTCGGCCTTGGCCTCGCCGGTGCCGTCGATGGCGCCGGAGGCCTGCAGCTCCTCGAGGAGCCACGCACGCGCCTCACGCGCGTTCGTCAGCGTCTCGAGCGTGCCGAAGGTCTTGGAGACGACGACGAAGAGCGTCGTCTCCGGGTCGAGGTCGCGCGTCTTCTCGGCGATGTCGTTCGGGTCGATGTTGGAGACATAGCGCGCCTTGATGCCGGCGTCGGCGAACGGCTTGAGCGCTTCGTACGCCATGACGGGGCCCAGGTCGGAACCGCCGATGCCGATGTTGACGACGGTCTCGATCTCCTTGCCGGTGACGCCCTTCCATTCGCCGGAACGGACCTTGTCGGCGAAGGCGTACATGCGGTCGAGGGTCTCACGGACGTCCTTGACGGTGTCCTGGCCGTCGACGATGTACTTGCCCTCGTCCTCGGCCGGGCGGCGCAGCGCGGTGTGCAGCACGGCACGGTCCTCGGTGTTGTTGATGTGCACGCCGGTGTACATCTGTTCGGTGCGCTCGGCAAGCTTGACTTCCTTGGCGAGTTCGGCGAACAGCTGCAGCGTCTCCGGCTTGATCAGGTTCTTGGAAAGATCGAAATGCAGCGTGCCCGCGTCGAAGGACAGCGCATCCACACGGTTCTCGTCCTCGGCGAACCACTTCTTGAGGTCGACCCCTTCGGTCTGCATGTCGTCATAGTGGCGCTGCAGCTTGGCCCACGCCTCGGTTTGGGTGGCGTCGACTGGAGGATTGATTGCCATTGTTGGTCCTTTCATCATCATCTTCTGCAAAGCGCGCGTGCTGCGATGGCGCCGTCCGCGCCGCCGTCAGTCGGCATACGTTTGCAACGCTTCACAGAACACACACACTACTCACGAAATAAGACAGTGCCGCACGTCGCGCCGGGCGCGATGTGCGACCTCTCATTGCTTAACGACGTTAACCGAAAACGGCGGAACGTCGCCGCCGCCACACGCGCGCGGCGGCTACAGCAGCTCGTCCGCACCCGATTCCGCCAGATGCTTGACCATCGCCTTGACCTCCTGGCTGCGAGCGCGCGGCGCGACGAGCAGCGCGTCGGCGGTGTCGACGACGACCATGTCGTTGACGCCGAGCAGCGCGATCGTGCGGCCGCCGCCGGCGACGATGACGTCACCGGCCGAGTCGAGCGTCGAGACGTCGTCGAGCGAGCCGAGCACCTTGTTGTTGCGTTCGTCGACGCTCGGCAGCAGCGCGGCGACCGAATTGAAGTCGCCGATGTCATCCCATCCGAAGTCGCCGGGGATCATCGCGACGCCGCCTTCGACGGACAATGGTTCAGCGACGGCGTAGTCGAAGGCGATCTTCTCGATCGACGGCCAGTGCTTCGCCATCGCCGCATCGCGATGCGCGCGGAAGTCCTCACGGTGCACGCTCTCGCGCGGGTTCTCGCCCTGCGCGCGCGCCGTCTCGACGGCCGCCTCGTAGGCGCGGTCGTCGTCGACGATCGCGTCGGCGATCGCGTCGATCGCGCGCGCAAGCCGCGGCTTCTCCTTGTGCAGATGGTCCATCAGCACGCTCGCGCGCATGACGAACATGCCGGCGTTCCAACGGTATTCGCCTGTCGACAGATACGCCTGCGCGGTGACGGCGTTCGGCTTCTCGACGAAGCGTTCGACGAGCGTCGCGTCGGGCGCGTCGGGAATCTGCGCGGCGAGCGAACCGCCTTCGTGGATGTAGCCGAAGGCCGTCGACGGGCGCGACGCGGCAATGCCGATCGTCGTGACGTAGCCGACGCGCGCGGTCTGCACGGCCTGGCGCACCGCCTCGATGAACGCGAGCTTGCCGCGGATGACGTGGTCGGCGGCGAAGGATCCGACGATGATGTCGTCGCCGTGGCGGCGCATCAGCACGGCCGTCGCGAGCGCGATCGCCGCCGTCGAATCGCGCGGCGACGGCTCGGCGAAGATATGCTCGGCGCTGAGCTCCGGCAGTTGTTCGCGCACGGCGGCGACGTGGCGCTCGCCGGTGCTCACGCACACATGGTCGATGCCGCAGATCGCGGCGAGACGGTCGAAGGTCGTCTGGATGAGCGTGCGCCCCTGACCGAGCAGGTCGAAGAGGAACTTCGGCTTGCTTTCGCGGCTCAACGGCCACAGCCTCGTGCCGGTGCCGCCTGCGGGGATGATGGCGTAGAAATCGTCGAATCCGTTACTCATGCCGTTCATCTTACACAGTCGCGCAGGTCGCGCGAACGCGTGACGCCTTGCAACGCCTCGCCTCGCGCGGCCTCGCGCATCGCCTCACGCGGTGCCTCCTCGCCGTCCGCCCCCCCACAAAAACCCCACGACCATCCCGACGATTTCCCCGCCGGCCACACCGTCCGTGACACGCGCGACACGCGCGACACGCGCGTATTGCGCAATCGCCCGGCATCGACTATACTCACCATCTTGTGCACTAAGCACGCCACTTTAGCTCAGTCGGTAGAGCGGCTCACTCGTAATGAGCAGGTCGACAGTTCGATTCTGTCAAGTGGCTCCACTGCCCTAGGCTACACGGCCTAGGGTTTTTGTTTTCCGATCACTCGCGCGCCATCTGCACCGCGGGACGGCCGGAAGACGAAACGGTGCAGTGACGCGCGAGTGGCGTAATTGGTAGCCGCGCAGGATTTAGGTTCCTGTGTCTTCGACGTGTGGGTTCGAGTCCCATCTCGCGCACGCGGACCACCCATCCGTCCCTTTCGCGTATCCATCCGCCCATCCGCGACCGAGGCCACCATGCTCACGCTGCTCCAGCCCATCTCCCTGCTGTGCATCATCGTCGTCGGCTATCTGTTCAAGCGTCGTGGCCTGTTCGGCCCGCGCGACTACCGCATCATCCAGGTCGTGCTGTTCGACCTTGTCCTTCCCGGCTCGATCGTCTACTCGTTCGCGAGGAACCCGCACGACCTGTCGCTGCTGTGGCTGTCCGCCTACGGCTTCGTCGTCGCGCTGATCCCGGTCGTCGTCATCTATCTGGCGACGTCGCGCCACCCGATCGCGTCCCGCGCGTTCCTGATGCTCAACGCCTCCGGCCTGAACATCGGCTGCTTCTGCTTCCCGGTCGTGCAGGCCTTCCTCGGTTCCGCCGCCGTCGTGCCGGCCGCGATGTTCGACATCGGCAACTGCATCATGGTGGCCGCCGGCACGAACGTGATGACGCAGACGCTGCTGCACATCCGCCCCGGGCGCACGCTCGCCGAGCAGGGCGCCGGCGACACGCCGACGCTGCCGTATGAGAAGCCGACCGACCCCGACGCCAGACGCCTCGCGCGCCGTTCGCTGCGCCGCACGATCCTCAAGGGCTTCGTCGGCTCCGTCCCCTTCGATGTCTACGTCGTCATGATCGTGCTGACGGCGATCGGCGTGACGTTGCCCGTCTGGTTCGCCGACCTGTTCGCGCCGCTGGCGAATGCGAACGCCTCCGTCGCGATGCTGATGGTCGGCATGCTGATGGACGTGCCCTCCGACCGACGCGACGTCCTCGCCGTGCTGCGCGTCATCGCCTGGCGACTGCCCTTCGGCCTGCTGTTCGCGGCCGCCGCGTGGTTCCTGCTGCCCTTCGACCCGATGATCCGCGAGGCGACGATGATGTGCTGCCTCGCGCCGATCGCCGTGTTCTCGACGTTGTTCACCGACGAGGTGCTCGGCAACGCGAGGCTCGCCGGCTTCTCGCTCGCCGTGACCGCCGCCATCAGCATCCTGCTGATGACCGGCGCCCACATGCTGATCGCCGCCGGAATGCTGTGAGATCATGTGCGGATATGTGCCGACATGTGCGGCCTGACATGCATGCGGCGCCGCAGCGCCCTGGCGTACAGGCCCGGCGCCCCCATCTGCGCTGAGGGAGAGCAACTTCTCCCGAAACGGCAAGTATGGCCTTCGGCAACCGCGGATTTCCAACGCCGATGAGGCCGGATACCCGCCTACATCGAGGAAGTTGCTCCCCCTCAGCGCAGATAGGCGTCACAGCCGCCGCGCAACGGTCAGCCGAGGACCTTCTTCAGCGTGCGCCTGAGCGCCATGCGCGCACGGCTCACCGGCAGCACGAACTCGCCGACGAGCTCCTCGACATGGCCGTTGAAGCCCTGCTTGAACTCGAGCACGCCGTGGCCTTCGCTGTCCGGATCGTCGAAGACGCCGTCGATGCCGTAGAAGTTGTAGCGCGTGATGCCCTTGTCGAGGCACAGCTTGACCATCGCCTCGTGCTGGATCAATGCGCTCGCATAGAACGGCTTGTACTCCTCGACGCTGCCCGAGTACAGGTAGACGGTCTCGTTCGGATGCGTCACGAACAGCGAGCATGCGGCCGGCAGCATCGCGCCGCGCGCCTTGAGTTCGCGTGCGGCGTCGAGCCGCTTGTGCGCGGCCTTGAGATTGCTCGACTCCTCGTTGTGGCGGCGGCGCAGCTTCGTCGTCTCGCGCTGCGCGAGCTTTTCCCCGAGGCCGGCGACGAGCTCCTCGAGCCGCTGCGCCTTGCGCTGCATCGACGCCTCGTAGGCGGCCGTGTCGATGTAGGCGATGAGGAAATGCGCGCGGTCGCCGAAGGCGTCGGCGAAATCATGGAAGTACTGTTCGCCGCGGTAGGCGAAATGGCGGCGCTGCGCCGTCTGCCGTTCGATGTCGGCGAAGACGTGCAGTTCGTCGGCGCCGACCTCCCTGACGACGACGCCCATCGACCGCGCGCGCTCGATGCTCCACTGCGTGCGCTTCTCATACGACTTGAGCAATGCGTCGGCCGTGTCGTAGGGCGTGAGGTCCTTGACGTACACCCAGCGGTTGATGACGCTGTCGTAGCCGCGGGTGAAGGGCTGATGCTGCCAGCCGAGCCGTTCGAAGGCGCGCAGGTACTCGTCGTGCGGCTCCTCGGTCGGCGTGCCGTCCGAAGCGCGCAGCCGGTAGACGAGGTTCGGCCAGCAGGAGACGCTGATCGCATGGCGGCGCTTCGCGTCGGCGCGGATCGCGTCGCTCATCGCGGCCATCATCGCCGCGTCGTCGGGGTCGCAGACCGGGCCGAGCCAGATCGATCCGGCCATGCCGAAACGGCTCGGCGTGTAGGCGATCATCGCGCCTGCGACGATATGGCCGTCGGCGTCCCTGAGGCCGACCTGCGAGCAGACGGAGCCGTGCTTCGCCGCGAGCGCCGCCATCTGCGAGGTCTGCTGGAAGTCGCCGAGCGGATCGCTGCCGGACAATGCGTCCATCTCCTGCGCCGTCAGCTGCGTCGCCGTCCATCGTCCTTCGTTCGCCTGCGCCGTCTTCCGTGTCGCCATCGTCGTTCCGTCTCCCCTGTGCTGATCCGTGTGCCCATCTGCTGCCATGATTGCCTGTCCGCTGCGCTCGCCGCGTGTCTGCCGCGCGCCGCCGCTCATCCGCGGATGCGGTGCGCGAGCCGTTCGAGCTTGTACACGGCCGGCCGCAGCACGCGCATGAACTCGCCGGGCAGCTCCTCGACGTAGCCGTCGAAGCCCTGCTTGAACTCGAGCACGCCGCGTCCCTCGCTGTCCGGATTATCGAAGACGCCGTCGATGCCGTAGAAGTTGTAGCGCGGCACGCCGCGTTCGACGCACAGGTGCAGCATCGCCTCGTACTGGATCAGGGCGCTCGCGTAGAACGGCTTGTACTCTTCGACGCTGCCGGAGAACAGGTAGACGGTCTCCTGCGGCACCGTCACGAACATCGACGCGGCGACCGGGATGAATCGGCCGCGTTCGAGCAATGTGGCCGCCTCCTCGTAGCGTTTCGTCGCCGCGGCGAGGTTGTTCGACTCCTCGTTGTGCCGGCGGCGCAGCTTCGTCGTCTCGCGCTGCGCGAGCTTCGCGTCGAGATCGTCGACGAGCTTCTGCAGATCGTCGCGCTTGCGCTGCATCGCGTCATGGTAGGCCTGCGTGTTGATCTGCGCGACGAGGAAATGCACGTCGTCGCCGAAGGCCTTCGCGAACCTGCGGAAGTACTGTTCGCCGCGGTATTCGAAATGGCGGCGTTCCGCCGTCTGCCGCTCGATCGACGCGAAGACGCCGAGTTCGTCGGGGCCGACGCGGCGCACTTCGACGCCCATCGACTGCGCGCGCTTGACGCTCCACTGCGTGCGTTTGCTGAAGGTCTTCAGCAGCGCCGCACCGTCGGCGACGCCGTCGAGGTCCTTGAGGAAACGCCAGCGCGGCACCGCCGTGTAGCCGCGCGTGAAGCCGCCGTGCGCCATGCCGGCGGCCTTGAGGTCGGCCATCATCGCCGTGTCGGGCTCGCCGGTCTGTCCCGGCAGCGGCTCGCCCTGCGCGTCGCGCAGACGGTACGGCTGTTCGGGCGTGATGTCGAGATGCACGGCGTGGCGGCGGCGCTTCGCCATCGCGGCGATGTGGTCGATGAGGAAGACGGTCAGTTCGCGGTCGTCGAGGTCGCACAGCGGGCCGTCGGCGATCGTGCTGAAGGCGGTCAGGCCGGAGCCGTGCGTGGCGACGAGCGCCGCCGCGACGACCGCGCCGTGCTCGCGCACGCCGACGTAGTCGATCGTCTGCCCTTGGGCGACCCTGAGGTCGGCCATCATCACGGTCTGCTGGAAATTGCCGTGCCGGGCGTGCGCCGCGAAACCGGCGAACTCGTCACGGGTCAGATCGGCGAACACGAACTGCCGCATCACAAAACCTCCACTCATCGGCGCCTGTGGGCGCCGTACTGCAGCGCGCGCTGCACCATCGGAATCATCGAAATCATCGGACGGACGAGCGGCGTACGACGCCGCCGCGACCGGACTACAGCAGCGCCTCGATCGCCGGCACGAGCGCGCGCAGCGCCTTGCCGCGGTGCGAGATCGCGTTCTTCTGCTCGGGCGTCATCTGCGCGCTCGTCAGCAGCTCGCCGCTCGCGACCGCCTCGGCCGGCTGGTCGTCGGGCATGAAGATCGGGTCGTAGCCGAAGCCGTTCGTGCCGTGCGGCGCGCGCACGATCGTGCCGGCCATCTCGCCGAGCACGACGGTCTCCTGCGCGTCCTCGAGGCCGTCGCCGTCATCGATGTCGTCGCCGGATGCGGCGTCGAAGTCAGCCGTGTCCTCCTCGTCGGCCACCGGCGCGACGAGCGCGGCGGCGCAGCGGAAGCGCGCGGTGCGGTCGTCGTCCTGGATGTCCTCGATCTGCGCGAGCAGCAGACGGTTGTTGGCCTCGTCGTTGCCGTGCTCGCCGCTCCAACGCGCCGACAGGATGCCCGGCGCGTTGCCCATGACGTCGACGATCAGCCCCGAGTCGTCGGCGATCGCCGGCAAGCCGGTGCGCAGCGCGACGAAGCGCGCCTTGAGCAGCGCGTTCGCCTCGAAGGTGACGCCGGTCTCCACCGGGTCGGACAGTCCGAGGCTGCCTGCGGACACCAGTTCGATCTCGTCGGCGCGATCGCCGAGCCGTTCGGCGAGAATGGCGCGGATCTCCACGAGTTTGCCTTCGTTATGCGTCGCCACGACGATCTTCATGGCGCTCCTTTCCTGCGGTATCTGCGGTATTCAAACGATGGTGGTCAGGTACGGGCGGCGGCTGCGGCGCAGCCGCTCACTCAGCGTCAAGCTCCTCGAGCGCGGCGCGCTGCGCGGCCTGCAGCTCGCGGTTGCCCTTCGTCGCCAGGTCGAGCAACACATTAAGTTCGTCGCGGGAGAACGGACGGTGCTCGGCGGTGCCCTGGATCTCGATGAACTCGCCCGAGCCGGTCATCGCGACGTTCATGTCGGTCATCGCGCGGCTGTCCTCGAGATACGGCAGGTCGAGCATCGGACGGCCGTCGATGACGCCGACCGACACTGCGGAGACGCTGTCCTTGAGCACGCGCTTCGCGCTGCGGATGCGGCGGTTCTTCTGCGCCCAGCGCAACGCGTCGACCATCGCGACGTACGCGCCGGTGATCGACGCGGTGCGTGTGCCGCCGTCGGCCTGCAGCACGTCGCAGTCGAGCTGGATCTGGTTCTCGCCGAGCGCCTTCATGTCGACGACGCCGCGCAGGCAGCGGCCGATCAGGCGACTGATCTCGTGCGTGCGGCCGCCGACCTTGCCGCGCACCGATTCGCGGTCGGTGCGTTCGGCGGTGGCGCGCGGCAGCATCGAATACTCGGCCGTCACCCAGCCGAGACCGCTGTCCTTGCGCCAGCGCGGCACGCCCTGCGTGAACGTGGCCGTGCACATGACGCGCGTGTTGCCGCATTCGATGAGCACCGAGCCCTCCGGGACGTCGGTGAACGCGCGCGTGATGCGTACCGGCCGCAGCTCATCGCTCTGCCGCCCGTCGGGGCGGATGACGGTGGTCGAACTGATCATGTCCTTGATTTCCATGCTGTGGCTTCCTTCGGATTGCCTGTGCGGCGGCGGCGCGCGACGGCGCGACGACGTGTTCGCTGTACTTCGTTACCGATGATAGCCGCATATGCGGCCGCCGCCATGCTCGCGGCTACGCCGTTTTGCCGCCGGCGGGCGCGCGCGCCGGCATCGCGCGGTCGATGATGCACACGAGCGCGCCGACGACGAGGAACGCGGCGACGATCTTGAGGCATGCAACGCCGAAGTTCACCCAGCCGATCGACGGCAGATCGAGGAACGCATACGGATACGGGCTGCCGCCGACGCCGGGGCCGACGCCGTGCGGCCACCACCATGCGCGTGCGAGCACGAAGACCAGATACAGCGGCGGGTAGATGAGCCACAGCAGCGGATAGGTCGGCTTGTAGCGGCGGTGGACGTCGAAGACGAGAAAATCGATGACGACCATGACCGGCACGATGCGGTGCAGCATCGTGTTCGTCATGATGCCGAGGATCTGCGGCACATAACGAGGATCGTCGGGTGGCATCATGAAGAACGCGACAAGCGCGACGACGATCGCATAGGTCGTCGCCATCCCCTTGAGCCACGCCGGCGGCTGTTCGCCGTGCACGAGCGATGCGGCGCCCGCCCACAGCATGACGAAGGCGATGAGCGCGCCGGTCTGGAACGTGAAGTACACCCAACGGTTCGGTATCGTCCACGCTTCGGACGTGCCCATGATACATAGCGCGGCGATCGCCAGCCGCCAGATTCCCGCAATGAAACGCATGTCCCCAGCATACCGGCAGCGCCGTGCACCGCGGGCGCGCGCCGGACGCCTCACGATATGGGCGCATGCCGCCCGTTGCCGCGGCGCCCGACTACTGTGGTGCGCAACATACGCCCGTTCGCGCCATCCGCGCGGGGCATCCTGAAGGATCCAAGGAGAGAGTTCCCATGGTCGACTACAACCCGGTCCTGATGACCGACATGTACGAGTACACGATGCTCGACGCGACGCTGCAGGATGGCACCGCGTCTCGCGACTGCGTGTTCGAGGTCTTCACGCGCCACCTTCCCGAAGGCCGCCGCTACGGCGTCGTCGCCGGCACCGGCCGGCTGCTCGACGCGCTCGCCGACTTCCACTTCGCCGACGAGGACCTGAAGTTCCTGCGCGACCGCCATATCGTCAACAAGGAGACAGTCGACTGGCTCGAACATTTCGCATTCCACGGCTCGATCCGCGGCTACCGCGAAGGCGAAATGTACTTCCCGAACTCGCCGATCCTGCAGGTCGAGGGTTCGTTCGGCGAATGCACGCTGCTCGAAACGCTGATCCTGTCGATCCTCAACTACGATTCCGCAGTCGCGGCGGCCGCTTCGCGCATGACGTCGGCCGCGAAGAACCGCCCGTGCATGGACATGGGCGGACGACGCACGAACGAGTGGGCGGCCGTCGCCGCCGCACGCGCGTCGATCGTCGGCGGATTCCAGGGCACCGCGAATCTGCTCGCCGCGAAACTCTACGACCTGACGGCGATCGGCACGGCCGCGCACTGCTTCACGCTCGTGCACGACAGCGAGCGCGCCGCGTTCGAATCGCAGATCGCCGCGCTCGGCAGGAACACGACGCTGCTCGTCGACACCTACAACATCGAGGAGGCGGTCAAGACCGCCGTCGAGGTCGCCGGCCCCGAGCTCGGCGGCGTGCGCATCGACTCGGGCGACCTCGCGTCGCTCGCGCAGCGCGTACGCAACCAGCTCGACGCGCTCGGCGCCGTCAACACGAAGATCACGGTCACGAACGACCTCGACGAGTACGCGATCGCGTCGCTGCAGACGGCGCCGGTCGACTCGTACGGCGTCGGCACGCAGCTCGTCACCGGCTCCGGCGCGCCGACCTGCGCGATGGTGTACAAGCTCACCGAACGCGCCGGCGACGACGGCACGATGGTGCCGGTCGCGAAGAAGTCGACAAACAAGGCGACGGTGCCCGGCCGCAAGCTCGCGTTCCGCTCCTACGAATACTCGCTCGCCGACTGCGAGCACGTCATCTCCGGCACGAAGGAGCAGCTCGACACGTTCACGCCCGAGGAGGGCTGGCAGGACCTGCTCGTCGACTTCGTCGACCACGGCCAGATCGACGACCAGTGGCGCGGCCATGACGCGATCATCAACGCGCGCACGCACCACGAGGAGGCGCTCAAATCGCTGCCGATCACCGCGCAGTCGCTGATGCGCGGCGACCCGGTGATCCCGACGCAGACGATCGTCCTGCCGCAGTAGGCGGCTGTAGTGGCAATGGGTGTGGCGGCGATTTATGGGTGAGGCACCTGCAGACTGCCGCCGCAGCAGCCACCAACGGCATTCCATGGGTGACACACCTACAGACTGCCGCCGCAGCAGCCACCAGCGGCAGTATCGGGGCACCGTTACAATGGGGGCAGCCATTACCAACCATCCAAGACAGCGAGGTCACGATGTTCGAAGCCACCGACAGCTACACACCCGATCCGACGCGCTACGAGTCGATGGAGTACCGGCGCTGCGGCGTCAGCGGCCTCAGACTGCCGCGCATCGCGCTCGGCCTGTGGCACAACTTCGGCGACGACACGCCGCCGGCGAACATGCGCGCGACGATTCGCACGGCCTTCGACAACGGCGTCACCTACTTCGACCTCGCCAACAACTACGGCCCCGAACCCGGCGCCGCCGAGCGCAACTTCGGCCGCATCCTGCGCGCCGACCTGGCCGCGCACCGCGACGAACTCGTCGTCGCGACGAAGGCCGGCTTTGAGATGTGGGACGGCCCCTACGGCCGCGGCGGCAGCCGCAAATACCTGCTGAACAGCCTCGACGACTCGCTCACCCGCCTCGGCCTCGACTACGTCGACGTCTTCTACCACCACTGCATGGATCCGGACACGCCGCTCGAGGAGTCGATGGGCGCGCTCGCGACCGCCGTGAGCAGCGGCAAGGCGCTCTACGTGGGCCTGTCGAACTACGACGGCGCGACGATGGAGCGTGCGATGGGCATCCTCGCCGACCTGCATGTGCCGTTCATCGTCAACCAGAACCGCTACAACATCTTCGACCGCACAATCGAGCACAACGGACTCAAGGAGACCGGCGCGCGTCTCGGCCGCGGCCTCGTCACGTTCTCGCCGCTCGACCAGGGCCTGCTCACCGACCGCTACCTCCACGGCATCCCCGCCGACAGCCGCATCGCGCGCGACGGTCGCTTCCTGCAGGCGAGCGCGCTCACCGACGAACGCATGCGGCAGATCCGCGGCCTCAACGAGCTCGCCGCGCAGCGCGGCCAGTCGCTTGCCGAGATGTCGCTCGCGTGGCTGCTGCACGATCCGGCGGTGACGACGGTGCTCGTCGGAGCGTCGCGTCCCGCCCAGCTGCTCGACGACATCGCCGCGCTCGACAACACCGATTTCACCGACGACGAGCTCGCGCGCATCGATGCGCTATCCCTCTGAACGAAGGAAAACGCTCCTCCTCAGCGGCGAATACCACGGCGACACGCCAATGGTTTTGCGCTGAGGAGGAGCGTTTTCCTTGAGAATCGGGTTTAGAACTTGTTGCCGTACTCCGCGTAGATGCGCTTGCACTCGGGGCAGATCGGGTAGTCCGCCGGGTTGCGCTTCGGCACCCACACCTTGCCGCACAGCGCGACGACCGGCCGTCCGGTCAGCCTCGATTCCTCGATGCGTTCCCGGGAGACGTAGTGCGCGAAGCGGTCGGCGTCCCCGTTGTCGCTGCGTTGCGCCTGCTCCTCCTCGGCCGGCCGTTCGAGCACCGTCGTGCCGGTGCTCGTGTCCGGCTCGGTCTGCGTGAGCGGATCGGCCTCGTCGAGCGCCCCCGCGTTCCTCCACTGTCCGAGCTGTTCGAACTGTTCGATTAATGCTTCCATGATTGTTCTCCGTTCCGCGGCGCACCCCGCGCGACGCGTCCAGTGCGTTGGTGCGTCCATGATATCGCACGCGCCCGCGCGCATCGCGGACCTGCGCCCCGTCTGACCAACCGCGCGCCGCCGATGCGCATTCCCGCGGCTTTTTCGCGAAACGCGGCTCGAAAACCCCACGTGTCGCTACTCTTGTACATATGACTATTGCTGTATGCCCCGGATCGTACGATCCGATCACCGACGGCCACCTTGACGTCATCCGGCGCTGCGCGCGCCTGTTCGACGTCGTGCATGTCGTCGTCGCCGTGAACGCCGCGAAGACGCCGCTGTTCACCGAGGAGGAGCGCGTCGACATCATCCGCCACACATTGGGGCCCGACGACACGAACATCGTCGTCAGTTCCACCGACGGCCTGATCACCGACTACTGCGAGAAGGTCGGCGCGACCGTCATCGTCAAGGGTCTGCGGCAGAACGGCGACTACGAGGCCGAGCTGGGCATGGCGCTCGTCAACCGCAAGCTCGCCGGCATCGAGACGATGTTCCTGCCGGCCGACCCGGTGCTCGAGCACATCTCGAGCTCCGTCGTCAAGGACGTCGCACGCCACGGCGGCGACGTGCGCGGCATGGTCCCCGACTACGTCGCCGAAAAGCTCAACGTCGCGCTCGGGGCGGCGCACGACTGACGATGGCTGCACACCCACGCATGGAAGAAGGACGACAATGACGGACGAGACACCGGTCGACGACACCGACGAGCACATTCCCGCGAACGCGCGCGGCCGCGCGACCTTCAACATGAGCGACCTGCCCGACCTGCGCGACCATCAGGACGGCGACGCGCAGCAGCCGACGCGCGAGCAGGAGGAGTTCACGACCGTCTACGACACGATCGACGCGATGGAACGCACGCTCAACGAGGCGAAGGGCACGATGTTCTCGCCGACGCTCGTGAAGATCGACCGCGAGGACTTCCTCGACCAGCTGCAGTCGCTCAAGGCGATGCTGCCGGTGCAGCTCGAACGCGCGTCCGCGCTGATGCGCGAGGCGGAGCGCCGCCTCGAAGGCGCGCAGTCGCAAGCGAACGTGATCATCACCTCCGCGCAGAGCCGCGCCGCCGACATGATCCGCGACGCGAACGACCAGGTGCAGTTCCTGACGAGCCAGGAGAACATCACGCAGCTGGCGCGCGAGAAGGCGACGCAGATGCTCAACAAGGCGCAGCACACCTCCGACCGGCTCACGCAGGGCGCCGACCGCTATTGCATCGGCGTCATGAACGATCTGCAGGAGCAGCTCGACAAGCTCAAGCGTGACGTCGCCGGCGGCCTGCAGGTGCTCGAGGACCGTCAGCAGAAGGCCGCGCAGAACGTGCCGCACATCTCCGACGATGACTACCCGGAGGCGTGACGCGCCGTCGCGCGCGGCGGCGGACGCCGGGAATCGCGCGGCGGCCGACGGAGGAATAAACGTTTCCGATCGGCGATTGGTCGAAGCGGATACGTCTGCGCCGACGTGCGGAGACGCGACCGTGCGCGGACGACGCAGACGACGAGAACGACAGACACAGCAATCAGAAAAGAGGAACGCATGGCACGTGTGCAGTACACGGATTGGACGGTGCCGGTCGCACAGGTCGGCTCGCATGCGGGGCAGCAGATGCCGCTCGACCGCGTCTTCCCGGCGCCGTCGGGCATCGGCGACGACATCGTCGGCGTCACCGAGGGCGCCGACGTCCACGTCAACGGACAATTCGACTCGATCGTCGACGGACTGATCTTCACCGGCACCTTCACGGCGCCGGTGCACGCCGTGTGCTCACGCTGCGACACGCCGCTCGACGACGACTGGAGCGAACAGGTGACGGCGTTCTTCCCCTACGAGGAGGAACAGTCGGAATCGAAGGGCGGCAAGGGCAGGAAGCAGGACGAGGACGTCGAGATCATCGCCGGCGAGGACGAGGCCGAGAACGTCTATCCGCTGATGGACAACGGATCCTTCGCCGACCTCGAGGCGCTGATCCGCGACACCTTCGTCGACGCGCTGCCGCTGCAGCCGCTGTGCCGCCCCGACTGCAGGGGCCTGTGCCCGCAGTGCGGCATCGACCTCAACGAGTATCCCGACCACCATCACGAGACGACCGACATCCGCTTCGCCGGCCTCGAGGCGCTCAAGGCGCGGCTCGAGGCGGCCGAAGGCAGCGCGGACGGCGAGTAGGCGGGGCACTGCGTCGTCCATGGCCGGCGTGCGGCGCAGACGACACGCGTCGCAGTCGCCACGCGGTACGCATGCGCAGCCGCGTGCGTCGCACTTGTACAACCGATGCGTTAGACTGCTGAACGCTTAAGCTCAATTGTTCGATCGAATAGAGGAAACAAACTATGGCACTGCCAAAGTACAAGATGTCGCGCGCCAACACGCGTACGCGTCGCGCTAACTGGAAGACCAAGGCCGTCCCGACGATCAGCTGCCCGAACTGCGGCGCTCCGACGATGGCTCACATGGCCTGCCCGACCTGCGGTTCCTACCGCGGCCGCGTCTATCGCGAGGCCATCCGCAGCACCTACTCGCGCTGAGTCAAGGATCGCCGACTAAACGCATAACACGAAAAACGCTCTGCCATCGACGGGTGGCAGGGCGTTTTTCGTTCCCTTAGCCTGCGCACGGCGCCGACTACTATGGCGGACATGACCAACCATGTGACCGTAACCATCGACGACACCAATCCCGCGCATCCGCTACTGGAGGCGCTCGGCACGACGCTGCAGCCGGATCTGCTCGTCGAGGCACTCACCCACCGTTCCTTCTCCCATGAGCATCCGGACGCGAAGAACTACGAACGTCTCGAGTTCCTCGGCGACGCCGTTCTCGAACTCGTCGTCACCGAAACGCTGTTCACCGCGCATCCGGACATGACCGAAGGCCAGCTCGCGAAGATCCGCGCGAAGGCCGTCTCCGAGGACGCGCTGTCCGCGATCGCCCGCACGAAGCTCAACGCGAGCCCGTACATCCTGCTCGGCCACGGCGAGCTCGAGCAGGGCGGCGCCGAGAAAAGCTCGATCCTGTGCGACATCGTCGAATCGCTGATCGGCGCGACCTTCGTCGAATACGGCATCGACGGCGCGCGCGAGGTCGTCCACCGTCTCGTCGACGGCACGCTCGCCGAAGTCGCGAGCGAGGGACCCGCGCTCGACTGGAAGACGTCGCTCACCGTGAAGGCGCATCAGCTGGGCTTGGGCGAGCCGCGCTACCAGATGTCGGTCGGCGGCCCCGAATACGCGCAGCAGTTCACGGCGCGCGCGATGCTCGGCGACAGCGACGACGTCGTCGGCATCGGCCACGGCACGAGCAAGCGCAAGGCGCAGCTCGCCGCCGCCGAACAGGCATGGAAGAACCTCGACGCCGCGCAGACGGCCGTCGACGACGACGCGGCGAACGGCGACTGATCGGCGCGGACGGCCGGACGTCGCATCGCGAACGGAATCGGCGCAGGCTGCACCCGTCATGTTCGCAAACGGTACCGTTTGCGAACATGACGGGTGCGCTATTGGTCCCATGACAGTCGCCAAGCGGCAACCTCGTGAACGCTGCGGGTGCGATCCGCGCCGATTCCGTTCGCGTAGGCACGATGTTGCGAACGTGACGGGTGCAGTCCGCGCATGCGACGGTCGCGGATGGACGCCGCCATCGGCCGGCTGTCCGAAAAAACATTCATCATTCGGTCATGACCGCGGCCATACGACCCTTTTCCATTAGGATGACGTGGACAACCAGCAGACACAACCTAGGAAAAGGGAGGGATCAGCAGTGTCACCTACACCCCTGCAGGCGTTCAGCGGCGTGACGAAACCCGCCGCGGCCCATCACAAGCATGCGGTCACTGAAGGCGAGAAGATGACGGGTGCGCAGGCGCTCGTCCGCGCTCTTGAGGATCTGGGTGTCAAGGACGTCTTCGGCGTCCCCGGTGGCGCGATCCTGCCCGTCTACGACGCCATCAACGAGGACACGCGCTTCCGCTTCATCCTCGCACGCCACGAACAGGCAGCAGGACACGCGGCCGAAGGATACGCCGTCGCCACCGGCGAGGTCGGCGTGTGCATCGTCACATCGGGCCCCGGCGCGACGAACGTCATCACGGCGATCGCCGACGCGAACATGGACTCGATCCCGATGATCGTCATCACCGGGCAGGTCGGCGTCAACTCGATCGGCACCGACGCGTTCCAGGAGGCGGACATCGTCGGCGCGACGTACCCGGTCTCCAAGCATTCGTACCTCGTCACGAGCGCGCAGGACGTGCCGCGCGTGCTCGCCGAAGCGCACTACATCGCGCGTTCCGGCCGCCCCGGACCGGTCGTCGTCGACCTGACGAAGACCGCGCAGAACGAGGAGATGTACTACACGTGGCCGCAGCGTATGATCCTGCCCGGCTACAATCCGACGACCGAGGCGCACGGCCGCGTGCTGACGACGGCCGCCGAGCTGTTCCAGCGTTCGTTCCGCCCGGTGCTCTACGTCGGCGGCGGCGCCGTGCGTTCCGACGCCGGCGACGAGATCAAGGCGCTCGCCGACCTCACCGGCGCGCCGATCGTCACGACGCTGCCGGCGCGCGGCATCGTCTCCGACGACGACCCCGCCGTGCTCGGCATGCTCGGCATGCACGGCACGATCGCGGCGACCGGCGCCGTGCAGCGCTCCGACCTGCTCGTCGCGATCGGCGCGCGCTTCGACGACCGCGTCACCGGCAAGCTCGAGGCCTTCGCCCCCGGCGCACGCGTCATCCACATCGACATCGATCCGGCGGAGATCGGCAAGAACCGCGTCGCCGACGTGCCGATCGTCGGCGACGTCAAGACGGTGCTCCAGGCGCTGATCCCGCAGATCGAACAGCTGCACTCCGAATACGGCAAGCCGGATCTGAGCACATGGTGGAAGCTGCTCAACAAGTGGGTCGAGCAGTATCCGGTGCGCTACGACGAGCCGACGGATGGCACGCTCGCGCCGCAGTGGGTCGTCGAGCAGCTCTCCGAAGCGGCCGATCCAGACACGATCTGGGTCTCCGGCGTCGGTCAGCATCAGATGTGGGCGACGCAGTTCATCAAATTCCGCAAGCCGCACCAGTGGATCTCCTCGGGCGGTCTCGGCACGATGGGCTTCGGTCTGCCGGCGGCGATCGGCGCGGCGGTCGGCTCGCAGCGCTACTTCGACGGCAAGAAGCCGGTGTGGCTCATCGACGGCGACGGCTCGTTCCAGATGACGAGCGAGGAGCTCGCGACGGCCTTCCTCGAAGGCACGCCGGTCAAGATCGCGCTGCTCAACAATTCGGTGTACGGCATGGTGCGCCAGTGGCAGACGCTGTTCTACGACAAGCACTATTCGGCGACGATCCTGCACGAGGAGGACAAGACCGGTCTCGTCGGCTGCCCCGACTTCGTCAAGCTCGCCGAGGCCTACGGCTGCGTCGGCCTGCGTGCACGCACGAAGGAAGAGGCCGTCGAATGCATCCGCAAGGCCAACGAGATCAACGACCGTCCGGTGCTCATCGACTTCCACGTCTGGAAGGACGCGATGGTGTGGCCGATGGTCGCCGCCGGCGATTCGAACAACAACGTCACGTACATGCCGGGCGTCAAGCCGCTGCTCAACCCAACCGGCGACGTGAGGCTGGACGACGCGGATGACATGTCCGCGGCCGACGAGAACGAAGAGAACTGAGAGGAGCACCGTCATGGCATCGTATCCTGCATCCCAGCCGGGAGCCAAGCGCCACACACTGTCCGTGCTCGTGGAGAACCGCCCGGGCGTGCTCGCACGCATCGCCGGCCTGTTCGCGCGGCGCGCGTTCAACATCAACTCGCTGTCCGTCTCGCCGACCGAACGTCCCGATATCTCCCGCGTCACCGTGACGGCGGAGGTGGATGAGGTGCCGCTCGAGCAGATCATCAAGCAGCTCAACAAGCTGTTGCATGTGCTCAAGATCGTCGACCTCGACCCGGAGACGACGGTCGAACGCGAACTCGTGCTCATCAAGGTCGCCGCCGACGAATCCAACCGCTCCGACGTCCTCGAGATCGTGCGCCTCTTCCGCGTGCGCGTCGTCGACGTCAACCCGGAGTCGCTGACGATCGAGGCCACCGGCGCGGGAGGCAAGATCGACGCGCTGCTCGGTCTGCTCGACCACTACGGCATCATCGAGCTCGTGCGTTCCGGCGCCGTCGCGATGAGCCGCGGCCCGCGCGCGCTGAGCGAAAAGGTCATCGGCTCGGAGATCACCGGCCGCTGACGTACCAGCTTCCCGATGTGGGGGTGGCGATTCATGCGAATCGCCACCCCCACATCGCGTATTGCGCACACGTACGCTGCACGGGTCGCCAACGCACCGCTCCGCGTCCCGCACAGCGCACACGTACGCACCACAGGTCGCCGGCACGTTGCTCCGCGTCGCGCACCCCGCCGCACGCTACGCGCTGAGGAAAAATCAGCGCACAGCCATCGTCGAAGGCGCCAAGTCAGGGCGGATGGCACAATGGGAGGCATGACACAACCGGAAGTCCTTATTCTGCAGCACGCCGCTTGGGAGAAGCCAGGACGTATCCAGACCGAACTTGAAGAGATCAATCTGCCTATTCAGACGCTGAACATCGCGAAGAAAAAGAAGCCGGATATGCCGGACTTCGACGAGGTCGCCGGCGTCGTCGTCATGGGCGGGCCGATGTCCGCGACCGACTACGACAACTACCCCGGGCTGAAGGCGGAGGGCAAGCTCGTGCGTGCCGCGATCAGCGTCGGCAAGCCGGTGCTCGGCGTATGCCTCGGCCACCAGATCATCGCGACCGCACTCGGCGCGAAGCTCAAGACGAACGGCGACCCGGAGATCGGCGTGCTGCCGATCAAACGCGTCGAGCGTCACGACTACTTCGCGATGTGGAGCAAGGAACTCGACGTGCTGCAATGGCACACCGACTGCGTCACGCTGCCCGACGGCGCCACATTGCTCGCCCGCTCCGGCGCCGCGAAGGTGCAGGCCTTCCGCTTCGGTTCCGCCCTCGGCATGCAGTTCCATCTCGAAGTGACGCCGCAGCTGCTCGAGGAATGGCTCGAGGAGCCGCTGATGGTCAAGCAGCTCAAGGCCGCTGGCGGCTCGAAGTCGCAGCTGCGCGAACAGTACGCGGCCTGCAATCCGCAGCTGCAGCCGCTCGCCGAACAGGTCTTCTCCGGTTTCGCTGCGCGCTGCAGCACCTACGCGAAGACGATCATGCGCTGAGCGCGCATCGATACGCCGAACGCATACGACAATCGGCGGTGCGCGGTGACGCCGACGGCTGATCCGCGCACCGCCGATTTACCGCGCCACCATTACAGTGTTCCCTATGCCGACTTTTGATCTTGGATTGGAACACGTCTCCCTCGCCTTCGCCACGAAAACCATCTTCACCGACGTCACGCAGGGCGTTTTCGAAGGCGACCGCATCGGCATCGTCGGCCGCAACGGCGACGGCAAATCGACGCTGCTGCGTCTGCTCGACGGCGAGCAGACGCCCGACTCGGGACGCGTGAGCCGCCGTAACGGCCTCACCTTCGGCGTCCTCGGGCAGCGCGACGAACTCGACGACGACGCGACGCTGCGGCAGGCCGCGCTCGAAGGCCGCGAAGACTACGAATGGGCGGCGCAGACGCAGTCGCGCGAAATCGTCGAGGCGCTGCTCGGCGGCCTCAACCTCGACGCGAAGATCGGCACGCTCTCCGGCGGCCAGCGCCGCCGCGCCGACCTCGCACGGCTGCTGCTCAAGGACTGGGACATCCTCGCGCTCGACGAGCCGACGAACCACCTCGACGTCGTGACGATCCACTGGCTCGCCGAACATCTCAAGAACCGCTGGCCGAAAGGCACCGGCGCGCTGCTGCTCGTCACGCACGACCGCTGGTTCCTCGACGAGGTCTGCGAATCGATGTGGGAGGTGCACGACGGCGAGATCGAACCCTTCGAAGGCGGCTACAGCGCCTACATGCTGCAGCGCGTCGAACGCGACCGCCAGGCCGACGTGCGCGAGACGAAGCGACGCAACCTCGCGCGCAAGGAGCTCGCATGGCTGTCGCGCGGCGCACGCGCACGCTCGACGAAGCAGAAGTTCCATGTGAAGGCCGCGCGCGAACTCATCGCCGACGTGCCGCCGATGCGCAACACGCTCGAGCTCAAGCAGATGGCGACGTCGCGGCTCGGCAAACAGGTCGTCGACCTCGTCGACGTCACGCAGATCTTCGACCGCGAACAGGGCTCGTATGCGGACATCGACCCGGACGCGGCCGCGCTCGCGGCGAACGCGAAGTCGGCGTCTACGGTCGACATCGTCGAGCCGATGGTGTCCGAGCCGCAGGCCTTCGGTGAAGTGACGATCGCCGTCGACGACGCCGACGATCCGCGGCTGAAATCGGCGTTCGGCTCGCGCGCAGAAGAGGCCGCCGCCGCGCATGGGCTCACGCACCGCGAGCCGGCCGGCGAGATCAACGCGCTGCGCGGCACGCGCGGCGAGGAGGATGGCGAGACGGCGTCGGACGAGACGTCGGCGGCCGTCGAACTGACGGTGCGCGGCCGCGAAATCCTCGACGACGTGACATGGCTGATCGGGCCGGGTGACCGTTTCGGCATCGTCGGCGCGAACGGCGCCGGCAAATCGACGCTGCTCAAGATCCTCGACGGCACGCTGACGCCGACGGCCGGGCATGTGAACATCGGCAAGACGGTGAAGTTCGCGGTGCTCTCGCAACGGCTCGACGAGCTCGAGAAGCTCGGCAAATACAAGGTCAAGGAAGTGCTCAGCCGCTACAAGCCGAGCTACATCGTCGACGGCAAGGAGGTCACGCCGGGGCAGCTGATGGAGCGGCTCGGATTCGAGGCGGCGCAGCTGATGACGCCGATCCGCGACCTGTCCGGCGGCCAGAAGCGCCGCATGCAGTTGCTGCTGATCCTGCTCGACGAGCCGAACGTGCTCATCATGGACGAGCCGGGCAACGATCTGGACACCGACATGCTCGCCGTCATGGAGGACCTGCTCGACACCTGGCCGGGCACGCTGGTCGTCGTCAGCCACGACCGCTATCTGCTCGAACGCGTCACCGACGAGCAGTTCGCATTGATCGGCGGCAAGATCCGGCATCTGCCCGGCGGCGTGCAGGATTATCTGGACATCGTCGACGCGCTGCGCCGCGGCGAGGATCCGCTCGGCATGAACAAGGCCGGAGGCGCGGCCGATTCGGCCGTCGACGCGGACACCGTCAAGGCCGAGGAAGCGGCGGCCGGTCTGGCTGACGGCTCGCCTGCCGAGGCGGCCGTGCCGAAGCTCAGCGGCAAGGCATATGCGGACGCATCGCGGCGCGTCTCGGCGATCGAACGCAAGCTCGAGAAGCTCGCGACGCAGAAGGACGAACTCGAGGAGCGGATGGCAGCGCACGATCCGAGCGACTACGCCGGCCTCAACGAACTCAACCGGCAGCTGCAGGTATTGACGGCCGAATCGGACGGCCTCGAGGCCGAATGGCTCGACCTGTCCGAGCAGATGGGCCAGTGACGGCGGTCCGTTGAGCACATGTTGAGCGTCTTCGAGCGTCTCGGGCGTCCCATCGAGCGCGTCCGGGCGTCCCAAGATGCCGCACGAACGCTCTTTCGGGCGCCGTCCGAGGGTATCTCGGCTTAGGAGGAGCATTTTCTCCGGCGGCACCGGGTATACCTGCCGGCGGCCGGCCCTGTTCGGTCGGTATACCTGCCCATAACGAAGAAAATGCTCCTTCCCAGCCGAGATACCTTCGCCGCAGGCTGTCTGCGCCCGCCCATGCCCGTTCGCACCCGTCTGATGCCCGTCCATATCCGCATGCCGCTTGTCTACAAAACGCAATACGCTCGAACCATGACCGAGCATTCCCACGAAGCAAGCAATGCCAACACTTCCGGCGTCTCCACGGACAAGCAGTTCGCCGAGACGCTGATGGCCGGCGACGGCGGCGTCGCGAACGCGGCCGTCGACCTGAAACTCTATGACACGGCGACGCATGCGATCAGCCGTTTCGAGCCGATCAAGCCTGGCAACGTGGGCATCTACGTGTGCGGCGCAACGGTGCAGAGCTCGCCGCATATCGGCCACATCCGCGCCGGCGTCGCCTTCGACATCATCCGCCGCTGGTTCCTCAAGCTCGGCTACCATGTCACGTTCATCCGCAACGTCACCGACATCGACGACAAGATTCTCGACAAGGCGGCCGCGGCCGGCCAGCGCTGGTGGGCACGCGCCTACCACTACGAGCAGGAGTTCACCGACGCGTACGACAGGCTCGGCGTGCTGCCGCCGACCTACGAACCGCGAGCGACCGGCCACATCATGGACATGATCCATCTGATCGAGCGCATCATCGACAACGGCCACGCCTACGTCATCCGCGACGAGCACGGCGAACTGACCGGCGACGTCTACTTCGACGTCACGTCATGGCCGCACTACGGCGAGCTGACGCATCAGAAGCAGACGACCGAGGTCGACGAGGCGGCCGCCGTCGCCGACCGCATGGGACCGTCGGTCGACATGACCGGCGAGGACAAGTACAACCCGACCGACCCGGCCGACCTGTCCGAAGACAAGCGCGACCCGCGCGACTTCGCGCTGTGGAAGCGCCCGAAGCCGACCGATCCGGCCGACGCGCGCTGGAAGACGCCGTTCGGCACCGGCCGCCCCGGCTGGCACATCGAATGCTCGGCGATGAGCTACCGCTACCTTGACGGCATGTTCGACATCCACGGCGGCGGCCTCGACCTGCGTTTCCCGCACCACGAGAACGAGATGGCGCAGACGCGCGCGGCCGGCTACCGCACGGCCAACCGCTGGATGCATTCGGCGTGGGTGACGGCGAAGGGCGAGAAGATGAGCAAGTCGCTCGGCAACGGCCTCGCGGTGCCGGTCGTGCTCGCCAAGCACTCCGCATGGGTCGTGCGTTACGCGCTCGGCGCAGTGCAGTACCGTTCGATGCTCGAATGGTCCGACCAGACGCTCGCCGAGGCGCAGGCCGCCTACGACCGCGTCATGAACTACATCGAACATGCCGGCGACGCGCTCGGCGAACAGCCGTCGCGTGACGAGATCACCGCCGTGACCGCCGACGAGCTGCCGGTGGACTTCGTCGCCGCGATGAACGACGACATCAATGTTTCACGTGCAACCGCCGCCATCTTCACGCAGCTGCGCGCCGGCAACACGTTGATCGCCGACCTCGACGACGACGCGGACGGCCGTAAGCACGCCGCGCTGCGCACGGCACTCGTCAACGTCCGCGCGATGCTCGACACGCTCGGCCTCGACCCGCTCGCCGAACCGTGGATCGACGGCGGCGATGCGAAAGGCGGCGAAGACAAGGCTCGCGCGACGCTCGGCGCACTGATCGACGCGCAGCTCGAGGCGCGCGCCGCCGCCCGCAAGGCGAAGGACTTCGCGACGGCCGACAAGATCCGCGACGGCCTCGCCAAGCTCGGCATCATGATCGAGGACGGACCGGCCGGCTCCTCGTGGACGCTCAACTGATGATCGCGCGGCCATCGCATCGCCGCACGCGCCCCGTCGTCCTCTGACACCGTTCGCCCATCCCCGGCGGATCTCGTCCGCCCTTGCGTGCAGACGACCATTCCCGACACCCCAAACGGTCGTCTGTGCGCAAGCCCACCTGCAGACGGCCTTACTCGAAGACGAAGTCGACGTTGACGATGTGCAGTTTCGGCTCGAGCGCCTGCTCGATCGCCTGCCGCGCGCCGACGAGTTCCTCCATCCGCACACTGCCCTGCGTGCTGCCGATGAAGATGTCGACGTCGAAGTTCATGCCGGTCTTGAACACGTGGAGCTTCTCCATGACAATCTGCTCCGGCAGATGCGCCTCGACCTCGCGCGTGACGAACGCGGAGATCTCCTCGTCGTCGTGCGTGCCGCCGACGAGTTCGACGAAGGCGTCGCGCAGCACGACGACCGGCTCCTTGATCGTCAATGCGACGATGATCGTCGTGATGAAGAAGTCGCCGGTGTAGTGCAGGAAGTCGAACGGCGTCCCGTCCGGAAGGAAGTACAGCAGCACGGCGACGACGCCGATGCCGAGCGAGATCATGCCGTCGATCCATGTGCCGTTCGCCTCCGCCTTGAGCATCAGGCTCGCGTTGCCGATCGAGCGGTTGCGCGCACGGTAGTACCACACGAGCACGAGGCATACGCTGACGGCGGCGATCTGGTAGATGATGACCGGCCCGAAGCTCAGCCGCTCGCCCTCGCCGTATGCGAAGTAGTCGATCGCGACGCGAAGCACGTCGAGGAACGAGAACAGCAGCAGGCAGATCGTGAAGATCGACTTGCAGATCGCGTAGATCGGCTCGAGCGCGAACATGCCGTTCGGGAACCGTTCGCTCACGCGAACCGTCTTCTTCGACAGATACGCCGCGACGCCGCCCGAGATGACCGAGATGACGGTGAACGACGCGTCGAGGAACATCGATTTGAGTCCGGTGACGAAAAACACGAAGAATCCGGCGACGACCATGACGATGTTGACGATGATGCCGACCTTCAACGCCTGCTGTTCGATTCTCTTCTGATGCATGCCGCCTCCTTGTGTACCTGTGTGCGCTTGTGTGCCTGTGCGCCCGTGCGCTTCCCACGCGCCATCCATCCGCCCGATGTTGTCCGTACGACCGCGTCCGTGCCCGCATGACGCCGCGCCGGCGTCGCGTGCGGATCCTCCCGCCATCGGTGCGCCTCATCCGCGCACTGCTCCGTGCGCTCCGTCGGCGCACTCCCACCAGTGTAGTGAACGCGCGCATCGTCGTGGAGTTCCGGTGCGCAAGCTGCACGATTTCCCCTCAACACGCTAGAATCGTACCCACTATGGCAGCATTCAGTTCTCTTACAGACAGGCTCTCGAACGCGTTCAAGCATCTCAAGAGCAAAGGCAAGCTTTCCGAAGCGGACATCGACGGCACGATCCGCGAGATCCGCCGCGCGCTGCTCGACGCGGACGTCTCGCTCGACGTCGTGCGTTCGTTCACGGCGCGTGTGCGCGAACGCGCGCTCGGCGCCGAGGTCTCCGAGGCGCTCAACCCGGCGCAGCAGGTCGTCAAGATCGTCAATGACGAACTCACCGACATCCTCGGTCAGGGCGTCGATCGTCCGCTCAACTTCGCGAAGACGCCGCCGACGATCATCATGCTCGCGGGCCTGCAGGGCGCCGGCAAGACGACGCTCGCCGGCAAGCTCGGCTACTGGCTCAAGGAGTCGGGCCACACGCCGCTGCTCGTCGCAGCCGATCTGCAGCGTCCGAACGCGGTGACGCAGCTTGAGGTCGTCGGCGAGCGCGCCGGCGTGCCGGTGTACGCACCCGAGAAGGGCGTGCAGTCCGCGGGCGGCGAAGCGGTTTCCGCCCCCGGCGAGACGCATGGCGATCCGGTCAAGGTCGCGCGTGATTCGATCGAATACGCGCGCCAGAAGCTCTACGACACCGTCATCATCGATACGGCGGGTCGTCTCGGCGTCGACGAGACGCTGATGAAGCAGGCGCGCGACATCCGCGACGCCGTGCAGCCGAACGAGATTCTTTTCGTCATCGACGCGATGATCGGCCAGGACGCGGTGCGCACCGCGCAGGCCTTCGACGAGGGCGTCGACTTCACCGGCGTCGTGCTCTCGAAGCTCGACGGCGACGCGCGTGGCGGCGCCGCGCTGTCGGTCGCGTCGGTGACCGGCAAGCCGATCCTGTTCGCGTCGAACGGCGAGGGCCTCAAGGACTTCGAGGTCTTCCATCCTGATCGTATGGCGTCGCGCATCCTCGACATGGGCGACATCCTGACGCTCATCGAGCAGGCGCAGCGCGAATTCGACGAGGAGCAGACGCGCAAGGCCGCCGAGAAGATGGCCGAAGGTGATTTCGGCCTCGATGACTTCCTCGCGCAGCTGCAGCAGGTGCGTAAGCTCGGCTCGATGAAGTCGCTGCTCGGCATGATTCCGGGCATGGCGCAGCATCGCAAGGAGCTTGAGCAGTTCGACGAGCGCGAGATCGACCGCACCGAGGCGATCATCCGTTCGATGACGCCCGAGGAGCGCCGCAACCCGAAGATCATCGACGGGTCGCGTCGTGCGCGCATCGCCTACGGCTCGGGCGTGACCGTCTCCGCCGTCAACGCGCTGCTGCAGCGCTTCGAACAGGCGTCGAAGATGATGAAGCGCATGAGCAACAAAGCCGGTTTCGGCGCGATGGGCGGCTTCGGCGGCGGCTCGAGCCGCAAGAACGCCAAGAAGGGCAAGAAAGGCAAGAAGGGCGGGTCGAAGTCCGGCAACCCGATGAAGCGCGAGGCCGAGGAGCAGGCGCTGCGCGCACGTCTGTCCGGCAAGCCGAGCGCCTCCGGTTCCGCCTTCGTCAAGAAGCCGAAGACGCCGCAGCTGCCCGACGAGCTGCAGGGGATGCTCGGCGGCGCCGACCTTCCGCCGAATCTCGGCGGCGGCCTCGGCGGCCTGCTCGGCGGCAACTGATCCGTCCGTTCCCGATGCGAGGGCGACTGCCGACAGCAGTCGCCCTCTGTTTGATTGACCGTTTGATTTGACCGTGCGCCGAACTCAGCGCGCTCTACAGAAAGGTTTCCCGATGCTCGTCGCGATGTGGATCGTGCTGATCGTGCTGGTCGCGTGGCTTGCGCTCACCGAGCTGCCCGCCGGCTGGGATGGCCACCGGCCGCTGCCCTATCTGATCGCGCTGACGCCGTTCCTGTGGATCCCCTTCACCGCGCTCGCGATCGTCGGCGGCTGCCTGCATGACTGGCCGTTCACGATCTGTGCCGCCGTCATGCTCATCGCGTCGCTGATGCGGCAGTCCGCCTATTGGCTCAACGACATCAAGGCGCCGAACACGGCGGCCGCGCTCGCGCGCCGTCTTGCCGCCCGCAAGGCGCGCGCGGCCGGCAAGACGGACGCTGCCTCCCGCCCGCGCAAATCGCATCCCGACCGCGGCCAGTTCCGCGTGCTGACGCTCAACTGCCGTTACGGCCGCGCCGACGCCGAACAGATCGTCGCCCTCGTGCGCGACGAGGACGTCGCCGTCCTCGCGCTGCAGGAGCTCAGTGGGGACCTCGTCGCGCGTCTCAAGGCCGCCGGGCTCGACGCGCTGCTGCCCTACCATGAGCTCGGCGAGGCGCTGCCGACCGACAACGGCGGCTTCAACGGCGTCTGGATGCGCGTCGAACCGTCGGCGAGCACACCGACCGGCGTGCCGATTCCGGCCGCCGACGTGCCGACGATGACGATCCCGTTCTCGTCGACGCGCGACATCACCTTCGCAGCCGCCCATCCGAAGTCGCCGATGCGCGGCTGCCGCGACTGGTCGGCGGGCATCATCGGCCTGCGCGCATTGATCCGCCATCCGAAGGACGAGCCGCGCGAGAAATACCCGACGCTCGCGGCGATCGACGCGGCGAACCGCGCAGCCGCGACCGCCGCAACCAAGGACGACTCCCATGACGATTCGTTCATGCAGGCCGGAATCTCCGCGCGCTCCGCGACGGCCGACCGCGCCGCGCGCCACGGCCACGCCGGCCACGCGGGCGACGCGGTCGACACAGCCAACGCAGCAGACACAGCCGCCGCGGCCGCCGCGCAGACGCCCGAACATGAGACGATCAACGTCGTCATGGGCGACTTCAACGCGAGCATCGCCCATCCGAGCTTCCGCAAGTTGCTCGCCGCCGGCTTCCACGACGCGGCGCTCACCGACGCGCGCGGCCTGCACCCGACCTATCCACGCTGGCTCAAGTGGCCGCGCATCGTGCTCGACCATGTGCTGTTCACCGACTATCTGACCGCCTCCGACGTACGAGCGATCGAGGTGCATGGCACCGACCATCTCGCGCTCGCCGCGACGTTGACGATCATCGACCATCCGACGCCGCTCAACGCCGGCGCCGGCGAGACGTGGCCGGATTCGCTGCCGCCGCTCGCCCGCGAGCGCGCCCGCGACCATATCCGCGCCGCGCAGCAGGACGGATCGGACGCCGACTGACGTCGCTCAAGCCGTCTGCGGCCGCAACGTGACGACGAAGCGGAAGCGCGCGTCGTCGAGCCGGTACTGCGGCAGCAGCTCGGGTCCGCAGCTGTTCGAGCCGATGCCCGACTGCATGTAGTCGACGCAGACGATGGTCATGTCGGCGCGGTCGAGTTCGAAGTCGTGCCGCGCGCATGTCATCTCCTCGGCCGTGTATTCGAGCGTCTGGAAGTCGAAGGCGCGCGCGTCGTCGGCGCCGTCGCCGCGCAGCACGACCAATGCGACGCCGTCGCCGCCGACGCTCGCCCAGTCGCAGTCATGGTGGTTGCCGTTCTCCTGCGGCCTGATCTCGTGTTCGGCCAACGTCGTCGGCGTCCCTTCGAAGATGCCGTGCCAGCATGAGCGATGCTTGTCGACGTAGCTTTCGTTCGGCCCGTAGCCGCAGTAGACGACGTTCCTCATCGTCCTGGGCAGCATCATGCGGATGCCGAAGCGCGGCAGGAACGGGAACGCCGTGTCGCGCGCGACGTCCATCGCCAACGCGACCGAGCCGTCGGCGTGCACGGTCCAGACGGCGTCGACGTGCGCGATCGGCTGCACGCTCGGCGCGACGACGCCCATCGAGACGCGCAGTTCGACGGCGTTCGGCGCGAGGCACGCGTCGTCGGGGTCGACCTCGTTCGCGATCGCGCGGCCTTCCTCGGGCTGTGCGATGCCGCTCGACGCGACGGTGCGCACGGCGACGTCGTAGGCGCGTGCGCTCGCATGGTCGTACTGCGCGCGCTCCCAGTCGCGGCGGATGTACTGGTCGTTGTCGGTCGGCGCACGCCAGACGTCGATCTGCATCGGCCGCATGAGCAGCGCGCGGTTGCGGTAGCTCATCCGCGCGAACAGACCGGTGCGGGCATCGAGTTCGTAACGCCAGTCGGCGCCTTCGAGCACGATCGACGTGCCGGCGCGGCGCAGCTGGATCGTCGCGCCACGCTCGTCGCCGGCATGCATCTCCTCATGTTGACGCACGACCCACTGGTTGCGGCCGTCGGCGCCGGCCACGGTGACGGCGACCTCGTCGAAGCCGAGTTCGAACAGCGGCGCCATCCCCCACATCGGCTCCTTCGTCAGATACCGCAGCACGATCGTGACGCTGCCGTCGACGTCGCGCAGATCGGGCATGCCGGGCAGGTCCACGACGCCCTCGTCGCCGGGCGCGATCGCCATCGCGGCGGCGCACGTCTCGTCGTCGCACAATGCATAGGCCTGCATGACGCCGTCGACGTACAGCTCCCACATGAGCTGCACCCGGTCGGACAACGTCGTGAAGTCGAGATGGTTGTGCAGCGTCACCTGCACGTCGGCGCCGTCGACGGCGCATGTGACGACGCGCGCCGGGCGGAACACGTTCTTGAATTCATCGAGGCCGGAGTGCGGCGTGCGGTCGGGCGAGACCATGCCGTCGACGCAGAAGTTGCCGTCGTTGATGCGCTCGCCGAAGTCGCCGCCGTACAGGTATTCGCGGCGTCCCTGCGGCGTGCGGCCGGCGTCGACGGCGTGGTCGCACCACTCCCAGACGTAGCCGCCGGCGAGTCCCGGATGCCGTTCGATCGCTTGGAAGTAGTCCTCGAGGTCGCCCGGGCCGTTGCCCATCGCATGGCAGAACTCGCACATCAGATACGGTTTGACGGTGCCGTCGGGGCTGCTGCCGTCCTCGCCGTTCGCGCCGTCGCCGTGCGGTCCGTCGGCGGCGAAGTAGGCGTCGATCTCGGCGATCGACGGATACATGCGGCTGTGCACGTCGACCGCGTCGTAGTCGTGGGCGTCGTGGCCGCCGTGTTCGACATAGCGCGCGCTTTCGTAATGCGTCAGCCGCGACGTGTCGTACTGTTTGATCCATGCGACGGCGCGTTCGAAGCCGCGGCCGTACGCCGATTCGTTGCCGAGTGACCAGAACAGCACGCAGCCATGGTTCTTGTCGCGTTCGACGCAGCGGCGCACGCGGTCGAGGATGGCCGGCGCGAAGTCCTCGCTGTCGGCGATGTGCGTGTTCCATCCTTCGAGCGCGGCCGTGTCGTCGACGCCGCCGTCGTGCTCGTACTGCAGCATGTAGGCGCCGTGCGCCTCGATGTCGGCCTCGTCGACGACGAGGAAACCGAGTTCGGCGTACAGGTCGTAGCAGTACGGCGCGCTCGGGTAGTGGCTCGTGCGCACGCCGTTGACGTTGTGCTGCTTCATCAGCAGCAGATCCTCCCGGAAGCGCTGCGGCGTGACGGCGGCGCCGGTGACCGGGTCGGCGTCGTGGCGGTTCATGCCGTGGATCGTAATCGGACGGCGGTTGAGTTCGATCCGCTCGTGCACGCCGTCGTCGCCGAGCGCGGCGCGCACCTCGCACACGCTCAGCAGCGACGTGATCGTCTCGTCGTCGGTGACGATGACGAGACGGTAGCAGTAGGGTTCCTCGGGATTCCACAGCTGCGCGTCGGGAATCGTCAGCGTCGCGCGGGCGCGGACATCGAACACCGTGTCGTCGACGTTGACGTCGTCGCTGTCGGCGATGGCCTGCGCGCGGACGGTGTCGACGGCTTCGCCGTCGGCGTCGAGGATCGCGACGTCGACATGCTCGGGCAGCCCGGCGGCGCCGGCGTCGAAGTCGACGGTCACCGTCGTGCGCCGGCCGTCGTCGAAGTCGATCGCCGTGTGCACGAAGTAGTCGCGGATCATCCGCGTCGGCCGCTTGAGCAGGTAGACGTCGCGGAAGATGCCGCTCATGCGCAGCTTGTCCTGGTCCTCGAGGTAGCTGCCGTCGCACCATTTGAGCACGAGGACGGCGAGCGTGTTCTCGCCGTCCTCGATCAGGTCGGTCACGTCGAATTCGCTCGTCGCGTGCGAAACCTGCGAATAGCCGACGAAGACGCCGTTGAGCCACAGATAGAAGCAGCTGTCGACGCCCTCGAAGTTGAGGTACGCGCGCGGCGCCGCCTCGTCGCGCGCGTAGTCGAAGGTCGTGCGGTAGACGGCGCAGGGGTCGTCCTGCGGCACGAAGGGCGGGTCGAAGGGGAACGGATAGCGGATGTTCGTGTACTGGTTGTGGTCGAAGCCGTGCATCTGCCAGACCGACGGCACCGGGATCTGCGTGTAGTCGTCGCCGGGGTTGAAGGCGACGTCGGTGAAGATCGGGTCGTAGGCGGCGGCCGCGGCGGCGACCTCGGCGTCGAGGTCGTGGATGCTCGCGTAGTAGCGGAATGCCCAGTCGCCGTCGAGCAGCTGGAACCGATCGGAATGCACGCGCCGGTCGAAGCTCGTGTCAACCGCCTCGCTCGCCGGGATGAAATACGCGCGGTTCGGCTCGCAACCCACATGCAACGTGGACAGGTCCTCGTAGTAGCGCGGAATGAACATCGCAGGCCTCCTTGTGATCGATCCTCGTTGACGGCGGTTGACGGCGGTGGAGTGGCGGCGCGGGGCGCGTCGGCATCGGCCGCGCATACGGCGGCGCGGCGGTTCCATCTCACACTATAATCCGCCCACGTTGCCGGGCCTTGCGGCGCCGTTACGCCGTCGGCGGCCGCGGACGGCGGCGATGACCACGGGTTGATGTATCCTGACTTGGTTATTTGGCGATGCGGGACCCTCTCATCACCCGTAGGCGCCAAGGAACGCGCGTGCCGGTCGAGCCGTGCCCCACACGGCGAAGCGCGGCGCGCAACCCTAGTTACAAGGAGAGCCGTTTTGGCAACCAAGATTCGTCTCAAGCGCATGGGCAAGAAGTTCTATGCCGTGTACCGCGTCGTCGTCATGGATTCGCGCAACAAGCGTGACGGCCAGGCCATCGAGGAGATCGGTCTGTACAACCCGAACACGCAGCCTTCGACGATCGAGATCGATTCCGATCGCGCGCAGTACTGGCTCGGCGTCGGCGCCCAGCCGACCGACCAGGTCCGCAACCTCCTCAAGATCACCGGCGACTGGCAGAAGTTCAAGGGCCTCAAGGGTGCCGAGGGCACGCTGAAGACCGTCGCCGCGAAGCCGGATGCGGCCACGCTCATCGAAGAGGCCGACACGAAGGCGCAGAAGCTCAAGGCCGCGAAGGCCGAAGCCGAGCTCAAGGCCAACGAGGCCGCCACCGACGCCGACGCCGCTGCCGAGCAGAAGGCCGACGAGAAGGTCGAGTTCGCCGATCCTGAAGAGTCCGCTCCGGAAGCCGTCTGATCATGCTTGCTCAAGTCGTGGAACATCTGATTAAGAACATCGTCGATTTCCCTGACGACGTTTCGGTCAAGTCCCATGAGAACGCGCGTGGTGAGCTGATTCGCGTGCGCGTCAATCCTGAGGACATCGGACGTGTGATCGGCCGCAACGGCCGCACCGCCAACGCGATCCGCACCGTGGTGCAGGCGATGGCCGACCACAAGGTGCGCGTCGACATCATGGATGTGCGCAAGTGAATCATGAATCTTCACCGATGGACCCTCAACAGCCCGAGCTGCTGAGGGTCTGTCGTATCGGACGCGCGCAGGGACTCAAAGGCGAAGTGAGCGTGCAGCTGTTCACCGACGAACCCGAGGAGCGTTTCGCCCCCGGCTCGCCGCTGTTCACGAAGGGCGCCGCCGACGAATACGTCGTCGAGGGCGCGCGCACGTTCAAGAACCGCTGGTACATCAAGCTTGAAGGCGTCGACGACCGCAACGCGGCCGAGGCGCTGGGCGGCACGGTCCTCTACGGCGAGCCGTGGGAGCTCGAGGAGGACGAGTTCTATCCGAAGGACATCGTCGGCCTCGAGGCGCGGCTCAAGTCGGACGGCCGTGTCCTCGGCAACGTCGTCGACATGATCGAGGGCGCGCAGTGGCTGCTCAAGATCCGCTTGGCCGAGCCGGTCGGCGACGAGAAGACCGCGCTCGTGCCCTTCGTCATCGACCTCGTGCCCGACGTGGACCTCGAGGAGGGTTATCTGACGATCGATCCTCCCGGCGGCCTGATCCCTGGCATCTGACGGCCGCCGCCGACCATCATCCGACCGTTTTCCCGAATGCCTCGGCCGCGCCACGTGGCCGGGGCATTCGGCTGCATCGACGGTGACACTGTGTCGTCATCGACACCGCGTTGCCATCAACGCCACTACTTCATCAACACTGCAAGGAGTCCTCATGGACATCGACATCGTCTCCGTGTTCCCGGAGTACTTCGACGTGCTCAACCTCAGCCTGTTCGGCAAGGCGATGGAACGTGGGCTCGTCACGGTCCGCGCGCACAATCTGCGCGACTGGACGCATGACGTGCACCAGTCGGTCGACGATACGCCGGTCGGCGGCGGCGCCGGCATGGTGATGAAGCCCGAGGTGTGGGCCGAATGCCTCGACGAGCTGCTCGACGTCCCGGCGGACGCCCCGGCGGACGCCGATGCGACACCCTCCTCCGACTCCCCGATCCTGATCTTCCCGAATCCGTCGGCGCCGCTGTTCACGCAGCAGGACGCGACGGCATTATCGCACGCCGGGCATCTCGTCTTCGGCTGCGGCCGCTACGAGGGCTACGACGCGCGCATCCCGCAGTACTACCGCGAGCGCGGCATCGACGTGCGCGAGTACTCGATCGGCGATTACGTGCTCAACGGCGGCGAGGTCGCCGTCTCGGTGATGCTCGAGGCGATCACCAGGCTGCTGCCCGGCTTCATGGGCAACGCCGAGTCGATCGTCGAGGAATCATATACCGGCGCGAACGCATTGCTCGAGCACAGCCAGTACACGAAGCCGGCCACATGGCGCGGCATGGCGGTGCCGCCGGTGCTGATCTCCGGCGACCACGGCAAGGTCGACCGATTCCGGCGCGACGAGGCGCTCGAGAAGACGTCGAGGATCCGTCCCGACCTGATCGAACGTCTCGATTGCGCGGCGCTCGACAAGGCCGACCGCAAGACGCTGATGGCGCTCGGCTGGGAGGTCTCCGGCTCGCATCCGCGCCGGCTTGGCTGAGATGGTGCAGTGCTGAAGCGTTTCAGTGTTCTGCCATCTCAGTCGCCGCACTGCGCGTCGACGAGCCGTTCGTAGGCGTCCGAACGGTAGGTGTAGACGGTCGTCTCACCGTAGTCGCGGCGGTCGTCCTCGACCCATCCCGCAGGCGGCGCCGGCGGCTTCGTGCGCTTCGAGCGTTCGAGGACGATCGCGCCGTGCTCCCCCACCAGTCCGCGCGTGACGAGGTCGTCGAGCAGCCGCGCGCAGTCGTCGGTCGCGAATATGTACGGCGGGTCGATGAGCACAAGGTCGAACGGCGCGTCGACCTTCGCCTTCGCCGCGTAGCGTTCGGCCTTCGCGCGCACGACATGCGCATCCATGCCTTCCTCCCAGCCGGCGTGCCGTTTGATCGCCGTCAATGTGCCGGCGATCAGTTTCGCCGCCTGCGCGTTCGCCTCGACGACGACGAGTTCACGCGCGCCGCGGCTCAGCGCCTCGATGCCGAGCGCGCCGGTGCCGCCGAAGAGGTCGAGCACCCGCGCGTCCTGCAGCAGGCCGTGCGATTCAAGGCGCGAGAACAGCGCCTCCTTCGTCCGGTCGGTCGTCGGTCGCGTCACGGAACGCGGCGTCGCGAGCGGCGCGCCTTTGAATCTGCCGGTGATGACATGCATACCTTCAGAGCCTAGCGCCTCACCCGCCCATCGTGACGCGGTTCAGGCGCAGCGCACAGCCGGCCGCGCCGAGCAGGAACACGATCGCGAGCGCCAATGTAATCATGCCCTGTTCGCGTCTGCCGCCGGTCGACGGCAGTTCGACGCCGGCCGTGTTGACGAAGGTGCCGTCGTCGACGGTCGTCGTCGCCGTCAGCTTGCCGTCGCCGTCATCGGTCACCGTGATCGTCAACGTCGCCGTATGCGTGTCGTAGTAGATGCCGCCCTGCGTCGCGGTGTCGTCGATCTCGCTGACATGGTAGACGTAGGTGCCGGCATGGATGAACGTGAAGGTGCCGAAGCTGATCGGCGTGACGAAGCCGCTTTCCGGCTTGCCGACGCCCACCGTGCATGTGCGTTTCTCGACGTCGCAGCTGACCGGGCTCTGCGGCGTTTCGGCGGCGCCATCTGCGGTCGTCGCGCCGCCATCGGCCTGTCCGACCTTCCACTGTGGCAATGTCGGCTGCGGGTCGTCGGGCGCGTATTCGGTCACGTCCTGCAATGTGAAACGGAACCGCCAATCGTCGTCCCACGACGGCGCGCGCAGCTCCTTCTTGAGTTCGGCCGGGGTCGTCACCTGCACCGGAGTCGGCTCGTACACGTTGATGAAGGTCGTGCCGTTGATGCCGGTGACCGTCCATCCGACACTGTACGCGCCGAGACCGTTGTCGATGACGCTGAAGGAGACGCGCGCCGGCTGCGCATAGTGCAGACCGTCGATCGTCTTGCCGGCGTTGGCCTCGGTGACCGTGTAGACGTAGGTGCCCGGCTGGCTGAACGTGAAGTCGCCGAATCCGAAGCCGTTGGCGTTCTCTTTCGTCACCGTCACCTCATGGGTCTGCGGCATGGCCGCGGCGAGCGTTGTTTCATCGACGGAGGAGGATTCCCCGTCGGCGGCGAGCGTGAACGTGAAGGACTCGCCATCCTTCCAGTCACGGCCCTGCAGCGCCTTCATGAACGTGACGGACTGCGTTGTCGGCTCGATCTTGTAATGGTTCGTGAACGCCGCGACCGTAGTGGCTGCATCATCGACGGTCGTCGTCACCTCGAGCGTGCCTTTGCCGGTGTCGCTGACGGCGATGCACGCCTTGTGCACGGCGGTGTCGTAGGTCACGCCTTGGAAGACGGGTCCGCCGTCCGGTCCGGGCATCGCGGCAGACGGGACGATTTCGGCGATCTTGTAGCAGTAGGTCTTGCCGGCGTCCTCCTTCGTGAAGGTCAGTCCGCCGAGCAATGTGCCGTTGACCGGCCAGACGAGCGCCTGACCTGCCGGAGCTGTGTAGGGGTTCGAGGTCCGTCCCGCGCCTTCCGGAAGCGGGGCATCGCCGATCGGCGTGATGCCGAACGAGAACTCGCCTGCGCGCATCGCACGTCCGGTCAATGTCTTGCTGATGCGCAGCGCGCCGACGTCGCCGTAGTTGAGCGATTCGACGGCATAGGTGTTCGTGAACAGCTTCGTCGATTCATCAGAGCTCAGCACCGCCTGCAGCTTGCCGTGCTCATCCGTGACGACGACAGTCACCGTGTGCCGATGCGTGTCGTAGGTCCATCCTTCGGCCGTCGGCTGCAATGTGTCCGGCAGCTGCTCGTTGATCGTGAACGTGTAGGTGCCCGGCTTCGTGAAGGTCAGCTTCGGGAACGTCACATCGCCGGTGGCGTCCTCGGCGATCGCCGGCGTCATGGCCGTCAGCGCATCGTTCCACGGCGCGCCGTTCACGATCACGTTCGCCGCATCGCCGGCGAGCGAGGCTTCGAACGTGAACTTGCCTTCCGCGGCGGCGCCGCCGGTGACCTTCTTCTGCACGTCCAGCTGGACATCGACAGGCGTCGCCTCGTAGCGGTTGCTCAGCTCGACCTGCGTGCCGCCGCCGGGATATTCGACCGACGTGACGAGGTTGTCTTCCGCGTCGCGGCTCACCGTCACGACGACCGTGTAGTCGTTCAGGTCGTAGGTCATGCCGTCCTTCGTCGGATTCGCGGCGGTCACGCCTTCGGGGACGACTTCGCGCACATGGTAGGTGAACCGCTTCGCCTCGGTATCGTGGCCGAGCGCGTCGCCGGTGAACTGGAGGACCTGCCGCCAGCTGCCGTCGAGGCCGACGTCGACGATCGCGCCGTCGTCGGGCAGCACGGGGCCGCCTTCGGGATTGGCCGGATCGGCGGTGACGCGCACCTTGAACTTGCCGACCGTGTCGTTCGGGTTCGTGCCGGTGACGTCCTCGTAATGCTTGATGCCGTGGATGTCGGCCGTCGCCTCGTCCACGCCGAGGAACCGGTTCGTGAACACGGCGGCCTCGACGGGCGGTTCGCCGTCGAGATGGGAACCGTCATCGGCGAAGGTGTTCGTCAGCTGTCGGCTGGCGATCGTCAACCTGCCCTCGCCATCGTCCTCGACGACGACGGTGAGCACATACCGCGCCGCCGAATAGCGCATATTGGGCTGCGCGTCGCCGGTGTCGGCGTTGTCGGACTCCCTGATGACGTACTGGTAGGTGCCCGGCATCGTGTAGACGATCGATCCGAAGGTGAACGGCACCCGCTCGTCCTCGTCATACGCGCCGCTCAACGTGACGCTCGTCTGTTCGGGCATCGCGTCGGCCGGATTCGCATCACCGGCGCTGATCGTGAACGTGAAGCGGTCGTTGTCGGTGTTCCAGTCTCGACCTTCAAGCACCTTGACGCCGCTGACCGACGGCCCCTCGAGCGTGACCGGCTCGGGCGTGTAGCGGTTCACATACGGCATCGTCAGCATGCCGCCGGAAGTCACCGTTCCCGCACGCGTCGGACCATCATCGACGCTCCAGCCGGGGCCGCCGGCGTTCGTCTGCACGCAGGTCGCCGTGACGCCCGCCGGGATGTCGTAGACGCTGATCGATTCGCCGTCCTTGAGTGAGAACGTCGAGCCGTTGCCGATTTCGGTTGTCGTGCCGTCGCTCTTCTCGCCGCGCACGGTGCCGGTGAACGGCGTGCCGTCGGCGTTCGCCAACGTAAGCGTGAACGGGAAGGATTTGTCCGGATCGGGTGTGACGCCTTGCGGCCAGACGACCGTCTCGGTCACCGTGAGCGCGCCGGGGATTTTGAGCCGCTGCACACCGTTGTTGCCGAGACGCACATCGACCTGCGTGTCGACCCATTGCGGCGACGACGCATATTTCGCCGTATCGGTCGGATTCTCCGATTTCTCACGCGTGTACTGGTTCGCGAGCGCCGTGCGCGGCGTGCCGGCCGTCACATACCACTGACTGGTCGTCGGGTTCTGGGCGGCGGCGCGGACCGCCGCCTCGCCGGGCACGGCGATCCACTGTTCATGGCGCGCGTCGTCGGCGTAGAACACGCGCTGGTAGTAGTAGGTGCCGTCGGCGTCGATCTCCGTCGCCGGGTCGTCGAGGCTCTGCGAGTTGTACAGCGGCGTGTCCTGCGTGAAATAGTAGAAGTCGTTCGTCGTCGCCGGCGTGAACACGGCGGTCGTGTCGCCGTAACCTTCGTTCGGCTGGCCGTCGTAACGGTTCGTCAAGAAGCGGATCGTGCCGTCGGCGTCCTTATTCGCGGCGATGTACTGGGTCATGTCGGCGTCCGGCTTCGAGACGAGCTCCTTGACGCCGTCCTTGAGCCCGACCTCGTAGAACAGGCGCATCGGATGGGTGCGGTTGATCTGCGTCTTGACGCTGCCGTCGGCGTTGACCTTCGCCGAATACAGGCGCAGCGGCAGCAGTTCCTCGGGCACGTCGACGGTCACGAGGTCGCCCCGACGCGCCGGCGTGGCGCCATCGTCGAAGCTCTGCACGGTGATCGTCATCGTGCTCAGATCGGCGGCTTTGTAGATCTCATTCGCTTCGACAGTGCCGTCAAAGACGTAGGTCGTCGTATTGCCCGATGTGGTCTTCGAGACCTGTGTGAACTGCTTGCCGGCGAAGACGATGCTGTTCATGTCGAGCACATGCATGTAGTCACCGAGCTGGTCGGTGAAACGCACGACGCCATGTGAGGAACCGGGCGTACTCGACTGGATCGGCGAGGTAGGCGCGCTCGACACCTCGTCCCAAATCGTCTCGAAGACGAGATTGAGCTTGTTGGCGTCGGAGGCCGCGAGATAGTGCTTGCCGCTCGCTTTCTGACCGAGTTGCACCGTCGTGAAGCCGGTGGCCTTCGGATAGTTGCTTGAGACGCCCTGCATGAAGGCGTTCGCCTTCTGCGTCGAGTCGCTCGAATTGGTCACGTCCCCCATGTTGGCGCTGGGATCGGCGCCTGCGAAGACGCCGATCGAGTATACGCTCGCATCCGCTTCCTTCATCAGCTTCGCCTGCGCGATGGCGGCATTGGCCACAGTGCCGTCGAATCCGCTGTATCCCGGCTCACCGTCGGTGAAGAAGATGACGACTTTCTTCGCGTCGGCGCGGGCATTGTTCAGTACGTTGTTGGCCAGGCGGAGACCTTCATCGGCATAGGTCGCACCTTCGCCGTACAAACCGCTGACCGTCGTCTGCAACGCGGTGAAGTCGGCGGTCAGGCCGCTGCGAATCGAGGAACCCTGTTTGCATTGGCCATCCACGGTCTTGCAGGCGTAGGTGACCAGACCGATGCGGTTCTTCTTGTTCGGATCGCTCACGGAGGCGTTCGCTGTGGCCGTCTGGTCGATGAAGCCGTTCACCGCCTGCTGGAGCGCGAACATGCGAGAATCCGAGGAGTACTCGTAGAACTGCGTATGCCCGTAAGCAGAATCATTGGCGCTCGTCTTGGGCGTCACCGAATTCCAGGAGCCCTGATTTCCTCTATACCCCCAAGATTTGCTGTTTTCGTCCCAAGTCACCTCTCGATACGACAACCAACCACGAATGTAGTAGGTCTGCGTCTTGTCGAGATCGCCGGAATATACCTCCGTATAGGTGTCCGAAGCGGTGCCGCCATCCATCGCATTCTTCATCGAACCAGATGTGTCGAGCACGAGGACGATGTCGAGCGGCTTCGTCACGTTCACGACGCCGGTGATCCTCTGTGCGCTTGACATCGCCGAAAGCCCGACAAGGAACGCGTCCTTGTCGGTATGCTTCGGCTCCACCTGCACCGTTTCACCGGTGTAGGTCGTGAGCGTCACCGCGTCCGTCGACACCGATTTGTCGGTCCAGACGCGGCCGGTCGATCGCGGATCGGTCGGATTGCCGATGCCTTGCTCCCATTGCGTGAAGGTCGTCGGATCGGCGACGCGTGCGGAGTCGGCCGCCTCCGCGCGCGTCGGCGCCACGGCGATCGCCATCGTCACGATCATCGTCATGCCGATCACGGCCGCGACGATCCTCCTCGTCTGTGTACCGACTGGACCGAGGAATCGTTTCCCCCACTCCAGCACCTGCTGTCCGTTCATCACAGTGCCTTTGCTTCTAGATTGTTCACTGTGGACAAACGCGCCGATGCGTACCCCACCCGCAGGAAATCAGGGCCTGAAAGGCTGCGGATGCAATCCCTACCGGCGATGTCCCAGTTTTTTGTCTTTTAGCATACATGCTATCAGCATAATCTTCATACGTCGACGGCGTCTCATATGTGCGTCCGCGACCGTCCATGTTCGCGGTTTCGGCGTCGTTCCCACACGGACCATGGCGGATTCCGCGGAAAGCGCACACGCGCCGCGCGCGATTCCATCGGTTGTTCGGCGTGTCGCCGCCGCAGGCGCCGTGCCCGGCTCAGTTGCTCGTCAGGAACTTCTCGTTGCCGCGCGTGAAATCAAGCACGGCGCCGGCGAGCTGCACATGTCCCGCAAGCCCCGGATCGGCGGCGAGCACGGCCTGCGCACGGTCGCGCGCGTCGGCGATCATCGGCGCGTCCTTGACGACGCGCAGCAGCTTGAGACTCGATTTACCGCCCGACTGCGCATCACCGAGCACGTCGCCGGCGCCGCGCAACTCGAGATCCTTGGCGGCGATGTCGGCGCCGTCGAGCGAATCAGCGATGACCTGCAGCCGCTCCTCGGCGATCGACGCCGGCTCGGCGCGCGAGACGAGGAACGCCCACGCGTCGGTGCCGCCTCGGCCGACGCGGCCACGCAGCTGATGCAGCTGCGAGAGCCCATAGCGGTCGGCGTCGAAGATGACGATGCAGCTCGCCTGCGGCACGTCGACACCGACTTCGATGACGGTCGTCGCGACCATGACCGGCGTCACGCCGCTCGCGAACTCCTCCATGACATGCTGCTTCGCCGCGTCGTCGGCGCGGCCGGTGAGCGTGCAGATCGCGACGCCGCGGAACTGCGGCAGCGACTGCAGTCGTTCGCGGATCTCGACGACCGCATGCAGCGGCGGACGCGGATGCTCGGCGTCGTCGCCGAGTTCGACGAGCTGCATGTCGTCGTCGGCATCCGTGCCATCGTCCTTGGGCACGTCGATGCGCGGGCAGACGATGTACGCGCGTTCGCCGGCGTCGATGCGCGCACGCAGATGCCAGAACATGTCCGACATCAGCTTGCCGTCGTCCTCCGGCACGATGAACGTGCGGATCGGGCGGCGACCTCCCGGCCGTTCGGTCAGCCACGAGATGTCGAGGTCGCCGAACCATGTCATCGCCGCCGTGCGCGGAATCGGCGTCGCCGTCATGACGAGCAGATGCGGGTCGCGTTCCGATTTGCCGCGCAGCGTCTCGCGCTGCTCGACGCCGAAGCGGTGCTGTTCGTCGATGACGGCGAGCGCGAGGTTCGGCGCCTGGAACGACTTCGAGAACGCTGCGTGCGTCGCGACGACGATGCAGGGTTCGCCGCTCGCGGCCTTCGCGAGGACGCGGCGGCGCGCGGCGAGCTTCATGCCGCCGGTGAGCAGCAGCACCGGCACGTCGGCGTCCAGCGCGCCGACCGATGCGGCGATCGACTGGTAATGCTGTTCGGCGAGCACCTGCGTCGGCGCGACGAGCACGGCCTGATGGCCGGAGCCGACGGCCTGCAGCATCGCGGCGACGGCGACGACGGTTTTGCCGGAGCCGACCTCGCCCTGCAGCAGCCGTTGCATCGGATGGTCGGCGCGCATGTCCTCGCCGATGCGGTCGATGACGTCGCGCTGGCCGTGGGTCAGCGGGAACGGCAGCGTGGCGATGTAGTCGTCGCGCAACGTGACGTCGTCGCAGCGGAAGGCTTCGCTCGCACTCGCCGCGTCGCGCGCCATCAGCAGCGCGCACTGGCAGACGAAGGCCTCCTCGTAGCGCATCGTCTGGATCGCATGGCGGAAGTCGGCGACGGTGTCGGGGTCGTGGATCGCGCAGAAGGCCTGCGCGCGGTGCATCAGATTGAGTTCGGCGCGCACCTGCTCCGGCAGCACGTCGGGAATCGCTTGTTCGAGCGCGGCATGCACGGCGTCGCCGTCGTCCCACAGCGAATGCGTCGGCGTGTCGGCGGCGGTCATGTCGGACGTCGCGGCGGCCTGCGGGTCGTCGCCGGCGAGCATATGCAGCAGCATCAGAATCGACTCGTGGATGTGTTCGCTCGAGATGCGCGAGTTCGCATGGTAGACCGGGCGTGGGCGGCAGACACGGGCGAGGCCCTGCGCCACGGAGTCGACGTCGTAGCGCAATCTGCGGGCGGGCGTGTTGCGCGGCCGGTCGCCGCCGCGCGCGGCGGACGGCTCGTCGAAGGCGAGCTGCGCCGGCGACGGCGTGGGCTCGGCGGGCGTGACGGTCAGGATCTCGGGATGCGTGAACTGCAGACGGTCGTTGAAGACGCTCGGGTCGCCGGCGATGACGATGCGCATGCCGGTGGCGAGCCGCGACGCCATCCAGTCGATGTACGACTTGCGGTGGGCGAAGAAGACGAGGTTCGCGGCGCCCGGGCGCAGCCGGTGCTCGCGCGCGTAGTCGGCGTCGTCGACGAGCACTTCGAGGCGGTAGGAGCCGCGCGAGCTCATCGGCGCGACGCGTACGCCGCGCACTACGACCGGGCAGGCCATCTTCTCGCCGAAGCGCACATCACTGAGCGCGCGCACCGGCACCGGCTCGGTCACGCGGAACGGATAGTAGCTGAGCGCCTCACCGACCGTCGTGACGCCGAGCGCCTTGAGCGCGCTGACGCGCCGCTTGTTCGTCAGCAACGACGCCAGCGGCGATTCCACGGTCACGGTACTCATAGTCCCCCATTGTCCCACGTGCGCGGACGAGGCGCCACGGATGGCGGCTGCGGTGCGGCCTGTACGGCCCGCAACGGTGGCCGTCCGGCCCAGTCCCCGCGTCCTAAACCGTCGACCTGGTCGACGACCCCACCCGCAAAACAGCCCCTCAGCGTCCCAACCCATCGGCCCCACCGACAAACCCACCCGCAGAACAGCACCTTTGCGACCCGAACCATCGACGCGCCCGACGAACCCGACCGCAGCGTCCCAACCCATCGGCCCGATCGATGATCACGACCGCAAAACGGCCTGTCCGCGACCCGAACCGTCGAGCCGGTCGACGAAACCGGACGCAGGATGGATTCCGGCGGTCTGCCCGCAGACTGGTCCTCTGCATCTTCTGCGATCCGTCTCAACGCGGCCGTCGCCGGGCGGAGAACAGAAAAACCCCGCCGGATGAGATGGACTCCTCCGACGGGGTTGCTTCATGCGTTTCGCATGGTTCAATGCATATCAGTTGGCGCTCACACGCTGAACCTTGCCTGCCTTGAGGCATTTCGCGCACACGCGAAGGCGGACGTTCTGACCGTCCACGGTGGTGCGAACCGGCTGGAGGTTCGGCAGGAAGCGGCGCTTGTTACGAATATGCGAGTGCGACACGGAATAACCCGTACGCGGGCCCTTGCCACACACTGCACAACGAGCTGCCATAATGGACTCCCTATAAATTACTGTTGACTTGCAAGTCTGCGTGCGGCTGCGTGCATACAAGAACGCACGCCGTCACACACAACTTCCCAATGATACATCCAGATGCCGGACAACGCCACTTTCCCGTGCCCCCTCACGATTTCGCCGACCGTTCGCCCCTGCATGCCTACCACCCGCCGCATACCCCCGTACGCCCCGCCCGCCTCACGCCGACGTCCCGCACGGCGGCGCAGTCGCTCGCACCCCCGGCACATCGCCAAAGCGCTCTGTGACGGTTCAGGCCCCGCGCACCTATCCCGAAGCCGCCGCAGTATTCGGGCATCCGCATCCCCGCACATCTCCCTACGCCCACCCGTCTATCTCACCACCGGGCCGGTTCGTGTCCCGTTCCCGCACACAGCGTCTACAATCGTAACCAGAGCGTCTTCTCTCTGGGGGCCGCCAACCGGTGCCGGGAAGTGCCGGACCATATCGGGAGTGGGTAAAGGAAGAGGTAGTGGAGCCTCGCGCGCATCGGCAGATGGCAATCGCGCCGGGTTCCGGTGAGAAAGGAACCGACCATGCTCAGTGACATCGTCAACAAGATCCGCGCGCAGCGCGACCATGAACCCACCGTGATCTCCCTCGGCCAGACCTGGGTGGACACGCTGATGCGCGTGCCCGAAATGCCGCAGGCCGGCCGTTTCGTCGAAGCGAGCACGGTGAGCCGTTCGATCGGCGGCAGCTTCCAGGTGCTCGAGGCGGCGGAACGCATGGGCGCGCGCACCGAGTTGGCGAGCATGATGGGCACCGGCCCGTGGGCCGACTGCATCGCGCACGCGCTGCGTCAGGCGCATATCGTCCACACCGGCCGCACGTTGCACAATCAGGACAACGGCATGCGCATCATCCTGTCCGACGGTGACGCGAAATCCTATGTCGCGCACCACGGCGCCGAGTCGCGCGGCGACGCCGACGCCTTCAAGAACATCCACCCGAAGAAGGGCGATGTCGTCCACATCGGCAGCAACGCGCTGATGAACGACGGCGCCGTCGCCGTCCACCAGTTCCTGTCGCATCCCGCATGCCAGCCGCAGACGCGCACGTTCCGCATCGTGCTCAATTCGACGCGCGCGTTGCGTCTCGTCAACGCGCAGCTGCTCGAGACGCTGATCCTCGCACGCCCGGTCTGGTCGATGAACCGCCAGCAGGCGTATGCGCTCGCCGAACGACTGTCGATCAGCATCGACGAGACGCCGACGCTGCGCGTCTCCGGCGGCTTCGACGAGTCGATGCACGAACTGTGCACGGCGCTCAGCGAGGTGCTGCGCGCGCCGGTCGTGCTGCGCGCCGGCTCGCGCGGCGCCTGGATCCGCCAGCACGGCGAGGGCGTCATGCACATCGACGGCTTCCCGACGAAGGCGACGCATATCCGCTCGGCCGGCCCGGTGCACACCGGCGCACTGTGCGCGCTGCTCGCCGAGGGCTGGGACCTCGAGGCGAGCGTGCAGATCGCGAACGCGGCGGCCGCGCTGTCGATTGCGCACAATGTCGACGGCGTGCCCGTCTGCCCGTCCTACGACGAGGCGACCGCGTTCATCAAGGAACGCCTCGCCGAATGATCTTCCCCTGAAAATCCACCCATGCAACGGAAGGCGGGCCGTCATCGATCGGTCGTCGCATATGCGACGCCGCCGTTCACTCCCCGCGTTCGGCCGCGAGCACATCGTCGGCGTTGAGCACGCCGTAGCGCAGGCACTGCCGCAGCAGCCGCAGCACGTCGCCGTCGATCGAGTTCGCGAGGATGTCGGCGGCCGCGTCGGCCGCGCACGGGAATCCGGCGTCGACGAGTCCCATCGCGGCTTCGGCGAGCACGTCGAGAGCGCGCGCCTGCGGGGCGACCGGAATGCCGACCTCGCGCAGCCTGGCGACGGCCCTGTCATGGTCGGGCAGCTCGTCCCAGCCGAGCTGCGCGAGCAGCTGCGCGACCTCGCGGCGCGCGGACGGCGCGTAGGAGGCGCTGTCGAGCGTGCGCATCGCATAGCAGGCGGCCGCCGATTCTCGGTCGCCGTTATTCCACAGCGCGTAGGCGAGGCGATAGTAGACGAAGTCGACGTCGTCGCGTGCGACGGCAATCGTCAACGCGAACTTGAGCACGCGCGCCGCATCCTCGTAATGTTCGTTGTCGGCGTGCACGACCGCCTCCTCGAAATACGCGGATGCGCAGGTCGGCGCGATGCGCTCCATCGCCTGCGCCTGCGCGACGGCGGCCTTGTAGTCGCCGTCGTCGCGGTAGATGTGCGTCAGCCCCACGCGCGCGTTGTACAGCGCGTCCGGCGCCTTCCAGTAGCGCGTGTCCGGACCGTCGTCGACGAGGGAGACGAGCAGGCGCTGCGTCGGGTTTTCGCAGTATAGCGGCCGCTGGTTCGCCGGCGCCTGGTCGCTCATCTCGATCTGCATGATGACCGATTCGAGTTCAATCGACGTGCCGATCGGCGTGTCCTCCTCGTTGTCGCGGCGCAGGTCCATGACCTCCGATCCCTTGATCGAGGCGTCGTCGTGCAGGATGTCGAGATCCCGCGCGCGGTCGGCGCGCAGCAGCGCGCCCAGCCGCGGCGGCAGTGGGCGCGCGTCCGCCCACAGCGGCGTGCGGTTCGCCAGCAGCGACTGCGGGATCGGCAGCGGCGTGATGACGTCGAGGCCGCGGCGCGCGTTGAAGGCGAGCGCGAAGTCCGTCGGTTCGAGCATCGGCACGACGCGCGCCGGATCGTCGTCGAGCGCCACGTCGTCGAAGGCGCCGTCGCGGTAGCGCGGCAGCACGTTCGTCGTGAAGCGTTCGCGCTCGAAGCGCAGCGAGAGCACAGGATCCTCGGTCTTGTACAGCGAGCCGCGGTAGCCGGTGACGGTGACGGCGTGGACGGACGGCCCGGCCGTGAACGCGATCTGCGCGAGCAGGCCGGCGAGTTCGAGTGAATACGTCGCGGCGTGGGCGGCGCGCATCGTGCGCACGTCGACGACGTGGCCGTCGTGCCAGTCGCTCGACTGGAACTGCGTTTCGTCGGGCGCCGAGAAGATGATCGCCATCTCGCCGGTCGCCGCGTTGACGTCGGCGCGGTATTCGAAGCGGCGCGGCAGGATCAGCGACTCGCCGATCGTGATGAAGCGCGTCAACGTGTCCCACATGCCGCCCGGCGCGGCGGCCGCGTCGTTGATGCGCGCGAAGCGGTTGTTGACGTTCGTGTAGTCGAGCACATGGTCGACGTGCTGCGACCAGATGTGGTCGCGGCGGTGCACCGCGTCGTAGCAGGCGGCCTCGTCGAGCGTCGTGACGAAGCCGTTCTCGTTGTCGCGCATGTCGGCGACGCGCCGCACGGCGCCGATGCGGTTGAGCGCCGATTCGATCGCGAGCACGACGTGCCGGTCCTCGGTCGGCAGGTCGCCATTGAACACGGCCCAGAACAGGTTCGTGCCCTCGACGATGATGAAGCGCACCGATTCGCGCGCGCTGACCGGGCGCAACGCGGCCGCGCCGGCCTCGATGAGCTCACGTGCGGCGAAACGGTCGGTCGGGGCCGCCGTCGCCGCGTTGACGGCGCCCTTCCAGACGATCGCGTCGACCGCGTCGGCGACCGGTTCGCGCGTCACCCGCATGAACTCGTCGAAGATGCGGCCGAGTCCGGCGCCGGGACGGCGGCCGGCGAGCGTCGGGACATGATACGCGAGCAGCCAACTCGCCGCAAGCACGGCCGCCGTCGGATAGGTGCCGCGCGTGTAGGGGCCGAGATCCATCGCCGCGGCGAGGATCGTCGTCTCGTCGCCGTTGCGGCGGTATTCGCCGAAGCTGACGCCGCGGCCGGGTTCGAAGACGCTGCGCACGCGCATCGGGCCGGTATGGTCGTCGCCGTCCGTGTCCCATTCGTCGAAGTGCACATCGGCGCGGTTGCCGTGTAGCGCGTCGGCGGCGGCGGCGTCGAGGACGTTGGCGGCCGAGAACACCTTCAGATCATCGCGGATCCATGCGAGCACATGCACGCCGCCGCCGGCCTCCTCGACGACGTAGCCGAGGCCGTGCGCCGGCTGCGGCAGCGCATCCGTCACCGCGTAGGTGTGGCCCGCCGGCAGTCCGGGCAGCGTCGGCAGCCGGTCGGTGCGCCCGCGTTCGTCGAGCTGACGGATCGGCCGCGCCGCGTGCCTCGCGCGCGACGGCTGCGTCGATTGTGCCGTCGGCGGCTGCTGTGCCGTCGTTTGCGCGGTCGCCTGCGACGTCGGCGTCGCGGCGCCGGATCCCGGCGCCGGCGGGATGGGTGGCACGATGAATCCGTCTGTGCCGTTCGTCTGCGTCATCGTTTCGTCCTTTGGTCGTGGTCTGTCGTGATCATCATGCGGTCGTCATCGGTCCGTCATCCGAACTCCGGTGCTCACTCGTCGCCGAGCTCGTCCTCGCCGTAGGTGCCGTAGAGCAATGTGCCGCCGAGCCAGTTGAGCGTGTCGTCGCGTTCGGCGGCCGCGAGCAGCCGCGTGCCGATGGCGGCGGCCTTCGGGAAGCCGGCGTCGACGAGGTCGATCGTGTTGCGCGCGAGCAGATGCATCAGGGCGTGCGACGGCACGATCGGGATGCCGTTCGCGCGCAGCAGCTGCTTGGCGTCGTCGATCGCCGGCGCGCGGCCCAGGTCGCCGTCGAGCAGTTCGCTCAGCTCCTCGAGCGCCGTGTCGCGCAGCCAGCGCACCGGCATCGTCAACGTCATCGCGTAGCAGGCGGCGGACAGGTCGAGCTTGCCGAGATTGCGCATCGCGTAGGCGAGGCGGTAGTAGAGCATGGCGACGTCGTTGGCCTCGACGGCGTACGGCAGCGCCTTCGTCAGCACGTCGGCGTCCTTCTGCCAGTCGGGCTCCTCGACGTCCACATACATCGTCGATTCGCTGATGTACGGCGGAATCGACAGTTTGCCGATGTGGTGGATGCGCGCGAGCAGTTCGCGCGCCTTGTCGAACCGCCCGTTGGCGATGTTGATGCGCGCGAGCTCGATCAATGCGCGGAACAGCGCGTCCGGGACCTTGAAATAGCGGATCGTCGACGGGTCGACGCGCGGTTGGCCGTCCGCATGCGCCTGCGGATCGTCGTCGGCGAGCGCGACGAGTTCGCGCTCGCCCTGGTTGTTGCAGTACAGCGGTCGGAACGACGGCGTCTCCTGCGGCAGCGACTTCGACAGCTCCATGACGACCGATTCGAGTTCGATCGCGGCCGACACCGGCGACTCCTCGTTATCCTCGATGATTTTCTCGACGTCGGCGATCGAGATCGGCGCGTCGTCGTGCAGTACATCGAGTTCGCATGCGCGTTCGGCGCGCAGACGCTCGCCGAGGTCGGCGGGCAGCTCGCGCATGTCCTTCCACAGCGGCACGCGGTGCGCCTTGATCGCCGGCGGCATCGGCAGCGGCGCGACGCCGCGAAGGCCGAGGTCGGCGCCGAGGTCGACGGCCTGCGCGGCCGGCGCGAGCAGCCGCAGCAGCGCGGCCGGATCGAAGTCGAGAACGGCGTCGCCGATGTCGTCGCCGAGGTAGCGCGGCAGCACGTCGCCGTAGAAGGCCATGCGTTCGAAACGCATCGACAGCACCGGCGTGCCGGTGATCATGCCGGCGCGCGCCGTAATCGTCACCGACGTCGTCGCGACGCTCGACGAGAAGCCGATGTAGGCGAGCAGGCCGGCGAGGCGCAGCGCGTAGACGGAGGCCTGCGCGCCGCGCGTGTCGCGCGCGTCGCGCCAGACGCCGTCGTCATCGACGCGCGAGGCCGGGAATCCCAACGCCGTCGGCGCGCCGAACGCGATCGCCATCGTGCCGGACGCGTTGTCGACGTCGACGCCGTACTGCAGACGCAACGGCAGACGCAGCTGTTCGGCGACGTTGCCGAAGCGCGTCAGCGACTCCCATGCGCCGCCGCGTCTGGCGCGCGCGTCGTAGAGCTCCATGAACGGGTTGCGCGCGTCGATTTCGCCACGCACGAAGCGCGCATGCTCGCCCCAGTGGCCGAAGGCGTCGCGGAACACGAATCCGGTCGTCCGTTCGTCGAGCGTCGCGAGCAATGCGACGTCGTTGTCGAGGCGCGCGGCGACGTTGCGCGCGTCGACGGCGCGGTTGAACGCGCCCTCGACGGCGATGACGAGGTCGCGCTGCAGACCCTGCACGGCCTCCTCGTCGAAGTTGATCCAGAACTGGCCGGTCGTGTCGAGCCGATGCATGCCGAGGTCGGTGTTCGCGGCGATCGCGCGGATCTGCGGCGCGCCGATCTCGACGAGCTGCCGCGCGAGCGCGCGTTCGACCGGCGTGACGCGGCCGCCGTTCGACATGCCGCGGTGGATGACCATGTCGATCGCGTCGGGCAGCGGCATCTTCTCGACCTGTTCGAAGAAGTCGGCGAAGCGTCCCGAGCTCGTCGTGATCTGTTCGCCGCGCACGGCGGGCAGACGGCATGCGAGCAGCCAGCAGGCGGCGATCGCCTCGGCGCGCGGATGCGGCGCGCGCCCGTAGACGCCGGCGTCGAACGAGCACTGGGCGATGAGGACGGCGCCGTCGGGGCCGACCGCGTATTCGCCGATGCAGATCGGCAGGTCGGGGTCGTCGCCGCGGAAACCGTGCACGGTGTCCCAGACGAAGATGCCGCCGATCACGTCGTTGCCGGCGTTCCATGCGTCGAACTTGAGTTCGACATCGGCCGTCGACGGCTCCTCGGTGAGCACCGTCGACGTCGGATGCACGGCGTCGTCGCCGGCGATCCACGCGAGGATGTTCATCTGGCCGGCCGGTGTCAGTTCGACGATGTATCCCTGGCCGCCGTCGGGCTGCTCGAGCGCCTGCACGACGCCGACGCGCATGTCCTGCGGCTGTTCGGGCACCGGGTCGATGAGCCTCACCGGGCCGTTCGTGTGCCCGCCCGCCGGCGCCGGCGCCGGCGGCGGCACGGCGGCGGCCATGCCCGACGGCTGCTGCTCCATTGGCTGCTGCGGCTGCGCTGATTGCCGCTGCTGCGCCGCAGCTTCGGCGTCGCGCTGTGCCTTGTCCTTCTTCCTGCCGAATCCGAACACGTCGCGTATGCTCCTTCCCGACGGCGCCGCCAGGCCGTCGTCGTCTGCTGCGTCTGCGGCGCATATCGATGTCCGTCACCGGACCGATCGTCTGCGAGACCTCGGCGCCCGCAGCCTCAAGCCTTCCTCGGAGGGCATTGCGCCTGCGCCACCGTTGTGGCGCGCCTTTCCATGGTTTCGTCAGTGTAGCGCAGTCGCCGCGCGCCTTCACCGCCGTCCCAGCACGTGAGAACCGCGCGCGGGCGCGCGGGCGCAGCCGATGCGGTACCGTGGTGTCCATGCATGTGATTCTCGCCTTCGACAAGATCCTCCTGTGGTTCCTGCTGTACAGCTTCATCGGCTGGCTGTGGGAGACCTGCCTCAACATCGTCATGAAGAAACGCTTCGTCGACCGAGGCATCCTCAACGGCCCGCTGTGCCCGATCTACGGCTTCGGCGCGCTGCTCGCGATCTACGCGCTGCCCGGCGAGCATTCGTTCCTCGCGCTCTTCCTCAGCAGCGGCGTCCTCGCATGCACGCTCGAATACCTGACCTCGTGGGGCATCGAGAAGCTGTTCCACATGCGGCTGTGGGACTATACGAACAAGCCGTTCAACATCAACGGCCGCGTCTACCTCAACGGCTTCATCTTCTTCGGCCTCGGCTGCACCGTCATCAAACTGTGGGTGCAGCCGCACGTCGCCGAACTATGCGACGCGATCGACCCGACGACGCTGATCGCCGTCTCGACGACGCTGCTCGTCATCACGCTCGTCGACGCCGTCATCACCTTCGGCAGCCTGATCAGCATGAACAGCCGCCTCGGCCACGTCGAATCGGACATCAAGTCGCTCAAGCAGCGCGGCATCGCACACATCGACGTCGGCATCACGGCGGCCGACGCGCACGTCGAGGCCGCCGGCGCGCGCTTTAACGCGGCCACCGACGGCCTCGGCACGCGTGTCGGCGAGAAGGTGCACGACGCCGGCGAACGCGTCAGGGACGCGAGCGACCAGTTCTCGGCGCATGTGCATGACCTGTTCAGCCTGCAGCAGCGCCGCCTCATCGACGCCTACCCGCAGATGCGCACGACGCACGACCCGCATCTGCTCAAGGAGGTGCGCGCGCAGTTCGCGAAGTACCGCGAGCGCCGCGCGCCGCACACGTCGCACTGAGCCGTCCGCGAGCGCCGCGGCCGCAACGCATGCGACATCCCTTCGGCGTACGCTGGCCTCATCCCCGTCCCGTCGATCCGAAAGGCTCCCATGATCAACGACCGTTTCAAGGACATGCTCAACGAGAAATCCGTCATCCGTTCGATCAGCGAACGCGCGAGCGCACGCAAGCGCGAGATCGGCGCGGACCACGTCTTCGACTTCTCGATCGGCAACCCGAACGTCGCATGCCCGTCGCAGTTCACCGACGCGATGCTCGACCTCTACTCCACCGAGCCGCCGCATGCGCTGCACGGCTACAGCCCGTCGACGGGCATCCTGTCGGTGCGTCAGGCGATGGCCGACTCGCTCAACCGCCGTTTCGGCATGGACTACGAGGCCATGCATCTGTTCCCGACCTCCGGCGCCACCGGCGCGCTCGCGCACGCGTTCCGCGCCGTGACGAAGCCGGGCGACGAGATCGTCACCTTCGCGCCGTTCTTCCCCGAATACCAGCCGTATGTGGAGGGCACCGGCGCGACGCTGACCGTCGTGCCGCCGGACACCGAGCGTTTCCAGATCGATTTCGACGCGTTCGAGCGCACGCTCAACCCGAAGGTCGCGGCCGTGCTCATCAACACGCCGAACAACCCGTCGGGCACCGTCTACTCGGCCGAGACGCTCGAGGCGCTTGCCGACATGCTGCGCGCCAAGCAGCGCGAGTTCGGCCATGACATCTTCCTGATCTCGGATGAGCCGTACCGCGAGATCGTCTTCGACGGCGCCGAGCAGCCGTATCCGGCGCGCTTCTACGACAACACGCTCACCTGCTATTCGTTCTCGAAGTCGCTGTCGCTGCCGGGCGAGCGCATCGGCTACGTCGCCGTCAACCCGCGCGCGACCGACGCCGATCTGCTCGTGCCGATGTTCGCGCAGATCAGCCGCACGATCGGCCACAACTGCCCGTCGTCGTCGATGCAGCTCGCCGTCGCGCGCGTGCTCGACGACACGAGCGACCTGTCGATCTACGAGACGAACATGAACATCATCTACGACGCGCTCGTCGACCTCGGCTTCACGGTGCAGCGTCCCGGCGGCACATTCTACATCTTCCCGAAGGCGCTCGAGGAGGACGCGAACGCCTTCGCGCGCAAGGCGATGGACTACGACCTGTACATGGTGCCCTCCGACTCCTTCGGCATGCCCGGCTATCTGCGCATCTCCTACTGCCTCGAGACCGACCAGGTGCGCCGCGGCGCCGAACGGCTGCGCGAGTTCTTGACCGAGGTCTACGGCGGCTGACTTCCGCCCGCCGCAATCGTCGGCCCCGCGCGAGGCCGTCCGTCCGTACAATGGGTCAGGGACGGCCGAGGCGGCGCCGACGCAGGATCGGCGCGCACGGGCACGTTCCGGGAAGGTCGGCATGGGTAACATTCTCGACTACGCGCATACGGAGACCCGGGATTTCTCCGAGTGGCCGTTCCATGTGGCCGACGCGCTCGTGTTCGCGCTGCTGAGCTACGACAAGATCCCCGACGACGTGCCGACGCTCGCGACGCTCGAACAGCGCTACGGCAGCTTCGGCAGGCGTGTGCGCTCCTTCGACTGGCATCGGCTCGCGCATTCGTTCCGCGCGCTCGCCCGTGCGCCCTTCGACGGCCCGGCGCTGCGCCGGATCGAGCATGAGCTCGGCGCCTACGAGGTCGACCATCCCTATATCGCGAAGCATTCGGGGTTCGGCGATCCGCGCGTCTCCCATGAGTTCTACCGTTCGATCGCCGCGAATCCGCGGTTCTCGGTCGTGCATGTCTCGGCGGCCGAGGAACGCTTCGACGAGGCCGCACAGACGCAGTTCGCCGCGTTGACGTTCCGGCTGCCGACCGGCGAGCTCGTCATCGCCTTCCGTGGCACCGACGATTCCCTCGTCGGATGGAAGGAGGACTTCAACATGGCCTACCGGTATCCGGTGCCGGCGCAGAAGCACGCCGCCGACTATCTCGAACAGGTGGCCGCGCTGTGGGACGGCGACATCATCCTCACCGGCCATTCGAAGGGCGGCAACGTCTCCGTGTACGCGGCGATGAACGCGCACGACGACGTCAAGGACCGCATCCGCCACATCTACTCCTTCGACGGCCCCGGTTTCCCGCCGGACGTCGTGCGCAGCTACGAGTACGGCACCATCGTCGATCGCGTCACGAAGGTCGTGCCCGATTCGTCGATCATCGGCATGCTGCTCAACGAGTCGCCGCGCGAACGGCTCGTCGTCGTCAAATCGGACGCCGACGGCCTCGGCCAGCATTCGTGCTACAGCTGGCAGATGCGCGGCGACGACTTCGAGATCGCGCCGGGAGGACTCTCGGACAGTTCGAAGACCTTCAACGACGCGCTCAACGATTGGCTCGGCGGCATGACGCAGCGGCAGCGCGAGCATGGCGTCGAGGCGCTGTTCCGCGTGCTGATGTCGAGCGGCTACAAGAGCACGACCGAGCTGATGAAGGCCGGCCCGCGCGTCATCCCAGGCATGCTCGGGCAGTATGTGGGCCTGACGAGCGAGGAGCGCAAATACATCAACCAGGCGTTGTGGATGCTCGCGACGGCCACGTTCCGCCACTGATCCGCCGGCGCCGCGCAGCCGGCCCGTCCATGCCGGGACCCGCTCCCGGTTTTCGCCAGCAGCCATCGAACGGCCTCGGCGCATCCTAGTGCCTATACACTGGTGAACAACGGCAGGAGCGCAGGGTTCCATCCCGCTCTCCTCTCTCGCGCGTGGCGCATGGTCCGAAGGGAATCCGGCACCCGTGCCGCCATCAACAATCGACCCAATCCGAAGGAGCGGAACGCATGTCTAGGCCTCGTCGTGATGCAGAGATTCTCCCGGCCAAGGAACGGCTTGAGAATGCATTCTGGACGCTGCTCGAGGAGCACGACTACGACAGGATCACGGTGACCGACGTCGTGCACGCGGCGCAGGTGAACCGCAACTCCTTCTACTACCATTACTCCGGCCTGCCCGAGCTGGCCGACTCATCGATCCTGCATGAGGTCGAGCAGCTGCCGATGCCAATCTATACGCGTCCGGACGGCGACCCGAACGTCGAATGGCGCCATTTCTGCGTCCGTCTGCTCAACGACCCCGAGCAGCTGCAGCATCTCAACCGCCTGTCGCTGCTCGTCGATCCGCACAGCAACGAGGAGCTCGTCGAATCGCTGCGTGACTTCCTGCGCATGACGCTGTTGACGATCGTCGGCTCCGACATGGTCACGGTCGAGCCGAAGACGAAGATGCTCGTCGACTTCTGCGTCGGCGGTATCATATCGTCGCTGTACAACTGGCCGCAGCTGCGCAACCAGATCTCCGCCGACGACATGCTCGACAGCGACGTCGCAATCCTCGCGATGGGCCTGTTCCTGACGATGGCCGACGAGGATCCGATGTCCTACTGGCGTCGCATCGTGCTCGGCTACAACCGCGTGCACAACCATGTGCCGAGCTTCATCGCCCCCGGCGACCGCCACCGCTGAACGGCGCCCATACCTGTTCCGCGGCCCCCGATGGTTCGACGACCATCGGGGGCCGCGTCGTCCTCCACGGTTCCTTGCCGCCGGTATGATGGCGGTGCCGCCGACCGGCGGCCGTCGATTCGTTTTTCTTTTTCGGGAGCGTCATGGACTTCGTGCTGAACTGGCTGCGTGCGAACAGCGGCAAAATCATCCTCGTCGTCGTCGTGACCGTCGTCGCGATGATCGCGGCGCGCGTCACGTCGCGCGTGCTCGACAAGGTGCTGCGCCGCTCGCAGATCCCGAACGCGTCGATCTTCATCAACCTCGCGCGCATCCTCATCTGGACGCTCGCCGTCACGATTGTGCTCAAGCCGGTCTTCGGCGTCAACCCGGTCACATTGTTCACGGCGCTCGGCATCGGCGGCTTCGCGATTTCGCTCGGTCTCAAGGATTCGATCGCGAACACGATCGGCGGCTTCCAGCTGATGTTCTCGCATGTGCTGCAGCCGGGCGACGTCGTCTCGATCTCCGGCGTGACCGGCACCGTCACCGACGTCACCTGGCGGCAGACCGTCGTGCGCGAGCGCAACGGCAACACGTTGATGATTCCGAACTCGGTGCTCAACACGACGGCGCTCGAGAAGTACCTGCCGACGAACGAATCGCAGGTGACGATCCCGTTCACGGCGAAGCCGGGCGTCGACATGGACGCATTGACCGACGAGCTGCTCGGCAAGATCGACGAATCGGCGCACGACCTGATCAGCGACGAGCCCAAGCCGATGATCCGCTTCACCGGCTTCTCGCCGTCCGGCACGACCGGCAACATCATCGCCTATGCGAAGCCGGGCGTCGCCCTGTCGGCCGTGACCGACGCGATCGCGCGTGACGTGAGCGCGTCGCCGATGTTCACCGACCTCGCCGCTTCCGGCTCGGTCGCCGCGAAGGACGCCGCCTCCCGCTGACGCACGCGTCTACAGCAGCGTCATCGCGAAAGTGCCGATGACGCCGACGGCGAGGAAGACGATGACGCCGGCGTTGCCGAAGAAAGCCGGCATCACGGCGCCGCGCGGCAGCTCGTCGGGCGCCGCGTAGAAACGGAAGCGCCGGCGCCTGCGGATCAGCAGCACGAAGCCGGCGATGACGCCGGCGAACATCAGCACGAGGTAGAGCGCCATCGCGACGATGAACAGGACGTCGCCGGTCTGCGGATGGCTCAGCAGGTCGGGCTTCGTGATGATCCGCTCATAGCGGTCCAGCATCGACGTGCCGACGATCGCACTGTTCGCGTTGATGACCATGTGCAGCGCGACGCTGTAGCGCAGCCGGCTCGTGCGCGTGTAGACGTAGCCGAACAGCAGTCCCAGACCGAAGGCGTAGAAGAACTGGTACAGGTTGAGGTGGAACAGGCCGAAGAACAGCGCGGACAGCACGATCGCCGGCTTTTCGCCGTAGCGGCGCAGACGGCCGATAATCTGCCTGCGGAACAGCCATTCCTCGACGAGCGGCGCGACGACGACGGTCGCGATCACCATGACGAACCAGTTCGATCCGCTCATCATCTCGTTGATGCGGTTGTCGGCCTTCCCCGACGACAGCAGCGCGGACAGGCCGGTGCCGAGCAGGTTGCCGACCCAGATGATCGGCAGGCACATCAGCAGATAGACGAACCACTGCGAGAAGCGCAGCGCGAAACGGCGCGGCACGAGCAGCGGCGTGCCACGGAACAGCTGGTAGCCGATCGGGATCGCGCACACGCACAGCGCGAAATCGGAGATCGCGATCGCCATCCAGCCGGCCATGCTGCTGCGCAGCCACATGAAGGCCGACTGCAGCAGCAGCGAGATGGCGCACCAGATGACGATGATGAACGTGGATCCGGCGCCGATCGACGACGCGGCGCGGCGCGCCTTCGTGACGCGTTCGTCCATCCGCGGCTGCGGCCCCAGCGCATAGTACATCGGCTGCCGCGCCGGCGGCATCGGCATCGTCGGAACGCTCATCGGCGACCTCACAGCGCGACGGCGGCCGTGATGACGGTGCCGAAGAGCACGAAGAGCAGGATGATCGCGAGGATGCTCATCACGAGCGAGACGGCCGAGATGATGATGCCGGCGAGCGCGAAGTCGCCGCCGCGTTCACCGGTCTTCTTCGTCTGCGAATAGCCGATGATGCTCAGGATGAGGCCGATGAGCGAGAAGAAGAACGAGCAGACGAAGCCGGCGATCGACATGGCGTTCCATTTCGACGACGGCGCGGCATAGTACTGCGGCTGCGGCGGCTGGTAGTTCGGGTACTGCGGCGCGCCGCCGCCGGCGTACGGATTGTTCACATATGGGTTGTTCTGGCTCATCATGTCCTCTTTCCCGCGCGTGCGCGCGTGTCCTCGGCGCTCGGGCGGCGCCACGCATCGTCTCTACATTAGATGAGAACGCCGCGTGGTGCACGCGGCGTTCTCATGTCCGTCGACGTCAGTCGATTGTCAGTCGTCCGTCAGTCGTTGTCGAGCAGCGAATCGTAGCCGTCGCTCGTCACGTCGCATTCCGACAGCGGATCATAGGTCTCGTCGAGGATCGTCTTGCCCTTCGAGTTCTCGAGGACGAACTCGACCTTCGCGTCCGTCAGGTCGTACTGGTCCTCGAGCTGCTTGGCGAACTCGCTCATCGGCGAGCACATGATGCCGTCCAGCATCGTCGTGTAGACGCTGGAATACTCGTCGTAGCTCGAATCGGTGATGCGAATCAGGTAGATCAGCGTGTTGCCCTTCGCCGACACGTCGAACTTCATGCCTTCGGTGTCGCCGGAGGATTCCTCGATGGCCTGCTCGAGCTGCTTCTTGACCTGCGGGTTGCGGAAGGCCTGCTCGAGCGTCTTGCCGTCGCGCAGCTCCTGCTCAAGGACGTCGCTGCCGAGGCTGTTGCCGCCGAGCGGCTCGTCCGGGTCGTCGGTGGGCTCGTCGAAGGGATCGTCCGGATCGTCGGTCGACTTCGGCGACGTCGTCATGCTGTGCGTCGAGCTCGAGCTCGGCGACTCCGCCGGCTTGTTGCCGTCGCTCTTGTTGAGCGCGAAGACGGCGAAGACGATGCAGGCGATGAGCAGCACCGCGGCGATGATGCTGACGATGATGATCGGCGTCTTGCTGTTCTTCGGCGGCTGCTGGCCGTTGAACGGCGCATTGCCGTCCGGCGGGATCTGGCCGGGTCCGCCATAGGTGGCGGGCGCCTGCTGCTCGTAGCCGTAGCCGCCCGCCGGCGCATAGCCGTTGGCGTCGGGATAGCCGGCGGCCGGCTGCCGCATCGGCTGCGCGCCGCCATATGGCGTCTGCCGCATCTGGCCGTAGTCGAAGGCCTGCGTCGGCTGCGCCTGCGCGGCGCCGTCGAACTCGGTCGTGCGCGGCTGCTGCGGACCGCCGTACGGGTCCTGATAGGACGGCATCGGCTGCGTCTGGTTCATCTGCGGCGTGGACGGCGTGTAGGCCTGCGTCTCGTCATAGCCGCCATAGGCCGCCGGCGCGCCATAGGGCTGCGTCGGCTCCGGTCCCGCCGAACGCGTGTCCTCGTAGTTGGGATAGCCGGGAGCCTGCGGATAGCCCTCGCCCTGTGGTTGCCCAGCCGGATCATACGGCGCATTGGGGTTGCTCATTATGGTGTCTTCCCTTTCCTGGTCGGCCGGACGGCCGGCGTCGCATGACGCGGCATGGCCGTCCCGTCGCGATGCGGCAGGCATCATCGACGTCGTAGTTCGGCGGCGTTCGGCAATGGCCATGACGAGCACGTTACGTTCACGCGCGCGAATGGCACCAGTGTATCGAAGCGCGACGCGCCGCAGGCGTCCGTTCTGACCTATGAGATATCGCCGGTCCACCCATCGGCCCGACCGGACGTGCACGGCCTGTACGCCGTGGACCGCAGGACGCTTCGCGGGCGTCTTCAGTTACCGGCGTACGAGTAGGCTGAAGACGTTGTAGATCCTGACGTTCCAGCACAGAGGTGACCATGTCCGAACCGACGCCCCAGCACGTAACCACCGACCGCACACGCGTCGCCGTCATATACGGCGGCAAGGCGGACGAGCATTCGATCTCCTGCATCACGGCCGCCACGTTCCTGCGCGCGCTCGACCGGACGAAGTTCGAGCCGGTCCTCATCGGCATCACGAAGGACGGCGCATGGATCACCGACGGCGCCGACCCGCTCGACTGGGACCTCGCGCACGGCCTGCCGCAGGTCGAACGCGTCGAAGGCTCGCGCGACGTCGTCCTCGACATCGGCCAGGGCTCCGACGGCTTCCGCGCGAAGGACGCCGACGGCACGCTCGTCTCGCTCGGCCACATCGACGTCGTCATCCCGGCGCTGCACGGACCCTACGGCGAGGACGGCACGATCCAGGGGCTCTTCGAGATGATGGGCGTCCCCTACGTCGGCTGCGGCGTGCTCGCCTCGGCGGCGTGCATGGACAAGCACTACACAAAGGTGCTGCTGGACGCCGCCGGCATCCCGGTCGCCCCCGGCATCACTATCGACGCGCGGAACTTCGACGCCTCCGACCGTTTCGCCGCCGACGGCGAGGCCTTCCTCGGCCTCGTCCACGAGGCCGGACTCGCCTGGCCGCTGTTCGTCAAGCCGTCGCGCGCCGGCTCGAGCTTCGGTGTCACGAAGGTCGAACGCATCGACGATCCGGAGGCGCTCGCCGCCGCCGTCTACGAGGCGAGCCTGCACGACTGGCGCGTGCTCATCGAGCAGGGCATCGACGCGCGCGAGATCGAATGCGGCGTCATCCGCCCGAAGCCGACCGACGCGGCGCGCGCGAGCCTGCCCGGCGAGGTCGTGCTCGACAAGCGCGAGGACGGCGCCGACCAGTTCTACGATTTCGACAGCAAGTACATGGATGCACAGGCGAGCCACACCGAGATCCCGCCGAAGCTGTCCGACGAGCTGATCGAACGCGTCCGCGACACCGCCGTGCGCGCGTTCAACGCCGTCGACGGCACCGGCCTGAGCCGTGTCGACACCTTCGTGACGGCCGAGGGCGACGTCCTCGTCAACGAGATCAACACCTTCCCCGGCTGCACATCGATCTCGCTGTTCCCGAAGGCGTGGGAGGCCACCGGCATCCCGTTCCCGGACATGGTGACATTGCTCATCGAAGGCGCACTGGGCCGCTGACGGCGCCCGCGGTCGCCACGCGAATACAACGGAGGGCCGTGCACAGCGGATGCTGCGCACGGCCCTCCTGCTTTGTCCGCGTTGTCTACGCTCGATCAGCTGATCATTCGACGGTGATGTCCTTCGGGAACATCTCGGCGATCATCTGATTGAAGGAGATGCCGTCGTCGAGCACACGCGTCACGGCCTTCGCGAGCGGAGTCTCCACATGGTACTTCTCGCCGAGCGCGACGACGGCGGACGCGGTCGCGACGCCTTCGGCGACGCCGTTGCTGGCCTTCGTCGCCTCGTCGACGCTCATGCCCTTGCCGAGGTTGTAGCCGAAGGTGTAGTTGCGCGACAGCGGCGAGCCACAGGTAGCGATGAGGTCGCCGACGCCGGCGAGGCCGTAGAAGGTCTCCGGCAGCGCGCCCGCCTCGGTGCCGACCTCCTTGATCTCGGTCAGGCCGCGCGTCTCGATCATCGCGGCCGTGTTCTCGCCGTAGCCGGCGCCGTGCGACATGCCGACGGCGAGCGCGACGACGTTCTTGAGCGACCCGCACAGTTCGAGGCCGATGACGTCGGCCGTGATGAAGGCCTTGAAGTAGTCGGTCGTGCACATCTTCGCGAACGCGCGCGCGTTGTCGATGTCGGTGCAGCCGACGACGGTCGCGGCTGGTTCGCGTGCGGCGACCTGCTTGCTCAGGTTCGGTCCGGACACGGCGAGGAAGCGGTTGGCCGGCAGGTCGAGCGCCTCTTCGACGACCTGGTCCATGCGCTTGCCGGTGTCCTTCTCGATGCCCTTCATCAGCGAGACGACGAGCGCCTCGTCCGGCAGCAGTCCCTTGAACTCCTCGAGCGCCTTGCGTGCGACCTGCGCGGCGATCGCGACGACGACGACGTCGGCGTGCGCGACCGCTTCGGCGCGGTCGCCGGTCGCCGTCATGTTGTCCGGCAGCTTCTCGACGCTCGGCAGACGCACCGGGTTGCGGCGCTCGGTCCGGATCGCCTTGACGATCTCCGGTTCGATCGCCCACATCGTCACGTCGTTGCCCGCGTCCGCGAGGACCTGTCCGAAGGCCGTTCCCCAGGCGCCCGCGCCCAGAACCGTGATGTTCGCCATATCGTGCTCCTTCCGCCGCGCATGCGCGCCGGCATCTGTGATCGGTGACGGGGCCGGGCATCGATGGCACGGCCCCGCGGATTCGTCTGCTCTCTATTGTTGCCGCTGTCGCGCCGGCATGTTCGATTTCGCTCTTGGCGCGTTATTCGGCGGCCGGCGCGTCGCCGTCCTTGGCGAGCGCACGCTCGTCGACGAGATGCGGATCGGTGAAGGGAGCGACTTCGGGCACCTCCTTCATGATGCGGTAGTCGAAGAACTCATCCGGCGCGTCGACGCCGCGGATGTTCGCCATGACCTCCTTCATGCGCACGCGCACGCGGCGCGCGAGCTCGTTGGCGAGTTCGGCCGGCGGCTCGTCGCCCCACTGGTCGGCGTGGGCGAGCAGGTCGGCGTAGTCGAGGCGCGTGTCGTAGCACATGACGACGTTCTTGCGCGGCCACGGCCACCAGTGGTTGATGCTCGCGGCACCCCAGGTCACGGCGCAGAACAGCGGGATCTGATGGCCGACACGGCGCGAGGCCTCGAGCGCGATGAAGCCGATGCCGTTCTTCATGCTCATCGGCCATTTCTTCGGGTCGCGCGTGACGGTGCCCTCCGGCCAGATCGTCAGCGCGTGGCCGGAGGTGAGGATGTTGATCGACTCCTCCTCGATCTGACGCGCCTTGCCGCTGCGGCGCGGCACCGGCTGCATGCCGACGGCGCGGAACCATTTGCCGATGATCGGCCACTTGCCCATCTCGGCCTTCGCCATGTAGCGGGGGCGCCGCCCCATCTGGAACATCGCGACCATCGGCACGAAGACGTCGAACTGCGTCACATGCGTGGCTGCCGTGATGTAGGAGCCTTCGACCGGCACGTTGTCCAATCCCCATGCGCGCACCTTGCAGCTCGCGCGCAGCACCTTCGCCGCGCCTTCAACGAGACGGTGCGTGGTCTTCGGGTTGAGTTCGTCGATCTCCTTCTGGTTCGGGCGGATGCGACCGGCCGGGAACGGCCGTGTCGGATCGACGAGATCGTATTCGGCCGCGAGTCGGGCGACCTGTTTGTTGCTCAGCGGTTCGACGGCCGAGCGCGGTGAAGGTTTGCCTTTGGATGCCATGCCCCCATTGTGCCCCGAGAACCGTACTTAACCGGCGCGGCTCTCCCAGCGTCCCGCACAGCGCACACATACGCACCCCGAGTCACCAAACCGCCCCCCAGCGTCCCGCACAGCGCACACATACGCAGAACCGGCCGGCTGGGACGAAACTAGCCGGCCGGCATGCGGTACAAGTATGTGATCGTGGGCCGAAGCCCTCGCGATCAGTCGATCTGCGCGCCGAGCGCGGTGAGCTTGCCGCGGAAGTCCGCGTAGCCACGGTCGATGAGGCTGATGCCGCGCACGTCGGAGGGGCCCTTCGCCGTGAGCGCCGCGATCAGATGGCTGAATCCGCCGCGCAGATCCGGCACGTCGATGTCGCGCCCCTCGAGCGGCGTCGGCCCGAAGATGACGGCCGAATGCTTGTAGTTGCGCTGCTGGAAACGGCACGGCAGCGAGCCGAGGCATTCGCGGTACAGCTGGATCGTCGCGCCCATCTGCACGAGCGGCTTCGTGAAGCCGAAACGGTTCTCGTAGACGGTCTCATGCACGATGCTCAGACCGTTGGCCTGCGTCAGCGCCACGACGAGCGGCTGCTGCCAGTCGGTCATGAAGCCGGGGTGCACGTCGGTCTCGATCGCGACCGGCTTGAGGTCGCCGCCCGGATGCCAGAAGCGGATGCCGCGGTCGGTGATGTCGAACTCGCCGCCGATCTTGCGGAACACGTTGAGGAAGGTCATCATCTCCGGCTGCGTCGCGCCCTTGACGAAGATGTCGCCATGCGTCGCGAGCGCCGCCGAGGCCCAGCTCGCCGCCTCGATGCGGTCGGTGAGCGCCGTGTGCGTGTAGCCCTTGAGCTCCTTGACGCCTTCGATGCGGAACGTGCGGTCGACGTCCACCGAGATGATCGCGCCCATTTTCTGCAGCACGGCCACGAGATCCATGATCTCCGGCTCGGTCGCCGCGCCGGACAGTTCGGTCTTGCCGTCCGCGAGCACGGCGGCGAGCAGCGTCTGCTCGGTCGCGCCGACCGACGGGTACGGCAGATGGATCTTCGCGCCGTGCAGGCCGTTCGGCGCCGTGATGTGGATGCCGTCCTTGTGCTCCTTGTCCACGTCGGCGCCGAGCTTGCGCAGCGTCTCGAGATGGAAATCGATCGGGCGTCCGCCGATGTTGCAGCCGCCGAGCGCCGGGATGAAGGCCTCGCCGAGGCGGTGCAGCAGCGGGCCGGAGAACAGGATCGGGATGCGGCTCGAACCGGAGAGCGTGTCGACGTCGGCGACGTCGGCGAGCTGCACGTTCGTCGCGTCGATCGTCACGACGCCCTCGGATCCGTCAACGTCCACGTTCACGCCGTGCAGGCGCAGCAGGTCGGAGACGACGTGCACGTCGCGGATCTCCGGCACGTTCTTGAGCACGCTCGTGCCCGGCGCGAGCAGCGCGGCGACCATCGCCTTGCTGACGAAGTTCTTGGCTCCGCGGACCTTGATCGTTCCGTTGAGCGGTTTGCCGCCAACGACGTGCAGCACGTCATCAGTATGTTCGGCCACGTCTACCTCTTTCGTGTCTTGTCGCTGCTGCGGGAGGTGCAACGCGGCGTCTCCCGAGTAAGTTCATTCGTCTTTCTGTATATCTACCTGCGCGTCGCCGTTTTTATTTCCGCGGCCGTCCGCGCCGTCACCCATCAGCCTTTCATTGTGCCATAAGGCATGTAAGTCGCCGGGGCCTCGCGTGCGGCGCGCGTGACGCCCGCGCTCGGCGTTGCGCGCAAAACCGCGTCGCGGCCGTCGCGGCGCACCTATCATCGGAAGACAGCGACCGGCCGCCCGCCACGCGAGGCGCATCGGACGGCCATGTCACGACCATCGAAGGAGACTTTCATGACCACTGTCGCAATCATCGGCTGCACGCACGCGGGCACCTTCGCCGCGACGTCGATCCTGCACGCGCACCCGGACTGGGATGTGCAGGTCTTCGAACGCAACGCCACCGTGTCGTTCCTCTCGTGCGGCATCGCGCTGTGGGTCGGCGACCATGTGTCCGATCCGAAGAAGATGTTCTACTCGTCGCCCGCGCAGCTCGAGGCGGCCGGCGCGACGATGCACATGCGCACCGACGTCACCGACGTGCACGTCGCCGAGAAGACGCTCGAGTACCGCGATCTCGAGACCGGCGACACGGCGACGCTGCCGTTCGACAAGCTCGTCGTGACGACCGGCTCGCGCCCGGTCGTGCCGTCGATCCCGGGCATCGATTCGAAGCGCGTGCAGCTGTGCAAGAACTGGGACGACGCGGTCGAGCTCAAGGAGCGTTCGACGGACGCGAAATCGGTCGTCGTCGTCGGCGCCGGCTACATCGGCGCCGAACTCGCCGAGCAGTTCAGCGACGTCGGCGTCGAGACGACGCTCGTTGACGCCGCCGACCGCGTGCTCGCCAACAACTTCGACAAGCCGATCACCGATCAGGTGGAGGAACGCTACCGTGCGCACGGCGTGACGCTCGCGCTCGGCGAGAAGGTCGTCGCCTTCCGCGACGACGAGGACGACACGGTCACCGTCGTCACCGACCAAGGCGAATACACGGCGCAGTTCGCCGTGCTCGCGATCGGCTTCCTGCCGAACACCGACCTCGTGCGCGGACAGCTCGACATGATGGACAACGGCGCGATCATCACGAACGACTACATGCAGTCGTCGGTGCCGTACGTGTATGCGGCCGGCGACAGCGCGACCATCCTGTACAACCCGACCGGTGCGCACGACTACATCCCGCTCGCGACGAACGCCGTGCGCCAGGGCATGCTCGTCGGCGCGAACATCGAACGGCCGACGCGCAAGTACATGGGCACGCAGGCGACGAGCGCCGTGCAGCTCTACGACCTGTCGCTCTCCGCGTCCGGCCTGACGCAGGGCGACGCCGACCGCCGCGGCATGGACATCCGTTCGACAGAACTCGTCGAGGACTACCGCCCCGCCTTCATGACGACGACGGCCCCGGTCACGTCGATCCTGACCTGGGATCCGAGCACGCGGCTCGTCAAGGGCGCGCAGTTCTGCTCGTCGGTCGACGTCTCCGGCGCCGCGAACGCCGTGTCGGTGGCGATCCAGGCGAGGTTCACGATCGACATGCTCGCCAACGTCGACTTCCTGTTCCAGCCGAACTTCGACCAGCCGATCTACTACGTCGGCGCCATCGCGGCGAAGGCCGTCGCCGAGCAGGACGACTGACGGGCGCCATCGTCGTCGGATATGCGAAGCCGGCGGCCGTATCCGTCGTGCGGATGCACGGGACACGGCCGCCGGCTTCGCATATCCGACGAGTCATGTACGGGCGGTCAGTCGCCGCCGAGGTCGAAGGCGGCCTCCTCGTCCTCCTTCGAATACGTGCGGAAGGCCATCAGCGTCTGCGTGGCGGCGACGCCGTCCACCTTCGCGATGCCTTCGGGGATGATCTGCGCGAGGTTCTCGAAACGGTCGGCGGAGACGACGGCCACGAGGTCGACATCGCCGGCCACCGAGTAGACGTCGCGCACACCGTCGAGTTCGACGATGCGCTTCGCGGCATCGCCGACCATATCGCTGTCCGTCGTGATCAACACAATCGCATCCGCCATCGCTGCTCCTTCACTTGGTGACGACTTCGTTCGCGGGCGCGGCCAGCGCTGCCCGCCGCGCCCATTATACGTTCGTCTCAGCGTACGCCGATCGGGCCGCTCCAATCGTCGGTCTGCGGCTCGCGCGCCGATTCGATCGGCTGCTCCGGCTCGTGCAGCGCCGGGATCGTCTTCGGCTTGAACGGGAAGCGCTCGGCGCGCATCGCCTCGTAGGCGGCGATGTCGTTCTCGTGCTGCAGCGTCAGGTCGATGTCGTCGTAGCCGTTCATCAGACGCCAGCGCACGTAGTCGCTGACCTCGAAGGGCAGCACGACGTCGCCGCAGGTCACGGTGCGCGTCTCGAGGTCGACGGTCATCTGACGGCCTGGCTCCTCCTCGAGCAGCTTCCACAGCAGCTCGACGCTCTCCTGCGGCATGATCGCCGCGAGGACGCCGTTCTTCGCCGTGTTGCCGTAGAAGATGTCGGCGAAGCGCGACGCGATGACGACGCGGAATCCGTAGTCATGCAGCGCCCAGACGGCGTGCTCGCGCGACGAGCCGATGCCGAAGTCGGGGCCCGCCACGAGGATCTGGCCGTCGGCGTATTCCGGCTTGTTGAGCACGAAGTCGGGGTCGCGGCGCCACGCGTAGAACAGCGCGTCGTCGAATCCTGTGCGCGTCACGCGCTTGAGGAATACGGCCGGGATGATCTGGTCGGTGTCGACGTTCGAACGGCGCAGCGGGACGCCGGTTCCGGTCAATGTCGTGAGTTTTTCCATCGTTAACGTCCTTTTCTGGAATGCTTTACAGGTCGGCGGGCGTCGAGATCGTGCCGCGGATCGCCGTCGCGGCGGCCACGGCCGGCGACGCGAGATGCGTGCGCGAGCCCTTGCCCTGACGGCCCTCGAAGTTGCGGTTGGACGTGGAGATCGAACGTTCGCCGACGACGAGCTTGTCCGGGTTCATGCCGAGGCACATCGAGCAGCCGGCGTTGCGCCATTCGGCGCCGAAGTCCTTGAAGATCTGGTCGAGGCCCTCCTCCTCCGCCTGCAGGCGGATGCGCGAGGACGCCGGCACGACGAGCACGCGGTGGATCGAATCGGCCTTCTTGTGGCCCTTCATGATCTCGGCGGCGATGCGCAGGTCCTCGATGCGGCCGTTCGTGCACGAGCCGATGAACACCGTGTCCACCGGGATGTCGCGGATCGGCGTGCCCGCCTCGAGGCCCATGTAGTCGAGCGCGCGCTCGGCGGCGGCGCGTTCGGTCGCGTCGGCGAAGTCCTCGGGCGCCGGGACGCTGCCGGAGATCGGCACGCCCTGGCCGGGGTTCGTGCCCCAGGTGACGAAGGGCTCGAGGTCCTCGGCGCGCAGCGTGACCTCGGCGTCGAACTGCGCGTCGTCGTCGGTCTTCAGCGTCTTCCAGTACTCGACCGCCTGGTCCCACAGCTCGCCCTTCGGCGCATGCGGACGGTCCTTGAGATACGCGAAGGTCGTCTCGTCGGGGGCGATCATGCCGGCACGCGCGCCCGCCTCGATGCTCATGTTGCAGATCGTCATGCGCGCGTCCATCGACAGGTTCTCGATGGCCTTGCCGCGGTATTCGAGCACGTAACCCTGGCCGCCGCCGGTGCCGATCTTCGCGATGATCGCGAGGATGATGTCCTTCGCGCTGACGTCCGCCGGCAGATCGCCGTCGATGTTGATCGCCATCGTCTTGAACGGCTTGAGGCTGAGTGTCTGCGTCGCCATCACATGCTCGACCTCGGAGGTGCCGATGCCGAAGGCGAGCGCGCCGAACGCGCCGTGCGTCGAGGTGTGCGAGTCGCCGCACACGATCGTCATGCCCGGCTGCGTCAGGCCGAGCATCGGCGCGAACGCGTGGACGATGCCCTGGTCGGCGTCGCCGAGCGGGTGCAGACGTACGCCGAACTCCTTGCAGTTCTTCTCGAGCGTCGTCAGCTGCGTCGCGCTCGTCTCGTCCGGGTTCGGCCGGTCGATGTCGACGGTGGGCGTGTTGTGGTCCTCAGTCGCGATGAGCTGGTCGACGTGGCGCGGGGTGCGGCCGGCGAGGCGCAGCCCCTCGAAGGCCTGCGGGCTCGTCACCTCGTGCATGAGCATCAGGTCGATGTACAGCAGGTCGGGGGCGCCGTCGTCGCCCTTGCGTACCAAATGATCAGCCCAGACCTTTTCGGCCAGTGTCATTCCCATGCTCGGTCTTCCTCCTACAAAAAATGGTCGCGTCTGTCAATCCGTCCAGCAGCGCGGTTCACATGTCCGTTCAGCTTATGAGTTCATCTTTCAAGACATCGTGCGCACGTCACTATATGAGATAGGGAGGTTTGGTAAACAGGTTAAGACGGCGAGAATCGTTGCAATTCCAGCATTCTGCGAGCATTTCGCACCGGCGTCCGCCCGCTGCGCGAAAGGCTCCACCCCTCGATTTTGCGTTTCATTATGTGAGATGGCATAATGTCGGCATGACTTCAAATACGCTATCCGCAAAACCCGAGCAGCAGCTCGATGAGGCCGCGACAGAATCCGTCGACGCCGCCATGCCCACATCCGAAACCGGGGCGACCGCCTCCGATGCCGCTGCGGCCGAGGCGCCGCACCACGACCTGCACACGTCGATGACGAACGGTCCGATCGCGCAGGACCATGAGATCCATTCCGGCGTCGGCGTGCTCGACAAGACCGTCAAGATCCTCGATGCGCTCGAGTCCGGCCCCGCCACGCTCGGACAGCTCGTCAGCCAGACGAAGCTTGCGCGTCCGACCGCGCACCGTCTGGCGATCGCGCTCGAACGGCACCACTTCGTGCTGCGCGACCAGCACGGCCGCTTCGTGCTCGGCTCGCGCTTCGCCGAGCTCGCCGCCGCCGCCGGCGAGGACCGTCTGCTCACGGCCGCCGGACCGATCCTGCAGACGCTGCTCGACCGCACCGGCGAATCGGCGCAGATCTACCGCCGTCAGGGCGAACAGCGCGTCTGCATCGCCGCCGTCGAACGTGCGAGCGGACTGCGTGATTCGATCCCGGTCGGCGCGATGCTGTCGATGGAGGCGGGCTCCGCCGCGCAGATCCTGCTCGCCTGGGAGGATTCCGACTGCCTGCGTCAGGGCCTGCGACACGCCCGCTTCTCGGCGGCGAAGCTCGCCGCCGTCCGCAAGCGCGGCTGGGCCGAGTCGATCAACGAACGCGATGAGGGCGTCTGCTCGATCTCGGCGCCGATCCGCAACGCCTCCGGTCAGGTCATCGCCGCGATCTCGATCTCCGGCCCGAGCGGCCGCATGGGATCGAACCCGGGCCACCGCTTCGCCCCGCTCGTCATGGGCGCCGGCAAGTATCTGACCGACGCGCTGATCAAGGCGAGCATCAGCCGCTGACGCTTCCGCCGGCCACAGGCCGTGCACCACGGACAGCGTCAAAGCCATGCCCTTCAAGGGCCATCAAGGGGACCGCATCACCGGTCCCCTTACGCATATCCACCCATAGAATGCCACCGAGCACCCTTCCAACGGCATTCTGCACGTAGTCTCACCTATAGAATGCCATCGCAGCAACCACAAATGGCATTCTGCGCGTAAACCCACCTACATGCTGCCGCACGGCCCCTAACGGCCGAACAGGTTCTTCGCGATCGAGTGGAGGATGCGGCTGAGCATCGTCGGCTTGTGCAGCAGGTTGACGCCTTCGCTCTTCGGCTTCGATTCGGCGGTCATTCCGTACACGTAGGCCTTCTTCGAGCTGGGCTTGCCGACGAGGTCGCCGAACGCGAGCAGCTGCGTGCGCGGCTCGTAGGGATGACGGATGTCGAATTCGAACAGCCGAGCCGCGCGCCGTTCCGGCACCGGCCCGTAGGAGCCGAATCCGCAGGTCGGCGACGCGATCATGCGTACGCCGTCGGCGACGCCGTCGAAGGCGTTGCGATGGTCATGCCCGGCCGAGATCGCGAAATACGCATGCGTGTCCCGCAGGATCGCGAATTCGCCGCTGTCGTCGTCGGGGCAGCTGATGCCCTCGCCGATGTAGCCGCCGGGTGCCGTCTTCGCGTCGTCGAGCGTGTAGTACTGTCCGGAGAACATCCGGTACCCTTCGACGGCGTGCGCGGCCGTCGCCGCCACCGGCTTGAGCAGCTGATAATACTGCGGCACCGCCGTATGCTGGAAGACGATCGATTTCGCCTGCGTCCCCAGCGCCGCCGGCACCGCGCGCAGGAACGCCAACGCGCGCGCATCCGGCGCGCCGTAGCCGCCTGTCGGCGCGTAGTCGCCGGAATCGACGAGCACGACGCCGAGGATCGTCTCGCCATGCTCGTTCGCGACCGGCAATGCGAAGGTGCCCGACTCGCACGCATAGGCGACCTCGTCGGCGAGCGCCGGCGCCGTCGTGCGCACGCACACGTCGTCCGCGTCGAGCGGCGGGAACAGGTCGTCGAGGTGCATCTGCTGCTTCATATGCGCGGTGATGACGGGGTTGAGGCAGCCTTTGAACTCGTGGTAGATCGCGTCGAGCTGCGCGTTGCTCAGTCCGCACTGGAAATCGTGGTTGCCGTAGGTGACGGCCCATGGGACGCCGGCGTTCACCATCGGCGTGACGAACCGGCGGATCGACGCGCGCACCCGCTCGCGCGTCTGCTCGAGCTCCGCCTCACGACGCGCGGTCGGCGCCGGCTTCTTCCAATGGCGTTTGCAGAAGGTGGCGGCGTAGGCGGGATCGTATCCGGCGATCTGGTTGCCGGAGAAGACGACGAGGTCGGGACGCGCGCTCGTCAACGCGGCTTCGATGAGGCTGATCGTGTCCGGCGAGACCTTCGGCCCGTCCTGGATGTCGGCGAGCTGCAGGATGCGGAACTTGCCCGAACGATGGAACTGCAGCCGGCCGAGGCGCTGCGACACCGACAGCGGTTCGTCCACGGCCGCAGTCTGCTTGTTCGTTGTTCGTTCGCTCATACTTCCAACAGTAATGCACTTCGCGCGCGACGTGGACGCGCGCCGTGCAGATTCCCGCAGTCTCTGCGCAAAACCCGCGGCGAAGGCAACCGCTGCGAGGAAAACACAAAACCCTCGCCGAAGCGAGGGTTTCGATTGGCTGGGATGCCTGGACTCGAACCAAGAATGGCTGAACCAGAATCAGCTGTGTTGCCAATTACACCACATCCCAATTGGCATGTTCATCACCGTGGTGGTGAACTTCGTACCCCCAACCGGATTTGAACCGGTGTTGGCGCCGTGAGAGGGCGTAGTCCTAGACCGCTAGACGATGGGGGCATCATCTCGCTGCTCCGTGAAGCAACAGAAAGAAAATATACTAGGGATTCCACACTTGCGCAAATCACGGCGTGTCGCTCATGATTCCAACGTTTTCGCGACACCTCCGTGCATCGTCCTCGCATACGGAAGCGGGGAACATCGGCACGATGTTCCCCGCTTCCTTCAGACCACGTATGCGCTGCGGACGCGCACCCGCGGCGTTCAGCCCTGGATCTCAGCGAGATGCGCGCGCAGGCCTTCGAGACGCTGCATCGTCAACGGCTTGCCGACGATCTCCATCGACTCGAACAGCGGCGGCGAGACGCGGCGACCGCTCATCGCGACGCGCACCGGACCGAAGGCGACGCGAGGCTTGTAGCCGCCCTCCTCGATGAGCGCCTTGTTGAGCGTCTCATGGAGGTTGTCGGTCTTCCATCCGTCCTGGGGCACCGCCTCGAGCGCGGCGATCGCCGCGTCGAGCACTTCGCCGGCCGTCGCCTTGAGCTGCTTCTTCGCGTCGTCCTCCGGCGGGATGTACGCGTCGTCGGACAGCAGCGAGCCGACCATGCCGGCGACCTCGCCGAGCAGACGCACGCGCGTCTGCACGAGCGGCGCGGCGGCGGTGAGCACCTCGCGCTCGCGGTCGCTCAGCGCGCCCCACGAATCGGCGGAGACGACGCCGGCGCGGAACAGGTACGGCACCGAACGGTCGAGGAAGTCCTGCGGCTCGAGCATGCGGATGTGCTCGGCGTTGATCGCCGTCGCCTTGTCCAGGTCGAAGCGCGCCGGGTTCGCCTTGACGTCGCGCACGTCGAAAGCCTTGATCATCTCGTCCATCGTGAAGATGTCGCGGTCCGGGCCGATCGACCAGCCGAGCAGCGCGAGGTAGTTGAGCAGGCCCTCCTTGATGAAGCCGTGCTCGCGGTGCAGGAACAGGTTCGACTCCGGGTCGCGCTTGGAGAGCTTCTTGTTGCCCTGGCCCATAACGTAGGGCATGTGGCCGAACAGCGGCATCTCCTTGGCGATGCCCAGTTCGATCAGATAGCGGTACAGCACGATCTGGCGTGGCGTCGAGCTGAGCAGGTCCTCGCCGCGCAGCACGACGTTGATGCGCATCAGCGCGTCGTCGACCGGGTTCGTCAGCGTGTACAGCGGGTCGCCGTTCGGGCGTACGATCACGTAGTCCGGCACCGAGCCGGCCTTGAACGTGATCTCGCCGCGAATCAGGTCGTTGAACGTGATGTCCTCGTCGGGCATCTTGATGCGCAGCGCCGGCTGGCGGCCTTCGGCGCGGAACGCGGCCTTCTGCTCGTCGGTCAGGTGGCGGTCGTAGCCGTCGTAGCCGAACTCCTTGGGACGGCCGGCGGCGATGTTACGCGCCTCGATCTCCTCGGGCGTCGAGAACGATTCGTAGGCGTAGCCGGCGTCGAGCAGCTTCTGCGCGACGTCATGGTAGATCGGTCCGCGCTCGCTCTGGCGGTACGGGCCGTCCGGACCGCCGACGCGGATGCCCTCATCCCAGTCGATGCCGAGCCAGTCGAGGGCCTCGATGATCTGGTTGAAGCTCTCCTCGGAGTCGCGCTGGGCGTCGGTGTCCTCGATGCGGAACACGAAGGTGCCGCCCGTGTGGCGCGCCTCGGCCCAGTTGAACAGGGCGGTTCGCACCATGCCCACATGCGGGATGCCGGTGGGTGACGGGCAGAAGCGCACACGCACGTTCGCCGGCAGTTCCGGCTTGACGTGCTCGCGTTCCTTCATGTCTTCGACGGAGTCCTCTGGTTGTACGATTGCAGCATCAGTCATGCCGTCTATTGTGGCGCGCGCGGCCGACGTGCGGCCGGCCGCACACGGCCCCGCTCAGCCGCGCGCTGCGGCGTCGGCGTCCTCGGCCGCGATACGCGCGACGTCGTCGATCTGCGCGGCCGTCTCGTCGCCGTCGCCGGCGGCGCCCGCGCTGTCGACCTCGGTGAGCACCGGCGTCTCCGTGCTCTCCTTGATCTGCTTGAAGCCACACAGCGCAATCGCGAGCGAGACGAGCGCGAGCGCCGTGACGACGGCGAATCCGCCGTGCGAGCCGGCATGGTCGATCGCAACGCCGGCGATCGCCGAACCGGCCGAGCCGCCGATCGCGTTCATCGCCCCCATCCACGCCATGCCTTCGGTGAAGCGCGTCTGCGGCACAAGGTGCAGCATCAGCTGGTTGCCGTTGATCCACGTAGGCGACTGGCAGACGCCGATGAACAGGTAGATGACGGCGATGACCCACAGCTGCTTGGCGAACAGGAACGAGCCGATGCCGAGATTGAGCACGGCGAGACACACGTAGAAGCGCTTCCACAGCGGAATCGTCCAGTTCTTCGCGCCGTAGACGAGCGCGCCGAGCAGCGAGCTGATCGAGAAGCATGCGAACACGAATCCGGTGTACTGCTTCATGTTCGATTCGGTCGCGAAGGAGACGATCGAGATGCCGGCGGCCGACTGGAACGCGCCGAGGCCGAACCATGTGACGCACACGGCGATGAGGCCGGGCCCCCAGATCGAGTCCTTCTTGCCGCTCATCGACTTCTCGTACGCCGCCTTGCCGGCCGCGTCCACCTCGGCCGCGCCCAGGCCCTCCGACTTCGCCTGCGCGCGGGCGTCACGTTCCTCCGTCTGCGCGCGCAGCAGCCGCGCCTTCGCGTCCTCGCGCGCACGGAACTCGCGGCGCGTCAGTCCTTCGGCGCGCGCGAGCTGCGTCTGGCTCGCCGGCTCCGTCGTCAGTTCGGTGAGGAACATCAATGCGCCGATGAGCACGCAAGCGCCGGTGAAGCTGAACGTGAGCACGCCGGAGATGACGGCCAACGTCGAGGCGAGCGGATTGCCGATGACCCACATCGCCTCGTCGAAGACGCCGCACAGCGACAACGCGCGGTTGACGCCGACGCGGTCGTGCTTGAGCAGATTCGTCCACCGCGCGCGGCTCATCGCACCCCACGGCGGCACGGCGGCGAGGAACGGCACGATGCAGAACAGGATCCACGGCTGCACATGCGCGAGCACGCACGAGACGAAGGCCGTCGCCGCGACCATCCACACGGCGATGATCGGCACCGAGACCTGCCTCTGCCCGTAGCGGTCGACGAGCGTGCCAAACAGCGGGCCGACGGCGGCGCCGGCGATCGCCTGCACGGCGGTGAGCGCGCCGGCGAGCGAATAGTTGCCGTAGTACTGCTGCGTCATGATCGTCATCGTCATGCCGACCATCGGGAACGGCATGCACGCGATGACCGAGCCGACTGTGAACCTGGCCGTGTGCGGGATCTTCAGCAGCTGCGCGTAGCCGCCGAACAACCGTCTGTTGACGTCCCTGATTCCCTTCGTCACTACGTGCTCCCTGTGCTGTGCCATGTGCCGCTCCTTTCTGCTCGCGGATGTGTCCCGCATGCGGCCGTCGCGCCGTTTGGCGTCACGGCTTGATTCTCGCCGCCTGCGGTTGGTTGGGTTTGTTGCATTGGTTAGGGATTGTTGCTTGGCGATTCGGCGACGTCGTCGTCGATGGCCGGCGAATCGTCCGCGCGACGCGCATGTCACGCGTTCGCGAACACGGCCACATTAGTCGCACCCGCCGGCGCGACACGCGGTACATTATTGAGGTGGAAGCGATTATCGTGAAATGTTCACATCGATTCGAAAGGGAGCGTCATGACGGCCACCACCATCAACTTCGTGCGGCACGGCAAGGTCTACAACCCGGACCATCTGCTCTACGAACGGCTTCCCGGCTTCCATCTGTCCGAGTCGGGGCGCCGCATGGCGCAGGCGACCGGCCGCTATCTGGCCGCCAACCCGCAGACGAACACGACCGCCGCCGTCTACTCGTCACCGCTCGACCGCACTCGTGAGACGGCCGACGCAATCCTGCTCGAACTCAACCGCTTGCGCGCCGAACGCGGCCAGCAGCAGCTGGAGCTGCTCACCGACCCGCGTCTCATCGAGGCGCGCAACGAGTTCCGCGGCAAACGCATCGGCCACGGCGACGGCGCGCTGTGGCGCCCCGAGAACCTCAGGCTCGTGCGCAACCTGTGGCGTCCGAGCTGGGGCGAAAGCTACCGTTCGATCGCGAACCGTGTGCAGAATTTCGCTCTGGAAAAAGTCGACGAACATCCTGGCGAGCAGATCGTCGTCGTCACGCACGAATCGCCGATCTGGTCGTATCGCCACATGCTCGAAACAGGACGCCCCGAGCACAACATGCTGCTGCGCAAGACGGCGCTCGCATCAGTGACGTCGATCACCTACGACAACGCGACGCACGACGTGCTGTCAATCACCTACGCCGACCCGGCGAAGGGCATCGAGTAGCCTGCATCCGCTTTGGCCGCCACACCGGTGGCCGCAACCGCGAAGGAGTCACGATGAATGGAGATATCGACCAGGTCGTCGAGCGCATCGCCGCGCTGCCGAACGTCCGTCAGGCCGCGCAGGCGGCCGCCGACCTGACCGAGCTGTGGCCGCTGACGTCGGCGCTGCACATGGACAATGACGCGCGCTACTGCGAGAACCTGCAAGTGCGTCTGAGCCGTCTCGCCGCGCAGGTCATGTCCGGCGAGCGAATTCCGATGGCCGACGCCGAATTCGTCTACGAGGGCGCCGACTCTATTCCCGGCCGCCCGCAGGAAACGGTGGACGCGTTGAACGCCGCGAACGACGCGATCGAGACGCTCGCCGGATTCGCGTCGTCGCACGACGTGCACGAACTGCTCGACGCCGCCGACACGCTCGACGCCGGCTGGTCCGGCGCGACCTCCACCGCCGTCACGACCGCCGTCGGCAACGCCGAGGATTTCGTCGCCGCGCGCACCGAGACGAAGGTCGAATCGATCGCATGGCGCTACGCCGTCGTCGTCGTGCTGCTCAACGAACTGATGCGCGTCGCGACGACGCAGCTCGCCGGTGCGCTCGGCGACGAGGAGCCGACGGCCGGCGGTGCGCCCGAACAGCGCGTGCGCGGCCTCGAACGGCTCGCACTGCCGTTCTTCCTGTTCATCAACGATTTCGCGGCGACGCTGCAGCTGCCGCAGATCTGCCTGACGGCCGAGCAGTTCCACGGCGTCGTCGCCTCCTACGCGACGCCGAACGGCGACGACGACGCCGTCGACGCGGCAACGGTGCTCGCGCAGGCGCTCGCCCCGATCGCCGGCGCCGAGTGGCGCAGGCACCGCGGGGACATCCTGTGGGACCCCAAGGAGGCGAAGGAACGCGCGCGTCAGGAGGACGAACGCAAGAACAAGGAGGCGCTCGCCGCGAAGTTCGCCCACGTCAAGGACGATCCGTCCAAACCGGAAGTCGAGCTGTAGACGCGCGCATAGGTTAATCTTCGTCGGCTCGACCAGGGGCACCCTCCTCGTCGACGGCGACCTCATCCCCCACCCGCGCAAGCACGTGCGGGACCTGTCATTGATCGCCATGGCTTTGTGCGCTCCCGCCCGTGCGGGCACGAGCGCGGGCGCATAACTCGATATCTCGGGCAAACTATCGAGATATGCGCCCGCGCAACCGGCAGCCACGGCACTGTAACAGCCGACGATGCCGAAACCGCACAATATCGCTCACGCCGACTCTCCAATCGCACATCTGCTCACCCAAACGCGCACCATCGCACATGCCGGGCGTCTGCCTGCGCAGTGCACGACGCATAACTCAAAGTTTCTCCCAAATTATCGAGATATGCATGACTGATGCAGATGATGGGCGAGCGCGCACGACGGCTGACAGTACATGGGCAGTACGCGCTGCGTACGCCGTGCGGAGCGGGCGTCCGCAGCCGCACGGCTGCTTCGGGCGTGCCCCTTGTACACTGTTCGTGTGCGCAAACTCATTGAGCAGATCCTGAAATTCGGCGTCGTCGGCATCATCGCGTTCCTGATCGACTGGGGCATCCTCAACCTCCTCGTCGGCGTGTTCCATATGCACAACGTCATCGCGGCGACGATCTCGTTCCTCATTTCGCTCGTCTTCAACTACTTCGCGAGCATGAAATACGTCTTCAAGCACCGTCCGGACATGGCACGGTGGATGGAAATGGCGATCTTCCTGTTCTCGGCGGTCGTCGGTCTGTTCATCAACATGGTCATCATCTGGCTGTCCACCTACGGCATGAACAAGGACGCCTACATCAGCCAGCACGCGATGTATCTGCTGCGCACGAACATCGGCAAGCTGATCTCGACGGTCGTCGTCGCGATCTGGAACTTCATCATCCGCAAATGGCTGCTCGACGACACGCACACAAACGCGATGAACCGCCTACGCCGCGGCGACCACGTCCTGTCCGAGGAGGAGCTCGAGGCGAAGTGGGAGCAGAGCTTCTCGCACCGTCTGGGCATGTGGTCGATCAGGCACACGCCGAAAGGCTGGAAGTGACGCCCTTCGGCGGCGGTTGGTGGTTGAACCCAATTACAGACTGCCATTCGCATCCCTCCCGGCGGAGGTTTGCGATTGACCGCAACCACAAACCTCCATTCAACCGCTCAGCCATCGGACGCAAGTCGAATACGACGCGGCAAAGCTGCCCTAGACTGGGTACTGACTGAACACCGTTGACCGGCGACCGCCGAGTCGATCGCCGATTCCCATCAAGGAGGCCCTATGCCAGTCATTCACACCCATGTCTCCGTCCCGACGACGAAGGAGCAGCGCGATACGCTCAAGCGCATCTTCGGCCAGGCGATCACCGCCGTCCCCGGCAAGTCCGAGGGCTGGCTCATGTGCATGTTCGAGGACAATGTGCCGATGTACTTCGGCGGCGACGATGCCGCGCCGGTCGCCTACGTCGAGGTGAACGTCTTCGGTTCGAACGTGCCGACGAGCGCATGGAAGAAGCTCACGCCGCAGATCATGGATGCGCTGCAGGACACGCTCGAGATCCCCGCCGACCACACCTACATCCGCTACACCGCAACCCCCGACTGGGGTTGGAACGGCTCCAACTTCTGATCTGAACTTCGCCGCCGCCATCCACCGTGCGGCGAACGCTCAGCGCATACGAGAGACGCTGCCGAATCCCATCGATTCGGTGGCGTCTCCGATTATCCATATGTCATGCCGACGCCAACTGCTGCGCCCTCTGATGGCTGATGCCCAGAATCTGACCGATCTCCCGATACGGCACTCCCTCATCGTGCAGTAGATGGACGGCGCCGGCCATTGATTTGCGCGCGCGCCGCTCCGCCTCCTTCGCTTCCACCTTCAGCCGCAGCGCCTCCTCCACGAGGCTTGGCAGATGCATCTGCACTTCGATTTGCGGATCGCGTTCCTCGGTCATGATCGAGATGAGATCCTTCGCCATCGATTCCACCTCGCCCAGAGTGCGCGCTTGGGTCACGCGGTTGATCTGCGGCACCGAGATATTCCAGTACTTGCCGTCCGGCTCGATATCCACTTGATAGATCATTGCCACCACCCTTTTCCCAGCTTTTCAGCTGCTTCCTTGTAGATGCCCATAGCGGTGATATCACCAATCTCATGATGCCTCGGTACCGGGATGGTCATCCCGTCCAGTTTCCATATCTCATGATTGCCGCCTTTGCGCGCGTCACGTTCGAACGAGAGGCCCTGCCTTCGGGCCTCACGCCGAATTTTCCTCAGAAGCTCTCTGCGTTTCGTCATCATATAAGTCTATTGCACTAGACATATTATGTCTAGTGCAATAGACTTATCGTTCGCCCGACTCAGCGACTACGCACGACGGCGTGCGCACCGGGTTTGCGGTTCTTCTGCACGACCACAGCCAGGCACATGCCCACCGCGATGAACGCGAATCCGAGGGCCGCGCAATGCGTCCCGATGCCGCCCGCCGAAGGCAGCTCGACGCCGGGATCCTCCTCCTTTGCGTTGCCGATGACCCATGCGCCCTATGGGAACGCCCCGCGTCCGATGACGCGGGGCGTTCAGCGCGACTGGCCGAGTCGAATGACCTTAGACGATCTTCGGCATCGGCGTCGTCAGCGACGTCGTCAGGTTGACGTGGACGAGGCCGGCGCCGGAGTGGACGTCGACCTTCTTGAGCGTCACCGTGCGTTCGTCGGCCGGCGCGGCGTCGTTGTCGGTCATCGTCGCCGGCGACTTCACGGCGACGAGCGCGAGATCGTCGAAGGCGACGCCGGCGTCCTCGGCGAGCGCCCGCGCGGCCTCGAGCGACTCCTCGAAGCCGGGCTTCATGACGACGCGGTCGGACGGGACGCCGTAGGCGTGCTCGCACACCCACTTGACGTTCTCGACGAGCGGCATGCCCTTGTGGCTCGCCGGCGTCTCGGGCGCATCCTCGGCACTCACGGCTTCGGTGAAGGCGTCGAGCTGCGGCACGAGCGCGTCGCCGCCGTCACGGTACAGATTGCCGACGATCGGCGCGCGGAAGCCGAGGTCGGCGGCCGTCTGACGCAGCGCTGGCACCTGGTCGTCCTCGCCGTCCCACAGGTTGATCAGCGGGAAGGTCGGGATGCCGAGGCCTTCGAGACGCTCGACGTGGAAGGGGTAACGCCACTGCAGCGCCGGGTCGTCGCGCCAGGTGGAGGCGCGCGTCACGACGACGGCCGCGCTCGGCCACTGCGCGCCGTATTCGCGGCAGGCGATGTCGAGCCACTTCTGCGCGCCGGCGTCGGCGCCGTAGCCGGCTTCGACGATGACGACGTCGTGCAGCGCGCACGCCATCTCGACGGACACGAGCGACGGGATGCCGATCGAGACGTTCGCGAAGGGGCCGCCGTGCACGTACACCGGCGAGCCGTTCTTCGTCTCGGTCTTCGCCGGCTTGACGGCGTCGGCGAGGATGTTCGTGATGCGCCACAGGTCGATGAACTCGCCGAAGGTCACGGCCTTGCCGTCCTTCGTGCCGGCGATCATCTTCGCGACGCGCTCGGCGATCTCGTCCATCGAGCGCGACAGCACGACGATCTGCATCAGCTCGCAGGTCGGCGTGAGCACGGTCTTCTCGTGCACGTCGTTCTTGCCGGCGTCGACGACAACGCTGCGCAGCGAACGCGACGGCACTTCGGAGACGCGCGGAACGATCACCGTGTCGAGCAGACCGTCGTCGACGGCCTTCTCGGCGAACGACGCGAGCAGGTTCTGCGCGGCCTCGATCGCACCCATCTCGCCGCACAGACCCCAGTCGATGAGTTCGGGATGCGTCAGCGACGCCTTGCCGCCACCGGAGGCGCCGCCCTTCGAACCGGCGGCCGTGATGCCCATGCTCGGCTGGCGCAGCACGGCGGCCGCGTCGATGCCGCGCGCGTTGAGCGCGTCGATGAGCGCGATCGTCGTCGTCGTCTTGCCTTCGCCGCGCGACGCCTTGAGCGGTGTGTCCGCGGTGACGAGGACGACCTTGCCGTGCTTGCGCGGCGCGTCGGGGTTGTTCTTAAGGGAGTCGAGATAGCCGAATGCGTCGATCTTGTCGACCAGTCCGTAAGGCTTGGTGAAATTCTCGATGAGCGACACTACACGTTCCTTTCCGGTGTTTGAGCTGCCTGTTCCAACATATCAGCACGCTATGGCCGCGAGACATCCCCCATCACGATGCGAACGACGAAAGCCGGCGCGCAGGCGGGGGCCTGCGCGCCGGCTTCGGGTCATAGCGCGATGGGCGCGGCGAATCAGACGGATCAGTTGTCGGACATCGCGAAGTGGTTCTTCATCGCGAGGCTCGACGTGTACAGCGCCGTGTCGAGCAGCTTCTCGGTCTCCTTCTTGAGCTGGCGTGCGAGGTCCTCGTTCGCCGTCGCGAGCACGTCGCGCACCTCGGGGTTGCGCACGGCCTCGATGATCTCGTCCGGCTCCATCGGCTGCACGTCCTCGACGAGTTCGTCCTCGACGAATTCGTCGTCGTATTCGTGTTCGCGGGCGGACGCCTCGAGCACGGCGTCGCCGCCGAGACGGTTCACCTGCTCGTCGGCCGCGCGCAGCATCGCGTGGCCAAGCGCGCCGACCTTCAGCTGGTAGTTCTCGACGGCGGACATCGTCTGCGCGTGCTGCGCGTCGCACAGCACGCCGATGATGCGGTTCGCCCAGTAGAAGTTCTCCGACGTCACGCGCGCCGTCGTGTCGCGCAGATAGGCGGGCGTGTCGTCGACGTTCGGGAAGAACGGGACCATCGCGTTGAAGGGGTTCGAGCCGTAGGCGATCCACTGCACGGCGCGGTTGACCTGCGGGCGGTATGGACGGATCTGCATCGCGGCGAGATGGTTCGTGCGGTTGATGCCGATCGGGCGGAAGCGCGTGCGCGACATGTCGTCGCCGCCCGTGCCGTACGGGTCGAAGGGCGTCTCCTGGTAGTGCGAGCTCAGGATGTACTTGACGTCCTCCATCGTGATCTTGCGGTCCGGCTGGCGGCACCACGGGATGTCGTCGGCGTCCGGCTTGTGGTCGGCGTCCGGGCCGTCCCAGACCTCGTCGAGCGGATTGAAGTAGCGCTGCATGTACCATGCACGCGGCGTGTTGTAGACGTGGTCGGAGTCGGAATGCGAGCCGAAGGCGTCACGCGGCGAGAACGGCGACGCGCCTTCGACGGCGAGGCTCAAATGGTTGCCTTCGATGAAGTCGTCGAGGTCGGCGGAGCACATGTAATCGCATTGCTTGCCGAGCGCGTCGTCGAGATCGAATTCGTCGATGCCCAGCTGGTTCGGCATCGTCACATAGCAGTCGTCGGGCACACGGCGCGCGATCCAATGATGGCCGCCGACCGTCTCGAGCCACCAGATCTCGTTGACGTCGCTGAACGCGACGCCGTTCATCTCGTAGGTGCCGTACTGCTCGAGCAGCGCGCCGAGGCGCGCGACGCCCTCGCGCGCCGTCTTGATGTACGGCAGCACGATCGTGACGAAGTCCTCCTCGCCGATGCCGCCGGCGACCTCGGGTTCGTAGTCGTCGTCGCCCGGCTTGCCGATCGCCGGCGCGAACTCGACGAGCGGGTCGGCGCCGAGCACGCGTTCGTTCGTCGTCAGCGTCTCGGTGGCGCTCATCGCGACGTTCGCCTCGTTGACGCCGGCCTCGCCCCAGATGCCGCTCTTGCGGATCGCGTTCGGCACGCTCGAATACTGCAGCGGGTCGTCGGGCAGATCGATCTCGACGTGCGAGAGCACCGACTTGTAGTGGCGCGGCTGGTCCTCCGGCCTGACGATGACGAACTGCTTCGGGTCGAACTCCCCGTTGCAGCTGTCCTCGTTGCGCGCGATGATCGTCGATCCGTCGTAGCTTGCGTCCTTGCCGACAAGCAGCGTTGTACAGCTCATATTGTTCCCATGTCTCCTGTTGGTTGTGTCTGCTTCGTCCGCCTGCGCCTTCGGTGGCGGCGGACATGTTCCGATGCGGTCATTGTAGGGGCCCGTGCGGCGCGCTGCCCCGGCCCAGCCGGGATATGGATACGCCGGACGCGAACAGTGGCCCTGCCGCGGGTATCACGATGACGGCCGGCGGATCGCTCCGCCGGCCGTCATCGTGAAGCCGTCAGCAACTGCCGACGAGTGTGATGCCGCCGCCGTCGACGACCTGCGCATGTTCGAGGCCGTGCAGCATCGCGTTGAGCCAGAAGCCCTGCTCGAGTCCCGCGATCGGCTCGGTCGTGCCCCATAGCTGCAGCACGTAGCGATGGTCCTGGTCCGGCGGCTGCGGACCGGTGTAGTGCGCGACGAGCTGCAGGTTCTGCTGGTCCTGGCCGTAGAGCGGCGAAGCCTGCGAATTGCGTCCCTGCGCCGCCTCCGGGATCATCGCGTTGACCTTGCGTGAGAAATCGGCGGGAATCTGCAGCGCATGCGCGTCGGACGGGTCGAACATGATCGCGTCGACCGGCAGGTTCGCCATCGTCCAGTGGATCCATTCGAATCCGCACACCGGAATCGAATCGGGGTCGCTGAACTCCCAGTGCAGGTACTTGACGGCCGGATTGAGATGGTCGATGTAGAAGGGGAAGGAGATGCACGGCACACCGTCCACGCGGGCGTCATCGGGCGCCTTCTTGGCGTAGAGGTCCGGCACGGTGGTGAAATCTGCGGAAACTAGCATGTCTTTAGTATCGCGCATCGGCGGCGCGCATGCCGGCGCATGACCGGATATATCGCGCGTCGCGAATACTCTCCGGCGGCCGCGCGGCCGCTCAGGCCTCGGCGAGCGCGCAGAACAGCGCCTCGAAGACGAGCAGCGCGTTGCCGTTGCCGAACAGGCGGCGGCGCGCGACGTTGATCTCGTCGAGACAGCGAATCGTGCGCTCCCGGCGCAGCCGCGCGCTCAGGTCGGCGATCGCGCGGCGGTTCTCGACGTTGACGAGACCGACCGATTCCTCGGCGTCGTTCTGCAGGACGGCGACGTCGCGGTAGATGCTCGCAACCGAGTTGAGCGCGCGGTCGAGCACGTCGCGCGTGCGGCGCGTCGTCTGCCGTTTGACGTCGTCGGCCTTCGTCAGCGCGTTGTACGCGGGGCGCAGCGACGGCGGCACGCGGTCTCCCTCCTGCAGGCCGTTGAGGCGGAGGAATTCGGCGCGCGCTTTGTCGCCGCGCTTCGCCACGTCGGCGGCGGCCTGCGCTTTCGCGCTGTCGAGCAGGGAGCCGGCGAGCAGTATCGCCTGCGACGTGCGGCGCAGCCCGAGGACGCCGACGACGAGTTCGTCGCGGTCGGCGAGCACCTGCGAATCGGTCGCGTACAGCGTCGCGACGCCGATATGCCCTTCGGCGAGGCGCGCGGCGCGCATCGCGAGGTTGTGGCCGACGTCGTGCCGCTGCTCGAGGTACTGCGCGACCTGCGCGTCGGAGGGCACGCCGAGGTTGACGATGCGGGTGCGCGAGCGGATCGTCGGCAGCACGTCCTGCGCGCTCGGCGCGCACAGCAGCCAGATCGTGTGCGGGCTGGGCTCCTCGATCTCCTTGAGCAGCACGTTCGTCGTGCGTTCGAGCATGCGGTCGACGTCCTCGATGATGATGATGCGCCACGGGCCGCTGCGCGGCATCTGCTCGGCCGTCGTCACGAGGTCGCGCACCTCGTCGATGCCGATTGTCACCTTGTCGGTAGCCAACGTCGTCACATCCGGATGCGTGCCGGCGAGCACCTCGCGCACGGCCTTCGTCGGCTCATCGTTCAGGCCGTGGTCGGGACTCTCCAACGCGGCCGCGAAGGCGCGCGCCATGTTGGAGCGGCCCGAGCCGGGAGGTCCGCAGATCAGCCATGACTGCGCCAGCATCTTCGGGTCGCCGCAGCTGGCCGCGCGCAGCTGTTCGACGACGCGGTCCTGCCCCACGAGGGTGTCCCATACGCTCATGACGTCTCACCCAACCAGATTCGCGCTGTCTTGGCAAATCGTCTGCGCGATGTCGTCGGCCGGCGCCGACGCGTCGAGCACGAGGAATCGTTCGGGGTCGCGCTCGGCGAGGTCGAGGAACGCGCGCCTGGTGCGCCGCTGGAAGTCGTCGCCGGCCGATTCGATGCGGTCCTCGGCGTGCGTGAGCCGCCGGTGCGCGCACGCCGGATCGATGTCGAGCAGATAGGTGCGCCGCGGCAGCAGGCCGCCGGTCGCCCACATGCTCAGTCCGCGGATCTCGTCGGACGTCAGTTCACGACCGCCCGCCTGATAGGCAAGCGACGAATCGAGATAGCGGTCGGTGATGACGATCGCGCCGCGCTCGAGCGCCGGACGGATCGTCTCGGCGACGTGCTGCGCGCGGTCGGCGGCGAACAGCAGCGCCTCGGCGCGCGCCGCGATCGGCTCGTCGCCGTGCAGCAGCAGCCGGCGGATCTCGACGCCGAGCGACGTGCCGCCCGGCTCACGCGTGACGACCGCCTCCCTGCCCCGCGCGCGCCAATAGTCGGCGAGACGGTTGGCCTGCGTCGTCTTGCCGGCGCCGTCGACGCCCTCGAAGGAGACGAACAATCCCTGCCCTGTCATCGTCGTCCTGCCGTTCAGCGCTTCGTCCTCGGCACGACCGCCGGACGCACGTAGCCTTCGTGTTCGGTCAGATAGTCGAGGTCCGACTTGATCGTCGCGGGCGTCGAACCGATCTCGCGTGCGATGCGCGCGTTCGGCCACCCCAGATCGGCGAATTCGCGTACCTTCCTGCGGCGCTCCTCGCGGGCGGCCTGCGCGGGGCTCACCGTCTTCGCCGGTTTCGCGGCCTTCGCCGTCTTCGTCTTGCGGCCGCGGCGCTTGGCCGGGCCGGCCGCACGCTTCTCGGCGAGCAGACGGAACGCGTCCTCGGCAGAAATCGTCTTCGGGTCGTACTGCTTGGGCAGCGAACGGTTCGTCTCGCCGTCGGTGATGTAGGCGCCGTAGAAGCCTTCCTTGATCGTCACCGGCTTGTTCGTCGTCGGGTCGTTGCCGAGCTCGCGCAGCGGCGGCTTCGCGGCACGCCTGCCGCGGCCGTACTTCGGCTGCGCGAACAAGTCGCGCGCCTGCTGTTCGGTCACCGTGAAGATCATGTCCTCGTTCTCGAGCGAACGCGTCTCGCTCGAGCCGTCGGCGCGTTCGCGCGTCAGATACGGGCCGTAGCGGCCGTTGTTCGCGAGGATCTTCGTCGTGCCGGTCTCGCCGGTCTTCTCGTCGGTCTCATCATAGGACGCGACGAGGCGTGGCAGGCTCAGCAGCCTGAGCGCGTCGGCGAGCGTAATCGTCTCCGGCGTCATCGACTTGAACAGCGACGCCATCTTCGGACGCGCGTCCGAGCCCGGCTCGACGAGTGCGATGTACGGGCCGAAGCGGCCGTTGCGCAGTTCGACGGTGCCGCCGGTCGCCGGGTCGGTGCCGAGCACGCGCGGGCCGCCGGCGTTCTCGTCGATGAGCCGGTGCGCCTCGGCGACGGTGAGCTCGTCCGGCGCGAGCGTATCCGGGATCGACGCATGCTTCGGGTTGCCCTTGTCGTCGAGGTGTTTCGTGTCCTCGAGATACGGGCCGTAGCGGCCGACGCGCACGTTGATGCCGTCGCCGATCTCGATCGTGTTGATCGCACGCGCGTCGATCTCGCCGAGCTGCGCGACCTGCTGCTGCAGGCCTTCGTGCACTTCGTCGGCGTTCTTCGCCGCGTCCTTGCCGGTGCCGAAGTAGAAGGCGGTGAGCCAGTCACGGCCGGTGTCCCTGCCGTGCGCGATCTCATCGAGGCCGTTCTCCATGTCCGCCGTGAACTGATAGTCGACGTACTTGGGGAACTTCGTCTCGAGCAGCTTCGTCACGGCGAACGCGAGCCACGACGGGATGAGCGCGCGGCCGCGCTCGTACACGTATTTCCTGTCGATGATCGTCGAGATGATGCTCGCATAGGTGGAGGGTCGTCCGATCTCCTTCGCCTCGAGCGTCTTGACGAGCGACGCCTCGGTGTAGCGCGCCGGCGGCTGCGTCTCATGGCCGTCCGCCTTCACGTCGCGCGCCTGCAGCACGTCGCCGGCGGCCATCGGCGGCAGCGACGTCTCGTCGTCCTTCGCGCCCTTGCGGTGCTCGCCGAGCACGCGCAGGAAGCCGGGGAACTCGATGACGGTGCCGGAGGCCTGGAACGTCGTCTCGCCGCGGTCGCCGGCGTCGGCGACGAAGCGCGCCGTGGCCGTCGAACCGGTTGCGTCGGCCATCTGCGAGGCGAGCGTGCGCTGCCAGATGAGCGTGTACAGCCTGAGCTGGTCCGGCGGCAGCGAACCGGCGAGTTGCGCCGGGTCGCGGAAGTGCGAGCCGGCGGGTCGGATGCATTCGTGCGCCTCCTGCGCGCCGGCCGTCTTCGTCGCGTACTGCTTGGGGCCGTCGGACAGATACCGCTCGCCGAACTCGCGCGCGACCGATTCGCGCGCGGCGTGGATCGCCTCCTGGCTGAGCGTGACCGAATCGGTACGCATATAGGTGATGTAGCCGTTCTCGTACAGCGTCTGCGCGGCGCGCATCGTCTGCCTCGACGACATGCCGAGACGGTTGCCGGCGGCCTGCTGCATCGTCGACGTCGTGAACGGCGGCTGTGGACGGCGGCGGTACGGCTTCTCCTCGACGTCGGCGACGCGGAACGGAGCGGACGCGAGCGCGGCGGCGATCGCGTCGGCATCGGCCTGGCCCAGCTGCCGCACGCCGTCCCTGCGCGCGGCCTCGGTGAGTTCGCCGCGCGACGTGAAGTCCTTCGATCCGGCGACGCGATGGCCGTCGACGGCGGTCAGGCGCGCGTCGAAGGCGACGTCGGCGCCGAGCGCGTCCGGCGCCTGCAGCTGCGCGACGACGTCCCAGTACGGCGCGCGCACGAAGGCCATGCGTTCGCGTTCGCGTTCGACGATCAGACGTGTGGCGACCGACTGCACGCGGCCTGCGGACAGTCCCGGGCCGACCTTGCGCCACAGCACCGGCGACAGTTCATAGCCGTAGAGGCGGTCGAGGACACGGCGCGTCTCCTGCGCGTCGACCATGTGGCCGTCGACCTCGCGCGTATGTTCGAGCGATGCGCGGATCGCCTCGGGCGTGATCTCGTGGAACACCATACGCTTGACCGGCACCTTCGGCTTGAGCGTCTGCACGAGATGCCAGGCGATCGCCTCGCCTTCGCGGTCCTCATCGGTCGCGAGGAAGAGCTCGTCGGCGTCCTTGAGCGCGGCGCGCAATTCGGCGACCGTCTTCTTCTTGTCGGCGCCGACGACGTAGTACGGCTTGAAGCCGTCGTCCACATCGACGCCGAACTTGCCGAAGCGCGCCTTCTGGTCGGCGGGAACCTGACTCGGCTGGGCAAGGTCGCGGATATGGCCCACCGAAGCGAGCACGGTGTATCCATCCCCGAGGTAGCCGCCGATCTTCTTCGCCTTCGCCGGGGACTCGACGATCACGAGCTTGCTGCCTGCAGTCATGATTTCTCCTTACATGCGGTATTCGCACGCCATATTACTCACGGGCTGCTCAATCATGTACGCCCGGGCGGCGCCGACGGCAACGCGCCGGGCGTTTCGGCGGCGCTCATTTCGCCTTGGGCGGCAACGGCGGCGCGCCGATGAGCCCGAGCTTCGTCAGCGGCGCGGCCGTCAGCTGGCGCATCATCAGCACCATGCCGTTGACGAGGGCGGCGCAGCCGAAGACGAGCGCCGTCGTCGCCGCGCACGATCCCGACGCCGCCCAGCCGGCCGAGGATTCGAGTCCCGGCTGCACCTGCCAGATGACGTAGGCGCCGTAGGCGGCCGCGCACAGCCCGAGCGTGATCAACGCGGTCGCGACGAGCTGGATCGACGGCGACGAGACGCGGTCGCCCGGCCGGTCCATGCCCGACGCGCGCGTGCACGCCAACATGAGCATCATCAGGCCGCCGGCGACGAACATCGCCATCAATACGTCGCTCGGCCGGTGCCACTGGTCGAAGACGACCGACACGCCGACGGCGATCGTGCAGATCGTCGACAGCACGGCGCATACGGCGCGCCATGCGTGCGGCACCGCGCACAGCAGCACGAGTCCGGCGGCCGCCGCGAGCATCGTGTGCCCCGACGGCGCCGAATTGTTCGCCGACGATTCGATGTAGACGAGGAACGGCCGCGGCAGATACGGCTTGAGCAGCTTCGCGGCGGCGAAGCAGACGGCGCTGTAGGCGGCGAGCTGCCCGATGAGCCACCAGCGGCGGCGCAGCGCGGCGACGACGAAGGCCGCGACGCCGAAGGCGAGCGCGACGCCGATGATGATCGGCGACTGCAGATGGCCGAGGCTGAGCCACGACGGCATCATCGACGCGTAGTTGACGATCACGAGGTCCTCGAAGGTCTGCCCGGCGACGGTGCGCACCCCGAGCCAGTAGACGGCGGCCGCGATCATGAGGAAGACGACGCCGAAGACGATGCACAGCACGACGCTCGACGTGCGCGGACGCAATGTGAGCGGGTCGAGCTGCGCGAGCTTGGAGCGCATGTCGCGCGCGAGGACGTCCTCCTCGTGCGGCTTCCCCGGGCCGTCCTGCGGCACCGGCTGCGGCGCGGGACGTTCCGTCTTCTCGAGCGCGGACCAGTGCGTCGCGTCGGCGGACGGCTGCGCGGCGTCGTCGGGACGCGTGGATGGGGTGTCGTGTGTGTGCTCGGTCATGCTACCGACTGTAACGCAAGTACGGAAGAACGTCGGCGGGTATGGAAAAACCTCCACGCACCCACCAGAGGCCACTTACCCTTGCTGCATTCCTGCCCTGGGGGGATTGGGTGACGTAGTGCCACGCGGAGGCATTCATCAGTGTACACCATGCCCCGACACCGCAACACACGGCATGGCGCCGGTATGACGAAGGCCGCCCATGTCACGAGGGACACGGGCGGCCTTCGTCATGCCGGACGGCGGCGTCGTGGAGGCTCAGGCCTTCCAGACGTCCTTGCCGTCGGCCTTCGCCTTGGCGACGTCGGCGTCGAGCTCGGCCTCGTTGGCCTCGACCTTGCCGGCGATGAACTCCTCGACGAGGCGGCGGGCCTCGTTGTCCTCATGCTGGACGGCCGGGGACTTCATGAAGTAGGAGGACGGCGCGAGCACCGGGCCGGCGAGGCCGCGGTCGAGCGCGATCTTCGCGGCGCGCACGGCGTCGATGACGATGCCGGCCGAGTTCGGCGAATCCCACACCTCGAGCTTGTACTCGAGGTTCAGCGGGACGTCGCCGAAGGTCGTGCCCTCGAGGCGGACAAACGCGAACTTGCGGTCGTCGAGCCATGCGACGTAGTCGGACGGGCCGATATGGACGTTGTACGGATCCATCTCGTGGGGGACGATCGACGTGACGGCGCGCGTCTTCGAGATCTTCTTCGACTCGAGGCGCGAACGCTGCAGCATGTTCATGAAGTCCATGTTGCCGCCGACGTTGAGCTGGTAGGTGCGGTCGAGATGCACGCCGCGGTCCTCGAACAGACGTGCGAGCACACGGTGCGTGATCGTCGCGCCGACCTGGCTCTTGATGTCGTCACCGATGATCGGGACGCCGGCGTCACGGAACTTCTGCGCCCACTCCGGGTCGGAGGCGATGAACACCGGCAGGCAGTTGACGAACGCGCAGCCGGCGTCCATCGCGGCCTGCGCATACGCCTTGTCGGCCTCTTCGGAGCCGACCGGCAGGTAGGAGACGAGGACGTCGACCTTGTTGTCGCGCAGCACCTGGGCGACGTCGACCGGCTCCTTGTCCGACTCCTCGATCATCTCGCGGTAGTACTCGCCCAGACCGTCGAGCGTCGGTCCGCGCAGCACCTCGACGCCCAGGTTCGGGACGTCGGAGAACTTGATCGTGTTGTTCTGCGACGAGAAGATCGCCTCGGACAGGTCCTTGCCGACCTTGTCGGCGTCGACGTCGAACGCGGTGACGAACTCGATGTCGCGCACGCGGTAGCCGCCGAAGTTGTTGTGCATCAGTCCAGGGATCTTGTCCTCATCCTTGGTGTCCTTGTAGTACTCGACACCCTGCACCAGTGACGAGGCGCAATTGCCCACACCGGCGATAGCCACGCGAATGCTCATGAAAAATGACTCCTCTAGTTGCGTGCGTTGTTCGCCTTTCAGCATACCGCGCATTGCCCGCGGCGGCCTGCCAAAGGAACTTCAAGACACTAACGTTACCGTGTATGCAGGAAAACCTACGCCGGCGTAGTCACGGCGGCCGATGCGCCCCTCGGCGAAGCGTCGGCGGTTTTTCAGGTACGCCGATTACCGTGGACGTCATGGCTTCACAGACACGTACCGTACGTTCGGGCGCGTCGGGCGGCGCGCACAGGGCGTCGCACGGCGCCGCGGACGCAAGAAAGACATCGGCGGGCAGCGCCGGCGCACGCAGGAACCATCGCGCGCCGAAGAACAAGAAGGACCCGCAGAAGAAACACAAGGGACTGTGGTGGAAGATCCTGCTCGGCGTCATCGGCGGCATCCTCGTCCTCGGCATCGGCCTGTTCGCCTACCTGTACGCGACGACCGACATCCCGCAGCCGGAGAAGGTCGCGCTCGCCGAGAAGACGACCGTCTACTACAACGACGGCACGACGCCGATCGGCTCGTTCTCCGAGCAGAACCGCGAGATCGTCAACTGCTCGACGCTGCCCGACTACGTCGGCAACGCGATCGTCGCCTCCGAGGACCGTTCGTTCTGGACGAACAAGGGCATCGACATCACCGGCATGGCGCGCGCGCTGTACAACAACCTGACGAAGGGCACGCGCCAGGGCGGCTCGACGATCACGCAGCAGTATGCGGAGCGCTATTATCTGGGCGAGACGACGTCCTACGCCGGCAAGATCCGCGAGGCGATCCTCGCGATGAAGATCGCGAACTCGCAGGACAAGTCCGAGGTGCTGTGCAACTACATGAACACGATCTATCTGGGCCGCGGCGCCTACGGCATCCAAGCCGCCGCCCAGGCGTACTTCGGCAAGGACGCGAAGGACCTCACGCCCTCCGAAGCCGCGATGATCGCCGGCATCATCCCGGCACCGAGCACCTGGGATCCGGCCGTCAACCCGAAGCAGGCGGAGAAGCGCTTCGAGCGCGTCGTCGGCATCATGCAGGAAGACGGCTACCTGACCGCCCAGCAGGCCGCCGACGCGAAGTTCCCCGAAGTCAAGGAGTACATCCCGAGCAACGACTACGCGGGATCGACCGGCTACATCCTGTCGACGGTCGAGACGGAGCTGACGAGCAACAAGGCGTTCACGAAGGACGAATTGGAGACCGGCGGCTACAAGGTCGTCACGACGCTCGACAAGGCGATGCAGGACCGCATCCAGCAGGTCGGCGACGAACGGCCCGAAGGCATGCCGGAGACATTGCAGGTGGGCGGCCTCGCCGTCGACCAGAGCAGCGGATCGGTGCGTGCGATGTACGCGGGGCAGGACTATCTCAAGCAGCAGCTCAACAACGCGACGCAGTCGACGTTCCAACCGGGATCAACGATGAAGCCCTTCGGACTCATCGGCGCAGCGCAGGACGACGTGAGCTTCTCGACGCTGTTCAACGGCAACTCGCCGGAACGCTTCGAGACGACGCCGGGCACCTTCGCGGAGGTGCCGAACGCGCTCGGCATCAGCTGGGGCACGATCAACCTCAACCAGGCGACGGCGAACTCGGTGAACACCGTGTTCATGAACGTCAACGAACATCTGACGCCGAAACGCTACGCGCAGATCGCGCATGACGCCGGCATCACCGGCGACATCCAGGAGGACACGCTCTACAACATCCTCGGCATCAACTCGCTGACCGTCTGGGACCTTGCACAGGGCCACTCGACGATCGCGAACAACGGCACGAAGAACACGCTGCACATCGTCGACCGCGTCACGAAGGCCGACAAGGACATGTACAAGGCGAATCCGGCGCCGAAGAAGGTCTTCGACGAGAACGACTGCGCGCTCACGCAGCACGCGATGCTCGGCACGACGACCTACGGCACCGCCGCCGGCGTCTCCTCGCAGCTCGGCCGCCCGGTCGCCGGCAAATCCGGCACCGCGAACGACGAGACGGCGGCGAGCTTCGTCGGCTACACGCCGCAGCTGATGAACGTCTGGGCGATCTGGAATCCGGGCGAGAACGGCGAGAACCTCGTCGTGCCGTCCTTCGCCGGCTACGGCGTCTCGTCGACCGGCTATCCGGCGCATCTGTTCGCCGAGTTCATGTCGACGGCCGTCGCCGACATGCCGGTCGAGCAGTTCCCGGCCGCCGTCGACGACGGCGTGATCGGCGGCCCGAACGGCGACTGGGGTCTGGGCGGATCGCGCGCGCCGGCGACGAACCAGGGACAGAACACGCTCACGCCGAGCGCGTCGCCGAGCGAATCGGCATCGGCAAGCGAATCGCCGTCGCCGAACGCATCGTCGTCGGCGACGCCGAACGACAAGCCGACGAGCAAGCCGCAACAGCCGGAGCAGACGACGCAGCCGCAGCCGCAGCCGACACAGCCGACGCAGCCGAACACGCCGGCCGAGCCGACCGAACCGGCCACGCAGCCGACGGGTGAGCCGCAGCAGCCGGCAGGACAGTAGCGGCACGGCGGTTGTGCGGGGATACGTTCCCCGCACGTCACCAACACGAAGGCGCGGCGCCCACCGGAACGAATCCGGTGTGCGCCGCGCCTTGTAATTGGCATCGTACATCGCGGACGATCACGACGCCCGCGACGCCGTTCAGCGCGCGGAGCGGTTGACGGCGGAGATGATCGCCTTGAGCGAGCTCGTCACAATCGACGAATCGATGCCGACGCCCCAGACGATGCTCGTCTCGCCGTCCTCGAGCGCGATCTCGCACTCCACGTAGGAGGCGGCGCGCGCGTCGGTGCCGACCGACAGCGTGTGCTCGGCGTAGTCGAGCACGCTTGCATCGACGCCGAGCACCTTGACGGCGTCGAGGAACGCGTCGATCGGGCCGTTGCCGGCGCCGGAGATCTCGCGGACCTCCTCCGGGTCGGTACCGACGTTGAGTCCGCGGTCGAGCACGGTCGCGTTGAGCGTCGTGTCCGAACCGTCCTCGCCGGAGGACAGGCTCACCTTGAGCAGCTTGAGACGGCCCCACTGCTCGAGCGACATGTCCTGCTGGTCACCGACGACGGCGCCGGCCTCGGTCGTGCCGGCCTCCTCGACGGGCAGGTACTCGTCCTTGAACAGATGCCAGATGTCCTCGTCCTTGACTTCCTTCTTCGTCGCGTCCGCATGCTGCTGCACGATGCGCTCGAACTCGACCTGCAGCTTCTTCGGCAGGTCGAGGTTGTGGTTCGCCTTGAGCAGGTACGCCATGCCGCCCTTGCCGGACTGCGAGTTGACGCGGATGATCGCCTCGTAGGAACGGCCGATGTCCTTCGGGTCGATCGGCAGATACGGCACGAGCCACACGAAGTTGTCCAACTCGGCGCCCGCCATGTCGGCGGCCACCTCGCGGGCCTCGAGACCCTTCTTGATCGCGTCCTGATGCGAACCGGAGAACGCCGTGAACACGAAGCTGCCGGCGTAGGGGTGACGCTCGGAGATCTTGATCTGGTTGCAGTATTCGACGGTGCGGCGGATCTGCGGGATGTCGGACAGGTCGATCTGCGGGTCGATGCCCTGCGTGAGCAGGTTGAGTCCGAGCGTGACGAGGTCGACGTTGCCGGTGCGCTCGCCGTTGCCGAGCAGGCAGCCCTCGATGCGGTCGGCGCCGGCGAGCATGCCGAGCTCTGCCGCGGCGACGCCCATGCCCTCGTCGTTGTGCGGATGCAGCGACAGCACGATCGCGTCGCGGTCCTGCAGATGGTTGGAGACGTACTCCACCTCGTCGGCGAAGACGTTCGGCGTCGTCATCTCGACGGTCGCCGGCAGGTTGATGATCATCGGATGGTCGGGGGTCGGCTTGATGACGTCGATGACGGCGTTGCACACCTCGACGGCGTACTCGGGCTCGGTGCCGGTGAAGGACTCCGGCGAGTACTCGTAGTAGAGGTCGACGCCCTCGGCGTCCGCCTCGAGCTCCTTGCACAGCGCGGCCGCGTCGGTCGCGAGCTTCTTGATCGCGTCCTTCTCCTTGCGGAAGACGACTTCGCGCTGCAGCACCGAAACGGAGTTGTAGAAGTGCACGATCGCACGCCTGACGCCCTTGAGGCATTCGTAGGTCTTGCGGATCAGGTGCTCGCGCGCCTGCGTGAGCACGACGATCGTCACGTCGTCGGGGATGAGCTCACGTTCGATGAGCATGCGGATGAAGTCGTAGTCGGTCTCGGACGCGCTCGGGAAGCCGACCTCGATCTCCTTGTAGCCCATCTCGACGAGCATGTTCCAGAACCGCAGCTTGCGGTCGGAGTCCATCGGGTTGACGAGCGCCTGGTTGCCGTCGCGCAGGTCGACCGAGCACCAGCGGGGTGCACGGGTAAGTCGCTTGCCCGGCCACGTGCGCTCCGGGTAGTCAAACGGCACCTGCTTGTCGTACGCGACGTACTTCGTGTACGGCATCGCACTGGGCTTCTGCGGAGCGCCGATAAAACGTGCCGGAGGCAGCAGCGGGTCGTTGTTCCCTCCGTTGGATGCCGCGGCCACTGCGGCGAGATCAAACACGGACGAATGATCCTGACCCATCTCTCCTCCTTCTGCGTATGAGTGCATAATCTTTGGGGTTTCATTGCATACGCGCATCGCGCGTATCCATCAACTTATACACGCTAATAAAAAGAGCGCGCCATGCAGTCCGCATGCTGGGCAACCCGTACAGGTGCTTTACAAACGGAGGCTACAATGGCGCGCTTTCGTCGGACCATCCGGCCGACCACCCGACCGGATGGTCGGACTACTCGGTCAGATAGAAGACGTTGCCGTCGCTCGGCGAGACGTTCATGTGGTAGCCGAGAAGCTTGATGAACGGCTTCGTGGAATCGGGGGCCACGTAGTCCGGCTCGGGCATGGACTGCGCGATCGACTTGACCTGCTCGCTGTCCGCCCCCTTGAAGATGTACACGAAATTCACCGGCTTCGTGATCTCGGCTTCGGAGTAGAAGGTGCCGGATTCATAGCAGGCGGCATAGCCACGTTCGGAGCCGCAGCGGTAGTCGCTGTCGGGGCCGCGGAACTCGATGCCCACGGATGCGGGGATATCCCACGAGGGCCTCGCGCCTTCGGCGACCGGGCTCACGGTGGCGCTGTTCGGATCGTCCGAGCTCAGCGGCATCGCGTTCTTGCCGGATTCGGTCACGTTGCCCTTCGCGTCCAGCGTCAGGCATGTGCTGCCGTCCTTCAGGCAGTACCTGCCGGCGATCGGGCTCATGTCGCCGCCGTCGACGCTGGCGCGGATCTGCTGGGGCGTCAGCTCCTTGGGCGTCGGCTTCGCCGACTGCTTGTCCTGCTTGTCCTGCTCATCATCCGATTGCTCGTCCGACTGTTTCTTGTCCTTGTCGGACTGCTTGTCGGACTGCTGCGCGGCGCCGTCCACATCGGCGTCCTCGAGCGCGTCCCAATCCAGATCGGAGGTCTCGCACAGATAATACGCAGTGGCGTCGCTCGGCGCGGGACGCATCGCCACGGAGGCGTCCTTGACGCCATTCGCCTTTCCCCACAGGGAGTTGTACGGCAGGAACGGATTGAGGCTCTTGCTGCTGTAGTCGGCCTCGCGCTCGTCGTCGGCGTACTGCTTCACGTCACGGTAGAGCAGGAACGGACGGTCCGTGTCCACTTTCTGCTGTTTGCCCACCGCGTCGAGCGCGGACTTGTCGAAGTAGCCGCTGGCCTCGAGCTTGTCCAGATCGGCGCCGACGGGCGCGACGACGAAGAAATTGCTCATCCGGTACTTGCCGCCGGTGTCCTTGCCGACATCGGATGGGTTGTCGGTGGTCGCGACCTTGCCGGCCTTGCAGTACTGGGTGGCTCCCGGGCTGGTCCTGCTCAGGAACGTGTCGCCGCACCAGAAGCCGGTGAACGCCTTATGCGGCATGAGTTCGAACGCACCGGTGTCGCCCTGGATCAGATAGTCTTTTGAGCCTTGGCTGCAGAACGCCTGCTGGACCGCATCGCAGACCACGAGCGGCGAATCGGCCATCGCATAGTCGTCGGACTTCGCGCCGTCCACAACACCGAAGTCCTGCAGATCGTCCTCCTCGCCATCCATGTCGCCGAGCGTGATGCAATCACCGCCCTTGGTGCACCAGCGGCCCGAGGCCACATCGTCGGTGCTCGCGCCGGCAGCGGCCATCGAAGCCGTGTCCCCCGTGTCATCCGCCGATTGGATGAAGGTGTCCTTGGCGCCCTGCGCGTCGACACCCTGGAACAACGTGACGCTCTGTCCCGATTCGAGTACGCTGCCCGGCGCCGGCTGCGATCCGCTCACCTTGCCGATGTACTGTTTGGACGCCAGACGCTTGCGCACACTGACGTCATAGCCCTTCGACTCGAGTTCGGATGCGACGTCATCCACGTCGCGTCCCATGATGTCCATCGGGATGCCCGAACCCTGCTTGTCGGCCACGCCGATGTAGATCTCGGGCTGCTGCTCGCTGACGGCCTGTCCCGGTTCCGGCGACGTGCTCACGACGGTGCCTTCGGCCGTCTTGCTCGAATCGGACACGAGCACCTTCTTGTAGTGCACCGGCACGCCCATGTCCGCGAAGGTCTTCGTCACGGCCTTCGCCTTCTTGCCGACCGTCCTGTCCGGCACGCCGGCGCCGGCGGACTCACGCACCTCCACCGTGCTGCCCGCCTTGACGCGAGCGCCCGCGTCCGCGCCGCGGTAGCCGAGGAATGCACCCTTCTTCGCTCCCGAGAACTCCTTCGTCTTCTTGACGTGCAGACCTTTGCTCCGCAGCTGCGCGGCCACCGTGTCCGCGCTGACGGCGTCCTTCGACGTCAAGGTCGCGGCCTGCGCCTGCGGCAGCGTCTTGCCTCCCCACAGTTCCGCGTTGTACGTCAACAATCCCGCGATGACCGCGACGACGACGATGGCGACGGCGACGATGGCCCATACAAGCCACCGACGCGTCCGATCGGTAGCCGACGTCTGCGCGGCGGCGGCCGAAGCCGTCGGTGCCGGCGGCACCGACGAAGACTGCGTACCGAAGGAAGCCGATGGCGCCGGCGGAGGCACCGCCGCGCCCGGCATTGGCGCGGGCGGCGTCCCTGCGGAGGGCGACGGAGCCGGCGGAACCGGCGCGGACGGCGCTTCGGCGGCCGACGGAGTGGACGGCGACGGCTGCAGCGGCTTCCCGCAGCGCGTGCAGAATTTCGATTTCGGATCATTGTTCGATCCACAATGCTGACAAATCATCATTGTCCCCTATATCTTTTCTCTATTTGTCAGCTCACATTGTATGTGACAGGCCGTAAATCACTCCTCATTGCCGACGATAACGGCAATATTTTCCCCTATGCGCTTCAGCAGTGCCGCAACGAACGATGCGATCTAGCGTTCGGCGACGGCATGGTTCTCGATGAGATTGACGCCGCGGCGCGCCATGCAGTAGGCGTTGCCGAGCCACGTGTGCCGCGAGTTCGGCCAGACGGCGCCGAGGCGCGGCGCGCTCTGGCTCATCCAGATGCTCGGGACACGGCCGTCGGCGCTGCGCGAGCCAAGCAGGTTGAAGCCGTTCTTCTCGAGCAGCCATTCCGGATGCTGCGTCGCGATCGCGAGCCCCTCCTCGAGCGTGAGCGGGATGCGTTCGTCCGATTCGATGAGCTTGCGCGCCACATCGGGTTCGCGGTTGACGTAGCAGGTGCCGGTGTGCGGCTCGACGACGAGATAGAACGGCCCCTCGGGAGGCTCGAAGCCATCGGTCGGCAGGAAGCTCGCGATGTCGCGCGGCGGCATCGTCGTGAATCCGGCCATGCGGTTGATGCTCGTACGCGCGATCAGCGATTCCGGCGAGACGAGCTCGCGCGTCGGCACGAGCAGGATGTCCTCGCCTAGGTCGCTGTCCTCGAGTGCGGCGATGAGCGGCTGCGCGAGCGCGCGGAACGATTCGTCGCTCATATCGGCGACGTCCGGATATCCCAGCGCCACGATGCGGTCCAACTGTTGCTGCGCGGTGATCGATGCCTTTGACATGCTTCCCAGCATAGCCCGCCGCCTGTTCGCGCACGGCACGAGGCGGCGGCGCCGGCCGCGTCCACGGCCACCGCCGTGAACTGCACGGTCGCGCCATGCACCCGGAACGGTCGCAACCGGACCGCTCCGCGAACGTCTCCGACGCAAAGTGCACCCGAAACGATCGCAAACGCCTTCCTTAGCGACCATCACCGACGCAGAACGCACCCGAAACGCTCGCAGACGGCCCTCTCCGCGAACATCCCCGCAGCAGACGGCACCGGCGACGGTCGCAACCGCCCCCAGATACGACGAGAGGGGCCCACGTCATCTGACGTGCGCCCCTCTCCCCAGCCGCTTGTCAGAGCTGGTCGGCGAAATGCTTGTTCGCGACGATCTCGGCGAGTTCGACGGCGTTGAGCGCCGCGCCCTTGCGCAGATTGTCGTTCGTCACGAAGAACGCGAGGCCCTTGTTGCCGTCGACGGCCTGGTCCTGACGGATGCGGCCGACGAAGCTCGGCGTCTTGCCGGCGGCGAGCTGCGCGGTCGGGATGTCGACGAGTTCGACGGCGTCCGCCTTCTCGAGCACCTCACGCGCCTGATCCGGCGTGACGTCCTGTTCGAATTCGGCGTTGACGCTCATGCCGTGCGACGTGAAGACGCCGACGCGCACGCAGGTGCACGACGCCTTGAGGTCGGGCAGATGTAGGATCTTACGGCTTTCGTTGCGCAGCTTCTGCTCCTCGTCGGTCTCCTCGGAGCCGTCGTCGACGATGTCGCCGATGAACGGGACCTCGTTGAATGCGATCGTGCGCACGACCTTCGTCGGCTCCGGGAAGTCGATGGCGTCGCCGCCGAAGACGAGCTTGTCCGCACCCTGCTCGACGGCGGCCTTCGCCTCGTTCATCAGCTGCTCGACGCCGGCGCGGCCCGCACCGGAGACGGCCTGATAGGAGCTCACGATGAGGCGCTTGAGGCCGAAGGCGTCGGACAGCGGCTTGAGCACCGGCATGATCGCCATCGTCGTGCAGTTCGGGTTCGCGACGATGCCGGACGGGATCTCGTCGAGATCGTCCGGGTTGACTTCGGCGACGACGAGCGGCACGTCGTCATGCATGCGCCACTGCGACGAGTTGTCGATGACGTACGCACCGGCCTCGGCGAACTTCGGCGCCCACACCTTCGACGTGCCGCCGCCCGCGGAGAAGATCGCGATGTCGATGCCGCTCAGATCGGCGGTCGCCACATCCTCGACGACGATGTCGTGGCCACGCCAGTTGAGCACCTGTCCCGCCGAATGCGCGGACGCGAGGAAACGCAGGTCCTTGACCGGGAAGTCGCGTTCGTCGAGCACACGGCGCATGACCATGCCGACCTGTCCGGTCGCGCCGAGAACGGCCACGTTGACGCCACGTTCGTTGATTTGTACCATTTGCCGGCTCCTTAGTTCAGTTCTGCCGTTGGGTTTGCCTCTTACAACCGTCGACGCCGTCAGCGGCCGGTGCCGCCGTAGACGACGGCCTCCACCTTCTGCGCGTCCAGTCCGTACGCCGTGTGCAGCGCCTTGACGGCCTCGTTGAGCTGGTCGAGCGGAACGAGCGCGGCGATGCGGATCTCGGAGGTCGAGATCATCAGCACGTTGATGCCCTTCTCGCTGAGCGCCTTGAAGAAGCGCGCGGCGAGGCCGGAATGCGTCTTCATGCCGACGCCGACGACGGCGACCTTGCCCACGTTCGGGTTGAGGTCGAAGGAGTTATAGCCGAGGTTGTCCTGCTCCTGAATGAGCACCTCACGCACGCGCTGCGCATCCTTGCCCGGCACGGTGAATGAGATGTCGGCGGTGCCGGTCGACGCGCCGGCCTGCACGATCATGTCGACGTTCACGCCGATTTCGGCGAGGCGTTCGAACACGCGGGCCGCCATGCCCGGTTCGTCGGCGACGCCGCGGACGGTCGCCAGCGATTCGCTGCTGTCGTGTGCGACGCCGGAGATGATCGGCGTCTCCTGGCCAAGGTCGGGAAACAGATCGCCCATCGACTTGTCTTCGTGCTCATTCATGGTTCTTTTGCTCTCCGTGGGTTATGCGTGGTTGGAAGTGGTTGGATTGGTCAGATTGCGTCGCGCCGACTCAGATGTTCGGCAGCGTGTTCGGGTCGACGCCGTCGGGGACGACGAGCGTGCCCGGGCGGTGGGAGAACGAGCTGCGCACATGCAGCGGCATCTTGAAACGCTGCGCGTATTCGACGCAGCGCAGTGCGAGCACCTTCGAGCCGCATGAGGACATCTCGAGGATCTCGTCGTAGCCGATCGACGGGATGCGGCGCGCGGTCGGCACGATGCGCGGGTCGGCGGTGAAGATGCCGTCGACGTCGGTGTAGATCTCGCAGATGTCGGCGTCGAGCGCCACGGCGAGCGCCACGGCCGACGTGTCGGAGCCGCCGCGGCCGAGCGTCGTCGCGTCGCCGCGTTCGTTGCGTCCCTGGAAGCCGGCGACGATCGCGACGCTGCCGAGGTCGAGCGCGCGGCGCACGCGGTCCGGCTTGACGGCGCGGATGTGCGCGGCGCCGAACTGGGCGTCGGTCATGAATCCGGCCTGCGAGCCGGTGAACGAATAGGCGTGGGAGCCGGCCGCATGGATCGCCATCGCGAGCAGGCTCATCGAGATGCGCTCGCCGGCGGTCATCAGCATGTCCATTTCGCGGGCCGGCGGATCGGAGTCGATGCTCAGCGCCTGGTCGATGAGATCATCGGTCGTGTCGCCCATGGCGGAGACGACAACGGCCACATCGTTGCCGGCCTTCTTCGTTTCGATGATGCGTCGCGCCACACGTTTGATCGAGTCGGCGTCGGCGACGGACGAACCACCGTATTTCTGCACGATAAGAGCCACAACTATCCAATCTTCTCTGTCGTTTGTCTGTGTGTACGCTAATGGGACCCGCGACTGTGCTCAGTGTACGCAGGAAGCTCGATTATTATATGGGCGCGCCCGCGCCGCGCCGAGGCGCCTTCCCAGAATACGAAACGCCCGGGTTGGCGCCTGCGGCGCGACGCAGGCGCGTCGGCGTCGGCCGAGGTCATCCGAGGGATGCGCTCAGACCTCGCGTCGCCCTTCGAGCGCGCGCGACAATGTGATCTCGTCGGCGTATTCGAGGTCGCCGCCAACGGGCAGTCCGCTCGCCAGCCGCGTCACCTTCACATCGAGCGGCGTGAGCAGGCGGCTCAGGTACGTCGTCGTCGCCTCGCCCTCGATGTTCGGGTTGAGTGCGACGATGATCTCCTTGACCTCGTCGGTCTGCAGCCTGTTGAGCAGCTGCGCGATGTTGAGGTCGTTCGGGCCGACGTTGGCCATCGGGTTGATCGCACCGCCGAGCACATGGTAGAGGCCGCGGTATTCGCGCGTGCGCTCGATGCTCATGACGTCCTTCGGCTCCTCGACGACGCAGATCGTGCTGCGGTCGCGCCTCGGATCGGCGCAGATCGCGCACGGGCTCGTCTCGCAGACGTTGCCGCACACGTCGCAGAAGCGCACCTTCTGCTTGACCTCGGTGATCGATTCGACGAGCCGCTGCGCCTCCTCGTCCGGTGCGCCGAGCACGTAGAACGCGATGCGCTGCGCGCCCTTCGGCCCGATGCCGGGCAGGCTCGCGAACGCGTCGATGAGGCGCTGGATAGCGCCGTCGTATGCCAATGCCATGCTGTCCTTCCCCGGCGGTCCGTTCAGTGCGCCTGCTGGTTGCGCGGGTTCTTCGGATCGTCCGCCGCGAATTCTTCAACAGACTTCACATCGAATAATTCCTTGACCTCATCGATGCTCATCGTCTGCGACGAGGCCAACGATTCGTCGTTGATCGAGTATTCGTCCTCCTCCGGATCGACCTGCGGCTGCGCGGGCTGCTGCTGCATGGGCTGCATGCCTGGCGCCGTTTCGGCGGCCGCCTGCGGCGCATCGTTGAGATGGCTCCACGGGTCGGCCGGCGCGGCCGGCTGATTGCGACGGTCCTGGGCGGCCTGCTGCTCGATCGACGAGACGCGGTTGAAGTCGATGTGCGCCGGTTCGTCGTCGCGGTAGGCCCACGGGTCGATGCCGGCTTCGGTCATCGACGCGGCCGCTCCGTTCGGCGACGGCATCGTCAGCGGCGGATGCGCGACGGCGCCCTGCGCCGGCGGCGTCTGCGACGCGTTCGGCATCATCGGCTGCGCGGCGGCGGCTCGGTTCGCCGGCGTCTGAGTCGATGGCGCGGTCTGCGACTGCGACGTCCGCGATGCGGCCGACATGTCCGAAGGCGCCGAGAACGGCTCGGTCGCCGGCTTGGGATTCGCCCACGGATCGTAGTCGGCGGCGTGAGGCTGCGCGGAGCCGCCTCGGTGGACGGCGTCGTCGGCGGCCTGCGCGTCGTCGCCGGAGGACGGAGCCGCCGCGGGCTGCTCGCCCGAGGCGCGGCCGAGCTGCGTCCTGAGCGTCGCCTGCAGGTTCTCCTTCGCCAGCTGCGCCTTGATGCGCTGCTGCTGGTCGGGCGGCAGATGCTTGAACGGCGGCGCCGTCTGCCCGTCCTCCATCGTCGGCGTCGGCGCGAGCCGCACGTCGGGGCCGAAGACGCGGTGCACCTCGGCGCGCAGGATGTCGGTGACCTCGGTGCTGCCGTCGACGCTTTCCTTGCTCACTGCGAGCGCGAACGCGTATTTGTCCATCGGCGTGCCGAACTTGATCATCAGCTTGCGGCCGCCGGTGCGCCGGTCGGGGGCGAACTTGATGCGCGGCACCTTCGTGCGGTCCACGTAGGCGCGCACATCGTCCGGCAGCGACGCCACCAGAGCGTCCCACAGTTCGTCCGGAGTGCCGTTCAGCGGCGCCGGCTGCGGCTGCGCGCCGGCTTCGGCGAGCCGCTGCGCCTGGGAGGCCGCGTGCATCGCCGCCGCCGCGGCGTCCATCGCATGCTGTTCTTTCGATTGATGCGCCTGCTCGCGCGACTGCGGCGCGCCCTGCACGGCAGGCTGCGCGGGTTGCGCCGCCTGCACCGCCTGCACGGACGGCTGGGCGCCCGTCGGCGCATTCTGCGGCGCGACGGTCGCGTTCATCTGCGACGCCGGCTGCATATGGGATGCGGACGGCTGCCCGTGACCCGCGGCGGCGTTCGCGTCGGAGCCGATGAATCCGCCGACGGCCGCCGGCTTCGTCGGATCTGGCTGCGCGGAGGCACCGGGTTCACGGTCGCCGAGCGCCGCGTATCCGGTCTCCCGGCCGGCGAGCAGACGCGCGGCGAGCAGTTCGAGGCGCATGCGCGGCGACGTCGCCCCCGCCATATGCGTCAGCGCCTCGTCGGTTTCCTCGGCCATCGCCGTCAACGTCGCCAGGCCGAGCGCCTTCGCCTGCCGATGCAGGTCGTCGAGGTCCTCGACGGCCGCGTCGTCGCTAAGCACGCGTTCGGCATGGTCGCCGCCGAGCGTGAGCACGAGCAGGTCGCGGATGCGCGCGAGCAGGTCCTCGACGAAGCGGCGCGCGTCGTAGCCGCCGACGATGACCTTCTGGATGACGTCGTACAGCTTCGCGCCGTCGTGGTCGATGACGGCGTCGATCGCGGCGCCGATAAGCACGTCGGGCGTGAAGCCGAGCAATGCGACGGCGGAATCATAGGTGATGTCGCCGTCGACGGCGCCGACCATCAGCTGGTCGAGCACGGACAATGTATCGCGCACCGAGCCGCCGCCGGCGCGCATCGCGAGCCGCAGCACGCCGGGTTCGGTCTCGACGTGCTCCTGCTCACAGATCTGCTCGAGGTACGGCCCCATCGTCTCCGGCGGCACCAGGCGGAACGGATAGTGGTGGGTGCGCGAGCGGATCGTGCCGATGACCTTCTCCGGTTCGGTCGTCGCGAAGATGAACATGACATGCTCCGGCGGCTCCTCGACGATCTTGAGCAGCGCGTTGAAGCCCTGCGGCGTCACCATATGCGCCTCGTCGAGGATGAAGATCTTGTAGCGATCGCGCGCGGGTGCGAAACCGGCGCGTTCGCGCAGTTCGCGCGCATCGTCGACGCCGTTGTGGCTCGCGGCGTCGATCTCCACGACGTCGATCGATCCGGGGCCGCCGGTCGCGAGGTCGCGACAGCTGTCGCATTCGCCGCAGGGATGCGAGGTCGGTCCCTTGACGCAGTTCACGCAGCGGGCGAGGATGCGCGCCGAGCTCGTCTTGCCGCATCCGCGCGGCCCCGAGAACAGGTACGCGTGCGTGAGCTTGTGCTCGTCGAGCGCGCGCATGAGCGGCACCGTCACCTGGTCCTGCCCGATGACGCCTTCGAACGTGTCCGGCCGATACCGGCGATAAAGCGCTAATGCCATGTTGCTTCCCGTTTCTCCATCGCGATTGCCTCGCTGTTCACTGCTTCTAAGGTACAGCCTGCTCACCCGAGACGGCGGCCGCATCCGGCGCGCGACGCATGCCCGCGCCCGTGCGCCGCGTGTTGCGGCTGCGCCGGGCACGACCGCCGTCCGTTCATCATAGGGACGTCAGCCACCGCACGGGCGTGGCCCCGCCCTCGCGCTCGCCGTCACATAGTCGACGAAGGGCACGTCGGTCGGTACATGCACGCTGACGCTGATGTCGTCGCCATCGACGTCGCAGCGTTCCAGATTTCCGGCGTTCGCATCGCTCAGCCATGCCGCCACCGCGCACGGCGTGCCGTCGCCCCGCCACAGCGCCGACGCGGCGCCGAGCGCGGCCACGTCCGCCGCCGTGCGCGCCTGCGACTGCCGCAGCACGATGTTGCCGGTGGCGGCCAATGCGCCGACGAGCACGGCCGCGGCGACGACGAGCGCGACGCCGACGACCGTCGCCGACCCCTCGTCCTCGCCGTCTGCGCCATGCGGACGCACGCCGCGCCGACGCAATCGCGCGGCGATGCCGGCGACGCGCATCCGGACACAGCGCCACACCCTCTTCATCGTTCCCGTCATCGACATCCTCCTTCATCGACCATCGCGCCGAGCGCGACCTTCCGCCCAGTCGCGCCGGATCGCCGCTCCGATTCATTCATTTAGGCTCATCACCGATTCATTCCTGTTTCACGACGACGGCGCGGCCGTGCACCGTCGTCGGCAGCACGCCGAGCGGATCGGCGAGCACATGGCAGGTCGTCGTGACGGTGATGTGGCCGCCACTCTCGGCGACCGTCACCTGCACGCCGGCAGGCGCGACCACGCCGTCGCCGCTGATGAGCGCGGCGCGCGCGACGTCGGCCGCCGCGTCCTGGCACGAGATCTGCATGACGCTCGCGCGTGCGAGATACAGCAGCAGCGCGGCCGCGACGACGACGACGGGGAGTACGACGGCGAACTCCGCGGTCGCCGCCCCGTCGTCGTCGCGCGTCCATGCGCGCAGTCGCCTCCACAGCCGTCGCATGCCGCACCGCTCAGACGCTCAGCGCCTTCTTGACGATGTTCGTCAGCAGCGTCTTGATCGCGTCCGACTTGAGCAGCGCGACGAGCACGGCGGCGAAGCCGGTGGCGGCGACGAGCACGACCGCGTATTCGGCGGTCGCGGCGCCCTCCTCCGGCTGCGCCGTCAACGTGCGCATCCTCGAATCGAGCATGACGGCGGCGCGCGTCATGCGCCTGCCCAGATCATGCAACGGCCGGCCGGCGTCCATCGTGTCGATGCCGACGCCGTCGTCGAGAGAGATCATGTTCTGCATTGCCAACTCCTTTGTTGTATGTGTTTATATGTGTTTGTATGTGTTTGCCATTCTGCGTTGTCATATCGATTGCGTTGTCGATTGACATAGGCGGCGTCGGCCGCCATGTCACGTCGACCGATGCGCCGACCGGATGCCCCATGCGCCGGATTGTGCCGACGGATGACCGCCACGCCGCCACGCGTTTCAGATGAAACACCGCGTTTCATGTGAAACATCATGAAACACGTCGGCCGCATATCGTCGCTCATCGCGCAAAGGAGATGATCGTCGGGATGACGGCGATGCACAGGAACGCCGGCAGGAAGCACAGCCCCATCGGCAGCAGCAGCCGCACCGAGAGCCGCGAGGAGGCCCGCTCGATCTCCATGCGCTCCGTCGTCTCGAGCTGCTCCATCGTCGCGCCGATCTGCGCACCGGCGGCGACGCCGTCGTTCCACGGTTCGCGCAACGTCGCGCACACCGTCGCGGCGATGCCGGCGAGCCGCGGATCATCGGCGGCGCAGTTCCATGCGTCGTCCCAGGACGCGCCGGCCGCCAGCTCGTCGCATACGGCGGCGAACGCTTCGGCGCACGGGCCAGCGCAGCACACGCCGACCGCGCGCAGCGCACGCGGAATCGATACGCCGCTCGCCAGAGCGGCGTCCAACAGCTGCAGCACGAGCGGCGCACTCGGCACCCAATCCTCGCGCATACGGCCGGGCAATGCGCGCAGACGGCCGCCGACGTCCGCTTCGGCGAGCGCCGCGGCCACCGCGCATCCGGCGCAGACGGCCGCACACCAGACCCATCCGATCGCGTCATCCATTCCCTGCTCCCGTCAGTCATCGCCCACCCCCGTCCGTCGCATGAGCCTGCATGAGCCGATGCATCCACACGGCGCCGAAGGCGTAGCAGACGACGCCGAGCCCCAGACAGCACAGCCCCTGCCAGGAGCCGAAGAGCACGCCGATCGGGTCGGCGCCGAGCACCTCGCCGAGGGCGACGGTGACGACCGGCAGCCCGAGCAGCATCTTCACCGTCGATTGCGGCACGGCGAAGGCGTTGCGCCGCAGCTCCTCGCGCATATGGATGCGTGCATGCGCCGCACGCACCGCCTCGACGCAGCGCGCCGTCGGACAGCCCAGCCGCAGGCCGAGCCTGCAGGCGGCGCGCAGGCCACAGGAGGCGTGCCGGATCTCCGTGTCCGTCTCCCCCGGCAGCGCGCGCGCATGCAATGCCTCGGCGAGCAGATCGACGTCGATGTCGCCGTTGCAGTCGATCACCGCGCCGGCGGCCGTCACACCCTGCCCGGAGCGCGGCGGATTCGTCGAACCGTCTGCACCACGCGCCGGCGCTCCGAAGCAACGGTCGAAGGCCGTATGCACGTCCCGTCCCGCACGCAGCTGCGCGGCGAGCGCGGCGAGTTCGGCACCGACACCGACGCGATGGCCGGCGTCGTGCACCATGCGCATATGCCCGACAGGCCACGGCTTGCCGCGCGCGCCGCGATCGGCCGCCGCGCCGCGACGACGATCATGCGACGCAAGGGCGCCGAGGCGCGCCTCAGCATCCTCGTGAAGCCACACGGCGAGGAACACGCCCAGCGCCGCCAGTATCGGCCACGTCATCGCACCACCTCCTGAGGAAATCGGGCCAGGCCGGGCCGGTCACCGTCGCGCCGGAACCGTCCTTCGCGACGACGCGGCGACCGTGCAGCCTGCCGTCGCGGCAGTCGAGCATGCCGATCTGCGCGATATGACGGCGGCCGCCGAGCCGTTCAAGATGGATGAGCACGTCGAAGGCGCCGTCGGCGAGCCGTTCGAGCGCGTCCGGCGCCACGCCGGCGAGCATGCCGAGCGAGACGAGACGCGACGGCACACGGTCCACGCCGTCGGCATGGATTGTGCTCAGCGACCCGCGATGCCCGGAATTGAGCGCCCGGAGCAGATCGACGACCTCCTCGCCGCGCACTTCGCCTACGACGATCCGGTCGGGCCGCATGCGCAACGTCGCCTTGACGAGTTCGGGCAATCCGACCTGCCCGGCGCCTTCGACGTTCGCGTCGCGCGCGACGAGCGAGACGACGTGCGGATGCGGCACGGCGGCGAGTTCGCGCACCTCCTCCACCGTCACGATCCGCTCGTTCGGCGCGCAGCTTGCGAGCAGCGCCTTGAGCAACGTCGTCTTGCCGGTGCCGGTCGCGCCCGAGATGAGGATGTTCGCCCTGGCGCGCACGAGCATGCGCAGCATCGGCGTCCATTGGGCCGGGAACATGCCGACCGCGGCGAGCGATTCCAGATCGGCGCGCGCACGGTCGGGGAAACAGATGGAGATCGATGCGCCGTGCGGCACGATCGGCGCGATGACGGCGTGCACACGCGTGCCGTCGTCGGCGGACGCGTCGGCGATCGGCTGCGTCTCGTCGAGCCGTACGCCCAGCTGCGCGCACAATCGCACGGCCAGCTCGCGCAGCACCGCCGGATCGTCGAGCGGAATCGTCGTATGCGCGAGCTGCATGCCGTGGCCGCCGTCGAACCAGACGGTGCCGTCGCAGGTGACGACGATGTCGGTGACGCGCGCGTCGCCGCCGAGCGCGGCGAGCGGCCCCAGTTCGAGCGTCGTGCACGAAGCGGTGTTCATGGCGACCTCCTACCGCAGCGTCCCGCGGAGTTCGCAGGCGTGCTCCACCTGCCGCACGAGCCTGTCGATGACGAGCGCGTTGCGTTTCGGCACCGCGCGTACGCCGAGCCCTTCGAGGATGTCCCCGCACAGTTTGGCGTCGTTGTGAATCGTGCCGATGACGTCCCGGTCGAGATAGGAGCGCGCCTCGGCGACGTCGACGACGCCGCGCAGCCGCGCCGGCCCGTGCGGTTCCACGACGACGACGGCGACGACGTCGCCCGGATGCTCCGCGACCGGCCGTGACGGCTGCCCCGGCCCCGGCGGCATCGTGCGGCGGTCGACGCTCTCCTGGCTTTGCCGCTCCAGCCAGTCGAGATGGGCGCGCCCGCGCGCCAGACCAAGCACCGACAGCTCGACGACGACGACATGCGACGCCTCGATAAGCGTCGGCGATTCGGCGATCGTCTCGCCGGGGCCGGCGTCCACGACGACGACCTCGTCGCATGCGGCGAGCGCGTGGACGGCGGCGTCGACCTCCCACGGCTTCGGCGCCTCGCCGTTCCATGGGTTGTAGGCGAGCACCCTCACCTTGTCCCATTTCGGCAGCTGCCGGTACAGCGCGGTGCCGCTCAGCTGTCCGAGCGGCGCATGCACGTCGTGCCACCGCGAGCCGTGTTCGTGTTCGATGCCGAGCAAGACGTCGAGTCCACCGCCGCACATGCGCACGTCGGCGTCGACGAGCGCCGCCGGCGCATGGTGGTCGGCGAGCGCACGCGCGAGCAGCGCGGCGATCGTCGACGTGCCGACGCCGCCGCTCGCCGACGACACGGTGATGACGTTGCCGCCGGACAGTTCGACCGGCTCGCGGCGCGCGTCGGTGCGGCGCATCGTCTCCTGCGGACGCGGCCGGTACGGCCGCGCGCCGGCGTCTCCCCGCGGCGGCGTGTAGTACCGCTGCGGCTCGTTCGTGCTGCGGGACATGCCGAACGCGGCCACCGGCCGGCCCACCGTCCCTCGTCCATCTGCATACGCAGGCATCATCGCCAATGTGTTCATGGCTCGATTGAACGACGCGCGCCGCGCCCGGCACAATCTCAACGGGGGGTATGTGTACGGACGGTACCGTTATCCACATTTCTCCGACCGTGAACGGTCTGGTTCTCTCACTGTGAACACCGGCCCGGCAGTAGGGCCGGAGCCATCCGCGCACACGCTGCGCAGCAGCACAAAACGCTCACTTTTCCCGTCGTCTGCGTCGCCACGGCGTGTCGAGCAGCGGCATAGGTGCGGCACGGCCGCGGCCATCGAAAACGACGTCCCGGGCATGGGCGGCGGCATCGACCGGAACGAATTCCATAGCCCCGCCCGCCACCCAAACGGCACCGACTAGAAGCTAAAGCAATAACTTTTTGGCCTATATGCCCGCGCACCGCCGCCGGAACATGAAAAAGGGACCCACCGAAGTGGGTCCCTTACAAGTCCAACTGCGCAGAATCTCTGCACAACCTCATCGTTGCAACGGTAAGTCTTTCCAATACCCGCCCAACGTAATAATCTTGCTGATCATATACTTTTTGTGGGTCTGCTATTCAGTTGTTCTTGTACTTGAACATTATGCTCGATTCATCGGTCTTCGCAAGTCGACGCGGCCGCCGATCGGGCGATGTTCGCATTTTTTCCATTTTGTGCGCCGCACCCCCGGACGCAACATGAAAACGAGCCATATTGTCCGTTACGGACGACCGTATGTTCATTCGAACACCGCTCTCGGCGTGTCGTGACCGTGTCGCCGTCGGACGCCGATGCCCCACGTCGTGCACCGCGCACATCCGGCGACGACCCGGCCATTCACGCCGCCGCCCTCCCCATCGCCCCTCCAAGCCGCGTCCCAGGTAAAGTTTGTGCGACAAATAACGGAATTTTTCGCCGTTCCCAGTGATTTCTCGGCCATCACCCCCTAGAGTAGTGAGCATGGCACAGATTTTTGACGCACCTTCGAAGGCGATTCTGCGCAGCCAGATCGCCGAACATATCGCAGAGACGGACAAGACCGACAAACGCGAGACGCTCAGCGGCGAGCAACCGTTGCCGCCGGACCGCTTCTTCGACCGCGAGCTCAGCTGGCTCAAGTTCAACAAGCGCGTGCTCGAGCTCGCCCAGGACGAGGACATCCCGATCATCGAGCGCGCGACCTTCGCGGCGATTTTCGCGAACAACCTCGACGAGTTCTTCATGGTCCGCGTCGCCGGCCTCAAGCGCCGCATCGACACCGGCATCGCCGTGACGAGCCCCTCCGGACTGAGCCCGCGCCAGCAGATGCGCGCGATCTCCGAGCAGGCGCACAAGCTGCAGGACGAGCACGCCCACTACGTCGTGGACCACATCCTGCCTGACCTGGCGAAGGAGAACATCAAGCTGCTGGGCTGGGACAAGCTCACGATCAGCGAGCAGGAGCGCCTGTCGCGCTACTTCCGCCAGCAGGTCTTCCCGGTGCTCACGCCGCTCGCCGTCGACCCGGCGCACCCGTTCCCGTACATCTCCGGCAACTCGCTCAATCTGGCGATCATCGTCGAGAACCCGGCCTCCGGCAAGTCGCACTTCGCGCGCGTCAAGATTCCGGACAACATCAACCGGCTCGTCCCGGTCGACGACATGACCGAGGACGATTCCGATGAGGTGCGCTACGGCTTCATCACGATGGAGAACCTGATCATCGCGCATCTCGAGACGCTGTTCCCGGGCATGATCATCAAGGAGGCGCGTTCGTTCCGCGTGACGCGCAACGAGGACATCGAAGTCGAGGAGGACGACGCCGAGAACCTGCTCAACGCGATCGAGAAGGAACTGCTGCGCCGTCGTTTCGGACCGCCGATCCGCCTCGAGATCTCCGACGAGACCTCCCCGTTCCTCTCGCAGCTGCTCGCCGACCAGATGGGCGTCACGCCGGAGGAGGTGTACCGCCTGCCCGCGCCGCTCGACGCGACGGTGCTCTTCGAGCTCGGCGGCATCGACCGTCCGGACCTGAAGTTCCGCCCCTTCGTGCCGACGACGAACCGCCAGATCGCGCAGGTCGAATCGAGCCGCGCGCAGGACATCTTCGCCGCGATCCGCGAAGGCGACATCCTGCTGCACCACCCGTACGATTCGTTCTCGACGTCGGTGCAGGCCTTCCTCGCGCAGGCCGCCGCCGATCCGAAGGTCCTCGCGATCAAGCAGACGCTGTACCGCACGTCGAGCAACTCGCCGATCATCGACGCGCTCATCGACGCCGCGCATGCCGGCAAGCAGGTGCTCGCGCTCGTCGAGCTCAAGGCGCGCTTCGACGAGGACGCGAACATCGCATGGGCGCGCAAGCTCGAACGCGCCGGCGTGCACGTCGTCTACGGCATCGTCGGATTGAAGACGCACTGCAAGCTGTCGCTCGTCGTGCGTCAGGAGGCGGACGGCCTCAAGCGCTACTGCCATGTGGGCACCGGCAACTACAACCCGAAGACGGCGCGCCAGTACACCGACCTCGGCCTGCTCACCTGCGACCCGGTCGTCGGCCAGGACATGACGCGTCTGTTCAACCAGCTGAGCGGCTACGCGCCGAAGTCAAGCTTCCACCGTCTGCTCGTCGCGCCGCGCACCGTACGCTCCGGCCTCATCCAGCGCATCCGCCGCGAGGAGGACGCTGCACGCGCAGGCAAGGAGGCGTGGATCAAGATCAAGGTGAACTCGATCGTCGACGAGAAGACGATCGACGCGCTCTACCGCGCCAGCCAGGCGGGCGTGAAGATCGACATCGTCGAACGCGGCATCTGCTCGCTCAAGCCGGGCGTGCCCGGACTGAGCGAGAACATCCGTGTGCGTTCGATCCTCGGCCGCTTCCTCGAGCACAGCCGCATCTACGCGTTCGCGAACTCCGACGGGCCGCAGATCGGCGAAGGCCCGATCTCCGGCCCGGAGGTGTGGATCGGCTCCGCCGACCTGATGCACCGCAACCTCGACCGCCGCGTCGAGGCGCTCGTGCGCATCACCGTGCCCGAGCAGATCGACGAACTCATCAAGTACATCGATCTGCAGATGGCCGATTCGACGTCAAGCTGGCACATGCAGCCCGACGGCACCTACGTGCGCCACTCGAAGGACGCCGACGGCCGTCCGCTCGTCGACAGCCAGGAATACCTGATCCGCAAGCATCAGCGTCGCCCAAGCGCGCACAACTGATCGCGGACGCAACCGCCGCGACCTTGAACGGGGCCGGCGCACGCACGCAGCGTGCGCCGGCCCCCGCCGTATCCGCACGCATCCGCCACCGCGGACGCCATGTCACGCAGGCCGTGAAACCGCGCGCCCCTCCTACAATGGGACGCATGAGTAGCAAATGCAAGCATGTGGTCGAAGCGGCCGGCGGCGTCCTCTGGCGCCGTCGCGGCGGCGCGCCGGACGGCCCGATCGAGGTCTGCCTCGTGCACCGTCCGAAATACGACGACTGGAGCTGGCCGAAAGGCAAACTCGAGAACAACGAATCGCATCGGCATGCGGCAGTGCGTGAAATCGGCGAGGAGACCGGGCAGGTCGTCGCGCTCGGCCCGTACTTGGGCGAAGTCGACTATCCGCTCTCCGCGGAGGGACGCAAGTCGCGCAACAAGCGCAACGGTTCGGACAGCGGACAGCGCAAACATGTGCTGTACTGGATGGCCACCGTCATCGACCGTCCGCTCGCGCATCAGATGGCGCCCGCCTTCGGCCCCGTGCACCGCGCGGACGTCGGCGAGATCAACGATGTCGTCTGGCTGACCGTCCCCGAGGCGCGCAAGACGCTGACGCATTCGACCGACAAGGACATCCTTGCGCTGTTCGTCGACCGCCTCGAGGAGCACGCCGACGCCGCGCGCGTCGTGCTGCTCGTACGTCACGCGAAGGCCGAGGCGCGCAAGCAGTGGAAGGGCACCGACGCGGCGCGGCCGATCACGCCGCTCGGCGCGGCGGCCGCGTACGCGCTCGACCGCGAACTCGCCTGCTATGCGCCGGCGCGGCTCATGTCGTCGCCGTGGATGCGCTGCCAGCAGACGATGCAGATGCTGTCGTGGCAGACGGGCCTGCCGGTCGAGTCCATCCCCGAGCTGACCGAGGACGCGTTCGCACGCAACGAGCACGGCGCATGGAAGGCGTTCCTCGCGCAGCTCGAACGGACCGTGCACGGCGGCCAGACGACGGCGATCTGCATGCATCGGCCGGTCATCGGCGGCATGTTCGACCATCTGCGACCGATGTGCGCCAGCAAGTCGCTGACGAAGAAGCTCATCGCGAAGACCCCGTACATGCCCACCGGCAGCGCGCTCGCCATGTTCCTCGTGCCGTCCGACGACGGCCTGCGCATCATCGACATACAGAAAGTGGCCCCGATTGTCTACTAACGTGCATCGCAGCGGCTCCGGTTCGATTATCGCGAGCCGTTCCGCCTTCACGCATACCGGCTCGCCGCGTCCCGCACGGCCCGGCCAGCTCGACCAGGCGCTCGCCGAGAACATCGCCGGCGGCGTCGACCCCGAACAGCTGAGTGCGGTCAGCCACGCGACGGCATGGGCGCTGCTCAGCCATGTGCACAGAACCGACGATCCGCAGGTCGTCGAGCGCGTGCTCACGCTCGTCGACCATGAGGGCGTCGACGTCATCGCCGAACTGTGGAGCCATGCGGAGCCCGATTCGCTGCCGGGCGTGCTGTGGCGGCTGTATCTGCTGCGCACATGGATGCGCAGGCGCCGCGATGCGATCGCACGGCTGTGGCGACTCGGCGAGCCGATTGTCACGTCGGCATCGGCGATCGCCGGCGTCGACGCCGCGCCGACCGAGGAGGACATCGCGCGCACCGCCGACTCGATCCTCGCCGGCGCGTTCCGCGGCAACTTCGCCGTCGCGCTCGACCGCGCCGCGACCTTCGTCGAAGTCGTCGTCGCCGGTCTGCGCATGCAGGCGCAGCGGCTCAACGCGCATGCGAAGGCGATGGCCGATCCGGACAGGTCCGCCGTCGGTACGACCGAGGACATCCGCGCCGCGCACACGAAGGCCGCGCAGCTGCTGCACACGGCCGCGAACCTGCATACGACCGCCGACGACCTGCGCACCGGCGCCCACCTGTGGCGCCGCAGCCGCCTGGAGTAGCCGCGCCGGCCCTTTCGCGGGTGGGTTCGTCGACCAGCCCGACGAACCCACCCGCGAAAGGGCCGATTTCCGTCCCGATCCGTCGAGCATCCCGATAAAAACGGACGCTCCGTCCCGACCCATCGACCAGCCCGACGAACCCACCCGCAAAAGGGCCGATTTCCGTCCCGATCCGTCGAGCCCGCCGACAAACCCACCCGCAGGCAGCCGCGGTCGCCTCGCGTAGACAAGCAGGCGGGCGCTCCCGCATAGGGAACGCCCGCCTGCACGCATTCCGGCGCACCGCACTCAGCCGTCCGCCGTGTCCGGTGCGCTCACCGGCCGGATTCGAATCCGGCCGGCCGATCAGTCGACGACGCCATAGAGGCGGTCGCCGGCGTCACCGAGGCCCGGCACGATGTAGCTACGGTCGTTGAGACCTTCATCGACGCCGCAGACGACGACGCGGAAGTCGATGCTCGGATCGATGTTGTCCTCGACGAACTTGATGCCTTCCGGCGCCGCGATGATGCAGATCGCCGTCACGTCCTTCGCGCCCTTCTCGGCGAGATAATGCGTCGCGGCGACAAGCGTGCCGCCGGTCGCGAGCATCGGGTCGATGAGGAAGCACTGACGCCCCGACAGGTCGTCGGGCAGACGGTTCGCGTAGGTGATCTGCTGCGTCGGATGCTCTTCGTCGCGCTTCATGCCGAGGAAGCCGACTTCGGCGCTCGGCAGCATGCGCGTCATGCCGTCGAGCATGCCGAGTCCCGCACGCAGCACCGGCACGATGATCGGGCGTGGCTTGGCGAGCGCCTTGCCGACCATCGGCGCGACCGGCGTCTCGATCGGCTTGTCCACGACGGCGAGGTTGCGCGTCGCCTCGTACGCCTCGAGCGAGACGAGTTCAGAGACGAGTTCACGGAACGTGGAGGAGGGGGTGTTCTTGTCGCGCAGCACAGTGAGTTTGTGCTCGACGAGCGGATGATTCAGTACATGCAATTCCATACCTTCCAGCATAGTCCCCGACCGCCTTCGCGCGGCCGCACCACGCCGCCCATCCGTACGTCTCCCCCGTATTATGCTCACAGAGTATCCATGCGGCCGCCGCACCGACGCCGCAGCCACCCGTCTCAGCAGGCGGATACGCCGCCATTCTGCCTTCCCGCGGCCGCTATACTGTAGCAACGTGTGTCCCGCGTGTGGGTGTGACGCGGCGCTCACGGAACAACTACAGCATGGAGGGAGGGGCCGAGGTATGGCACGCAGCATCCTCGTCACGGGTGGGACGATTTTCGTGAGCCGTTTCATCGCCAGATATTTCGTGGAGATGGGGGACGACGTCACCGTGCTCAACCGGGGTTCGCTCCCGCCGATCGCCGGCGTGCGCACGGTCGTCGCCGACCGGCACGAGCTGGACCATCAGTTCGACGGCGAGCGTTTCGATGCCGTCATCGATGTGACCGCCTACGACGCGCGCGACGTGCTCGACCTCGCGCATGCGCTCGAACATGCGCACGTCGGATCGACGATCATGATCAGTTCGAGCGCCGTCTATCCCGAGACGAATCTGCAGCCCTTCGCCGAAGGCGTGCGGCTCGGCCGCAACACGTTCTGGGGCGACTATGGCACCGGCAAGATCGAGGCCGAACGCGCGCTGCTGCAGTGCGTGGACGGCGCCTACATCATCCGTCCGCCGTATCTGTACGGGCCGATGAACAACCTGTACCGCGAGGCCTTCGTCTTCGACTGCGCGCGCGAGGACCGCCGCTTCTATCTGCCGCACGACGGCGATATGCGTCTGCAGTTCTTCCATGTCCGCGACCTGTGCCGTTTCCTCGAGCGAATCATCGACGAGCAGCCCGCGCAGCATGTGTTCAACGTCGGCAACCCGGACAGCGTCAGCGTGCGCGAATGGGTCGGCCTGTGCTACGCCGCCGTCGGCAAGACGCCGACCTATGCGAGCGTCGACGATGTGGAGCAGCGCAATTTCTTCCCGTTCCACGATTACGAATACAGCCTCGACGTGCACGCCCAGCAGGAGCTCATGCCCGACGTCACGCCGTTGGACGAGGGGCTGCGCGAGTCCTACGACTGGTACCGTGCCCACATCGATCAGGTGAACACGCATCCGTACACGCAGTATATCGACCTGCATCTGGCGCCGATCGCCCAGGAGCTGCAGCCGGCGCACTGACCGAGCGCGTCCCTCCGGCTCGGCGCCTCTCAGCGCGCTGATTTCCGGGACCGAACACCGTATCCGCGTTGAGGGAGGGCCTCTTTCACGGATACGCCAAGTATGTCCTGCCGAAAGCCGCGCCGTTGCGCGTCTCGTCGAACCTCATACCTAGCCGTTTCGCATAAGATGCTCCCCCTCAACGCAGATGGCGTCGGCGAGGCACGTTCGAACGGCATGGAACACCGTCGGGAACCATCCGGAAGCTCCGTCACGCCGCCGCGGCGCAATGCGACCGGACAGGGCAATGAGCCTGGCGTCAGGAAAACAGGTGAAAAGAGAATGCGCCGGACCGCGAAAGCGCCATGTCGGCGCAAAGGCCGCTCGCAGCGGCAAAAAATGGAGCCCGGGGCTATGCACGGCCCGACGCGGGTTCCATTGTACATGGTTTCGCCGGTTTCGCCTCCGGCGCGTCGCCGAGTCCTCCGCAGACGCAAGCCGATCGCCGATCTCCGGCCTCATCCAAGCCGAAAACGGCGGTTCATGGCCGATTCCGACCATGAACCGCGGCACATCAGACATACGCATCAGGCGCCGCACCGTGATTCGGCCGTGATGTACTGCTGCGGCAGCCCATCTACCGCCACCCCACCCAAAGTCGGCACCGGCACGCCTTGCACCACAATCCTTCTGACCACATGAGGCTGATCAACCTCAATCACCGCTGTATTATCATGGTTTTCGCATAGATATATTCCGGGCATGATACTTCATTCCTCCCCTCGGCTAAAGCCGGAGGATTCCGTTCCTCACGGGACGGGTTTCCTGCTTCCCTGACAGCCTCACGGAAGCCAGCTGCTCGGCTGTCTTCCGCGTCCTGCTGTCTCCACAGGCTCTGACCGCCAGCCCGGCGGCGAGAATATTGCGTGCGGCGTTCACGTCACGGTCATGGCGCATCCCGCACTCGGGGCACGTCCACCGTCTGACGTCGAGCGTCCTCGGCCCGGTCTTCGCTCCGCAAGCAGAGCAAAGCTGCGTGGACGGGTAGAACCGGTCGATGACGACCACATCCCGCCCATACCATCGGGCCTTGTACTCGAGCATGCCTCGCAGTTCGCGCCAACCTTGGTCGAGAATCGACCGATTGAGGCCGCGCTTGCGGGCCTGCCCGTTGCACAGATAGCGGCCGGTGTCAGGGGCTTCCACGGCCCTGACGCGACGGGAGATTCCCCGCACGCTCAGGTCTTCCAGAACGATCGTTTGGTTTTCGCGGATGATTCTGGTCGAGAGCTTGTGGAGGAAGTCGCGCCGCCGGTCTCTTGTCTGCGCGTTGATGCGGGCCACACGGAGTGCCGCCTTGCGACGGTTCCGGCTGCCCGGCTGTTTGCGGGAAAGGGCCTTCTGCGCCCGTTTGAGGCGCTTCTGGTTCCTTTCGGCGAAATGCTGGTTTGGAATCTTGGTGCCATCCGAGAGGATGGCGAAGTCCTTGACGCCGAGGTCTATCCCCACCGTCTTGTCGCATGCGGGCAGGCATGGGATGGTTTCTCGCATGAGGATGGACACGAACCATCGGCCCGCAGGGTCGAGGGTCACGGTCACCGAGCTGGGGCGGGCCTTGCGTGGCAGGGTGCGGCTCCACACGACATGGAGCGGCTCGCTCATCTTCGCCAGTCTCAGGCTCTTCCCGTCCCACCGGAAGGCGGTGCCCATGAACGATGCGCTTCCGCCGTTCTTCTTGGAATGGAACTTGGGGTACCCGGCCCTCTTGTTGTAGAAGTTGACGAACCCTGTCTCGAGGTGGCGCAACGACTGCTGAAGGGCGACCGAGGACACTTCTTTGAGGAACGCCAGCTCCGGGTCTTTCTTCCAACCGGTGAGCAGCTTGCTCGTGTCGAGATAGGAGACCCGCCGATGCTCTTGCGTTCACGCTTTCGTGCGATAGTCGAGCGCCTTGTTGCGCACGAGCCGCGAGCAGCCGATGGTGCGCTGGAGCAGCCCCTCCTGCTCCGGTGTCGGATAGAAGCGGAACCTGTACGCCCGCTCCTGCTCGCTGATGCTCATATTTAGAATTATACCACAATCATTTCTAAAGCTCATCCTGTGCGCCTTATATCCCCATGCCTGAAGGCAGGGGTTTTACGGCGCAATCTGATAAATCATCAATGGTGTGTGCGCGGCGTGCGCCGCGCACACACCCCCAACCACCGCGACGCGGCTTACAGCCGCAGCGCGCTCGCCGGGGTCTCGCCCGGCACGAAGGCTTCGAAGATGAAGCGGTCGAAGTACGGCAGGCATGCGTTGAGCTCCTGCTCACTGCGCACCGTCCATGCGACCGCCTGCGCGCCCATGCGCCGCGCGAACGCGAGCGCCTTGCTGTTGCCGTTGCGGTGGTCGTAGGCGATGAAGTCGGGACGGCTCATCCAGTTGAACGCGAGCTTGCCGGCCGCCCACACGACCGGGTCGGCGCCGCCGAACGGCGCATCCTCGGCGAGCTGTCCGCGTGACGTGTTCGGATGGTTCTCCTTGTACCAGTGCATCGCCGCCGGGTTGAACGACTCCACCGCATAGACGCCCTTGTATGCGTCGAGCAGATCGGCGGCCTTCTGCATCAGCGTGTCGTCGCGGCTGCCCCAGTCGCGCACGTTCTCGAATTTGAATTCGACGATGATCGGCACGCGTCCGTCGACGACGCGCAGCACGTCGGCGAGCAGCGGCACATGCTGGTAGTAGCCCTTCGGCGCCTCGTCCGGCGTCCTGACGATCGCCGGATCCTCGGCGGTCGCACCCGGCAGCAGCGGCGACGTCTCGGCGCCCGGCGCGGCCGTCGGGAACAGCGCGATCCTCATCAGCTCGTCGTAGGTGAGGTCGGCTATGCGGCGCGGGTCGCCGGCGACGCGCAGCAGATCGGGGTCGTGCGCGACGACGACTTTGTTGTCGAGCGTGAGCTGCACGTCGAGTTCGATGCCGTAGCCGGCCTCGGCGGCCGCTGCGAAGGCCGCGAGCGAGTTCTCCGGCGCGATCGGGCCGACCTCGTTCGGCGTGCCGTAGCCGGCCTGCATCGCCATGCGCCGCGCGAGCGCCACGTATTCGCCGCTCTCCCCCGCGTACTGCTGACTCAGCCCCGAACCGGCGTCGTGCAGACCGCGGTGCGCGTACATGACCTCCGGCAGCGACGACACATAGTTCTTCCTGCGGTTGCCGAAGCTGCGCGGCGCCGTCGTCCACACTGCGGCGCCAGCGGTGAGCGCCGCGCCGATGACGATGTTCCTCAACGTCTTTGCCATGATTGCTCCTTGTTCGTTCCTTGTTCCGAGCCTAGTGCACGCCGCGGCGGCGCCATGCGCGCTGTCAGCGAACGGCCGCCGCGCGCATCGTCCTACTTGTGTTTCCTGTGCCGCCGTTCGTGTCCCTTGAGATAGATGTCGATGACGATCCAACACGACAATACGAATGCGACGACGTATCCGAGGAAGCCGACGAGCGGGATGCCGAAGATGATCGGCTTCATGCCGGCGTAGTAGACGATCGACGATCCGATGAACAGGCCGACGACGATGAGCGCCATCGTGAGCCTGTTGACCATGTCCGACAGCTGCTGCAGCGGCTCCTCGGAGCCGACGAGCTCGAAGTTCGTCCGCAGTTCGCCGCGCGTGAGCATGTGGAGCGCGACGTTCGCTTCGCTCATCGATTTGAGTGCGCCGTGCAGCGCCGCGTGGCCTTCGAGCGCGAGCTTGCCCGCCTCGTCCTTGAGCGCCTGCGTCTTCGTCTTCGAATGCTCGATGTGCTCGGAGATGATCTCGATCATGTTGACGTCGGGGATGAACTTGTCGAGCAGCCCTTCGAGCGTCACGAGCGCGCGGCCGACCGTCGTGATCGAGCTGGGGATCTCGATGCCGTGGCGGCGCGCCATCTGCGTGAGCGACGTGAGGAACTGCGCGAGGTCGAGGTCCTGCAGGTTGACGGTGCCGAATTCCTCGATGATGCCGTCAAGGTCGGCGAGCAGCGACGGATAGTCGGCATGGCCGGCCTCGGTGCCGGCGAAGCGCAGCAGCGCGTCGGCGAGCTGCGCCGAATCCTGTTTGGCGACGGCGAAGAGCATCTGCTTGAGCGCGGCGCGCGTCGACGCGTTGAGCCGTCCGGTCATACCGAGGTCGAGCAGCACGATCTTGCCGCCGCGGATCTCGATGTTGCCCGGATGCGGGTCGGCGTGGAAGAAGCCGGCGTCGAGGATCTGGCACGCGTAGTTGTCGACGAGCTTCGTGCCGATCTCCTTGAGCGAGTAGCCGTCGGCGATCAGTTCGCGCGTGTGCGCGATCGGGATGCCCTCGATGTATTCCATGACGAGCACGTGCTCGGTGCACAGGTCGACGTACGGCGTCGGGCAGTCCATGTACGCGAAGTCGTCGCAGAAGCGTTTGAAGGCGCTCAGGTTGCGCGCCTCGTTGAGGAAGTTCGTCTCCTCGTCGAAGGTGTCCCACAGTTCCTCGACGACGCCCCGGAAGTCGACGACCTGCGCGTTGTGCATGATCTTCGTCGCGCCGCGCGCGAGCGAACGCATGATCGAGACATCCTCGGCCATCGTCACGCGCACGCCGGGACGCTGCACCTTGACGGCGACATCCTCGCCGGTGAGCAACGTGGCGCGGTGCACCTGCGCGAGCGACGCCGAGCCGAGCGGCGTCGGGTCGATCGTACGGAACACCTCGTTCAGCGGGCGGTGGTATTCGGATTCAAGCGTTTCGAGCACGATCGAATACGGCATCGGGTCGGCGTCGGCGCGCAGCTTCGACAGTTCGTCGCAGAACGACTGCGGCAGGATCTCGGAGCGCATCGACAGGATCTGGCCGACTTTGACGAAGGTCGGGCCGAGCGCCTCGAACATCAGCCGCATCTTGACCGGCGTCAGTCCCTTGAGCGCGTCGAACTGCATCGCGATCTTGCCGATCTGGTGCAGCCGCTTGAGCTTGCTGCGGCGCGTCAGATGGTACTGGTCGGCGAAGGAGCGGCGGTGCGCGCCGAACAGCCCGATCGTCTCGGGGTCCTTCGACGCCTTCGGCAGCCCGTCGCGCAGTTCGATGATGTGCGCGGCCTCCTGCGTCTCCTCGGCGTCGAGGAGACGTTCCTGCCGCGGATGCTTCGCGGCAGGGCCGTCGTCGTGCGCCTCCTGGTCCTGCAGCTTCGCATCGAGGTCGACGATCTTCGACGTGTCGACGCGCGCCTCGTGGCGTCGTTCGCGTGCGGCGCGCGCCTGCTCGTGCTCCTCGTGGCGCGCCTCATGGGCCTCGTCGCGCAGGTCGCGGCGCTCCTGCTTCGCGAAGCGGCGCAGTTCGTCCGGCGTCACGCCGCCGTCGGATATGGGCGCGGGGCCGGTCTGGTCTGAATGCTGGTTCATAGGCATACCGAAGCGTCGCCTGCGGTCCGTGGCCTCAGGCGACGCGTTGCATCATGGCGCGCCAAGGCGCGCCTGGGGTTGATGGTCCGGGGACTCACTTATCCGAGTCGGCGGCGGCCTTCTCGTCGGCGGCGTCATCCGCCTCGGAGGCGTCGGCCTTCGCGTTGAGGTCGTCGATGGCCTGAGCGGCCTGGTTGCGCAGTCCGGCGGCGGCGTCCTGCACCGTCTGCGAGGCCTGCGCGGCACGCTCCTTGAGCGAGTCCTTCTTGTCGCCGGCCTTGTGCGCGAGCTCGCTGTTGAGCTGCTTGCCCTGCTCGACGGTCAGTTCGCCGCGCTCGACGAGACGGTTGACGAGCTCCTGGCCCTTTTCGGCGGTCGTGGCGATCGCGCCGACGCCCGCGAGGAAGATCTTGCGCAGGCCTTCGCCGAAGTCCGGGATGTTGTTGTTCGAATCGGTCATGATGCCTCCCTGCTCATACCTGTGTTGGTATCGGTTAGTGCCAACTCTACACGTTCCGCCGCGCCGGACGTTCAGCGTGGGCGTAGCTGCGCGGCCTCGCGCGCCCGCTGCGCGATGCGGTCGATGCGCGCGAGCTCGTCGCGCGCCGCCGGCGTGGATTCGGGGCGGAACGCGCCGTAGCGGCGTTCGACGGCGGCACGGATCAGGAAATCGCTGATCGCCGGGTTCTTCGGCAACAGCGAGCCGTGCATGTAGGTGCCGATGACGTTGTGCACACGCGCGCCTTCGGTGTGGTCCTCGCCGTTGTTGCCCATGCCGTCGCCGTCGACGGCGCCAAGCGGACGCACGCCGCCGTCGAGGAAGGTCTGTCCGGAATGGTTCTCGTATCCGATGACGTCGCCGAAGTCGTCGCTGTGCTCGACGAGGTTGCCGATCATGCGCACGTCGCGGCCGACGGTGTGCGCGCCGATGATCGAGATGCCATCGAGCCGCGCGCCGTCGACCGTTTCGAAGTAGTCGCCGAACAGCTGGTACAGGCCGCAGATCATCAGCATCGGCACGCCGTCCTCGGCGAGCGCGCGCAACGTGTCGGCGCGCGCGTAGAGGTCGTCGATGATCTTCTTCTGGCCGGTGTCCTGACCGCCGCCGCCGAGGATGACGTCGGCGTGCCCGGGCCACGGGTCATGCTGGTTGACGGCGTGGATACGCGGCTCATAGCCGTAGAGCGCGAGCCGGCGTTCGATCGTCAGCACGTTGCCGGAATCGCCGTAGATGTTCATGTCCTTCGGATACAGCGAGACGATGTCGATCGCTCTGCCCATGCGTCGCTCCTTCACTTGCCCACGCCGGCGTCGGCGACGTCGGCGATCTTCGCCAGATACGCACGCACGGCGAGCATCGCCGTGTACGTGCAGTAGATGTGCTTGCGCCGGCCGGGGTTGCGCGCCACGAAGACGGCGACGGCCCGCCCGAGGTCGGTGTCGACGTCGTCGACGCCGACCTCGTCGTAGGCGAGGCGCAGCGCCATGTCCCACGCGCGCACGCCGGAGACGGCCGCGACGCCGCCGGCCTTCAGGCTCGTGAAGTCGACGTCCCACAGCCAGCTCATGTCGCGGCCGTCCGCGTATTCGTCGTTGATGCAGATCATCGTGTCGGCGTCGTCCGGCGGGAACGACGCGAGCGCGAGACGGAATCCCATCGGGTTCTTGACGAGCAGCAGCTCCGTCGGCGAGCCGTGCACGTCGATGACCTCGCCGCGTCCGAAGGCGGGCGTCACCTGCGCGAGCGCGTCGAGCAGCTGCGCTGTGCCGGCGCCGGCGAAGTGCTGCGCGCGCATGACGAATCCGTCGCGGCGCGAGGTCGGCAGCGTCGACGCGGCCCGTCCGATCATGTCGGGGCTGCGCAGGTCCTGCTGCACGGCGCGCACGACGGCGAGCGCGGCCGCCGCGTTGTAGAGGTTGTAGACGCCTTCGAGCTTGACCTCCGATTCGTATTCCTGGCCGTCGATGATCATCTGCGCGCGGTGGTCGCCGACCGCCGTGAGCATGACGTCGGCCGGCGTGACGTGCGCGGCCGGTGTCTGCTGCGGCGCCGGCGCGGCGGCGGCGAGCGCGACCGTCGTCGCCATGTCGTCGTCGGTCGGGAAGTAGCGGCGCAACGCGCGCGACAGGCCGAAGTATGACGCGCGCGTGTCGACCGGCGCGAGTTCGGCGAGCGCGGCGATGCGCGGGTCCTCGCGGTTGAGGACGACAGCGCGCGTCGTCGCCTCGGCGACGCGGCCGAGCAGCCGCGCCGTGTTGTCGATCTCGCCAAAGCGGTCGAGCTGGTCGCGCATGACGTTGAGCAGCAGCGCGTACTGCGGCCTGACCTGCGCGACGAACTGCACGGCGTAGGCCTCGTCGAGTTCGAGGACGGCGATGTCGGCGTCGATGCGCCCGCCCATCGTGACCTCGTTGAGCAGCGCGGAGACGACGCCGCGCGTGAAGTTGGAGCCGGTCGGGTTCGTGAAGACGCGCAGTCCGAGCGATTCGAGCATCATCGCGACCATGCGCGTCGTCGTCGTCTTGCCGTTCGTGCCGGAGACGAGGATGACGCCGAGCGGCAGCTGCGCGAGCGTGCGCCGCAGGAACGTCGGGTCGACGCGCTCGACGACCTTGCCGGGGAACGCGCTGCCGCCATGCCGGGTGACGCGCGACGCCCAGCGCACCGTCTTGCCGAGCAGCGGCGTCGCGAAGCCGTACCATGGTCCGCGGCCGGCCGCCGTCTTGTCTGTTGCCGTGTTCGCCATCTCAGACTCCCTGCTGATAGTCCTGGGGCATGTCCTGGAACTTCGAATACTGTCCGCGGAACGCGAGGTTGAAGGTCGCCGTCGGTCCGTTGCGGTGCTTCGCCATGATGATGTCGGCCTCGCCGGGACGGTCCTCCTTGTCGTAGGCGTCGGGGCGGTGCACGAGGAAGACGACGTCGGCGTCCTGCTCGATCGAGCCGGATTCGCGCAGGTCGGACAGCTGCGGCTTCTTGTCGTTGCGCATCTCGGGACCTCGGTTGAGCTGCGAGAGGGCGACGACCGGCACTTCGAGCTCCTTCGCGAGCAGCTTGAGCGCACGCGAGAACTCGGAGACCTCCTGCTGGCGGCTTTCGACCTGCTTGCCGGAGCTCATCAGCTGCAGATAGTCGATGACGACGAGTTTGAGGTCGTCGCTCTGCTTGAGCTGGCGGCATTTCGCGCGGATCTCCATCAGGCTCATGTTCGGCGAGTCGTCGATGTACAGCGGTGCGTCCTTGAGCTTGACGAAGAAGTTGTTGAGCACGTTCCAGCGGCCGGGGTCGATGTCGTCGGCGTTGCGCATCGCCGAGAGCGGGATGTTCGTCTCGGCCGAGATGATGCGCTGCGACAGTTCGATCTGGCTCATCTCGAGGCTGAAGATGACGGTCGTCAGGCCCTGATGGAGCGCGGCGGCGCGCGCGAAGTCGACGCCGAGCGTCGACTTGCCCATCGCCGGACGTCCGGCGACGACGATCATCTGGCCGGGCTGCAGGCCCTTCGTCACCGAGTCGATATCGCGGAAGCCGGTGAGGATGCCGGATTCGATCTCGCCTTTCTGTATGCGGTCGATCTGCTTGAGCGTCGCCTCGACGGCCGTGGCGATCGGCGTGTAGTCCTGATGCACCTTGCCCATGCTCATCTCGTAGATCTCGGCCTGGGCGAGGTTGACGACCTCCTGCGCCTGCGAGCCTTCGGCATTGTAGCCGAGCTGCGTGATCTTCGTGCCGGCGGCGATGACGTTGCGCAGGATCGCGCGCTGGTGCACGATCGTCGCGTAGTACACGGCGTTCGCGGCCGTCGGCACCGAGCCGATGAGGTCGTGCAGGTAGTCGACGCTGCCCACCTTCTCAAGGTCGCCGGCGTCGTCGAGCCGGTTCGCGACGGTCACGACGTCGGCCGGGTCGCCGGCCGAGAACAGGTCGATGATCGCCTTGTAGATCGTCTGGTGCTTCGGCTGATAGAAGTCGGACTCCTCGAGCGTCTGCGTCACCTCGCCGATCGCGTCCTTCGCCATCAGCATGCCGCCGAGCGTCGCCATTTCGGCGTCGTCGTCGTGTGGCGGCACGCGGTCGAACAACGCCATGTCGTTCTTGTCGTTCCTATCGAATCCTTCAGCCATAACAGTCGATTATATGAAAGGCGAACGCAAAAAGAAGACCTGCGCATGCGAAGGCCGTGCGAGGGCCGCGCACGCACGCGTGTCGGGCCTCCGCACGGAGTGTCGCGGCCGGTCGGGGTCCCCGCGGCCGCCGGATGCGCCGGCCTCAGCAGGCCTCGTCGACGGTGCCGGGCAGCCTGAGCTCCCGTTCGAGTCGCGGCAATACGGTGCGCGAGAAGGCGAGCGTCGACGGGCCGAACAGTTCGACAGTCGCATCGCGCAATGTCGGCTCATCCTTCCACGGCATGCGCGCGAGCCATATGGCCACGGCCGCGTCGCGGATCGAGCAGTAGTGGCGCAACACCTGCGTCCGCTCCTGCAAGGACATGTCGTCCACCCGGCTGTAGTCGATCTCGTTCTCGTCGATGAGCAGCATCGGCATCGCTAGCGTGCCGATGTCGCGCACCATCGTGCAGATCGAGTCGAGGCTCCTGAACGACGCCTGCAGCAGGTCGTCGTCGTGCGTCGCGAGCGCCCCCATCAGCTGGTTGCGCATCATCGCGCCGAGGATCGAGCCGGCGACGTCATTGAGGTAGAGCATGTTGCGCCACAGCGGCTTGCGCATCTCCTCCTCGCGTGCCTGCGGCGATTCGAAGAGCTCCTCGACGAGCTTCGGCTTGCCGTCCCACAGCGCCTCGACGGCCTGCCGCAGCTGCTGCACGTCATAGAGGAAGCGCTGATCGATGCGCCGTTCAAGCGCCGAGACACATGGCTTGGCCTTGACGTAGTGCGCGATGTCCTCCTCGTTCCAGCCTTCGCCGGCGCGGGCGCGGTCGAGCGCCTCGGCGACGCCGACATGGTAGGAGAAGTACTGGTAGGACGTGCACATGAGGTCATCGTCGTCGGTCGTACGGCTCGGCATCGAGACGTGCACGTCGCCGCGGGCGAGCGCCTGCTCGTATTCGGCGTCGGCCTGCAGCCGCAGCCCGTCGATCGTGTGGAGGATCTCGAGCGACCCCTCGTGCGCGCGGCGCTCCCCTTCGTTGCGGAAGCGGTGGTCCGGCGTCGTGGCCTGCAGCAGCAGGTCGCCGCCGACGGTGCCGTCGGTGAGCAACGTGTAGGCGACGCGCGCGGCGAGCATGCCCGGCTCGCCCCAGCGGATGACGCTGCGAGCGGCCATCGAACGCGTCATGCGGTAGTACTCGAAGCCGTCCTCGCAGCGCTGCCGTTTCGTGCCGAAGCGGCGCTTGTCGCGGCCGCCGAAGCGTTTGTCCAGGCTTTTGTCGTCGATCACGCGGATGCATAGCGGCAGTTCGTCGGCCGGACGGTCGGCGGCGAAGGCTGTGCGCGCCTTGTCCATGCGCTCGTACAGCCAGTAGCCGAGGCCGTGGCGGCGCACGACGTATTCGCAATGCGTCAGGAACGCCCTGCAGTGGTCGATGAAGACGCTGCTGCCCATCTCGGCCGCCGCGCACAGTTCGACCGGCCAGCAGGATGCGCCGAAGAGGTCCTCGCCGAGACCGAGCAGCCGTTCCGGCGCCGGCGGCATGATCGTGCTCAGCATATGGCCTTGCGGAGTGTCCTGTTCATCGACGACGATGCGTTCGGCGTTGACGATGTGGTCGTCGAACAGTGTGCGCAGTTCGACGAGTTTCTCGAGGAACCCTCGCGAATCGAGTGCAAGCATCGCGCCGTTGGCGCCCGGATCTGCTGTTGTGGACATGCGTCCTCCTTGTCCGTGGAATCTCGTTGGTCCGCACCGGTGTTGCAGCCACTGTGCCGTATTGCCGCCGCCTCGCGCCAGCTGCCGGCAAAACTTTGTGGAAATGTGGATGGTCCGCGCATGTCCCACCGATTTGGCGGCGATGTGGATAACCGGTTGCGCCCGCAGCGCAGCCATCATCGCCGTCCGCCGTCCCAGCCCCCCCCCTATCGGCGTCGCGCGGTCATCCCCATGACGGACCGTCCGCCATCTCCCCATGACGGACCGTCCGCCATCTGGTGATTCGTCCACATCGTCCGAGCCTTGGAACGACGCCGTTCGTACTTTTCGCCGCCTTTATCCGTCGCCATCGACGTTCAGCGGAAGGTGGAACGACATGCGCGGGGAGGAATTGTGGACAACTTCTTCACACTGCACCCCCACTTATCCACATTCTGGGGATAACCATGTGGATTGCGGTGGATTACCGTCCGGGTTATCCACATCCGGTGGATAAGTCTGTGGATAACTTGGGGATACAGCACGGAAAACAGTCCAATCTGAGGCACTCCGATTTGCGGACGCCGCCGAATTGTGCTATATGACGCCGGTCATATCCCGGTCATATCTCTATGCAGCACCCACGCCGGCGCCCGCATGCATCATCGTCCGCGGCGCCCGCCGAACGCGCGCCGCGTCGCATCATCGTCCTTTCATCGTCCGGCGATCGCCGCATGCGCGTTCGCAGCCATCGCCGTGACGAGCTGCGCGCTCCACCGGCTCCAGCCGACCTGCCCGGAGATCTGCTCGCCGGCGGTCGCGCCGAGCGACGACATGTCCGCCTTCGTCAGATCGAACAGCATGTCGAGCAGCACCGGATCGTGCCCGACATGCGCGGCGAGCTCCTCGCCGACCTGCGGATCGTTGGGATTGCGCGACGTCGAGAACTCGGACAACGTCAGATGCTCGCGCACAAGCAGCGTAGCCATCCGCACGATCGACGCATCGAAGCCCATCCGCTCGAGCACGGCGCGCGCATGCCGCTCGCCTTCGCGCGCATGGTCGGTGACGCGCGGCCGCTTGCCGATGTCGTGCAGCAGTCCGGCGAGCAGCAGCGCCGCGTAATGCTCGTCGTCATACCCGCCGCGCGCGAGCCGCGACGTCACGGCGATCATATGACGGTCGATCGTGTAGCGATGCGCCGCCGACGCGCTCGGCCGGTTGCGGATCGCCGCCCATTCGGGCATCCAGCGGCTCGGGATGTCGACGAAGTCGAGCTCCTCCCAGACGTCGAGCAGCCGTTCGCCGCTCGCGAGCAGCCGGATGAAGTCGGCGCGCGACGCGTCGTCCCAGTCGGCGTAGTGGATCGGCGACGTCGCGAGGTTCGCAAGCGTCGACGTGTTGATCGGCAGCCCCCGTCCGGCGGCGGCCGCGGCCACGCGCAGCGGCAGATCGGCGTCCTGCGACGCGTCGACGCCGGGAGCGAGCACGACCTCCTGCTCGTGCAGCGCGACGCCGGGCGCGAGCAGGTCGAACTTCGGCGCCTCGCGCCTGCCGCCGGCGCGCGGATGCATGATCTGGAAGAACGAGAAACGCGGCTGCTCGTGGACGAGCGTATGTTCGGCGCGCGCGGCCGTCGCGTCGAGCGAGAATGCGATCGTGCGGCCGAGGCGGGCGAGCAGGGTGAGCAGGTCGTCGATCGACGTCGCCGCACGTTCGTCGCCGGGCAATGTCGGATCGGCGAGGCCGAGCATCGCCGCGACCGTCGCCTGATACGGCGCGAGCAGCAGATTCGTGTCGCGGTGCGCGGCCAGATGGATGCAGTCGCGCACGTCGAGCAGCCGCTCGACGGCGGCATCGTAGCGGCCGTGCGGACGATCGGCGAGCCACGACGCGGACAGCGCCGCCGTCAATACGACGTCGCGCAGGCCGCCGCGCGACTCCTTGATGTCGGGCTGGTTGACGTAGGGCATGCGGCCGAAGCGCTCGAGGCGCCGCTTCGCCGAGTCGAGCAGCTCCGGCAGCCGTTTGCGCGCGGCCTTGCGCCACCGTTCGAGGATCGAGACGGCGGCGGCGGTGACGAGCGCCGCGTCGCCGGCGACCGGCCGCACGTCGAGCCATCCCATTGCCGCCGGCAGGTCGGCGTCGGTCACCGATTCGCATTGCGCGCGTGTGCGCACCGAATGGTCGAGGTCGATGCCGCCGTCCCACAGCGGATACCACAGCCTGTTCGCGAATTCGTTGAGCTGCGCGCCGCTCAATGCCCTGCCGTCGTGGATGAGCACGAGATCGAGGTCGGAGCTCGGTCCGAGCTGGCCGCGCGCGAGCGAGCCGACCGCCGCGAGCCCGATGCCGTCGCGCGGCACGTCGAAGGGCACGGCCGCGCACGCCTCGTCCCACAGCCGCGCGAGCGCGTCCATCGTGAGCGCCGTGCGCGCCGCGCGTTTCGCCGCGCCGTCGCGCAATACGCCGTCCATATCGGGTTCGCTCAGTGCGAGCAGACGTTGTCTGAGATCGTCGACCGCCGTCGTCATCGTCGGTTCCTCCTGACTGCGATGCGCGAGTCTCCGCTGTGCAGTCTCGGCTTGCGCAGCCGCCGCGTATACGTATATGTAATGACGGCCTCCGTGCACGTCGTGCAGCGGAGGCCGTCTCAGGGTGTCACATGGTTCGTTCGGGTCAGATGGCCGCGGATCCCGTTTCGCCGGTGCGCACGCGGGCGACCATGTCGAGCGGGGCGACCCAGACCTTGCCGTCGCCGATCGTGCCGGAGCCGGCGGACTTGATGATGACGTCGACGAGCGTTTCGGCGTCGGCGTCGTCGCACAGGACCTCGACACGGACCTTCGGGATCAGGTCGACCGTGTATTCGGCGCCGCGGTAGATCTCGGTATGTCCGCGCTGACGGCCGTAGCCGTTCGCCTCGGAGACGGTGAGGCCGTGGACGCCGGCGGCCGCGAGGGCCTCCTTGACGTCGTCGAGCTTGAACGGCTGGATGATTGCGGTGATGAGCTTCATGACTCACATCTCCTTGATGACGGAGCTGGCGGTGCCAGCGAAATCGTATGCGCGTTCGCCCTGATCGGCCAGATCGATGCCGCCGATCTCCTGGGCCTGGGTCACGCGCCAGCCGACGGTCTTCTCGAGACCGAAGGCGATGATCGTGGTGATGACTGCGGAGAAGGCCATCGCGACGAGAGCGATGACGATCTGCACGACGAGCTGACGCCAGTCGCCACCGCAGAACAGACCGGTGTCCTGCATGAAGAAGCCGAGCGCGACGGTGCCGATGAGGCCGCCGACGCCATGGACGCCGACGACGTCGAGCGAATCGTCATAGCCGAGCTTGTACTTGAGCGAGCAGGCGAAGCAGGTCACGATGCCGGCGATCGCGCCGAGCACGATCGACCAGATCGGGGAGACGACGTCCGCGGCCGGCGTGATCGCGACGAGGCCGGCGACGATGCCCGAGGCGGCGCCGATAGCCGTGTAGTGGCCGGTGCGGATCTTCTCGGTGAAGCCCCAGCCCAGCATCGCGGCGCCTGCGGCGAGCGACGTGGAGACCCAGGCGTAGCCTGCGGCGCCGTTCGCGGCGAAGGCGGAGCCGGCGTTGAAACCGAACCAGCCGAACCACAGCAGGAACGCGCCGAGCATGACGAAGGGGACGTTGTGCGGGCGCATCGGCTCGGTGCCGAAGCCCTTGCGCTTGCCGATGATCAGCACGATGATCAATGCCGCGACGGCTGCGTTGATATGGACGACGGTGCCGCCTGCGAAGTCGTGCGCGGCCGCGCCGATCGCCTGCGAGATCGGACCGTCGGCGGACAGCAGGCCGCCGTTCCAGACCATATGCGCCATCGGCGCGTAGTCGAAGGTGATCCACAGCGCGACGAAGATCATCCACGTGCTGTACTTGACGCGCTCGGCGATCGCGCCGCAGATGAGCGCGACGGTGATCATCGCGAAGGCGGCCTGGAAGCCGACATCGACCGAAGCCGGATAGTTGTTGCCGTTCATGCTCGCCGACGTGAAGACGCCGTCCTGTGCGACCATCGTGTCGCGCAGCAGGAAACCGGTCGCCGGATCGCCGAAGACGCCGCCGATCGAATGGCCTGCGTAGGCGATCGACCAACCCCACAGACCCCAGATGATGATCGTGACGGACAGGGCCGCCGCCTCCATCATCATCATGTTGAGCACGGCCTTGGCGCGGACCATGCCGCCGTAGAAGAATGCAACACCGGGTGTCATAAGGAACACCAAGCACGCGCTCGTCAATATCCACGCGGCATTACCGGAATCAAGCTGTCCCATACGGCCACCTCCCTCTCATATGTTCTTGTCTTGCCTTGTCCGCCGAAGGAGACGGCGGGCGACTCTCTTGATTTGCAGTCCCTTGCGGAACTCACAAGCCATATGGAACGCCCCGCGGATGTTGAGCATGTTTCGCCGCGTTACGAAAGTGTAAAACGCCGCAATACGGCGAAACGGGGGCATGGACCATATGGCCCATGCCCCCGTTTCCCGCTCAATTCCGGCGCTTCGCGACCGTTCCCGGCTAGTCGCCGAGGATGCCGTCGACGAAGGATTCCGGGTCGAACGGCGCGAGGTCGTCCGGTCCCTCGCCGACGCCGACGAGCTTGACCGGCACGCCGAGCGCCTTCTGCACCGAGATGACGATGCCGCCCTTCGCCGAGCCGTCGAGCTTCGTCAGCACGACGCCGGTGATGCCGATCGCCTCGGCGAACACCTTCGCCTGCGTCATGCCGTTCTGTCCGGTCGTCGCGTCGAGCACGAGCAGCACCTCGGCCACCGGCAGGTTCTTCTCGGTGACGCGGCGGATCTTGCCGAGCTCGTCCATCAGGTTCGCCTTGTTCTGCAGACGTCCGGCCGTGTCGATGATGAGCACGTCCATGCCGGTCTCCTTCGCCTTCGCCGAGGCTTCGAAGGCGACCGACGCCGGGTCGGCGCCGTCCTTGTCCGACCGCACGACCGGGACGCCGACCTTCGCGCCCCAGGTCTCGAGCTGGTCGGCGGCGGCCGCGCGGAACGTGTCCGCCGCGCCGAGCATGACCTTCTTGTCCTCGGAGACGAACAGGCGCGCGAGCTTGCCGGTCGTCGTCGTTTTGCCGGTGCCGTTGACTCCGACCATGATGATGACGCTCGGCGTGCTCGCGACCGGCTTCTCCGCTTCGAGACGGCGGTCCATGTCGGTGCCGACGAGGTTGAGCAGTTCGGCGCGCAGCGCCTCATGCAGCTGCTTCGGGTCGGTCTCGCCGGTCACGCGCGCGTCGCGGCGCAGCTGCTCGACGAGTTCCTCGCTCGCCTCGGCGCCGACGTCGGCGAGCAGCAACGTGTCCTCGACGTCCTCCCAATCGGCTTCGGACAGCTGGTCCTTCGCGAGGATGTTGAACAGCGCCTTGCCGAAGGGGTTGCTCGACTTGGAGAGCCGTTCGCGCAGGCGCCGCAGACGGCCCTTCTTGCCGACCGGCTTCTCGGGCTTCTCCTCGACCGGTGCAGGCACCTCCTCGACGATCGTCTCGTCGACGACGGCCGGCTCGGCCTCCTCTTCGGCGACCTGCTGTTCGGCCTCCGGCGTTTCGACGACCGTCTCCTCGGCGGATGGCTCCTCAGCAGCCGACGTCTCCGCAGCGGTTTCCTCAGCGGCTGCCGCAGTGGTCTCTTCGACCGTCTCCTCGACGACCGGCGCCTCGGCTGCCCCAGCGGGCTTTTCAGCGGATTCCGCAGTGGCTTCCTCACTGGATTCCTCAGGCTCGGGCGCCTTCTTCGGCTGCGGATGTTCGGGTTTCGCGGCCGGCTTGGCCGGCGCCTTGGCGGCGGCCGCGCACTGCTGCTGCTCGCGTTCGGCGGCGAGGCGTGCGTCGGCCTTCGCCCTGGCTTCCTCCTGCGCCTTGTTGATTCTCTTCTTGCGTGACCGATCGGCCCAGATGCCGCCCACGATGAACAGCACGGCGATGACCACGACGGCGATGATGCCGTACACGGTGTTCGTATCCATGGCTTCAGCCTAAAAAACTCAACGGACACGGCCAATCAAGAGGACGTGAAAGAATACGCGGTATGGCAAACGCTTCCAGAATGTCGTCGTATCAGCGTCGCGAACAGCTCATCCGCATCGGCCGTTCACTGTTCGCGTCCAAGGGTTTCGAGGCGGTCAGCGTCGAGGAGATCGCCGCGACCGCCAAGGTCAGCAAACCAATCGTCTATGAGCATTTCGGCGGCAAGGAGGGTCTGTACGCGGTCGTCGTCGACCGCGAGATGCGCTCGCTCAACGACGCGCTGTTCCAGGCGTTGTCCGGCGAGAACGTCCACCCGCGCCAGATCGTCGAACGCACAACGCTCGCGCTGCTCACCTACATCGAGGAGAACGCCGAGGGCTTCCAGGTGCTCGTGCGCGATTCGCCGACAACCGATCCGACGAGCTCGTTCTCGTCGCTGCTCGGCGACGTCTCCACGCGCGTCGGCGAGATCCTCGAGGAGTGGTTCAAGCGGCAGAAGCTGCCGGCGAAGCATGCGCCGTACTATGCGCAGATGCTCGTGGGCATGACCGTGTACACCGGCCAGTACTGGGCCGATCAGCGCAAGCTCAGCAAGGAGCAGCTCGCCGCGCTCATCGTGAACCTCGCATGGAACGGCCTGTCGCGCATGCAGGCGAAGCCGGAGCTGCGCTTCGAAGGCGAGAAGGCGCACAAGGAACGCGAGCGCGCGGCAAAGGACTCGCAGTCGGCGCCGCCGTCCGTCGAATCCGCATCATCCGAAGACCATGAGGATGCCGACGGCGGCGACGACGTCACCGCATCCAGTGATCCGACATCCTGAACGCGTTGTGCATCAGGTTGCTTGACGTGTAGAGCACCTGGTCGAGCAACGTCTGCGTGCGTGCGCGCAGCCACGTCGCCATCGTCTCGTTCGCGTCGGAGAGCGCGAGCCGCACCGCCGCGCGGCGGTCGTCGTCGGCGTCGTCGGCGAGCGCGTCCGTGTCCTCGGCGATCGATTTGTCGGTGTGCTCGACGAGGTTGAGCCCGTAGGAGAGCACGTCCTCGATGTACTGTTCGATCTCGCCGTTCGTGTCGAACCAGTGGGCGTCGGCGATGACGGCGATGATGCGGTTCATCCAGTACAGCGAATCGGTCGACGCGTGCACCGGCTCGGTGTCGCGCAGGAACGCCGGCGTATTGAGCACGTTCGCGTAGAACGGCGCCGGCGCAGTGAACGCGCCGCAGCCGTAGGAGATCCACATGAGCGCACGGTTCGCCTCGGGCATGTACGGGCGGATCTGCATGCACACCATGTGGCCGGTGCGGTTGATGCCGATCGGGCGGTAGCGGTGGCGGCTTTCGGCCGTGCCGGTCGTGCCGTAGGGATCGTAGGGCGTGCCTTCGAAATGCGAGCCCATCAGGAAGGCGACGTCCTCGACGCTCACCTTGCGTTCCGGTTCGCGGCACCACGGCAGATCCTGCGAATCCGGGCGGTACCGGGCGTCCGGGCCGTCCCAGTCATGCGACGGGTTCAGATAGCGCTGCATGTACCATGCGCGCGGCGTGTTGTAGATCGCGTCCTTCGGCGTCGCCGTGCCGAAGGCGCCGCGCGTGTCGAAATGCGAGGGGCTGTTGTTCTCGGACGTCATCGCACGGTTGAGATGATGCTCGTCGATGAATTCGCGCAAGTCGTCGCTGCACATGTTGTTGCGGCGTTCGCTCAGCGCGTCGTCGAAGTCGAGGACGTCGATGCCGAGCTGGTTCGGCACCGCCGCGTAGCAGTCGTCGGGCACGCGGCGCGCGATCCAATGGTGGCCGCCGATCGTCTCGACGTACCAGATCTCGTCCACGTCGCTGATGATGATGCCGTTCGACTCGTAGGTGCCGTATTCCTCGAGCAGCGCGCCGAGGCGTTCGACGCCCTCGCGCGCCGTCGTGACGTACGGCAACACGAGTGTGATGACGTCCTCCTCGCCAAAGCCGCTGATCTGTTCGCCGCCGGCGTCCTTGTCCGCCTTGACATACGGGTCGGCGGCGAGGACGCGCGGATTGACGCTGATCGTCTCCGTCGCGCTCATCGCCACATTGTGCTCGTTGACGCCCGCCTCGGCGAGGATGCCGCGGTTGTCGCGCACATTCGGCACGATGCTGTAGCGGCACGGGTCGTCGGGCAGTTCGATGCGGAAGGTCCCGGCCACGTTCGAGTAATCCCGCGGCTGGTCCTCGGGGGCCACGACGATGAAGCGCTTCGGGTCGTAGGTGCCGCTGCCCGAGTCGTCGTTGCGCGCGATGATCGTGGATCCGTCGATGCTGGCTGATTTTCCGACTAACAGTGTGGTGCAAGACATGATGCCCATGCTAGTCGAACCGGCGATTTGCGAAATCAATCCGGCAATGTATAATTGCAGGTTGTTGCCCCTCTAGCTCAACGGTTAGAGCAGCGTCCTTTTAAGTCGTGGGTTGTGGGTTCGAATCCCACGGGGGGTACCGAGCAAGGCTCTGAACCATTGGAATCCCAACGATTCAGAGCCTTCACCATATCCGGGCGCCGGCAGTCCGCACCCTTGTTTGAGTGCACTTTGGGTGCACATTCAGCGATAAAACCCCTACAGCCCAGCCAACCCGCCCCAAACATCCATCGCGTCTCACCCATCGACGGCGCCAGCGCCCCATCGGCCCCGCTCATGCTCACCCATCATCATCTCGCCACCTGTCCCAGCCCCGGCGCCGCATAGCTCGAGGTTTCCCTCAAACTATCGAGTTATGCGCCCAAGCTGCAATCCGACGCCGGCAGCCCCATGACGCCTATCGGCGCAACTGCACAACATCAACCATGACCCCAGTCCAACAGCACGCTTTTGCACACGAACCGCACACCAACGCACATCATGCCCCATTCGAAGCCGGACGTCCGCGCATATCTCGACACTTCCCGGAAACTATCGAGATATGCGCACAGCAGGCGACCGCACGCGCACACCCGTGCACTCACCACACCTCGTCAATGTCGCGAATCAGCCGCAGAATCAACGCCTTGATTTCGGGGATCTCCACGCGTTCCGGCGTCATCAGCCAGAAACGCACGCCCGAGATGAACGCACTCGCGATCATCTCAAGCACAAGCGCGCGGTTGACGGTCGACGGCCGCAGCCGCTGCTCGCGGGCGCCGTCGGTGAACAGCCGCTCCCAGAAGTGGTAGCCGAGCATGCGCTTCCATCGATCGACAAAACGCGCCGACGGCAACTCGACGAGCAGCAGTCGAAATTCATCCTCATGCCGGTGCAGCACACGCACGAAGGCGTCATAGGATTCGGTCGCCGACGCGCCGCCGCGCGCGAGCGCCCGCATCGCGTCACCGGCGTCGCACAGCTCGGCGAGGATGCGCTGTTCGATGACGTCGAGCACGGCATCGGCGTGCGCGTAGTTCTTGTAGAACGTGCTGCGCGCGACGAACGCGCGTTTCGCGAGCGCGCAGACGGTGATTTCGGCGGCACCTTTGCCGGTGTCGTGCATCCAGTCGACGAGCGCGCGTTCGATCTGCCGCCGCGCCGGCGTCTGCGTCGGCGGATGGGTCAGCTCGAGCACATCCGCATACGGATTCGTTTCCGTCATCGCCGTCAGCATAGACGACGACGGTGGACACTTTCGTCGTTTTTGCAGCCCTCCCCTCGTCTGAACGCGCCGTCGACGCATTTGAATGGGTAGTCACTTGGGTCGTATGCGGCCCGCAGTTCGTCGAAAGGGTGCCCATGTCGAGTTCGTCGTCCGCCGCCATCACCGCCGCGCGTCCGAAAATCGGCGTCATCGACGTCGGCGGCGGCCTGCGCAGCGCGTACGGCGCCGGCGTGCTCGACTGGTGCCTCGACCACGATGTGCGTTTCGACTACGGGCTCGGCGTCTCCGCCGGCGCCGCCAACGTCACGTCGTATCTCGCCGGGCAGCGCGGGCGCGCCTTCCGTTTCTACGCGGACTACTCGTCGCGCCCCGCATACATGGGCGTCGGCAATCTGCTGCGCACCGGCTCGTTTCTCGGCCTCGACTACATCTACGGCACGTTGATGAACGCCAGCGGCGAGGATCCGCTCGATTACGACGCGTTGACGTGCGGCGGGGTGCCGTATCGCATCACCGTGACGAACGCGCTCAGCGGCACCCCCGAGTATTTCGGCCCGGAGCATATGCGGCAGGATGATTACGACGCGCTCAAGGCCACCGCGTGCCTGCCCGTCATCGACCGCCCGTACGTCATCGACGGCGTCCCGTATTTCGACGGCACAATCAGCGATCCGATTCCGGTGCGGCAGGCCTTCGCCGACGGCTGCGACAAAGTCGTCGTCATCCTCACGCGGCCACGCGACTTCCGGCGCAAGGCCTCGCACGACGCCGGCAGCTCGACGCTGCTGCGGCTGCGCTACCCGAAGGCGGCGCGCGCACTCGCCCACCGCGCGCTGTCCTACAACGAGGAGCTCGACCTCGTCGAGCGGCTCGCGCGCGCCGGCAAAGCCTGCATCGTCGCGCCGCAGTCGATCGACGGCATGAGCACGCTCACCCGCGACGCCGACGCGATCGGGCGTCTCTACCGGATGGGACTTGCGGACGGTGCGACAATCGCCGATTTTCTCGCCGCCTAAGGTGGGCGTCCGCGCGCATGCGCAGCGTGGAACAATGTGAAGAATCCGTGTTTTCAGTGGGCTTTCAGCGATTCCGAAGCCGTTTGCAATCCGGCGTCAAGCGATGTCCAATAATTATCGACTGAGATGGTTCCGTCAGCAAACGCGCGTTGCATGTGCACGCGCATCGAATCACATGAAGGACCATCATGACGAATCACGATCACGACATCCAGAACACCGCGACGAACGCGGACGAGACGCCGACGGTCGCGCAGCAGCCGGTCGATTCGACGAAGGCATACAACTACGATTTCACGCAGCGTCCGGCCACACCGATGTACACGGCGAGTCCGACGCCGCCGCAGAACGGCGCGACCACGCGCATCCATGACAAGCTGAGTGGCAAGATGACGGCGTTCATCGTCGGCATCAGCCTCGCCTGCGGTCTCGGCGCCGGCGTCGCTGGCAGCGCGATCACGAACGCGCTGCACGATTCCGGCCAGTCCGGGCGCCATATGGCACCGTTCGCGCACAGCACCGACGAGCAGCTCGAGCAACTGATGCCCGAAGACGGCGAAGGCGGCGACATGGGCGGCATGGATATGCGGGGCTTTGAAGGCGGCCGCGGCATGCGCGGCAACCGTCAACGTCTCGAGGGCCGTGACGGATCGGATTCGCGCGATTCCGACAAGTCCGACCGCAACGGCTCGGACGACTCCAGCGATTCCGATTCCAACTCCGAAAAGGAGAGCAGCTACGTGTGGTACGGTGACCTCCTCAACCTGTAAATCGCACCGCACTGCAAAAACTCACCACACTGCAAACCGCCCCAACGCCGCGCCCCGCCCGCGCGGCGTTCCCATCCCCACCCCCACCGCCCCCAGTTCGCCCAATACGGCAGTCCGTGATTGAAGTCAACTACAGACTGCCACCGATCAACCCTCCGGCGGCAGTACGCGATTGAGCTCAACCCGCTGACTGCCGCGGCCGCCACACACCCCACCGTTCAGCCTCCCCTCCCCGTGTTCTTCTTCAGCAAAAGCGTCCGCCGAAGCGGCGTCGCACAATGGTAGGAAGCAGCCGCAGCCACGGCATCGACACGCAAACGCTACAGCATCCGTAGCGCTACGTACACCGTAGCGTATAAGGTTGCTGTCCGTATGACGGCCGCCGACGCGCTGCCGTCGCGACCCGCACCATCAGAGCACCGAGGAACACGAGGAGCAGAGGCACCATGCGCAACATATGGTTCATTCTCGGCAGAGACCTCAAGCGTCTGCTGCGCGTGCCCACCGCCTGGGTCATCCTCTTTGGCCTGACCTTCATCCCGGGATTGTACGCGTGGTTCAACATTGTCGGCTTCTGGAATCCCTACGGCAGCACGAGCGGCATCCGCGTCGCCGTCGCGAACGACGACCGCGGCGCGAACAGCGACCTTATGGGCAAGCTCAAGCTTGGCGACCAGATTGAGGACACGCTCAAAAAGAACCATCAGCTCGGCTGGGACTTCATGAGCCGCGCCGAGGCGATGGAATGCGTCGAATCCGCACGATGCTACGCGGCGATCGTCATCCCGTCCGATTTCAGCGAGCGCATCGCCGACGTGCTCACCGACACCGCGAACCGCCCGCAGATCGACTACTACGTCAACGAGAAGGCGAATCCGGTCGCACCGAAGATCACCGGCGTCGGCGCGACGACCGTCGACCGTCAGATCAACAACACCTTCGTCTCCACGGTCAGCGGCGTCCTCGGCGACATCGTCAACAAGACGAACACCAAGATCAAGGACGATTCCAACACGACGGTCGCGAAGATGACGGCACAGCTGAACAAGACGAAATCCAACCTCGAGGACGCGCGTGCGACCGTTGCGCAACTGCGCGAAACGCTCGGCACGACGAAATCGAAGACGGCGGCGGCACGGCAGGCGCTCGACGCCGTCACGGCGGCATCGACGAACGCGAGCGACGGCCTGACGACGGCGAACGATCTGCTGACGAAATCACAAGGATCGATCAACACCTTCGCCGCGGACGCGTCGAACCAGCTGGACAAGGGCGGCAACCTGATGCTGCAGGCAACCGGCCGCGCGTCGACCGACGCGACGCGCGTCGCGAACGGCGTCCTCGCGGCGAGCGGCGCGACCAGCGCCGCCCTTGGCAACATGACGACGGTGAACGAGGACACGGCGCGGATCCTCGACGACCTGAAAAACCTGCCGGACAACCCATTGTCCGAGCAGATCAACGAGATCGTGACGCTGCTCGAGCAGGAGAACCGCAAATCCGCGCAGACGCTCGCCTCGCTCACCGAACTGAACAAGTCGACGCAGCAAGCCGCGACGGACTCGCTCGCCACGATCAACCAGTTCTCGACGACGTCGACGTCGACGATCGACTCGCTCGCCGGCGCACGCACGACGATCAACACGTCGGCGCTGCCGCAGCTCAACGCCGGCCTGAGCTCGCTCGCCGGCACGAGCGGCGCGCTCGCCGGCTCGCTCAACGGGCAGGCGTCGCTGTCGGCGCAGGCGAAGCTCGTGCTCGACCAGATCGACTCGATCAGCGACGACGCCGACGCGTCGCTCAAGAGCACCGACAGCCTGCTCAAGACCTTCACCGACCGTCTCGACACGACGTCGACCGATCTGCGCTCGCTTGCGAACACCGACCTGCTCGCGCAGTTCACCGGCACCGACGGCGACGTCGACGTCTCGCGCATCGCGAACTTCATGCTGTCGCCGACGGTGCTCAAGACGCACACGCTCTACCCGGTGGACACCTACGGCTCGGCGATGGCGCCGCTGTTCACGAGCCTCGCGCTGTGGGTCGGCGCGTTCATGCTGATGGTGCTCATCCGCCTCGAGGTCGACCACGAGGGCCTCGAAGGACGCGACCCGAAGATGTGGCAGACCTACCTCGCACGCTTCCTGCTGCTCGCGCTGATCGCCGGCATGCAGGGCATCGTCTGCGCGATCGGCGACATCGTCGTCCATGTGCAGATGAAGAACGCGGCGCTGTTCATCTTCACCGCATGGTTCACGTCGATCGTCTACGTCTCGATCGCGTACGCATTGTCGGCGACCTTCATGCACGTCGGCAAGGCGCTCGTCGTCGCGCTCATCATGGTGCAGATCCCCGGCGCCTCCGGCCTGTACCCGATCGAGATGATGCCGGGCTTCTACCGTGCGCTCTACCCGATGTTCCCCTTCACCTATTCGATCGGCGCGTTCCGCGAGACGATCGGCGGCTTCTACGACGGCCACTGGGCGAAGGACATGCTGATGCTCGTGCTGTTCATGGCGATCGCCTTCGCGATCGGCCTGGGGCTGCGCCCGCTCATGTCGAACCTCAACCACCTGTTCTCGCGCGAGCTCAACGAGGCGGACATGGTCTACAGCGAACGCGTCTACACGCCGACGCACAAGTTCAGCATCAGGCAGGCCGTCGCCGTGCTGTCGAACCAGGAGGACTACCGCAAGCAGGTGCAGGCGCGCGCCACGAGGTTCGCGCGACTCTATCCGAAGCTGATGCGCGGCGCGCTCGTCGCCGGCTTCATCGTGCCGGTCGTATTGTTCATCACGTTCTCGTTCACGAACGGCACGAAGCTCATCGCATTGGCGACGTGGATCGTATGGATCCTGTGCATCATCATCTTCCTGATGGTCGTCGAATCGATCCGCAACAGCCTGCGCCGGGCGGCCGAACTCGGCACGCTCGACAAGGACGCGCTGCGCGAGCTCGTGCTCAACCACGGCATCATCACGTTGCCGTCGAAGCCGAGATTCGCGAAGAGCTACGCGAAGGCCGCCAAGACGATCGCCGACGACGATGATGACGACGACGATGACGAGGAAGAAGAGGAAGAGGACGACATGAGCGACCTCGAGGACACGCTCGACCTCGATCTGCACGAGCTGCGCGAACGGCTCGAGAGGAGCGTGCACGGCCTGCGGCCGCACCACGGACAGCATGAGGGGAGGCATTCGGCATGAAGATGGTAGGCAGGATCTTCGTCGATGACGTCAGGCGGCTGACGAGCAACATCGCGTCGATCATCATCGTCATCGGACTGACCGTCATCCCCGGCCTGTTCACATGGTTCAACGTGGCCGCCTGCTGGGACCCCTTCGCGAACACGAAGAACCTGCAGTTCGCGATCGCGAACGAGGACGAGGGATACAAGGGCGATCTGCTGCCGATGCGCATCAACATCGGCGACGAGGTCGTCAACACGCTGCGTGCGAACACGCAGCTCGACTGGAACTTCACGAAGACGAAGCAGGAGGCGATCGACGGCACGAAATCCGGCAAGTACTACGCCGCCGTCATCATCCCGAAGGACTTCAGCAAGACGATGCTGACGTTCTTCTCGACCGATGCCGACCACGCCGTCCTCGGCTACTACAACAACGAGAAACTCAACGCGCTCGCGCCGAAGGTCACCGGGCAGGGCGCGGACACAATCGCCGCATCGATCAATGAGATGTTCGCGAAGACGATCACCGACACGGCGCTCAACGTCGCTTCGGCGATGGTCGACATGCTCGACAAGCCCGAGGCGAAGAACCGTCTGAACGATTTCAACTCCAGGATCGGCGACCTGTCCACGACGCTCTCCGACAGCGCGACGACGCTGCGCTCGTACAGCCAGCTCACCGGCTCCGCGCAGACGCTGATGTCGAGTTCGAAGAGCCTCGTCGCGCAGACGAAGTCGGGCGTCGACGACGCCGTCGGCGACCTGTCCGGCGCGAAGCAGTCGGTCACCGACCTGACCGGCGCGCTCGGCACGTCGACGAACGCGCTGCAGCAGGCGCTCGACGCGAGCTCGGCGAGCATGGAATCGCTCGCCGGCAGCATCGACACATTGTTCGGCAGCGTCGACGGCCAAGCGAACGCGGCGGCGGCCGCGATCACGAATATCTCGAAGAACGTCGCCGGCGAGGCGAAGGACTATGCGACGACGCGTGACCGGCTGCAGGACCTGCTCGACAAGTCGTCGCTGCCGCAGCACGGTGCCGTGCGCGCGCGCATCCAATCGCTCATCGACCGTCTCGACGCGGCCTCGACGACGCTGTCGCAGCTGTCGTCGCGCCTCGACGCGGCCGCCGCCGACATCACGAACCATGTGCAGGTCAACGGCGAGACGCGCGAGTCGATCAAGGACCTCGTCGCGCAGGCGAAATCGTCGGTCTCCGGCATCTCCTCCGATTTTGACGCATCGATCAAACCGGACCTCGACAAGATGAGCGCGTCCTTCGCGGACGCCTCCGGACAGCTGACGACGAGCGTGACGACGCTCAAAGGCGCGCTCGGCGACCTCGACTCCTCGACGGCGGCGGCCGACGAGCAGATCACGAAGGTGCGCAAGACGCTCGACGATGCCGCCGGCGACCTCGACACGGCGAGCACGAAGCTCGCCGACTTCAGCGGGCAGCTGACGAAGGCGCTCAACACCGGCGACATGGGCGTCGTCAAGCAGGTGCTCGCCGGCAACTCGTCGAAGCTGTCGAGTACGTTGTCGGCGCCGGTCGAGCTCAAGACGAAGGCATTGTTCCCGGTCGAGAACTTCGGCACGTCGCTGACGCCGTTCTACACGTTCTTGCCGCTGTGGGTCGGCGCGATCCTGACGGCGGTGACGCTCAAGGTGAACCTGTCGAAGAAGCGGCAGCTCGAACTCGGCGATCCGAAGCCGTGGCAGCAGTTCCTCGGCCACTACTTCGTGTTCGGCATCATCGTGCTGCTGCAGGCGACGTTCTCGCTCGCCGGCACATTGCTGTTCCTGCGCGTGCAGGCCGTGCATCCGTGGCTGTTCATGCTCGACGGCTGGTTCAGCGCGATCGTCTACTCGTTCTTCACATATACGCTCATCGCGAGCTTCGGCAACGTCGGCAAGGCGATCGCCGTGCTGTTCCTCGTCATGCAGATCTCCGGCTCGGACGCCGCGTATCCGTTGGCGATCCTGCCGCACTTCCTCAGCGACGTCAGCCCGTGGCTGCCGGTCACCTATTCGACGGCCGCGCTGCGCAGCGCGATCGCCGGCATCTACCAGAACGACTACTGGATCGCGATGGGCAAGCTCGCGCTGTTCCTCGTGCCGCTGCTCATCATCGGCTTCGGCCTGCGCCGTGGCCTGATCCGCTTCAATCTGTGGTATGAGCGCAAGGTCGAAAGCACGAAGCTCATCAGTTGACCTGCGCCCGGCCACATCCGTTTTCCCGGGCCAGAGAAGATCAAGAAGCAAGAAGAAGGTCATGAACGCATCAGCACAGCCGTCTAACGGCGGCCATACGGCCGCCGCGGCGCGGCATACGGAACGGCACGAGCAGCGCCGCGAGCAGACCGACGACAAGATCATGCGCGCGACGTTGGAGATCCTCATCGCGCAGGGCATCGGCGCCGTCACGATCGAGTCGGTCGCGCGCAAGTCCGGCGTCGCGAAGACGACGATCTACCGGCGCTTCGCGAACAGCGACGACCTCATCCGGCATCTGACGCACACGCTCGAGCTTCCGATCGACTTCGACGGCATCGAACCGGACCGCGACGGGCTCGAAGCGGCGCTGCGGCGCCTCGTCGACCGTTTCGACGAGAACATCGGGCTCACGGCAGTCGGCATCGTATTGTCGTCGAGCAACGACCGGCTGCGCGAGGTCGCCGACAACGTCATCCGCCCGGTCTGCAGGCATTTCGCCGCGTTCCTCGCGCGCGGCGCCGAACGCGGCGTCTACCGCAAGGGACTGGATGCGCCGTTCCTGTTCCGCATGACGCTCGGCTCGATGCTCGCCTGCAAGGCGCTCGGCGCACCCGGCGACGGCTCGCACGACGCCTGGGCCTCGCATATGGCCGCGCTGCTGTGGCCGACGGTCCGCGCCTGACCGACCTGACGTCGCCTGATTTTCAGCAACTTCACAGCATGTTCCAGACTTGCTTCAAGATACCGGTGGTTATATTGAAGACATCAGCCGCAAGGTTGACATAATCGAAAAACTTTCTTCCTTCCCTTTCCCCTCTCTCGGAGGCCCGGCTTCTTCCCTTCGGCCGGGCCTCTTTTCTTTGCCCATGACGCACCGCGCAGTATCGTCTATCGACGCCGACGCCTGCCGAATCGCCGCGCGAGCCAATAGCCGCCCAATGCGCCGCCGATGAACAGCAGCACCGGCGCCATCGACGCGAACGTCGCGAGCACGCCGCTGGCGCCGCTCGAAATCTGTCCGGTCACGTTGCCGACGATGCCATCGAGCGTCCCGTCATTGACGATGTTGTGGAAGTATCCGTACAGCATCGGCGCCGTCGTCCCCGCTACCATCGCGAGCGCGTACCACCACATCGCACGCCGCGAACGCTGCCGGTACAGCAGTGCGCCGCCCGCCGCCGGCGAGAGGATGAACGAGCTCACGCCGCTCAACGGCGTGTACAGCGCGTCCGCGTCGGGCATCAGCGGAACGCGCCCGACGAGCGCCATCGACGCCGCGAACACGGCCGCCGACGTGACCGCCGTTCGATGCCGCCGGTAGAATCTCCGCACACTGCGCCACGCACTCACGCCCGTTCCTCGCTTTCCTTCGCCCGAACATCTGTTCGACGTCCTCCTCATTATGCCCACCGTGTCATCCAAGCGCAAATCCCCGTCCGTGCCTGCGCCGTACCCTTGTGCCATGCACAGTTCCGATTCCGCAATCCTCGAATCCCAGAAGCCGGAGACCCATGTCTCCTCCCTGCGCCGCTACGGCTGGCAGATCGTCGGCGTGCTCGCCGTCTGCGGCGCGACGGCCTTGGGCGTCGCCGTGCTGCTCGCGCATGACGGGCCGCTGCCGATGGACACGGCGGTCTACGCATGGCTGTCCGCGCATGTCATCTCGCCGTCATTGACGCCCGCCGTCATCGTGTTCACGCAGATGTCCGGCGTCGCGACGCTCATCGGGCTCACCGTCGTCATCCTCGGCGCCGCCTGCGCGCTGCGGCGTTGGCGCATCGGCGTCGCCGTGGCCGTCAATCTCGCCGTCGAGGCGACGCTCAACGAGATCTTCAAACGTATCGTCGCGCGCCCGCGTCCGCCGCTCGATCATCGACTGATCGCCGAGCAGGGCTTCAGCTTCCCCTCCGGCCACGCGATGGCGTCGACGGCGTTCTACGGTTTCCTCATCTACCTCGTCTACCGCTATTGGCGGCGCGCGGTCAAATGGGTCGCGATCGTGCTGCTCGCGCTCATCCCGCCGATCGTCATGGCCACGCGCGTCTATCTGGGCGTGCACTACGCGAGCGATGTGCTCGCCGGCTGCCTGTATTCGATCGCCTATCTGACGCTGCTGTCGATCCCGATCATGGAGCTCACATTGCTGCCCGCGGATTCCGGGAGCCACTGATGGACAGGCGTTTCCACAGGCCGCCCGCATGGATTTCGTGGGTGCTCGGCCTCGTCGCGATGCTCGACATCCTTCCGCTGCTCTTTGCCGCGTTTTTCGTGGTCATCGCCGCCGAGAACCATGTCTCCGACCGGCCGCCCGATTGCGACCCCGACCATTGCCCGGCGACGCCCGAGCAGAACAGCCGCGATCTGGCGATCATGTGCTGGTCGGTCGTGTTCTGGCTCGCGGCCGTCTATCTGATCTACCGACTGCTGCTCGCGTGCCTTGACGCGCGCCGCACATGCAACGAACGTCTGATAGCGGCCGCACTGTGCGTCGCGGGCATGGCGGCAATCTTGACGATTACGTACCGCACCCTCGGCCCCTGGGTGCAGCACAACGACTTCATCACCGCCTACGTCGCCGCCGCGCTCGTGCTCGCCTGTTTCCCCGCCTACCTCGCCGTATGCCACCAGTATTTCGAGTCCCTGCCGCCGGAGCCGGCCTAACGTGCATGACGTGCATCGGCCGGGGGCGGCACATCCATGCAAATCGGCAGCCGACGGTCTGCGCCACACATATGCCCCCTCGCCGCCGCAACCGCCGCAGCCGTCGCATTACTCGATAGTCGCTGCGAACTATCGGGTAATGCGGCGGCGACCATAGCCACACACTCCTTCCATGTGCAATTGCGATCATCCATGATTGATTATGTGCCCAATTCCTGATTCTCTGTGTGCTTTTGTACCATCTCCGCCCCATACCACCCGGCGTCATCCCACCCGGCCAACACAGCGCGCGCATCACGCGACAATTCGCCCGAACAACCGAGTTATGCACAGGAGCGACTAGCCACAATACCGCCGCACCAACTATCCATATCTGCTGTTTATATCATCCAAAACCTTGCATCGATTTCGCGCACGATGGGTTTATACTGGCACCCAACAATGCAATCGCAACAATGGGGTACTGAGGGGGCACTATGAGAGACGATTCTTCCGACCACCGCAACGACCAACTCGACCAACTCGACCGACCCGTTGCAGACGCCGATTTCTTCGACGCGGCGACCGAAACGTCCGCCGATCCATCGCCGCACCGCCGCCGTAACACGATCCTCGCGCTCGTCGCGGCGTTCGTCGTCGTCGCCGGCGTGCTCGCGGCGATCATCATCCCGATCATCGGCGCCTCCCACCGCCGTCAGCAGCAGGCGCACGCGACCGCCCTCACCGACTGCACAGCCGCGCAACGCGAGTTCGCCACACTCAACACCACCTACACGACGACGATCTCGTCCGCGGGCAAGCTCGCGCGCGGCGACGAGGCGAAGACGGTCAGCGAGGAGCATGCCACGGCGCTCACGAGCAAGATCGACCACATCGACGACACCCACACCGTCTCCTCGCTGACCACGGCGAACTGCGCAGCGGATATGAGCACCGCCGCGCTCACCGACCTCGCCGGCAGGTTCACGATCGCGAACACGAGCATGGTGAACCGCATGCGCGACGTGCAGACCGACGCCGACACATTGAAGCAGCTCGTCGAAGGCGCGCGCAACGCCGACCGCCGCGGCGAGCTGCAGAAGGAGCTCACATTCGCAAACACCGTCTATGCGCGCTCCGAGAACCACGCGCCCGTCGATCTGCGCACGGCGCTGCAGGCGCAGATCGAGCAGGCGAAGGCAATGCTCGAACCGACCGCCACGGCGACGAACGCACAGATCAACGATGCGCTCGCCGCGTTGACGAAGGCCACCGACGCCGTCGTCGCCGCGATGCCGCTCGACTGCGAACTGACCGCATGCGTCGCGCTCACCTTCGACGACGGCCCGAACAAGCAGGTGACGCCACGGCTGCTCGACGCGCTGCACGCAGCGGACGCCCCGGCCACGTTCTTCGTGCAGGGACAGTTCGTTTCGGGCAGCAACAAGCAGCTGCTCGCGACGATGGCCGCACAGGGCCATGAGATCGGTTCGATGAGCTGGAGGCATAGGCAGCTGCACACGTTGTCCGCCGACGAACTCGGCAGATGGTTCCACGACACCGACGAGGTCATCGAGGACGCCGGCGTCGCCAAGCCGACGTTGTTCCGGCCGCCGGACGGCGCATGGAGCGAGGACGTCGTCGACACCGCCCGCGCCGACGGCCAGTCGGTGATCCTGTGGAACGTCGACGCGCGCGACTGGGACGCGAAGACGAGCGCCGACGACATCGCGAACAATGTGCTCAACAGTGCGTCCGCCGGCGCGATCATCGCATTGCATGACGGCAACGAACGCACCGTCGAGTCGATTCCGCAGATCGTCAGCGGCCTGCGCGAGCGCGGCTTCCATCTGGTCACCGTCTCCCAGCTGCTCACCGACGAGCTCGACCCGGGCACCGTGTTCTATGCGCGCGGCGACACGGCGCAGGACAGCCTGCCGCAGAACGGCAACAAGCCCACCCGCTGACGGCCTGCCTGCTCAGCACACTTCCTCAATATAGTGCGCCGCGGCCGCCAAATCCAGGCGGCCGCGGCGCACTGCGCTACTGCGCGAGCGAGAACTGCGCGTTGTAGATGTCGGCGTAGAAGCCGCTGCGCGCGAGCAGCTCGTCGTGCGTGCCGCGTTCGACGATGTCGCCGTCCTTCATGACGAGGATCATGTCGGCGTCGCGGATCGTGGACAGGCGGTGCGCGATGACGAAGCTCGTGCGCCCTTCGGTGAGCTTGTCCATCGCCGTCTGAATGAGCTCCTCGGTGCGCGTGTCGACCGAGCTCGTCGCCTCGTCGAGGATCAGGATCGGCGAATCCTGCACCATCGCGCGCGCGATCGTCAGCAGCTGCTTCTGCCCCTGCGACAACGTCGCCGACTCGTCGAGCACGGTGTCGTAGCCGTCCGGCAGCGACATGATGTACCGATGCAGACCGACGGCCTTGCAGGCGGCGACGACCTGCTCGTCGCTGACGCCCTCCTTCGCGTACACGATGTTCTCGCGCACGGTGCCGCGGAACACCCACGTGTCCTGCAGCACCATCGAGAACTGGTCGTGCACGTTCCAGCGCGGCACGTCCTTCGTGTCGATGCCGTCGATCGTGATCCTGCCGCCGCTGATCTCGTAGAAACGCATCAGCAGGTTGACCATCGTCGTCTTGCCGGCGCCGGTCGGCCCGACGATCGCCACCTTGTGCCCCGGTTCGACGTCGGCGGAGAAGTCGTGGATGATCAGTCGGTCGGGGTCATAGCCGAACCTGACGTGCTCGAAGCGCACACGGCCCTCGACCGGCGTGATCTCGCCGTCGGAGCCCATGCCGAGCAGCGGCTGCTTGCCGCTTTCGTCGGCGAGTTCGGGCTCGTCGAGGAACGTGAACACCCGTTCGGCGCCGGCGGCGCAGCGCTGCAGGTTCTGGAAGGCCTGCGCGAACTGCGACAGCGGCTGCGTGAAGAATCGGATGTACATCATGAACGCGACGATGACGCCGAATTCAATGCGTCCGCTCATCGCGAGCCATGCGCCGACGACGCAGACGACGACGTAGCCGAGGTTGCCGACGAGGTTCATCATCGGCATCATCAGGCCGGACAGGAACTGGCTCTTCCATCCCGACTCGTAGAGGTCGTTGTTGTAGCGTTCGAAGCGGCGGATCGCGTCGGCCTCGCCGCCGAACGCCTTGACGACGACGTGGCCGCTGTACATCTCCTCGACGTGGCCGTTGACGTCGCCGAGCGCAGCCTGCTGCCGGGCGAAGTACCGCTGGGAACACCGCATGACGGCAAGCATGAGCGCCATGCCGACGATGCTCGCCGCGATCGCGCACAGCGCGAGCAGCCAGTTGTTCGCGAACATCATGACGAGCGCGCCGAAGAACAACGTGACCGACGTGATCAGCGAGCCGAGCGACTGTCCGAGCGTCTGCCCGACGGCGTCGACGTCGTTCGTGATGCGGCTCATCACGTCGCCGTTGCTGTGCTCGTCGAAATACTTGAGCGGCAGCTTGTTCATCTTGACGTCGATCGCCGCACGCAGACGCTGCGCCGTGCGCTGCGTGACCGTCGCCATCATCCAGCTCTGCACGTACGAGCACAGCGCGTATGCGACATACAGCGCGACGAGCGTCCATGCGATGCGCGTGACGGCGTTCATGTCGATCGATCCGAGCACCGGCTTGCCGTTGATGAGCGCCGGCAGCCCCTTCGTGATCTCGTCGGTCATGTCACCCAGATAATCCGGGCCGATGATCTGGCAGATGGTGCCGGCGATGCCGAGGATCAATGCGACGATGATCGCCGGGATGTACCGGCGACTGAAGCGCATCAGCTCCTTGAGCGCGCCGCCGAAGTCGTCCGCTTTCTCGGTGGGGGCGCCACCGCGCGGACCGTGAGGACCCATGGGCATGGTTGTGTGTTCCTTCCGTTCAAACGACTGTTTCACATGAAACCTGCGGTTGTGGCAGGTTCAGGCGCCGAGCTCCTCGTCGCTCAGCTGCGAATGCGCGATCTGCTGGTAGACCTCGCAGGTCTCGAGCAGTTCGCGGTGCGTGCCCTTGCCGACGAGCTTGCCGTCGTCGAGCACAAGGATGCAGTCGGCATCCATGATCGTGCCGACGCGCTGCGCGACGATGATCTTCGTCGCGTCCTTCGCATACGCCTTGAGCGCGTCGCGCACAACGCGATCGGTCTTGAAATCGAGCGCCGAGAACGAATCGTCGAAGATCATGATCTCCGGATTGCGGTAGACGGCGCGCGCGATCGACAGACGCTGACGTTGACCGCCGGACACGTTCGTGCCGCCCTGCGCGATCGCCGCGTCGAAAGCGCCCTGCATCTTCTCGACGAATTCGGTCGCCTGCGCGACGTCGCACGCCTGCTCGACGCGGTTCTCCTCCTGCGCGCTGAGCGCACGCTCCTCGTCGGCCTTGAGCATCGCACGTTCCGCCTTGCGGCCGCTCGCGCGCGACGCGTCGAGCATCGGCACATACTCGGATTCGCCGGGACGGTCGCCGTAGCTGACGTTCGACGCGACGGTGCCCTTGAACAGGAACGACTGCTGCGGCACATAGCCGATCTTGTCACGCAACGTTCGCAGGTCGTAGTCGCGCACGTCGACGCCGTCGACGAGCACTGCACCGTCGGTCGCGTCGTAGAATCGCGGCACAAGATTGATCAACGACGATTTGCCGGAGCCGGTCGCACCGATGATCGCGATGGTGTCGCCCTGATTCGCCGTGAAACTGATGCCTTCGAGCATCGCCTCGCGCGAATCGGGATAGGCGAAGCTCACGTCGCGGAACTCGACCATGCCGGCGACCTCGAGGTCGTCGCGGTAGTCGGCGTCGTCGGAATCATCGATGACGCCGGCCTCCCTCGCCTCGGCCACGGTCAGGCCACGGTCGCGCGTGCCGGACGTGACGAGCGGCTCGGTGTCGATGACCTCCATGACGCGGTGCGCGGAGACGTCGGCGCGCGGCCACAGCACGAAGACCATGCTCATCAGCAGGAAGCTCATGATGACCTGGATCGCGTAGCTCGAGAAGACGATCATGTTCGAGAACAGCGTGAGCTTCTCGGTGGCGCCGGCGTCCTGGATCAGATAGGCGCCGATCCAGTAGATCGCGAGCGACAGGCCGTTCATGATCGTGCTCATCAGCGGCATCATGACGCTCATCGCACGGTTCGTGAACAGCTGCGTGTTCGTCAGCGCCGCGTTCGCATCCTCGAACTTCTCCTCCTGGTAATCCTCGGCGTTGTAGGCGCGCACGACGCGCATGCCGGTGAGGTTCTCGCGCGCGACGAGGTTGATGTCGTCGGTCAGCCGCTGCATCGCCTTGAACTTCGGCATGACGAAGGCCATGAGCAGCGCCACGGCGGCGAGCAGCACGGCGACGGCGATGCCGGTCGCGAGCGTCCATTCGAAGCCGTCGCCGGCGATCTTGCAGACGGCCCAGACGGCCATGATCGGCGCTTTGATGAGCATCTGCAGGCCCATCGTGATGAACATCTGGATCTGCGTGACGTCGTTCGTCGAGCGCGTGATGAGGCTCGCCGTCGAGAAACGGTGCATCTCGGAGGGGCCGAAGGACTCGACCTTGCGGAACTCGAGCGAACGCAGCCGCTGCCCGAAGGACGCGGCGACGCGCGCGGCGAAGTATCCGGTGATGACGGCGCAGACGAGCGAGCCGAAGGAGACGAGCAGCATCTTGCCGCCGGCGACCCAGATGTCATGCATCTGGCTGCCCGGCGTCTCGACGAGTCGGGTGATCTCCGCCATGTAGCTCGGTAGCTCGAGGTCGAAGTACGCCTGACCGACGATCGTGACGAACGACAACAGCAGCTGGCCGATCTCCGTCTTGGAGAGGTATTTCATGATTCGTAGCATTGGTTTTCCTTATACTATAAGGTTTTCGCGCCGATAGTGGCGCCGTGTTCCTGCGCATATGACGGCGGGGTCGCGGCGCGGGATGCGGATGGACGGGATGGATGTGTTGCGTCAGCGCGCGGAGGAGCCGTCCTGTTCGGCTTCAGCGGTCGCTCCCTGCGCAAACCAGCAATGGGGCGGACCACCCGGCATGCAGTCATGACCGCCGGCGCGCGCCATCTCGACCATCCGATCATGCAGACGCCGATTGCGCTCGAAGGCCACCTGCACCTGCTCGGCCGTCGGCCGTTCCTCCTGCGGGTCGCAGATCGACAGATAGGTCATGAATTCGCCGAGTAGACCGACGAAATCGCGTGTACGCCGCTCGCCCATCTGCGAGAACACCCATTCAAGCCTTTTGACGAGTGCGTCGCCATGGGCTTTGACCATATGGCGGCCCTCGTCGGACAGTTCGACGACGACGCTGCGCCGGTCCTCCGGATCCCCGGTGCGCACGATCCATCCTTTTTTGCCCAGGCTGGACAGAATCGACGAGATGCGTCCCGACGTCGCCCCCATCGCCTCCGCGAGCTGCGTCGGCGTGCGCGCTCCCCGGAACAGCAGCTCGCGCAGCACGAACATCTCGCCTTGCGCGCCACGCTCGAAGGCACGCGTCGCCCGCGAGCGCGACGCCCACATCGTGAACATCACCTCATGCACGGCTTCCAACGTGTAGTCCATCATCACCTCCGTAATCGCTGGCGGTCAATTTATCTTGCACTGTAAGTTACTTACACTGTAAGACAACGGAGGCGGGTGGATAAGTGAGGGTAAGTGAGGGATGGGTGGATAGGCAGATGTTTTGCAGGTGCGCCCACCTACAAAAGGCCGCCAACAGCACCAGCAACGGTCGTCCATGCGTGAGCGCACCAACAGAATGCCAGCGGCAGCATCAACGGTGGCCGTCTCTGGGTGCGCTCGCCTACAGATTGCCATTGTCTCCGCCAACAGCGGTCGCCTACGGGTGAGCTCACCAACAGAATGCCGCCAGCAGCACCAACAACGGTCGTCCATACGTAAGCACACCCGCAGAATGCCGTCGACAGTGCCGCAAACGGTCGTTTGCAGGTGAACTCACCCATAAACGGCCGCCGACGGTAGGAAAAACGGCAGTCTGTGAGTAGATACACTCACAAACTGCCGTTGGAGACCAGCGTCTCAGTACTTCAGTGCTTCAACGCTTCGCGCAGGCCGCGACTGGAGTAGCGGTCATGCAGCAGGCAGTAGCCGCCGAAGACGACGAGCCACACGAGGGCGGCGATCGCAGGGCCACGCGTGTCGGCGCCGATGAACAGCGTCGCATAGATGAACACGAAGAAGCAGATCGTCAACGGATCGAACACACGGTAGGCGGGCATCAGGAATCCGTCGGCCATGAACTGCGGCGAATTGCGATAGCGGTAATGCGCGACCATCGTCAGGATGTAGATGAAGATGAACACGGCGGAGGCGGCCGACGAGAACAGCACGAAGGCGCCGGAGACGCCGGGCATCGCCGACAGCGCCGGAGACAGCAGGATCAGCGCGCCGGAGACGATGATCGCGCGCGCCGGCACCTTCGTCTTCGAGACGGTGCCGAGCTTGCCCAGCGTCGGCGAATTGGATTCCTCGCCGATCTGGAACAGGTGACGTCCCGCCGAATACAGCAATGAGTTGAGCGACGACGCGGCGGCGGTCAATACGACGAAGAACACGGCGGCCGCGGCCCAGTGCAGGCCGGCGAATTCGAACACCATGATGAACGGGGACGAGAACTGGTTGCCGTTGTCGTTTGTCATGAAGTTACGCCACGGCACAATCGCCATGATCGCAAGCAACGCGCCGACGTAGAACACGAGCACACGCAGGATGATGCCGTTGATCGCCTTCGGCAGCACCTTGCGCGGGTTCTTCGTCTCGGAGACGGTCACGCCGACGAATTCGATCATCGTGTAGGAGAAGAAGACCATCTGGAAGCTCATCAGCATCTGCGTCCAACCATTCGGCGTAAGCGAGAAGCCGTCAACGATATTCGTGAGCGATGCCTGACCGGCCGGATACGTCTGATCGGAGCCGGGCAGCGTCGTCGCGCCGTACCGGTAGCCGGCGATGACCATGATGATCGACGTGACGATGAGCGCGAGGATCAGGAAGATCTTGATCATCGAGAACCAGAACTCGGTCTCGCCGAACAGCTTGACGGCGATCAGATTCACGCCCACCAACGCAGCGAGGAACAGCAGTTCGATGAGCCACTGCCATGATTTGAGTTCGAAGCCAATCGTATGGAAGAACGTCACACAGTACTGCCCCACCGCCGAAAGCTCGGTCATGCCGGTCAGGATCAATACGAGCCAGTACGTCCACAACGCGAATTTGCCGGTGCCGTTGCCCAGATACATGCGGATGAAGTTGATGAAGGTGTGCTGGCTCGGGTCACGGTACATCAGTTCGCCGATTGCACGCATCATCAGGAACATGACGCCGCCGACGAGAATGTAGACAAGCACGATGCTCGGCCCGTCGAGCGCGATCGACTTTCCCGATCCGAGGAACAGGCCGGTGCCAATCGCGCCGCCGATCGCGATGAACTGCACATGACGGTTCGTCAGTCCGCGCTCCATCTCGTTGTCTTTGTCGACCGCCTCGAGCGAGTCGTTCACGGCCTCCTCGCGGTCAAGGCCGGAGGGTGCCGCAGGTTGTTGGATATTCGACATAATACGTTCGACTGTAGCCGCCGCCTGTTGCATGCCGTTCGCACTGCGCATACTCGCGGCTGGCGTATGGCATGCGGGCAGCGCGAACACTGCCATCGACGCCGACCACGACCGATCCCGGTCAACGGCTGGCACAGGCGCGCGGATACTGCGAGCATGCGGTCGCGTAGCCCGCGCAGTCCGCACCAGTCCACGCGACCCACGTAACCCACGCGACTCACGCAGTCCGCACAGCCCACATGACTCGCACGGCCACGCAGCCTATTCGACCGACTTCAGCGAACTGACCGGATCGATGCGGTCGAGGACGGGGTCGACGAACAGCTGCACGAGCAACGCGAAGGCGAGCGTCGCCACAACGGTGATGATGTAGCTCCACCAGAAGATGTGCACTTCGAAATACAGCCCCGGCATGTTGAGCGCGCTGGTGAGCAGGCCGGCGACCCACCGTCCGAGCGGCAGGCCGATGATGATGCCCATGACCGTCAGCACCATCATCTCGCGGTTGACGTAGTGGTGCACTTCCTTGTCGTAGAAGCCGAGCACCTTGAGCGTGGCCATCTCGCGCATGCGTTCCGACACGTTCGTATGCGCGAGCGTGAACAGCACGACGAGCGCGAGACTGCCTGCGAGCGCGACGATCAGTCCGACGACCGCGCCCATCAGATCGAACTTGAAGTCCTTCGCCTGCTGCGCCGTCGAGCTTGCACTCAGCACGATGGCTTCGTTCTCGAGCTGCTGCACGTACTTGATCTGCGCGTCGTCGTCGCCTTTGAACTTGGCGTAGACGCTGTTCCAGGTGATCGCCGGCTGCTCGTCCGAGCCGTCCCCGGCTGTGGACGCCGGGAACATCCTGTGGCACAGATCCTCCGAGACGAAGGTCTCGGCGCCGATGAGGCTGCGCGTGACGGCGCTCACCTTGACGCGGTGCGGCTGCGAGCCGCCGTCCGCGCGCAGCATGATCTCGTCGCCGGCCTTCACGCCGAGCGACTGTGCGGCCGACTGCGCGACGATGACGCCGTCATCGCCGAGCTTGGCCGGCTGGCCGCCGCCGCGCATCCAGCCGAAGATCGATTCGCTGCGCGCCGGTTCGAGCCTGAACATCGTGTTGAGTTCGCCGATCTGCTTCTGCGGGACGATCGTCAGCTGCACCGACGTGCTACTGCCGTCGCCGTTCGTGATCTCGCCGTTTTCAACGCGCGTTTGCATGATGGCCGTCGTCTTGCCGTCCTGGACGAGCTTGTCGTGCAGCGTCTTCTCGTCGCCGTCGTTGGCCATCACGAACATGTCGTACTGGTCGATGCCCCGGTACTGGTTGGGGCCGAGCGCTGCGACCGTGTCGTTGATCGCCAGGCCACACAGGATCAATGCGGCGCATCCGGCCACGCCGCCGACCGTCATGACGAGACGCGACTTGAAGCGGAAGATGTTGCGCGCCGTCACCTTGTTGAGGAAGCTCATATGCCTCCATAGCGGACGGATATGCTCGAGCAGGATGCGCGAGCCAGCCTTAGGCGCCTTCGGACGCATCAACGTGGCCGGCATCTGCCGCATGTCACGGATCGACGCGAACAGCGCCGCGCCGAGCACGCCGACGACGAAGAGCAGGATGCCCATCGAGCCGTACAGCCAGTCGTATTCGAGCCGCAGATCGGGAATCGCATACAGCCCGTGGATGACGACGAGCAGGAAGGCCGGAATGCCAAGGAAGCCGATGAGCAGCCCCAGCCCGCCGCCGAGCAGGCAGGCCAGCAACGCGAACAGCGCATAGCGCAGCGTGATCGTCACGCGTCCATAGCCGAGTCCCAGATAGGTGCCGATGAGACCGCGGTCCTCCTCGACGAGTCGGCTCATCGTCGTCAGGCTCATCATGACGGCCACGATGAGGAACACGATCGGGAACGCGTTGCCGAGCGACCGGATCGAGCTGATGTCCGATTTGAGCGAGCTGAAGCCGCTCAGCGCGGTTCGCGACTGTACATACCAGCGCGGCGCGATGTCGTCGATCTGCTGCTGCTCCGCGGTGAAGCGATCGCCGGCGTCGTTGCGCTGCGTATTGATCTTCTGCTGCGCCTCCTTGAGCTGCGCATCCCCCTGCGCCCACTGCCGCTGCGCGTCGGCGAGCTGCGCCGGCATCGGCATGCCCACCGGCACCTGCACGGCCTGCGCATCGAGCAGTTTGAGCTGGTCGTCGAGCTGCGTGCGCTGCGCATCGAGCTGCGCCTGCGCCTTGTCGATCTGCGCGTACGCCTGCGCCTTCGCCTTGTCGAGCTCGTCCTGCGCGCTGCGCTGCAGCGCCTCGCGCCTCACCTCCTCGCGCCTGGGCCGCACGGTGCGCTCGATCGTCGACATCGTCGAGGACACGAGCGCATCGTAGTCGTCGGTGAACGCATCCTTGTTCTCGGCGTCGGTCAGCCGCATGACGACGGCGCCATAGACCTGCGGATCGGCGTCGAAGATCCGCTCAAGCGACCCCGGCGCCACGTAGAAGGTGTAGTCGTTCGCGACCGCCGTGCGGAACGCGGATCCTGAATACCCGTCCGGGTCCGACAGGTCCGACGGGTCGGTGACGACGCCGACGATCTTCAATTTGTGCACGGCGTCGGCTTTGTCGGCTGTGTTATCTTCATCGGCTTTGCCGTCTTCGCCGGCTGCATCAGTCGCGTCGGAGGCAGTCACGTCGATGACGTCGCCGAGCTTATGGTGCGTATCGTGCGTGAACTGCCCGGTGACGGCCACTTCATCGGCGGACTTCGGCAGCCGTCCCTCGCGCACATACGGCGCATCGACCGTCGCCGCGCCGTCCGATGGTTCGCGCATCGTCGCGTTGGACCGGCGGCCCGCGTCGCCGTCGACGGTCACCCGTTCCATGCGCACGCCGACGGCATCGCCGACGCCGTCGACCTGCCGCAACGCATCCATGTCCTCATCGGTCAGCCCCATCGTCGAGACGACCTGGACGTCGTGCAGCCCCTGCTGCTCGTAGAAGCGGTTCGCCGCGATGAAGGTGTCGCGGCAGCCCGCGTAGATGCCGGTGAGCACGGCCACGCCGAGCATCGAAATGATCAGAATCGAGAGGAACGGCTTCCATGCATGCAGCCATGAACGCCATGTATCCAACAGGAAGGCCGAGCCGAGCGGTTTCGCGCCGCCGCGCTCGCGTGCGTCACGTCCAGCCATCATCGTCACCTCACCATTCGATCTCGCTGATCGGCGTCGAATGGTCGTTGGTCTCCTGGCTGACGACCTTGCCGGAACGGAAACGGATGACCTTGTGCGCCATCGGCGCGAGCGCCGAGTTGTGCGTGACGATGAGCACCGTCATGTGCTCGTCGTGGCAGATGTCCTGCAGCAGCTGCAGCACCTCCTTGCCGGTCTCGTAGTCGAGCGCGCCGGTCGGTTCGTCGCACAGCAGCAGCTTCGGCTTCTTCGCGACGGCGCGCGCGATCGAGACGCGCTGCTGCTCGCCTCCGGACAGCTGCGCCGGGAAGTTGTCGAGTCGGTCGCCCAGACCGACCTTCTCCAGCGTCTGCGCCGGATCGAAATGGTCGGTGCAGATCTGCGAGGCCAGTTCCACGTTCTCCAGCGCCGTGAGGTTGGGGATCAGGTTGTAGAACTGGAAGACGAAGCCGATGTCGTTGCGTCGGTAGGTGATCAGGTCGTGGTGGTTGAGGTCGGTGACGTCGCGGCCGCCGACGACGACTCTGCCCGACGTGGCCGTGTCCATGCCGCCGAGGATGTTGAGCGCCGTAGTCTTGCCGGCTCCGGACTGCCCGAGGATGACGCTCAGTTCGCCGCGGTCGGCCGTGAAGCTCGCGTCGTCGAGCGCGCGGATCGTGGTGTCCCCCGCCGGGTACTCCTTGACCACATCATCGAATTCGATGTACGCCATCGCTTGCTCCTTCCGCTCCGGTGCGGCCTCGCGCCGAGTTCCATCGCTCCGGCATCCGGCGCCGAACCGCCGCACGCCTTCCGTGACATCGTGTTGTACACTAGTAAATCAACACAGTGTTGTTTTCGCAACTACCAGTTGGATAGCATGTCGCCGTGACGGCGGACGCGAAGGAGGACGAGGGCATCATGGCAAAGGCGCTGACGGAAAGCCGTCGCACACGATACACGCGCACGGTCATCGAGGATTCGCTCATCGAACTGCTGCGCGAGAAACCCCTGAGCGCCATCACCGTGAGCGAAGTGTGCGCCAAGGCGGACGTCAACCGCTCCACGTTCTACGCCCACTACGACGATCTGCCGGATCTGCTGGGCACAATCGAGAACGAGACCTTCTCCTGGCTGTCCGCCACCTTCGACGACATGCTCGAGCAGGCCGAGCGGCAGCACGCCATCGGCGCCGAACTCGACAACGCGATCGTGCAGGTCTGCCGGTACATCGCGCAGAACAAACGCCATCTGCAGGTCCTGCTGAGCCCCCGCGCCGACGTCGACTTCCAGCGACGCCTCATCGGCCTGATCTACGAGCGCTACGACCGCATCGCCGTGACGCTCCCCGACTCGCAAAGCGCCCTCGAGGACGTCATGCGCACGCAGTTCGCCATCCACGGCAGCCTCGGCCTCATCCAGTACTGGCTGGAGACCGATCTGCAGGCCACCCCGGAGGAGATCGCCCAGACCATCATCAGCATGGGCATGCCTCACGAGACCGCGTCGGACACATCGGCGCACTAGCCGCCGTTATCAGCGATTTTCGTTGGAATTCCGCCATTGGGCAATGGTGTCCTATGTCCATCTACCGGTCAGCGCCCGAGTTCTCGGCCTATGTCCGGCGAAGATGTACGTGTCGCCGCCAACGCAGTGCCATGCTGATGCTCGAAAGCACTCCACGACCGACGGAAGGAAAGGCACGATGGACCAGAAGCATATCGGTACGTTCCTCAGGGAGCTTCGGCTTGAGCACAGCCGGACGCAGCAGCAGCTCGCGGATCAGATCGGCGTCTCCAACCGGAGCGTGTCCCGTTGGGAGACCAGATCGACGATGCCCGACCTTTCGCTGCTCGTGCTGCTTTCAGAGATCTATGGAATCAGCGTCGACGAAATCCTCGACGGCGAAGGGAAAGGTGACGAAATGATCGACAACACGACGATGGGCAAAGTGGCGGACTACAACGCGCAGATCAACGAAAGGCGGAACCATCGCATGACGGTGCTGTTCTCGCTCGCATTCGTGATGTTCGCGACGTACTGCATCATCGAGGCGAACGGCTTGGCCGACACGGCGCCGTGGTCCCATGTGGCGGAGGCGTGCCTCGGTTTCGTCGCCGGCATGCTGGCGCTTGGCGCGCTGTACGCCTCCGGCAGCATGCAGCAGATCGCGAAGGCGAAGCCGCGCCTGCGCGGCAAGAAGAACGACGAGCCGACGCGCTGACTACGCCGCGCGCGGCCAGCTCCGGCATGGTGCGTGAATCGCCATACACATCGCCAACCACCCGACTTGCGCGCATATCACCGGAACGTCCGCCGCATATCTCGATATTTCCTCGACTATCACGAGATATGCGGCGGACGCCCCGATGTTCTCCTCGTCATGGGCGATCCAACTGAGCGATTCCGATTGATTTCAAACGGATATGTGCGTATGGTCAACCACCATGTGCGCATTTGTGCGTTTCCCCGAACACACTAACCATCCTGCCGCCGCACGCGACGCATCACTCGACGACATCGCCGAAAACGCGAGTTATGCAATAGCGGTCGCCTTAAGCTTCAATCGACCAGCCTTCCCGGTTACACGCCGCCATCTGCCCATCCGTGCGATGGTGGCCGCCGCGCGGATGGGCAGATGACAGACACGCTCAGCGCCCCTTCGTCTCCCGATGCCGCTCACCGGCCTTCGACGTGAGCGCGTAGGCGGCGAACAGCACGGCGAGCCAGATCACACCGGCGACCAACGCGATGCGGTAGCTCGGCGAGAAGCACATCAGCACCGCCACCATCGCCAGGAACGCGATAATCAGATACGGCGTCCACCGCCATCCCGGCAGCTTGAACTGGATCTTGCCGAGCGCCTCCTCACCATGCAATCCATGCAGCCGGCCCGGACCGTCGCCGGCGGCCACGTGGCGGCGGAACAGCATCTCGGTGATCATGATCATCGTCCAGTTGATGATCGCGGCGATCGTCGCGATCGACATCAGATAATTGAACGCGAACTGCGGCCATAGGAACACGACGACGACGGCGACGATGGTGACGGCGGCGCTCGTGAGCACGGCCGCCACCGGCACGCCGCGCTTGTTCACGCGACCGAGATATGCCGGCGCGTTGCCTTGGCGTGCGAGCGAATACAGCATGCGCGAGTTCGAGTACAGCGCGGAATTGTAGACGCTCATGACGGCCGTCAGGCACACGAAGTTGAGGATGCCGGCGGCCACCGGCACGCCGACGGAATCGAAGATCTGCACGAAGGGGCTCATGCTGCCATCAATGCGATTCCACGGCACGACCGCCATGATGACGCCGAGCGCAGCCACATAGAAGACGAGGATGCGCCAGATGATGCCGTTCGTCGCCTTCGGGATCGTCTTGCGCGGATCTTCGACCTCACCCGCCGTGACACCGATGAGCTCGGTGCCGCCGAAGCTGAACATGACGACGACGAGCGCCATCAGCAGACCCGTCCAGTGGCCGTCGGCGGTGTGCGACATCACGCCGTTCGGGAAGAATCCACCGCCGACCGTGAACCAGTTCGCGAACGATGCGCGCACACCGGAGTCGGTCGGCAGATTCATGACGATGACGGCGAGACCGCCGGCGATCATCGCGATGACGGCGATGATCTTGATCAACGCGAACCAGAACTCGAACTCGCCGAATTCGCTGACGCCGAAGAGATTGAGGATCGTGATGAGCACAAGGAAGAACGCAGCCGACGCCCACTGCGGAATGTTCGGGAACCAGTAGTTGACGAAGGAGCCGACGACGGCGAGCTCGACCATCGAGACGAGCACATAGTTGAACCAGTAGTTCCATCCGGAGACGAACCCCGCGCGCTTCGACCAGTAGCGCGACGCGTAGTAGCTGAACGCGCCCGCCTTCGGATCCTCGACGCTCATCTCGCTCAACGCGCGCACGATCATGAAGATCGCGGCGCCGCCGATGATGTAGGCGAGCAGAATGGATGGGCCGGCGAGCGCAATTGATTCGCTCGAGCCGTAGAACAGGCCGGTGCCGATCGCGCCGCCGAGCGCGATGAGCTGGATGTGCCTGTTCTTCAATGATTTGCGCAGCTGTTGCGGCTGCTCACTCACTTCGGATGTGGAGGCCATAATCGTCCTTTGTATCGCGATGCCGGGGACGGGCGTCCACGGCATGGAAGAAGGCCGCGCCACGCGCAATGCGTGGACGGCTGATTCCATTCTACGGACGCGTTGTTACGGTGCGCCGTGCAAGGACACAATCGGCATGGACACGAGGCGCGCGGAGCACACACCACACACATCCAGTCCGAGCCGAAAGACGAGCGCGGCTACGTCAAGGCGCGGTAGCCTACGAGACTCTGCAGACCCGGCCGCCGTGGCTGCCACGGCGGCCGAACGCATATTCAGGACCGTCCCCCGTCAGACCTTCAGTCGAGCCCCGCCTCGACGTCCTTCTTCGTCGCCGGGGCGATCGAGAGCGCCGGGTCGCGCAGCGGAATCATCATCGCCTGCGTCGCATGGTACAGGTCGGACTTGCCCGGCCAGACCGTGTCGATGACCTCGTTCCTGCGGTTGAGCTGATGGAACCACGAGCCGTGCTTGTGGTCCATCAGATAGGTGTCGATGTACTCGAGGAACGTCGCGTACCAGTCGGCGTATTCCTGCTTGCCGGTGACGTGGTAGAGCGTCGCGGCCGTGTTCACGCCTTCGGCGAGCGTCCAGTGCATGCGGTCATGCACGACCGGCTTGCCTTCCCAGTCGGTCGTGTAGACGATGCCCGGCGCGCCGTCGGCGCCCCAGGCGTCCTCGACGGCGCGGTTGAACAGATGCTCGGCCGCGTCGAGGTACTTGCGTCCCTCGCCGTCCAGCACGCCGTCCTTGCCGTAGACGGACAGCGCGTACTGCGTGATCAGGCGCGCCCATTCGATGCCGTGGCCCGGCGTCGCGCCGTAGGGCTTGAACTGGTCGTCCGGCTTATCCGCGTTGAACTCGAGCTGCGGCTTCCAGTCGGAGTCGAAGTGCTCCGGGATGCGCCAGTCGTTCTCCTCGGCCCAGACGAGCACGTGGCCGATGATGCGGCCGGCACGCTCACGCCAGCTTTCGTCGCCGGTGACGTCGGCGACGGCGAGGCATGCCTCGACCGAATGCATGTTCGCGTTGAGACCGCGGTAGCTGTCGAGTTCGGTGAACTCGGTGTTCCATGTGTCGACGCTCAGTCCGATCTCGTCGTCCCAGAACTTCGTCAGATAGACGTGCTCGGCCTGCTCGAGCAGTTCCTTCGCGCCGGGACGGCCGACGAGCAGCGCCGACGACGCCGCCAGCAGCACGAAGGCGTGCGCGTAGGCCTGCTTCGTCGGCATATGGCAGATGCCCGGCGTGATCTCGGCGTACCAGCCGTCGTTCTCCTCGTCGTGCAGCACACCGCGCAGGCCGCGGATGCCGTCGTCGACGAGTTCGGCGGCGCCGTCGACGCCGAGCAGCGTCGCGAGCGAGTAGACGTGCGTCATGCGGCATGTGATCCAGGTCGCGCGGTTGCGGTCCTTCCACGGCGTGCCGTCGTCGCCGAGCCAGTACGAGCTGCCGTCGACGGCCGGGAAGTGGCGTCCGAACGCGATGAGGTTGTCGCGGGAGATGTCGAGGAACTTCTTGTTCTCCGGCGTCCCGATCTGATACTTCGCATTGGTGGTGGTCATCGTCTTCCTTCCGATTGTCATCCGTTGTCTTCGTTGACGTTGCCTGACCGTGGCGGCCATGCGCGCTTCAGTGATGCGTTCGATACCGAGCGTATCACTGAAGCGCTTAAGTGGCAAGTTTCACCGCACTTCCCGAATGTCGAGCACAATCGCCTGCATCGGCCACAGCGGAGGGATCTGCAGACCGACGTTCCTCAGCAGCGCGCCGCCGACGACGAAGCCGTCCTCGGTGCGCGCGTCGCGCATCCATTCGGGTGTGTTCCATCCCCAACGCGATTCGCCGATCTCCTGACGCATGCGCACGCAGTAGACGCGGTCGTCGCGCACCTCGTGCAGACGCAGCCGCTCGGTGACGACGTCGCGCAGATTCGTGACGGTCGCGACGACCCAGATCGCACGCGTCACGTCGTCGCTGACGACGCCGCGCGCACGCAGCGCCGGGTCATGGAAGTCGGCGTGGTGCACCGATCCGGAGTGCAGGATGCCGCGCAGTTCCTTGACGAGCGCGACGAATCCGGTGATCTGCTTGAGCTCCTCGGGCGTGCATTCGAGGATGTTCCATTCGAATCCGGAGCAGCCTTCGAGCGACATCGCCGCGCGGTAGGACAGGTCGGTCGCACGCCATGTGGAGTGCGCCGGGCTCGGTCCGATGTGCGCGCCGATCATCTCCGGAGGCACGATGAGTTCGGTGTAGCGCTGGATGTCCACGCGGTCGCGCGGATCGTTCGAATCGGAGGCCCAGATGCGGTCGGCGTGCTGCAGCATGCCCGCGTCGGTGCGGCCGCCGCCCGACGCGCAGCTTTCGATCTCCAGGCCGGGGAACTCATGCTTGAGTTCGTCGAACAGGCGGTAGCAGGCCTCGGTCTGCGCGTGCAGCCCGTAGTGGCCGGCGTGCACCGGCTCGGCCACGTCGCGGTTGTGGTCCCACTTGATGTAGTCGATGCCGAGCTTGCGGATGAGGTCGGCCATCTGGTCGTGCACATGTCGGTAGGCGTCCGGATTGGCCAGATCGAGCACGTACTGCGTGCGGTACGAGACGTCGGCGCGGCACGGCACCGCCTCGGGCGCCGCAAGGATCCAATCGGGGTGCTCGCGCGCGCAGTCGGAGTCGAGGTTGATCATCTCCGGCTCGAACCACAGGCCGAACTGCATCCCGAGGTCGTGCACATGCTTCGCGAGCGCGTCGAGACCGTTCGGCCATACCGCCGGGTCGACGATCCAGTCGCCGAGGCCCTTCGTGTCGTCGCGGCGCAGATGGAACCAGCCGTCGTCGAGCACGAAGCGTTCGACGCCCACCCTCGCGGCGAGGTCGGCGAGCCGGATCAATGTCGCCTCGTCATGGTCGAAGTAGACGGCCTCCCAGGTGTTGAGCGTCACCGGACGGTCGGTGCGCACATGCTGCGGCAGCGCGCGCAGCCAGCGGTGGAAGCGGCTTGCGGCGCCGTCGAGGCCCTGATCGGAGTAGGAGAAGCACACGAGCGGCGTCGTATAGGTCGCGCCGGCGGCGAGGCGCATCTCTCCAGGGCCGAGCAGTTCGCCGGCGCCGAGCAGCGCCTCGTGCTGCGGCAGGTTGTCAATCCGGTAGGTCTGGTTGCCGCTCCAGGCGAGATGGCACGTCCACACCTCGCCGGCGGCGAACTTCGGCTCGCCGTCGGAGGCGATGAACATCCACGGGCTTTCGTGGCTCGTCTTGCCGTGGCGGCAGTTGCGCGTCACCGAACCGACCGGCAGCGCCGTCGTCGCCGGCTGCTTCTCGAGCGGCCAGCGTCCGGTGAACTGCGTCAGATGGTCGGCGCGGCGCGGGATCGGCATCGTCAGGTCGAGCCAGTTGACGGCGAGCGGCTCGGCGTCGTCGCTGATGTTCTTCACGGTGGCCTTCGCGAGCAGCAGGCCGCCTTCGGCCAGTTCGAGACGCATGTCGAGCGCGACGGCGTTGACGGCGTCCTCGGCGTGCACGTCGAGGACGTCGGATGCGCCTTCCTGCGCGCCGTCGTGCGCGCCGACCGCCGTCGTCACCGACGTCCAGCGTACGAACACCGGCGCCTCGCCGCGGTACGCCTCGAGTCCCGGACGTCCCGCGAAGGCCTCGGCGCCCTGCGGCAGCAGCGACGGGCGCAGCGCCGCGTCCGGCTTCTCGTCCGGCGGCGTCACCTTGAGCGTCATCACGTCGAGCATCGCCAGCATGTCCTCGGCGGTCGGCATGCCGAAATCACGTCCCCAGTACTCGACCTGCGGCATCTCGCCGTCCGGCGTCTTGAGCACGACGCACACGTCGTCGCGTCGCAGCACCACATGGTTTCCGTTGTCGAACATCGTTGTCTCCTTCGCGCATCCGCGGCCGTCGCCACCGCGTATTCAGTTCCCCCGTAAGCTCCGCCGTCGGCGCATGACAAGGGGTTGACTTTTTCGTTCAATCAGTATAAATTAAGCGGTTAAGTAACGCAAACAGAACATGGCTGAGGTTCACTTCGACACGCCGACGTGCCGCCCGGGCGCCGCCGCAGAGACGGCCGCCGCGCTTGTCATCGCAGTGCCGCAGCCGCCGGCGACGCCGCCGGAACGTACGACGAGAGGAAGGATGCCATGGCAGCGGACAAGCATTCGCCGGACGACCGTCTCACCGAATCCCAGCGCGCGGCCGTGGATTCGCTCACGCAGGCGCCGCAGTACGCCGGCAGATCGAAGCTGTATGTGTTCGCGAAACTGCCGATGCGCCAGAAGGCCACCTATTTCCGCGAGCATTTCCTGATCCCCTGCATCGCCGCCGTCATCGTCATCGCGCTGTGCACCTTCGTCATCGTCCGTTTCGTCTCGCCGCGCGAGCGCCCGGCGCTGTATGCGGCCGTCGTCGACAGCACGCTGCCGCTCGGCGAATCGACGAAACTGCAAGAGCAGTACACGAAGACGCTCGGGAAGGACGTCGTCATCGACGACTACTTCGATACGAAGAAGGACGGCCTTTCCAAACTGCAGACGATGATCTCGAGCGAGCAGATCGACGTCGTCATCGCGCCGCCGCAGGTCTTCCGCGAACTCGCCGGCTACGGCTACTTCACGAATCTCAAATCGACGCTGCCCGCCGACGAATACGGCGACCTGCACGCCTACGTCGAGGACTTCCACGGATTCGACGACTCCGCGCTCAGCGACGATGTCTACGATTCCGGCACCGGCAAAGGCAAGGCGGAGCCGTACGGCCTCAGACTCGACGGCGCGAAACGCTTGCACGACTTCGCGACCGACGACGCCGCGCTCATCGGCGTCGTCGCGAACACGAAACAGACCGACAACGCGCAGCGCTTCATCGAGTACCTGTACCGTTGATTCCGACGGCGGCGCGCCGCACAATCCGTGACACCGCACAATCCGCATTCCAACGAGGCAACGACAACAAGAGGAGACACCGCCATGAGTTCCAGCCTGTTCCGTCAGGACAATCCGTTCAACGTCGTCATGGGACGCATCGGCGACCTCGCGATGCTGTCCGTCGCATGGTTCGTCTGTTCGATCCCGATCGTGACGATCGGTCCGGCCACCTCCGCCGCGTGCGAGGTCGCGCGCGAGATCGTCGAGGACACCGACGAGGGCGTCTTCCGCACGTTCTGGCGCGCGATCAAGCGCCGTTTCGGTGTGAACATGCTGTTCTCGCTGCTGTTCATCCTCCTGTTCGCGATCGGCGCCGTCGACCTGTGGTACATCTCCCGGCAGACCGGCGATTCCGCGTCGGTCTTCTACGGCGTGACGCTCGGCGCGCTCGTCATCGTCGCGATGATGCTGTCCTTCGTGCTGCCGTTGTCCGGTCGCAGCAAGCTGTCCTGGTGGGAGCAGATCCGCCAGTCGGTACGACTGTCGCTGACGAAGCCGCTGCTGGCGCTCGGCAACGTCGCGCTCATCGCGCTGCCCTTCGTGCTGATGTGGTTCATGCCCGGCGCCGTCGTCTGGGTGCCGATTCTGTGGTGCGTCCTCGGCGCCGGTGTCTCGATGTGGGCGATCATGACCTGGACCTGCAGGGCCTTCCAGCTCAAGCCGCGCGACACGCCCGCCGACCACGACGCCTGATGGACCGCGCTCGGCGGCCGCTCTCTTCCCGATAGGCGAACGCGACCGCCGCATCCTGCACCCAAGACGTTCGCAACTCCCCCCTCCACATGAACGCGATCGCCGCACGTTGCACCCGAAGTGTTCGCTGACAACCCCTCCCGCGATTGTTACCGATGCATTGCGCGCCCGAAGCGTTCGCTGACGGCTCCCTTCGCGACCGTCACCGGTGCGCATCGCGGCCATTCCGTTCGCGTATGGACCCTGTACAGACGGCAGCGGCCCCGCCTGTGCGATCAGGCGGGGCCGCTGCCGTCTTTCTTCTCCCATGCGGCGTCTGCGCGCCGCACATCTCAGCGTTCCGGAGCCGGACCCGTCGAGTCACGCACACGCAGCTCGTACGGCGGCTCCTCGACGACGTCCACGTCGTCGCCGTCGATGAGCTTGAGCATCAGCGACGCGGCGATGCGCCCGGCTTCGACGATGTCGCGGTTGAGCGCCGTGATGCCGGGGTGCGCCGCCTCGCACATGAACGAATCGTCCCAGCTCATGATCGACAGATCTTCCGGCACCTTGACGCCGAGCGTCGCCGCGACGCCTTCCGCGGCGAGCGCCATCACGTCGTTGTCGTAGATGATCACCGTCGGCGCCGGGTTGACGCTGAGCAGCCGCTTCGTCGCGTCGGCGCCGGCCGTCGGCGTGTAGTCGGTGTGCAGGCAGCGGTAGCGTACGCCGAGTTCGGCCGTCACTTCGGAGAACGCGGCGTCGCGGATGTACGAGTGTCCGAGTTCCTCGGGGCCGGCGACGCGCGCGATGTTGCGGTGTCCCAGATCGTACAGGTGGCGCACGGCGAGGCCGACGGCGGCGGCGTCGTCGCTCGCGAGCGTCGGCAGACCGGCGGTGAGCGACGCGTCGGCGACGGCGAGCACCGGCATCTGCGGGTTCTGCTTCATCAGTTCGATGCGCGGGTCGCCGATCTCCAGATTGAGCAGCAGCATCGCGTCGACGTTGCTCGTCGCGACCCAGTCCTCGATGATTGAGCCCTCGTCGTCGCTGTCCATCGACATCCGCACGAGCAGCGAGTAGTCCTTCTCCTCGAGTTCGGCGCCGAGGCCGGAAATCAGGCTCATCATGTACGGTTCGACGGCGAGCAGCTGCGGGTCGTAGCTGAGGATCAGGCCGATGCGCCTCGTCTTCGCCTGCGCGAGCGACTGCGCGGCGCCGTTCGGCTTCCAGCCGAGCTCCCTGGCGACCTGCAGCACCTTCGCGCGCGTCGTGTCGGAGACGCCCGGCTTTCCGTTCAGGGCGTAGGACACGGCGCTGCTCGACACCCCCGATGCCTTCGCCACGTCGAAGATCGTGACCTTCGTCTTCTGTGCCGCCATGTCGTGTTCTCCCGTCCCGTCACGCCGCATGCACGCCGCTGTGCCGCTGCGCTCCGTGGTTGCCGTCCGTTGGCGCGGACGGCGTGCGTTGTGTCGTTGGTACCCCGCGATCTGTGCGGCGCCCCATGATGGGGCCGTCGGCGCTGAATCGCTTCAGAACCATTGTATAGGGAAACGTCGGCCGGCGCATTCCTCCGGTCGATTTTTCCCTTGTGTTTCTGCCTATTATGCCTCTGCCGTCGTCCGAACCGTCCGAAGGGCTCCGACAACGGTTAAGCGACCATCAGTTGCCATGGCACTGATGGTCGCTTAATCCGCTCACTTCGCTTCGCGCTTGAGGTCGTTCGCGCTGCGCAGCACGTTCGCGGCCGCGAAGGCCTGCGGATCGTCCGCGCCCGTCGTGATGTGGAACGTGACCGACTCGCCCGGCAGCAGCGAGACGAGGCCTTCGTCGACGGTGGCCTTCGGATCGACCTTGTCGACCATGACGAACAGGTCGCGCACGTAGTCCTTCGCCGTCACCGTCAGCTCGACACCGCCGTCGACCTGCTTCGCGTCCGCGCTGAAGGCCTCGCCCGGCGCGGCGAGCGACTGGTCGACGACTTCCGCCGGATTGTAGACGACGCGCGCGAAGGAGTCGTCGGACGGCGTCGCGACGATGAGTTCGGCGTTCGGGTCGTCGTAGTCGACGATGGCGTCGTCGAGCGTGTATCCCTTGTGCGACGTCGCGTCGAGGTCGACGTCGATCGTCTGCGTCGCGAGCACGTCGCCGCCGAGCGTCACGCGCTGCACCGTCCATGTGTCCTTGACCGGTTCGCGGGTGTCGTTGAGGACGATGAGTTCGAAGTGGTCGGTGCCGACCTTGACGCCTTCCCAGCTGTGCGTCTCGCGGTACTCCTCCGACGTGCGCGGCTGGATCGTCGCCAGGCGCGGCGCGAAGAAGTCGCGCGACGCGTACCACACCGGCTTGCGGTGGCCGTTGAAGTCGACGGCCGCCCACGAGACGACCGGCCAGTCGTCGTTGAGCTGCCAGATGAGCGCGCCCGCGTTGACCGGCGCGAGCGAACGCATATGCTCGACGCCGAACTTCATCGCATGCGCCTGCTGCAGCTGGCACGCCCAGTGCCAGTCCTGGATGTCGTCCCAGTTATCGGTCGGGATGAGCCAGCTGTGCGCGCCGTCGCTCGGCTTGCCGTTGACGACGCCGCCGAAGCTCACGTCGTCGAGATGGCCGGGCGTCAGATGCGAGCGCATGCCGCGGGCGAGCTTGTAGTTGCCGCCCATCGCCTTCTGGTGCACGAGCATCTGCTTGCCGAAGGGCTCTAGCTTCTCGTCGTGCACGGCGCCGACGAGCGTGCTCCATGCCGGCGGCGCCTGATAGCCGAACTCGTCGGCGAAGCGCGGCGTGTATTCGGCGTAGATGCGGTAGTCCTTGCGGTTCCACGCGTCCCAGATGTGCATCGTGCCGTCGGTGTCCCAGTTCGCGTTCGTGAACTTCGTGAAGCTCATCGGCGAGCTCGGCAGGTACACATGCGTCGGGTCGAGCTCGGCGAGCAGCTGCGGGAAGAGCTCCGAGTAGTAGTAGTCGCCCCAGCCCTTCTCGCCGTAGCCGTATTCGTTCGCCGGCAGGTCGTCGTCGCGCACGGCCTGCTTGTAGCCGCCCCATTCGGCGTAGGCCACGTAGTTCTCGTTCGAGCCGTTCCAGACGATGAGGCTCGGATGGCTCGACAGGCGGATGATCGCCTCGCGCGCCTCGGCCTCGACCTCCTCCTTCGTCTCGGCGTCCTCCGGGTAGGCGGCGCAGGCGAGCATGAAGTCCTGCCAGACCATGACGCCGTATTCGTCGCACAGATCGTAGAATTCGTCGGCCTCGTAGATGCCGCCGCCCCAGACGCGGACCATGTTCGAGTTCGATTCGACGAGGTCGCGGATGCCGCGCTCGTAGTCCTTCTTCGTCACGCGCGCGATGAACGCGTCGTCGGGGATCCAGTTGTAGCCGTGCGCGTGCACCGGCACGTCGTTGACGTAGATCTGGAACGGGCGGCCGAGGTCGTCGGCGCGCGTGTCCACATATGTCGTGCGGAAGCCGATGCGGCCCTTCCATTCGGCCTGCAGGTCGGCACCGGCCTTGACGTCGACGGCGTAGAGCGGCTGGTCGCCGTAGCCGAGCGGCCACCACAGCTTCGCGTCCGGCACGGCGATCGTGATCGTCGTCTCGTCGCGACCCTGATCGACCGATCCATCGGCCTCGAGCATCGTGCCATAGCCTTCGAGTGTCACATGGACCGGCACCGGCGTCTGGAACCTGTGTGCGTCCATCGGGTTCATGATGCGGCCGTGGCCTTCGCGCTCGACCTTGACGTGCACGTTGAGGATGCCGGTGCCGTCGGAGGCGACGTCGACGAGCGGGCGGACCTCGGCGAGGCGCACGCCGCTCCACGAGTCGATGCCGATCTCGCGCCAGATGCCGGCGTTGGCCACGTCGATGCCCCAGTCCCAGCCGAAGGAGTAGCTCGGCTTGCGGATCTGGTTGAAGGCGTGGTGCTCGGTGTGCGGATAGTAGCCGCGGCGCTGCTCCTCGGCGTCGGAGTAGCGCACCGGGGACATGAAGGTGACGGTCAGCACGTTCTCGCCGTCCTGCAGCAGCTCACGGATGTCCCAGCGGTAGGAGCGGTGGCAGTTCTCGGTCTGCGCGACCGGGTCGCCGTTGAGCTCGATCGTCGCGACGGTGTCGAGGCCGTAGGCGACGAGGTCGTGGCGCGTGTTGCCGTCGTCATGCCATTCGAAGGTGCAGGTGAAGCGCCAGTCGACGTCGCCGGTCCACGGCAGCTTGTTCTCGTTGTCGCCGTCGAAGGGGTCGGGGATGAGACCGGTGTTGAGCAGGTCGAGCGTCGCCTCGCCGGGGACGGCCGCCGGGATGCCGGCGGTCAGCGTCTCGCGCAGGTCGGCGGGCACGACCTCCGGGTTCATCGCGGTGACGGTCCAGCCGCTCGACAGCGGTGCGAAGGTGGATGGGGTGTTGGTCATGATATGTGCTCCTGGTGGTTGGCGCCGGCTTGTGCCGCGCACGGAAGGGAACTGAGGATGTCGGGGGCGACCGGAATCAGCCGCTGAAGAAGAGGAAGAAGAGAAGGGAGCCGCGCCGCACGCAACTCGCTCGGCACGGCTCCATGATGGTGAGGAAAGGGGAAGGGTAAGTCTTAGATCACTCCTTGACTGCGCCGGCTGCGACGCCGTTGTAGATCTGCTTCTGGAAGATCAGGAACAGGATCAGGGCGGGCAGCAGCGTCACGATGACGCCTGCGCAGATCAGGTTGTACTTCGAGCCCTGCGGGCCGGTGAAGGCGTACAGCGAGATGGCCACGGTGCCGAGCTTCTGCTTGTCCTGCAGGTAGAGGTTGGCTGCGTAGTACTCGTTGTAGATGCCGACGCCCTTGAGGATGAGGGCCGTGACGATGGCCGGCTTGAGCAGCGGCAGCAGGATGCGGCCGTAGATTGTGAAGTAGCTCGCGCCGTCGATCATCGCCGCCTCGTCAAGCGAGATCGGCAGGTTCTCGAAGTATTGGATGAAGATGTAGATCGAGATGACATCGGTGCCCATCGACATGATGATGTAGCCCCACAGGGAGTTGATCATGCCGAGGCTGCCCATGATCTTGTAGACCGCGACTTGCATCGCGATGCCCGGCAGCAGCGCCGCGATCGTGAAGGCGCCGCGGATGAACGCGTTGCCCGGGAACTGGAAGCGGCTCAGGACGTAGGCGAGCTGGGTGCCGATGATCGTCGTCATGAAGCAGACGCACACGAGGACGATGAAGGAGTTGCGGAAGGCGACGGCCATGTTCGACAGCTTGAACGCGTCCGCGTAGTTCTGGAAGTTGAACCAGTTGTGGGGCATCGCCATGACGTTGCCGGTCTTGTATTCCGCATCGGTCTTCGCGGCCGTCCACACGCAGGAGGCGAGCGGCAGCAGGACGCAGAACGTGATGAAGACGAGGCTGAAGTACTTGAGGAAGGAGAGTATCCAACGGCGCACGTGATACCAGACGCTCACCTTTTCGACGGAGGCTTCCATGGCCTTTCCTTTCTGCGAGTTCGTTTGCATGTCCGGGGTGATCGTTTCGCTTGACATCGTGCTCACGCCTCGGCTTCCTTCTTGGCTCCGTTCCTGAAGAGCGGGGCGTTGCCGGCCTTGACCTTGTTGGCCTGGTGCAGCGCCTTCTTGCGCTGCTTCTCGACCTTCTGCGCATGCTTGCGGGCCTTGGCGGTGCCGTCGTCGGCGTCACGGAACAGCCAGCCCATGACGATCTTCTGCAGCAGCGCGCAGATCATGATGATGATGAGCAGGACCACGGCCATCGCGGAGGCGAGGCCCACCTTCTGGTCGGAGTGCGCGATCTTGTCCATCTGAACGAAGAAGGTGCCGGTGCCGTTCGCGCCGGAGGTGATGACGTACGGCGCCTCGAAGGCGGAGAGCGAACCGGTGATCGACAGGATGATGTTCAGCACGAGGATCGTCTGGATGCCCGGCAGGATGATGTGCTTGAACTGCTGCCACTTGTTCGCGCCGTCGATCTCCGCGGCCTCGTAGAGGGAGCCGTCGATCGACATGATTGCGCCGATGAACAGGATCATCGTCTGGCCCAGGTACCTCCAGACCGAGGAGGCGACGAGCGACCAGTTGTTGACCTTCTGGTCACGCAGCCAGTACGGCAGGTTGTTGAGGTCGAATCCGCACCACTGGAGCACCGAATCGAGCACGTAGCCGCGGGTGTAGAAGAACTTGAAGATGAAGCCGATCGCGATGCCGTTGATCAGGTAGGGGAAGAACAGCGCACCCTTGAAGAACGCACCGCCCTTGACCTTGAATGCGAGGACCGTGGCGAGATAGAGCGCGAGGGCCACCTGGATCAGCGCGCCGACCATGTAGTACAGCGAGAGCTTGAGCGTCGCGAGCAGGTCGGGACGGGTGAAGATGTCGACGTAGTTCTTCATGCCGATGTACTTCGGCGTGCCGATGTACTTCATCTTGTAGAAGCTGTATCCGCACATCTGGAAGAACGGCAGATACGTGAAGACGACGAGGAGCGCTACCGGCAGAAAGCAGAAGAGGACGATGATGCCGGTCTTCTTCCAATCCCTGCGATGCTTGTTGAACGGGATATCCGCGGCGGACCGCTCCGCGACCGCTACGTTCGGCTGTGTGGTGGTAGTCATGATGGTCTCTGTTCCTTCCTTATCCTTCCGCCGATGTCGGGGCTTCGGCGTTTTCCTCCCGACTCAGCAATGAGTCTTTCGGAATACCCACCTCAGGCTTCTCTGCCTGCCTGTGATAAGTGATGACACTCAATATAACCGCGTGATTTCAGTTTGTCAAGCGCTTAAGTTATTTCGTGTCGCAGCGCGAATGACGACCATATATCCGCCACGCGCGCTCCGTCGATGCCGCACGGAGGTCAGAACCTATGCTTTTCTTGCAATACCAACGTTTTGCAACCCTCTCCCCCCGACCATCCACTCCGTCGAGGCGACCGCCGCCGCGATGACGTCCGGCGCCGATCTTCACTCAATAAGCTGTGCGTTTCAGCATGCCGGCTCAGCGTCGCCACCGATATCTGGCAGCGCATTTTCCCTGATTTTCCAATGATTCCAACGATTTATACACGCTTATCCACTGCCCGCCCGGTGATACTTAAGCGCATAACTATACCATTCCCCCACCAGTGAATTTCCGCACATCGGCGATGCGTCAGCGACATGCCACATCAGTGTGTCGTGCGAGTGCCTTATCGGCCCCGCAACGGCACGATCCGCCGCCTTCCGCACAGATGTGCCAAGCTCCCCCGCACGTCTCTCCTCCGGCCCTCCTCTATGCCAGCGGACCCACCGCCCCACACGCCCTTTCCCATAACGACGATGAGGGTCGGAACGTTGCCGTTCCGGCCCTCATTGAGGAAAGAAGGGGGAAAGGAGGGAGTAAGTGCTGAAAGGAGGGATCGGGAGCGTCAGCTCTCGGATTCGACAGCCGCACCCCACTTCTGGTCCCATTCGCCCATGATCTGGTCGATCGTCTTCGTCTTGTTCGCGGCGTCGACGACGATGTCCTGGATCTTCTTGCCGTTGCCGTTGTTGATGCCGAGCTCGGAATCCGAGTTGATGTCGGCGAAGAGATCCTCCTCGCCCTCCTTCGCCGGATCGTCGACGATCAGTTCGACGTCCTTGAAGTGCTCATAGGTGTCCGGATAGGAGTCATCGTCCTTGACGATCGGGATGCCGCCCTCGTTCTTCGCGTAGCCCGACTTCTCGGTCATCCACTTGACGAAGATCATCGCGGCCTTCTGGCGGTCGGCGTCGGAGTTCTTGTTGATGCCCATCGAGTAGTTGCCCGCGAGCGTCGCGTACTGCTTGCCGTCGATCGTGATCGGGAACGGCATGTACTGCACGTCGTCCGGATGGTCGCCGGCCTGCTTCATCTGCGGCACGGCCCAGGCGCCGAGCACCATCGTCGCGATCTCACCGTTGTTGATGCGGCCCTTCGACGACTCCCAGTCGGTCGTCGAGTAATCCTCTTCGGTGTAGCCGTTGGCGACCGCGTCGTACAGTGTCTTGTAGACGGCGTACGGATGGGTGCCCGGGGCCTTGTCGTCCTTCTCGAACGGGGTCTTGTCATGCGGCATGACCTGGTTCATGAACTTCGGGTCGCCGGTCGCGTTGCCGCCGATGTAGGCGTCCCAGGCGCCCATCGCCCAATCCTCGGCGAAGTTCGTGTACAGCGGGATCGCCTTCGTCTTCTCCTTGATCAGCTTGAGATCGGCCTGGAACTCCTCCGGCGTCTTCGGCAGCTCCTTGATGCCGGCCTCCTCGAAGACCTTGGCGTTGTAGACGATGCCCGAGGTCTGGCCGTCGGTCGCGATGCCGTAGGTCTGGCCGTCATAGGCCTTCTCGTCGGCGAGCTTGATCTCCTTGTCCATGTCCTTCGTCTTGCCGTAGGAGACGAAGTAGTTCGAGAACTCGGAACGGTCGACCGCCGGGATCATCATGACGTCCCACGAATCGTTGTTCGCCTGCAGGCGGGTGAGCGCGGAATCCGCGTAGTTCGAATCGGTCTGGACCTTGACCTTGATGTTCGGGTACATTGCGTTGAAGTCCTTCATGTAGGATTCCCAGTTCTTGCCCGGGTAATCCGCGAGGCCCATGTCGGTGCGTCCGTTGAAGAACGTGATCTCGGCCTTGAGATCCTTGCCGGTCTCGCCGAGCTTGATCTGCGGATAGGTGATGCCGGCCTTGTTGTTGCTGTCCGCGGAACCGCCGTTGTTGCCACCGCAGGCCGCGACGCTGACGAGGCACGCCGCCGCGATGCCGGCCGCCGCAATCTTCTTGACGTTCATTCTTGTGTCCTTCCTGGTCTCTTGGACGTCGTCGCCGACGTCCAGCTCAGCAATGAGCTTGGGTCACCTCTCGGCTTCTCTGCCTGCCTGAGATGAACGATGGAATTCAATATAACCGACTTTTTCCAGCTTGTCAAGCGCTTAAGTAGTTTGAGCGGCGACTGAGCCGTCCAGCACAGCGACGCTCTCCTGCCAGCGTTGTCATGAATCATCCTAATTTTCCATTGTTTTCAACGATTTTCTGTTGCACAAACCCATCAAACCGGTCGACATGCTGGCACATCGCAGCGGCACTCGCGACGATTTTGACCATTAAGCGCTTCATGCGTTCGGCGTGTCATCGGCGTTTCCTCCCACGCATCACGCCCCTCCCGATCCCACTCCGTGGTTCCGCGATCGAGCACCCCCGCCCCCGCAACGAATCGTGCGCCGGCACCCGCGAAGGGTACCGGCGCACGAGCAGAGAAAGGAGGGTAGGCGCTGTCGGGCGGCGTCACTCATTGGATTCGACGGCGTCGCCCCACTTCTGGTTCCATTCATCCATGATCTGGTCGATCGTCTTCGTCTTGTTCGCGGCGTCGACGACGATGTCCTGGATCTTCTTGCCGTTGCCGTTGTTGATGCCGAACTCGGAATCCGAGTTGACGTTCGCGAGCAGGTCCTCTTCGCCTTCCTTCGCCGGATCGTCGACGATCAGTTCGACGTCGCTGAAGGCCTCATAGGTCTCCGGCATCGACTTGTCGTCGGCCTTGATCGGGATGCCGCCCTCGTTCTTCGCGAAGCCGGAATCCTCGGTCATCCACTTGACGAAGATCATCGACGCCTTCTGACGTTCCTTGGAGACGTTCTTGTTGATGCCATAGGAATAGTCGCCTGCGATCGTCGCGTACTGCTTGCCGTCGACGGTGATCGGGAACGGCATGTAGCCGATGTCGTCCGGATGGTCGCCGGCCTGCTTCATCTGCGGCACGGCCCAGGCGCCGAGCACCATCGTCGCGATCTCACCGTTGTTGATGCGGCCCTTCGACGACTCCCAGTCGGTCGTCGAGTAATCCTCTTCGGTGTAGCCGTTGGACACCGCATCGTACAGCGTCTTGTACACCGCGTACGGATGGGTGTCCGGATTCGAGGAGTCCTTCTTGAACGGGTCCTTCGTCGTCGGCAGCACCTGGTTCATATACGTCGAATCGCCTGTCGCGTTGCCGGCGATGTACTGGTCCCAGGCGCCCATCGCCCAGTCCTCGACGAAGTTCGTGTACAGCGGGATCGCCTTCGTCTTCTCCTTGATCAGCTTGAGATCGGCCTGGAACTCCTCCGGCGTCTTCGGTAGCTCCTTGATGCCGGCCTCCTCGAAGACCTTCTTGTTGTAGACGATGCCCGCCGTCACGCCGTTGTTGGCGATGCCGTAGGTCTGGCCGTCATAGGCCTTCTCGTCGGCGAGCTTGATCTCCTTCTCCATGTCCTTCGTCTCGCCGTAGGGCACGAAGTAGTTCGCGTATTCGGACTTATCGACGGCCGGGATCATCATGACGTCCCACGAGTCGCTGTTGCCCTGCAGGTGCGTCAGCGCCGGAGACGCGTAGTTCGAATCGGTCTGCACCTCGACCTTGATGCCCGGGTACATCTTGTTGAAGTCCTCGATGTAGGACTTCCAGTTCTTGCCCGGATAGGTGTCGAGGCCCATGTCGGTGTGGTTGTTCATGAACGTGATCGTGGTCTTGAGATCCTTGCCGGTCTCGCCGAGCTTGATCTGCGGATAGGTGATGCCGGCCTTGTTGCCGTCCTGCGCCTTGCTGTCGTTGCCTCCGCAGGCCGCCAGTGAGACCAGGCATGCGCCCGCAAGCGCCATCGCCGCGACTTTCTCGCCGTTCATACTGGATTTTCCTTCCTAATGGAGCGGGATGCGACGCATCCCACGCGACCTCGCCGTCGAGGATCGCGCCACCATCTGGGACCAGCCTCTCTGCTTCCGGCCCCGGTGTGGATGGCCTTCAGCATAGAGCCACGGCCTTCATTTTGTCAAACGCTTAAGTTGCTCGACACCGCCGCAACTTCCGCCCGCTTTGTGCTCGAACCTGAACAAAATCAACACATTTCCGTTGCAAACACTGACTTAGACACGCCGACGAAATTCCGACCAAATCATTCGTACATGCCGATACGTCAACCATCGGCGCCGCATTTTCGATGAAGCGCTTCACGTATCGGCCGTTCCCCTCTCCTTCCTGACAGCCACGGATACCGCCCCGAATACGGCGGGAGGTCGCCGACCCGTATCGAATCGGCGACCTCCCGTGCAGCGAACGCCCGGTGCCGCTCAGCGCGCGCTGTGCTCGGCGATGAAGTCGCGGTACCAGTTGAAGCTGTCCTTCCTGATGCGCTCCTGCGTCTCATAGTCCACGTAGGTCAGGCCGAAGCGCTTGCTGTAGCCGAAGGCCCATTCGAAGTTGTCCATCAGCGACCAGGCGAAGTAGCCGCGCACGTCGGTGCCCTCCTCGATCGCGCGGTACACGGCGTCCAGATGCCGGCGCAGATAGTCGATGCGCTCGGCGTCATGCACCATCTTGACGCCGTCGGGACCGATCTCGACGTTGTCCGGGCACGCCATGCCGTTCTCGGTGACGACGAGCGGCATGCCCGGATAGTCGTCGTTGAGCCGCACGAGCGTGTCGTACAGCGCATCCGGGTCGATGTTCCAGCCCATCTCGGTGTGCGGGCCGGCGGTGGGCAGCCAGTCGATGTCGCTCGCGCCCGGCGCCGTCGACGCTGCGGTGCTCTGCGGGAACTGCGGACGGTCGCTCATCTTGACGAGGTTCGTCGAATAGTAGTTGAGGCCGAGCACGTCGATCGGCTGGTTGATGAGCTTGAGGTCGCCGTCGCGGATGAAGTCCCAATCGCAGATGCCCTTCGTGATCGCGAAAAGCTCCTGCGGATAGCGGCCGCGCAGCATCGGGTCGAGGAACGCGCGGTTGGCGATGAGGTCGAGACGGTGCACGGCGTCGGCGTCGCCACGGCAGACCTGCAGATTGCAGGTGACGGACAGCTCCGGCTTGCCTCCCGCCTCGGCGCGCACGGCCTGACACATCAGTCCGTGCGCGAGGTTGATGTGATGCACGGTGCGGAACGCGAGAGGACCGGCGCCGAGCCCCGGCGCCTGCTCGGTGCCGCCATAGCTCAGATAGGTCGCGCACCATGGCTCGTTGAGCGTCGTGTAGGTGTGCACGCGGTCACCGAGGCGCTTGGCGACGATGCCGGCGTAATCGGCGATCTTATATGCGGTGTCGCGCTCGAGCCAGCCGCCCTCGCGACCATCCTCGGAGGCCATGTACTGCGGCAGGTCCCAGTGGTAGAGCGTCACGATCGGTGCGATGCCGTACTCGAGCAGACGGTCGACGATCTTCTCGTAGAAGTCGAGGCCCTTCTCGTTCGGCTTGCCGTCCGGCGTCGGGATGACGCGCGGGATGCCGATCGAGAATCGGTAGGCGTTGACGCCGAGGTCGCGCAGCAGCTTGAGGTCGTCCTCCCAACGGTGGTAGAAATCATCGGCGACGTCGCCGGTGTCGCCGTTCAACGTGTGGCCGGTGTGGGAGAAGGTGTCCCAGATCGACGGCGTGCGGCCGTCCTCGTCCGCCGCGCCTTCGATCTGGTACGCCGCCGTCGCCGTACCGAACAGGAATCCCTTCGGGAACCGCTCCGCCATATCTGCCGTCCTTTCGCTGACGTGCCGCCGACGCCGTCCGCATCGACCGGTCCAGTGGTATCGGCGCCGTCCGCTTCCTCCGGTGCGGCGCCTTGCGCTTGTCGCGAACTGCGGCCGCCTTCGTCGGCGTTCCGCGCTGCTGATCAGTGTATCAATATATAGCTGAAGCCGCAGAGAAACTTGAGCGCTTCAGCATGTCGCGGTCGGCGCCGCGATTATCATCGGAACACAGCGGACAACAAGACGCGACGAGGCTTCCGCATAGCGGCGGCGCCACGTCGGGACGATGCATACGAAGGAGTGTCATGCGCCTCATCGCAGATACGGATCAGGCATTGCAATACCAAGGACGCACCGAGCGGACCGAAGACGGCCAGCTGTGGGTGTTCCCGTACACGCAGGCGCGCTTCCGCTTCACCGGCACCACATTGAGCGTGCGGCTGCGCAACCATTGGAACTACGGCGACATCCGCCTCGGCGTCATCATCGACGGCACGCAGTACAGCGTGCGCGTGCCGTCGCCGGCGGAGCCGCAGCTGCCGCCATACGCAGAAGAGGACGAAGGCGTGCTGACGTTGCGCATCGCCGACCATCTGCCGGCCATCGAACATCGGGCGGTCGTCTTCAAACGTCAGGACGGCGGCATGCACTACATGGAATTCATCGGCGTCGGCATCGACGACGATGCGCGAATCATGGCGCCGCTTGACGCGCCAAGCGAACGGCGCATCGAGATCTACGGCGATTCGGTCAGCTGCGGCGAGCGCAACGAGGCCGTGCTCTACACCGGCAAAGCCGATCCGGACGTCGATCTGTCGTCATACAGCAACGCGTGGTATTCGTACGGCGCGGTCGCCGCACGCGCACTCGGCGCCGAACTGCGCATCATCGCGCAGGGCGGCGCGCCGCTGCTCGACGGCATCGGCTGGTTCGACGCGCCGAACTACAAAGGCATGGAAAGCATCTGGGATCGCGTGCGCTACAACCCGGCGCTCGGCGCGACGAGCATGTGGGACTTCGACGACTACGCTCCACAGGTCGTCGTCGTCGCACTCGGACAGAACGACTCCCATCCGGACGATTTCATGGCCGACGACTACGACGGCGCGACGGCCGCGCATTGGCGCGCACGCTACGCCGACTTCGTCCGCGCATTGCGCGCACGCTATCCCGAGGCGCGCATCGTCTGCACGACGACGGTGCTCGAACACAGCACGCAGTGGGACCGTGCGATCCGCGAAGCCGTCGATGAGGTCGGCGATCCGCGCGTCAGCTACTTCGGATACACGCGCGCCGGCAACGGCACGCCCGGCCATCCACGCATCGCCGAGGACGAGGAGATGGCGCGCGAACTCGTCGCCTATCTCAAGAGCTTCGGCGACGACGTCTGGCATGGCCGCTGACGACGGTCGCAGACGATTCCAGAAGACTTCAGGAGAAAGGCAGCAGACATGTCCACAGTGACGGGGATCGCGCCGGGCGCGTCGGCGGTGGCGCACGGAGGTCGCCATGCAGGCGCCGATCGCACACGTGCGGGGGCGCTGCGCGTCGCCGCCGTCTTCGCCGACCATATGGTGCTGCAGCGCGACGCGCCGATCGCCGTGTTCGGCACGGCGGCGCGCGACGTCGACGTCGTCGTGCGATTGCTGCGCGACGGCGGCGATATCGTCATTGCGCAGAGCGTGGCGGCGACGCCACGCGACACGGCATCGTGGACGGCGCTGCTGCCGCCGCTGCCGGCGGGCGGCCCGTACACGCTCGACGTGCGCGCCGGCGACGACACGCTCAGCTATGCGGACATCTTCATCGGCGAGGTCTGGCTCGCCGGCGGCCAAAGCAACATCGAACTCGAACTGCATACGAGCGAGCACGGCGCCGACGCGATCGCGGCAGCCGACGACCCGCTGCTGCGCTTCTACAACACGCCGAAGGTCGGCGGAGTCGACGAGGACGCCGGGGCCGACAGCGCATGGTGCGCGGCCGTCGCGCCCGAGGTCGCGCATATGTCCGCCGTCGGCTATTACTTCGGCCGGCGACTGCGCGAACGGCTCGACAGGCACGTCGCCGTCGGCATCATCGACTGCTATATCGGCGGCACGTCGATCTCCTGCTGGATGAGCACGGCCACGTTGAACGGTTCGGCGGCGGGACGTCCGTACGTCGAACGCTACGAGCAGGCGGTCGCCGGCAAGACCGACGCGCAAATGCGCGCCGAGGCCGATGCATGGCAGCGCACCTTCGACCAGTGGAACAACGACGTCGCCGCGATGAGGGACACGCATCCGGGCATCACGCAGCCGCAAATCGACGCCGTGCTCGGCCCGTGTCCGTGGCCACCGCCGGTCACGCCGTTCTCGGAGCGCCGCGTCGGCGCACCGTTCGAGGGCATGGTCAGGCGCGTCGCGCCGTACACGGTCCGCGGATTCCTGTGGTATCAGGGCGAGGAGGACGAACTGCAGTGCGACTCCTACCGCGAACTGCTCGGCCTGCTCATCGACGAATGGCGCACATTGTGGAATCTCGACGCCTACGACGAGCCGACGGTCGGCTATCAGCCGAGCGCGCGCACGTTGCCGTTCCTCATCGTGCAGCTGCCGCAGTGGATCGACGGCCAGGTCGCGGCGCACGGCGGGGATCCGCGCCGCTGGCCGGTCATCCGCGCCGCGCAGTATGACGCGAGCGAATCGATCGACGACGTGGAACTCGTCTGCACGATGGACTGCGGCGAATTCGACAACATCCATCCGCTCGATAAGCGCACGGTCGGCGAGCGCATCGCGAACCTCGCGCTGCGGACCGTCTACGGCGACGGCGACGTGGCGGCCGACAGTCCGCGCGTCGTGCATACGACCGTCGCCGGCGAGGCGATCGACGTCATGTTCGACCATGCGCGAGGCCTGCACTGGCATGGCACGACGCCGGATACGATGCGCGACGCTACCGACGAGACTGGCGCACGCACGGCCGGGGCCTCGGGATTCGAGATCGCCGGCGACGACGGCGTCTATATGGACGCGGATGCGCAGATTCTCGAGTACAGCGGCATCGACGCGGCCGACGGCGAACATATGATGGTACGCGTGTCGTCACCGCAGGTGTCCGTGCCGACCGCCGTGCGCTACGCGTGGCGCAGCTGGGGCCCGGCCCCGCTGTTCAACGGCGATGGTCTGCCGGCGTTCCCGTACGCCGGGTAGGTCCGGGCGACAGTCGCGAGCAGCGCGCCGCCGATGACCATGCCGACGCTCCACGCCATTTCGTTCGCCGCAAGCTTGTCCGTGGCCGTCGAGAGCACGGAGACGGCCGGATATGGCTTCGTATGGTTGGGCGCATGATGTCTCCTTCGCTTGGATTCGCGCAGGAAGGCATAGGGTCGTTCGACCCATGTATGTCTTACCTATTCCAGCTTGTTCCAGATGGTGGATGCGGGTATGCCGAACGACCGCCGCGTAGCGGACCCCTGCGCGATGGTGTTATGCAATCCGATTGAATTCAAGAGGATCTGCGTTGACGCGCGGTCAGATATCTCACGCGATCATCGACATCATTGCAATTCCGCACATACCGCGTCAGCACAGCATTAACCTTTACGTCCCGACCCATCGACCGGGCCGACAAACCCACCCGCAAACACGCCCAATTGCGTCCCGACCCGTCGACCGGGTCGACAAACCCACCCGCAAACACGCCCCTTTGCGTCCCAGTTCGTCGAGACAACCGATGAAACGGGACGCAGGCGACAAAAATGGGGTGCAGTTCGTGATGAACTGCATCCCACCTATCAGTGCGCTTCAGCCGGGCACCGAAGTGCCGGCCGACTCAATCACTCGGCGTCCTGAACCTGGGCGCGAGCGATCTTGCCGGTGAAGGAGTTGGCCTCGTCGGCGTCCTTCGCGGCTTCGTTGTTCCAGGAGAACATCGCGCGGAGCTTCGGGCCGACCTCCTCGATGCGGACGTTCGAGTACTCCTCCTGGAGCTGCTTGAACTTCGGCGCGCCGGCGGCCTGATCGTCCATGAACTCCTTCGCGAAGGAGCCGTCCTGGATGCGCTTGAGGTGATACTCCATGCGCTCACGGACATGCTCGTCGATGACGGTGTTGACGTAGTCGCCGTACTGGGCGGTGTCGGAGCAGGACCAACGATCCTTGTTCAGGCCGCCTTCGTTCATCAGGTCGACGATCATCTTGAGCTCGTGGCAGACCTCGAAGTAGGCGATCTCCGGCTGGTAGCCGGCGTCGGTGAGGACCTCGAAGCCCATCTCGACGAGCTTGTTGACGCCGCCGAGGAGCACGTTCTGCTCACCGAAGAGATCGGTCTCGGTCTCTTCCTTGAAGGTCGTCTTGATGGCGCCGGCGCGCAGCGCGCCGAGGGCCTTGGCGTAGGCGAGGGCGAGATCCCAGCCGTCGCCGCGCGGATCCTGCTCGACGGCGGTCACGACCGGGACGCCACGGCCGGCGGCGTACTCACGACGCACGATGTGGCCTGGCCCCTTCGGGGCGACCATGAAGACCGGATGGTCCTCGGACGGCTTGATGTAGCCATAGTGGATGTTGAAGCCGTGCGCGAAGGCCAGAGCGGCGCCCGGCTTGATGTTCGGCTCGATGTCGTTGTCCCAGATGCCCTTCTGATACTGATCAGGAGCCAGGATCATGATGACGTCGGCTTCTGCAGCAGCTTCCGGAACGCTCTTGACCTCAAGGCCCTGATCCTTCGCAAACTGGACCGACTTCGAGTTCGGGCGCAGGCCGACGACGACGTCCACACCGGAATCACGCAGGTTGAGCGCGTGAGCGTGGCCCTGCGAGCCGTAACCGATGATCGCGACCTTCTTGCCGTCGAGAACCGAGAGATCGCCGTCGTCTTCGTACCAGATCTGTGCTGCCATATTGGCATACTCCTTCATTGTTTGCATCACCGAACATTGTGCCGTTCGCGATGCCTGTGTTTGTTCTTGCACCTGCCCCATGCACCGCACGCCCCATGGTATGGGACGACCGATCCGTGTATGCAGGCTTCCCGCCGTGTCGGAGATTTTGTCTCCAAAACTGAGTCCTCATCTTACCGAAATCCGCAAGCGCCTCGACGCCGAGTCCATCTTTTGGATACCATCGACGCCCCGTTTTGGGATATGCGTGATTTCTTTTGGAAAACAGCGCATCATCACCAGCTTCCGTCTTGCATCGGCATGATGTTTTGTCCACATTGTGGACTTCTTGCTATGCTGTGCGCGACCCGCGCCGCCGCCGTGCAGCCTCCTTACCTGACGCGTCGATCATGCATGAACCATCCGCGGGTCACCGCATGTAATCCACATCCTTGGTCTCATGGCAGGTCAGTATCGCCACAAGGCAACCCAGCGCCATGACGCCCAGATACAGACCAACCGAGCCCACGCCCCAATGCGACGAAAGCCATGTAGCCACCGACGGCACGAATGCCGCACCGACGATCGCCGCGAGATTGTAGCCGATGCCGGATCCGGTGTAGCGCACGTTGACGCTGAACAGTTCGGGCAGCAATGCGCCAATCGGTCCGAACGCGACACCCATCAGCGCGAAGCCGAGGCACAGGAACAGCATCGCCGCGGCCGTGTTGTGCACACCGACGACGGCACGGTTCATCAGCAGCGGGAACACCGCCGCGAACACGAGCAGTGCGACCGACGACCCGATGATCACGTGACGACGACCGAGCCGATCCGCAAACACGCACGAGAGGACGATGAACACGGCGAACACGCATACTGAGATCATCAGCATCGTCATATATTCCTTCGTCGAGAAGCCAAGGCCGCCGCCTCCCTGCGCATCCGTCTTCGTAGCCCACGCGAGCGACCATGTGGCGAGCGTATAGAACAGCGTATAGGTGACGGCGACGAGGAACGTCGCCTGCAGCACCTGCCTCCAGCTCGTACGGAACACCTCGACCGCCGGGGCCTTGACAACGCGCTGGCTCCGCTGTGCGGCGCGGAATGCCGGCGTCTCCTCCATATGGACGCGCACGAGCAGCCCCACGACCACCAACAGCGACGACAGCAGGAACGGCACGCGCCATCCCCACGCGAGCATCGCCGCGTCATCGTTGAACATCTCAAGCACCACGTAGGTGCCGTTGCACAGGAAGAAGCCGATCGGCGCGCCGAGTTCGGGGAACGAACCATAGAGTGCGCGCTTGTCGGCAGGCGCGTTCTCGGTGGCCACGAGCGCGGCGCCGGACCATTCACCGCCGAGGCCGATGCCCTGCACAAAACGGCACACGCACAGCATGATCACGGCCCACACACCCCACACGTCATATCCGGGCAGGCAGCCGATGAGGAACGTGGCCACGCCCATCGTCATCAGCGAGACGACGAGCGTCGCCTTGCGCCCGATCGAGTCGCCGAAATGCCCGAAGATCAACGAACCGACCGGGCGTGCGAGGAACGCGACGGCGAAGGTGACCAGCGAGAGCAGCAGCGCGACGGTCGGGTTCGTCCGGTCGGAGAAGAACACGCGCGGAAAGTAGTTCGCGGCGGCCGTGCCATACGCGTAGAAATCGTAGAATTCAATCGTCGTACCCACCATGGATGCGGCGATGATCGTGCCCACCGACGAGCGCGCTGTGCGCGACGCCGGTCGGGCGAGAGTGACTGCGGCGGATTCCGCCTCTGTTTCGGCTGCGGTCATGAAAACCTCCTGATAGTTTGCCTGCGTTCATGGCTTGGGGTACGAACGCAAAAACCCCGCACATATGGCGGGGTCCGAGGTAGTTTACGATCCGTCCCCGCCACCATCGGCGGGGCTGGATTCCAGATATACGAATCAGCTCGCCGATGGCGAGATAATAATTCGTACAATCTGCAGTCGTGCGACCATGGCCTCATCCATCGCGAGCCTCCTTTCCGTGTATCCGTCATCGTCTTGTACGGCGCATCTGCGAAGCAGCGCCGCGTTGACATCGAAGGTACCCCGGGAACGCAGACACTTCGGACATATGTCCAAATTGTGAGACAATACGTTGCGCATATCGGCGCCGGACACCGCAGTCAATGTCATTGCACCACAATGCGATCAGCACAGACGTTTCGCCAGCGCGCAGGCACAGCGTCGTAGATACAACAAAGCGACGCATAGCCGTCTCATCATGACGGATGAGGACATGCGTCGCTCCGGAACGAGCATCAGCGTTTGGCGGCATATGCAATCGCCGCGGCGCCGCTCGCGCCGGCGAACGCGAACATGATCGCCGCCCACAGGAAGACGGACGAGAAGACGGCCGCGTAGGCGAAGACGAATCCGCCGACGACGACGCCGAGCAGACGGCCCACCGTCGCGCTCGTGTTGAACACGGCGAGATATTCGGCGGCGCGGTCGATCTGCGGCACCGAAGCCACGGCAAGCGACTGCAGCGCGTCGTCGATCATATGGATCGCGAATCCGCCGATGCCGGCGAACACATACAATCCGACCGGCGTATAGCTGACGAGCGGCACGACGGCTGCCACGATCGCCAACGCGACGCCGACCATCAGCACAAGCCGATCGTTGTCGAGCGACGCGCGCAGCAGATCGGTGACGCCTTCACTCAGCAGCGCCATCGCGCACGCCAGCAGTCCCATGAGGGCGACCATCGTCATCGTCGCGCGCACGTCGAGCCCCGCATCGGCGCCACGCCGATAGCGCACGACAAACCAGATGTAGGCGATCGCGAGCATGACACCGGCGGATGCGAACAGCCGCGTCAGGCAGATCGTGCGCCATGCGGCCGTCGGATGGGTGACGCGCAATGTGACCAGCAGGTCGGCGGTCTTCATCGGCTTCGCGCGCGAATAGACGGTCGACGACTCGCGCGGGATGACGAGCAAACCGACGATGCCGGCGGCGAGCAGGGCGATGGCGCACAGGTCCATGCCGACGGCGGGGTCGGAGGCCATCAGTACGCCGAACCAGATGCCGAATACCAGGCCGACGAGCAGACCGACGGTGCGCCATGTGCCGACGGCGTCGCGGAACTTGTCCGGTACACGTTCGCCGATCGACGCGTGCAACGCGCACAGCATCGCCGCCAGACCGATCTGCAGCAGCGCCCAGACGACGCCGACGGCGGCCGGCGTATGGCACGCGCTCAGCGAGAACGCGAAGACGACGGCGACGATTGTGCCTGCGGCGAACCACGGCGCGCGGCGTCCGAAGGGTGTGCGCGTGTGGTCGGACAGCGGCAGGAAGAAAACGGTCGCGACAAGCGAACACAGGATGCCGACGCCGAGCACTCGCGACAACGCGACGGCACCACCTATCGGACCGCTCAACGCATCGAGTTCCTGCGGCACGAGCGTGATGTTGAGCGCGGCGAGCGCGAACGCGAGGAAGAACGCCGCGCCCATGAAACCGACCTTCATGCGCAGCACCTCCCCCTTCGTCGGACGGTAGCCGTTCGCATCCACCATCGGGTCGCGCATGTCGAGGAATGCGGATTCCAGGTCGGGTACCGGTTCGTCGGCACCCCCGACGGGAGCGTTCGCGCCCATCGCGGCGGCCTGCACCTCCGGCTGGCCGGCCGCGGCCGGCGGCGTCTTCGGCTTCTGGCGCACGGCGAGGCGCGCGACGGCCGCCTTGTCCTCGTCGGATAGCGCCTTGTCGAGGTCCGGGCGGTCGTCGATGCCCGGGCGGATGTAATCGGAATTCGGGAACGGACGCGGCGCGGGGCGCTCGGCGTCGTTCGCATCATGTGACTGCGACTGATCGTTCATACGCACAACGATAACCGCAGCCGCACGGCGGTGGCCCCGTTACCGCCGTGCGCGCAGACGAATTCACACACCGGGAGCGCATATGCGACGGCGCATTCGTCACGACTCCCGAAGTTCGCGCTCGGACACGTCACCATGCTCCAACTGGCGAATCGACCGCTCCAGATGACGCATGTTCTCGGGGGCGTAGAACGGATCGTCGTTCACCGGACATGAGATGCGTCGCTCAGCGCGTCCAACAATCGGATCCACAGCTCGGTCTGGTCCTTTATCTGCTGCTCGCCCCATGTGGTCTCCTTCTGCGCCTGTCCGACCATGAACTGGAATTTCAGGCTTTGCTGGGCCACATTGAAATGCCTGATCTTCTCCATTGCGTCGAGGTTGTTGCGGCGGGAGTTCTCCCGAACCGTCAGCAGACATAGATTGCCGAAATCGTTTACATTGGGCGGCGCATCGCCACCGCTTAAAGGATGCTGCGGCGAGAAATGTTCCACGGAATTGCGGTAGCGGAAACGGAACCGCCTGCAATCAAGAGTCTGCGCGCCTTCGCCGGAATGTTCGGCCTGCTCGGCGTATTCATTCCACCGCGTACGCACTTCCGACGCTACCGCCGGCAGCTCATCGGTTCCGAAGATGCCGGCTGCAGACATGTCCTGTCCCTGCGGCGAATCATCGGCATGATTGAGCAGCTCCCACAGCGCATAATCCAGATAGTTGAAGATGAAATGCTCGGTGCCGACGCCTTGATTGACGGCTTCACGAATCTGCAACCGGCGCTTTTCCGTCGACGTACCCTTCAGCTTCTCCTCAAGGCTCCCGCGCGCATACTCCCGAATGTGTTGCAGGAACGCAGATCCATCGACGGCTTCCTTTGCCCACAACCATTGCAGCATTGCATACAATGCGTTCTTGTGGTTGTTGCCCGTTTCGGTCACCTGGAACATGGACTGGATCATGATCAGTTCCTGCTGGACCTCATCCGAGAACGCATTGGCAAGGTAGTATGACCGCTCCTTCTTGCTCTTGTTTTTTCTGCAGCATTTGAGCGTCCATTCGGTGGCATCGGATGAAACGGCCGAATCCATATGCGTTTTGACGATGTAGTTGTCGAACAGGAAACGGCATCGCAGCAGCGCCGCAGCGAATCGTTTCGCGTTGTCCTCCGCGGATGCACTGTCGTCTGAGTCCCCTGAGTCTTCCGAGTTCTCTGAAGTTTTCGGAAATATCTTGGCCACCTTGTCGTCAAATACTCTGAGCAATTCCGCATCATCAAGAGAGGTTTGCTTGACGTCGCCAGAAGCATCGTTCTCGTCGTCACTGTAGATGCGCAGCACATGCATGAGAAACGCCGGGAAGCTGATGACGGAACGGTATCGCTCGGTTTCGTCATCCGAATGGGCACCCGATTGTGCCTGCTGTTCCGCTTGCGGCGGTTCCTCGCTGAGCGCTTCCTGCAGCACATCCTCGAATGACTTGGATAATTTGGCACTGCCGTCGTCGCCGCCGTCATTGTCCGGAGCCGCCTCGCCGACGAGTCGGTTCCAATCGGCAGGCGGCGCCGACGTCCACCCCTCGCCGAACCATCGCATCCGCTCATCGGGAGTCGCGAGGCATTGCATGTAGTGATCCATATCCGAGCAGACATCCCAGATGCGGCCGATGGTTTCGCGATCGGTCGGGGAGGATACGGCGCTCATGAGGCGCGCCTTGACGACATCCTGCGGCCTGAGCTGCACGCCGCGCGTATTCATGACTTCGAAATAGCGGTTGAGGTCGGTTCCCGAAGGCAATTCGTCACGCACGATGCTCACATTGGTACGCAGTTTTTCGAGGTCTATCCGGCGCTCCGGATCTTCGAAGTCCTGACGGATGATCTGATATCCGTCGAGCAATGGGCGGCACATCGTCTCCTGATCGGAAGGTCCGTCCTGCGCGCCGACGTCCTCCGGCTGATCGGGCGCGCCGCTCTTACGCAGCTGTTGCAGCAACGCCCCATATGATTCGGCACGGCATTCATATTCCAATCGCATATGCCATGCGTCCAACGCAGCGGCGGCTTGATCGTCATCGTCATGGCAGAGCGCCGCCATCAGCAGATACAGCGTGGTCAGACGTTGCTGCCCGTCGATGACCTCGTACACGGTCCTGTTCCGCTCACTGCCGCATCTCGCAACGACCAACGAGCCCAGATAGTACTGGCCGTCGGCACGCCTGACGTCGTCGAGCAGCGTCTTGATTTCATCAGCGCCCCACGCATATGCGCGCTGATAGATCGGAACCCGATATACGCATCCCTCGTCGAAGAGTTCAGCGATGTTCAGTACCGCCGGCTTGCCCGTCATCGGGTCTCCTCCCCACGCTTCATGTTCCCCTCTTCTTCCATGCCTCCATCACCGGCCCGAGACTTGGAATCGCGTCGCATATAGCGGCTCCACAGTTCCTGATAGCGCCGCTTCACGTTGTCCGAATCTTCATCAAGAGGCTCCCGAGCAATGCGCGCCATATGGGACAACACATCACGCCCGCGGTCAGCATCGCGGATCATCTCGAATATGCGGGCGTTCCGCCACCATCGATCGGCGCCCAGCGCATAGTTGTTGACGGTGGCAAACCGCAACGAGCGCATGGCGAGTCTCATATACGCGGCATGCAGGAACGCCATTCTGGCGGCTTCGACGGCTTCGACGGCGTCGCCATCGCCGAATCGATCCCGGTAATATAGCAGGATGGTATGGAAGAGTTCGGTCATGTAACGGTACCGCCACTCGTCCACAAAGGGCACGACATCGGCGCAGGCTTCCTTCCACGGATCCTCATCATGCATGAGCTGCTGCCGGAGCAGCGTCCGATAATGCTCCGCGAAGCAGAAAAACGCCTCGCCGTTGATCACCGGCTGATCGATCTGGAACGCATATGACGTCTCCGACCCGTCATCGGCGCGCTCCTTGCTCGCATACCAGGCCGTGACATAATTGCGCTGCCACGGCGCGCATTGCCGCTCGTTGCCGCGGCCCGGCAGATCGACGCCTTTGAACATGGCGATGGAATCCGAATCCAGACCGCCGGGCTTCGTCTTCTCCCCTCGGCTCCAGCATGCGATGCGATAGAGATATGTGCCGAAGAGCGGCTGGATAGCATCCTGATGCAGCTCCCACCGCCGCACCAGCTGTTGTTTGCGGCTTTCATCCACGCCGTCGGCATCCATGCGGCGAAGATGGAACGCCTTGAGCAGATCGGTGGGGTCGAGTTCCTTGCCGCGCGCATTCTGCGAATCGAACATCTGGAACGCTTCGGACAGACAGCCTGACGTGACCTTCAACACCTCGCAGCCATCGAGCAGGCGACCCGCAAATTGCGAGCGCCGATCGCCCTCCCACGAATCCATTAATTGCCGTATCGCATGATCGTTCTCGTACAGATGCCGGCGAGTCTGCTCGTCATCGCGCATATCCAGCCGCATACCATCCTTACGCTCCCCCAGCACGGCCAGAATCAGATGCAACGTGATCACCCGCTGCTGCCCGTCGACGATGTCGAGCGACGTCCCGTCTTCGCTCTGATAGACGATGACGGTGCCGATGCGATACCGGGATTCATCCGACGCGGGATCGGCCTGCGCCGAGTGTTCGACATCCTCGATCAGCTGGAGCACGTTGGACGCCTGCCAGACGTAGGGGCGCTGATAGGGAGGCACCTGCAACGGGCAGCGCAGTAGTTCGCGAATGCTGCAGACCTCCACGTTGATCGCATCGCCGCCCATCATGTCTCCCTCACCATGCGTGAGACGGAACGCCAGACCACATATCGTTCCGCCGGATACCCACGTCCATCATAGGCGACGTCATGCGTACGCATCGCCGACGCGACACCATGCGACGGCGGCGGCATCTCGCGATCGGCATACGAGAAAAGGCCGGCGACATGAACGTCGCCGGCCTTGGCAATGTGACGATGAGGGGAAAGCGTCACTTGACGTTGCGGATGCGCATGACGAGCGCGGCCGCGATGAGCACGATGACGATCGCGACGACGAACACCCACGCATAGGCGGCCGCCGGCGTATCGGACGCGTGCATCGCCGACTTCGCGATCGAGACGACGATCGACGTCATCATCGTGCCGATGACCGTCGAAAGCGTGTTCGCGAGGTTGAGGATGCCCAGATCCTTGCCCGCCTCCTTCGGATTCGGCAGCACGGCCACGTTGAGCGCCTGGTCGATCGCGTTGTAGACGCCGTAGCCGAGGCCGGCGATCGCGGCGAACAGATACATGCCCATCGGCGAGCGGAACAGCAGCGGCATCGCGGCGCCGACGGCGAACAGGCAGCTCGCGAGCGCGACCGGCAGCTTGCGGCGGCCGATGCGGTCGGTGATCGGACCGGCCGTGACAGCGGCGATCAGCGACACGACGAGCGTGATGATGCCCATCGTCGCGATGATCGCGGCGGCCTTGTCGGTGGCGTGCGGGTCGCCGGCGTAGATGTAGTCCTGTGCGATGTACAGCTGGTAGGTCGTGATCATCCAGTAGCCGCCCATCATCAGCGTGCGGCCGACGAGCGCGTAGTAGAAGTCGGGCGCGTGGCGCGGCGGGCGGAAGTTGCGCAGAATCGCCTTCGCACTCAGCTTCTCGCCGTCGGCTTCGAATTTGCTCGACTTCTCGCGCGGCCATACGACGACGACGAAGATGCCGACGAGCGAGAAGACGGCGAGGCCCATCATCCACGCCTGGAACAGCCCTGCGTCGCCGCGCGTGAGGAACGCGGCGCCGACGACCGAGCCGAGCGTCTGTCCGACGGCGATGCCGGCGCCGTAGAATCCGGAGATCGTGCCGCGCACCTTGTCGGGGACGCGGTCGGACATGACGGCGACGTACGGCGCGAGCATCATGTTGTAGCCCATCTGCGCGACGCACCACAGCGTCACGATGAGCGCTTCGGAGCGCGTGAACGCGACCGCGCCGATGCTCAGGCCGGTGATGAGGCCTCCGATCACGATCCACGGCGTACGCTTGCCGAAACGCGAGCGCGTCTGGTCGGAGAGCGTGCCGAAGACGATGTTCGCGACGAGGGCGACGAACGCGCCGATCGAGTTGACGAGGCCGAGCATGAACACCTTGCTGCCGGCGTCGATCTGCTCGAACACGCGCGGCAGGATGACGGTGCTCAGCGCGACCCACGGGATTGCGCAGGCGATTGCGGACACCGTGAAACCGACGCCGAGCCGCACGATCTCCGTCTTCGTCGGGCGGTGGCCGTCGGCCGACACCATCGGGTCGCGCATGTCCATGAACGCCGAGTCCTCGTCCGGCACCGCCGTGTCGACGGCGGCGAGCGCGGCCATGCCGGAGCCGGGGACCTGCGAATCGGTGGCGAGCTTGACGCTCTGCGTCTGCTCGTCGTCGACGCTGCTTTCGGCGGCGCGTTTCTTCGGCATCGGCGCGGCCAGACGCGCGATGTTCTCCTTGTCTTCGGCGCTCAGTGCCTTGTCCAGGTCGGGTCGGTCGTCGATGCCCGGACGGATGTAGCCGTTGCCGGCCGGCTTGCCGCCGGCTCCCTGTTCGTCCACCATGATCTCCTCTTTTCCGTTTCGTCGTCCGTTGCGTCCGGCTGCGCTCAGTGCTTGCGCGCGACCGGCGGGTTCGCGATCAGGTCGTCGCTGACGTGGTCGCCGTCGGCGTCCTGCCATGCGAGCGTCGCCACCGACTGCGTGTTGTCGACGCCGATGCCCTTCGACGGCGTGAAGGTCAGCGTCGCCGACGTGTCGTCATCGTTCCACGTGAAACTGATCGTCTTGCCGTCGTCGCTCGTCGCGTAGCTGAAGTCGCCGTCGAAGGCCGACAGTTCGTTGCGGAAGCGCGCGAGCGCGTTGAGCGCCCGCACGACCGGGCGTTCGAGGTTCTCATCGATTTCGGCGGTCGTGTAGTAGTGGCGGTTGATGTCGCGTCCGACGTTCGTGCGCTTGAGCAGCGCCATGTCGTTGGCTCCGGCGAGCGCGCCGACGTAGTAGACCTGCGGCACGCCGGGCAGGAAGAACTGCACGGCGCGCGCGGCGATGTAGTGCTGGTCGTTGCAGCCGAGCGCCGAATAGTAGGTGGAGTTCACCTGGTAGAGGTCGAGGTTCGACGCGGCGGCGCCGGTCGCCTCCTTCGATTCGCCGTGCGTGTTCCTCGCGATCGTCTCGACCATCGCGTCGACGTCCTCGTCGGGGACGAGTCCCTTGAGCGAACGGTCGAGCTGGTCGGAGCCGATGTCGATGACGCCGATGCCGTCGTGCGTGTCGAGGACGGTGACGGCGTTGTTCGGGCGGATCTCGGTCCAGTGCGCGAGCGCGTCCACGTCGCCGGTGAACAGCGAGTGGAGCAGCAGCGGCGGCAGCGCGAAGTCGTAGACGCGGTCCACCTTCGACGCGATCTCCACCTGCTTCTTGTAGTACGAGTGGACTTCGATGAGGATCTCGAGGCCGCGCTTGGACGCCTCTTCGCGCAGGCGGGAGATCAGCCGGAAGGTCTTCGGCGTCATGAAGCAGCTCGTGCCGGACTCCTTCGCGCCGTAGCCGACGGCGTCGAGGCGGATGTACTTGACATGCGACTTGCTCATCTGGTCGAAGATCGACATCAGGTATTCCCAGCCCTTGGCGGAGTCGGTGTCGATGTCCACCTGCTGCGGCGTGAACGTGACCCAGACGAGGCGCGTCTTGCCGGCGAAGCTGTAGTGCGTGAACGGCAGGCCCGGACGCGGGCGGTAGATGCCGGCGAGCTCCTCCTCGGTCGCACCGTCCGGGAACACCGAGCTCATCGTCAGGAACATCGGATAGTACTCGGATCCCTCGCCGCGCTTGAGCACGTCCTGGAACTGGCGCGACTGCCAGCTCATGTGGTTGACGATCGCGTCGACCATGATGTCATGCGTCTTGGCGAGTTCGGCGACGTCGTCCCAGTCGCCGAGCCGCGGATCGACCTTCGTGTGGTCGATCGGGTCGAAGCCGGCGTCGGCGCCGTCGAAGGGCGTGAAGAACGGCAGGATGTGCACGCCTTCGTAGACACCGTCGAAACGGGTGCGCAGGATGTCGGTCAGCGAGGCGAGGTTGCCGTCGCCGAGACGATCCGCGTAGGTGATGAGCTGTACTTTGTTCTTCACGAGTTCCTCCTCGTCGAGTCAGTTGCCGTCGGTCAATCACACCGTTGGGATCAATCAGTTGAGCCGAAGCCCCGGAACCGAATCGCTGGTGTTGCATCGAACCGGTTCGATACCGACGATTATGACACTGACGGAACCTCTGCGCAACACGACTGCGCCTTCGGCGTGTCAAACCGTTTCGACAACTGATGACGCCCTCGCCGAGGACCCACCGAAGCCCATCGGTCGCGCCATGATCGACACACACGCGCACCGTATCTACAATGGAGTTGTCCAACCGGTTCGACACCGGCGGTCAATCGATACATGGACATGCATCAACGGCGCCATGGCATACAACGGCAGGAGGCACAGATGGTCGGCATGCGCGACGTCGCAAAACGCGCGGGAGTCTCAGTGAGCAGCGTCTCGCTCGTCATCAACGGCACCGGATACGTGTCGCAGGACATGCGCGCGAAGGTCGAGCAGGCGATGCGCGAACTCAACTACGTCCCCAACGAGCTCGCCCGCCACTTCTACCACGGCAGGACCGGCATCGTCGGCGTCATCGTCCCGACGATCCGCCATCCGTTCTTCGCGACGCTCACGTCGCAGCTGCAGCACGAGTTCTCGGCACGCGGCCTGCAGACGATGCTGTGCTCGACCGTCGACTCCGCCGACGGCGAGGCGCAGTACGTCGACATGCTGCGCCGCCGTTCGCTCGACGCGCTCGTCGTCGCCGCGCATACGACGCACGCCCCCGACTACTGGCGCACGATCGGCCGCCCCGTCGTCGCCTTCGACCGCAACCTCGGCGACGGCATCGCCCAGGTGAGCTCCGACCATGTGCACGGCGGCGTGCTCATCGCCGACCTGCTGACGCGCACCGATGCGCGAGACGTCGTCATCGTCGGCGGCCCGCGCGCGCAGTTCACCGACCTCGGCGCCGCGCAGTCGACGTTTCCGACGGTACGCTACATGCAGACGCTCGAGGAACGGCTTGACGACGCCGGCGTCCGGCATCGCTACATCGAATCGGGCGAGGTCTTCGACATCGACGGCATGCGGCGCGCTGCACGCGAGGCCTTCGACGCATATCCGCGGATGGACGCCCTCGTCGCCGCCGACGTCGCCGCCGCCTTCGCCGTGCAGGAGGCGCGGATGCGCGGCATCGCCGTCCCCGAGCGCCTGCAGGTCGTCGCGTACGACGGGACGACGATCGCCGACTGCGCAGGACTGCCGTTGACCGTGATCCGGCAGGATTTCGCCGCGATCGCGCGTACGATCGCCGACGACGTCGAAGAGCAGATCGACGACGCCACACACAGCACACGATCCGGGGGATCGCCGAAGGCGCGCACGACCATCGTCCCGGTCACGCTTGCACGACGTTCCACGACGCGCTGACCGCCATCGGACGCCACGGGAAAAAACAGCGGGCCACCCGCAATGGATGGCCCGCTGCCGAGAGTCGCTCTGACAAGCGGCGGATTCGACGTGCGCCGAATCCACGTATGGTGTCATTCGCTCGGTACGTCGCCGCTCTGCATCGCCTGGAATACATTGACGTTCTTGTCGTCGTATTCGTAGACGCCGATGTTCGCGGAGCTCGGATCGTTGTTCTTGTTGAACGCGCCGATGCCGGTCTTGCCCGAGTACTGGATCTTCTTCTTGTCCTTGATGAGCGCCTTGCACGCCTTGAAGCTGTCGCACTTCTCGCCGCCGTCCGCGCCGGAGACCGACGCGAGGTTCTTCTGGATCGTCTCCCCGCTTGCGCTGCCGCCCTGTTCCGCGGCGAGCGCCGAGAGGATCACCGCGTCGTACGTCTCCGCCGCGTACGTCGTGTCGGAGACCTCGGTGCCGGTGCCCTTGAGCGCCGCGAGGAACGCGTCGTCGACGTGGGCGCCGGGGATGGTACCCTTCGACCCCTTGAGCAGCCCGGCGTCGTAGGTCTTCGAGTAGTCGACGGTGTTGCCGTCGACGAGGTAGAGCCTGTGCGTGTCCACGCCGGCCGACGCCAACGACTTGATGAGCGGCGTCGCCTGGTCGTACGAGATGATGAGCGTCGCGTCGGCGTCGGAGTCCTTGATCGCCGACGCGATGGATGAGTAGTTCGTCTCCGCGGGATCGAAAGCGTCCTGTTCGCCGTAGACGACGTCGACGCCGGCACCGTTGAGCCTTTCAAGGATGATGTCGCGCATGCCGGTGCCGTATTCGTCGTTGAAGCATGCGATCGCGAGCTTCTTGACGCCATCGCCTGCGATGAGGTCGCCCATGACGGCGCCCTGCACCGCGTCCGGCGCGACGGTGCGGAAGAAGTACGGATCCATGCCGGAGAGCGTCATCGACGTGGACGCCATCGAGATGACCGGGATCTTCTCGGCGACGATGCTCTTGTAGACGTTCTTGACGACGCCCGACGCGGCCGGTCCGATGACGACCGACGGATGCTTCGCGAGCACCGATTGCGCGGCCGACGTGTTCTGGTCGGCGTGCTCCCCGTCCGAGGTGTCGGCCTCGACCTCGGTCACATCCTTGCCGAGGACGCCGCCGGCCGCGTTGATGTCGTTCACGGCGAGTTTGATCGCGGCCACCTCCGGGGGCGCCAGATAGGCGATCGTTCCGGTGAGCGGCAGCAGCGCGCCGACGACCATGCCGTTCCCGGCGGCCGCCGCGCTCGCATCGGAGGCGTCCGACGAGCCGCCGCATCCGGACAATGCGAGCGTCGCCGCCGCGACGAACGCCGTCATCACCATTGCCTGCTTGCGTATGTTGTGCAGTCGCATACGAATCACTTCTCTTCCTCGTTATCAGACGAACGACCGCCATCGCGCGTCGACCGTCATTGTTGTTGCATTTGTTGCATCGTTGTTCTTATCATCAAGTATTCAATTATTCTATATTATATTATCGTTAATTATTAGTATTTGTTGACGATCATGTTACTTAAATATTTCATCCCTTCTGTCACGAATCGATTGTCAACGAATCAATCATTATTTCACCCATTCCGCCAGGCCGCAGTCACTGGCCGGCCTTCTCGACCTCCTCCTCGAGATTGCCGAGATACAGACTGACGACCTTCGGGTCGTTCATCAGGTCGCGACCACGCCCGGAATAGGCATTGCGCCCCTGATCGAGCACATAACCGCGATTGCAGATCTGCAGGCAGCGGCGCGCATTCTGCTCGACGATGACGACGGAGACGCCGGCCCGGTTGACCTGACGCACACGAATGAAGGTCTCGTCCTGCATCATCGGCGACAGGCCGGCGCTTGGCTCGTCGAGCAGCAGCACCGACGGCTGCATCATCAACGCGCGACCCATCGCGACCATCTGCCGTTCACCACCGGAGAGCTGGCCCGCGAGCTGATTGCGCCGTCCGCCGAGCTTCGGGAAGATCGAACAGACGTACTCGAAGCGTTCGTCGAACTTCTGCGACGCCTGATATGCGCCCATATGCATGTTCTCAGCGATCGTCAGGCTCGGGAACACATTCTCGGTCTGCGGTACGAAACCGACCCCCAACGACACAAGCTTGTCGGCGCGCAGATTCGTGATATCACGTCCGCGCAGCGAAAGCGTGCCCGAATGGATGCGCACGAGTCCGAACAATGACTTGAGGAGCGTCGACTTGCCGGCGCCGTTCGGTCCGATGATGCCGACGATCTCTCCGTCATGCAGCGTGAGCGAGGCGCCGTTGAGGATGTTGACGCCCGGCAGGTAGCCGGCGACGAGGTTGGCCGCGTCGAGCAACGGCTCGCCTTCAGGCTCGCCGACATGGATCTCGGCGCGGCTCATCGTGCGGGAGACGTCCGCCGTACCGTCGACGCCGCCCGCCGTGTCATGCGCCGCGTTTCCACGGCGGCTCCCGACCGTCCTTGCGGCCGCCGATGTTGTGATGTTCATACGCGTCCCTCCAAACCTTCGAGCACCGAATCGTCGCCGAGATCGACGTCGGCATGCGCGCCGAGATAGGCGTCGACGACGGCCGGATCATCCATGACGGTCCTCGGCTGCCCCTCGGCGACGATCCTGCCTTCCGCCATGACGGTCACCCAATCGGCGATATGACGCACCATGTTGATGTCGTGCTCGACGAACAGCACCGTCGTGCCGTCCTCGCGCAGACTGACAATGTGGTCGAGCAGCGACTGCTTGAGCGCCGGATTGACGCCGGCCATCGGCTCATCAAGCATGACGAGCTTCGGGTCGCACATCAACGCGCGCGCCATCTCGAGGAGTTTGCGCTGACCGCCGGAAAGCGAGCCGGCGAAATCATCCTTCTTCTTGATGAGCAGGAAGCGTTCGAGCAACGCCTCCGCCTTCTGCCGGTTCTCGCGCTCTTTGCGTCGCCACATGCCCGGGAACAGCGAGCGCAGCATACCCTCCCCCGGCTGGTCGGGCGCACCGAGCAGCATGTTGTCGAGCACCGACAGACGGCTCATGACTTTCGTCAGCTGGAACGTGCGCACCATGCCGCCGCGGGCCACCTGCTCGGGGTTGACGTGCTGCATGTCCCGGCCGTCGAAGCGCCAGCTGCCGGAATTCGGCACATCGAAACCGGTCATCAGGTTGAAGAACGTCGTCTTGCCGGCGCCGTTGGGACCGATGAGCGCCGTGATGCCATGCCGTTCGATTTCGAAATGGCCGACGTCCACGGCGGTCATGCCGCCGAAACGACGCACGACGTTATCTGCGACGAGGATTGGATCGGGCTTGTGCACGCCCGGCTCGTTCTCGACGAACGCGAGGTCGCACGCAACCCGGTCACCGTACGCCGTCGATATGAGATCCTCGCCCGGCGGCGGCTTCGTACCCCACCGGGCGATGTTGTAGAACGGCTCCCTGACGGTCGCGGTCGGCACTGCCCCCTTCTGTTGATCCTGCTTCTGCTTCTGCGCCGCATCGACCGGCGGCTTGTTGTTGTCAGCCATTGAACGCCAACTCCTTCCTGTTGCCGAGGACGCCTTGCGGCCGGAAGATCACGAGCAGCATGAGCGCGACGCCCACGATGACCCAGCCAAGCGCCTCGATCTGGTTCGACGAGATGACAGTCGGGGGAATCGAAACGCGCATCGTCTCCTTGATGGCCGTCAGCAGCACCCACAGCACACACGAGCCGAGAATCGGCCCCATGATCGTCGCGGCGCCACCGAGCAACAGGATCGTCCACGTATAGAACGTGACGGTGCGGCCGAGCGAATCAGGGTTGAGCGAACGCGGCAGGATGAAGACGATGCCGGCGAGCGCACCGAAGAGACCGCCGACGATGAGCGCCTGCATCTTGTACTTCGTGACCGACTTGCCCAACGAGCGGATTGCGTTCTCGTCCTCGCGGATGCCCTTGAGCACACGGCCCCAGGGAGAACGGAACCAACGCCAGCATAGGAACGTGCACAAGGCGACGAGCACCCAGGCTACGATGCGCAGCCACCACGAGTTCGCGATGTTGTTGTTGTAGGTCCAGATGAGGAATGTCGACGTGCCGTCGGGCAGCGGGGAGAGATTCTCGAACTGCGTCGTGAAGTCCTGCGGAGCGATGCCGGCCGATCCGCCGGTGACACTCGTCATCGACGTCGATCTGCCGACGATACGCACGATCTCCGCCGCGGCGAGCGTGACCATCGCCAGATAATCGGGGCCGAGCTTGAGCGTCGGGATGCCAAGCAGCAGCGCATAGACCGTCGCGAGCAGCAACGCGAACAGCACCGACGAGAACAGATTCGCGCCATGCATCTGCGTGATCGCGAAACCGTAGGCGCCGAGCAGCATGAATCCCGCCTGTCCCATGTTCATCAGACCGGTCATGCCGAAATGGATGTTCAGGCCGATCGCGGCAAGCGCATAGGCCGCTGTAGTGGGGGCAAATAATTCGCCAAGAATGTTCGCAATGATAGTCATCGTATCCATGAATAATCACCCAATCCTATTGCGCTTGCCGAAGATGCCCTGCGGTCGCACGAGCAGGACGAGGATGAGGATCGCGAGCGCGCTCGCGTAGCGCATATCGCTCGGGATGACGAGCGTGCTCAGATCCGCTACGATGCCGATGACGAGCGCGCCGACGAGCGCGCCGTTCGCCGTGCCGAGGCCGCCGAGCGTCACCGCGGCGAACATCAGCATCAGCAATGTGACGCCGGTGTTCCACGCGATGCCGTTGAGGTAGATGCCAAGCAACACGCCGGAAAGCGCCGCGAGCGCGCAGGAAAGCGTCCAGACGATGCGCACGACGGAATCGACGTTGATGCCGGATGCCGCCGCGAGCGCCGCGTTGTCGGAGACGGCGCGCGTCGCGCGGCCCAGCCGCGTGCAGTAGAGGAAAACGGTCACGCCGACGATCGTCACCAATGCGATGCCCGCGCAGATGAGCGCCGGCGCGCTTGTCGAGACCGGACCGAGCTGGATGCCTTCCGGCACCGATTTGACGATGCTCTTGATGTCACCGCCGAAGAAGAACTGGAACAGGTACTGCAGCGCCATCGACAGGCCGATGGTGACGATCATCTGCTGCATCGTGCCGACTCGTTTATGCCTGAGCGGCCCCCAGATGAGCCGGTCCTGCACCAGTCCGGTGAGCGCGCCGATGAGGACGGCGAAGATGGCCGAGGGCACAATCGCCATATGCAGCATCTGCGTGCCGACGTACGCCATCAGGCCTCCGAGCGTCACCTGCTCACCGTGGGAGAAGGAGCTCAGGCCAGTCGTGCCGTAGACGAGGTTCATGCCGACCGACATGAGGCCGAGCAGCAGTCCGAAGATGATGCCCGAGTACAGCTGCTGGCAGAATCGCGTCCAGGTGACCGATGACCTCGAGGGTTCGTAGGCCGCGGCGTTGGCGCCTGCGGGCATCGTCCTCTTCGCATCCGACGCCGTGCCGCTCGGTGTGGACGCGTTGCCCGACGCCGGCGCCTTGTCGAAACGAACGACGCCGCGCTGCTGCGAGAATGATTTCTTGACGATCTCGACGCTTGCGTGGTCAGCCGCGAATCCGTACCGTTTCGCGACGTCCTGCGGAATCGTGACGACGTATTTGCCGTCATCGGCGACCTTGAACGCCCATGTACCGTCATCCGCCGTCGTCGTCTCCCCGGTCTCGGCGCCGCTGAGCATCACCTTGACGCCGGCGATCGGCTCTTTATCCGCGCTCTGCAGGATGCCGTTGACACAGCCGAATTCGGCGGTCGGCACACAGCTGCCGACCGCTCCGGCCGCCACGGCCCGCGGCGCGCACATGCAACACCAGAGACAGGCGACGGCGATGACTGCCACGACACACAGGACATGCCGCCATCTCGTCCATCGGCGCCTCCGCTCAGGAATGAATCGATATATGGATGCCATGCGCACCCCCTCTCTCGTGATGCCCATGAACGTAGCGCCGCTGACGACATACGGACATTACCGACGCATTTCTGGTCGGTAACCATAGGAGCGAGGTGGTTCACATGAAGAAAACAAGCCGTGGTATCACGCGCGCAAGGACCATATGCGGACGGAGGGTATCACGTCCGGAACAATCGGCGGAACAGGTAACGGTCAACGCCCCATCGCGCCGACCCACCAGCCGAGGACGACCATCAGGAACGGAACGACGACGGTGATGACGAAGTAGCCGAGCGCCATCGCGATGCGCCGCGTCTTCGCAAGCGAGACCATCTCGTTGATCGCGGTCGAGAATGTCGAGAAACCGCCGAGGAAACCGGCGACGAACAGCAGATACGTGAAGTAGTTGACGGTCTGGTAGTGGTAGGCAGCCGCGGCGATGCCGGCGAAGAAGGCCGCCGCGATATTGATGATGAACGTGGACAGCGGGAAGATGCGGTTCCACCAGCGCTGGATCGACGTATTGAGCACGAAACGGGCGACGGCGCCAAGGCCGCCGCAGACGCAGACGAGCAGGAACTCCCCCATCACTTCACCTCCCCGGTCAGCGGATCGGCATGGACGACCGGAATCTCGTCGGTCTTCGGATTGGGATCGTCATACGGCATCACATCGACCGGCACGTCCTCGGTGGGCACGCGCACGCCGATCGCCGGCTTCGGCTGTTCCTGACGGCGCAGCGCATCGGCCACGGCGAGGCTCGCCGCCCGCACCGAAGTGAGCCTGAGACCGAGCCACGAGCCGAACCAGGCGACGACGATGCCGGCGAGGAATGTGATCACCGTGTACAGGATGAAGCTCAGATAGCCGCTGTTGTGCAACGCCGTGATGTCCTCGACCATCATCGCCGACAACGTCGAGAAACCGCCGCACATGCCCATGCCGACGCCACGGCTTGCGAGCTGCCGCACACGTTTGCGCAACCAGATCGCCTGCGACATATAGGACGTGAGCAGCGCGAAAAGGAAGCAGGCGATCATGTTCGCGATGAAGGTGGCCGGATGGAAGGCCATCCATAGCGGGGAATCGGAACCCGGATACGGCAGCGCGAGCCACAGCCCGTACCGCAGCGCCGTGCCGACGCAGCCGCCGAGGAACACGACGAGATAGATCATGCCGTCGGCAAGCGGGTTGAATCGCGCCTGCATGCGCTTCATCGGCGCCAACGGGACGCTCGGTGGCTTGCGTGCGGCGGCGGCCCCGGTCGGATGCGGTTGCATCAGCTCCTTGCGAAGGTCGCCGGTGTCGTCGGACACGGCGCCCGGCTCTGCGCCATCCGACGCCGGCCGCCGTCCTGATTGGTCGTGTCGTGTGTCGTGTAGCGTGTTCATACGAAAATCACCGCCTCAATACAGCTTTGGGTTTCGGCGTGTGCTGACATGATAACCCGTGAAACATGGAAAGGCGCCGGGTCGGTCCTCGTGATGGACGACCCGGCGCCCGTCGGCCGATGGCATCGATGTTCGGAATCGATGCACCCGGCCGCTTCAGTCGATGAGCGAATGGATCTGGATGATGTGGTCGCGCTGCGGCCCGGTGCCGATCACCGAGATGCGGCAGTTGGACAGCTCTTCGAGCCGCTTCACATAGGCCTGGCAGTTCGCGGGCAGGTCCTCGAAGCGGTGCACCTGCGCAATGTCCTCGGTCCAGCCCGGCATCGTCTCGTAGATCGGCTTCGCGGCGGCGAACGCGACCTGATCGGCCGGCATGTCGTCATAGCGCACACCGTCCACGTCGTAGGCGACGCAGATCGGGATCTCCTTGAGACCGGTGAGCACATCGAGCTTCGTCAGCACGATGTCGGTCAGGCCGTTCACCTGCGTCGCATAGCGGTTGACGACGGCGTCGAACCAGCCGCAGCGGCGCGGACGTCCGGTCGTCACGCCGTACTCATGGCCCTGGGCGCGCAGCCAATCGCCCCATTCGTCGAACAGTTCGGTCGGGAACGGACCTTCGCCGACGCGCGTCACATACGCCTTCGAAACGCCGATGACGCGATCGATCTTCGTCGGGCCGACGCCGGTGCCGGTGCACGCGCCGCCCGCCGTCGGATTCGATGATGTGACGAAGGGATAGGTGCCGTGGTCGATGTCGAGCATCGTCGCCTGTCCGCCTTCGAACAATACGGTCTTGCCGTCATCGAGCGCCTGGTTGAGCACGAGCGACGTGTTCGCCACGTACGGCTTGAGTCGTTCGCCGAGCTTGAGCAGCTCCTCGACGGTCGCGTCGACATCCACCGGGCGGCGGTTGTACAGTTTGACGAGCATCTGGTTCTTCTGGCGCAGCGCGTTCTCGACCTTGTCGCGCAGATGCTCCTCGCTGAAGAGGTCGGCCACGCGGATGCCGATGCGATTGATCTTGTCCGCATACGCCGGGCCGATGCCGCGGCCGGTCGTGCCGATCTTCTTCTTGCCGGCGAAACGTTCGGTGACCTTGTCGATCATGCGGTGGTACGGGGCGATGACGTTCGCCGATTCGCTCACGAGCAGGCGCGAGCAGTCGATGCCGCGGCTCTTGAGGCCGTCGATCTCCTCGAACAGCACCTCCGGATCGACGACGACGCCATTGCCGATGACCGGCGTCGTCTTCGGGCTGATGATGCCGGACGGCAGCAGGTGCAGCGCATACGATTCATCCCCGACGACGACGGTGTGGCCCGCGTTGTTGCCGCCGTTGAAACGCGCTACGTAATCGACCTTCGTTCCGATCAGATCGGTCGCCTTGCCTTTTCCTTCGTCGCCCCACTGGGCTCCGATCAAGACGATTCCTGGCATGCTCCACCTCCGCTGGTTCTCCGGATCCGCCGAGGACAGATTACAGTAGCCCCTCTACGCGGGCCTCGCAGCCCACGTAGAGGAACTCCCTCAACACGGGTTCCCCGGCGGTCGCGCCGGCGCCGCGCTACTTGAGCGCGCGCCCGGCCGAGCCGAGCTGCCGGCACGCCTCGACGACGCGCGCCGCCATCGACGCCTCGGCCTCCTTGCCCCACGACCGCGGGTCGTACATCTTCTTGTTGCCGACCTCGCCGTCCACTTTGAGCACTTCGTCGTAATGCCGGAACATGTGGTCGGCGATTGCGCGCGTGAACGCGTATTGCGTATCGGTGTCGATGTTCATCTTGACGACGCCGTACGAAACGGCTTCGGCGATCTCCTGCGGCGTCGAGCCGGAGCCGCCGTGGAACACGAGCGCGAAGGGCTTGCCGTCGGCGACGTTCGCGTCGAGCGGCACGCCGAGCTCGCCGTTCGTCGCGCGCTCCCACACGCCGTGCTGGATCTGCTGCAGCAGTTCCGGGCGCAGCTTGACGACGCCCGGTTTGTATGCGCCGTGCACGTTGCCGAAGGTGAAGGCGGCCATGTAGCGGCCGCGGTCACCCAAGCCGAGCGCACGCGCGACGGCGACGCCGTCCTCGACGCTCGAATACAGCTTCTCGTTGATTTCGGCGCGGTGGCCGTCCTCCTCACCGCCGACGGCGCCGATCTCGATCTCGAGCACCGTGTGCGCACGCACCGACTTGTCAAGCAGCTCGCGCGCGATCTCGAGGTTCTCGGCGAGCGGCACCGTCGACCCGTCCCACATATGCGATTGGAACATCGGTTCACGGCCGTGCGCGACCTCGTCGATCTCGATGTCGAGCAGCGGACGCACCCATTCGTCGAGATACTGTTTGGCGCAGTGGTCGGTGTGCAGCGCGACGGTGATGTTCGGGTACTTCCTCGCGACCTCGTGCGCGAAGGCGGCGAAGGCGAGCGAACCGGTGACGCGGTCGAGCACGCGCTGGCCGGAGAAATAGGCGGCGCCGCCCACCGACACCTGGATGATGCCGTCCGATTCCGCTTCGGCGAGCCCCTGCAGCGCGGCGTTGAGCGTCTGCGAGCTGGTGACATTGATCGCAGGGTACGCGTAGCCACCCTGCCGCGCGGCGTCGAGCATCTGCGCGTAACGTTCCGGAGTTGCGATAGTCATGTCCTCCATCTTATGGCGTGCGGGCGCGCGCGATGCCACAGCCGTCCGCGAAACGTCCGATGCTAAGCTGGGCTGCAGCACAGGGCGGCCCGAGCGGCCGCGATCGGCGGTGCACGGGGAAGGTGGTATACGGTGGCGCAAGACACGAACGGGAACATCGGCGGAGACGGATACGACGAGGATCTGCAGTCGTTGGACATCGACGACGACGTCGAGGAAATCGATTTCCATGGCAGCGCGAAGCCGCCGAGGCGGGCGCGCGGGACGATGGGCGCGGCGGCGGCCGCCGTCGTCACCGTGCTCGTCGCGCTCGTCGTCGTCGCGCTCGGTGTCGGCGGCTGGTGGATGTGGCGGCATCATTGGCGCACCGTCGACGTGAGCGTCGACGGCGAGACGGTGTCGGCGCGCGCCGATACGACGATCGCGCATCTGCTCGCCGACCATGACGACTTCGGACGCACGCGCGGCCGACTGCTGTCGCTCAAGGGCAAGGTGCTCGACAAGGACGGCGGCGAGCCGGTCGCCGTCAGCATCAACGGCGCTCCCGTGCCGGTCGCCGACTACGGCACGGCGACGATCGCCGACGCCGAGACGATGACGGTCACGCCCGGCAAGGACGTCACCGAGGCGCATACGAGCGAGACGCGCACAAAGCGATACGGCACCGACATCAATCTCAACAACGGCCCGATCCAGGTCGTCACGCAGCAGGGCGAGGACGGCCGGGAGGAGGTCTGGATCGGCAAGCGCTCGAAGGAGGAGGTCGTCCACAAGGAGATCAAGCCGGCGAAGAAGCTCACCGTGCAGTCCTTCGCGCCGCAGCCGGCCGGCAAAAAGGTCATCGCGCTCACCTTCGACGACGGTCCGAGCCAGTACACCGGGCCGATCCTCGACATCCTCAAGCAGAAGAAGGTGAAGGCCACGTTCTTCGACCTCGGCGAGGACGCGCTCACCTATCCGAAACTCGAACAGCGGATGGTCAACGAAGGCCATCAGGTGGCGTCGCACAGCGTCAGCCATCCGTACATGCCGGACATGTCGCGCGACGACCTGCGCAAGGAGATCCTCACGAGTTTCGCCGATCTCGAGCAGGCGAGCGGCACGAAGACGCGCGTGCTGCGCGCGCCCTACGGCGCCTTCGGCGTGCAGCAGTGGAAGGACACGGCGGACATCGTCGACATGAACGTGCTGTGGAGCATCGACACGCTCGACTGGAAGCGCCCCGGCAAGAAGGCGATCCACGACGAGGTGCTCAAGAACGCGTACAACGGCGCGATCGCGCTGATGCACGACGGCGGTGGCGACCGCACGCAGGACATCGAGGCGCTCCCCGGCATCATCGACGACCTCAAGAAGCAGGGCTACTCCTTCGTCACGATCGACGAGCTGTGCGAGATGGGCGGCGTGCCGAAGCCGGCGCAGGGCAAGGAGTAGATCTCACAGCACGATCGCGCGCAGCTGACGCAGGAAGGCCTGCGAGGCGCGCGACAGTTCGCGGTCCTTGCGCCAGACGATGCTCACATGGATGCGCAGCTCCGGCTCAAGCGGTTTCCAGACGAGCCGCGAGTCGTCGCCCTCCCCGATGAGATGGTCGAGCGTCAGGATGTAGCCGAAGCCCTCACGCACGAAGCAGGACGCGTTGAACGGCAGGTTCATCGTACCGACGATGTTGAGCGGCGTCGGCGACGCGTACCATCCGGACAGGTCGCGCCGTTCGAACGTGCCGGAGGAGACGATGAGCGGCATATCCTTGAGCAGTTCGTTCGTGACGCCGTCGCAATCGGCAAGCGGATCGTCGGCGCGCATGCCGACGCCGAGCCGATCCTGCCCGGGCAGCGCGAGATGGTCGAAGCGCGTCATGTCGGTCGGCTGGACGACGACGGCGAAGTCGGCGAGGCCGTTGTTGAGCCGTTCGACGTTGTTCGGTCCGTTGTCGTCGTGCAGATCGAAGCTCACATGCGGATACAGCAGCCGCGTCTGCGCGGCGGCGCGCCCGACGTAGTCCATCGCCGAGGTCTGCGCGGCCGTGATGTGCACGATGCCGTCGACCTCGTCGTGCATATGCACTTCGGCGCGGGCACGGTCGGCGAGTTCGATGATCTGCCGCGCGCGCCGGTAGAACACCCGTCCTTCCTTCGTCAGCGTGATCGTGCGGCCGCGGTTGCCGCGTTCGAACAGGCGCACGCCGAGATCGCCTTCGAGCTCCTTCATTTGCCGCGACAGCGCCGGCTGACTCATGCGCAGCGCGTCGGCGGCCGCGGAGATGCCCTCCTCCTGTACGACGGCGACGAAATGCCGCAACAGACGAATATCCATGGTCGTGCCTCCAATCGTCTTATATTCTTTTCCTGCATATAATTATATCTGAGTTCTGTATTTGTAATAGATTTCATGTTCCTCTACCGTGGATGGCAACAAACCGGTTCGATGCCGATTGCGGGCGCCGGGCCGACCGAGGCGACGACGATGGAGGCGCAGATGACCACTACGACCGATACGAACAACGATACGACGGCGACGATGAAAGCGGCCGTGTTCGTGGAGCCCGAGCATATGGAGGTGCGCGATGTGCCGCGGCCGAAGATCGAAAAGCCGGCCGACGCGATTGTGCGCGTCCTCAAGGCCTGTGTGTGCGGATCCGACCTGTGGTGGTTCCGCGGCATCAACGAACGCGAGCACGGCTCGCTCGTCGGCCATGAGGCGATCGGCATCGTCGACGAGGTCGGCTCCGGCGTGCACGACATGAAGCCCGGCGACTTCGTCATCGTCCCCTTCACGCACGCCTGCGGCCACTGCGTCGCCTGCGAGAAGGGCTACGACGGCAACTGCTCCAACATGGAGCCCGGCGGCAACGCCGGCTATCAGGCCGAGTATCTGCGCGCGACGTGGGCGGACACGGCGCTCGTCAAAATCCCAGGATCGCCCGCCGATTACAGCGACGAGCGGATCGCGTCGCTGCTGGCGCTTTCCGACGTGATGGCGACCGGCTACCACGCCGCATGGAGCGCGCGCATCGAGCCCGGCGACACCGTCGTCGTCTACGGCGACGGCGCGGTCGGCCTGTGCGCCGTCATCGGCGCGAAGCTGCTCGGCGCAGGACGCATCATCGCGATGAGCCGCCACGAGGACCGCGCGAAGCTCGCCCGCGAGTTCGGCGCGACCGACATCGTGCCCGAGCGCGGCGACGAGGCGGTCGCACGTATCATGGAGATGACGAACGGCGCCGGCGCCGACCGCGTCCTCGAATGCGTCGGCTCCGAGCAGAGCATCGAATCGGCGCTGCGCAGCGGACGCCCGGGCGCCTATGTGAGCCGCGTCGGCGTGCCGCATACGAGCAACATCGACGTCAATGCGCCGTTCTGGCGCAACGTCACGCTCACCGGCGGCATCGCGTCGGTCGCGACGCATGACAAGTCGACGCTGCTCAAGGCCGTGCTCGACGGCCGCATCGACCCGGGCAAGGTCTTCACGGCGCGCTTCGACCTCGACCATGTGCAGGATGCCTACAAGGCGATGGACGAACGCCGCGCGATCAAGTCGATGATCGACATCGCCGAGGCGTGAGCGCGGACGACCGTGTTCACGGCGGCGGCAGGACGACAAGGGACGAAAGGATTGGCGATCATGAGACCGACCCATGTGCTGTTCGTCGGCGCGAGCGGCAGCGTCGGGCGCTACGCGGTGCGCGAAGGCGTCACGCAGGGATATCGGGTGCGCGCACTCGTGCGCGACAAGTCGCACGAGTGCTTCGGACCGAACGTCGAGATCTGCGAAGGCGATCTCAAAAACGCCGGCGATATGCGTCGCGCGCTCGACGGCATCGACGGCATCGTGTTCACGATGGGCGCGAACGGCGGCCCGACACTGAACGAGGACGTCGACTACGGCGCCGTGAAGAACGCGCTCGACGCGCTCGACGGATGCAGGGCGCGCATCGCGCTGATGACGGCGATCGGACTCGCGGCGGACATGGACACCGGATACAACCGCACGACGCAGGCCCACGACTGGAAGCGCCGCAGCGAGCGCCTCGTGCGCGCCTCCGGCAACGAATACACGATCGTGCGCCCCGGCTGGTTCGACATGGAGGGCGACGACGAGCACCATATCCGCTTCCAGCAGGACCAGCGGCATGTCTGCACGGGGCCGGACGACGGCGCGATCGCGCGCCGTCAGATCGCGCAGACGCTCGTCGCCGCGCTCGGATGCGAGGAAGCGAACCGGAAGACCTTCAACCTCGTCGACGAACTCGGCCAGCCGCAAAGCGACGCCGAACTCGTCCCGATGTTCGCGGCGCTCGAAGCCGATCCGCAGGACGGTTCGCTCGACGGCTACGACGATCCGGACAACTTTCCGCTGCACGCGCAGCCGAAACGCGTCCGCGAGGAGCTCGAACACGTCGAGGCGATGGCGCATGCAGCCGAAACGACAGCGCACGCACGGCACTGAACGCGGACGAACATCATCATCGCATCATCAAGACATCTTCAGAAAGGAACCGACATGACGAACAAACTGGTTGTCTACATCACCGGAACCGGCAACACGCGCCGCGTCGCCGAGCATCTCGCCGACGCGATCGGCGCGGACCTGCGCGAGATCGTCCCCGATCCGCCGTTCACCGACGCCGACCTGGACTGGACGAACCCGAACAGCCGCAGCTCGAAGCAGCATGCGGACCGTTCGATGCGCCCCGCCCTCGCCGAAGATCCGTCGATCGACGGCTACGACGAGATCGGGTTAAGGGTCAAAAAGTGTGTCCGGAATCGCGGATTTTCACGGATTGACCTGTAGGTTTCCGGAAAGTATATGCTCCGGAAGCATATATCTAGCCCCCGACGGGAAATCCTCGGTGTGGCAGCCGTGATGTGCTATGCGCGGCGTGGTGTGGTGTCGCAATGTCGAAGAACCAACCACGCTGCCACTGCGGCGGTGAAATGAAACGCAACGGCACCACCAGCAAAGGCACCACCAGATGGCGCTGCAAACAATGCGGCGCCTCCAGCGTCAAACGTCGAAACGACATCACCAACGCGGCAGTGTTCACCCAGTTCATCGAGCATTGCACCACCGCAATATCACTCGACGACCTAGCCAAACGAAACGGTGTTAGCCGCGCCACCATGAAGCGGCGCTTCAAGTGGTGCTGGCTCGTTGATGTGCCTGACCCCACCGCCGGCCACCACAAGCGGATCTACGACCAGGTATTTCTCGATGGCACCTACACCGCCGGTGGCTGCCTGATCGTCGCGGCGACCATCGACCACGTGATCGCCTGGCACTGGTGCAAACACGAAACCACCCGCGACTACCAACTGCTGCTTGAACGCATCGAAGCCCCACTCATCGCCGTCATCGACGGCGGCCAAGGCGCATACAGCGCAATCAAAAAGTGCTGGCCGACTACGAAAATTCAACGCTGCCTCGTCCACGCCCAACGCGTGGTCCGCCGCTACACCACCACCAACCCACGCACCGATGCCGGGCGCACCATCTACCGACTTGCGCTGAAACTGACCCGGATCACCACACTGGATGAAGCCGCCGCGTGGGGTGTGCAACTGCACGAGTTTTCAACGATCTACCGGGAATGGATGAACGAGAAAACCATGATCAAAGACCCCAAAACAGGTGCATGGACCCGCGTGTGGACCCACCACAACGTGCGCAAGGCCTACAACAGCCTCAACCATCTTTGGCGGTCCGAGATGCTGTTTGTCTACCTCAACCCGCCAGCAGGAGTCCTTGCGCCCGAGCGGATCAAATCCACCACCAACAGCTTAGAAGGCGGCATCAACGCCCAGCTCAAACTGCTCGCCAGAACCCACCGCGGCAGATCAGGCGAACGACAACGCCGCATGCTGGATTGGTGGCTCTACTTAAAAACGGAACTGCCTGACGATCCAGTACGAATCGCCAGGCAGTCCGACTGGGGCCAGGGCCAACTCGCCAAAGTATCCACCCTGACCCAAACCGAGAACCAAGCCGACCACGAAACAGGACGCCCAGCCCTCTACGACAACGCTATCGACACCGACTACACCCACTCAATCGGCATTCAAAAAGGCCAAATCTAACCCCCGCGACACGCCGAGCCAGACACACATTTTGACCCTTAACCCTTTAAATGGATATAATTAGACCCATGTTGATTTCAGGTACCGCTTTCTTGCGGTTGCGCACCAACCGCTAAGGCGGTTTCCTACCCCGTAGGTTAAAAACCGCTCCGGTCCTTTAGCCGGGCGGCTATTTGTCATGCCCGGCTCCCTTTCAAATCCAAGGAGCACACCTTATGTCTGCATACGGACACGGCCGTCACGAGCATGGCCAAAATTTTCTCACCAACCACAAGATCATCAACTCCATCATCGACCTTGTGAAACAAACCTCCGGCCCCATCATTGAGATCGGACCAGGAAGCGGTGCCCTCACTCACCCGATGGCCCACTTGGGGAGGGCGATAACGGCAGTTGAAGTGGACGCAAAACTAGCTGCCAAAATCACACAAGAAACCTCCTCGGCGGCGGTCGAAGTGGTCCATGATGATTTCCTTAACTTCCGGTTACCCGCCACTCCCTGCGTCATTGTGGGAAACATTCCCTTTCACCTCACCACTGCCATTCTTCGAAAGTTGCTGCATGCGCCAGCATGGACTGACGCTGTACTCCTCATGCAGTGGGAAGTCGCTCGCCGCCGGGCCGGGGTAGGCGCAAGCACGATGATGACGGCTCAGTGGTCCCCATGGTTCACATTTCACCTGGGTTCTCGGGTACCAAGGACTGCTTTCCGGCCACAGCCAAACGTTGACGGGGGGATCTTAGTGATCCGCCGGGTGGGTGACCCGAAGATTCCGATAGAGCAGCGCAAAGCCTTTCAGGCGATGGTGCACACCGTTTTCACTGCCCGGGGACGCGGGATAGGGGAAATTCTCCGAAGGGCAGGGTTGTTTTCATCACGTTCAGAAACACAATCATGGTTGCGCTCGCGAGGAATCGACCCCGCGACCCTACCTCCCAGATTGCACACCAACGACTGGATCGATCTCTTCCAGGTGACTGGTTCCTCTCTACCTCACCATCGACCCATTTCACCATCGGGAAGTAGTCAACGACCTCCTCAACGGAAAAACCGAAGCCGGCGGCGTTAATCCCCACCAAAACCGAAATCCACCAGTAGTACTAAAAGGGCTCTTCCGGTTTTAGAGTGCATTGATTAGTTCGCCGGGGGTTCGGGCGTGGCACAAGATATTGGGGTCCTTGGCTTTGTAGGAAAAAGGTATCTAATCCATCCGTACAAAACTAAGGACCTACTGTGCAGCCTAACGGAAATGTCATCGTCGATACCATCTGCCGCACCGCAAAACTAGGAACTACTATCACCGGTGCCACAGAAAACGGTGACGTCACTGTTATTGAAGCCGAACCCGTCGAGCCGATCAATGAATGCCCTACCTGCGGGCAGCCTGGAGTATTCCGCGACCACGTCATCCGCAGCCTGGTCGATCTGCCCATCGTCGGCCACCCAACAACTTCATGTGCGCCTTCCACGCTACCGGTGCACCAACAAGCGTTGCTTGCAGAAGATCTTCCGTGCTGGCCTTGCCTGCGCGCCCGACAATTCAAAGACCACGGACCAGGTGACCCACTGGATCCTGCAACGACTCTGCCTAAATCGGATGAGCGTTGCCGCTGCACCCAAGTCATTAGGCCTGGGGTGGGATATGAAGTGTCCCAGGTTTTGTTCCGTTTGATGAAACCCGTTTTTGAAACAACGTACGGAGCACAACGCACGCCGATGCCAAAGCTTCCGCAACATCGACTACCTCATCAAACCCACGACAGTGGGATTCACACCCTCAATCCCCACGCGTGCAATCTGGGTTAAGGGTCAAAAAGTGTGTCCGGAATCGCGGATTTTCACGGATTGACCTGTAGGTTTCCGGAAAGTATATGCTCCGGAAGCATATATCTAGCCCCCGACGGGAAATCCTCGGTGTGGCAGCCGTGATGTGCTATGCGCGGCGTGGTGTGGTGTCGCAATGTCGAAGAACCAACCACGCTGCCACTGCGGCGGTGAAATGAAACGCAACGGCACCACCAGCAAAGGCACCACCAGATGGCGCTGCAAACAATGCGGCGCCTCCAGCGTCAAACGTCGAAACGACATCACCAACGCGGCAGTGTTCACCCAGTTCATCGAGCATTGCACCACCGCAATATCACTCGACGACCTAGCCAAACGAAACGGTGTTAGCCGCGCCACCATGAAGCGGCGCTTCAAGTGGTGCTGGCTCGTTGATGTGCCTGACCCCACCGCCGGCCACCACAAGCGGATCTACGACCAGGTATTTCTCGATGGCACCTACACCGCCGGTGGCTGCCTGATCGTCGCGGCGACCATCGACCACGTGATCGCCTGGCACTGGTGCAAACACGAAACCACCCGCGACTACCAACTGCTGCTTGAACGCATCGAAGCCCCACTCATCGCCGTCATCGACGGCGGCCAAGGCGCATACAGCGCAATCAAAAAGTGCTGGCCGACTACGAAAATTCAACGCTGCCTCGTCCACGCCCAACGCGTGGTCCGCCGCTACACCACCACCAACCCACGCACCGATGCCGGGCGCACCATCTACCGACTTGCGCTGAAACTGACCCGGATCACCACACTGGATGAAGCCGCCGCGTGGGGTGTGCAACTGCACGAGTTTTCAACGATCTACCGGGAATGGATGAACGAGAAAACCATGATCAAAGACCCCAAAACAGGTGCATGGACCCGCGTGTGGACCCACCACAACGTGCGCAAGGCCTACAACAGCCTCAACCATCTTTGGCGGTCCGAGATGCTGTTTGTCTACCTCAACCCGCCAGCAGGAGTCCTTGCGCCCGAGCGGATCAAATCCACCACCAACAGCTTAGAAGGCGGCATCAACGCCCAGCTCAAACTGCTCGCCAGAACCCACCGCGGCAGATCAGGCGAACGACAACGCCGCATGCTGGATTGGTGGCTCTACTTAAAAACGGAACTGCCTGACGATCCAGTACGAATCGCCAGGCAGTCCGACTGGGGCCAGGGCCAACTCGCCAAAGTATCCACCCTGACCCAAACCGAGAACCAAGCCGACCACGAAACAGGACGCCCAGCCCTCTACGACAACGCTATCGACACCGACTACACCCACTCAATCGGCATTCAAAAAGGCCAAATCTAACCCCCGCGACACGCCGAGCCAGACACACATTTTGACCCTTAACCCACGAGATCTTCCTCGGCTACCCGCTGTGGTGGGACACGGCGCCGCGCGAGGTGCGCACATGGCTCGAGGCGCATGACTTCGCCGGCAAGAAGCTCACGACCTTCGCGACGTCGTCGTCGAGCACACGCGGCGCGCTCGGCGAACAGCTGCACGATTCGGCGCCCGACGCGCAGTGGATCGACGGCCGCCGATTCGACGTGGACGCAAGCGAGGACGAACTGCGCGTCTGGGCGCAGTCGCTCGGCATGTGAGCGTCGCGGACATCGTCTGCATCTCGCAGCACTGCGCAATCCCGACATCGTCGCGTTCCAGCGGCAGCACATCAGACTCCGCATGCGATCGCGGCGCGTAGTATGGGACGGACACGACGATGACCAGACGACCATGACGCAGAACGGAGACGACGGATGACGGGGACGGATCGGCACGACGACGAAGGACGGATCAGGAACGTGCGCTCGAAGGCGGCATTGGCCGCCATCGCCGCGCTCGTCGTCATCGGCTACATCCTTGTCATGCCGGTGCTGCTGTCGTCCTTCGACGGCGCGCCGAACGACATGATCGGCGCATGGCTCGACCGATCGACGATGAACGTGTGGCTGCTCGTCGCGGTCACGATCATTGGTCTCGGCTGCTGGATCGGCGCCGCCGCCCTCGAAAAGCGATACCGTCCACAAGGTCGGATGGCCGGATGGAGATCGCTCATCCGACCGGTCGTGACGGTCGTGACCGGGTTATGTGGTTTCTGCGTCTGTTTCTCGCTGCCGATGCTGTGCCTGCTGCATCTGGGATGACATCCGCCGTCTGCGCCCCGTTTGCGTACAGGCGGCATCGGCGCCTACACTCAAAGCGGACCCATGTACTGCCGCATGGGCAGTATTGAGGAAGAGGACCCGTCATGACCGACAGCAACATGCATCCGCAGATCCCGACCCCGGCGCTGCCGCCGCGTCCGGGCACGTCCGGCGCGACGCCTGCGCCGACCTACCCGGGCATGTCCAGCGGGGCGCCGCAGCAGCAGCAGACCTATCCGACCTATCCATCGCAGCCGTCGCCGTCATCACAGCCTTATGCGGAACCGGCGAACAATGCGACGCCGGCGACGCCCTATGCCGATGCAAACATCCCGCCATCGACGCCGGCCGGCGGCGCGCCGATGCCGAACGGATACGGACCGCAGCAGCCGATTCCGGTGACCGTCGTCCAACAGGTGCCGGCATACAAGCTCAAGACGAACCGCAGCCTGCTCAAGTACATCCTGCTCGGCCTCATCACGTTCGGCATCTACGACATCGTCGTCATGTACGACGTGACCGAAGCGACGAACATGGTCGCCACACCACATGACGGCCGCAAATCGACGAACTACCTGTTGATGTTCTTCCTGTTCGGATGGTTGTCGCTCGGCATCGCGTGGCTCGTCTGGTACAGCAACCTGTCGGATCGCATCGGCAACGAGCTGCAGCGCCGCGGCATGCCTCGTGAAGTGAGCATGGCCGATTTCTGGCTGTGGTGCATCCTTGGCTCGCTGATCATCGTCGGCCCGTTCATCTATCTGTACAAGCTGCTCAAGGCCACGAACATGATGTGCGAGGACTACAACGCGCGCGGCTGAGCCGTATATGCCTCGGACGGCGGCGCGGGCGAGGTCTCGCGCAACTGCCGCAGGAAACGCTCGGCGATCGGGCTGAGCGGCCGGTTGCGCCGCCAGGTCAGATACAGTTTCGTGTCGAGCTCCGGCCGCAACGGGCGGAACACGAGCCCCGACCCCTCGCTGGTATCGACGATCCGGTCGAAGGTGAGCAGCACGCCAAGGCCTTCGCGCGCGAAGACGGCCGCGTTGTAGGCAAGGCCGAAGGTCGCCTCGAGCCGCAGATCGGGCATGCGCGACCCGGCCCAGCGCGCGATATCGTGCTTCCATCCCTGCTGCGAGCAGAACAGCGGCTCACCGACGAGATCGTCGATGCCGATGCTCTCGCGTGCCGCCAATCGATGGCCGTCCGGGACGATGACGCCCCAGCGATCGACGTCCGGGAACGCCAATGCGTCGCACTTCGTGCGGTCGGGGTCCTGCGCGAGCACCGCGAAATCGAGCGTACCCTGGTCGAGGTGCTCGAGCACTTGCGCGGAGACGCCGCTTTCGACGTGGTAGCGCAGATTGGTGCACCGTTCGCGCAGCCGTTTGATCTGCTGTGCGAGATACCGGATCTGATACGACTCCGCGAGTCCGAAATACAGTGTGCCGCCGGTGACGTTGCCGAGCGACGCGAACTCGTCCTCGATGCGGTCCGCCATGCCGACGAGGTCGCGCGCGCGTTCGCGCAGCACCTGCCCTTCCTTCGTCAACGTCAGCCCGAAGCTGCGGCGCACGAACAGCTTCGTGCCGAGCTCATGCTCGAGCGACCGGATGAGCTTCGACAGCGACGGCTGCGACATGTGCAGGTTGGCCGCGGCGCGCGTCATGTTCTCTTCGCGCGAAACCTCGAGGAATGCGCGCAATGCTCGAATCTCCATCGGCTTCCCTTCGCAACGTTATTCTTTAATTGAATAATGATTATAGCAAATAACCATTTGTGTTATAACGCGATGCTGCCGATACTGACAATCACAAGACATCACCATGACGCGCAAGCCACACGCCATCGCACATGACGCGCGGCCCTTCACGAAGGAGGTCACCGATGACGACACTGGAGCTGACGCCGGTCTGGGACAAGGTATTCCCGCAGAGCGACAAGGTCGAGCACAGCAAGATCACGTTCCACAACCGCTACGGCATCGAACTGGCCGCCGATGTCTACGAGCCGGAGCGCACACCGGCGAACGGCAAGTTCAAGGCGATCGCCGTCTGCGGCCCCTTCGGCGCCGTCAAGGAGCAAGCCAGCGGCCTGTACGCGCAGACGCTCGCCGAACGCGGCTTCCTCACGATCGCGTTCGACCCGTCGTTCACCGGCGAATCGGGCGGCTCGCCGCGCGCCGTCGCCTCGCCGGACATCAACACCGAGGACTTCTCGGCCGCCGTTGACTATCTCGCGAACCGTCGCGACGTCGACCCAGAGGGCATCGGCATCCTCGGCATCTGCGGCTTCGGCGGCATGGCGCTCAACGCGGCCGCGAACGATCCGCGCATCAAGGCGACCGTGGCAAGCACGATGTACGACATGAGCCGCGTCACCGCGAACGGTTACTTCGACGCCGACGATTCGCCGACCAAGCGCAACGCGACGCGCGCGCAGCTGGCCAAGCAGCGCACCGAGGACTACGCGAACGGCGACTATGCGCGCGCCGGCGGCGTCGTCGACCCGCTGCCCGACGACGCACCGCAGTTCGTCAGGGACTACCACGCCTACTACAAGACGCCGCGCGGCTACCACGCTCGTTCGGTGAACTCGAACGCCGGCTGGAACATGACCTCCGCGCTGTCGTTCATGAACATGCCGCTGCTGAGCTACATCGACGAGATCGAGAACCCGGTGCTGCTCGCCCACGGCGAGAAGGCCCATTCGCTGTACTTCTCAAAAACCGCCTATGACAAGCTCGAGCATGGCGTGAACCCGGCGAACAAGAAGCTGCTGATCATTCCGGGCGCGAACCGCACCGATCTGTATGACAATCTCAACGCAATTCCGTTCAACGCGATCGGGCAGTTCTTCGACCGCAACCTGTGATCGGACGCCCTCGGACGTGATGGCATGCATCTGCATCCGCACAGCCGAACATATGCACAACAATCATGCATCGTATGCAGTTTTACGATTTGCTGCATATGAAAATCAGTCCCATACTATGCCCTAGCAACGCACGGACGCGACGACGCAAAACAGCGCCGGCCGCCGCGCAATGGCAACCATGGAGGCACAATCATGAACAACTATCCGGTTCCGGTCGGCGTGCCGACCGCATACGCACAGTCGCTGATGCTCCCGGTGGGCGCACCGAACGACGCCTATGCGCAGTACTTCACCGACAGGAGCCGGCTCGCACCGATCTCCGGTGAACAGGTGCGCATGGCCAACGTCACCTTCGACCCCGGCTGCATCAACCATTGGCACATCCACCACGCCACGAAGGGCGGCGGCCAGATGCTCATCTGCGTCGGCGGACGCGGCTACGCGCAGATCGAAGGCCAGGAGCCGATCGCGATGACGCCGGGCACCGTCGTGCACATCCCGGCGAACACGAAGCACTGGCACGGCGCCGCACCGGGCAGCTGGTTCTCGCACATCGCCATCGACGTGCCCGGTGAGGGCAAGAGCAACGAATGGCTCGAGCCGGTCGACGAGGACGAGTACAACAAGCTCGCCTAAGCCGGCGCAATAAGACCTACCCCTGAATAATTCCCCCATCCGGCGGCTCGCGACCTCCAACGCGAGCCGCCTTTCCCCCACGTTTACCTATTTTCGTTGCCATCCGATTCTTCAAGAAACCAGGTCATCATGACGCAGCACACCACCGATCCCGACCACAATCCGAACGACGAACTCATCCGCACCGACCCGCACTTCGTCGACCGCCTGCTGCATTTCGCCGACGAGGAGGTCGCGCAAGATCCGGACACGAGGCTCGATCCCGAGACGCGGTATCTCGCGATCCTCGCGACACTGCTCGGCTGCCAGGGCACCGACGAGTTCCGCATCCAGCTGACGCGCGCGCTCGACGCCGGCCTCTCGCCGGTCGAGGCGAAGGAGGTCGTCTATCAAGCCGTCGACTACCTTGGCCTGGGACGCGTGCGCCCGCTCCTCGGCATCACGAACGATGTGCTCGAGGCGCGCGGCGTGAGCCTGCCGCTGCCCGACCAGACCACGACGACGATGGACGACCGCCTCGAGGCTGGCAACGCGAAGCAGGTGGAGCTCTTCGGCACCGGCATGGACAAGAGCTACGAACGCAGCAAGGTCAACTATTGGCTCGCCGACAACTGCTTCGGCGACTACTATACGCGCACCGGCCTGACGAACGCCCAGCGCGAGATGGTCACGTTCTGCTATCTGTCCGCCCAAGGCGGCGTCGAGCCGCAGCTATTCGCCCACGCGAAGGCGAACATCGGCCTGGGAAACGACGCCGACTTCCTGCGCAAGGTCACGCTACAGTGCCTGCCGTACATCGGCTATCCGCGTACCCTCAACACGCTGCGTATCGTCGACGAGGCCGACAAGACGCTGCGTTCCGCCTGAATCGGCGTCCCCGATTACGCAGAATCAGTGAGCGTTCGCGTCGCGACGGCGAGCATCAGCAGACCGCCTTCTATAATCAGGGCAACATACGCACCGTCAACGAGGAGGACGTCATGCAGGGATTTGCGACGTATATGGGCACCTACGGCCCCATGAGGATCGATTGGCAGGATGATGCGGTCACCGGACTGCACATCGTCACCCATGAAGACCACGAACACGACGGCGACGGCGAGCCCACGACGCTCACCGACAGGACCTTCGACGAACTCGAACGATACTTCGCCGGCGAGCTGCGTGAGTTCACCGTGCCGATCGCGTTCACCTTCGGCACGCCGTTCCAGCGCGCCGTATGGCATGCGCTGCGGCAGATCCCGTACGGCCAGACGCGCACCTACGCGCAGATCGCGCAGGCCGTGGGACGTCCGAAGGCTGTGCGCGCGGTGGGCTCCGCGAACAACCGCAATCCGCTGCCGTTCATCGTGCCGTGCCACCGCGTCGTCGGCGCCAACGGCAACCTCGTCGGCTACGCCTACGGCGTGGAGATGAAGCGCGCGCTGCTGCTGATGGAGATGCGCGCGGTAGAAGCCGACTGACGATCATGCCTGCACCGGATAGACACCGGGCGGCACCGTCTGCATATAGGGCTGCGCATCCTCCAACTCCGTCATCGGATCACAGGCGATGATTCGGCCGGTGGGAAGATGCAAGTCCCCCCAACGACAACACATCCACCGGCACCGCACCGATGGTGGGTTCGGTGAAATACCGCGCGAAATCAGTGACGGCATCCAGTTGACGCCGAATGGCCTCGTATCGGTTCAACCAAGACCGATCCGGCATTGCACATCACTTCCTTGTGTTCGTCATGTCGATTGCATGGACCACCAAGGCTCATACGTCCCAAGCCCATGCCGGCATCGTAACAGATAAGGCACAAGGTCAGCGCACATCGCCCACATGCGACCTGTTCCTTCGCCAATCCATCCGCGACAACGGCATGCCGTTCAAGATCACCCGCGAGCCCGTGGAAAGCATCGAGGCACGCCGTCAGGTGGATGCATATGAAGGACGGTCTTTCACCAGTTCCGAAGATCTGATGAAAAACCTGCTCTGACGACGATGAAGATCAGATCGAGGCCACGGCTTCGGCGATGGGGGGCGCCGTTGGACATCATGATGATCTTGCCGTAGATGTTCGGCTTGTCGAGGACGGCGGCGCTCATTCACCCACCTCGATCTTCGCGCGCTCCATGCGGCTGTACAGCGCGAGCAGCACGACGGCGAGCGCGGCGAAGGGCACGCCGCTCAGCGCCGGATAGTGGTAGTTCATATGCGATGCGTCGAGCACGGAGCCGCCCACCATCGAGCCGACGGCGTTGCCGAAGTTGAACGCGATCTGCACGGCGGCGCCGCCGATAAGCCCCCCGCATTCGGCCATGATGAGCTGCTGCGGCGCGGAGACGAAGAACAGGCCGAAGGAGATCACGAAGGTGAGGATCGCCGTGCTCACGCGCGAGCCGGGGATCAGGAAGACGGCGAGCAGCCCCACGCAGGCGACGAGCTGGCCGAGCGCCGACGTGGCGCCCGGATTCCAGCGGTCGCAGACGCGGCCGCCGATCAGGCCGCCGACGACCATGCCGAAGCCGGCGAGCATCATCAGTGCGGAGACCGTCGTATCCGGCCATCCGCCCACATGCTGCAGCCACGGGCTGACGTAGCTCCACCAGCAGAAGATGCCCACGTTGCCGACGAAGACGGCGACGAGCACCATCCACGGCCCGGGTTTGCGCAGGAACGCGAACTGGCCGCCGAGACCGGCGTCGTCGGCGGGCGCGATGAACGGCACCCACACGCGCACGAGCACGCCGGTGACGACGGCGCAGACGGCGAGCGAGGCGAACGCGAGATGCCAGGACAGATGTTCGGCGAGCAACGTTCCGGCCGGCACGCCGAGCATGTTCGCCACCGTCTGCCCGGTGACCATCGACGCCACAGCCTGCGCCTCCCTGCCCCGCCGCGCGAGCAGCTTCGCGATGAGCGTCGCCGTGCCGAAGAACGCGCCGTGCGGGAAGCCGGCGATGAAACGCGCGACGATCATCATCGGCGCGTTGACGGCGACCGCGCTCAGCGCGTTGCCGATGAAGGCGATCGCCATGAACAGGATGATGAGCGAGCGCGGCGGGATCCTGCGCCCGAAGATCAGCAGCAATGTACCCACGCACACGCCGATCGCGTACGCCGAGATGAAGTTGCCGGCGAAGGGGATGCTCACCTGCAGCGCCTGTGCGACCTGCGGCAGGATGCCCATCATGACGAACTCAGCCGCGCCGAACACGAAGGCGCCGGCGGCGAGCGCGAACAGGCCGAGACCGTGGCCGCCGCCGTCCGCCTTCGATCCGTTCGATGAATTGACTATCGCGTTCGCCATCTTCCCACCTCGCCTGTGCACCGCGCTTATATCGTTGCTTATATCGTTATCGATTGCGAATGTTTCACATGAAACGCCTAACAGCATAACGGAGTCCCTGACCGCGCGCCGCAGACGCCGCGGCACCCGTCGGCTGCTACCCCGCCTTGCATGCGACGAGCGGCACGGCGGAACGGTCGGCGAGACGCATGTACGCCGGCCCGAGCCACGTCGTCAGCTCGGTCGGATGCAGGATGAGCGGCATCCGTGGATGCACCGGAGCCATCGCGGCGTTCGCGCGCGTCGTGACCATCGAATACTCATCGCCGCGCCGGATGCCGCCGATGAACATGATCGGCATGTCCGGAATCGCGAACAGATACTGCTGTTTGATGACACGGCCGGTGCGTTCGCTGACACGCGTCTCGGTACCGCTCGACTCGTAGAAACGACGGCAGGCGATGACGCAGCGGTCATGTTCCATCGACGCGCGCCAGATCGGCTTGTCCGCGCTTTCGATGCGCGTGTTGAAGATCGGCTGCGGATTCCACTGCGTACCGTATCCCCACGCCAGATCCGCGCGTTCCAACGCGCCGGGCGCCAGCGCCGTGACGCCGACCGCCGTGTCGAAGGTCGGCACGATGACCGGCGACACCGCCTTCGGATACACGTCGATCAGTTGGCGCTCCCCGCGCGGTCGTTCCGACGACTGCGACGACTGCGGATAGTCGAGCTCACGCTGCTCATACTGCGGCACGGCGGTCTCCGCGGGGCGCGACTCGGGCTCCTCCGGCGGCCGTTCGGGTCGTTCTCCGCTCAGCCGTTCGACGAGCCGATCGACTTCCTCATCCGACAATCCCAGATAATGCGCGCACATGCCTTCACCGTACATCACAACGAGCGTGCGCGACGCCGCTGTCCCCCGACAGCGTCGCCGCCCGCGCATATGCCGATGCGAACGTGTCCGACACGTAGCACACACCTGATGATCGCAATGGATGCCCTCCGCGAGCACGATGGGTGCGGTTCGCCCCCGTTGTGTTTGCAACGGACACCGTCTGCGAACATGGCCGGCGCGCGACTCCCCTCCGATGTTCGCAAACGAGGTCGCCCGCCGCCGGCTCGTCATTGGCGCACATCGATGCGCGAAGAGCGTGCAAATAGTACAGATCGATAGGGTCCCGAAGTCCAGAAACGGCCATTTTCCAACGATTTCAGAGAGCGGATGACGGGAGTCGAACCCGCCTTTAAAGCTTGGGAAGCTTTCGTTCTACCGATGAACTACATCCGCATGCGGTCGTGGCGTTCGACCGCATCAGCCACCTTACCACAGCCGTCGCCCACAGGGGCGGGCGTGCACGCTATGCGAGCACTGTAGGCAGCAGCTGCGCGATGTCGCCCCCCAGCGCGATGCCGTTCGGCACCGACGGGTCGATGGCGGTATCGTCACGGTTCATGCGGACCAGCGGCATGCCGGTCGTCTGGGCGAGCCGTTCGAACGGCAGGCGGATCCACGTCGGCGTGTTCCAGCCGACGCCGAGCTCCAGCAGCACCGTCGGCTGTTCGGCGCCGCACTGCACGAAGTCGACGTACCGCCGTTGCTGCGCATACCACTGCGCGTCCTGCACGAACGATTCGTCCATGCGCAGATGCATCACCATCGGGCCGCCGCAGGTCGGGCAGTGCGGAATCAGCGACGGATCGCTGATGCGCGTGCGTTCGCCGTGATTCGTGTCACGTTCGATCGCAGCGAAGATCTCACGCGCGTCGTACACGGTGCCGTCGCAGCCGCGCGCGCACTGGATGTGCGCATAATCGCCCTGCGGCGTGAAGATGCGCGCGGGGTCGAAGCCGGCCTTGGCGAACTGGCTGTCGGCGTTCGTCGTCATCACGAAATAGTCGCGTTCCTTCGCCCAGTCATACAGTTCTTCGTACAGCGGCAGCGCCGGCTGCTCCAGATTGTTCACCGACGCATGATGCGCCCAGTACGCCCACTTGTCGGCCTCGTCCTTGAACGGGTAGAATGCCGCCGAATACATGTCGGTGATGCCGTAGCGCTCGATGAACGACGCCATGTGCCGCCGGAAGCGTTCGCCGCCGTAACGCAGGCCGGCGGCCGTCGACAGGCCGCTGCCCGCGCCGATGAGCACACGCCGCGCGCCGGCGAGCACGTCACGTGCGCGTTCGATCTCCTCATGCTGCCGCCGTTCCATCGTCATCGTTCCCCCTTGTCGTCATATCCGTCGAGCAGATTCCGGTAGAGTCGCTCGTCCTGTTCGGAAAACACATCGAAGATCACATGGTCGATCGGCCGTCCGCTTCCCTCGTGCGCGTCGAGCCACGCGCGCACGGTCCACACGGCGATGGCCGCCGCAGGTTCGTGCGGGAAGCCGAATTCGCCGGTCGAGATGCAGCAGAACGCGATGGACGCGCATCCCGCCGCCGCGGCGGCGTCGAGGCACGAGCGGTAGCATGAGGCGAGCAGCTCGCAGTCGCGCGCGGTGAGCGCGCCGGAGACGATCGGACCGACCGTGTGCACCACATAATCGGCGGGAAGGTCGAAGGCGGGCGTGATCCGCGCCTCGCCGGTCGGCTCCTCGCGGCCCTGCATGAGCTCCACGCACGCCAGACGCAGCTGCACGCCCGCCGCGGAATGAATCGCGTTGTCGATGCAGCGGTGCAGCGGCACGAAACAGCCGAGCATCGCCGCATTGGCCGCGTTGACGATCGCGCCGACCCTGAGCCGCGTGATATCGCCGCGCCACACCGCCAACCGCGGATCGAGCGCGCTCGGCTTGATCGAGGACACGTCGACGACGCCGCGCCGTTCCACCTCGTCGCACAGCAGCCCGTCCTGCAACGCGAGGAAACGCTCCGACGCCGGCATCGGCGGCCGCACGTTCATCAGCGCACGCAGCAGCGCGCGCCGTTCGTCCTCGGACCGCGGCACCGCGGCCGCCCCCTGCGCATACTCGGGCATCTCCTCGACGAGCATGTCGATCAGCCGATCGATCGTCTCCAGACGTGTCATCGCCGCCGCCTTTCCCAATCCGCTTCCACTGTTGTAACAATCGTTATTACAACAACACTACTACAACAGCGAGGACATGCGACTATTCCCGCGGCGGAACCTCATCCGTGCGCCGACCGGCGCAGACGAACATCGGCGCGCCCCTCGCGGAGCGCGCCGATATGGATCTTCAGATGATACGCACTGCCGAACGAACAGGTTCGGCGTTGGTTTCAGTACCGATGCGAGCCGACCGCGCCGGGCGCTGCTCCCATGTCGATGCCCGGCGCACCCATGTCGGCCGCCATCTGCTGCAGACGGGCGATGCGGTCCTCGGTCGGCGGATGCGTCGAGAACAGCCGCGAGAAGCCCTTCGCCGAAAACGGCGACTCGATCATCATCGCCGCCGTCGACTGGTCGGTCGCCGTCGCCGGCATCGGGTTTTGCGCGATACCGTACTGGATCTTGTACAGCGCGCTTGCGAGCGCATCCGGGTCGCCGGTCAGGACGCTGCCGTCCTCGTCGGCGTCGTATTCGCGTGTGCGCGAGATCGCCATCTGAATCAGCGATGCGGCGATCGGCGCGAGGATCATGCTGAGCAGTGCGCCGAGCGCGCCGAGCGCGCCGGCGCCGTTGTCGGAGTCGCGGTCGTTGCGCGTGGAGTTGCCGAAGTACATCAGCGAATAGCCGAGGTAGGTGATGACGGTGGCCATTGCACCGGCGATCGCCGACGTGCGGATGTCGCGGTTGTACACGTGCATCAGCTCGTGGCCGAGCACGCCGCGCATCTCGCGGTAGTCGAGGATGCGCATGATGCCCTGCGTGCAGCACACGGCCGCGTGGCGTTCGTTGCGTCCGGTCGCGAAGGCGTTCGGCGTCTCGGTCGGCGCGATGTAGATGCGCGGCATCGGCTTGCCGGCCGTCTGCGACAGTTCGCGCACGATCGCATACAGCTGCGGCGCCTCCTGCTCGCTGACCGGCTGCGCATGCATCGACGCGAGCGCGAGCCTGTCGGAGAACCAGTACGAGACGAAGGACATGCCCAGGCCGACCGCGACGTAGTAGACGAGCGTGTCCACATACGCGCCCGTCGCCCACCAGATGACCATGATGATCGCCCACATGATCGCGAACAGTATCGCCGTTTTCAACCCGTTGTAGTGGTTGTGCATCCGTAGTCTGCCGTTCATAGGCACCAGTGTACCGATGGCCGCGCTCGCCTCCCCGTTCCGTCCCATCTGACCCCCTTCCCCCGTTCGCGCTTATCGGCTACGCTAGTATGCCGTGACTAATGATTCTGAACTTCGTATTGCCGTCATCGGCGCCGGCCCGGCCGGCGTGTATTCCTCCGACATCTTCCTGCGTCAGCTCGCCAAGCTCGGCGACGAGCTGGGTCTGGGCACGGATGCGCGCATCGACCTGTTCGAGAAGCTGCCGGTGCCCTTCGGCCTCGTGCGCTACGGCGTCGCGCCCGACCATCCGTCGATCAAGTTCATCGCGTCCGCGCTCGAGAAGACGCTCGACAATCCGAACATCCATCTGTACTGCGACGTGGAGTTCGGCAAGGACGTGACGCTCGACGACCTGCTCGAGCGCTACGACGCCGTGCTCTTCGCGACCGGCGCGATCAAGGACAAGCCGCTCAATCTGCCGGGCGCCGACTACGACGGCGTCTACGGCGCGGCGAAGTTCGTCGAATGGTACGACGGCTATCCGACCGGCGTGCGCGAGTGGCCGCTGCAGGCCGAGGAGGTCGCCGTCATCGGCGGCGGCAACGTGGCGATGGACGTCGCCCGCGAGCTGATGCGCAACGCCGACGACCTGCGCGCGCGCACCGACATTCCGGACAACGTGTACGAGGGCATCCTGCGCAACAAGGCGAAGACGCTGCATCTGTTCATCCGCCGCGGCGTCGCGCAGGCGAAGTTCTCCGTTCAGGAGCTGCGCGAGATGGAGAAGCTGCCCGGCGTCCAGCTGATCATCGACGAGGACGACTTCGAGCTCGACGACGACACGATCGAGGAGGCCGGTAAGGACAAGCTGACCCGCCAGATGGTCGAGGAGCTGTTCGCGATCCGCGAGATGGCCGAGGACATGGAGGACGACGGCGACGTCGACTTCGAAGGCAATCCGGCGGACCGCAAGTACTACATCCACTTCAACTCCGCGCCGACCGAGATCCTCGGCGAGGACGGCAAGGTCTGCGGCATCCGCGTCGAGCGCACCGAGACCTCGGCGGACGGCAGGATGACGCGCACCGGCGAGTTCACCGACTATCCGGTGCAGGCCGTCTACCATGCGATCGGCTACAAGCCGGAGTCCGTGCCGGGCATCGCCTATGACGAGCAGGGCGCGCATCTGGCGAACGCGAACGGCGACGGCCGCATCACCGTCGACGCCGTCAACGGCGAGGTGCGCGACCGTCTGTATGCGACCGGCTGGGCGAAACGCGGGCCGGTCGGCCTGATCGGTTCGACGAAGTCGGACGCGCTGATGATCGTCACGGCGATGCTCGAGGATCTCGCGAAGAACAAGGAGAACGCGCGTCTGGCGCCGGACCGCGACCCCGAATCGATCGACCGTCTGCTCGCCGAGCGCGGCGTCAACCCGATCGACTTCGCCGGCTGGAAGCGCGTCGACGCCTTCGAACGCGCCGAAGGCGCGAAGGAAGGCCGCGAACACAAGAAGGTCATCGACCCCGACGAGTTCCGTCGTCTCGCCCACGGCGAGTGACGCGGACGCAATCTGACGAAATCCGCGACGACGAGGGCGGGCGGCGACGAGCCGTCCGCCCTCGTCGTCGCCGCGTCCGCCGTGGCCGCCACGCCCTGTCGATGCCGAAGGGTGCCCCTATAGTTTTGCTGTGGAAGAGCGTGGGCATACGTGAGAAACGGGTGCGCAGGGATGCAGAAGAAGACGAAACGCGGCACGATTCCCAAATGGCGTGACGTGCCGCTGACCGACGCCCAGCTCGACGTCTCCATCGCCCGCCATCGCAAATCGATCGCCAAATGGAAGGGCATCGCCGTCGCGTCGACGATCGTCGCAGCCGCCGGCATGCTCAGCGTCGGCACCGTCGGCGTCTTCGGCGACGGACTCGCGAACGCCGTCCACCCCACCGCCGCCGCCACGCAGACGATGCCGATGCCGCCGCAGTCGCCGACGGCCGCCTCGACGCCGCAGTCGGGCGACATCGAGAAGACGGTCGTCACGCCGAACCTCAGCGAAGTCGCGGCGGACGCGTTCGCGAACCTGCGCGCGACCGACGGCGCCGCCGCCGTGTCGGCCGCCGGCATCACATTGACCGACGCCGAATCCGCGCAGCTGCAGCACGCGGTCAGCGCCTACCACGAGCAGGGATTCGAGGTCTCCTTCGCCGTCGTCGACATGCGCACCGGCGCCGTCATCACGTCCTTCGCGAACGTGCCTCGGTATTCGGCGTCGTCGATCAAGGCCCCGTACATCCTATCGCTCGCGCAGACGGGCGCGCTCGACCTCGATTCGGTCTCGACGAGCGTCGACGCCGACGCGGCCTACCTCAACCGCCTGATCACGGCGACGCTCACCGTCTCCGACAACGACGCCTACGAATCGCTGTACCGGCGCTACGGCACGCCGCCGTTCGCGGCGTGGACGGCCGGCCACACCTTCGACGCGCCGCTCACCGGCTATTACGAGTTCCTGACGGCGAGCGACCTGGCACGGCTGTGGGTGCTCGGATACCAGTATCTGTTCTCGGACGCGGCGCCGGCGAAGGCGGACGGCACGCCGGCCGCGTCGAAGGAGGCGCGCGCGTGGCTCGCGCAGCAGATGCGCGGCTCGCTCAACTCGTCGATCCAGATGGCACATGCCGAATCCGAGGAAGTGTATACGAAGGCCGGATGGATCTACGGCGAAGGCGACTTCTACGCGCTCAACGACGCCGGCATCGTATTGCCGGCCGGCGCGCACGACCTGCAGGCGCATCCGCAGGGCTATGTGCTCGCGATCCTGTCCGACGCGTGCGGACGCAACGATCTGCTGAGCGAACTGGCGACCGTCGTCGACGACGTCATCGCCGACCTGCACCGCGCATCGTGAGATCCGTGCGGATGCGACGCGCAGACGATTGCAGCGCATAGCGACATATACGACATACACGAACGGGGCCGTTTTCGGCGGACGATGACGTCCGCCGAAAACGGCCCCGGAACGATTCGCGTCGGGCCGCGCAGCACACGCGCGACCCGACCCGCGCGCTACTTGCGGTCGAGCAGCGCCGTCAGCGCCCACAGGATCGAGACGACGTCGATCGCCTCCTGCAGGAACGCGCCGGCGACGACCGGGATGAGGTTGAACGCCGCGCACACCATGCCGACGATCGCGAGCGCGATGCCGACGAGCACGGCCTGCAGCATGCGCTGCTTCGTCTGCCGTGCGATCCTGACGCCCTTCGGCACGGCGCCGATGTCGTCGTTCATGATGACGACCTCGGCCGATTCGGAGGCCGCCGTCGACGTGCCGTCGGTCATCGCCATGCCGATGTCGGCGACGGCGAGCACCGGCGAATCGTTGACGCCGTCGCCGACCATCATCGTCACGTCGCGGTGGATCGGCTCGCCGAGCAGCTTCGCGGCGGCGCGCTCCCACCATGTCTCGGTAGCGCTCTTCTCCTGCTGCGAGGCCTGGCGCACGGCCTCCACCTTGTCCTGCGGCAGCAGTTCGTAGCGCACGTCGGTGATGCCGACCTCGTTCGCGATGATCATCGCCGACGACTTCTTGTCGCCGGTGAGCATCGTCTCCTCCTTGACACCGAGTTCACGCAGCTCCTGGATCGACTGCTTCGCGTTGTGGCGCGGGATGTCACGCAGCACGATGCGCGCCGCGAGATGGCCGTCGATGGCGATGTAGGTGGCCATCTCGTCGGGCTCCAACGTATCCGGCCACAGTTTGACGGCCGCGCGGTCGGCGGCCTCCATCGCCTTCTCGTTGCGCTCCTCCTCGGCGGCATTGTGCACCTCCTGGCTGGCGATGTCCTGCTCGGTCACAAAGGCGTAGCGGCCGACCTCCACCTTGTGGCCGTCGACGGTGCCGCGCACGCCTTTGCCGGGGGTCTCACAGACGTTGCCGACGACCGGGTAGTTCTCGTTCGGGTCCGGCAATGCGCGGTGGGAGGCGTCCACATGGCCCTCGGCGGCCGTCTTGCCGCTCGAGCTCGGCAGGCGGCCGAGCCGCTCCATCGCCTTACGCCCGGCTTCGACGATGCCCTTGGCGAGCACATGCACGGAGAAGCTTTCGACGACGCCGGCCATCATCAGGATCTCGTCCTCGGAGACGTCCGCGGGCATGCCGTTGGCCTTCTCGACGCGCACGACCTGCGGCTGCTTGACGGTGAGCGTGCCGGTCTTGTCGAAGAAGACGTGCGTGACGCGGCCGAGGTTCTCGAGCACGTCCTGCGATTTGACGAGGATCTTCTGCTTGGCGAGGCGCGCGGTGCCGGCGACGTAGGCGACCGGCGCGGCGATCAGCAGCGGGCACGGCGTCGCGAGCACGAGCACCTGCGCGAAGCGCAGACCGGTGCCGGAGACGACCCATGCGACAATCGCGATCGCGAAGGAGACGATCGTGAACGGCACGGCGAGCATGTCCGCCGTGCGCACGACGGCCGCGCGCGACTCCTCGGCGGAGGCGACGAGCTTGAGGATCTGCTGGTACTGGGAGTCGGCGGCGAGCGAGGTCGTGCGGATCATCATCGTCGTCGAGCCGTTGATCGAGCCGGAAAGCACCTTCGCACCGGCGAAGATCGTGCGCGGCACCGGCTCGCCGTTGATGTTGCTCAGGTCGACGCTCGCGGTGCCGCTCAGCAGCATGCCGTCGACCGGCACGATCTCGCCGGGAAGCACGAGCAGCACCGAACCGAGCTTGACGTCGTTGACCGGCACCGTCTCGAAGTGGCCGTTGCCGGCGTTGAGCTGCCTGCCTTCGCGCTGGGCGTCCTCGACGGCCTGCTGCACCTTGCGGAAGCCCTCGTCGGTCATGTCCGGCTCGGCGCCGGCCTCGGTGCCCGGCAGCGTGACGACATGCGCCTGCTGCGGCGCGGCCTTGATCAGCGCGGTGAGGTTGCCCTTCGCCTTGTTCTGCGCATACGATTCGATCGCCTCGCCGGAGGCGACCATCAGCACGACGGCCCATGACGCCCAGTACTGCTGCACGCAGACCGTGGAGACGAGCGCGACGATTGCGAGCAGGTCGACGCCCACATGGCCGTGCTTGATGCTTTCGATCATCTCGCGGACGCTCGTGTAGATCGTCCAGACGACGAACAGGATGATGATCCATTCGCCGACGCCGGGATCGAATGCGGGGTGGATGTGGCCCCATGGGCGCCACTGCGGTATCAGCGCCAGCGGGATCGCCGCGAGCAATGTGAGCGGAAGCAGCGGGACTTCCTTGCAAAGATCGATGATTTTCCTCATCGCATCTCCTTACGGTCGGTATCGTCTTCCCATCCCGCGCACGGCCGCGCAACGGGTGCGCGATCCGGCGGGTCCGGAAATGTCAGCTTCACGCCTTGTTAGCCCATCGAACACGGCGCCCGGCTTGGCGCGCTTACGACACACGGCGTAAAAAGATTGCTAGATTCATCTTCAGTTATCGGCCCACGGACATGGATGTCCGTGATGCGAACGTGTTTCACTGTAACAAAAAACGCCGAATAGCGCGAATTACGCTATTCGGCGTCCTCACCGCGACATCGCCGGGGCGCCGTGAGGCCTCCGGCTGAATCGCTTCAGCCGGAGGCCTCACGGCGGGGCGCGTTTACCACAGGCCGAAGGGGTCGAAGAGCCCTCCGTCGTTACGGTCGCGGTTGTCCTGCTGCTCCTGCTGCTGGCGGCGCTGCTCCTGCTGGTCGTTCTCGCTGCGCGACGAGCCGTTGACGTCCGCCTCGGCCTTGTCGAGCGTGACATTGACGTCCATGACCTTGCCGTCGCGCACGATGGTCAGCTTCGCCGTCGACCCCATCGCCGCCGCGCGCACGAAGCCGAGCAGCGAATAGTTGTTCGTCACGGCGAGGCCGTCGTAGGCGACGATGACGTCGCCCTTGACGATGCCGGCCTTCTCGGCAGGCCCGCCGGTGACGAGCGACTGCACTTCGGTGCCGGCGCGCGTCACGCCGTCCGCCGTCACCGTCGTGTTCTTGATCGTGACGCCGAGCGCGACATGCTCGACCTTGCCGTTCTTGATGATCTCGTTCGCGACGCGCTTGACGAGGTTCGACGGGATCGCGAAGCCGATGCCGATCGACCCGACGTTCTCCTCGCTGCTCGCCGTCGACGCGATCGACGAGTTGATGCCGATGACCTGGCCGGCCGCGTTGAAGGTCGGACCGCCCGAGTTGCCCGGGTTGACGGCCGCGTCGATCTGGATCGCGTTCGTCACGATCGTCTGGTTGTCCTCGTCCATCACCGAGACCGGGCGGTTGAGCGCAGAGACGATGCCGGTCGTCGCCGTGTCGTCGTAGCCGAGCGGGTTGCCGATCGCCATGATCGGCTCGCCGACGGCCACCTTCGCGGAATCGGCGAATTCGACGGCCGTCAGGTTGGACGGCGGGTTCTTGAGCTGGATGACGGCCAGATCGGTCGTCGAATCGGTGCCGACGACGTCGGCCTCGTACAGGTCGCCGTTGCTCAGCGTCACGACGATGCTCTTCGCGCCGGAGACGACGTGGTTGTTCGTGACGATGTGGCCCTCCTTGTCGATGATCGCGCCGGAGCCCTTCGCTTCGCCCTCGGCGACGGTCGTCGAGATCGAGACGACGGCGTTCGAGACCTTCGACGAGACGGCCGTCCAATCCGGCGCCGCGCCGCCTTCGACGACGGCGCTGCCTTCGGAGCCGCTCTGGTTCGACGAGGAGACCGACGACATCGACGTCGTCGTCGGCACCTTCACCCAGCCGTAGGTGAGCGCCGTCCAGCCGATGCCGAGGCACAGGATCGCCGTCACGACGGCGGAGACGACGCCGATGAACACGCCGTGTGACTTCGTCTCCTCACGGCCGATGTCGGCGTAGGGGTTGTGCGGGTCGTTGCCGCCGAGCGGTGCGCCCGGCATCGTCGGCGCACCGGGATTGCCGTTGCCGCCGTTGTTGCCGTCGTTGTTCACGGCGCCGAAGGGGACATACGGGGAGCGGCCGGCGTGCGGCTGCTGCGGGCCGTCATGGTTCGCGCCGGGCATGTTCTGGTTCTGGAACGGCAGCGCGAACGGCGACGTCGGCTGCGCCTGCGAATGGGCCGGCTGCTGCGGCTGGTTCGGCGTCGTCGGCGCATACGCGCCGTACATCGGCGCCGGACGGTATCCCTGCGCCACCGGCTGCTGCGGCTGCGTCGGCGTCTGGTCGGCGGCCGGCTGCTGCGCATTCGCGTCCGATTCGTCGGACGGCGTCTGCTGTGCGGACATGGTCTGCGGTTCCTGCGGCTGGGGTTGCGCCGGATGGGAGTCGTCGGTCTCCCACGGGTAACGGTTCTCGTCACTCATCTGTTCTCTCCATTCGTCACTCGATGCACTGTCTGTCTGTGTTCGTCACCGGTCATCGTAGTGCGTCGGCGCGGCGCGCGCGGCACTGTTCGTCACCGGTAGAGGAATCTCTATCCCCATAGTTAAGGCGCGGCTACTTGACGTTTCCTGAATGTTTGTTGAGAGTCGAAACCATGTTTGATGGCAAGTTCCTTGGGAGGCGGATGCCGACGGGACGCCCGCGCACGGCGCCCCGCCGCCGCGCTCACGCGCTCATCGACGCGATCGCATCGAGCATCCGCTGCGAGCGGTGAGTTCGCATTCATCCTGAATATCCTACGCAAAGCCACCGGGGAGGACATCACTCCAACGATGGTGGAGACCACCGTCCCGCTCAGCGCGACATTCGCGGAGTTCGCACGCGGACCGGTGACCGAGTCCGGCGCGAACGCGCTCGGTCTGCGGACCGCGGATCTGCAGTTGCCGTTCAAGAACGCGAACGATGCGATGTGGCGGTATTTCGAACCTGAGCTCAAACGCCGCATGGAACAGCTGGAAATCGACGAATCCGCATCCGCGAAAGTACGCGCGGCGTTGGTGACGCTGCTACCGTCGGGACGCAGCGGCGTGGATGACGTCGCCGCCGAACTGCACATAAGCCCGCGCACACTGCAGCGGCAGCTCGCCGATGAGGGCACGACGTTCCGCAAACAGCTCAACCATGTGCGACTGCTGCTGTCTGAGCAGTATCTCTCGTCGAGCTCGATGACGCTGGACTCCATCGCGTTCATGCTCGGATATGCGGAAGTGAACAGTTTCATCCGCGCATTCACGATGTGGACCGGGAAATCACCAACGGAGTTCAGGAAGGGCGAGTGATGAGCGATGACGATCGGTAATCATCGGTAATCAATGAATGCGCTCGTCCCGCCCTTGCTCAACTCAGACTCACGAAAATCCGGGAAGCGTCCATGCCGCAGCCCAACACCGTCAGGGTTCCGTACGGCACATCACCATCGAACGGCAGCAGCGATGATGCAGACGAAATCGACGATGTGGGGCGATACGCGACGTCATCGGCGACATTGGGGCGAGGCCAGACCAAGCAGATGGCCGCCGGCCATGAGCCTCCGCCAATGACAGCAATGCGGTTCATCACACAATCCCCAAGGCGGAGCGACGGCATGGCGGATGACGAACCGAGACAGCGGCAAGCGCACGACCCATGCCGATGGACAACCGCAGGCCCTAGAATTGCACACATGACCAGCACGAGCATTCCATCAGACACGACCATCACAAGCGCGCCGGCACCGCAGCTCGTCGAGCATCCGCGCGGCGCCGAGGCGGGCAAGCCGGGCGACCGCAGCGCCTTCCACTTCGAGCAGATCACACGGCTGCCGGACAGCTCGGACGGCAAAGGCAAGGGCGGCGCACGCTACGGACGCACTGGCATCCTGCACACACCGCACGGCGACATCAGGACGCCGGCCTTCGTGCCGGTCGCCACGCAGGGCGCGATGAAGGCCGTGCTTCCCGAATCGATGGTGCAGCTCGGCGCGCAGTGCCTGCTGTCGAACGCGTTCCATCTGTATGAGCGCCCCGGCGAGGACGTGCTCGACGAGGCGGGGGGACTTGCGAAGTTCATGAACTGGAACGGCCCCACCTTCACCGATTCCGGCGGCTTCCAGGTGCTCTCGCTCGGCGCCGGATTCAAGAAGACGCTCGCGATGGACGTGAAAGGCATGAAATCGGACGACGTCATCGCCGAAGGCAAGGAACGCATGGCCTTCGTCGACGAGGACGGCGTGACCTTCAAATCGCCGCTCAACGGTTCACTGCACCGCTTCTCGGCGGAGATATCGATGAACATCCAGCACAAGATCGGCGCCGACATCATGTTCGCGTTCGACGAGCTGACGACGCTGATGAACACACGCCGCTATCAGGAGAATTCGGTCGAACGTACCTACCGTTGGGCGCAGCGCTGCGTCGCCGAGCACGAACGGCTCACGGCGGAGCGCGTCGGCAAGCCGTATCAGGCGCTCTACGGCGTCGTGCAGGGCGCAAACTACGAGGATCTGCGGCGTCACGCGGCGCAGCAGATCGCGTCGCTCGACTTCGACGGCGTCGGCATCGGCGGCGCGATGGAGAAGCGCATCATCGGCAACATCTGCGCGTGGATCTGCGATGAGATGCCGGAAAGCCGTCCGCGCCACGTGCTCGGCATCGCCGCGGTGGACGACATCTTCGCATGCGTCGAGAACGGCGGCGACACCTTCGACTGCGTCGCGCCGGCGCGCTGCGGCCGCAACGGCGCGATCTTCACGCGCGACGGCCGCTACAACATCAAGCGCGCACAGTACAAGCACGACTTCGGCCCGCTCGAGGAGGGCTGCGGCTGCTACACATGCACCCACTACTCGCGCGCCTACGTCGACCACCTGCTGCGCGCGCACGAGATGAACGGCTTCACGCTCGCGACGATCCACAACGAATACTTCTTCGTGCATCTGCTCGACGACATCCGCGCGTCGATCGACGGCGGATACTTCGACGAGTTCCGCGACGAGACGCTCGCCCGCTTCTACGCGAACGGATCGCGCGGATAACGGGAGCGGCACGCCCATAAGCAGCCGAGCGACAGACGGGAACGCACGCCCCGCCCCTTTGCGGGACAAGTCATCGACCCGACCGACGAAACGGGACGCAAAAGCGCTGCCGCGCGTCCCGACTCATCGACATCGTCGATGGAACGGGACGCGCGGCAGCGCATTGCTGGCGGCAATAATCCCGCCGCCCATTGTTCGTTACTTGCTCACGAGGGAGATGCGCTCGCGGATGTGCGGATGGTCGGTGACGATTTCGTCGACGATGCCGATCGCATAGTCGGCGTAGCTGATCTCGCTCTCACCGTTGGAGTTCAGCGTGAGGTCGTCGCCGGCGAGCTGGTATTCACCGGTGCGCGGACCGTCGGCGACGAAGTTGGCGGCCGGGCTCACATAGGTCCACTCGACGTCGTCGCGTGTACGCAAATCGGCGAGCGCCTTGCCATGCGCGGCGGAGACGCCCTTGAACGCATCTGGGAAGTCCGGCGTGTCCTCGAGCGCGATCTTCTTGCCGTCGGATTCGACGAGCAGGCTGCCTGCGCCGCCGACGACGATGAAGCGCGTATCGGTGCCGGCGAGCAGATCGGCGACATGCGCGACCTCACGCGGCAGTTCGTCGAAGGTCTCCGGCGTCCATGTGCCGAAGGCGTTGACGACGACGTCGAATCCCTTGGGATCGTCCTTCGTCAGATCAAAGGCGTCCTTGATGATGGCGTGCGGCGCAACCGTCTTGTTCTCGCCGCGCACGATGGCCGTCACGTCGAGACCGCGGTTGACGGCCTCCTCGACGATCAGACGTCCTTCCCTGCCGTTCGCCGCGATGACCGCAATCTTCTGTGCCATGATGATGTCCTTCCTGCATTGCTGCGTCTGCGTTTCTGGTTGTAATTTTGTTTGTTACAACCTGTTGATTGACAGTAAAGCACCGTTGTGATGTAATGTCAACTGTTACAACAACCGTCGGCGCGTCGCCAAGCGCCGCAACGGTTGCCGGAGAGCGGTTGACGTCGCGTACGGTGGACGCAACCGTGGCGCATGCGCCCGCCCTCGCCCACCGGCAGCCGTGGTTCAGGACACGAAGGACACAAAGAAAGGAAGCCGCCATGAAGGGAAAGGGAAACGGTATGCGCATATCGTCACGATTCCCGATCGCCGTGCACGTCATGCTGTGCATCGCGCATTTCGGCGCCACGAACAAGGTGACGTCGTCGTTCATCGCCGACAGCGTCAACGTCAACCCGGTGATCATCCGTCAGATCATCGGCAAGCTCAAGGACGCCGGCCTTGCCACCGTCGACGCCGGCGTCGGCGGCGCACACATCGCACGGCCGCTGACGTCGATCACATTGCTGGACGTCTACCGCGCAATTGAGGGACCGGATCGGAAGCTGTTCGGCTTCCATGACAATCCCAACCCGCAATGCCCGGTGGGACGCAACATCCACACATTGCTCGACGGCGAACTCGACGCCGCACAGCACGCGCTCGAAGCACAGCTGGGACAGACGACGCTCGCCCAGCTCAATGACCGTCTCGATACGCTGACCCGCAAGGATTAGAACGGCGCGCGACGCTACACCGCACTCGCAACACGCCGAGTTGCACACATGCGACGCATGGTGTAAATTCGATGTTTGTCTGCGAGCGTGGCGGAATGGTAGACGCGCTGTCTTCAGGTGGCAGTGAGCGTATGCTCGTGCGGGTTCAAGTCCCGCCGCTCGCACTAGCAAGAAACGGCTGATTCCCAACGGAATCAGCCGTTTTGCTTTGTCGAAAAAGGGCCTTGTGATAACGATTTGAGAACAATCCAGCAGCGGAGTCAGCACATGACAAACGAGGCCACCGCCGCGCGGAACGTCGGTTTGACAACATTTTGGCAACAAAAAGACGCCGCGGCGGATCCGCCCGGAGGTGGATACGCCACGGTCGGCGCCCGTCACAACAGCCGCGCATCGACACGGTGGCGGCTGTTGCCCGTTTTCCGTCACAGATCGAACTTATGCTCGACCATCTTGTCGTCGTTGAGCGAGAAAAGATCGGTGACGTCGACGGTGACCGGCGAATCGTCCTTGAGCACGTAGCCGATCGTCGTCTTGCCGCTCGCACCCGGCTGGACGTCCGCGACCAGCGAAGTCGCGTCATATCCGGCCGGTTCCGCGCCGATGCCGTAGGTGGCCGTATCCAGCTCCTGTCCGTTCTGGAAGGCCTGGGCGTTGGCGAGCGCCATGAACGAGCTGTTCTTGTCGGTGTTGTTCTTCCACTCATAGGTCACGAGCACGGTCGGCTTACCTTCGAAATCGTTGTCCGATTTCACGGCGGAGACGATGCTGACATGCATGTCGTCGAGGTCGCCTTCCTTGTCCTGCTTCGACTGCTTCGCATCCGCTGTATTCGAGCCGCTCGAGGCCGAGGTGGAGGCGGACGACGAGCCGGTCGCGTCGTCGATCGCCTTGCTGAACGACGCCTGCAGGCTCAGCGTGATGATGACGGCGAGCACCGACAGCACGGTGCCGACGATCGCGATCGCCTTGCCGGACTTCTTGCCACGGAAGGTGCCGACGATCGCGATGATGCCCAGCACCGCGCCGACGACGCCGAGCACGGCCGCCGCGTTGTTGACGATCGGGATGAAGCTGAGCACGATCGACAGCACGCCGAGCACCAGACCGATGATGCCGCATACCGACATCTTCGTCGGCTGTTGCGGCGGACGAGCGTTCTTGGGTTCCGTAGTCATGATGGTTTCCCTTCCTGTCTTCCCGCGTATTTCGCGTTCGCCACACCTTGCATCGCATGTGTGCTGCTATCGACTGTAGGAAGGAACGGCCCGTCGCGACAGTGGACGAACGGGCATGTCGCTTCGCCCCATCGGGCATCACAAGCCAGCTGGATATGACCCTCCGACCAATGGCGCGCAATGACGGCAAAGGCCATAATGGTGGCATGTTTGATCAGGCAGCACATACGGACGTCCGGCACACAGACGCCATCGACTCGATGGACGTCCCAGTCCGCACGCGCGTATGGTGCACGATCCTGATGGTGGCGTTCGCCAGCTTCGCGAACCTCATGCAGGCTGCCCTCGCCGGCGTCGACAGCACTCCGAACACCTTCTACTACGTGTGGTGCATCATCTGCACGCTGCTGGCGCTGCCCTCCGGCTTGCTGCTGCTCCTGCGCTCGAACCATCCGGCGATGACGTTCTGGCTGGCGTGCGCCTGCACGTGTCTGTTTCCTTTCGACGCATTGATGACGTTGATGGCGCTGACATCACTGCTCGCGCGGCGCAATTCCAAACGGCTGGGCTGGTGTGCGACGCCCGCCGCAGCCGCCGTGACCGTCTGGTGTCAGCTGCGCGACGTGCTGCGCAGACCGGACGCGTCGCTGTGGCAGGCGATATTCACGAGGAACGGGACCGGAAGCCAGTACGGCACGACGCCGGAGCTATTCGTCGGCCGTCCGGTCATCATGCTGACGGCGAGCGTCTTCGCTGGCATCGGCGTCGCATTGAGCGTCCTCATCGGCCTGCATATACGCCAACGCGCCATCACGACCTCGGCGGAGGCCAAGGCGGACGCCGCGCAGAACACCGTCGTGATGCTCCGGCAGAACCTTGATTCCCAGCAGTTCGCCGACGCACTCGCCGCCGAGGCGCATGACACGCTTGCCCATTCGCTGTCGCTGCTCGCATTGAACGCGAGCGCATTGCAGGCGACCGTGACTCATCTGCAGCAGGGCGTCGAACAGCTCAATCCTCCGCCGTCAGTGCTGCAGGATGCGCATGCGATCGCCGTGACCGCGGGAGACATCCGCAAGCAGGCGGCTGGAGCGCTCGACGAAGCGCATACGATCATCGACACGCTCCGTCATCCCGAACAGGCCGCCGCGCTGTTCGCCCCTTCCTACGAGACGTCGCTCACGAGGACCTCGCTCAATCAACTGATCGACGATTCACGGGCAGCGGGCATGCGCATCGATTCGTGGATCGACATCCGCGACCTGAGTTCACTGGACGACGAGGTCTCGAAACTCGCCTATCGCGTCGTGCAGGAGGCACTGACGAACGCAAGGCGGCACGCTGCCGGCACGGCCGTCGCCCTGCAGGTGGACGCGTCGCCGAAGCAGGGAGTCCACATTCACATGAGCAACGAGGTGCCGCCGCGGGCTCTCGCGACGCCACCGTCATCCATAACGTCGACGTCATCCGCAACATCGATGATGTCCGCTCCGATGCCTTCGACACCGATATCTCCGACGGAGACAATGCATCCGGCGGCCGCTCCGGCCGCGCATGACGCAACAACGCCGGAGCACCATGCCGGAGAGCACCGTGCCGACGGCCGTCGCGGCGCCAATGCCGCCCGTGACGGCGAAGGACTGACCGGCCTTGCGGCACGGGTGCGTCAGCTGCATGGCAACTGCGGCTACGGCTTCGACGACCATCATGTCTTCCATGTGGACGTCGCATTGCCGTGGACCGCCCGACCCTGAACGGGACGCCGCCGATTACGATGGCTGAACATGGCGCACACTACAACGGAGGATCATGCCGCGAAACCGATCGAGGTCATCGTCGTCGACGACGACCCGATGATCGGGCAGACGATGCGCATCATCCTCAACGATTATTCGCAGCAGCAGGTGAAGGTCTGCGCGACCGCGACCTCCGGCCCTGAATGCCTCGAACAGATCACGGCGCATATGCCCGACGTCGTGCTTGTGGACATCGCGATGCCGAGCATGGACGGCATCGCATTGACGCGCGCGATCCGCGCCGATGGCGGCAATGCGCCGCATGTGCTCATCCTGACATCGCTCGGTCCCACCGAAACGGTGCAGCGCGCCGTCGAGGCCGGCGCCGAGGGATTCATCTCGAAGACCGATGCACCGGAGGACATCATCCGGCGCATCATCGGCGTGTGCGACGGGGCGCCGCAGTTCAATCCGGCAAGCGAACGCCAGCTGATCGCCGACCTGCATCTGCAGCAACCGAACGCCAGACGACAGCAGGCGCGCGACCTGCTCGACGCACTGCCCGAACGCGAACGCGAAGCGGTCATGCTCGCCGCCGAAGGATTGACGAACGCGCAGATCGCGCAGCGGATGTTCATTTCGGAACGTACGGCGAAAGCGCATCTGTCGGCGGCAAGCGACCGGCTGTGCATGAGCCGCATCCAGATGGCACGCCTCGTGGAGCGCGCCGACCTGCAATGACGCCCGGCACTCCCCTGACGCCCTCCGCAGCTACGATGGCGGCATGAATCCTGCGAGAATCGCGCGCTTCGGCGACAGCGAACGGTACTTTATCTGCCCGATCTGCCACGACACGCTGCATCTGGACGGCACAAGCCTGCGCTGCGCCAACCGCCATACCTTTGACATCGCGAAACAGGGTTATGTCAACCTCATGCCCGCCGCGAAGCAGTCGCCGTTCTACAACAGCGAATCGTTCGCGAACCGCGCACGCATCCTCGAAGCCGGTTACTATGACCACATCTGCGACGCCGTGCTCGATGCCATCCAGCGGCATATCGGCGTCCCCGCCGATATGGGCCTCGCCGGCCTGCACGGCGACGCGCGCCCCGCGATCCTGGACGTCGGCTGCGGCGAAGGCTTCTACTCGCGCGCGGTGCAGCGCGCGAACCCGCAAGCCGATCTGCTCGCCTTCGACATCTCGAAGGATTCGATCCAGCAAGCAGCACGCGAGGATTCGAGCATGGCCGTCAGATGGTTCGTCGGCAACCTCGCCGACCTGCCGGTGCGCAGCCACGCAATCGACTGCATGCTCGACATCTTTTCGCCGGTGAATTCCGAGGAATTCCACCGCGTCATGAAGGACGACGCCATCGTCATCAAAGCAGTGCCCGGCGTACATCACGACGAACAATTGCGCGAACTCGCGCGCAAGCAGCTGCGCAACACCGATTATTCAAACGAACAAATAATCAAACAGTTCGGAGAACATTTCGACGTTCTGGAGACGAGCACCGTCTCGCGGACCTTCACGATGCCGCCTGACGACTTGCGCACCTTCGCGCATATGACACCACTGTTGTTCCATGTGGACATTGACGCCCTCGATCTCACACAAATCAGTGCATTAACAATTGAAGCGCGTATAATAGTCGCCCGAAAGTAATTTTTGCAAATCTCACGTGTGTTATTTTTTCTTCTTTTATGATGGATTATGCTGCCTGAGAAGAGCAGCGACGACGTGAGTCGCCACCAGACCACTGAAGGGGGTCCATCATGATACAGGGAAAGCACGCGCGTCCGCGCGGCAAGGAGCAGAACCGGCCGTTCTCGACGATGAAGGCGGTGAACGGGGCGGTGGCCACGATGGCCGCGGTCGCCACGCTCGGCGCACCGATGGTCGCCATCGCCGACGAGCCGGCGGCGCAGCCGCAGCAGCACACGGCAGCAAGCGCGGTGCAGCAGGCGCAGGCGGCCGTCAACGACGCCAAGGAAGGCGTGGCCCAAGCGCAGAAAGCGCAGAAGCACGCCGAAAGCACGGCCGCAGACGCGAGCGGCGAAGTCGACCAGGCGAATGCGGCGGTCCAGGACGCGCAGCAGGCCGTCGACGACGCAATCGCCAACGACCCGGACACGGCCGCGGCGCAGGATGCGCTCGACACAGCCAACGCCAAGCTTGACGAAGCCTCCCAGCATCTGCAGAACGCCGTGGATGCGCAGACGCAGAAAGCGGACGCGCTCAAGCAGGCACAGAACACGGCAACGACCGCCAAGGCGGACGAAGCGAAGGCCCAAAACGCCGTGAACGACCAGCAGACGAAGGTGGACGGTCTGCAGCAGCAGGTGGACACCACCGATATGAATGCGCTTGAGCAGGACACCGATCACACCGCGGCAACCGCGTCGGAGGCGAAGGATGCGAGCGCGGACGCCGCCAAGCAGGCCGCTGCGGCCCAGCAGCAGACCGACGCCGCGCAGCAGCGGCTCGACGAAGCGGAACGAATCGCCGGCGACGCCAAGGATCCGGCGAAGGTCGAACAGGCGCGCGAAGACGCCGCCGATACGGCCGCGAAATACGACGAGGCGCTCAAGCAAGCGCAGGCGGCGAGTTCGCAGGCCGATCAGGCCAACGCCGCGCTCAGCGACGCGAACGACGTCTACCAGAACGCCAGCGATGATCTGCGCAACGCGCGCAATGACGCGGATACGGCCAGGCAGGAGCTTGACCGGGCGAACGCCGCGCTCGCCGACGCCGAACGCAACGAATCCACGACGGCGGACGAACTCGCGGCGGCGACGACCGCGAAGCAGAACGCCGAGCAGAAGGTGGCCGCCGACAAGGCCGGCAGGACAAGGTGGCGGCCCAACAGCGGCTCGAAGCCGCGCAGAAGGCCATCGACGACGCGACGCAGGCGGCGGCCGATGCCACCAATCTGGAGCAGAAGGGCGCGCTCGGCTGGTCCGAGCACCGCAATGCGACGCTCGCGCAGCAGGTGCTGACGGATCCGGCGCTGAGCACCAAGAATCCGAACGACCCGGAACAGATCGCACCGCCCGATGGCGGATCGTGGCTGCAGCACACGCAGAGAGGGAACCCGAAGGACGCCACGAGTCTCGACAACATGCTCCAGGCGGTGGCGCTCATCCAACAGCTCAACCAGCTGCGGGCCGACGAAGGACTCGCACCGTTGCAGATCTCCGACGCCGCGATGGCCGCGGCGATGGTGCAGGCGAATGCAGGCACGAAGCTTGTCATGAAGCATAATCAGGTGCTGCCAAGCAACCTTCATCTGTCCGAGAACTTGGCATGGGGATACCGCGATCCTCTTGCCGGGTGGTGGACGGCAGAGAAGGCCATCTACGAAGATGCCCTCCTCAGCGGCAAGTATCCGGGTCTCGCCTCCATGAGCCCGTACCAGATCTACCAGAAATACCCTAAGCTCTACAAAACCATCGGCTACTACCTCAGCTGCTCCGATCCCAATGCAACCGCCACCGGCATCGGCGTGAGCCAGTACCCAGGAGCTGGCCATGTACCGACCTCCGCGATGGAGAACAGCAGCCACGCCATCAGCTACGACGGCGTCGACGACACGACGCCCACCGACGCGGACGTCTATCAGCAGGAACTGCAGGAGTACGTCGATCCAATCCGCAACGCACAGCAGAAGCTCAAGGACGCGCAGGATGTGCTCGCGAGCGCGCAGACCGCCGTGGAAACCGCGAACAAGGCGGCCGATGCGGCGAATCAGGCGAGCAGGCAGGCCGCCGACGACCTCAAGGCGGCGCAGACCGCGCAGTCGGACGCCGAACAGGCCTACGACAGCGCACTGACGAAGCATGAGGACGCGCAGCGCGCCAAGACGGCCGCGCAGCAGCAGGCGGACGCCCAGTCGGCCAAGTACGCGCAGGCCTCCGCGACGCTCACCGACGCGCAGAAGGCCTACGATATCACCGACGTCGCATTCACCGCCGCACAGCGCAAGGCCGACGACGCCGCGAAGGCGCTCGACCAAGCGAACCAGAACACCGACGCGGCCAAGACCGCCAAAGACGACGCGGCGAGCAAGTACGCTGCGATGCAGAACGCCAAGGCGAATCTGGACAAGGCGCAGGCCGCCTACAACACGGCGAAGCAGGCCAGCGACGCCGCGCACGCCCAGGCGGCCGACAAGGCGGCCGAGGCGGCGCAGGCGCAGCAGGCGGCGGATGCGGCCGCCGCGAGGCTCGCGGACGCCAAGCAGACGGTCACCGATCTGCAGGCTGCCAAGGACGAGCTCGCCAAGCGCAATCAGGCGCTCACGGCCGCCAAGGACACCGTCGCCAAGACCGGTGACGCGGTCGCCAGCGCCCAGAAGGACGCCGACGACGCCAAGGCCGCCGTGGATGACGCCCAGCAGGCCAAGGGCGCCGCAGTCGGCGCAGGTCACGGACACCGCCAGCAGCAAGCTCGCCGCCACCGGCGCAAGCACCGACGCCGTGCTCATCACGGCGTTCACGCTCGCGTTCGTCGGCGGCGTCGCCACGCTGAGCGCACGCCGTCGCGAGGAGTAGCCTACGGCATCGCCGACGCTGAAGGCGATCACATGACGCGATCAGCAAGACGCGTCCGATAAGCGCATCCAGTAACGACAGTGGCGGCCGGAACCTCTCTGAGTTCCGGCCGCCACTGTCGTATGTCACCTACGCCATGTCATCCGTGCTGAATCATCGATGCCACGCTACCGCGTATTCCACGCGAACACCGATGCATGGCGATGCGTCAACGCATCAGTCGTGCGGGCGCGTGTTGAGACGATGATAGTAGAAGATCGACGCGCAGCAGCACACGAGCGACGCGATGTTCGACGCGAGCTCGATCCACCACAGCGCCTGCACCCAGCCGTCGCCGAGCGTCCAGAACACGCCCGGCAGCGTCACGAGCCAGCTGATGATGATGAACACGAACACCCAGATGCCCCACTGCTGGCCCTTCTGCTGGTCGTAGAGATGCTCGGGCGTCAGCTCGAAGTTCGGCCGGTTGTTGTACACGGCGAACACGCCGAACACAAGCAACGCGATCAGCACGACCACATTGAGCACGACCATGACCACATTCTGCGCCGTCGAAAGCATAATCGATCCTTTCTCGTTCCCGCCGCCGTACGTTCTGCGTACATGCGCGAACGACTCCTGATTGTATGGCCGCGCGCACGGCGCCCACGGCCGATTATGCAGCCGGCACAGCCTGACGCGCGCTCACTGCACAGCGTTCACTGCACAACCCTCACTGCACAACCCTCACCGCACAGCGTTCATTGCACGAGGAACGACATCACGATGATGAGCGCGAAACCGACCAGATCGGTGCCGGTGAACACGGCGCCGGTCCACATGACGGCCGTGATCGTCGCCATGACCGGCTCGATCGTGCCGAGCATCGTCGCGCGCATCGAACCGATGCGCACGACGCCGGCCATGTACAGCCAGAACGCGACGAAGGTGCCGACGACGATCGTGAACGCGAGCAGCCCCCAGCCGCGCACGTCGAGCCGCGGCACGTCCTTCCACGGCTGCACGAAGGGCGTCAGCAGCAGCCCCGACAGCAGGAACGTGATGCCGTTGACGACGAAGTTGCCGTACTTCGCGATGAGCATGACCGGGATGATCGCGAGGCACGCGCATGAGAACGCGTCCGCGAGTCCCCACAGCAGTCCCGGCAGCGGCAGCGCGAGCGAACTGACCTTGCCGCCGGTCGCGAGCAGCCATACGCCGGAGAACGCGAGCGTGACGCCGACGATCTCCTTGACGGTCGGCTTGCGTTTGCCGCGTATGCACACGTAGACGAGCACCATCAGCAGATTCACCGTCTGCAGCACCGTCGCCGTGCCCGCGTTCGTCCAATGGATCGAGAACAGATACGCGACCTGCACGAGCGTGACGCAGGTGAGCGCCGTGAACAGGTACATCGGGTATTCGCGCACGCTTTTCACGGCCGCGGCGAGCGCATGCCGCGAACCGACCGCCGCGCAGCCGAGGAAGATGAGGCCGGCGACGATCTCCCTGACGCATGCGAGCCACAGCGGCGCGATGTGGTATCCCTCCATCAGGATCTTCGAGACCGATCCGTTGATGCCCCACAATGCGCCGCCGAGCAATGTGTACATCACGCCGACCATCATCCGCTTCGGCGTCTGCTCGAGCGACTGCGTGGCGACCGTCTCGTCGGCGAGCGTCTGTGCCGCGTCGGCGCGTTCCTCATGCGCCGACCGGTTCAGCAGGTCCTGCACCTGCTCCTGCGCGCTGCGCGTATCGTCCGCCGGCTGCCGCGTCGACGCACCGCCGAGCTCGCCGTCGGAGTCTCCGGAGCCGTTGGAGCCGTTCCGATCACCGCGTGCGTTCCGCGTCACTATACGCCCCGCTTTTCTCCTATGCGCGGCCGTGCTGCCGGCGCGCGCGCCGCTTTTCCCGAGGTGATTCTAACGCACCGATGGCCGGCGCAACGCCGTCCGCTGCGGGCGCAGGCTACGGCAGCACAGTCACCGTCTCCTCCGACTGCAGCCAACGGAAGATCCGCTGCAGATACGGCGCGACGACGGCGTTCGGCATCGAGAAGATCTCATGGACCGACCCGTCGACGCGTTCCTTGCTGATGCGGCCGCCGTCGCGTCCCACGCGCTGCACGAAGACGTCCTGCGCCGGATTGCTGACCCAGTGGTCGGCGCCCGCCTGGAACAGCAGCACCGGCACGTCGATGCGCTCGCACATGTGAGGGTCGAGGATCGCATGCGAGATGCGCACAGCCTGACGTACCCATTCGTTCGCGGCCGCCGTCGTCTGGTAGTGCGTGTTCGCGATGCGCAGCTTCTTGAACCATTCGATCCGCGCGGCGCACGCCCCCTGCTCGTCCTTCCAGTCGATCACTGGCGTGAACCTGTGCTGTCCCGGCGCCATCGACTTCGCGTGCCCGAGGTCGCACGCCGCACCGCAGACGGCGGCCGCGAGCCAGTTCGGCGCGCCGGTGTTCGCCTTGATCATCGGCGACGACAGCACGGCCCTGTCCACGATGTTCGGATAGCGTTCGAGCATCGCCGCGGCGATGCCGCCGCCCATCGAATGCGCGAACAACGTGAGCCTTCCGCCGTGTGCGTAGGCGCCGCCGACCTCCTTCGTGAACTTCGCGAGATCGGCGGCGTAGCGGCGCCAGTCGTCGATGTAGACGATCTCGTCATCGGTCACGTCGCGCGCCGAATAGCCATGGCCGCGGTGCTCGAGCACGCATACCGAGAATCCGGCGAGCAGGAAGTACCAGACGAGCTCGCCGTATTTGGCCGCGAACTCGGAGAAGCCGTGCGAGAACACGACGGCGCCGTGGTCATCGCGCGACGCCCCCGGGATGCCGAGCTTCTGGAATTCGGCCACGTCGTAGCACACGTAGTGCAGTCTGCCGGGCGTGCGCAGCCGCGGCAGCGGACGCCCCGCCCAATCCGTCTGCGCCGGTTCCAGATATCCTTCATGCGCGCATGTGTCCATGGCGGGAAGCGCCGTCTGCGCCATCGCCTGCTGCACATGCCGTTCGTCGACCATTGCAATTTCCATACCGATCATCCTAAACGGCCCGCGCGCTTCGCGGCGCGGCGCCGATTGTGCGTTCCCTACAAAGCGCAGCCGGCGTGTGTTGTCGATTCATACGAGGCGCACATTCCCTACGGTACCGTAGGATAGCCGAGGCGGCCGCACGGACGGCCGCGTTCCGAAGGCTGCTACGAAGGATTCGAAGGATTTCCCATGCTCACCGAGTACACGACGCCGGGCCATGCGCTCACCGTCCGCGACAATGAAACGATCTACACGTTGCTGACCGACCGCCTCGAGCGTTCCGGCGCCGATTCCCCGCTCACAGAGAACAAGGAGCCCGACGGCTCGTGGAGCACGCTCACCGCCGGCCAGTTCAACGACGAGGTGCGCGCGATCGCGAAGGGACTGATCCAGTTCGGCATCGCGAAGGGCGACGCCGTGACGATCTTCTCGGCGACGCGCGTCGAATGGGGTCTGCTCGACTTCGCGCTCGCCGCCGTCGGCGCCGTGACGGTGCCGATCTACGACACCGATTCGGCGATCCAGGCCGAACGCATCCTCAACGACTCCGACGTGAAATTGGCGATCGCCGACAACCAGGAGCGCTTCGACCGCCTCGACTCCGTCTTCGACCACTGCCCGAAGCTCGAACGCATCCTGATGCTCGACGCGAACGCGATCGCCGCGCTCAAGGGGCTCGGCGTCATGATCTCCGACGAGGAGCTCGACGAACGCATCGCCGGCGTCGGCGCCGACGATCTGGCGACGATCGTCTACACGTCGGGTTCCACCGGCGCGCCGAAAGGCGCCGAACTGACGCACCGCAACTTCGTGAGTATCACACGTGCGGCCGCCGAATGCGTCCCGGAGATGCTCGAGGGCAACGCGCGCCTGCTGCTGTTCCTGCCGCTCGCCCACTGCTTCGCCCGATTCATCCAGTACTTCGTGTTCACCTCCGATGCCGGCGTCATCGGCTATCTGCCGAGCACGAAGACGCTGCCGCACGACATGCAGACCTTCGAACCGACCTTCGTGCTTTCGGTGCCGCGCGTCTTCGAGAAGGTCTACAACGCGGCGTCGCGCAAGGCCGGCACCGGCTTCAAGGGCCGCATCTTCGCGAAGGCCGCCGAATTCGCGCGCGAATGGAGCGAGATGGAGCAGCGCGGCGAGCGCCCGGACGCGAAGCAGCGCGCCGAGCATGCGTTCTACGAGCGTCTCGTCTACAGTTCGATCCGCGGCGCCTTCGGCCCGCGCATCAAGTACCTCGCGTGCGGCGGCGCGCCGCTCGACCGTCGCCTGGCGACGTTCTTCAACGGCATCGGCCTGACGATGATCCAGGGCTACGGCCTGACCGAGACGGCGGCGCCCTTCGCGTTCACGCGTGTGCACGACAACGTCATCGGCACCGTCGGCCAGCCGGTGCCCGGCTCGTCGGTGCGCATCTCGGCGACCGGCGAACTCGAAGTCAAGGGCCAGAACGTGTTCCGCGGCTACCACAATCTCCCCGAGAAGACGGCCGAGACCTTCGCGGCCGACGGCTGGCTGAAGACCGGCGATCTGGCGTCGCTCGACGACGAAGGCCACATCACATTGACCGGCCGCGCGAAGGACATCATCATCACGGCCGGCGGCAAGAACGTCGCGCCGATCCCGATGGAGCAGGAGATCGCCACCTGTCCGATCGTCGAGCACGCCGTCGTCGTCGGCGACAACCGCCCCTTCGTCGGCGCCGTCGTCACGCTCGACCAGGAGGGTCTGGAGAACTGGCTGCCGACGCAGAAGCTGCCGGCGGGCCTGACGATCGAGCAGGCCGCCGGGCTGCCGGAGGTCGCCGCCGAGATCCAGAAGTACGTCGACCGTGCGAACGCCGAGGTCTCGCGCGCCGAATCGGTGCGCAAGTTCATCGTGCTGCCGGTCACGTTCACGCAGGAGAACAAGTGCCTGACGCCGTCGATGAAGGTCGTGCGGCCGAAGGTCAACGAGGTCTTCACCGACCAGATCGCCTCCGGCATCTACGGCGCCAAGCGTTGAAACGCGGCGACGGGGCTCAGCGCCTCAGCGCGCGCTCCAGGAAGTCGCGCTGGAGCAGCAGCAGGTTGCGCGCGACGGTCGGGTCGTTCGTCATATGCGTGATGCCGGTCAGCGGCAGGAACGTGTGGTCGCGCCCGGCCGCCATCAGCGCCTGGCTCAGCCGCAGCGAATGCGCAATCGTCACGTTGTCGTCGGCGAAGCCGTGGATGAGCATCAGCGGGCGTCGCAGCGCCGGCGCGTCGTCGATGATGCTGTTGCGCACGTAGTCGGCCTCGTCGAGTCCGAGGAAACGCTCGGTGTAGCAGGTGTCGTACAGCATCCAGTCGGTCGGCGGGGCGCCGGCGCACGCGGCCGCGAAGGTCTCCGGCGCGTCGAGCACGGCAAGCGCGGACAGGAAGCCGCCGTACGACCATCCGATCATCGCGACGCGGTCGAGCTCCGGGCGCGGCAGCACATGCGCGCGGGCGCCCGATGCGTGCCTGCCGTAGGCGGCCGCGTCGTTGATATGGCGCACCGCGTCGTCGAGCGCGTGCACGGCGTCGACCTGGTCCTCCAATGTGACCTGCTTCATCGCCTTGTACACCTCGCGGTCCCATGCCGGCCCGCGGCCGGTCGTACCGCGGCCGTCGGCGATGACGACGAGGTAGCCCTGTTCGGCCCACCACTGCGCGTCCCAGTACGCGGACTGGCTGAGCGTGACCTGCTGGAAACCGGGGCCGCCGTAGGGGTGCATGAGCACCGGCAGCGACTGCACGTCCGCGTATTTCACGCCGGTCGGCGCGACGATCGCCGCGTGCAACCTGCGTTCGCCGAGACGCACGAAGCGCACGTTGATGTCGAGTCCCGGCGTCGCCGCGTTGTTGGCGACGGCGACGGCCTCGCCGCGATAGTAGTGCGTCATCTGCAGGCGCGGATCGGCCATGTCGCGACCGGTGACGACGAGGCCGTCGCCGGCGCGCGTCGCGCTCCACACGCCCGGTTCGTCGGTGACCGGATACACGTCGCCGTCATAGTCGAAGGCGACCACGTCGAAACTGCGCGCATCGTGGTCGTCGGCCGTCGACGCCCACTGCTTCGGCACGTCGGGCGCCTGCTCGGGCGTGCGCTGCACGACGCACATGACCGTTTCGTCGTCGGCGTCGAGCACTTCGCGCACCTGCCAGCCGACCGGCGTGAACGGACGGCCGTCGACGGTCAGGCGGTTTGTGTCGTGCTCCATGTCGTTGACCGAGCAGATGAGCGCGCCGGACGGCGTGTAGGCGGGCGCGCCGCCGATGAGGTCGATCCACCGGTCGTTGGCGTGCGTTTCAAGCACGGTGACCGGCATCAGCGGCACGACGCCGTCCTCGACGGGCGCGTAGCGCTTCCAGTCCTGCTCCTTCGGTACGTCGATGTGCAGGATCTGCTCGTGCTGCTGGAGGCGATCGAGGACGCGCAGCAGCGGCATATGCCCGGTGTCCCAACGCACGACGGCCAGATATTCGTAGGTGTCGTTGTCCCAGTCGACGAGCGCCGTGCGTTCCGCGTTCAGGCGGTCGTCGCCCAGATGCACGGCGTAGAGTTCGACGATCGCGTTGTGCGTGAGCGCGCGCGGATAGCGGTGGTCGAATCCGCGGCGGTCCGGGTGCGCGGGGTCGCTGATCGTCCACAGCGGCTCCGGCGACGAGTCGAAGCGCTCGATGAGCAACGTGCGCGAATCGGGGCCCCACCAGAAGCCGTCGTAGCGGTCCATCTCCTCGGCGGCGGCGAACTCGGCGATGCCGGCGCGCACGTCGGCGCGCTCGTCCTGCGGCACCGCGTAGGCGACGCCGGCCTCGCCGGTTGCGGCGTCGACGACGATGACGGCCGCGCCGGTCGAATAGGCGATGCGCGTGCCGTCGGGGCTCACGCGCGGGTTGAGGATCGGGTGCAGCGGTTCGCCAGTGCCGTCGGCGGCGTGTACGTCGAGCGCCGTCGTCTCGGCTTCGGCGACATCGTCGGCGATCGTCGAGACGAACAGCTGGTCGTTGATCGTGAAGACGACGACTCGGCCGGCCGCGTCGACCGCATAGGAGACGATGCCGCTGCCGCCTTCACGCGCGCGTTCGCGGCGTGCGCGCTCGGCGGCGGGCACGTCCTCGGCGTCGGCGTCGGCGAGCAGTGCGCGCGGATCGGCGAGCAGCGTCTCGGTGCCGTCGGCCTCGCCCATCCACAGCGACGTCGCCGTGTCCTCGGCGCCGTCGGAACGCAGGAACAGCATGCGCGAGCCGTCGCCGAGCAGGCGCGGGCTGCGCGGGGCGCCGCAGCTGAAGCGCAGCGTGCGCGCCTTCGCGGCGGCGTAGTCGGGAATCGAGGAATCAACGGAGCGGGGATCATTCGTGTGCACAGTGGTTTGCGTCATACCGCATTACGCTAGCACCGCGACCCTGCGCATTGGCTGAACGCGTGCCGTCGCGCACGGCGACCGTCGCCGCCGCGCGCGACGTCGGTCATCGCGTATCCGTATAAAGGATGGAACAGACGTATTCATATATCATGAGTCATATGCGAATGACGTGCGCGGCGCGTCATGCAGTGCTGTCCACGGCGACGTCCGACGCGGAAGGCATTCGCCCGGCAGTGACAGAAGCCGGCGCGGTTCGCGACCAAGCGTAGGATGGGACAGGAACAAGAAAGGGACTACTATGAGCGTTCTTGACCGTTTTGAGAAAAGCGTGGAAGGCGCGGTCAACGGAGTGTTCGCGAAATTCGGCTCCAAGGACCTGCAGCCCGTCGACCTGACGAGCGCGCTCGAACGCGAGATCGACGAATCGGCCATGCCGGTGGGTCGCGAACGCACGGTCGCGCCGAACGAGTATCGCTTCAAGCTGAGCACCCCCGATTTCGACCGCATCGAACAGTGGGGTTCGGAGGCGCTCGCCAACGAACTCGCCGACAACCTCACGAAGTACGCGAAGAGCCAGCATTACGCGTTCGTAGGCCCCGTCGTCGTCGTGTTCGAGGAGGACCTCGAACTGTCGAAGGGCAATTTCAAGCTCACGAGCGAATCCGTGCAGGGCAACGCCGTCCCGGTCACGACCGACGCGCAGGCCGAGGACTGCCCGATGCTCGAGGTGAACAACAGCCAGTATCTGCTCACAAAGAGCAAGACGATCATCGGACGCGGCTCCGGCTGCGACATCGTCATCGACGACCCGGGCATCTCCCGCAAGCATCTGGAGATCGACATCACCGACAACGGCGTCATCGCACGTGACCTCGGCTCGACGAACGGCACCTACGTCGAAGGCCATCAGGTGCCGGCGGCCACGCTGCTCGACGGCAACACGATCACGATCGGCCGTACGCGCATCCTCTACTGGGCGTCGTCGCAGGACCAGGAGTAAACCGGGACACCGATTGCCGTTATGATTACCGAACTTACCTTCGCGGTACTGAAATACGCGTTCCTCATCCTGCTGTGGGTGTTCGTCTGGAGCATCGCCCGCTCTCTGTACCGCGACGTGGCCTCCTACAGCCCACGCAAGTCGCGCGCACGCCGCAAAAAGGAACGCGAGGTCCGCAGGAAGGCCGATGCGCCGGTCGCGGCCACACCCGCCAGCTCGACGCCGAACCATCCGGCGACGGGCGCTATGCCGGCGACGGCCGCGGACAAGCAGCCGACGCTGCTCGTCATCATCGACGGCCCGCTCGCCGGCACCTCGGTGCCGCTGAATTCATCCGTCATCACATTGGGACGCGCGGCTTCGAACACCGTCGTGCTCGACGACGAATTCGTCTCGTCGCACCATGCGCGCGTCTATCCCGACGAACGCTCGCACCAGTGGGCCATCGAGGACCTGCACAGCACGAACGGAACCGTGGTCAACCAGCAGCGCATCACCGCGCCCACGATCCTCGCGCCGCGCATGCCCGTGCGCATCGGTGCGACCACCTTCGAACTGAGGTGAGCCGATGACCCCCGCAGAGCACAGCACGCTGTACATGTATTCGACGACCGTCTCCGACGTCGGCACCGTCCGCTCCAACAACCAAGACTCATCGTTCGCGGGCGCCCACCTCGTCGCGATCTGCGACGGCATGGGCGGCCACGCCGGCGGCGACACCGCATCGACGATCGCGATCCGTTCGCTCGCGCACATCGAGAAGGACAGCGCCGGCGGCGACGTCGCACGCGCGACCGCAATCATGGAGACGTCGACGCTCGCCGCGCACGACGCAATCGTCGGCAAGGCGAAACGCGAACGCAAACTCGCCGGCATGGGCACGACGATCACAGCGATCACGTTGGTCTCCGGCTACTGGGTGCTCGCGCACATCGGCGACTCGCGCGCGTATCTGCTGCGCGACGGCGCGCTGATGCGCCTGACGAGCGACCACAGCTATGTCCAGCATCTCATCGACACGAAGCGCATCAGCGAATCCGAGGCGCGCAACCATCCGCAGCGCAACGTCGTCATGCGCGTGCTCGGCGACTTCGACATCGACGCGCGCCCCGACATCTCGATCCGCGTCGCCCATCCCGGCGACCGTCTGCTGCTGTGCTCCGACGGCCTGTGCGGCGTTCTCGAGGATTCGACGATCGAGGAGACGATGCTCGCGGCGACCGATCCGGAGGAATGCGCGCAGCGGCTCGTCTCGATGGCGCTGCGCGCCGGCAGCACCGACAATGTGACGGCCGTCATCGCCGACGCGACGCTCGCGCTCAACGCCGACTCCTTCGACGTCCCGCACCAGACGCCGCTCATCGGCGGTGCGGCGAGCGCCTCGCTCGACGCGATCGCCGACATCGTCAACGAACCGGTCGCCGCAGCGCCCGCGCTCATCGCGAAATCGTCACCGGCGGAACGCGCGGCAGCGCTCATCCAGTCACGTCCGTCCGATGACGACACGGCGGTCGGCGGCACACCGGCGAAGCCGAGCGTCGGCCACACGAGCGAAGTGCGTGAGGAAACCGGCGAGCTGCAGGATCCGGACACCGGCGAGATTCCGGTCGTGCGCAAAAGCAACGGACGGTACAGCGCCGACCCGAACGATCCGGAGGTCGCCGCCGCGATCCACCATGAGCAGCTCGAGAAGAAGAAGGCCGCGCGTTCGCGTCGCTTCCGCGGACGCGTCGCCGCGACGATCACCGTCATCATCGCCGTGCTCGCGCTGTGCGGCATCGCCGGCGGTGCGTACATGTGGAGCCAAAGGCAGTACTTTCTCGCGAAGGATGGCGACACCGTCGCGATCTATCAGGGCGTGCCCACCGACATCTTCGGCATCAAGCTGTCGCATCCGGTCGAGCAGACGAACCTGACGTTCAGCGAGCTGCCTGAGGGCTGGCAGAACCAGCTCGAAGCCGGCATCAACGTCGACGACTACGACGCCGCCGTCGCGAAGGCCGACCAGATCGAACAGGAGCTCAGGAAGACTCAGCAGCAGCGCAAGGACGAGGAAGCGCGCCGCAAGGCCGCCGCGAAGACGCAGAAGGACGCGCCTGAGCAAACGAAGAAGGGCACGGCGACGCCGTCGCCGTCCGCTTCGTCGTCGGCGTCGCCGTCCGCCACGGCCGAGGAGAAGGATTCGAAGTGACGAAGACCCGGATACGCTATCTGCTGCAGATCCTCTTCGCGTTCGCCATCACGGCCATCGGCGTCTTCCAGATGTTCGCACGCACCGAGGGGCGGCCGCCGGCGACGGCGCTCGTATTGATGGGCGTCATCGCCGTGCTGTTCATCGTCACGTGGGCGCTCATCTGCAAGTTCCAGCCGTACGCGAACCAGTCGATCATGGCCTGCGTGCTGATGCTCACGTCGATCGGCATCCTGATGATCGCGCGCTGCGACGCGGCGATGGGCACGAGCGTCGCGACGCGCCAGATGATCTGGCTGTGCCTCGCGCTCGTCTGCTGCGACCTGCTGTTCGTGTTCATGCGCGACTACCGCGTGCTGCGGCGATTCTCCTATGTGAGCATGGTCATCGGCCTCGTGCTGCTGCTCTCGCCGATGATCCCCGGCCTCGGCCGTGAGATCGGAGGCGCGCGCATCTGGATCGGCATCGGACCGTACTCGCTGCAGCCGGGTGAATTCGCGAAGCTGTTCCTCGCGTTCTTCTTCGCCTCCTATCTGTTCAACCACCGCGACCAGCTCGCCGTCGGCGGCAAGAAGCTCGGACCGCTGCAGCTGCCCCGGTTCAAGGACCTCGGCCCGATCGTCATCGTCTGGATCGCGTCGATGGGCGTGCTCATCCTGCAGCATGATCTGGGCACGTCGCTGATGTTCTTCGCGATGTTCGTCGCGATGCTGTACGTCGCCACCGGACGCGTGAGCTGGATCATCATCGGCTTCCTCGCCTTCGCCGCCGGCAGCGTCGTCGCCGCGCACATCTTCGCGCATGTCGGCTACCGCGTCGACGCCTGGCTGCATCCCTTCGACCCGGCGATCTATTCGCGTTATCCGGGCGGTTCGAGCCAGATCGTGCAGGGCCTGTTCGGCCTCGCCTCGGGCGGTCTGATGGGCACCGGCCTCGGTCAGGGCTACCCGACCGTCACGCCGCTGGCGAACTCCGACTTCATCTACGCGTCGACCGGCGAGGAGCTCGGTCTCGTCGGCGTCTTCGCCGTGCTCATGCTCTACCTGCTCATCATCGCGGCCGGCATGATCATCGCGATGAAGATCAAGGACGGCTTCGGCAAGCTGCTGTCCTCCGGCCTCGTGTTCACGATGGCCTTCCAGGTTTTCACCGTCGTCGGCGGCATCACGCTCGTCATCCCGCTCACCGGCCTGACGATGCCGTACATGGCCGCCGGCGGCTCATCGCTGATCGCGAACTACCTCCTCGCCGCGCTGCTCATCATCATCTCGAACGCGGCGAACAAGCCGCAGTCCGACGAGTTGAGCGACACCTTCCGCATGGAGGCGCTGTCGGTGCTGCGCAGCCGCCAGCGGGCCGAAGCGAGCTCCGCCGCGAACGACGCCGCCGTATCCTCGTCGACCGCCGCGAACGACGGCGACGGACCGATCACGCAGATCGTCACCCCGATCAACACCCATTCCTACGTCAACCTGCCGCAACGCGCGGTCGACGATGCACACCCGGGAGGTGAGGCCTGATGAACAAGATGCTACGTCAGCTGTTCACCGCCGTTCTCGTGCTGTTCGTCGTCCTCGGCATCTCGTCGTCGTTGATCATGACGGTCCGTTCGAACGCGCTCGCCAGCGACACGCGCAACGTGCGCACGCTCTACTACACGAACAGTGCGGCACGCGGCGCGATCCTCGCGTCCGACGGCACCATCCTCGCCAAATCGGACGCGTCGCAGGACGAATACAAGTACCAGCGTTCGTACGCCGACGGCGCGCTCTACGCGCCGGTCACCGGCTACTTCTCGGTCACGCAGAAAGCCGACCGCGGCATCGAGGCGTCCGAGGATACGCTGCTGACCGGCAAGTCCGACGCGATGTTCTGGCAGCGTCTCAAAGGCCTGTTCACCGGCGAGGAGAACCGCGGCGCCTCAATCGAGACGTCAATCGACACGAAGCTGCAGAAGGCCGCCTACGACGCGCTCGGCGACGACGACGGCGCCGTCGTCGCGCTCGAGCCGAGCACCGGCCGCATCCTCGCGATGGTGAGCAAGCCGAGCTACGACCCGAACCTGCTCGCGACGCATGACGGCGGCGAGGCGAACAAGCACTACGCCGAACTGAGTCAGGGACAGGCCAGCCCGATGATCAACCGCGCGACGAGCCAGCTATATCCGCCCGGATCCACGTTCAAAACCGTCGTCGCGGCCGCCGCGATCAACTCGGGCAAATACAACATCAATTCGCAGATCCCGGCCGGCGCGAGCTACACGTTGCCAGGCACCGAGACCCAGCTGACAAACTCGTCGCCGGCCGGCGACGGCTCCGACGGCACAATCTCGCTGAAGAACGCGATGGCGTATTCGTCGAACACGGCCTTCGCGCAGCTCGGCGTCGCGCTCGGCGACGACACGGTCTCCGACATGGCGAAGAAGTTCGGCTTCGATTCGACGATCACGATCGACGGTTCCGCCGCCGACGGCACGCCGATGCGCGCCGTCGCGTCACGCTTCCCGCAGCAGGTCACACCGGACCGTCTCGCACTGGCGTCAATCGGGCAGGGCGACACCGTCGTCACGCCGCTGCAGAACGCGATGGTCGCCGCGGCCGTCGCGAACAAAGGCAAGGTCATGAAGCCGACGCTCGTCGACCGTGTGCGCTTCAGCGACCTGTCGGTACTGCCGGACACGAAGCCGCAGGTCATGAGCACGGCATTCAGCGAGGACACGGCGAAGCAGCTCACCGAAGGCATGGAGGCCGTCGTCACCGACGAGAACACGAATCTGGAGATCCCCGGCATCCGCGTCGCCTCGAAGACCGGCACCGCGCAGATCGGCGCCGACAACGATTCGATCGACGGCTGGGTCATCGGCTTCGCGCCGGCCGACGATCCGAAGATCGCCGTCGCCGTCGTCGTGCACAACGTCGATCTCTATGGCTCGTTCGCGGCGGGACCGGTCATGACCGCAGTAATGAAGGAGGCGCTTACCCAATGAGACTCATCGAGGGACAGCTCATTCACCGGCGTTACCGCCTCGATTCGCGTCTCGCACAAGGAGGCATGGGCGAGGTCTGGAAAGGCTACGACATCCAGCTCGGCCGCCCGGTCGCGATCAAGGCGCTGCGCACCGACACGACGAACCAGGAGTCGAAGCTGCGCAGGCTGCGCACCGAGGCGCGCAATTCGGCGAATCTCGCACACCCGAACATCGCCGCGCTGTTCGAATACTACGAACATGACGGCATCGGATTCCTGATCATGGAGTACGTGCCGAGCAAGTCGCTCGCCGACCTGTTCCATGAGATCGACGGCCCGATGGAGCCGACGCAGCTGCTGCCGATCCTCACCCAGACGGCGCGCGGCCTCTTCGTCGCGCATTCGCACGGCGTCATCCACCGCGACGTCAAGCCGGCCAACATCATGGTCTCGAGCAACGGCGAGGTCAAGATCACCGATTTCGGCGTCTCGTATTCGACGAACCAGGAGCAGATCACGCAGGACGGCATGGTCGTCGGCACCGCACAGTACATCTCCCCCGAGCAGGCGCAGGGCCAGCATGCCACGCCGCAGTCGGACATCTACTCGCTCGGCGTCGTCGCCTACGAAGGCCTGTGCGGACACCGTCCGTTCACCGGCGCGACGCCGGTCGACATCGCCGCCGCGCATGTCAACAACCCGGTGCCGCCGCTGCCGGCGACCGTCGACTTCCAGCTGTCGCAGTTCGTCATGTCGATGCTCGCAAAGGACCCGCTCGACCGTCCGCAGGACGCGCTGACCGTGGCCCGTATCCTGTCGCGCATCGAACGCAGGCTGCTCGACCAGCAGACGAGCGCGATCGACGCGACGATGGTCACGTCCGGCAAGCGCGTGCCGCGCCGCGTCGCGAGCGCCCCCCATCACGATCCCACCACGAACGCGATGCATCCGTTTGCACAGGCGGGTTCCCCACGACACAACCACAGTACTGGGCGGAAGGAGCAGCAATGAGTAGCATGCCCACGACACTGGACGGTGGCCGCTACCAGCTCGGCCAGCTCATCGGACGCGGTGGCATGGCCGAGGTCCATGTGGCCGTCGATACGCGGCTCGGCCGTACCGTCGCCATCAAGATCATGCGCCCGGACCTCGCCCATGACGAGATCTTCCTGACGCGCTTCCGCCGCGAAGCGCATTCGGTCGCGCAGATGAACAACCCGAACATCGTCAACATCTACGATTCGGGCGAGGAGGTCATCACCTTCGAGAACGGCCAGACCGAGCATCTGCCGTATCTGGTCATGGAGTACGTCAAGGGCCAGACGCTGCGTGACATCATCAAGGCGAACGGTCCGCTGTCGCAGCGCGACGCCGAGCATGTGATGATCGGCGTGCTCAGCGCGCTCGAATATTCGCATCGGATGGGCATCATCCACCGCGATATCAAACCCGGCAACATCATGATCTCCGAGCAGGGCATCGTCAAGGTCATGGACTTCGGCATCGCCCGCGCGCTCGATGATTCGGCGACGACGATGACGAAGTCGCAGGGCGTCGTCGGCACCGCGCAGTACCTCTCCCCGAACAGGCGCGCGGCGAGACCGTCGACATGCGCTCCGACCTGTATTCCGCCGGTTGCGTGCTCTACGAGATGCTCACCGGCCGCCCGCCCTTCACCGGCGATTCGGCGGTCGCGATCGCCTACCAGCATGTCTCCGAAGTGGCCGTGCGTCCGAGCACGATCGTGCCGGGACTGCCGACGGCGTGGGATTCGATCTGCGCGAAGGCGATGGCGAAGGACCGCCAGAACCGCTATGCGACGGCCGCCGAATTCAAGAACGACATCATCGCGTTCATGAACGGCGGCGTGCCGACCGCGACGGCCTTCAATCCATTGACCGACCTGTCGGAGACGAAGGCGCAGCATCAGCTGCCGCCTACGCAGCCGATGACGGCCCAGCAGGCTCCGGCCACGCAGGTCTTCAATCCGGTCACCGGACAGTTCGAACGGATCAATCCGGACGGGTCGACCGGGCCGCTCAAGACGCGTGCGGACCGCCGTGCGGAAATCGCGAAGAAGAAGCACAAGCGCAACGTCGTCATCGCGTCGATCGCCGCGGCCATCGTCATCCTCGGCATCGCGATCGGCGGATGGCTGTGGTGGGACCATGCGCAGAACGCGACGAAGTTCGTGACGGTGCCGACCTTCAACGAGACGACGACCGAGGCGCGCGCACGCAAGCAGCTCGAGGATCTGGGCCTCAACATCAACGTCAAGCAGGACGCCGACTCGACGAAGCCGGAGGGCATGTTCACGAAGCAGACGCCGGCCGGCGGCAAGCGCGTCGCCGAGGGCAGCACCGTCGAAGTGTGGTTCTCGACGGGTCCGCGTTCGGTCAAGATCCCGGACGTGACCGGGTACACGCAGGAGCAGGCGCGTTCGACGCTCGAGGACGCCGGATTCGTCGTCGAATCGAGCGTGCAGACCGAGGACAGCGCGACGATCGCGAAGGACCATGTGACGCGCACCGACCCGGCCTACGGCACGTCGCAGCTCAAGGGTTCGACGATCAGCCTGTGGGTGTCGTCGGGCATGACGAAGGTGCCGGACGGCATCATCGGCAAACCGCAGGACCAGGCGTTGTCCGCGCTCTCCCAGATGGGTCTGACGGTCACCGTCATGCAGGAGTCGTCGGACAGCGTCGACAAGGGCTCGGTCATCCGCGTCTCGCCGGACGTCGGCACGTCGGTCGCGCAGAACAGCACGGTGACGGTGTGGGTGTCCACCGGACGTGAGCAGGTGACCGTGCCGAACGTCAACGCCGGCGATACGCTCGCGAGCGCGCGCGCCGCGCTCGAAGCGGCCAATCTGAGCGTCAAGGTGGATGGAGATTCGTCGGACGACGCAATCGTCGAATCGATCAGCCCGTCCGCCGGCACGAGCGTGGACAAGGGTTCCGAAGTCACCGTCAAGACGAAGGCGCCGTCGTCGAATCCGTCGCCGTCGCCGTCGCCGTCGGGTTCTTCCTCCTCGTCGGCGCCGCCTTCCGACGGCAGCCAGAACGACGGCGACCACGGTCAGGGCTGACGCGCATCAACCGCGCGCACGCTGAACGGGCACGCAATGGGCGGCCCCGGATCCGTGAGGGATCCGGGGCCGCCCATTGCGTTGCCTTCGTCGCAACCGCGACGGTCGGCGTATGCTCAACGCGTGAGCTTCGGCTGCATGCCCAGGCTCTTGTCGACCGCACTCGGCTGGCCGCAGACGGCGAGCCAGTTCGCGAACAGACGGTAGCCGTCCTGCGTGAGCACCGATTCGGGATGGAACTGCACGGCGTACAGCGGCAGCTCACGGTGCTTGATGCCCTGCACGATGTGGTCGTCGACGGTCCACGCGGTCACCTCGAGCACGTCGGCCGGCACCGAATCAGGTTCGACGGCGAGCGAATGGTAGCGCGTCGCCGTCATCGGATTCGCGACGCCCGCGAAGATCTCGTCGTCGATGTGCTCGACGAGGCTCGTCTTGCCGTGCATGATCGTCGGCGCATGGCTCACCGTGCAACCGAAGACCTCGGCGAGCGCCTGCATGCCGAGGCAGACGCCGAACATCGGCGTGCGCGTCGCCGCACACAGACGGATCATGTCCTCGCTGACGCCCGCGTCGGCCGGCGCGCCGGGGCCGGGCGAGATCAGGACGCCGTCATAGCCGTCGAGGACGGCGGCGTCGGCCGGGTCGATTGCGTCGTTGCGCACGACCGTCACGGTCGCGCCGAGCGTCTTGAGATAGCCGACGATCGTGTACACGAAGGAATCGTAGTTGTCCACGACGAGGATATGCGCGGAATCGGTCATGAAAGGTCCTCTCGCTGGCGTACGGGCTTGTTCTAATGCCAAACGTAGTCAAGTGTAGTGCAGCCGGTGTAGCGGGCGCACGGCGCGCTACACGGCCACGTAGTTGGACATCTGCTGCAGGAACGGAATGTTCGCGGCCGCCCATGGGAAGCCCCACTGGAACAGCGCGGCCGCGGCGGCGAAGACGAGCAGCAGCATCAGCAGCCAGCGGATCGGCGCGGCTCCGGGCTGATGGCGCAGCAGCCAGCCGTAGATGTCGACGTCCGGCAGCGGCCTGCTGCCCTCACGGATCGCGCGCAGCGCCGGCCAACGCCATGCGACGGCCGCCGCGAGGAATACGACCGCGTAGACGATGAGCGCACCCCACACCCACGGCGCAAGCGACGTGATCGACGACGCGAACGACTGCCGCTCGTTGTTGATGAACTCGACGGCGCCGTTGGCGTCGGTCTTCGCCAGCTCCTTCGGGATGCCGTCCGAGACCCTGGCCCAGTATGCGAACTCGCCGAAGCTCGCCCAGCGGTGCGTCGGCGCCGTGTACTTCGGCTCGCAGGTCGTCATCGTGATGAGCCGCTTCGTCGGTTGCTCGTCGGGATGTTCGGGATTCGGCCCGATGACCCATCCCTCGTCCGGCGTCACGATCGTGTAGTTCGTGTAGTGGTAGACGTACCAGTAGTCCTTGGAACGGATGACGATCGCGTCGCCCTTCTCGAGCTTGTCGACGTCTCCGAGCGGCTGCCCGTAGCCGTTCCTGTGTCCGGCGATCGCGAAGTTGCCGACCTGTCCGGCCATCTGCGAGTCCACATAGTGGCCAAGGCCGTGCTGATTGAGTTCGGCGAGGTCGGTGCCCTGCACGAGGTTGCGCTCCCATTGGTCGCCGAAGCGCGGGATGTAGACGCGGGCGATGAGTTCGCCGGTCAGCGCCTCCTTCGGCTGCACCGGAGGCTCGCCGTCCTGCGGCTGCGCGATCTTCAAGGTGCCGCCGTCGTTCGGCTGCGCCCACGCGACCTGCGCGCGCGTCTCCTGCTGGACATGGTCCGACTGCACGCCGGTCCACCATTGCATCCACGCCACGTACAGACCGCAGATCGCGGCGAAGGTGAGCAGCAGCTCCGCGACGATCGTGACGATCGAACGTCCGACGCTGCGTGTGCGGCGCGGCGCCGCATGTTGACTGTGTGCCATAGGTGGTGTCTTCCCCCGTTCGTTCTGCCTGATCGGCCGCCGCGGACGATCTGACGATCGCATCCGCGGACTGTATCACAAAATGGAACTATTGATTGCCGCCGTGTGCACCGCCGTTCGCGGCGTCGTCGGCATGTTCGCCGTCGCCGTCCTTGTTCGGCTGCTGCAGCACATGCGCGTACTGCAGCGGCTGCAGGAGCATCGTCGTGCTGTCGAAGTGGAGTTTGCTTTCCGTCTGCACGTCGTAGCCGAGACCGTACGCGTCCACATACTGCCGATAGATCTGCACGGCGCGCGAATCGTCGAGTGCCTGGATCATCAGCGTCGGAGGACCGATCGCGGAGATCGTGAACGGCGGCGAGTATTTGCGGCCCTGCAGCAGCAGCACGTTGCCCGAGCAGATGATCGCCGACGTCGACAGCACACGCTGGTCCATGATCTGCATCGACTCCGCGCCGCCCGCCCACAGCGCGTCGACGACGGCCTCGACGTCCTGCTGATGCACGACGTACTTATCGCTGTCCACCGTCGCCCCCGACGAATCGACGGCGTTCTTCCACATCGACGAATCGTTGAGCGTCACCGTGACGCCCGGACCTTCGACGGCGGGCAGCATCGTGCTCGAGCCGGCGTCCTCGGACGGCGGCGACTGGTCGGACTTCACCCGCGCGCTCAGCTTGTCGACCTGCGACGACAGCTCCTTGACGTCGGCCTGCAGTGCGTCCACCTTGCGCACGCGGTTCTCGACGAGTTCGGCGGTGTCCGAGGAGACGGTCGTCGTGCGGTTGACGCGCATGTTCGTGATGAGCAGGAAGCCGGCGAAGGTGACGACGAGCAGCACGGAGACGCTGCCGATGAACGACTTGCCGGTGCCATGCTTCGGTTTATGCCTGGCCATATCCGTCTCCTTACGAACCTCGCCGCCGAACCATATGGTCCGTCTTCGCGGCGACGCGCGAAAATATGATGATTTTGCTCATGATGGCCGACGCTGGTGGCCGCTTTCGTGAGCAACCACTATGATACCTAATTAGCCTATGCAAGGAGATAAGACAAATGGCTGACGAAGAGCTGCACAAAACACCCACGGATGGCCAGGTCGACGAACACGGCGCCGCCGAGAAGTCGAACGACGAGTCGCACGTGAAGAACGAGAAGAAGCCGATGGATCTGGCGCAGGCCGCCACCTACGTCGAGAATGACGAGATCCCGGTCGGCCGCATCGAGGAGATCCTCGACCAGACCGTCGACGAGAAGGACATGACGCCGCAGATGCGCCGCATGATGCAGCGTCAGCGTGAGAACACGAAGCGCGTCGAGGAAAGCATCAAGGGCACGAAGGCGAACCCGAGCTGGTTCGTGCCGGTGTTCTGCGCGCTGATGATCATCGGCCTCATCTGGGCCGTCGTCTTCTATCTGACGAACTACACGTATCCGATCCCTGCGATCGGCTCCTGGAACCTGCTGGTCGCGTTCGGCTTCATGCTCGCAGGCTTCATCATGATGGTCTGGTGGCGTTGAGACCGTGGCACATGGCTGATCAGGGCGTCTTCCGACGCCCTTTTTTGTTGCCCTTCCGACGCTGCCGCAACTCCCCTCTGGCCCGCCCACCGGACACCCTCTACCACCCGTACATTGCCGCCCGTAGCCCGCCCACCGGCATTCCGCAGGTGACCTCACCCATACGATGCCGTCCATAGCCTCTCAATGGCATTCCGTAGGTGTCACACCAATAAACTGCCACCCAACAACCCTCAAACGGCATTCCGCGCGTAGCCACACCTACGGAATGCCACCCGCAGCTCCCCGGATGGCATTCTGCAGGTGTCACACCAAAAGACTGCCATCTGCGACTCCTCAAACGGCATTCCGTAGGTGTCACACCAATAAACTGCCACCCAACAACCCTCAAACGGCATTCCGTAGGTGATCTCACCCATACAATGCCACCCGCAGCTCACCGGATGGCATTCTGTAGGTGCACCGCCCACATACTGCCATCTGCACATCCGCAACCGCCACCGCTCAGCTGTTTTTGCGCGCGCGGATGAGAATGTGCCGGCCGCCGGCATCGGTCGTCGCGAACAGATAGACGTCGCCGCCGTCAGACAGTTTGAGCTTCTTCGCGAGCTGCGCGGCCGTGAGCGGGAAATTGCGTACGGCGACGTTCGCCTTTTTCACGCCGCCAAGCAGTCGCCGCACATCCTTCTTGTTCATCGTGCCGATATCGTCGATCACGAAAGCGCGTCCGGGGAAATCGCCGAACCATCGGCCGGCGACGAACAGGTGGCTGTTGACGCCGATCTGCGCTGCCGGCCAACGCCGCTGCAGCGTCGCGAAGGCGCCGCCTTTCATGATCGCCGCGTTCGGTTCGTAGAGGAAACGCATATCGGGCAGCGTCGACACCGGCGCCACGCTCGGCCGCTCGTCATCGCCGGCGAGGAACTCGACGGATGCGTCGTCGTCCACACATCGGATCAGCGGCCGCTCGGTACGCTCCCGGCTGAGCACGACGAGAATCTCCTTGCATTCGTTGTGCACGGCGACGATGTCGAGACGTCGCACGGCGCCGCCGAAATCGTCGATCGTCTGCCGCCAGTCGAGCATCGGCGACAGTTTGATGACGACGAACGGCGCTTTGGCGAGCAGTTCGTCGCGCAGCGCGAGTACGTCGGGCGTGCAGTCGGCGATCGCGACGGTGCGTGCGCCGTGCGCGTCGCGCCGTGCCGGGTCGACGTAGATGAGCGTCGCCGGCGGCATCGTCTTCAGGAACGCGACGCCGTCGCCGCAGACGACATGGGCGTTGTCGACGCCGAGCTCATGCAGATTATGCGTCGCGAGCGCGCACAGCTGCGGCTGCCGTTCGACGTAGACGGCCTCGTCGAAGGCGCGCGCCATGAAGGAGAAGTCGACGCCGAAGCCGCCGGTGAGGTCGACGAGCGGCGTCGGATGCGGCTGTCCGGCGATGAGTTCGGCCGCGAGCCGAGCCTTGTATTCGGCCGCCGGCTGCGACGAGCATTGTTCCATCGGCACATGCGGCGGGTAGATGATGCCGTCGGTCGCCGCCCAGCGCGGCAGTTTCGTGCGTGCGATGCGTCGGCCGGCGATCTGGTCGAGCGCGAACGGCACGTCCACGTCGCCGTCGCGTTTCGCGTGGAGCGCGACGTCACGTATGTCCTCATCCCGGTGCGCCATGATGAACGCACGCGTCGCCTCATTGATCCGCGGCGCGATGTCGTCGTCGCGGATAGCGTTGTCGTTGCCCATACAGCGCATTGTAGCGACGCGTCGACCGCAGCTGCCGGCAGTGACGGCCGGCATCTGGCTAGACGGATATTGCCGTCTGAAGAGCTGCAGACGGCATTGCATACGTAAGGTCACCTACGGAATGCCGCCTGAGGGTCGCTGGGTGGCAGCCTTCTGGTGCGACACCTACGGAACGCCGTATGAAGGGGCTGTACGCGGGATGGAACTACGCCGATGCAGTCATGCGCAGAACTGCGGGAGGCAGATCGATAAACGCCGAGATTACAGGCATCAGGAGCCGCCATCTACTCAAAATGGGTAGAACGGTTGACAGTGCTTCATCGCCGAACGGATAATGGTCGCTAGGTCTTTCCGAGGTCAGCCCCGGCTCTACCACCCATTCCGGGAACACGCGCAGAGGATGGACGACGTCTGCGCGCGGATGCGGACCATTGCCTTAGAGCAACAACACGATTGACCTATCGGACGGCCGATGTATCCGACTTGCGGTACCGGCCCTACGGGGGTGGGAGTCCTTGAGGAGGAACAGTGGCAGGGGATGTCCACTGTGCTTTCAATTTCTGACATAACGTGAAATGTGGATAACTTTCGACGCACTACATATAGGGGGCATCCCCTTACCTAATCCCTATTTATGGCTTGATTTCAACGGTTCAGAGGGGATGTGGATAACTGTTATCCACATCCCCCACCGGTGGGGAAACCATAGATATCAACATTTGTGGATATCTATGTGGATAACTTCGGCCTGTTTCCTCATGCTATCCCCGAATTATCCACAGTGTTTTCCACATCTTGTGGAAAACTACACCGCTGTAAGTTGCGCAGCGACACTAGAGGCATGCGAAATCAGCCGCCACACGACGCTCACAGCATCATCGCGTAGATGTTGTTCTGGTTGCAGATGACGACGATGATCACTTCGAGCAGCAGCAACGCGCCGCCGTAGATCGACGTGCGCGCCAACGTCGACTTGCCGCGCAATGCACGCGGACCGTCGACGACGAGCAACGTGAGCAGGCCGCCGAAGATGAAGCCGCCGACATGCGCCTGCCATGCGATGTTCGGCACGACGAGCGGCATCGCGAAGTTGATCGCCATCCACACGAGCATCGACCGCATATCGGCGCCGGCCTTCCGGTAGACGACGAGGCACGCGGCGAACAGGCCGAACAGGGCGCCGGACGCACCATAGGAATAAGTGATCCAACCGGAGGGGTCACGGCCGAAGGCCGCCCACAGCTCCATGCCGACGCCGCCGCCGATGCCGGCGATCATATACAGCATCAGATACGGCCAGTGTCCCATGAGCCGCTCGAGGAACGGCCCGACGCACCACAGCGTCAGCATGTTGAACAGGATATGGAAGATCGACGTCGGCGAATGCAGGAACATCGACGTGACGAACATCCACGGCTCACGCGCCGCCCGGTAGGGCTGCATCGCGCCGTACTGCAGCAGATCCGCCAAAGCCGGGCGGCTCACCAGATTGAGGACGAACTCGACGATCCACAGCGCGACGCAGACGACGATGATCGCCGACGTGACGACCGGTTCGCCGTTGCGCCAGCGGTAACGCAGCGACCGCAGCGAGAACACCTGCCGCATCGACGGGGAATCGGGGAACAACGAAAAACGATTGTTGGGCATAGGTCACACTGTAGCGCAGGGTGACGTGCCGCGACGCGCACCGCTGTGCGCGTTACGACGCGCGTCGCGCGGTCGCCATGCGACCGTTGCGCGACCGTCATGCGACCGTCGTGCGACCGTCATACGACCGTCATGGAACCGGCCATGCATGCCGCCTTCGCGTTGAGGCGCAGGGACTTGCCATGAGCACAACCGAAGTCGCGCGAACGCGGCGAAGGTCCTATGATGGTGAACAGAGTTGTCTGGGGAAACCAGTCGACCAGGTAATCGGAAAGGAGCCGTCATGAAGGAACATAAGTCCTCTAGCGGTTGGAAATTCTTCGCGCTGCTCTTCGGTGCGCTGCTCGCGGCGGTCGTCGGAGTCTACATCTACAAGCAGCAGAACCCGGACTACGATCCGTGGGAGGAGCCGTGGGAGAACAGCTCGTCGCCTGTCGACCTCACGCTCGCGAAGGACAAGACTGAGGACGACGTCGACAAGGTCGCTCCGGCCGCCGACGCAGCCTGATCGCGACCGCCGCACTGCGTTGTGCGGCGGCGTCGTACGCGAACTACGCGTTGCTGACATCAGCGAACCGCGGTGTGCACGATTGTTGGAACGTGCACACCGCGGTTTTTCGTATCGATGACGACTGCGGCAGCGATATCGACATCCGAACATCGTCGCCGGCGGCGCCGTGCCGCCGTGCCGCCGACACTGTCGTCGCGGCGACGGCACGGCGCATACGGACGGACGATATATGCATCGACATGGCGATATGGATGGACGCATACACAAAGACGAACGGCGGGCGACACCCGAAGGTGCCGTCCGCCGTTCGTCTTCTATGCTGCAATCAGCCTCGCGGCTGCATGCCTCACTTCTCGGTCGGCAGCGGGCCGGTCATCCAGACGCGGTCGAGGTAGTCCTCGATCGAACGATCGGAGCTGAAGTAACCGGAGTTGGCGACGTTGAGGATCGCCTTGCGGTTCCACTCGAGCTGATCAGCGTAGAGCGTCTCGATCTGGGACTGGATGTCGTGGTACGCCGTGAAGTCGGCGAGCGTCATGAACCAATCCTTGGTCAGCCAATCGGAGACGAGCGGAGCATAGGTCTCCTTGTCGCCGTTGGAGAAGGTGCCGTCCGCGACCATGTCGATCGCGGTCTTGAGGCGCGGATCCGCTTCGTAGAACTTCGCCGGATCGTAGTTGCTCTCGTACATCTTGTCCACCTCGTCGACGGTCATGCCGAAGAGGAAGAAGTTGTCGGCGCCGACGCGCTCGCGGATCTCGACGTTCGCGCCGTCGAGCGTGCCGACGGTGAGCGCACCGTTGAGGGCGAACTTCATGTTCGACGTGCCGGACGCTTCCTTGCCGGCCTGCGAGATCTGCTCGTCGAGCTCGGTCGCCGGGATCAGCATCTGCGCGACGCGGATGTTGTAGTTCCACGGGAACACGACCTTGAGCTTGCCCATGACGTCCGGATCGTTGTCGATGACCTTGGCGACGTTGTTGATGAGCTGGATCGTCATCTTGGCGAGGTAGTAGCCCGGGGCGGCCTTCGCACCGAAGATGACGGTGCGCGGCGTGACGTCCTCGACCTTGACCTTGCCGGACTTGATGTCCGCATAGGTGGCGATGACCTCGAGGATCTTGAGGGCCTGGCGCTTGTACTCGTGCAGACGCTTGATCATCGTGTCGAACATCGTCGTCGGATCGAGCTTGAAGCCGTACTCGGACTTCGCGAAGTCGGCGAAGCGAACCTTGTTGTCGTACTTGACCTTCGCGAACTTCTTGACGAACTCGTCGTCCTGGGCGAGCGGCTCAAGGTTCTTGAGCAGTTCGAGGTCCTCGAGCCACTTGTCGGTGCCGAGGCCTTCGGTGATGAGCGCGGACAGGCCCGGGTTCGCGAGCTTCATGAAGCGGCGAGGGGTGACGCCGTTCGTGACGTTCGTGAACTTCGCCGGATAGATGTCCGAGAAGTCGCGCAGCGTCACGTCCTTGAGCAGCTGCGAATGCAGCTCGGCGACGCCGTTGACGTGCGAGCCGGCGTAGGAGGCGAGGTACGCCATGCGCACCGACGGGTTCTCGCCCGCGGTGAGGATGCGCATGCGCTCGATCTTCGCCTCGTCGTCGGTGAGGCCTTCGAGCTCGTGCATGAACTGGTCGTTGATCTTCTCGATGATCTCGAGATGACGCGGCAGCAGCTTGCCGATGAGCGACGCCGGCCACACTTCGAGCGCTTCCGGAAGCAGCGTGTGGCACGTGTAGTTGAAGGTCTTCGTCGTGATGTCCCACGCGGTATCCCAGTCGTAGCCGTACTCATCGATGAGGATGCGCATGAGCTCCGGAATGCCGATGACCGGGTGGGTGTCGTTGAGCTGGAACGTGATCTTGTCCGGGAACGTCGTCAGATCCGGCTTCTCGGCGTCGCCGTAGAAGACACGGATCGCGTCGTGCAGCGAAGCGGAGGCGAAGAAGTACTGCTGCTCGAGGCGCAGTTCCTTGCCGACCTCGGTCGAATCCTCCGGGTACAGGATCTTGGAGATGTCCTCGGCCTTGACCTGCGGCTTGACCGCGTCAAGGTACTCGGACTTGTTGAAGGTGAGCAGGTCGAACTCGTCGTAGGAGCGTGCCTGCCACAGGCGCAGCGTGTTGACGCGGCCGGACTCGTAGCCCGGAACCATGTAGTCGACCGGAATCGCGCGGACCGCCCAAGCCGGCTTCCACACGCGCTTGCCGGCCTCTTCGACGACTTCGCCGCCGAAGTTGACGCGCTGGTCGCGCGCGTAGTCGATGTGGCCCCACGGATCCTCGTTGGTCAGCCAGTAGTCAGGACGCTCGACCTGACGGCCTTCCTCGTCGAATTCCTGACGGAAGATACCATAGCGGTACTGGATGCCATAGCCGAAGGCCGGCACACCCAGCGACGCGAGAGAATCGATGAAGCAGGCGGCGAGACGGCCGAGGCCGCCGTTGCCGAGGCCCGGCTCGTATTCGGCGTCGATGACTTCCTGCGCGTCGAAGCCCAGCTCCTTGACCGCAGCATAGAACTGGTCGGTGAGGCCCGAGTTGAGCAGCGCGTTGCGCAGCTGCTTGCCCATCAGGAACTCAGCGGACAGGTAGCCGACGGCCTTGGTGTTGCCGTTGATCATGTCCTGCTGGGTCTTCATCCAAGAATCCATAAGGTGCTTGCGCACGGCGGTGGCCGTGGCGACGTAGATGTCGGCCGGCTTCGCCTGTTCGGGCGTAACGCCCTGCGTGTACTTGAGCTCGTTGCGGATCTCATCCGCGAACTGAGCTGCGGTAACCGAGGACTTCGGTGCCGTAAGTTCGGTCATATCTATGACTCCTCTGAACGTTATCTTCACTATGAACGCCCACGGGCAAAATCACCTGTCCTGTCGGAAATCCGCGATACAAGCTCTTCTGTCCGTTTTTGCATACGTTCTCAAACAGCAAATCATAGCATAACGTCGACTTCACCAAAGGTTACGACTGCAATCACGCGCTTTTTGTACCGCAATCTCCACATTGCGCAAGCGCTTCAGATGGGGCCAGCAGCCGTCATAGCCGCCTGCGCGTCCGCCGCCCGCGCGCACGCCCCGCGTGTCGTTCAGTCCGATTTCAGTAACGCCGCCGCGACCGTCGGCGATCGTCTCCGGCGCGTTCTGCACCCGCGACGTTCGCCGGCGGCGCCGTCCGCGAACGCGGCGGCCGCGCCACGCACCCGTTCTGTTCGCAAGCCGACCATTCCGCGATATCTTTGGGTGCGATATGCGACAAGGACGATCGCTTGCGCCATCATTAGCGACCGTTTCCGCCGCCGATTGCACCGCTGACGTTCACATGGCATCCATGTTCCGGTCGGAGCCGCCGCAACCTGCACCCGCAGCGATCGGCGATACCTATATATACTGACTTATCGCAACGTGCGCGCACAATACGAAGCATGGCTGCTATCCATAAGAAGGACATCACCGCCGGCATGGACGCCTACGACGCCTGGTGCGACGCCGCGCATGCGCTCGTCGGCACCGAAGCGGCGACCGACATCGCCCCCGCGCTGCCACGCCCGACGATGGCGCTCGCCGTCCGCTATTCGCTGCATATGCTCGAGCTGAAGGCGCCGGGCCCGGGCGTCGAGGTGCGCGTCGCGCCGTGGGGCGCCGTGAAGATCCTCGATGGCCCCGCCTCGGATCCGCATAATCTGACGCCGCCGGACGTCATCGAACTCGAACCGGCCGTCTGGCTGCGCGTCGCCAGCGGCATCACCAGCTGGGACGAGGAACGCGAGGCCGGCCATATCAGCGCGGTCGGCGAACGCGACGACCTGTCGGCGATCCTCCCGCTCGGCTAATCCGCACATCCGGCCATCGCGGCGGAACGCACGCCCCTACCCCCACCGCCGAATACAGATGTGCGGGTGTGCGTGAACCTCCAGGGTCCACGCACACCCGCACATCCTGCGATATGTCTCGATTCGTCCGTTCAACGGACCGGCACTGGACTCCTACTGCTGCTGCGCGGAGTCCGCATGCTTCGCATGATCGGCGTGCTTGAAGGCACCCGGCACTGGCATCGGAATAGGCTTGTGCGGCTTGGACACTGGCGTCACCGGCATCTCTCCGCTTGTGGCCTTCGCGGCGGCCTCGGCCGCCCATTGCGCATAGTCATCAAGGTCGTCCTCGGATGCAGCGGACACGACGGTCTCCTCATCCTCGAACTCGTCAACATCCGCGTCTTGGGCGTACTTCGCCTCCACATCGGCAAACGGATCGAATGAACCGGAACCTGGTTCCCGCGCCCCCAGCTCCTTCGCAAGCTCGTCATAATCCGTGTCAGTGGTCAGGTACTTGAGCTTCCTAGCTATCTTCTGCTGCTTGGCTTTTTGACGTCCGCGGCCCATCTGACCCCCTGGATTAACTGTTTGCTATCAATTCATCACATAAGAGAGTACCACTTCTCCGCCCCTCTTTTGTTGTCTGCTCAGATTTCTACGATGAAAACCACCGAAAACCAACGATTCGAACGGCACAAGGATTACTACGTATGGCTGAAGAACAAGAGGCGCGCCTGACTGCGGCCGGCAATGAGATGAGCGCGAGTTTCCTCGCTGCGAGAAAGCGTTCCGAGGAAACGCTCAAGAAGCTCGAGGAGCATCCGGAGAAGTTCACGATGCTCACCGGCGACCGTCCGACCGGACGCCTGCACCTCGGCCACTTCTTCGGCTCGATCAAGGAACGCGTTGCGATGCAGAACCGCGGCGTCAACACGAACATCATCATCGCCGACTATCAGGTGATCACCGACCGTGACACGACCGAGCACATCGACGACAACGTGCTCAACCTCGTCCTCGACTACATGGCCGCCGGCATCGATCCGGAGAAGACGATGATCTTCACGCATTCGGCGATCCCGGCCGAGAACCAGCTGATGCTGCCGTTCCTGTCCCTCGTCACCGAGGCCGAGCTGCACCGCAACCCGACCGTGAAGTCGGAGATGGAATCCTCCGGCCATGCGCTCACCGGCCTGCTGCTCACCTACCCGGTGCATCAGGCCTGCGACATCCTGTTCTGCAAGGCGAACGTCGTGCCGATCGGCAAGGACAACCTGCCGCACGTCGAGATCACGCGCACAATCGCCCGCCGCTTCAACGAACGCTACGCGAAGAAGCACCCGATCTTCCCGGAGCCGGCCGCGATCCTGTCCGACGCCCCGGAGATCCCCGGCCTCGACGGCCGCAAGATGAGCAAGTCCTACGGCAACTCGATCATGCTCGGCGCGACCGCCGAGGAGACGGCGAAGCTCATCAAGAAGAGCCCGACCGATTCCGAACGCATGATCACCTTCGACCCGGAGCACCGCCCGCAGGTCTCGGCGCTGCTGACGACCGCCGGCCTCGTCACCGGCCGCGACCCGCAGGAGATCGCCGAGGAGATCGGCAACGCCGGCGCCGGCGCGCTCAAGCAGTACGTGACCGAATCGGTCAACGAGTTCCTCGCGCCGCACCGCGAGCGCCGCGCCGAACTCGCGCAGGACATGGACACGATCCGCGACATCCTGCATGAGGGCAACCGCCGTGCGAACGCGATCGCCAACGAGACACTCGACGAGGTCCGCGAGGCGATGGGCATGCGCTACGACCGCTGACGCGGCGACCTCCTGTCATGCGCGCGTGCATCGCACGCACGTCAACATACGACGACGGCGGGGCGGCACTTGGGAATCCCAAGTGCCGCCCCGCCGTCGTATGCCATATGTGCGGCCGTTCGCCGTCACATGTCGTACCTCCAGGATTTGTCGGTGATGACGCGCGCCATCGCCAGACCGATCGGCAGGCAGATGATGACCATGAACGCGCGGAACGCCCAGTCGAGCGCGAGCAGCGTCTCGAACTGTCCCAGATGGAACATCGCCTGATACATATACAGTCCCGGCACCATGATGACGATCGACGGCACCGTCAGGCAGATGCGCGGATAGCCCAGATGCGGCGGCAGCAGCCGGTGGCGCACCGCCGAACGCCACGCCGATGCGAGCAGACCGGCGAGCATCGCACCGAGGAACGCGCCGGCCTCCGGCGGCAGCCCGTAATCGACGAATTCCAGACGCAGCGTGTCGGTGATCGCGCCGATCGTCGCCGCCACCAGACACATGCGCTGCGGTGAATTGAACATCATCGAGAATCCCCACACGCCGATGAACGCGAACAATGCGCGCAGGCAGCAGTTCACCCACGGCGCGAGATCGGGCGATTCGAAGCCCTGTGGGTTGAGATGGACGAGCGAAGCGACCATCCATCCGGCGAGCGTCGCCATCAGGATGATGCACACGACATACATCACGCGCTGCACGCCCGACGGGAAATCGATCTTCGCCATGTCGAGACCGCCGGTGATGAGCGGGAATCCGGGGATGACGAACAGCATCGCGCCGATGTACGCCGTGTCATGCTGCAACGCCACCGGATTGAACAGACCGATCAGACGCAGCGTGCCGACGCACGCGAAGGCCGCCACGGCCACGCAGACGAAGGTCACGAAGAACTGATTGAGATGATGCGCGAACAGCCGCCGTCGCAGCCACTGGCCGAGGCCGGCGCCGACGAACGCGCCGATCATGTCGTACGGCGCGCCGCCGAGCAGGAACACGAAGGACGCGCACGCACACGCCGACGCGAGTCCCGACAGCGCTGGCGAATACAGCGGCTTGCGACGCTCGATCATATCGAGCCGCTTATGCACGTCGCGCACCGTGATCTCATGCTTCTTGCGCGCGACGGCACGTTCGCCGACATGGTCGAAATGCTCGGCGTACCCGTTCTTCGGCGGGCGCTGCGAACGCTCACGCCATGCGCGTGTGCGCTCGCCGGCGACCGCGCGCAGCCGTGTGCGCGGCTTGCGCGGCATCGCCAGCTGTTCGGCGCTGCCTCGCGCGTCGTCGCCGTGGCCGTCGGCCGCGACGAGCGCGTCGATGACGGTCTCGTTGATCTCCGGCTGCGTGTCATCCGCCGATTGCATATCATCCGTCGACAGCACAGCGTTCGTCGACTGCGCATTGTCCATCGATTGCGTGGCAACGTCAGTCGACGCATCCGCAATCGTCGCCGCCGCGTCGACGGCGCTGCCGGCGAGCGCGGCCTCGTCGTCCTCAACAGCCTCGTCGGAGGCGGCCGCGCGTTCGGCGACGCGTGCCTGATGCCGTTCCTCGCGCAACTGTTTCGCCATGTCCGCGGAAACCTGCGAGGCGTCCCGCATGTCGAGATGCTGCATGAGACCCGCGGAGACCTTCGTCTCGCGGTGGTACATCGAGCCGGTGCCGAGATTGACGCTGAACCAGTCGGCGAAATGCTCGAGCAGCCAGATGCGCTCGGTGTTGATGCCGGTCGTCGGCAGGTTGACGACTTCGGTGATGCGCCCGGAGCCGTCGGTGCACGCCGCCTCGATGTCGGTGAGGTTGACGTCGGCGCGCACATGCACACCGAGCGGATACGCGATGCGGTGCATCATCTCGCGCACACGGAAACTACCGGTGCCGGCGCCAAGGTCGAGCATGCCGACGCGCACGATGACGCTCGCCTTCGCGGCGATGCCGGCCTCCTGGATCGGCTTGTCCCAATCGCGCTCGATGTCCTCCATGTCGAGCGGGATCGAATGGGAATGGTATCTCCCGGCGGCCGTGGCGCCGCTCTTTACTTCTTCCTGCATACCTCCAATGTAGAACATGCAAGTCATTTCACCGATGCAGCCTCTTGGCTGACCATATCTGCAAAGCAACGCAATCAGTCATTTTTTCGAATCATCACCCAAAACATTAGACGCTCCTGCGAAGAAGAATGACACGTTTGAAAATTGAAGTATTTGCCTCAAATAATGAGATAAAATTAAATCTTGACATCATCGCTATATACACTCAGCAAGGGAAGGGAGATATTATGAAAAATAAAAATCTATCTATAACCGCCATAGCTGCAAGCATCATCCTAACATTCCCCCAATCAGCTTTCGCAGCACAACATAAACCAGAATCCAATTGACGCAATCACTACAGTACGCACATAACAACGGTCACGACAACATGACCCGACACGGGCTCCGATATGGCAATATAGGAGGTACGACTGATGCGCAGGATCCACCTATCACAGCATAGATGGCGACAAATCCGCACGTACATCTACAGATTCGTCGCCATCTACATCGCCGCGCTCGCCGTATTCTACATCCTTCTCTCGCACGCACAATCAACCTATGCTTCATACGAAATATATTGGGAAGAAGCTGCAGGGATCGCAACCGACGTAGCCGATTCGAAACCATTGCAGCGCGCCATTGATGTCATCGGCACGAGGCCCTCACCGGAAGGTTGCGCAGACAAGCCCTCCACCAAGAACGTCACCCCATGGGCCGTCCTCGATACGTGGATGCAGCTCCGCAAGAGCACCAATACCATGAAGCAATGCGCCATCAATCAGCTGGAATGGGCTCACGTCGTCATTGATACGGAATCGCGCATGACATCTCACATCATGACCGAAACCAACGGCATGTAACGCAACTGTCGATTCCCCGCGCCTACAATGGGCGTGCAACCGAAGAGAACTCAAGGCTGTGGGCTCGCAACGTCCGATCAACACAACCGCGGAGGAGCCGCGGATGGCCGGAAGACCGAGCAACCTGATGTTCTTAGAAGGAGGTCAATGTGACTGATAACGAACAGATCACGCCTGCGGACGCGGCCATCGTCACGTCCGGCACGGGGACGAAAACCCCCGAAGAGCGTGAGCTGCCCCCCACGCTGCATGAGGACATGGATCTGTGTCTCAAAATCCTGCGCGGCGTGCTTTCCGAATATGACGAATCGCTGCTCAACACCTTCGACACCGTGCGCCAGTACGCCGTCGACGCGAGCGCGGAACGTTTCTCCGGCGTGCTCACCGACACTCACCCCGAGCGCGACGATCTGGAGATGGCCGTCAAGACGATCGACGCGATGAACCTGCACGACGCGCAGCTGCTTGCGCGCGCGTTCACCACGTACTTCCATCTCGCGAATCTGTGCGAGGAGAACTACCGCGTCTCCGTCCTGCACGAGCGTGAGGCGAAGGTGGACGACTCCCTGGCGATCGATCCGGTCAACGAGATGACGAAGGCCTACCACCAGCTGATCGCCGAGATGGGCCCCGCGAAGGCGAAGGAGCTGCTCAACCGTCTTGAGTTCCATCCGGTCTTCACCGCGCATCCGACCGAAGCGCGCCGCAAGGCCGTGGAAGGCAAGATCCGCCGCGTCGCCGACCAGCTCGCCGCGTACCACATGCTGGGCGGATCGGACAAGAAGGAATGCTACCGCCGTCTCTACAACGAGATCGACGCATTGTTCCGCACTTCGCCGATCGCACTCAAGAAGCCGACGCCGGTCGAGGAAGCCGACACGATCCTGGACATCTTCGACAACACGCTGTTCCACACGATCCCGATGGTCTACCGTCGTTTCGACGACTGGGTCCTCGGCGACAAGGCCGGCACCGTCGAACCGGCGTGCCCCGCGTTCTTCCATCCGGGCAGCTGGATCGGCTCCGACCGTGACGGCAACCCGAACGTCACCGCGAAGGTGAGCCGTCAGGTGGCGCGCAAGTTCTCCGACCATGTGCTCGCCGCCCTCGAGGAGGCGACGCGCAACGTCGGCCGCAATCTGACGATGGAAGCGGAGACGACGCCGCCGAGCGACGAACTGCATACGCTGTGGAACCAGCAGAAGGAGATCAGCGAGCGGCTCACAAGCAAGGCATCGCTCATCTCGACGAAGGAGCTGCACCGCGCCGTCATGCTCGTCATGGCCGATCGTCTGCACTATACGATCAAGCGCGACACCGACCTGATGTACCACAGCGCCGACGATTTCCTCGCCGATCTGCGCGTCGTGCAGCGTTCGCTCGCCGAAGCCGGCGACAAGCGCGCCGCCTACGGCCCGCTGCAGGATCTCATCTGGCAGACCGAGACCTTCGGCTTCCATATGGTCGAGATGGAGTTCCGTCAGCATTCGGTCGTGCATGCCCGCGCGCTCGACGACATCCGCGAACACGGCCTGCATGGCGAGCGCGGTGAACTGCAGCCGATGACGGTCGAGGTGCTCGACACCTTCCGCGCACTCGGCGCGATCCAGAAGCGCAACGGCGTCAAGGCCGCGCGTCGCTACATCATCTCGTTCACGAAGAGCGCGAAGAACGTGCGTGATGTCTACGAGCTCAATCGTCTCGCCTTCTCGAACCCGGAGGATGCGCCGGTCATCGACGTCATCCCGCTGTTCGAGCAGCTTGAGGATCTCGAGAATTCGGTGAGCGTGCTCGACGAAATGATCAAGATCCCCGAAGTGCAGGCACGTCTCAAGCAGACCGGCCGCAAGCTCGAGGTCATGCTCGGCTATTCCGATTCGTCGAAGGACGCCGGTCCGACCACCGCGACGCTCGCGCTGCACGCAGCGCAGGAGCGCATCGCCACGTGGGCCGAGGCGAACGACATCGACCTGACGCTGTTCCATGGCCGCGGCGGCGCCGTCGGCCGCGGCGGCGGCCCTGCGAACCGCGCCGTGCTCGCGCAGCCGAAGGGTTCGGTCAAGTGCCGCTTCAAGCTCACCGAGCAGGGTGAGGTCATCTTCGCCCGCTACGGCAATCCGGTGCTCGCGATCCGTCACGTTGAATCCGTGGCCGCCGCGACACTGCTGCAGTCCGCTCCGAGCGTCGAGAAGACGAACACGGAGATGACCGAGAAGTTCGCCCCGATGGCCGACGAGCTCAACAAGGTTTCACATGAAACCTACCTTGATCTGCTCAACACGCCGGACTTCGCGCCGTGGTTCTCCACGGTCACGCCGCTCACCGAGGTCGGCCTGCTGCCGATCGGCTCGCGTCCGGCGAAGCGTGGCCTGGGTGCGAAGTCGCTCGACGATCTGCGCACAATTCCGTGGATCTTCTCGTGGGCGCAGGCGCGCATCAACCTGGCCGCATGGTACGGTCTCGGTTCCGCGTGCGAGGCCTTCGGCGACCTCGATACGCTGCGTCAGGCATATCAGGAGTGGCCGCTGTTCTCGACCTTCATCGACAACATCGAGATGTCGCTCGCGAAGACCGACGAGCGCATCGCGAAGATGTATCTCGCACTCGGCGATCGCGACGATCTGCGCGACAAGGTCCTGCACGAGATGGAGCTTACGCGCCGCTGGGTGCTGCGCATCGTCGGCGATGAATGGCCGCTGCAGCATCGCCATGTGCTCGGCCAGGCGATCCGCATCCGCTCGCCGTATGTGGACGCGCTGTCGGTCACCCAGGTGCTCGCGCTGCGTTCGCTGCGTAAGAAGGTGGACAAGGAAGAGCTCTCGAAGAGCCAGCAGGCAGGATTCATCTACCTGATCCTGTGCACCGTTTCGGGTGTCGCAGCCGGCCTGCAGAACACCGGCTGATACCGGTTTCACTCCTTCGATAGGTGAGGGCCGTGGCATGGGATCGCTCCCGTGCCACGGCCCTCGTCTATTACGTGCGCAATGCGCATGACGACATGGTGCATGGCGCTTCGCCGAAGTCATCGTTCCCAGCGTTGCATTATGGCAACGCTCAGATTTCCGGCATCTCCTCCGACGAGTCCGCTGAGTCCACTCCATCGCCGGAGAAGCGGAACATCAGCGGGCGTCGCTTCGTGTATTCGATGAGTCCGGCCTGTTCAAGTTCCTTGACCACTTTGCGCGCGCTCTGCTTCGACAGTCCGAGATAATGGGCGGCGTCATCGAGCGTCAACGACCGCCATCCGCCGAACTTCTGCTCCTGCATGAGCACGAACAGTACATCGCCCGCATGGGGGGGGGAGAGAGAGCATGTCCATCAGCTGGTCGCATCGATGCCTCAGCCCTTCCACACCATTCATCAGCTGCACCAGATATTCGATGAGGTCGCGCTGCGACTCCATGATCAAGTCGAGCAGCATCATCACGAAGAAGGTAAGCTCGCCATGGTTCAGCTCATCCTCCACCTGCATGAAGGCCTTGTAGTACTTCGGCCTGTTGTGTGCGATGACGCGGGACAGCGGAAGAATCGTGGGCGTTGCAAGCGCGGATTGCAGATTGAGCGCAAGCAGGAACCGTCCGGTGCGGCCATTGCCATCGTGGAACGGATGTGTGTATTCGAAGAGGAAATGCGCGGCGGCCACGGCGAGCTGCACTTCCTTGCGGGTGCTGCGCACGCCTTCGATCTCATTCGTCGAGAGGATCTCGTCACCGATCGCCCGATCGATGTAGTTCCGCTTCATGATCTGCGGAAGCCGGCTCCATAACAACGCCACGCTCTGATCCTGGATGAGCACGTCGTTGAGTTTGATCGTCAACTCGCGCGGCATCGCGATGAACAGTTCACTCAACCTGGTAATGATGCCGGTGCGGAACGTCGAATCGGATTCAAGCTGTTCTCGCGCGGCATGTTCGAGGTTGGTTTCCATGCCCGCGTTCGTATCCATATGGAACAGTGTGGAAAGCTGCCGGTACGTGTCGCCCGTGCCGCGTCCTTCCGTCTCGATTCTGATCCAGATGAGCATAATCAGACGACTGCACCGCCGAATCGGCGTCGTAAATGATAGAAAGTATCAAATAGAGCGCGCATCGCGGCGTGCAACGGGTCGTAAATGATAGTCAGTATCATTTACGCGGCCGAATGTGTGACGGATGGTCATCGATGACTGGGCAGGTAATCGGGGGAAATCGGGAAGGACGATACGGCGCCGCGTCATCGTTGCAATCCATTATACCGGGGGCGGAAGGCCGAGGTCGGGGCGGAATGACGCGCTTAGGATGTCCGGTGGAGCCGGCGGAACGCGCCAACGATCGCAGACGGGGCGCGGAATGTCCGGCGAACGAACACGGATGCAGAGGAAAGGAAGCATCATCATGGCGGAAACCACCGAAGACATGACCCGCACCGGTGAAGCGCTGTACCAGTGGTACACGGTGCTGTTCGAGAACAAGCCGCTCGCACAGTATGAGGACAATATCGACGCGCTGCGCGGACTGTACGAGATGAAGGACACCGACAACAACCGCGATGAGCTGATCGTGGCCGCGTCGCGCATCGGGCTGCCGGAAGCCATCGAGCATGTGCTCGTCGAATGGGTGAACGCCGACCATGTGAAGTCCGACCGTTTCCCGGCGGACAAAGGGTTCTTCTCGCAGGACATCCGCGATCTGATGACGACCGACATCAACGTCTTCGAAGCCGAACACTGAGCGTCACACCGATCACAACATCTGATCGCACGAGCTGGGCCGTGCCGGCCGACGACGGCGTCACCGACACAGCCCAGCTCATCGCTGCGGCGCGACGCGCACCGACTGGCGGATGATCAGGTCAGCAGACACCAGACCCACGCCGTGCTGCGAGTTCGAGAACGCGGGCTCCTCACTCTCGCCCATCAGATACAGCGTCTCGCGCATCGCCATCGTGCCCAGATCGTCGAAATCCTGCCGCACTGTGGTCAGCGGAGGGTACAGATTGCTCATGCCGGGCATATCATCGAACCCGGTCACGCTCATCTCATCCGGCACACGCACGCCATGTTCCAGCAATGCGCGGATCACGCCGATTGCCATCACATCATTCGAGCAGACGGCACAGGTGGGCAGACGGCCGCCGTTCGAACCGATGCTGTCGAGGATGTGGTTCATCGATCGGTAGGCATCGGCCGATTCCCAATCGTGGCACTGCACCGTCACCGAATTCACTTTGTTCTTCGCACACAGCTTGTTCCATGCCACCAGACGCGTGCTCGCGTCGCGCCACTGCCCGGGACCGGCGAAGAACAGCACGTTGCGATGCCCGTGCTTGCGGATCAGGCGCATCACCGACGCCATGCCTCCCCACTGGTCGACGCCCACGAACGACACCTTTCTGCGCTGCGTCCCACGGATCATGCGCAGCCCCTCGCCCACGCTCACCGTCCCGTGCGCGGAGGTGATGATCACGCTGGGCTGCTGCACATGCGCGCGGCAGGCAGTCTGGAACATCGCATCGGTGGGGGTCATAAAGATGAACGCATCGACGCCCTGCTGCATGAACATGCCGCACAGATCGTCGAATTCACGCTGCGTGCATGCGGCCTCCTGCACCATCGCCACCGAAACGAACATCATATGCCGGCGGGCGGCCGCCTCGATCGAGGACAGGACGGTCGCCGGGCCGTGGAAACGCTGGCCTCCGGCGATCATGCCGACCGTGTGCGTCCGATTCGACGCCAACGCGCGCGCGGAATTGCTGGGACGGTAGCCGAGCTCCGCGATCGCGCGCTCCACCTTCTCACGCGTCGGCGCGGACACATTCGGTGAATGGTTGATGACGCGGGAGACGGTCTGGTGGCTCACGCCCGCGAGCTTCGCGACTTCAAACATCGAAGGACGTTGCGACCTTTTTCTTCCGGCCATCGGTACCTCCTACGACCGCGCGCGTTGCAACGCGCGCGACGGCGAAAAACCTCTATGATTTACCTTAGCCTAAGCGCTGCAGCGACCCAACGAACGCACAGAGGAGCCATGATGACCACAACAACCGCCGAAGAAACCACCGCGAACAGCACCTGGAGCCGCATGCTCGCCGGCAACCGCCGGTTCGCCGAAGGCAACGCCACGCATCCGTGGCAGGACAAGGAAACTCGCGAATCGCTCATTGACGCGCAGAATCCGGATGCGGCCGTGCTCAGCTGCTCGGATTCGCGCGTGCCGCCGGAGATCATCTTCGACGCGGGACTGGGCGACATGTTCACGGTGCGCACGGCCGGGCAGATCATCGACGACGCCGTGCTGCAGTCGCTCGAATACGCGGTCGGCACGATGCATGTGAGCCTGCTCGTCGTGCTCGGCCATCAGCATTGCGCGGCCGTGGAGCAGGGCGTCAAAGAACTCGACGCGCTCGTGAAGAAGCTGTCCAAGGAGGACGAGCACGAATCGGAGGTGGTGCGCGAACAGCTGATGGAGGACCTCGACGAGGTCATCCTCTCCTCCGATTCGCAGCTCCTCAAGAACGTCGGCCTGTCCGTCTGGCAGGCGCAGATGGCGGGGCTCGATTCGAACGAGGATTATGAGCAGGTGAACATCGCGCGCACGATCGAGCATCTGGTGACGCATTCGGAGATCATCCGAGAGGCGCTCGCCCATGAGCAGCTGATGATCGTCGGCGCCCGCTATCGTCTGGACTCCGGCCTGGTCGAAGTGCTCAGCTTCTGAGCGCGACGATTGGCCGGCGGTCGGCCGACGGTCGCCGGTCAATCAGCCGTATCTGCGATTTTGGGGTGGGCATCCTCTGAGACTCCTTCTCTAATAGCCCCTAAACCTACCATATACGAACAAAAGCGATAGGAATGACGCGTTTAGAGGCGTAGTCCCAGAGAATACCCACCCCAAAATCGCAGATAGCGCCCGGAGACTACTCAAAGCCAGCGTTTCCAAGCGGCTTCTGAAGCACGACGGCCATCGGTGAGCTGTTCCACCGTCAATGGAACACGGACACGGATCTTGTGTCCCAAGCGGATGCCGATGTGCTGCGCGACGCGCATCGCAAGCGCATGACGGTCACCTTCGGTGCGCATATCGACGGCGGTGACCTGAATGACATCCCAGCCTAGCTCGTCAAGGATTCGCCGGCGCTCCACATCCGCTTCCCATTGATCGGCATGGAACCGGCCATCGTATTCGATGGCGATCTTCAGTTCCGGATAGGCCATGTCCAAATGCAGCATCCGTCCGGTAATTGGATGCACCACGGGATGGTTCACGTCCGGGACGCCGAGACCATATTGATCGAGCGTGACACGCACGCGGCTCTCCATCGAGGAATCGGTATCCTCGCGAATCAGCTTCAGAGCCTTGCAGCATGCCCGGAATCCTTTGACCTTGATTCCTTTGCATCGTTCCCGCAACTGGTCGAGGTACTGCTCGAATCCCATGGCCGATGTGCGTTTGAGTGCAGCGTCGCGCCGCATCATGCTGTCACCCAGCACGACCAATTCCAGCATGCTCAGCATCGGCGCCATCATCACCCATGTGCATTCGGGCGCGGTGCAGCACACCGCATCCGCCACCACCTGTGTTTGGATCGGCCCGCTCCATTGCACATCATGGATGCCGGCAAGCGTATGATGCGCATTCTGCCCCGCGACCACGCGCTCCGGGCGCATATCCTCACCGCCTCCCGAACGACGCATCAAACGGGGCGGCTCGACTTCCAACAATCCCAACGCCGTCATCCGGCAGAACACCGGAGAATGCTGGAGCTTCGATTGCGCCTCGACGCATATACGCAGCATTTCGTCGCGAGCCTCGCGCAATCGCTTGGCCTGATTCGATTCGCTCATACCGGTCACTCAAGCATGCCGGCCGACTCGATGCCACCAGCGGCAATAAATCTGTGGAAATGTGGATAACCAAACTGTTTCCCACACTGTTCCACAATCGTTGCATGAACGTTGCGCCCCTCATTCTCGCTCCTCAGGAACAGTTACCGAACAGCAAGCCCAGTGGCCGTCGTAACACTTCCAAGCGACTAGACGTATCTGCGATTTTGGGGTGGGTCATCCGTGAGACACCGCCGCGAACAGCATCCAAACCCACCATATGCGAACAAAAGCGATAAGGATGGAACACAAAAGGGCGCAGTCTCACGGATGACCCACCCCAAAATCGCAGATAGGCTCTGGGCGGCCGATTGCCCTGCCAATGCCTTACGCTTGAGTCATGTCTTTAGGTTTGAACATTCTGCTCATCTTCGTCTTCCTGCTGCTCGGATCCGTCTTCGCTGGCACCGAGCTCGCACTCGTCTCGCTGCGCGGTTCGCAGATCGACCAGATGGAACATGAGGATGCGCGCGGCGCCCGCGTCGCGAAGATCGCGCGCGACCCGAACACGTTCCTTTCCACCGTGCAGATCGGCGTGACGCTTTCCGGCTTCCTGTCCGCGTCCTTCGGCGAATCGTCGATCTCCCCGTTCATCGTGCCGGTCGTGGAAAGCTGGGGCGTCCCGGCCAAGGTCGCCGCCCCGCTCACGACGATCGTGCTCACGCTCATCATCTCCTACTGCTCGATTGTCATCTCCGAAATGGTGCCGAAGCGCATCGCGATGCAGCGCAACGAGCAAATCGCCCGCGCCGTCGTCCCGGCAATCTCGGTGTTCGCGACGATCTGCAAGCCGATCATCTGGCTCATCGGCAAGAATACGAACGGCATCGTCCGCCTGCTCGGCTTCGATCCGAACGAAACCGAATCCGAGGTCTCCGACGAGGAGCTGCGCGTCCTCGTCAGCTCGAACTCGAATCTGACGAAGGATGAACGCACGATTCTCGACGACGTCTTCGACGCGTCCGAGAAGATCGTCGCCGAGGTCATGCGCCCGCGCGCCGATGTCGCGTTCCTCAACGCCGACATGCCGCTCACCGAGGCCGCCGCCTTCGTCCGCGACATGCCGTATTCCCGCTACCCCGTCTCCGGCAAGGACTTCGACGACATCCTCGGCTTCGTCCATGTGCGCGACCTGCTCGACGTGCAGAATCCCGACGGCATGACCGTTGCCGACGTGACGCGCGAGGGCATCGCGTTGCCGGGCACGTCGAAGCTGCTGCCGAGCCTGGCGCTGCTGCGGCAGCGTGGCATCCACCTGGCCACCGTCATCGACGAGTACGGCGGCACCGACGGCATCGTCACACTCGAGGATATGACCGAGGAACTCGTTGGCGACATCCGCGACGAGTACGACCTGCCTGAAGACCACACGAAGAACGATGGCAACGGAACCGTGTTCGTCAACGGCGTCGCCACCGTAGACGGCAGCATGACGATCGAGGACTTCGCCGACCTGACTGGCATCGAATTGAGCGACGGCCCATACGAGACGGTCGCCGGATACTTCCTTGCGCATACCGGCAAGATGGGCGAGGTCGGCGACACCTACACCTCCGATGACGGCGGCTACACGATGACCGTCACGAAGGTCGACGGCCGCAGGATCGAAACGATCGAAGTGCGCAAGCAGGACGATCATGAAGCCAGCGCATCAAAAGGGGATGAGGAGAATAAGAGTTAGGCTAACAGCTCACACTCAGCCAACATACGGCAATGGCACGTAAGCTCGAGGCAGAACATCCGCCAACATACCGAAAGGAACAACCATGGCACTGTCATTCATCATCCCGGGCCTCGACGAAGCCTCCTCGGAGAAGATCATCGGCATCCTGCAGGAGCGTCTGAGCCAGGAGCAGGAGGCCGCGCTCGTGCTCAAGCATGCGCATTGGAACGTCGCCGGCCCGAACTTCATCGCCGTCCACGAGATGCTCGACCCGCAGGTCGACGAAGTGCTCGCGATGGCCGACGAGACGGCGGAACGCATCGCCGCGCTCGGCGGTTCGCCCTCCGGTCGCCCCGACGACATCGTGCGCTACCGCACCTGGGACAAGTTCGAACTCGAAGGCCGCCAGAACACGCTCGACTATCTGCGTGCGCTCGACAAGTACTACGACTCGTTCATCAAGGCCGACCGCACCGCCGTCGCCGAACTCGACGACCTCGACTTCGTGAGCAGCAACATCATGCAGGACCACGTGCAGAAGCTCGAGCAGTTCCAGTGGTTCATGCGCTCGTTCCTCGTCGACTGATCCGTATCGGCTGAGCCGTCAGCCCAACGACCGGCGGCGGTCATCGTGCTGATGTTTCACATGGAACATGAAACATCGATGACTTTCAGCCGCCGGCGATTACGGGTGAGCCCCGGGTTTCCTCATGCGAGGAGGCCCGGGGCTCACCCATATCCGTTGATTTCAGCTGATTTCAGCATCGCTCAGCGAGCCGCGTTCAGCGACTCAGTAGAAGCTCGGCTTCGCCCATTCGATGCCGGGCTCACCGATGCCGAGGCTTTCACGATGGTAGTCCTGTTTACCGGTCAGCAGTTCGGTGGCGAACTTCGCTACCGTCTCGCGCGTGAGCTGCGCGTCCTTGAACGGTTCGCCCTTGCGCGTCACGAACGCAGTGCGCGCAGGCTCTGCCCGAAGATGCTCACGATGGCCGTCGGATCGCGGTGGTCGAAGAACTGGCTCTCATGCCTATCGAGACCGGCGATCGTAGCCATGTCCTCGTCGCTGAGTTCGAAGTCGAAGACGTCGAAGTTCTCCTCGATACGCTCCTTGTGCACCGACTTCGGAATCGCGACGATGCCGCGCTGCAGCAGCCAGCGCAGAATCACCTGACCGTTCGTCTTGCCGTACTTCGCGCCGATCGCCGCGATCGTCGGATCGGTGAAGATATGATGCTTGCCTTCGGCGAACGGCGCCCACGCCTCGACCTGCACATCCTGCTCTTCGGCGAAGCGCACCTCGTCCTTCTCCTGATACCATGGGGAGACTTCGATCTGGTTGACGGCGGGCTTCACGTTGCTCATCAGTTCGAGGTTGATGAGCTGGTCGGGCGCGAAGTTGGACACGCCGATCGAGCGGATCTTGCCGGCCTGCTGTGCCTCTTCGAGCGCGCGCCAGGCACCGGCGACGTCGCCGTACGGCTGGTGCAGCAGATACAGGTCGAGGTAGTCGAGGCTGAGCTTGCGCAGCGAATCGTCGATGCCCTGCTTCGCCTTCTCGTAGCTGAAGTGGTCGACCCACGGCTTCGAGGTCACGAAGATGTCCTCGCGCGCAACCGGGCTCTTCGCAATCGCGGCTCCGACCGCCTCCTCGTTCATATAGGCCGCCGCCGTGTCGATCAGCCGGTAGCCGGTCGCGAGCGCATCCGAAACCGCCTGCTCGCACACCGCGAGGTCCGGCACCTGGAACACGCCGAAGCCGCGTCCGACGCCTTCACGGCCGGCCATCGCCACCCGTCCGCCGACTCCTCCACACCCGACCCACTGACGATCCGCCATGATCTGATCGACCCGGACGCAGTGCTCGACGAGCTGTTGCTGCGTAAGGCGACAATCGTCATCACCGACCGCAAGATCGACGACCTGCGCGTCGATTCGCTGTATCTGGGTCGCGAATTCCTCTGCGTCGCGATCAACAACTTCAATCCGCTCGCGCAACGCGCAAGCGTCACCTTCGCCGACCTCGCCGGCATGAGCTTCATCGTCGCCTCCGACATAGGCCCGTGGCGTACACTCATCGAACAGCGTATTCCGGGCGCGCAGTTCCTGTACCAGCAGGATCTGGGTTCGCTCGAGCAGATCAGCCGCTATTCGGCCTTCCCGTTCTTCTATTCCAACCTCACGCGCTCGTCGCATGACGTCAACGGGCGATTCCTCGTGCACACGCGCACATCGGTGGCGATTGACGACCCCGCCAACCGTATCGATTTCTACGCGACCTTTCTGACCGGCAACCGCCGCGCCGCACTGCCGATCCAGCAGCGTCTGGCGCAGCGCTGGCCCCGCGAATCGTGAACGGAACCCTGCGCGCAGCCACTACAGCAGCAGGTCGTCGTGCGTGTTCACCGACAGGAACATGACCCGCCCGGCGGCGTCGCGCGAGAAATGCAGACGATACTGACCGTGCACGTTGCAGCGGTAGATCGCATTGCCCTGTTCATCCTTGCGCCCGGGGTTATCCCCTCCCCTGCCGGTGCGCAGCTGATGCTGCCGCAGCCCGTTGAGCGTCTCCTTGCCGGCGAGCACGAGCACCATCGTGCGGATCAGCGCCCAGCGTGACATGTCCCCGTGCTCGCATTCCGCCAGCGAATCGAAGAACTTCTCCCCATACGACCACGGCGCCAGCGGATGCCGCTCGCGTTCCTCGACCGAGAACTGCAGCAGCGACTGCGCCTGCAGCTGCCAGTCGAGCTCCTCACGAATCGAGGCGAACCTTCCGCTGAACGGCGCGAGCGGTTCGTTCTCCTCGATTGCCTTCTCGTAGACGCGATTGCGCCGTACCAGCTCGGCTTTCTCGTCGCGCAGCCGTTCGTTGACGCGCGTCAGTTCGACGTTCGCTCCCCGTGTCTCCATAAGCTGCCGGTGCATCGTGCGAATCGTCGTGCTCGCCGACTCCAATGTATCGACCGATTCGAGCAACGTCTCGATCGGCACATCGGCGAGACTGGTGCGCGCATACGCACGTGACAGATACGCCAACGCGTCTGCCGTGTTCAGCCACGCGGGACCTTCCGGCAGCAGATTCGGCGGTTCGACGACCGTGTCCGTCGATGCCGGCAGCGTGAACAGCCAGTCATCGGCGTCGCGCGCGACGACGCGCAGCGCAATCGTTGTTTCACGTGAAAACACCTGCCGCAGATCCATGTCGATGTTCACCGCCGTGCCGGCGAACAAATCCGCCCCGCGCACTTCGACCTCGACCGTCGGATACAGCATGACCTTGAGCATGTCCGCGCACACATACGTGACGAGCCCCGCGACGACGGCTTCCGGCGCATATTCGCACAGCGCGTCCTCGGCGTCGATCCAGTCGGGAACGATTTCGAACCCGTCCTCGCCAACGGCATACCCATGCAGATGCTGCCCTTTGCGCAGCAGCGCAGCCGTCGATATCGACTTCGGCAGCGTCGGCGGCAACTCGATCGTCGCCTTGCGCGGCATCGGCTCGTCGTTCGCTCGCACATACGCCGTGGAATCGATGATCATTTCGACGACGCCGTCGACGAGTTCGCCGTATCGTTCGTGCGCGGCGACGGCGGTGGCAGGTGACGCATCATCCGCATCGTCGTCGTCCGTGCCGACGCTGTAGCCGTCCGCATATGCGGTGTTCCACACCATTTCGGCGAGTTTGGCGACGACATCGGCGCTGTCCTCGCGGCCACGCACATAGAACAGCTTCGAATGCGTACGGTCAGAACCGTTGCGCGGCGGGAAGAATCGGCATGCGCCATGATAGGCGAGCGCCCAAGGCGGCAGATGGTCGCACAGCCATTGTTCGGTCTGCTGATCGGCGATGACGAAAACGACGGCGGCGTCCTCGATCTCGTCAAGCAACGCCGCCACGTCCAGATACGGCCGTGCATCCTCGGACGCGAGCGAGACGAGGATGCACGGGTATTCGCGGCTCGACGACATGATGGCTTCGCGGCACAGCAGAGCGTGCGCGAGATCGATATGAAACGAATGGCGGGGGCCGCGCACATCCTCAAGACTCGGCTCCTCGGCCGGCGTATCGGCGCGACTGTTCGGCGGCCGCGAAACCGGCACGGACGACGGCGCGGCAGGTCGAGCGGCATGCGTGGCGCGCGGCTCGCGCGCTGCGTCGATGACCTCGTTCAGTTTCTCGTCGATGCGCGCCAGATATGCCGGTTTGGACACCGATGGCAGCACGCAGGGAACGAGCCGGTAGTCGTCGCGCCACTGGTCGCCGGGAGGGAAGATGCGCGTCGCGCCATGGTAGGGATCGACGGTGTCGAGCTGATTGCGCGCCGATTGCTGCACGGCGTTGGCGAGCAGCACCGTCACCGCACGCGAGCCAACGGTTGCCCGCACCTGGTCGAGAGGAACGTACGGCTTGCCTTGCGCATCCTCGGACAGCAGCACGCAGGGGATGTCGCGCGTCGACCTGCGCAGCCAGTTGACGAATTCGGGCAGCGCGAAGGGATCGCTGATGGTCGTGCCGTCATAGGCGTTACGCGTATCCTTCATGTCGGCCCCTTCGCCCATCACGTCCCCGTTGGTGGTTCAAGCATAGCAGGGACGGACACGGATATAATGCAGCGCTCCTCGCAAACAATGCTCCCAATATTGAGCGTCGTCGGCGTGCCACGTCGCCGGTCGCCTACACTGTAGTCAACCGGCGATGAAGGCGAGCGAGGGGGGCGATATGGATACCGCGTGGCAATACATTCCGATGGCGCGCACGCGCATCGTCACCGCGGAGGATGTGGTGCTTGAATTCCAGAACGACCTTCCCGCCAGTGTGAGCTTCTGCTGCCCGTCATGCAACCAACCGGTGCATCTCAACCGCGGCAATATCGAATATGCGGCCATTGCCGGAACCCCGCGGCAATGTACGCGCGCCCGCTCGCCGAGACGTCCGCATGACGCTCCCCGCAGAACGGTGCACGCGCATTTCAAGCATACGAAGAACAATCCGGCCGCGAAACTGTGCGATCGCTATCAGGCCTCCATCGGCGCGCATACGCCTTCGGTTCCGCCTGCGCTGCCGATGTTCCTACGCAGGGACCGCAGCTCCGTGAACACTGCGACCAACGCCGACAATCCGCACACGGCCACGTTCCATCTGGAACTGTCGGTCCGCCGGAGGTCGCTCGGCTGCGATCTCATCAACGAACTGCGCGCTGATCATGCCGTGCTGACCGTCGATCACGATTCTCATAGCCTTGCCGACCTTGTGTCCGACCGCCGCCGCACCATACGCCTGAAGGATCCCGCATTCCAGCTGCGTGCGCGCATCACCGTTTCGGAACGCTGGCAGCGCAATGTGGGCGTTCCCGAGGACGGCGAGCGCGCATTCGTCTTCACCGCCGAATTCGGTCCGAACGGCGGCCGTCGTCTCACCGCCGGATCGTCGTTGCATGCCGGCTTCGACTATTACGTGATCGTGCGTCCGCGTGAGCTGCATGTGCTGCAGACCTGTTTCGACATCGCCAACGCCGTCGGCACATTGCCGTCGTCGCATGGCGATCTGCTCGTCGTGCGCATCGTCACGCTGGAGGATTCGCTGCAACGCGGCCAGGCCAACTTCTGGCTCGCCGACCATGGCTTCCGATTGACAAGCCTTGATCTGGACGCCGTTCCCGTCTGGCCGCCCCAGCTGCACGCCAACGGCATCGACGAACCGTTATTCACCAAGAGTTTCCAGATTTATCAGACGCCGTTCGCGACATGTGACGACGTGCAGGTATCCGATACGATCGATTTTCCGCCGTTGCATTGCGACCTCCCCGATCCCCGCCGCGCGGGACTGCTGGGCTTCACGCAGATCGGGCGTCGCTGCACGCAGACCGAAGGCGCCTGCTGCTTCCTACGCGCGAATGGCCATCTGCCGTGGAGCGCCTACGCGCTGTCACGGGCATATCCCGAAGGACTCGACCTGGCGGATCCGCCCGACTTACGTCCGGCCGAGCCTTCCGCAGCCGCTGACGCCGCCGTGTCTTCATCTTCCGCGCCGACACTGCAACGAGCGCAGCGGCAACGCGCCAACAGACACTACGACGTGGCGCAGATGCGCGCCGGACTGCCGACCTGCCACGGCTTGCCGTCCGCCGTCACCGTCGCCCGAATCCGTTCCGCACGCCGATAACGACCACACACAATCACAGGGGGTAATGCCATGGCACCATCATTCGACGAACGCCGACGTTCGTGGGGACTCTACGTCTGGAACAGCAACGGCGACGGAGACGGTCGGTTCATACGCGTCCTCGATTATGTGACCGACGCGGCCGGCCACGGACGATACGAATGGGTGATGCACGCACGCTGGTGGGATCGCCCCACCAATCCGAACGCCGACGATCCCAAGACTTTCTACCGCCGCGAGTTCCGCCGCGTCATGGCAGACAGTCCTTCCGACTTCCGCTTCCTGCAATGGACGCCATGCCTCGACCGTCCCGACCACCCGACCGTGAACTTCTTCCAGAGTGGCCTGCACGCCACTGAACCTCCGTTGTATGAAATCATCGATACCCCAGCGCAGAGTGCAGAGGAGCTTCCACATATACTCACGCGCGGTTTCCAATATTCGGGATACCCTACAGAGAAGATACTGCTGCTCTTCGCAGGGAGCGGTGACAGTTCGGATGCAGCCGTGCTCAAACGCGACATGGTCACGATACACAACGGCATGCTCACGCTGAACGAAGGAGCTCCACATAGCGTTCCACAAGTCAAACTGAAGAACAGGAACATTCACATCATCCATGGTTGGCATGGAAACGGACAGCGCTACGTCTACGATCAGCCGACGCTGCCGCCCTCGAATTCCTCCGTACTGATCAAAACGTTGCAGGAACTGGCGCAGGCGTACATGCAGTGGTACATCCGCAAGGAACGACTGCGGAACAGCAACGAGTACATGCACAGCGCGGGCGCCATTCTGGAACAGGCGTTCAGCAAACCGGAGAACCTGAACGAGTATCTGGACGTCAGTCCTTCATCGCAGGATCTCTGTCGGCTCCAGACCGCGCTCAAGGCGACGATCCGCAGCAACACCGACGACATATCGGCGATCATCTACGATCTACTCAAGCAGGACGACGATGTGATGACGGCGTTCAGACAACAGGCCACCGTCGCGCTCGAAGACGAATTCAACGTGCACAAGCGCAAACTGCGCACGCAACTCGACGATCTGCGCGAACAACGGAAACAGCAAACCAAGACCGTACAGCAGCTGACGCAACAGGTGCGAGAGCTCGACGAACAGCTGCAGCAGAAGCAGCGCGCGATACGCGACATGCAGGCGGAGCTGGAACTGCAGGAAGAGGTGCAGCAGCAATCGCTGCAGGAACTCGAAGAGAACGTGGCGCTCAAACTCGGCCTGCAGCAGATCGTCCGCCACAACGACGCCATGCTGCAGCAGATGGCGTCGCAACGCGCGGCATCGACGGACGCGAATGAACGACTGCGCAGCGCGCCGATGATGGCGCAAACATCGGTGCACGCGGCCGACGATGCACGGCATGCACTCGCGCAGAATCTGCAGGCATTGGGCTGCGCGTTCACCACGAAACGTTCGCGGAACAGCAAATGTCTGACGGATTTCGCGATGCAGCTGTGCAGGACGCTGCAGACGACGCGACTGCTGGCCGTCGACAGCGTGCATGTGCCGGCCGTGGCGAATGCGCTCGCGTTCGCGCTCGCCGGCGTCCCCGCACAGCATATGGGCATGCCCGTCGATTTCAGCGATTTCTCGGCGTTGGAAACGTTCCTGAAAGAGTCCGCATCGCCGGTGATTGTATTGGACAATGTCTTCGACACCGTCAACGAGAGTCTGCTGTTCGCGCTGAACCGATGCAACCCGGGAGATGCGATCGTCGTGCTGCCGATTGGCAGCCTTGCCAATCTGCGTCTGGTGGCACCAGAGGTCTGGCAGCGGATTTTCTTCGTGCCGACTGCGGGCATGATCGAGCTTCCCGTCTCACATACGCCGACCTTGTACAAGGCGGTACAGCCGCTCACACATGAGGACGCGGATACGGACACTGTGGTCGCGCAACTGTCCGCGCTGCAACCAACCGCGAGCCTGACCGCCACAGCGATGGTGACGCCCGCCACGATCATGGCGTTCGGGCATGGCATGACCGCGGCGCGGGAATGGGTCATGCCGCATCTGTGCGTGGAAATGTATGCGTACAACGGATTCGAGGCGGCGGACGCGTTGTGCAGGCATCGTTCCAACGCCACCATCGCCGACAAGCTCGTCGCGTTGATCAACAGGATTGATCATGGCTCTCCGGCTTGTTGATGTGATGGCCCGCGACTTGGGCGTGACGCGAAAACCAGGCGATGATGCGCAAGGACATGCATTCACCGTGCGCACGACGTTCACGGCGTTGCGGTTCTGGATGCAGGCGTGCTGCATCGACGACGGCTACGGCGGCGCGCTGGGCGTCACGCAGACGTCGGTGGAACACAAGGCGACTGACTGGATCGCCCAACTGAACGCCGTGTATCCGTGGCTGGAGGATACGTTCGATGCAACGATGCTGCGCCGATACTGTTCGGCGTTGGTCGGCGTCGGCGATCTGGTGCGGACCGATGAGGGCACGTTACGCTGTACCCGGCCGCATAATCTCACGGTGCCGTATGGAGCCTCGCACGGAGTGCGTGAAGATGGCACAGTGGTCACCGCACAGTTGGGATTGCGCGATCTGAGCGTGCAGGATTGGAGCGACTGCATGCTCGCCGGCTCCGTGGTGTTCGCCGGTGTACCCGAGCATGACGGTGTGATCAGCTTCGAGCCGGAGGCAATTGACCCGAGACTCCCCTACCGCGATGATCTACTGTTCCTGGCGACGTGGCCCGGCGGATGAAAACAACCCTGCCGGAGATTGGAAGCGCTTCGTCTTTCATCTGCGCGGCATCACGGCCGGCGCCGCGACGATGCGATATCTGTAGCTTCGGATGGCCATAGCTACAGATAATCGGATATCTGTAGCTATGGAGGAACTTAGCTACAGATATCGTGCCGACGGACGTGCAGGACGTTGCGGATCCAGCGCCTTTCCATCTACTGATTTCCTTTAGGAGACGACGGCTAATCGGCATGTCATCGGCACAACGGAAACGCCATCAGGTCAGACTAGACGAGGCACTGCCACCGTACGTCGTTATACTTTTTTATATTCTTTATACTTTCGAGGACTCTGATAACGAATCTGTTCAAACCCACTGCATAACATGACGTCACCCATACTGATCAGCAAGGAAGAAGACCTTAAGAGATCCGAGGCGGTACTTGGCAATGCCCTGGGCGACATGGTTCATGCTCCGGAAATCGACGGGCTGAGCTCGATGCAGAAGGAGTATCTGCTCGCCATGGCCCCGGACGACGGGCCATCGTCCACCGGGGAGATCGCCAAGCACCTCGAACGAAACGCCGGCTATGCAAACGTGTACCGCACGCAACTGATCAAGGAGGGCGTCATCTACTCGCTCGCATAGGATCAGGTAGATTTCGAGCTGCCCTACATGCGCGACCCTATCGTCACTCCCCATAGGCGATAAGCGTGCTATAACAGATGCCAGCGAAGGGCAACGCGGAGGAGGACATATATGGCACGACGACTATCCAGAGTCATCACGATAGGCGCGCTCATCGTCACCTGCACGTTGGCATCGTCCTGCGGGAGCGCAATAGGAAGCCCAGACGAAGACAGGCCGGCGAGGCAGTCAACGCCAAGCATCGCTCCATACATCAGCGCAATCGACAAAGACGGCGACGGCATCGACGACCAAAGCGACATTCTGCAGAGCGCGCGTGCCTACATCGCCACAAAACCGGCATACAAAAGCGAGTATTACGCAACCGGCTACCCGAACGACGGGTACGGCGTATGCACCGACGTCGTAGGCGCCGCCCTACGCGGAGCAGGCTACGACCTGATGACGCTCGTGCATGAAGACATACTCGACCACCCTGAGCGGTACGCGATCGACGCGCCTGACGCCAACATCGACTTCCGCCGCGTCCCCGTACTCAACGCGTACTTCGCCGCGCATGCGATCAACCTCACAACAGACACGACAGACGTCGGTGCATGGCAGGGCGGAGACATCGTCGTCTACAGCAACCACATCGGCATCGCCTCCGACACGCGCAACGCAGACGGATTGCCCTTGCTCATCCACCACGTGAGCGCGAAACAGAAGCAATACGAAGAGGATGTGCTCGGTACGTTTCCACAGGAGCTGGTCGGACACTACCGGATCAGTTGAGTGCGGACGAAGTCCGGATTCCGCGCAAATCACCCGATGCGATGCTTGGGAAGGCGTATTTCGGCATCTTTGGGTGCGTTCGGAGGCTCCTCGGCGCGTATTCGGGACGAACAGGTCGCTATCTCGGCATCTTTGGGTACCTTGAACGCCCAAAGATACCAAGATGGTCGCATGGCTCAGTGCGGGAAGCGGCCATTCGACCATGGGCAGCGCCTTTTGCGCCCAAGAAGTGTAGCCATGGATAGCCATAGCTACAGATAATCGAATATCTGTAGCTATAGGAAGATTTGGCGACAGGTAGAGCGCCACTGTTCGGTTCCCGGTGGCGCAAGTTCATATCTTTGGGTGTTCGAGGCACCCAAAGATACCGAGATATGCCGTGTTTTGGGAGTTGCGGCGCTTGAGACACCCAAAGAGACACCCAAAAATGGCGAGATAGTACGCTACGCACAGGCCACACGTCTCATCCGCTTCAGATTACACGCACTTTCGCATGCAGCTCGCGCTTTTCTTCATGTTCTTCTCTGGCATTCCGATACCCTCCGCGCTTCCATGCGATCACGCTTCGCAGCCCGATCCTCCCTATCGGGTCAATAATTGGCATATCTCGGCATCCTTGGGTGCGTCCAAAGGGACTCCGGAAGGTTTTCGACGCGAAAGGTCAACTATCTCGTTATCTTTGGGCACCTCGAACACCCAAAGATGGTGAGATACGGTCAAGCACCCATCTAGAGTCAGGAGGCAAAATGGGCATCATCCGAGTTCGCAAGAATCACGGATACAAAGGGCACAGTATGAGCAAGGGCGCTGCCCGCGCACACCAGAGGGGCGAGCGCCAATGATTACAACAGTTCCGCCGGCCCCGAGCGCTGCCCGCGCACACCAGAGGGGCGAGAAGCCAGAATCACAATGGACAAAAGAAACCATGCTCAGCAGGATCAAAAGAACCATAGAGTCAGAAGGCCTTCAACTGAGCCGAATTCAGTGGTCTAATCTCCAAAGGCTCCCCCAGAAAGCCATGTTCGACAATCTGTTCGAGACTACAGGCACATATCGAACTGGAGCGGCCGCTAGTAAAACATCGTTCTATAACCTGAATCGCATGGCGCTGCGTCAGCTTATCAGAGAGGGAGTGCAATTCCTACCCGATTACGTGATTCTAGTAATCCATGATATGGAGCTCGTCGAATTCGACAACGCACAGCAGATGAACGCCTACTACAAAAAACACAACTATCAAAATGAAGACATCAGCCTTGAGACGTACGCAAAGAAGATGATCTGCATCAAATAGCGCAGGGCATCATTAGGAACAAAGGCAGGCAAGCGCCCCGCAACAGCAAAGGGGCGCACACCCACGCGCGACCGAAAACCGGAGGAGGGGCCTACTTCTTAATCACCTTCATCACCGCTGGCACAACCTTTGGGCCGTACTTCTTGATGACCATACTTCCCGCCGTAACCGCAGCGCCGAGAATCGCCGCTCGGCGGCCTTCCACCTTAGCCTCACAATGCTTGCAGATGCCTTTCGCGCCGGTGGACGGCAGCCGCTTCCCGCACTTGGAGCACTGCGGCTGCTTGTCTTCGGTGCTGCCGGATTCCTCGGGCTCTCCGGCTTCAGTCTGCTTACGCGTATCACGCTTCCTGATTTCATGTATTTCCTCACTCGTGACGACTTCGTCTTCATCAGATACTGTTACCGATTCTATCTGGGGCACGATGCCAGCGGTAATCGCTTCTTGCTTCCACGTAGCAGTGCTGGACACCAGTTCCTGGAATTGGTCAATGACCGCCTCTCCCCCAGCCTCATTGGCAAGATAACTGTTGATCGACAACAAAGTGTCGGGATTATCGAGCTGTTGGGCGTGCACGAAGTCGGTGAACTGCACGAGACTTTGCTCGGCGGCATCGTACTGATTCAATTCAACGTGGCCTTCGCATTCGATGCGGACCATATTGGCGATGGACACAAGATCCTGTATTGGCGATGGACACAAGATCCTGCATCGCCTCCGTCGCAAGACGCTCATTCTCTCCCATGATTGCGCGCTTGGCTTTTCGAGCCTTTTCCGCAGCGCCCGATTTGGTTCCAGCAGTCACCCCCAGCGTGAGACTACGTTGTGCGTAGTTACGCATGAGTGTGCATTTCGCGTCGGTCGCCGTGGCCATCGCGAGGCGTAGGTAGTCATTGCGGGCGCGACCACGCGGGATCATGTGCGCTTGTGCCCATTTGTCCCACGCGCTATCTGCAATCGCCAACCGGTCATTCTGCAAATCGATTTGCAAGCTCTGGATGGATTCCTTCAGTCCTTTGATTTCTTCAAGTACTGCTGCGATAGCGACCTGCGTTTGGAGATGCTGCAGGGATTGCAACATATCCGGACTGAGATCGACTTCTTTGAGTCTGAATTGTTTCGCGAAACTGCCATCCAGATTATATGCAGTCGGAAGTATCCCGCTGCCATCCTTGGCTTCCTTGAGTACGATTTTGCCTTCGTCGATAAGCCGCGCATAGTATTCCGAAATATCAGCGACCCACTGCTTATTCGGTTCATGAGCAGCCTGCTGCTGCACCCATTCCGCCAATGCAGGCAGTAGCGTGACGACCTGTTTCCAATTGCCGAATATATTCCAAATACTCGCATTATCCTCGGGTGTCACATCCATCAGTTCGACGTTGCTGCGCTCCGCCATCGGATCCCAACGTTCGACTGCCATCTTGAACGTCGGTACGATCTCGTGCGTGATCTGTTCACTGATGGGACGCGATGGAGCATCGCCCACATATCCGCATTCCACGCACAAACGCGCCCTACTTGAAATCTGAGTGCCGCATTCAGGACACATGATCATGCTCATCGCTTCTTCTCCTTGTGTTCCTGTCAGTATAAACACTCAGTTCCATTCCACGGGCCAGTTGTCCGGCTTGGGCCAAGACCCTTTTAGAAACTCGAATTGTCTTATCGCCGTCTCTCATCATGGCCTGAATGCCAGCAAGTGCCGACGGAAACTAAACCTCATAACACAATTAATGACGATAGCATAATTATCAAGAAACGTGATAATTATTGTCTGTGATAATTACGGCATAATTGTCTTGTCCTGGTGTTCCTCCGACAAAATCACCCACATCACGAAACGCGATGCCGATCATTTTGGCATGCAACGGCACTTGGAAGGGATAGGTGACTTTCGTCTTTGTCCCCGGCTGCAAGTCAGCATTGCATTCTGGGTTGCCTTCGACATCATACAATTCATCAATTGGCGTATATTGTTGGTTATCCGAATTCAGCGCAACAATCTCATACGGGTATCCGCAGGTGATGTCCAATGGTTTCTTGGTGTTATTCGTCACCTCGACAGTCACAACCCAGAACTTGGTATCCGCATCCGGGTTCTTCGGAGCGAATTGACCATTACTGCATCCTTCGCCACAGGAATCAAAATTGATGGTTGGCTTCTCCCCGAACTCAAGCAGCTTCATAGTGATACCACCATTAGACACATCCTCATTAGGTTTGCCCTCAGTATTATCCGAAGCACCTGAATCGGTTTCATCTTGTTGCTGATCCTCACGCTGCAACGCAGATTCCAGCTGTTGTTTGAGCGAATTCACGGAGGTGTCCAGCTTTTCTATTTCCGCGTCCTTCGAGGCGATAAACCTGCGCAATGTGTTGTTGGCATGCAGCTGGGTGATGCCCCATCCGAGGGCGGCACCCACAGCCAAGGCTGCCACCGCGCTCACCACGGGGACCCACCACGCGACACTTCTCGTCGAGGCGGCCGGTACAGAAGGAATCGTGCCTCGAGGAGCGTTAGCAGCTGGACCATATGCTCCAGCTGTCCTTGCCTTCACAGTCTGCAAGGCTTGGGCGAAGGTCGTCGCCTCCGAATACTGCTGGGGATCGACGGTGAATACGATGATCCCTGTCGGATTGGCTGGCGACGCGGGCACTGTCAGCGCTACTTCACCAAAACCATCGTGCTGCGGGGCGCTGAGATCCATGCGCTGTACGCATGATACCGGCAAAACGATTGGTTCCTGACCAGTGATTGATATGCTGACATTCTGTCCGTTAGTATGCACCGCTCCTTCGCGCGCATGAAATACGAGGTCCATTGCTGTCTCTCCTCAAGAATGGTCTGTTCCCTTTTGATTTACATCATAATCGACTTCGTGCGGAGAATATACACATATATCCAAAGCCGGCACATACAGATACTCTCCCGTGAATCCCGGCGCTCCATACGCGTACAATACGGGTATGGATTTCATCGACAACAACAGCGCGCATGGCCTAGGGGAGGCTTTGCGCGACGTACTTGACGCCAATTCTCGAATGTCCATCATCGCCTCGTACTTCACGATCTTCGGATACAAGAAACTTCGTGATCGGTTGCAGGGCATTCAGGATTTCCGCTTCATCTTCGATGAGCCCACATTCATCAAGCAAATGAATCGAGAAAAAGAGCCCCGTGAATTCGTGCTTTCACAGCGGGCGCGCGAACACGGCATTGGTGGTGTCGGACTTGAACTCACCCTTCGCAATGGGCTAGACCAACGAGCTTCGGCGGATGAATGCGCCGACTGGATTGCACGCAAGGCCAAGTTCAAAACCAGCAAGGCTGCGGGGAATCTACAGACTGGATCCATGTTTCTGGTTTCGAATGGCAGCAGTGAAGCAACCCATGCATTTACTGGGCAAAACATCGGATTCACGATGGAGGGGCTGGGCTACGAACACAACCCGAACGTGTTTGCTCCAATAACCCATTTCGCAGGCTCCCCAAATGAAATACCTCAGACAAGCATATTCAATATGCTCTGGAACAACGATTCCATGCTGCAAGACGTGACTGAGGAAGTGCTCCAGCAGGTCAGGACACTGTACCGAGAGAACTCACCGGAATTCATCTATTTCCTCACGCTCTATAACATCTTCCGCGATCGCGTGGAGGATGAAGGCGACATCGACACCAAACACACCGCGGAGATTCAAGACACCGCTGTGTGGTCACGACTCTATGACTTCCAAAAAGATGCGGTGGTGGGCGCGATCCGCAAACTGGAGCGATATAAAGGCTGCATCATCGCAGATAGTGTGGGCCTTGGCAAAACATTCGAAGCCTTGGCGGTCATCAAGTATTACCAGGAGCTCAACGACCGCGTGTTAGTACTGACACCGAAGCGTCTCCGCGAAAACTGGACGATGTATCTGGGCAACGACGAGCGGAATATCCTCGTCGACGATAGATTCAGCTACGACGTGCTCAATCACACCGATCTGTCTCGGCGTCACGGAAAAAGCGGTGATATCAATCTAGAGACATTGCGGTGGGATAATTACGGCTTGGTCGTCATTGACGAATCCCATAATTTCCGCAATCGTCCTACCGATACGACCACCGATTCGCGCTATTACCGGCTGCTCAATGACGTGATTAAGAAGGGGCGGCGCACCAAAGTGCTTATGCTATCCGCCACTCCGGTAAACAACCGCCTGCTGGACCTGCGCAACCAGCTCGACATCATCACCGAAGACGATGATACCTATCTACGTGATGACGGAATCCCCAGCATCAACACCGTGACACGCACTGCCCAGCAACGATTCAAGGAATGGAGCGAGCTGCCGGATGCCGAACGCACAACGCAGTCATTTGTCGAATCCTTGAATGGCGATTATTTCAAACTGCTCGACATCTTCACCATCGCACGCGGGCGAAAACATATCGCGAAGTATTACACAGGGCAGGGTGGTGACCAATTCCCGGAACGCCTCAAGCCCATTTCGTTGCATACCACAATAGACGCCGAGGGTCAGCTCCCCTCCATCAAAGAGCTCAATAATCTCATTGCACAGTTGGCATTCCCTCAATATCAGCTGCTGCAATACGTCACCGACCCAGTGCGCAGACGCAAGTACCAAGAGCTATTCGGCGACACATGGGGCACCAACATGGAAGCGCAGACCAACCGCACTCAGGCAATCGCCGGCCTAATGCGCGTCAATCTGCTGAAGCGTCTGGAAAGCTCCGTGCACAGCTTCAACCTCTCCATCGAGCGAATCCTCGAGAATGCCAGAAAGCTCATGGATGATCTCAATGCCCTTGATGCAGGGCGGCCACCAGTCAACTACGCCCCTGTAATTCCACAAGATGTTGTTTCAGAAGACGATGCTGACGAGCTCCCGGCAACCGACAAGGTTACAGTGGACATTCGCGACGTGGACCGACTGAAGCTCCGTGCCGAATTGAACGAAGACATCACCATTTTGCAGAAGCTGCACAATTACGTGCAAGCAATCACACCCGAACGCGATCAGAAACTCATTAAGCTCGCAGATCTTATCCGTACCAAAATCGAGCAAACCCCTTATAACCCGGGAAATAAGAAGATCCTGATTTTCAGCGCATTCGCCGATACGGCCAAGTACTTGTACACCTCGCTCGCGGACGGGCTCAAACACGATTTCGGCATCGATAGCGCACTGATCACCGGCGCTGGTGGCACACAATCCACACTCAAGCTCACGCGCACCTCATTCGATAACGCCTTAGCTCACTTCTCCCCAAAATCCAAGGAGCTGCCGAAAAGCGATCCGGTGCAGAACGAGATTGATATCGTCTTTGCCACGGATTGCATTTCCGAAGGCCAGAACCTGCAGGATTGTGATTGCCTGATCAACTACGACATCCATTGGAATCCGGTCCGTATCATCCAACGCTTCGGCCGTATCGACCGACTGGGTTCCACGAACACACGCATCCAGCTCATCAATTTCTGGCCCGACATCGAACTTGATGAGTACATCCAGCTGGAGGGCCGCGTGCGCAGCCGTATGACAATGCTCGACGTTTCGGCAAGTGGCGACGAGAATGTGCTTGAAGGTAAACGGAACAGCGAAATGAATGATTTGCAGTACCGCAAGCGGCAGCTCCAGCAACTGCAGCAAGAAGTGCTGGATCTGGAAGACATCTCCGGCAATATCTCCATTACCGACTTCGCCCTCGATGACTTCAAGGTTGAGCTCAACCGCTACATGCAACAGCACGGCACGCAGCTTGAAAATGCGCCGATGGGCATTCATACGGTAGCCAAGATTCCCGAGGCACTGCGAGACGAGATCGAACCAGGTGTCATCTTCTGCTTGAAGTACAAAGGGGCAGCCGAACGGACCACATCCAATCCAATCGCACCATATGCCATCATGCTCGTCAATGCGCAAGGTGAGGTCAAGACGACCCCGGCCTACCCCAAAATGGCGCTCGATTATATGCGTGGCGTATGCGCAGGCGAGCATGAGCCGATCGAACAGCTTTACCGCCAATTCAACAGAGACACGTGTGACGGCAGGGATATGCGCGTATGCACCAAATTGCTCGAGGCGGCGGTTTCCACGTTGAATGGCACACATGAGCGCAATGCCATCGACGACCTATTCTCGCTAGGGGAAGTGAATGTGGAGTCTTCAGAACGCGGATTCGATGACTACACTCTGGTCACTTTCGTCGTACTGAAGTGAGGCACATATGCCATCAACACTGCTCGATCATCTCCACTTACCGCAACAATGTGTGCTGGTCAAACCGAAGGCCATTCCTAGATCGGCGTTCACACATCAGGCAAACCTCACCGCCCGTCAGCAACGGTTGCTCACCAACGTGGAACGGGTGGCGCTTATTGGCACACTGACCCATGCGACCACAGGCATGCCCACGCACATCGACGACACGTATGACGTGCAAAGCATTCTGGTGTTAGGGCTGAATCTCCGTGAGACCAAGAACGCCAACGAAGCCATTGAAATCATCCACCGTGCGTTGCCCCACCCAACCGTCCTCTTGGTGGAACAAGACAGGAAGACCTTGGTATCCCTAGCGATTCCAAGGAAAAGCCTTGCAGAACATGGCGCAATGGTGGTTGGTTACCATGCGCAGACCGGCTGGGTGGATGCCTATGCTCCGGATACACAGGCTTTGTGGGAAAAACTGCCATACGAAGCACAACCCCACGGCGATCTGCTCGCATATGCGCAAGGCTTGGGGCAAAACCTTGCCCTGTGGAATCTGCGCGAATGGGTCGGCGACCACGCGCGCATCGCACCATCAGGAATGTCCAACATACGGGAACCCTTGATACGATTGGAAACATTGAATGCCCAAATCAGCCAGTTGCGTGCACTGAGAAGGAACCCAGACACACCGTTGCGTGAATCCAGCCGCCTACGCGTGCAGGAACACCGACTGATCCAGGACGCAATGGCATTGGCAGAATGCATACAAGGAGCTTTGAGATGAACGAACGGCCTGAGGTGAAGCTGGACCAACTCGACACAGAGTCACAGAACCCGGATAGCAGCAGAGCGGAGCGGCTCAGGGAACTCTTCCCGGAAGCCGTCACTGAGGGAACCGGCGATATCGACTTCGATAAGCTTCGCGAACTGCTCGGCGAACACATCAACACCGGCAAGGAACGCTATGCGTTTACTTGGCCCGGAAAGCATGAGGCCATCAGGCAATCGCAGACTCCATCCACAGCCACGTTGCGCCCACTCAAAGAGAAAAGCGTGGACTGGGACACCACCGAGAACCTGTACATTGAAGGCGACAACCTCGAGGTACTCAAGCTGCTGCAGCGCTCGTACCACGGTCAGGTCGACATGATCTACATCGATCCTCCGTACAACACCGGCAACGACTTCGTCTACAAGGACTCGTTCGGTGACACGATTGAGAACTACCGCGAACAGACCGGCCAGGAACACGCCTCGAACCCGGAGACCAACGGCCGTTTCCACTCCAACTGGCTCAACATGATGTATCCGCGACTGAGGCTGGCGAGAGAACTACTGGCTCCGACAGGCGTCATCTTTATTAGCATTGATGACCATGAATCGATGAATCTCCGCAAAGCCGGAGATGAAATATTCGGCGAAAACTGTTTCGTGGCCGACATCGCATGGCAACGCACATACTCACCGCGAAACGACGCAAAGGGAATCCCGTCCGAAGTGGAACACATCCTCGTCTGGAGCAGGATGCCTAACTGGAATCCCCATAAGCTTGAGCGCACCGCCGAAATGGATGCGAAATACAAGAACCCGGACAACGATATGCAAGCTTGGACGAGCGACAATCCTTTCGCCCCAGGAGCTGCAACACATCAGGGCATGGTATACGCCATCCAGAATCCATTTACCGGAAATCTCATTTATCCTGCAAACACAAGCTGCTGGCGTTATCAGCAAGACCAGATGCTTGACTATATGAATGGATGGTGCGAGTACAAACTCGAAGACATTCATGACGAAGCAAAACGAGCAGAAATCTGCGGCATCCCAGAAGAGGATGTACGTTCCAATGTACAAGCCATAATGCTTGCTCAACCATTGGAAGAATCTCGACAGCATGCGCAAGCCGTACTCGAAAGAGGCCAGTGGCCGAGGTTTTACTTTACAAAAAATGGCTTAGGCGGTATTCGCCGTAAAACCTATCTCGATAGCGTTGGAGGACGTCTTCCCACCAATTTCTGGCCCTATGCCGAAACCGGACATACCGATGAGGCCAAAAAGGAAATCAAACGTCTTTTCGAGGGCAAGATGCCATTCGACACCCCAAAGCCTTCACGATTGATTCGCCGTATGCTCGACATTACGACGGACAAAAACTCGCTTATTATGGATTTCTTCTCGGGATCGGCCACTACAGCTGACGCCGTCATGCAAGCGAATCAGAAGGATGATGGTCAGCGCCGCTATATTCTTGTGCAGATTCCCGAGGAGACTACGAGTGGCTACGGCACGTTGTGCGACATCGGCGAGGAGCGTATCCGCCGTGCAGCGCGGAATCTGACGGAAGAGCAAGTGGACACGAACCAGCCAACGCTGGAAGAGACGGAGCCCGCATATCTTGATACCGGTTTCCGCGTCTTTGCCCTCGACAGTTCCAATCTGAAGTCGGATGAATATACTCCAGGGCAAGAACTCGACATCGATCTCGTCAAGCGTGGCCGCACGAATGATGATTTGCTGTTCGAGGTCATGCTGCGTTGGGGACTTGACCTGTCACTACCCGTCGAGACGAAGGAATGCAACGGATACGAATACCTCTCCGTCGCCGAGGGGGAACTGGTCTGCTGCATGAATGACGGGCTGACCGTTGAAGTGATTGAGCACATCGTGAATACCGACGACAAGCCACGACGCGTATTCATTCCCGATCATGTGTTCGGCGAGCAGAACAATCTCAAGCTCAACATCGTCGATGCATTGCGCCGCGCCTCGAGCGAGGGTCAGGAAATCGAATTGAGGACGGTGTGATATGACGCTGACACTCAAATACTCCGATGACCAGCAATATCAGCTCGATGCCATTGCCGCCACGATTGACCTGTTCCGCGACCAGCGCTTCTCCACTTCCAGCTTCACTGTGGAGGAGGCAACATCTTCGGCGGTGTATGACGCCATGCAGCTTGAGCTGCCGGTACCCGGTTTGACGCCCAATGCCCAACAGGGGGCGCTGAATCTGAATGAGTCTCCGACAATCGGGTATGCGAACCATGTGCGCATCTCCGACCTCGACCTGCTGCACAATCTGCATGCCGTGCAAGCCGCCAACAATCTGCCGCCGACGGAAGTCCGCACAGACGGCCGGTTGCGTGATTTCTCGATTGAGATGGAGACCGGCACCGGCAAGACCTATGTGTACATTCGCACGATCTACGAACTGAACAAGCGCTACGGTCTGACGAAGTTCATCATTGTCGTGCCCTCAGTCGCCATCAGGGAGGGAGTTCGGAAGACCTTCGAGACAACCCGTAAGCATTTCAAGGACCTGTATGACAGCCAACCTCTTGATTACTTCGTGTATGACGCGAAAAACATGGGCAACGTGTCCAGTTTCGCCACATCGGCATCGATTGAGGTGATGATCATCAATATCGGCGCCTTCAACAAGGCGTTTGAATCGGATGGAGACGAAGACAAATCCAATATATTCCATCGTGTGAGCGAAAAGCTCGCCGGCGGCCGCTCCCCTCGTGAAATGGTGGCGGAGTGCAATCCGATCGTCATCATCGACGAGCCGCAAAGCGTAGACAACACCACCAAAGCCAAGAAGGCCATCGAATCGTTGAATCCGTTGTTCGTGCTGCGGTATTCGGCCACGCTCAAGGAGTCCTACAACAAGATCTACGAGCTCACGCCGGTGGACGCGTTCCAGCAGCATCTGGTCAAGGGCATCTGCGTCGACTCGGTTCTGGCGGAGGAAAACCTCAACGGCGCCTATGTGAAGTTGGACAGCGTGAAATCCGAACCTTCATATTCGGCGAAGATGACCATTGACGTGCTCCAAAAAGACGGCAGCCAAAAACGCAAAACCGTCACCGTGAAGACCGGAACCGACCTGTATGAGGCCAGCAAAGAAAACCCGGATTACCGCGATGGGTGGATCGTGAGCAACATCGACGCAGAAGAGGGCTTCGAATCCGTCACGTTCTCGAATGACGAGTATTTCGAGGTGGGGCAGGTCAAAGGCGACGTCTCTGTGACGCTTGTCAAGCGTGCCCAGATTCGGCGGACCATCGAAAACCATTTCCAGAAGCAAGTAGAGATGCAGCCCCAAGGCGTGAAGGTGCTCTCGCTGTTCTTCATCGACGAGGTGGCGAAATACCGCGAATACCTTGACGCCGGCGATAGTGGCGAAACCATGGTCGAAAACGGCGAGTACGCGAGGATGTTCGACGAAGAGTATCGCAAGCTCATCGCAAGCGAGAGATGGAAGCGCCGCTTTGCGAAAAGCGGCATTACGATCCCGGAGGATCCAAAAACGGTACGCACCGGTTACTTCGCCCAGGACCGCAAGACCAAGCGCTTCAAGAACTCCAGCGGCTCGGCAGGTACGGAAGCGGATACCGACACCTTCGAACTGATCATGCGCGACAAGGAAACGTTGTTGTCGTTGCCGGATGAATCGAATCCGAGCACGCTTTATTCGTTCATCTTCAGCCATTCCGCGCTCAAGGAAGGCTGGGACAATCCCAACGTGTTCCAGATCTGCACATTGGTCGAGACCAGGGACACGATGACCAAGCGACAGAAAATCGGACGTGGTCTGCGTCTGTGCGTCAATCAGGATGGTGTGCGCCTTCACGACCCCGAAGCCAATACGCTCACCGTAATCGCCAACGAATCGTATATCGACTTCGCCAACGGATTGCAGAAGGAATTCACCAAAGCAGGCTACCGGTTTGGCGCCCTTGCCCCAGAATCCTTCACCAATCTCGACATGGCACAAGGTGCAGCTGCCGTACCCCAGCCTCTCGGGTTTGAGAAATCGCGCGCACTCTACAAATATTTGGAATCCAATAAGCTCATCAACAAGCAGGGCAAGGTTCTGCCGGAACTCAAACAGCGTGTCGAACAGCACACACTCGAGCTCCCCGAAGAGTTCGAAGCGGTCCGCCAAGGCATTGAAGAGATCATCCTGCAGCGTGCGGCGAATCTCACCATCAAGAACAAACAAGAAGAAGTGACCATCGAGATTCGTGATGAAGCGCTGTACAGTGACGCGTTCCAAGAACTATGGCAAAGGATCCGCCAACGCAGTACGTATCGCCTCAACGTCGATGAGGAAAAACTGATCGCTGAATCGGTGGAATGGATACAGCGTATGGAGGAAATCACGCCTCCCAAGGTGCGAAGTGTGCGAGCTGATTTGAACATCGACATGGCAGGCGTATCTACTGACGACGAGCGTGAGTCATTGATGAACATGAGTGACTCCCTGCAGTACAAACTGCCCGATCCAATCAGCGCATTGCAGGACATTGTTGGACTGACTCGCGCATCGTTGAAGCGCATCCTGGAAGACAGTGGGCGTTTGGATGAGTACCCGATTGACCCCAGCGCATTCATCACACAAGTGGCGTATGCCATTTCCGTGGCCAAGACCAACGTGTTGGCTGAGGGAATCTCCTATACCCTGCTGCCTGAAGATGAATGGTATACCGAACAGATCCTCATCCCCCATAACCGAAAAGGGTATCTGGAACAGAACGCATTCCAGCCCAGCCATATACAGAAGTGGCTTTATGACTATGTGGTATACGATTCAACCACCATTGAAAAACCGTATGCCCTTGAGTTGGATAAAGTGGAACAAATTCTGGTCTGCACCAAGCTGCCGCCGACCTTCACCATCGACACACCTTTCGGACCATACAATCCCGATTGGGCATATGTCCGCGAAGAGGACGACGGCACGAAGAGGCTCTATCTTGTAGTCGAAACCAAAGGTGGGCAGAAAGGCCAAACCAACACACGTGACCCAGAACGGGCAAAGATCGATTGCGCCACCGCGCACTTCAAGCAAATCACAGCAGAATACCCCGATTTTGAGTACAAGCCACAGTCTCGGTTCAAGTAGATCTTTGTTGCGGAAAGCAACGCATACGATAGACGATGAGGGAATCAGTGAGCAAGGCGGTTAAACCCAACTTATGACAACTTTAAAAGAACTATATGCCGCTCACTTCTACGAAGCGGCCAGCTACCACGCTCAGCGAGTGAAATTGCTGCAGAATCCCAATCTACGCGAATACGATGAAGACGGGTATGAGACATGCACACATGCCGCCATGTGCGCAGAGATGTTCATTACAGGGAAAGTGATAGAGCATAACCCTTCTGACGCAGTGCCCTCTAAATCCTTAAGGACAAGAAACCGGGAAAGCATTGCGTTATCCGCATTACAGGACAACGATGTGAACAAAGTCGATATCAACGCCCTCGTATCACTGCAAATGTGCGGCGCTGCAGAGATGCTCAAAAAATACATAGATATCGAAAAGGAACATTTTAAAAACGACAATCTTGGAGAAACACTTAATTCGATCAGGCATTATGCAAAATTACTAATTGACGAGAGAAATGACGTTTTACATCGACACTACATGCATACACAATCAATCCGCCCCGCTACCGCATTCTCATACCTTTGCCAGTACGTTGACGCTGTATACGGAGACAACAGTATGGAACATCAATACTTTACAGGCACATATTCTCGAGACAGCTCTGCGTTAACAGAACTTCTTGAACACTACCTTAGCGCAGCTTTTGACAAATCAGTAACCGTCAGCCATAACACATATCGCAAGCAAATACGTAGAATTGCTCGCAGTTACACTAAACTCATGCAGCGCAAACAGTATCCCCACATCTCAGTCTTCGTAGATATAGCCATCTGCCCGAAATGCCACAATCACGCTTTCCTAATCAAGCGAACCGAAGCTATAGCCACTTATTGGACAGGAGAACCAAATAATAGTGTCTCCGTATTGGAATTGTTCAATCCCAGTGGGGAATCCGAAGAAACGTTACGATGCCCTGTCTGCCGACTCGAATGGAAAGATGATGTACTACGACTATACCAAGACATTGGAAAAATAAAATGTATTAAATCAGACATTCACCCCAATGATTTAGGTCACGAATTTAGGTCATATCTTGCATGCATGTAAATCACTCACATTCCCATAAGTCTTATTACATGTAGCAGTCCAAGGTTTTCACAAAATCAGTCTTGAGATACTCCCTTGCAATTGTGGAATGGGAGATTTTCGAAGAATTCAAAACCTGCACCATACTCAATAACGCAGTTCGATTTTGTTGTTCTTAGTAATGCGCACCAAGATGCATTACCATAGAGTCGAAGATACGCGAGGAAGGGCAGATATGGGATTGTTCAAGAAACTCGGCGAAAGCGCACAGAAAGCCGCAGTAAAGGCGGCAGAGCAAGCCAAAGCGGCCGGAGAAAAACTCAAACCAGTAACCGAACAGCTCGCCGCCAAGGGGTCGGAAGCGCTTGAACAAGCCTCTAAAACCCACATCGGGCAAAAAGTCACCCATACAGCTACCTCAGTGACCGAGAAAGTCCAACACAATGCGAAAGCGATCGCGGAGAGTGATTTCGGGAAGAACGTCGGGCAGAAAGCGTCACAGCTGGGAGATTCCATGAGCGATGCCGCTCATTGGTCTGCAGAGCATATCTCACAGGCTTCCGTTTCGGTTTCCTCGGCCATCGACGCAGCACAAATACGCAAAGACCCGCAAGCACAGCAGAAAGAGGACGAGCGCATACATAGCGCTGAGGTTGCTAAGGAATCACTTCAGGAAACCACAGCACAAACGGTTTTGCAAGCCCTCGGCCCATCACCTGTTGACCTGAATTACAAAATATGCGACAAAGCAAAGACACTGTTCCCCATCCCACGCGAACAGCAGATCCTGTGGATGGATGCTGAATTCGATTTACGTCCAAGTGGCATTGTCTCTACAGATCAGGGAATCTTCATTAAAACAGACGAATCAATCATGCCTTCCGGAGAAGATGCGGAAAAGTCAAAACTGATTTATGTGAAATGGGACTCCTTTGATCCCACATGGTTCATTGCCAACTCAGACGAGAATATGGCGTGGAAAGTCAATCCCGAATGCCGAGGAACCTTCATCGAAACATGCCAGAGGCTTGCCCCGGAAGAAGAACCCGTTGAAACACGGCTTCTCGAAGCAGAAGAACAGTACGGCACCACCGAGGTGGTGGACACAGCTCATGCCACTGGTCCTTCACAAGGTACCAATGCCAGCATAAACATGGCAGCCAATACAATCCTGTCCGAAGAAGCCGTGCTTGCGCAGAATCATGCCCATGTCGCCGGTCATGGCGAGATGGCCGAAGAAGCAATCAATAAACTCGACCGGTTGCACGGTCTGGATGCCGTGATCACCGGTAGGGACAACGCGAAGAACGGTGCGGATCGTGTCGTGGATGGCATGCGTATTCAAACCAAGTATTATAAGACCGCCCAAGGTTCCATAGATGCGGCCTTCGACCCACAGAGCCACATGTACCGCTACATGGCCGACGGAAGCCCGATGCAACTCGAAGTTCCCAAAGATCAATATGAAACCATTCTGCATAAATTCGAGAAAAAAATTGCCGATGGAAAAGTACCTGGTGTGACCGACCCGAAAGAGGCACAGAACATTGTCAGAAAAGGACGTCTCACCTATCAACAAGCAGTAAATCTCACCAAGCCGGGCACAATCGAATCGCTTGCCTACGATGCAGCAACGGGAATCGTGGTATGCACATGCGCGTTTGGCATCTCTTTCCTCTCAGCCGCGTATAGCGCGTATCGAGAGAAGCGAGATATCAACGCATCCATCCAAGCCGGTGTTGTAGCAGGAGCGGAAGTATTCGGGCTGACGTTCATCCAACACATGCTCACCAACCAACTGGCGCGTACCGGCTTGTCACACGTACTCATAACTCCTACACAGCATCTCACTGCGAATATCATCGGATATCGAGGTTCGGCGACGATTGTGAACGGCATCCGTGCGTTGACAGGCAAACAAGCCATTCATGGCGCAGCCGCCTCCAAACATTTGGCTAAGATCATGCGCAACAATGTTATTACCTCTGCGATCTCATTCGCAGTGTTTTCCATCCCCGATACGATGCGCATGGCTGACAAGAAGATCTCCACCGCACAATACACCAAGAACATGGTGATGTTAGCGAGTTCCATGTTGGGAGCGGCCGCAGGCTCAGTGGGCGCCGGCATCGCTGCAGCCAAAGTAGCGTCCGCTGCTGGAACCGCTGTCACCCCAGGAGTCGGGACCGTGATCGGATTCGCAGGCGGCATGGTCGGTGGAGTTGTGGGATCCATGGCCATTAAAGGAGCTGCCGATATCTTCTATGAAGACGACGCCGTCCGCATCGGCCGTTTCTTCAATGCCATGATTAGCTGTCTCTGTTCCGAATACCTACTGAGCGGATCTGAGATCGATGAGCTGATTGAGGGGCTCAATCAAACATCTTCCGAGGATATGAAGAATCTCATCATGGAGGTTGTGAAATCTGAGCAGCAGGAACAAACCATTCGAGATTTCCTCCAGCCACGATTCGAGGAGATCACAGCAAAACGTGAACATTTTGTTCTGCCATCCACTTTACAGATTGACGCTGCTCTCAATGAAATTGTAGACATCGTGACCGCGGATTGAATCGTTCATTGAGACTGCCACAATAGATCATGCAACCAACTGCCCGGTGAAAACGTGCGGAGGTTCCGAAGACAGTTCTTTCGGAACCTCCGTCACCACACCTTCCACCCCAAAGGAGCCTCCCATGTCCGCAGGCGTACTCTACGTGATGTCGACGGTCGTGTCTGGATTGATCAAGATCGGCAAGACGACGACGGATCGTTTCGACAGTCGCATGTACGAGCTTGAGCACAACGGGTACCGCAACGTGACAGGGTTGCGGCGCAGGTTCGCGATCGAAGTCGAGGATTACGACGAGAAGGAACGTATGCTCGACGATATCTTCTCGAAGGCGCGCGTCCCCGGATCCGAACTGTTCGCACTCGACATCAATCTCGCAATCGAACTGCTCTCGTCATTCGAAGGTCGTCAAATCTATCCGAAGTCGAGCACTGAATCCAAGAGCAAAGTCTTCGATGACGCCGCGAAAAACCATCAGGAGAATACAGACATCCAATGCATTCCCGACGGTATCTATTATCTCAACAGAAAACGACCGCCGTTGCATGTGGAGATGGTCGTCGAGGATGGTACGCTCACAATACGCGCGGGGCAGCAAGTGGCCGAACATGACAGCGACAGCGTAGGCGACCACGCACGCGAACTGCGGCGCGCCAACGTTGCCGCTGACGGCACCGTGCGCGCGAACGCGCACTTCAGTTCGCCGTCACAAGCCGCAGCGTTCGCGACCGGTCATTCCTGCAACGGCTGGGCACAGTGGGAAACGCAGGATGGTCGATCAATCGACGTCTTCCGTACACGTCAGAACTCTTCGCCGCAATCGTTGCAGTGATGACTCGGCATGGGACGGTCGAACTCGATCGCACAACTGCCCAGCGCCACTTTGCCTTCATCAAGCTTGCGCCGCAGTTCCGCGTCGAACGCGGGCATACCGCACAGGATGTCCGCAATATTCCGCGAACCGCAGTATGGGCAGACCACTTCGGTATCTTCCGTATCTTCCGCACGCGCCACGTCTTCGTTGCCCGTCATGACCACCCCTGTCCATCATGCACTCTTGAACGCACTCTTGCATTGTGGGCACACCGCGAGCGCCGCACCCGTATTCTTACACTGCGCGAGCAGCCGTCGCGCGACCGCACAGTTCGCGGCATCGCGCGACGCAACCGACCCCTCCAACGTCGCGCGACCGCGCGCACTGCAGCACCGCGCGACACTAACGCGCCCTCAGCGACGCGCAACCGCGCACTTTGCAGCACTGCGCGACACCTGAATCCATCAGTGCTCTTCTTCTATGCTGGTACCATCGCACGACGCACACGAGGAGCCGCACCATGCACCGCACACCAATCCCGACGATTCCCGACGCGCCACCGAGCATACGCAGTCTCGCGCGCGGGTACGCGATCCACGACACGAGTAGTTCGCCCGAAGCGCGCGTCTACGCACTCAGCACAGAGGACGCGGACGCCAACGCCGACGCACTGTTCGTGAAGACTGCGGCAGCCGGTTCGCTCGCCCACGAAACGCATATGGACGCCGCGTTCCACGAACTTGGTCTCGGCCCTGAAGTCGTCGAATATCTGTTCGGAGACGACGCGAGCGCTGACTGGCTTGTCACGCGCGCGGTCATCGGCGACGACTGCACAAACGCACGCTATCTTGCGGAACCGGAACGGTTGTGCGATCTGCTCGCCGGCCGCCTGCGCGCGCTGCACGAGTTGTTCCACGTGCAACATGAGCGTATCGTCGAACTCGACATCCCCGACGTGCGCACGCGGTATCTCGAGAACGTCGAGCGCGGATGGAGATCCGGCCATTTCGACGCGCAGTTTTTCCCAACAATCACCGCCGACGACGCACATCGCATCGCCGCCGAAGCCGCGAGTTCGCTACACACCAACGCACTCCTCCACGGCGACTACTGCCTACCGAACATCATTCTCGACGACTGGCGTTTCTCGGGTTTCATCGACCTCGACCACGCCGGTCTCTCCGACCGTCACATCGACGTGTTCTGGGGTGCGTGGACCTTCTGGTTCAACCTACATACCGACGCCTACTGCAACCGTTTCCTCGACGCCTACGGCCGCGACGTCATCGACGACAACAAACTGACCGCAATCGCCGCAATGGAATGTTTCATGTAGCGCACAGCCGCTACGCCATACACAACCGCCACCAGCCTCCGTCGCGCGATCGCGCAGATCGCGGCACCGCACGACGCCAACATCTTCCATTCCGTCGTGCGATCGCACACTTCCCGGCATCGCACGACGCTCGCGACGCAATACCGACGCGCGTCCACACACACTGCGGTACCGCACGACGCCTGTGCCGCGTTAGCGTCGCGCGTTGTCACACATCGTGGCACCGTACGACGCATACGTCCCACCAGCGTCGTGCGGCCGCACAAAAACGGCATCGCACGACGTTAACGTTCCGTCAGCGTCGCGCACCCCCACACTTTGCGGCAACGCACGACGCTCATGCCGCATCAGCGATGCGCGATACCGCACAACGCGGCAACGCACGACGCTTGTGGCGGCGCGCACGGTTCCGGGCGCCGGCCATCCAACCGTCAGTCGAGGACCAGATACGACTTGATCGTCTTGCGCTGATCCATCGCCTCGTAGGCGGCTTGGATGTCGTCGAGATGGAACTCGGAAGTGAACACGCTGCCCGGGTTGATGTCCGCGTTGAGCACGGCGTCGAGCAGCACCGACTTGTCGTAGGTGGTGACCGACGCGGGGCCGCCGTAGACGCCGACGTTCTGGTAGAACGTACCCTCGCCGCTGATCTGCTGACCGTGCGGCAGGCCGACGCGACCGATCAACGCGCCCGGACGCGCGACCGACACGGCCTCCTGGAACGAGGCGTCGGTGCCGACGCATTCGAGGACGGCGTCGGCGCTGCCGTCGCTGATCTCCAGCAGCTTCGCGACGCCTTCGTCGCCACGTTCGGCGACGTTGTCGGTCGCGCCGAACTCCTGCGCGAGCGCGCGGCGGTCGTCGTGACGGCTCGTCGAGATGATGCGCTTGGCGCCCATCATCTTCGCGGCGATGATGCCGCACAGACCGACGGCGCCATCGCCGAGCACGATGACGGTGTCACCGGGCTTGACCTGCGCGGTGCGGGCGGCATGGTAGCCGGTCGCCATCACATCGGACAACGTGAGCAGGCTCTTGAGCATGCCTTCGCTGTAGTCCTCCGGCTGTCCCGGAACCTTGACGAGCGCCCACTGCGCATGCTGGAAACGGATGTACTGACCCTGCGCACCCATCGAGAAATTGTCCGGATGCGCCATGCAGGAGCCGTCGAAGCCGGCGCGGCAGGCGCGGCACCGGCCGCAGCCATGCGTGAACGGCGCGATGACGAAATCGCCGGGCTTGACCGACGTGATGGCGTCGCCGACCTCCTCGACGATGCCGATGGCCTCATGACCCGAGTTCGCCGAATGCTCCTCGGTCTGGTTGATGCCGCGGAACGGCCACAGGTCGGAACCGCATACACAGGCGCGCACGACGCGGATGATCGCGTCATCCGGCTGCTCGATCGCAGGCATCGGCGCCTCCTCGACGGCCATATGACGCGCCGACTCAAAGATAGCTGTCTTCACAGTATGATGTCCTTCCGTCAGAGGCGTCCAGCCCGCGCCGGAACACCTGATTTTTCAACCGTTGCATCATTGTATGATGCAGGAATTCGCCTGCGCCGTCAGTAGCAGCGAATCCTGATCCCGCCATGCCGCGTCATGCAAGGCCCTCGATGCAGATGCCCGCGGTTTGGGATTGCGCCGGCAAACCGAACGCGCCAAGCGCCTTGCATTCCTTGTCGAACTGCGCACGGTTGGCACCGCTCAAATCGAGCTGATATTCAGGAATCGCGATCAACGGGCCGTTCAACTCCAAACCATCCGCCGTGCCGTCATCGACGATCACGATGCCGACGCCGTACAGATCGGCATACGTGCAACTGATGAGCGTGAGCCGGTCGCCTGTCAGATATCGGCGCAGCCAGTTGTAGAGGAAATCGAGCATTGCGTCGGAAGGTTCGGTCGGCAATGGCAGAATCGGCATGCGCTTCGACCGCAAGTCGGACGGGTAGTAGACATCGTTCACGTCCACATACAACGCGGCGTTCTTGACGACGATGAATCGTTTTCTGACGAACGCGAGATACTGCTCTCCCACAACGAACGGGATGACGATCATGAACACCATCGACACGAAGCCCAATAGGATATGCCCGTATTCGCCGAGCACATAGGTCACATACGCCAGGCCTATCACCAATGCGATCGCAGCCATGCACACAAGCGTGGCGAGCGGCTTCCTCCGCAGCATGACGATCGACGTGATGTCGTTGCGAATCACGCGTTCCTCAGCGGATGAGCGGGTGCGCGAGTCCTTCGTTCTGCGCGAGAAATAGATGAAGAACGGGGAGCCGATGATCGCGAACAACACGGCGATGAATGTGAACACGATGATCGGATAGCACCATTCGCCAAAATCGTTGAACACCGCGATGACGACGAACAGGAAGTCGACGAGCAACAGACCCAGCCGACGAGCTGCCAGAACAGATACGGATGCCGCTGCGAAAAACCCATGTCGCCGCCTTTCTCACTCCTTCGTCGCACGGTGTCCCTTCAGCATAGAAGCGGCGGGGGCGAGGCGATGCGTTCATCTCAGCGGCCGTCGACGCTGCCACGAAGCGTAGCGAAAAGGACGGCAGTGATTGCGGGTCGGCCGGCGCCGGCCGGCGCCACGGCTAAGCAAACGAGGCAGGTGCAAACCGCACCCGGTCCGATCACTATCGGCACGCTAAGCGAACGAGACTGGTGCAGACCGCACCCAATCCAGTCGCAACTAGTCACCTTAGCGAACGTGTTGGGGCGACCCGCACCCACTCCGATCACAACCGACCCACACACCGCCCACACACACCGCGCCCACACACACAGCCTTCACCTCCGCGTCACGCCGACGCACGGCGCCAGATACTTGCCGGTCGCGCTGAGCGGATTCGCGGCGACCTGCGTCGGCGTGCCGACGGCCACGATCTCGCCTCCGTTTTCGCCGCCGCCGGGACCCATGTCGATGATCCAGTCGGCGTTCGCGATCATGTCGAGGTCGTGTTCGATCACGAGCACGCTCGCGCCGTGGTCGATGAGTTTCTGGAAGACACTGATCAATGTGCGCACGTCGAGTGGATGCAGACCGATCGTCGGCTCGTCGAAGACGAACAACGTACCTTCCTGCGCGCGTCCCATTTCGCTCGCGAGCTTGAGCCGCTGCGCCTCGCCGCCGGACAGCGCCGGCGTGCTTTCACCTAAAGTCAGATAGCCGATGCCGAGTTCGTGCAGCGTCGCCAGTTTCGCATGGATGCGCTTCTGGTCGGCGAACGTGTCCATCGCCTCGTCGACCGTCATCGCGAGCGCGTCCGGCAGCGACACCGGCGTGCCTCCGTCCTTCGGCGTCCATGTGATCTCGCCCGCCTGGTCGCCGTAGCGGGTGCCGTGGCAGTCGGGACAGTCGATGTCCACGTCGGGCAGGAACTGCACGTCGAGCGTGATCTGTCCGGTGCCGTCGCAGGTCGGGCAGCGCAGCGAGCCGGTGTTGTACGAGAACGCGCCCGCCTTCAGTCCGCGCGTCTTCGCTTCGTCGGTGCGCGCGTACAGCCGCCGCAGGTCGTCGAGGACGCCGCTGTAGGTGGCGACGGTCGAGCGCACGTTGGCGCCGATCGGCGTCGCGTCGATCATCGTGACGCGGTCGATGCCCGGAGCGTCGAGCGTGCGCACATGCTCGGGCAGTTGTTCGTCGGCGATCTTCGCGCTGAGCGCCGGCACGAGGCTTTCGAGTACGAGCGTCGTCTTCCCGGATCCCGAAACACCGGTGACGACGGTGAGACGATGCTTCGGCACGTGCGCATCCAACGCGTGCACGGTGTGCAGCGGCGAGGTCCTGATTTCGATGTCGCCTTCGTCGAACATCGCGTCGGCGGCCGTCTGCGGACGTACGATGCGTGCACGTTCGCTTGCGAGGAACGGGCCGATCAGCGAATGCGGATCGTCTTCGACGTCGTCCACGGTGCCCTGCGCGATCACGGTGCCGCCGTGCGCGCCGGCGCCGGGTCCCATTTCGATGATCCAGTCGACGTCGCGCAGCACGCGCACGTCATGGTCGACGACGACGACGGTGTTGCCCTGCTCCTTGAGATCACGCATGACGCCGATGAGACCGTCGACGTTCGCCGGATGCAGGCCGATCGACGGTTCGTCGAGCACGTACATCGCGCCGGTCAGTTCGCTGCGCACGGCACGCACGAGCTGGATGCGCTGACGCTCGCCGGTCGATAGTGTGGATCCTGCACGGTCGAGCGTCAGGTAGCCGAGGCCGAGTTCGAGCAGACGACGCGCGGTGCGCGTGAATTCGTCGACGATCGCCTGCGCCATCTCGCGCATGTCGTCCGGCATCGACGCGGGCACCGTGCGCACCCACGCCGCGAGGTCGTCGAGCTGCATCGCGCACTGTTCGGGCAACGTCCTGCCGTCGACGGGCAGTGTACGCGCGCGCTCGTTGAGGCGTGTGCCGTGGCAGTCGGGGCACGGCTCCTCCTTGATGAACGGCTCGACGCGTTTGAGCGCCTTCGCGTCCTTCGCCTTGTCGAGCGCGTTGAGCACGGTGCGCTCGGCGCTGAAATACGTGAAGTCGAGTTCGCCGGCGCGGTTCAGTTTCTTCGAGTGGTACAGGATGTGCCGTTTCTCGGCGGGGCCGTGCAGCACGATCTCCTTCTCATGGTCGGTGAGGTCCTTGTACGGGACGTCGGTGCGCACACCCATCTCACGGCACACGTCGACCATGATCGACCACATCAGCGAGCGCCACGGCGCCACCGCACCCTGTTCGATCGTCAGATTCGGGTCGGCGATCAATGTCGACTCGTCGACGGTGCGCACGATGCCGGTGCCCGAACACGTCGGGCATGCGCCGCCCGAGTTGAACGCGAGGTCCTCGGCGCCGAGCGCCTGCACCCGTTCGCCGCACACCGGGCAGATGATCGGCCGTTCGAGCGCGACGTTCGGCGTCGGATTGAGCACATGGCCGTTCGGGCAGCTGTAGTTGCCCAGTCGCGACGTCATCAGCCGCAGACTGTTGAGCAGCTCGCTCATCGTGCCGAAGGTGCTGCGGATGCCGGGAACGCTCGGCCGCTGATGCAGCGCGAGCGCCGGCGGCACATGCTCGATCGCGTCGATCTTCGCCTCGCCGCTCTGCGCGATGCGCCGACGCGTGTACGTGGAGAGCCCCTCGAGATACCGCCGCGACCCCTCCGCGTACAGCACGCCGAGCGCAAGCGACGATTTGCCCGAACCGGAGACGCCGGCGACGGCGACCATCTTGCCGAGCGGCACCTGCACGTCCACCCGTTTGAGATTGTGCACGCGCGCACCGGTGATATCGATTGTCTGTGCCATCCGCCACTTCCCTCTGTTGTCTATGTTCGACCGTGTCTGCCTGCGTCTGCTGTTCGCCTGACGATTACGTCATATTGTCATATCGATGACGCGCGGTCTGCCAAGCCGCTTCACGATATCGCTGCTGCCGAGCGTAAGACGCGCGTGCACACTCCGCCGTGAGCACATTCGCGCGCTTTCACCGGAATCCATGTGAATCAACAGTGAATTTTGAGCTTCCGTCATCGTTTTCTCAAGGCGCGCTTCGTATCGTAAAGCCATCGGCTCACGGAAGACGCGAACCGAGATAACTGAACATCTCCTTTTTCCTTCTCTCTCGGTGTTGGGTCGGGGCCGCGAACAGCGCAGCCCCGGCCCTTTCTCTGTTGTGTTCCGCCGCATTCTGCGCACCGCCGACCGACGATGACTGCGTACACGATGTGCGCTCGCACTCCCCCGATACGCGGCGACGTCGTCACATCATTCCTGATTGATCAACGCGATCACTGCGTCGGCCTGGTTGCGGATCGAGGCCTTCGCCGCGTCGTCAAGGTCAAGCCTGTCACTGATGAACATCTCGCGGTTCAACGCCACGCCGGTGAACGTCGCCGGGGCGATGCGCATCTTCAGCGCGTTGAGCACCGGCAGCCACGTCGAGAAGCAGTCGCGCGCGCAGCTCGAGCCGGCGGCGCCGCTCATCGTCATCATCTTGCCGACGATCGGCGACGGCGAGCCGTCCTCCGCGGGCCGAGACAGCCAATCGAACAGATTCTTGAGCGCTCCCGGCATGCCATGGTTGTATTCGGGAGTCACAATCCAGATCGCGTCGGCCTCGGCGACCTCGGCGCGCACCGACGCGACCGGTTCCGGCGTCGGGAACTCCTCGTCCTGAATGAACACCGGCACCTCACGCCAGTCGAGTGTGCGCACGTTCGCGCGGTCGGCGAGCTCGCCGGCGGCGAACTGCGCGAGCTGCCTGTTGAACGACTTCTTGCGCAGCGAGCCGACGATCATCAGCACGGTGGGCAAGCTGCCGTCATGTTCCTCGATGCGCACTTCGTTGACTGATTCCATCGCTGGATTCCTTTCGTATGCTCATGTCGTATGCTCACGGCCGACCGATGGCCGAATGGCTGTATTATCAGCCGTTGTGCGGCACATGAGCAACCCCTCACGCCCTCAGCTGACCGTGCGTAGACGACCGCGACTCGACACCGCATCACAGCCACACTGTCATCCACACCGTCATTCACACTATCATGTGATAGTGATGTGACAGTGTGATGACAGTGTGATGACAGTGTGATGACAGCGTGGCCGATAGTGTGAACGACACCGCCGATCCGCGATTCCGCGCGCATTACGACGCCATCGAGCCCGGGCTCGCCGACTGGCTGCGCGCGATCATCGAAGCGCAAGCCGCCGCGGAATGCGTCGACGTCGAACACGCGCGCTGACAGTAGCGGCGGGCGGCGAGTCAGCGCTGCATCTGCGGCACTTCGAAGATCGTGCAGCGATTGAGTTCGCGGCGCAACTCCTTCCATTCGGGCAGCGCGTCGCTCATGCGCGCCTGGAAGGCGGCGCCGTGGCCGTGCTCCCACAGATGCGTCAGCTCATGGACGAGCACATATTCGAGGAACTTCGGATCCATCAATCCGAGTTGCAGATTCAGACGGATTCGCGACGTCTTCGGCGTGCACGAGCCCCAACGCGACGTCATCGCGCGCACGGTGATCTTCGACGGAGAACGGCCGATGATCGGCGTCCACTTCTCCAGCAGCGCGGGAATCTGCTGTTCGATCGAGCGCCGCGCCTTCTCGACATACTGCTCGTTCCACGTGAAACCAGCATCGGCATCGCTTGCCCCGGTCGCCTCACGCGCGACGGAGACCTCGGCTTCGGTGGCGGCGATCGACGACGACGGCACCGACGGATCGACGTTCACCGACGCGAAGGTGCGCGAGCGTGCGGCCGCCATCTTGCGCAGCGCATCATCGATCCACTCGCGGCGGTCGCGCACGAAATCGACGATCGTCTGTTCGGGCATGCGCGCCGGCGCGGTCACTTCGACGGCGCCGTACGGCGGCTTGATGCGCAGATACATGTTGCGGTTGTTTTTGCGCAGCACCATCACCTGCAGCCCGTCGACATTGAGCGTCTCGCGCGAAATCAGCGCACGCTGCGACGGCCGGGGGAACGAACGGGCACGGGGCATTCCACGGAAAGACATATGAGCATTATCAACGCGCATTCGGACATATGTTCGAATGCGCGTGGGTTGCAGAGAAGGTCATGGAGGCGGATTTCCGCACCGTTTTGCCACGTCTTTCGCGTCTTTTGCGTCTTTTGCGCCCCCTCCGCGCACCCCGCGCATCCCGCGCCCTTCCGCGCACCCCGCGCCTCACGAAGACGACGACGCCGTCAGTCCGCGAGAAGTCGACGCGACGCCTATCGTCTGCGCGATCTCTATCCACCGCCCGCGTGAATATGGAATGCACGATACCGCGGCACGACAACACAGCAGACCCAAGACGGCCATGATCCGGCGCAAAACGGCCTCATCGGCAACGACGACACGCCGAACGATGCTCAATTTGCGCAAGTACACACCGAAGTGTATTCTCTTTATCTGTTGCGTCTAGCGCAATCGAATCGGGCCCGTAGCTCAGGTGGTTAGAGCGCATCCCTGATAAGGATGAGGTCGGAGGTTCAAGTCCTCCCGGGCCCACGTGGGGAGCATTCTCACGTGTTCCCCCGTTCGGGGCTATAGCGCAGCTGGTAGCGCATCTGCTTTGCAAGCAGAGGGTCCCCGGTTCGAACCCGGGTAGCTCCACTCGTGTAACCGTTGAAAACATTGGGTTTTCGACGGTTTTTCTGTTTTCTGGCGCTGTTCAGAAACGGGCGGATGTGCGGATGCGATCGCGCTGAGATTGCGCTGAACAACGCCTGCGATTCCGGGCTTTCGCAGACTTCACCCACATACACGCCTCTTCAGGCATGCGAGCGCCACTATTGCACGAGTGTTGCACGCCAGCACCGTCCCGATCCGTCGACGGCCCCAACGAATCCGGACGCCAACAGACCCGTTTCCGTCCCAAACCATCGACGTCGCCGACAACCCCGGACGCGAAGAGCCTCATTTCCGTCCCAAACTGTCGATACCGTCGACGAATCCGGACGCCAACAGGCCCATTCCCGTCTCGGTTCATCGACCAGCCCGATGACCCCACCCGCTCCGTCCCGATCCGTCGAGACCACCGACAACCCCGGACGCAAACTGCCTCAGCTCCGTCCCGATCCGTCGAGACCACCGACAACCCCGGACGCAAACAGGCCCGTCTCCGTCCCGAACCGTCGACACCGCCGGCGAATCCGGACGCTAAGACGTCTGTTCCCGTCCTGAACCATCGCCCAGCCCGACAATCCCGGACGCAAACCGCACACCGACGGCGTCAACATCACCTGTCCGCGCCGCCGTGCGCATACGGGGCCGTCAATGTCGGCGCCGTCTCCTCCAGAATCGGGTCGCATGAGGCATGGTTGGTTTCCGGATATATGAGTTCAATCATGCTGATGGCCTTATCCCCGATGATCTCCCGCACATAATGCACGTCGCCGTCCTGTGCCCAGGTGGCGACCATGACGTCGCCTTTGATCAGACTGTAGCTGACGTCATATTCCCTTTTGTACGTCGCGAGCGTCTGCTGCGGCGTCGTATCCAGAGCATTGTGCATCGCGCTGACGGTGATGCGCATGTCCAGATCCTTATCCACGAACGTCTGACCGTCGCCGTTATCCGGTCCAGGCGTCACGATCGCGAAATCCTCGGGAATCTGCGCGCTGAATCCGTAGCGCACGTTGATGTACTCCCGCTTGCCGTTTTTCGGGTAGGACAGCCAATCGCCGTCGATGTTCTCGCCGTCGGCGCGCGCCGACGAAGTCGTTGATTCCTGATTTTCGTTCGTCCGCTGCGCCTTGCGCGCCTGCTCCTTGGCCTCCTGCTGCTCCTGCTTGTGCTTCGCCTCGGCGGCCGCATCTTCGGCGGCTTTCGCATCGGCTTTCTGCTGCGCTTTGCGCGACGATTGCACCGCCTCGGCCGCCTTGCCGACGGCCTGCGCATCCTCGCGCTGCGTGGCGGCGCGCGAACGCGCCTGCCGCGTCACATAGTCGAGCACATCCTTATGCGCATCCGCCGCACAGGTCAGGCCGCTTTTGTCGCCAGAAAACTGGTGATACCGATTGATTGCGTCCTTGAGTTCCTTGAGCGTATCCTCATCGGCCACATCATCGGCCGACAACGTCTCCAGTTGTTGCGCTTCGTCGACTTCCTTCTGCGACTCCTCGTACTGATCTTCGAGTGCCTGCACGGCGGCGGTGCAGGATTCGCGCGCCTGCGCCAGTTCCGATTGATGACGCCGATTCCAGATGAAGCCGCCGACTGCGCCGATGACGATGACGACAGCCACGACAATCGCCGTGATGATGATGGCCTTCTTGTGACCATGTGTTGGACCATGCACCTGGCGGTCGTCATGCGGTGGTTCGGACTGCGGCACCGGCGTCGGCACGTCCACGACCGGCGGCGCCGATGGCACAGATGGAGCGGACGGTGCAGGAGGCACCGATGACACGAAGGTCGCCGTCTCATCCATGGCGGACGTCATGCCCGTCGCGACCCGTGTCCGATCCGGCACCGGCGCAGCATCAAGCGGCATGCCGCAGTTCGGACAAACCGCCGCATCCTCTGAGACGTTCATCCCGCAATTCGGACATGATTGCCATGTTCCATCCGCCATCCGCTTCCCCCTCTGCCTCTGTTCGCCGTCACCTCACCGCGGCGACGGCCACCGTTCCTTTCCGCCAAATATACCGCCGTGCCATTTCGCCAAACGCCTACCGTCCCATCTGCAGATTCCGTCTCCGTCCCAATCCATCGGCACCGCCGACGAACCCGGACGCAAACAGCCCTATTCCCGTCCCGACCCATCGACCAGCACGACGAACCCACCCGCTACGTCCCGACCCATCGACGCCACCGACAACCCGGGACGCAAACAGCCCCATTTCCGTCCCGACCCATCGGCACCGTCGACGAATCCATCCGCATCCCACCCGCACCCCGCTCGCATCCCGCTCCAGCCGGCGCGAAATTCTCAGGAGATGGACTCGCCGCCCCTCACCGCTCCCCTCCTATGCCACAATCTTCATTATTTACCGCACACCGAACAAGCAGCGGCCGGCCATGCGCACCCAAGAAAGGCGCCGGCAACCATCATGAGCACTAGCACAGTCAGTTCATCCCGATCATGCAAACGCAATCTCCTGCTGGCCATCGTCACGACGGTCCTCACCGCACTCCTCTTCGGATTCGCCGGCACGATCATCCTCGCCGGCATCGCGAACAGCGGCCGCGACGCGCGCATGACCTATCGTTCGCTCGACTATGACGTGACCGTGGAGGATGACGGCAGCCTGCATATCGTCGAGACGGTCGACGTCAAGCTCGACAAGCAGAAGAAACGACAGCCGTGGCGCCAGATCTACCAACGCTACACGCTCGATTCCAACCAGCTGACCGGCATCAGCGGCATCTCGGTGGAGCAGCTCGACACCGGCGACATCTACGCGTAGGGCGACATCGTGCAGCCGAGGGACGTGCGTCGCGCGCACGGCTGGAACAGCGAGCACGCCGGCACCTGGTACATCGCGAACGTCGAGAAGCCGAAGTCGAAGCAGTCGCCGCTGACCGAATACACGTCGATCGCACCGACCGACAACGTGGCCGACCCGCACAAGCAGACGGTGGAGATCGGCTGGAACATCCCGGAGACGAAACATGCGTCGAGCATGCGCTTCCGCGTCGAGATGACCTTCGACAACGTCGCGACCTCCTACGACGACGTCACGAAGTTCCAGTGGGAGCCCGTCTCGAAGGACAATGCGGTGCCGATCGGCACGCTCACCTCGCGCGTGCACTATCCGCAGCCGCTCGACGACGGCGATTCGTGGGCGTGGCTGCATTTCGAAGGTCCCGACTCGTCGATCCACCGCATCGACGACGGCTTCGAATTCCGCGCGACCGACGTCCGTTCGCGCATGTACGTCGACTATCTGAGCATGACGGCGAACGATGTCACGCCGTATGTCATGCGCATGGCGGACACATCGACGAAGGACGCGACGATCGCCGCCGAACGGCAGACGCGCATCGACTGGGACGGCAGGCGCACGCGCGACGCACGGCTCACGCTCGTCGGCATCGGCGTCGGCGCCGCGCTGTGGCTCGTCTGCACCGTCATGGCGTATCTGCAGTGTGCGCGCATCCTGCGCGGCATCCGCTACCGTGGCCCGATCGAATACTGGCGCGGTGCGCCGGCGCTCAGTCCGGGCGCCGCGGCGCGGCTGTACAACATCGTCGTCGGCTACGGCAACGGCGAAGCGGCGACGTTGCCGGCGATGGCGGCCACATTGATGGCACTCGTCAATAAGCGCATCGTCGCCGTCTTCCCCGGCAGGATCAAGTTGTACGACGGCGAGAACGGGCAGCCGCCGATCGACCTGACGTCGGCGACGCCGTCGATGGCGATGGTGCGGCTCAACATGCTCGACGACGACCCGTGCCGCAAGGCGATGAAGCAGTGCACCTTCGTGCTGTTGCCCGCCGCCTTCGACCAACGCGACCCCGCCACGACGCGACTGTGCGCATCCGAACGCACGCTGCTCGACATCCTGCTGGAGATTGGCGAGCGCACCGGATCCAACGTCTTCGACACGAAGCAGATGAACAAGACGGTGCGTAAATGGAAGCAGGCGAGCAAACGTTTCCGGCAGTTCACGCAGACCTGCCGCGGCGAGCTGCAGCATGCGCATGTCGTGCGGGTGTCCGACCGCGCGCTGCATTGGTGGGACTTCGGCGCCATCGCGGCGCTGCTGTTCGTCTGCATCCTGCTGTGCTTCGGCGTCGGCGAGTTCGTGCTCACCGGCATCGTCGCCTGCACCGCGTTGGCGTTGACGCTGTTCCCGCTGATCCGCGCGCCGAAGTACACGCTCGATCCGCAGGGCGCGCAGATCGCCGGCCAGGTGGAGGGTCTGGCGCGTTATCTGCTCGACTTCAACCATTTCCAGGACCGTACGATGCTCGACGTGACGCTGTGGGGCGAATATCTGGTCTACGCGACGGCCTTCGGCATCTCGAAGGACGTCGTCGCGCAGTTCGCGAGCGCCGCCGCCGAACTGCAGGACGCCGCCTGGCTCGACGCGCACGCCGACGCGACGCCGGTGCTGTATTGGTCGATGTGCGCGGCGAGCGGAACCGGTTCAGTGTTCACGAACGATGGCGGCGCGAGCGTCGGCGGCGCGTCGTTCTTCGATTTCGGCTCGCAGATGGGTTCCAATTTTTCGTCAATGATGTCGGCGGCGTCCGGCGGCGGCTCATCGTCGGGCAGCGGCTTTGGCGGTGGCGGAGGCGGCGCCGGCGGCGGCTCGTTCGGCGGCCGCTGATTGTTTGCGCCCGATATGACAATGAGCAGGCGCCCGTGTATCGGGCGTCTGCTCATGTGATGCGGTCACGGAATGCGACCTGTGGAGGAATGCGGCCTGATTACTTATTTGGATGCCGGAGTCGCCGTGGCGGTGCCGTTCTGCTGTGCGGCGAGCGAGTCGCGGATCTCCTGCAGCAGGACGACGGTCTGTTCCTCGGGGCTCAGCTCCGGTTCCCCGGCGGCGACGTCCTCGTCCTTCTCGCCCTTGACCTTGGCCATCGCCTTCTCGCTCATGTCGCGCAGCTTGTTGATCGGCACGATGATGCAGAAGTAGACGGCGACGGCGATGATCAGGAAGTTGAGCAGCGCGTTGAGCACGGAGCCGAAGGAGATGACCGAATTCTGGCCGGCCCAGTTGGTGATCGTCCAGTTCCAGGTCTTGCTCAGGTCCGGCTTGCCGAAAATCGCCGCGACGAGCGGATTGATGATGCTGTCGACGATCGCATTGACGACACTGGTGACGGCGGCGCCCATGACGACGCCGACCGCCATGTCGATCATATTGCCGCGCGCAATGAATTTCTTGAATCCGTCCAACATGATGCTGTCTCCTTTTTCAGTGTTTCGACGGGCGAAGCGGCCATCCGTCACCGTTCCGCCGCTTCACGTCGCCGGAAAGGACGGCAATCGGCACAGTGACGACCACATATTGCCATAGTAAACGACTTGATTACCGGGACATGTCCGAATGCGGGCAATCGCCGCCGACGTTCCGCGCTGCGCGCAACAATGCCCGACCTATGCGGCCGCCGGCACAGCAGACCGGAAGACGGCGGATGACCATCATCGTCCGCCGTCTTCCGGTGCCATGCCGATTATGGTGCCGATCGTTGCGCTGTCGATTATTCGGCGCGGCGACGTGCCACGACGAGCGCGACCACGGCTACGACGACGGCAATCGTTGCGGCGATGACGACGGCGGCGATCGACGAGCCGGTGTTCGCCGTCTGCTGCGTCGACTCGTCGTCGTCCGTCCGCTGCGCGGCGTCCGTATCGGTCGACGGTTCTGCGGTCGACGGCTTGTCCCCAGTCGACGGCTTATCCGGGGTTGTCGGCTCGGTCGGCTCGGTCGGCTCGTCGATGGCGGCGAAGTCGATCGGGCAACTGGCCGGGTCGCCGGCGGCGATGTCGGCCGAATAGTCCGGCGTCTCCTCCGGTTCGGTCGGCTCGGCGGGCTCCTCCGGCTTCGTCTCCGGCTTCGTCTCCGGCTTCGGGTCGGCGGTGGCGTCGGAGGGGACGACCTTGAGGTCGTCGACGGCGAAGTTGACGGCCGGATCGTCGTTGTTCCAGGTGTTGCCGGCGATGACGACCTCCTTGATCGCCGCAAGGTCGTCGGCGGTCATCGTCTTGCCCTTGTTGGCGCCCTCCGGCCAGGTCTGCGTCAGCGACGGGTTGTCGACGAGGTCGATCTCGACGGTCTTCCAATCGGTGCCGTCCTCGGCGGCGAGCTTGTGGTCAACGTGGAAGTACTTGTCGTCGGCGGTGCCGATCTGGATCGCCATCGCGTTGTTCGAACCGTCATGCCTCAGGCGGAAGGTCAGCTTGCCCTGGCCGGTCCAGTTGCTGCGCGCCGGATCGTTCTGGATGAACGTGGCGACGTCAAGCCAGCCGCCGCTCGGATTGGCGTACTGCAGGTACTGGTTGCCGTCCTCGGCCTGCAGCGACAGCACGTCGGTGTGGTCGCGGTTGCCCCACGCGTCCTTCATCGCCGCCTCATCGGCATACACATCGAAATCGTCGAGCATGATCGGCTCGGCGTCCGACGGTTCGACGGGTTCGGGCACATACGGGTCGCGCGTGCCGACGAGCCTGATCGAATCGAAGACGATGTCGCCGGTGCGCGGACGTCCGGCGCCGTCATGCAGCTCGTTGTCGTTGTCGTTGACGTAGATCGCGAAGGAGCCGACCTTCGACAGCAGCTTCTGGTCGGGCGTCCTGCCGGCGTTGGCCGTGTCCCAGCTCGCGACGTTCCACACGCCCGGCTCGTCGAAGGGCAGGCTGATCGTCTGCGCGTCGGTGCCGTTGAGCGACGGATAGGCCTCGAAGGTGACGCCGCCCGCGTTCATCTGAATGACGAGCTTGTGGTCGGAGCCGTCCGGCTTGTAGAACATCTCGATGCCGGTGTATGCCGACCAGTCGCGCTTCGGGTCGAAGGAGCGCGCATAGCCGGTGTAGCCCGGGTTGGCGTTGTAATCGTAGTGCAGATTGACGGCGTTGCCGGCGTCGGCGCCCTGCGGGCTCGCGACGAGCGTGAAGAACGCGCTCTTGCCGTTGTTCGGCGCATAGACGCTGTTGAGCGCGTCGTCGTTGTCGTAGGTATCGAAATCATCGATGACGTTTTCGGGGACGACGGCGGCCTCGCCGAGCTTGATTGCGACGGCGCCGTCGGTGCCATCCGGTGACATGAGCCGCGTGCCGTCGGCGAACGTGATCTGCGGCGTCAGGCGCAGCGTGCCGACGGTGTCCGGAACGCCGGCCTTGTCAGGGTCGAGCGCGCCGGTCAGATAGCCGTTGCAGCTGTAGGTGAGCGGCACCGTCACGAATGCGCCGTCGGCGCCCCGGTAGTCGGTCACGACGCCATCGGAGATCGCGTACGGCGGCTTGTCGGTGTTGTCGAACCTGACGTTGCCGATGTTCGCGTCGTCGATCTTCACGCGGATGTCGATCGTGCGCGCGGCCACGCGGTCGCCGTTTACCGGCGTCACAATGCGCGCGCTGCCGGCGCGCGAAGCGGCGGCCGGCGCGTTCGTGTAGTCGACGTTCGCGGGGCTCGCCATCAGCTTGTCGGAGCTGTTCGCGAACTCGACGAACTCGGGTTCGGCGTCCTGACCCTTCCACGGCGTGTACGCCTGGAAGTTCGAGCCGGAGCCGCCGAAGTTCGCCCACGTCATCATGTAGGCGGTGTTCGGCGCGTCCTTCGTCAGCGCATCGCGCAGCTCGGAGAAGAATCGCTTGTCCTTCGTCGCCGTGTCCTTCTTGAAGCCGCGTTCGTCGCTGCGGCCGAACTCGGTGAACGCGACGATCTTGCCGCGCGCGGCGGCCTCGTCGTTGAGCATCGCCATGTCCTTGATGACCGGCGCGAGCCATGCGGAGGCGTCGTCCTTCGTGTTGTCGCGGTCATAGGTGTCGTAGCCGAGCACATCGACGTAGCCGTCGCCCGGATAGGTCTTCAGATAGGCGTTCGCGTCGCCGTCGAGCGTGCCGCCCGGCGAGTAGGCGTACAGGAGGTTGTGCACGCCCTTGACGTCGCGCAGATAGTTGACGATGTAGCGGAACAGCTCCTTGTATTCGTCGGCGGTCGCATGCGTCGCGCCCCACCAGAACCAGTTGCCGGTGTTCTCGTGCAGCGGACGGAAGATGATCGGGATCGCCGTGCCGTCGGCGCGCGTGGACTGTTCGGCGACAGCGGCGATGCCGTCGAGCATCGTGTTGAATCGGCCGGAATAGGCGCCGCCGGGCAGCAGGTCGGCGACGACGCGCGTCGTGTCGTCGTAGTTGCCGCCGGTCTTCGGGTTGCTCCAATGCGCGGACAACGTCACGATCGCGCCGAGCGCGTCGGCCTTCGTGATCTCGGCGGCGAGCGCCTGCGCGTTCGCGGCCTGGTCGGAGCCTTTGCCCGGCTTTTCGCGGCCTTCGAGGACGAGGCCGGCGTCCCATCCGAAGACGGCCGGGTATTTGCCGGTCATCTCATGGACGTCGCCGTCGGTGGCGGTCTCGCTGATGTGTTCGTCGGTGGCGTGCTGCTGTCCGAAGCGCACGTCGCCGGCCTTCGTGTCGCGCAGTTTCGCGAACAACGCGCGCGTCTCGGTCGTCGCGGCCGGGTCGGCGATGTTCACGGCGGCGCCGCCGGCTGCGGTCGCGCCGGCCGTTTCGGTCGCGAGCGCCGGTCCGGCGCATGCGAGCGTGCCGACCGCCGTCGCGGCCGCCGCGCACCAAGCGATCAACTTCTTCGTCAATGCTGTGCTCACTGGAATCCTTCCGATGCACGATTCGCCGCATCGACGTCTTACACGATTTCGGCGTGTGCATACTGTCTGTCTTGGTTCTTCGCTCGTGGGCGGCGCACTCTGCGTTGAGACCGCTCACGCGAGTTATCCTAACGGCTTAAACGTTTAAGTGCACGTCGGGGATTTTCAGTAACCGCCACCGAGGAATCGCGAGGAATCAACGGTTCGTCGTACTGAACAACCGCGGGTTCGCGTGTCCGATTACGGCGTTTCCTCGAGCGAATCGCCCATCGTCGGCGTGTCGGAACGATGGAGGGCGGCTCCGGCGCATCGCGAACAGCGCGGCCGGAGACGACGGCGCCGCGCCTACAATGGCGACGTCGTCCGCGAAGACACCAACATAACCGCGCGCATCGCATCATCGAGAGGAAGCACCATGGCCGCCAACGATCACAAGGAGCGCCTGATCACACGCGACGTGGCGCTCATCATGGCGGCGACGTTCTTCTTCATGACGGCGAGCATGATGGGCGGCCCGATCGTCGCCGGCTTCGCGCACACACTCGGTGCGAACGGCGCATTGATGGGATTCATCGCCGGCGCATTGTCGCTGGCCGCATTGTTCTGCCGGCCAATCGCCGGACGTCTGTCCGACCGCACGAGCAAACGCGTGCTCGCCGTCATCGGCGGCGCGCTGTATCTGATCACGAACGTCTGGTACGCGTACGCGTCGACCCCGGCGTCGCTGCTCGCCGCGCGCATCGTCAACGGCGTCGGCTTCGCCTGCATCTCCGTGTGCCTGTCCACATGGCTCGCGACGCTGCTGCCGCTGTCGCGCATGGGCGCGGGCATGGGACTGTACGGGACGATGAACGCGTTGGCGCAGGCCTTCGGCCCCGATCTGGGCATCCGCATCTCGAAGACGGTGAGCTACCGTGCGGCGTTCCTGACGGCGTCGGCGATGGCGGCGCTCGTCGTCGTCTGCGTGCTGTGCATCCGCGACGCCGGCCGTCCGTACGCCGCCGCACGCGGCGCGACGGCTTCCGCCGATGGCCATAAGCTGCGGCTGAGCGCGTTGTTCGAGCCGAAGGTGGTGCCGATCGCATTGATCTTCATGATGTTCGGCATCCCCTATTTCGCGAATCAGTCGTTCATCGTCGATTACGCCGCGCGCATGCATGTGCCGTTCGGCGTCTCCGTGTTCTTCCCGATCTACGCGCTCGTGCTGCTCACGATCCGCATCGTGCTGCGCAATTGGTTCGACACGAAGTCCTTCCCGTTCTTCCTGACGTTGTGCACGGTCTGCGACGTCGTGATGCTGCTGTCGCTCACCTGGCTGCGCAGCTTCTGGATGCTCGCGTTGGCGGCGGTCATGACGGCCGGCGGCTACGGGCTGATGAGTTCGGTCACGCAGGCGAAGGCCGTGCTCATCGCCGGCAAGGCGCGCAGCGGCATGGCGAACACGACCTATTACGCCGGCATCGACCTGGGCATGTTCCTCGGGCCGCTCATCGGCGGCTTCCTCTACGGCGGCGTCCCGATTGCATGGTTCTACCCGGCGCTGCTCGTCACGATGCCGATCGCCTGGGCGATCTACCTGCCGTTCCGCCACACGATCAACGGCGCGCAGGCGCAGTCGTGACCTCCGCGTCCGACTTCCCCACCGACCGCGACGACCGCGGACGCGACGATGAATGACGGCGTTGGCAAAATCACCTTCCAAAACATGAAACATGCTTGTGCGCGTGTTTTCGCTGTCTTTAGAATGATGCTGTTTTGTCCGTATCCGAATCAGAAAGAGGAACAATGCTCACCGATGAGTATGTGAAGCGCGTCTACGCCAAGGTCGAAGAACGCGACCCCGACCAGAAGGAGTTCCTGCAGGCCGTGCAGGAAGTGTTCGAGAGCATCGAGCCGGTCTTCGCGAAGCACCCGGAATATGAGGCGGCTGGCGTCCTGCAGCGCTTCGTCGAGCCGGAGCGCCTCGTCAAGTTCCGCGTGGCCTGGGTCGACGACAACGGCGACGTCCAGGTCAACCGCGGCTACCGCGTCCAGTTCAACTCGGCGATCGGCCCGTACAAGGGCGGCCTGCGCTTCCACCCGACCGTCACCGAGAGCGTCATCAAGTTCCTCGGTTTCGAGCAGATCCTGAAGAACTCGCTGACCGGCCTGCCGATGGGCGGAGGCAAGGGCGGCGCGGACTTCGACCCGAAGGGCCGTTCCGACGCCGAGGTCATGCGTTTCTGCCAGGCCTTCATGACCGAGCTGCAGCGCCACATCGGCCAGTTCACCGATGTGCCGGCCGGCGACATCAACGTCGGCGCCCGTGAGGTCGGTTACCTCTTCGGCCAGTACAAGCGCCTGCGCAACGAGTTCACCGGCGTGCTCACCGGCAAGGGCCTCGAGTTCGGCGGCTCGCTCGCCCGCACCGAAGCGACCGGCTACGGCCTGTGCTACTACACGCAGGAGGCGCTGCGCGTGCTGCGCAACGATTCCTTCGAAGGCAAGACCGTCGCCGTCTCCGGCTCCGGCAACGTCGCGATCTTCGCGATCGAGAAGGCCACCGAGCTCGGCGCGAAGGTCGTCACCTGCTCCGATTCGAACGGCTACATCTACGATCCGAAGGGCATCGACCTCGACGTCGTCAAGGACATCAAGCTCGGCCACCGCGGCCGCATCAAGGAATACGCGGACCGCGTCGCCGGCTCCGAGTACCACGAGGGCTGCAGCGGCGTCTGGACCGTCAAATGCGACATCGCGCTGCCGTGCGCGACGCAGAACGAGATCGACGGCACGTCCGCGCAGACGCTCGTCGACAACGGCTGCACCGTCGTCTGCGAAGGCGCGAACATGCCGTCGACGCCGGACGCGATCGCCGTCTACCAGAAGAACCACATCCTCTACGGCCCTGCGAAGGCCTCGAACGCCGGCGGCGTCGCCGTCTCCGGCCTTGAGATGAGCCAGAACTCGTACCGTCTGTCGTGGACCTTCGAGGAGGTCGACAACCGCCTCAAGGACATTATGAAGAACATCGTGTCCGAGTCGCTCGACGCGGCGAAGGAATACGGCCATGAAGGCGACCTGATGTTCGGCGCGAACATCGCCGGCTTCGTCAAGGTCGCCGACGCGATGGTCGCCCAGGGCATCTTCTAAGCCCACCCGGGCGCACGTCGCCCTCACGCGCGAACCACCCGGATGCGCGGCCGTTCCCCGTCAGAGGAACGGCCGCGCATTTTTTCTGACGCACGCCCCTATGCTAGGAGACATGGTCGGCGAGAACAGCAGAAAACGGAAGAATCAGGTGCGTGCGGTGTCCCAGAGCCACCGCCCCATCTACAACATTCCGCGTTCGGAGGATGAGGAGCCGCGCAGGCCGAAGAAGGCGGTCACGGCGAAGAAGCTCAACGAGCAGAAGCGGCGCACCGCGAGGTTCCGCGAATGGCGCGAGCGCCGGCAGATCCTGCGCGAGAAGCCGAAGCTGCGCGGATGGCTGCATCTGATCGCCTTCCCGTTCTCAATCGCGACGTCGGTCATACTCATCTGTCTGGCGCCCGCCGGCTGGATGAAGGTCGGCATCAGCATCTACGGCGCCTCGGTGATGCTGCTGTTCGGCGTCAGCGCCACGCTGCATCTGGGCCACGGGTACTTCCCGAAGCTCGTCGACACGGTGCTGTGCCGCATCGACTATTCGAACATCTTCCTCGTGATCGCCGGCACCTGCACGCCGTTCCTGTTCGCGCTCAACAACAAGCCGATCTGCTGGACCTATATGGGCATCCTGTGGGTGACGGCGGCCGTCGGCACCGTCGTCCATCTGCTGTATCCGGCCGGCCTCGACTGGCTGTTCACGATCATCTACTGCATTCTGGGACTGTCGCCGCTGTCGATCATCTACTTCTTCTGGACGTCACCGTTCATCGGGCCCGTGCCGACAATCCTCGTCATCTGCGGCGGCGCCTGCTACATCGTCGGCGCCGTATTCTTCGCGCTGCGCAAGCCCAATCCGTTCCCGCGGTGGTTCGGCTACCATGAGCTGTTCCATCTGGGCACGATCGGCGGCTACGTGTGCCATGTCATCGCACTGTTCATGGTCGTGCTGCAGATGCGCTGACGGCGCAGAAGACGCCGTCGGGTCGCCGGGCACCAGATCCCACGGCATCCGGTGCATGAAGATCCACCAGACGACGAGTGCGGCCGTCAGATACCAGAACCAGCGGTTGGCGCCGGTGTTGAGCAGCACGTACCAGGCGCCGAGCACAAGCGTGCGCACCGTGTAGAGCAGGACGCGGCGCCAGCCGGTGCGCGGCGACGTCTCGATCGTCATGCGCGTGTAGGCGCCGCCAAGCGTGCGGCCGTCATGCCTCCATGGACGCCACACTTCGAAGATCAGGAACAGGATGCCGGCGAGGATGCCGGGCACCCAATGCACGCTGTCGGTCGAGATGAGCAATGCGCCGATGGCGTAGTGCGTGTCGTCGAACGCGACCGCGCATTTGTAGAACACATAGACGAGCAGCAGCACGAGCGCGTACAGGATGACGTCCATGATGATGACGTCGATCGCGAGCGCGACGAAACGGTGCACGAATCCGGGATGCGTGTTGACGCTGGCGGCCTGTTTCGCGCGTTTCGGCACGAGCTTCGTGTAGAGGGCGGCGAGGCCGTAGCCGAGCATCGCGCCGATCGTGTTCGTCAGCATGTCGTCGACGTCGAAGTAGCGGTAGGCGCAGGGGTAGAGCCCCCAGATGCCGGTGAGCTGTGTCGTTTCGATGAAGATCGAACAGGCGAGGCCGGTGCCGGCGGTCTGCCAGAACCTCCAGCCGGCCCAGCGGCCGAGCATGAAGCCGAGCGGCAGGAACAGCACGACGTTCATGACGAGCTGCAGCACGCCGGACAGGCCGCTCTGCGCGTCCTGGATGAAGCGCAGCAGGTCGAGCTGCGGCCCCAGATGGTGGGTGCGGCAGTAGGCGGTCGGATCGTCGGGCATCGGGTACATCGTGAACGCGAGCAGGCCGAGCGCGTAGAGCACGGCCATGTAGGCGGTGAAGGCGCTCATGAAGCTCAGCCGATGGTTGCGGTGGTAGATGACCGCAACGATCGGCAGCGTCAGCAGGAACGACACGAACGGCCACAGCATGGCGGCGAGCATGAACGACTGGCTGAAATACCCGAGATATCTGAACACGGTCACGAGTTTACCGGCCGCCGCGACGGTGCAGCATGGTCCGGATGGATGATTTTCCGTCCGGCCGCGAACGCGGCCCCCGCGATCTGCACTGCCGGCAATCGCAACGACGACGCTCCGCGAACACGAACGTTGCGATCCGCACCTGTCATGATCGCTTGGGCATACGTCCGCGAACACGCCGGGTGCGATACGCGGCGGTCACGTTCGCGAGGGCGCGCGTTTGCGAACATGACGGGGTCGTTCCGCACCCGAAACGGTCGCAACGGATGCAAAAAGGCGGCCTGCGGACGAACCATCGTCCGCAGGCCGCCTTCGCAGCGAATATCGGGATCAGTCGTCGCCGAGCGTCACATGGACGCCGCCGACGAGCGAGCAGACGACGTTGTACAGCAGCGCGAAGATCGTGACGAGGATCGTGACGAGCACGATCTCGACAATCGAGAAGATCGTGACGCCGCTGAGGATCGTCGGCAGCGAGAAGACGTTCGCCAGATTGATGCCGCCCGCGTCAAGGCCGGCGGACGAGACGATCTGCGTGACCTGGTCGAAGACGCCGACGACCTTGAGCAGCGACCACAGCAGCGCGACGGCGATGATCTGGATGAGCGCGCCGGCGATCGACAGCATGAATGTGACCTTCGCGACCGACCAGGCGTCCAGATGCGTCAGCGACAGCTTCATGCGGCGTGCGCCTGGCTTCTTGCGACGCTTGATCGGGCGGACCGGCTTGTTCTCCTCAGGACGGTCCTTGTCCGCGATCAGCGGAGTGTTCGAGGCGGAACGCGCGACGCGCGGCGCATGCCTGTCCTGCGTCATCGAAGCGGTCGTATGCTCCAGTGGATTGGCCTCGCGGGGGTCGCTCATGCTCTGCTCCTTGAAATGCTCATGGCTTTGAGGTCGAGATTACCAACGTTCGGGGACGTGCGACGGCCCTATGCAACGGCCGCACGTCCCCGAACATCGGTCATTCGGCGTCGTCCTCGTCGGTGCGTTCGATCGCCGCCGAATCCTCCTCGATGACCGGCGTCGGCTGGTCGCCGTCGGCGCGGGCCTCGAAGACCGGTTCGCCTTCCGCCGGCTGCACGCTCGTGCTGCCGGTCGCGGAATCGGTCGTGACGGTGTCGCCGTCGGCGTCGTCCTCGGTCTCGGCGTTGCGCGCGATCGAGACGATCTCGTCGTCCTTGTCGGGCTTCGCGAAGGTGACGCCCTGCGTCGTGCGGCCGGTGCGCTTGACCTCGCTGACGTCCGAACGGATGACCTTGCCGGACTTCATGATCGCCATGATCTGGTCCTCCTCGGACACGACGAGCGCGCCGACGAGGAAACCGCGGCCCTCGACGAGCTGCACGGCCTTGACGCCGTAGCCGTTGCGGCCCTGGAGACGGTATTCGCTCAGCTGCGTGCGCTTCGCGAAGCCTTCGTTCGTGACGACGAAGAGGTCCTTGTCGGTGTCGCCCCAGACGACGTCCATCGCGAGCAGCTCGTCATCGGCGCGGAACTTCATGCCCTGCACGCCGGCGGTCTGGCGGCCCATCGGGCGCAGCTGCTCGTCGTCGGCGCGGAACTTGAGGCTCATGCCGTGCTTCGAGACGAGGATGATGTCGTCCTCGGCGTTGCACAGGTTCGCGCCGATCAGCTCGTCGGTCGTCTCGCCATCCTCGCTCTGCATCAGGCGCACGGCGATGAGGCCGCCCTGACGCGGCGAATCGTATTCGGACAGGCGCGTCTTCTTGACCTTGCCGGAGCGCGTCGCGAGCACGAGGTACTTCGCGACCTCATAGTTCGGGATCGACAGCACGGTCTGGATCTGCTCGTCGGGTTCGAACTGCAGCAGGTTCGCGACGTGCTGGCCCTTGGAGTCGCGCGACCCCTCCGGCAGCTCATAGGCCTTGCAACGGTAGACGCGCCCCTTGTTCGTGAAGAACAGCAGCCAGTTGTGCGTGCTCGTCAGGAAGAAGTGGTCGACGACGTCGTCCTCGCGCAGCTTGGCGCCCTTGACGCCCTTGCCGCCGCGGTGCTGGGCGCGGTACTCGTCGGCCTTCGTGCGCTTGATGAAGCCGGCGTGCGTCACGGTGACGACGACGTTCTCCTCGGCGATGAGGTCCTCGACGTTCATCTCGCCGGAGAACGGCAGGATCTTCGTGCGGCGGTCGTCGCCGTACTTCGCGACGATCTCGTCGAGCTCGTCGCCGACGATCTTGCGCTGGCGTTCCGGCTTCGCGAGGATGTCGGCGTAGTCGGCGATCTTGCGCATCAGCTCGTCGTGCTCGTCGAGGATCTTCTGGCGTTCGAGCGCGGCGAGGCGGCGCAGCTGCATCGCGAGGATCGCATCGGCCTGCACGTCGTCGACGTCGAGCAGGTTCATCAGGCCGGTGCGCGCGACCTCGACGGTCGCCGACGAACGGATCAGATGGATTACCTCGTCGATCATGTCGAGGGCCTTGAGATAGCCCTGCAGGATGTGGTCGCGTTCCTCGGCCTCGCGCTTGAGGTAGGCGGTGCGGCGCGCGATGACGTCGAGCTGGTGGTCGACCCAGTGGCGGATGAACGCGTCGAGGCTCAGCGTGCGCGGCACGCCGTCGACGAGCGCGAGCATGTTCGCGCCGAAGGTCTGCTGCAGCTGCGAATGCTTGTACAGGTTGTTGAGCACGACCTTCGGGACGGCGTCGCGCTTGAGCACGAGCACGAGACGCTGGCCGGTGCGTCCCGAGGTCTCGTCGCGCATGTCGGCGATGCCCTGGATCTTGCCGTCGCGCACGGCCTCGCGGATCGAGACGACGAGACGGTCCGGGTTGACCTGGTACGGCAGCTCGGTGACGACGAGGCACATGCGGCCGTGGATCTCCTCGGTGTTGACGACGGCGCGCATCGTGATCAGACCGCGGCCGGTGCGGTAGGCCTGTTCGATGCCCTTGTGGCCGAGGATCGTCGCGCCGGTCGGGAAGTCCGGTCCCTTGATGCGGGCGATGAGCGCGTCGAGCAGCTCCTCGCGCGTCGCCTCGGGATGGTCGAGCGCCCAGTGGACGCCGTCGGCGACCTCGCGCATGTTATGCGGGGGGATGTTCGTCGCCATGCCGACGGCGATGCCGGAGGAGCCGTTGACGAGCAGGTTCGGGAAGCGTGCCGGCAGCACGGTCGGCTCCTGCGTCTTGCCGTCGTAGTTCGGCACGAAGTCGACGGTGTCCTTGTCGATGTCGCGCACCATCTCCATCGCGAGCGGCGCCATGCGGCATTCGGTGTAACGCATCGCGGCGGCCGGGTCGTCGCCGGGGGAGCCGAAGTTGCCCTGACCGTCGACGAGCAGATAGCGCATCGACCACGACTGCGCCATGCGCACGAGCGTGTCGTAGATCGCCGAATCGCCGTGCGGATGGTACTTGCCCATGACGTCGCCGACGACGCGCGAGCACTTGTTGTAGCCGCGGTCGGGGCGGTAGCCGCCGTCGTACATCGCGTAGACGACGCGGCGATGCACCGGCTTCATGCCGTCGCGCACGTCGGGCAGCGCGCGCTCCACGATGACGGAGAGCGCGTAGGAGAGGTACGACTGGCGCATCTCCTCCTGCAGGTCGACCGGCTGCACGCGCGTGCCGACCATCAGGCCGTAATCGGTGTTGTCCGCTTCCTGCGGACTGAGCGGCTCCATCGAGCCGGAGAGATTGCTGAGCTCGTCGTCCGAGCCGTTGTTGGTGGGTTCGTCTGCCACTTTGCTTCCTTTGCCTTCGCCGCGTCTGGGCGGTCACGTCTTGTTGCGGGTGGTGCCTTGGATCGCCTGTCCGGCCGATCCGGTCAGGCGTCGATCCAGCGGGCGTTGTGCGCGTTGCGCTGGATGAACTGGCGGCGGGGTTCGACCTCGTCGCCCATCAGCATCGAGAAGGTCTCGTCGGCCTGCAGCGCGTCCTCGATGTGCACCTGCTTGAGCACGCGGTTGGACGGGTCCATCGTCGTCTCCCACAGCTCCTGGTAGCTCATCTCACCGAGGCCCTTGTAGCGCTGGATGCCCTCGCCCTTCGGCAGCTGGCGGCCGGCGGCCTTGCCTTCGGACAGCACACGGTCGCGTTCGGCGTCGGTGTACACGAAGTCGTGCGGTCCCTTCGTCCACTTGATCCGGTACAGCGGCGGCATCGCCACGTAGACGTAGCCGGCGTTGATCATCGGACGCATGTAGCGGAAGAACAGCGTCAGGTTGAGCGTCGCGATGTGCGCGCCGTCGACGTCGGCGTCGGCCATGATGATGACCTTGTGGTACCTGACCTTGTCGAGGTCGAAGTCGTCGCCGTAGCCGCCGCCGATCGCCGTGATCAGCGATTCGATCGTGTCCGACTTCATCATGCGGTCGAGGCTCGCGCGCTCGGTGTTGAGGATCTTGCCGCGCAGCGGCAGGATCGCCTGCGTGTTCGGGTTGCGTCCCTGGATCGCCGAGCCGCCTGCCGAGTCGCCCTCGACGATGAACAGCTCGCACTCGCTCGGGTCGTTCGACTGGCAGTCCTTGAGCTTGTCCGGCATGCCGGCCGATTCGAAGATCGACTTGCGGCGCGTGTTCTCGCGCGCCTTCTTCGCGGCCATGCGCGCGCGGGACGCCTCGATCGCCTTCTGGATGATGTTCTTCGCCTCGTTCGGATGGGCATCGAACCAGTCGCCGAGACGGTCGTTCATGATGCGCTGCACGAAGGTCTTCGCCTCGGAGTTGCCGAGCTTCGTCTTCGTCTGGCCTTCGAACTGCGGGTTCGTCAGCTTGACCGAGACGACGGCCGTCAGGCCCTCGCGCACGTCGTCGCCGGAGAGGTTGTCGTCCTTGTCCTTGAGGATGTTCTTCTCGCGCGCGTAGCGGTTGACCATGCTTGTCAGCGCGGCGCGGAAGCCCTCCTCGTGCGTGCCGCCCTCGGTCGTCGCGATCGTGTTCGCGAAGGTGTGCACCGACTCCGAATAGGCGGTCGTCCACTGCATCGCGATCTCGGCGGAGACGCCGATCGCGAGGTCCTCGGCCTCGATGTCGATGACGTCCGGCTCGATCGGCTGCGCCTTGCGCATCTTCACCATGTACGCGACGTAGTCCTTGATGCCGTTCGCATACTGGTAGGTGACGCTCTGGTGCAGCTCGTCGCTTGCGTCGCTTTCGCCGGTGACCTCGTCGCCGGTCGATTCGGTCTCGCGCATATCGGTCAGCGACAGCCTCAGTCCCTTGTTGAGGAAGGCCATCTGCTGGAAGCGCGCGCGCAATGTCTCGAAGTCGTAGATCGTCGTCTCGAAGATCTTCGGATCGGGCCAGAACGTGACCGACGTGCCGGTGGATTCGCCGTCCTCCATCGCGCGGCCGCGCTTGAGCGGCGCCGTCGGATGCTGGTTGATGTAGGTCTGCGTCCAGTAGTAGCCCTGGCGGCGCACCTCGATGTCGACGCGCGTCGAGAGCGCGTTGACGACCGAGATGCCGACGCCGTGCAGACCGCCGGAGACCGCGTAGCCGCCGCCGCCGAACTTGCCGCCGGCGTGCAGCTTCGTCATGACCGTCTCGACGCCGGAGACGCCTTCACCGGGGACCTCGTCGACCGGGATGCCGCGGCCGTCGTCGACGACGCGGATGCCGTTGTCCGGCAGGATCGTCACTTCGATGTGCGTCGCATAGCCGGCGAGCGCCTCGTCGACCGAGTTGTCGACGATTTCGTAGACGAGGTGGTGCAGGCCGCGCGGGCCCGTCGAGCCGATGTACATGCCCGGGCGGATGCGGACCGCCTCGAGGCCTTCGAGGACGCGCAGGTCGCTCGCGTCGTAGTGTTCGGGGGAGAGGGTGTCGTCCAGCTGTCCGTCGACGACCTGATCGCCGTCGTTCGAGGATGCGTCCACCGCATCAGCCGTGAAATCTGCCACAGAGTTTCCTTTCTGTGTTCGTCGCGAGGGTGTTTTCGCGATGCGATATGCCCTATAACACGAATAAAACGCCCTTGTGGGCGTTTGACCGCTATAGTAAAGATTCTACTCGCGCGTAGGGACGGCGGCCTCCTGTGGCCCGTTATCCGTTTTTGTTCTCCTGCAGCGAACGATGACGTCGGCATCGCCTGCGCCGGTCAGCCGCGCGGACGCGGCCGTCTCGTATTCTGCTGCACGTATTTCATCATGCGCACGCCGCGGCCGTGCGTCTGCGGCCCGGTGACGCGCACCTCGTCGATGCGCAGCCCGCCGAGGCGTTCGCGCAGCGTCTCGGTGAGCGTCGGCGCGATCGCCGTGAGCTGCTGCGTCCACGATGGCGAATCGGCGGCGATCGTCAGCACGCCGTCGACGTAGCTCGCGACGCGCGAATGGCGCGCGTTGACCTCGCCGACGACCGACGCCCAGTCCGATTCGAGCGACGCCATCCTCAGCCGCGGCCCCCATCCCGACTGTTCGACGATCTTCGTGAGCACGTCGCCGAGCTCATGCGGTTCGCGTCCCGGCTTGCCGAAATTGTCGAGCGCCTCCTCGCGACGCACGCGCAGTTCCCCGATGAGGCCGGCCTTCGCGGCCACACGCTCGAATTCCTGGGCTCCGAGCTTGCGCTCGTCGAGCTTGAGCGTCACGCAGATCGGCGTCTGCATCACAGATCCTCCCCGTCGTCGTTTCGTGCGCGCAGCGCGGCGACGTCGACGACATGCGCGTCGGCGAGACGTTCGTCATCGGGGATGTCGCTCGCGGCGGCGACGGTGATGAACACCTGCCGCTGCGCCGCCGCGAAGCGCAGGATCTGCGCGCGGCGCGTCTCGTCGAGCTGCGCGAAGACGTCGTCGAGGATGACGATCGGCTGCGTGCCGAAGCGTTCCTCGAGCAGCCGGCAGACGGCCATCTTGAGTGCGAGGCCGAGCGTCCACATCTCGCCGTTCGATGCGAATTCGCGCGCCGGGAAGCCGTTGAGCCCGATGAGCATGTCGTCGCGCTGCGGGCCGATGAGATTGCGTCCGCGTGCGACTTCGCCGGCGTAGAGCCGCTGGAAATGCTCGCTGATGAGTCGCGGGGCGTCCTCGCCCTGCAGGATCTCGTCGAAGGAGGGCTCGTAGTCGAGTTCGGCGTCGTTGCCGGCTCCGGCGAGTTCGTGCACGAGCTCGTGGAACGGTGCGCGCAACCGGTCGACGACGGCCATGCGGTCGCGCGTCAGCTGCAGGCCGAGATCGATGTACTGGCCGGTCCAGATCTCGAGGCCGCTGAGCGCCGCGTCGCGCGATGCGTCGAAGTCGTCGGCCGCGCCGAGCTGCTTGAGCAGCGTCGCGCGCTGCTTGGCGACGTGTGTGAAGCGCTGCAGCGTATCGGCGTAGCCGCGCACGAGCAGCGACGCCGTCTGGTTGAGGAACTGCCGGCGCGCGGCGGGGTCGGCCGAGACGAGCCTCTGGTCGTCGGGTGTGAACGCGACGAGCGGGATATCGCCGACGATGTCGCGCAGATAGAGCGACGGTCCGCCGTTGACGCGAGCGCGGTTCGCGCCCTTCACACGGATCGTCACCTCATAGGTCGTCGTGCGGGCCGCGTCCTCGTCGGTCACATTCGCGCGGATCGCCGCCATGTCGAAGCCGCGTTCGACGAGCGGCGCCGACGACGAGGTGCGATGGCTCGCGCCGGTCGACAGGAACTCGATTGCCTCGACGATGTTCGTCTTGCCGAGCCCGTTCGCACCCTGCAGAATCGTCACGCCGGGCGTGAAGTCGAGCAGGCAGTGGTCCCACGAACGGAAATGGTCGAGGGCGAGACGGGAGATGAACATCGGTTTCCAACGGTTCGGCGGGGAGGGATACAAGGAAGGCGGCCGTGGCGTCCCCATGCGGCAAGGACGCCACGGCCGAGACTCAGCTGTTGAAGCGCATCGGGACGAGCAGGTAGCGGTAGGCGAGCGACTCCTCGGAGTCGGCTTCCTGCTGACCGTCGAACTCGACCGGCTTGACGGCCGTCGTCATCTTCATGCGCACATACGGTTCGGTGATCTCGCTCAGGCCCTCGCGCAGATAATTCGGGTTGAACGCGACGGTGACGTCCTCGCCGTCGAGGTCGACGTCGAGCACCTCGCTCGCCGAGGCCTCGTCGGCGGCGCCCGCCGTCAGCGTGACCTCCTGGCCGGCGAAGACCATGCGGATCGGCGCATTGCGTTCGGCGACGAGCGCGACGCGCTTGATCGCGTCGAGCAGGTTCTGCTTGTCGAGCACGGCGTGGATCGGATAGGAATCGGCGTACAGACGGTCGACGGCGGGGAAGTCGCCGTCGATGAGCTGGACTGTGGATACGCGGCCGGCGTTTTCCACACCGAGCAGCGTCGGGTTCTCGACGTCGAAGTACAGGTTGACGTTCTGCCGCTCGTCGAGCGAACGGGAGATGTCGCGCAGATGCGTGCCCTTGACGAGCGCGACGGCCTCGAGGCCGTCGTCGGCCGGCGACCAGTGGAAGGTCGAGCGCGCCAGACGGAAGCGGTCGGTCGACGACAAGGTCACCGTGTCGCCGTTGAACTTCATCTGCACGGCCGTGAGCACCGGGCGGTCGTCGGTGCGCGCGATCGCGACGGCGGCCTGGACGATCGACTGCGTCAGCGTCGGCGCATCCACCTGGCCGAGCAGTGGGGGCAGCTGCGGCAGATCCGGGTATTCGCTTTCCGGCATCAGCTGCAACGTGAAGGTCGACTTGCCTGAGGAGATGCGCAGCGTCGAGCCGTCGGTCTGCAGATAGGCCTTCTCGAAGGGCAGCGACTTGCTGATGTCGGCGAGCAGCTTGCCCGGCACAACGGCGGCGCCCGCCTCGTCGACGCCGGCCTCGATGTGGTCGCGCGACGAGAGTTCATAGGTGAATGTGGACAGTTGGAGCGCACCGTCCCGAGCCTCGAGCTTGATGCCGGAGAGCAGCGGGTTGAGCTGCTTGGCGGACAGGATGCTGGTCGTCCAGGACACGGCATCGGCGAACGAGGTGGAATTGACTTCTACTTTCATGCGCTTTCCTTGACTGTTGACGATTGGTGAGTCTGGCATTCATTCTAACTGCTCTTTGCTTCGTTCGTCGAGGCGAAGCGCAGGGCGCAGCCTTGGGTGGTTGATGGTCATGATGAGATTTAAGTACAAAAGGATTCATCACCATCATCAGCGCGGTGGATATGTGGAAAACCTTCGCGAGCCTTACAGGGCGGCGGTTTATCCACATTCAAGGCATGTGGATAACTTCTGCATCGGCTGTGGATAAAAGGCCGGTTTTTCCACATGGCGGTGGGGACCGAGCGACTATTCACATTTTGACTGCTTCTCTCCACGGGTTATCCACAGCCGATTTCGGCGTTTTCCCCGCGATATCCACCGGTTTTGCCAACAACTGTGGATAACCATGTGGAAAACTTTATGTCGAAATCGGCATGGCGAGGTGTGTCGCGAGCGCACAGCATCCACAGTCGGGAACGCCGCGCGTCCGGACCGTCCGGTCTCCGTCGGTCATTTGGTGTTGCGCTGGCGCAGCAGCACCGTCAGTTCGGTGACGTAGTTGTAGATCTCCTGCTTCTGCTTCATGCCGTCCGAGACGATCTTGATGTTGTGCATGACCGTCGTATGGTCGCGGCCGCCGAAGACCTGGCCGATGTTGACGAGGCTCATGCTCGTCAGGTCGCGCGTCAGATACATCGCGATCTGGCGGGCGAGCGTGATGTTGCGGTTGCGCTGCGGGCCGACGATGTCGTCGAAGGTCAGATGGAAGTACTTCGCGACGCGGCCGATGATGTCGGTCGGCTTGACCTCGATGTCGGTCGAGAAGAAGTCCTGCAGTGTCTGCTCGGCGAGTGCGACGGTGACCGGCTGGCCGTTGAGCGAGGCGAGCGCAGTGACGCGGTTGAGCGCGCCCTCGAGCTCGCGGATGTTCTCGGTGAAGCGTTCGGCGATCAGGTCGAGGACGTCGTAGGGCACGCGCATCCCGGAGTTCGACGCGATCATCCGCAGGATCGCGATGCGCGTCTCGAGGTCCGGCGGCTTGACGTCGACGGTGATGCCCTGCTCGAAGCGCGAGATCAGGCGCGACTCGAAGTCCTTGAGGTTCTTCGGAGGCACGTCGGAGGCGATGACGATGCGCTTGTTCGCCTGGTACAGGCTGTTGAAGGTGTGGAAGAACTGCTCGAGCGTCTCGGTCTTGCCGCCGAGGAACTGGATGTCGTCGATGAGCAGGACGTCGACCTCGCGGTACTTGCGGTTGAACGCCGTCACGCGGCTCGAGCCGGACTTCGTGCCGGCGTCCATGCGCAGCGAGTCGATGAACTCGTTCGTGAACTCCTCGCTCGTCACATAGCGCACGCGGGTGCCGGGCTGCTTGATCAATGAGTAGTTGCCGATCGCGTTGAGCAGATGCGTTTTGCCCAGGCCCGATCCGCCGTAGACGCACAGCGGGTTGAAGTCGCTGCCGCCGCCTTCGGCAACGGCGAGCGCGACGGTGCGTGCGAAGCGGTTCGAGTCGCCCGGCACGAAGGTGTCGAAGGTGTCCGACGGGTTGAGATGCGTCTCCGGGTCGATCATCGGCTGCGGGGAGCGGCCGAAGCGTCCCTTGAACACGTCGGCCGCGCCGGTGAGCGACGTCGACATCGTCGCCGCCGACGCCGGGTCGAGGTCGTCGCCCATCGAATCCTCGAAGGTCTGCACGACGGCGGCGTCGTAGTGCGTCGTCTTCGGCGGCTGCTGCACGACGACCGGCTCGGGCGCCGGCTCCGGTTCGGGCAGTGGCTGGCGCTTGCGCGTGTCGCCGCGCGGCGCCTCCTCGCTCAGCGCGGTGACCGGCAGCACCGGCTGCTCGGGCTCGTTCGCGCGCACCGCGATCTTGAAGGCGGGGAAGAGGTCGACGCCGCCGTTCGCGATGCGCAGCGCCTGCAGCAGCTCGTCGTTGAGCTCCGTCTGCAGCACATGCTGCGTCTCGCTGTTCTCGACGGCGAGGATGATGTTGGTGCCGAAGAGCGCCTCGGGGACCACGCCCTCGAACCAGCCCTTCTCACGGGCGGTCAGCGACGAGTTCTTCCGAAGCAGTTCGAGCGCGTTCGACCATATGACGGCGGCCTTGGCCGCCGGGTCGTTGCTTGCTTCGCTCATGATTTCGTCTCCATCAGTTGTATACACATGCGTAACAGGTCATTCTTACTCTGACTGATGGAAGTTATCCACAAGCTCGCATAGCGGAAATGCTGGGTTTTTGCGTTGGCGCCGCTGCGCGTTGTGCATAACTTCCCCCGGCTTTCCCCAGTATATCGGCACTGCCCTGTGGACGGCCGGCGACGATGTTCCACGACGTTCCCCGGGCGTGTCGCAGACGCTCCCCGCATGCCCGCATGTCGCCGCCGCGCGCTGAGGTATAGGGGTATCGGTAAATTGGTAGAGATTGTCTCAAGCGAAGTCATGCATGCACGCATGGCCCACCGACCTACCTAACGGGAGCATGAAACTATGAAGAGGACATTCCAGCCGAACAACCGTCGTCGCCACATGAAGCACGGCTTCCGTGCCCGCATGCGCACGCGTTCCGGCCGCGCGCTGATCAACCGCCGTCGCGCCAAGGGCCGCAAGACCCTTTCCGCCTGAGTTTTCGTTTCAGTCGGACGAAAGTGGAACGGCTCAGAAGCCACCGCGATTTCGTCGCCGTGCTGCGGCGCCGTCGGAAGGTCTCCGGCGACGACGTCGTCGTGCACTATCTGATGCCCGACGACACCGATGACGGCGGCGCCGGCGGTGCATCCAGACATGTGGGGCTGGCCGTTTCCAAGGCGGTGGGGAACGCGGTCGTACGCAACACGGTGAAACGCCGTTTCCGCGTGCTTGCGCAACGCTACGAGGACGAGCTCCCCGAGCGCTGCAGCGTCGTGCTGCGCGCCAAGCCGAGCGCGGCGCACGCGTCCTTCGCGTCGCTCGACGCGCAGATGGCGCAGCTGTTCCGCGCGGTGCGACGCAAGACGGCACGTTGATGACGAGTCATGCAGGGCGGGCGATGATTCGCTGCATCCGCTGGTATCAGCGGCGGATTTCGGCGAACACCCCGCCCTCGTGCCGTTATTACCCCAGTTGCTCGAACTACGCGATCCAGGCGATCCGCCGCTACGGCGCCGTGCGCGGCGGCATGCTCGCCGCGCTGCGCCTGCTGCGTTGCCGCCCGTGGAGTTCGGGAGGCATCGACGACGTGCCGCAGCGGTTCTCCCTGTTCTACAGATTCCCTTGGTCGCGCGCGCACGAAGAGCCGCGGCTGACCCCTCTGCCCGACGACGAGAAGGAGTGAACGGCCAGATATGACGGATAATTTCTTATTGGACAGCGGTTTCTGGGGGTGGCTGTACAAGCTGCTGACCCCGGTCGAGTGGCTCATGACGCAGGTCATGTACTGGTTCCACAAACTGCTCACGCTCATCGGCATGCCGGCCGTGGGCCTTTCCTGGGTGCTGTCGATCATCTTCCTCGTGATCGTCGTGCAGGCCTGCGTCTTCCCGCTGTTCTACAAGCAGATGAAGTCGATGCGCGGCATGCAGGCGATCCAGCCGAAGATGATGAAGATCCAGAACAAGTACAAGGGCAAGAACGATCCCGCGAGCAAGGAAGCGATGCAGCGCGAGATGATGAAGCTCTACAAGGACAACCACGCCAATCCGGCGGGGTCGTGCCTGCCGATGCTCATCCAGGGCCCGGTCTTCATGTGCATGTTCTACGTGCTCTCGGCGATCCCGTACATCGCGCGCGGCAAACGCGACCCGCTCGGCGCCTTCGACGTGGCGACCGCACAGGAGTTCTCGGAGACGACCTTCTTCGGCACGAAGGTCTCCGACACCTTCACGACGGCCGGGACGAGCGGCAAGGTCGTCATCGCGATCTTCGTGTTCGCGATGTGCGCGTGCCTGTGGTACATGCAGTGGAACACGATGCGCCGCAACACGGCGCCGGCGTCGATGAACAAGCAGACCGAACGCATGCAGAAGATGATGCTGTGGATCTTCCCGATCATGTACGTCTTCTCCGGCGTCGCGATGCCGTTCGCCGTGCTCGTCTACTGGCTCGCGAACAACATCTGCAACCTGCTGCGTTCGTTCTGGCAGCTGCGCGAGTTCCCGACGCCCGGTTCGCCGGCCGCGCTCGACAAGGAGAAGCGCGACCACGACAACGAGAACAGGAAACGCGAACGCGAAGGCCGTCCCTCGCTTGAGGAGGAGGAGCTCATCAAGGCGAAGGAAGAGGAGGAGCGCAGGAGCGTGCAGGGCCACCAGCGCCAGCAGCCCCAGCGCAAGAAGCGCAAGAAGAAGTAGCGTTTCCGCCGCTTTCCACGGTTCCCACGGTCGTCGATCGGCCGTGGGAACCGTCATATCGGGGCCCGTCACGCTACGCCGTGCGCGCCCGGCCATGTCGGGTGGCGGGGGACTGCCCTACACTGGTGACCTACAGGCGTGTATGTCCGGCGGAACGTTCCCCGGACCGAACGATTTTTACAGTATTGAGAACATTCCAATGCATGCAAGGAGTGCGTATGGTGCAGGACGAAGAACGAAGCGTGGAGCAGCTGGACCGCGAGGCCGACATCGCAGCCGACTATCTCGAGGGTCTGCTCGACATCGCCGACTACGAGGGCGACATCGAGATGGGCGTGCGCAACGGCCGCCCGATGGTGCAGATCGTGGCCGACGACGACACCGACATCAAACATCTGATCGGCCGCAACGGCGAGGTCGTGGACGCGCTGCAGCAGCTGTGCCGCCTCGCCGTGCAGCAGGAGACCGGCGAACGCTCGCACCTGATCGTCGACGTCGACGGCTTCCTCAAGCGCAAGCGCCAGATCCTGCGCGACATGGCGCTCGACGCCATCGATGACGTGCGAGAGACCGGCGAGCCGGTCGACCTCAAGCCGATGAACTCCTTCGAGCGCAAGATCATCCACGACGTCGTGCGCGACGAGGGCCTGCGTTCGCGTTCGCACGGCGAGGAGCCGAAGCGCTACGTGACGATCTACCTCAAGTACAACGACGCCGACGACGACGAGCTCGAGGACGACGAGTACATCGTCGAGGACTGATCGGTCGGCTGAACGAACGCGAGGGGCGCACGAGCCACATGGTTCGCGCACCCCTCGCGCATATGGCGCCACGGACGCCACTGGATGACGTCCGCGGCGCCGGCGGTCACATCAGGCTGCGGTAGAGCTCGAGGATGTCCTCCTTCGTCGCCGGGCGCGGATTGCCCGGCGTGCAGACATCGGCGGCGGCGTCCGCGGCGAGCGCGTCGAGGTCGTCCTCAGTGGCGCCGACCTCGCTGATCGTCGTCGGGTTGCCCAGGTCGCGCGTCAGCTGCGCGATGGCCTCGACAGCTTCGTCGCGCACATGCTCGAGGTCGCCGGTGTAGGCGTCCTCGACGCCGAAGGCGTCGGCGATGTCGCGGTACTTCTCGCCCGAATAGTCCTTGTTGTATGCCATGACCGGAGCGAGCAGGATACCGTTCGCGACGCCGTGCGCGACGCCGAGGCGGCCGCCGAGCGGATGCGCCATGCCGTGCACGAGGCCGAGACCGACGTTCGAATAGGACATGCCGGTGATGTACGAGGCGTAGGCCATCTGCTCGCCGGCCTCCTTGTCCCCTTCGACGCTCTTCGCCAGATTGTGCGCGATCATGCGGATCGTCTGCATCGACAGCGCGTCCGACAGGCTCCACGCGCCCGGCGTGATGACGCTTTCGATCGCATGCGTCAGCGCGTCGAGGCCAGTGGCGACCTTCAGGCCGCGCGGCATGCCGTCGGTCAGATCCGGGTCGACGAAGGCCGCGACCGGGATGTCATGCGGGTCGACGGCGACGAACTTGCGCTTGTTCGCCGTGTCGGTGATGACGTAGTTGATCGTCGTCTCGGACGCGGTGCCGGCCGTCGTCGGCACGCCGAAGATCGGCACGCTCGGATGCTTCGTGTCGGCGACGCCCTCCAACGAGAGCACGTCGGAGAACTCCGGGTTCGCGGCGACGATGCCGATGCCCTTGCAGGTGTCCTGCGGGCTGCCGCCGCCGAGGCCGATCAGGAAGTCGGCACCGGACTTATTGAACTCCTCGACGCCGTGCTGGATGTTCTCGACCGGCGGGTTTGGCTGGACGTCGTCGTAGATCACATAGGGGATGCCGGCGGCGTCAAGCACATCGGTGACCTTTTTCGCGGTGCCGTTCTTGACGAGCACCGGGTCGGTGACGATGAACGCCTTGTGGAAGCCGCGGGACTTCACCTCCTTCGGGATCTCGTTGATGGCGCCACGTCCGAAATAGGCGGTCTGGTTGAAAATCATGCGGTAGACCATACAGCTACGCTTCCTTTCGTACATAGGCGGCCACAACATCGTGGCCACAAATATCCAGCGTAGTCGGGCGGGCGTGGGCGGGCAAATCTCTTTGATTTCCCGCTCTTACGACCATCTCAGCGCGCGTCGCGCACGGCCTGCAGCGCCTGGCCGGCGTCGAGGAAGCGCACGCCGTGCATGCCGGCCTCGGTCGCCGCGCGCGCGTTCTCGAACTTGTCGTCGAAGAACATCGCCTGCTCGGGCTTGAGGCCGAAGCGTTCGATCGCGATTGCGTAGATCTGCGGGTCGGGTTTCGCGCAGCGCTCCTCGGAGGAGACGATCGTGCCGCCGAGCAGACGCATCGCCGGAAACTCGGCGTGCGCGAGCGTGACGAACGGCGTGCTGAAGTTCGTCAGGCCCCACAGCCGGTAGCCCCGCGCGTGCAGGTCGTGCAGCAGCGCCGGCATGCCGGGCATCATGCCGGCGAAGGCGCGGCGGTAGTTCGCGAAGTACAGGCGCATCGCCTCGTTGAGGTCGTCGTCGTGCGGATGGTGGCGGCGGAAGTCGGTGAGCACCTGCTCGGGGCTCCAGCCGATGTCGCTCATCAGGTCGTAGTACCAGAAGCCGTGGGGGTCGGCACGGTCGAGCACGCGGCGGATGATCGGCGTCGACACCAGTCCCTCCATCGTCAGCTCGGGGCGCCAGTCCAGCAGCACCCCGCAGTAATCGAATACGACGTCGGTGATCGGCATGGTTCTCTCCTCGGTTCTCGCGCTGCCGCGCATTCGTGGATCTGTGCGTCCGGCGCGCCGTCCGCACATCCGGGCGTCTTGCGGCATCCACTATCCTAGCGCCGCCCTTGCGCCTTGGCGTGGTCACGGCGTGCGTGTGGCGGACAGGCGCACGAAGCCGGAATGATGCATCGTGAAGCGTATGCGGTCGGAGCGGTACATGTCGATTGCCCGTTCGCACGGCAAGCCATGCGTGTCGGCGGTGATGCGGTGGATGCGGAGCAGTGGTGCGCCCGCCGTGGCGCCGAGAAGGGACGCCTGATCGATGTCCGCGGCGGTCACGTCGAGCGTCTCGTCGACGAACTTCGGGTGTATGCCGTAGTCGTCCTCGAAATGCCCATAGAAGGATGTGGTCAGGTCGAGGTCGAGGAAGCGCTCGAAACGGTATGCCGGCAGATGGGTCTCCTCAAGGGAAAGCGGCGTGCCGTTGAGCATGCGCAGACGGGTGATCGCATAGACCATCGGGCGGCCGTCGGGCAGACGCAGCAGGCGGCGGTCCGCAGGCGACCCGGTGGTGAGCGTCGCATTGAGCACGGTGGACGTGAGTCGCCAGCCTTGCCTCCTCGCGATCTGCGTGAGCGATTCCACCGTGTTCAGCGAGCGTTCGAGCCTGCCGTCGGCGATGACGATGCCGCCGTTGCGTCCGATTCGGCGGACGATCTCATGGGTCTGTTCAAGCTGCGCGAGCGCAAGCCTGAGCAGTGCGCGCGAAATGCCGAACAATGCCGCGAGCGCGCGCTCGGATCCGAGCTTTTCGCCCGGACGGAGCTCCTGCGTGCGGATGATGGATCGTATTCTGTGCACGACGTCATCGGCGGTGGGATGGGTCAGCATCCGAGTTCCTCAAGAGTGGTGGCGAACGCGCTGATGAACATGTCCACGTCGTCCTCGGTGAACACGAGCGGCGGCCGCAGTTTGAGGATGTTGCCGAACCGTCCGCACACCGAGGTCAGCACATGGTGGTCGCGCAACGTCTCGAGGATGTCGAGTGCCGTCGGCTGATCGGGGTCCTTCGTACCGGGCGCCACGATCTCGCATCCGATGTACAGTCCGGCGCCGCGCACGTCGCCGATGCACGGATGGTCGGCCATCAGGTCGGTCACGGCCTGTTTGAAAATGGCGCCGACACGTTTCGCGTTGCCCATCGTATCCTCGTCGCGCATGACGTTGAGCGTCTCCTGCGCGGCGGCCATGCAGACGGGATTGCCGCCGAAAGTGTTGAAGTACGGGATTGACGCGGCGAAGGGTTCGAGCACTTCGTGGCGTGCCGCCATCAGCGACGTCGGCAGGCCGTTCGCCATCGGCTTGCCGCTCGTGACGACGTCCGGGACGATGCCTTGGCGTTCGAAGCCCCAGAACGCGTCGCCGGTGCGCGTGAAGCCGGGCTGCACCTCGTCGGCGATCCACACGCCGCCGAGCTCGTGCACGGTGTCGATGACCGGTTGGAGATAGCCGACCGGATCGGGGTAGACGCCGTCGGACGAGAAGATCGAATCGGCGAGCAGCGCGGCGAAGCGGATGCCGTGCCGCTCCATGTCCGCCACGGCCTTGCGCACCTCACCGGCCATCCATGCGCCGAAGTCCTGTGCCGTGCACTCGTCGGCCGGCTTGCCGTCGATGACGAGCCGATAGGTATCCGGCGTGGGGATCGTACGCATCGTCAATCCCAGTTCCTGCGCGGTGCCGAGTGCCGGGGATAGCTTCGATGTGAGTGCCGAGTTGCCGTGATAGGCTTCGGCGGTCACGATGACGCCCTCGCCGCCTGTATAGGTCTGCGCGACGCGCACGGCGAGATCATTGGCTTCCGATCCGGTGCACTGGAACATGATGCGGTCGATTTCCGGCGGCATCGTGCTCAGAATATCCTCGGCGTAGTTGAGGATGTTCTCATGCAGATAGCGGGTGTGCGTGTTGAGCGCGCTCGCCTGACGGGTCATCGCGTCCACGACGCGGGGATTCGCATGGCCCACCGACGCCACATTGTTGTAGACATCCAGGTATTCCACGCCGTCCGCATCCCACAGCCGTGCGCCCTGTCCGCGTACGAGATGCACCGGATTGCGGTAGAACAGGCGGTAGGCCGGGCCGAGCACGCTGCGTTCCTCGGTGAGCCTGCGCGTCCGCGGGTCGAGTGCCGCCGCCATCTCCGGGCGGAAGCTGTTCGTGTCCATGATCGTCGAGCGAGTTGCCATGGGGGTCTCCTTGGGTGTGCCGTACTGTGCTGTTCGTCGATGATGGCGAGCCTATCGCGGCAATGTAGCGGCCATGGATACACTCCGGAAATGAACCATTATGGCGGGACGGGCAGTGAATGGTTGTGCACGCAGGGCGTGTGGCATCCGCCGGAGATGCGTCGCAGCGTCTTGCGCACCGGGCGGCCGCGAACGGGCATCGTGCCCGTTCGCGGCCGCCCGGTACGCAAGAGGTGGTGGAAAGGTATACGCGCCCCGCAGCCTGTCATTCATGCGTCCGGTACGCGGCGGTGCCGCCGGAGGCAGCGAACTCCTCCTCGGGGGAGAGCACGAGATGCTTGCGCCCATACACCGCGAAGAACACGGTGGCGGCCAGATAGATGCCGACCATCACATAGACGGCGAGTCGATAGTCGGGATTGAGCAGTACGGCAACGAAGATCGCGAACGACAGCAGGCCGGCGACCACCGCTCCGGGAACACCGAATCTGGAGACGAACGGCCTCTTGATGTTCGGCATGCGCTTGCGCAGCAAGACGTAGGAGACCATTTGCAGCAGATAGGCGAGCACGGCGCCCCACACTGCGATGTTGAGCACGACCGAGCCGGCGCCTTCGCCGCCGTATGCGATGATGAACAACGCGGCGAAGCCGATGATTGCGCCGACCACAAGACCCCAGTACGGCGTCTTCCTCTTGCCGGTGAGCGAGAGGAACGCCGGATAGTAGCCGGCGCGGCTCAGCGAATAGAGATTACGGCCATAGGCGAAGGTGATGCCCTGCACGGAGGCGAGCAGACCCACAAGCGCGAAGGCCGAAAGCACCGCGGCCAGATTGCCCGGCAGAATCGCACGGAATCCGTCAAGCAGCGGTTCGTCGGAGCCGCCGAGCGCAGCGGAACCCAGGACCGCCGGATTGAGGAAGACGACGATGAGCGCCGAGATGCCGAGCGTCATGATGCACAGGCGCGACGCCTTCGGGATGTTACGTTCCGGCTCACGAACCTCCTCGGCGGCCAGCGGCAGCTGCTCGATGCCGAGGAAGAGCCACATCGCGAACGGCATCGCGAAGAATATCGCCCCGACGCCGAACGGCAGGAAACTGCTGTTGCCGGCGGTGGCCTTGATGTCGAGCAGCGACGAGAAATCGACCTTGCCACTGAACAGGGCATAGACGCCGAAGAAAGCGACGATCGCAAGCGCGGCGATCGAGACGACCTGCGCGAAACGGAACGACGTCTCGGCGCCGGCCCAGTTCAGGGCCACGAAGATCGCGTAGATGCCGAGCCACCATACCCATTGGTAGCCGGCGTCAGTCAGTGAGAAGCCGGTGAGATCCATCAGGATCGAATCGGCATAGGCGGAGGAGAAGTAGACGATCGTGGCCGCCGTCATCACGTATTCGACCGTTTCGGCCAGACCGGTGAAAAAGCCGCCCCATGGTCCCATCGCGGCGCGTGCGAACGAATATGCGCCGCCGGTGTGCGGCATCGCGGAGGCCATTTCGCTGATTGCGTTGAGCATGAGGACGTACATCGCGTAGACGACGACCGCCGCAATGAGGAATCCGCCCCATCCGGCTTGTGCGATGCCGCCGTTCCATCCCGAGAAGTCGCCGGAGACGACGGCTGAGACGCCGATCGCCCATAGGCCGAACGCTCCGGTTGTGCGTTTGAGCTGCCGTTTCTTGAAGTAGTCCTTCTCGGTGGCCACGTATGTGACCGATCCCAGACCGTTTCCCGACACTGTGCTGGACATGATCGTTCCTCTTTTCTCCGATGGTGTGCTGGTCGTGTTGGTATGTCGATGCGGCTTCCTGTGTTGATGCGGTCGTTGACGGTGCGTCGGTCGCGGCGTCAACGCATGAGCCAGAACGAGTCGTCAAGATAGCGGCGTGCGCACATGACGCTTCCCGGCGCCTGCTCGCGCGCGAGGCCGTCGGGAAGTGCATCTTCGCGGTGGTTCGTCGTCCATCCGAGCATCTGCAGACGCCGGATCATCGACAGTGCGGACATGATTTCGCGCTCGACGTCGCTGAAGTCGCCCGCGACGTGTTCGTAGCCGCGGATCCACGCCTGTGCGAGCTGCGGCGCGTACTCCTTGTGTTCGATGAAGCTCAGCGACGATGCGTAGTCGTAGAGATACCAGCCGTATCCGGCATCGTCGAAGTCGATGACGGTGAGCGTCCCGTCGGCGCCGCGGATGATGTTGCTCGGGCGCAGGTCGGCGTGGATGAGTCCCCATGTCCGTGATGTGCGTGGCGCATCGGACATGACGGCGAGTGCCTTGTCGAGCGCGGCCGTGCACAGCTCACGTTGCGCGTCCGTCAGCAGCGCGGTCTCCCATCGCCCCCAGCGCGGCGAGATCCCGACCATGTCCGACAGGTCCCAGTTGAAGCGCTTGAATCCGTATGGTCGTTGCCATGCGCGTGATTGCCGATGGAATTCCGCCGCCCATGAGCCGATGGTCTCGTAGTGGGAGCTGGGGTCGTCAAGATCCTCGAGCACGGTGCCTTCGACGAATTTCGTGGAGACGACCGTCCAGCCTACGCCATTGAGATCGCGAATCTTCGTGACGAAGGTGCCGCGCACGGTGGGCACCGGATCGATCAGATGGATGCCGTCGATGTCATGCAGCGCGTTGAGCCATGCGATTTCCGAGGCGACCGCTTCGGGGCCTCCCACATACCCTGGCTGCGAGACGCGTACGACTCCTTCCGGTTCGCCGTCGATGAGCAGCAGGAACGTCGCATTCTCCGAGACGGTGATGAGGTCGAGCCGCGCACGCGGCTGTTCTATGCCCCATGCGCCGCAGACGCCCCGGAACAGCCAGTACGGGGCAGGCGATCCTTTCGTGAGCGCGCTGAAGGCATTCAGCGAGACAGCATCGATCGGATCGTCGATCAATGGTTCCAATGTGGATGTGCCCATATGCATCACCTCTTCTTTTCCGCCGATGGTTCGATTGTGCCGCAGCGGACCGTTGCGCTCGCCCGTTTGCGGTTACGGTGCGGTAAACAAACGCGCGGCGCTGATTAATGGCCCGTTACCGGAGGTGCCGATGATGACATGTGTCGCGGTACCGGTGTTCGCCAATGGCATCGGGCTCCTGACGTCGAAGTCGTGCTCCGTATAGAAGGCGAAGCCCTCCGGCAGGCGGATTGCGGACGTGTCGCCTTCATGGGCGGTGTTGTTCGGCAGGCGGAACTCCATCGCCGATTCGACACGCCGGTATGGCCGAATGGTCGTGAAGGAGAGCTTGGCGGCAGTGATGATGTTCTCGCTGAGCCCGACGGCATTCGCGTGGGGGAAGCAGCGTGGCGGACTGGCGCCGCCGAGCCCCGTGTCCGTATTCTTTCCATATTCCAGAACCGAGGCCGGTGGGGTCAATCCATCGCACCGATCGACGTTGACGCGCTCGAAGAGTCCGCCGCGGCCTGCTCCGACGCCGTCCCATGCCCGGTGTCCGGCGTTTGGCCGAACGCATGCCGTCGATTTGGGCTGACATAACGCTGAGTATAATGGCGAGGATTGTTCCCTCGATCGGCTTTCCGCCACTGGCCGGCGAAACTGTGCGGATGAGGCGGCGCTGCCTTATATGCGACTGGCGATGCTGTGCGAGGTCGATGTGGCTGTCCGGATAATTTCGACCATTGCGACGTGTCGCCGGACGCCACGCTGGCGTGATGTCATATATGCGGCGCTGCGCAGTCGGTCGGAGAGTTGTTTCACGTGGTGATATCGTGGTGTTTCACGTGAGAAAAGTGCGCCATGGCGGCGATGTTGCCGGTGAAAACGGTATAGGATGGTGCGTTATGAGTGACGAGATCCATACCGACGAACAGCTTGCCGATTCCCCGGTGCTTGAGGCGACCTTCGGCGACGCGCTGGATGCGATGCGTGTGTTTCACGGGAAACTCGCGCAGGAAGGTGAGCCGAGGGGTCTCATCGGCCCGCGCGACGTGGACATCCTATGGGAGCGGCATCTGCTCAATTCGGCGGCGGTTGTGCCGTTCATCCGTGAGGCGACCGAGGGGCGACAGTTCAAGACCGTCGCCGACATCGGCAGCGGCGGCGGTTTCCCGGGGCTCGTGGCCGCCGCGATGCTGCCCGATTGCGCATTCACGCTCATCGAGCCGATGGAACGGCGCTGCGAATGGCTTGCCGAATGCGTCGAGGCGATGGGGGTGCGGAACGTGACCGTCGTGCGGGCGCGCGCCGAAGAGGCGATCGCCGCGCTCGACGAACGGCGGCCGGCGGCGAAGCGCCATGTCAAGGCTTCCGTCGTCGTCCCCGAAGAGGTGTACGAGACGATTCGGCATCCGTTCGCGGCCGTGACCTGCCGCGCCGTCGCGCCGCTGACGAAGCTCGCCGGCTGGACGCTGCCGCTCGTCGAGCCCGGTGGCGAGCTCATCGCGCTCAAGGGACGTTCCGCCCAGGCGGAAATCGACAAGGCGCGCAAGGTGATCGCCCAATACGGCGGCGTGCGCCCGCGCGTCGTGACGGCGCCGGTCGCCGAAGGCCTCGAGGATACGCGCGTCGTTGTCATCAATAAGAAGGCGGCCGGCAAGAAGGCGGCGAAGCGGTAGGTTATCCACATCTCTTGTCGGTTCGGAAAAGTTATCCACAATGCTGATGTGGATAACTTGATTACCACTGATAGCTTGAAAATCAACGGTTTCCACAGTGGAGACGGTATGGGCGGCGAAAGAGTTATCCACAATCATCCACCGGTTATCCACAATGGAGCGGGGCGTGTGCCCTGTCCATACGGCTACACAGACTTGAAGACACTGCGACTCAACTAGGAGGACAGTCCTCGTGACAGATCAAGGGAATATCCCCGGCATGGAAAGCACAATGGAGACGCTGGCGCGCATTTTCAAAGGCAGCGACTCCGGCGTCGGCTCGCAGATCGCCGACGAATCCACGCGCTACGAACGCATCAACGCCGCGGAATTCAAACGACCGGCGCGCACGCGCCGCATCGCCGTCGCCAATCAGAAGGGCGGCGTCGGCAAGACGAGCACGGCAGTCAACGTGGCCGCCGCGTTCGCGCAGACGGGCATGAACGTGCTCGTCGTCGACATGGATCCGCAGGGCAACGCGTCGACGGCGCTCGGCGCGAAGCACAACTCCGGAGATCCGTCGGTCTACGACGTCATCGAAGGGCGTGCGACGATCGCCGACGTCATGCAGACCTGCCCCGACTATGAGACGCTGCACGTCGTGCCCGCGTCGATCGACCTGAGCGGCGCCGACCTCGAGCTCGCCGACATGCCCGACCGCAACAACCTGATGCGCCACGCGCTCGACGACTTCCTCGCCGACAGCGACGTGCACTACGACTACGTGCTCGTCGACTGCCCGCCGAGCCTCGGCCTGCTCGTCATCAACGCGATGTGCGCGGTCTCCGAGATGCTGATCCCGATCCAGGCCGAATACTACGCGCTCGAAGGCCTCGGGCAGCTCATCAACACGATCGGCCTCGTCCAGTCGAACTTCAACCCCGAGCTGCTCGTCTCGACGATGCTCGTGACGATGTTCGACCGCCGTACGCTGCTCAGCCGCGAGGTGTACGAGGAAGTGAAGAGCCACTACCCGAGCATCGTGCTCGACACGACGATCCCGCGCACCGTCAAGATCTCGGAGGCGCCGAGCTTCGCGCAGACCGTCGTCACCTACGACCCGCGCGGCATGGGCGCGATCGCCTACCGCGAGGCCGCGCTCGAAATCAACAACCGGTCGGCCGTAGTGCTGGAGACCATCGCATCGAGAAGAAACGAGGAGTGACATGGCATCGAAATCACGTTTGGGCCGAGGACTCGGTGCGCTGTTCCCCTCGCTGCCCGGCGAACAGCCTGCAAGGCCGGTGACGCCAGCGGCGAAGCCGCAGCCGAAGCCGCAGCCGAAGCCGGCGGCGAAGAAGCCGACCGAAGGAAAGCCGGCCGCGAAGAAGCCGGCGCAGCAGCAGCCGGCCGCCGGTGACCAGTCGTCCGCGCCGATTTCGCCGCTGAGCTCGACGATTCCGTCGATGGGTGCAATGACGCGCCACGGCGACACCGTCTCGAAGCTCGCGGCGCCGATGACGCTGCAGCCGGAGGCCGCCGAACACCGTCCGATCGCGCAGAACGACGTTGATACGTCGTCGTCCGCACAGTCGACGAAGACGTCGTCGAAGCGCGCGGCGATGCCGGCGATCGGCGACATGGCGCATCCGAGCGACATGTTCTTCGACGGCACGCCGATCGTCGCGAAGACCGACGCCAAGACGCAGCCGCAAGAGGACGAGAACGGCCTCAAACCGGTCGAAGGCGGCTATCTCGTCGAACTCGAGGTCACACAGATTGGTCCGAACCTGCATCAGCCGCGGACCGTCTTCGACGACGACGAACTACGCGAGCTGTCCGAATCGATCAAGGAGGTCGGCGTGCTGCAGCCGATCGTCGTGCGCAAGCGCCCGGTCGAGCAGATCCGCGCCGCGCACGCGCGGCCGAAGCAGCAGACGGGCGACCGTTTCGCCGACCAGATGGACAGCGAATACGAACTGATCATGGGGGAGCGCCGTTGGCGCGCTTCGCAGCTCGCCGGACTCAAGACGATCCCGGCGATCGTCAAGACGACGGCCGACGACTACATGCTGCGCGACGCACTGCTCGAGAACCTGCACCGCGTCGCGCTCAACCCGCTCGAGGAGGCGGCCGCCTACCAGCAGATGATCGACGAGTTCGGCCTCACGCAGATGCAGCTCGCGCGCTCCGTCTCGAAGTCGCGCCCGCAGATCGCGAACACGCTGCGCCTGATGAACCTGCCGGCGAGCGTGCAGAAGACCGTCGCCTCCGGCAAGATCTCGGCCGGCCATGCGCGCGCGTTGCTCGGCCTGCCGGACGCCGAGTCGATGGAGGCGCTTGCCAAGCGCATCGTCGACGAGGGCCTGAGCGTGCGCAGCGTCGAGGAGATCGTCTCGATGCAGGCGAGCGACCATCCGAAGAAACCGAAGGCGAACAAGCATAATCCGTGGGCCGGTTCGCCGATCCAGGTCAGCCTTGAGCAGCGCTACGGCACGAAGGTCTCGATCAAGGGCTCGGAAAAGCACGGCCGCATCGAGATCGTGTTCTCGTCGCTCGAGGAGATGGAACGCATCATCGGACTGCTCGACCCGCAGTGATGGGCGCCGCCGGCCGACCGCCGACGGCCAATGGCACAGAGCCCATACGTACGAGGGCCGTGCGAACCGATTGTCGGTTCGCACGGCCCTCTTGTACGTCGCATTGCTCGGCAGTCGCCCTGACGGCTCAGGCGTCGGCCTCCTCGGCGAGCGATTCGAGGTAGGTCTGCACGTCGATCGCCGCGCGGCAGCCGGTGCCGGCGGCGCTGATCGCCTGCTGGTAGACCGGGTCGGCGCAGTCGCCGGCCGCGAAGACGCCGGGCACGTTCGTGCTTGTGCCCGCGCCGGCGACGACGATGTAGCCGTGGTCGTCGAGCGTCAATGCGCCGCCGAGGAACGCGGTCTGTGGGATCTGACCGGCCGCGATGAACACGCCGTTCGCGTCGAGTTCACGCTCCTCGCCGGTGTTCACGTCGCGCACGGTGACCGACGTGACGGCCTTGCCGTCGCCGTTGATGCTCGCGACGACGGTGTTCGTCATCACGTCGATCGCCGGATTCTCCATCGTGCGGTCGATCATGATCCGCGACGCGCGGAACTGGTCGCGCCGGTGCAGCAATGTCACCGACGAACCGAAACGGCTCAGGAAACCGGCCTCCTCCATCGCCGAGTCGCCTCCGCCGACGACGACGATCGGCTTGCCGCGGAAGAAGAAGCCGTCGCAGGTCGCGCAGTACGAGACGCCCTTGCCGGCGTACTCCTCCTCGCCGGGCACATCGAGATGGCGGTAGTACGAGCCGGTGGCCACGATGACGGCGCGTGCGCGGTAGACGTCGCCGCCGTTGCAGCGCACCGTTTTGATCGTCTCGTCGAGTTCGACCGATTCGACGTCGTCGTAGACGAGTTCGGCGTCGAAACGCTCCGCCTGACGCTGCATCGCCTCCATCAGATCGGGGCCGAGCACGCCGTCTGGGAAGCCGGGGAAGTTCTCGACCTCCGTCGTGTTGACGAGCTGGCCGCCCGGCGTGAGCGCGCCCGCGATGACGAGGGGCTTCAGGCCGGCCCGTCCCAGATAGATGGCCGCCGTGTAGCCGGCGGGACCCGAACCGATGATGATGACGTCGCGAATTTCACTCATGCCTTCACAATAGATGCGACCCGCCGATTATTTCGACGTATCGCTCTCGGCGGCACCTGGACATGGAAAACACAAGGGCGCCCGTGGGACGTTGCAGTCCCACGGGCGCCATGGACGATCGGTGCGCTGTGACTCAGAAGGCCTGTACAGAATCGATGTATAGCTGGTTGCCGGGCAGGCTGTCGAGCGGCACCCACATGACGATGTCCTGCGTCTCGATCGGCTTCGAGAACTTGACCTCGGTCGTGCCGCCCTCGGCGAAGGTGAACTCGGCCATCTTCTCGCCGCCGGTCGGATTGTCGGCCGTCGCGTTCGCATAGACGACGCCCTTGCCGCCGGACGACTGGATCTTGACGACGAGACGGTCGACGTTCTCCTTGTTCGTCAGATGCAGATAGTAGCCATAGCCCTGCTGACCGGCCGGACGGTCGAGGAACTGCCCCCGGTCCGTCGGATACGCGGTGTTGTTCGGCGCCTTCGACGGTTTCTGCGTCGGCTTCGGCGTCTCGGTCTGGCGTTCGCCGGACTCCGGCGTCTTCACATCGTCGCCGTTGCGCTTGCCGAAGGGGACGTCGCCGAAGCTGCCGTCGGACGGCCAGTACGTCGTGTCCTGCTTGCCGAATCCGAACAGCGATCCGCTCGTCGCGATGCTGTGCACGGCGAAGCCGAGCGCGACGAGGATGGCGATGATGCCGACGATGATCGCGGCGCGCGTCTTGCCCTTCTTCTTCGGCTTCGGTTCGGTGTAGTTCGGCGCCGGCTGCGTCTTCGGACGCTCCTGCGGCGCGAAGCTCGGCGGCAGCGCCGGCGCGCCCATGACGTAGGTCGCGTCGATGTCCTCGCGTTCCTTGCGCAGTTCGCGCTGCGACTGCGAACCGTCGGGGATGACGTTGCCGTGCTCGTCGATCGCCGGCAGATGGCCGGTCGACGACGTCGACGACGACGTGTCGATCGTGCCGTCGCGCATCGAGGACACATCGAGCGGCACCGTCATGCGCGACGGCGTCATCGGCGTCTCCTGGACGGCGTTCGGGTCGAAGGCGGTGAACATCTCGGTCTCGTTGTTCGGCGAGATCTCCGGAATCTTCGCGGCCGTGTCGTCGGTGCCGCCCATGATCGCCTTGCTCTTGTTCCACAACGCTTTGAACGAACGGCCGGCCGCCGTGTCGGAGGCCTCCTGCTCCTTCGCCTCCTCGGTCTCCTCCTCGAGTTCGGCGAGCGATTCCGGATCGAGCTGCTGCGCCGGGAACATCATCGACGGCATCGTCTGCGATGAGACCATCGAATCGGGGATCGGCAGGATGTCGCCGGGCAGCGCCGGCTGGATCATCGCACGCACGATCGAGCATTCGCCGTCGGCGCCGGTCAGCCGCAGATCGTGGCGCGTCAGCGCATGCAGCGGCTTGCGCGCGCCGAGCAGCGCGTCCATCTCGGCCATCGTCACGAGCGGCACCGTCGGCTTGGCGCCCTCGTTCAGCTCGAGGCCGCGCTTGACGATGAGGCGGAACTCGATAGGCGCGTCCTGCGGCAGCTTGTCGAGCGAGAAACGCGGATGCATCGTCGACGGCGTGCGCGTGAGCATGCCGTAGAGGACGCCTGCGATCTGACGGATCGCGCGGCGCTCGTCGTTGTACGAGGCCGGCGTGTTCGCCGTGTCGGCGAGCGCGGCGCTCACCGGGGTGTCGGCGAGCTGGACGCCGTTGCGCGTCAGGCGCACCGTGTCGGTCGACAGTGCGCGATGCGTCAGGCGGTCGCGCTGCAGGAAGCGGACCGCGTCCATCGTCTCGCCGATGATCGTGCGCATCGCCTCGTAGCTGAGTGGAGGTGCGCCGGCGCCGTCGTCGCGCATGTATTCGCTGATCGAGACGCCACAGTCGAGCCTCGTGAGGATGACGGCGATGTCGCCGTCGTGCTGCAGCTGGATGACCTGCGTGAAGCGCGGGTCGCGGGACGCGGCGAGCGTACCGGCAAGCGCGTTCGTGCTCGCCAGGACGGCGCGGTTGTTGACGATGAACAGCTGGCAGTCGCGCGACAGGACGCGGTCGTTCGACTTCCACACCTGCAGTCCGGCCTCTTCACGCAACGGCGATACGAGCGTGTATCGGTTGAGAATCGTATCTCCCAGATGAGGCTTCATGGTCACCCCTGATTCGTAAGGCCTTGCGGATGTGTGCATCGTCATTCTACTGTCCGCGGTGGTCGTCGGCGCCGGCGTGCGCGGCTCGTCGGCGGCCAGCGCAATCGGCGGTTCGGCGAGCTCCGCGGGCACCGGCGGATCGAGCTGCGCGAGCTCGTCGATCGGCACGGCCGGCGCGATGCGGATCAGCTCGGGGATGACGCGTGTGCTGTCGTCGACGTCGGCGTCGACCGCATGTTCGGCGGCATCGGCCGTCGCGTCCGCGGCGGCGGGCGCACGGTGCGACAGTCGTGCCCGCAGCGAGGCGACGCCGGCCGTCAGCTCCTCGCAGCGCAGCACCCACAGCACGCCCAGATAGACGACGACGATGACGACGAACAGCAGCGCCGCGGCGCCGACCGACTGCAGCCAGCCGACGATGCCGCCGCTCGACGGATCGTCGACGTGCAGCAGATGGTAGATCGGCCGTTGCAATGCGAAGCCGATGACGACGCTTACGATCATCGCCGCGAAGGCCTTGCCATAGGTGAGCGCGATGCGGCGGCCGTCGAGCGAGCCGTTGAAACGCTTGCGCAGCATATGCACGAGCGGGATGAAGGACAGCAGATAGCTCCCCGACGCGCACAGGCCGACGGCGGCCGCCCAGTCGGTCGGCGGCAGCAGGCGCGTGCACAGCAGGCACGACGACAGTTGCAGCGCGTACATGATCAGCATGAAGATGAACGGGGAACGGCCGTCTTCGAAGGCGTAGAACGTGCGTTGGATGATCAGATACGCGCTTGCAAGCGGCAGGCAGACGCACAGGCCCATCAACGGGCCGCAGATGAGGATCGCCTGGCTGACGGAGACGGTCGGCAGCAGCGCACGTGTGATCGCGAGCGGCATGACGAGGAAGAAGGCCGTGAACAGGAACATGATCGCGCCGACCGTGCGCAGCGCGCCACTCAGGTCGTCGCGGGCGCGCGCGATGTCACGGTCGGCGATCGCCGACGAGATCTGCGGGAAGATCGCCGTGGCGACGGAGACGGCGATGAGCGAATACGGCAGGATGTAGATCGTGTACGCGTTCTGGTAGGTCGCGTTGCCGGCGACGTCGAACTCGCTGATATGCATCGTGCGTTCGGCGAGTCCCGGCGCGCTCGTCAGGATGCGCGTGATGACGATGTTGGCGATCTGGTCGATGCCGACGATGCCCATGCTCCACGCGGCGATCGGGCCCATCGTGCGCAGGCCGATGCCGCGCACGCCGAAGCGGAACCGGAAGCGGAAACCGGCGCGCAGCAGCGGCACGAACAAAATCAGCGCCTGGAACATGACACCGAGCGTCCACATGCCGGCCGTCAGCGCGATCTTCGGCGTCGTCCATGCGCCGGCCGATGACTGCGCATGGTTGCCGTAGATCGCGATGAACAGGATGAAGCCGAGACAGCTGATCAGGTTCGCGCCGACCGAACTCCACGCGTAGGCGCCGAACTTGTTCTTGACGGCGAGGATCTGCCCGAGCACCGTATACAGGCCGTAGAAGAAGATCTGCGGCGTGCACCAGAGCGTGAACGCGCAGGTCAGGCTGATCAGCTCGGGGCTGCCGCTGACGTACAGCCGCGTGATCCACGGCGTGAGCACGCCCATCAGCACCGTGACGCCGAACAGCAATGTGACGGCGAAAGTGACGATTTTGTTGAGCTGCTCCTCGGCGTTGTCGCTGTGCAGCGTGCGCACGATATGCGGCACGAGGACGGCGTTGAAGATGCCGCCGGAGACGAGCGTGTAGATGACCTGCGGGATCATCGAGCCGGCCTGGTAGGCGTTCGCCGCCAGACCGGTCGTGCCGATCGCCGCTGCGAGCAGGATCGTGCGGATCTGGCCGGTGATGCGTGACGCCGCCGTGCCGGAAGCCATGATGAGCGAATTGCGGCCTACGGAAGAACTCATTCGTCGGGATCCTTCTTGCGGTGGAACTGCCGCCACAGGCCGAGCAGGCCGAGCGCGACGGCGAAGATGATGATGGCGAGACCACTCTTGTCGCTGATCTGCAGCGAACTGGTGATCGACGTCTGCTGCATGGCGCCGAAGGGCTCGCCGTCCCTGTCGACGAGCTGTTCGCGCGCGACCGCCGTGCCGGAGGTCGTCACACGGATCGAGATTGACGTCTGCGCCTCGCCGCGCGCCGGCGCCGTGATCGGCGTCATGCGCGCCGTGATGATTTCAATCGAGTCGGTGCGCGACGAGATGCGCACTGAGATCGGATACGGCAGGCCGTTGCTCACCGTGACCGGCATCGACGCCGTCTCCGATAGTACGCTGACGTTGCCGGACGGGCTCAGCGTGATCGCGCCGAGCGCCGCGTCGGAGAATGCGGCCGCCGCCTTGCGCATCGACGTGCACAGCGCGGTGTCGCCTTGCAGCGCGAACAATGCGAGCGTGTCATGGGCGTCGAGCAGCCGGCGCGCGTAGGCGGACTCGGTCAGCCGGGAGCCGCCGCCCTCCGACGATCCCGATGATTCCGACTGCGCGTCGACGGTCGCGTCCGCCGTCGCCGACGGGGAGGGCGCCTGCGACGCGTCGTCGTTGCTGTCGCTGGCGTCGTTCGGCTTGTCACCCGACTGCTGCGCGTCGCCGCCGAGGATCGACGAGCCGAGCCGCTTCAGGTCGCTGCGGCTCGCGCCGAGCTGCATGAGCGTCTCGCGGACCGATGCGGCATGGCCGGCGGACAGGCCGACGTTCTCGCCGATGAGCTGCGGCATCAGTCCGGGGTCGATGAGCGCGTCGTGGGCGGTGAGATCGGCGAGCGACGTCAGATCGATCCAGCTCGCGTCGCCGAGCGCATCCATCAGCATCTCGACCTGCTTCGGCGAGGAGTCCTCGCCGAAGCAGACGAGCAGCGTGCGCTGCGCGTACGGCTGCTCCATCTGATAGAACGCGCTCTGTGCGATGAAGCGCGCGATGCGCCCCGCGTCGGTGCGTTCGGCGCGCGCATGTTGCGACGTGGCGTGCGCGTTCGCGAGCGACGTGAGTGTCGGCTGCGCGGCGAGCACGGTGACGTCGCCGTGCTCGGTCGGCGCGCGGTAGACGAGCGTCTGCGCCGTCGCATCGTCGGCGATGTTGAAGTCGCCGGTCGCGATCACCGTGTCATAGCCGGCCCCGCGCGCCGCATCGAGCGCGTCCATCGTCCAGCTGTCGGCGCCCTGCCATGCGATCGCCGGCGCGCTCGCCGACATGTCGCCGAGCGCGCCGCGCAGCTGCGCGAGGCCGCTCGCGGCGCTCCACTTGCTCTTGCCGACGCCGGCGCGCGCATAGGCCTGCGGATCGCCGACGCGTGCATAGGAGGTGATGTCGAATCGGGCGGGCTGCATCAGCGCCGTCAGATGTGGCGTGCCGAGCGTTTCGAGCACGGCCGGATCGGCGACGACCTGCAGCTGCGGATATTTCGTGCTCAGGCGGTCCTTGTCATGCAGCGCCTTGCATTCGTTCTCGTCGAGCGTCGCGATGGATTGCGCGGACAGGTCGCGCGTGTCCGAAGTGATGAGTCGTTGGCGTGCCTTGTCGTCGGCGGACCAGTCGTGCGAGGTGAGCGGCATGACGATGCTGATGCCGATCGACGGCGTGCGCACGCTGGCCGCGCCGTCCTGCGATCGCGTGATGTAGCTGTTGAGCGATGCGTGCACGGGCTGCGCGTCGCCGTCCGACTGTGCCGTGTAGAGGATGTGCAGCGGGCGTGGACCCCACGTCGTCAGCGCGGCGAGGGCGGGATCGTGGGCGGAGAGGACGGCGTGCACGGCGACGCGGCCGCCGGCCGGAATCGCCGCGACATCGGCGTGCACGAGCTCGTGCGTCGTGTCGATCTGCGCGGTGCCGTCCGCCCATTCCTGCACATCGGTGCGCGAGACGAAGTTGTAGTCGGGATTCGTCATGATGTCGATCGCGCCGGCGGACACCGGCTGCGTCGTGCGGTTCTCGACGGTGAGCGTCGCGGAGAATCCGGAGGTCGCCGTGACGACGGCGGTGAGCGATTCGACCGACAGCGCGACGCCGGGCACGTCGCTCGTCGTTGAATCGCCGTCGTCGGCGGCCGCCTGGGGGATATGCACGTCGAGCACCATCGCGATCGCCATGAGCAGCACCAGCAGCGCGCACCAAGCGCGACGCCGGGCGTGCGGATTGGTGTGACGTCGGTTCACGTTAGCCCTGCCTGTTCAGTTTCCTTGCGTACAGCCAAGCTATCTTACGCTCGTTGGGATAACTGAGCACATCGTCCAGATCGGCGAAGTCCACCCAGATGGCGTCCTCGGCCTCATGGTCCGGGTCGCCTTCCACCGTCAGCTCGCCGCCGATCTGGCGCAGCGCGAAGTGGTGGACGAGCTTGTGGACGCGTTGGCTGGTTCCGGTAAACCAATAGTCTATCGTGGCGATCGAATCGACGACCTCGCCGAGGATGCCGGTCTCCTCGTGCACTTCGCGCACGGCCGTCTGCTGGGGCGTCTCGCCTTTTTCGATATGCCCCTTCGGCAGGCACCATTCGAGGTGGCCGTTGCGTGAATGCCGCGCGATGATCGCGACGCGACCGCGCTCGTCGAAGACGAGGCCGCCGGCCGAGTATTCGCGTACGATCGGCAGCTCCTGGGCGTCGAGCGACGCGAAGGTCGTCGGGCGGTCGCTTGTGCGCCGGCGCGGCATCATCGCCGGCGTCGGCGTATGCGGGTCGGGTTTCGCCGGCGCCGTGTCCGTCGTGATGCGCAGCGTCTGTGTCTGCGACGTGTACATCAGCGCGTCCGGTTCGAGCAGATTGCGGGCATGGTTGGCCGCAGCGTTGGCAAGCATGCGTGCAACGTCTGCGGGTGTGGTCATGTAGTCCACCATACTCATGTTTTGCCGCCGATGGGGTACGGGTATGCTTGAAGGGCAGAAATGTGCCGGCGGAAACGCCGATGGGACATGTTCGACATGTGAGGACGATTGGCCGAAAGGGAGCCTGTGAACTTCGAAGTGTGGCCGGAGGCCATTGAGCTGGGAGAGATGTTTGCCGATGCCGGGTACGAGCTCGCGCTCGTCGGGGGTCCGGTGCGCGACCTGCTGCTGCAGCGGCCCTCGCACGATCTTGACTTCTGCACGTCGGCGCGGCCCGAGGAGTTCGAGCCGATCCTCAAACGCTGGGGCCATGACGGGTTCTGGGACATGGGACGCAAGTTCGGCACGCTCGGCGCGCTGCGCCGGCGTCCCGACGGCACCGAGGTCAAGGTGGAGGTGACGACCTACCGTTCGGACGTCTACGACCCCGAGTCACGCAAGCCCGAGGTCAGCTACGGCGACTCTCTCGAAGGCGACCTGTCTCGCCGCGACTTCACCGTCAACGCGATGGCGCTGCGTGTGCCGCAGCTCGAGTTCGTCGACCCCTTCGGCGGCGCGAACGACCTGCAGCGCAAGGTGCTGCGCACGCCCGTCGACCCGCGGCAGTCCTTCGACGACGATCCGCTGCGCATGATGCGCGCCGTGCGCTTCGTCGCGCAGCTCGGATTCTCGATTGAGCCGGAGACGGCCGAGGCGATCTGCGACATGGGTTCGCGGCTCGAGATCGTCTCCGCCGAACGCGTGCGCGACGAACTGACGAAGCTGTTGCTGTCCGACCGGCCGCGCGCCGGCATCGAGGCCTTCGTCGACTCCGGGCTCGCCGACATCGTCTTCCCGGAGATCCCGGCATTGCAGCTCGAGATCGACGAGCATCACCGTCATAAGGACGTCTTCGAGCACACGATGATCGTCATCGACCGCGCGGTCGCGCTCGAGACGGGACCCGACGGCCCGGTGCCCGGTCCCGACCTCGTGCTGCGCCTCGCCGCGCTGATGCATGACATCGGCAAGCCGAAGACGCGCAGGTTCGAACCCGGCGGCAAGGTCACGTTCCGCCATCACGACGCCGTCGGCGCCAAGCTCACGCGCAGGCGTCTCAAGGCGCTGCGCTTCGACCACCACGTCGTCGACGACGTCAGCGGCCTCGTCGACCTGCATCTGCGCTTCCACGGCTATGTGGACGAGCCGTGGACCGACTCGGCCGTGCGCCGCTACGTCAAGGACGCCGGTCCGCTCTACGAGCGGCTCAATCGGCTGACACGCGCCGATGTGACGACGCGCAACCGCCGCAAGGCGCTCGTGTTCAGCACGGCGATGGACGAGATGGAGCAGCGCGTGCGCGAGCTCAAGGAGCAGGAGGACCTCAAGGCGATCCGCCCGGACCTCGACGGCAACGAGATCATCGCCGAACTGGGGATCGAACCGGGGCCGGAGGTCGGCGCCGCGTACCGGCACATGCTCGACTACCGTCTCGACCACGGCCCGGTCGAACACGACGTGGCCGTCGCCGAGCTGCACCGCTGGTACGACGAGCGCAACGCCGACCAGTGACGGCCGGTTTGCGACCATCGTTGACGGAGCATGCGCCGGAGATGGTCGCGAAAAGCGGCTTTCGCGACCGCGGCATCCGCGGATCGCACCCGGAACGTTCGTCAGGACGTCGGTTTGCGAACGCCCCGCACACGGATCGTGTGCGGGGCGTTCGCAAAATCGTACTGTGCGGGAGGTTCAGCCGACCGGCGTGTGGTCGGGCGCCTTCGGCAGCGACGTCATCTTGTCCGGGGCCTTGCAGCCTTCGATGTTCGGGATGTCGGAGCCGGTCTTCGGCAGATCCTCGGTGGGGACGAGATCCTTGAACGTCGCGCCGAGGACGACGTCGACGAGCTTGTCCGCGCGGTCGTCCATGACCATCTGCGCGTCGTTGAAGTTGCTGGCGAGCGTGTACGCCTGCGGGATCGCGTTCTTGCCGAAGATGATCAATGTGCGCTCCACCTTCGCGCTGTCGTAGTTGTCGACGCCTTGCACGACGAACTCGCGGTTCTCGAGCGCCTCGGCGACGGCCTGTGCGAAACCGGAGAACTGCGTGCCGTTGAGCACGCGCACCGTCACCGAGCGGTTGTCCACATACTTCGGCGTCGAACCGTCGGCCGCTGGCGACACGCACGGCGCGGTGCGCCCGTAGTTCGCCGACTCCTTGCTCTGCGCGGTCTCGCCGAGGCCGCCCACATGGAAGAACACGAGCGTCGCGAAGACGAGCGCGACGACGAGCACGACGCCGACGATGCTGAACACGATCGACTGGCGCTTGCGTACGTATGCCTTGCGGGCCTCGCGCGCCCCGTTGTTCTGTGCCATACCTATCCCTTGTTCACGAGGTGACTGTGGTCTCACCTTATCCCATTATGCTGACGCTGCGAGCCCTGTGTGACGGCCGTGCGACGGCCGCTCGCGGCGGCGGTCTTCAGCGTTCCGGCGCATGCACGACCGGCGTCACCGGCGCCTGCGCCACGAAGAGCCGATCGACGGCCTGCGCGTCGAGCCACGCCCGTTCGACGGCCTGTGCGGCGGCGTCGTCGGGCACGAAGGCGCATACCGACGGGCCCGATCCCGAGATGAACGCGCGCGTGGCGCCGGCGTCCTGCGCGAGCCGGATCGCGGCGCCCGATCGCGGGTGCAGCGACACGGCGGCGGCCTGCAGATCGTTCGGCGATCCGTCGCCGCCGAGCACGTCGAACGCCGCATACACCTCCGGTGTGCTCAGCTGTGCGCGGTAGGCGCCGACGAGCACATGGCCGTCGTAGCCGTCGGCGCGCAGCGCCTCGATGCGCGGATCGTCGGCCGCCACCGGCGTGACGATCTCGCCGTAGCCGGAACCGTGCGCGTATCCGCCGACGAGGCAGAACGGCATGTCGGCGCCGAGCGTCGCCGCGATCGGCGCGAGCCGTTCGGGCGGCCAATGCAGATCCCACAGCTCGTTGAGTGCGAGCAACGTGCCGGCCGCGTCCGCCGAACCGCCGCCGAGACCGGCGCCGACCGGGATGTTCTTTTCGATCGTCACGCCCACGTCCGGCTCGCGTCCGCAGGCGCGCGCCATCGCGAACAATGCGAGCATCGCATGGTTGCGCAGCATGTCGCTGCTCGACGCGGCGAGGTCGCCCAGATACTGCCCGGAGATCTCGAGCGAGCATCCGGCGCCGTCCTCGCGCTGCTCGAGTGTGACGGTGTCGTAGACGCCGACGGCGCAGTACATCGTGTCGAGCGCGTGGCGGCCACCCCATTCCCCATGGCGTGCGCCGACGTGCAACGTCAGGTTCGTCTTCGCCGGGCAGTCGACGCTCACGATCGCGCCGCTCATGCCTCGAGCTCCTTCGCGGCGTCGGCGAGGCGCACGAATTCGTCGACGGTCAACGTCTCGCCGCGCCGCGTCATGTCGATGCCGGCGCGCTCGAAGGTGCCTGACGGCACGACCTTCTTCAGCGCCGCATGCAATGTCTTGCGGCGCTGCCCGAAGGCGGCGTCGATGAGTCTGAACACGGCCTCGCGCCCCGACTGCGCGTGCGCGGCCGGGCCTTCGCCCGGCGCGTGGCGGTCGAAGCGCACGAGCGCGGAGTCGACGTTCGGCGCCGGCCAGAAGACGTTGCGGCCGATCGTTCCGACCGATTTCGCGATGCCGTACCAGGCGAGCTTCACGCTCGGCGTGCCGTAGATCTTCGATCCCGGCTGCGCGGACAGACGGTCGGCGACCTCCTTCTGCACCATGACGAGGAACGAGCCGAGATTGTCGAACCGTTCGAGCAGCGTGAGCAGGATCGGCGTCGCGACGTTATACGGAAGATTGGCGACGAGCGTGAACGATGCGTCGTCGTCGAAGTCGGGAAGATTGCGCGGCGTGAGCGTCAGCGCGTCGGCGCGCACGACGCGCAGGCGGTCGGCGGCGTCCGGCATGAACTCGGCGATCGTGTGCGGCAGCCGCTGCGCGACCGGCGGGTCGATCTCGACCGCCGTCATCCGCGCGCCGGTTTCGAGGATTGCGAGCGTGAGCGAACCGAGGCCGGGGCCGACCTCGAGCACATGGTCGTCGGCTCCGACGCCGGCTTCGCGCACGATGCGGCGCACCGTGCCCGGGTCGATGACGAAGTTCTGGCCGAACTTCTTCGTCGGGCTGATGCCGGCGTCGGCGGCGATGCGGCGGATGTCGGCGGCGCCGAGCAGATGGCCGCCGCCGGACGCCGCGGCCGCCTTGGTTGCGGAATCGGCGGAAGCCGTCGATGTGGCTGGCGCGGCGGTCTCGGCCGCGCGGGGTTCGTCGTCGTGTGCGCTCATGCGGATATGTCGTCTTTCCTTCGGAATCGGGATCGTCGTTGCTGATGGATGACTATGAATGACTATGAATGGCTGCGGGTGGTCGCCGGTGGCTGCAGACGCGGCCGGCGTCTCGGCGTCGTCGCACGGCGGTTTAGTACCAGCCGACCCGTTCGGAATGCTCCCAGGCCTTCATCGGCGAGCCGTAGCGGCCGGCGATGTAGCTCAGGCCCCAGTCGATCTGCACGGCGGCGTCGTTGCGCCAGTTCGTGCCGAAGGCGGCCATCTTGTTGCCGGGCAGCGACTGCGGGATGCCGTAGGCGCCCGAATACGGGTTCTCGGCGTTCCAGCGCCAGCCGGATTCGCGGTTCCACAGTTTCACCAGATCGGTCCAGTTCTGGCCGGTCCAGCCGTACTGCGCGGCGGCGCCGGCGGCATAGGCCTGCGCGGCGGACGCCGACGGGCGGCACAGGCGGCAGTCTTCGGCCGGTGTGCTCGGCTGCGTCGGTTGCTGTGTGGGCTTCTGCGTCGGCTTAGGCTTCTGCGTCTGCGTCGGCTTAGGCTGCGGCTGTTGCGTCGGCTGCTGGGTGGGCTGCGGTTTCTGGGTCGGCTGCGGCTGTTGCGTCGGCGTCTGCGTCGGCTGCTGTGTCGGTTCGGCGCTCGGCTGTTGCGTCGGCTGCGGCTGCTGTGTCGGTTCGGCGCTCGGCTGCGCCGACGGCTGCTGCGTGGGCTCGCTGCCCGGCTGCTGTCCCGTCGTATCCGCGGCGTCGCCGGCGGTATCGCCGCCGTTCTCTCCGGTGCCTTCGTCGGCATCCGCGTCGCCGTTACCAGCATCGTCGTCGGGAACCTCGACCTTCTCCGGACCGACGGCGACGACCTCGTCGAGCGCCGTCTTCGTCACGACCTCCTTCGTCTGCGTCGTGTCCACCGGCACGCCGTCGACGTAGGTGACGCGGTAGGTGATCTTCTTCTCGCCGTTCTCACCGGCCATGTCGACGCGTCGCGCGCCGGGGTCGAGCGTGCCGTCGAGCACGGTGCGCGTCGTGTACGGGATGACGACGGTCTCCGTCTTGTCGCCGTAGGTCACGCGCTGCACGCGCAGGATCGTCTTGCCGCCGTCCTTCTGCACGCTGACGCGGTCGTCCTTGCCGAGCGTGATGCCCTTCGAATCGAGGATCGACGCCGCCGGCAGCTTGCCGTTCGGCGCGATCGACGTCTTGCCGTCCGCGATCACCGTGACCGGGCCGTCGGCGTTGATGACCATGCCGCCGGTGAGCTGGTTGTAGACGTTCTTGATGTCGACGGTGATGCGCGACGCGGCGACCTCGTTCTGCTCGAAGAAGTCGAGCAGCTGCTCGGCGCTGTCCGCGACCGTCCAGAACGGCATCTGCTGTCCGTCGATCGTGATCGTCGTCTGGTAGGCGCTCTTCACGGTGACGACGTCGTTGTCGACGAGTGTGCCGTCGCCGGTGTTCTTGACGAGGTCGTGCGTCTTGACGTCGACGCCCTGCTCGCGCAGCAGCCCGCTCACCGTCGTCGCATACGTCGTCAGGTAGCGTGTGTCACCATTGACGTCGAGCGCGACCGACTTGCGTGCCGTGAACGCGAACGTGAGGCACGACGCCAGTACGAGCGCAACGGCGCAGGTCATGACGCGGATGCGGCGCAACGTCACGGTACGTCTCGGTGACCATCGCTTGGGCATAGTTCCCCTTTTCTTTTCCTGCTTTCCTGCACGTTGTAGTCCTGTCACGATTGTACTGACGCGCGCCGCCATTTTCGCCCGCGGTGTCCGTGCTGATGTCCATCGTCGCGCTGCGCGCGCCGCTCCGTTCCGGTCGTCTGCGAGTTCCCGATTCCACCCGGCTTCGCGCATCCATGCTTGGTTTGCGTCCCGTTCCGTCGATGCCGTCGATGATCCGTCCCGCGGAAGGCCTGCCCATCGGAGGCGAAGGAACGGAGGAACAGGAAACCCCGCGACCGATGGGCGCGGGGTTTCCGTTGGAAGGGGTGGGGGCGAGAGAGAAGGGGATGTTCTCGCCCCCGCGAGCGAAGCTGGTTGGGGGGATGCTTCACCCGCACCTGAAGGCTATGGTTGGGGGAGCCTTCAGGATTTGCTTACTCGGAGGTAAGTATTCCTTTGCATGAGGCCAAACTTCTCATACACAATATGAGTATATGGATTCTTCGTCCTCAATGCAAATCGAGCCTCCTGTCGGGATCGAACCGACGACCTGCCGCTTACAAGGCGGCCGCTCTGGCCATCTGAGCTAAGGAGGCTGACGCTGTTGACCGGTGCGCATCGCGCGCCAACTGTGAACAGCATAGCAGTTCATCTGGAACGGTCAAGATGCGGGACGCGCCGAACGCCGAACGCACACGGCATCTTCACGTCATGTGCGTTCGGCATGCCGTCACGGGATGAGCGCCTTGCCCTTCGCGCCGATCGACGGCAGGGCGCCCTTGACGCCGATGTCCGCCGGCTTGAGACCGATCGCGTCGCATAGCGCGTCGGTGAGCGAGTCCTTCGACGTGACCTTCGCGTCGTGGATGTCCCAGTAGCGGCCGTTGATCGTCACCGTCGGCGTCGACATCGAGCCCTTCATCGAGCCGCTCGTGCTCCACAGTTCCTCGCGTGTCGGCGTGTAGGTGTTGACGGCGTCAAGATAGTCGTCGTACTGGCGCGTGATCGCCTTGTTGGCCACATCCTTGTCCACGCCGGCGTCGACGGCGCGCTCGGCGATCTTCTCGTCGCTGATCGGCACGTAGTTCGACTCGTCCGGCTGGAAGTCGGCGGCGTAGAGATTGGACATGAACCTGAGCAGATGGTCCGGGTCCGGATCATGGTCGGCGATGTACAGCGCCGCGTTCGCCGTGCGCGTCGAGTACTGATCGCTCGAGAAGCGGTCCATGAAGGACATGAAGTGCAGATCGAGGTTGATCTGGCCTGCGTCCGCCATCTTCACGAGGTCCTTGTCGAGGTTCTGGTTGAGGCTGCCACAGCCCGGGCACATGAAGTCCATGTAGATGCCGACGGTCGGCACGTCGGCGACCGGCTTGTCGTAGCCGTTCGCCGAGATGAGGATGCCGCCCTGGTCATCGGCGACCGACGGCTTCGACGGCGACGTCGCGAGCGTCGTCTTCGCGTCCTTCGCCTCCTCGGCCGTCGTCGACGACGCGTTGTTCGTCGCCGGATGCGTGCTGCGGTAGACGGCGATGCCGGCGATGACGATGAGCACGACGAGCACGGCCGCCACGATGGCGCCGATGATCGTCTGCTGCTTGCGTTCCTTCGCCGCCTTCGCCGCCTGCGCCTGCTGCGCGGCGGCCTCGGCCTCGCGCCGGCGCTCGCGCTTGGATGGGTTGTTCTGAGCCATCGTGGTCCTTTCCTGAATCTGTCTCGAGTGTAGGTTGCCGTGCCGCCAAAATCCATCGTTTGCACGCATCCATCACGAAGCGCGCACATTGCGGCGCGCGGCCGCTACCACGGCAGCAGCGGCCACCATGCGACGGCCGGCGACACCTCGACGTTGATCGCGGCCGCGCAGGTGCCGGCAATCGCGATCGCGAGCCACACCCACTGCCGACGGTTCTGCTGCGCCGGCAGCTGCACACGTTCGCGTTCACGCTGCGTCAGGCCGAGCAGATGCCCGGCGCCGAGCCGTATCGGCGACGACCACGGGCCGAGCACGACGAACAGCCAGCCGGCCGCGAAGGCGATCGCGCAGGCCGCGCCGGTCATCGACGCCGGCGCCGCGTCCGGCACGGCGACCGTCAGCGAGCCGCCGAAGATCGGCAGCGCCGTCTCGTAGCGCGGCAGCGCGCAGACGAGCGTCGCGAGCGCGGTGACGAGGGCGTCGGCGAGCCACAGCGCGAGGATCGTCGGGATGATGAACAGGACTGATTTGAGCAGATGCCACGGGAACGAGATCGCACGGAGCGCCATGTCGCTGCCGCGGCGCTCGCCCTGACGGCGGCGGATGCGCGTGTTCTGCGCGTCCGCGTTGTAGCCGACCGCCATCAATACCCACAGCGTCATCGACGCGACGATGAGCGCGACGACCGGCATGCTCGCGGCGAACACGGCGAACGGCACGAGCAGCAGCAGGCAGGCGAGCCGTCCGCGCGACATATAGCGTGGCGTCGGATTCGCCGGCGCCGCGTCCTGCGGCGTCTGCGCGAAGGTCGGTTGTACATAGGCCTGTTCCGGCGGCTGCATGTCCGATTGCGGCCGTGCGTCCGTCTGCGTGTCCTGCTGCGTCTGCACGGTCCGCCACGATGGCGCCGACGTCGCCGAGCGCAGCACCTGCGTGGCCTCCTGCCCGGGTCCCGCGGATTGCGGCTGCGCATCCTGCGCCGCCATGTCCGGCGCCGCGGTGAGCGCGACCGTCGGCTGTTCGATCGGTCCGATGACCTGCGTCGCTTCGACGTCGGCTGCATCGGCATCGGTCGGCAGCACACGCGTCGCAGCCGTTCCGGCGGGCATCGTCATCGGCTGCACGAGCGGCGTCGTGGCGGCTTCGAGCGGCCGCGTCGCCGTCGGCGGACGCGGCGGATCGAGCGGCGCGGCGCTCCGCATGCCGGCGCCGGATCGCGCACCGGCATCCTCCTGCGCGGCCGCGCGCGGGCGGCCGCCGGGGAACAGGATCGACGCCGTCGGCATCGATTGCGCACGCCACAGGCTGCGCGGGTTGTGGACGCTTTCGTTCTTCCTGAAGGTCGCTCCGGTGGCCGGGGCGGCTGCCTCAAAAGGGAGATGCGATTCCGCCTCCCACGCGTCCGCCGATATCGCGTCGAGCAGTTCGTCGGGCGTGCATCGCTCCTCGGGATGCGGCGAGAGCGCCGAACGGAACGCCTGCAACGTGCGCGGCGGCAGACCCTGCAGATTCGCGTTGCCGGCCGCCTCGCGCTGCAGCACGGCGAGCATCGGCTGCGTGCCGAAGACCGGCGCGCCGGTCGCCGCGAAGGCGAGCACCGAGGCCGTCGACCACCAGTCGGTCGCCTCGTTCGCCTCCTGCCCTTCGATGATCTCGGGGGCGATGAATCCCGGCGTGCCCATGACGAGGCCGGTGCTCGTCACATGGCTTTCGCCTTCGCCCATCGCGATGCCGAAGTCGACGAGGATCGGCCCGGTGACCGAGACCATGACGTTCGTCGGTTTGATGTCGCGGTGCACGATGCCGGCCGCGTGCACGGCGTGCATGGCGGCGATGAGCTTCTCGGCGAGCCGTTCGAGGTCGCTGCCGGTGTAGCGGCCGTTCTGCGCGACGTCCTGACGCAGATTGTCGCCTTCGATGAGTTCGGTGACGATGAACGCGAGCGAATCGTCGAGTTCCATGTCGACGATGCTGCACACGCCCGGATCCTTGATGCGTTTGAGCGCCATCGCCTCGCGGCGCAGCCGTTCGCGTGCCGTCGTCTGCGCGCGGCGTCCCTCCTCGTCGACGGCTTCGTCGTTGAGCGAATCCCTCAGTATCTTCATCGCGTAGCTGGTGCCGCCGCCGTCCGTCACGCGCCACACCGACCCCATCGCGCCGGCGCCGAGGCGCGCGTCGAGCGTGTAGCCGCCGACGATGTCTCCGGGCTGGAGGTTCAAAGCGTGCAGATCACTCATGGTCACTATCGTAGGTTCGTTACTGTGTCGATGGGCAATTATTGCCGGTGGGCCGGATTCGCCGCGCCGTCGGCGTGCGTCTGCGGCGCGTCGCCGGCGTGATGCGGCGCCCTGCGCTGCCCATGGACGCCGCGTCCGGCGTCGTGCGGCGCGGCCTGCGCGCGGTCGCCATCGGTCGGCGTCGATGTCGTCGTCGTCATCGTGTCGATGTCGACGGCGTCGCCCGACGTTCCGCGGCGCAGCCGGCCGTCCTCGTCGAGGAACACGTTGCCGTGGTGCTCCTGGACGCGCCGATGCGCGCGCTTCGTCAGACGGTGCGTGCGCTGCAGCTCGTGGTTGAGCTGGCCGACCGTGTCGGTGAGCCGCAGGATCTCGGCGCGCATCAGACGGATGTCGGCGGAGTTGTAGTCGTTGTCGGACTGCGCGCGCGTGCCCGTCGCCGGCGCGTCGTCCTTCGTGATGTTGCGCGCGCCGCCGTTGACCTGATCGATGATCCACGACGAGATCATCGCGCTGACGATGCCGATCAATGCGATGCCGGTGAGCATCAGCGCGATGGCGATGAAGCGGCCGGTGAGCGTGACCGGGTAGACGTCGCCGTAGCCGACCGTCGTCACCGTGACGAAGGCCCACCACAGCGACAGCGGGAACGTCGTGATCGTCGCGCCGGGGGCCAGATGCTCGGCCGAGTATTCGGCGAGCGCGGCGACGTAGATGAGCAGCGATATCGCGCTCGTCGCGTAGATCGTGATGCGGCCGCGCGTCGCCGCGCCGGCGGAGCGGTTGAAGATATGCAGCATCGGGATGAGGCGCAGCAGCCGCAGCGGGCGGAAGATCGGCAGTGCGAGCGTCAGCAGCAGCAGGATGTTCCTGCGGAACCAGAGCCACTTGTGCTCGGCGAGGATGAAGGAGACGAGGTAGTCGATGCCGTAGGTGATCCAGACGACGTTGATCGCGATGAAGCAGGCGGTCAGATGCGTCTGCGCGAGGATCTGCCATGAATACGCGAACAGGAACACGGCCGACAGCGCGAACAGCGGTATGTTGGAGATGCGTTCCCATTTCTCAAGCGTCATACCGCTTGATTGTACGGAGGGGCGCGCCTATGGCGCGGCGCGCGGCAGGGCGAATGTCGCGCAGGACGAACACGGCTGGTATCGTTGGGGCGGGCGTCGCCGCCCGCGCGACCGACGATGTTGGCGCGGGGCGCGGAGGAAACGACACGTGCGGCACGCCTGAGGAATTGATAAGTTGAGAGGACCGTGTATAGTGTGGAGCAGCTTGGCGAGGAGCGATCCTCGTCGGGCGAACGTAGAAGTCTGTTGCCGTGTCGAAGTCGACGGCTGCAGGTGGACACGCCACAAGTAATCCCCTCACAACGGATCGTTCGGCACGTACCTGCCGATGAAAGGATGAATAATGGCAGAAGTCATTTTCGACCACGTCACGCGAATCTACCCGGGCAACGACAAGCCGTCGGTGGATGATCTCAATCTCGATATCAAGGACGGCGAGTTCCTCGTCCTCGTCGGTCCTTCCGGCTGCGGCAAGTCGACGACGCTGCGCATGCTCGCGGGTCTCGAGGAAGTCAACAAGGGCCGCATCCTGATCGGTGGCAAGGACGTCACCACGATGCAGCCGAAGGATCGCGACATCGCGATGGTGTTCCAGAACTACGCGCTGTATCCGCACATGACCGTCGCCGACAACATGGGCTTCGCGCTGAAGATCGCAGGCACGCCGAAGGAGGAGATTCGCAAGCGCGTCGAGAAGGCCGCCGAGATCCTCGACCTCACCGAGTTCCTCGATCGCAAGCCGAAGGCGCTTTCCGGTGGTCAGCGTCAGCGCGTCGCGATGGGCCGTGCAATCGTCCGTGAGCCGAAGGTCTTCCTGATGGATGAGCCGCTGTCGAACCTCGACGCGAAGCTGCGTGTGCAGACCCGTACGCAGATCGCGGCGCTGCAGCGCCAGCTCGGCGTCACGACGCTGTACGTCACGCACGATCAGACCGAGGCGCTGACGATGGGCGACCGCATCGCCGTCATCAAGCTCGGCATCCTGCAGCAGGTCGGCGCGCCGACCGAGCTGTACGACCGCCCGGCCAACGTCTTCGTCGCCGGCTTCATCGGCTCGCCGTCGATGAACATCAACACGCACCCGGTCGTCAACGGCAAGGCGAAGATCGGACAGGACACGATGGACCTGCCGAAGGAGGCGCTCGACAAGCTCACGCCGGAGGACAACAACGAGATCGTCGTCGGCTTCCGCCCGGAGGATGCCTCGCTCGCCGGCCCGGACGACACGAACGCGTTCTCGCTCAAGGTCGTCAATGTCGAGGATCTCGGCTCCGACGGCTACATCTACGGCAACATCCTCACCGATGACGCGATCGCCCAGAAGGACGAGCACACGTCGATGATGTCCGACCAGAACAAGCTCACGACGATCCGCGTGAACCCGCGCGTGCTGCCGAAGGTTGGCGACGTCGTCAAGATCAAGGTCAACCCGGCCAAGATGCATCTCTTCGCCCCGTCGACCGAACTGCGCATCAACTGATGCCGGCCGCACGCAAGTGCTGACCTGAGCGTTGTGAAGGAACCCCGCACCATCTGCGGGGTTCCTTCGTATCTCGGGCGTATCCTGTCGGAGAAAACCGCACATGGCTATGAGGTAAAGTGGCGACTATGAGCTTCAATGACAATCCGCAGCTGGATCCGCGCGCGTTGAAGGCGACGAGCGTGAAGGCCGAGGACCCGGCCACGCCCTCCGATGAACCGGCGTCGCTCAAGATCACGTCGGCGAGCGCCGACCCGAAGATGTTCACATTGCCGTGGGAGCAGCCGCTGTCCACTTGGCCGAAGGATATCCTCGTCAACCTGCCGCGAGGTATCTCCCGACACATCGTGCGCTTCGTGCGCGTCGGCGACGCGGTCTACGCGATGAAGGAGATCACGAGCAACGTCGCGGAACGCGAATACGAGCTGCTGCGCCAGCTGCAGAAGCTGAACCTGCCGACCGTGCAGCCGATCGCCGTCGTGACCGGACGCCATGACGAGCACGGCAATCCGCTCGAGGCGATCCTCGTGACGAAGCATCTGCGCTTCTCGCTGCCGTACCGCGCACTGTTCGCGCGCGCATTGCGTCCGGACACGGCGGAGCGGCTCATCGACGCGCTCGCCGTGCTCATGGTGCGTCTGCACCTCGCCGGCTTCTACTGGGGCGACGTGTCGTTGTCGAACGTCCTGTTCCTCAAGGACGCCGACGCGTTCTCCGCGTTCCTCGTCGACGCCGAGACCGGCGACCTGCAGGTCGAGCTGACGCAGGGGCAGCGCGAATACGACATCGATCTGGCGCGTACGAACATCATCGGCGAACTGATGGATCTGAGCTCCGGTGAGCTGCTGCCGCCGGATGTCGACGAGATCGAGGTCGGCAACCGTCTCGTCGACCGCTATCACTCGCTGTGGAGCGCATTGACCGACACCGACAAGTTCAACCCGAACGAGATGTGGAAGATCGAGAAGCGCGTCAACCGGCTCAACGAGCTCGGCTTCGACGTCGACGAACTCGAGGTGACGACGACCGAGGACGGCAAACGCGTGCTCGTGCGCCCGCGCGTCGTCGACGCCGGCTATGCGAACCGCAGGCTGCTGCGTCTGACCGGTCTCGACGTGCAGGAGAACCAGGCACGTCGTCTGCTCAACGACCTCGACGCCTACCGTGCGTCGACGTGGCGCGACGGCGAGGACCTCGAGATCGTCGCGACCGACTGGATGCGCGAGGTCTTCGAACCGACGGTGCGCATGATCCCGCCGGAATACCGTTCGCAGATCGAACCCGCGCAGTTCTTCCACGAAGTGCTCGACCACCGCTGGTTCATGGCGGAGAAGGCCGGCCACGACGTGCCGATGGCCGACGCCGTGCAGAGCTATGTGCAGAACATCCTGCCCAAGCAGATGATGGACGCGAAGACCGTCGACGACCTCAACGCCGAAGCCGACTCCGGCGTCATCGACGACGAATCCACCTACGACGATGTGACCGCGCATCACGACGAGGACGACGACTACAATCCGGAGCTCGACCAGGACGCCGCCGTCTGGGCGCACTGAGCGCGTTTCGCCGCCGCACGGCGGATGCATATGGATATGGCTGTGCCCGGGGTCGTCACGACCCCGGGCACAGCCATATCCATATGCGTATACGCGCGCCACGGCGCGCGCGGGTGCTCAGCTTTCGGCGGCCTCGCGGCGCGCGCGGTCGGCCGCGTACATCGCGATGCCGGCGGCGACGGACGCGTTGAGCGATTCGACGGCGTTCGTCATCGGGATGCTCGCGATGCAGTCGCAGGCCTCGCGCGTGAGCCTGCTCAGGCCTTTGCCTTCCGAACCGAGCACGATGACGAGCGGATCGGTCTCGAAGCCGGTCTCGCCGACGAGCTTGCTGCCGCCGCCGTCGAGGCCGACGCTGTAGTAGCCGCGCTCCTTGAGCGCCTCGATCGCCTTCGTCAGATTGACGACGCGCGCGACCGGCATATGCGCGGCGGCGCCCGCCGACACCTTCCACGCGGTCGCGTTCACCGACGCCGAGCGGCGCTCCGGCAGGATGACGCCGTTCGCGCCGAAGGCGGCCGCCGAGCGGATGACGGCGCCGAGGTTCTGCGGATCGGTGATACCGTCGAGCGCGATGAACAGCGGACGCGCGGCGAGACGCGCGGCCTTCGAATTCGCGGCTTCCATCGCGCGCGCCTTGCGCTCGGCGCGTTCGGCGAGCTCGATGAGCGACGAATACTGGAAGGGCTGCGCCTTCATGATGACGCCCTGATGATGGTCGGAACGCGCGATCCGGTCCATCTCGAGACGGTCCGCCTCGAGCAGGTTGAGGCCATGCTGGCCGGCGAGACGGATGATCTCGCGCGTGCGGTCGTCCGGCTCGATGCGCGCGGCCACGTACAGCGTGCTCGCCGGCACGCCGACGCGCAGCGCCTCGAGGACGGCGTTGCGGCCGATGACCAGATCGTCGGAATCGTTCGCGAACCTGGCGGCGCGGCGGCGTGCGGCCAGACGCGGATCGGAACGCTGGCGCTTCTGCGCCTCCTTCTTCGCCTTGTATGCCTTGTGATAGACGCGGTCCTCGGCCTTGGGCGTCGGGCCCTTGCCGCGCAGCGCGTTGCGGTGCTTGCCGCCCGACCCTTTGGTCGGGCCTTTCTTCGTAACCATGGGCACAATTATGGCAGCGCCCCGCGCCAAACGCGCCCTGCGCGAACCCGTCGCGCCCCCGCCTCGCGTTTTCGCAGATTGTGCGCAGTTCGGCGCGAACGACCGCATATTGACCGGCGCTATGGAATAATGGCAGACGTATGAGGCGCCATGCCAACGTGGCGCCGGAAATAACCGCGCAGTCCGGCGCCCGTTTCCCGGTCCACCCATATCGGGCCGGGGAGCCGCGTCTGGCTGACTACTCCGCGGCTGACCGAGGAGAAACAACCTATGGATGATCGCATCATTGATCCATCCGCGCTGTCCAACGAGCCCCATGTGGAGCCTGAGAACGCCGAAGAGAGCCGTGAGGTGAAGGCTCAGGAGGCGCTGCTGCACGATGTCGATCCGTCGCTCGTCGACGCCACCGAAGTGGCGGCCGCGCTCGACGTGGATCCGCGCACTGGCCTGAGTGCCGCTGAAGCCAAGCGACGACTCGAGAAATTCGGCCCCAACGAGCTTGCGAGCGCGCCGCCGGTGCCGAAATGGAAGAAGTTCCTGCAGCAGTTCCAGGATCCGCTCGTCTACCTGCTGCTCGCCGCGACGGCGATCTCGCTCGTCGCGTGGATCATCGAGAAAGTCAACGCGGCACCCGGTGCCGAAGGCGGCGAAGCGCTGCCATTTGACGCCATCGTCATCGTGCTGATCCTCATCGTCAACGCGATTCTCGGCTACGTGCAGGAGGCGAAGGCTGAGGAGGCCGTCAACGCGCTGTCCGAGATGACGGCACCGACGTCGAACGTGCTGCGCGACGGCCGCGTCGAGCGCATCAACACGACCGACATCGTCCCCGGCGATATTCTTGTGCTCGGTGAAGGCGACACGGTTCCGGCCGATGGCCGTCTGCTCGCCGCCGCGAGCCTGCGCATCGCCGAGGCTTCGCTGACCGGCGAATCCGTCCCGGTGGGTAAGAAGCCGGAGACACTCGAGAAGGCGAAGGCGCTTGGCGACCGTACGAACATGGTCTTCAACGGCACATCCGTCACGCAGGGCACCGGCCGCGCGATCGTGACCGGCACTGGCATGAACACGCAGGTCGGCAAGATCGCCGACCTGCTGCAGTCGACCGACGACGAGGCGACGCCGCTGCAGAAGGAAATGAACCACGTCTCGAAGATTCTCGGCATCGCCGTGTGCATCATCGCCGCCGTCGTGCTGCTCGCGCTCGCGATCCTCGAAGGATTCCACAGCGTCCACGACGTCATCGATTCGCTGCTGCTCGCCGTCTCGCTCGCCGTTGCGGCCGTGCCGGAAGGCCTCGCCGCAATCCTCACCGTCGTTCTCGCGCTCGGCGTGCAGCGTATGGCCGCACACCACGCGATCGTCAAGAAGCTACATTCGGTCGAGACGCTCGGCTCCGCGTCCGTCATCTGCTCGGACAAGACCGGTACGCTCACGCGCAACGAGATGACCGTTGAACGCGTCGTCGTGCCGTCGGGCGAGGTCGAACTGACCGGCACCGGTTATGCGCCGGAAGGCGACATGGTCGCACTCGACGGTGCCGCCGTCCCGGAGAACATCGCGAACGAGGTGCTCGCCACGCTCGGCGCCGGCACGCTCGCGAACGATGGCGAGCTGCGTGAGGGCGACAAGCCCGGCACGTGGGAGGTCGTCGGCGATCCGACCGAGGTTTCGCTCGTCGTGGCCGCGCGCAAGACGCATGCGGACAAGAAGTACGAGCACTTCCAGCGCGTCGCCGAAATCCCGTTCACGTCGGAGCGCAAGCGCATGTCCGTCATCGCGCGCAACGCGACCGACGCCGGCAAGCTCACCGTCTTCGCGAAGGGCGCGCCGGACGTGCTCCTCGGCTACTGCGACCGCATCTACGTCAACGGCGCGATCCGCAAGCTCACCGAAGGCGACCGTCAGGACATCCTCGAAACGGTCGAACGACTCTCGCGTGAGGCGTACCGCACGCTCGGCGAGGCGTACCGTCCGCTCGAAACCGATTCGCTCGCGCAGATCCCTGGCATCCGTACGAACTCGGCCGGCGAAGTCTCCGACATCGCCGAACAGGCCGAAGTAATCGAAGCCCATCTGATCTGGAACGGCATGGTCGGCATCATCGATCCGCCGCGCACCGAAGTGCGTGACGCCGTCGCCGAGGCGCACCGCGCCGGCATCCGCACCGTCATGATCACCGGCGACCATCCGCTCACAGCTGCCCGCATCGCCTCCGACCTCGGCATCATCGCCAAGGACGGCAAGGCGCTCACCGGCGACGAGCTCGACGCGATGGACGAAAAACAGCTCGACAAGGCGACCTCCGAGGTCTCCGTTTACGCGCGCGTCGCGCCGGAGCATAAGCTCAAGATCGTCGAATCGCTGCAGCGTCAGGGCAACATCGCCGCGATGACCGGCGACGGCGTCAACGATGCCCCGGCAGTCAAGGCCGCGGACATCGGCGTCGCGATGGGCATCACCGGCACCGAAGTGACGAAGCAGTCGGCGAAGATGATTCTCGCCGATGACAACTTCTCGACGATCGTCGCCGCCGTACGCGAAGGCCGCGGCATCTTCGACAACATCCGCAAGTTCCTGCGCTACCTGCTCAGCTCGAACGTCGGTGAAGTCTTCACCGTCTTCTTCGGCGTTGTCTTTGCCGGCTGGCTTGGCATCAAGAACCCGGCTTCGGTCGGTGTCACCGTGCCGCTGCTTGCGACGCAGCTGCTGTGGATCAACCTGCTGACTGACGCGGCGCCGGCGCTCGCGATGGGCGTCGACCCGATGACCGAGGACGTCATGAACCGCAAGCCGCGCAAGCTCACCGACCGTGTCATCGACGGCGCGATGTGGGGCGATATCGTCTACATCGGCATCATCATGGCCGTCGTCACGCTCATCGGCATGGACATGCATCTGTCCGGCGGCCTATTCACCGACCGTTCAGTCAGTGCGATGGGTCATGACGCACAGATGGTCGAGGCGCGCACGATGGGCTTCACGATTCTCGTGTTCGCACAGCTGTTCAATGCGCTCGCGTCGCGTTCGCATCTGCAGAGCGCGTTCGTCGGCCTGTTCTCGAACAAGTGGCTGTGGGGTGCGATCGGCCTGTCCATTGCACTGCAGCTGCTCGTCATCTATGTGCCGTTCCTCAATACGGCCTTCGGCACGACGCCGCTGCCGCCGATGGCATGGCTTGAGTGCATCGGCCTGGCCTTCTTCGTGCTGCTTGCCTCGGAGATTCGCAAGATCTTCCTGCGCATGCGTGCGAAGCGCTGACACGTCGTCATCATCATCAATACTGAGTATTGATTGATTGTTGATTACAACTGATGGCCCGAGCGGGCGCCGACCTTGTCCACAAGGTCGGCGCCCGCTCGGGCCATCAGCTGTTTTCCAATCGTTCCGCGGCTGCGGACGGCCGTGGAGTCGTCAGATGATGTCACATGATGCCTGACGAGATGTCGTGGTCGAGCAGCCACTGACGCAGGTCGGCGAATTCGGCAAGGCTGACCGCATGGTCGAGACCGCGGTATTCGTGCGCGGTGAGCCACGTGTACTCCTCGAGCCATGCGAGCGTCTCGTAGATGTCGTACTTCGGCACGACGGTGTCGGCCGAACCGTAGCCGTAGAAGGTCGGGATATTGAGTTCGAGCAGTCGTTCGTCGGCGGGATGGGCGCCTTCGACGATGCCCGGCGCGAGGAATCCAGACAGGCTGATCGCCGCGCGGTAGCGTTCCGGATGCACGCGCAGCAGCTGGATCGCCAGCATGCCGCCCTGCGAGAAGCCGATCGGCACGACGTCGCGGCCGGCGTCGACATTCGCCATCACCCATGCGTCAATCGCCGTGGCCGCCGCGAAGGCGTCGCGGTCGAGATCCTCTCCGACGGGGATCGCATCATGCAGCCACGAGTACGCCCCCGGCTGCATGAGCGACGCCTCCTGCAGCACAAGCGGCGCGCGCAGCGAGACGTAATCGTTGTACGGCGCCACATAGCGCATCATGTCGGCCAGATCGTCCTCGTTGGAACCCCAGCCATGCAGGCACAGGAACAGCGGGCGGCCGCCGGCTGCGGTGGCGCCGTTGCGCGATGTGCGCGCGGAGGTGACGGTGAGCGGTTCGCCGAAACGGCCGGGCACGACCGTCGATGGGCGGCCGATGAGGGCGCCACGGTTCTCGGAAGCATCAGTCATACCGCCAATATACGCGCCCCATATGCGTGCGCATGTGTCCGTGCACACGAATCAGCCGCCGGCGTCGCGGCCGCTCGAACATTGCGAGTGCGTCGGCGTACGCAATTACACTGAATCGAGCATGACCATGTGCATACGGCCATGGCATGGGAACCGATCCGTCACGAAGGAGATGCCCCTAAGATGCTGCTGTCCGATCGCGATATCCTCGCCGCACAGGCCGAGGGCCATATCTCGCTCGATCCGTGGACGCCTGAAATGGTGCAGCCCGCATCGATCGACGTGCGTCTCGACCGTTTCTTCCGTCTGTTCAACAATCATGCGTACACCTACGTGGATCCGGCCGAGAACCAGGGCGAGCTCACCGAGCAGTTCGAGGTCAGACCGGACGAGCCGTGGATTCTGCATCCGGGCGAGTTCGCGCTTGGTTCGACATGGGAATATGTCAAGCTCGACGCGACGCTCGCCGCGCGGCTCGAAGGCAAGAGCTCGCTCGGCCGTCTCGGCATCCTGACGCATTCGACGGCCGGTTTCATCGATCCCGGCTTCGAAGGCCACATCACGCTCGAGCTATCCAACGTCTCGACGCTGCCGGTGAAGCTGTGGCCGGGCATGAAGATCGGGCAGATGTGCTTCTTCCAGCTGAGCTCCCCGGCCGAGCATCCCTACGGCTCGGCGGTGGCTGGCTCCCACTATCAGGGACAGCGCGGCCCGACGCCGTCGCGTTCCTATGTGAATTTCTACCGCGCGCAGATCACCGACTAGTGGTCGGTGCCCCGAACGTGCCCGTCGCGGCGTTCCCGTTATGTGCTGCGGACACGCCCGCGCCGCCTGCGCGTCCGCATGAGATGAAGAGAGGCTGACGGCCAATGGCGAACAATCCCAATCCTTCCAATTCCGATCTGCAGTTCCCGAGCGACCCCGCCGGCGACATCGACCACAGCCTGCAGCCGATCGATGAACGCATCGACAGCGCCGCGCTGCGGTTCCCGTCCTTCGACGACGCGCCGACGCCGAAGCGCGAGACGCCGCATCCGCGAGACGCCGCATCCGCCGCGTCCGCGCAGTCGCCGACTTCGCCGATGCCGACCGCGACGACTTCGCCGGCTGCGACTTCGGCCGCGCACACCGCCTCCGCGTCACCGCAGCCGGCCGTGCCGACGACTACGGCGCCGGCCGGGACGCGCGCGATGCCGACCTTCACGTTTGCGAACTCGAACACCGAGGCGCCGACGCAGGCGATGCCGGCGTCCGGCGTGGCGCCGCTGAACGCGGATGCGGCCTCCGACGACTTCAACGTGCCGGTGTGGGGCGCCGCCGAAGGCAGCGCCGCTGCGGCCGACGACGAACAGACCGAACTGTTCCCGCCGGCGCCGACGTCCACATCGGTCAACACTCACACGCAGCAGATGGCGCAGGACGGCGCGCCGACGGCGACGTTGCCGCCGATCAATCCGCGCGCCGGCATGGACGATGCCGCCGATGGAGGCACGCACGTGCTCGGACGGACCGCGTCTTCCTACACGAACACCGTCATCGAGACGAATACCGAGGGCGCGCCGGCCTCCTTCGAACCGCTCGAGGAGGTCGCCGATGAGGACGACGGCGACGGCGATGTGCCGGACGAACCGGGTAACGGCCATCATGGCCGCGACGGCGGCAGCAGCCGCAACACGAAGGTCATCGTCGCCGTCGTCGCCGCGCTCGTCGTCGTCGCGCTCGTCGTCGTCGGCATCGTGATGTGGCAGCGCGGCAAGTCGGCCGACGCGAAGGACGCCGCGCTCGCCTCCTGCCGGCGCTCGCAGCAGCTCGTCCAGACGGTGTCGGCGACGCTCGACAAGGAGGTGAAGGCGGACGGCTCCCTCGCGTCGACGTCGCAGGACGCCGTCGCCGACGAGTCGACGGTCACGAAGTTCGCCGATGCATTGCAGCAGGCGACGGCGCTGCAGAAGGACACGCAGGGCGTCGACCAGATGTGCGCGGCGTCGCTCGCGCAGCCCGCGCTCGAACAGGCGGCGCGCAAACTCGACGCGCAGGCCACGCAAATCGAGGACGCGACGAAGTCGCTCAAGGACGCCGCATCCGCGCTCAACGCGTCGAAGGACGCGCGCACGAAGTCGGATGGCGTCAGGAAGGACCTGCAGTCGGCGATCGACGAGGCACAGACGCTGTACGACGAATCGGCCGGCCTTGTCGCCGACGAGGCGACGCGCGAGGCGCTGCAGTCGGCAATCGACGATGCGAGGAAGACGGTCGCCGATTCCGGCCTCACGCAGGAGGCCGCCGACAAGGCGCGCGACGCGCTGCGCGCGGCCGGTGACACGGTGCGCGCCTCCGAGGACGCGCTGACGGCGGCGAACGCGGCCGCCGCCGAGGCGCAGCGCCAGCAGGAACAGCAGAACGCGGCGAACGGCGCGCAGCAGCCGGGGGTCAACGGCACCGCCGACGGCACCGTCAACGGCGGCGTCGCCGGTGGCGACACGACCGGTACGACGACCGGTGGCGACACGACCGGTACGACGACCGTCCCGGCTGTCCCGTCGACCGGTGGCGACGGCACGCAGACGTTGCCCGGCGACGCGACCGGCGGCGCGCTGCAGTAGCCGCCGGCGTCCCTCATCGGGCATCCGATGGCTCGGAAACACACGGAGGGCGGCGCCGACCATCGTGGTCGGCGCCGCCCTCCGTGTGTGTGAGGACGAACTCAGAAGTTCGCGTCGGCGGCGACGCTCATCACATAGACGTTCTTGCGCAGCTGCTTCGCCTGCGCGCGCGTGATGTCGCCGTTCTCGAGCATGTCCTGGATGACGCCGAGCTCGATGCCGAAGCTTTCGCGCTTGACGGCGTCGATCAGCGTCGACAGCGACGCCGAGTTGCGCATGTTCGGCCGCGATTTGAGCGACGCCTCGGCGCGGCGGTAGTCGAGCAGCAGCCCCGATACGATTTCGGTGTCGTAGGTCGTGCTCGTCATCTCCTCGTACAGGCGGTCGATGACATGGTCGATCGCGTCGGTCTGCAGGTCGCGCATGCTGCCGTACACCTCGTCCTCGCTGAACATCGGCGTGCTGCGGCGGATCTTGTTCGCCGCGCGCCGCGAGACGATGACGGTGTGCCGCTGCAGCGAATGCACACGTCCCTTGATCTGCCACAGCACATGCGACGAATCGTGTTCGGTGTGCGTGTGGCGCAGCGTCGTCATGATCTGGTCGAGCAGGCGCTCGCAGGCCTCGACGCGGATGTCGCGCTCGTGCGTGTCGAGTGTCGGGTCGATGCGCGTTTCGGCGAGCCGACGTTTGACGTAGTCCTTCTCCCAGTCGAGCGCGGCCAGCTGCAGCTCGGCGCGCGCGTCCGCGTTCGTCTCGCCGAGCCGTTTCTTCAGCCGCGTGATGCGTTGCGTGTACGAGTTGATGACGGCCATGACGGGCGCGCGGTTCTCGTCGGTCGTCAGTTCGGCGAGCTCCTCGACGGTGCGGCGCAGCACCTCGATCGACGCCTCGGTGATCTCGCGGGAATCGTCCGCCGCCTTGTTCGGCGCGATGATCGGCAGCATGAAGTTTGCGAGCAGCAATGTGACGATGATGACGCCGCCGGCGATGAAGATGAGCTCGTCGCGCATCGGGAACCATTCGCCGTCCGCGAGCGTGTACGGGATCGTGAACATCAGCGACAGCGTGATCGTGCCTTTCGCGCCGCCGAAGGTCATGACGGCCGCCGAACGCCAACGCTCCGGCGTCATATGGCGGCGTTTGCGCGAATCCTCGGCGTGTGCGAGGCGCAGCATCGCGGACACCCACAGGAAACGCAGCCCGACGATGACGGCGGAGACGCACAGGATGATCGTCAGCAGCGTCCAGTTGCTGATCGCCGGATTGTCCCAGCTTGCGCGCATCGCGCCGGGCAGCAGCAGACCGAGCAGGATGAACACGGCGCCGTTGAGCGAGAACGAGAGCACCGACCAGACGCTTGACGCGACGATATTCGTGCGCGCGACGTTCGGGCCGATGCCGGTGCGGTCGAAGCGCATCATCAGCCCGGCGGCGACGACGGCGAGGATGCCGGAGACGTGCACGGCCCCGGCGCCCAGATACAGCAGGAACGGCAGGAACAGCTCGAGCAGGATGCGCGACGTCGTCGTCTCCCAGCCGAGCTGGCGCGAGGTCTCGAACAGCCAGTTGGCGAGCAGCCCTACGACGAGGCCGAACAACGCGCCGCCGAAGAAGGAGACGACGACCTCGCCGACCGCCTCGGTCACGCGGAACTGGCCGGTGACGGCCGCCGTGATCGCGAACTGGAAGCCGACGATGCCGGAGGCGTCGTTGAACAGCGATTCGCCTTTGAGGACGCCGACCTGACGTTGCGACAACGAGGCCTCATGGCTCAACGAGCTGACGGCGACGGCGTCGGTCGGGCCGAGCGCGGCGCCGAGCGCGAGCGCCGCGGCGAGCGTGAACATCGGCCAGATCGCATGCACGGTGAATCCGACGACGACCATGATCGCGATCGCTAGGCCGACGGCGAGCGACAATGACAGCTTCAATGATTTGAGCAGCTGGCTTTTGTTGATCTCATGCGCCTCGAGATAGAGCAGCGGCGCGATGAACAGCACCATGAACAGTTCCGGGTCGAGTCTGGTGTCCGGCACGAAGGGCAGCTGCGCCATGAGCACGCCAAGTGCGATCTGCACGAGCGGCGTCGAGATGCGCGGGATGAAACGACTCAGGAATGAGGAGAGCAGCACGGCGGCGACAATGCTCAGAATCAGTTCGAAAACCGCCACAGTCGGTCCTCCTCGTCCTCGTCGTTCATTGTTGGGCCCCACGCACGGCTGAGCCGTATGTCGCGCATGAGGGGATGGGCTTTCAGCATAGCAAGCGGCGCGTTACCGGCATGTGGCGCATCGTATGATGGCTGGAGACAACGAGACGCGTCCGGATGAGGCGCGGCTGAACGACGTAAGGAGCCGCTGATGCCGCTGATGCCGATGGACCGCGCGGCGATGCGCGGATGGATGGAGGATGCGCTCGCGCTCGCCGACGAGGCGGCGGCGCACGGCGATGTGCCGGTCGGCGCGATCATCGTCGACACGAACGGCGAAATCGTCGGCATCGGCCGCAATATGCGCGAGCGGGACGCCGACCCGCTCGCCCATGCCGAGATCCTCGCGATGCGTCAGGCGGCCGACGAACGTGACGACTGGAATCTGGCGGACTGCACATTGATCGTCACGCTCGAACCGTGCCCGATGTGCGCGGGCGCGTGCCTGCAGACGCATATCGGCCGCATCGTCTTCGGCGCCTGGGATGCGAAGCTCGGTGCCTGCGGCTCGGTATGGGACATTCCGCGCGACCCCCATGTGGGCCATGCGCCCGAGGTCGTCGGCGGCGTGCGCGAGGAGATGTGCGCGGAGCGGCTCGCCGACTTCTTCCGGGCGCGGCGTGCGTGATCCGGCCTCCGCATCGTCTTCGGTGGCTGATTTTCTTGCCTTCTGCGCGAACACGCCGACGTCTGTCAAGGAATGCGCGAACCTCTAGGATGATCGGCATCGTATATCGGCCGCGGCGATGACGCATGCGCGGCCCGGATGAAAGGACGGGCATACGATGCCTACGATCAGGGATTTCCACGGAACGACGAGCCGCGACGAGGCGGTGCATGTCGTCTATCTCGAACAGCGTGACGCGCGCGCGGCCTTCGCGTTCGTGATCGTCGGCGACGCGTTGCCGCGCATCGTGCATTGGGGACGCCCGTTGTCCGACCCGTCCACGCTCGTCGCCTGCGTCGACGCGCTGCGCCCGCAGCGCGTCTCCGGTGCGCTCGACGAGACGGCGTGGCCGAGCGTGCTGCCAACGCAGTCCGAGGCATGGACGGGCGCGCCGCGTTTCGTCGTGCGCACCGACGGCGTCGAACTGTATTGCCGATTCGCCGTCACTGATGTGAGCATCGACGATGACGGCGTCGACGTCGCCGCCGAGGACGGCGAGCAGGGCGTGCGCATCGTCTGGCGCTGCGAGCTGCGCGACAGCGGCCTCGTGCGCCAGCGGCTGACGGTGATGAACATGCGCGTCGAGGCGCTCGCGATCGGCGCCGTCGAACTCGCGTTCCCGGTACCCGCCGACATGACCGAGCTGCTGACGACGACCGGCCATCATCTGCGCGAACGTTCGCCGCAGCGCCAGCCGTTCACGATCGGACGCTTCCAGAAGGCGAGCATGGTCGGCCGTCCCGATTTCGACGCGTCGCTGCTGCTCAACGCCGGCCGCCCCGGATTCGGCTTCACCGAAGGCGACGTCTACTCGGTGCATGTCGCCTGGAGCGGCAACTCATTGATGGCCGCCGAACGCCTGCCGTACACGACCGGCCTGATCGGCGGCGGCGAGGTGCTCGCCGGCGGCGAAGTGACGTTGCCCGCGCACGGCGGTGATCGTGCGGGCGACGCCGGCTACACGACGCCGTGGCTTTACGGCTCCTACGGGGAAGGGCTCAACGAGGTCGCCTCGCGCTTCCACGACGAGCTGCGCGTGACGCACGCCCGCTGGCGCGCCGCGCACGGCGTCGCCGACAAGCCGCGCCCGGTCATCCTCAACACTTGGGAGGCCGTCTATTTCCAGCACGACTTCGACACGTTGAAGGCGCTCGCCGACAAGGCCGCCGTCAGCGGCGTCGAACGCTTCGTCGTCGACGACGGATGGTTCGGCGGCCGCCGCGACGACACGGCCGGCCTCGGCGACTGGCAGATCGCGCAGGACGTGTGGCCCGACGGCGAACGTTCGCTCAAGGCGCTCGCCGACTACGTGCACGCCAAGGGCATGGAATTCGGCCTGTGGTTCGAGCCGGAGATGGTGAACCCGGATTCGCGGATGTACCGCGAGCATCCCGACTGGGTGCTGCGCCCCACCGCGCATCGCCTGCCGATGCAGGGACGCAACCAGCAGGTCGTCGACCTGACGAACCCGGACGCCTACGCCTACGTGTACGGATGCATGGACGCGCTCGTCGACGAACTCGGCATCGACTACATCAAATGGGACCATAACAAATACGTGACCGAAGCGGTCTCGCCACGCACCGGACGCCCGGCCGTCCACGGGCAGACGCTCGCCGTCTACCGCATCTTCCACGACCTCAAGGACGCCCATCCGGAACTCGAGATCGAAAGCTGTTCGTCCGGCGGCGGCCGTGTTGACCTCGCGATCCTCTCGCTCGCCGACCGCATCTGGGCATCCGACTGCGTCGACCCGGTCGAACGCGCCGACATCCAGCGCTACACGTCGCTGCTCGTGCCACCGGAGATGATCGGCGAGCATGTGGGCGCGAGCCCCGCCCATTCGACGCACCGCGCGACCAGCCAGCGGATGCGCATGGCGATGGCGTTCTTCGGCCATCTCGGCATCGAATGGAACCTGCTCAAGGAGCCGCAGGCGGCGCTCGATGAACTCGGCGTCTGGGTGGATGCGTACAAGCGGCACCGCGACGACTTCATGCACGGCGTCGTCGTGCACGGCGACGCCGCCGACCCGGCCGTACGCGTCGACGGCGTCGTCAGCGCCGACGGGGCGCGCGCCGTCTACCGCTTCACACAGCTGACGACATCGCAGACCTATCCGGCGGCGCCGGTGCGGCTGCCCGGACTCGATCCGGACGCCGACTATCTGATCCGGCCGCTCGACTGCGACATCGACAGCGGCGAGCCGTTCACGCAGATCGGCAACGGACAGAGCGCGCTCGGCTGGTGGAACGCCGACGGCGTCGTCATGAACGGCGCGGCGCTCGCCGCCTTCGGTCTGCGCCCGCCGTCGATTCATCCGGCGAACGCCGTGCTGTTCTCCGCGACGCGCGTCTGATCAGCTGATGAACGCGGCGATCGCTCGCGCGGCCGCCGCGTCCGACCACAGCCGCCAGCTGAAGTCGGGGATCGTGAAGGACACCGGCGCGGCCTGGCTGTGCCGGTAGACGTCGATGCCCTTGCGGATGAACTCGCGGTTCTTCTTCGCGATGAACGAGCTTTCGCCGCTGATGAGCACCTGCGACGGCATCGCGAGGTTCGCGACGGTCGCGACGAGCACGCCGAGGCGGAAGCAGGTGCGTTCGCCGAGGCGGCGCGCCTGCGGCCGGTTCATCTCGAGGTCGTGCGCGAACTCCTCGAAGGTCGTCTCCCGGCCGACGATGCCCGAATACTCCTCGGCGATCGAATCGGAGGTCAGGCACTGCGAGCAGCCCACATGCCCGGACGAGCAGCGCGGCCCCTCCGGGTCGATGAGCACATGGCCGGCCAGGCCGTAGCTCTTGTCCGGATTGTCGATCGGATTGCCATGGTCGGACAGCGAATAGCCGACGCCGGCGCCCATCGTGATGATGGCGAAGCGTGGGATGCCGATCGCGTCGCCGAACCAGCATTCGTACAGCAGGGTCGAGTCGAGGTCGTTGAACACCATCGTCGGGATGCCGGTCGCATGCTGTACGAGCGCGCCCAGATCGACGGCGGAATCCCAATATAGGAACGGCGCGAAGGTCACGACGCGGTCGTCTTCGATATGGCCGCCGAGCGACAGTCCGATCGCTGTCGGCGCCGGCATATCGGAGGCGGTGGCCGTATGCACCATGCGCGCGATCTGCGCGACGATCGCATCGGGGGAGCGGTCGTCGATGTCCTCGGTCAGGTCGGCGCCGATCGGTCGGCACATCGTGTTGACCTCGGAGACGGTGATCGCGCCGTCGTGGATGTTGACGCCGATGAAGGTGTGCTCGTGCTCGCGGATGCGCAGCGCCGTCTGCGGACGTCCGCGCCGGCCGCTCGTGTCATGCGCCGTGAACCCCTGCGGCAGCGTGCCGCTCTGCGCGACGCCCGCGGGCAGCTCCTCGATGACGCCGTCGTAGATGAGGTCGCTCGTGATGCGCGAAAGCGCGCCCTGCGACAGGTTGAAGATCTGCGCGAGCGGCGTGCGCGCTATCGGTCCGTATTGCATGATGCCGCGCGCGACGTCGTGCGTGGTCTCCGACTTACTGAACCAGTGAGGGAAATCGAGCCGATCAGAATTTGTTTCCATGGGTATATAAATATACGCCGTTTTTCTTGCGCCGTTTCCGGACGCGCGGGGCGGTGGGAATGAAAACCGCGATTCCATACACTGAGGACCACCGGCGGGCGTGATGGAGCGGCTGGCCGGATGAGGAAACAGGAACAACGGACGAGGGAGTCATGATGACATTCGCGACAAACGGCGGGCCATCGACGCTGCGACGGCTCTGGAGAGGAATCGGCGCCGCGGTGTGCGCGGTCGCCGTCGGTCTGGGAACGGCCGGTTGCGGCGCGGCCGGCGCCAGCGGACAGGTCACGCTCGATTTCTTCCAGTTCAAAGCCGAGGCCGCGGACTGGTTCAAGCAGGCGGCCGAGGAATTCGAACGGGATAATCCGGATATCCACATCAACATCAACAATTCCGCGAACGCGCAGACCGATCTGCGCACGCGCTTCGTCAAGGACCGCGTCCCGGACGTCATCACCTTCAACGGCGACTACAGCTTCGGCACCTTCGCGGCGAGCGGCGTCTTCCATGACTTCACCGACGATCCGATCGTCGACGAACTCAACGAAGGCATGGTGGACATCGCGAAGAACCTCGTGCAGACGAAGGATCCCGCGAAGAAGCGGCTGTATGGGCTGCCGTTCGCCGGCAACGCGTCCGGCTACATCTACAACAAGGACCTGTTCCGCAAAGTCGGGCTCGACCCGGACAATCCGCCGAAGACATGGGACGAGTTCACGTCGATGCTGCAGACGTTCCGCGACGCCGGCATCGATCCGGTGCAGGCAACGCTCGCCGATGCGTGGACGACGCAGGCGCCGCTCGCATCGCTCGCCGGAACGCTCGTCCCCGAGCGCGAATACACCGATCTGCAGAACGGCACGACGACGTTCAAGCAGATCTGGACGGAGCCGGTCGCCAAGGAGATTGAGCTGTTCACCTATGCGGACGGCGAGAAGGGCGTCACTTACCAGCAGGGCACGCAGAACTTCGCGAAGGGCGCCGCGGCCATCATCCCGCTCGGCACCTACGCGATCCCGCAGATCACGATGATCGACAAGGACATCGATCTGGGCTTCGCGCAGATGCCCGCCACCAACGATGCCGCCGAGCAGATCCTCACCGCCGGTGACGACGTGATCCTCACGATGGGCGCGAACAGCAAGCATAAGGAACAGGCGATGCGCTTCATCCGTTTCCTGATGAGCAAGAAACAGCTCGAAGACTACGCCGACGCGCAGTCCGCGATCACGCCGCTCAAGGAGACCTATTTCGGCAATCCCGCGCTCGAAACGGTGCGCCCATTCTTCGAAAGCAATCGCGTGGCTGATTTCTGCGATCACTACATCCCGTCGTCGATCAACATCGGCGGCTATCTGCAGTCCGCGATTCTGAGCGGCAACGTCAACCAGTTCGTCGATTCGATGCAGAACGAGTGGGACAAGGTGCAGGCCCGCGACTTCCGCGAATGAGATAGCAAGGACGCAAGGAAAGGAAGACCAGAACATGACTTCGTTGACCAACGCCGGTCAGCAGGCGCGCGCGATGGAGGACGTGCTTGCGAACGACATCGACACCCATCACTCCCGCAGACCCGCGAACAAAGCGCCGCGCAAGAAGAAGGCGTCCGCGTTCTCCAACCGCAAGGTGGACCACGCCTACTATTGGATGGCCGTGCCGGCCGCGGTGATCTTCGCCGTGTTCCTCTACGTGCCGTTCATCCAGGGCGTGCTGTACTCGTTCACGAACTCGCAGGGCTACGGCGACTACGACTGGATCGGATTCAAAAACTATGCGGCGCTGTTCCATGACGAGCGCGTCGGACACGCCTATCTGTTCACGTTCCTGATCGCGATCGCGATCACCGTGCTCATCAACGTGATCGCTCTGTTCCTTTCGGTCGCGCTCAACGGCAAGATCGCATGGAAGAACGGCTTCCGCGCGATCTACTTCATCCCGTACACGTTGGCGGTGCTCGTCATCGGCTACGTGTTCAAGTACATCTTCATGCAGCCGCTGCCCGCGCTCGGCAAGGCGCTCGGCATCGGATGGCTGAGCGAATCGCTGCTGACGAGCGAACGCTACGCATGGATCCCGATCGTCTTCCTCGCCGTGTGGCAGGGCGTCGCCTATTCGGTGCTCATCTACCTCGCCGGTCTGCAGACCGTGGACACCCAGGTCTACGAGGCCGCCGCGATCGACGGCGTCAACGCGTGGCAGAAGTTCTGGAAGATCACGTTCCCGCTGATCGGACCGTTCTTCACGATCAATCTCGTGCTCACGATGAAGAACGCGCTTGGCACCTTCGACCAGGTCGTCGCGCTCACCGACGGCGGCCCGAACTCGAAGACGGAGACGGTGACCTACCTCATCTGGAAGGGCGGCCTCACCGGCGGCGAATACGCCTATCAGACGGCCAACGCCGTGCTGTTCTTCATCGTCCTCGCGATCATCGCGTTCATTCAGCTCAAGTTCTTCAGCAGCAAGGAGAAGGTGTGAGATCATGACCACCGCAACCACCATCACATCCACATCATCCGCACAGCCCACCGCCGGCGCGGCGCCGACGAAGTTCCGCAAGGACCGGCGCATCAATTGGTGGCTCACCGCCGTCGTCGCCGTGTTCAGCCTGACGATTCTCGTGCCGTTGTACTTCACCGTCGTCACCGCGCTGAAGACGCCGGCCGAGGCGGGCACCTTCAGCCTGCCGTCGAGCTGGCAGTGGGGCAACTTCGCCGCCGCATCGGCGAAGGTCGACTATCCGCGCGCCGCGCTCAATTCGGCGATCATCACCGTGCTCGCCGTCTCGCTCACGCTCGTGACGAACACCTTCGTCGCCTATGCGATCGCGCGCAACATGGACAAGCGGTTCTTCCGCATCCTCTATTACTTCTTCATCGCCGCGATGTTCGTGCCGTTCCCGGTCGTCATGCTGCCGCTCGCCAAGCAGATGGGCTCGTGGCATCTCGACAACCAGGCCGGTCTGATCATCCTCTACGTCATCCTCGGCCTCGGCACGAACCTGTTCATCGCGACCGGCTTCATCCGTTCGATCCCGATCTCACTCGAGGAGGCCGCGCGCATCGACGGCGCCGGCACATGGCGCATTTTCTGGAAGATCATCTTCCCGCTGATGGGGCCGATCAACGCGACGATCGCGATCATGACGGCGCTGTGGGCATGGAACGACTTCCTGCTGCCGCTCATCATCCTCACCGACCAGAGCAACCAGACGATCCCGCTTGCGCAGTATGTGTTCAGTTCACAGTTCGCGACGAACTACCCGCAGGCCTTCGCGAGCTATCTGATGGCGATGGCCCCGGTGCTCGTCGTCTACATCTTCGCCCAGAAGTGGGTCGTCGGCGGCGTCATGCGCGGCGCCGTGAAGTAGCCGCGTGCACGTTGCGTTCGTCGCGCGATGTTCGGCCGCATATCTCGATTGTATTTGCGAACAATCGAGATATGCGGCCGTCGTATTGGCGGAGGGTGCATATGGGCGATGAGGATGGGAGATTCTGATCAAGATTGCGCGTATATGCGCGCATGGTCGCCGGCATATGTGCGCATATGTGCCGATGCGCTCCCGCGCGCAGTCGCAGCCCATCCGCGCATTCGCATAACTCGCCTTTTCGTATGAACATCCGAGTAATGCGAGTGCAGACGGAGAGGATATGCATGATGCGGACTGCACGAAGAGGCGATGTCGGGGGGGGGATGTGTGCTGTAATCATCGTACGATTCGACATCGGCGCGGGAAGGAGCATGCATATGACGAGACGACTGCTGGAGGTCACGTCGGTGATCGCACACACGGAATGCGGACCTGCGGGGGAATGCGCCGCGCGCACGCTGCCGCCCGAATCGGTCGATGTACGCGATGACGCCGATCTCGTCGCCGTCGCCGTGCATGCGCAGCTGCCCGTCGGCAATCCGATTCTCGACCATCCGACGTTCCGCGCGTCATGTGCGCTCACGGTGACGTGCGCGCTGCCGATGCCGGGATCGCCGATGCTGTGCCTGTATCAGCACAAGGAATGGTGGATGCGTCCGACATGGGTGAGCGGCTTCGCGGAGGTGCCGCAGCGCACGCAGATGCTGCTGTGGCGTGCCGCGGACAGTCGGTGGCATCTGCTGCTCGCGGTGAGCGATCGCGCATGCCGTGCCGATATCCGCGGTATCGAAGGACGCGCGGACGGCGTGGCGATCGACGTGTCGACGAATCAGGCGGGGCGTACGACCGTGGAGGGGCTGACGCTGCTGTATGCATATGGCGACGACCCGTACATGCTCGTCGAACGATGCGTACGGCGCGCGGCGCGGGCCAACGGCATCGCGATGCGGGACGGGCGTCCGTTCCCCGAGATGTTGCGCGGCCTCGGTTGGTGCACCTGGGATTCGCTCGGCCAGCAGGTGAGTGAGGAGGGCATCGTCGCCAAGATGGAGGAGTTCCGGCGCCTGCGGGTGCCGATTTCCTGGGTACTCATCGATGACGGCTGGTCCCGAACGGCTGACAATAAGCTGACTGGTTTCGACGCCGACCCCGTCCGTTTCCCCCACGGCCTTGCGTATACCGTCGACGTGCTCAAACGGGAGTACGGCGTGCGCCATGTCGGCGTATGGCAGGCCTTCCACGGCTATTGGGGAGGCGTCGATTCCGATGCCGCGGAATTGCGCGCGTGCGGATACATGTTCGAGACGCTGCCGGACGGCATGGCTGTGCCATCGTCGCAGCTGTCACAGGACGCGCTCGCGTGCCCAACGCGTTCCGGCGGCGAACGATTCTGGCGGCGTTGGGATGAAGCGCTCGCTCATGACGGCATCGATTTCGTCAAAGTGGATGCGCAGAGCACGATGTCGGTGCTCACGCGCGGCGTCGAATCCTTCGCCGCGCTGCGCAAGCGGCACGAAGTGCTCGACCAGATCGCCGCCGAGGTGTTCGATTCCGCGCTCATCAACTGCATGGGCATGGCGCCCGAGAACTACTGGAGCCGTCCGACATCGCCGATCGTGCGCACGAGCGACGACTTCTTCCCGCGCATCCCCGAGTCACTGCCCGAGCATGCGATCGAGAACGCCTACTGCTCGCTGCTGATGGGGTGTCTCTACCATTGCGACTGGGACATGTTCTGGACGAAGCATCCCGACGCGCGTGTGCATGCATGGCTGCGGTGGATCAGCGGAGGGCCGATCTACTGTTCCGACGCGCTCGGCGCAACCGATCCGCAGACGCTGCGTCCGTTCCTCGATGTCGACGGCGCGCTGACCCATCCCGACGGCGTTGGCATGCCGATCGAGGCGAGTCTGCTGCACGATCCGGTGCACGGCGACGTCCCGCTCGGCATCGGCAACACGTTCCACGGCGACGACGTCGTGCTCTTCGTCGGACTCAACAAGGATGCCGCGCAGACCGCGCACATCGCCGCCGGCGACGCGGCATGCGACGTGCACGATCTTGAGAGCGGCGCACATGTGCCGCTTGACGCCCATGAGACGTTGGACGTCGAGCTGTCCTATGGCGAATACGCGGTGTTCGCCATCGAGCGTGGCGGAATTAGTTTCCCACACGCCCACAGCGAATGCGCGGTGGGAAACTAATTCGCCGGCGCATACGCTGGTGTGACCAGCGAATCGTTGTATCAGCCACGCAAAGGAGCCGCACCCATGACCACTCTCAACCGTTCCACGCTTCCGGACGATGTGCGCACGAACGGCGCCACGCCGAACCCATGGTGGGCGAACGCCGTCGTCTACCAGATCTATCCGCGCAGCTTCCAGGACTCCAACGGCGACGGCATCGGCGATCTCAAAGGCATCGCGAGTCGTCTCGATTACATCGCCGACCTCGGCGTCGACGTCATCTGGCTGAGCCCCGTCTACCAGTCGCCGCAGGACGACAACGGCTACGACATCTCCGACTATCAGGCGATCGACCCGCTCTTCGGCACGATGGAGGACATGGACGAGCTGCTCGAACAAGCGCATGCCCGCGGCATCAAGGTGATCATGGACCTCGTCGTCAACCACACCTCCGACGAGCACGCATGGTTCCAGGAGTCGCGCGACCCGAACTCGGACAAGGCGGACTGGTATTGGTGGCGTCCCGCGCGCGAAGGCAAGAAGCCCGGCGAGCCGGGTGCCGAACCCAACCAGTGGGGCTCGTACTTCGGCGGCTCCGCATGGCAGTACGACGAACAGCGCGGCGAATACTTCCTGCACCAGTATTCGAAGAAGCAGCCGGATCTCAACTGGGAGAACCCGGCCGTGCGCAAAGCCGTGTACGACATGATGAACTGGTGGATGGACCGCGGCATCGACGGCTTCCGCATGGACGTCATCACGCAGATCTCGAAGGTCGTCGACGCCAACGGTCGCCTGCCCGGCGAACCCGGCAGCACGATCGACGACTACCCGGCGGGCCAGGAAGGATACTCGTCGCCGTACCCGTTCTGCTCCGACGGTCCGCGCATCGACGAGTTCCTCAAGGAGATGCGCCGCGAGGTCTTCGAAAAGCGCGGCGGCTACATGAACGTCGGCGAAGCGCCGGGCGTCGACGCCGTGCGCAATGAATTCATCACCGACCCGGCGAACAAGGAACTCGACATGCTGTTCCTCTTCGACCACGTCGGCATCGACCAGGGCGACTCGAAGTGGGACATCGTCAAATTCGACGTGCGTCACCTGCGCGAACAGCTCAAGGCACAGCAGGAGGCCGTGCATGACCGCGGCTGGGCGAGCCTATTCACCTGCAACCACGACCAGCCGCGTGTCGTCACCCGCTGGGGCGACGACACGAGCGAGGAGATGCGCGCACGCTCCGCGAAGGCCTTCGGCATGCTCATCCATCTGCACCGCGGCACCCCGTACATCTACCAGGGCGAGGAGCTCGGCATGACCGGCGCGCATTTCACGAAGCTCGACCAGTACCGCGACCTCGAATCGATCAACGCCTACCGCCAGCGCGTCGAAGAGGCGAAGGTGCAGTCGAAGGAATCGATGATGAAGGCGCTCGCGCTCTTCGGCCGTGACAACGCACGCACGCCGATGCAGTGGGACGGCTCGAAGTACGCGGGATTCATGGCGGCGGACGCGAAGGGCGAACCGTGGCTGTCGGTGAACCCGAACCATGTCGAGATCAATGCGGCCGCGCAGTTCGACGATCCCGACTCGGTGTACACGTTCTACAAGAAGCTCGTCAACATGCGCCACAACAGCGCGCTCGTCGCGGCCGGCGAATGGGAGCTCGTCGACGACGATGACGAGAGGGTCTACGCGTTCACGCGCACACTGGAACGTACGGACGGCGAAGGCGGCCAGCCGGAACGCATGCTCGTCGTGCTCAACCTGAGCGGCAAGCATGCGGTGCTGCCCGCATCGGTGACGCGTCTGCTCGAACGCCGCGAGCACGGCGTGCGTGAAGAGGACATCGTGCTGAGTACAATCGATGCGATCCACAGCGCGAAGGCGCTCTCGGGCGGGGAGCTCTCCGCGTGGGAAGGCATCGTCGTGCAGTTGTGACGGCGTCGACGACCCTATGACCCTATGACGCTTGAGGGACGGCCCAACTGGGCCGTCCCTCAAGCATATGAGATGCCTCCCGTATCCGAGACCGTGTGGTGCGATTCGCCCCCGTCGCGTTCACTACGGCCTTCCGTAGCGAACGGTCTACGCGCATGTTGCGCCTCTCACGTTCGCAATGGGAGGTCCCAGTGACCGTTCCGCGCGCGACTTGCGCCCGTGATGGTCGCAATGCCGCTCCTTGGCGACCGTGACGGATGCGATATGACACGGTGATGGTCGCCAGCGGCCGCGCCGGAACCGCCGGTGCGGCCGCTGGCGCCGTATCCGTCTCAACCATGCGGCCACTAGGCGGACGCGGTGGCCGCGGAACGCGCATGAAACCCTACAATAACGGCTTATGGAACAAAAAGATGTGTTGCAAGCGATGCGGCATGACCATGCCGCCGAACTGAAGCTGGCCGCCGAACGACTTGAGGGGACTGCGAAGCATACGCAGATCATCGCCTCCCCGGTGCTGTCCGAAATGACCGGCCATACGATTCTGCTCAAGCCGGAGAACCTGCAGGTGACCGGTTCGTTCAAGATTCGCGGCGCTTACAACAAGATCGCCTCGCTCACCGACGACGAGCTCGCCCGCGGCATCGTCACCGCCTCGGCCGGCAACCACGCGCAGGGCGTCGCCTATGCGGCGCGTGAACGCGGCGCGAAGGCGACGATCCTAATGCCGGAGATCACGCCGCCGCTCAAGGTGGACGCGACGAAGGCCTACGGCGCCGACGTCGTGCTGCACGGCGAGGTCTTCGACGAGGCCGCCGCCTATGCGATCGAGCTGAGCCAGAATGAGGGCATGACCTATGTGCCGCCCTTCGACGACTACGAGGTGCTGTGCGGCCAGGGCACGATCGCGATGGAGATCCTCGAGGACGTCCCCGATGTGACCGACATCGTCGTGCCGCTCGGCGGCGGCGGTCTGGGTGCGGGCGTCGCGCTCGCCGTCAAGACCTTCCGCCCCGATGTGCGCGTCATCGGCGCCATCCCCGAGGGGTCGCCCGCGTGGCGCAAGTCGCTCGAGGCCGGCCGTGTCGTCGCCGCCGACAAGGTCGTCACGTCGGCCGAGGGCGTCGCCGTGCGCCGTCCGGGCGATCTGACCTTCGCGTTGCTCAACGAGTTCCTCGACGATCTCATCGAGGTCTCCGAGCGTGACATCAACGAGATGATCCTGCTCATGCTCGAAAAGCACAAAATGGTCGTCGAGGCGGCCGGCGCCGTCTCGCTCGCCGCGCTCGAACACCTCAACCTGCGTTCGCGCAAGTTCGCCGAGGCGGAAGGCGAGCATGTCGTCGTCCCGATCATGTCCGGCGGCAACATCGACACCGTCACGATCGGCGCCGTCATCCAGAAGGGCATGATCGCGCGCGGCCGCATCATGAACTTCGAAGTCGAACTGCCGGATACGCCGGGACAGCTCGTCAAGGTCGCGACGATTCTCGCGAAGGCGCGCGCGAACGTCATCGCGCTCGACCACGACCAGTTCAAGGCGAACGGCCACTACACGAATTCGGTCGCGCTTGGCGTCACCGTCGAGACGAACGGGCCGGAGCACATCGAGCAGGTGATGCAGATGATGCGCGACGCCGGCTACACGCCGAAGCGCATCTACTGAGCGCGGCAGGCGACGTCCCACGCTGATGTTCCACACGGTGTTCCACGTGCAACATCCGTGATGCGGGCAACCGATTGCATTGCCGACGAAGGGCCGGATGCGGGGATTTTCTCCCGCATCCGGCCCTTCGTCATCGTCGGCCATCGCCGATTCGCCGCCGCTTGTCGCGTGAAACCTACCGCTTGCCGGAACGCCGGAGTTTCCGATGCGCGCCGCGGGTACGGTGGCGGTAACGCATCCGAACGGATACCGAGGAGGAACGAAGCCATGCGAGTCGAGTTGTCGATGAATCCGACCGTCGCGCACGAGGAGGCGCGTGTCACGGCGCGCATGCCGAGCGACGCGCTCGACGAGGCGGTGCGACTGCTCGCCTCGATCGGCGACGACGCCACGATCGTCGAACATGACGGCGGCCTGCGTGGCGCCATTGTCGGCAGGCGCGGCGGCGGCGCCGTCGTCGTGCCGATCGCGGACGTCTACGTCGCGCGTGCGGACAACGGCGCCGTGCAGCTCGTGACGGCGAAAGGCGCGCTGCGGACGAACAGCCGTCTCTACGAACTCGAACGGCAGCTGGGCGCCGACTTCGTGCGCATCAGCAAATCCGCGATCGTCAATCTCAACAAGATCGACCGCATCGAGCCCGGCTTCGGCGGCGCATACGGCGTGCGGATGTCCGACGGCACCGTCGAATGGATCTCGCGACGCTACGTCGGCGCATTCAAGACTGCGCTCGGCATGTGAGGATGCGTGAAACAAACGATGGCAGTCGTAGTGACCGCAGCGGCAAACGCAGTCTGAAGGAGGCTGACATGACCACGACCACGAACAACAGCACCAATAACGGCACGAACACCGCCGTCGTCGGCAAGGCGATGGCGAAGTACACAGCGGTCGGCATCGGCATCGCCGCATTCATCGCGATGACCTTCGCGGCGATCACGGGGCTCATCATCGGCGGCGAGACCGGCGCGCTGCTCGTCAAGCAATTCGTCGCGATGCTCGTCATAGGCGTCGCATACGGCGCGCCGGCCGTCGTCTGGCTCAGCGACCGCCTCGCGAAATGGGCGCAGATGCTCATCGCGCTTGCGCCGGGCACCGTCGTCTACATGCTGATCGCCTGGTGGATCGGCTGGATCCCGCGTCAATACGGCCTGTGGGCGGTCGTCAGCGTCGTCGTGTTCATTCTCGTGTTCACGGCGATCATCTCGGCAATCTGCGGCGTCGTGTTCCGCTCTGATGTCCGCCGTATGAACGCGCAGCTCAAGCGGCGCCGCAGCCGTCAGTGAGTCGCGCGCGGCGCGATGCGCGGTCTGTGCGCAGGCGCGCCGATGACATCGTCATCGCCGACGACGCATGTGCGGATGCGCAGATGCGCTCACTGCTGATTTGCGGCGATCGTCTCCTCGACGAGCTTCGGCAATGCGACGGCGATGTCGTCGTGGATGAGACGGTCGGCGAGCGAATCGTACTGCGTGCGTCCCATGTTCATGATCGTGATCGGCGTGCCCGCCTGCGCGGCCGCCGGCACGATGCTCGCCGCCGGGAAGACTTCAAGCGTCGAGCCGACGACCCACAGTTCATCCGCCTGCTGTGCGGCGCGGATCGATCGTTCCATCGCGCCTTCCGGCAGCATCTCGCCGAAGTAGACGACGTCCGTCTTCAGCAGTCCGTTGCAGGGCATGTTGCCGCTGTATGGCAGCCTGCGGTGGCAGTGCGGATCCGGCTCCTCGTCGAGCCGCGCCATGATGTCCGCCGTGTCGTAGCGCGCATGGCATTTGAGGCAGTGCGATGTGCCGATCGTGCCGTGCAGATTCACGATCTTGTCCGGGCTGTTGCCGGCCTTCTCATGCAGCGCGTCGAAGTTCTGCGTCGCGATAAGGCTGAGCAGTCCCGCTTTTTCGAGGTCGACGAGCGCATAGTGCGCCGCGCCGGGTTTCGCGTTCCATACCGGCGATTCCTTCTGCCACCGCCACGAGTATTCGCGCGCCTCCTTGTCGCTGAGGAAGGCGTCGATGTCGTACACCTGCATCTGGTCGGGATGCTTCGTCCACACGCCGTCGGGGCCTCGGAAATCGGGGATTCCCGCCGATGTGGAGATGCCCGCTCCGGTGAACACCATGATCTTCTTCTTCGCCATGTCGCGCTCCTGTTCCTGTGTCCGCTGCCGACGGCCGCCGCATGCGCCGCGCGTCCGTCGCCGTCGTCTACAGGCTTACCATGAACGACGGCGTTCCGGGCGCCGTCTATGCGCAGCGGGGAGGTGCGCGCGGCTTCGCATAGGCCGCGCGCACCTCCCCGCTGCGCTGTGGTCGCCCTGTACGACCGCCGATCGACGTATCAGGAGGCGACTTCGAGCTGTTCGACCGGCTGCGCGGCGTCGATGGCGTCGTCGCTGATCTCGTCCGCCATCGCTGCGGCGTCGGCGCGGCGATTCCTGATGAAGACGACGGCGACGATGAGCAACACGAGTGCGCACAGTGCGCCGAACGCGCTCGACAGATTGAATCCGGTCATGCCGCGGTTGCCCATGATGCCCGCGAATACGGCGGTGCTTACGGCGCCCATCATCTGCGCCAACGCGTTGAACAGCGACGTGCCGTCCGCCGTCTTCGATTCGTCGAGTTCGCTGACCGACCAGGTGAGCAGCGGCATCAGCACGAGCGAGATGCCGATCGTGCGCACGGCGTTGATGCCCGCGAACATGGCGAGCGACGTCGTCGACTGCATGAACACGAGCGCGACCATCGACGCCAACGTGAGCGCGGAGCCGACGATGGCGATGCGGCGCGCACCGATGCGGTCGAACAATGCGCCGCCGATCGGATTCATGACGATGCTGCAGAGCGATCCCGGCAGCAGCATGAGCCCGGAGACGGTCGCGACGAAGCCCATGCCGTCCTGCACTGCCAGCGGAATCGTCGTCATCGGTCCGATCATCACCAGATACAGCAGGCAGGCGGCGATGACGCCGATGCGGAAGCGGTAGCTTTGGAACACATGCACATCGAGGAACGGCGTCTCAAGGCGCAGCTGCCGGCGTACGAAGAGCACGGCGCCGATGACGCCGAGCACGAGCGCCGCGCATCCGACGCGGTCGAAGCCGCCGGTGAGCGTGCCGATGCCGTAGGTGACGCCGCCGAACGCGATCGCCGTCAGCAGGAACGACGGCATATCGAGGCGGATGCGGCTCGTCGGCAGCACGTTCGCGAAGACGGCCGCGGCGAAGACGAGCGCCAGCAGCATGCCCGCGCCGGTGAGCGCGAAGATCGAACGCCAGCCGGTCGTGTCGGCAAGGATGCCGCCCAATGTCGGCGCGACGACCGGCGCGGCGCTCAGCGCGAGGCCGTACCAGCCCATGATCGTGCCGCGCTGTGCAATCGGGAAGATCGTGAACAGTACGATCTGGCCGACCGTCATGATCGCGCCGCCGCCGATGGCCTGCAGCGCGCGGCCGAGCAGCAGCGTCTGGATGTTCGGCGCGCACATGCACAGCGTCGTGCCGAACAGGAAGACGCCGATGACGCCGATGTAGAACGGTTTCGTCGGGACGCGCTTCGCGAGGAACGCGGTCATCGGGATCATGACGGCCATGACGAGTGAGTAGATGCTCGTGATCCATTGGCCGGTGCCCACCGCGATGCCGAATTCGCTGATAATCGGCGGCAGCGCCGTGCTCAGCGCCGTCGACAGCAGCGACGATGCGATGCAGCACAGGATGATGTTGATGAGGATGAGCATGCGCCGCCGCGGCGTCACCGTGACGGCGGCAGCGTTGGCGTTGATGTCGGTCTGATCGTCGCGCATGGACTGGCAGGCCGTGGATTTCGAGGTGGACATGCATCTCTTTTCGTACAGGCATCGCGAAGCTGCGGCCTGACTACAGTGCGATGCACCGGACAATGCGAACAGCCGTCCCCCGTCTCGCCGGAGATGGCGTTGGGCGTCCGCCTGCATGAACAGCGGCGGAAACGCACCAGCGAACAATGATAATCGACGGCTGCATGGCATCGATCATTCGTGTGTCTTCGTCACAAAATCCGCACGGATAGGCGATGCGCGTATATGCGGCCGGCAGCGCATTGATGCCGGGTCGTCATGGCGATGCTGATCGATGGAGGTCATTTATCGGTGGTTGGTGTTTTCGACACGCCGGGTGGTGGGTGTTTTTGGTTGGTTGGTGGTGGTGTTGTGGGTGTGGTTGGGTGTGGTGTGGGGTGGTTTTGGGGTGTTTTCGACACGCCGTTGGTTGTGTGTGTTTGCAAGGGTTTTGGGGTGGTTGGTGTGGGGTGGGTTTGCGTTTTGGTTGGGGTTCGTGTAAGTTATTCATCTTGCTGCCGGTTGGTGAGCTTCTGGACTGGGTCCGGAGGGGTTCGTCGGCCGTGTGTGGTGGTTTGAGAACTCAATAGTGTGTACTGTACTACTTCATCACATGGCCTTTGTTGGTTGTGTGGTGGTCTTTGATTGCCAGTCCGATGCCCGCCCGTGTGGTACCCGAGGGGGTTTGATGGGTGTCGGGGTTTTTGTGTGACCGTCCTTCCTTATTGGATGGTCCGTCTTTTTCTTTTGGGGCCGTTTGGCTCTTCATGAAGGTTTTTTGTGGAGGGTTCGATTCTGGCTCAGGATGAACGCTGGCGGCGTGCTTAACACATGCAAGTCGAACGGGATCCGGCCGGGCTTTGCTTGGCTGGTGAGAGTGGCGAACGGGTGAGTAATGCGTGACCAACCTGCCCCATGCACCGGAATAGCTCCTGGAAACGGGTGGTAATGCCGGATGCTCCGCACCTTCGCATGGGGGTGTGGGAAATGCTTTTGCGGCATGGGATGGGGTCGCGTCCTATCAGCTTGTTGGCGGGGTGACGGCCCACCAAGGCGTTGACGGGTAGCCGGCCTGAGAGGGTGACCGGCCACATTGGGACTGAGATACGGCCCAGACTCCTACGGGAGGCAGCAGTGGGGAATATTGCACAATGGGCGCAAGCCTGATGCAGCGACGCCGCGTGCGGGATGGAGGCCTTCGGGTTGTAAACCGCTTTTGTTCAAGGGCAAGGCGGGTCTTCGGGCCCGTTGAGTGGATTGTTCGAATAAGCACCGGCTAACTACGTGCCAGCAGCCGCGGTAATACGTAGGGTGCAAGCGTTATCCGGATTTATTGGGCGTAAAGGGCTCGTAGGCGGTTCGTCGCGTCCGGTGTGAAAGTCCATCGCTTAACGGTGGATCCGCGCCGGGTACGGGCGGGCTTGAGTGCGGTAGGGGAGACTGGAATTCCCGGTGTAACGGTGGAATGTGTAGATATCGGGAAGAACACCAATGGCGAAGGCAGGTCTCTGGGCCGTTACTGACGCTGAGGAGCGAAAGCGTGGGGAGCGAACAGGATTAGATACCCTGGTAGTCCACGCCGTAAACGGTGGATGCTGGATGTGGGGCCCTTTCCACGGGTTCCGTGTCGGAGCTAACGCGTTAAGCATCCCGCCTGGGGAGTACGGCCGCAAGGCTAAAACTCAAAGAAATTGACGGGGGCCCGCACAAGCGGCGGAGCATGCGGATTAATTCGATGCAACGCGAAGAACCTTACCTGGGCTTGACATGTGCCTGACGATCCCGGAAACGGGGTTTCCCTTCGGGGCGGGTTCACAGGTGGTGCATGGTCGTCGTCAGCTCGTGTCGTGAGATGTTGGGTTAAGTCCCGCAACGAGCGCAACCCTCGCCGCATGTTGCCAGCGGGTTATGCCGGGAACTCATGCGGGACCGCCGGGGTCAACTCGGAGGAAGGTGGGGATGACGTCAGATCATCATGCCCCTTACGTCCAGGGCTTCACGCATGCTACAATGGCCGGTACAACGCGATGCGACATGGTGACATGGGGCGGATCGCTGAAAACCGGTCTCAGTTCGGATCGCAGTCTGCAACTCGACTGCGTGAAGGCGGAGTCGCTAGTAATCGCGGATCAGCAACGCCGCGGTGAATGCGTTCCCGGGCCTTGTACACACCGCCCGTCAAGTCATGAAAGTGGGCAGCACCCGAAGCCGGTGGCCCAACCGTTTTTCGCGGGGGGAGCCGTCTAAGGTGAGGCTCGTGATTGGGACTAAGTCGTAACAAGGTAGCCGTACCGGAAGGTGCGGCTGGATCACCTCCTTTCTACGGAGTTCTGTGGGGCGCCCGTGTGGCGTCCGTTTCGGGACGATGTGTTTCCCGCCCTTGTGGGGGTGGGGGTCGTCCCTGCTGGTGTGGAAGAGATCAAGGATCTGTTGCCGGCCCTGTGGGTCGGTGGTGGTGCGGTGCATGCTGTTGGGTCCCCGGACCGCCACGCCCCTTGTGTGGGGTGGGTGTTCCGCGCCCATGGGTCCGGTGCGGCGTGTTCGTCGTGTCGTGCGGGCTTGTGGTGTGGTGGTGGTTTGAGAACTGGAGAGTGGACGCGAGCAACGGCCGCATCCGTTTGGGTGTGGTTGGTGTTCGTACTGTGAATGAACCGAGGCGCATCGGTCCGTTGTGGCTGGTGCGGCCTGGACGCATCCCTGTTGTGGGGTGTGTGTGTTCGTTCGTTTGTTTCGTGTCGGCCATGCCCTGTTGTGGGGTGTGGTTGATGTGTGTGATGATCTGATAGTCGAGTGTTCCAGTTGGACACAGTTTTGTGTTTTTCGTTGTGTGTTCGCGATGGCCGCCCATGGGTCCCTGTTGGGGCTGGTGGTCGGGTTGTTGTGAAGGGCGCAGTGGTGGATGCCTTGGCAGACAGTACCGATGAAGGACGCGTGGGGCCGCGATAGTCCTCGGGGAGCCGCCGACATGGCTTTGATCCGAGGGTTTCCGAATGGGGCAACCCGCCAGCCGTCATGGGCTGGCACCGCATGTTGTGCGGGGGGTACGCAGGGAAGTGAAACATCTCAGTACCTGCAGGAGAGGATACTCCGTGAGTAGTGGCGAGCGAAAGCGGATGATGGCTAAACCGTGGTCGTGTGATACCCGTCGGGGGTTGCGGCTTCGGTGTCGTGGGAGCGTGTGTCCCGGTGCCGACGTGCCGGGCGTCAGTGATAAAACCGTGTGTGAGGCGAACCGGGTTGGATACCGGGCCGTAGAGGGTGATGGCCCCGTAGCCGAACGCGCATGGTCTGGCGATCGCGTCTCCCGAGTAGCGCGGGCCTCGTGGAATCCCGTGTGAATCCGCCCAGACCGTTGGGTAAGCCTGAGTATAGCTGTCTGACCGATAGTGGACGAGTACCGTGAGGGAAAGGTGAAAAGCACCCCGGGAGGGGAGTGAAAGAGTTCCTGAAACCGTGCGCCTACGAACCGTCGGAGCCTGGATTCGTCCGGGTGACGGCGTGCCTATCGAAAAATGAGTCTGCGAGTCAGTGGCATGTGGCGAGCATAAGCCGTGTGGCGTATGCGTAGCGAAAGCGAGTCTGAAAAGGCGTTTTTCAGTCGCGTGTCCTGGACCCGAAGCGGGATGATCTAGCCCTGGGCAGGTTGAAGCGTGGGTAAGACCGCGTGGAGGACCGCACCCACTTAGGTTGAAAACTGAGGGGATGACCTGGGGTTAGGGGTGAAAGGCCAATCAAATTCCGTGATAGCTGGTTCTCTCCGAAATGCATTTAGGTGCAGCGTCGGTTGATTGCGCGCAGGGGGTAGAGCTACTGGATGCTTGCGGGCCCGTACCGGGTACCAACAGCAACCAAACTCCGAATACCTGTCGCGTGTATGCCGGCGGTGAGTCGGCGGGGGATAAGCTCCGTCGTCGAGAGGGAGACAGCCCAGACCGTCGTCTAAGGTCCCCAAGCGCGTGCTAAGTGGGAAAGGATGTGGAGTCGCATAGACAGCCAGGAGGTTGGCTCAGAAGCAGCCATCCTTGAAAGAGTGCGTAACAGCTCACTGGTCTAGTGGTTCCGCGCCGACAATGTAGCGGGGCTCAAGCACGCCACCGAAGACGCGGACGCCAGTTTGTCTGGCGTGGTAGGAGAGCGTCCCTTGAGGGTCGAAGCCGCCGGGGAACCGTGTGGTGGACTTCAGGGGAGTGAGAATGCAGACATGAGTAGCGAGAGCAGGGTGAGGATCCCTGCCGCTGGATGACCAAGGGTTCCAGGGCCACGTTCGTCGTCCCTGGGTGAGTCGGGTCCTAAGGCGAGGCCGACAGGCGTAGTCGAATGGATGAACGGGTCGATATTCCCGTACCGGCCGCATGACCGATCAGCGGTCCCTTGACCGATCGCGTGTTTCCATCGGATCCGTCCTTCCTTCGGGTTGGTCGGTGATGTTCGGGTTCGCGCGTGGCGTCCTGGGGTCGAGCGCATGGAGTGACGCGGACGGGTAGCCGGCCGGGGAGGTGGTTTTCCCTGGTCAAGCGTGCGGCCCCGCCCCCAGGCAAATCCGGGGGCAGCATGGGGCGAGGCGTGATGATGGGGGCCTTGATGGCCCGATATCCGGTGATCCCGTCGGCCGAGAAAAGCTTCGGCGCGAGGTGGGCGGCCGCCCGTACCCCAAACCGACACAGGTGGTCAGGTAGAGTATACCGAAGCGAGCGAGCGAATCCTGGTCAAGGAACTCGGCAAACCGCTCCCGTGCCTTCGGCATAAGGGAGACCCCCCGCGGTGGGACGTCCTTGCGGCGTCGAGCGGTGGGGGGTGGCACAAGCCAGGGGGTAGCGACTGTTTACCAAAAACACAGGTGCATGCCAAGACGCAAGTCGCCGTATATGCACTGACGCCTGCCCGGTGCCGGAAGGTTAAGAGGATCCATCAGCGCTTTGCGCGAAGTGGTGAATTCAAGCCCCGGTAAACGGCGGTGGTAACTATAACCATCCTAAGGTAGCGAAATTCCTTGTCGGGTAAGTTCCGACCTGCACGAATGGCGTAACGACTTCCCCGCTGTCTCGACCAGGAGCTCGGCGAAATTGCAGTACGAGTAAAGATGCTCGTTAAGCGCAGAAGGACGAAAAGACCCCGGGACCTTTACTATACCTTGGTATTGGCATCAGGTGCGGATTGTGTAGCATAGGCGGGAGACTGTGAGGCATGCACGCCAGTGTGTGTGGAGTCGGCCAGTGAAATACCGCTCTGTCCCCATCTGATGCCTAACCCGGACAAGTCAGCCTTGTCGGGGAGAGTGCCTGGCGGGTAGTTTAACTGGGGCGGTTGCCTCCCAAAGAGTAACGGAGGCGCTCAAAGGTCCGCTCGGCCCGGTTGGCAATCGGGTGTCGAGTGTAATCGCACAAGCGGGCTTGACTGCGAGATCGACGGATCGAGCAGGGACGAAAGTCGGAGATAGTGATCCGGTGCCGGCGTACGGACGCGGCATCGCTCAACGGATAAAAGGTACCCCGGGGATAACAGGCTGATCATTCCCAAGAGTCCATATCGACGGGATGGTTTGGCACCTCGATGTCGGCTCGTCGCATCCTGGGGCTGGAGCAGGTCCCAAGGGTTCGGCTGTTCGCCGATTAAAGCGGCACGCGAGCTGGGTTCAGAACGTCGTGAGACAGTTTGGTCTCTATCCTCTGCGCTCGTTGGAATCCTGAGGAGGCCTGCCCATAGTACGAGAGGACCTGGGTGGACGAACCTCTGGTATGCCGGTTGTCGCGCCAGCGGCACGGCCGGTTGGCTACGTTCGGGAGGGATAACCGCTGAAAGCATCTAAGCGGGAAGCCCGCTCCAAGATAAGGATTCCTGACACCCCTCCGGGGGTGTGTGAGACCCCACATGAGACCATGTGGTCGATAGACCGGACGTGGAAGCCCCGCAAGGGGTGGAGCCGACCGGCACTAACGGTCGAAGACGACCCCCACCGCGACCCATCGCGCGGCACACGCGTGCGGGACACGCGACCATCGGGAGTCACACGGCAAAGCATCGAACACGCGAACAGACGACGACACATCGTCCCGGTACGAACACGCAGCGCGTCCACCATCCGGTCCCCAAACCAACCACCAACCGGCCCGACGGGTCGGGAACATGGATAACAGAACAACAAGTCTTGCGGCGGTCACAGCCCAGGGGAGACGCCCGGCCCCATTCCGAACCCGGAAGCTAAGACCTGGCACGGCGATGGTACTGCACCCGACAGGGTGTGGGAGAGTAGCACGCCGCCGCACCCACACTTCACACGAAAGCCCCGAACCGGCACACCGGTCCGGGGCTTTCCCATACCCACACCCCGAAACCGCTTCTTAGCCCGTTCCGAGGCCGCTGCATATCACTGAGGCCCAAACTTCAGATTCATGCGCAAACGCTGCAAGATTCGCGTCCGCATGCCTTCCATATCCGCCCCAGGCAATAGCGCCTGTCGGGTATACTGGGACAGTGTCAAGCGAGGTCCTGCCTCGCTTCTTCCATGCCGTGCCGCACAAGCGGACGGCGTGCCCTTCCTGTAGTGCTCGGCAACGCGGAATGGGCCGCAATCCTGCCGAGCCAAGAAAGGTAGCCGGGAACGGCTTACGCACCGATGCCCAATCGCGTCCCCAACGATTCCTCATTGACGTCTCAATCCTCCCAATCTCATCCTCTTGCTTCGTCAGATGCACGCAATGCCGGCGAATCACCTGCGGCTGAACATATCAAACCGAAACTGCTGCTCGCAATCGTCGCGACCGGCGTCATGGCTTTCATCGGCATCCTGACGGAGACGATGACCAACGTGCTCTTCCCGACGCTGATGGAGGAGTTTCACATCGGCACGGCCGTTGTGCAATGGCTGACGACCGGCTATCTGCTCGTCGTCTCGATCGTCGCGCCGCTTTCGTCGTATCTCAATCATCGATTCACGCTCAAGGCGTCCTTCATCGTCGCGATCGCACTGTGCATCGCCGGCCTGCTGACGGCCGCCCTCGCCGTGAACTTCCCGATGCTGATGGTCGCCCGCATCCTGCAGGGCGCCGGTACCGGCATCGCACTGCCGCTCATGTTCAACATCATCCTCGAGCAGTCGCCGCGGTCCCGTCTGGGATTGCTGATGGGCGTCGGCAACATGGTGTGCGCGATCGCGCCGGCGCTGGGGCCCACCGTCGGCGGTGTTGGCGTGGCCGCGATTGGCTGGCGTTGGATGTTCGCGATTCTGATCCCGTTCCTCGTGATCGCCGGTGTCATCGGCGCGGTGACGATCCGTCAGCCGCGTCCGACCGAACGTGTGCATTTCAGCTGGGCGCAGCTTGCGCTGTTGATGGTCGGCTTCGTCGCCTTCGTGTTCGCGCTCGATCGCTTTGGTGCCTCCATCACGGCACTCACCTCCAGTGAGCCGAACGCCTCCGGTGTTCTTGCGCTTGCGGTGGTGCTGCTCATCGTGTCGGTGGCTGCGCTCGTATGGTTCGCGATGGCGAGCAAACGTTCGCGCGATCCGCTCATCCATATGGGCGTGCTCCACTCGGTGCCGTTCCGCTGGCATCTGCTGGCCTATGTGATGCTCGAAGGCGTCACGATCGGTTTCGGTTATCTTATCCCGAATCTCGCTCAGCTCGGTTTTGGCTCGACGACGACCGTCGCGGGTCTGCTGATCCTCCCGGGTGCGCTGCTCGGCGCTGTCCTCGCGCCCGTCGGAGGCGCCTTGCTCGACCATTTCGGACCGATGCGTCCGATTCTGTCCACGATGGCGCTTGCGATCGTCGGCATCGTGCTGATGCTGCTCATGGTGCGTCTCACTGCGAGCGTGTGGATGATCTGCGTCAGCTATATCGCCTATATGATCGGTTTCTCGATGGCCTATCCCGATACGATGACGGCCGGCATGGGCGCCGTCCGGACGGCGATGCAGCCGGACGGCAACGCGATGTTCAGTACCTTCCAGCAGCTCGCCGGTGCCGTCGGCACGACGGTGATGTCCATCTGCCTGGGTGTGGCCCAGTCCGGGCGCAACCTGGAAACGGACAAGGCGGCCTTTGAGGCCGCCACGCAGCGCGGGGGACGTGCCGGCATGATCGTATTGCTCGTCGTGCTGATCTGCGCGTTCCTCGCGAACGTACGCGCCTTCGCCATACGTCGCGCACGCTGAGCGATCATTGTCGGCGTTGAACCGATGTTCCACGTGAAAACACGAAACATCGGTTCAGCGCCAGGTTCATACCGTTTTGCCTGTGCTGCGTTTCACGTGGAACGGGTGGTTTTTCTTTCGCCGACCGCACTGCGTTTGCGGGCTGGTCGCTCGTGGGTGAAGCACGGGGCCAGAGCGATGATGTTGACTATCGTGAGGCGCAGATATAATATTGTCTTACGTTGGTCAAGGAGTGATCATGAGCATGACATCGGTGACGGTTCGGGTCGATGAGGATACGAAGAAGCAGGCCTCGGAGATCGCGGAGGATTTCGGCTTCGATCTATCGAGCATCACGCGTGCGTTTTACCGCCAGATCGTGCGTGAACGACGCATTCCGCTGAATCTGTCCTACGGCAACGCGCCGGAGGAGACACTGGAGGCATTGGCGGATGCCCGCCGCATGGCCAAGGAGGGCGAGCTCCGCTTCCAGGACGCCGATGAGATGTTCGAGGCATTGGGGATCTGAATATGGCGCGGTTGGAAGCGGATTACACCCCGGCCTTTCGCCGCGACGTCAAGTGATTGCGGCGCAGGCATGTCGATCTGACGGAGCTGAAGAACGTCATACGGTTGGTTCTCGAGGACACGGAGGAAGCCAAGGAGATATTGCGCGTCCGGCATCGTGCCCACCGGCTCAATGGCAAGGATTGGCAGGGTGTGGTCGAATGCCATGTGGGCAATGCTGGCGATTGGCTCGCCGTATGGACCCGCGAGGATTCCTTTGCCGTGTTCATGCGTACAGGCACGCATGAAGAGATATTCGGCGGATAGCGCCGTGCGTCCGGATCCGATGTTGTCTTCGCCGCGAATCGGCCGTGACCGAGACGCCGCTGTATCGGCGATGCCTCTGCTCCGGCGTTCAGTCCGGCGGTGGATTCGTCGCTGTTCGGTGGCGGCTTGTGCTTGAGGTACGTGGTGTTCTCCGTTCGTGCCGGCGGTGGCTGTTGATTCGGTGGTTGGTGTTTTCGACACGCCGGGTGGTGGGTGTTTTTGGTTGGTTGGTGGTGGTGTTGTGGGTGTGGTTGGGTGTGGTGTGGGGTGGTTTTGGGGTGTTTTCGACACGCCGTTGGTTGTGTGTGTTTGCAAGGGTTTTGGGGTGGTTGGTGTGGGGTGGGTTTGCGTTTTGGTTGGGGTTCGTGTAAGTTATTCATCTTGCTGCCGGTTGGTGAGCTTCTGGACTGGGTCCGGAGGGGTTCGTCGGCCGTGTGTGGTGGTTTGAGAACTCAATAGTGTGTACTGTACTACTTCATCACATGGCCTTTGTTGGTTGTGTGGTGGTCTTTGATTGCCAGTCCGATGCCCGCCCGTGTGGTACCCGAGGGGGTTTGATGGGTGTCGGGGTTTTTGTGTGACCGTCCTTCCTTATTGGATGGTCCGTCTTTTTCTTTTGGGGCCGTTTGGCTCTTCATGAAGGTTTTTTGTGGAGGGTTCGATTCTGGCTCAGGATGAACGCTGGCGGCGTGCTTAACACATGCAAGTCGAACGGGATCCGGCCGGGCTTTGCTTGGCTGGTGAGAGTGGCGAACGGGTGAGTAATGCGTGACCAACCTGCCCCATGCACCGGAATAGCTCCTGGAAACGGGTGGTAATGCCGGATGCTCCGCACCTTCGCATGGGGGTGTGGGAAATGCTTTTGCGGCATGGGATGGGGTCGCGTCCTATCAGCTTGTTGGCGGGGTGACGGCCCACCAAGGCGTTGACGGGTAGCCGGCCTGAGAGGGTGACCGGCCACATTGGGACTGAGATACGGCCCAGACTCCTACGGGAGGCAGCAGTGGGGAATATTGCACAATGGGCGCAAGCCTGATGCAGCGACGCCGCGTGCGGGATGGAGGCCTTCGGGTTGTAAACCGCTTTTGTTCAAGGGCAAGGCGGGTCTTCGGGCCCGTTGAGTGGATTGTTCGAATAAGCACCGGCTAACTACGTGCCAGCAGCCGCGGTAATACGTAGGGTGCAAGCGTTATCCGGATTTATTGGGCGTAAAGGGCTCGTAGGCGGTTCGTCGCGTCCGGTGTGAAAGTCCATCGCTTAACGGTGGATCCGCGCCGGGTACGGGCGGGCTTGAGTGCGGTAGGGGAGACTGGAATTCCCGGTGTAACGGTGGAATGTGTAGATATCGGGAAGAACACCAATGGCGAAGGCAGGTCTCTGGGCCGTTACTGACGCTGAGGAGCGAAAGCGTGGGGAGCGAACAGGATTAGATACCCTGGTAGTCCACGCCGTAAACGGTGGATGCTGGATGTGGGGCCCTTTCCACGGGTTCCGTGTCGGAGCTAACGCGTTAAGCATCCCGCCTGGGGAGTACGGCCGCAAGGCTAAAACTCAAAGAAATTGACGGGGGCCCGCACAAGCGGCGGAGCATGCGGATTAATTCGATGCAACGCGAAGAACCTTACCTGGGCTTGACATGTGCCTGACGATCCCGGAAACGGGGTTTCCCTTCGGGGCGGGTTCACAGGTGGTGCATGGTCGTCGTCAGCTCGTGTCGTGAGATGTTGGGTTAAGTCCCGCAACGAGCGCAACCCTCGCCGCATGTTGCCAGCGGGTTATGCCGGGAACTCATGCGGGACCGCCGGGGTCAACTCGGAGGAAGGTGGGGATGACGTCAGATCATCATGCCCCTTACGTCCAGGGCTTCACGCATGCTACAATGGCCGGTACAACGCGATGCGACATGGTGACATGGGGCGGATCGCTGAAAACCGGTCTCAGTTCGGATCGCAGTCTGCAACTCGACTGCGTGAAGGCGGAGTCGCTAGTAATCGCGGATCAGCAACGCCGCGGTGAATGCGTTCCCGGGCCTTGTACACACCGCCCGTCAAGTCATGAAAGTGGGCAGCACCCGAAGCCGGTGGCCCAACCGTTTTTCGCGGGGGGAGCCGTCTAAGGTGAGGCTCGTGATTGGGACTAAGTCGTAACAAGGTAGCCGTACCGGAAGGTGCGGCTGGATCACCTCCTTTCTACGGAGTTCTGTGGGGCGCCCGTGTGGCGTCCGTTTCGGGACGATGTGTTTCCCGCCCTTGTGGGGGTGGGGGTCGTCCCTGCTGGTGTGGAAGAGATCAAGGATCTGTTGCCGGCCCTGTGGGTCGGTGGTGGTGCGGTGCATGCTGTTGGGTCCCCGGACCGCCACGCCCCTTGTGTGGGGTGGGTGTTCCGCGCCCATGGGTCCGGTGCGGCGTGTTCGTCGTGTCGTGCGGGCTTGTGGTGTGGTGGTGGTTTGAGAACTGGAGAGTGGACGCGAGCAACGGCCGCATCCGTTTGGGTGTGGTTGGTGTTCGTACTGTGAATGAACCGAGGCGCATCGGTCCGTTGTGGCTGGTGCGGCCTGGACGCATCCCTGTTGTGGGGTGTGTGTGTTCGTTCGTTTGTTTCGTGTCGGCCATGCCCTGTTGTGGGGTGTGGTTGATGTGTGTGATGATCTGATAGTCGAGTGTTCCAGTTGGACACAGTTTTGTGTTTTTCGTTGTGTGTTCGCGATGGCCGCCCATGGGTCCCTGTTGGGGCTGGTGGTCGGGTTGTTGTGAAGGGCGCAGTGGTGGATGCCTTGGCAGACAGTACCGATGAAGGACGCGTGGGGCCGCGATAGTCCTCGGGGAGCCGCCGACATGGCTTTGATCCGAGGGTTTCCGAATGGGGCAACCCGCCAGCCGTCATGGGCTGGCACCGCATGTTGTGCGGGGGGTACGCAGGGAAGTGAAACATCTCAGTACCTGCAGGAGAGGATACTCCGTGAGTAGTGGCGAGCGAAAGCGGATGATGGCTAAACCGTGGTCGTGTGATACCCGTCGGGGGTTGCGGCTTCGGTGTCGTGGGAGCGTGTGTCCCGGTGCCGACGTGCCGGGCGTCAGTGATAAAACCGTGTGTGAGGCGAACCGGGTTGGATACCGGGCCGTAGAGGGTGATGGCCCCGTAGCCGAACGCGCATGGTCTGGCGATCGCGTCTCCCGAGTAGCGCGGGCCTCGTGGAATCCCGTGTGAATCCGCCCAGACCGTTGGGTAAGCCTGAGTATAGCTGTCTGACCGATAGTGGACGAGTACCGTGAGGGAAAGGTGAAAAGCACCCCGGGAGGGGAGTGAAAGAGTTCCTGAAACCGTGCGCCTACGAACCGTCGGAGCCTGGATTCGTCCGGGTGACGGCGTGCCTATCGAAAAATGAGTCTGCGAGTCAGTGGCATGTGGCGAGCATAAGCCGTGTGGCGTATGCGTAGCGAAAGCGAGTCTGAAAAGGCGTTTTTCAGTCGCGTGTCCTGGACCCGAAGCGGGATGATCTAGCCCTGGGCAGGTTGAAGCGTGGGTAAGACCGCGTGGAGGACCGCACCCACTTAGGTTGAAAACTGAGGGGATGACCTGGGGTTAGGGGTGAAAGGCCAATCAAATTCCGTGATAGCTGGTTCTCTCCGAAATGCATTTAGGTGCAGCGTCGGTTGATTGCGCGCAGGGGGTAGAGCTACTGGATGCTTGCGGGCCCGTACCGGGTACCAACAGCAACCAAACTCCGAATACCTGTCGCGTGTATGCCGGCGGTGAGTCGGCGGGGGATAAGCTCCGTCGTCGAGAGGGAGACAGCCCAGACCGTCGTCTAAGGTCCCCAAGCGCGTGCTAAGTGGGAAAGGATGTGGAGTCGCATAGACAGCCAGGAGGTTGGCTCAGAAGCAGCCATCCTTGAAAGAGTGCGTAACAGCTCACTGGTCTAGTGGTTCCGCGCCGACAATGTAGCGGGGCTCAAGCACGCCACCGAAGACGCGGACGCCAGTTTGTCTGGCGTGGTAGGAGAGCGTCCCTTGAGGGTCGAAGCCGCCGGGGAACCGTGTGGTGGACTTCAGGGGAGTGAGAATGCAGACATGAGTAGCGAGAGCAGGGTGAGGATCCCTGCCGCTGGATGACCAAGGGTTCCAGGGCCACGTTCGTCGTCCCTGGGTGAGTCGGGTCCTAAGGCGAGGCCGACAGGCGTAGTCGAATGGATGAACGGGTCGATATTCCCGTACCGGCCGCATGACCGATCAGCGGTCCCTTGACCGATCGCGTGTTTCCATCGGATCCGTCCTTCCTTCGGGTTGGTCGGTGATGTTCGGGTTCGCGCGTGGCGTCCTGGGGTCGAGCGCATGGAGTGACGCGGACGGGTAGCCGGCCGGGGAGGTGGTTTTCCCTGGTCAAGCGTGCGGCCCCGCCCCCAGGCAAATCCGGGGGCAGCATGGGGCGAGGCGTGATGATGGGGGCCTTGATGGCCCGATATCCGGTGATCCCGTCGGCCGAGAAAAGCTTCGGCGCGAGGTGGGCGGCCGCCCGTACCCCAAACCGACACAGGTGGTCAGGTAGAGTATACCGAAGCGAGCGAGCGAATCCTGGTCAAGGAACTCGGCAAACCGCTCCCGTGCCTTCGGCATAAGGGAGACCCCCCGCGGTGGGACGTCCTTGCGGCGTCGAGCGGTGGGGGGTGGCACAAGCCAGGGGGTAGCGACTGTTTACCAAAAACACAGGTGCATGCCAAGACGCAAGTCGCCGTATATGCACTGACGCCTGCCCGGTGCCGGAAGGTTAAGAGGATCCATCAGCGCTTTGCGCGAAGTGGTGAATTCAAGCCCCGGTAAACGGCGGTGGTAACTATAACCATCCTAAGGTAGCGAAATTCCTTGTCGGGTAAGTTCCGACCTGCACGAATGGCGTAACGACTTCCCCGCTGTCTCGACCAGGAGCTCGGCGAAATTGCAGTACGAGTAAAGATGCTCGTTAAGCGCAGAAGGACGAAAAGACCCCGGGACCTTTACTATACCTTGGTATTGGCATCAGGTGCGGATTGTGTAGCATAGGCGGGAGACTGTGAGGCATGCACGCCAGTGTGTGTGGAGTCGGCCAGTGAAATACCGCTCTGTCCCCATCTGATGCCTAACCCGGACAAGTCAGCCTTGTCGGGGAGAGTGCCTGGCGGGTAGTTTAACTGGGGCGGTTGCCTCCCAAAGAGTAACGGAGGCGCTCAAAGGTCCGCTCGGCCCGGTTGGCAATCGGGTGTCGAGTGTAATCGCACAAGCGGGCTTGACTGCGAGATCGACGGATCGAGCAGGGACGAAAGTCGGAGATAGTGATCCGGTGCCGGCGTACGGACGCGGCATCGCTCAACGGATAAAAGGTACCCCGGGGATAACAGGCTGATCATTCCCAAGAGTCCATATCGACGGGATGGTTTGGCACCTCGATGTCGGCTCGTCGCATCCTGGGGCTGGAGCAGGTCCCAAGGGTTCGGCTGTTCGCCGATTAAAGCGGCACGCGAGCTGGGTTCAGAACGTCGTGAGACAGTTTGGTCTCTATCCTCTGCGCTCGTTGGAATCCTGAGGAGGCCTGCCCATAGTACGAGAGGACCTGGGTGGACGAACCTCTGGTATGCCGGTTGTCGCGCCAGCGGCACGGCCGGTTGGCTACGTTCGGGAGGGATAACCGCTGAAAGCATCTAAGCGGGAAGCCCGCTCCAAGATAAGGATTCCTGACACCCCTCCGGGGGTGTGTGAGACCCCACATGAGACCATGTGGTCGATAGACCGGACGTGGAAGCCCCGCAAGGGGTGGAGCCGACCGGCACTAACGGTCGAAGACGACCCCCACCGCGACCCATCGCGCGGCACACGCGTGCGGGACACGCGACCATCGGGAGTCACACGGCAAAGCATCGAACACGCGAACAGACGACGACACATCGTCCCGGTACGAACACGCAGCGCGTCCACCATCCGGTCCCCAAACCAACCACCAACCGGCCCGACGGGTCGGGAACATGGATAACAGAACAACAAGTCTTGCGGCGGTCACAGCCCAGGGGAGACGCCCGGCCCCATTCCGAACCCGGAAGCTAAGACCTGGCACGGCGATGGTACTGCACCCGACAGGGTGTGGGAGAGTAGCACGCCGCCGCACCCACACTTCACACGAAAGCCCCGAACCGGCACACCGGTCCGGGGCTTTCCCATACCCACACCCCGAAACCCGACACACCAAACCGGGGGCTTCTTCATATCTGGACCTCTACGCCACCAACCAGCATCGCGGACCGTGACCATCAGAATCCCAAGACCATCCGCCGGCCCTGGAATCCTCCTGTTGCCGGCCGGCCGCATTGCCAGTCGAAACCATTGCGCATCCGCCCTCCGAGCAGGAAGACATGCAGCCTTCCCCACCCGGGCCATCATGTTGCTGCCTTCGGTCGGGGAGACGCATCTATGATGTGCAATATGCACTATTTCACGCCGAAACGCTGCGAGACGACGAGCAAGATCATGTACCATGATCAGCAGACCGCGTGGCAGGCGGCCGAGCAGAGCCGCATCGAACGCGGCATGGAGCTATGGGTGTACCGATGCCAGTACTGCGGCCAATGGCATCTGACGCATCACGACCCGGCGCTGAATCAGGCCGTAGGCCATTTCAAACGCTCGCAGAAGCGGTATTCACGAAAGAAAGGGTACAAGCCGCGCTATCGGTGACACGGCCCGTACCCTTGCCATCCTCGTCGCGCACGACATCATCGCCATGCATAACGAACCATCAATCAGCGATTCAGCTCGAAGCCCTGCTTCGCTGCATGTTCGAGGCCGCGGCCCAGCACCTCGCCGGCGACGGCTTTCTTCGCGATCTGCGCGTCATAGGTCGGCAGCGGCGTATTCGGATCGCGCAGGTCATAGTACTGATGCACTTCCTCGTTGAACTCCGCGATGTTGCGCATGATGAAGGAAGGATCGTCGTTGTAGCGGTTGTCGAAGAACTGCAGGTCGGCGCCCATGCGCGGCTTGACCTCCGGCTCCTGGGCGGGCTTGCCGATCGCAAGGCCCAGCACCGGATACGTATACTTCGGCAGATGGAACAGCTCGATGAGCCGCGGAATGTCGTTGAGGATCGAGCCGAGGATCACGCAGCCGAGTCCGAGCGACTCCGCCGCCGTCTCCATCGCATGGAGCGCAAGGACGGCGTCGTTCTGCGCCTGCGTGAAGCGGTAGCTGTTCTTGAGGGTGAACGCATCGGAATCGACGGCGCCACCCTGTTTGCGGGCAATCACCATATTGCGGTATTCGTCGAGGACGAAGACGTAGAGCGCGGGCGCCTGCGCGATGTACGGTTGCTTCGCGATCGCGGCGAGATCGTCCTTGAGGCTTTGGTCGACGACGCGAATCGCCGACCAGTCGTTGAGATACTGGCTCGACGCCACATGCTGCGCGGCGGACTCGATCGTCGCCGTCATCTCGGGCGACAGCGGCTCGGGACGGAACGCGCTGATCGAACGACGGTTGAGCAGGACATCGACGGTGTCATTATGCAGTAGTTCAGTCATACCGGTATTATCCCAGACCGCCGCTGTTGCGCGCGTCGGACGTACCAATAGCGCAACGGCGACCTACAGATATGCACGGATATGCGATCGCTGACCAAACGAAAGGTACGGCAGCAAGAAGGCCCGGCGACGATCGTCGCCGGGCCTTCGTCGTTCAGCCGCGCCTGCGCTGCAGCCGCGTGATGATCTTCTGGACGCCCTTCGTCGAGACGTCGGTCAGCAATGTGCCGAAGGCCGCCGACGCGGCCGCGAACAGCATGCTCATGACGAGTCCTTGCTGCCGGTCCTGCGCATCGTCGTCGGGGTTCGGATGGATCTTCGCCGTGACCAGATTCCACACGGAGCTGAACACCTTGCCGCCGATGAGACCGACGACGGCGGGGAACGCCATGCGGAAGACCTTATCGCCGAGCGTGTCCGGATCGGCCATGCGGGCTTCGCGCATGGCCGTGACCTTGTCGTTCACGTTGTTCAGCGCCGCGACCGTCCTGTCTGTCGTCGCGTCGAGATCGGAGCGTTCACCGGCGATGGCGTTCGTCGCAGCGGTGAGCTTGGCGTCCGCGGACGCCGATTCATGCTGATGCTTCTTCATACTGCACCAGTGTATGCCATCGTCGATGCAAGGTCGCCGTGAACGGTCGCGTCCCGTCATTCATGCGGCACGGTACAGTGGGCATATGCAGAATTCAATGATGAATGACCACGCGAAGCGTTACGGCACGCTCGTGCTGCTTCGCCATGGGCAGACGCGCTGGAGCGAGACCGGCCAGTACATCGGGCGCACGAACATCCCCCTCACCGACGTCGGCATGCAGCAGGCACGCGACGCCGGCGAGCGTCTGCGCGCGTTGTTCCCGGACGGCTTCGCCGACGGCGACGTCTACTGCTCCGATCTGCAGCGTGCGATGACGACGGCGAACGAGGCCGGATTCCTGACGCCGACGCTCACGCCCGACCTCGAGGAGTGGGATTACGGCCGCGCCGAGGGACGCACGCGCGCGGAGCTCTTCGCCGCGCTCGGCGAGGAGTGGAACGTCTGGGCGCAGGGACCGACGGCGCTCGCCGACCATCTCGCCGGCGAACGCGTCGAGATTTTCCCCGATGGCCAGCAGATCACGATCATCAACGGCCCGGGCGAAAGCATCGAGGACGCGGCCGCACGCGCCCGCCATGTCATCGACCGGGTGATGCCGGCGCTCGAGGCCGGCCGCGACGTGCTGTGCGTGGCACACGCGCACATCCTGCGCATCCTGACGACGCAATGGCTCGGCGTGGATCCGCGCTTCGGCCGCAATCTCAAACTCGACACCGCGCACATCTGCGCGCTGTCCGTCTACAAAGGCGACCACGTGATCTGGAAGTGGAACGTCTGAGCGGACGGACGACGCGCCGATGTGCGCGGTGACGGATGGACGGCGACGCGCGATCAGATGCGCATCCACACGGCCGCGTCGACCGGCAGCGAATAGCCGTCGAAGGCCGTCGAACGCAGCACGATGTCGCCATGCGGCAGCTCGACCGGCGACGGGCCGAAGTTGACGATGCAGGCGAAGCGGTCGCCGTCGACGGCCGGACGCGCATAGGCGATCACGTCGGATTCGCCCGGGTCGAGCACGTCGTCGCCGAGCCACGCGAGCGACAGGTCGCCGGTCGGCGTCAGATGGTCCTGACGCCAATGCAGCGCGCGCCGGTAGAGATTGAGCATCGACGTGTCGTCGGCGTCCTCGGCGTCGGCCGCATAATCGGCATACCACAGCGGCTGCGGCAGATGCGGGTCGGCGGGGACGGATCCGTCGGCCGGCGCCGACGAGAAGCCGAAGGACGCGCCGGTGCCGAAGCGGGGATCCCAGTCGGCCGGGCGCGGACGGTCGGCGGCGACCCACGGCAGCGGCACGCGGCAGCCGTCGCGACCCTTCTGCGCGTCGCCATGGTCGGTGTTGAACGCGACCGGATCCTCAAGATGGTCCCACGGAATCGTTGCGACCTCCGGCAGACCCAGCTCCTCGCCTTCATACACATAGACCGAACCGGGCAGGCCCAGCTCCATCAGGATCGCCGCGCGCGCCCTGCGTGCGCCGAGCTCGCAATCTTCGGGATAGGTGGTGCCGGAACGCAGCAGCCAGTCGTTCGCGAGGACATGGTAGCCGTTCGTGCGCACCTGCGGCAGGCCGTAGCGGCTCGCATGGCGGCAGACATCATGGTTGCTCATGACCCACGTCGTCGTCGACTTCGCCTCGTCGGCGCTCGCAAGCCCCTCGACGATCGCCGTGCGGAACTCGTCGGCGAACCAGTCGGCCTTCGCGAATTCGAAGTTGAAGACCTGACCCAGCTCGTCCTTCGACGCGTACAGATGCTGGTGCTCCGGCACGATCCAGGCCTCGCCGACGGCGAAGCGCGGCGGGTCGTATTCATTGAAGACGGCATTCCACTCGCGGTAGATGTCATGCACCTCGGGACGGTCCCACAGCGGATGGGTGCCGTCATGCGACTGGTCGCCGCCGACGCTCCAGCGCTCGAGCTCCTTGAGCGGGCGGGAATCGAGATCCTTCGCCAGGCCATGCGCCACGTCGATGCGGAAGCCGTCGACGCCGCGGTCCGACCAGAAGCGCAATGTGCGCTTGAAATCGTCGTGCACGTCCTGGTCCTTCCAGTTGAGGTCCGGCTGCTCCTTCGTGAACAGATGGAGATACCATTCTCCGCCGCCGACCGGCTCCCAGGCCGGGCCGCCGAACAGCGACTGCCAGTTGTTCGGCGGCAGCTCGCCGTGCTCGCCTTCGCCGTGGCGGAAGATGTAGCGGTCGCGCTCCGCGGAGCCGGGCGCGGCGGCGAGGGCGGCCTGGAACCACGGGTGCAGGTTCGACGTGTGGTTCGGGACGATGTCGACGATCACCTTGAGTCCGGCCGTATGGGCGGCCTCGAGCATCGCATCGAAATCGTCGAGCGTGCCGAGGCGCGGATCGACGTTGCGGTAGTCGATGACGTCGTATCCGCCGTCGGCGAGTTCGGACGGGTAGAACGGCGAGAGCCAGACGGCGTCGACGCCGAGCTTCTTGAGATAGCCCATCTGCGCGGTGACGCCGGCGATGTCGCCGAGACCGTCGCCGTTCGCGTCGCGGAAGCTGCGGGGATAGACCTGATAGACGACGGCTTGTTTCCACCAGTCGTCATGGGTGTTGTTGAGGGTCATGACGTTCCTTTCCCGACGGCATGCGGATCGTGTGCATGCCTCACCATCGATGTGTTCGCCTGGTGCGTGTCCCGGTTTTCGTTCGGACATGCGCGGCTGCAGCTAATTATATTCCTTTGTAAAGAAATAGATGCACGACGCGGACATGTCGAAGTGTCGCATACGTCGGGCACGGCGGACATGGCATGGCGGAAGCCGTCGCGTCGGCGTCATGATTGGCGTCACGGTGTGCGCCATCGCGGCGCGGCCGCCACGGGCGACGACGCTCCCGGTGTGTCGTTAGCAAACGCTTTCATCGGTCGTAAAACACCGGGGAACATTGGAAACGCGGTATTTCTGCGCTGCAAGCGGTGCTGAAGTCAGCGCAAAGGCCGCCGTTCGGCGTGCCTACGTTTGCACATTTTGTATTTATGGTGCACAATGGTCGTTGAAAGAAGTTGTCGAGGAAAGAGACTTCTTAACGTGCACCGCGAAGGTGCAGCGCCCGGCAGGGCGTACAGAGAAAGGTTCGAAGATGAATCGTACGATGAAGACAACCGTGGGATTGCTCGCCGCGGCCGCTATGGTCGTGCCGCTCGCCGCATGCGGCGGCGGAAGCTCCAGCTCCTCCGGTGATGGCAAGGGCAGCGTCTACTTCCTGAACTTCAAGCCGGAAGCCGCGGACCAGTGGAAGGCGGTCGCTGCGGAGTATGAGAAGGAGAAGGGCGTCAAGGTCAAGGTCCAGACGGCCGCTTCCAACACTTATGAGCAGCAGCTCAAGTCCGAGCTCGCCAAGAGCGAAGCCCCGACGATCTTCCAGGTCAACGGCCCGGTCGGATACCAGAGCTGGAAGGCTTACACCGCGGATCTCAAGGACACCGCGATCTACAAGGACATGAACGACCAGAGCCTCGCGCTCACCGACGGCGACAAGATCGTCGGCGTGCCGTACGTCATCGAGTCCTACGGCATCATCTACAACAAGGACATCGTTGCGAAGTACACCGCCCTCGACGGTGCGGTCATCAAGTCCGCCGATGAGATCAAGGACTTCGACACGCTGAAGAAGGTCGCCGACGACATGCAGAAGCGCAAGAAGGATCTCGGCATCGAGGGCGCCTTCACGTCGGCCGGCTTCGACGCCAGCTCCGATTGGCGCTTCAAGACGCATCTGGCGAACATCCCGCTGTACTACCAGTTCAAGAAGGACAACATCACCGCTCCGCCGGCGTCCATCAAGGACATGTACATGGACAACTTCAAGAACATCTTCGACCTGTACATCACCGATTCCACAACCGAGAAGACCCAGCTGAGCTCGAAGACCGGCGATGACGCGAGCTCCGAGTTCGCGCTCGGCAAGGCCGCCTTCTACCAGAACGGCACCTGGGCATGGAGCGATCTGCAGAAGGCCGGCATGAAGGACTCCTCGGTCGGCATGCTCCCGATCTACATCGGCGTTGACGACAAGACCGAAGGCCTTGCGACCGGCTCCGAGAACTACTGGTGCATCAACTCGAAGGCTTCCGAGGCCGACCAGAAGGCCTCCGCCGACTTCCTCGAGTGGGTCATCACCTCTGATGAGGGCAAGAAGGCGATGAGCGAGGACATGGGCTTCACCACGCCGTTCTCGACCTTCAACGATGTCAAGACCACGAACCCGCTGATCGCCGACGCGAACGCCAGCATCCAGAACAAGAATCTGACGCAGGTCGCTTGGGACTTCTCGATGATGCCGTCCGAGGAGTACAAGAACGTCCTCGGCCAGGCGATGCTCGCCTATGCGCAGGGCACCGGTGACTGGAACGCCGTCGTCGACGCCTTCGTCAACAACTGGGCGACCGAGTATCAGGCGACGCACTGAGTCGGTTGGGCGGCCGCGTCCGACGCGGCCGCCCCCATCATCGACCGAACATCGTCATCGACGATCGTTCGCATCGACACAACTGAACATCGATAACTGAACAGCGTCGCATGGTCGCACCTCTCTGATCCCGTGGACGCCGCCCTGAACGGCGGCGTCCACGCGACGATCGTACGACGTACGCCGACGATCGTCGGCAATAATCGAACATCGATAACTGAAAACCGCTTTTTTCTTCCTCTGAATCCTTCTGTGCAACGTGGGGCGCCGCATTCGTGCGGCGCCCCACGTTCGTATATTCGGAATGCTGCGCGCGACCGCGACGACGCGACGCCGATATGCGGATCCGCGCGCTATGGCTGCGGCGGTCGTCGGCGCTGCGAAGGCGGCGTCCATGCGAGGACGACGTTGCATATGGCGATCCATACGAAGACGACGGTAGGGGGGCCACGATGACGTCATCGTGGCCCCCTGTTCGTCTGTTCGTATTTGGGGAGTGGCCGATCAGGGACGCGGTTCGGCCGGGCCGGTCGACGAACGGATGACGAGGCGCGCCGGCTCGGTGACGTACAGCTGCTCGGGCGTTTCGCCGTCGATGAGTGCGAGCGTCATCTCGGCGGCCTTGCGCGCCATGCGCACCGGATCCTGTGCGATCGTCGTCAGGCCGATGTCGCTCGCATAGGTGCTGTTGTCGTAGCCGATGACGGAGATCTGCCCGGGCACCGCGAAGCCGCCGCGCATCAGCTGGAAGATGAGCGGAATCGCGATGCCGTCCTCCTGACAGGCAACGGCCGTCGGCATATGTTCGAGACTGAGCAGCTGCGTGACGACTTCGGCGATGCGGTTCTCCGATTCATCGGCGCTGATGACATGCGGCGAGATGCCGGCATGACTGCAGCATTCGATGAACGAATCGAAACGCTGCTGCACGCTGAAATGCAGTGAGACGTCGCGGTTGGCGCGCACATAGGCGATGTCGCGGTGGCCGAGGGCGATGAGATGCCTCGCGGCGAGGATCGAGCCCTGCTCGTCGTCGATGTTCACCGATGCCGAGAATCCACGTTCCTTCGGCAGCACCGAGTTGATGCCGATGATCGGCACATGGATTGAATTGAGTTGGGCGATCTCCTTGCTGTCGATGTCGAAGGAGACGACGATGACAGCGTCCGCGTTGCGGCGCACCGGCAGCATCTCGAAGAACTCCTTGCGCTCCTCGATGCTCGAGACCTGGAAGATCGACAAGTCGTAGCCCTCGGCGTGCAGCACCTGATTGAGGCCTTCGATGACCGATGCGCTGAACCACAGACGCAGATGGTCGCTGACGAGCAGCGCGATGCGCAGCGCGCGGCCGGTCTTCAGCGCGACGGCAGAACGGGAGGTCGAGAAATTGAGTTCCTCGGCGATGTGCAGCACTTTCTCGCGGGTGGTCTTCGAGACCAACTCAGGACGGGTGAAGGACCGCGACACCGTGGAAATCGATACGTTGGCGGCGCGCGCGACGTCCTGAATGCTCGTGCTCATCTCAGCTCCTTCGACATTGAAGAACGATCCGGTGGTGGTGATCGGTGTGCAAACGTTTGTGCAACGCGGATTTCACAAACGTTTGCAGTATATCATGTTCCTTACAAAACGGCGAGCTTCCAGCGATTCATCGCGCAAAGCGCCGCGATGGCCGACGGAGGTGACGGCAGTGATGACACGCAAAAATGTAAACGTTTGACAGGGTTCTGCTTCGCTGTTACAGTGGGCACTGTCATCCACATGCCCGGAGGCTAGGACGAGCCGGCATGGCGCCGGAACGGCCGAAGGCAAGGAGAGGGCGCATACGCAGGAGTATGCACAGAAAGAACGAGGAAAGTAGGCATACTATGATCAGTATGGCCGGTAAGGCGATACGCCGTTGGTGGGCGTTATTTGTACTTCCGACATTCGCCGCATTCATCATCGGTTTCGTGGTGCCGTTCATCTACGGCGTCTACCTGAGCTTCTGTGAGTTCACGACGGTCACCGATGCCCAGTTTGTCGGCTTCAAGAACTATGCGAAGGCGCTGCAGGACAAGACCTTCCTGCATGCGCTGCTGTTCTCCACGCTGCTGACGATCGTCACGACGATCATCATCAACGTCGTCGGCTTCGCGATCGCGTACATGCTGACAAAGTCGATTCGCGGCGCCAACCTGTTCCGTTCGGTCTTCTTCATGCCGAACCTCATTGGCGGCATCATCCTCGGCTACATCTGGATGCTGCTGCTCAACGGCGTGCTCGCCCATTGGTCGAAGTCACTGACCTTCGATCAGAAATACGGCTTCTGGGGCTTGGTCATCCTGGTCTGCTGGCAGCAGATCGGCTATATGATGATCATCTACATCGCCGGCATGCAGTCGTTGCCGACCGACGTGCTTGAGGCGGCGTCGGTGGACGGTGCGAACGGCCGTCAGACGATGTTCAAGATCATCATCCCGCTGATGATGCCGTCGATTACCGTCTGCTCGTTCCTGACGGTCACGAACGGTTTCAAGCTCTTCGACCAGAACCTCGCGCTGACGAACGGCGCGCCGAGCCGCATGTCCGAAGGCCTGGCGCTTAACATCACGAACACGTTCTACGGACGCGTCGGTTTCGAAGGCGTCGGCCAGGCCAAGGCCGTGCTCTTCTTCATCCTGGTGGCGGTCGTCTCGCTGCTGCAGAACAAGCTCACCACATCCAAGGAGGTCGAGGCATGAACGGCGACAAGGTTAAGCACAGTGGTCTGTGGACCCTGTTCTTCTCGATGATCTCGATTGCCTGGGTCTTCCCGATCTTCCTGGTCATCATCAACTCCTTCAAGCAGAAGGCGTACATCAGCGACAACGCTTTCTCGTTCCCGACGAGCGACACCTTCTCCGGATGGGACAACTATGTGCGCGGCGTCGAGCAGACGAATTTCTTCGCGAGCTTCGGCTGGACTGTCATCGTGACCGTCGGTTCCGTCGCACTGATCCTGCTGTGCACCTCGATGTGCGCATGGTGGATCGTCCGCGTCAACAACTGGGCGGCCAAGGCGCTGTACATCCTGTTCCTGTTCAACATGATCGTGCCGTTCCAGATGCTGATGTTCACGCTCTCGTGGCTCGCCGATCGCCTCGGTCTCAACACGCCGTGGGGCCTGTGCATCATCTACCTCGGCTTCGGCGCTGGTCTCGCCGTGTTCATCTTCACCGGCGTCGTCAAGGGCATCCCGCAGTCGCTTGAGGAATCGGCGATGATCGACGGCGCTTCGGTGCCGCGCATCTTCTTCCAGGTCGTCGTGCCGATCATGAAGCCGTCGATCATCTCCGTGGCGATCCTTGAGGCGATGTGGGTCTGGAACGACTACCTGCTGCCGTATCTGACGCTCGACCTGAACAAGTACAAGACGATCTCCGTGTCGATCCAGTACCTCAGGGGCGGCTACGGTTCGGTGGATATGGGTGCGATGATGGCGTGCCTCGTGCTCGCGATCATCCCGATCATCCTCTTCTACATCCTGTGCCAGAAGTACATCGTCAAGGGTGTCATGGCCGGCGCCGTCAAGGGCTGACGCCAAGTCAGCCCTTGGAAAACAGCGCGGTGCGCTGTTTTCAGGAGGCGGCCCGAGCGGCTGTGCCGCGAGGGTGGGTTTGAGTCCGGCCGTAGGCCGGTCGATATCTGCAGGGCCGGAGGAGGCGCCGTCAAGGGCTGACGTCAAGTCAGCCCTTGGAAAAGCGCGGTCAAAGGCTGATCTTTCCAACCATCAATCAACACACGAAGGCCGGGTGCCACGGCTTCCCTTCGGGGAAGGCCGCAGCGCCCGGCCTTCGCCTTGCATATCGTCCGCGGCGCGGCCGGATGAAATCAGCTGCCCGCACTAAGCTCGGACGGAGCATGCGAGACAGGCAGGAGCGTACATGAGCTGGCTTTCCCCGGATTCGAAATTCATGCAGGCGTGGAACAACTTCACCGATGCGATCATCATCAACCTGCTGATGCTCGTCACGAGCATCCCGATCGTGACGATCGGCGCCGCATTGTCCGCCGGGCAGACGGCGACGCGCAAGATGCTCATCGGGCAAGGTCATGTCACGAGGAACTACTTCGCCGCATTCAAGGAGAACTTCGCCCGTGCGACGATCCTGTGGGTCGTCTATCTGCTGTTCGGAGCCGCGCTCGTCTACAGCTGGATCGTGCTGCGGATCACGCCGCTGCTGATCCCGAAGATCGCATTGACGATCCTGTGGGTCATCGGCTTCGAATGGGTGTTCGCGCTGCAGGCGCGCTTCGAGAACCCGCCGACGCGCACGATGGCGAACGCCTACATCTTCGGCGTCACCTATTTCCCGGCGACGCTCGCGCTCGCCGCGATCGACGCCGTCTATTTCGGCTTGTTCGTCTATCTGTGGTTCAAGCTGCCGCAGATGCTGTTCCTGCTCGTCGTGCTCGGCTACGGTTCGCTGCTGTCGCTGCATGTGCCGATCCAGGAGTATGTGCTGCGCAAATACACCGGCCAGCCGTTCTCAACGCATGTGCAGGAGGACACCTGGACCGTCAAGAAGAAGCCGCAGTGAGCGGCTGCCTGCAGCGGCAGCCGGAAAACATGGAGGGCCTCCCGTCGTCGGGAGGCCCTCCATGTCTGAACCGTTAGAGAGAGGTCGAAAAAACTAACGGTTCATGATCTGAGACAGCGACATCACGCGCGGCGAGTCGAAGACCTCGTTCGTCGGTACGACGTGGCCCTCGGCATCGGCGAGCGGGATGCGCCAGTTGGGATATTCGGTCGAAGTGCCGGGCTGGTTCTGCGTGCGCATCTCGCCGACGCCGTCGACGAGCGCGGCCTGCAGCAGAAGTGCGGGGGAGTCCTTGAGCATCGCGTGCATCGCCTCGACGATCTGCTGCAGATGGCCGGGGACGTCGTCGGCCGCCTCCTGCGGCAGCCATCCGCCGGACACGAGCAGTTTGAGCATCGCCCGCTGCTCGGCCTCGGCCGACTTCATGAACTCCTCAACCGGCTCGCTGAGCAGATGCAGCTGCTCGCGCAGCTTGACGTGCTCGTACATCAGATAGCCGGCGGTCGGCGGCAGATCGTGCGTCGTGACCGAAGCGAGCGAATACTCGCGGTAGGTGTCCGGCATCGCATACGGGTCGCCGGCGTTCGGCGAGTTGTCGACGCGCGCGAACCATTCGACGGTCGTGCCGAGGACACCATGCTCGGCGAGGATACGGGAGACATAGTCAGGGACGGTGCCGAGGTCCTCGCCGATGACCATGCCGTCGACGCGCGACGCCTCGATCGTGAGGATCGCGAGCATCGCCTCGTAGTTGTAGCGCACATAGGCGCCGCCGCGCGGACCCTTGCCCTGCGGGATCCACCACAGGCGGAACATGCCGAGCACATGGTCGATGCGGATCGCGCCGGCGTGCGCGAACATGTTGTGCACCATGTCACGGTAGACGTTGTAGCCGTCCGACTCCATGAAGTTCGGGTCGAAGGGCGGCTGGCCCCAGTCCTGCCCCTGCTGGTTGTAGAAGTCGGGCGGGCATCCGACGGTCACGGTGCCGACGGCGAAACGCTCCGGGCTCCACCACACGTCGGAGCCGTAGGTGTGCACGCCGACGGCCATGTCCTGCATCAGGCCGAGCGCCATGCCGGCGTTCTTCGCCGCACGCTGCGCCGCCTCGACCTGCTCCGCGGCGATCCACTGCAGCCAGCACGCGAAGTCATAGAGGTCGCCGTAGTCGTTCTCGAGCTGCGCGATCTGCGGGCTGTGTCGATCGTACTTCGTGAACCAATCGTTTTCGGCATCCCATGGTGCGCCCCACACCTGGAACGCGACCGACCACAGTGCGAAGGCACGCAGATCCTCGCCGGCCTGCTGACGGAACTCGTCGAAGGCCGCCTGACGCTTGGTCGAACGCTCCTGCTTGAAGACGATGTGCAGCGCTTCGCGCTTCGCATCCCACGCCGCGTTGATGTCGATCGGACTCGGGTCGGTGTCCGCCGCCGCGACGCGTGCATGCAGCGCCTCAACCTTGTTGAAGTCGTCGCCTTCGAGATGTTCGTATTCGGGGATGTCCTGCGGACGGATGTAGGTGACGTTGAGGAAGCGTCGCGACTCCGGCAGATACGGCGACGGTTCGAGCGGCGTGATCGGCGCCGTCGCGTGGATCGGGTTGATGAGCATGAAATCGGCGTGCGACTTCCTCGCCGCGTCGGTCACCAGTTCCCTGAGATCGCCGTAGTCGCCGACGCCCCATGAATCGGCCGAGCGCACCGAGTACATCTGCGCCATCCAGCCCCAACGATGGCGTTCCTGTACGGCCTGCGGCACCGGAATGCGCGCCGGCGCGCAGATCACGTGGGCCGTCGCATGGCGCTCGCCGTCTTCGACGGTGAGCGTGTGGTAGCCGATCGGCAGCGCATCGGTCAATGTCAGTTCGTAGACGGTCACGTCGGCGTCCGGCGCCGCCTCGGCGTCCTTGCGTTCGACGGTGAAGAAGTCGCCTTCGGCGTGCACGCCCTCCTCGAGCATCAGCGTGACGGTCGGCTCGCCGTGCAGTGCATGCAGCTCGACCGGTTCGTCGGTGCCGATGAACTTGACGACGGTTGGCGGCACGAGACGCGTGGCCTCTTCGTTCAGACGCAGCTTGAGCGCCTCGTCGACGCGTTCGTCGGTCGACGCGTCGACGCCGAGCGCCTTGAGCACGGTGACGAGGACGTCGTCGTCGATTTCGACGTAGGTGCCGAGCTGGTCGATGTACGACGTGGAGACGCCCCACATGTTCGCCAGTCGGATGAGTGGACGCGTGAGGCGCTCGGCGCTCTCCTCGCGCTGTGGTGTAGTCTGGTCCGGCATCATTGCTCCTTATTTCCTCATGGGTGGCGGGGCGTGTGCGCTCGCGCGCGGCGGTCACGCGTTCCCCTGTGCTTTCCTCGATTGCTGATGGTGGTCGCGGAACGTCATACTTCGTTGGTGACGAACCATCGCCTGCAGTCGAGTATAGCGTATGTTGAAAGCGTTTGCAAATGCGGTGTTTTGGCTTTATCAAGCCAAAATTGGGTGATATGAGTGTGACGGCGTGCCGGCGGTTCCCCGGCGTGTACGCCTACGTTTGCAAACCGACGTCGCGGGGGAGGGGCGAGACGGAGCGGCGAGGCCGGCTTGCGGTGTCCGGTTTCCGTCCCGGTTCGTCGATGGGTTCGATGGGTTGGGACGCAAACGGGCCCTTTTGCGTCCCGGTTCGTCGAGGTGACCGATGGGTTGGGACGGAGCGGGACGGTTCGTCGATGGGTTCGATGGTACGGGACGGAAACGGGCCCTTTTGCGTCCCGGTCCATCGAGGTGACCGATGGGTTGGGACGCTGGCGGATTGGATCGGCGGCCGATGGGACGGAATGGGACGCAAGGTCAGAGGTTCTGCGTCCCACTCCGTCCGAACGGCTACTGCAGGACGGCGAAGGACTGCGGCGGGAGCGTCAGCGTCGTGTAGTCGAGCGTCGGGTCGCCATAGGACAGTGTCACGGTGCGCGCCTCGCTGCCTTCGCCGACCGGCAGCTCGATCGTTTCGGTCTCACGGCCCGGGTTGACGGCGACGACGGCGCTGACGCCGTCCTTCGTGCGCTTGAAGACGAAGGAACGGCGCTCGTCGGAAGCGAACAGCACGGTGAAGTCGGCGTCGGCGCGGAAGGCCGGCGAGTCGGCGCGCAATGCGAGCACGTCATGGACGGCCGTCCACAGCGAGTCGTCGGCATTGATCTGGTCGGCGACGGTCGGCGCGTCGTCGGATTCGTCAATCGGCAGATAGAGCGCGTCGGCGCTCGCTCCGGAGAAGCCGTCGTTCGCCGAACGGTCCCACTGCATCGGCGTGCGGCTGCCGGTGCGTGTATAGCCGCCCTCCTTCGTGGGCAGGTCGCGGTAGCGCATGCCGATCTCGTCGCCGTAGTAGATGAACGGGGCGCCCGGCATCAGCAGCATCGTCGCATAAGCGAGGCGGATCTCCTGCGGCGACAGGCGCGGCGCGACGCGCGCCGTGTCATGGTTGCAGGTGATGAGGTCGAGGTAGCCGCCGCGCTTGCGCGCCTGCTCGAGGCGCGGCTCGTATTCGTTGAGGAAAGCGCGGATGCCGACGCCACTGTCCGCGTTGAAATAGCTCTTGTCGCCGTCGTGCAGCATCGGGGTGTCGGTGTTGCGCAGCAGCATGTTGTAGCCGTTCGGCACGCCATCCCAGCGCCAGTCGAGATAGAAGTCCATGTCGAAGCCGGCGTCGAAGGCCTCGTCCGGGCGGCCCCATTCGGAGACGAAGGCCGCGTCCGGGAACTCCTCGCGGATCTGCTTGAACATGTACCGCCAGGTCGCGATCGTGGACGGCTTGCCGTTGTCGTCGTTCTTGACGAGGCTGTCGGCCATGTCGACGCGGAAGCCGTCGGCTCCGCGCGACAGCCAGAAGCGCATGACGTCGAGCATCGCGCCGCAGGTGTCGAGCGCCGCGTCGCCGAGCGCCGGCTGCTGCCAGGGCTTCGTCGGATGCGCGAAGCCGTAGTTGAGCGCCGGCTGGAACGCGAAGAAGTTCGTGATCGCCGCGCCGTTGCGTGGATAGACGCCGCCGATGAACGGCAGGCCGTCGCCGCCGGTGATCCACGAGTCGGTCCAGATATAGCGGTCGGTGTACAGGTTGTGCCGTTCTTCACTGCTGGCGATGAACCACGGATGTTCGTCGCTCGTGTGCCCCGGGACAAGATCGAGCAGGACGTGCATGCCCCGGGAGTGCGCCGCGGCGAACAGATCGATGAGGTCATCGTTGGTGCCGTAGCGCTCCGCGACCTTCGTGTAATCGGCGACGTCGTATCCGGCGTCGCGGAACGGCGAGGCGAAGCAGGGGTTGAGCCACAAGGCGTTGCAGCCCAATGACCGGATATAGTCGAGGCGTTCGGTGATGCCCGGGATGTCGCCGATGCCGTCGTTGTTCGAATCGTTGAAGCTCTGCGGGTACACCTCGTAGAAGACGGCCTGTTGCAGCCATGAAACAGGTGTGTTCATTGAGTTGGTCATATCGCTCCTTGCTGTGGGGTAACGCTCACGGCGTTTCCGTGAAAACGACACTCACGATGCGGACAGTTTTTGACAACGTTTGCAGGTGTGGTATACAGTATAGACCACTGAAGCGTTACGCAGCGCTCCGCTGAATACCAACGGTGGAGGTAGCTACGACGTGGAGACCTCGCGGAGCTGATTCGCGGGGTTCCCGCATGCGTGATGTTGAGGAAAACAGATGCAACTGCATTGATTGATGGAAAGGAAAGGTCAATGATGATCAATTGGAAGAAGGCAATCGGTCTGACCGCGGCTGTTGCGATGCTCGTCCCGATGGCGGCTTGCGGCGGCAACGATTCGAACGCGAACGGCAACGCCGCCGCTTCGAACTCGAACGAGAAGCAGACCGCGACGCTCACCGTGTGGGCTCCGTCGGAGGACGCCGACTGGATCAACGACATGGAAGCGGCGTTCGAAAAGGCCCACGCCAACTATGACATCACCTGGAAGAACGCGACCGTCTCCGAAGGCGACGCCGCCAAGACCGTGCAGACGGATCCGTCCGCTGCGGCCGACGTCTACATGTTCGCGAACGATCAGCTCGGCACCCTCATCAAGCTCAACGCCATCGGCGAAGTGAGCGAGGACGTCGCCAAGCAGGTCCAGGACCAGAACTCCAAGACGATGGTCCAGTCGGTCACCGGCGCCGACGGCAAGATCTACGGTGTGCCGTACACCTCGAACACGTACTTCATGTACTACAACAAGGACAAGTTCTCGGCTGATGACGTCAAGAACCTGAACACGATGCTCGAGAAGGGCAAGGTCTCCTACCCGCTGACGAACTCCTGGTACATCCCGGCGTTCTACCTCGGCGCCGGCATGCAGATGTTCGGCGACAAGGGCCAGGACGGTGCCGCGGGCATTGACTTCGGCTCCAACGCCGATGCCGTGACCAAGTACCTCGTCGACATGGTCGCCAACCCGAACTTCGTCCTCGACGACGGCACCAACGGTGTCTCGAACCTCGTCGACGGCACGACCGACGCGATGTTCTCCGGCTCCTGGTCGGCCGCTGACGTCAAGAAGGGCCTCGGCGACAAGTACGGCGCCGTCAAGATGCCGTCCTTCACCGCCGATGGCAAGGACTTCCAGATGAAGTCCTTCGCCGGCTCGAAGGCCGTTGCCTTCAACCCGAGCGCGAAGAACCCGCAGGTCGCCTCCGAGTTCGCCGCCTTCCTCGGCTCCGCCGACGCCCAGAAGAAGCACTGGGAGATGCGCGAGATCGTTCCGTCCGACAAGACGCTGACCGACCTCGAAGGCATGAAGGACGCCCCGTACGTCCAGGCTCAGATCGACACGATCGAGAAGACCTCCGTGCTGCAGCCGACGATCGCCGCGATGAACGGCTGGTGGACCCCGGCCGAGAACTTCGGCAAGGCCATCTACAACAAGGACGTCACTGCTGACAACTACAAGGATCAGACGAAGACCTGGATGGAGACCGAGAACAAGGAAGTCAAGGCTCAGGCGACTGAGGAGTGATTTCGCGGGGCCTCAAGGCTCCATCCCACCGGCCTGTGCCGGTGAGATTATCGGTGGATAATCGAAAATAGTGTGCGGAAGGCCTCAGATCCTGAGCTTTCCGCACACCTCATGTTCAGGATCAATCAGGCGGCGTCGCCTGAGGGGTGCGTGGGGGTCATTCTCGGGCTATGCACGCACCCGTCCGCAGGCCGTTGCGAGGTCGCACGGTTCGTGGGCACGGTCGCACGCCCCACACATCATACTTTTCAAAAGAGAGGCGGTAGAGGGTTCATGAGTACGGTAACCCTTTCACAACGAGAACTGCGGCGCCGCCGGAAACTGGGCGCGGACTATGTGGCACCATCGCCATACACGCTGAAGAACGCCTTGGAGAAGGGCGACGTCTTCACCAAGCTGTCCATCCTGATTTTCGGCCTCGGCAACGTGGTTCGCAAGCAATACGTCAAGGGTCTCATCTATTTCGCCGGTGAGGTCCTGTTCATCATCTACATGATCATGACCGGCGGCACGTGCATCAAGAACCTGATCACGCTCGGCGGCAACAAGCCCCGCAGCGGCTGGGTCAACGGTCAGTACGTGAACATCCCGGGCGACAACACGGTCCTGCGCCTGCTCTACGGCGTGACCACCGTCGTCTTCTGTGTCGTCTTCGTGCTGTGGTGGATCCTCGAGATCCGCTCCGCATACAAGGCGCAGTGCCTGGCCGGCAAGAACGGCCATGCCCCGTCCTTCATGGACGACATCCACACGCTCTTCGACGCCAAGGCGAACCAGCTGCTGCTGTTCCTGCCGATCGCCGGCATCCTGATCTTCACGGTCCTGCCATTGATCTTCATGATCTCGATGGCGTTCACGAGCTATGATCACAACCATCTGACGCTGTTCAAATGGGTCGGCCTTGAGAACTTCAAGACGGTGTTCTCGAACACCGGCAGCAGCGCGGTCTCGGGCAGCATGTTCCTGTCCGTCCTCGGATGGACGCTGATCTGGGCGTTCTTCGCGACGTTCCTGAACTTCTTCTTCGGTCTGTTCCTCGCGATGATCATCAACCGCAAGACGACCTACGGCAAGAACGTGTGGCGTGCGATCTTCTCGATGTCGATCGCCGTCCCACAGTTCGTCTCGCTGCTCGTCATGCACCAGATGCTGCAGCCGACCGGCGCCGTCAACCGCCTGCTGCAGAACTGGGGCTGGATCGACGGCCCGATGCCGTTCTTCACCGACGCCACGTGGGCGCGTGTGACCGTCATCATCGTCAATCTGTGGATCGGCATTCCGTACACGATCATGCAGGTGACCGGCATCCTCCAGAACATCCCGGCCGACCTCTATGAGGCCGCGAAGATCGACGGTGCGAACTGGTGGCAGATCTTCACGAAGATCACGATGCCGTACATCATCTTCGTGCTCACGCCGTACCTGATCACGACGTTCACCGGCAACGTCAACAACTTCAACGTCATCTACCTGCTCACGCGTGGTGATCCGGCCGTCAACGGCGCTTCCGCCGGCAAGACCGACCTGCTCATCACCTGGCTGTACAAGCTCACGGTGGATCGCAACGATTACAACCTCGGCGCGGTCATCGGCATCATGACGTTCATCGTCCTTGCCGCGGTCTCGCTGATCACCTACCGCAACAGCGGTTCCTATAAGAACGAGGAGGCCTTCCGGTGAGTAAGCACACTGAAGTCAAAGCGCAGAGCCAAGGATTCCTGCACGATCAGAGGAAGCGGCGCATCGCGGCCGACGTGGCGACCTACATCCTCCTCGGCGTGCTCGCGGTCATCTGGCTGCTGCCAATCGTCTGGATCTTCCTCGAGAGCTTCAACAAGAACACCGCTCCGTACCAGAGCACGTTCTTCCCGACGGAGTACTCGTTCGACAGCTACATCGGCCTGTTCACCGACCGTAAGGTCCTGGACTTCCCGCGCATGTTCCTGAACACCTTCATCATCTCGATCTTCACGTGCCTCATCTCCGTGTGGTTCGTGCTCTCGGTCGCATACTGCATGAGCCGTATGCGCTTCCGTGGCCGCCGCTCGTTCATGAACCTCGTGCTGATCCTCGGCATGTTCCCGTCCATCATGTCCGTCGTCGCGATCTACTTCATCCTCAAGGCGATAGGTCTGACGAGCGACGGCATGACGATCCTCGCTCTGATTCTCGTCTACTCGGCGGGCACCGGTGCAGGCTTCTACGTCATGAAGGGCTTCATGGATACGATCCCGATCTCGCTTGACGAGGCCGCGATGCTCGACGGCTGCACGCGTTGGCAGGTCTTCACGAAGATCATCATCCCGATGTCGAAGCCGATGATCGTCTACCAGGCCATTACCGGCTTCCTGATCCCGTGGCTCGACTTCGTCATGGCGAAGGTCATCGCCCGCACGCAGGAGAACTACACGGCCTCGCTGGGTCTGTGGCTCATGCTCGAGAAGGAATACATCAACACCTGGTTCGGCCGCTTCGCGGCAGCCGCTGTGATCATCTCCGTCCCGATCGCGATCCTGTTCATCGTGATGCAGCGCTTCTATCAGGAATCCATGTCGGGTGCAGTGAAAGGCTGATCATGATTCAGGCATTCGAGCCCCTTTCCGAAGGGTTGGAGCCGGGTGTCGCAGAACCGTTCCCGCTTTGTCTGGAACGCACACTGGGTGCCGAGGTTTGCGAATCCGGCACCCAGTTCGCTCTCTGGGCACCATCGGCGCGTACTGTGACGCTGCGATTGTTCACCCGCGGTTCCTCCGAGCAGTCCGATGATATGCTCATCGAGACCATGACGATGGCGAAGCAGTCCGATGGCGCCTGGACTGCGGCTCTCCCACGGAACCTCGACGGCGTCTACTACGACTATCTTCTTGAATTCGACGGCGGCGTCACGCACCGTTCCGCCGACCCCTGGGCGCGTGCGGCCGGCGTCAACGGGCGCCGTAGCATGGTCGTCGACCTCGCGCGCACCGACCCGGAGGGCTGGGACGAGGACGAACGTCCGCGCACGCCGACCTCGGAGACGATGGTCTGGGAGGCGCACGTCGGCAGCTTCAGCAACAACCCTCACAGCGGCGTTCCCGAGGAGCACCGAGGCAAGTACCTCGCGTTCACCTACGACGACACGACGCTCGATGGCGACGGCGAACACCCGACGTGCATGAACTATCTGCGCGACCTCGGCGTGACCGCCGTGCAGCTGCTGCCGTTCTATGACTACGGTTCCGTCGACGAGCGCGACCCGTCCCAGTTCAACTGGGGCTACGATCCGCTCAACTACAACGTGCCGGAAGGCTCGTTCTCGACCGACCCCTACGACGGCGCGAACCGCATCACCGAATGCAAGCGGATGATCCAGTCGCTGCACGCCAACGGCATCAAGGTCATCATGGACGTCGTCTACAACCACATGTATTCGGCCGACAACTGGTTCGAACGCACGGTGCCGGGATACTACCTGCGTCGCAACGACGACGGCACGTTGGCGAACGGCTCCGGCTGCGGCGACGACATGCAGACCGAACGCGCGATGTTCCGCAGGTTCATCGTCGAATCGGTCACCTACTGGGCGCGCGAATACCATCTCGACGGCTTCCGCTTCGACCTGATGGGCCTCATCGACGTGCAGACGATGAACATGGTGCGCGCGTCGCTCGACCGTCTGCCGGGAGGCGAATCGATCCTGATGTACGGCGAGCCGTGGGCGGCCGGGCCAACGAACACGCTGCCGGGCACCGAACTCGCCAACAAGGAGGGGCTGCGCTATCTCAACACGCGCATCGGCCACTTCTGCGACCGCACGCGCGACGCGATCAAGGGCCATGTCTTCTATATGGAGCGCAAAGGCTACGTGAACGGCGACGCGAAGGCGAACAAGCCGCTCATCGAGCTGGGGGCGGACGCGTGGCGCGCACCGGAGACGAACGAAGGCGAAGCCGGGCAGATCATCCAGTACGTGAGCGCCCACGACGACCTCACGCTGTGGGACAAGCTGACGATGAGCATGTGCGAAGGGGACGAGCAGCTCGATGCGATCTTCGACGCCGAGCCGAGCCCGCAGACGACGGCCGTGCTCGAGGCGAACAAGCTCGCCGCGGGCATCATCTACACGGCCGCCGGCATCCCGTTCATGCTCGCCGGCGAGGAATTCGGCAAGACGAAGCACGGCAACGACAATTCCTTCGACTCCGGCAAGGAGGTCAACGAAGTGGATTGGCGCCGCGCCTGGCGTATGGGCGAGCTGCGCGACTACTACCGTCGCCTCATCGCGCTGCGCCGCGCGAACCCGGACTGGTTTGACGCCGAGCACATCGCCGTCGACGCGCCGGGCAACGCCGTCGCCTACCGGATGCACGACACGGCCGTGACGGTCAATCCGGACGCCGACGACCACACGATCGCCGCCGACAAGCTCACGCACGCCTACGCCGATGACGCCCACGACGAACTGCCGATGCCCGCGGGCGCCGACGACGACACGGCGCAGCCGCGCTGGGTCTGCGTGCTCGATTCGACGATGCACGACGGCATGCCCGATCCGCGCCGCACCGAATCGGTCGACGGCCGCATGCCGATGCCGGCGCGCTCGCTGCGCGTCTGGAGGCTCGAAACGGGCCGCGACACGCGCTGAACGGCGCTGAAAGGAATCCGATGACAACGGCACTCAAGTATCAAGCGGTGTTCTTCGACCTCTACGGCACCCTCGTCGACATCCACACGGATGAGCAAAGCGAGGGCCCGTGGACGGCGCTGCGGTGCGCACTGTACCGGGACGGCGCCGAATTCGCGACGAACGATCAGCTGCGCGCGCAGTTCGCCCGCGAACGCGCGAAGGCGAACGCGACGCGCGACCAGCGCGAATGGTTTGAGCCGGATCTGCTGCCCGCATACCGCGGCCTGTTCGACGCGTGCTGGATCGACGGCACGCCCGAACAGGCGCGTGCCGCCGCGTGGACCTTCCGCCGCGCGAGCACGACGAAGCTGCAGCTGTTCCCCGGCGCGATCGAACTGCTCGACCGTCTGCACGACGAAGGCCGCACCGTCATCCTCGTCAGCAACGCGCAGGCGTGCTACACGAGGCCGGAGCTCACCTTGCTCGGACTCGACGAGATGTTCGACGACATCATCATCTCGAGCGACGAAGGAGTGCGCAAGCCGTCGTTCGAGATTTTCCGCCGCGCGCTCATGCACGCTGACGTCGAGCCGGAGCATGCGCTCATGGTCGGCAACGACGAGAACAGCGACGTCTTCGGCGCCGTCGCCTGCGGCATCGACGCCGCCTATCTGCACACCGACGACAACACTGGCGGCGCCACGGTGCCGCAGGCGGCCATCTCGCTCGAAGGGGCCGACTACGACGGACTGCTCGCCTTCATCCACGGCGCCGACGCGGCGTGGAACGCGCTGCAGGCGCCGCGGGCGGCGGGCGGCGCGGACGACGATACGGAAAACGACACGGAGGCGAAGGACTGAGCGTCGCGCGGGCGACGACGGAACGGACGAAACACTATGGTGGACGAATACACACGGTATCTGGACGAGAAGAAGCAGCGCAAACATCGCGGACTGTCGAGGTTCAAGCTCAAGGTCATCGGCGACGTGCTGCTGTTCCTTTCGGCAGCGAGCGTCACGTTGATGCCGATGCTGCTCGGCGCGCCGACGGCGGACAACATGGCCTCGCTCACCGTGTCGGTGCTGTGCGAAGCCGTCTCCTGGGTCGCGATCCCGATCTACGCATGGCTGCTGTACACCGGCTTCGACCATACGCGCAGCTGGCTGCGCTACGGTGTGCAGCTGCTCGTGCTCGCACTCGTCAGCGAAGTGCCCTACGACATGGCCACCTTCGGCAGTTTCTTCGACCTGCGCTCGCAGAACCCGGTCTTCGGCCTCATCATCGCATTGATCGTGCTCGTGCTGCTCGAGATGATGGAGGACTACGGCAAGGGGCTGCGCATCACACTCAGCGTGCTGGTCATCCTCGTCGGCCTGCTGTGGGACTGGCTGTTCAAGATCGGACAGTCGCAGGCGATGCTCAATATCGGCATGGTCACGCTCGGCATGGCGCTCATCTTCTACTATCTGCACGCACGTGAGAACACGATGATGTTCACGGCGGCGCTTCTCGGCGCCGTGTGCTTCATCACACCGGGCATCGGCGTCGCGTTCCTCCACTACCGCAACGACGAGATCGGCTATCGGCACACATGGACGAAGTGGGTGTTCTATGCGATCTACCCGCTGATGCTGCTCGTGTGCGGACTGGTCGTCGTGCGTTGACGGTTCGAGGCGAGGCAGCCGCGGATAATCGGACAACCACCATCACAATCAACAAGGGAAAGCACAATCAAGTAAAGTAAAGGGGCAATCGTGCAGAAGCAAGGAATCCGCGAAGTCGCGCAGCTTGCGGGAGTGTCCATCTCCACCGTCTCACGAGCGTTCACCCGGCCGGAACTCGTGTCCAAACGGACACGCGAGAAAGTCATGAGCGCCGCGGCGAAACTCGATTTCAACATCTCCCGTTCGGCGACGGCACTCAAGTCGGGACAGACCTTCCGCGTCGCGCTGCTGATGAATCAGGAAATCACCAGCTGGTTCAACGTCGAGGTCTTCGCCGGCGTCAACTCGGTGATGCACAAGGAAGGCTACGACATCTCGCTGTTCCAGCACATCGACGACGCGCGCACGCGCACGCAGTTCTTCCACGACATGCCGGTGCTGCGCAACGTCGACGCCGTGTTCGTCGCGTCCTTTGCGATAGAGCCGGAGGAGGCCGAGCAGCTCAGGCGCACGCGTGTGCCGATCATCGGCATCAACACGCCGAACGTCGAAGCCTTCGACGCGACGATCAGCGTCGACGACGAACAGGGCATGTACCGCGCGACGCAGCACATGATCAACCTCGGGCACAAGCGCATCGTCTACACATGCTCGGCGGCCGAGGAATCGCTCGAATCGTCGATCGACGCGCGCGGACGCGGATTCATCCGCGCCTGCGAGGCCGCGCAGAAGACGCACGACATCGATTGGAAGGTGCTGTCGGTGCCGCGGGGGCATGATTTCGCCGACGCGGCGCTCGCGGCCGTGCTTTCCGAGGAAACGTTCCCGGACGCGATCTGCTGCCAGATGGACATGATGGCGATTCCGCTCGTGCTCAAGCTGCAGCGCCACGGCTACCGCACGCCGCGCGACTATTCGATCATCGGTTTCGACGACTCGTCCTACGCGGACACGATCGACCTGACGACGATGCGCCAGGATCCGTTCGCGATGGGCGCGTCGGCGGCGCGCAAGTGCCTGAAGCTGCTCGCCGGCGAGGAGTTGGAGGAACCGCATTCGACGATCGAGCCGAAGCTGATCCTGCGCGGCACCGACGCCCGTCTCGACCCAGATACGCCGCTCGAGCGGTGACGGGTGTTTGCCGGACGCCTGACGGGTGCGGCCTGCACGACCCCTGCGAGGATGCAGGGCATGGCTGGGCCGTCGTAGGAATACCGCGGGATGAGGATGAGGATGAGGAACTAGGCATTAGAAGAACCATTAGAGGAATTAGGGGTTGTAACGAAAGGCTTCGCATCGTCCGTTGGTGAGGGCCAAAGGGCAAGGGAATACGGGGCGGCCATGCCGAGGGGGCATGGCCGCCCCGCTGTTTTGGGGTTGGGCGCGCGTTGGCGGTTGGGTGCGGTTTGCGTCCGGTTCCGCCGGCGCGCGCGACGGTTTGGGACGCGGGAGGTGCGGTTTGCGTCCCGGCTCGTCGAAGTCGTCGATGGTTTGTCCCGCTATCGGGTCTGGTTGCGGGTGGTTTCGTCGAGTTGGTCGATGGCTCGGGACGGAGCGTCTCGGTTCGCCGGCTGGATCGATGGTTTGGGACGCGGACTGGTGCCGTTGCGTCCGGTTTCATCGATGGGCGCGACGGCGACGGCGAGGCGCGCTGGTCCGTGGCGGCCGGCGTGATGCTGCTGTTCGTGGCGATGACGGGCGCGGCGTCGCCGCTGCGGCGGCGGAGCGCGACCGTGTGCTGCTGAACGCGACCGCGCTCTGCGGCATACCGCATATCAGCTCAAGCTGAGGATTGGCTGGACTTTCCGTCCCGGAATGCTGGAACCGTTGCAAAACGGCGGTTTTTCGGGGGCGGAAAACATTTTCGGAAAAATCTTCCGCAGTGGGAATAACGTCCGGCATGAAATAGTTGAGTGATGTAGGCTCAAGTTTTGGAAGGTTCAAGAAGGCCGGTCAAAAAGATGACCGCCGCCGGACAGAACTCGAGCGAAAACGTAACAAGTAGTGAACCAAACAAAGGAGAACAAGTATGGGACGCGCAGTCGGTATTGATCTGGGTACCACCAATTCCTGCATCGCGACGCTGGAAGGTGGCGAGCCCACAGTAATCGTGAACGCCGAAGGTGCACGCACGACCCCGTCGGTCGTCGCCTTCAGCAAGTCCGGCGAAATCCTCGTCGGCGAAGTCGCCAAGCGTCAGGCGGTCACCAATGTCGACCGCACGATCAGCTCGGTCAAGCGCCACATGGGCACCGATTGGACGGTGGACATCGATGGCAAGAAGTGGACGCCGCAGGAGATCTCGGCGCAGATCCTGATGAAGCTCAAGCGCGACGCCGAAGCCTATCTGGGCGAGCCGGTGACCGACGCGGTCATCACCTGCCCGGCATACTTCAACGACGCACAGCGTCAGGCGACGAAGGACGCCGGCACGATCGCCGGCCTCAACGTCCTGCGCATCATCAACGAGCCGACCGCGGCCGCGCTCGCGTACGGCCTTGAGAAGGGCAAGGAAGACGAACGCATCCTCGTCTTCGACCTCGGTGGCGGTACCTTCGATGTCTCGCTGCTGGAGATCGGCAAGGACGACGACGGCTTCTCGACGATTCAGGTCCAGGCGACCTCGGGCGACAACCACCTCGGTGGCGACGACTGGGATCAGCGCATCATCGACTGGCTCGTCAAGGGCGTCAAGGACAAGTACGGCGTCGACCTGAGCAAGGACAAGATCGCGCTGCAGCGCCTCAAGGAAGCCGCCGAGCAGGCGAAGAAGGAACTGTCTTCGTCGATGTCCACGACGATCAACATGCAGTACCTCGCGATGACCCCTGACGGCACCCCGGTGCACCTCGACGAGACGCTCACCCGCGCCCACTTCGAGGAAATGACGAAGGACCTGCTCGACCGTTGCCGCACGCCGTTCAACAACGTGCTCGCCGACGCCGGCATCTCCGTCTCGCAGATCGACCACGTCGTGCTCGTCGGCGGTTCGACCCGTATGCCGGCCGTCAAGGAGCTCGTCAAGGAGCTCGACGGCGGCAAGGAACCGAACCAGTCCGTCAACCCGGATGAGGTCGTTGCCATCGGCGCCGCCGTGCAGTCCGGCGTCATCAAGGGCGACCGCAAGGACGTCCTGCTCATCGACGTGACCCCGCTGTCGCTCGGCATCGAGACGAAGGGCGGCATCATGACGAAGCTCATCGACCGCAACACCGCCATCCCGGCGAAGCGTTCGGAGATCTTCTCGACCGCCGAGGACAACCAGCCGTCCGTGCTCATCCAGGTCTATCAGGGCGAACGTGAGTTCGCTCGCGACAACAAGCCGCTGGGCACCTTCGAGCTGACCGGCATCGCTCCGGCTCCGCGTGGCGTCCCGCAGATCGAGGTCACCTTCGACATCGACGCGAACGGCATCGTCCATGTCTCCGCGAAGGACAAGGGCACCGGCAAGGAACAGTCGATGACGATCACCGGCGGCTCCGCACTGCCGAAGGACGAGATCGACCGCATGGTGCGCGACGCCGAGGCCCACGAAGCCGACGACAAGAAGCGCAAGGAGGAAGCCGAGACCCGCAACCAGGCCGAAGCCTTCGCCTATCAGACCGAGAAGCTCGTCAACGACAACAAGGACAAGCTCTCCGACGACGTGGCCAAGGAAGTCACCGACGCGGTCAACGAGCTCAAGGAATCGCTCAAGGGCGACGACATCGAGAAGATCAAGTCGGATCAGGAGAAGCTGATGACGGCCGCGCAGAAGATCGGTCAGGCGCTCTACGCGCAGCAGGGCACCGAAGGCGCCCCGGCCGGCGACAACGGCGCATCGAACTCCGGTGACGACGACGTCGTGGACGCCGAAGTCGTGGACGATGACGACGACAAGGACAACAAGTAATGCCCGACTTCAACAAGGACGACTACCTCGATGACCTGCCCGACGCCGACGCGTTGGCGGACGGGCAGGCCGATCCCGGCTCCCAGCTCATGGACGACATCGAGCGCGACGCTGCGGCAGAGCAGCAGCCCGCCGATGCGGACGTGAAGGACGGGGCACAGGACGACGCGGCGCAGTCCGTGTCGTCCCCGGCCGAGGAAGCGGCCGAAGCGGCTCAGCAGGAGCCGCCGCAGGCTGACTCCGAAGACGGCAAGCTCACTCCGCTTGGCCAGGCCAAGAAGGAGGCGGCTGAGTACCTCGAAGCGCTGCAGCGTGAGCGCGCGGAGTTCATCAACTACCGCAACCGCACGCGCAAGGACATGGATCGGGCACGCCAGCAGGGCATCATCGATGTGCTGACGGCGGAGCTGTCCGCACTTGACGACATCGATCGCATCCGCGAGCACGGACAGATGGATGATTCGTTCAAGGCGGTCGCGGCGAAGCTCGAGAAGACCTTCGAGAAGTTCGGCGTGGAGAAGTTCGGCGTCAAAGGCGAGGACTTCGACCCGACGAAGCATGAGGCCGTGCTGCACAAGCCGGATCCGGACGCCGAGAAGGCGACGGTCGACACGGTTGTGGAGGCCGGCTACCGCATCGGCGATCGCGTGATCCGCGCGGCCCGCGTGGTCGTGGCGTCGCCGCAGAACTGACACGGTGACGCATGGGGAGGCCGTGGACCACAATCGTGTGCGGTCCACGGCCTCCTGTGCGCTGTACCAACTGATGCCGGCGAAGGGAGGCGTCTTAAAGACGTCGCCCGCCGCCGGCAATGAACGAGACTTTTTCACCCGTCCCGACGGGGACGGATTCAGCAACACCTCGAAAGGAGGCACAACATGGCTGAGAACGAATGGCTGAACAAGGACTTCTACAAAACCCTCGGTGTCTCCAAAGACGCCACGGAAAGCGAGATCACGAAGGCGTATCGCAAGCTCGCGCGTAAGTACCATCCGGACATCAACAAAACCAAGGAAGGCGAGGAGAAGTTCAAGGACATCTCCGAGGCCTACGATGTGCTCAAGGACAAGGAATCGCGTGAACGCTACGACGCGATCCGCCAGTTCGGCGCGGGCGGTGCGCGCTTCGCCGGCGGTGCGGGAGGCGCGGGCGGCTTCAACGCCTCCAACCTCAACGACATCTTCTCGATGTTCGGCGGCGGCGCAGGTGCGGGCGGCAACGGCTCGCACATCCGCTTCTCGACGAACGGCGGCGGCGCGGGCTTCGACGACATCTTCTCGATGTTCGGCGGCGGCAACGCAGGCGGCTACGGCGGCCACGGCTACGAGGACTACGGTGACGGCGCCTACGCCGGCTACCGTCCGACTCCGGCCCCGGAGGACGGCGCCGACCTCAACTCGAAGATCATGCTGACCTTCCGTCAGGCCGTCAAGGGCGCGACCGTCTCGCTGAGCGCGGGCGGCAAGAAGTTCAAGACGCGCATCCCGGCAGGCGTGAAGAACGGCCAGAAGATCAAGCTCGCCGGCAAGGGCAAGCCGGGCATGCACGGCGGCAGGAACGGCGACATGTATCTGACCGTCACCGTGACGCCGGACGCGAAGTTCACGATGGACGGCGTCGACCTCGTCATGGACCTGCCGGTCACCGTCGGCCAGGCCGTCGATGGCGGCAAAGTCGAGGCGAAGGACTTCAACGGCGAACCGGTGACCTTCAAGGTGCACGCCGGCACGTCGAGCGGCGCCGAGGTGCGCGTCAGGGGCAAGGGCGTCAAGACGAAGCGCGAGACCGGCGATCTCGTCGGACGCGTCCAGATCCGTGTCCCCGAGCATCCGGGCGTCGGCGAAAAGCACGCCGCGAAGGAATTCGACAAGGCGTGCGGCGACTTCGCCGATAGGCTCGCCGAGCAGCGGGAGGCTTGAGCAGCATGACGCGGGTCTCCCAGCAGAAACGCCGGCTGTATGAGATGTGCGCGATGGCGATCGTCGCGCAGCGGGCGAATCTCGAAGGTGCGGCGCGCGTCGGCTTCAACGTCGACCTGCCGATCTTCAGCGTCGGGCGCGCCGCCGAACTCGCGAGCATCCATCCGCAGACGCTGCGTCAGTACGACCGCGCCGGCCTCATCGTGCCGCAGCGCACAGAGGGCGGCGCACGTCGCTACTCGCTGCGCGACATCGACCGGCTCATACAGGCGCAGTCGATGAGTCAGCATGACGGCATCAACCTCACCGGCATCGCGCGCATCCTCGAACTTGAGGAGGAGAACCGTCAGCTGCGCCGGCAGCTTGAACGGCTGAGTGACAACTCGGTGAGTGTCTTCACCGCCGACATGGACGGCGACATCACCGAAGTGCGTCGTTCCTCGCGTGCGCGGCACTGGCGGCGGCATCTGCACCCGCAGACGCGGCAGCTGGCGGCCGGCGCGAGTCATCGGCCGGCTCAGGCCGAGTCGAAATCGGTGGTCCTGTGGCATACGATCTACCGGTGAACGAATAGGCGGCATAGGCATAGAGGACAGCAAGGCGTCCGGAACCTGAATTTGGGTTCCGGACGCCTTGTGTATGTATGTGTGGCGTCGCGTGTGGCGTATGCGTGCGCTGTGCGGGACGCGGGCGCGTATCGTAGGAAGTGGTGCCGGACCGAGATGGCCGTGGCGTATGGCGATCGAACGACGCGAATGACGAAGGAGGAGACGATGGGCGCTCGCAACAATGGAGCCGCCGGGGTCGGCGCGCTGCAGGGCGTGTTCTGGGACATGGATGGGACGCTCATCGATTCCGAGCCGCTGTGGCACGAAAGCGAGCTGCGGCTCGTGCGTGAATACGGCGGCCACTGGACGAAGCAGATGGCGATGGACGGCTCCGGTCGACCGGTGCCGCAGATCGCCCATGAGATGGCCGATCTCGGTTGTCCGCTGCCTCCCGACGAGATCGGACGTCGCATGATCCAATACGTGACCGACGAGGAGAAGAAGCGGCTGCCGTGGATACCCGGCGTGCGCCGTCTGCTCGAGCAGCTGCGCGACGCCGGTGTGCCGTCGATGCTCGTGACGACGTCGCCGCGTGACCTGGCTGAGAACCTCATCGCGCAGGCGCCGCCGAACACTTTCGCCGGTTATGTATGCGGCGACGACGACGTGCCGAAGAAACCCGATCCGGCGCCGTACAAGCTTGCCGCGCAACGACTCGGCATCCCCGATGTGCTGCTGCCGTGCTGCGTCGCCTTCGAGGATTCGATGAGCGGGCGCACGTCGGCTGCCGCGTCCGGCATGATGACCGTCGTCGTGACCGGCTATCTCGCCGGCGGCTATGTGCCCGGTCCCGGCTACACGACGACCGAAAACTACGACGACATCACGCCGCAGTCGCTTAACCGCATGGTGCAGCGCATGTACGACCGTCTCGCGCCGCTCGTCGGGCGTGACTGAGCCTGCGTCCGCCGCGCACGATCGACGTGTATGTCAAGTGCGCGTGACGGCCTTGTGCATGATGTATGCGTCGTCGGGCATCCGTTCACATCCATCTCACGGGGGCATCAGGAGGCTTTCGCCAAGGAAGTGCCGGGGGTCGTCACCGGCAAGCCGATCAAGGATCTGAAGGTCGACAAGATCGCCGGCGCCAGCTGGACGAGCGACGCCTTCAACGCCGCCTTGGATGAGGTGCGGCGGCAGGCGGCGCAGCAGCACTGACCTGTAGTCGCGTCCTGGGCCGTGGCGGTCGGCGGGAGGCACGAGCGGGATGAGGGTCGTCGTGTCCGGTTCCGCTTCTGCCGCGTTCCGCGGCCGACATGGGCGCGACCATGCGTATAACAGCCCGACCTGAGCGTTACGTGATTTTGCCGTGGTAGCGGAAACCCGCGTGATTGCGGGCGAAACGCGCCCTGATCCCGTACCGTGGAGGATAGTTCAAGGTTTTTCGGACTTTGGAAAGACTCAAAGGAAGCGCAATATGTATTGGATTTGGACGCTCGTCGTCGGAGCGATCATCGGCGCCATCGCCGGCGCGATCACCAACCGCAGCGGATCGATGGGTTGGATCGCCAACATCATCGCCGGTCTTGTGGGCTCGTCGCTCGGTCAGGCGATCTTCGGCAGTTGGGGACCGCAGCTCGGAGGCATGGCAATCTTCCCATCGCTCATCGGCGCGGTCATCGTGGTGCTAGTCGCCTCGTTCGTCGTGATGCGGGTCGTCGGCAAGAGTTGACTGTTCGCGCTTCGGTCTCGATTATGCGCAATTAGCCCGTATTGGGCCGTACTGCGGTCCAATCCACAAGCCTACCGTTGACGGCGCCCGGCGCACCAGACATGCCGGACCGCCCAATCGGCGAGGTCGAGCAGCAGCACGTCGGCCGCATAGCCGCGGCATACCAGGCCGAGCGGCGCGCCGGTGACGGCGTTCGGACGGTCGAAGCCGAAGACCTGCGCCGGAATGAGCGTCGCCGCGGCGACGGCGTCGGCCGGGGCCATGCCCAGATTGAGCACCGCACGTCGCACTGCGCCCTCGAGCAGCAGCGTCGACCCGGCGATCGCGCCGTTCGAGACGAGACGGGCGTGGCCGTCGACGACCCGCACATCCAGTCCGCCGAGCTTGTAGGGACCGTCCGGGCAGTCGGTCGCCGCCATCGCGTCGGTGACGAAGACGGTGCGGCGCGGTGCGAAGCCGAGCGCCATGCGCAGCACCGGGTCCTGCACATGGAAGCCGTCGGTGATCAGTTCGATCGCGACGCGCGGGTCCTCGACGGCCGCTGGGATCGGCCCGGGCTTGCGATGGTGCAGCGACGGCATCGCGTTGAACAGATGCGTCATCAGCCGTGCGCCGGCGTCGAAGGCGCGCACGGCCGTCATGTAGTCGGCGTCGGTGTGGCCGACGGCCGCGACGACGCTGGCGTTCGCGAACATGCCGATCGCCCGCATCGCGTGCGGCAGCTCCGGCGCGATCGTGATCTGCCGCAGGCATCCGTCGGCGGCGTCGAGCAACGTCTCGACATGCTCCGGCGTCGGGTCGCGCAGGCATGCGGGATCATGTGCGCCCTTGTGCAGCGGCGAAAGGAACGGGCCTTCCAGATGCGCGCCGAGGATGTCGGGCCGCTCGCGCATCGCGTCGCGCACATTGCGCAGGTTCGCGGTCAGGGCGTCGAAGGGATTCGTGATGAGGCTGCAGACCTGCCGCGTCGTGCCATGCATCATATGCCCGGCACGCGCGACGCGGATGCCGTCGGCGCCGTCGTCGAAGGACATGCCCCACGCGCCGTGCGCATGGATGTCCACGTATCCCGGCGTCAGCAGCATGCCGTGCGCGTCGTGCGTGTGTTCGTCATCGATGCCGTGCCGCGCGGCGGCGGCCTTGAAATCCGCAGCCGTCGCGCCTGCGGCGACGATGACGCCGTCCGAGCAGATGATCCAGCTGTCGGGGAGGATGCCGCGTGCGTCGACGCGCGTCGCGTTGACGATGCCGAAGGCTTCGGGCGGCAGGGCGAAGGAACGTGCGATTCGTTCGGCGGTCGCGGCGCGTTCATGCGGCGCCGTCGGGATGCCGGGAAGTTCGGATGGGCTGTCCTGATGCATGATCGTCATTTTCGTGTCCTGTACGGTCCGCTGGCGGACGCGCGCCCTCAGATGCCCTGCCATGCCGGCTTGTGCGCGTAGGCGTAGCGGTAGTAGTCCTTGTTGCGCAGTCGTGCCGCCGCCTGTTCGTCGACGATGACGGTCGCGTGCGGATGCAGTTGCAGCGCGCTCGCCGGGCAGAACGACGAGACGCCGCCCTCGACCGTCTCGGCGATCGCTTCGGCCTTGCCGTCGCCGAACGCGAGCAGCACGAGATGGCGCGCCTTCATGATCGTGCCGATGCCCTGCGTGATGCAGTGCGTCGGCACCTGATCGACGTCGCCGTCGAAGAAGCGCGCGTTGTCGATGCGCGTCTGTTCGGTGAGCGTCTTGATGCGCGTGCCCGAGGCGAGCGACGAACCCGGCTCGTTGAACCCGATGTGGCCGTCGGTGCCGATGCCGAGGATCTGCACGTCGATGCCGCCGGCCGCCTCGATGGCCGCGTCGTATGCCTTGCCGGCATGTTCGATCGTCGCGAGGTCGCCGTTCGGCACATGGACGAGCTCCGGGTCGAGGCCGAGCGGTTCGATGACGGTGCGTTCGATGACGCTGTGATACGACTCCGGATGCTTCGGGTCGAGGCCCGCGTACTCGTCGAGCGAGAAGCCGCGCACCCGCGAGACATCGAGACCGCGTTCCGTGATCGTCCTCGCTAGCTCCTGATAGGCGGCGAGCGGGCTCGAGCCGGTCGCAAGGCCGAGCACGCAGTCTGGCTTGCGCTCGATGAGATCGGCCACGCACTTGGCGTAGATGGCGCCTGCCTCTCGTTCGGACTCGGCGATGATGACTTCCGTCATGATGATGCTCCTTCGTGATGCCGTCGAGGCTATGCGGCGGCTGATCGATGATTGGCTATTGTGAATGCTGATTGCCGTATGGGCGGTGTCACGCGCCGACCGATGCCGCAGCGTTGAGCGCTGCGCCGATCGCGCCCACCGGCAGATCCTTCGGCGCGAGCCGCAGGCGCGCCGGCAGGTTGAGCGCATGGATGAAGCCGCTGTCATGGGCGCGGCGGCGCAGTTCGGCGCGGATCGCATCGAGCAGCGGAGTGCCGGTCTTCGCCATGCCGCCGCCGATGATGATGACGTTCGGGTCGACGGTCACGGCGAGCACGTCGAGCGCGTTGGCGATCGCGGCGACGATCGTGTCGCGCGTCTCGACGGCATGCCGGTGGCGCGGATGTGCGTCGTCGGCCGCTGCCGCGAGGATGTCCGGCATCGGCGGATCGGCATACGGCCACAGCCGTTTTGCGGCCCCGCCGCTGCCCGCCGTCTCGAGACAGCCGCGCTGCCCGCATGCGCAGCGCCAGCGATGCGGCTCGACCGGGATGTGGCCGATTTCGCCGACCGTGTTGCTTGAGCCGTGGTCGAGCCTGCCGTCGCGGATGACGCCGGCCGCCATGCCGGTGCCGAGATTGAGGAACGCGATCGTCTCGTCGGACGCGGTGCCGTCCTCGATGAGGCGGGCGGCGCCGAAGGCGGCCGCGTTGACGTCGTTCTCGACGACCGTCGGCAGTCCGAAGCGCGCATGGATGGCGCCTGCGAGCGGCACATGGTCGATGGACAGGTTTGCGATGTCGCGCACGTCGCCGGTCGTGCCGTCCACGGTGCCGGGCGTGCCGATGCCGATCGCGCCGCAATCTGCGGGAACGTGGGCGAGCAGCGTGTCGATGAGCGCGGCGACGTCGTCGATGAGCGCGGCGGCTCCCGGCCGGGCGGGGCGGTCGGCCTGAGTGAGGACGCACACGTCGCCGTCGCCGGCATGCGCGGACGTGTCGATGACGACGCCCGCGATCTTCGTGCCGCCCACGTCGATGCCGATGAGCGGCGGCGGTGAATTGGTTGAATCTGCCATGACAACTCCTTTGTTGCGGCTGATGGTGGTGAGGGTCGACGCCCGCTCAATCGCGTGCGCGCAGTTCGCGGATATGCGGCACGAGGAGCCGCAGCACGTTGATCGCCTGCCCGCGCAGCGAGGCGTCCGCGCCGACCTGACAGCGGTGCAGCAGCGGAATCGTCATGTACTGCGTGTTCATCGCGGCGCTCAGCTCGCCGCGCATCGCATGGATGAAGGTCTCGCCGGCGATGTCCGCGGGGGCGTCGATCGTCACGTCGCGCAGATTGAGCAGGCCGAGCGACATCGCCATGACGCGGCCGAGCAGCTGGCCCGCCCCGGTGAGGATCTCGGTGCGCTGCGCGGGGTCGACGGCGATCTGCGCGTACAGGTTGTTCGTGGACAGGTACGCCTCGAGGCAGCCGCGTTTGCCGCAGGCGCAGGCGGGGCCTTCCGGGTCGACGACGACATGGCCGATCTCGCCGGCCATCGAGGTGGCGCCGTCGATGATCTGCCCGTTGAGGCACAGACTGGCGCCGACGCCGGCGCCGATGCGGATCAGCATCGAATCGTCGCCGCCTTCGCCGAAGAACCGTTCCGCGACGAGCGCCGCGTTGGTGGCGTTGCCGACGAGCACGGGCATGCCGAGCGCCTCGCGCAACTGGGCGTGCAGCGGCACGTCCTCCCATCCCAGCTGCACGGCGTCCACGACGGTGCCGTCACGGTCGACGACGCCGGGCACGGCCACGCCGACGCCGAGGATCGGCTGTACGGCGTCCGCCTTGAGCCGCTGCACGAGATCGATGATGATCTCGAGCGTGACGTCGGTGCCGTGTTCGACCGGTATCTCGGTGCGTTCGATGATGCGCCCGCCGAGGTCGACGAGCGCGCCCTGCACGACGTACTGCTGGGACAGGTCGATTGTGATGATGCGCCAGAAGGCGGTGTCGATCGCGAGCATGACCGAGCGTTTGCCGCGGCCGCTGCGCGTGTCCTCGCCGACTGCGCGGATGATGTGGTTGTCGAGCATCTCGCCGGTCACTTCGGTGGCGGCCATGCGCGAGAGCCCGAGCGTCTTGCCCAGTTCGCTGCGCGAGATCGACGCGGCCGGGAACAGCAGATTGAACGCGGCCATCGTGTTGCGGCCGCGGATGTCGGAGGGTACGGTCTTCGTGCTCGTGTTCAGCAGGATCTGTTCGAGTGGCGAAGGGTTCATTATGGCTCCTTGTCTCGAATGCCGCCGTACGATGGTGGATGGATGTCGGCGTCGATGGTCGGCTGATATGTTCAGCGTAGCAAGTTGTCTTAATTATGTCAATCAAGTATACATAATTACGCTGTTGTGAAAAATCGTGTTGTTGCGGCGCTTGACGTCGTCACTTCGACCTGTGCATCTGTGGTGATGATTGGTTATTGTCACCGTCATATCGATATGGCTGCGGCGCTTCGGCCGCGTCCTGTTCGGGGGTGTCCGCGAAGCCGATGTAGACGTTGCCGCTGTAGCTGACGTGCGAGCCGCGGGGATGCCATTCGGTGCGTTTCGGCGTGGCGCCGGCGTAGACGAAGGTGTTGCCCTCGACGTCGGCCGTGCCGTCCGCGCGGTCGAGGCGCAGCGGGTCGGCGTCTTCGGCGATGATGAAGGTGTTGCCGGTGACGCTCGCGTCCGGGTTGCGCGGGATGTCGATCGCCCCCATGCGGTCGCGGTCGGAGACGTTGCAGTGGAACAGCGAGTTGACGGCCTTCTCGTTGCAGAACATGATGCACCCGCCCGAGTTGTTGCGCGAATAGTTGTAGCGGTACTCGGTGCCGTCGCCGAAGTCGGCGTCCCACGCCTGGCCGTCGCCGTTGCCGCGGTCGGCGTTGAGCGTGTCGTAGGCCTCGTTGTATTCGAAGATCGCGTTTCTGCAGCGCCACGGCCAGATCGCCGCGGCGACGCGGTCGTTCGTCGTCGCCGTGTAGACGTCGTCGCGGATGTCGCTGGCCGCTTCGCGCGAGACGTTGCGCCGCACGAGCGGACGGTCGCAGTACATGACGGTGATCGCGTCGCCGCCGGCGCGCTCGACGACGTTGCCTTCGACGACGACGTTCGTCGCGCCGTAGCGGCGCAGCGTCGCCTCGTCGATCGTGCCGTCGCCGTAGTCGAAGGTGTTGTCCCAGTTGCCGTCGGCGTCGCGTCCGCCGTGGTCGATGACGTTGAGGTAGGCGGTGTATCCGACGGCGATGCCCCAGCGGCTCGTGTCGCGCACGATGTTGTCGGCGATGCGCAGGTCGTCGAAGCGCGCGATGTTCGTCTCGATCGTCGACGCGTCCTCGGGGAGGTGCGCGATGATCTGGATGCCGCCGTTGGCCATGTGCTTGTCGTAGATGTTGCCGTTCACGTCGTGGATGTACAGCCGCTCCAGCCTGACGCCGCGCGACGTGCCGCCGTTCTCGGCGATGACGGCGACGCCGGTGCGGTCCATGACGTCGAGGTCGTTGTAGCGGTGGCCGTCGGCGTCGTCGATGCGCCGGTTCGTGATCTCGATGTCGTGTACGTGCACGTGCGAGCAGTCGCGCAGCAGCAGCGCCGTCGAGACGGTACCGCGGTTGCGGTGCGGGGAGCCTCCGATCGGTGCGCGGTAGTCCTCGAACCATCGGCCGTTGCCGTCGCAGGCGATGATCGGAAGCGGCTGTGACGGGTCGCCGTAGCAGCCGATCGTCACGGGCCGCTCCGCGTCGCCGGAGATGTCGTGCAGATGCAGCGACTGTCCGGTGAATCGCGAGCCGCGCGCGAGCAGCAGCGCGTCGCCGGGGGATGGGTCGAGCCCCTCGGCGCGGGCGAGCGTGCGCCACGCCGATGCCGGCGTCAGGCCGTCGTTGGCGTCGTCGCCGTCGGATGAGGAGATGAAGTGGTCGGTCATGGCGTGGCCTTTCGTTGGTGTTGTGCCGTTCGCGCGTCCTTCGTCGGTGCGGTCGGGCAGAAGGGATGACTCGAGTGTACACCATTTGAACGGAATGATGACATTACGGTATATGGTCGATAAATGCTGATATTTCAACGTTTCTTGAGTAGATATGCTCAGAAAGAACTAAAAAGTAATCAAAGTTGACAAAAAGTTGACGGCTCGGTATCGTGAAGGCATCACCACGAGGCAGTGGCGGTGCAACGTAAGCCAAAAGGAACCAATGGGCGGCTGTCCGCCCATAGCCCCGATCACGAAGGAGTGCAGGGACATGAAGTGGAACAAGGGTTTGATGACCGGAGCGGCGGCGGTCGCCGCGGCGTGCATGGCGCTGTCCGGATGCGGCGGCGCCTCATCGTCCGGCGGCGCATCCGGCGGTTCGTCGTCCGGCGGCAAGGTGGAGATCACCTACATCCACCGACTTCCGGACAAGTCGGGCATGACGTCGGTCGAGCAGATCGTCTCGCGCTGGAACAAGGAGCATCCGGACATCCATGTCAAGGCGATCCATTTCAACGGCAACGCCTCCGACCTCATCAAGAAGCTCGAGACTGACGTCAAGGCGGGCAACGCCCCCGACCTCGCGCAGGCCGGCTACTCCGAGATCCCCGAGCTCTTCACGAAGGGCATCCTCGAGGACGTGACCTCCGAGGCCGAACAGTACAAGGGCGACTTCGCCGAAGGCCCGTTCGACAACATGTCGATCGGCGGCAAGACCTTCGGCCTGCCGCAGGATACCGGACCGCTCGTCTACTACTACAACAAGACCGAATTCGACAAGCTCGGCATTGCCGTGCCGAAGACGCAGGGCGAACTTATCGCCAGCGCGAAGAAGGCCGCCGCGCAGGGCAAGTACATCATGTCCTTCCAGGCGGATGAGGCGGGCAACATGCTCACCGGCCTCGCCGGCGCCTCCAGGCCGTGGTACACGGTCGAGGGCGACGCATGGAAGGTCGATACGCAGACGGCGGGCTCGAAGGCCGTCGCGAAGGTCTACCAGCAGCTGCTCGACGACAAGTCGGCGACGACGAACCCGCGCTGGGATCCGTCCTTCGACGCCTCGCTGCAGAAGGGCGAGCTCATCGGCACGATCGGAGCCGCATGGGAGGCACCGCTGCTGATGGATTCGATGGCGGACAAGGGCAAGGGCGACTGGCGCGTCGCGCAGATTGGCGACTGGTTCGACAACGGCGAGAAGACCGGCCCTGACGGCGGCTCCGGAGTCGTCGCTCTCAAGGGCATCAAGCACAAGGCCGAGGCGATGCAGTTCCTCGACTGGTTCAACACGCAGATCGACGACCTGACCTCGCAGGGCCTCGTCGTCGCCGCGACGACCGGCACCGCGAAGACGCCGGCGAGCTGGTCCGAGTTCTACGGCGGCCAGGACGTCATGGCCGAGTTCGCGGCGGCGAACGCCAACCTCGCCGGATTCTCGTACATCCCCGGCTTCTCCGCCGTCGGCACGGCGATGAAGGAGAAGGCCGCGGACGTGGCCGAGGGCAAGGCGAAGACCGGATCCATCTTCGACGCTGCGCAGACCGCATCGGTCGACACCCTCAAGGACTACGGACTGTCGGTCGCGCAATAGGCGACACGACGCCGGCAAGCACGGCAATCACCGACAGGAGGGGACGGGATCCGTCCCGTCCCCTCCCATCCATCTTGTGCAAAGGAGCAATGCGATGGCAACGGTAATCTCATCAGCGACGCCCACCAAACCCGGCGTCCTCGTGCGCGCCACGGAAGGCGAGACGGGGGCGACGAAGGGCAAGAGGACGAAGGGACGCCTGTCCCCGGCGGCAAGGCGCGAGGAGCGCACCGGCTGGCTGTTCATGCTGCCGTTCGTGTTGCTCTTCCTGCTCGTCTTCATCGTCCCGATCCTCTACGCGGTCTACTCGAGCTTCTTCCAGCAGGTCGCGACCGGCGGCGGCGCCTACGGCGGCGGCGAAATCGTCAACAGATTCGTCGGACTCGAAAACTTCAAATACGTCATCACATCGGGCACCTTCTGGGCGGGCATGGGCAGGGTGCTGCTCTACACGCTCATCCAGGTGCCGATCATGATCATCAGCGCGCTCGCGCTCGCGATGCTGCTCGACTCGCTCATCGTCAAGCACGTCGCCGGCTTCCGCCTCGGCTACTTCCTGCCGTACGCGATCCCGGGCGTCATCGCCTCGATCATCTGGGTGTATCTGTACAACGGCCAGATCTCGCCGATCGTCAAGGGGCTCGCGGCGCTCGGCATCAACGTCGACTTCTTCGCAAGCAACGTCGTGCTCGCGTCGATGGTCAACATCACGACGTGGACCTTCACCGGTTACAACATGCTGATCTTCCTTTCGGCGCTGCAGGCGATCCCGCACGAGCTCTACGAGGCGGCGCGCATCGACGGCGCGAACGGCTGGCAGGTCGCCACGAAGATCAAGCTGCCGAACGTGCGCGGCGCCGCGCTGCTCGCGATGCTGCTGTCGATCGTCGGCACGATCCAGCTGTTCAACGAGCCCCAGGTCATGCAGACCGCCGATCCGGCCATCTCCTCCTCGTACACGCCGATGATGATGGCGTTCAACACATCCCGCGGCTTCCTCACCCCGAAGGGCGACGGCCCCGCCAACGCAATCGCGATCGTCATGGCGATCATCGCCGGACTGCTCGCAATGATCTACGCCTTCGCTGAAAGGAAGGTGAACGAGTCATGAGCCTCATCGACACCACGCGCGCGAAGTTCCGCAACCCGATGCGCGCACAGAAGAAAGCCGACCGTATGCGCGAACGCATGGAGAACGACCTGCCGCGTTCGATGCGTCCGAAGCCGATCGCGAAGATCCTGACGGTCATCATCCTCGTCGTCGCGCTCATCTACTTCCTGTTCCCGATCTACTGGGCGATCGTCGCGTCCACGAAGAGCCCGGCGCAGCTCACCGGATCGAACGGCCTGTGGTTCGCGGTGCCGCTGAACGAACTGCCCGACGCGATCGCCGCGAACTACGCCACATTGCTCGGCTGGACGCGTGACAGCTTCTGGCGTTGGGTCGGCAACTCGCTGCTCTATTCGGGCCTCTCGGCGGTCATCGGCACCGTCGTCTCGGTCATGGCCGGCTATGCGACGGCGAAATTCCGGTTCCGCGGCAAAGGCGTGACGATTGGCGTCATCATGGCGGCGATGCTGATGCCGGCGGCGCTGCTGACGATCCCGCAGTATGCGATCTTCAACTCGCTGCATCTGGACAACACGATGCTCGCGGTCATCATCCCGTGCTGCGTCTCGCCCTTCGGCTTCTTCCTGGGCCGCGTCTACGCGCAGAGCTCAGTGCCGAACGAGCTGCTCGAGGCGGCGCGCATCGACGGCGCCGGCGAGGCGCGCATCTTCTTCACGATTGTGCTGCGGCTGCTCGCCCCGGCGATGGTCACGATCTTCCTGTTCATGTTCGTGGCCACTTGGAACAACTTCCTGCTGCCGCTGATGATGCTTTCGAGCGAGGACCTCTATCCGGTCACGCTCGGCCTGTACGGCATGGTCTCGCTCGCCGTCTTCAACGACCGCGGCGCGTTGATGATGGGCGCACTGCTCGGCGTGCTGCCGGTCATCATCCTCTTCCTGACGCTGCAGCGCTTCTGGCGTGCGGGCCTCGCGGCCGGTTCCGTCAAGGGCTGAGCGGCGCGCAGCCTTCCCGATGTGCGTGGCCGCGCATGGGCGACCATGCGACGCGGATCATGCGCGGCCGCGCATCTGCCTTCCGTCTATCCTCATTCCCCAGTATTTCCGATTTCCCGATTTCTCCCATCCCCTCCCATTCGTTCCCAAGGAGTCATCATGACCACGACTGGCCGTTTCACGATACCGAGCGAAGAGCATTTCGCCGACGAGACGAAGCGTCTCGCCGAACTGTGGGGCGCCGACGCCATCCGCAATTCCGACGGCACCCATCTGGACGAGGCCGTCGAGCGGCTCGGCAAGAAGATCTACAGCGCCTACTTCCCGACGCGCGCTCACAATGAATGGATCAGCCTGCACATGGATGAGACGCCGCAGGTCTACCTGCTCACGCAGCGCGTCCTCGCCGAGGCGGACACGGTCACCGTCGACCTGATGGAGCGCTTCTACGCCGAGCAGCTGCAGCCGAACCGCGACGCCGACCCGCACCGCTACTGGGAGGTCGTCGACCGCACGACCGGCGAGGTCGTCGACCCGGAACGTTGGGATTTCGACGCCGAGCATGATGCGGTGACGATCCGCGGGAGCGAAGCGATGCACGAATACACGGTCTCGTTCCTCGCATACATCATCTGGGATCCGGTCGAGATGTACAACCATCTGACGAACGACTGGGGAGACAAGGAGCATGAGATCCCCTTCGATATCTACCATCCGGCGACGCGCGACTTCGTGTTCCGCACGTTCGGGCAGTGGCTCAAGGACAATCCGCAGACCGACGTCGTGCGCTTCACGACCTTCTTCTACCAGTTCACGCTGATTTTTGACCAGAAGCACCGCGAGAAGATCGTCGACTGGTTCGGCTGCGCCTGCACGGTCTCGCCGCGCGCGCTCGACGACTTCGAGGCGCTGCACGGTTACCGTCTGCGCCCCGAGGACTTCGTGGACGAAGGCTGCTACAACTCTACGTGGCGCATCCCGCGCAAGGCGCAACACGACTGGATCGCGTTCCTGGCCACCTTCGTGCGCGCGAACGTCAAGAAGCTCGTCGACGAGACGCACGCCGCCGGCAAGGAGGCGATGATGTTCCTCGGCGATCAGTGGATCGGCACCGAACCGTACATGGAAGGCTTCGACGAGCTCGGCCTTGACGCGGTCGTCGGCTCGGTCGGCGACGGCACGACGCTGCGCATGATCGCCGACATCCCCGGCGTGCGCTACACCGAGGGCCGCTTCCTGCCGTACTTCTTCCCCGACACCTTCCATGAGGGCAACGATCCGAGCATCGAAGGCCTCGACAACTGGCGCAAGGCGCGCCGTGCGATCCTGCGTTCGCCGATCTCGCGCATGGGCTACGGCGGCTACCTCTCGCTCGCCGCGAAGTTCCCGAAATTCGTCGACACGGTGACGGCGATCGCCGACGAATTCCGCGACATCCACGAGCGTACCGGCGGCAAGCCGGCCGAAGGCGAGCTCAACGTCGCGATCCTCAACTGCTGGGGCCGCATGCGTAGTTGGATGGCGTTCACCGTCGCGCACGCGCTGCCGAACCAGCAGACCTACTCGTACTACGGCATCCTCGAGGCGCTCTCCGGCATGCGCGTCAACGTGCGCTTCATCAGCTTCGACGACGTGCTCGAACGGGGCGTCGACGACGACGTCGACGTCATCATCAACGCCGGCCCCGAGCGCACCTCCTTCAGCGGCGGGGACGTGTGGCGCGACCCGCGCCTCGTCTCGACGATCCGGCGCTGGGTGCGCGGCGGTGGCGCCTTCGTCGGCGTCGGACAGCCGACGTCGAGCGATTGGCAGGGGCGGTTCTTCCAGCTCGCCGACGTGCTCGGCGTCGACCAGGAGCGCTTCCAGACGTTGTCGGTCGACAAGTACTGGCCCGCCGTCACGGACGCCAACTTCATCACCGAGGAGGCGACCGACGTCGACTTCGGAGAACCGATTCTCAACGTCTACCCGATCGATGAGGACGTGACGCTGCTCGACGTGAAGGACGGCCGCGTGCGGCTCGCCGCCAACGACTACGGCCGCGGCCGCGGCGTCTACATCTCCGGATTGCCGTATTCGGCGGCGAACGCCCGGCTGCTCGAACGCGCGTTGTTCTATGCGAGCCGCAACGAGGACCGTTACGCCGCATGGAGCTCGACGAACCCGGAATGCGAGGTCGCCCACTTCCCGGAAAGGCACCTGTATTGCGTCGTCAACAACACCGATCAGATGCAGACGACGAGGGTGCAGCGCGCAGACGGCGCAATCGACGATTTCACACTCGCGCCGAGCGCGATCGCTTGGCAGGAGCTCGAATAGACGATCCGCGGCACGTGGGCGGCATCATGCGACAAGGAGGTCGACATGGACAATGGCAGCAGCAAGCAGACGGCGGCGCTGAAGCGCATCGTGGAACGGTTCGCCATCGACGGCGCCGTCGCGTCGGTCACGCCGTACGGCGACGGGCACATCAACGTCACCTATCTCGTGGTCACCGATGAGGCCCGCTACGTTCTGCAGCGGATGAACACCGATGTGTTCCCGGACACGGCGGCCCTGATGCGCAACATCGAGCTCGTCACCGGATTCTTGCGCGCGCAAGGCCAGGAGACGCTCGAGATCATCCCGACGAAGGATGGCCGCAGCTGGCTCGCGGCGGACGACGGCATGTTCCGCGTCTACCGATTCATCGAAGGTACGATGTCCTACAACCTCGTCGACGATCTGCGCGTCTTCGAGCGCGCCGGCGCGGCCTTCGGCGCGTTCCAATGCACGCTCGCCGAATTCGACGCCGCCCAGCTCGCGGAGACGATCGCCCGATTCCATGACACGCCGCACCGCTATGCCGACTTCCGTGCGGCCGTCGCGGCCGATCCGCTTGGCAGGGCGAAGGACGTGCGCGACGAGATCGGGTTCTTCGATGAGCGCGCGCCCGAATACGGGCGGATCGTGGACGCGCTCGCCGACGGATCGGTGCCGCTGCGCGTCACGCACAACGACACGAAGCTCAACAACATCCTGATGGACGCGGACAGCGGCGAGCCGCGCGCGATCATCGACCTCGACACGGTGATGCCCGGTTCGATGCTCTTCGACTTCGGCGATTCGATCCGCTTCGGCGCTTCGACCGGTCTCGAAGACGAGCCGGACCTGGGCAAGGTGCATTTCAGCCTGCCGCTGTTCCGCGCCTACGCGAGCGGATTCCTCGGCGAGGTCGGCGCGACCGCCGCCCCCCGTGAACTCGAGCTGCTGCCTGAGGCCGCGCGGCTTATGACGCTCGAATGCGGCATGCGCTTCCTCGGCGACCATCTGCTCGGCGACGTCTACTTCGCGACGAAATACCCCGGACACAACCTCGTGCGCGCGCATACGCAGATGCAGCTCGCACGCGAAATGGAGGAGCGGATGCCGCAGATGCATGCCGTCATCGACGAGATCATGGGCGCCGGTGCCGAACATGACGCGAACGCTGGATCCGACTCGGACGCCGCAGAGGAGGAGCACGACGATGCGTGAGACGGCTTCCACGGCCGCCGAGGAGACGGCGGTTCTCGGCGCCATCGACGCGCTCGTCGACTATGCGCGCGCCCGGCTGCTGCTCGACCCGCGCGACGTGGACTGGATGCGCAACCGGCTGCTGGAGGTCCTCGGCGCCGACGAGGCGCGCCGCGCGGAAGCGGCCGCGCTCCGCTTGACCGAATCGGATGACGCGGCGGCGTCGGGCGACGCGGCGAACCCGGACGACATCGCGGCGACGGATGATGCGTCGAGGAAGGCGGCCGCCGCCTTCCTCGACGACGACGTGATCATGGGCGCGCTGTCCGCGGCGCCGTCGCGCATCCAGGACGCCTATGACGACGTGCGAGCCGGCGCCGGCAACATGGCGGCGATGCGTTGGTTCTACGACTACGGCGTCGCGAACGGCTACATCAAGCTCGCGCAGCTGCGGTGCAACGTGCGTTTCGACGGTGCCGGCCTCGTCGTGACGATCAACACGGCGAAACCGGAGTTCAAGGACATGCGCAAGGCGGCGAGCGGCAACAGCGTCGACGGCAGCTTCGCGCAGTGCACGATCTGCCATGCGAACGAAGGGCTCGCGGCGCGCGGCAAACGCACATTGCGCACCGTCGAGGTCGAACTCGACGGCCGGCCGTGGTTCTGGCAGTTCTCGCCCTACGGCTACTTCGCGCAGCACGGCATCTGCGTGAACCGCGAACATACGCCGATGCACGTCGACAGGTCGACCTTCGCCAACCTGCTCGACTTCGTCAACCAGTTCCCCGACTACTTCCTCGGCTGCAACGCCGCGTTGCCGCGCATCGGCGGATCGGTGCTCGCTCATGACCATTACCAGGGCGGCGGCGAGACGATGCCGATGCAGCGCGCGGCGGCATGGCGGCGCTACCGCTGCCCGGACGCCGACGACGCCGTCCTCGAGATTATCGACTGGCCGGCGAGCGCGATGCGTGTGCGCTCGCGCAACCGCGCCGCCATCGTACAGGTCTGCGAGCGTATTCGCGAAGCCTGGGCATGCTACGACGACGCCGCGCTCGGCATCGCATCCCATGACGCCGCCGGCGCCGCACAGTCGTCATTGTCGCCGATTGCGCGGCTCGTGCCCGGCGAGGACGGCGCTCCCATGTATGAGATGAGCCTGATCCTGCGCAACAACGCGGTGAGCGGGCGGTATCCGCTCGGCGTCTTCCATGCGCATCCCGAATACTTCTTCGTCAAGCAGGAACCGATCGGCCTCATCGAGGCGATGGGCTTGTTCGTGCTGCCGGGGCGTCTCGTCGGGCAGCTCGGTGCGCTCGAGGACGCATTGGTCGCCGGCGATGCGCTGCCCGACGGTCTCGCCGAGTTCCGGCTGCTGTGGGATGAAGTGCGTGAAGCACTGAGGCAGGAGGGGATGGGCGCCGCGGATCGCGGAATGGACCGCGATACGGTCCGCAGGGCCGTCCGCGATGCGCTCGCCGACGTCTGCCGACGCATCCTGGATAACATCGCCGTCTTTCCGAATCACGAGGAGCTCGGCCGATTCCTCGAGGGGCTGGGATTTGAGGCTCAGGACTGCTGACGGACCCATGCCTCGACGTTCTGCGCGCTTTCCGACGAGCTGAAGCGCTGCCCGTCCTTCCAATCGCCACCGTTGGCGAGCTTCGCCAGTTCGCTTGCGCTTGAGCCGAGCGGCGAACTTGCGGAGGTGCAGAACGGGATAACCGTCTTGCCGGAGAAATCGTTGGCGCGCACGAAGGTGTTCATCGGCCATGCCGCGACGCCCCACCAGATCGGATAACCGATGTAGACGGTCGTGTAGCGGTCCCAGTCGGGCACCTCGGTCGTCTTGAGCTTGACGTCGCGCAGGCGTTCGTCGTCGTGCTCCCTGCTGACTCGGCTGTCGGCGTCGTTGTAGTTGAGGTCGTCGCTCGTGTACGCTTCGGCGGGTTCGATCGCGAACAACGTGCCGCCGGTGGTCGTCGCGATGTCCTCGGCGACGCGCTTCGTGCTGCCGGTCGCCGAGAAATACGCGACGAGCGTCGTCGAGTCGCCGCCCGTCGCCGGTGCGACGGTCTGCGCGGCCGACGGGGTGGACGTCGCCGCGGCGTCGCCGGATCCGCCTCCGCAGGCCGTCAACGTGACAACGGCCGCCGCCCCGACGATGCATGCAGCAAGACGCTTGTGCCAGTTCATCATGTCCTCCTTGTATCGTCGCGTGCCCCGTCAGGCCGCGTTGCCGCTTGGATACGGCCAGTATCGCATGCCTGTGCCGCCCAAGCACATGTCTGCGGAATGACGAAATGCATGCGCGATCGTAATGCCGCTGCTGATGGCATGTCCGATTGTGTCTAACGGCTTATCGGAGTCGGATTGCCGGTTGTGGCCATATCCAAGAATGCAATCAGTGAACGTATTGCAGATATGCATGTAAAATCGTTGTTTCGCTGTATTGGTTTTCCGTGCGATCCGGTGCCTGTGCTGCGAACGCACAAGCTAAACGGTTTGGCAAGGAGGGTGCCATGAATCTGGCGAAACGCATCATGACAGGCATCGTCGGGCTTGCGGCGGTGGTGACATTGGCGGCGTGCGGCTCGACCGGCTCGACGTCGAATAGCCCGACCGCGGACGCGTCGGACGGCACCGGCGGCAGTGCACCCGCAGGGACCGCGACGAGCGGCGACGGCAAGACGATCGTCGTCTATTGGTCGGGCACGGGCAACACGAAGCGCGTCGCCGAGGACATCGCCAAGGACACGGACGCGACGCTCTACGAGCTGGAGCCGGATCCGGCGTACACGCAGGAAGATCTCAACTTCAACGACGCCGACAGCCGCGTGGTCAAGGAATACGAGGACAAAAGCCTCGAGGACATCAAACTCAAGAACGCGCAGGTGCCAGATTGGAACAGTTACACGACCGTCTACATCGGCTATCCGATCTGGTGGCAGGAAGCGGTGTGGCCGGTGCGCAACTTCATCCGAGACAACGACTTCTCCGGCAAGACGGTCATCCTGTTCTGCACATCGATGAGCTCGCCGATCGGCGATAGCGCGACGAACCTGAAGAAGCTCGCGAAGAACCCGGGCGCTTGGAAGGACGGGCGACGCTTCTCCGAGGACGCCGACCCGAACGACGTCGCCGACTGGGTCAAGAGCCAGCGGTAGTCGTTCGCTCTGCCCACGCGTACACAACGAACGCGCATGGCGACAGGGCGTACCACCACATTGATATGCGGTGCGCCCTGTCGCATGCGCGGATTCCGGTACCACGCCCGATGTCCCCGCTCGTACACCTGACTGTGTGCCTAAAACGTGGATTTCTGTGTACTTTTCCGCACTTTCACGCACTCGACCCGTACCATCGGGAGAAGCTCGAAACCCTTGGAATCACAAAGAAAAGAGCCGCTGCGGTGGAATGAATGCAGCGGCTCTAGTGGAGCTGATGGTAATCGAAACCACGACCTCTTCGATGCGAACGAAGCGCTCTACCAACTGAGCTACAGCCCCGTGGATGTTGTCGTGCTCCGCATGACAACTCGCCTAACGATACTAGTGGATGCGAACAAATGCAAATCGCGTGTGTCGCGGCGTGGCGGCGCCTTCGTTTCGACGAATTTCGACAATCGACGCGCAATGATGGAATGTCCTGTCGAAACACGTTAGGATGGCGCGCGGGTGCGGCGTGCGCGACCACGGCGCGCAACGTATGACGCGGCGGGCGCGAGGCAGCGCCGCCGCGCGACGCAATCAGCGAGCGAGGTGCAGATGGCTGGTATCAAGGATGTGGCGGCGAAGGCCGGCGTGTCGATCAGCACGGTCTCCTATGTCGTCAGCGGTAAACGCAAGATCGGCGATCAGACGCGCGGGCGCGTGCGCGCGGCCGCGCTCGAGCTCGGCTACCGGCCGGTCATCGACGCGACGACGCCGGTCGGGTCCACCCATGTGCTCGCCGTCAGTTCGCCGTTGCGTCCATACACCGACGCGTCGAACTATGCAGCCTTCTTCCTTGCGCTCGCGTCGGCGTCGAAACGGCATGGCTACGACATTCTGCTGCTGATGCACGAGGCCGGCGATCAGGAGCTGCGGCGCGTCGCCGACCGGCATATGGCGGACGGCGTCTTCCTGCTCGACGTCCTGCTCAGCGATTCGCGCGCGGACATGGCCGGCGCGATCGACATTCCCGTGGTCAGCATCGGCTATACGAACGACACGGCGAACGTGTACACGGTGGACATGGACTTCGCGGGCATGGGGCGCGAGGCGATGGACAAGGCGCATGTGCTGGGGCACCGCCATGTGATGCTGTACTGTCCCGACCGCCGTGCGTTCCTCGACGGCTCGAACTTCCTCGTCCGTTTCCTCGATGCGGCGATGCAGCGCGGTGAGGAGCTCGGCATGACCGTCATGCGCAAGTTCGCGTCCGGCCGATCCGCCGATGACGTGAACCTCGCCGTCGACGAGGCCTTCGCCGTCGATCCGCGAATCACGGCGATCATCTGCGAGGAGAACGCCGCGCAGATGGGGCTGCTGATGAATGCGTTGAGCCGCAGGGGGCTGCGTGTGCCGCAGGACGTCTCCGTCATGGCGGCGTGCGCGAACGGTTCGACGGCGCGGCTCGCCGACGAGATGCCGATGAACCCGGCCGCCGTGTGCGAGCGCGCCGTCGATATCATGGTCGAGGTGCTGCGCGGCGAGCGTCGTGATGTCGGCTACGTCGAGCTGCTGCCGGGGGAGTACTGTGCGCGTGGCACGATGCGCGCGCGTCGGTGACGTCGCCGTGCTTCGAACCGATTTCGACGATTGTCGAAATCGGTTGGATGACGATTACTTCGATGATTTAATTTACTCATGAGATTCAACGGCTGAATCCCTGCAATATCCGAAAGTCAGTAATGGCGCTGAAAAAGGAAGAGATATGAACGTTCGTAAGGCAATCGCGGCGGGTCTGGCCGCTGTGACGGCGGTCGGCATGTGTGGGCTTGCGGGATGCGGCGGCAGCGGCACCGCGCAGGAGGAGAATCCGACCTCGATCAAGATCTGGCACTACGAGGAGGACAACGGCGCGATGGGCGTCGCCTGGAAGAAGGCGATGGAGATCTTCGAGAAGGAGACCGGCGTCAAGGTCGAATTCGAGAAGAAGTCCTTCGAGCAGATCCGCCAGAACGCGTCGCAGATCCTCAACTCGGACGAGGCCCCGGACGTCATGGAGTACAACAAGGGCAACGCGACCGCGGGACTCCTCGCCAGCCAGGGACTGCTGACGAATCTCGACGACTACGTCAAGCAGTACAAGTGGGACGAGAAGGTCACCGGATCGCTCGCCGACACCGGCAAGTACAACGACAAGGGCGTCATGGGCTCCGGCAACTGGTACGGCATCACGAACTACGGCGAGGACGTGATCATGTACTACAACAAGGACATGTTCGACAAGAACGGCATCGAGATCCCGACGACGATGGACGAGCTGACCGACGCGATGCAGAAGTTCGTCGACAAGGGCATCACGCCGCTTGCCGAGGGCGCCGCCGAATACCCGGTGCAGCATCTGTGGTGGCAGCTCGCGCTGAGCAAGGCCGACGACCAGTTCGTCAAAGCGTACGAGATGTACGACGGCGACGTCGACTGGGATTCGGAGCCGATCGTCTACGCGACGCAGACAATCAAGGACTGGACCGACAAAGGCTACATCTCCAAGGACTGCACCGGCCTTAAGGCCGAGGACGTCGGCCAGGGCTTCATCAACGGCACCTATCCGATGTTCTTCTCCGGCACCTGGTGGTTCGGCCGCTTCCAGAACGACATGAAGGGCAAGAACATCACGTTCTCGACGTTCCCGCAGTCCAAGAAGGTCGTCGGTTCCTCCGGCAACCTGTGGGTCATCCCGGAGAACTCGAAGCGCAAGGATCTGGCCGCCAAGTTCATCAACATCACGCTGAGCCCCGAAGTGCAGGACCTGATGGGCAACTCCGGCGGTCTGCCGATCGCCGCCGATCCGGACAAGATCACCGATCCGTCCACGAAGGAGCTCATCGAATCCTTCAACACGGTGCTCAAGGACAACGCGCTCGGCTTCTACCCGGATTGGCCGACCGCCACGTTCTACGACGAGCTCAACGCCTCGCTGCAGGAGCTCATCAACGGCTCGACCGATGTCAAGGGCGCGATCGCCCAGATGAAGTCCGACTATGACAAGGGCGTCCAGGACGCCGGCGTCAAGGACTGACCGGTCCTCCGAACCCATTCCATTCGCGGCGGCCGGGCGGCGCAGCTCCGCGCTCGGCCGTCCGGCCGCCGCATACCTGCAGGTCAACACCGCTGAGGGAAGTGCATCATGTCTTCACCAACCAACCGTACCAAGCGCGAGCGCGACGCGGCCAAACGCGAGCGTGGAATGTCGCGCATCCCCGGAAGCCCGTCGCGGCGATTCTGGATCTATCTGATTCCGGGTCTGCTGATGCTGCTGTGGATCATCGTGATCCCGGCCGTCTGGAATATCTATCTGAGCTTCACCAACTACCGCGGCATCAAGCCGCCGGTATGGGCCGGCATGACGAACTGGGCCCGCCTCGTCAAGGACCATACGTTCTGGATCTCGTTCATGAATTCGATCTGGATGATTCTGGCGATGGTCATCATCCCGATTCTCGTCGGCCTCATATTGTCGTCGCTGCTGTTCGACGTCGTGCAGAAGAAGTTCGGCCCGCGCACCGCCTCGACGATGCGTGCGCTGTACTACTTCCCGCAGCTGTTGCCGATCGCCGTCGCGTCGCTCGTCATGGGCTGGATCCTGCGTCCGGAGAACGGCGCGCTCAATGCGTTGCTCAAGGCGATCGGGCTGGGCGACCTGCAGCACGACTGGCTCGGCAAGCCGGACACGGCGCTGATTTTCCTGATGCTCATCATGATCTGGATCCAGATCGGATACCCGCTCGTCATCTTCATGTCCGGTCTGCAGCGCGTCGATCCGGAGCTCTACGAGGCCGCAAGCCTCGACGGCGCCAACTGGTGGCAGCGGTTCCGCGCGATCACGCTGCCGTCGATCAAGCCGGAGATCTTCGTCGTCGCGCTCACCTGCACGATCGCCGCACTCAAGGTGTTCGGCCCGGTGCAGATGCTCACGCGCGGCGGTCCGGGCACGAGCACGACGGTGCCGTCGTACTACTCGTACAAGCAGTTCTTCCAGTCGCAGCAGGTGGGATACGGTGCGGCGATCGCCACGGCGCTCACCATCGTCATCATCATCGTTTCGATCGCGTTCACGAACCTTCAGGAGAAGGTCGCCAAAGAGGATGAGGAGTAGGCCATGACTTCCACGCTCGTATCCGCCGAACAGGACTACGAATACAACTCGCCCGATCAGCACAAGCTCACGCCAAAGGAACTCAAGGAGATCGCGCATGTCAAGAAGAACCGCACGGCGGGCGACTGGGTGGCGCTCGCGCTGCTGATCGTCGGTGCGCTCATCATGATGTTCCCGTTCATCGTGCTGCTGCTCAACGCCTTCAAGACGCCCGCCGACTACAATGCCTCCGGTCCGCTCGCGTGGCCGAAGGAGCTGAGCTTCGCAGGCCTGTCCACGTTCTGGCAGCGCGTCAACTTCCCCGAGAAGGTCTGGAACAGCATCTGGACCTCCGGACTTGTGGCCGTGCTCGCCGTCGTGCTGTCGATGTTCAACGCCTTCGCGCTCGGCATCGGCCGCGTCAAGGGCCGCAAATGGATCATACTGCTCATCATGCTCGCGAACATGCTGCCGCAGGAGGCGATGCTCTATCCGCTGTACACGATGTTCAAGGGCATGGGCCTGTACAACAACCCGTGGGCGATCGTCATCATCTTCACCGTCATCCAGAGCGCCTTCGGCACCTATCTGCTGTCGTCGGTCTTCGGCACCTTCCCGAAGTCGATCCTCGAGGCCGCCACGATCGACGGCGCGAGCCGCTGGCGCATCTTCAAGGACGTCGTCTTCCCGATCTCGAAGCCGACGCTGAGCGTGCTGCTCGTGTTCTTCTTCATCTGGACATGGAACGAGTACATGATCCCGCTCGCGTTCCTCGTCGACAACTCGTCGCAGACCGTGCCGATCGCGATCAGCTCGCTGACCGGCGACCGCCTGATGGACGTCACGACGACGGCTTCGGCATCGCTCATCAGCATCGTGCCGACGCTCATCTTCTTCCTGATCTTCCAGCGCACGCTGTCGCGCGGCATCACCGCCGGCGCCGTCAAGTGACGCGCGCACCATCCATCCACACCATCCACCAAGGAGACTCCATGAAATTCACCAACGGCTACTGGCTGATGCGTGACGGCGTCGACGCGCTGTTCGCGCGCGACGCCTACGAACTGCACGCCGATCCGGCGCGAGAGACAATCGACGTGCTCGCGCCGACGGGCGTCGTCCACGAGCGCGCGAACACGCTCAACCTGCCGGCGTTTCACGTGGAACTCAGCACGCCGATCGAAGGCGTCATCCGCGTGCGCGCCACCCACTGGCGCGGCGGCGCGCAGGGCATCGGCTTCCCGATCATGCACGACGAGGCCGGCGGACGCGACTACGTGAGCGTCGTCACGCATGGCGACGGCGACGGCGAGACCGGCGAGCGCGGCGCGACGGCCTCGTTGCGCTCCGGCGGACTGACGGCGACCGTCGTCAAGGGGCCGGAATGGAACCTCACGTTCACCGACGAATCCGGCCGCGCGCTCACGCAGTCGCGCGGCAAGTCGCTCGCGCACTTCGCGCTCAACGACCTCGCCGACGTCAGCGCGGAGCCGGTCGGCGAGTTCGGCGTGACGCCGACCGGACTCGCGAAGGACGAATCGCGCACGTTCACGTCGATCCAGCTTGCGCTCGGCGTCGGTGAGACCGTCTACGGCCTCGGCGAACGCTTCGCCGCGTTCGTCAAGAACGGGCAGAGCATCGACATCTGGAACGAGGACGGCGGCACCGCGTCCGAGCAGGGATACAAGAACGTCCCGTTCTATATGACAAGCAACGGCTACGGCGTCTTCGTCAACGACCGCGGCCACGTCTCCTTCGAGGTAGGCACCGTGAACACCGAGGCCGTGCAGTGCTCGGTGCCGGGTGAGACGATTGACTTCTGCGTCATCTACGGGCCGACGCCGAAGCAGATCCTCGACCGCTACACGCGGCTGACCGGGCGCCCCGCCATGGTGCCGGCGTGGAGCTACGGCCTGTGGCTGACGACGTCGTTCACGACGAAGTACGACGAGGCGACGATCACGTCCTTCGTCGACGGCATGGCCGAGCGCGGCATCCCGCTGAGCGCGTTCCACTACGACTGCTACTGGATGCGCGAGTTCCACTGGACCGATTTCGCATGGGATTCGCGGTTCTTCCCGGATATCGAAGCGACGCTTAAACGGCTGCACGAGGACAAGGGGCTGCATCTGTGCGCGTGGATCAACCCATACATCGGCCAGGCCGGCGCGATGTTCGACGAGGGCATGCGCGAAGGCTACCTCGTGCGCAACCCGGACGGCACCGTCTGGCAGACCGACTACTGGCAGGCCGGCATGGGCCTCGTCGACTTCACGAACCCGGCGGCGCGCGCCTGGTTCAAGGGCAAGGTCGTCGCGCTGCTCAAGCAGGGCATCGACGCGATCAAGACCGACTTCGGCGAGCGCATCCCGCGCGACGTCGTCTGGTATGACGGCTCGCCGAAGCTGTCGATGCACAATTGGTACACCGAACTGTACAACCGGACGGTGTTCGAGGCGATCGAGGAGGTGTACGGCGTCGGCAAGGCATGCCTGTTCGCGCGTTCGGCGACGGCCGGCGGACAGCGCTTCCCGGTGCATTGGGGCGGCGATTGCGAATCGACGTTCAACGGCATGGCGCAGACATTGCGCGGCGGTCTGTCGCTCACGTCCTCCGGATTCGGCTTCTGGAGCCATGACATCGGCGGCTTCGAAGGCGCGTTCCCCGATCCGGCCGTCTACAAGCGCTGGCTGGCCTTCGGTCTGCTCAGCTCGCATTCGCGGCTGCACGGCTCGACCGTCTACCGCGTGCCGTGGCTGTTCGACGAGGAGGACGAGCGGCAGGGGCGCAGCGTCGAACCCGGGCAGAGCGCCGTCGACGTGTGCCGCAAGTTCACGCTGCTTAAGCTCAGCCTGATGCCGTATCTGTATCAGGCCGGCATCGAAGCGCACGAACACGGCACGCCGGTCATGCGTTCGATGTTCGTCGAATTCCCCGACGACCCCGCATGCCGCACGCTCGACCGCCAGTACATGCTCGGCTCGTCGCTGCTCGTCGCGCCGGTGTTCAGCTACTCGGGCGACGTGAGCTACTATCTGCCGGCCGGCGGGTGGACGAACTGGTTCACCGGCGAGCATGTGCGCAGCGAACACGGCGTGTGGCGCAGCGAACGGCACGGTTTCGACTCGGTGCCGCTGTGGGTGCGCGACGGCTCGGTCATCGTCACACATCCGGGTGCGACGACGCCGGACTACGACTACGCGGCCGATCCGGACGTGCGCGTCTTCCTCGGCGATGCAAGCGAAGCGAGTGCGACGGTCGCCTGCACCGACGGCCGCCGCGTCGTCTTCACGGCGAGACGTGACGGCGACGGGGTCGTCGTCGACCGCGTCGAAGACTGATGCGGCGATGCGTGCCGCGTAGAGCGTCGACATATAGATGAACGCGCCGGCGACGGACGGTATGACATCGTCCGCCGCCGGCGCGTTTCGCATGTATGGGTCGGCGGAAGCGCGGATTGCGCGCGATCAGGCGTTGCGGGCGTCGTCGTCGAGGGATTCGACGAGCGGCGTCGTCTCCTCCTCTGCGACCTCGGTCGCCGGCGTGACCTTCTTCTTGCCGAACTTCGCCTTGAACAGGCCGACGAAGGTCGGGATCAGCGAGATGACGAGGATTGCGACGATGACGAGCTCGAAGTTCTCCTGGACGACCGGGATGCCGCCGAAGAAGTAGCCGAGCAACGTGAACAGCGACGACCAGACGAGGCCGCCGAGAATCGAGAACGGCGTGAAGCGGCGCCATTGCATGCCGGTGATGCCGGAGATGAACGGCATGAACGTGCGGATGAACGGGAAGAAGCGGCCGAGGAAGACGGCGAGCGGGCCCCAGCGGTCGATCATCGTCTCCGTCTTCGCAAGACGTTCCGGCGTCATCGACTTGACCTTGCCGGATTCGATGATGCGGCGGCCGAAGAAATGGCCGATGAAGTAGTTGCACTGGTCGCCGAGGATCGGCGCGGTCCAGACGACCGGCAGCAGCGCGGCGATCGGCAGCGCGGATTTCCCGGTCGCCGCGTCCGGCGCGGCGAAGAAACCGGCGGCGAACAGCAGCGAGTCGCCGGGCAGGAACGGGAAGAAGACGACGCCGGTCTCGATGAAGACGATCAGGAAGATGAAGCCGAGCGTGGGGGCGACGCCCATCGCGATCCAGCCGGCGATCGCGCCGCGCGGATCCTTGAGCAGGTTGGCGATGAAATGAATGAATCCCATGGAAATCCTTGACGAGTGAGGACGCGGATGCGCCGTGGCCATGCGTTACCTATTACCGGTTATCTTGTATAGCATGTCAGCCCTACGGCTCGGCGGCCGGAAAGGGTGCGGATGGTCGGGGGGAGACGGTCGCGGAAGGGCTTAGCGAACGGAGTTGGGTGGCTGTGCGGCGGTTGCGGTCGCGGAGGTGCTGGTTAGCGAACGGAGTTGGGCGGAAGTGCGGCGGTCGTGTTCGCTGAGGTGGGGCTTAGTGAACGGAGTTGGGCGCGAGTGTGACAGTTGCGGTCGCGGAGAGGAGGGTGATGCCGCAAAAGAGAGCGGCCGCAGCCAAGGAAGCGCTGCGGCCGATTGTTGAGGAAAGGGGAAGGGTAAGTCTGGTTTGTTTACCGGATGTCCATCTCGGTATGCGGCGCGGGTGCCGCGAGCCGATCACAGTCCGGAGTTGGCGTTCACGTAGGTCGGGCGTTCGACCTCGCCGTAGCCGCCGTACTTCTTGAAGCCCCACAGCAGGATGAGCGACTTCGCGTAGGCGACCCAGCTCAGACCGAAGATGAGCATGAGCACGCGGATGAACGGGACGAAATACGCCAGGCCGAGCACGACGACGTCGATGCCGACGAGCGCGAACGAGCAGGCGAAGGCGCGCCACGGGAACAGCGCGGCGAGCTTCCAGGTACGTCCGACCGAATTGGCGAAGCGCGCCTGCAGCGGGAACAGGTATTCGGCGAGGAACAGCACGGCGACCGATGCGGCGACGAGGATGATGAGCGGGACGTAGGCGGCGTTCGTGTCCCAGGCCACCCAGAACGCGAGGCCGAAGATGAGGACGGCGACGAGCGCGAGCAGCAGCAGTCCGGAGATGAGGCCCTGCTTGAACTCCCGCTTGAAGCGCTTGAGGTATTCGTGTACGAGCCGGATGTCGTCATGTTCGTCGTACTGGAACAGCGTGCTGTAGAGCGCCGCCTGCGCCGGACCGATCGTGACGATCGGCAGCAGCGTGACGAGGAAGACGAGATTGAGCGCGGTGAATCGCGCGAGCGTTCCCATGAACTGCCAGAACGGCGCTTCGGTGTTGAACCTCATGCTGCTTCCTTTCCGTGCCGCGGCGCCGCTGCGATGCGGCGTCCGTGTGCGTCGTGCACCCGGCGACTCCGTATATACGCACTGTATATATCTGCCGGACGATGGCTGGCGGCGTGCAGATCGTTCTGCGGTTCGCCGTGCAGGGTGTCGTGGCGGAGTCGTTGTTGGATGCATGTCCACATCGACTGTTGTTGATAAGTATATAAATAAGTGACACGCTTGTCTACTGCAACAGCATCCCGCGTGTCGTGAAAACGTTGCCATTTCAAGGTAGAGTGAGTTCAGATCGCAGTGAAGTTCGCGTGTCGCCCTGTGTTTCCAACGGGTGGCGCGCCATCGCGACACCGGACTTCGTTATCTGATTTGACAAAGATAGTCGTTGTTTATAATCTATTCAACAAGAAGTGAGAAAGCCTCGCGGGGTTGCGGGACTTGGAATCGCTGACATCAGTTTCCGAAGGAGGAGAGATGCAGACGTCGTCTAGTACCGAAACCGATGAGACCATCGGTTCGACCGGTGGCGCCGCGGCGGTCGTCGGCAGGGAAGTCGAAGCCGCCGAAGAATCCAAACTGAGCCGTCGCGACCGTCGCGCCGCGAAGAAGGCGGCGAAGATGGCTGCCGAGGCCCATGTGGACAAGCGCCATGCGTTCAAGCTGTGGCTGTACGTGGCCCCGCTGCTGATTCTCGTGTTCCTGTTCAGCTACATCCCGCTGTTCGGCTGGATCTACGCGTTCTATGACTACCAGCCGCCGATCCCGCTCTCCGAAAGCAAGTTCGTCGGCCTGCAGTGGTTCGAGATGATGGTGCAGAACCCGGCGCAGCTGCGCACGATTGGACAGGTCCTGCTCAACACCTTCGCGATGTCGGGTCTGAACATCCTCACCTCGTTCCTGCCGGTCATCTTCGCGATCGCGCTCAACGAGATCCGCGCCAAGTGGTTCAAGAACATCATCCAGACGCTCACGACGCTGCCGAACTTCATCTCGTGGGTCCTCGTCTACTCGATCGCCTTCGCGATGTTCTCGTCGACCGGCATGGTCAACGACCTGCTGATGAACCTGCACATCATCAGCGAACCGATCAAGTTCCTCGACTCGCCCGACCAGGTCTGGCTCAAGATGCTGCTGTGGAACCTGTGGAAGGGCCTCGGCTGGGGTTCGATCATGTACCTCGCGGGCATCGCCGGCATCGACCCGGAGCTTTACGAGGCCGCGCAGGTGGACGGCGCCAACCGCTTCCAGCAGATCATCCACGTGACGATCCCGCAGCTGATGCCGACCTACTTCGTGCTGCTCATGCTGTCGATCTCGAACTTCCTCAACAACGGCATGGACCAGTACTACGTCTTCCAGAACGCCTTCAACCAGAAGTGGATCCAGGTGCTCGACCTCTACGTCTACAACGTCGGCATGGGCCAGAACAGCCTGTCGCTCGGCACTGCGATCTCGATGCTCAAGTCTCTCGTCTCGGTCGGCCTGCTGCTGCTCGTCAACTGGCTGTCCAAGCGTACGCGCGGCGTCGGCATCGTCTGATCCGCATCCAGCAGTCACGAATCGTGTATTGGGTTAAGGAGTAACCATGTCAACCGCAACAGCACCCGCAAGCGCCAAGAGGCCGAAGAGGGCCAAGGCGAGCGTCTCGCCGGCCATGCGCCGCACGAAGGGCGAGAAGATCTACAACGTCGTGAACATCATCATCCTCACGTTGTTCGCGCTGATCTGCACCTACCCGTTCTACTACCTGATCATCAACTCGCTGTCGAACAACCAGGCGGCCGCCGCCGGCGACGTCACCTGGAAGATCGAAGGCCTGCACTGGGACAACTACAAGACCGTGCTCGGCCTCGACGGCCTTGCGCAGTCCGCGTGGATCTCGGTGGCCCGTACCGTCATCGGCACCGTGCTCACCGTCCTCGCCTCCGCCTACCTCGGCTTCATGTTCACGCAGCAGAAGATGTGGAAGCGTTCGTTCTGGTACCGCTTCGTCGTCATCACGATGTACTTCAACGCGGGCCTGATCCCGATGTTCATCACGATGAAGAACTACGGCCTGACGAACAACTTCTGGGTCTACATCCTGCCAGCGATTGTGCAGCCGTTCAACATCATCCTCGTCAAGACCTACATCGAGTCGATCCCGGCATCGTTGCAGGAGGCCGCCGAAGTGGACGGCGCGGGCACGATGACGGTGTTCTGGAAGATCGTGCTGCCGATGTGCACGCCGATCCTCGCGACCGTTGCGATCTTCTCCGCCGTCAACCAGTGGAACTCGTTCCAGGACACACTGATCTACATGACCGATTCGAAGCTGTGGAGCCTGCAGTACTTGCTCTACACCTACATCAACCAGGCGAGCTCGATCGCGAACTCGGTCAAGGCGAACGCCGCGAACGCCGCACTGCTGGCCACGGCGGCGACGCCTACGGCGATCCGCATGACCGTCTCCGTCATCGTCGTCCTGCCGATCATGTTCATCTACCCGTTCTTCCAGCGCTTCTTCGTCAAGGGCATGATGCTCGGTGCTGTCAAGGGCTGACCGTACGCGGGGAGCCGTGCGGCTCCCCGCCCCGATCCACGTTTCCGTACCAACCACCAACCAACCAGATGTGCTCAGTGATGAGCCGAAGTTAGAAGGATACAAGGAGGTTTCCTCATGGAAATCAGGAAGAAGATCGTCTCGGGAATCGCCGCGACGCTTTCGGCGGCGATGCTCGTCTCCGTCGCGGCCTGCGGCGGCAACGACTCCGCGAGCGACGGCCCCGACGACGGCAGCTTCATGAAGGTGGACGTGTTCTCGTCGACCGCGAACTACCAGGGCGTCCAGAAGGGCTGGTTCGCCAAGATCGTCAAGGACAAGTTCAACATGGAGCTCAACATCATCGCCCCGAACGTGGCCGGCGGCGGCGACACCTTGTTCGACACGCGTTCCACGGCGGGCAACCTCGGCGACCTCGTCATCGTCGGCATGCAGAACGGCCGTCTGCAGAAGCTCGTCAAGTCGAAGCTCATCACCGACATGACGCCGTACTACGGCAAGATGACGAACGTCAAGCGCTACCAGGCCGGCGTGGACTACGTGACGAAGCAGGCCGGCCAGGACGGCGTCTGGGGCGTGCCGGGCAACGTGTCCGACGAATCGCCGACGAAGTCCGCCGACGGCATCGAGCCGGTCGCCGCCCCGTACATCCGCTGGGACTACTACGCGAAGATCGGGTACCCCGAGATCAAGGATCTCGACGGTTTCGCGGACGTGCTCAAGCAGATGCAGGACAAGGCGCGCGAGGAGACCGGCGACGACGACATCTACGCCGTGTCGCTGTTCAAGGACTGGGACGGCGAGATGATGCAGAACGCGATGGCCGCCTCGCAGTGGTACGGCTACTTCGCGCAGAATTCGGTGCTCGTGCCGTCCGACGACAAGGATTCGCAGATCGTCCCGGCCTCCCAGGTCGGCAGCGCCTACGACAAGATGATCGAGTTCTTCAACAAGTGCGACCGCATGGGGCTCGTCGACCCGGAATCGACGACGCAGAACTGGGACAACCTGTCGACGAAGGTGACGAACGGCAAGGTGCTCATGTCGATCTGGTCGTGGCTCGGCAAGCCGCGCATGAACGGCAACGAGAACCAGGAGAAGGGCGTCGGCTTCATGCTCGCCCCGCTGCAGGACATGGACGTCTACACGCCGGGCTTCCAGCCGGAGGGCGATGGCAACACCTTCATCGCGATCGGCTCGAAGGCGAAGAACAAGGAACGCCTCGCCAAGTTCATCGACTGGCTCTACTCGCCTGAAGGCATCTACGCCTCGGCCACCAACTCCGGCGGCGCCGCCTGCCCGAAGGACATGTGCTGGACGCTCAACGACAAGGGCGAGCCGCAGCTCAACGAGTTCGGCGAGAAGGCGATGTTCAACTCCGACGGCCTGCAGGTTCCGGCCGAATACGGCGGCGGCTCCTACAACGACGGCATCTCGACGCTCAACTTCAAGACGGTGAATGCGAACAGCACCGACCCAGACACGAAGTCGGCGTTCAACCCGCAGCTGTGGGCGACGCAGCTCGCGAAGCAGACGAAGCTGAGCGAGGACTGGTCGAAGCACATGGACGGCGCGAAGACCGACATCGAATACCTCGAGAAGACCGGCAAGCTCGCCGTCGCGCCGGGCGCGACCTACACGCCTCCTCAGGAGGATTCGCAGATCTCGACGCTGCGTTCGTCGGTCAAGACCGAAGTGATCAACGCGTCGTGGCAGGCCGTCGTCGCCAAGAGCGAGGCCGAATGCCAGTCCATCTTCAAGAACATGGGCACGCAACTCAACGACCTCGGCTACGAGCAGGTGCTCAAGGTCGACGAGGACAACGCGAAGGCGCTCATCAAGGCCCGTCGGGAGATCGTCAAGAAGTACGCGGACAAGGAGTGAGCCTTCCGGCACACCACAGTCCCGCTTGAGGACGAGCGAATGAACCTTACCCGATAACTGAGGAACCATAACTGAACAACTGAAGGTCGTCGTCGCTGATCGGCGACGACGACCGCAGCCACGGGAGCGTCGCATCCGTCGGGATGCGACGCTCCCTGCAAATCACCGGTTGGTTCGATGGTTGAACCAACTCGGGCGCGCCGCACAAGTAGACCAAATAGACACCGAATCAACAGACCGAATCGACAGCCGACATGAAAGGGGGAGTGCCACGATGATGGACGACAAGGCGATGCTCGATGCGACCGCGATGCTCGACGCCTGCGCCTTCGACGCGACAATCGCCGCCGGTCCCTTCGACGCATCGTGGACGTCGCTCGCCGCGCACACGAACCCGGCATGGTTCGCCGACGCAAAGTTCGGCATCTCCACGCATTGGGGCCTGTACACGGTCCCCGGATACCGCAACGAATGGTATTCGCGCAACATGTACATCGAAGGCTATCCCGAATTCGAGCATCATCGCGCCGTCTACGGCGACCAGCGCGTCTTCGGCTACAAGGACTTCATCCCGATGTTCACGGCGCCCGCCTTCGACGCCGACGCCTGGTGCGCGCTGTTCGCCCGCGCCGGCGCGCGCTACGTCATGCCGGTGAGTGAGCACCACGACGGATTCCAGATGTACCGCAGTCGGCTGTCACATTGGAACGCCGCCGAAATGGGGCCGCGCCGCGACGTGCTCGGCGAACTGCGCGCTGCCGCGATCGCGCACGGCCTGCATTTCACGACGTCGAACCACCGCGCCGAACATTGGTGGTTCATGGGGCACGGCCGCTGTTTCGACTCCGACGTGCTCGAGCCGATGCGCCGCGGCGACTTCTACTGGCCGGCGATGACGCCCGAGCCGAACGAGTTCGACATCGACGCGCGCCCCGCGCCGACCGCCGAATTCCTCGACGACTGGCTCGCGCGCAACGTCGAGATCATCGACAGATACGCGCCCGAACTGCTCTACTTCGACTGGTGGGTGCAGCATCGTGCGTTCCGTCCTTATCTTGCGTCGTTCGCCGCCTACTACTACGACCATATGGCCGCGCTCGGCCTCGACGCCGCGATCTGCTACAAGTACGACGCGCTCGCGTGGGGTGCCGGCATCGTCGACGTCGAACGCGGCGGATTCGCCGACGCGACGCCCTTCGTCTGGCAGACCGACACGGCGATCGCGCGCAACTCGTGGTGCCACACCGACTCGCTCGACTACAAGACGCTTCCCGAGCTGCTCGTGAGCCTCATCGACGCGGTGAGCAAGAACGGCAACCTGCTGCTCAACGTCGGCCCGTGCGCCGACGGTTCGATCGCCGAGCATGACCGCGCGCTGCTCGAAGGCATCGGTGACTGGCTCGCGGCAAACGGCGACGGCATCTACGGCAGCCGCCCGTGGCATATCAGCGGCGAAGGGCCAACAGTGCTGCCCTCCGGCATGTTCGCCGACCAGAAGCCGACGGCGTGGACCGCCGACGACTGGCGATTCACGGCGAAGGGCGGCGACCTCTACTGCTACTGCCTCAACCCGTCCGGCGCCGACGAACTCGTCTGCCGCACCTTCGCCGCCTTCGACGGCGAGCATCGGCCGGCGTTCAACGGCGTCATCTCCGGCGTCGATCTGCTCGGCGACGGCCCGACGCCCTATGAGCGCCGCGCCGACGGCCTGCACTTGCCGATCTCAGAGAGACGAAGACGGCCGGCCGGCGAGATGGCTGTGCCGCTTGGCTTCCGCCTGCGGCTCGGCTAGAAAGCCATCGCACGATGACCAATCAGCTTTCAACGACTTCCAATCCGCAACGGAGAGAAGGAGACCACCAATGACGATGATCAGCGAAGCGAATATGCGCAAGGCGCGCGAACTGACCGCGCAGCTCACGCTCGAGGAGAAGATCGGCATGATCCACGGCGCCGCGCTGTTCCACACGGCCGCCGTCGAACGCCTCGGCATCCCCGAGATGAAATTCGACGACGGCCCGATGGGCGTGCGCGCCGACACACACGACGACAACTGGGCGCCGCTCAACAACACGCGCGACATGGTGTCCTACCTGCCGAGCGGCTCGGCCGTCGCCTCCACATGGAACCCGCGACTGGCGCATCTGACCGGCCAGGTGCTCGGCCAGGAGGCGCGCGGCCGCGGCAAGGACGTGATCCTCGGCCCCTCGCTCAACATCAAGCGCTCGCCACTGTGCGGACGCAACTTCGAATACATGAGCGAGGACCCGCTGCTCACGGCCGTGCAGGGCGACGCCTACATCGAAGGCGTCCAGGAATCGGACGTCGCCGCCTGCCCGAAGCACTTCGCCGCGAACAGCCAGGAGACCGACCGACTCGAGGTCGACGAGAAGATCGGTGAACGCGCGCTGCGCGAACTGTATCTGCCCGCCTTCCGCGCGGCCGTGCAGCAGGCCGGCGCGCTGACGATCATGGGCGCCTACAACAAGGTCAACGGCGCGCAGTGCTGCGAATCGCATTGGCTGCTCGACGAAATGCTGCGCGACGAATGGGGATTCGACGGCCTCGTCGTCTCCGACTGGGGCGGCATCAAGAACACCGAACGCAGCGCCGCCGTCGGTATCGACGTCGACATGAACGTCACCTACGACTTCGACGACTACTGCTTCGCGCGCCCGCTGCTCGAAGCGGTCAAGGACGGCCGCATCGCCGAATCGACGATCGACGCGAAGGTCGAGCATGTGCTCGCCGTCATGGACGCGCTCAACATGCTCGGCGACGCCCGCGCGCATCGCAAGGCCGGCTCCTACGCGACGCTCGCGCATGCGCGCTCGGCGCTCGACATCGCGCGCGAATCGATCGTGCTGCTCAAGAACGACGCACAGGTGCTGCCGCTCGACGAACATGGCATCCGCCGCCTGCTCATCGTCGGCGCGAACGCCGACCGCATCCACTCGCTCGGCGGCGGCTCGGCCGTCATCAAGGCGGTGCACGAGATCTCGCCGCTGCTCGGCATCAACGGCATGCTCGGCGGCAACATCGAGATCACCTACGCTGAAGGGTATTACGCGCCGCAGGTCAATCAGGACGACACATGGCAGGAGGAAAGCCTCGAGAACTCGCAGGCGAAGGCGAACGAGGAAGCGGCGCGCGCACGCCGGCTGCGCGACGAGGCGCTCGCGCTCGCGCAGGACTTCGCGCAGACCGGCGACCCGGTCATCTTCATCGGCGGCCTCAACCACGACTACGACCTCGAGGCGCGCGACCGCGAGGACATGACGTTGCCGTACGAGCAGGACGCGCTCATCGACGCGCTGCTCGACATCGATCCGGACACGGTGCTCGTCTTCGTCGCCGGCTCGCCGATCGCGATGCCGTGGGCGGACAAGGCCTCGACGATCGTCTGGAATTGGTACAACGGCATGGAAAGCGGCACCGCGCTCGCCGAAACGCTTTTCGGGCGCGTGAGCCCGAGCGGCCACCTGCCGGAGACCTTCCCGATGCGACTCGAGGACTGTCCGGCGCATGCGATCGGCACCTTCGGGCTCGTCGGGCACGTCGACTACGCCGAGGACATCTACGTCGGCTACCGCTACTACAGCACGAAGGACGTGCCGGTGCGCTTCTGCTTCGGCCACGGCCTGACCTACACGAGCTTCGCATACTCGGACCTCGAAGTGCGCGAACTCGGCGACATGATCCGCCTTGATTTCCACGTCACGAACACCGGCGCGCGCGCGGGCAAGGCGGTGCCACAGGTCTACGTCACGCTCGAAGACACCGGCGAAGACCGTCCGGCGTTCGAACTGCGCGGCTTCACGAAGGTCGCGCTCGAGCCGGGCGAACGGCGGCAGGTGACGATCGAGATCCCGCGCGACGAGGCGCTGCGCTACTGGAGCGAGTGGACGCACGCCTTCGCGCTCGCGCCGCGCGCGGCCGTGCACGTCGGCGAATCGGTCGGTGACCTGCGGCTCGACGGCTGGATCGGCTGAGCGGACGGCAAATCAGTAATCAATCAACACAACAAACATCAACCAACAACATCAACCCACACACAACTAAGCAGGGAGACACCATGAAGTTCCTCAACGGCGGATGGCTCATCAAGGACGGCTTCGACGTCAAGTACGCGGCCAACATCTACACGGCGGACACCGAGGCGGACAAGCTCACGCTGTACTGCCCCTTCGGCTCGCCGATCTACAACCCCGGCATGACGCTCGACGGCGGCATCCTGACGATCGAAGTGACGAGCCCGCGCGAGAACATCATCACAACGCGCCTGATCAACTTCCGCGAGGACCGCTCGCACAAGCCGACCTTCGCGCTTAACGAGGACCACCCGCACGTCACGATCGACGAGACGGACGAGGCGTGGACCTTCACGTCCGGCAAGACGACGCTGCGCATCGCCAAAGGCGAGACGATCGATTTCCTCTACAGCTACGACGGCAAGCCGATCGCCCACTCCGGATGGCGCGCGAAGGCGCTCGTGACCGATCCGGACGGCGCACTGCACGTGAGCGAACAGCTCGACCTCGGCGTCGGCGAGAAGATCTACGGCCTCGGTGAACGCTTCACGAACTTCGTCAAGAACGGCCAGTCGGTCGAGATCTGGAACGAGGACGGCGGCACCGGCACCGAGCAGGCGTACAAGAACGTCCCGTTCTACATGTCCAACAGGAACTACGGCCTGTTCGTCGACAACCCCGGCAAGGTCGAGTTCGAAATCGGCTCGGAGAAGGTCTCGCGCGTGCAGTTCAGCGTGCCCGGTCAGGAGATGACGTACTCGGTCATCGGCGGTGCGAACATGAAGGACGTGCTCGCCTCCTACACGGCGCTCACCGGCCGCGCGCCGCTCGTGCCCGACTGGAGCTACGGCCTGTGGCTGAGCACGAGCTTCACGACGGATTACGACGAGCAGACGGTGCTCGACTTCGTCGACGGCATGGCCGAACGTGGCATTCCGCTTTCGGTGTTCCACTTCGACTGCCGTTGGATGAAGGAACTCGAATGGTGCAACTTCGCGTGGGACGAGTCGAAGTTCCCCGATCCGGAAGGCCTGCTCAAGAAGCTGCATGACCGCGGCCTCAAGGTGTGCGTGTGGATCAACTCGTACATCGGCCAGAAATCGCCGCTGTTCGAGGAAGGCGCCCGCAACGGCTACTTCATCAGGCGCAAGGACGGCTCGGTGTGGCAGTGGGATAAGTGGCAGGCCGGCATGGCGATCGTCGACTTCACGAACCCGGCCGCCGTCGAGTGGTATCAGGGCTATCTGAAGAAGCTCGTCGCGATGGGCGTCGATTGCTTCAAGACCGATTTCGGCGAGCGCATCCCGACCGAGGACGTGCAGTACTACGACGGCTCCGACCCCGAGCTCATGCACAACTACTACACGCTGCTGTACAACAAGGCCGTCTATGACGTCCTCGTGGAAACCAAAGGCGCCGACGAGGCGATCCTCTTCGCGCGTTCGGCGACCGTGGGCGGCCAGTGCTACCCGGTGCATTGGAGCGGCGACTGCTCGTCGAACTACCCGTCGATGGCCGAATCGCTGCGCGCGGGACTCTCCTTCGGCATGTCCGGCTTCGGCTACTGGAGCCACGACATCGCCGGCTTCGAGGATCAGGCGACGCCCGACCTGTACAAGCGCTGGACGCAGTTCGGCCTGCTCAGCTCGCATTCGCGCTACCACGGCTCGACCGCCTACAAGGTGCCGTGGCTGTACGGCGACGAGGCGGTCGACGTCTGCCGCGAATTCGTCGAGCTCAAGGATTCGCTGCGCCCGTATCTAGAGAAGAGCGCGCGCGAGACGCATGCGAGCGGCGTGCCGATGATGCGCTCGATGGTGCTCGAATTCCAGGACGACCCGACGTGCGAGGACATCGACACGCAGTACATGCTCGGCTCCGACATCCTCGTCGCGCCGATCTTCAACGAGGAGGGCATCGCCCGCTTCTACGTGCCCGACGCCGGCGACGGCGCCCCGTGGCGCAACCTGATCACCGGCACCGAATATGAGCCGGGCCGCTGGTACGTCGAACAGTACGACTACCACACGCTGCCGGTGCTTGTGCGCCCCGGCACGGATCCGCGCAACGTGTGATCCCCCTCACGTCCGGGCGGTTTCGTCGGCCGCCCGGACGTGGCGCTTTCCCATGACGATAGACTGATGGCGATTCGGACGGCGACGGTGCCGTCCTATGCGAAGGAGCGATACGATGACGGCGATGTTCGACGATTTTCTCTTCGGCGGCGACTACAACCCCGAACAGTGGCCACAGGACAGCTGGGAGCATGACCTCGAACTGCTCGAGCATGCGCACATCAACGAGGCGACGATCAACGTGTTCTCGTGGGCGCTGCTCGAACCGAGCGAAGGCGACTACGACTTCTCGATGCTCGACGCGATCGTCGCATCGCTCGACCGCCACGATATCCGCATCGTCATGGCGACCGGCACGGCCGCCGTGCCGGCGTGGATGGCGCGCAAGTACCCGCATGTGATGCGCAAAGGCGTCGACGGCACGCAGCAGATCTTCGGCGGCCGCCACAACTTCTGCCCGAGCTCGCTGAAATACCGCGAGCGCGCGCAAGCGCTCGCCTCGGCCGTCGCGCGCCGCTACGCGGGCCATGACGGCCTCGTCGCCTGGCATGTCAACAACGAGTACGGCAACGGCGGCGGCTATTGCTACTGTGATACCTGCGCGGCTGCGTTCCGCGACTGGCTGCGCGCCCGCTACGGCACCGTCGAGGCGCTCAACCGCGCATGGTGCATGAACTTCTGGAGCCATACGATTTACGATTTCGACGAGGTCGCGCCGCCCGTCACCTACGGCGATGGCATCGGCACCGACAAATGCGTGATCTCCGGTCTGCAGATCGACTACCGCCGTTTCCAGAACGAGCAGATGCTCGACTGCTTCCGCCTCGAACGTGACGCGATCCGCGAATTCGATCAGGAGACGCCGATCACGACGAATCTGATGGGAACGTTCAAGGATCTCGACTACTTCGCGTGGGGTCGTGAGATGGACGTCGTCAGCTGGGACAACTATCCGGGCATGGATACGCAGCCGAGCTTCACGGCGATGTGCCACGATCTGATGCGCGGCGTCGGCGGCGGCAAGCCGTTCATGCTGATGGAGCAGACGCCGAACCAGCAGAACTGGTTCCCGTACTGCAAGGTCAAGCGTCCCGGCGAGGTCGGCAAGCTCAGCTGGCAGGCCGTCGCGCACGGCGCCGACACTGTACAGTTCTTCCAGCTCAAGCAGTCGATCGGCGGCTGCGAGCGCTTCCATGGCGCCGTCATCGGCCATGACGATTCCGACCGCTCCCGCACCTACCGCGAAGTCCGCGCGCTTGGCGCCGACGTCGCCGCACGTGCGAAGCGCATCATGGGCGCGCGCGTCAACGCGAAGGTTGCCGTTGTCTTCGATTGGGAGAACTACTGGTCGCTCGAAGGTTGCGTCGGCCCGATGCAGGGCCTGCACTATCCGGACGAAGTGCATCGCTTCTACCGTGCGCTGTGGAAGCGCAATGTTGCCGTCGACATCATCGAAAGCACGGCCGATCTGGAGACGCTGCGCCGCTACGATCTCGTCGTCGCGCCGACGCTGATCATGGTCAAGCCGGGCGTCGCCGACAATCTCGAACGCTATGTCGCCGGCGGTGGCGTCCTCGTGACCGGATACATGTCCGGCATCCACGACGAGCACGATCTCGTCATCGAAGGCGGCTATCCGGGCCCGCTGCGCGGTCTGTGCGGCGTGTGGGTCGAGGAGATCGACGCGGTCGCGCCCGGCGCGAGCGTGCCGGTGCGCCTCAACGTCGGCGGCGCGGACGTCGATTGCTCGGGCACGATCGTCGCGAGCATCATCGAGCCGGAAGGTGCGTGCACGCTTGCGACCTACGGTGCCGACGACTTCTACGCGGGCACGCCGGCCGTCACCGCGCACGAGGTCGGCGAAGGCTGCGCCGTCTTCGTCGGCACCGCGCTCGACGAAGCCGGCATCGACGCGCTGTTCGACGACGTGCTGCGCACGGCCGGCGTGGCGACGATCGACGCGCCCGAGGACGTCGAGGTCGCCAGTCGCGTCGGTGACGACGGCACCGTGTACACGATCGTGACGAACACCGGCGACGCCACGCGCGTGTGGGAGCGCGCGGACGGTGAACGAATCGTGCTCGACCCCTTCGCGGTGCTGCTGTTCGAGAACGACGTGCAAGTCGCGACGCCGCAACGATGAACGACGTGCAACGATGAGCTACGTACCGGGGCGGCGCCGCAATGGCGGACCGCCCCGGCCGATATGGGCACGTCGTCGGTACAATTGGCGAGGACGGACAAAGAGGAGCGAACGATGACGAAACGCAGCGGCGTGCATCAGGTGCTCGCGTTCGAGATCAACACGAACTTCACGCGGTACGCACTGTTCACCGACGGACGGATGGGCATTCCCGGCACTTTCGCGACGCCGAACACCGATCTCGACGAATTCTACGACGCGCTCGTGCAGGTCGTGCGCAAACTCGGCGTGCAGCTCGACGGCATCGCGATCAGCATGCCTGGATTCATCAATCCGCGCACGCAGACAGCGGAGACAGCCGGCGCGCTGCGCATCCTGTACAAACAGCGCATCGGCGCCGAACTGACGGCGCGCCTCGGCGTCGACATCCCCACATGGATGGAGAACGACGCGAACTGCGCGGCGATGGCCGAAAAAATGACCGGCAACGCGCGCAAATGCGACGATTTCGTGCTCATCACGCTCGACATGGGCATGGGCGGCGCGCTGTTCCTCGACGGCAAGCTGCGGCGCGGCAAGGATTGGCGGGCCGGCGAACTCGGCACGATGATCATCAATTACGATTCCGCAGGCTCGCTGCCGCTGCACGACTTCGTCTCGACGATGAAACTCTCGCAGTGGTACGCCGAGGAATTTGGCGTCAACGAGGGCGACGTGCTGCCGAGCACATTGTTCCACAAGCTCGACGATCCGCGCGTGCGCGCAATCGTCGAACGGTGGCTGCGCTACGTGGCGGTCGCCATCTTCAACACCGTCGTCGCCGTCGACCCGCAGATCGTGCTCGTCGGCGGCAGCATCAGCCGCGAGCCGGCGCTCGTGCCGATGCTCGAGGACGCGCTGAACACGATCCGTGACTGGAAGGCGTTCAAAACGCAGATCAAACGCTGCCGCCACAGTGGCAACGCCGGGCTGGTCGGCGCTTATTTCATGTTCGTCGAGGAAGTCGTCGAACATGGCGGCGCCAGCGACGTGCTCGCCGTCGGCGCGCGCTGAGCGGAAGGTCGCTCAGCCGAGCTCCTGTAGCGTGTACGGCAGCAGGCAGCGCGTGTCGTGCGCGTCGAGCTCCGACGGGTCCATGCAGCCCTCCCACAGCGCACGCGGGAAGATGACGTCGCTGAAGCGCACCCACTCTTCGAGCAGATCGATTGATTCGTCGGCGAGCCAACGCTGCTGCAGGCCGTCCATCGCCGACTGCGCGAGCGTGAACAGATCGAAGAAACGTTCCTCGGTCATGCCGCGCGGCAGCAGCCAATTCATCGAACCGACCATCTCCCACAGCCGCATATGGCGGCCGGTGAAGAAACGGTGAGCCGGATGGTCGGGGTTGAGCGCCTCGCCGCTGAGCACGCAGAACAGCTGAATCATCTCCGGACGCTGCATGTTGTACAGCACGGTGTTCAGGCAGTAGCGCGGATAGCAGTAGATGCGGTGGCCGTCGCCGTCGACCGCCGACGCGCTCAACGCGGCGAACTCGTTCGATTCGGTCGTGTCGTAGCCTTCCGACAGGACCATGCGCAGCAGATCCTCTTTGGAATCGATGTAATGGTAGAGCGCGGCCTCGCTGATGCCGATCTCGTCTGAAATGTCCTGCAGCGACATGCCCCAGTAGCCTTTGACGGCGATTGTCTTCGACGCGGCGCGCAGGATCTGCAGATGCCGCTCCTCCTGACTCATGCGCTTGCGTTTGACGAAGCGTTTGCCCGAGGTTGTGTCGCGCACCGTGACCTCATGGGAGGCGAGCAGCGGCTTGCGCGGCTCATGGGACACGCCATGCTGGTCGAGGATCTGCTGCCATGCGGCGACTGTCATCATAGGTCCTTTGCTCGGCGCACGACGCCGACGATACGGGGATGGAGGATCGGCGTCGCGGTTTGCGGCCGACGGAGTTGTGGATTATCTGTGCATAGAAGTGTAGCGCGGGCGGGGACGGCGGGCTCAGCGGGCGAAAACACGGTCTAGCCACGCGAGCGCGAGCTGCAGCCAGACATCGACGCCCGGTTCGATGCCGTCGGTGCCGCCCCAGGCGGTCTCGGCCGTCGCGAGCGACAGACCATGGCCGCCGGTCGGGAACAGATGCGCCTCGACCGGGACGCCGGCGGCCTTGCAGGCGGCGATGAGCCGCAGCGTGTTCTCGACCGGCACGCAGTCGTCGGGCACCGTGTGCCAGACGAAGACCGGCGGCGTCTTCGCATCGATATGCTCCTCGATCGACACTTCACGCATCAGTTCGGGATCGGGGTAGCGTTCGCCGAGCAATGCGCGCAAGCTGCCGTCATGGCGGAACTCGCCGGAGGTGATCACCGGATAGGACAGCATCATCGCGGCCGGACGCAGCATATCCGGGTCGTAACCGTGGGTGAGCAGCACGTCGTCGGACGCGCTCGTGGTGAAATCGGCGGCGAGATGGCCTCCGGCAGAGAATCCGATAACGGCGATGTGCGACGTATCGATATGCCATTCGTCGGCGTGCTCGTGCATCTGCCGCACCGCCTCGGCCACCTCGAGCACGGCGGTCGGGTAGACGGAAGGTTTGCACGAGTAGCGCAGGACGAACGCGTCGCAGCCGTGCGCGAGGAAACGCAGCGCGATCGGCTCGCCCTCGCGGCCGGTCGTCATCTCGTAGCCGCCGCCGGGCAGCACAAGGACGGCCGGACGGCGACGCTCGAGATCGATGTCGGGATAATTGTCGGGGATGTAGCCGGCGAAACGCGCGTCGGTGCCGTCGATGCCGCTGATCGTCGTCTCGAAATACTGCATGACACTCCTTGGTTCGGGTCGGCGACATCGCCGGCGCGGAAAATGAATCGTTCGCGACCCATATTAGTTCGGTCGTCGAAATATCTTCGCCGGCGGAGCGACGCCAGCCGTCAGATCCACGAGTCGAGCCACATATGGCTCAGCCAGAACTCGTACGGCACCGGCATCGCCGTCCAGATCGGGTAGAAGAAGATCGAGATCAGCGTCGTCACGACGAGGACGCCGATCAGCGTCGCGCGCCACAGCGCCGATGTGCAGGTCTCGCGGATCCAGTCGAGCACATAGCAGATCGCGAGGATGATCCACGGCAGCAGCACGATCGAATAGAACGTGAAGGTCGTGCGGTGCAGATACTGCGCCCACGGCAGCCAGCCGGCGAGGAAGCCGGCGAGCACGGCCCAGATGCGCCAGTCGCCGCGCCTCCAGATCGCGATGCCGATCGCGACGAGCGCGCACAGCGAGCCGAGCCACCAGATGATCGGGTTGCCGAGCGACGTCACCGCGGCGACGCATTCGCTTTTCGGCGCGAGCGAGCACAGGCCGGGATGGCCGGAAGGCTTCTCCCAGTAGAAGCTCGTCGGACGGATCTGCAGCGGCCAGGTCAGCGGGTTCGCCTTGTAGTCGTGCGGCGCGTCGAGTGTCGTGTGGAACTGCCACATCTGCCGGTGGTATTCGACGAAGGAGCGCAACGTCGGCGGCAGCCATGCGACGCCCTGGCCGGGATGGGAGAGCGCCCAGTCGTGCATGTAGGAGTCGGGATGGATGAACCATCCGATCCACGTCGCCAGATAGCTCAGCGCGTACAGCGGGATCATATACAGCGCGGCGAGCAGCCCGGAGCCGAGGCCGGCGTTGAGGAACCAGCGCCGGTAACCGGCCTGATGGTACAGCCAGGCGTCCCACAGCACGCTGATGACGCAGAAGACGGCGAAGAAATAGGTGCCGGACCATTTGACACCGGTCGCCAGGCCGAGCAGCACGGCGGCGCCGACGCGGTACCAGGAGCATGCGATCTGCGGCGGCTTGGCGTCCGGGTCGGCTTCATGCGCGGCGAACAGACGCCGGCGCGACCAGTCGCGGTGCATGACGAGCAGCATGAACGCGCCGAGCGCGAACACCATGATGAAATTGTCGAGCAGGCCGGTGCGGCTCAGCACGATGCCGACGCCGTCGATCGCCATCAGATAGCCGGCGACGAGCGCGACCGGCATGTTATGCCACAGGCGCAGCGCCAGGCGGATCAGGATGACGATCGCCACGACGCCGGCGAGCGCCGTCGCGATGCGCCACGCCCAGACGTGCTGCGCGCCGCCGCACAGCCTGAGCCCCAACGCGATGAGCCATTTGCCCATCGGCGGATGCACGACGTATTCGGCCGAGTCGAGCCATCCGTCGACGTCGCCGGCGGCGAAGGGGATGTTCGGGCTCACGCTCGCGCCGTCGTAGACGACGCTGTCGGGCCAGTCGCGCGGTTCGCCAGTGTTGAGCATCGTCCATGCGTCCTTGACGTAGTAGGTCTCGTCGAAGACGACGGCGCGCGGTTCACCGAGGCGGATGATGCGCAGCAGCGCGCCGAAGAGCGCGACGATGAGCGTCAGCCCCCACGAGACCGGCGCGGACAGCGGCGGGATGCGCGTGGCCGTGGGGTTCTCGGCGACGTCGCTTGCGCGCCGGCCGTGCCGCGGACGGGTGAGCGCGAACATGGCGGTGGTGAAGGACCTGGCAGCGGACATCTCAAACCTCCCGGACATCGTGGCGCCGGCGATGCCGTCGTCCGGCGCGCGTGTCCCACGCTACCGGAGGTCGTGTATGGCGTCGACCGTGCATGCCGCGCGCGTTTGGGAGACGCGCGCGGCATACTGAAGGCATGACGGCACACAGCATCGATGACGAAACGCATGGCAACGGATACGCGGCGGGCCCTGATACGGACGGGCGGACGGACGACGGGACGGCGACGCAGGTTGACGTCGAACTCGGCGACGCGGCGCTCGACGTGCATGTTCCACGTGGAACGGTCGTACTCGCGGCGACGCCGATCGGCAACACGGCGGACGCGTCGGCGCGTCTCGTCGCGCTGCTCGAACGCGCCGACATCGTCGCCGCCGAGGACACGCGCCGCCTGTACGCGCTCGCGAACCGCCTCGGCGTGCATGTGGCGGGACGCGTCGTCGCTAACCACGACCACAACGAACGCGGCAAGGCCGACGGGCTGCTCGACGAGGTGGCCGCCGGTGCGACGGTGCTCGTCGTCTCCGACGCCGGCATGCCGACGATCAACGATCCGGGACTGGCGATCGTGCGCCGCGCAATCGAACGCGGACTGCCGGTGACCTGCGCGCCGGGGCCCTCCGCCGTGCTCGACGCGCTCGCATTGTCCGGGCTGCCGACCGACCGCTTCTGCTACGAGGGGTTCCTGCCGCGCAAGCACGCCGAACGCGTGCAGCATCTGCGCGCGCTCAAAGGCGAACGGCGCACGGTCGTGTTCTACGAAACGCTGCACCGCATCGCCGATGCGATGGCCGACCTCGAGGAGATCTTCGGCCCCGACAGGCCGATGGCGCTGTGCCGCGAGCTGACGAAGGACTACGAGCAGATCCGGCGCGGCACGATCGGCGAGATCAGGCGGGGCGTCGAGGACGACCCGCCGCGCGGCGAGATGGTGCTCGTCGTCGGCGGCGCGCAGGACTGCGAGGAGGACGGCGGCGAGACCTTGGGCGTCGAGGCGCTCGCCGCGCTCGCGACGCGTTACGCGCAGGAGCACGACGTGCGCATCAAGGACGCGATCGCGACGGTCGTCGCCGAGCATCCGGGGGTGGACGGCGCGCTCGCGAACAAGAAACAGGTGTATGCGGCCGTGCTCGCCGCGCGAGGCGGACGCTGAGGCGGCGGACGCGCGTCGCCGTCCTCGCTATGGGTGGTGGGTTATGCGCGTGCGCGGTCGACGGAGTCGAACAGCATCTGCAATGTCTCGCGCACGCCAGGACCGCCCTGCTGGGAGATGTATTCGAGCAGGTTCGCGTCGGCGGAACGGTTGACGATGACCCATTTGCGCAGATGCGGCGCGTGGCGCGCGATATGCCACAGGACCTCGATCGGCGTGTCCGGGTCGCTCGCGACCGTCGGCGTCAGACGGATCGGCGGCGCCGGCGGCGTCAGCGGCTCGACGCACGATTCGCTTGCGGCGCAATCCTCGGCTCGCGTCGATTCGAGGCGGCGATGTGCGGCGCGTGCGCGTTTCGCGCAACCGCGACGATGGGACATAGACATGGAAATCTCCCGATGGTCGTCGATAACTGGATACTATATCTGCCGGTGTCGAACAACGGCGATGATGTGGGTGTCGATGCGACGGCGGTCGCCGTCGGCGCGGTCAGGCGATGCAGGCGAAATCGGCGATCACCTCGCGCGCCCGTTGCGCCGCATGCAGGTAGGCGCAGCCCTCGAGGATGAGCAGGCAGTCTTCGATGTCGATGCTGAAATGGCGCAGCAGCTGCAGGATCAGTTCGTCGAGCGACTGCTCGTAGATGTCCTCCGGCGGGCACATCGCCAGATCGCAGACCGTGCGTTCGGGCGTCGTGATGGTCAGCGGTCCGACCGGCTGTGTCTGCTTCGGCGGGACGCGCCGCTCGCGCACGTTGATCGGGCGTCCCATCAGCGGCGCGCGGTAGTGCGTCGTCGACAGGACGTCGACGGCGCTCGGGAATTCGCCGCCGAGCCACACCCATGCCGCCGCGCGGCCGCAGGCGACGAGCTGCGGGTTCGGCAGCATCGCCGCGACGATCGCGGCGCGGCCGTACAGCGTCTCGCCGTCGGCGCTGCGGTAGGCGTGGCGTTCGTCGAGCGCGATGAGCGCGCCGGCGCGCACGAGGCTGCGCATCGCGAAGGGACCGGGGAGGTTGTCGTAGGTGTACAGGACCGTCTGCGTGGTCGCGTCGTCGTCGCCGGCGCCCATATGGCGGCTCCTCGCGCCGTCCGGGGCGGTGCCGTCATGCGGCCTCCGCGTCGTGTCGTGGCGGGGGAAGAGGCCGTCGACGCCTGCGTCGTCGTAGGTGAAGCAAGCCGCCTTGCGCAGGTCGATGCACGGCTGGCGGCGCTTGTCGTCATGCGTCGAGCGCGGCCGTTCGTCGTCCGCCGGCGGCTGCCACAGCGGCAGCATCGGCTGGTAGGCCTCGGTATGCCGGTCATGAACGCCCATCGGTCATGCCTCCTCTCCTCGTCCCCGGCTCGCGCCGGCACTCGTCGGCGCGTCTGCGCACGTCCGCTCGTGATGGGCGGCGTGTCCGGCCGGGTGACGAAGCCCGTGGCGTCGGTTGCCGTCGATCGGTGGCCGGACACGCCATGCATGCGCCGTCGGCACGGGATGTGCGTCATGGCGCATGGGACGAGCGTAGGGTCGGGGCGCGCGGAGGTGCAAGGCGAGCGGCGAACAATGTGCAAATGTGGATAACCGGCGTGGGATGCCCACCGCGTGTGGATGACGATGTGGACGGGGCGGTGCGTTGTGGACATCGTCGTGGATGCATTCACACGTTATCCACATGCCGGCCGCACGGCGGTTGTTGGCGTTGCGCCATGCGGTACGCCCGGACGGGGCGGTGCGCGGATGACGGCGCGATCGCATGGGATGGGTCTGCGCGCCGGTCGCGGCGCGGCCGCACGCCGCTGCCGGCGGGGCCTCGCGTGATGCGGTGGTGTCCGCGTGCTGCCGGATAATCGGCGCATGACTCATATTATGGTGAATGTCGCTTGGCCGTATGCGAACGGCCCCCGTCATATCGGCCACGTCGCGGGCTTCGGTGTGCCTTCGGACGTCTACGCGCGCTACCAGCGCATGAAGGGCAACGACGTGCTCATGGTCTCCGGCACCGACGAGCACGGAACGCCGATCCTCGTCGAAGCGGACAAGGAAGGTGTCACCCCGCAGGAGCTCGCGGACCGCTACAACCGCGTCATCGCCTCCGATCTGTGCAAGCTCGGCCTGAGCTACGACCTGTTCACGCGCACGACGACGAAGAACCACGAACTCGTCGTCCAGGAACTGTTCCGCCAGTGCCTCAAAAACGGCTACATCTACAAGGGCACGCAGAAGGTCGCGATCTCCCCGTCGACCGGCCGCACGTTGCCGGACCGCTACATCGAAGGAGAATGCCCGATCTGCCATGCGCCGGGCGCGCGCGGCGACCAGTGCGACAACTGCGGCAATGAGCTCGACCCGGACGAGCTGATCAACCCGGTCTCGAAGATCAACGGCGAGACGCCGATCTTCCAGGAGAGCGAGCACTACTTCCTCGACCTGCCGGCGCTCGCCGATGCGAACCTCGCATGGCTCAAGACGCGTCAGGGCTGGCGCACGAACGTCCTCAACTTCTCGATCGGCCTGTTCCGCGAGGTCAAGCCGCGCGCGATCACGCGCGACATCGACTGGGGCATCCCGATCCCGGTCCCCGGCTGGATCGACAACCCGAACAAGCGCCTGTACGTGTGGTTCGACGCCGTCATCGGCTACCTGTCCGCGTCGATCGAATGGGCGCGGCGCTCCGGCGACCCCGAGGCGTGGCGCAAGTGGTGGAACGACCCGTCGACGCCCGGCTACTACTTCATGGGCAAGGACAACATCACGTTCCATTCGCAGATTTGGCCCTCCGAGATGATCGCCTACAACGGCGGCGGTTCGAAGGGCGGCGAGGCCGGCCAGCTCGGCCCGCTCAACCTGCCCGAGCAGGTCGTGGCCTCCGAGTTCATGACGATGGAGGGCAAGAAGTTCTCGTCGTCGCGCGGCATCGTCATCTACGTCAAGGACATCCTCGAACGCTATCCGGTGGACGCCGTCCGCTACTACATCTCGGTCGCCGGCCCGGAGAACTCCGACTCCGACTTCACGTGGTCCGAGTTCGTCCGCCACAACAACGAGGAGCTCGCCGCGTCGTGGGGCAACCTCATCAACCGCGTCGCGAACCTCATCGCGAAGAACTTCGGCGAAGTGCCGCCGATCGCCGAGGACAGGCTGACCGGCGAGGACCGCGCGCTGCTCGCCGAGTCCGCGGCCGCCTTCGACACCGTCGGCTCGCTCATCGAGACGCATCATCAGAAGAACGCGCTCAACGAGGCGATGCGCCTCGTCGGCGACATCAACAAGTACATCTCGGCGACCGAACCGTGGAAGATCAAGGACGATTCCGATCGTCTGGGCACGGTGCTCCATGTGGCCGCGCAGGCGGTGCTCGACGCGAACCACCTGCTCGCGCCGTTCCTGCCGCACTCGGCGCAGAAGGTGTGGGAGGCGCTCGGCGGCACCGGCACGTTCTCGCCGTTGCCGCACATCGAAGAGGTCACTGACCTTGACGACCCAGCCTTCCATTACCCGATCATCACCGGCGACTACGTGCTCGGCGAAACGCTGCGCCCGTGGAGGAGCGAACCGATCGAGGTCGGCGCGAAGGTCGCCAAGCCGACGCCGATCTTCGCGAAGATCCCGGCCGAGGCCGTCGACGAGGAGCTCGCCCGCTTCGAGACCGCGCTCAACGCGCGCCGCGAGGCCGAGGCGCAGCGACTCGCCGCCGAGCAGGCGAAGCTCGCCGAATAAGCGACTATCGGCGGTCCGGACCGCGGTTTCGAAGGCCGGTGCGAGGATGGATATCCGTCCTGCACCGGCCTTCGCCATGCGTCGGGGAGGTCCGTCTGGCCGGTTGTGAACGTCTGCGGTGCGGTTCGTGTCGGTTGCGTTCGCGGAGATGGCCGGTTGTGAACGTTTCGGGTGCGGTTTGTGTCGGTGATGTTCGCGAAGGTGGTCGGTTGTGAACGTCTGCGGTGCGATCTGCGCCGGCGGCGTTCGCGGAGGCGGATTTCCGCGGACGCGGCAGGTTGCAGGTCGGGTGCGGCGCGTTGGCGCGCAGCGGGTTTTGCTGGAGGCGAAGGGCGTCGTGACGGTGGCGCGGCGATGGACACAACTGCGGGGCGGTGCTGGTGGAAGTGGGACAATCGTTGGAATGGCGCCGTTTTGGCGACATTGAGGTCGGCTGTGCACATGCGCGCCGCCGGCCGATTCTCCCGTTCCGCGCCTGTTTTTCAGGGAATTTTCAGAAAATCGTAGCGTCGCACTCAGCAACGGATGGTTATATGAATCCTGTCAGCGATCGCCACAGGCTCGCCGACGAGGTTCCTTCCAGAACCCCATAACTGAACCCTTCTTCTCTCTTCTCTCTATTGAAATGCCGGCGGCCTTCTCTCCGCCGGCTTTTTCTTTTCCTTTTTCTTCCCGCACCGTCCGACCTGCCCGACTATTCGATCGCGTCGGTGATCATCGCGTACTGCGATTCGACGAGGCGCCAGTAGTGGCCGCGCCTCGCCATCAGCTCGTCGTGCGTGCCCTGCTCGACGAGCTGCCCGTGGTCGATGAAGCAGATGACATCGGCGTTCTCGATCGTGCTCAGGCGGTGCGCGATGATGAAGCTCGTGCGCCCGACGAGCAGATGGTCGAGTCCCGCCTGCAGCGCCTCCTCGGTCTTCGTGTCGATGTTGCTCGTCGCCTCGTCGAGGATCAGGATCCTCGGGTCGGCGAGCAGCACGCGCGCGAAGGCGATGAGCTGGCGCTGTCCCATCGACAATGTCGCGCCGCGCTCCTCGACGACCGTGTCGTAGCCGTCCGGCAGATGCATGATGAAGTCATGCGCGTGCACGGCCTTCGCGGCGCGCTCGATCTCCTCGTCGGTCGCGTCGAGCCGCCCGTAGCGGATGTTGTCTCGGATCGCGCCGGAGAAGATGAACGTGTCCTGCAGCATGACGCCCATCTGCCGGCGCAGCGACGTGAGCGTCACGTCGCGCACGTCGTGCCCGTCGACCGTCACCGATCCATCGGCGACGTCGTAGAAGCGCGACAGCAGGTTGATGATCGTCGTCTTGCCGGCGCCGGTCGGGCCGACGAGCGCGACCGTCTGCCCGGGGGAGACGTGCAGGTCGACGAGGTTGAGGATGTTCCTGCCGTCCGGTTCGTAGCGGAACACGACGTCGTTGAAATCGACCTGCCCATGCACCGGCGGCAGCTCGACCGCGTCGGACGCATCGGTGATCTCCGGCTGCACGTCCATCGTCTCGAAGATGCGTTCGAGATACGCCGAGCAGGTGACCAGCTGGTTGTAGAAGTTGCCGATGTTGATGACCGGATTCCAGAAGTTGTTCGCATAGCCGATGAACGCGATCAACGTGCCGGTCGTCGCCGCGACGCCGGCGACGTGCATGATGCCGACGTAGTACAGCAGCGCCATCGTGCTCATCGAGATGATCTCGATGCTCGGCCACATCAGGAACTGCAGATGCACCGAGCGCATCCACGCCGTGCGCACCGCGCCCTGCTGCTCCTGGAACGTGCGGTACTGCTCCTGTTCGCGCGCGAAGGTCTGCGTCGTCTTGACGCCGGCGATCGACTCGTGGATGAAGGCGTTGAGATTGCTCTGCTTGTTGGACAGGTTCTGGTACGCCTTGCGCTGGAAGTGCTGCAGCACGCGCACGACGACGATCAGCAGCGGGAACAGCACGAGGCTCCACAATGCGAGCTTCCAGTCGATGACGAACATGATGACCAGCGTGATGACGAAGGTGAACACGTCGGAGATGACGTTGATCAGCCCCGAGCTGAGCGTGTCCGACAACGTGTTGACGTAGTTGACGACGCGGATCAGGATCTTGCCATGCGGCCGCGAATCGAAATAGCTGAACGGCAGCGTCTGGATATGCGTGAACAGGTCGCGGCGCATGTCCTTGAGCATGAGCTGCCCGACGCGCGTGATCTCCAGCGTGCGGTAGCGCAGCCCGATCTCGTACAGCACGATCAATGCGAGCATGAGCAGCGATATCCAGCCGAGCAGCGCGTAGTTGCCGTGCGGCAGCACGTCGTCGATGACGACCTTCGTCAGATACGGCACGCTCACGGCGATGCAGCTCATCGACATGACGACGGCCACGATCTTCGCGATGCGCGCGCGGTACGGCTTCATGTAGACGGTGATGCGCCTGAGGTCGCCGAGATTGATCTGCTCCTCGAGTTCCTCGTCCTCGCGGAAGGTGTTGCGTTTCGCCATCGTGTCTCCTCCTCTCTGCGTTCGCCGCGCTCAGCGCGCGTCCGTCCCGTCGTCGGTCGCATATCCCTGCGCCTGCCCGGACTGCGCGCCGAGCTGCTTGTGGTAGATCGCCCAGTATCTGCCGTGCTTGGCGACGAGTTCCTCATGGGTGCCGCGTTCGACGATGTGGCCATGCTCGAGCACGAGGATGAGGTCGCTGTCCTTGATCGACGAGATGCGGTGCGCGATCGTCACGATCGTCTTGTCGCCGTCGAGTTCGTTGAGATGCTGCCGGATCTTCGCCTCCGTCTCCATGTCGACGGCGCTCGTCGTATCGTCCATGATCAGGATCGACGGGTCGTCGGCGATCGCGCGCGCGAGGCTCAGCCGCTGCTTCTGACCGCCGGACAGGCCGACGCCGCGCTCGCCGACGACGGTGTCGTAGCCTTCGGGCATCCGCTCGATGAAGTCGTCGGCGCCGGCGATGAACGCGATGTGCCGGATGTACTCGGGCGACGGCGTGTGCGCGCCGTCGACGCCGAAGCTGATGTTGCCGCCGATCGTGTCGGAGAACAGGAACGTGTCCTGCGCGACGACGCTCACCTGCGAGCGCAATGTGCGCAGCGGCCAATCGCGCGCGTCGACGCCGTCGATGAGGACGCGCCCGCGCGTCGGGTCGTAGAAGCGCGCGATCATGTTGACGAGCGTCGATTTGCCGGCGCCGGTCTCGCCGAGGATGCCGAGGCGCGCGCCGGCCGGGATCGCGAAGTCGATGTCGGTCAGGATCGGCGTCTCCGGGTCGTCGGGGAACGCGAAGTCGACGTGTTCGAAGCGGATCGCGCCGTCGATATGGTCGGGCATCGCCGCCATGCGCGTCGTCGTACGTTCGGCGGACGCGACGGGCGCAACGGACGCAACGGACGCGTCATCGTGGTCGGCGGGCTGCGGCTCCCGGATGCGCGGCGTCGCCGTGAGCAGACGGCGGATCTTGACGCAGGAGGCGTTGAAGCGCTGCCAGTTGTTGACGAGCCAGCCGGACTGGCGGATCGGGGAGTCGATCATCCACAGATACGAGTTGAAGGCGACGAGGCCGCCGAGCGTCATGTTGCCCTTGAGCACGAGGAAGCCGCCGAGCGCGATCGTGATCAGCTGCAGCGAGAAGCCGAGGCCGTCGAGCCACGGCATGTAGCGGCGCGTGTTGCGCGCCATGTCCATGTTGCGCTCCATGTAGTCGTCGTTGCGTTCGTCGAACTTCTCCGTCTCGTAGTCCTCGCGGACGAAGGCCTTGACGACGCGGTTGCCTTCGATGTTCTCCTCGACCATCGAATTCATCGATGCGAGCGAATTGCGGATCGCGAGGAACAGCGGCTTCGCATGCTGCGACAGCTTGCGCGTGAGCACGAACAGGAACGGCGTGACGCAGGCGAGCGCCAACGCGAGCCGCCAGTCGATCGACGTCATCATGACGAGCGCACCGACGAACATGACGACGCAGTTGATCGCCTGATAGCTCACCCAGCTGAGCAGATGGCGGATCGCGTCGGTGTCCGACGTCATGCGGCTCATGATGTCGCCGGTGCGCGTGTGGTTGAAGTAGTTGAAGTCGAGCGTGTGCAGCTTCTCGTATTCGTCGCTGACGAGACGGAAGACGGTGTTCTGCCCGAAGCGCTCCATCCACATCGCGTTGCCGTAGTAGGCGGCGTCGCGCACGACTGTGACGACGATCATCAGGATGCATAGCTTGGCGAGCAGCTGCAGCTGATGCTGTTCGATGACCTGGTCGACGATGCGCGCCGAGATCAGCGGCGTGACCAGCGCCATCGCCGCGCTGACGGCGTACAGCGTCAGGCCGCCGACGGCGCGCGGCAGGTCGGGCTTGCAGTAGGCCATGAGCCAGCGGAGGTTGCCGGCGTGCTCGTTGTGTTTCGGATCGACGTACATCGGTGGTGTTCATAGCTCCTGTGCGCTGTGGTTCACCGGCACGGATGGATGGTGCATTCGGCGGTAACGGTCATCCTGCATTATTGACAGCTGTAGGAACTTAAGCAAACCGGCGCCGGCGCCGGCGTGTCGGTGGCGGTCTGAGGGCGTCGGCGCGGCGAAAGTGGTCGTGCTTCCCCCGCGTTTTCCTCGCGTGGCACAGCATGGTCAGACGTAAACAACGCATGTGCATAATGGAATGGACGAGGATGGCCGGCCATGACGACCTTGGCCATGCGCTTGAACGAGGAAGAAGACGAGGAAGGCGACGGCGATGACTGGCGTAGTGGAGCGAATGCTGGGTGGCGAGGAACGCATCGCGGGTCGTCTGATTCCCGACGCATCCGGAAGGTTCGTCTGGGGCAACGGCGTCGTCACGATGGTGTTCGAGGCGTCGGCGGACGCGCCGGTGCGGCTCGTCGGCCTGTCGGGACGCGGCATGCGCCAGGTGGACGCGAACATTCCGGGCGAGCCCGACGCGCAGCCGATCGTCGAACTGCGCTCGTCGGTCGACGGCGGCGGCGACAACCGTCTGCAGCTCGCCGCATCGGCCGCCGGCCTCAAACTGCGCTTCGTCAAGGCGGTGCTCGTCTCGCCGCCGATGGACGAAAGCATGCGCAGCGGCCCGAACGCCAAGCCGATGGACGCGCTCGCGATCGTGCAGCGCGACCCGAACGGCGACGGCCCGCTCGTCATCTCCGTCTTCAAGACGCGCACCGGCCTGAGTGCCGTGCGCACCTACACGATGCTGCACGACGACGACGAATACCCGGTCGAGGCCGTCTCGTCGATGAACGTGACGCTGCCGCTCGCGGCCGCCCGTCTCGACGACGCGCAGACGCTCATCTACTCCGGCGAAAGCTCCTGGGACCTCGAGAATGCGTGGAGCTGCCAGCCGCTGCGCTCGACGCCGCTGCGCGACCGCGACCAGCAGATCAATCCGGGCATGTCGTCGGCGCGGTTCGCGCGCAGCTCGTCGTCGACGTGGTCGACCGGCGAATACCAGCCGGCCGGCATCGTCGAAGGCTACAGCGAGGACGCGGGCGCCCGTCCGTTCTCCTTCATGTGGCAGATCGAGCACAACGGCGCATGGGAATGGGAGATCGGCGAGGACGACCCCGGCATCCGCGTGAGCGCCTACGGCCCCGAATACCGCGACCATCAGTGGTTCACGATGCTCGGCGATGGCAATGACTTCGTCTCGGTGCCCGTCTCCTTCGCGATCTGCGGCGGCGACTGGCAGCGCGCCGTCGCCGAGATGACGGTGCACCGCCGCGCGCTGCGCCGCCACCACGCGGCCATTCAGGGCCGTTCCGACGTCTTCGACGACTCGCTGCTGCGCGTCGTCTACAACGACTATATGAACACGCTGTGGGGCGACCCGACGATCGAGAAGGAGCTGCCGCTCGTCGAAGGCGCCTCGAAGGTCGGCGCCGACGTCTTCTGCATCGACGCCGGCTGGTACGACGACGAGGACGGCGGCTGGTGGGACATGGTCGGCGAATGGCAGCCCTCCTGCGACCGTTTCGGCACGATGCGCCTCGCCGGTCTCATCCACGACATCCAGGCCCACGGCATGATCGCCGGCCTGTGGCTCGAACCGGAGGTCGTCGGCGTGCGTTCGCCACTCGCCAAGGAGCTGCCCGACGACGCGTTCTTCTGCCGCCACGGCCGCCGCATCGCCGATCAGGGACGCTACCATCTCGACTTCCGCTCGCAGGCCGCGCGCGACCATGCGAGCGCCGCCGTCGACCGGCTCATCGACGAATTCGGCATCGGCTACTTCAAATTCGACTACAACACGACGCCCGGCGTCGGCACCGACGTGAACGTCGACTCGGTCGGCGAGGGACTGCTCGAGCATTGCCGCGCCGTGCAGGACTGGATCGACGACGTGCGCCGCCGCCACCCCGACGTCATCATCGAGAACTGCGGATCCGGCGCGATGCGCGCCGACTACGCGATGCTCGGCAGGCTCGACCTGCAGTCGACCTCCGATCAGGCCGATCCGCTCGTCTACGCGGCGATCGCCGCCGGCGCCGGTATGACGGTGCTGCCCGAACAGCAGGGCAACTGGGGCTACGCGCAGGAGGAGATGGACGACGAGACCGCCGTCTTCACGCTGACCGCAGGCATCCTCGGACGTCTGTACCTGTCCGGCTTCATCAACCGCATGGACCCGATGCGCCTCACGCTCGTGCGCGACGCCGTCACCCTGCATCGCGCGGTGCTCGACGAACAAGGCCGTCTGATGCCGTGGTGGCCTTACGAGCTGCCCGGATTCAAGGACTCGTGGCTCGCCTATGGGCTACGGCACGATGCACGGATCTCGAAGGACCTGTTCCCCGATGTCGCCGATATCATCGACGACCACGGCCACTGTGAATACCTTGCCGTGTGGCGGCGCAGCGGCGTCGAATCGATGTATCTGACACTTGGCGAAGGCGCGCATATCACGCAGGTCTTCCCCGACCCGGCACATCCGGAGCATGCGCCGAACGCACAGCCATGGACGATTGAACAGGTCGATCCGCAGACGGTGTGTCTGACGGCCGCGAACCTGGACGTGCCGTCGGCGCGCATCTTCGCGGTGACCTACGGCGACGACGCCGACGCGGCGAAGGAGGCCGAGAAGGCATGAGCAGGAAGCACCGTGACCGCAACTGGGCGCCGGCGCCCGAGGCATTGCCCGCGGACGCGCGGGTCGTCGACAACCACACGCACGTCGCATCGGTCGTGCCGTTTTCCGAGGCGATGAGCCACGAGGCGCAGGAGCGCGGGCAGGATCCGGTGCCCGTCTACAGCGTCGACGAACTGCTGCGCCAGGCGGCCGACGTCGGCGTCGAAGGCGTCATCGACTGCGGCTGCGAACTGCCGGACCTGATGACGGCCGTCGACATGGCGAGGGAACACCCGGGCAGCGTGCATGCGGCCATCGCGATCCATCCGAACGAATCGGTGCTCCACGGCCACCGCGGCGCGCCCGGTCCGGACGGGCTGCCGGTGCGTTACAAGCCGTGGCACGATGTCGGCATCGACGACGCGATCGCCGAAGTGCACCGCATCGCCGTAGCCTATCCGAAGCAGGTCGTCGCGATCGGCGAAACCGGCATGGATCTGTTCCGTACCGGCGAAAGCGCGAAGGAGCTGCAGCGCGACGCGTTCCGCGCGCATATCGCGCTCGCGAAGGAACTCGACCTGCCGATGCAGATCCATGACCGCGACGCGCACCGCGACGTCATCGAAACGCTGCTTGCCGACGGCGCGCCGCGCAGGACCGTCTTCCACAGCTATTCGGGCGACGCCGAGATGGCGAGGATCGCGCGCGAACACGGATGGTATCTGTCGCTTTCCGGCACGTCGAGCTACAAAGGCAACGACGGCATCCGCGAATCGGCGAGGATCGTGGGCCTCGACCACGTCATGGTCGAGACGGACGCGCCGTATCTGACGCCGATGCCGTATCGCGGAAGGACGAATGCGCCGTATATGATTCCATACACATTGCATTCCCTTGCCCGATATCTGCAGATGTCGGTCGAGGACGTCGCGAGGGCGACGCGGGCCACGACCCGCGAGGTATACGGCGTCTGAACAACGGCGGCGCGTCGCCGTGCGCCGTGTCCCGCGCATCGGTGCGCGGCGGCGCCGGCGGCGGATTGTAGGCGTCGCCGTGGACCGTACGGGCGCCGGTGTGCTGTAAGCAAAGGTAGTGTTGGGGCGCCGGCGCGGCGCGATATCGTTCCCTATTGCATATTTTGCAAGTGCGGATCCGCGCGGCTGAAGGAATGCGAGCAAGGACGGGGCGAACCCGGTGATGCGGGCGGCTGGATCCTGCTCGTGAAAGGAACCGTGATGGCTGAAAGGCCGGATGACAACGGCGAGGACACGCTGCTCAAGCGCGCCGCGCAGTATACGAAGGCTCCGAAGGTCTCGCACAAGGTGCTGACCAAGCAGGAGCGCGAGGAGATCCTCAAGGAGCACAGGCTCAAGCAGGCGCAGGCCGAGCGTCTGGAATCGACGAGCACGTCGGGCCCCATCGGACGTGCATGGCGCAAACTCCAATCGAGCCCCGACAAGGTCTCGCTCGCTATGGCGCTCGTCGCGCTCGGCGTCGTGTACGGCGACATCGGCACGTCGCCGCTCTACACGATGCAGACCTTCCTCTACGGGCGCGGAGGCATGGCGAACACGACCGACGGATCGGTCATCGGCATGCTGTCGCTCGTGTTCTGGTCGATGACGCTCGTCACGACGGTCGAATACGTGCTCATCTGCATGCGCGCGGACAACCACGGCGAAGGAGGCATCCTCGCGCTCTATTCGCGCCTGCGCCGCTACGGCAAATGGCTCGCCGTGCCGGCGATGATCGGCGGCGCCGCGTTCCTGGCGGATTCGGTGCTCACGCCGGCGATGTCGATCAGCTCGGCCGTCGAAGGCCTGACGACGCTGCCGGGGCTGGAACGGCTCTTCGAGGAGAACACCGGGCTCACCGAGATGATCGCCCTCGTCATCCTGGTGTGTGTGTTCGCGGTCCAGTCGCGCGGCACCGAGAGCATCGGCCGCGTCTTCGGTTCGATCGTGCTCGTCTGGTTCCTGTTCATCGGCGTCGTGGGACTGGTGAACATGTCCAACGACTGGAGCGTGCTGCGCGCGCTCAACCCGGTGCATGGCGTCGCGTTCCTGTTCAGCGGGCAGAACGTCGCCGGCATCGCGCTGATGGGCACCGTCTTCCTGTCCATCACCGGCGCCGAGGCGCTGTACTCGGACATGGGCCATGTGGGGCGCGGCAACATCTACCTGACGTGGCCTTTCGTCAACCTCTCCCTCGTGCTGTGCTATTTCGGCCAGGGCGCGTGGATCATGGACCATGCCGGTGACGCCGCCTACATGAAGTCGGTGCCGAACCCGTTCTTCGCGATGATGACGCCGGGCGTGCGCGGCGTGGCCGTCGTGCTTTCGGTGGTCGCCGGCATCATCGCCTCGCAGGCGCTCATCTCCGGCGCGTTCACGATCGTCTCGGAGGCGACCGGCCTCAACTGGATGCCGCATATGCAGGTGCGCTATCCGTCGCGTACGCGCGGGCAGCTGTACATTCCGATGATCAACGCCGTGCTGTGCGTCTCGACGGTGTCCGTGCTGCTGATCTTCCATGATTCCGAACACATCGCCGCCGCCTACGGTCTGGCGCTCACCGTCACGATGATCATGACCTCGGTGCTCGTGACCGTCTATCTGTGGCATCTGCGCTCCCGGTTCGCGGCCGTGCTGTTCGCGATCGTGTTCCCGTCGATCATGGTCATGTTCTTCGTCGCGTCGATGGCGAAGTTCCTGCACGGCGGCTGGTTCACGATGATGCTCATGCTCGCGATCCTCGGCGTCATGTACACATGGGACCAGGGCACGATGCTCGAACGCGCGCAGCGGCGCCATATGAGCCCCAAGGAATGCCTTCCGGTGCTCCAACGGCTGCATGAGGACGCGACGGTGCCGTACTATTCGGACAACATCGTCTACCTGACGAGCGATCAGGAGATGTGCCGCTTCGACACGGACATCTTCTTCTCGATCTTCGCGAACCACCCGAAGCGAGCGCGCGCATGGTGGGCCGTCTCCGTGGAGACCGCCGACGAGCCGTTCACGCGCGAATACTCGGTGGAGACCTTCGGCACCGATTACGTGTTCCGTGTGCGCATGCGCCTCGGCTTCAAGGTCTCGCAGTCGATCCCGGCGTACCTGCATCAGATCATGCACGACCTGCTGCGCTCGGGCGAACTGCCGAAGCAGACGACGCACTATCCGAAGGTGGATGCCGATCCCGAGATCGGACCGATCCGTTACGTGCTGATCCATAAGGAGCTCATGCCCGAATCGAAGGTGTCATCCGGCGGGGCGATGGCGCTGCGCGTCAAGTACGCGATCCGTCATGTGGCCGGCTCGCCGATCAAATGGTTCGGCCTGGCGCCGTACGACCCGGTCACCGAGGTGCAGCCGCTCTTCCTGTCCACGGTGCGCCCGCCGCGCCTCAAGCGCATCATGTGACGTCCGCGACGGCGTGTCGGCGGCCGGCAGGTCCGGCCGCCGACACCGGCCGCAACGGCGTCCCCCGGGCGGTTTTGAGGCCGCTAGAAGTACGATCAATAGCGAAAATGCGAGAAAAGCGCGCATCGGCAACAGACAGCGGTTACAGTAACGTCTCATGTGCAGATTGCTTGGATACGCCACGAACGATGTCAACGCGAGCCTTCATCAGGTGCTTGGCATGCGCGAGTGCGCCGCGTTCCGCGATCTGAGCGTCATCCACAATGACGGCTGGGGCGCCGCGCTCATCACCGAACCGGCGGCCGCGGCGCATGTGACCGACGGCGGCGCGCCGTCCCCGGAGACCGGATCGGCGCTGTACCGCAACACGATCGCCGCCCACTACGACCCGATCTTCGACGAACTGGCGTCAGTCGGCGCACGCAGCGCGCTGTTCCATCTGCGGCTCGCCAGCTCCAACCTGCCGCTCATCCTCGAAAACCAGCATCCGTTCTTCGCGAACGGGCTGAGCTTCATCCACAACGGCGACATCTCCGACGCGCAGGGCCGCAACATCACGGCGAACCGTTCGTATCCGATCGACCACAGCCTCGTGCAGGAGACCGGCGGCCGTTCCGACTCGGCGATCTACTTCGCGACGGCGCTGCAATACCTGGGCGTCGGCTACGAACTCGAGGAGGCGCTCGCGCAGGCCGTCAAGGAGCTGCGCGCCGCGTATCCGGACAGCAGCTACAACTGCATGATCCAAAGCAAGGACACGTTCATCGCGTTGCGCGCCGAGAGCGGCAAGCCGACACGCCAAGGCGTCGTGGACGTCTACGCGCGCCATGGGCGCGCCGACGAAGCCGAGGACTACGCGGTGCTGCGCTACCGCGACCTCGGCGGCACGGTGGACGGCGCTGCGATGCGCGGCGTCGTCGTGACGAGCTCCGGCTATGCGCAGCCGGAGTCGGAAGGCTGGCGCGAGCTCGGCAACAACCGGATGATCGTCGCGTCCAACCGCACCGGCGCCTACCGCATCCGTTCGATCTGAACGTCGTTCCACCGGGATAATGCGCCTGCGGCGCTACGATGGCGGTATGACCGGAACGATTCCCACACTTGAGCAGATCGACGCGCTACACCGCAAGGTCGCGCCGTCGCAGGCCGCATACGATCTCATCCACACCCATTGCGTCATCGTCGCCGACATCACGCGCCGCCTCGCGCATCGGCAGAACGCGTTGTTCATGCGCCGCTGCACGTTGCCTGACGCGCGCGCCGAACAGACCGACGTGCCGCCGACCGACGGCATCGCCGGCGGCCTCGTGCCGCCGCGGTACATCGACGTCGACACGGCGGTGCGCGGCGCGATGGTGCATGACATCGGCACCTATCTGGTGCTCCGGGAGAACGGCGCGGACGGCGGTCCGCTCAAGTTCGGCGACAACTACATCGAACACGGACTGCTCGGCTACCGGCTGCTGCTCGACGAAGGCGTCGACGAGTCGATCGCGCAGTTCGCGCGCAACCACACCGGCGTCGGGCTCACCAGGGAGGCGGTCGAACGGCAGCATCTGCCGCTGCCGCCGGACGACTACGTGCCGGTCAACCTCGAACAGGAGATCGTCATGGTCGCCGACAAATACAACAGCAAATCGATGCCGCCGCGTTTCCTGACGGCCGCGACCTACGCGCGCAAGGCGGCGCGCTTCGGCGAAGCCAACCGCGACGAATGGCTCGGGCTCGTGCGCAAATATGGTGAGCCGCCGGTCGCCGAACTCGCCGCGCACTACCATCAGAAGCTGACCTGAGCGCGGCGGCTGTCTGGGCGGCGCGACGCCGTGATATACGAATTGCCCGGAGGATCGCGGAGGATCCTCCGGGCAATTCTCGCCGTCATGGCGACGCCGTGTCGCGCCGCTCAGCGCAGATCGATCGTCTCGTCGAGGTGGGCGGCGACCTGCGGGTCGGCGGTGACGACGATGACGGTGCGCGCCTTCGCGTCCGTGTGCAGTTGCGCACGAAGCAGATCGAGGATCGTCGCCGCGTCCGCGTCGTCGAGCCTGGCCGTCGGCTCGTCGGCGATGACGATGTCCGGATCGTTCGCGATCGCGCGGGCGACGGCCACGCGCGCCGCGTCGACGGCGTCGAGATCGCGTACACGGGTGCGCGAACGGTCGGCTGTTTCGATCGCGGCGGCGTCATCAGCGCAGTCGCCGGCGTCGTCGGTGTCCGCGGCGCCGAAGCCGACCGCGCGCAGCAGGTCCTGCGCGACGACCGGGATCGGCTTGAGGAAGTTGCGGCCGGACGCGTCCATCGTGTAGATGAGGTTGTCGGCGGCGCTCAGCTCGAGGCGCAGCGGCCACATCGCGAGGATCGCGCCGATGCGGTGCCCGCGCAGTTCGAGCGGGCTGAGTTCGGCGAAGGACGTCGTCTTCGTGAGCACGCGGCCGCGCGTCGGTGTCAGGAAGCCGGTGAGCATCGCGACGAGCGTGTTGTGGCGGCGGTCGTCGTCACGGTCCACGAGGATGGCGTAGCTGCGGCCGGCCTCGCAGCGCAGCGTCAGATCGTCCCAGATGTGTTCGCCGGTCTTGCGGTCGTCGACGCCGACGCCGTCGAAGGCGAGCATCGGGTAAGCGCGGAACACGGCGTCGTCGGCGTCGCGCGAGCCGTGACGGATCTCCTGGTCGAGCGTCGCCGACACCGATGCGGACAGCGTCGCCGCGTCGCCGTCGGTCGCGTCGTCGGCGGTGCCGGCGTCTGCATCGTCGGTGGTGGCGTCGTTGTCGTCTGCATCGTCGTCGGGGGAGGCGGCGAGGTCCTCGGCGAGTTCCTCGACGCCGCTTGTGCCGTCGATCGCGATGCTCGGCGCGTCGTCGTAGTCGATCGTGTAGGTGACGCTGAGCGCGTCGTCGGAGACCGCGGTCGGGTCGGTCGCGGAGGCCTCGGTTGCGCAGGCGGCATCCGTGTCAGTGACCGCAGTCGCGTCGGAAGATGCGGCCGCCGTGTTGTCATCGGTCGGCATCGCATCGGCTGGGGTGGTTGTCGCATCGTCGGCGGTCGGCGTCGCGGCGGTATCCGTCACAGCCTCGTCGGCGTCCTGCGCCGGCGTCGTCGTATGTTCGTCGGTCATGCCTGCTCCTTCTTCGTCGACGTTGCATCCGTCGTCGATGTCGTGTCCGCTGTCGACTCCGCGTCCTTCGTCGACTCCGCCTCGTCGTCCGTATCGCTGTGGCCGATCGCGTCGTCGTCGCCTTCGTCCGTGTCGTTTTCGGAGGCCTTCGCGTCGTCATGCGCAAGATACGGCGACGCGAACAGCTGCGCGGTCGGGAACGCGGCGACGCGCACGCCGGCGATCGCCGCGAGCACAAGGCAGCCGGCGGCGCTTATCCAGATGAGGTTCCACACGAGCGCGGCCGGAAGCGTGAAGCTGTGGCCGTCGACGAAGTTGCCGGCGAGCGGATTCGCCGTGCAGCAGCCGATGATCAGGCCGATCGCGGCGCCGAGCAGCGTCGGCCACAGGATCTCGTTCATGAACTGCCATGCGAGGCGCCCCTTCGTGACGCCCACCTGCAGCGCGAAGCCGATCTCCTCGCGCCGCGGCAGCGCCTGCAGCAGCGTGAGCGCGAGCAGCAGCGCGCCGCCGATCGACCACAGCAGGATCAGCGTCAGCCGCATGGTCGAGGCGAGCGAGTCGAGCGGCTCGAGCGAACGCTCGTACTGGTCGATCGTCGGAGAGGAGAGCCGGTAGCCGCTCGGTAGTTTGACGTCCTTGACCGCCTGCTTGAAGGCCTCGTACTGCTCGACGCCCTGGAACATGAAGACGACGTTGACGTCGGGGCGCTGCCAGCCGGAGGCATCGAGCGGGTCGAGGTCGTCGGCGGCGAAGGAATAGTAGGTTGTGTAGAGCACGTTGTCCGGCACGTCCTTCGCGAAGGGCGCGGCGCCCTCGGCCGGTGCCGTGTACTCGTACAGGCCGCACACCGTGTACGTGTAGGTCGTCTTCGCGTCCTTCGCGTTGCCGAGCGTGACCTCGTCGCCGACCTTGATGCCGTTCTTGTCGGCGAGCGCCTTCGACATGATGAGGTCGTGCCGGGTGACGTCCTCGTAGCCGAGACCCTTGCCGTCCACGATCCGGTAGGTGCCGTAGCTGTTCGCCGGGACGGCCTGCTCGCTGAGGAAGGACTGGAGCGTGAAGTCGCCGCCGGTCTCGTCGGCGCCTGCATCCGGCTGCTGCGCGCCGGCGACCGGCTTGAGCTTGTCGCCGCCGCGCACCGGCACCGAGTCGATGAGCGTGTAGCCGAAGGTCGCGTTCTTCTCGTTGGCGGCGGCGCCGATGCCGTTGTAGTCGTCCCACGTCATGTAGTTCTTCGTCGAATCGGCGTTGTCGCCCTGCGCCCGCGCCTTGCTCAGGTCGCTTGGCGTGAAGACGCCGAGCGGCGTCAATTGGTCGTAGCGCGCGCCATGCGCTTCGTCGTACTCGTGCAGCACGGCCACGCCGAAGGCCGACCAGAGGGTGACCAGCAGGCTGACGACGATCGTCAGTACGGTCCTCCAAGGGTGACGGCGCAGCGCGGACCATGCGTTCTTCGCAACGAACATCCGTTGTCTCCCGTTGATTGTTCCCGATGTGCGCGTTCCGGGGATCGCGCACGTTCACTACCGTGATTGTATCTAGCAAGGCGGTCTGAACGATGCCTGAATGGCCACGGCTTCGCGCACGGTGAGCGTCGCGGCGAACCGACAGTCGCCGTCACATCCGAGCGCGCCGTCGTGGCGTGTCATGACGTGTTGCGTTGCGACGTGCCGTGGCGTGCTCGGTCGTCGCCGCGGACACCGGTTATCCACATTCGTCGGCGCATTGTGGATGACACGCCCGTTCTCCACTTATCCACAGTTTTTCCGATGCTGTTGGCGGCGCGCGGCGGCGCCATGCGAGGGTGGGCAGGGACGTCGGCGATGGCCGCCGACGGTGTGGCAGCCGCATTCCGCGGCGGTAAGGAGCACCCATGCGCGATACCTACACCTTCGATTCCGAGGCGTTTCTGGCGACGCTCGCCGCGCTGTCCTCACGCTTCGAACAGGTCGTCGCATCGTCGGCGCTGTCGTTCGACGGCATCGACGACGACGCCAACCCGATCCAGCATCCGGAACATCGTTGTGACGGCCTTGCGAAGATCGCCGACGTCGCTGCGGCGGGCACGGCGGCCGCTGCGGGCGACGTCGTCGGCGCCGACGGCCAATCGCGCGATGAACGCGGCGGCGTGCGCGAACGGATGCGCAACAGCGAAGGAAAGGTGGATTCGCGCATCCTCGAGCTCGCGGCGGAACTGTTCGGCGGCACCTGCTGGGCGTCGCTGATCGGCGTCGCATCGCTCGCCTTCGACGACGCCGTCGTCGACACGGCGCGCGCGTTCATGATGCAGGCGGCGCGCTGCGTGCGGCGCAACGGACTGGCCGTCTGGCTGCACGGCCTCATCGCCGATGCGTCGTCGGCGAAACTGCTCGGCAAGCCGAGTCCGATGATGCCGATGACGATCCGTCCGATGAGCCGCATCCAGATGCACCGTTGGGTCAGTTCCGACGCGGCGCACCACTACGGCACGCGCAAGCAGCGTCTCGAGGACATCGACGAATACCGCAAGCAGGCATATCGGCTCACCGCGTACTGCCTGCTGCGCTGGGGTACGCCGATCGACGAATGCAACAACATCGCGTCGCTGATGCTGTCCGACCCGAAGTTCGGCGTCAGTCTGCTGCGTCAGGACCCGAATCTGCTGCTGCAGGGCGTCGCCCCCGACCGTCGCATGGGCCGTGTGCTCGCCTATGTGCGGCATCTGCGCGTGCAGGCCGACATCTACTATGCGCGCGCCGTGCAGCGGCACTGGGATCTGCCGCAGCTCGACCCGGCCAACCACACCGAGGCGACGGCGGCGATGGACCGGCGGTATCTGTACGACGCGCACCGGCTCGTCGTCTCCTACCGCGCATTGTGGGACCGCGACGTGCCGAAGGCCGACGCCGTGCTCGCCGAGGTCATGCAGACGCAGGAGTATCCGCGCATGAAGCTGTGGGAGAATCCGGTGTATCTGCGCGACGTGGCGCGTTCGCTCGTCGGGACGTCATTGTCCGCCGACCTCGTCGAAGGCTTCGAGACGCGCGACGTGCAGCGTTTCGAAGCGGGCGTCGCACGCCTGCGCACCGTGGCGAAGATGGTCGACACGATGACGCTGCTGCTGATGCCGATCGCGTTGTCCGACTCGCACGAGCCGCAATGGGCGCAGATGAACCGCGGCGGCTACCGTTCGCGCACGCAGGCGTGGCGGCTGTACTGCGACGTCGGCGCAGACCTCGCGCTCGTCGTGCTGGACCGCATCGACCGCGGCGACGACCGCTACCGCGCCGATGCCGCCGCCGCGCTGATGCAGCTCGACGTGCAGGCTTACTGCGAGATGACGATTCCACTGTTCCAACCGCAGGACGTCGGCGATGCGAAGCCGGATGAGGATGTGCGGGCCGGCGGTGACGTGCGGAAGCATGGTGATGCGCGAAACGGCGGCACGCGAAACGACGTTGCGCCGCCGGACGCCGTAACCGCGCGGATGGATGGCGGTGCCGAAGTCGCCGAAGGTGCGATGGCTCACGTGGCAATCGAGACGGCAATCGGTGAGGTCGCGGCTGCGCATCCGGCCGACGAACGCGAACGGGTGGACGTCGTCGCCTGACATCCACCCGTCCGATGTGCCACTGTGCGCGCTATTGCCTGCGTCGCAAACGTTCGTGCCGCGCCATGCCGCGGACGCGCATCACTCGCAGGCGATGCCGTCGCCGTCGCGGTCGAGCTTCGGCGCATAGCCGGGGTCGCTGCGGTGCAGCGGCGCCTTGCCGGCGGCGCGCACGGCCGCGCAGTTCTTGTAATAGACGTTCTCGTCCTGCTGCGCCGGCGCGGGTGTGGGCTCTTGCGTCTGCGCCGGCGCGGGTGCCGGTTCCTGGGTCTGTGCCGGTTCCGGCGACTCCTGCACCTCAATCGGCGTGACGACGCCGCCATCGGTCGGCACCTGCTGCGTCGGGCAGCTCGACAGCACGTTCTTCATCGCGTCATGCTCGCCCTGCGTCACCCACAGATCGTACTTCTTCTTGACGCCGATCTGACGTGCGACGTATTCGCAGCGGAACGACTTGTTCGCCGGCAGCCACGTCGCCGCGTCGCCGTCGCTCTTCTGCTGGTTGGCCGGGCCGTCCACGGCGAGCAGATTGTACGGGTCGTTCGCGAACTGCGTGCGCGTCGCCTCGCTCAGCTGTTGCGCACCGGTCTGCCACGCGTTGCTCAGCGCGACGACATGGTCGATCTGCACGGCCGTGCTCGTGTCCTGGCCGCGCGTGAAATCTATGCGCTTGCCGGTGTACGGATCGTTGAGCACGCCGGTGGCGACGACGCAGTCATGCGTGTTCGCCTTGTAGGTCTTGTCGGACATGTCGCGGTTGAGGATGTCATTGCGCGTGTCGCAGCCGTTATGATCGACGTCGCTCCATGCCGGGCCGAACTGGTCGCGCGCATAGCCGGTCTTCGGCGCGCGGCCCTTGACCGGCAGCTGCTCGAGCACATCGAGGGCGCTGCCCTCAGGCACCTTGAGATCCGGCTCCTTGCTCACCTGCGCGGACGGCTTCTCATCGGACGAACCGTCGTCGGAGACGGACTGGTTACGCTTCGTCTCGCTCGACGACGCCGAACTCGACGCCTCGGCGGAGGACGGCGTCGATCCCGAACACGCGCCGAGCGACAGCAGCAGGCCCGCGCTCGCGAGCAGCGCGATGGTTTTACGGAATGCGTCGGCGGACATGGGTGTTCCCTTCTGATTCATTTGATTCAACGTATGCTGATATGGATCCGGCCGCGCTCGCCGCGGTGGCCTGATCCGCGAATATGCTACCGGTGCCAGTGTAGAAGACGTATCAGTATGTGAGGCGAGGACGTCCACGTTCTCCATCGATTGTTCACAGGGGGAGTGGGAGCGGGTGGCGTGGCTGTGCGGTCAGGTTCGTAGACGCGGCTGACGGTTCGGGACGCAAACAGGCCGATTGGCGGGTGGGTTCGTAGGGCGCGCCGACGGACCAGGACGCAGCGGGTGGGTTCGTCGAAGGTGCCGACGGATCGGGACGGAAATGGGCTGATTGGCGGGCGGGTTCGTCGGCGGTGCCGACGGATTGGGCCGCCCCGCTGTCGCAGCAATCGTCGGGGTTGTAGAATCGTCGCAACGAATCAGCGAGGAGATAGGGAAACGGGGAGGGCAATGGTGTTTCAGCATCAGGCATTGCTGCGGCCGGCGATCTACGGCGTCGCCGTCGGCGACGCGCTGGGTGTGCCGTACGAGTTCATGGCGCGCGGCGGCTTCCGCTGCACGGATATGGTCGGCTATGGCTCGCATCGGCAGCCGGCGGGCACATGGTCAGACGACACGAGCATGACGTTGGCGACCGTCGATTCGCTGCGGCAGAACGACGGCCGGGTCGATGTGGACGATATGCGCCGCCGCTTCGTCATGTGGCTGTGTGACGGCATGTACGCAATCGACGGCAACGTGTTCGACTGCGGCATCACCGTGCGCGAGGCGCTGCGGCGGGGCGTCGGGCGTGACGGCGAACGCAGCAACGGCAACGGTTCGCTGATGCGCATCCTGCCACTCGCGTTCACCGATGCCACCGACGACGAGGTGCGCGCCGTCTCCGCGATCACGCATGCGCATGCGACGAGCATGGACGCGTGCGTCGCCTATGTGCATGCCGCGCGCGCCCTGCTCAACGGCGCCGATCCGCGCGAGGCGGCGTCAACGGCCGGATATGCGGATATTTGGGAACAGCCGGTTTCGGCGATTCGTTCGACCGGCTATGTGCTGCATACGCTGCCTGCGGCCCTGTGGTGCCTGACGACGACCGGCAGCTACGCCGACTGTGTGCGTGCGGCCGTCAATCTGGGTGAAGACACCGATACGACAGCCGCCGTCGCAGGAGGGCTGGCCGCGATACAGTATCATGGCGGCTCTGGCGACGTGTCGCGGGATTGGCTTGAGCGGCTGCGCGGCAGGGAGATCATCGAATCCGTGCTGCCGGCGTGAGAGGTGCGGGTGCAGGCTCGGGCGTGTGGCGGCCTGTTCCGCGGGGTAGGTTCGTCGCCCCCGTCGACGTTTCGGCCCACAACCTGGTTGCTCCGCGGGCCGGATTGTCGGCCATGTCGACGAACCGACCCGGAATCCGGCCGTTTTACGGGTAGATTCGTCGACTCCATCGGCGGATCGCCCCGTAGCGGGTCAGTTCGTCGGGCCAGTCGACGATTCGCCCCGGAATTCGGCTGTTCCACGGGGCGGATTGTCGGCCGTGTCGACGAACCGACCCGGAAACAGGCTGTTTTGTGGGTCGGCTCGTCGACGCCGTCGACGGAGCGGGGAGGGTTGCGTTCCGGAAATGGGGGTTGAAACGACTGAGAGGCGCAGTTCGGGTTGAACTGCGCCCCTCAGTCATGCAACCTGGTCGTCGGGCCGGAACCACATGGATTCTGGCTGCCTTACTTGGCGAGCTGGTTGTCCAGGCGGTGCAGGAAGGCGGCCATGTCCTGGCGGACGACCGGGCTCATGCCACGGAACTCGCGTGCGTTGCCGACCTTCCAGCCCTCGGAGATGCCCGAGCCGGCCAGCCATGCGATGTCGTCGGCATGTGGCGTCTTGCCCGGATCGGTGAACTTCACGTCACGGAAGTCATACTTCGGCGTCACGCCGCCGTCCTTCTTGCCCAGCTTGGCCAAGCGGCGCAGGAACGCGGCCATGTCCTGGCGTACGACCGGGCTCATGCCACGGAACGTGGACGATCCGTCCTTCTCCTTCCAGCCGGTGGAGATGCCGGCGTGGGCGAGCCACAGGATGTCCTCGGCGTGCGGCGTGCCACGGTTGACGTCCTTGAACGTGTTCCAATCAGCGTTGGTCGGCTTCCACGTCTTCGCGTCGCCGATGCCGCGCTTGACCGCCTCGCGACGCAGGAACGCCGCCATGTCCTGACGCACGACCGCGCTCATGCCACGGAACTCGTACCTGCCGTCGGCCATCTTCCAACCGGTCGAGATCCCGTTGTCCGCCAACCACTGGATGTCCTCATGATGCGGCGTCGACGACGACACATCACGGAACGTGATCTTGACAGGCGTCGTCTTCGCGGTCCAATGCGCATACAACGTCAGATCGCCGGTGACTGGCTTCGAGAAGTCATATTTGGTGCCGCCGTCCTTCGCCGTGTACCAGCCGTCGAAGGTATAGCCCTCACGCGTCGGCGCATCCGGCGCGCTGACCGTCTCTCCGGAGACGACCGAGATCACCGTATTGCCGGATCCCCCATTCGTATCGAACGCAACCGTGAACGACGGCACCTCAAACTGTACGCGCACGCCCAGCGGCATCTGCGCGTCGCTGAAATGATAATCATAGGTGACGAGGCCATCGGTGCTTGTCGGCGTCAGCACGGTGCCCTGAAGCGTACCGCCCTGCACATCCGAGATGCGCGATACGTCAATGCCGGGCGCAGCCTTCGCCAGATCCAGCGAAGCGTCGGTTATGGGGCCGAACTGCTGGTTGGAGAAATCCGAGAATTGAACGGATTTCGCGACGTCGCCGAGCCACAGCAACCGATTGTTGTCGAGATACAAATCGATGAGGTTGGTGTTATGACGCAGATCCACGGATGTCAGTTGATTATTGCTGAGACTCAAATAATTGAGCGCGGTGTTATGGCTGAGATCGATGGAAGTCAGCCGATTATTTGGCAAACTCAATGATTCGAGCACAGTGTTATGGCTGAGATCGATGGAAGTCAATGGATTGGCTTCCATGCTCAATGATTTGAGCGCGGCGTTCTGGCTGAGATCGACCGACAATACGGAGTTATTGTCGATGTCCAGATAATCAAGCTTAGGGGTGCCTTCCAGATTCACATGGGTGAGCTGATTGTTGTGGAGATCCAATGTGGCGAGTGCCGCATGATTGCTCACATCCACAGTGGTGAGCTGGTTGCCGTCGGCATACAGATCGTAGAGCGCGGGATTGTGGCTGATGTCGATGGACGTGAATTGATTGTCGGACAGCGTTAAATAAGCGAGTGCGGGATTGTGACTGAGATCGATGGATTTCAGCTGGTTATCACTGACGAAGAGGCGTTCAAGCTGGGGGTTGTGGCTGACATCCAAGGACGTCAGTTGATTGCCGCCGAGATCCAGATCGGTCAAACTGGGAAAGTATTCGATGCCGGCGGCGGATGTGATGTTTCCGCATGTGTCGTCGTAGTAGCAGCCGCCTTCGATCTTCCATATGCTGTGCAGCTCGTCCGAGCTGAGTACCCCATCGTTATCCGAATCTTGTTGCTGAACCAATGCACGGAACGCCGGGTCGGGGAAGTGCGCGGCGTCGAGGGGGACGCTGGTTTCTGCTGCGATGCCGGTCGTGCAGGGGATCATCATCAGCGCCGATGCCAATGCGACGCCGAGGGCACGTCGGGCGACGCGCGGTAGTTTGGTGGTATTCATACCGATATCCCTTCTCTTCTGTCGTTGTCTGAAGAGGAATTTCATACATCGAAATTCCGTGGAGGGCGCATTGTCTTCTCCTTTGCGCTCATCGTAACAGGACCGCGAGGGAAAGGCAAAATATTGATATTCCGTCGACGCCATACTTGTCCGCGACATGCGGTTGACAAAGAATATCGATTGTCTACACGATTGATATCGTGATTCTTCGATGGGGATGAACCATGGGAACAATGCAAAGAAGAGAGAGGAACAACTATGTCCGGTGGAACAAGGAAGGGGCTGCGCTGGATCAGCGCGCCACTGGCCGCGGCGATGCTGTGCACGATGATGCCGGCCACGGCCCAGGCGACCGACGTCGAAGGCTGGGAGCCGCAATTCGAAATCAGCGGGCAGCCGGCGATGCATGAGCGCTCGCAGCAGACGCAGCCGGATATGGATGCGCTGCGTGAACAGGTCGACGAACTGAACCGGTCGCGCAGTCAGGACGCCGCCTACTACAATCTGAACGTGGAGCTCGGCGAAGGCGTCATCGGCATCGCGCTCGTGCAGCTGCAGCAGGACGCCGTGTACGCACAGGCCCGGCAGAGCCTGCGCAAATGGCGTGAGGACGCCTACAACGACTCGCGCGTCAAGTTCCGCAACGACCGCGGCAACTACGTGACCGTGCAGCAGTGGTTGCGTGAGAAGAACATGAGCAAGGAGACCTACCTCTCCCCGAAGTGGGACAACACGCTGGAGCGCATCGCCGTGCAGCGCGCGCTGGAATCGGCGTATACGCTGAACCATCTGCGCACCGGCAACGATTCCAATATCTGGAGCGCGACCGTCGACGGCAAGGGCTCCTACGGCGAAGTGCTCGCGTGGCGGTGGAATACGAACTTCTCCGCGGCCTTCGACCAGTGGATGGGCGAGAAATCGGATTACATCCGCTACACCAGCGGTGAAGACGTCGACGCAAACGGCTACGGGCACTATATGAGCATCATCGATCCGAGCTCGGGCAACATGGGCTTCGCGATGATCAACGGAGTGGCTGCCGGCGAAATCAACGGCGGCAACGGCGACACGACGCCGCTGAAGCTCAAGGGCAGCTACATGCTGACGATGCCGGTGAGCGACGACGTCGCGCGGAACGCGCAGTTCGACGGGCTGCCGAGCCACTTCGCCGTGGGCAAGACGACACCGGTGACGCTGTGGGCCAGCAGGGGCTCGTGGAATCCGCAGGGCGCCTACTATGCTCCGAGCGATGTGCTCATCATGGGCGCCTGGACCTCCGAGAACACCAACGTGATCACGGCGAGCGGCTACGAGCTCACAGCCGCCGGCCCGGGCACTGCGCATGTCGTGTTCGATTCCACCGCCGGACGCAACTGGTCCGGCGATCTCACCGTCTATCGTTTCACTGACGTGTCTGCGTCGGCGCCGCATGAGACCGATATCAACTGGCTGGCGGATTCGGGCATCACCAAGGGCTACGCCAACGGCGACGGCACGACGCGCTTCGAAGGCATGACGCGCGTCTACCGTCAGGATATGGCCGCGTTCCTGCGCCGTGAGGCGGTCAAGCGCAACATCGGCGACGCCAAGACGTGGAAGCCGTCGGCGGCCGACTGGGCGACGTTCCGGGACGTCAACCACGGCACGCCGCACGCCGAGGACATCCTGTGGCTGGCCCACGCCGGCATCTCGACCGGTTGGAAGGAGGTGGATGGTACGAGCACGTTCCGTGGCATGAGTCCGGTTGTGCGTCAGGACATGGCCGCTTTTCTGCGCCGTCTCGCCAAGTTGGGCGGCAAGGACGGCGGTGTGGCGCCGAAGTATGATTTCCGTGACGTGCGTTTCGCCGATCCGGGCAAGACGCCGCATGCCGACGATATCGCGTGGCTGGCCGGTTCGGGCATCTCCGAAGGCTGGAAGGTCGGCAACGCACGCGAGTTCCGTGGCATGAGCGCGGTCGTGCGCCAGGATATGGCCGCCTTCCTCCACCGGCTCGACAACCAGCTCGCCAAGTAAGGTGGGCGGCATTCCGGGCACGGATTGATGGGGCGTCCCCTCGCGTGGTTCGCGACGCGAGGGGACGCCCCAACCATGTCCGGCCCCCAGATATGGCCCATAAGCGTCCCGATCCGTCGACGCAGTCGGCAAGCCAACCCTCAAACTGGCTAGTTTCCGTCCCGTTCCGTCGACGTGGTCGCCGAACCGGGACGCGGACGGCCCGCTGAGCGTCCCGATCCGTCGGCATGACGGAGGAACGCACCCGCTATGTCCCGGATCGTCGGCGCCGTCGACGACCCGGGACGTAAACTGGCTGTTGAGCGTGACGGACCGTCGACCCGTCCGATGAATCGGCCCGTTACGTCCCGAATCATCTGCGGAGTCGACGGACCCACCCGCACCTCCGCCGACCGGCCCGGCCGGCCCTCCACGGCGACCGCTTACCGCGCCTCGTACAGCGGCGCCACCTGCCGGCGGATCTGGTTGCGGTACATGAACCGCACGTCGGGGTCGGTGAAACCCGGTCCCGGCGCGGGGATGTCCCGCTGGCCAATGTACGTCTGCGTCCACCTCGAGCCCATGCGCAGCACGGCGGCGTGCTTGACGTCGTAGTAGCCTTCCTGCACCGAGATGAACGACCCCGAGCATCCGCGCGCCGCGGCGAGCAGATGCGGATGGTAGCGCGTCGACAGCCAGCGCTGCCCGGGCTGCGCCGGGAATCCGCGTTCGAGCAGATCCTGCAGCGGATACAGCCACGGCTCCCACCCATGCGAAGCGAGCATATGCATCGCGTCCTGCGAGTCGTAGGGGATGCATTCGACGACGCCGATGCGTTCGCCCTGCGGGACGTCCCACGCTTCGAGCACGGCGACCATATGCCCGAGCAGCGCCTTCGGGTCGTCGACCAGATCGAGCTGCATGCACACCATCGTCTGCGGCAGCGGCGCGTCGTCGGGCAGATAGACGCCGTCCAACGCGTTGACGAAGCAGTCGTCGGGCGCGAGCGTCGTCGTCCGGTGTTCCGGGTCGATCGCGTCGCGGCTCGGCACGTCACGGCATGAGAACGCCGTGATATCGCGTGCAATCGCCGCCACATAGGCGCGGTCGCGCTCATCGAGCGGTTCGAGACCGACGCCGCTGACGACGGCCGGCATGCCGTGCCTTTGTGCCCACTGCGCGGCGCTCAGGCGTGCGAGATTCGCGTTCCAGAAGCTGCGCATGTAGCCGCCGCCGATGATGTGCAGATCCTGCGTGCGCTCGTTGAGCAGCCGTATGCCGGCGGCGTAGCGCGCCGCGTAGCCTTCGTCGTCGAGCGCCTGCGTCATCTCGTCGCCGATCGCCGTGACCGGAATCGACTCGATCGGCGTCGACGTGCGTTCGTCGTCGGGCAGCGCTTTGAACAGCCGTTCGCGATCGACGATGCACAGCTGCGCGATTGTGTCGACGACGGTGAGCTTCGGGTGCAGCCCGTAGAGGATCGCGGCAGCCGGCCCCGCGCATAGGCAGTCGAAGATCACTGGAACCTCGGGGTCGACTTCGGCGAGATATTTCACCCATTCGCGCGCGATGAGTTCGTCGCCGTAGTTCGGGAAGCCGGCTTCGCCGATCAGATAGTGTGCGCGCGACCGCCGCGCCAGTTCCGCATCCGACGGCGGCGTGATGCCGTTGTGCCGGTTGTACATCCGCGTGACGCCGTTCCAGAACGTGCGTTTCGCATCCGCCCAAGGGTGCAAGCCGGTGCCGCTCATGTCGACTCCTTATTTATTCCATCTGACTTACTGTGCCGTGTGCTTCTGCGCCGGCGTCGTCGCGCCCGCATGCTCATGCGCGCGCTGTTCGGCGGCGCCCGCCTCGGCCTCCTGCTCGCTGATCGGCGTGATCGACAGCGCACGGTTGTTGATCAGCGCGTAGTTCGTGTTGCGTGGGTCGCGGATCACGAAGGTGCACGCGTTGTCGTCCAACGCGACGGCGACGGCGTCGGTCATCGCGTCGTCGCCGGGGATCGGCGTGCGCAGCGACGTGATCAGCCGGAACTCGCCGTTGTTGAACAGGTCGAGCGGCATCTCGAAGTACACGGTGTGGTGGCCGGGCTTCGTCAGATGCATCCGCGGATTGCGTGCGCCGGTGTCGAAGGTGATGCCGCCGCGGCGGATGTCGTGCAATGCGATCGCCAGATAGAAGTCGTCGGTCTCGTCGAAATCGTATTCGACGGCGAAGCGGAAGACGTCGTCGCTCGTCAGCATCAGCGGCGAGACGCCGTAGGTGCGCAGCAGCGGGCAGCGTTCGTTGAGGCCGTTCGGATACTCCTCACGGCCGTGCGCGCGCGCCTCCTGCTGCTTGCGTTCGTTCTCCTCCTGCGCGGCCTCGAGATTCGCGAGCGTGTAGCTTTCCGACACCGTCTCGCGATCGCCGATCGCGGCGACCTCGCCGTCCTGGATGAACATCGCGCGCGTGCAGTAGCGTTTGACGGCGCTCATGTCATGCGTGACGAGGATGACGGTCTTCGTCGGGTCCTGCCGCACCTTCGTGAAGTAGTCGTCGCATTTGCGTTGGAACGCCTCGTCGCCCACCGCGAGCACCTCGTCGAGCACGAGGATGTCGCCCTGCGCCTTGATCGCCACCGAGAACGCGAGACGCACCTGCATGCCGCTCGAATAGTTCTTGAGCTTCTGGTCCATGAAGTCCTCGAGCTCGGCGAATTCGACGATGTCGTCGTACATCGCGTCGACCTCCTCGGGAGTGAAGCCGAGCAGCGCGCCGTTGAGATAGACGTTTTCGCGGCCGGTGAGCTCCGGGTTGAAGCCGACGCCGAGTTCGATGAACGGCACGAGCTTGCCTTCCACATGCACCGAGCCGCTGTTCGGATAGTAGATCTGCGAGATGATCTTGAGCAGCGTCGACTTGCCGCCGCCGTTGCGGCCGACGATGCCGAAGAACTCGCCGCGGTGCACCTGGAACGTCACGTCCTTGAGCACCTGCTGCTTCTTGTAGCCCTTGATGCCTTTCGTCCAGTTGATGAACGCCTGCTTGAGGCCGGTGGCCTGCTCGGTCGGCAGTTTGAACCATTTCTCGACGTGGTTCACGTCGAGCACGACCGGCTGCTCCATGTAGTTGTCGATCGTGACGACCTGCGCGGCTTCGTCGGCCGCGGCGTCGTGCTGTTCGATTGCCTGCGTCAATTACATCACCTCCGCGAATCGACGGCTGTTCTTGCGGAAGACCCACACGCCGAACCACAGCAGCAGCGCGGTGACCGCGACCGGGATCAGCTTCACCCACCATGAGCCGAAGGTGTTCCAGACCGTCGGCTGCGTCGCCGGCGCGATGAAGTTGTGGCGGATGTCCTGGATCGTCTGCGCGATCGGGTTCATCAGCTCGAGATTGGCGATCGTGCTGTATTCGGGATGGTTCTTCGTGATGAAGCTCAACGGGTAGATGATAGGCATCGCGTAGAAGATGATCTGCTGCAGCACCTCCCAGATGTGCAGCACGTCGCGGTAGAACACGTAGAAGGTCGACAGCATCAGCGCGAGCGCGAGCGCGATGATGTACAGTTCGAGCACGTTGAGCGGCAGCCACAGCACGCGCCACGTGAATTCGACGCGCATGAAGATCGCGAAGATGAGCACGACGACGTAGTTGATGGCGAGCGAGATCAATGAGCCGATCGATGCGGAGACGACGACGATGTAGTTCGGGAAGTGCACTTTGCGCAGCAGGTCGCCGCGGTCGACGATCGAGCGCAGGCCGATGCCCACCGTCTCGGTGACGAACTGCCATGAGCTGATGCCGAGCAGCAGCACGACCGGGAAGGTCGGCGTGCCGTCGGTCATGCGCATGAACTTCGCGAACACGACGTACATGACGGCGAACAGCATCAGCGGCTTGAGCACCGACCACGCCACGCCGAGGAACGATCCCTGGTAGCGCATCTTGAAATCGGTCTTCACCAGGCCGCGCAACACGGTCATGGCGTATCCGTAGCGGTCCTTCAACCGTTGCTTCAACGTATTCACTCGCACCTTCTTCGTTTCGGGTCCAGTCGCTTCATTGTAGCCGTGCCACGGCGCCAGCGTATGCGACCATCATAGGAGGCCGCCTCGGCAGCGGCGGTCCACCCTCGGCGGATCGGCGCCTTTTTCGCTGCACGGACTATGCTGAAGCGTGATTGAAGGCTGCAAACGACCAAGTGACGACTAGCAAGTGAGGACCCATGTCATCGATTCGATTCGCGAACGTGTTGCTGGAGACGAAGCCGCGTGCGCTGAGCTATCCCACGATGTATTACCACACCGACCAGCTGCTGACGCCGGATCCGCGCACCGGCGACTGGACGATCGCGGGCGCCGGCACCGTCGATTTCACGACGTACTTCAACGCGCTGTCCGTGCTCAAGCTGCTCAAGTACACGCGAGCGACGGCGTTCCGCCTGCACATCGACGTCAGGAGCGCGAAGCCGGCCACGGTGACGCAGACGCGCGCCGAGCGTCTGTCGATGCAGCCGCAGCTCGTCGAATCGGTCACGGCCAACGTGCCCGGCGACAACAAGTGGCATGAGGTGACGCTCGACATCACTGTCGACCCGACGACCGTCATCGCCGGATTCCAGATCGCGACGCAGGCGAAGACGACGATCCGCAACGGCTGGTACGAGGTCGAGTTCGACGGCGATCCGCGCGACGTCGAACTGGCGATCGCGACGACGACGTTCCGCAAGGAGAAGTTCATCGAACGCAACATCGAGCTCGTGAAGACCGAGCTGCTCGGCTCCGACCATGATATCGCCAAGCATCTGACGATGCATGTCATCGACAACGGCAGCACGCTCGACGCGGCGGCGCTGAGCGACGAACATGTGACGGTCACGCCGAACGAGAACGTCGGCGGCGCCGGCGGCTTCGCGCGCGGCATGATCGAGTCGCTCGAGCAGTCGACGCCGGCGACGCATGTGCTGCTGATGGACGACGACGTCGAAGTCTCGCCGGAAAGCATCCTGCGCACCTACAACCTGCTGCGCATCGTCAATGACGAATACGCCGAGGCCTTCGTCTCCGGCGCGATGCTCAACATCGAGGACACGCAGGACCAGAAGGAGGACACCGGCTTCATCTCGACGTACGACGGCTCGTGCGTGCCGGCGAAGCCGCCGCTGCAGGTGACGAAGTTCGTCGACGTCGTGTACAACGAGTGCTACGACGAGCAGCTGAGCGTGCCCGCGGACGCGCACCGCTACGCCGCGTGGTGGTACTGCGTGATCCCGACGGCCGTCATCGAGCGCAACGGCCTGCCGCTGCCGGTCTTCGTGCGCTTCGACGACGTCGAGTACGGCATCCGCTGCAATCCGAAGTTCATGACGATGAACGGCATCTGCGTGTGGCATGCGAAGTTCGACATCCGCTACAACGCCGGCGTCGAACGCTACCAGACGATCCGCAACCAGATGATCGGGCAGATGACGACCGGCCTCGTGCCCGATACGAAGACGATGCTGCACAGCCTGCACCATATGGTCGATCTCGAGTGCCGCAAGTTCAACTACACCGACGCCGAGCTCGCGCTGCAGGGCTTCGAGGACTTCCTCAAGGGGCCGAAGTTCATCATGCAGCCGGTCGCGCAGGAATGCTTCATGCGCGCGAACCGCGAGAAGGAGCAGCTTGTGTCCTTCGACGAGCTGCGCGCGCAGGCGCGCCAGCTCGGCATCGACGATTTCGATCCGGACATGCTCACCCGTCAGGTCATCGACTTCGACGAGCCGCGCACGCTCAAGCAGCGCGCCTTCGATTTCCTGACGCACAACGGCCAGCGTTTCGGGGCCGGGACGCTCGCCGCCAGGAAACTCGAAGGCGACGCGGCGGCCGACCATGTCGAATACACGGTCATTCCGAGCGCCGGATGGCTGTATCCGGCCGGCATGATCCACAACGAGAACATTATCGTCGCGATCGACTGGGCGACGCGCAAGGGCGTCATCCGCGTCAAGGACGTCAAGCGCTACCAGGAGGTGCAGAAGCGCTACAAGCGCGATCTGGCCTACTACAAGAAGCACGCCGACCGCCTGTCGCGTGAGTATCTGGCGGCGGCCCCGCGGATGGAATCGGTCGAGTTCTGGAAGGCCTATCTGCAGATGGACTGAGTCTCCGGGGCGCAGCGCTCACAGGAGGATGACCACATCTGCCGGCGGAATCCCTGTACTCGTGAGCGGAGCGCCGATCCGTGGGTGGAGAGCTCCCCATCTGGCTCAGGCCCTTTCGCGCTGCGGTACGCTACGGAGCCCCTCACCGTACCGGAGTGCGTGAAATTCCGCACTCCGGTACGGTGAGGGGCTCCGTAGCGTACCGCAGCGCGAAAAGGGTGGGCGCGCGCGGCGTGGGGTGGTGCCGGGAGACAGAAGGGCGTACCGCACTGTGGTATTTTATGCACTCCGGTACGGTGAGGGGTGCGGTTCATACCGCAGTGCGGGGGGGCAAGATGGGGCAATATAGGTCAAAAGGGTTATAGGCCAAAAAGTGTGTCTGGAATCGTGCCTCAGGCCCTGAGTGGCTATACTCGGGTGCTCGACAACGCCGAAGGCGGGAACCTGTGATCAGGTTCTCGCCTTGCTTGCGAGCGGAGGATGCGAGATTCGAACTCGCGAGGCTGTTACACCAACACGCTTTCCAAGCGTGCGCCATAGGCCACTAGGCGAATCCTCCATCGTTCGATGCCATACTAAAGCGGTATGACATGCAACTTGCCTAGGATATATCATCTTGGCTCATGTATGCAAGTCCGGTGTGTCGTGTGGCCGGGGATTGTGAGCGGTGCCGCGATTGGTCGCTCGATTTCGCCGCAAGATCACGTCCCAGGATGAACCGGTGTACTGAATGTGCCATCATGCATGATAGGAATTTGCGTACACGATGACGCCGTGGATATGTGGCGGCGATTTGATGGATCACGAGGATGGGAACTTACCTGAGTCGATCACATATCAGGTAATATTGTATTGATGTTTGAATATGTATTGTTCTGATTTGACAATCCTCGCGGGGGGGGGGGGGTACGCTTTTTTACTGCCTGAAACCATTGGGGGAGTTTGCACGATGGCTTTGGAGTGGTGGGTCACTAATAGAGGAACAATGAGATGAGGAGACATATCCCGTGGAAATGGGGACGTGGGCCGATTGGGTGAGTGCGATTGGAGGACTCCTGGCGGTTATCGCCGCGGTCATTTCATGGAAGGTAAGCGATCTGCGCTGCAGGTGCAGCAGGATCAGAACGAACGTGAAAAAGAGGAGCAGCGGCTCGACATGGTTCGTCGCCGTCGCGAACAGGCCTCGCTCGTCGTGGCGTTTGGCGCGAAGCTGCCTGAGCGTGGCGATGACGAGGTATGGAGCCTGTTCCTCTACAACGGTGCGGAGCGTCCGGTGTTCGACGTCGTTGTCGAAAGCCAGCATCTGAAAGGCGGCGCGAAGAACTACAAGCTTGAGCTGGGCATTCTGCCTCCCGGCACGTACGTCGTCCCGTCGCATCCGAAATACCATTGGGGTTCGCTCATCAACCTCGACCACACTGATGAGCGCGTGGAGTATCTCGTCAAGGGTGAAGGCATGAAGATGGTCACGTCGATCAGCTTCGTCGACGCCGAGGGCACCCATTGGATCAAGGAAGGCCGCGAACTTCGCGAGCTGCCTGCGGGTGAGTGACCGGCGCGTGGCGTCTGCCGTGCTTGGCTCTGCATGGTGTTGTTGGAGCGCCGGACGGCGCTCCAACAACACCGACCATTATCAATAACGCAATATAGCAAATAGAAAGAGAGGGAACACCGATGAGCAGGATAAGGAAGTCCGGTCGTGGCATCGCGGTGTTGTCCGCCATCGGGTTGTCGTTGGGGTTGTTTGTGCCGTCGCCGGCGATGGCGGCGGTGCAGTCGCCGTTCCGTGATGTGGATCTGACGACGCCGCATCTTGATGACATCCGCTGGCTTGCGGATGCGGGCATCAGCACCGGTTGGCCGTTGGGTGATGGCACGAGCGTGTTCCGTGGCATGAGCACGGTTGTGCGTCAGGACATGGCCGCGTTCCTGCGGCGTGAGGCGAAGCGGTTCGATATTGCGAACGCGAAGGCGTATACGCCGTCGCAGACGGATTGGCGTCGGTTCAAGGATGTCAACCGCAGCACGCCGCATGCCGAGGACATTCTGTGGCTTGCATCCACAGGTATCACGACCGGGTACGCGGATGGCACGTTCCGTGGTATGACGCCGGTCTATAGGCAGGATATGGCTGCTTTTCTCAAGCGGCTTGCCGATAAAAGCGGCAAGGACCTGTCCTATGTGACGCCGAAGACGGATTTCACGGACGTGTCCTCGCGTACCCCGCATGTGTCCGAGGTGCAGTGGCTTGGCGGTTCGGGAATCAGCCAAGGCTATAAGAACGCGGACGGATCATGGCGTTTCGGCGGTATGACGCCGGTGTATCGTCAGGATATGGCAGCGTTCATCCATCGGCTGGACAATCACATTAACTGTGAGGCGAAGGTTACACCCGTCGTCGTGCAGGAAGCATGGGACGAACAGGTTGTGGATACACCTGCATGGGATGAAGTAATTCCGGCGGTGACCAAGGTTGTGCATCATGATGCAGTAACTCGTGAAGAACCTGTGTACGAGATGCAAACTGTACCTTGTGTTGTCTTTACTGATGGATATAAACTTCCGTATTCTACATTTATGTCCATGTCAGCCAAAGAACAATTTGCACTTGGTATGGCACATGGCACATGGACTGCATACGATGACACCATTCAGGTCCAAGTCGGCACCAAAACAGTCGTCGTCACTCCCGCATGGGATGAAACCGTGGTCATCACTCCGGAACAAACCGTGCATCACGAGGCGACATACAAAACCGTCCATCACGATGCAGTTATCGAAAACCGTACCGAATTCTCTAACTGCAGAATTTGATAACGAGGGTTGGTGATCAACCCTTTTGGGACGAGGCCTCCACCTTTAGGCGGAGGCCTCAAAATTGTTGTCGTAGTTATCCACATTTCTCCGTAGGATGTGGATAACTACGGCCATAGCCGACCGACCTATCGAACATCAGGAATGGGGACCTCATCCATGGCACAACACTCCCATCGCAGAGCGGCCTCGTTCGCCGCGTGCATCCTCGCGGGCGCATTGACATTGACCGGGACATCTGCCGGTGTCTCGGCCGCCTACGCCGACGATCCGGCCGCCGCTGACACCGTGCGGACGATGCCGACGGACACCGGCGCAGGCGCGGCCGCCACGCCGCAGATGGAGGTGCCCGACGAGGACGTGCCGCCGAATCCGGAACATATGTGGAACAACGCCGATACCTCGCAGGACCCGGGTGCGGGGGACGGCACGGCGCCGCAGTCCGGTTCGCGACTGCGCCGTGCCGCGCCGCAGGCGCAGTGGGGCTGGGGGACGACCGGTCCGAACAACGCCTATAAGACCTTCCGCCAGTCGGACGGCACGGTGATGAACCCGGTACTCAAGGTGATCGACGTCTCCGAGCATCAGGGGAGCATCGATTGGAACAAGGTAAAGAACTCGGGCATCGACGGCGTCATCCTGCGCATCGGCTACGGCTACGGCTATGAGGACGCCCGGTTCGCCCAGTATCTCGCGCAGGTGCGCGCACTGAAGATCCCCTTCGGCATCTACCACTACAGCTACGCCTACGACACCGACTTCGCCCTTGAGGAAGGCAGATGGACGGTGGAACTGCTGCGCAAGTACGGGGTCACCGACAACGCGTTCCCGATCTTCTACGACCTAGAGCAGGATGATTGGGGCGGCCATAAGATGCCGACGGCGGCCTCGCAATACGAGCGCATCGCGCGCACTTACTTCGGTGAACTGTCCACGGCCGGTTACCGGGACGTGTACATCTACAGCTATCTCAACAACATGAACACGCGGCTCAACACCACATGGCTGCAGGCGCGCACGAAGTGGATCGCCCAGTACAACACGGAACTCGACTACGAGTTCCCCAACTACAACGGCACGCGTGGATGGCAGTACACGTCCAAGGCCTCGGTGTCCGGCATCGGCGGCGTCGTGGACATGAGCGTCTTCGATCGGTCGCTGTACCGTGACGTGACGTTCCGCACCCCGCATTATGACGATGTCGTATGGCTGTCGCAATACGGCGTGACGACCGGTTTCCCCGACGGCACCTTCCGTGGCATGAGCGCAGTCGTGCGCCAGGACATGGCCGCGTTCCTGCGCCGTGTGGCCGCGAACCGCAACATCGGCGACGCCAAGACGTGGAAGCCGGGCACCGACGACTGGAAGACCTTCACCGATGTGAACAGCCAGACGCCGCATGCCGAGGACATCCTGTGGCTCGCGCACGCCGGCATCGCCGACGGCTACGCCAACGCCGACGGCACGCAACGCTACGGAGGCATGACGACCGTCTACCGTCAGGATATGGCCGCGTTCCTCAAGCGGCTCGCCGATCTGGCCGGCAAGTCGGGCGGCGTGACGCCGCGCACCGATTTCACCGATGTGCATGCGGACACGCCACATGCCGCGGAGATCCAATGGCTCGGCGGCGCGCGCATCACCGACGGCTACCGCAACGCGAACGGCTCATGGCGCTTCGAAGGCATGACGACCGTCTACCGTCAGGACATGGCCGCGTTCCTGCACCGTCTGGACAACCGTCTCGCCTGAGCCGGTGAACGACGACGACAAAGAACGCGGACGGCGACGGGGTAGTGATCCCCGTCGCCGTCCGCGTTCGTCTGTGCGTACATCCGCGCACTCAGCCGCGGAAGATCCGCTCCCACATCGCGACGCTGCCGAGATCGGCGGCCTTGTAGTCGGCGGCCAGCTGGTCCCAACGCTTGAAGAACTCCTTGGACAGGAACAGGCCGCGTTTGAACTGCTTGCGGAACAATGCGTTGTCGCGGCGGCACCAGGCGGCCGAGTTGCCGTCCGCCGACGTCACGAGCACCGACGACGCGCCGCGGAACGCGCGCCATGTGGCGTCCTTCGCCGTGATCGCGCGCTGCGGACGCTTGTCCGCCGTGCCGTTGCGCCTCGTCGTCAGCGATTCGAAGACGGCGCGGAAGCATTCCTGCTGCACCTGCCGCTTGCTTTTCGGCTTGCCGTGCGGCTCGTATTCGACGGCCGCTTCGGGGAAGTCGGTGAGGTTCGCGCGCGTATCGGTGTCACTGAAGCCGCGGCGCGCCTCGCGTGCCGTGGCCAACGCCGTCGGCAGCGCATCGATCATGTACTGCGGTCCGCGCATGACGTCGCGCATCGCCAGATGCCGCAGTTTGACGCCGGAGTAGACGAGCCGCAGCCCCAGGTTCGCGTCGCCGTAGGCCATCTGGTACATCATCTGCCACGTCGGACGGTCGATGTGCAGCAGCGCGCAGACCCAGCGGTTGCGGTTGTTGAAATACTCTTCCCAGGAACGTCCAGGATCCTTGTCATGCCAGGCCTGATGCCATACCGCGACTCCCGGCAGGCTCACCGTGGCGTAGCCGTGCTCCTTGGCGCGCAGGCCGTATTCGATGTCGTCGAATTTGATGAAGGCCGGCATCGACAGGCCGATCTCCTCCATGACTGCGGTCGGGACCAGACACAGCCACCAGCCGTTGAAATCGGCGTCGAAACGGCGGTGCAGCTTCGGGCAGTCGCGCAGCGGGAACTGCGCGTAGTCATGGTTGTATTCGGCGCCGACGCACGGGAACATGCGCACTTCGTTCTTGTCGAAACGCTCGCCCTGCGCATACATGACGGTGCGGTTGTCGAGATGCAGCATGCCTCCGCCGACGATCGTCGGCGTCGAGCAGTAGTCGGCGAACTGCACGGCGCGGATGACCGATTCCGGCTCGCTGATCGCGTCGTCGTCGAGCAGCATCGTGTAGGCGGCGCGTCCGGCCTTGAGCGTTTCGAACATGCCGCGCGAGAAGCCGCCGGAGCCGCCGAGGTTCGCCTGCCGGATATAGGTGAGCTGGTCGCCGAGCGCGGCGCTCACGTCGGCGAATCCCGGCTGGTCGCAGACATGGTCGGTGCCCTGGTCGGTGCAGTAGATCGTGTCGAGACGCGCGCGCACGTTGCCGTCGGCGGCGATCGCGCGCAGCTGGCGCAGGCAGTAGGGGGCGCGGTTGAACGTCGCGATCGCGATCGAGAACGGTCGCGTCCCGGCTTCGCGGCGAGCCGACTTCGGCACCGCCCACTGCGCGTCGGCGACGTGCAGGTCGGCGTCGATGTCCGCCTTCGCGTCGAACCAGAAGAAGCCGCCGTCGAGCAGGCCGTCCATCGCGATGTCGACGCTGACCGTCGTCGCCTTGTCCGGTGCCTCGACTGGGATCTCGCGTACCGGGTGGATCAGGCCGCGGCCGGTGGAGCGCATCAGCTGCAGCATGCCGGCACCGCGCACTTCGGCGGTGAAGCGGACCGTGTCCACCTTCGTCCAACGGCGCCAGTAGCTCGCCGGGAACGCGTTGAAATACGTGCAGAACGACGCATGATGGCCCTTATGGACGGTGACGGCGGTGCGGCCGTCGACCGAGAACACCTGCGACGATGTGTCGGCGGGCGTGCGCCGGTTCGCGTTGAGCAGCCGTCGCAGCTCCGCCTCGTTCATCGCGTCGAAGTCGAGCGAATAGAAATCGGCGAACGCGTTGACGACGTCGTCGCTGAGCGCCGGCCGCGTCCACGCGATCGCGTACAGCGGCATCGTCATGTCCGCGTCGGTCGTCGGGAACACGACGCGGTCGACGGTCTCCCAATCGCGTTCGTCGTGCCGGTCGTCGTGCTGTGGTGAAAGTGTCACTGCCATACCCGCCCATAGTAGTAGGGGAGGCGGCCGTCGGCGGCGCGCGGACTTCGCCGTGCGCCGCCGGCATGCTCATCGCTTCGGCAGATCCATGAATCCCATGCCGCGCAGATAGTTCCTGCCCATCATCATGTCGTACTGCACGACGCGGTAGTCGTTGAGCAGCTGCTTCGCCTTCTTCGAGAAGTGCTTCGGATCCATCTCCTTGCCTTCGGCGTCGAGATAGGTGATCGACGCGTCGGCCGACCATGTGCCGCCGTTCGTCACGGCGCGCGACAATGCAGGTATCTCCTTGTGCAGCTCGGTGAGCAGCGCGAGATATGGCGAGACGCGCGCGTTGAGCTGCTGCGCCGTCTGCGCCATGAAATAGTTCGACGACGAATACGCCGCGTCCGCCGCCGGCAGTTGCACGTCGCGCGCCGCCGACGCCTTGTTCGACCAGATGAAGTAGTCCGTCTCGTGCAGGGCGAGGCTGTTCTTCGGGTCGTCGACGGCCGTCGTGTAGATGCCGGGCAGATGGTCGCCGTAGAAGACGACGGTGATCGGCTTATCGATCATGTCGAGCTCGTCGAGGAACTGCCGCGTCGCCTCGTCGGTGCGCTGCAGGCCCTTCGCGTAGTTGGCGATGACGCCCTTCTCGCCGTCCGGCACCTCCGATTCGTTCGCGGCGAAGAACTCGTTCTCGTCGCCGTAGATGCCCGGATACGGCGCATGGTTCTGCATCGTGACGAGTTCGATGAACTGCGCTGGCTTGTCCGCGGACGCGTTCTTCTTCACTTCGTCGACGACGTTGCGGTACGCCTGCTCGTCGGTGACGTTGCCCGACTTGCCGCTCTTGCCCTCGTAGGTGCCGGCGTATTTGATCTTCGGGTTGCTGTCGAGCGTGTACAGATGCGAGAAGCCGAACTTCCTGTAGTTCGCGTTGCGCAGATAGAAGCGTTGCAGGAACGGGTGGAAGGCGACCGAGCAGGAGTCGGAGCCGCAGGCGTCGTTCCACATCTGGTTGAAGGAGAACACCTCCGGACGCGTCGGCAGCAGCTGCTGGTACGGCGAGAGCAGCGACCCGTTGAAGTTGGCCATCGACAGGCCGGTCATCTGCTGGAACTCGATGTTCGCGGTGCCGCCGCCGTAGCCGGGCGACAGCATCAGGCCGCTCGTCGTCGTGTCGCCGAGCGCACGCACGTTCGGCATCGGGTCGACGTTGAAATGGACGCCGGGGACGCGGTTCGGGTCGGAGAAGGTCTCCGAGAGCACGTTGATGACGGTCGTGTCGGTCAACGTCGCGTCGCGTTCGGCGTTGATCGCCTTCGCCTGCTTCGCATAGCGGTCGTTGATCGTCCTCATCATCGCCTCGTCGTAGCCGGGTTCCTCCTCCATCGCCTTGACGCGCGTGAGCGACAGGAAGGTCGTCGCGGCGCCGTTCGCGCGCGCGTCGTCGCCGACGTTCCAGATGATCGGCGAGTAGCCGATCTCATTGACGAACTCACGAATCGACGAATGCGCCGACGACAGTCCGCCGGCGTAGCTGACGATCAGCCAGATGCTCAACACCGGCGCGGCGACGCGGCAGATGTTGCCGAAGACGTTCTTCATGTTCCTGATCGGATGAAGCCATGAACAGTGGATGAACGCGCGCCGGCGGTCGAGGAACTGCAGCACGATGCAGACGACGACGAACCAGACGATCAGCGGCACGCCATGGTCGATGATTGGACGATACTCGTCGGTGACGAAGGACGCGACGTTGTCGCCACCGCCACCGCCGCCGAGGAAACCCAGGTCGGAAGGCAGGATTGGCTCGGTGCGCATCGCGTACTTGATCTTGCAGGCGAAGGCGTAGACGCCGGCGAGCGCGCCGAAGACGGCGGTGCCGACCCAGAAGCGGTTGATGACGGTCACGCATACGAGATAGGCCATCGCGAGCGCGAAGAAGTTGAGGATGCCGGCCGTCGACGACAGGCTGTGGTACGAGCTGTCGAGGATCTGGCGGAAGAACGAATGCTCGAGCTGCGGATCGTACATGTGCTTCGTGTCGATGCTCCACAGCAGCATCATGTCGGCGACGAGCACAAGCGAGAACATGACGCACAGATACGCGCCGTACGAGAACTTCGGACGCTTGTTCCAGACCTGATAGAACTTCGTGTCGGTGAAGCGCTTCCACTGCCGCTTGACCGTCCTGATCGGATGGAAGCCGCCTCGTGCGGATCCATCGTCGGTGGAGGCGGCATCGGCGGATTCATCGGACTTGTCGGACCTGTCGGAGCCGTCGTGTGCGGAGTCTTCGGCGTCCTTCGCGGACGTGTCACCCTTGGCATCGGCGTCCGCGACGACGTCCTTGGAATCGTCGTGCTTTGCGGCCGCGTCGGCTTGCTCGGACTGTTCGTCCGCGTCGTCGTCGGCGTTCGCCTCCGAGGCCTCATCGTTCGCGTCGTCGTCCGGCGTTTCGGCGTCGACGATCGTCACCTCTTCGACATCGTCGTCTGCGGCGTTCGCTTCATCGTCGGCGGCGTCTTCGGCGTCCAGATCGATGATCTCGACGTCGACGGCATCGCTTGCGGCGGCATCCTTGACGTCGCCGCCGGTGTCGGCGTCGCGATCGTCGTCGTCAATACGACGGCTCGTCGATTTCGGCTGTTCGGAATCGCGCATCGTGCTGGGCCTTTCTGAACAAGATCGCAACAGCGAGGACACTGCATGCGGCACAACGGTAACGGGGAACGGCATCCGGGACATACGGCGCGGCGGATCGTACGGCGTCGCACGGGCGCCGCGTTCCCGATTCATGACAGGCCATTGTAACGTCGCCGCCTGATTACTCCGGCCATATTCCGCCGACCCGCATGCGCCGGCCGCCGCACATGCGGGCGGCCCGGCGGTATATCGATGCGCCCATATAATGGCGGCTATGCAATATTCAGTGACCGCGATCGTCGTCTCCCACAACCGCGTGCAGCTGCTCGGGGAATGCCTCGACGGCATCCTCGGACAGACGCGCCGCCCCGACCGCATCATCATCGTCGACAACGCGAGCACCGACGGCGCGCGTCAGGTCGCCCGCGACTTCGCCGACCATTCGCCGATCAGGACAGAGGTCGTCGCGCTGCCGCGCAACGTCGGCGGCGCCGGCGGTTTCTGCGCGGGCATCGCCGTCGCGGCCGGCAAAGGGCGCCACGACTACAGACCGACGCCCGGCGTCGTCGAATACCTGTGGCTGATGGACGACGACACGGTGCCGACGCCGAACGCGCTCGCCGCGCTGCTCGACGCCTCCGACCTGTGCATCGAGACGAACGGATGCGTGCCGACCGTTCTCGGCTCGAAGGCCGTGTGGGTCGATGGCCGCGAACACCGGATGAACCGGCCGCGTCCGCGCGCCGCGCTCGCGAAGGGCGCGCGACGCATGCGCGGCGGCGCATTCCAGGTGCGTTCGCTCTCCTTCGTCTCCTGCCTGATCAACGTCGGCGCCGTGCGCGGCCTGCACCGGCTGCCGATCAGCGCGTTCTTCCTGTGGAACGACGATTTCGAATACACAAGCGCGCTGCTGCGCAACGGCGTCGGCTACTACGTGCCGACGAGCGAGGTCGTCCACAAGACGAAGAAATTCGGTTCGTCCGACGCCGACCCCGGCGCGCGTTTCTACAACGAGGTGCGCAACAAGATCTGGATGTTCCGATTCTGCGGCGGCGACTTCACGCCCGCCGGCAGGCTTACGCTGCTGCTGAAGACGGCGCGCCGCTGGGCCTTCACCTGGCTGCGCGCCGGCGACCGTGCGCAGATCACGCAGTGCCTGCGTGACGGATGGCGTGACGGCTGGGCGACGCGCCCCGAATCGAATCTCGCGATCTTCGCCGGCGCCTATCCGCCGATTGCGACCTACATCGGCTGGATCGAGGACTGAACGACGACTTCGCGATTGCGCTCACGACGTCGCGAGCGCAATCGCGAAGTCAGTGCGTTGTCATGACGATATCGACATAAGAGACGGTGCCGACGTCACCGCGTGGGCGGCGCAGGTGGCTCGGATTGCGCGCCGTCCGCGGCATGCCGGCTCGGTGCCGCGCTGTGGCGGCCGCGCTTCGGCGGCTTCGGCGGTTTCGGCGAAGCCGCGATCTCGGTGTTGTGCCGCGATGTCATCGAACGATATGCGCGCTTGCGCAGCGACGTCGGAATCACGCGGTAGATGGCGCGGATGACCACGTTGCGCAGGAACTGCCACGGCGTCGTGAAGCCGTCGCGCAGGAAACGCCACTGCAGCCGCAGCTCGTCGCGGAACATCTCGCCGCCGCCGCGGCGTTCGTAGGCCGCCTCGTTCGTACGGTAGAGCACGAGCGTCTGCGGCACGTTGAGGAACTGCGCATGGGCGAGCATCAGACGCTCCCACAGCATGTAGTCCTCGAAGCGGCCGGAATCCTCGGGGTAGCCGCCGGCCGCGAGCACCGTCGACTTGCGGAAGACGACGCTCGGATGATGCACCGGCGACTGCATGCGCGCGTAGCGCTCCAGTTCGGGCCCCTCGGCCGGCAGCATGCGGATCTGGCCGGGCTCGTCCTCGTCGTCGCTGAATTCGCGGATCGCGCTGCCCATCACATCGATCGGGCGGCGCCCCCGCGCGCTCGTATGCGCGGCGTTCGAACGGCGCACGAACAGCGGGATGAGCGTCGCGAAACGGTTCGGCAGCGAGACATCGTCACTGTCGGCGCGCGCGACGATGTCGTATTTGCAATGCCGCAGGCCGACGTTGAGCGCATGCGCGAGGCCGCGGTTCTCCTCAAGCGGCACGATCGTCACCTGCGGCACCGGCTCGTCGGGATGCTCGGCGGCGAACCACACGGACATCGTCGACTGCAGTGTATCGAGATAGCGCTGCACCGGATCGGGCACGGCGCCGTCGCGCACGATGACGATCTGCGACGGCGGCAGGATCTGCTCGATCGTGCTCGACTGGACGGAACGCTCCACTTCACGCAACGAATTGCCCCCGTACACCGCCATCAGCAGCGTGAAGGGGGGCATCGTGTCCCGGCGTTCCGTTTGGTTCATGCAACCTATCGTAAACCACGGCCGTGGCGGCGGGTCATGCGGCGGCGGGCGCATGGCGGCCGCGGGCGTGGGAATCGGCGGCCTCGCGCGCCCCGTGCGCGGCGCCGGACCCCGTGTGCATACCGCGTTTTAAGCTGGTGCCGAATGCGCGCCGTGGCTTGCCATGACGGCGTGCGCAACGGGAACGTCCATGCGGCAGCGCCCGCGGACGTCTTCGATTCGTATGTTTTTCGGAAGGACATCTATGACCTCGAACGAGCGCAACGCCATGCCCGACCTCGTGATCGTCGGCGCCGGCATCTTCGGTCTGACGATCGCGCAGCAGGCGGTCGAGAAACTCGGCGCACAGGTGACGATCATCGACGTGCGCGACCATATCGGCGGCAACGCCTACTCGTATATGGATCCGGAGACCGGCGCCGAGATCCACAAGTACGGCGCGCATCTGTTCCACACGTCGAACGAGCGTGTTTGGGACTATGTGAACCGCTTCACCGACTTCACCGACTATGTGCACCGCGTGTACGCGACGCATGACGGCGAAGTGTTCCCGCTGCCGATCAATCTGGGCACGATCAACCAGTTCTTCCATGCGAGCTATACGCCGGCGCAGGCGAAGGCGCTCATCGAGGAGCAGGCGGGCGAGCTCGCCGGCACCGATCCGGCGAATCTCAACGACCAGGGCATCTCGCTGATCGGCCGTCCGCTGTACGAGGCGTTCATCAAGAACTACACGGCCAAGCAGTGGCAGACCGACGCGAGCGAGCTGCCGGCGAGCATCATCAAGCGCCTGCCGGTGCGCTTCAACTACAACAACCGCTACTTCAAGGACACGTGGGAGGGTCTGCCGAAGGACGGCTACACGACGTGGCTCAAGCGCATGATCGACGATCCGCGCATCAGCGTGCGTCTGGAGACCGACTTCTTCGACGAGTCGCAGCCGCTCAACAAGAAGGCGCTGCTCGAAGCCGGCGTCCCCGTCGTCTACACCGGTCCGGTCGACCGCTACTTCGACTACGATCTCGGCGAGCTCAAGTGGCGCACCGTCGACTTCAAGGAGGTGCGCTACGACGAGGGCGACCACTTCGGCTGCCCGGTGATGAACTTCTCCGACGCCGACGTGCCGTACACGCGTGCGATCGAGTTCAAGAACTTCAACCCGGAGCGCGCTGCCGAGCAGAACCCGGATAGGACCGTCGTCTGGGAGGAGTACTCGCGCTTCGCCGACCGCGACGACGAGCCGTACTATCCGATTAACACCGATGAGGACAAGGCGCTGTACGCGAAGTACAAGGCAAAGGCGGCCGAGGAGCCGAAGGTCGTCTTCGGCGGACGTCTGGGCACCTACGCGTACTACGACATGGACCAGGTCTTCGACCAGGCGCTCACGTCCTTCGCAACCGAAGTCGCACCGCTGATCGCGCAGCAGTGAACGGCGCGTTCCTGACGTCGGCGTCGTTCTCAACCCAAGAGAACCGGCGAGGGCCGGGCATGATCCATTCCGAATCGTGCCCGGCCCTCGCCGTTTTGGCTTCAGCCCCGCCACTGTTCGCCGTTCGCTCGTCGCCGCGTCACTGCGATGACATCACCGTGATGACGTCACATCGATGACGAAAGGGCTCGCCGGCGGGTCGCCGTTGTACAGCAGCCGCCGCTGCCGCGGATCGTTCGCGAGCGCATGCACCGGCGTCGAGCCATCGCGGAACTCGATGACGTACGGCGTCGTCGACCCCTCGGTCGGCGTGAACTCGGCGGTGAAGGAGCCGTCGTCGCCGACGTGGGTGACCGCCTCCTTCACGCCGTCCGCGCTAATGGCGCGCACGTTGAAGGCGTCGAAGACGGCACGGCGCGTGCGGTCGCCGGCGTGCGTCGACGGCGCCGCGTCGATGCTGCCGCGCACCGTGAGCGGCTCGTCGCGCTGGAAGACCATGTTGTCGCCGTAGAAGCCGGGCAACGTGACCGTCATGCCGCTGCCGCGCTGCGTCGCGACGACCAGCGGTTCGCCGTCATGCGGGTCGTCCTCGCCGCTGTGCGCGAGCACGCCGATGACGACGCCGCCGATGACGGCGACGACGGCGAGCACGGTCCAGACGATCGCCGTGCGCCAACGTGCGCGCGTCGCGTCGGTGTTCGCTTCCGCGGCGGAGTCGTCGTTCGTGGACGCGTCGTTTGTTTCGTGTTCCCCGGGCTGCTGTCTGCTCATGTCTCCATAGTGACTCACCGAGTTGACGATGGAGGATGCGCCGTCCATGTCGGACGACGACCTTGTCCGCCGCCGGGGATTCGGTCGTCGTGTGATGCTTTGCGGTGCGGCCTGCACCGCTGATGTTCGCCGATGCGCGGCTTCGCGATTACGGGCGGTGCATGCCGCGCCGATGGCGTTCGCTCGGTCGCGTTTTGCGATAACGACTGGCGCGGTTTGTGACCGGAGCGTTCGCCTGCATCGAGTTTTGTGAACATGCGCGGTGCGATTTGTGCCGATGATGGTCGCTTACGGGAGCTCCGGCGATCATGGGCGGTGCAATTGATGACCGGGATGGTCACTGGAGCTGGATGGTGCGGGATCAAAGCGGGGAGATTTGTGTCGGTTATGTGATGGTTGGCAGCTGAATGGGTGTGGTTGGGACGGCCGATGGCGTTCTACAGGGTTTCGCGACACGCCGTAGAGGTATTGGAATCATTGAGTTTTAGAGAAGTGGTTTGTGTTTGGTGCGGTGGTGGTGTAAGTTTTCTTCTTGCTGCCGCTCACGGCTTGCCGGTCTGGTTGATTGGTGTGGTTGTGGGTGTGTGTGGTGGTTTGAGAACTCAATAGTGTGTACTGTACTACTTCATCACATGGCCTTTGTTGGTTGTGTGGTGGTCTTTGATTGCCAGTCCGATGCCCGCCCGTGTGGTACCCGAGGGGGTTTGATGGGTGTCGGGGTTTTTGTGTGACCGTCCTTCCTTATTGGATGGTCCGTCTTTTTCTTTTGGGGCCGTTTGGCTCTTCATGAAGGTTTTTTGTGGAGGGTTCGATTCTGGCTCAGGATGAACGCTGGCGGCGTGCTTAACACATGCAAGTCGAACGGGATCCGGCCGGGCTTTGCTTGGCTGGTGAGAGTGGCGAACGGGTGAGTAATGCGTGACCAACCTGCCCCATGCACCGGAATAGCTCCTGGAAACGGGTGGTAATGCCGGATGCTCCGCACCTTCGCATGGGGGTGTGGGAAATGCTTTTGCGGCATGGGATGGGGTCGCGTCCTATCAGCTTGTTGGCGGGGTGACGGCCCACCAAGGCGTTGACGGGTAGCCGGCCTGAGAGGGTGACCGGCCACATTGGGACTGAGATACGGCCCAGACTCCTACGGGAGGCAGCAGTGGGGAATATTGCACAATGGGCGCAAGCCTGATGCAGCGACGCCGCGTGCGGGATGGAGGCCTTCGGGTTGTAAACCGCTTTTGTTCAAGGGCAAGGCGGGTCTTCGGGCCCGTTGAGTGGATTGTTCGAATAAGCACCGGCTAACTACGTGCCAGCAGCCGCGGTAATACGTAGGGTGCAAGCGTTATCCGGATTTATTGGGCGTAAAGGGCTCGTAGGCGGTTCGTCGCGTCCGGTGTGAAAGTCCATCGCTTAACGGTGGATCCGCGCCGGGTACGGGCGGGCTTGAGTGCGGTAGGGGAGACTGGAATTCCCGGTGTAACGGTGGAATGTGTAGATATCGGGAAGAACACCAATGGCGAAGGCAGGTCTCTGGGCCGTTACTGACGCTGAGGAGCGAAAGCGTGGGGAGCGAACAGGATTAGATACCCTGGTAGTCCACGCCGTAAACGGTGGATGCTGGATGTGGGGCCCTTTCCACGGGTTCCGTGTCGGAGCTAACGCGTTAAGCATCCCGCCTGGGGAGTACGGCCGCAAGGCTAAAACTCAAAGAAATTGACGGGGGCCCGCACAAGCGGCGGAGCATGCGGATTAATTCGATGCAACGCGAAGAACCTTACCTGGGCTTGACATGTGCCTGACGATCCCGGAAACGGGGTTTCCCTTCGGGGCGGGTTCACAGGTGGTGCATGGTCGTCGTCAGCTCGTGTCGTGAGATGTTGGGTTAAGTCCCGCAACGAGCGCAACCCTCGCCGCATGTTGCCAGCGGGTTATGCCGGGAACTCATGCGGGACCGCCGGGGTCAACTCGGAGGAAGGTGGGGATGACGTCAGATCATCATGCCCCTTACGTCCAGGGCTTCACGCATGCTACAATGGCCGGTACAACGCGATGCGACATGGTGACATGGGGCGGATCGCTGAAAACCGGTCTCAGTTCGGATCGCAGTCTGCAACTCGACTGCGTGAAGGCGGAGTCGCTAGTAATCGCGGATCAGCAACGCCGCGGTGAATGCGTTCCCGGGCCTTGTACACACCGCCCGTCAAGTCATGAAAGTGGGCAGCACCCGAAGCCGGTGGCCCAACCGTTTTTCGCGGGGGGAGCCGTCTAAGGTGAGGCTCGTGATTGGGACTAAGTCGTAACAAGGTAGCCGTACCGGAAGGTGCGGCTGGATCACCTCCTTTCTACGGAGTTCTGTGGGGCGCCCGTGTGGCGTCCGTTTCGGGACGATGTGTTTCCCGCCCTTGTGGGGGTGGGGGTCGTCCCTGCTGGTGTGGAAGAGATCAAGGATCTGTTGCCGGCCCTGTGGGTCGGTGGTGGTGCGGTGCATGCTGTTGGGTCCCCGGACCGCCACGCCCCTTGTGTGGGGTGGGTGTTCCGCGCCCATGGGTCCGGTGCGGCGTGTTCGTCGTGTCGTGCGGGCTTGTGGTGTGGTGGTGGTTTGAGAACTGGAGAGTGGACGCGAGCAACGGCCGCATCCGTTTGGGTGTGGTTGGTGTTCGTACTGTGAATGAACCGAGGCGCATCGGTCCGTTGTGGCTGGTGCGGCCTGGACGCATCCCTGTTGTGGGGTGTGTGTGTTCGTTCGTTTGTTTCGTGTCGGCCATGCCCTGTTGTGGGGTGTGGTTGATGTGTGTGATGATCTGATAGTCGAGTGTTCCAGTTGGACACAGTTTTGTGTTTTTCGTTGTGTGTTCGCGATGGCCGCCCATGGGTCCCTGTTGGGGCTGGTGGTCGGGTTGTTGTGAAGGGCGCAGTGGTGGATGCCTTGGCAGACAGTACCGATGAAGGACGCGTGGGGCCGCGATAGTCCTCGGGGAGCCGCCGACATGGCTTTGATCCGAGGGTTTCCGAATGGGGCAACCCGCCAGCCGTCATGGGCTGGCACCGCATGTTGTGCGGGGGGTACGCAGGGAAGTGAAACATCTCAGTACCTGCAGGAGAGGATACTCCGTGAGTAGTGGCGAGCGAAAGCGGATGATGGCTAAACCGTGGTCGTGTGATACCCGTCGGGGGTTGCGGCTTCGGTGTCGTGGGAGCGTGTGTCCCGGTGCCGACGTGCCGGGCGTCAGTGATAAAACCGTGTGTGAGGCGAACCGGGTTGGATACCGGGCCGTAGAGGGTGATGGCCCCGTAGCCGAACGCGCATGGTCTGGCGATCGCGTCTCCCGAGTAGCGCGGGCCTCGTGGAATCCCGTGTGAATCCGCCCAGACCGTTGGGTAAGCCTGAGTATAGCTGTCTGACCGATAGTGGACGAGTACCGTGAGGGAAAGGTGAAAAGCACCCCGGGAGGGGAGTGAAAGAGTTCCTGAAACCGTGCGCCTACGAACCGTCGGAGCCTGGATTCGTCCGGGTGACGGCGTGCCTATCGAAAAATGAGTCTGCGAGTCAGTGGCATGTGGCGAGCATAAGCCGTGTGGCGTATGCGTAGCGAAAGCGAGTCTGAAAAGGCGTTTTTCAGTCGCGTGTCCTGGACCCGAAGCGGGATGATCTAGCCCTGGGCAGGTTGAAGCGTGGGTAAGACCGCGTGGAGGACCGCACCCACTTAGGTTGAAAACTGAGGGGATGACCTGGGGTTAGGGGTGAAAGGCCAATCAAATTCCGTGATAGCTGGTTCTCTCCGAAATGCATTTAGGTGCAGCGTCGGTTGATTGCGCGCAGGGGGTAGAGCTACTGGATGCTTGCGGGCCCGTACCGGGTACCAACAGCAACCAAACTCCGAATACCTGTCGCGTGTATGCCGGCGGTGAGTCGGCGGGGGATAAGCTCCGTCGTCGAGAGGGAGACAGCCCAGACCGTCGTCTAAGGTCCCCAAGCGCGTGCTAAGTGGGAAAGGATGTGGAGTCGCATAGACAGCCAGGAGGTTGGCTCAGAAGCAGCCATCCTTGAAAGAGTGCGTAACAGCTCACTGGTCTAGTGGTTCCGCGCCGACAATGTAGCGGGGCTCAAGCACGCCACCGAAGACGCGGACGCCAGTTTGTCTGGCGTGGTAGGAGAGCGTCCCTTGAGGGTCGAAGCCGCCGGGGAACCGTGTGGTGGACTTCAGGGGAGTGAGAATGCAGACATGAGTAGCGAGAGCAGGGTGAGGATCCCTGCCGCTGGATGACCAAGGGTTCCAGGGCCACGTTCGTCGTCCCTGGGTGAGTCGGGTCCTAAGGCGAGGCCGACAGGCGTAGTCGAATGGATGAACGGGTCGATATTCCCGTACCGGCCGCATGACCGATCAGCGGTCCCTTGACCGATCGCGTGTTTCCATCGGATCCGTCCTTCCTTCGGGTTGGTCGGTGATGTTCGGGTTCGCGCGTGGCGTCCTGGGGTCGAGCGCATGGAGTGACGCGGACGGGTAGCCGGCCGGGGAGGTGGTTTTCCCTGGTCAAGCGTGCGGCCCCGCCCCCAGGCAAATCCGGGGGCAGCATGGGGCGAGGCGTGATGATGGGGGCCTTGATGGCCCGATATCCGGTGATCCCGTCGGCCGAGAAAAGCTTCGGCGCGAGGTGGGCGGCCGCCCGTACCCCAAACCGACACAGGTGGTCAGGTAGAGTATACCGAAGCGAGCGAGCGAATCCTGGTCAAGGAACTCGGCAAACCGCTCCCGTGCCTTCGGCATAAGGGAGACCCCCCGCGGTGGGACGTCCTTGCGGCGTCGAGCGGTGGGGGGTGGCACAAGCCAGGGGGTAGCGACTGTTTACCAAAAACACAGGTGCATGCCAAGACGCAAGTCGCCGTATATGCACTGACGCCTGCCCGGTGCCGGAAGGTTAAGAGGATCCATCAGCGCTTTGCGCGAAGTGGTGAATTCAAGCCCCGGTAAACGGCGGTGGTAACTATAACCATCCTAAGGTAGCGAAATTCCTTGTCGGGTAAGTTCCGACCTGCACGAATGGCGTAACGACTTCCCCGCTGTCTCGACCAGGAGCTCGGCGAAATTGCAGTACGAGTAAAGATGCTCGTTAAGCGCAGAAGGACGAAAAGACCCCGGGACCTTTACTATACCTTGGTATTGGCATCAGGTGCGGATTGTGTAGCATAGGCGGGAGACTGTGAGGCATGCACGCCAGTGTGTGTGGAGTCGGCCAGTGAAATACCGCTCTGTCCCCATCTGATGCCTAACCCGGACAAGTCAGCCTTGTCGGGGAGAGTGCCTGGCGGGTAGTTTAACTGGGGCGGTTGCCTCCCAAAGAGTAACGGAGGCGCTCAAAGGTCCGCTCGGCCCGGTTGGCAATCGGGTGTCGAGTGTAATCGCACAAGCGGGCTTGACTGCGAGATCGACGGATCGAGCAGGGACGAAAGTCGGAGATAGTGATCCGGTGCCGGCGTACGGACGCGGCATCGCTCAACGGATAAAAGGTACCCCGGGGATAACAGGCTGATCATTCCCAAGAGTCCATATCGACGGGATGGTTTGGCACCTCGATGTCGGCTCGTCGCATCCTGGGGCTGGAGCAGGTCCCAAGGGTTCGGCTGTTCGCCGATTAAAGCGGCACGCGAGCTGGGTTCAGAACGTCGTGAGACAGTTTGGTCTCTATCCTCTGCGCTCGTTGGAATCCTGAGGAGGCCTGCCCATAGTACGAGAGGACCTGGGTGGACGAACCTCTGGTATGCCGGTTGTCGCGCCAGCGGCACGGCCGGTTGGCTACGTTCGGGAGGGATAACCGCTGAAAGCATCTAAGCGGGAAGCCCGCTCCAAGATAAGGATTCCTGACACCCCTCCGGGGGTGTGTGAGACCCCACATGAGACCATGTGGTCGATAGACCGGACGTGGAAGCCCCGCAAGGGGTGGAGCCGACCGGCACTAACGGTCGAAGACGACCCCCACCGCGACCCATCGCGCGGCACACGCGTGCGGGACACGCGACCATCGGGAGTCACACGGCAAAGCATCGAACACGCGAACAGACGACGACACATCGTCCCGGTACGAACACGCAGCGCGTCCACCATCCGGTCCCCAAACCAACCACCAACCGGCCCGACGGGTCGGGAACATGGATAACAGAACAACAAGTCTTGCGGCGGTCACAGCCCAGGGGAGACGCCCGGCCCCATTCCGAACCCGGAAGCTAAGACCTGGCACGGCGATGGTACTGCACCCGACAGGGTGTGGGAGAGTAGCACGCCGCCGCACCCACACTTCACACGAAAGCCCCGAATCGGCACACCGGTCCGGGGCTTTCCCATACCCACACCCCGAAACCAGCGGACAACCCAACAACACCCCAACCAACAAACCTTCGCCTTTTTGCGAATGCATGATGCATCGCATGGACCTACAATGGAACACGACTGCATTGTCCTGTCGTGGACGGATCACGGCAGCCATCGAATCGGGGAATGATGCGCAAACGTGTGACGCTCAAGGAGATCGCCAAGGAGGCCGAAGTGTCGCCGGCGGCGGTCTCGCTCGTACTCAACAACAAGCCGTCGCGCATCGCCAAGGAGACGCAGCAGCGCATCCGGGAGATCGCCGCACGGCTCAACTATGTCGTCAATGAGAACGCGCGCGGCCTCGTCACGAACGAGACGCATCTGATCGCGCTCATCGTTCCGGACATCGAGAATATGTTCTTCGCGTCGCTTGCCCGGCATCTCGAGGAGGCGTGCCACGAAGCCGGCTATGCGCTGTTTTTGTCCAATTCGAACGATCTGCGCGCGAACGAAAGTGCGCTGATGACGAACTACCTCGCGCGCGACATCGACGGGATGCTGCTCATCCCGTCACTGGAGTCGTACCGCCATACGCGGCAGCTGCAGCGTCAGATCGCGGACGCGCATTGCCCCGTCACGCTCATCGACCGTCTCGTCACGGCACGCATCTGCGACGGCGTCGCCTTCGACAATACGCAGGGTGGCAGGCTCGCGGCGCAACGACTGCTCGAGGCGCGCCATCGTCGCTTCGCATGCATCAGCGGGCAGGTCGATGACGTCAACGCGGGCAATCGCATGCGCGGATTCGTCGACGTCCTACACGGCCATCACATCACCGATGATGACATCCTGGTGCTCAACGGCAACTACCGTTTCGGCAGCGGCTATGCGCTTGCGGACCGTGTGCTTGATTTCGGCGCGACCGCGCTGTTCTGCTGCAACGACCTGATGGCGATGGGCGTCATGCAGCGGCTCGCCGAGCTCGGCCTGCATGTGCCCGAGGCATTGTCGATCATCGGATACGACAACATCCTGCGGCGCTTCGGCATGGCGTCCAGACTCACGACGATCGAACAGGATGTGCACAAGCTCGCCGTGCGCAGCTGGGAATGCCTGTACCGCCATATCCGGCGGCACGACACCGGGAAGGACTGCGTCACGGCGACGCGGACGTCGCTGCTCACCCCGCAGCTCGTCGAGGGCGAGACCGTCGCATAGGCGCTCCGCGCCTCGGCGGCATCGACACCGGAAGAGAACACGCCACTCCCATTCCTCTTTTGGCGGAACTTCGCACGATGGTCTATGATGAACGTAGTTCTTTGATAAAACGTTTTACCAAAGAGCGGCAGCCAACAGTCCAACTTCGTCGACGACGACGTGGTATTTCAAGGAAGAAGGAAGGACGAAGCGATGAAGAAGCTCATTTTGGATCTGGATACCGGTGTCGATGACGCGCTCGCCATCTCCTACGCGTTGGGCAGCCCGGAAATCGAACTCATCGGCATCACCGGCACCTACGGCAATGTGCTCATGGAGCAGGGCGTGCGCAATGCACTCGCGATAACCGACCTGCTCGGACATCCCGAGGTCCCGGTGTACAAGGGCCTGCCCCATGCGAGCACGAAGGATTCGTTCGAAGTGCTCCCGATCTCCTCATTCATCCACGGGGACAACGGCATCGGCGACGTCGCCATCCCGGATTCGGACCGCGAGGCCGAAAGCGAGCCGGCCGTCGACTTCATCATCGACGCGGCGAAGACCTACGGCGACGACCTCGTCTATGTGCCGACGGGTCCGCAGACGAACATCGCCGCCGCGTTCAAGAAGGCGCCGGAGATCGCCGACCAGCTCGGCTCGATCGTGCTCATGGGCGGCTCGCTGACGGTGCCGGGCAACGTGAACGCGTGGACCGAAGCCAACATCTCCCAGGATCCGGACGCCGCGGATTACGTATTCCGCCACACGAAGCATGCGACGATGGTCGGTCTCGACGTGACGTTGCAGACGCTGCTCACCTACAAGGAGACGCAGACCTGGCGCGATCTGGGCAATGCGGCGGGCGCGTTCCTCGCCGACATGACCGATTTCTACATCAAGGCCTACGAGACCACGGCGCCGCACCTCGGCGGCTGCGGGCTGCACGATCCGCTCGCCGTCGGCGTCGCCGTCGATCCCACGCTCGTCACCGTCCATCCGATCAACATGAAGGTCGACGTCGAGGGTCCGACCCGTGGCCGCACGATCGGCGACGAGGAACGTCTCAACGATCCGCACAAGACGATGGGCGTCGCGCTCGGCGTCGATGTGCCGAGGTTCCTCGACGAATTCATGACCCGCATCACGAACGTCGCGCGTCAGGCCGTCTGAGCCCCGCGCCTACAACCGCCATCATTCCCGTATCAAACAAGGACCAATCATGAGTGCCACAACTGACAATGTCGTCAAGCAGGACGCACCGGATCTCGAAGCGCAGAACAAGATGGCCGTGCGCGCCCTCATCCTGCTGCTCATCACCTTCATCCTCGGCACGCTGTGCCTCCAAGGCTTCAACCTGGTGTTCACCAACATCGGCAACGACGTCGGGGCGCCGGAACAGGCGGCGCTGATCACGAGCCTGCCGAGCATCGTGCTCGGCATCGTCTGCTTCATCTACGGTTCGCTCGGCGATTTCGTCTCGCTCAAGAAGCTGATCGTATTCGGTCTGGTCACGCTGTTCGTGGGATCGCTGTTCGGATTCATCGCGAACTTCTTCTTCACGAAGAACCTGTGGACGGTGATCATCGCCCGCATGCTGCAGACCGCGGGCGAGCAGGTCTCGGGCTCCGTCTATCTGGTCATCGCCACGAAGTACCTGAAGAAGGAACTCAAGGTGATCTTCTTCGGCCTGTTCACGGCCGGCTATCAGATCTCCGCGGCCATCGGCGTCTTCGCCGCCGGCCTGCTCACCTCGATCGCATGGCAGTACCTGTTCCTCATCCCGGCCGTCACCATCGTGTTCCTGCCGTTCCTGCTGCACCTGCTGCCGAACCGCCGCGGCGGCTCGCAGCACGTGGACTGGGCCGGATTCGTCATCTTCGGCCTCGCCTCGGCCTTCCTCTCGCTGTTCTTCTCGTACAACAAGTGGTGGATGCTCGGCGTGTGCGCCGCGCTGTTCGTGATCTTCGCGGTGTACATCAACAAGGCCGACGATCCGTTCATCACGCCGGCGTTCTTCAAGAACACGCGCTGGCTCGCGGGCATCATGCTCATCGTGCTGTTCTACTTCACCAACTACTGCGTCTCGCCGATCTTCAACGGCATGGGCGGCGCGCTGTACGACATGGACGTGACGCAGGTCTCCCAGTACATTGTGTGGGCCTTCATCGTGGCCGCCGTCTTCGGTACCACCTCGGGCTGGATCGTCGGCAAGATCGGCCGCACGCCGGCCATCGTGCTCGCATCGCTGTTCATGATGTGCGGATTCATCGGTTCGGCGCTGTGCGTGAACACGAACTTCGCGCTGCTCACGGTCTTCGCCTGCATGTTCTACGCCGGCTGCGGCCTGATGTACTCGCCTGTCGTCTCCACCGTGCTGGACACGCTGCCGGTCGATGAGTCCGGACGCGGCGTCGGCATGAACGATCTCGTGATGAACGTGACCGCCTCGATCGGCATCGCCGTCTTCGGCGCGCAGCTGGGGGCGACGACGCTCGGCGGCGGATCGCTCATCGGCGCGACCGGACCGGCCGCCGTCTACTCGAACCTGCTGCTCATCGCCGCCGGCGTCGTCGCTCTCGGCCTCATCTGGTTCGTCGTGTTCCATAAGAAGATCTACGCCGGTGAGAGCGCACAGGAACAGAAGACCGTCGACCAGCCGCAGGAGGTCCAGGAGGTGCTCGACCCCGTCAAGTGACGCGGTCTGGGGCGTCCTCCGCCGATATGACGCGAGGACGCCCCGTCCTCCATGCGACGCACGACCGATCGCACGGCACAATGAACGCACAGGAAAAAGGAGAGCTCATGAACACCACGCAGACACTCGATCTGCTTGACCGCATCCATGGTTCGGTATCGGTTGTCGGATCGATGAACGCGGATTACACCGTCACCACCGAACGTCTTCCCGGGCCGGGCGAGACGGTCACCGGAGGGCCGTTGCAGGTCCTGCCCGGCGGCAAGTCCGGCAATCAGGCCGCCGCGGCGGCGAAGCTCGGCGCCACGGTCCGCATGTTCGGGGCCGTCGGCTCCGACGCCAACGCCGATTTCCTGCTCGGCAGCCTCGCCGACGCCGGCGTGAACATCAACGGCATCCGCAAGGTGTTGGGCCCCAGTGGCACCACCGTGATCACCGTGGACTCGACGGGCGAGAACACGATCGTCTACTCCCCGGGATCCAACGCCAACGTCAGCGTGGAGTACGTGGAATCGCAGCGGGAGCTGCTCACCGCGTCCTCGGTGCTCGGCCTGTGCCTGGAAAGCCCGTTGGAGACGGTGACCGCATGCGCCAGGATGTGCCACGAGGCCGGCGTCAAGGTGCTCGTCAACGATTCGCCCTTCCTGCCGCAGCTGCCCGCCGAGCTCATCGCCAACGCCGACATCCTGCTCGTCAATGAGCATGAGCTCGCACAGCTGCTGCACATCGACGAACCCGAGGACGACGACTGGGACGGCTTCGACTGGGCCTACGCGCAGGGCAGGCTGCACGACTTCGGGTTCCGGCAGGCGATTGTCACACTGGGCGGCGACGGCTCGGTCGTGCTCGACGAGGACGCGCAGGAATCCATCGTCCGCATCCCGCCGGTGCGTGTGGCCGCCGTGGACACCACCGGTTGCGGCGACTCCTTCATGGGCACGGTGCTTGCGGCGCTCGCCTCCGGCATGACGCTGCGGGAGGCCGCCTGGCTCGCCTCGTACGTATCCGCCTATGCGGCGACCGGCTACGGTGCGCAGGCGTCCTACGGCACGAGCGTGCAGATTCGCGACATGTTCGCGTTGAAGCGCTGAGGCAAACGCTCGTATGCATGGGGGGCGGCCGTCCCGATCGGGGACGGCCGCCCCCCCATGCATACGAACAGGGCGTCACGCGTAGATGTTGCGCGTGCGCATGTCCTCGGGTAGCCCGTTGAGCAGATTCGAGACGGAACGCGATTCGAAGACCGAACGGATGCCGGCGGCGAGCAGCGGCGCCGTCGAAAGCACCGTCATGTTCGGCAGGCGCTTCTCCTCGGGGATCGGCACTGTGTCCATCAGCACGATCTCCTTCGCGCCGCTGTCGCGCAGACGCTCGACCGCCGGTCCGGACAGCAGGCCGTGCGTCGCGACGAGCGTGACCGACTTCGCGCCATGCTCGTGGAGCGTGCGTACGGCCTCGCAGATCGTGCCGGCCGTGTCGATCATGTCGTCGACGACGACGCAGTCGCGGCCCTTGACGTCGCCGATGATGCCGTGGGCGACCGCATGGTTCGGACGCGTCGTGTCGCGGGTCTTGTGGATGAAGGCGAGCGGCAGGCCGCCGAGCTTCGCCGCCCACTGCTCCGAGACCTTGATGCGGCCGGCGTCGGGGGAGACGATCGTCGTGTTGTTGAGCGGCAGACGGTTGCGCATGTAGTCGAGCAGCACCGGCATCGCCGTCAGATGGTCGACCGGGCCATTGAAGAAGCCCTGCTCCTGCGCGGCGTGCAGGTCGACGGTCATGACGCGGTCGGCGCCGGCCGCGTCGAGCAGCGAGAACATCAGCTTCGCGGTGATCGGCTCACGGCCCAGATGCTTCTTGTCCTGACGAGAATAGCCGAAGAACGGCGCGACGACGGTGATCGACCGCGCCGACGCGCGCTTGGCGGCATCGATCATGATCAGCTGTTCCATGATCCATTTGTTGATCGGCTGCGTATGCGCCTGCATGATGAACACGTCGGCGCCGCGGACGGGTTCGGTGAACCGCACGTACATCTCGCCGTTCGCGAAGTCATAGGCCGTCGTTGGCAGGACCTCGGTGCCGAGATAATGCGCGGTTTCCTCAGCTTGTTCCGGATAGGCGCGTCCTGTGACGAGTGCGAGTCGTTTATCGGGTGTGCCTTCGAGAACTGCAGACATGGTTCGCCTTTCAAATGCGTGGGAGTACCCGTGGTTCAAGCAACACCAATATAACAATGTGTCTGTATGTGCATCGGGCGCCGTTCGGCCGTCAGCGCGACGCGAAGGGCGGCGTGCGAGGCCTTGCGCGGCGAAACGCGCGGGAACCATGCGGCGCCGACGGCCGGATGTGTCCTGCTTCGCGGCTATGCTATGAAAGTTGCTCTAAACCGGGTGTGCCTTTGGCTGCCCGGAACACGGCACAAACGCATACACACTCCTGTCACGGAACGTCCGTGGCCGAAAGTCCGAAGGAGGTGGGTGATGTCTGCGCATAAGTACGAAATGATGTTCATTGCCGATCCTGAACTGGATGATAACGGTCTGAAGAAGCTGACTGATCAGCACATGGAGATCGTCACCAAGGAAGGCGGTTCCGTCGAGAACATCGATATCTGGGGACGCCGCAAGCTCGCTTACGAGATCGATGGCAAGAACGAAGGCAACTACGTCGTCGTGACGTATAGCTGCGAACCGCAGGTCAGCGACGAGCTCGACCGCGTCATGAACCTGAACGAAGCGATCGTTCGCACGAAGATCATCCGTAAGTAATTCCGCTGTAGGTTTGTGCACTAAGGATAGGCAGGCAAGACATGGCAGGTGAAACCATCATCACGATCACGGGCAATCTGACCCGCGATCCGGAACTGCGCACCGTGGGCAGTGGCTCGACGGTCGTCAACTTCACCATCGCTTCGTCCACGCGTACGTTCAACCGGAACACCAACCAGTGGGAGGACAGCGACACGCTGTTCATGAACTGCTCGGCGTGGGATTCGGCACGCACCTCGCTTGCGTCGAACATCGCGAACACACTGTCCAAGGGCATGTCCGTCATCGCCCAGGGCCGTCTGACACAGCGCTCGTATCAGGCGCAGGACGGCTCGCAGCGCACCGTCGTCGAACTGCGCGTCGAGGACATCGGTCCTTCGCTGCGTCGTGCGACTGCACAGGTCCAGCGTCAGTCCGCAAGCTCCGGCTTCGTCGGCAATCAGCAGGGCGGCTACAACAACGCCCCCGCCGGCAACGCGAATCGTGGAGGATATCAGGGCGGTGCCGCCTACAACGGCGGCGCGAGCAGCTACGGCGCTCCGCAGCAGCCGCAGCAGGCTCCGGCCACTGACCCGTGGGGCGAGTCCTCGCAGTCCTCGAGCTCGAGCTTCGGCAGCTTCGGGACGAGCGAATTCGGTGGCAACGGCGACGAGGACGATTTCTAAGCCCCGGGCCGCATCCGAGTCCAACATCGCAATACCACAGCATCACATCATTTCATTTATAAGGAGACCATAGATGTCACGCAAGAGGCCGCAGCCGCCGGTGAAGCCGTTCAAGAAGAAGCCGAACCCGCTCAAGGCTGCCAAGGTTACCGAGATCGATTACAAGGACGTTGCGCTGCTGCGCAAGTTCATCTCCGATCGCGGCAAGATCCGTTCCCGTCGCATCACCGGCGTCACCGTTCAGGAGCAGCGCGAGATCTCGAAGGCGATCAAGAACGCCCGCGAGATGGCTCTGCTGCCGTACGCCACCAACGGCCGCTGATTCTAGGAGGAGTTGAAGATGGCAACCACCAAGGTTATTCTCAAGCAGTCCGTCAACAATCTGGGTCATGCCGGCGACATCGTTGAGGTCAAGCTCGGCTACGCCCGCAACTACCTGATTCCGCAGGGCTACGCCCTCGCCTGGTCGAAGGGCGCCGCCGCTCAGGCCGAAGCCATGAAGCGCGCTCGCCTCGCCAAGGCCGTCGCCACCCGTGAGGGCGCCGTCGAGGCCAAGGGCATCATCGAAGGCATCGCGGTCGAGATCCCGGCGAAGGTTTCCGAGTCCGGCAAGCTCTTCGGCGGCATCTCGAATGAGCAGATCGCCAAGGCGCTCGCCGACAAGGTCGCGGTCGATCCGAAGGCGATCACCGTCGAATCGATCAAGACGACCGGCGAATTCCCGGCCACCGTCGCCCTGCACCCGGAGATCACCGCGAACTTCTTTGTGAAGGTCGTCGCCGAATGACCCCGCCGGTCGCATCGATGACGATCCGATTCGTCCGATGCGGCCACCACAGACCTGATACCGTCTGAGCTTAAGCATACGAAAGTCCCCGCAGCCGATCGGCTGCGGGGACTTTCCGTTTGTGGCTATCCGCGGTCCGTGGACGCTCAGTCGTCGCCGTCGTCGCCGAGCTCGATCGTGAGCTTGTCGCCGTCCACGCTGAAGGTGCCGGTCATCTGATTCATCGACGTGCTGCCGTCCTCCGGCTCCCAGCCGTCCGAATCCTTCTCCTCGTAGGTGTATTTGACCTCGACGCCGTAGTCGGTCGAGAAGGTGCCGTAGTCGGTGTCCACCTGCACATCCGGGTAGTCGCTGATTGACCACGTGAAGTTGCGCACGTTCTTCTCGTTGTAGGCGTACACGCTGAACGGGCAGCCCTTCGGATCGAGATCGGTGGACTTCTCGCATTCGTCGAGCTTCTCGTCCACCTTCTGCTGGATCGCGTCGGTCAATGCGTCGGTGGCCTCGACGGAGAGCGTCGCGCGCGCGTCCGACGATGAGTCGTCGCCGTTCGCGATGATCTCCGTCGTCTTCGACGACAGATACTTCGACTTGCCCGCCGAGACGCCGTAGGTGCCCGGATAGACGGTGAACGCCCAGGCGTCGTCGGACGCGTTCTTCGCGTTCTTCTCGGTGACCTCGACGCCGTTGACGGCGATCGCCGAGATCGCCTCCGGCTTCGTGACGACGATCGTCGTCGTCATCGGCTCGGCGACGCCCCAGTCGGTGAAGAACACCGCCTTGCTGCCACGCTTGATCATCTTGAGGTCATGCGAGACCTCCTTGCCGTCGAGCGTGTACGAGACGGTGACGATCTTCGAATTGCCGTTCGCCTTCTCCTTGATGACCTGCGCGTTGGAGATGCGTCCGCTCTTCGGCGCGGCGTTGCTCGTCAGCAGCTTCATCTGGTCGTTCTTGACCTGCGGCTTGGCGATGCTGTTCGCACGGTCGAAGTCGCCCGATTCGATCGCCGCGATGTACTGCTTCGCCGTCGCCGACGCGCTGAACGTCGACGAATTGAGCACCGAGAAGACGATCGACAGCACGATGACCAGACCGACGACGACGCCGCCGATGATGAGCCACATCTTCGTCTGCGGTGACATCGGCTTGCGCGTCGCGGTGGTCGCCGGAGCGCCCACCGCCGGCATGGCGCTGGGCACGGCCGGCCCCGTCGGTGCGCCGCTCGTCGGCATTGCAGGGGCGACGCCCGGCGCGGGCATCGCCGCGGGCGCTTGTGCGGCGCCGGGGACGCCGGAAGCGGGCATCGCGAAGGCCGCGGTCGTGTTCGAGACGCCGGCAGGCGTCGCCATCGTCACCGATTCGGCGACGATGGCGACGTTCGGATCATGACGCGTCGAATGCAGCCCCTGACGCACGGTGCCGCCGGCAAGGATCGGCCAGATGCCGGACAGCGACTGGATGACCGTCGGACCGAGCAGACGGGCGACGGCCTCGATGATGAAGGACCACAGCGCCGCGATCAGACAGAACCACAGCGCCGGCACGATCTGGTAGCTCATGTTGGTGGTGGAGCCCGCGATACCGCTGACACCGCCCTGCACCGCCATGAACAGATACGGCGTGATGAGCCAGAATGCCAGCCAGAACACTGGAGCCTGCCAGCAGAACCGCCAGGCGGCGTAGTACGGGTCGTAGGCGTTGCGTGCGGCGGCGCGCAGCGCGACGTAGAAGCCGCACAGCAGATAGAGGACGAACATCAGCCACAGGGCCCACGTGTAGTCGAAGGTCTCCATCACATCCGAGCTGAACAGCGAGATTGATATCGGGCTTGCGCCGCTGGGGCCGATCTCGATGGCGCCGAAGGAGCCGATGACGACGCTCCAGGAGCTGAGCGCCGGCAGCACGACCGGCAGGAAGGCCCACAGCGCTCCCGCGCCTGGCTCGAGGCCGCTCATCTTCGACGACGCGATGATCATGACGATGAGCGCGACGACGGTCGACACGACGACATAGCAGGCCGCCGATTCGACGACGGTGCGGCGGAATCCGCGGACACGATGCGCCCACGTCCACGCGGCGGTGAAGACGTTCGACTCATCGGCGGTCGTGTCGGCGAGGAAATAGCCGATGAGCGCGCCGATCGTCGCGAGGATGAACACCATCGCGAAGGTGCGGAACGTCGCTCCGGACACGGTGATGAAATTCGAGTCCTCGGTATAGGAGTAGCGCATGATCGCGGTGAGCAGCAGCACGACGAGGCCGGAGACGACGCCGACGGCGAAGGAGCTGACGACGCCGGCCCAGCGGAAGCGGATCGCCGCCTTGCGCGCCATCATGAACGCGCCGAACGCGCAGCCGACGATGAGCGCATAGCCGATCCACGACAGCGGCACGTAGGAGGAGCCGGAGCCCATCACGTCGCCGTTCACGCCGCCCTTCAGGCCGAGCGCACCGGAGACGCCAAGCGCGAGATAGGCGCCCAGACGATGGAAGAAGTTGAGATTGGTCAGCGGCTCGCTCAGATCGTTCGAGTCAATCAGATTCTGCAGCACGCCCCACGAAATGAGCATGCCGAACAGCGCCATGACGATCGCGGCGCCGATACCGATGCCGGCGGAGGTGCCGAAGGCGGCGAGCTGCTGCGGCGTGATCTGCATCGGAGCCTTCGGCGTGGCCGGCTGCGGCGCCGGTGCGGCGGCCATCGGGATGCCGGGGACGGGCGGCACCGTCGGTGCGCCGGGAGCCGCGGGCATCGCCGGCGCGGCCTGCGGTGCGGGCGCGGGCTGCGGGATGGCGGGCATCGGAGCCGCCGCGGGAGCCGGAGCGGCAGGTGCGGCCGGCGTTGCAGCGTACGGCGGCAGCGTCGCCGTCGGCTGATAGCCGGGAGCCGGTGCGGTGGGATAAGCGGGCGCGGCCGGCGCGGCCGGCTGCGGAGGAACGGCGGCCTGCGTCTGCTGGTTCACCGGCGTTCCGCACGACGGGCAGAACTGTGAGCCAGCTGGGACGACCGCACCACATTGTGGACAGTGCATCTGGGTGCTCCTTCTCTTTCATGCTTCGGGGGTGCTTCCCCATAGTGCCGATTGTAGACCAGAGGCCCATGCGCAGGCCGAATCGGGACGGATGTCCATATATATTGGGAGGGAACGGGAATCGGCAGCGATTCCTTGGAATGCATGGACGACGCCGGACGGTCGGACGGACGCGGCGTCGAGGAAGGGAAGGACCGACGATGCAATGTCCACAATGCCATCAGCAGGTCGACGATGGGGAAGGATTCTGCTGGAACTGCGGCGCTCGCCTGCAGCAGGAACAGCCGATGGCGGACGCGACGCGCGTCGCCGGCATGACGACGCCGCCACCGGCCGCCGCGGTGCCGCCTGCACCCAGTGCGCCGGGCGCGGCGGAGACTTCGGTCCTGCCACCCGCACCTGCGCCGGTGTACGGCGCGCAGGAGCCGGCGTATGATCCGTCGATGTACGAGGAGACGGTCGCCGGGCCGATCGTCGGCACGTCGTCGGTCGTGCCGCCCGCGGTGCCAATCGGGGATGCGACGGCGCCGACGGGCGCCGCGGTGCCGCCGCCGGCCATGCCGCCGATGACGCCGCCGAACGGCGACGGTGGCGGCAAGAAGCCGAAGTCGAACCGCGGATTGATCATCACGCTCATCGTGCTCGTCGTTATCATGCTCGCGGCGATCGGATTCTGGATCTGGCAGTCGGCGCATGCGAACGACACCGCCGAGCCACAGGACTCGTCGTCGCAGCAGCAGACAACGGACGACACATCGTCGGACGACGCGGACGACTCCGATGACAAGAGCGACGCGGATGCCAAAGACAAAAAGGACGACAAGGACAAGAAGAAGGACGCGAAGTGCACGGCGACGCCGGACGTCGACGTCGACGACCTGACGGCGAACGGCGACTCGCTCGTCGCGACGCTCTCGCTGACGGCGAAATCGTGCGAGACGGGCAGCTACGCCGAGCCGAACATCGAAATCACCGTGAAGAACGACGACGGCGACGTCATCGCCGCGGCCGTCTATGACTTCTCGAAGAGGCCGATCACCTTCGAGGACGGCGAGGCGAGCACGCAGATCGCATTCAACTCGCGGCAGCACTGGCAGCCGGCCGACGAAATCTCGTCGCCGACGAACGCGAAAGTCATCTGGCAGACAAACCAGAAGGGCGAAGGCAAGGCGTCGGGCGACGTATCGGGCGCACTCGGCGGCGCGTCGATCGACACATCCGACAACGAACGCTACGCGCAGCTCGCACTCAAACGGCAGCTCAACGACGACGCATCGCAGACGTCGCAGTTCTATTCGGACTACACGACGCAGCTGTCGAGCAAGAAATACAACATGAACATCAACGGCAAGGCGTGGAAGTACACGGACATCTACGAGCAGTTCCTCAAACTGCACTACAAGCATCCGAACGCGATCCTCATCTGGGCCGCCGACTACTACAACTACACGAAGCACGGGCATGCGGCCGACTACTACGTGATCCTCTCCGGCGAGACCTTCTCCCGGGCGGACGACGCGACGGCCTGGTGCTCGGCGAACGGATATGCGGCGGAGGATTGCGTCGCAGTAGATCTGGAGTGAAATAACGCGGGCGCTTTGCGGGGCCGATGCTTTTGTGCGTTTTTGAGTGCACTGAGATTCTCTTATGTGCTTGAGTGCTTGAGTGCGCTGATATGGGCAGTACTGCAGTGCGTTGGGCGAAAGGCGGCGCGCGGACGACGAAACAAAATGACTATTCGTCGTCCGCGCGCCGCCTTTCGCGGTTTTTGCAGTATATGCGCGGTTTTGCAGTATATGCGCGATGCTGTGTGGTGCGTGCTGCGTGCTGCGTGCTGCGTGCTGTGTGGTGCGTGGGGCGTGGGGCGTGCTGCGTGCGTGGGGCGCGCGCGTTATTGACGGGGAGGGGAAGGGAATGAGTATTCGTACTGGGGTGTGTTCGTGGGGGCGTTATTGATGAGTGAGGGGAGGGGAAGGGGATGGTTGGGTGGTTGGGAGTGGTGTTGCTGGGTTTTACTCGAATGACACCGGGCTTTGCTCGAATGAGAGGAAGGAGGGAGGAAATGTGAAGGAATTGTGAAGATGCGGGGATTTTTTGGGGGGAGGGGGTGGATGAAGGAGTGAGGCCGGGGATTTTCTGGGGTTGGGGGTGATTGGAGGAAACGTTGGAAAATGGGGGTTTTGGGAAGCGACACGCCGAGGGTTGCGGACTTGGGGAATCTGAGTATATTTATCTCTTGGTTCACGAACCAACGCCCCTTTAGCTCAGTTGGTTAGAGCAGCTGACTCTTAATCAGCGTGTCCAGGGTTCGAATCCCTGAGGGGGCACCACAGAAGGCTTCGGTCGATATCGACCGAGGCCTTCATCGTTGTCGCCGTCCGTGGCGGATAGGCGGCTTTCGGGGCGGAGCTCATGGGGGCGCTCGCGGAAGACAGTGGGTCGATGCATTGCTCTGAGCGGAACATAGTTGGGTGCGGCACATACGATTGGACATGGAAACATCGAGGACCAGGCCGCGGGCGGATCGTGCGGACCGCACGGCCGCTGACGCGGCGGCAGCACAGAAAGGAGGAGTCGAATATGCGAGAACAATGGGAATCGACGTTCACGGCCTTGGACAGGCTGATGGCGCAGCACGATGACGAATCGACGGTCGCCATGATGGACCAGATGCATCATCAGTACAGCGAATAATGTGAGAAAAATGCGGCAGGTCGCACCGCAGTGAACAGCGACCATGAGGAAGCTCGCGGGCGAACGACCCGGCGAGTTTTTTTATGCGTCATGCACAGCGTCGTGCGTGATGGCATAGCCGGCGGTGTGATGGCGTGGCATGGCGTCGAGAATATGCGCAGATGCGAACGGTCGCAGATGCGGCGGCGCGTGGAAGACGTCGAACGTCGCGAATCCGTGCCAACGTTTGCGCCGCCGTGGGCACTTCCATCGGCGTCGCAGGGTGGGCCACGGTGCGGACGGGGCATGGGGCGCAGGGCACTCCTAGGCGTACGCTGAACTAGCTCGTTGCATCCTCGGGAGGCTGCGAGACCGTTCGAGAGTAGAGAATACAGAAATAAGGAAATTCCTCGTGGAATACTCATTGTTCACCAAGTTGGCGGCCGAATTCGTCGGAACCGCCGTGCTCATGATCTTCGGCAACGGCGCTGTGGCCAACGTCGAGCTGAAGAACACGAAAGGACACAACGCAGGCTGGCTCAACATCGCGATGGGCTACGGCTTCGGCGTCATGTTCCCGGTGCTGATGTTCGGCGGCGTCTCCGGCGCGCACATCAACCCGGCGATGACGCTCGCGCAGGCCGTCAACGGCATGTTCCCGTGGAGCCAGGTGCTGCCGTACATCTGCGCGCAGATCCTCGGCGCCGCCGCAGGCCAGCTCATCGTCTACATCTGCTATTACCCGCACTACAAGGAGACCGAGAGCGCCGAGGCGATCCTCGGCACCTTCTGCACGACCGACGCCTATGCGACGCGCCGCAACTACTTCATCAACGAGTTCGTCGGCACGATGATCCTCGTCCTCGGCGCGCTGTGCTGCCTCGAACTGCAGTGGGGCAAGACGAACTACGCAGCCGCCTCGATCGTCGTCGGCTTCATCGTCTGGGGCCTCGTCTGCTCGCTCGGCGGCCCGACCGGTCCTGGTCTCAACCCGGCCCGCGACCTGATGCCGCGTCTGCTGCACCAGATCCTGCCGATCCCACACAAGGGCTCGTCGCGTTGGAACGAGGCGTGGATCCCGGTCGTCGCGCCGATCCTCGGCGGTATGCTCGGCTGCTGGCTGTTCAACGTGCTGTTCGCGATCTGATCCACCGGTTTCCCGGATCCGATCCGTTTTCCGAAGCGGCCCGTGGTCATCCCACGGGCCGCTTCGTGATGTTCCGGCGCCGATGCTTCGCCGTCGTTGCTATAGTGGGTGCAACGATTCGCGGCCACGTCCGCGACCGTCGTGGCGACATGGGCGACGGCACATATGATGAACGACGCAAGACGATGCGGACTTACGGAAGATCGACGGCAACGACAGTGCAGGCATACGGGAACGGATGAGTCATGGGTAGTGCGAACATGAACAGGACCTCTCGTCGGCGCCACCACAGGCGTCTGCGCCGACGCTACCTCGTGCGCCGCATCGTCGCGGCCATCGCGCTCGTGCTGCTCGTCGTCGGCGTCGCCGCGAGCACCGGCGCGTCGGTGGCGCGCGTCACGGCGGCGCTGGAGGAAGGCGGCGCCGCGACGGCGAGCATCGATTTCACGAAGGCGCTGCGCATGGCCTTCGCGAACGGGCAGATCAAGGAGCCGGAGCCATCGCAGCCGCAGCCGAAAAGCGACGAGGATCGTCGCAAGGAGGCCGCACAGCGCGAACTCGACGCGCTCGCCGCGCCGATGTCGGCCGAGCAGCGCAAGCAGATCTACGCCAAGGCGAAGCAGCCGGCTGAGCACAGCGGCGCGCAGGCGACGAAGATGACGTACTGTGTCGCGACGAACGGCGACGTCGGCGACAAATCGGCCTTCGCGAACACCGTCGACCGCGTGCTCAACGATCCGCGCGGATGGCCGCGCGCCGGCGTCGTCTTCCAGCAGGTCGCCGACGGCTGCGACATCACGGTGACGCTCGCCGCGCCGGAGAAGCTGCCGACGTATTCGACGTACTGCTCGAGCGAATACAGCTGCCGTGTCGGCGCCGACGTCATCATCAACAAGAAACGCTGGGACGGCGCCGTCGACCACTGGTTCCAGGAGGGCGGCACGCTCGCGGGCTACCGCACGATGGTCATCAACCACGAGGTCGGCCATGCGCTCGGACACATCGACAACGAACAGGCGTGCGGCGGCGACGGCAAGGCGGCGCCGCTGATGCAGGAGCAGTCGATGTTCCTCAACAGCTGCACGATCAACCAGTGGCCGCTCGACAGCGAACTGTGGACGAACTTCGTCGGGTCGCCGGCATGACGTCACCACGACCATATGACTCCATGACCATGCGAAGGACTGCGAACGACAATCGAAAGGCGGGCCGCGGATGAGCGGAAGGTTCGCGCCGACGCCGTCGGGGCGCATGCATCTGGGCAACGCGTACGCGATGCTCGCGGCGTGGCTGTCCGCGCGCGCACGCGGCGAGGAGATGCGGCTGCGCATCGAGGACATCGACGTGCCGCGCGTCATGCCGGGCGCCGACGCATGGATCCGCGACGATCTTGCGTGGCTCGGGCTGGACTGGTCGGGCGACGTCGTCTACCAGTCGCGGCGTACCGCGCTTTACGACGAGGTCTTCGCGACGCTGTGCGACGCCGGGCTGCTCTACCCGTGCTTCTGCTCGCGCGCCGAGATCCGCGCCGCGTCGGCGCCGCAGGAGGGCGACCGATTCATCGTCTACCCGGGCACCTGCCGGCGGCTGCACGACGAACACCCCGACGAGGCGGCCGCGCGCGTACGCGCCGGCGAGCGCCACGCATGGCGGCTCGCGGCGCCGCACGCCGGCGCGCGCGACGGGCGCATCCTCTTCGACGACCGCGTCTACGGCGCGCAGGACTACGACCTCGGCTCCGCGCTCGGCGACGTCGTGCTGCGCCGTTCGGACGGCCTGTACGCGTATCAGTTCGTCGTGACGCTCGACGATCTGCTGATGGGCGTCGACGACATCGTGCGCGGCCGCGACCTGCTGCGGTCGACGGCGCTGCAGATCTGGCTGCGCCAGCGGCTGCTCGACTGCGGCATCGGCGGCGGTCCCGATGGTTCTGGCGGAGACGTGCGGTGGACGCCGGCGCAGACGCCCGACTACGCGCATCTGCCGCTGCTCGACAACGCCGCCGGCGTGCGGCTCGCGAAACGCGTCCGCTCGCTCGACCTCGGCCATCTGCGCGAGCAGGGCGTGCGCCCGCAGGCCGTCGTCGGCTACTGCGCGTGGGCGCTCGGGCTCGTCGAGCGTCCGCGCGCGATGGATGCGCCGGAGGCGCTCGCATGTTTCGACTGGCGGCGGGCGTGCGCCGTGCGCGGCCGCGATCTGAAGGTGCCCGACGACATCGGCGCGCGGCTGCTGGCGATGTGAGCGGCGCATGTCATCGACGCGTGAAGATGAGTGGGACATGCGCGGGCATCCGGCATATGCGATGCCGGATTGAGGTAAGGTAAGGTCGTGCGGGACGGACAGAGGAAAGCGTGCCGTACGACCTCGGGAAACGAGTGATGGGAACGTCATGACGGCATATATGGATTACAAGGACCTCGCGAACGAGACGATCGACGAGGCGCGCGCCGGTCGGATCGCCGACGGTGTGCACCGTGTGCTCGACCGCATCGCGCGCGCGGAGATGCTGAACGGACGCGAGGAGGGCTCGGTCACGTTGCTCGCGGCGACGAAGACGCGTGACGTCGGCGAGATCATGGCCGCGATCGACGCGGGCGTGCATATGATCGGCGAGAACAGGCCGCAGGAGATCGCCGCCAAGATCGACGGGTTGCGCTACGCCTGCGGGCAGCGCGGCATCGTGCTCGGCGCGAACGACGTGGAGACGGTCGAAAGCCTCGACCTGACCGACGATCCGGAGGCGCTCGACCATCTGCCGCTGCATCTGATCGGACAGCTGCAGAGCAACAAGATCAACAAGGTGCTGCCGGACGCCGACGTCATCGAATCGGTCGATTCGCTCGAGCTGGCGCACAAGATCGGGCGGCGTGCGGCAGCGCGCGGCGCCGACGTCGGCGTACTGCTCGAGGTCAATGAATCGGGCGAGGCGACGAAGTCGGGTTGCGACCCCGACGAGGCCTTCGAACTGGCATTGCGGATCGCCGAAATCGACGGGCTCGAACTGCAGGGGCTGATGACGGTCGGCGCGCATGTGGACGACGAGGCGGTCGTGCGTCGCGGCTTCGCACATCTGCGCGACCTGCGCGACCGCGTGCGCGACTCGCACGCCGAGGGCACCGAACATTGCGCCGAACTGTCGATGGGCATGAGCGGCGACATGGAGCACGCGATCGCCGAAGGCGCGACGATCGTGCGCGTCGGCACGGCGATCTTCGGCGAGCGCGCGTTCAAGTAGACGACGAGGGACGATGGCGTCCGCGGCGCGCGTCCTGCGCGGGACGCCGCCGTTGTAGACTGTGCCGTATGAGACTTGCACGTTTTTCCAAGGAGGACACGCCCCAGTATGCCTTCGTGCAGACCGACGAGGCGGATGACAAGGACTATCTCGTCGTGCTCGAGGGCTACCCCTTCGGCGGCCAGGTGAGGCCGACCGGCGAGCGCATCCCGCTCGACGCGGACGGCGTGCGGCTGCTGTCGCCGGTCATCCCGTCGAAGGTGTACGGACTGGCGAAGAACTACGAGGCGCACGCGAACTACATGTTCGAGCAGGGCCAGTCGACGGTGCGGCATGCGCCCGAGGAGATGGTCGTCTTCATGAAGCCGTCGACGTCGGTCATCGGACCGGACGACCCGATCGTGTTCCCGGCGTGCTCCGACGACATGAACTTCGAGCCCGAGGTGGCCGTCGTCATCGGCCGCATCACGAAGAACGTCGGCGTCGACGAGGCGATGGACCATGTCCTCGGCTTCACCTGCGTCAACGACGTGACGCTGCGCGACCTGCAGGGCGCCGACCCGATGTGGACGCGCGCGAAGGGCTTCGACACGTCGTGCCCGCTCGGCCCGTGGATCGTGACGCGTGACGACTTCCATTGGCGTGACGCGGCGATCTCGTTCACGCTCAACGGCGAGGACGTCGAGAAGGCGAGCGGCACGACGGCCAATCTGATCCATTCGATCCCCGAGCAGATCGCGTTCATCTCGAGCTTCGCGACGTTGCTGCCGGGCGACGTCATTCTCACCGGCACGCCGGACGCGTCCGGCAGCCTCAAGCCGGGCGACGAGGCGGTCGTGCACGTCGACGGCATCGGCGACCTGCGCAACGTCGTCGTGCGCGCGTGAACGACGGAGGTCGGCCGAGCATTTCCTCCTCCGCCGCCTAGCGCGTCGCGCTGCGATGGGGCATCAGGTAAGGCTGTCCGCTGAAAGCGGGCGGCCTTCTTTGTATTCTGCGTCAGAATTGCAGAGGATGGTCCGTCGAAGCGGTAGCCTTCATCGAATCACGAAACTTGAGTGAGATTCGCTCAAGTTTTGGGAATAAGTGATCTGCGGCGTCGGTTGACAATATCAGACAAATGAAGCCGTGGGTGCGCGGACGCTCCCCGGACGTGCGCAATGCACAGCCCGAGAGCGCGACGCGCCCATGTGCAGCAATGGAGGATGATATGGAACAGAAATTCACGACAATGGCCCAGGAGGCGCTCGGTGACGCGATCCAGAGCGCTTCGGCGGCCGGAAACCCGCAGGTCGAGCCGCTGCACCTGCTCGACGCGCTGCTGCGTCAGGAGCACGGCGTCGTCCGTGGCCTGATCGAGGCGTGCGGTGGCAACGTGCAGACGATCGGCGCCGCCGTGCGCAACGCGCTCGTCGCGCTGCCGAGCGCGTCGGGATCGTCGACGACGCAGGCGCAGGCGAGCCGTCAGCTGACGGCCGCGATTGCGAAGGCCGAGGCCGCGATGAAGGAGATGGGCGACGAATACGTCTCCACCGAGCATCTGCTGCTCGGCATCGCCGAGGCGACGCCGAACGACGCCGCGAAGATCCTCGACGCCAACGGCGTGACCGCCGCGAAGATCCGCGAGCAGATCCCCGGCATCCGCGGCGGCGCGAAGGTGACGAGCCCGGACGCCGAGGCCTCGTACAAGGCGCTCGAGAAGTTCTCGACCGATCTGACGGCGCGCGCGAAGGAAGGCAAGCTCGATCCGGTCATCGGCCGCGATCAGGAGATCCGCCGCGTCATCCAGATCCTGTCCCGCCGTACGAAGAACAACCCGGTGCTCATCGGCGAGCCCGGCGTCGGCAAGACCGCCGTCGTCGAAGGCCTCGCGGAGCGCATCGTGGCGGGCGACGTGCCGAGCACGTTGCAGAACAAGCGCCTGATCAGCCTCGATCTGGGCTCGATGGTCGCCGGTTCGAAGTACCGCGGCGAGTTCGAGGAGCGCCTCAAGAGCGTCCTCGACGAGATCAAGCAGTCCGACGGGCAGATCATCACGTTCATCGACGAGATCCACACCGTCGTCGGCGCCGGTTCGGCCGAAGGCTCGATGGACGCCGGCAACATGCTCAAGCCGATGCTCGCGCGCGGCGAACTGCGCCTGATCGGCGCGACGACGCTCGACGAGTACCGCGAGCACATCGAGAAGGACCCGGCGCTCGAACGCCGCTTCCAGCAGGTCTTCGTCGGCGAGCCGTCGGTCGAGGACACGATCGCGATCCTGCGCGGCCTCAAGCAGCGCTATGAGGCGCACCACAAGGTGACGATCGGCGACGACGCGCTCGTGGCCGCCGCGACACTGTCGAACCGCTACATCACCGGCCGTCAGCTGCCGGACAAGGCGATCGACCTCGTCGACGAGGCCGCCGCGCATCTGCGCATGGAACTCGATTCGCAGCCGGAGGAGATCGACGAGCTGCAGCGCAAGGTCACGCGTCTTGAGATGGAGGAGATGCAGCTCAAGAAGGCCGAGGACCCGGCGTCGAAGGAACGGCTGATGAAGCTGCAGTCCGAACTCGCCGACAGTCGCGAGCAGCTGCATGGCCTCAAGGCACGCTGGGACGCCGAGAAGGCCGACCGCAACAAGGTCGGCGACCTGCGCGCCAAGCTCGACGAGAAACGCGTCGAGGCCGACAAGGCGACGCGCGCCGGCGACCTCGCCCAGGCGAGCCGCATCCTCTACGGCGAGATCCCGCAGATCCAGAAGGAGCTCGCCGCCGCGGAGACGGCCGACGAGCAGGCCTCCGAGTATGCGCACAAGGAGGAGCCGATGGTTCCCGACCATGTGGACGCCGATTCAGTCGCCGAGATCATCTCGGAATGGACCGGCATCCCGGTCGGCCGCCTGATGCAGGGCGAGAACGAGAAGCTGCTGCATATGGAGGAGTACCTCAACGAGCGCGTCATCGGCCAGCCGGAAGCCGTCGAGGCGGTCTCCGACGCGGTGCGCCGCTCGCGCGCCGGCATCTCCGACCCGAACCGTCCGACAGGTTCGTTCCTGTTCATGGGACCGACCGGCGTCGGCAAGACCGAGCTCGCGAAGGCGCTCGCCGAGTTCCTCTTCGACGACGAGAAGGCGATGGTCCGCATCGATATGAGCGAGTACATGGAGAAGTCGTCCGTGTCCCGCCTGATCGGCGCGGCCCCCGGCTACGTCGGCTACGAGGAGGGAGGCCAGCTCACCGAGGCCGTGCGTCGTCGTCCGTACTCGGTCGTGCTCTTCGACGAGGTCGAGAAGGCGAACCGTGAGGTCTTCGACATCCTGCTGCAGGTGCTCGACGACGGTCGTCTGACCGATGGCCAGGGCCGCACCGTCGACTTCAAGAACACGATCCTGATCATGACGTCCAACCTCGGCTCGCAGTACCTCGTCAATCCCGACCTGAGCGAACAGGAGAAGAAGGACGCGGTGATGAACGCCGTGCACACGCAGTTCCGCCCGGAGTTCGTCAACCGTCTCGACGACCTCGTGATCTTCCATCCGCTGACGCGTCAGGAGCTCGGCAAGATCGTCGACCTGCAGGTCAAGCAGGTCGCGTCGCGCCTGACCGACCGCCGCATCACGCTCGACGTGACCGAGGCCGCCCGCGAATGGCTCGCCGACACCGGCTACGATCCGGCCTACGGCGCCCGTCCGCTGCGCCGCCTCGTGCAGACCGAGGTCGGCGACCAGCTGGCGCGCATGCTGCTCGCCGGCAAGGTGCACGACGGCGAGACGGTGCTCGTCGACCACACCGGCGGCGAACACCTCGAGCTGTCCGTGCATCAGCAGGATCCGATGGAGGGCGACGCCAATCCGCTCGACACCGAGGTGAAGATCGACGGCGGCGCGCAGTCCGACGACAGCGCGAAGTGAGCCGTGTGAGGCGAGTCGCATGAGGTCGCGCGGCTGAGCGTGGCCCCGCCGTCATCGTCCACCGGTCGCGGACGATGACGGCGACAACATGACGACAATGACGACGGAGCCCCGGTGGGCACCTGTGAGGTGCCCACCGGGGCTCCGTCGTATTCGGAAGCGCTCAGCGGTCGATGTGCGCGTGCCGCAGCCGCAGCGCGTTGAGCAGCACGGCGAGCGACGACAGGAACATCGCGAGGCCCGCCAGGCTCGGGTCGAGCGTCCAGCCGGTGAAGGGGTAGAGGACGCCGGCGGCGATCGGGATGCCGATGAGGTTGAAGACGAAGGCCCAGATCGCGTTCTCCTGGATGTTGCGCACCATCGCCTTCGACAGCCGGATCAGCTGCGGGACGCAGGCTCCGCCGGGCTCGTCGGTGACGACGTCGGCGTGCACGAAGTCCGCGTCGGCGTCCTTCGTGACGACGACGGCGATGTCGGCGGCGTTGCGGACGGCGACATCCTCGTGGCCGTCGCCGACGAACAGCAGCGCCGCGTCGTCGCCGTCGATGTCGAGCTTCGCGCGGCGTTCGCCGATGCGCCGCACCGCGTCGTCGGTGTCGGATGCATCGACGACGTCGACGCCCAGCCCGGCGTCGAGCAGCGCGTCGATGGTTTCACGTGAAGCGTCGGCGAGCGTCGACGAGAAGACGACGGCGCGCACGTCCTGCGCCTGCTGCAGCGCGCTCGTCGTCAGGACGCGCATGCCGGCGCGGTGCGCGCGGTCGGTCGCGAAGGTCGCGGCGAGCGGCGCCGCCCAGCCGAGCGCGACCGGGCAGGCGATGATCAGCACGCCGATCGCGATGAGCAATGCGCGAGCGAAGGCCGGCTGACGGCCGAAGATCAGCCAGACGACGAAGGTCCACACGGCGATCAGGAAGACGATCGGCACGAGGATGCGCGACAGGCGGTCGACCTTCGTCTGCAGCGGGAACGCGGCGCGGCGCGGCAGCCAGCGGTCGCTCATCAGACGCGCGAGCAGCACGAGCGTGATGATGACGCCGGTCACCTGGAAGTAGACGTCATGCATCGAATCGGGCAGCAGGTCCTCGGCGAAGCACACGAGCAGGCTGTAGACGTAGGCGGCGCCCGAGCCGACCGACGCGAGCGAGTTCATGTTCGGCACGCGCCGGCGGATCGCCGACCAGCCGTCGATGTGGATCGGGTAGCCGCTGTAGAACATGACCGGCGTGATGATGATCGCCTGCAGCCACGGCGCGATCAGCCAGCCGGGGACGATCGACGGGCGCATCATATGCAGCAGGTCGGGGATGATGACGAGCAGCGTCAGCACGGCGGCGACGACGACCTGCGTCGTCAGCAGGCGGATGCTCGCGGCGTTGTCGGAGCGGCGCGTGCGCAATGTGTCGCCGGCGTGCACCGGCTCCTGCTCCGGCTGGTCGCGGAACGCGCCGGTCTCGGCGTCGGCGGCGCGCGCCCGGGCGCCGAAGAAGAAACGGATCGTCAGGAACGTCAGCAGCAGCGCCACGACGACGCAGATCACCGCGATGAACAGATTCAGTCCCATATGGTCGCTCCCTGGGTTTCGTGACCCTGCCGATGACCGGCAACACCAACTCTTTCGACATCACCACTGTACGCGAGGGGGACGGCGGCGCCGGCCGATTTGACGTGGCGCACGGCTACGCTGGCGTACATGAGTGAAGAAGCTTCCACGTTCCGCAAGACCGCATCCGCTTCCCGGCACGACGAGGACGCCGCGCCGACCAACGTCGACGAGGCCGCATTCGCACTGATGGAGCCGCGCGACCAGCTCAAGACGCTGCTGCGCGCCCATATGGCCGACCGCCCGTTCTCCGAGCTGTCGCCGATCACCTTCGACCACCGCGGCGCGTCGCTCATCGGCCACATCATGCTCGACACGCTCGAGGAGCAGGGCTATTCGATCGACGATTTCGACGCCGTCGGCGCATTGACGGCCGCCGCCGTGCCGATCGTCTGCTCGTTGATGCACGCCGCCGCCTCGCGCGGCGAGGCGCTCGACGGCTTCGTCATGGACTTCGTCTATCCGGCCACGAAGGGGCCGTCGATCCAAGGCAAGCGCGTCGTCCTCGTCGATTCGTGGCTGTCCGAGAAATCCTATGTGCAGACGTCGTCGCTCGTCACATTGCGCAACGGCAACGAGCTGAGCCTCGACTTCAGCATCGTCGACGCGCAGGGCGCCGACGTCGTCGCGATCACGTCGCTGATCGGCGGCGTCGACATGGAGAAGCCGACGGTGCGCGTCGTCGACCCGGTCAGCGGCGAGGCCACCGAAGTGCCGTTCGTCGAGACCTTCCACGAGTCCGAGCTGCACTGAGCGGCGCCGGACATGACCTGTATGGCCCAGTTGACGCGAAGGCGAGCGTGAGCAGATGCACGAACCGAATCCGATCGACGTGGCGGCGAAGGCCTCCGGCGAGCCGACCTTCCGTGAGGTGGGCGTCGGGCCGTGGGAGCAGGAGCATCCCGGCGAGCCGCGCCCCGACGACGCGCGCTACGACGCGGCGCTGCTCGACGACGGCGACCGGCGCAACGTCCTCGACCGCTACCGCTACTGGAGCGTCGACGCGATCCGCGCCGACCTCGACCGCCGCGGTCGCCATCTGTTCGAAGTGGCGATCGAGAACTGGACGCACGACTTCAACATCGGGTCGATGGTGCGCACGGCGAACGCGTTCACAGCGAATCGCGTGCACATCGTCGGTCCGCACAAATGGAACCGCAAGGGCGCGCTGATGACCGAGCTGTACCAGCACGTCGTCAACCATCCGTCGATCCGGGACTGCGTCGACGACTGGCGCCGGCGCATCGCCGACGAGCGCGACGAGGCGCGCTCGCGCGTCGACATGATCGAGCGTGCGCGCGACGCCGGCGACCTCGACGAGCGGAGCGCGGCGCGCGAACTGCTGTACGCGCGCCGCGACCTGCGCACCGCCGAGGACGCGAAGGTCATCGCGATGGACATCATCGACGGCGCCGTGCCGATCGAGACCTACCGTTTCCCCGAACGCTGCCTGCTGCTGTTCGGCGCCGAAGGGCCGGGACTGTCCGACAAGGCGCTCGAACTCGCCGACGACGTCGTCTACATCAGCCAGTTCGGCTCGGTGCGTTCGATCAACGCCGGCGCCGCCGCCGCCGTGACGATGCATGCGTGGATCACACAGCACGCGGCTGTGTGATCGGATGGGCACACACGCGGCTGTGTGATCGGTCGTCGTGATCGATGGTGGCCGCCGCCGACGTCAGCCGTATCGTGGGCGCGCACCGCATCGGCCGTCGCGCGCTTGCTACGATGCGAGCATGATGGAACTCAACGGCGTCTGCAAGTCATTCGGCGCCAAACCGATACTCGACCATGTGAGCTTCACAGCGCCGGACGGCGTCGTCACCGGCTTCGTCGGCCCCAACGGCGCCGGCAAATCGACGACGATGCGCATCCTGCTCGGCCTGATCGCGCCGAACGAGGGCGCCGCGCTCGTCGACGGCGTACCCTACGCGCGCGCCGCCGCGCCGATGGCGAGCGTCGGCGCCGTGCTCGACGCGCGCTGCGCGCCGAAGAACCGCACGGCCTACGCGTATCTCAAATCGCTCGCGTACACGAACAACATCCCGAAGTCGCGCGTCGACGAGGTGCTCGACCTGACCGGGCTCGCGAGCGCGCGCACGACGAAGGCCGGCCGTTTCTCGCTGGGCATGGGCCAGCGGCTGGCGATCGCCGCGGCGATGCTCGGCGACCCGAGGAACCTCGTGCTCGACGAGCCGGTGAACGGCCTCGACGCCGAAGGCGTCAAATGGGTGCGCGACCTGTGCCGCAACAGCGCGGCGGCCGGACGCGCCGTGCTGCTCAGCTCGCATCTGATGAGCGAGGTGGCGCTCACGGCGGACACGCTCGTCATCATCGGCCAGGGGCGGATCCTTCGCTGCACGTCGGTCGCCGATTTCGTCGCCGAGCATTCGCGGCCGCTGATCTCGGTCGTCACGCCCGACGTCGACAAGCTGCAGCGGATGTTCGCGCATTCGCCGGGCGTGCGGATCACCGAGACGGCGCTCGCCGACGGCTATCCGCACGACGCGCGCGCATTCGCCGTCGAGGGCGCCGACCTAGAGGCCGTCGCGCGCGGCTTCGCCGCCAACCAGATCGTCGTCTACCGTTTCGCGCGCGAGCAGGTCTCGCTCGAGCAGGCGTACATGGAGCTCACGCACGCGCACGCGCAGTACGTCGCGACGCCGATCGGCCTGCAGCCGGTGGCGGCGATGCCCGCGCAGCCTGCACAGCCGGTGCCGCCGGCCGCGGCGATGCCGAATCCCTCCATGCGGCCGTCCGCGCCGACCCAGCCTGCGCCGGCCCCGACCATCCCGACGACGAACGGAGGTGCGCGATGAGCGCGACCGCAACGACCCAGCCGCGCGCGCCGCGCACGGCGCGACTGACCTTCGGCGGCGCGCTGCGCGCCGAATGGTGCAAGATCTGGAGCGCGACATCGACCTATGTGCTCGGCGTGCTCACGATCGTCTTCCTGCTGCTCAACAGCCTGATGATGGGTTGGATGCTCTCGCTGCTCGCCGGCGAGAACATGCCGGTCGCCCGGGCGGACGTCTGGTCGACGGCGAGTTCCGGCGCCGGCAACGTGCTCGTCATCGTCGGCATCCTCGGCGTCATGGCGTTGACGAGCGAGTTCAGCTCGTCGTCGATCGTCTCGTCGCTGACCGTGAACCCGCGCCGTGCGATGTTCATGCATGCGAAGGCGCTCGTCGTCGCCGCCGTCACCTTCCTCGCGTCCCTCGTCGGCGTGCTGCTCGCGTGGGGTGTCGCCGCATTGATGCTCGGCTCCGATGTGACGGCCGTCGCCGGCGACGCGCCGGCGGCGATGCCGGTCGTCACGTTGCTCGGCCTGCCGGCGATGATGGCCTTCGCGGCCGTGCTCGCGATGGGGCTCGGCGCGATCTGCCGTTCGACGGTCGGCGGCGTGCTGTGCGTCATCGTATTGTTCACGATCGTGCCGTCGGTGCTGCAGATGGCGCAGCTGCTCGGCCGCCGCTACGTCTGGGTCACGTCGGTCAACAACTGCCTGCCGGCGAACGCGTTGTCGACCTTCCTTGGCGCCGGCGCGAGCTCCTTCTCGAACAATGCGGCGGCGGCGCTGATCGTCGACGGCGCGCATCCGTTCCAGCCGTCGTGGGGCGTGGCCGGCCTGATCTTCGTCGTCTGGAGCCTCGTGCTCTACGCCATCGGCGTGCTGATGATGTGCCGACACGACGTGAAGTGATGCACGGTGCGCATGACGCGACTTGTGGGCGGCGATTCCCGGACGGCGATGCCGGGAATCGCCGTTGTTCCGTCCCGCGCCCGATGAACGAGCCTCGTCACATTTGGTTCGTATAGTGGGAGGCATGCCTACATTCACACGTGAAGAAATCATGCATTTGGGCGACCTCGCCCGAATCGCGCTCACCGACGAGGAAATCACCCGCATGCAGAGCGAGCTCAACGTCATCGCCGAATCGATCAATTCGGTGCAGGAGGTCGCGACCGACGACGTGCCGCCGACCGCCAACCCGGTGCCGCTCGAGGCCTATCTGCGCCCCGACGTGCCGGTCAAGCCGCTCGACCAGTCCGAAGTGCTCGCCGCGGCGCCGGCGACCGAGGACGGCATGTTCGTCGCGCCGCAGATCCTGGGGGAGGAGTGAGATGACCGACCAGAACGAACTCGTCAAGCTGTCCGCAACCGAGATGGCGGCCAAGCTGCGCGCCAAGGAGATCTCGAGCCGCGACCTCGTGTCAGCCGAGCTCGACGTCATCGACGCCGCCGAACCGAGCATCAAGGCCTTCCTCAAGGTCGCCGGCGAGGCCGCGCTCGAGCAGGCCGACGCCTTCGACAACCTGTCCGACGACGAGAAGGCCGAACTGCCTGAGCTCGCCGGCGTCCCGATCGCGATCAAGGACATGATCGTGACGAAGGGCATCGAGACGACCGCCGCCTCCCGCATCCTCGAAGGCTGGATCCCGCCGTACGACGCGACCGTCATCGAGAAGCTCAAGGTCGCGCACATGCCGATCCTCGGCAAGACGAACCTCGACGAGTTCGCGCAGGGCTCGTCGACCGAGCATTCCGCCTTCCAACGCACGTCGAACCCGTGGGACGTCGACCGCGTCCCCGGCGGCTCCGGCGGCGGCTCCGCGGCGGCCGTCAGCGCCTTCGAGGCGCCGATCGCGCTCGGCACCGACACCGGCGGCTCGATCCGCCAGCCCGGCGCGCTCACCGGCACCGTCGGCGTCAAGCCGACCTACGGCGGCGTCTCCCGCTTCGGCGCGATCGCGATGGCGTCGTCGCTTGACCAGATCGGCCCGGTCTCGCGCACTGTCCTCGACTCGGCGCTGCTGCAGGAGATCATCGGCGGCCATGACCGCCGCGACTCGACGTCGATCCCCGAAGGCCCGCGTCCGATGGTCGCCGCCGCGCGCGACGGTCTGGACAACCGCGACCTCAAGGGCATGAAGGTCGGCCTCGTCAAGGAGCTCAACGGCGACGGCTTCCAGCCGGGCGTCGAGGCGCGCTTCCACGAGGCCGTCAAGAAGCTCGAGGCGATGGGCGCCGAAGTCGTCGAGGTCTCGTGCCCGCACTTCAAGTACGCGCTCGGCGCCTACTACATCATCATGCCGTCCGAGGTCAGCTCGAACCTCGCCCGCTACGACGGCATGCGCTACGGCCTGCGCGTCATGCCTCCGGAGGACGTGCCGCAGACGGCCGCGAACATGATGGCATACACCCGTGAGGCCGGCTTCGGCGACGAGGTCAAGCGCCGCATCATCCTCGGCACCTACGCGCTGTCCGCGGGCTACTACGACGCCTGGTACGGCTCGGCGCAGAAGGTGCGCACGCTCATCATCGACGACTTCCGCAAGGCCTTCGAGCAGGCCGACGTCCTCGTCTCCCCGACGAGCCCGTCGACGGCGTTCAAGTTCGGCGAGAAGATGGACGACCCGCTCGCGATGTACATGAACGACATCGCGACGATCCCGGCGAACCTCGCCGGCGTGCCGGCGATGAGCATCCCGGCCGGCCTGTCCGACGACGGCCTGCCGGTCGGCTTCCAGTTCATCGCGCCGCAGCAGCGCGACGAGGTGATGTACAAGCCGGCCGCCGCGCTCGAGGCCGCGCTCGAGGAGGACTGGAACGGCCCGATCTGGCAGTCGCTCAAGACGCCGTGGCTCGATGGACTCAACAAGTAAGGGTGACAGGAAGAGAATATTATGGCTGAAAAATTGATGAAGTATTCCGAAGCCGTCAAGAAGTTCGATCCGGTCATCGGTCTCGAGACGCACGTCGAGCTGTCCACGAACACGAAGCTGTTCTGCCCGGCCCCGATCTCCTTCGGCGCCGAGCCGAACACCGAGCTGACGCCGGTGAGCCTCGGCCTGCCGGGTTCGCTGCCGGTCGTCAACGCGGCCGCCGTCGACTACGCCATCAAGCTCGGACTGGCGCTGCACTGCCAGATCCACGAGTGGAGCCAGTTCGCACGCAAGAACTACTTCTACCCGGACATGCCGCGCGACTACCAGATCTCGCAGTACGACAAGCCGACGAACGGCGAGGGCTACCTCGACGTCGAACTCGAGGACGGCACCGTGTTCCGCGTGCCGATCGAGCGCGCGCACATCGAGGACGACGCCGGCAAGAACACGCACGTCGGCGGCGCCGACGGCCGCATCGAGGGCGCCGACCATTCGCTCGTCGACTACAACCGCGCGGGCGTGCCGCTCATCGAGATCGTCACGAAGCCGATCGAGGGCGCGGGCGACCGCGCGCCGGAGATCGCCGGCGCCTACATGCGCGCGATCCGCGACATCGTGCGCGCGCTCAACATCTCGCACGCCCGCATGGAGCAGGGCAACATGCGCGCCGACGTCAACGTGTCGCTGCGCCGCGACCCGTCCGACCCCTTCGGCACGCGTTCCGAGACGAAGAACGTCAACTCGTTCCGCGGCATCGAACGCACGATCCAGTACGAGATCCGCCGTCAGGCCGCGATCCTCGAGGACGGCGGCGAGATCCTGCAGGAGACGCGCCACTGGGACGAGGCCTCGCAGTCGACGGCCGGCGGCCGCGTCAAGTCCGACGCCGACGACTACCGCTACTTCCCGGATCCGGACCTTGTCATGCTCCACATCACGCCGGAGCACGTCGAGGAGATCCGCAAGGTCATGCCGGAGATGCCGCGCGAGCGCCGCAACCGCCTCAAGGGCGAATGGAAGTTCTCCGACACCGAGATGCGCGACGTCATCAACGCCGACGCGCTCGACCTGATCGAGGAGACCGTCAAGCTCGGCGCGACGCCGTCGGGCGCGAAGAAGTGGTGGCTCGGCGAGCTCTCGCGCGAGGCGAACGCCAAGGGCGTCAGCCTCGAGGAGCTGCCGATCGACGCGCAGGCGGTCGCCGACGTCGAACAGCTCATCGCCGACGGCAAGCTCAACGACAAGCTCGCCAAGCAGACGGTGAGCCTCGTGCTCGCCGGCGAGGGCACGCCGGCCGAGATCGTCGAGAAGCACGGCTTCAAGGTCGTCTCCGACGACGGCGCGCTGCAGGCGGCCGTCCAGGAGGCGCTTGACGCGAATCCGGACGTCGTCGAGAAGCTCAAGGGCGGCAACATGAAGCCGATGGGCGCGATCATCGGCGCCGTCATGCGCGCGACGAAGGGCCAGGCCGACGCGAAGGCGGTCACGAAGATCGTCATGGAGAAGATCAAGGGCTGACCGGACCCACGGTCATCGGCGATACCGGGGCGGCGGACGCGCATCGACGCGTCCGCCGCCCCGGCTCGTATTTGGACGCGCCGGCGCCAAGGACGACGGCGTACACTACAATGGCAAGACTGGAGAGAATAGGGAGAACGCTCCAGTCGCCAAACAAAGAGGAACAACATGACGCACAGTGACGAACGTCGCGAGGAGGAACGGGAACGGCCGCGCGTGCTGCCCACGCGCATCACGATTCCCGATATTCTGGGGGAGATGGTGTATCTGCGGCCGGCCACATCGCAGGATCTGCCGCTGATGGACGAGCTTGACGCCTACGTGAACGCGTCGGGCATCACCGGCAAGGACCGCGTGGCGGAACGTGCGGCCGTGCACGCATGGGTGCGCCGCTCCGAGGCGTGGACGCAGGGCTCCGACGTCGGCGAGGGCGTCGACGACCCCGAGCGCCGCCGCACGATCGCATGGGCGCTGATGACGACGCCCGACGACAACGACGAATCCGTCAACGCGGACAACGCGACCGAGTTCCTCGGCATGATCTTCCTGATCGACATCGACGGATGGGCGCGTTCGGCGCGCATCCAGGTCGTGCTCGGCAAGGACTTCCGCGGCCGCGGCTATTCACGCGACGCGATGCCGCGCGTCATGACCTACGGCTTCGCCGACCAGCCGGAAGGGCTCGGGCTGCACCGCATCTGGGTGGCCGTTCCTGAGAAGAACACGCGCACCTTCTCCGTCTACCAGTCGCTCGGCTTCGTGCCGTCCGGCACATCGCGCGACGCGTTGTGGGACAACCGCCTCGGCAAGTACCAGGACCTCAACGTCCTTGACACGCTCGTCGACGAATTCGACCCGGTGCGCGCGATGGACGCCTTCGGCATGCACGTCATCACGTCGAACCCGGGCATGGAGAAGGCGATGTCGCTGCACCAGCATTCGATGGCGATCAAGAAGCAGGAGCTGCGCGAGGCCGGGCTGATGAAGGACCTCGACGACGAACGCCAGCGCGTCGCCGGCGCCGTGCGCCAGGCCGTGCAGGACGACGCGCAGGCGCCGACGCTCGGCGAGACATTGCACCGCGATGCCGAACGCATCGCCGGCGACGACGTCGACGCCGAGAACGCATGGCCGTACAACAACGCCGAACGCAACACGTCGAAGAAGGCGTGGTGGCGCACGTTGGGCAGCGACCGCAACCGCCACGGCGCGGCCGCGCGCGGCGACCAGTGAGCATGCGGACCACGGACACGAAGGACAGGAGCACAAGCGAGCAACCATGAGCGCCGAAGACCTCGACAACTATGAGACCGACGCCGAACTGGCGTTGTACAAGGAGTACCGCGACGTCATCAAACTGTTCACCTACGTCGTCGAGACGGAACGACGGTTCTATCTGGCGAACAAGGTGGACTTCAACGTCCGCTCGGCCGGGCAGGACGTCTACTTCGACGTGCGGCTCTCCGACGCGTGGGTGTGGGACGTCTACCGTTCGAACCGCTTCGTCAAGAACGTGCGCATCGTGACCTTCAAGGACGTCAACGTCGAAGAGGTGCAGAAGAGCGACATCGACATCCCCGACGGCATCTGACGGCGGGGAAGCGCGGTGCCCCCCGTGGCCGCTATGGCCATGGGGAGCATTAGACTTGCTGCGAAGTGCGACATATCAATGCGCACACCAATCCCATGTCCTGCGCGGTACCGGCGCGAGGATGCGCGATGCGAATGTTTCAGCAGCGATCGATCGGCAGAACCAGTGTTGAAGGAGAACGTGAACGTGTCTGACAAGGAAACCGTAGTCATCATCGGCGGCGGCCCCGCCGGTCTCACGGCCGCCTGGGAGCTCGTCAAGGACGGCGGCGCCGACCGGTACGACGTCACACTGCTCGAGGAGTCGCAGGAGTTCGGCGGCATCGCCCGCACCGTCAAGCACGACGGCAACCGCATGGACATCGGCGGCCACCGCTTCTTCTCGAAGGACGACCGCATCATGCGCTGGTGGGAGGAGACACTGCCGCTGCAGGGCGCCCCGTCCTACGACGACAAGAAGCTCGGCCGCGTGCACGAGCTCGAACCGGGCGGCCCCGATCCGGAGAAGACCGACAAGGTCATGCTCAAGCGCCACCGCGTCTCGCGCATCTTCTGGAACAAGCATTTCTTCGACTATCCGATTTCGCTGTCGATGAACACGTTGAAGGCGATGGGTCCGCGCCTCACCGTCGTGGCCGGCTGCTCGTACCTCAAGTCGGTGTTCCACAAGCTGCCCGAGGACAACCTCGAGAACTTCTACATCAACCGCTTCGGCCGCAAGCTGTATTCGATGTTCTTCGAAGGCTACACCGAGAAGCTCTGGGGCCGCCATCCGTCGGTCATCTCGGCCGACTGGGGATCGCAGCGCGTCAAGGGCCTGAGCATCATGGGCGTGCTCAAGAACGCGTTCCGCAAGCTGCTGCCGAAGAAGCGCGACGACGAGGAGGTCGAGACCTCGCTCATCGAGGAGTTCTGGTACCCGAAGCTCGGCCCCGGCCAGCTGTGGGAGACGGTCGCGAAGAACGCCGAGGACGCCGGCGCCACGATCATCAAGGGCGCGAAGGTCGTCGAACTCGACCAGCGCGACGGCAGGATCGCCTCGCTCGTCTACGAGGACGAGCACGGCGTGCGCACGACGATGGAGGCCGACGAGTTCATCTCGTCGATGCCGATCAAGGACCTCGTCGACGCGATCGACGACGGCACCGAGCGCGCGCCGAAGAACATCGTGCGCATCGCCGACGGCCTGCCGTACCGCGATTTCGTCACCGTCGGCCTGCTCGTCAAGCATCTCAAGCTCCGGAACACGACCGACGTCCCGACGCTTGGCAACCCGCCGATCGTGCCGGACTGCTGGATCTACGTGCAGGATCCGGGCTACAAGGTCGGCCGTCTGCAGATCTTCAACAACTGGAGCCCCTACCTCGTCCAGGACGTCGACGACACCGTCTGGATCGGCCTCGAGTACTTCTGCGAGGAAGGCGACGACTTCTGGAACATGACCGACGACGAGGCGACGCGCTTCGCGATCAGCGAGCTGACGCGCATGGGCGTCATCAACGGCTCGCACGAGGTGCTCGACTCGCACCGCGAACGCGTCAAGAAGGCGTATCCGGCGTACTTCGACACCTACGACGAGATGCCGAGCATCGTCGACTACCTCGACTCCTTCGGCAACCTGTACTGCGTCGGCCGCAACGGCCAGCACCGCTACAACAACATGGACCATTCGATGGCGACGGCAATCGAGGCCGTCGGCAACATCAAGTCCGGCAAGCCGACGAAGGAGAACATCTGGTCGGTCAACACCGACAAGTCCTATCACGAATCCAAGTGACGCCGACCGTTCCGGGCGGCTCCCATGCACGGCGCATGGGAGCCGCCCGGAACCATATCGGCTCTCCTCGCCGGCGCGGGAAGGGCGACGGAGACGCCGCCCGGCCGCCGTTGCGCATGGTTTCGTCGCGCACTTCGGCTAAGGTGTGTCCTGTCCGATATGAATTCGGACGTTTCCTTGCGCGAAGATATGACGCGACCTAGCTGCTTCGTATCCGTTCATATATTCGCAAAACCCTGTGTTAAGCCATCGTGCCGTATCTGGGCGCATGGCCGAAGAAAGGCACAACCAAGTGGTTACAACCTCGAAACTAGAAGACATGAAGCTTCCCGAGCTCAAGGAACTCGCCAAGCAGATGGGCCTGCGCGGCGTCTCGACGATGCGCAAGGGCGCATTGCTTGCAACGTTGCAGGCCGCGCGCAACGGCGAGGCCGCGCCGGCGGGGGTCACCGTGCGCGCGCCGAAGCCGGCCAAGCAGGACCGTGCGCAGGAGGCTCCGGCCGAATCCGCGGCGTCGTCCGCGGCGGCCGCACCGGCCGTGCCCGCCGTCGAGGAGCGCCCGAAGGCGCCGATCCGCGCCGTGCGCGTGCAGAGCGCGCCGCAGTCGTCGTCGTCGTCATCGATGAAGATCGTCATCGACGAGCCGAAGCCGGAAAGCAACATGGAGATGCATGTCACCGCGCGCCGCGTGCGCAAGCGCCACGACGAATCGCAGGCCGCGCAGCCCGAACAGCAGCAGTCCTCCTTCGACTTCGACAAGCAGCCGAAGCGCCGCACGCGCCGCGGCCATGACGAACAGCGCGGCGAGCAGCGCGGCGAACGCCGCCGCCGTATGCCGGCGCAGCCCACCGGCGAGAACGTCAACCTCGACGAGATCCTCGACGCGCTGCCGGGCGTGCCGTCGCACAGCCACGACGAGCCGCGCGAGACGCGCCGCGGACGCAGCGAGCGCGATCACAACGAACGCAACGATCGCAACGAACGCGGCAACCGCAATGATCGCAACGAGCGCGGCGGCCGCCGCGGACGCGGCCGCGACAACGAGAACCGCCACGACGAGTCGAATGCGCAGCGCGACGACCTCGTGCCGGTCGCCGGCATCGTCGACGTGCTCGACTCCTACGCGTTCATCCGCACCTCCGGTTATCTGCCGGGTCCGAACGACGTCTACGTGAGCATGGGCCAGGTCAAGAAGTACGGGCTGCGCAAGGGCGACGCCGTCAAGGGGTCGATCCGCGCGCCGCATGAGGGCGACCGCCGCAACCAGCGGCAGAAGTTCGTGCCGCTGCAGTCGATCGATTCGATTAATGGCATGAGCGTCGAGGAGGCCGCGCGCCGCCCGCAGTTCAGCAAGCTCACGCCGCTCTACCCGAACGAGCGCCTCAAGATGGAGACGACGGCGAACCGTCTGACCGGCCGTCTCATCGACATCGTCTCGCCGATCGGCAAGGGCCAGCGCGGCCTGATCGTCTCGCCGCCGAAGGCCGGCAAGACGATCACGCTGCAGAACATCGCGAACGCGATCGCGACGAACAACCCCGAGGTCTATCTGATGGTCGTGCTCGTCGACGAACGACCCGAAGAGGTCACCGACATGGAGCGCACCGTGCAGGGCGAGGTCATCTCGTCGACCTTCGACCGTCCCGCCTCCGACCACACGACCGTCGCCGAACTCGCGATCGAACGCGCGAAGCGCCTCGTCGAACTCGGCCAGGACGTCGTCGTGCTGCTCGATTCGATGACGCGACTGGCGCGCGCCTACAACATCGCCGCACCGGCGTCGGGACGCATCCTGTCCGGCGGCGTCGATGCGCAGGCGCTCTATCCGCCGAAGAAGTTCTTCGGCGCCGCGCGCAACATCGAGAACGGCGGCTCGCTGACGATCATCTCGTCGGCGCTCGTCGAGACCGGTTCGAAGATGGACGAGGTCATCTTCGAGGAGTTCAAGGGCACCGGCAACATGGAGCTGCGTCTGAGCCGCGAGCTCGCCGACAAGCGCATGTTCCCGGCCGTCGACATCAACGCATCCGGCACGCGCCGCGAGGAGCTCATCACCGATCCGCAGACGCTGCCGATCATCTACCGTCTGCGCCGTCTGCTCGGCGGACTCGAGCCGGAGCAGGCCTACCAGACGCTCGTGCCGCGCCTGAAGAAGACGATGACGAACCGCGACTTCTTCGCGGCGCTCGTGCAGCAGGGCGGCGGCTCGCTCAACGGCAACTGATCCGCGGCCCGCACGGGCTCGCAACGACCGCATATATGTTGGGCGGGGACGAACGGCACGACGCCGTCCGTCCCCGCCCAACGTCGTATTCATGGCCGTCACTGAGCGCCGCGCTAGCCACACCGCACGCTAAGGTGGAACCCATGACTACCACGGAGGATGGCTGGCGCGCCGACGCGCGCGAGGAGGCGACCGACATCGACGCCTTCGCACAATCGGACGACCCGCAGATGCAGCGCATCGTCGAACATATCGACGCGTTGCGCGCATCGATCGACAACATCGACATGGCGATCGTCGCGCTGCTCGCCGAACGCTTCAAGGCGACCGCGCAGGTGGGGGCGCTCAAGGCGCGCGCCGGATTCGCACCCGCCGACTACACGCGCGAGGAGCAGCAGATGCAGCGGCTGCGTCGCGTCGCGCAGGGCGCCGGGCTCGACGTCGAGATCGCCGAACAGTACCGCGAGTTCGTCGTGACCGAGGCGAAGCGGCGGCACCGCCGCATCGCCGAGGAGGACGGCGACGCCGGCGTCCTTGACGTCTTCGCCTGACGGTGCGCCGCTTCGCCGACGGAGGAGATTCCGCCGGGGCGGCGACTAGGGTGGAGACGGACGGCGGCGCACGACGGCGCCTCCAATCGGACTTTGCGGCGATCGGATGGACGATCAGGACGACGAAGGGAATGGGATGCGACGAGCGTGGATACAGCTGTGCGCGGCGGCGACGGTGGCGGCATGCACGGCGGCGCCGTGCGCCGTCGCGATCGCCGGAGCGGCCGAACAGGCCGCCGCCGGCATCGTCTCGGCCGCCGCGGCCGCGACGCGCTTCGCACGCCACGACGTGTTCACGATGGCCTCCGGCGCCGGCGCGCACCGCTACTATCTGATGACGCCCTCCGGCGGCGACGTGACGACGATGACGGCGCGCGGACGACTGCCGTGGACCGTCGACGTCGACTACGCGCTCAACGGCCCGAACGTCGACATGTCCGCGCTCGACGGCGCCGACGGCACCGTGCAGATCCATCTGCACATCGCGCCGGACCAGCAGGCCGACGGCGCCGCGCGCCGCTATGCGCGGCAGCTGCGCCTGTTCGCGGCGTTCACGATGCCGGCGAACGGCGCGAAGGACGTCAGCGCCGACGACGGCGCAGCCGTCGAGCGGCACGGCGACACGATCGTCGTCTCGTCGACGGCCGCGCCCGGCAAGCCGCTCGACATGCGCGTCTTCGTCGAGGCGACGAAGTTCTCGATGGGCGACATCGCCGTCGCCGCACTGTCCGCGGATTCGCCTGCCGCCTACGGCGACGGGCTGCGCGCGCTCGGCGCGCAGTCGGCGACGCTCACCGAGGCGGTCAACAAGGCCGGCCGATCCTCCGATGGCTCCGACGACGGCGCGAACGCCGCGTTCCTCGCGACGCTGACGCAGCTGCGCGATCAGGAGCGCACGCTCGCCAAGCAGCGGATCGCCGAACTCACGAAGGCGCATCAGCGGGCCTTCCACGACTACATGGCCGCCTACGTCGGCTCTTACACGAACCATCTGTCCGGCTCGATCGGCACGAAGACGCAGATGACGGCGCTGATGGGCACCGCCGGCGAACTCAAGGGGGACACGCCGCTCGCGCGCGCCGTCACCGGGCTCGCGACGGCCGTCAACAACGTCTCCGACGCTTACCAGCACGTCGGCGCCGCCGACGAGGTCGACCGCATCATCACGCGCATCCGCCAGCAGGGCACGAGCGGACTGACGGAGGACCTCAGACAAACGGCCGGCGAACAGGCGCGCATCGGCGCGCAGATGTACTCGGACGGGCAAGGTCAGCTGTCGCGCGCGATGATCCCGTATTCGATGGCGTACACCGATGTCTACACCTCCGAACTCAACGACCTGACCGGCGGCGACCTCGCGCGCGCCGGCGCGTGCAAGGCCGAGGCGATCGCGGCGACGAACGCGCGCAACGGCAGCGGCACGCTCGGCGACGACATGGCCGGCGTCGACGCGGCGATGGCGACGCTCGCCTCGGCGCGCGAGCACACCGGCGCGGCGAACGCGGCCGAACAGATCCTGCAGCGTTTCCCCGGCGAACTCGGCGGCGACGACGCCTCCGGTTCCGGCGCGGACATACGCATGCAGCTGCAGCCGGTGCTGCGCGACTCGCCGCTGATGCGCGCGGCCTATGAACAATGGTTGGACGACCCGCTTGGCGGGCAGGCGCGGGCGCGGCGCGCGGCGCGCATCGCCGACGCCGAGAAGCGGCAGCAGGCGGCGCACGGTCCGAAGGACATGTCGACGCTCGTGACGCCGTCGTCCAACGACGCGTCCGCCGAGATCTCGAAATACGCCGGATCGGTGACCAAATCGATCGGCGGGGGAGGATCGTCGGACGCCGAGGATTCCGGCAAATCCGGGAAAACCGGCGGCGACGCGCAGCGGCAGGTGTCGAAGGAGATCTCCGAGGACGGATGGATGGCGCTCGTCGATGCGAACCCCTGGGAGCGTGCGTTCATCGCCGCCGACACGCAGCCGTTCATCGACGAGGCGGTGCGCATCGCGTCGGCCAGGACGGCGCTCGATTTGACGGCCGACGGTCTGGCGAAGGGCGGTGCGCTCGCCGACGAGGTCGCGAAGGCGCCGATGCGCGCCGGCACCGGCGACGTCCTCGACACGCGTTTCCTGATCGTGCACGGCACGCGCTGAGCTCCGACCGTTTCGGGTGTGGATGGCGTCCGTCGCGGTCGCTGGAAACGGGACTTGCAATCATGTTCGGTGTCTATCGCACCGCTTGCGTTCGCAGAGGGGCATCCTTCCGACCGTTCTGGGTGCGGATGGCGGCCGGAACGGTCGCGGACGGTGCGGTTGGCGAACATTCCGGGTGCAGTGCGCGCTCGTAACGGTCGCATAAGGGGATGGCCCCCGGAACCGATTCGTGGTTCCGGGGGCCATCCCCTTACGCGACTGGGCGTTCGGCTCAGTGCTTCGGCTTCTTGGCCGGCGGCTCGCCGAGCTCGCTGTCGGCGACGACGATCGTCTCCTCCTCGGTCGCTTCGGCCGGGGCGGTCTCGTCGGAGTCGTCCTTCGGTCGGGCGTACTTCTCCATCAGGTCGCTCGCCTTGCGCAGCGTGATCCGGCCGGTCACGCGCGCCGCCTCGGCGATGTCGCCGAGCGCCGGCTTGAGCGCGTCGCGCATCTCGTCGCTGACGTTGAGCATGACGGACAGGATCGGCGTTTTCATCGAGACCTTCGCCTTCGACTTGATGCCGCGCAGCGCCGTGAGCGCATGGCCGGCCTGCGCGAGCAGATCCGGCGACGCCTTGAACGCGGCCGCCGCGTAGGTCAGCGGCTTCGGCCACGGCGCGCGGTGCACCGAGCCTTCGCCGGCGTGCATCCAGCTCCACACCTCTTCGGTCGTGTACGGCAGGAACGGCGCGAGCAGACGTGCGAAGGCGTCCAGGCCGAGGCCGAGCGTCGTGCGGGCCGACTTGACGGCCTGCGGGCTCGGCGCGGCGCCGGTCGATTCGGCGGTGCCGTAGGCGCGGTTCTTGACGAGTTCGATGTAGTCGTCGCAGAACTGCCAGAAGAAGTCCTCGATCGTCTCGAGCGCCTTCGAATGCTCGTAGTTCTCGAGCGATTCGGTCGCGTCCAGCACGACCTTCGCCATCTTCGCCATCGCGGCGCGGTCGAGCGGCTCTGTGACGTCCTTCGGATCCCACGTGGCGCTCGCCGGCTCGCCGACGTGATGGTTCTCGTCCTCACGGCCGATCGCGAGCGCGAACTTCGTCGCGTTGAGCAGCTTGATCGCGAGCCTGCGGCCGATCTTCATCTGGCCTTCGTCGTAGGTCGCGTCGAGGCCGAGGCGAGCCGAGGCGGCCCAGTAGCGCACCGCGTCGGCGCCGAACTTCTCGATCGGCTCGTTCGGGACGACGACATTGCCCTTCGACTTCGACATCTTCTTGTGGTCGGGGTCGAGGATCCAGCCGGAGAGCGTCGCGTTCGCCCACGGCAGGCAGTGGTTCTCGAGGTCGGCGCGGTCGATCGAGCTGAACAGCCACGTGCGGATGATGTCCTGTCCCTGCGGGCGCAGATCCATCGGGAACGTCGACTTGAAGAACTTTTCGTTCTCCTCGCCTGGCTCGGCCCACTTCGTGACAATCTGCGGCGTCAGCGACGACGTCGCCCACGTGTCCATGATGTCCGGCTCGGCCATGAAGCCGTTCGGCTGGTTGCGCTGATCCTCGGTGTAGCCTTCCGGCACGTCGATTGACGGGTCGATCGGCAGACGGTCCTCGCTCGGCGTCAGCGGGTTCGCGTAGTCCGGCTCGCCATGCTCGTCGAGCGCATACCACAGCGGGAACGGGACGCCGAAGAAGCGCTGGCGCGAGATCAGCCAGTCGCCGTTGAGGCCGTGCACCCAGTTCTCGTAGCGCACACGCATGAAGTCGGGGTAGAAGTTGAGCTCCTTGCCGCGCTCGATCAGCTCGGCGTTGAGGCGCTTGTTCGTGCCGCCGTTCTCGAGGTACCACTGGCGGGACGTGACGATCTCGAGCGGCTTGTCACCCTTCTCGTAGAAGTTCGTCATACGCATCGTCGGCTTCGGCTCGCCGTCCATCTCGCCGGCCGCCTGCAGCTGCTCGACGACCTCCTTGCGTGCCGAGAACGTCGTCTTGCCCTCGATCGCCTGGAAGTACTCGCGGCCCTGCCCATCATGGATCCAGTCCGGCGTGTCCATGATGATGCGGCCGTTGCGTTGGATGACCGGGCGGGTCGGCAGATGCAGGTCGCGCCACCATTCGACGTCGGTCATGTCGCCGAAGGTGCAGCACATCGCGATGCCGGCACCCTTGTCCATCTCGGCGGCCGGATGGGCGAGGACCGGGACTTCGACGTGATAGAGCGGCGACGTCACCATCTTGCCGAAGTACGGCTTGTAGCGTTCGTCGTCCGGATGCGCGATCAGCGCGACGCATGCGGAGAGCAGCTCGGGACGCGTCGTCTCGATGTAGATCGGCGTGCCGTCCTCGAAGCGGAACGCGATGCGGTGGTAGAAGCCCGGATATTCGCGCGATTCGAGCTCCGCCTGCGCGACGGCCGTCTGGAACGTGACGTCCCACAGGCCCGGCGCGTCCTTCTGATAGGCTTCGCCGCGCGCGAGGTTGCGCAGGAACGCCTTCTGCGCGACGCGGCGCGGATGCTCGCCGATCGTGTGGTAGGTCTGCGACCAGTCGATCGACAGGCCGAGACGGCGCCACAGGTTCTCGAAGAGCTTCTCGTCCTGCGCGGTCAGGCGCTCGCACAGCTCGATGAAGTTGCGACGCGAGCACGGCACCTGGTCCTTCGCCTGGATCTTCTTGCCTTCGGTGCCTTCGAACGGCGGCTTGAAGTCGGGGTCATAGGGCAGCGACGTGTCGACGCGCACGCCGTAGTAGTTCTGCACGCGGCGTTCGGTCGGCAGGCCGTTGTCGTCCCAGCCCATCGGGTAGAGGACCTCGAAGCCGTTCATGCGCTTGTAGCGCGCGATGATGTCGGTGTGCGTGTACGAGAACACGTGGCCGACGTGCAGATGGCCGGAGACGGTGGGCGGCGGCGTGTCGATCGAATAGACGGCGCTGCGCTCGCCGGGGTTGTGGAATGTGTAGGTGCCGTCTTCGTCCCAGACGCTGCGCCACTTGTCCTCGAGACCGTCCACGCCTACGCGGTCGGGGAGGGGGGTGAGATTGGCGCTGATGGAGATGTCTTCGCTATCAGTCATAACCGCCAGTCTAAAAAGCGTCTATGACATCATCGCCGCCGCGCACACGGCTCGCCGCGCGCGTTTCGCGGTGTGCTGAACCCGCGGCGCACGCCGCGTTTTCAGCTGCGCGGCGCGAGGCCTGCGAGACGCAGCCTCCACGACGAATTCTCGGCAGGCACGCCGCCGACCGACGTCTTCGTGACGACGAAGTCCTTGTTCTCGTACAGCCACGCGCTCGCCGCGTCCTGGCTGACGACGCGGTCGAAGTCGCGCATGCGCTCGCGGTATCCGTTGTAGTCGGGCTTGGCGAGCGCGTCCTCGTAGATGCGCTGCGCCTCGCCGTTCTGGTAGTGGAACATCGGCGATCCGTCGACGAATCGCCGGTAGTCGTCGACGCCTTCGAGCGTGACGAGCGCGCAGACGTAGTCGCCGTCGGCGACGCGCCTCGCCAGCTCGCGCGTGTCGACGACCTCGAGCGTCGCCGGCATCGACAGCACGTCGTTGAACGTCGTCGTGATCCGCTCGGCGACCGCGCGGTGCGTCTCGTCGGTGAGCACCGTGAACTCGTGGAAGTAGGCGTAGGGGAAGTAGGCGCGCATCGACGCCGCCTTCGCCTCGTCGTAGGGGAACAGGTCGTCGAGGTCGACGTAGCCCGGCTGCAGCCGTCCGATCGGCCCCGACAGCTGCGCCGCCGACTCCGGCTGCGTCTTCGCGATGCCGGCCGCGTCGATCGCGTAGCGCGTCAGCTGACGCACCTGCACGTCCGAGAACGGGCTCTCCTGCGCGTTGTTGAGCGCGAGCATCGTCTGGCGCATGCCGTCGCCGTCGCCGACATGCAGCCCGTCGTGCTTCGCGAGCCGCTGCGCCGTCGCCGCCTCGCGCGGCAGCGCCACGTCGAGGTCGCCGGCCTCGGCGGCGTCGGCGAGCGCCGCCTCGTCCTTGTAGTAGGCGAGGCGGATCCGTGAGGCCGCCGCCTTGCGCCCCCAGTAGTGGTCGTTGCGCGTGAGCGTGATCGACGAGCCGTCGCTGCCGGCGACGTCGAAGGGGCCCGAACCGTAGGTGTGGCGCGCGTAGTCGTCGCCGGCGCGCTGCGCCGCGGCGACGTTGTATATGATGCCGGCGCGGCCGGTGAGCGCCCACAGCAGCCGCGGGTTCGGCTTGCGCAACGTGATCGTGAACTGCGAGGCGTCGGTGTTGCGCACCTCGGCGACGTCGCCGAGCTCCTCGTAGCCGACGCGACGGTCGGTGATCGTGCGCTGCAGCGACGCGACGACGGCGCTCGCGTCGAGCGCGCTGCCGTCGGCGAAGGTCAGCCCGTCGCGCAATACGAAGGAGTAGCGCAGGCCGTCGGTCGACGGGATCCAGCGAGCGACGAGGTTCGCGGCGACCGAGACGTCGTCGCCGCTCGTCAGCAGCGTCTCGTAGACGTTGCCGACGAGCGCCTGCTCGACGCCGCGCTCGTCGTTCGTGCGGATGTCGAGCGACGTCGGCTGGTCGGTCAGGCCGACCGTGTATTCACGCGAACGGTCGCCGCCCCATGGCAGTTCGCCGTCATGTCCGCGCAGCAGCAGGAAGGCCGCGACGATCGCGGCGACGGCGACGATCGCGCCGAAGACGATCCATGGCGCGACGCGTGCGCCGCGAGATTCCTGGGTATGCATGACTGTGCAGTATACCGGCAGACGACTACCGTGCGCCGGTGCCGTCCGCGCGGATCTCGCGTCTACCGGGACGCCGATGCCGATGTCGATCGCTTCGCCGCCGTCGTCGATTTCGACGTCGTTTTCTTCGCCGTCGCCGTTTTCCCTGTCTTCGCCGATGCCGCCGTCCTGCGCGTCGCCGCCGCGCGCTTCGCCGGGTGGCGCGTGCCGGTGCGCGCCGACGGCAGGTCGAGGAAATCGCCGGCGCTCGGGCACGAGTCGGCCAGCGGGCACCATGCGCACTGCGGCGCGCGCGCCGTGCACAATGTGCGGCCGAAGATGATGAGGCGGTGCGACAGGTCGGTCCACTCCTCGGGCGGGAACGCGGCCGTCACGTCGTGTTCGATGTCCTCGGGGGCGATCTCGTCGGCGTCGCGCCAGCCGAGGCGCCCGGTGACGCGGATGACATGCGTGTCCACCGGGAATCCCGGAATGTGGAACGCGTTGCCGAGCACGACGTTCGCCGTCTTGCGTCCGACGCCGGGCAGCGACGTCAGCTCCGCCATCGTATGCGGCACGACGCCGCCGAAGCGCGTCGCGAGCGCCTGCGCGAGCTCGATGATGTGCTTGCTTTTCATCCGGTAGAAGCCGAGCGTGCGGATGATCGACTCGACGTCGCTGATGTTCGCCTTCGCGAGCGCGTCGGCGTTCGGATAGCAGGAGAACAGCTCGGGCGTGACGCCGTTGACGCGCCGGTCGGTCGTCTGCGCGCTGAGCACCGTTGCGACGATCAGTTCGAAGGGCGTGCGGTAGTCGAGCTGGCATTTCGTGACCGGGATGAATTCGCGCAGCCGATCGTATTCGCGGTGCATGCGTGTGACGCGCGCCCGCTTCGATTCCCGTTTCGCGGCCATCGCCGCACCTCCCATCCGTCATGCCGCCGTAGCGCGGTCGTCGGCTGCGACGCCGACATCCCCGAGTCTACTCCCGATGCCGGGTACGCGGGGAAGAAAAAAAGAGGAGAGGGGAACGTCAGTCCTTCTTCGGCTTCGCCTTGCCGGCGGCCTGCTGCGCCTGCGCGCGCTCCTCGTCCTCCTCGGGCGGGTCGAAGCGGTAGCCGACGTTGCGCACGGTGCCGATGACGTGCTCATATTCGCCGCCGAGCTTCGCGCGCAGGCGGCGGATGTGCACGTCGACGGTGCGCGTGCCGCCGTAGTAGTCGTATCCCCACACCTCCTGCAGCAGCTGCGCGCGCGTGAACACACGCCCCGGATGCTGCACGAGGTACTTGAGCAGCTCGAACTCCTTGTAGGCGAGATCGATCGGGATGCCGCGCAGGTTCGCCGTGTATCCGTTCGTGTCGACGACGAGGTCGCCGCAGCGGATCAGACCGTCCTCCTGCTCGTCGTTCGCCGGCGCGCCGGAGGAGGCGGCGACGACGTTCGCGGCGCCGCGCTCGGCGACGAGCCGCAGCCTGCCCTCGACCTCGGCGGGCGACGCGGAGGCGACGACGACGTCGGTGACGCCCCATTCGGCGTTGACGACGGTGAAGCCGCCCTCGGTCAGGACCAGCACGATCGGCGTCGACAGTCCGGAGGCGTGGATGAGGCGGCACAGCGTCTTCGCGGTGGCGAGGTCGTCGCGGCCATCGAGGAACAGAATCGTGTTCTCCGGCATCTTGACGAGGCTCGCGGCGTCCATCGGCAGCACGCGCACGCGGTGGGAGAGCAGCGCGAGCGAGGGCAATACGGAAGCCGGATCGTGGGAGAAGGTCATCAGTGTCAGATCCGTCACAATGTGCCCCTTTTCGGATGTCTCATGCGGTCGCGCGCATTCGGCGCTGCCTTATATTGTACCGACAAGCACGGTCCCGGCGACTGAAGCGTTCCAGTATGAGAGCGCCGGCCACGCGCGCCGGCGGCCGTATGGTACCTGCATCGTCGTGGGCGCGCACGGCCTTGCACGGCGCGAATGTGCGCGGCGGCGACTAGATTGGTCATCGACTGACGACAGATGCGAGCCCGTCGCGCCGAAGCGGACGCGGCGTGCGGACGAGACGACCCGAGGTGAATGCCATGACCGATATGAAGAACGCCGACGTCCCCGAAGGCGGCGCGCCGCTGATGCAGCCGTCGCGCTCCGTGACCCGGCCGCTGCTCGTGCAGATCGTCGCGTACGTCGTCCTCGTCGCGCTCGCCTGCATCCCCGGCAGCGCGAACGTCGGCGGCGTCGTCTACTCGCTGCTGCTGTCCGTCGTCGGCGTCCTCATCATGCTGTCCGCGTTCTTCACGCCGCTGCGCGACGGGCTGCCCGGCCGCATCACCGCGTGCGTGCTCGGCTTCTGCTCGATGATCTGCGCGGCGACGCCGTTCCTCGGCGAACTCGTCTTCGGCGTGCACCCCGACGGCGTCGAACGTTCGGAGTCGCTGTCCGTGTCCGCATGGCTCGCCGGCTGCGCGACGTTGCTCGTCATGCTGCTCGTCGTCTCCTTCGCCCGGCAGATGGCACGCAACCCGCGCACGGACATGATCGTGCAGATGTCGCATATGGTCATGGACGGCGTCAGCTGCATCGCCGCGGCCGGCTGGTGCTTCCTGCCGATGCTGATGCACGCCGACGGCGTGCGGCCCGTCGTGCGTGCGCTCACGCTCGCCGCCGTCGCGCTCGTCGCGCTTGCGCTCGCGGCGATGTCGTGCCTGTGGACGCGCGACGTGCGGCCGCTCGACGACGCGCGCTCGCCATGGATCGGCATGGGGATGATGCCGCTGATGCTCACCGGCGCCGCCGTTGGTATCGCGGTGTTGGTAATGTTGCTCGTGTGATGGCGGACAGGGCGCCGTCGCTCTCTCTAGAATTAGGAACGATGAACCCCCGCCATGACGGCGGGGGTTCATCGTTCCGTGTCGCCGCTGACGGGGGTGACGGCCGTGATCAGTTGCGATCAGTCGTTGAGATCGGCGTCGTGCTCGGCCTTCTGCTGGGCCGCAAGACGCTCGCGCGCCTCCTTGATCTCCTTGTCGGCCGTGGCGGCGTCCGCCCAGTAGTCTCCCGGCATGACCTCCTTGCCCGGCTCAAGCGCCTTGTACTGCTCGAAGAAGTGCTTGATCTCGGCCTTGTGGAACTCGGAGACGTCGGCGATGTCCTTGATGTTGTCGTAGCGCACGTCGTTCGGCACGCACAGCACCTTGTCGTCGCCGCCCTCTTCGTCCACCATGTGGTACAGGCCGACGGCGCGGCACTCGACGACGCAGCCCGGGAACACCGAATCCGGGATCATGACGAGCGCGTCGAGCGGATCGCCGTCCTCGCCGAGCGTGCCGTCGATGTAGCCGTAGTCGTCCGGATAGCCCATCGCCGTGAACAGCGTGCGGTCGAGGAAGACGCGGCCCGAGGCCTGGTCGACTTCGTACTTGTTCTTCGATCCGCGCGGGATCTCCACAACGACGTTGAAAGTTTCTGCCATGGTAGTTCTCCTTGGTTGATGAGTGTTGAAACCCGCTACCACCATACACCGCGCGCGTCCGGGCGACGGGCGTGCACGCCGTGCATGAACAGGCGGCGCATGGGCGCGGATGCGACGATGGGGAGGGCGGGGTTCAGCTCAGGCTGAACCCCGCCCTCCCCATCGGCATCGTCAGGTCGATGCGGCTATGCCGTCGGCGCTCAGTATTCGACGCTGAGGATGTGCGCGACGTCCGCCCACGGCGCGAGCGCGACGAAGTTGTCCCAGCTCCAGTCGAATTCGCGGCCGGTCAGCTGGTCCTTGACGCGGTAGGTGCCGTCGGTCGGCAGGCCGAGCGCGTTGAGGTCGACATGCACGTTCGACTGCTGCTCGTGGTAGCCGTCGAGGTTGACGACGACGATCAGCGTGTCCGGCTTGCCGGTGCCGGTGTATTCGGCCGGAGTCTGGCGCGCGAAGGCGAGGATGCTCGGGTTCGCGCTCGGCAGCACTGTGAGGTTGTGGTAGCTGCGCGTGGCCGGATGCGCGTTGCGGATCGCGTTGAGCGAGGCGACGAGTTTGGCGATGCCGTAGTCGTCGCTCTTGTCCCAGTCGCGCACGCGGATCGTGTCGAGCTCGCTGACGGCCGGCTGCTCGGCGCCGTCGCGCTGTGTGTTCTCGACGAGCTCGTAGCCGTTGTAGACGCCCCACGTCGGCGAACCCATCGCGGCGAGCACGGCGCGCACCGCGTAACCGGCGATGCCGTTGTCGCGCAGGTAGTTGCTCAGCGAATCCGGCGTCGTCGGCCAGAACGCGTTGTGCTGCCAGAACGCGGTGTCCGAGTTCGTGGCCGTCAGGAACGCGTCGACCTCCTCCTTCGTGTTGCGCCACGCGAAGGTGCCGTAGGACTGCGTGAAGCCGGCGCAGGCGAGCGCGCGCGTCATCGACGGACGGTCGCTGTCCTCGGCGAGGAACAGCACCTGCGGGTGCGCCTTGACGACCTCGGCGATGACGTCCTGCCAGAAGCGCACCGGCGTCGCCTCGGGCGCGCCGACGCGGAAGGCGGTGACGCCCAGGTCGATCCAGACGCCGAGCGCGGCCACGGCCGCCTTCTCGATACCGGCGAAGTCGTTGTCGTAGTCGATCGTGCCGTCGGCGCGGAACCACTGCGGGTGCGCGGCCTTCCACGCATGGTCGGCGGCGAAGGCGAGCGTGAAGTCGAGCGCGACCTCGAGGCCGAGCTCATGGGCGCGGCCGACGAATGCGCGCAAGTCGTCGACGGAGCCGAGCGCCGGGTCGACCGACTCGTGGTCGGTGACGGCGCCGGCGTCGTCGGTCGGGAGGATCTGCGGCAGGTAGACGATGCCGAAACCTTCGTCCTTCGCGCGTTCGAGGCCGCTCATCGCCGTATGCAGGTCGCCCGGCGTGATGGTGCCGTCCTCGTGCCTGACGGCGCCTTCGGAACGCGGGAAGAACTGGTACCAGGCGCCGAAGCTCGACTTCGGGCGCTCGACGCGCAGCGGACGGTCGGCGCTCGCCGTCAGGCCGTCGCGCAGCGGATTCGTCCGATGCAGCGCGAGGATCTCGTCGGCATGCGCGATCGCGATGCGGTCGGCGGCGTCGACGGTCTCGTCGAGCATCTCCTTGGCGGTGTCGCGCAGCATCCTGCGCTGCTGCGCGTCGAGTGCGGCGTCGCGCGTGCCGGCCCAGCGACCGAGGATCTCGGAGCCCTCCTTAGCGATCGCGTCCGAGGCCGGTTCCTCGTCGGCGCGCTGCAGCCAGTCGGCGAAGGTGTCGGCCCAGCCTTCGACGGCGAACTTCCAGTTGCCCAGCTGCTTGGCCGTCTCGGCGAAGGACTCGTCCCACGGGGCGACGTCGGTGTGCTCGCCGGCCTGCAATGTGACGGCGTACGATTCGAGGTCGGTGTTCGTGAGCGTCATCGGCTTGCGCGCCATGATGCGGCCGCGCTGGCCCTTGAGGACGCCGGTGGCGCCGACGTGGCCGGTCCCCTCCATGAAGACGCGGGCCGTCACCGTGAACGGCTCGCCGAGTTCGACGCGCGGCATGAAGGCGCCGTCCTCGCTCGCCGGGGTGACGTTCGTGATCGCGACGCGGCCGAACTGGCCGGGTTCCTTGGCCGCGATCGGCAGTGCAGGCGCATCCCCCGTGAACTGCGGTTGCTTCTTCGCGCGCGGCTTGCGCGTGCGTGCGGTCGTGCTGGTTGCTGTTTCCTGAGTGTGTTGTGCTTCTCTCATGCCCCTCATTGTATGGATACGCTGTGAACATGGGGCGGATTTGGTCACATCGGTGAAACATCCTGTATCACGGGCGTCCAAAGCACAATCACGGCGCATTGTCATATCGGGCGTGATCCGATGTGGGAATGTGGATGGATTCGCGCGCGCATGCACCGATGTGGATGGCATGTGGATAAAGCACAGTGTGGATAACAGTCCGTGTCGTCCCCAAATGGCCGCCGAGCCTGCCTTCCGGTCACAACGCCCGGTTGTGCTTGCGCCTCCGAAGCGGCCGGTGCCAAGCTCGAGCCAGCCGTCGCAACGGCGGCGATCAGCATGCACCAACGGAAGGAACTGCAATGACGCGATTCACATCGATCCTGCATCGCGCGGCCGCCACCGTGGCGGCCTGCGCGGCGGTCCTCGCGCCGGTCGCGGTCGCTGACGCGGCCGAAGGCGAGAAGCTCACCGAGGCGAGCCCCTACAACTTCACGTATTTCAACGGAGGCGTCCTGTACGAGATCGGCCCCGTGGGCCATGACGGCGCGGGACTCGACTACTACTGCATCCAGCAGGACAAGAACACGAACTACACGGTCGGCGCGGCGACGACGATGCAGGATTCGCTCAACGCGCGCAAGGCGGCCGTGCTCATCAGCCGCTACCCGCACACCGAGGTCAAGCAGGACGTCACGCACGCGGCGATCGCCGTCATCCTGCATGATTTCTTCGACACGAGCACCGGACCGCAGGGGTGGCCGTCGTCGCGCGCGAGCCTCAAAAAGCGCTATCCGCAGATCTTCACGCGCGTCGACGAACTGCTTGCTGAAGCCGACGCGCTGACGCCGGCGAAGCTCAACACGAAGCTGTCCTATGACGAAGGACGGCGCAACGGCGACGTGACCGTCTCAATCGACAACGCGCGCGGCGCGCCGGTGTCCGGCATCGGCTACACGCTGACACTCGACGGGCCGGCCGTGTTCGCCGACGGCTCGCGCACCTGGCGTGGCGTCTCCAGCGACAAGGCCGCCGTCATCCGATGGGTGTCGACCGGCGACGGCGACGTGCGCGTCTCCGGATCGGCGAAGGTGCCGTCGGTCGACGTCATCACGTCGTCGCAGCGACTCGTCCGCGTCGGCGAAGGACAGGCGAAGGCCTTCGACGGAATCCGATTCCCGGCGAAGAAGACCTTCACGCCGACGATCCGCACCGTGACGACGCCGACGCTCATCGAAGCGGGCGTTCGCGTCACCGACGCCGTCGCCGTCGGCATGGCCGGCCCCGACGACGTCTGGCCGCGTGGCGAGACGCTCACCGTCGACGGCTGGTACTTCGACGGCCTGAACGCCGACGCCGTCACGCGGCGCATCGAACGGCACGACGGCGAGCGCGCCGACGACTTCGTCAAGCGCGTCGCGACGACGCTCGGCCATCAACCCGTCGCGACCGCGCGGCTGAGCTTCGACGCCCCCGGCGAACAGACGGCCGTCGCGCGCGACGCCGACGGCGACTACCATGCCACGGCCACAAGCGGCTTCGGCACCTGGCTGTGGGCGGCGCGCCGCGACCGGCAGCACGGATCGATGGGCGACTACCTCGCGCAGGACATCGTCACGGCGATCGTCGACGGCGCCGAGACGAACGTCACACGACGCGACACCGTCGACGTGCGCTCCGAGGCGCACGAGCACACGGCGCACGTCGGATCGCAGCTCATGGACACAATCTGGGTCTCCGGATTCCCCGACGACCACGGGCAGTGGAAGGGCGACGAGACGATCGGCGTCGGCGCCGACGAACCGTACGCGCAGGTGAGCGTATGGTGGTCCGGCGGCGACGGCGACGACACCATATGGCGGCCCGAAGGGGAGGGACAGCCGCAGCCCGACGACCACCACCGCCTCATCGGCAGCTGGGACTACAAGGCCGTCAACGGCGGGCTGCGCGTCGGCGGCGGCGCCCCGGACGCGCACGGCGAGCCGGTTGAGATCATCGCCGAGACGCCCGGCTGGTACGTCTTCGTCTGGAGCTTCGCCGGCGACGACCGCGTCGCGCCGGCGGCGAGCTCGTACGCCGACAGCTGGGAACGCGTGCACGTGACCGAGGAGCCGGCCGAACCGCCGACGCTGACGACGCAGGTCGACCGTGCGAAGGTCAACATCGGCGAAGCGTTCCGTGACGTCGCGACCGTGCAGGGCACGGTGCCCGAAGGCGCCGTCGTCGTCTTCGAGGCCTACGAGGCCATCGACGAGGACGACGCCACGCGGCCCGGGACGAACCGCCTGCTGCTGTCCGGCGGCGCCCACCCGCTCGACCCGACGCGCACGTCGCAGCAGGTGGAGAGTGAACAGACGCGTTCGCCGACGGCCGGCCTCGTGTACTGGAAGGCGACGGTGCTGAGCCGCGACGGCGACGTCCTCGCGACGCACGAAATCGGCGTGCCCGGCGAGGTCGTCGAAGTCGTCGAGGCACCGAAGCCGAAACAGACACCGAAGCCAAGCACGCAGCCGAAACAGGCGCCGAAGCCGGCGCTCGCGGCGACCGGCGTGGCCGCGGCGGCGCCGCTGACGGTGACATGCCTTGCCTGCGCGGCGGCCGGCATCGCCGCGGTCAGGCTGCGTCGCGGAGCGAGGCGGCCACGCAGGCACTGAGCGGCAGGCACTGAGCGACGTGCGGCGGGCGGAAAAGGACATGTGCCGGCGGCCACGGCATAGCGCGATGGCCGGCGGTGCATGTCTGCACGCTGTCGGATGGAATCGCCTTTGCGCCGCGGCGCGCGGCTGTACGATACCGGTGTAGACGGCGGCCGCGCCGCACGCGGCCATCGACGTGCAAGGAGAGCGGATCGTGAGCACAGGGCAGGCGCAACCGAAGACGGACGACGACGCGCAGCCGGCCCCGGCGAAGTGGATCCTGCGCTTCAATGCCGGACAGGCGGCCCAGCATCTGCTCTATGCGCTCGTCTGCGGCGTGCTGTGTGGATTCGGTTCGATCGTGCTGTGCCTCGTCGTCGACGGCGCGCGACACGTCTTCGTGCGCGCGCCGTGGCTCGTCTGGCTGCTGCCGGTTATCGGCGTCGTGCAGCTGCTGCTGTACCGCTGGTGGAGGCTGCCGCTCAACCTGACGACTGACGGCGTCATCGAACGGATGCGCGCCGGCCACCGGATCAGTGGACTGCTCGCGCCGGGCATCCTCATCGCGAACGCGATGACGATCCTCGCCGGCGGCAGCGTCGGCAAGGAGGCCGGCGCGATGCAGCTGGGCGCGAGCCTCGGCACGACGATCGGACGGCCGTTCAGGCTGCACAACGTCGTGCGCCGCCCGAACCACGACGACACGCAGGACATGCATCTGTACGTCGCCGCGACCGGCATGGCGGCCACGTTCTCCGCATTGTTCTTTGCGCCGCTCGGCGCATGCATGCTCGTCCTCGAGTTGATGCGCTTCGCCGGGCTGCGCTACGTGTGTTCGATGCTCGTCGCCTGCTTCGCCGGATTCGTCGTCGCGAGGCATTTCGGCATCGGCGACGTCATCACGAAGGTCGGCGTGCCGCAGCTCGACTGGCACGGCGTCGGCATGTGCGTCGTCATCGGCATCGCCGCAGCGCTCTTCGGCAGTCTCTTCGCGATCGCGATCCGCCTCGTGCAGGGCGTGACGACCCGCATCCGGCGCAACTACTATCTGTGGGTCGTCGTCGGCGGCCTCGTCGTCGCCGTGCTCGTGACGGCCTGCGGGTGGACACGCTTCACCGGCTCGGGCGGCGTCCTGCTCAACGACGTGCTGCGGACGCCGAACGTGTCCTTCGATTTCCTCATCAAGATGCTGCTGACAATCCTGTGCCTCGGATTCTGGTTCAAGGGCGGCGAGATTATGCCGTCGCTGTGCCTCGGCGGCATGATCGGCTCGGCGTCGTTCGCGATGACCGGCGGTGATGCATTGTTCGGCGCGGCGGTCGGTTCGATCTGCTTCCTCGCGGCCTTCAACCGCTGCCCGCTCTCCGCGTTCCTGCTCGGCTGCGAGATCTTCGGCTGGGCCGCCGCGCCGTTCCTTGCGATCGGCGTGTGCGTCGCGTTCATGTTCGGCTATCCGGTCGGCATCTACGGTTCGGGCATCGACGTGCTCGCCCGGTCCGGATGGAAGCAGTTCTTCCATGGGCTTCGCCGTAGCGCGCTGCTTGACGAGCGCGAGGGGGACGCCGGCCTTGCCGACTTCGCCGTGGCGGCGGGGTCGGCGATCCAGCAGGTCGCATCGACGACGCAGCAGGCGGCGCTCAAGGAGGGCGAGCAGTGGCGGCGCGACCTCGAACGGCAGCGCAGGGAGCGCGGCTCCGGGCGCTGGTGGCATCGCAATGGCAGCGACGGGCGGCGCATACGATAGCCGAGGGCGAATAAATACGCTGAACGCTTTCCCTCTCGGTATATGAGACGAGCGACCTAGAATCGGTGATAACGACATTCCGAATGGAGGAAGTTATGACGGATTCTACAACGCAGAGCACGTCGACGACGGCACAGAACCTGACCGATTCGCCGCATTACCTCGCCGAGGCACTGATGAAGAACGGCATCAAGAACATGTACGGCGTCGTCGGCATCCCGGTCACCGACTTCGCGCGCATCGCGCAGGGCATGGGCATGCGGTTCATCGGCATGCGCCATGAGGAGGACGCCGTGAACGCGGCCGCCGCGGAGGGCTTCCTGACTGGTCGGCCGGCCGTCGCGCTGACCGTTTCGGCGCCTGGATTCCTCAACGGCCTCGCCGCGCTGCTCGAAGCCACTGAGAACGGCTATCCGGTCATCATGATCGGCGGCTCCTCGACGCGTCACGTCGTGGATATGCACGAAGGCGAATACGAAGGCCTCGACCAGATGAACTACGCGAAGGCGTTCTGCAAGGAATCGTTCCGTATCGACCGTATCGAGGACATTCCGCTCGCCGTCGCCCGTGCGATGCACATCGCGTGCTCGGGCCGTCCGGGCGCCGTCTACATCGACTTCCCGGACGACGCCGTCGCCCAGACGATGGACAAGGCGGATGCCGACGCCAAGCTGTGGGTCGCGAATGACCCGGCCCCGGCGATGCCGCCGGCGCAGGCGTCGATCGACAACGCGCTCAAGCTGCTGAGTGAGGCGAAGAACCCGCTGATGATCGTCGGCAAGGGCGCGGCGCTCGCGCAGGCCGAGGACGAGCTGCGCGCCTTCGTCGCGAAGACCGACATCCCGTTCCAGCCGATGTCGATGGCGAAGGGCGTCATCCCGGACGACGATCCGCACTGCACGGCAAGCTGCCGTGGGCTCGCGCTGCGCACGGCCGACGTCGTGCTCGTCGTCGGCGCACGCCTCAACTGGATGCTCAACTTCGGCGAGGGCAAGGAATGGAACCCGGACGTCAAGTTCATCCAGATCGACATCGATCCGGCTGAGATCGAGAACGCGCGCCCGATCGCGTGCCCGGTCGTCGGCGACATCAAGTCCGCGATGACGATGCTCAACGAGGGTCTCGAGAAGACGCCGTTCAAGGCTTCCTCCGAATGGCTCGGCATGTTGCAGGCCGACGCGCAGAAGAACGACGAGAAGTTCGCCGCGCGCATCAACTCCGGCAAGGTGCCGATGGGCCACTATGACGCGCTCGGCGCGATCAAGAAGGTCTACGACCAGCACAAGGACCTCATCCTGACGAACGAGGGTGCGAACACGCTCGACGACTGCCGCAACATCATCGACATCTATCAGCCGCGCCACCGTCTTGACTGCGGTACCTGGGGCGTCATGGGCTGCGCGGTCGGCTATTCGATCGGCGCCGCCGTCGCCACCGGCAAGCCGGTGCTCTACATCGGCGGCGACTCCGGCTTCGGCTTCGACGGCATGGAGGTCGAGGTCGCATGCCGCTACCATCTGCCGATCACCTTCGTCGTGCTCAACAACGGCGGCATCTACCGCGGCGACTTCAAGAACCTCGGCGACGACGGCGATCCGTCGCCGCTGACGCTCACCTATGAGGCGCATTACGAGAAGATGATCGAGGCCTTCGGCGGCACCGGCTACTACGCGACGACGCCGGCCGAGGTCGAGCAGATGGTCGGCGAGGCCGTCGCCTCCGGCAAGCCGAGCTTCGTGCATGTGCAGCTCGCCGACTACGCCGGCAAGGAGTCGGGCCACATCACCAACCTGAATCCGAAGCCGGTCGTCGGCCCGCTGGCGACCTCCGAGGTGACGGAGCATCCGTACATCGAAGGCGCCCGCATGTGATCTGACGCCTTGGCCGGACGGGCCGGCCGTACGTCGTCCCCATCGGGGGCGACCGACCGGCCCGTCCGGCCTCCGGCGCCCGTCACACGGCTCACCAACCGCCGTCGCAGCGGTTTTTCGGCATCGCGGCGACAGCCTCAAGAGAAGGAAGCATCCATCATGGGAAAAATACTTATCGATGACATCGTCCCGATCATCGTCATCATGGCGTTGGGCTATGTCTGCGGCAAACTCAGCTACTTCGACGACGACCAGCGTCAGGGCCTCAACAAGCTCGTGCTCAACATCGCGCTGCCGGCCGCATTGTTCATCTCGATCGTCAAGGCGACGCGCGAGATGCTCGCGCAGGACGCCGTCCTGACCGCCATCGGCTTCGTGGGCATCATCGTGATGTTCATGATCAGCTACTATCTGTGCCGTCTGATGTTCCACCACAGCATCCAGGAGGCGGCGATCTGCGCGTTGATCGCAGGCTCGCCTACGATCGGCTTCCTCGGATTCGCCGTGCTCGACCCGATCTATGGCGACACCGTCTCGACGAACCTCGTCATCGCGATCATCTCGATCGTCGTCAACGCCATCACGATCCCGATCGGTATGTATCTGATCAACGTCGGACAGGCGAAGGACCGCGCACGGCTGTCGGCCGCGACCGTCACGAATTCGAAGGGCGAAGTCAAGGTCGCCGACAAGGCCGTGAAGACGCCGGCCATCGTCGCCACGAAGGACGACGAAGCCGTCGACCCGTCGAAGGATGCGAAGCAGGATCGCAACGCCGAGGTCATGGTCGCGAAGTCCTCGAACAAGGGCAAGAAGAAGAACCAGAACCTCGAGGCGCTCATCAACGCGCTCAAGCAGCCGGTCTGCTGGGCCCCGCTGCTCGCCATCGTGCTCGTGCTCATCGGCGTGCGTGTGCCGGCCAGCTTCGCGCCGACCTTCGACCTCATCGCGAAGGCCAACTCCGGCGTCGCCGTGCTCGCCGCAGGCCTCGCACTGTCCACCGTGAAGTTCTCGCTCGGCTGGGAGACGCTGTGGAACACCTTCTACCGCCTGATCCTGACCCCTGCCGCGTTCCTCGGCGTGGGTCTGCTGTGCGGCATGGGCTCCGACGTCAACAAGCTCTCGATGCTCGTGCTCGCCGTCGCGCTGCCGCCGGCCTTCTCCGGCATCATCATCTCGAGCCGCTACAACATCTACGTCAAGGAAGGCGCGTCGACGACGGCGGTCTCCACCGTCGCCTTCGCCGTCACCTGCCTGCTGTGGATCTGGCTCGTGCCGCTGTGCGCCCACTGAGTCGCTGATTCGGATCGCTGCATAAGGACCCCGACCATGCCCGATGGTCGGGGTCCTTATGTTCCACGGCATGAGGCATTACCTGAGGACATGATCGGCTGAGGATTGCGCTTGAGGATTCGTTTGGTGCGCGCCTTGGTGTTGCAGATGATAGATGCCTTAGGCCGCAGGTGTATGGATGGCACGGATATGAGTGCCCCCCTATTGTTGTTGCGGCAATACTGCGCGTCGCCGTCGTCGTGCCATGCGGGCCATGGAGGGGATCAGTCCGCGCCGGGCAATGAAGAAGGGGAGGGCCCACGGCATCGATATGATGCCGTGGGCCCTCCCCTGGATTTGCCATCCATGACCAGCGGTCGGGCGCGGCTATGGATGGAATCTGGAAATCAGGCCTGTGCCGGGGCGGCCGTCAGGTCGGCCTTGACGCCGTCGTTGGAGCCGATGATGCCCTTCGTCGCGAGGTCCTTGATCTGGTCTTCGGTGTAGCCGAGGGACTCGAGGATCTCCTCGTTGTTCTCGCCGAGCTTCGGCGCGCGCTGGTAGTCGGGCGCGTAGTTGCTCATCGTGAACGGCAGGCCGATCGTCTTGAACTTGCCGCGGGCGTCGCCCTGATCGATCGTGATCAATGTGCCGTCCTCGTTGAGGTCCGGATCGTTCTCGAGCTCGTTCCAGTCGAGCACCGGGCCGACCGGGACGCCCTTGGCGCCGAGTTCCTTCGTCAGCGTGTACTTGTCGTACTGCATCGTGTATTCCTCGACGCGCTTGTACACTTCCTGCTTGTGCTCGTCACGGGCCTGCGCGGTGTTGAAGCGCGGATCGGTGAGCCAATCCTGGAAGCCCATCGCGTTGCAGAACTCCTCGAAGCCCTTCTGGGACTGCTGGATGACGATGTACACGTAGGCGTTCGGGTCGGTCTCCCAGCCCTTCGCACGGTAGCACCAGCCAAGCACGAGGCCGCCTTCGGCGTTGGCCGCACGCGGAATCGCCTTGCCGAACTTGTAGCCCGGGTAGCAGTCGTAGTAGGACAGCTGATGCAGATGGTCGAGGATGAGCTGGTCGCGCAGCTTGATGCGGCACAGGTTGAGCACGGCGTTCTGCATCGACTGGTAGACGAAGACGCCTTCGCCGGTGCGTTCGCGCTGCAGCAGCGCGGTGAGGATCGCGATCGTCAGATGCATGCCGGTGTTCGAATCGCCAAGCGCGGCGCCGGACTGCGTCGGGATGTTCTCGTCGCCTTCCCACCAGCCGGTCGTCGAGGCGGCGCCGCCCGCGCACTGCGCGACCGGCTCGAAGGCCTTGACATGCTCGAAGCGGCTGCCCTGATTGAAGCCCTTGAGGGAGGCCATGATGCACTTCGGGTTGATCTTGTGGACCTCGTCCCAGCCGAAGCCGAGCTTCTCGACGTCGCCCGGGCCGATGTTCTCGACGAAGACGTCGGCGTCCTTGAGCAGGTCGGTGAGGACCTGCTTGCCCTCCGGGGTCTTCATGTCGAGTGTGAGCGACTTCTTGTTGGCGTTGAGCTGCAGGAAGTACAGCGAATAGGAGCCATCGACGTCGTTCATCTCGTTACGGGTCGGATCGCCGCCGTGGACCTTCTCCAGCTTGATGACCTCCGCACCGAGCCATGCGAGGATCTGCGTGCAGGACGGACCCGACTGCACCTGCGTCCAGTCGATGACCTTGATTCCCGCGAGTGGTGCGGTATTGGTTGCCTCTGCCATATGGCCTCCTTGTTTACAGAGCCGATAGTGCCTTCAATATACGCATCGACGACCGAGCCGCTCCATCGATTCAGCTACTGGTCACAAGGTTTCCGCCACGGGAGTGATTTTGCTAGGGAAGCCGCCGGCGGCAGAGACGATGCCGGCGGTTTGCGCGCCGAAACGCAGAAGGCCGGAGATCCGCAGATCTCCGGCCTTCGTGGTTGGTAGCGGGGCATGGATTTGAACCTTGGACCTCTGGCGATACGGCCAGAGGTCCAAGGTTCAAATCCATGATTTTTCCCAAAAGCTCCCGCTTCATCTTAACGGCGTAAGCGGGCATGAGGTGAGTACCGTGTGGAATGGCTATAAAAACAAGCGCCCCGCCGGCGTGGCGCAATCTCATGGAAGAGTGGCGTGAGACACTCATAGCTGCCGGCCTATCCACCGAAACGGTCAAGTGCCGTCAATACAAGCTGACGCACATTGCTTCGCTGCTCGATACAAGTCCCAATGACGTGACCACAGAGCAGATCATTCACACCTGCGCTTCGCAGGACTGGCGGCCAGAGACACGCAAGGCGTACCGGGCTACAATCGTGAGCTTCTTCCGATGGCTACAATCATCCGGTCACCGTGCAGACGATCCAAGCGCACAGTTACCGAGCGTCCGCAAGCCACAACCGCACCCGCACCCTTGCCCGGACGCGTCTATTTCCCGCGCACTCCGTGCGGCTCGTGGCACGGATGTCGTTATGCTGCGCTTGGCAGCGGAGTGCGGTCTACGCCGTGGCGAGATCGCGCGAGTGAAGTCTGACGATCTCGTGCGCGACGCTCGCGGTTGGATGCTGATAGTCAGAGGCAAGGGCGACAAACAGAGGCTAGTGCCATTACCCGACGACCTGGCTCATGCAATCGACGCCGCCCACGGCTGGCTACTGCCCGGCAGATGGTCGGGGCACGTCGAAGAGAGCTACGTCGGCAAACACCTAAGCCGTCTGCTACCAGATGGATACGGCGCACACAGTCTACGTCATCGTTTCGCGACGACGGTCTACGCGGACACGAGCGATCTACTCGTGGTCTCACGGTTACTCGGTCATGCAAGCACCGAGACCACAGAGCGTTATGTGGCAATGCCTGACGGACGGCTGCACGATGCAGTCGCCGGCGTGGCGATCCGGTGATACGGTTTTGGCCAAAACGGTTGTACATGCAACTGTTTTGGCCAAACCTTATTCCTTGTCGGGCTTCTGTGGCGGGTCCGTAGGCTCGTCTGATGGATGGGCCGGGAACCTGTTGAGCACGCCGCCGATATCGGGGTTGATGTCGCGCAGGTTTTCGAGCACTGAGACGATCTCGGTCAAAATGATGTACGCGCAGATGCCTCCGGTGATGGGCACGTCGAGCTCTATCTGCGGGATCTTGTCCGCCGCGAGTTCGGTCAGCTGTGCGATGCCGATGACTCCCAAGAAGGCGGCCTTATGGAAGAGGCCGGCGCGTAGTGCGCGTGATTGGATGTCGTGTGCCTGCCAGGCTTTTAGGAATCCGGTCACGATGTCGGCGCACATGAAGGCGCATGTGATGCCGATGACATACACGTTCGTCACGCTATCACCTATCCCAGCATCTGGTTGACGCGGCGCTGGACGGCGTCGTAGTTGGATCCGAGGCGTCGGCGGCGCTCGTCACCGTTGCCGTAGTCGCCGCGGATGACGGCGCGCGCAAGCGCGTCGATGTCCACGGACGGCGCTGGCGTGGGACGCGCTCCCAGCATCTGGTTGACGCGTGCCTGTACGGCGTCGGCGTCGTATCCGGCCGCGCGCAGTTTCGCGGCGCGCTCGGGGTTGTTGCCCCATTGTCCGGCGATGACCTCGCGAGCCACGGTGTCGAGGTCCTTGCGTGCCGGCGCTGGATTCGCGGCCGGGCGTGCCGGCGTGCTCGCGGCCGGTTTCTTGCCGGACTTGGTGCGGGCGAGGCGGTCGAGACGTGCGAGGTCGTAGGTGCCGGGGCATCCGGTCGAGCTCCAGTGACGGTGCGGGTAGAGCGGCAGGTCGCCGTAGGTGGCGCGCAGATCGGCGATCAGCTGTGCGATGGTGTCGTAGTCGCCGTCCGACTGTCGTGGGTTGCATTCGATCGAGATGCTGCGGTCATTGCCGCCGCTGTTGACGTTCACGTCGTCGCCGCACGCCCATGCGCGGTCGCCGGGGGCGACGAGGCACGCGACCTTGCCGGCTTCGGCCACGTAATGGGCGCTTGTCTGCCGTGCGCCGGTGACGAACGTGTTCACGACGCCGTCGAAGGTTGGGTGCTTGGCCGGGTCGTCCCACCAATGGATCGTGATGGAGTCGATGCCGTAGGGGCGGCCAGGCGTGTAGCACGCGGCGTCGTACTGGGTCAGATACTGGTATCCCATTTGTCTCTCCTTTGTTTAGTAGGTGCGTTTGGTGTAGCCGGCCGATGTGCACGGCCACGTGATGGTGCCGAACACGATGGTGCCGGCCTTGACGGTTGGTGACGCGAATGACTCGATGATGACGTCGCCGTTCGTGGAGATCTGGATGCCGTATTGGTTGGCGGCGTCATTCGAGGTCATGGTTAGGTGGATCCATGACGGCGGTTTGTACATGTCATTGCTGAGCGCGGCGATCGTGGCCTGGTAGAAGCCCTTGATTTCCTTTTTCGCCTTTGCTCGTGCGTAGATGTATGGGGCGCCCATGATGACCCATGAGTAGATCTCGATGTCCCAATCATCGTGCGGCCTGTCGTAGGTGATGCCGGGCGTGTGGGCGCCTCGTGTCCACTTCGTGACTTTGTTTTGGTAGAAGTACAGGCCGTTTTTGTCCGAGGCGTCGTTGGTGACGTACCCGATTTGTCCGGGTACGCCGGTGATCGCCTGTAGGGCGGTGAGGGTCTTGGCCGAGACGGGTCCGGTGTCCGGACGCATGTTGTCCAGCGCGTGCTCGACGGTCTCGGCGAGTGTTTTCAGGTGTGCGGGCGTGTCGATGATCTTGTCGGTCGCCGTTGGGTAGGTGATGTGGTGGTTTGGGGTTGATGCGCTCATTATGCTGCCGCCTTGTAGGTCAGGAACTCGTCGGTGCGGGTCAGATCGGTGTAGGTGATATGGGATGCGTGTTCGTAGGTTGCCGTCCAGCCGGTTGGCACCTGCTGCCATGTCCATGTCTCACGTTTGGTCGAATCGCATGGCAGCGGCCATAAGGTGACCTCGTTGCGCGCATGGGGCTGGCCCGCTTTCCAGTCGATCGTCAGGGTGCCGCCGATCGCCGCATAGGGGCCGGTCGCGTCGAACGGCATGTGACTCGGCTGTCCGTCGAATGCGAGATATGGGATCGGCTGCGGGAAGAACAGACGCCGCTTGTTCGAGTTAGCAACGTCGATGTCCTCGGTGTCGAAGACGACACGTGTCGGCGTGAATCGCAGGCACAGGTTGCGCAGCAGCAGGCGGCACGCCGCCGTGGTGCTCGTGTCGAGGGCGAATGACGCCCAATGCGTGTAGATGGGCGTCTTGAAGTGCCGTGTTTTGATGATGATGCTTTTCTGCACGGTCTTGAGTGCGGCCGGCACGTCCTGCACGCTGAGACTCATTTCCGCGTCGCTGAACGATGGTTTGCCGTCGTTGATGGTCGTGTTGAGCAACTGGAACGTCAGCACCGTGTACGGCTCGTACAGTTCGTACACCGCGCCGTCCGATTGGACGGTGGAAGCCTCCAGTGTGAGTTCCTGGCTGGAGCGGTTTGCGCCGTCCCACACGATCTTGCGGCATTCGGTGTCGATCGCGATGCGTTTGTCGGACGCTGTGAGTTCGAGGGCGCGCAGTATCGCGGACGATGATACGTAGTGTGAGTCTTCGTACCAGATCGGCAGGTGGCCGTCCTCGCCGAACTCGTGGAGCACGGTCAGCTGTGACGGCAGTTCGCTGTTCTCGTACGGTGCGGATCCCTGTTTGTTGAAATCGAACGCGCCGTGGGGTGCGATGACGGTCGGCCCCTCCACGGCCTTCGCGCGGCGGTTCATTTCCGACAGGATGCTCGCACTCGTGTCGAGCCAATGATAATTGTCGCGCAGCGTCTTGTCGTATGTGGTGGACGTGCTGACCGGCCCCCTGTCGCGCAATCGTTTCCACAGGATCATGGTGCTGGACGCGGTCAGTGTGATGCGCCACGAGCCGTTAGGGTCGCGTCGCACGCGCAGCCCTGAGGTGATGATGCCCCAGAACGCGGGTGTGGAATCATAGGTGAGCTTCACACGGCGGCCCGCGAGGTTCGCGGCGTCGCGCACCGTATCGCCGGTGCGGTCGATCAGCGTGAACGTCATGACTGACGGGTCGGGCTGTTTCGTCCCGTCTGTCGTGCCCCATGTGATGCTGATGCCGGACAGCGCGCACACGTCGGCGCGCGGCGTCAGGTCGGTCCAGCCTCCCGAATCGTTGCGGATCCACAATTGCGGCGTGAACATGTCAGCTCCTTCGTGTCGCGTAGTCGTCGAGGATGCGGCGCAGCTCGGCGGCGGTGCCTTCCTCGTCGAGGATCCTGCCGTTGATGTTGACGGTGATGTTCGGCCGTTCATCCTTCGCATACCCGGCACCGGTCATGCTCATGTTCAACGGCATGTTCGCGAGACGCGCGTTCGCCTTGGATATGGCGGTCCGCACGTCCGCGTCAAAGCCCTGTCTGAGGCCCTTGGCGAAGCCCTGCATGATGTATTTGCCATTGTTGACGAGCAGGATCTTGTCGTAGGCGGGCGGCCCCTTGTGCGCGGCGATCCAGTCGCCGAGGCCGCCGACCCATCCGGTCACGTTGCCCCATGCGCTTTTAAGGCCGTCCCACAAGCCGTTGATGATGTTCGCGCCCGCGTTCCACAGCCAGCTGCCGGCGTTCGCGAAGATATTCATGATCGACTGCGGCAGGTTCCTGAACCAGTTGAGCACGCCGTTCCACGCGTTCTTGACGCCCCCGCCGGCGTTTGCGAAGATCGTGCGGATGCCGTTGCCGAGGCCGTTGAACGCGTTCCTCACGCCGTTGCACAGTCCGGTGAAGAAATTCTGCACGGCCTGCCAGATGGCGCGCACGCCGTTGGCGCAGCCGTCCCACGCGCCTCGGATGATGCCGACGACGTTCTGGAACATGGTTGCGATGCGTTGCCCGGTGCGTTCGAAGAAGCCGCGCACGGCGTCCCAGATGCCTTTGACGGCGTCTCCGGCGGCCGACCAGTCGCCGCGCACGACCGCGCACACGACGTCGAAGATGCCGCGGATGACCTCGACGACGGTGCCGATGTAGTCCTTGACGGTCTCCCAGACCATGCGCACGTATTCGCCGGCCACGTCCCATGCGGCCGTGATCGCGGTGCACACGACCTCGAACATGGCCTTGAGGCCGTCGAGTATCGGCTGGATCCAGTCCATGAACGTCTGCCATGCGGCCGTCACCCACTGGCATACCGCATCCCACGCCGTCTTGATCGCGTCGCACACGACTTGGAAGACTCCGGCGACGGCGTTCCACGCGTCCGTGAGGAACTGAGTGAAAGACGCCCACGCGGCCTTGCCGCTCTCGGTCTGCGTGAAGAAATACGTCAGACCGGCCACAAGCGCCGCAAGCGCAGTGACCACGATACCGATCGGATTCGCGTTGAGCACGACATTATAGGCGGCCTGGGCGAGTTCCGCCGCCTTCGTCGCCAACCGCACGCCCTTCATGGCCTGTACGAACGAATTGATCAATGTGTATGCCTTGAACGCGCCCAGGCCAGCACCTATGCCCACCAACGCGCCGATGATGAGCTCGGCATGGTCGGTCGCCCAGTCGGCGATCTTCCCGAGCGCGCCGGCCACTGCGTCGATGATTCCCAGTGCGCCATTGAACGCATTGCCAAGCATTTCACCGACACTCGCGCCGCTGCTCATGTTCGAAAAAAGCGAGCCAATCTTGTCGGCGATGGTCTGCGCGGTCTGCCACAAGCGTCGCCCGGTATCGCATACGGTGTCCCACACCTGACGCGCTCTGTCGAACGCGCCGGTCTTACCGATCTGCCCAGCCGTCTCCATAATCCATTTGCCGGCGGCCTGCAATCCGGCGACGGCATGCTTGGAAAAGTCGGTAATGAGGTCGCCGGCCGCACCTATCGCATTCGTGACTGTCGGTTTTATCAGGTCGAACGCGTCGGTCAGTCCGCCGACGATCGCGGCTTCGAGGTTGCCGAAGGCACCCTCCATCGTCGCGGTAGACGCGGCGGCCTCCTTGGCTGCGTCACTCATGCCGAGCTGCATGATCGCCTCGTTGAACTCGTCGGCGGTAATCATGCCTTTCGACATGGCTTCGCGGAAATCACCCGTATACGCGCCGTTTTTCAGCAACGCTTCCTGGAGTTTGCCGCTCGCGCCCGGAATGGCGTCGGAAAGCTGATTCCAGTTTTCGGTGGTCAACTTGCCGGCTCCGGCGGTCTGGGTCATGACCATCGCCACGGATTTGAAGGTCTCGGCATTGCCGCCAGCTACGGCATTCAAGTTGCCAGCCGCTTCGGTGAGTCCCACATAGTCTTTGATGCCGTTCGCGGCCAGCTGCGCGCACGTGTTCTGGATGTCGCCGAGCTCGTACACGGTCACGTCAGCGTACTTGCGGGTCGCTTTCGTGGCGCGGTCTATGGCGCTCGTGTCCAGTCCGGCGAATTTCATGGTGGACTTAAACTTGTCCGTGGCGTCGGACATGTCGAACACGTCCTTGGTGAATCCCTTCACCGTGTCCCACACCTTCGTGACGCCCTTGGTGGCGAGGTTGCCGAGCACGGTACCGAGCGCGGCAGCCTTCGTCGCCGTTTTCTGGAATGCCTTCTGGGCGTCGTTCGCGTTGCCGGTGATACGCACCGACAGGATCGCGCTATGTGCCATATCCGGCCTCCTTCATTCGTTCCGCCTCGTCGATCAGGTCGGCGAGACAGGTGCCCCAGTCCATTTCATCGGCGTGTTCGCGCCATTGCCACGGCGTGCCGCCATACCGTGCGGCGAGCAGGCAACTCAGCCGGCCCAATGATTCAGCCGGCCACGCCGCTATACCGTAGGGTTTGCCTCGGCGGTCTCTTCCTCGGTCACATCGGTTGACGCGACACGATCGAGCCATGCATCGAACGGTTCGTCGAGCTTGCCGCTGAGACGCAATGCCACATACGCCATGTACAGGTTGATGCGAATCGGGCTGTCGTTGACACTGCCCCATTTCTCCTTGATGGCGTGCTCTTCGGCCATGCACATCGCGCGCATGGTCGGCCGGACGGTCTCGCTCGTGCCGTCCGTGTATTCGATATGGATCATGGTCGCCATGTCAGGCTCCTTTCACTTGCTTCATGGTCTTTTCCACATATTGCTCGTACACGCGCATCCACGCGCTTTCGCTCGTGGCGACGCCGTTGTTCACGAACAGGCGCGGCCGGATATGGTGCGCGGGCCATCCGTAGTTGATGGGGCCGGCGTAGGGGACCGCCTTGCTTCCGGCGCGGATGACGCCCGCGCGGCGGGTCGCGCCCACGCGAATGCTGCGCTTGAGCTTGCCGGTCCGTACGGGCGCGCGGCCGGTGACGGCCGGCAACGCGATCTGCGCGGCCTGCCGGTTGACCGATTTAAGGTCGTCGAGGTCGGCGCCGGCCTTGCGCATCGTCTGCACAAACCGGCGCTGACCGACGATATATAGCGCCGTGGTGGTCACGATACGGTGCGCGTCTTGTGTGTTAGGCCTGTGACTGGGAAGCTCAGGTCCTGTGTGTTCTTCGCCTTCACGTCGCCGCCGATGCCAATGGGGGTGACGGTGACTTTGAAGTCCCATTCACTGGTTGCCTTGTTCGCCGGGATGAACACCGCGTCGAGGGTTTTACCTGCGTTGTCAAACAGCCATTCCGCGAGGCCGCCGGCGGTGAAATCATCCATCACGGTGCCCTCAAACGTCCAATTCGTGGTCGTGGACGTCAGTTCGCTGCCGTCCAGGAATGTCGTCGGGTCATCGGTGGAATTGGACGGCACAAGCTGCGCCTTGATCAGATCGGCAGACAAATCCTTGTCCGTGGAGCCGCTGCCTGAACCCGTCTTGATCTTGAATGAGCCGGGGCCGAGCGTACGAATTTTCTCAGTAGTTGCCATGATGTTCCTTTCAGTTGAGTTCGAGTGGGTTGAGTCTGACCTGATAGGCGGCGAGCGAGCCGGCGGCGGCCAAGTTGAACGTGATGGGAGTGGCGCGTTCGATGTTCAGGCCGCGTTCGGCGAGCAGTTCGATCGCGTCGGTGAGCAGTTCGAGGCTGGAGGCCTGTGTGGTCTGCGTGCCGGCGAGCAGGTCGAGTGTCCAGCGGATCTCGATCGTGCGCCATGTGGGGTAGGTGACCTCGGGCGGTTCAATGACGATGGCAACGCGGCCGGTGGTCGGCCTGGCATCGGCGGGGTCGATGCTCACCGATTGCACGATGTCTCCGAGCATGTCGGTCAGTGTGGCCGTGAGCGCGTCGCGTTCGGCGCTGATGCGGTTCATATGATCACGCTCCGTCCGGTGAGTACGCCGGCGGCGTTGAGTTTGGGCCATACGCTGCGCAGGGGGTCGAGCGGGATGCGGTAGGGTTCCATGCCGTCCATGCCGGTGCTCATGACACCCAGCTGCGCGCTTTTGCGGTTGTACAGATCGGCGGCGCAGCCCACCACGCAGTCGTCATACACGCTTTGCGGTATGGTCGCGTCGCCGAGCGCGCTGTCCACATAGGCGACGGCAGTCGAGATCTTCTCGGTGAGTATGTCGTCCTCGCCGGCCGGGATGTTCAATTCGTTGCGCAGCGCCGCCATGACAGTGTTCAATACGATGTCCATCGTGGTCACTTCGTCGCGAATTCCACGGGCTGGATGCCGTTGGGTTCGGTCACGCCGACGGCCATGTAGCCGTATACCGAGTACGCCTCGGTCAGGGTGATCGGGTCGCCGTCCGTGAGCTGGGTGGGTCCGCCGGACTCCCACACGGTGATCGCGGCCGGGTCGACGAACGCGGCGGTGCCGTCTGCGGCGTTGGGCAGGACCTGCACCGGTACGCGCAGCAGGTTGCCCACGATGCCGGTCACGTCGAAATCGCCGAGTGTGTCGCGGCCCTTGCCGGAGATGTCGAGGAAGCGGGCCCCGGTGTCGGTGAGTGACGTGATGGCGAGGGCGACGTCCTTGGAGACTGCGAGGGTGCCGAGCTGCACGTTGTTCGTGTCGGCCGCTTCGGCGGCGTCGAAGATGATCTTCACCCAGTCGTTCGGAGTCATGGCCGCGAGCGTCTTGGTGGCGGTGAGCTTGTTCGTGGCCTTCGCCGCGGTGATCTGCGCGTACAGGGCGGTGCGGACCGCCTTCTCGGTCGCCGCCGCGTATTCGAGCAGCAGGGCGCGCAGCGTGGTGTCCAGCGTCGGCACGGTGCTGCGTTCGATGTACTGCCGTGACAGTTTCGTGTAGCCGCCGTAGGTCTTCACCGGCACGCTCTTGGTGCCGAATTCGATCTTTCCGAACTGGAGCGCGCTTCCCTCGGTGGTCTGTTCGCCGACCTGCATCGCCTGCGAGGTGATCACGTTGTATTCCAGGCTCATGCCGGACGCGGGCAGCGCGGCGTGCGAGAGCAGGTTCGTCACCTTGCGGCGCTGCTCGATGAGCTTGAGCTGGTCGGCGATCCATGTGACGTTGTCGCCGCTCTGCGCCGTGGTGATGAGGTCGCTCGATTCGCGCATGAGTTCCACCGCAGCCTTGTCGCCGGCGGCGAGGGCCTTGAGGTAGGCGCCGGCGCTGCGGTACTGCGAGCCCGTCTTGTCCGCCGTGTCGGTGTCGCGTCGGGCGAGCATTGTCTTGATGTCGCGCATTTCCGTGGTGAGCGATTCGATGGTGTCGCCCATCTCCTTGATCTCGGTGCCGTCCATGTCGGTTGTCCTTTCCTTGCTGTTGATCGTGCGTTGTGATTCGATGCCCGCGTCCGGGTAGGCGGGCAGGCCGGTGACGCTCACTTCGAGCAGTTCGACCGCGCGTCGGTGGATGATCGTGCGCCCTCCGGCGTTCTCGATCTCATGCCGGATGGGCCTGAATCCCACGCTGAACGCGTCGTATACGCCGTCGCGCACCAATTGCGCGGCCTCGCGTCCTGCCGGCGTGTCCGACAGGCGGGCTGTGATGTGCAGTCCGTCGTCGCGCGCGTCGAGGCTGAGGACGCGGCCTATGAGGTCGCCGTGCTCCCTTGCGATCTTCACGCTGCGGGACCCGAAATCGCAGTCGGGGTCGAACTGCTCGCTCACGTCGTCGAACAGGTCGTAGCGCTTGCCGAACGGCACGGCCACGCCCTCCAGGGTGAGCCCGTCGCCGGCTCCGTCCTCGCGCAGTTCGAGCGGCGCGTCCATGCGCCGGACCTGCCTGTCATTGTTCAATGCCGTCAGATTGTTCACGGCCTCCGTCCTTTCTCGGTGCGAGTCCTTCCTTCGCGCGCACCTCGTCGATCGTGTAGATGCCCGCGTCGATCGCGGTCCGGTACGCCGCCAGCCGGTCGCTCATATCGGTGCGGCGGGACGAATCCCAGTCGAACGACGCCGTCCTGCCTCTGGGCAGAAGCCGGTTGAACAGTTCCTCAATCTCGCCCGCGTACGCCGCCAGCGTGTAATCCGCAAACTCGATCCACGACTGCTCCACATTGGAATAGGTGAGGTTGCTGCCCTCGACCGAGGCGAGCATGATGCTCGCCGGGATGCCCAGCAGGCGGGCTATCTGGGTCGTGTCGAACTTCTGCGCCTGCAGGAACATGAGGTCGTCGGCCTTGAACGACGGGAACTTCATCTCGTACCCGTTGCCGATGAACTTCGTGCCGTTGACGTCGCCGGCGGCCTCCCACGCCTTCTTGGCCTCGCGCGCCTGCGCCTCTGACATCGGCTGCGAGCTGACCATGTACGCCTTGATGTTGCTTGAGTCCTTGTAGTACTTGGACTTGCATTCCTTCGCGGCCTGCGCGGACTCGATCTCCCTGCGCGCGGCCGAGATGGGGCCCATGCCGAGGATCTCGCCCGGCACGTTCAGGAACTTCAGATGCACGATGCGGTCGGCGGTGTAGGTCTTGCCCAGATACGAGTAGCGCAGGTCGGGCTCGGCCCAATCGCCGTTGCGCATCGTCACGGTCACGTATTGGGGCGGCAGCACCGCGCACGCCACGATGTCGGGGCCGAACGTGTCCAGGCGGACGAACGCGTTGCCGTGCAGCACCAGTGAGGCCACGATGTCCGCGAGGAAATCACGGCGGCTGCGCGCCGGGTCGGGTTGCAGGATCAGGCGGCTCGTCGCCGGTTGCCGCACGCCGCCCTTCATCTCATAGATCGGCAGGCCGCAGATGGCCGTCTGCAGGATCTGGACGCCGCGAAACACCGTCGAGAGCGTCAACGGGTCGGTGTCCATGCCCGTGCGCGCCGGCGGCACCACGCCCTCCGGTATGGCGTCGCCGCCCGTGTCGCGCGCATCGCGCCTGAACAGCCTCGTGAGAAAACCCATGCCCGTATCATGCCGCGCCGTGGCCGGCGTGCGGAAAACGAATGCGGGCAAACACCGGCAAACGGCGGCAAGGGCGTGCAGATACGGGTGTCAGAGGATGAAGGGCGTGTATTCCACCGGCGTGTGTTCGACGCCCCATGCGGCGAGGAAGCACGATTCGAGCGGCGAGGTCATGCCTGTGGAACCGCGACGTGTGATGCGCCACGCGTCGCCGCTCCATGTGCGCGCCGACGTGGCCACGCTCTGGTCGAGCGTGTCGTCGGCCGCGTGGCGTATCAGCCCGTTTTCCAGACCGCTCACGTACGCCTGCCCCACGGTCAGGTAATCGGACTGCGGCAGGTCGCACATGCGCACCGCGTCCGAGATGGCGTCGCGCAGCGAGGCCCCCGGCCCTTTGGGATCCATGCACACGGCCGCGTTGTACCGTTGCGCGAGCCGGCGGATCTCGGCGGGCGCGTCGCCCGTGCCGTCGAGCACCGAGATCAGTTGCGTGCTGACGCCCGTATCCGACTTGATCGCGGCGCTGATGCTCGTATGGGTCGCGTCCACGTCCACCGCCACGCCGAAGCACACCGTCCCGTCGATCATGTCCGGGCCCACAGGGGCGCAGTACGTCGCGTTCCACAGATCCTCGCCGATGATACGCTCGCTCAGGCCGGTGTCGCGCAGGTTGCCGAACGCTCTGGCGAAGCCCCTGCGGTTGTCGCCGAACTGCAGGCTGAAGTCGTTCAGCTGCGGCTCGTACCACAGCATCCCCGCCGCCGGGTGCCAGCGCATGATGTTGGACAAATCCTCGGGGTCGGAGTCGAACGGCACGCCGAAATCGAACCAGCATGTGCGCGGGTCGCCATCGCCGGCCCGCAACTCGTCCAGCACGTCGTTGAAGAACGTGCTGTCGGCGGTCCCCTCGGTCGAGGTGATCCACAGCTGCGCGTTCACGCCGGTGCGTTTGAGCCGCGTGTTCATCGTCGGCACCACGGCGTCGAGGATCGTGTCGCCCTGCTCCTTGGTGAGGCTGAACGCCTCGTCGATCGTCATCTTGTCGAGCTGCTTGCCGTGGCCGGCCACCTTGGTCATCGCCATCGGGCTGATCGTGCTGCCGTTGACGAACCTCGCGCTCATGTTGCCGTTGGACAGGCGGAACCGGTCCACCACCTGCTTCAGCCGCGACTTCATGATGCGGTCGCGGAACTCCTTGAAATGATCCTCGCTGTCCTTGCCGGTCTGCGCCGCGTACACGATGCGCCGGTTCATGCCCAACGACGCCGAATAGGTGTCGTCCACATCCACGAGTGCGCTCTTCCCGCACTGGCGCGGCGTGGATATGACCACGCGATTGTAATAGTACGAGCCGGTGTCCGGGTCGATCTCGGTGGCCACGTCCATCACGTACGCCTGCCACGGCAGCAGGGGCGTGCCCAGCATCCGCGCGACCGCCGCCGCCCGCGCGCCGTCGTTGCGCCGCGACGGGTCGGGCTCAGTGCCGCCGCGCATCCTCATGCGTCGTCGTCCCCGATGCCGGTGCCGCTCCACACGGCGGCCACGTCGTCGTCGATCGCCGCTTCGGACGGATGCAGCGCGGCGAGCCGTTCCAGCGTGGCGAGCCACTGCGCCATGTTGCGGCTGATCTCCCTGCCGCGCTCGTTCTGCCGGTCGATGTTCTGCGCGAGCGTGCGCAGCGCCTGCAGCAGGCCGTCCTGTATCGCGTCCGGCTCCGCCCACTGCTCGCGGTAGGCGGCGATGATCTTCAACGCGGTGGCCTCCATCGGCCCTATCTCGCGGCCGGTGTCGTAACCGAGCCCGTCAAGTGTGTCCTGCATGTGTTTCTCCAGCCGTTGCGGTATCGTCCAACTCGTGCCGGTAATCAGTCACGTCCTTACCGGAGCAAAATTCTCACAAGGTCGCGAAACCCGAGCAATCCCAACGGTTTCGCGGCTTTTTTCTTCGTTTTCGGGGGGAAAGAAAACTGGGCGCGGGGTCTGCTGGCGGCCGCATCGTTTAAAAAACGAGCGCGTATTATAGCGAGTCGCGCAGAACTGTCAATGTGCTAGCGATTGGCCGCGAACGGTTTCGTCTCACCATTCGATACGATTCGAGGCGGCGGCCTCGGCCGAGCGCAGTCCGAGACGCACGAGCTCGGCGCGGCGCGCGGCGAGCCGGGCATCCACAGCGTCCTGCGTCAGATGCAGCGCATACCACTGCCTCGCCACCCTGAGCGCGTCCGCGTCCAGCCGCGCGCGGTCGAACACATAATCGGCCCCCGGGTCGATCACCCGGATGTCGTAGTCCAGCGCCACCCACTCGTCGAGCATCCTAGGATGCGTGCGGCTCATGGGCAGCGTGCGCAGCAGCCACACATCCACCGGTGCCCGACTTTTAGCCAGGCGGCGGTAGGCCGCGTCCCACGCGCTGCCGGCCGCCGCCCGCAACGCCGCCGGCGGCGCCGGGTACAGGCCCTCGGGGCACAACGCCCGCATGAGATCCGCGTGGCTGACCACGATGCTGTCACGGGACAGGCGCGGTTCTGCCGCGCCCATGAGGTCGGCGCCGGGCGGGCCCATCACCACATGCATGTTCGGCCCATAGCCGCTCAGCACCCTGTCCTGCCGGCTCGCGTTGCAGTGCTTGCACGCCCTGCGGATATTGTCCACGCTGTCGCGCCCGCTGTGGCTCCACGGCACGATGTGGTCGTCCTCCTCGCCGACACGCGTGCAGCCCGGCAGATGCAGCCAGCAGTCGTTGCCCCACCTGCGGATGACCTCGCGCCGGATCGCCGGCGGCACCGTCTGTCTACGCATTGCGCCTCCTCCTCATATACGATTCCAGCTCGGAATGCTCGTACTTGTACCGGCTCCCGACAAGGATGTACGCCGGCCCTCGCCCCGCGTCACGCCACCGGCGCAACGTGTCCGGCGATATGCCGAGGATCCGCGCGGCCTCGCTGCTCGAATACAGTCGCCACGCCATGCCTAGCCGATCTTCCCGGATGCGAACAGGCCCAGCGTACGCACCGTGTCGGCCGCGTCGAAGAACTTCACGCCGTGGTCGCTGACCGGCTCCATGCCGCACTTGCTCTGGATTCGCTGCATGTCATTGTCCGCGCTGGCATCGCGGCTGCGGTCCGTCGTGCACCTGCTCGGCGCCACCGCACGCAGCTTGAGCAACACGATCAGGTCGTCACGGCTGATACGCGACGTGCCCACGACATGCTGGCGCACCGCGTCGAGGTTGTACCGCACCTGTTCGCGCAATGTCTTCAACCTACGTTTGCTCGACCTCGACTCCTTCGTGCTCGGCTTCCTTCTGCGTGCCGTGCCGTGCTGCCTGTAATCAATGACCATGTGAACCTCCCGTACCTTCTGGTGGATAAGTGGAAAACGATGTGGATAGATGTGACTTCGATGGTGAGGGTCGGAGCGGGGATGCCTACAGCAGACGACCGGAAATTCCCTCGGCCGAGAAGGTGTTCTTCTCGGCCGAGGGAATCGGTCACATGTCTGCTATAGGCATCCCTAAGAGACTCTTCGCCTGGAGCCGGGCCGTCGCTTATGAGATGGCGGGGCGTGGCCCCGCACGGTTGGTCTGCCACAAGGCCCGCGCCCGAAAGCGCCGAAGTCGCCCGTCACGTCCTTACACGACGAACCCCATGGCATACGGTTTCAATACACCCGCGACCCACCGCCCTCAACGGTGATGCTTATATCGCGCTAGGCAAGGCGCGCCCGGATGATCTTCAACGGCCGGCACGGGCAGCCGGAGGGAACCCGCACCATATGGCATTCAATTACAAGTTGCCTGCATCACGACGCCTGCGAACGGCCTCGGTATCCAGCCGAGCACCCCTCGCCGACGCCACGAGCGCCTGCAACTGCGCATCGTTCAGGACGGCGCGCGACTGGCAATCACCCGATTCCACACACAAACGGTAGAATCCCGGATAACCGTCAATCGGCTCCACCCACACCCGCGTCTCACTCACGGTCAACCACCCCCGTCTCGGTATCGAATATCGGCACGTCCTCGAACTCCGCACGCGGCCGCACCGCGACCACAAGCTGATAACCGTCCCACTGCGGGATACGGCCATCAGCCAGCACCGCATAACGGCCCGCGCCATCATGCGCGGGAACCGTGTACGTCGCGAAACGGCCACACTTGTACTTCACGCTGCCGGTTTTCGACGTGTACACAAACATGCACAGGTCGCCTGGCTGCAAATCAGCATTCGATTCAAGAATTTCGTATTTCACAACGACCTCCCCACGGCATACCCGAACTCATATGCGGTCGCAGTATGCTGATTCCCGTAATCATCGATGAAGCGATACGCCATTACGAACGCCTCCCACTGCGGGTCTGTGACATATGCATATTCGTCGCCAACAGAGAGCACGACGCGCCCGTAATGGTCTGACGGCCCCAACAACTTAAGCCCCTCGTTCCGTACGTCAATGTCAATGCACGCGTGATCTGCTGCGCTATCCGCGGCGGCAAGCACCATCAAACAGAGCCGTGGCTTCATGTCAGACGGATGTGCGTACACAGCCACGTCGCCCTCAAGTAGATCTGACTCGTCCTTGATGATTCGATACCTCATTTCACAGCCTCCTCGCCGCTACGGCCCAATAGGGCATCGGTGGTCGTCCCGAACAGGTCAGCGAGGATCAGCAACTCTGCTGAGCTGAAGCGAATCTTTCCGGCGCATTTTTGCGATACCGCCGACCGCGAGCAACCTATTGCAGCCGCCACGTCTTTCTGGCTCATGCGGTGATACCCCATGAGCCGCGCCACCATATCGCCGGTGTTCTGCTGAACTGTTCTACTGTTAGACACGCTAACATTAAAACACAGCTTCTGTATTCATGGTCTAACTCGGCGTGTCGAAGTATTACAAAATGCAAGTTTTGCTAAACTTCTGTAATATGACAGCAACAACAATAAGCCCACTGACTGAAGCGCAGTCTGGTGGTATGAGTCTGCAAGATGTGGTGACTCGTAATATAAAAATCGCTATGGTAATTAAAGGTGCGAAGCAGAAGGATCTAGCCGACGCTCTTGGCGTTAACCGGTCTGCGATCTCTCAGAAGATGACGCGCCGTGTCAACTGGAATCTAGAAGATATAGAAAAAGCCTCAGGCTTCTTTCATGTAAAGCCTGAGGCGTTAGTAGCGGGGCAAGGATTTGAACCTTGGACCTCTGGGTTATGAGCCCAGCGAGCTACCGAGCTGCTCCACCCCGCGTCGGCTGTTTTGCACAGCTCTCACCAATATACACGAGCGAATCCGAAAGTCAACCATCGGCGTGTCGTGACGTTCATGCATCGCAGTCGACGATGCCGGATCGGCGATGTGCGGCGCTTTTGCGCGGCCGTCGTCGTACATGCACCGTCGTTTGTTATGCCGTGCGCACATAATAGGAAACCATGCCTATCAAAATTCCCGGAGGCCTTCCGGCGCGTGACATCCTCGACTCCGAACGCATCTTCGCGCTCGAGAAGCCCGAGGCGGAGCGGCAGCGCGTGCGCCCGCTCAAGATGGTCATCCTCAACCTGATGCCGAAGAAGATCGAGACGGAGACGCAGCTGCTGCGGCTGATTTCGAAATCGCCGCTGCAGGTGGACATCGACTTCATGAAGACGGGCACGCACGAGTCGACGCATGTGAGCGCCGACCACCTCGTCAAGTTCTACGAGCCGCCGGAGTCCTTCGCCGACAACTACTACGACGGCCTCATCGTCACCGGTGCGCCCGTCGAGCATCTGCCCTTCGAGCAGGTCGACTACTGGGACGAGTTCAAGCGCATTCTCGACTGGGCGGCGAGCCATGTGTTCTCGACGATGTATCTGTGCTGGGGTGCGATGGGCGCGCTCAACTACCGCTACGGCGTGCGCAAGATCGATCTTCCCGAGAAGATCTTCGGCGTCTTCCCGCAGTATCTGCAGGACGAATACTGCTTCCTGACGAACGGCTTCGACGAGATCGCGCTGCAGCCGCATTCGCGCGTCGCCGCCGTCAGCGAGGAGGACATCGCCGCGAATCCGGACCTGCAGGTGCTCACCTGGGGACCGCAGTCCGGTCCGGGCCTCATCGCGACGCGCGACTTCTCCGAGGTGTTCGCGCTCGGCCATTGGGAGTATGGCAAGTACACGCTCGCCGAGGAGTACCGCCGCGACATGGATCGCGGACTCGACAACGTGCCGTTCCCGACCAACTACTTCCCGAACGACGACCCGACGATCGAGCCGCTGTTCTCGTGGCGTGCGCATGCGAACCTGCTGTGGCGCAACTGGCTCAACTGGGTCTACCAGATGACGCCGTACGACCTGACCGAGGTGCCGCAGCTGCGTGCGCAGCGCCGTCCCGGCACCGACCATGTCGTGCGCCATGCGCCGAGCTCGCCGCGCGAGGACGGCTTCCGCCCGTTCCTCGACGACGGCTACGGCCTCATCGTTCCGCGCGACTGAGGCGTTCCGGTCGTCCGACCGTGCGGCCGGCCATGTCCGTCGGCCTGCCGTGTTCGCTGTCGCATGAATTGCGACTGTGATATGGCATACAACGTGTTCCCCCGCGTGTCGCCTCGGCGGCGCGCGGGGTGCTCTCAATCGCTTAAGCCTTACGAAATGTTGATGATTCGGCATATGGATGCCATTGGGTACTTCCCGTCATCGATGTCCACTATCGGGCCAATAATCGCGTCTCAGTGGAAATCAAGGTCCAATACGCCCGCCCCGGCCGAGGTGATCGCCACCCCGGCGCGTGGGCGCAGACATATGAGGAAGACGAGGAGAGAGGACGCTGCAGAGCGCGCGTGATAGTGCATCCCGCACATGTTCGCACGCTGCTGAATCAACGCCGGCACATCGGTGGAACACCGCCGTTGCGGTAATCTTGCCGTCACATACGCGGTACGTAGTGGACATCAGTCGGATTAGACTGTCATCAGACAATTCGTAACATCAGGAGGCATGAATGGTTGATGCATTCGCCGCAGGCATCGTCACGCTTGCAGAAGAAGAGCCATCGATGCATATGCCGGGCATTGGCGATTTCCTTCCTCCGGAGATCCTGTTCCAGGGCACGCCGTTCGCGATCAACCGCATCATCTTCGTGCGCATCCTCGCCACGATCATCCTGATGCTCGTGCTGGGCATCACGGCGGCGCGCGCGAAGCTCGTGCCGGGCCGTTGGCAGGGCGCCGTCGAATGGATCGTCAACTTCACGAAGACGGACATCGTCTACCAGGTCATGGGCGAGGAGCGCGGCAAGCGCTACGTTCCGATGATCACGACCGTGTTCCTGACGCTGCTCGTCTTCAACTTGTGCGGCGAGGTCCCGGGCATGAACATCGCGGCGAGCGCGACGATCACGCTGCCGCTCGTCTTCGCGATGTGGTGCTTCTGCCAGTACTGGATCGCCGGCATCCGCGAAAAGGGCCTCGGTCATTTCCTGCGCGACGAGCTGTTCCCGAAGGGCGTCCCGTGGCCGATCTACATCCTGCTGTCCCCGATCCAGCTGCTCGAGCTGCTCATCATCCGACCGTTCTCGCTGACGATCCGACTCTTCGCCAACATGATCTCGGGGCATCTGATCCTCGCGCTGTGCCTGTCGGCGACGCAGTACTTCCTCGTCGACGTCGTGAACAAGGTGATGATGCCTTTCGGCGTGATCACCTTCGCCGCCGGCATGTTCATGTATCTCTTCGAGATGCTCGTCGCGGCGCTGCAGGCCTACATCTTCGCGATCCTGACGACCGCGTACATCAATATGAGCTATCCGGAGATCGACTGACCGCCGGCACAATTTTGTTGCATCAAGCAATGAACCAGAAAGGAAACAACCATGGATATCGTTACCCTCGCTGAGGTTGCGGGCAACCTGAACGTCGTCGGCTACGGTCTTGCCGCCATCGGACCTGGCATCGGTCTGGGCATCCTGATTGGCAAGACGATCGAAAGCACCGCGCGCCAGCCCGAGCTGGGTGGCCGTCTGCAGACGCTGATGTTCCTGGGTCTGGCGTTCGTCGAGGTCCTCGCGCTGCTCGGCTTCGTCGCGGCGTTCATCTTCCAGTGATCCGAATCGAGTAGCAACCCGAATCATCACTCGAGGACATGAAAGGAGGAGAACGAATCATGGACATGGCGGAAAACAATGGCGTCAAGCTGTTCCTTCCTGAGACCTACGACATCGTCTGGTCATTGATCATCCTGATCATCCTGGCCGCGTTCTTCTACAAGTTCTTCCTGCCGAAGTTCCAGTCGATATTCGATGAGCGCACCGCGAAGATCGAGGGTGGCCTCGCCAAGGCGGAACAGGCTCAGAAAGACGCCGAGGAAGCCAAGAAGAAGTATCAGGCGCAGCTGAGCACCGCACGCGTCGAGGCGTCGAAGATCCGCGACGACGCGCGAGCCGAGGCGTCGCACATCATCTCCGACGCGCGTTCGCGCGCCGAGACCGAGGCCGCGCAGATCACCGCCAACGCCGAACGCTCGCTCGAATCACAGCAGCAGAAGGCGATGGTCAGCCTCAAGGGCGAAGTCGGCACGATCGCCACGTCGCTCGCCGGCAAGATCCTGCAGACGCAACTTCAGGATTCGACGGTCCAGTCGGACATGCTCGACAAGATGATCGCCGATCTGGAACAGTCCGAAGACAACAAGTAGCACGTATCTGCAAGGAGGGAGGTGACAGTTGCAAGGAGAAGCATCACGAGTAGCCGATCGCGAATCGCGTGACTCGTTCGCCAAGAGGCTCAGCGCGTCGGGAGACGACGCGTGGGAGATCGGCAACGAACTGTTCACGATCACGTTCGTGCTCGACAAGAACCCGCGCCTGCAGCGCGCGCTGACCGATCCGGGCCGTCCGACCGAGGACAAGGTCCGGCTGCTCAACGAGCTGCTCGGCGGCAAGGTCCTTGACATGACGATGGCGATCCTCGTCGATCTCGTCGGCCGCAGCTGGAGCCGCGCCCATGACATCGACAACGCCGTGGAGGACTTCGCGGTGGACGCCATGATGTATCAGGCGGACAAGGACGGCAAGACGCTGCAGGTGTCGATCGAACTCGCGCAGCTGCAGTCGGCCCTGCTCAACCTGCCCGTCGTGCGCGCGGACCTTTCCGACGACGACGGACCGCTCGAGGCGCGCTACGAACTGCTGCACGCCCTCATCGACGACGCCCACTTCGACCGCATCACCGTGCGTCTCGCCGAGCACAGCACGCGCAATCCGCGCAACCGCCGGTATCTCGAGACGATCCAGTGGCTCATCAACAAGTTCTCCCGCCATATGGGGGAGTCGATGGTCACGGTGACGGCGGCGACCGAACTGAGCGACGCGCAGATCGAACGGCTCACGAAGATCTACACGAAGAAGGTCGGCCGGCCGGTGCACATCCACCTCGTCGTGGACAAGAACGTCATCGGCGGCATGCGCGTGCAGGTCGGCGACGAGGTGACCGACAACACCGTCGTCGCGCAGCTGCAGGCGCTCAGGCGCAAGGTGAAGGCAGGCACCGCCGAGTGACGCGGACGGCGCACGCCCCCGCGTCCCACGGGTCCGTTGTGGGGACCCACACGAATGTATACACAACAATAAGGAGTGATCATGGCAGAACTGACCATTGATCCCGCCACGATACGCAAGGCGCTCGATGATTTCGTCGAGGCGTACACGCCGTCGGAGACGCCGACCCAGGAGGTCGGCCACGTCGCGACGGCCGGCGACGGCATTGCGCATGTGACGGGACTGCCTGGTTGCATGGCCAACGAGCTGCTGACCTTCGAGGACGGCACCCTTGGTCTGGCGTTCAACCTTGACGCCCGCGAGATCGGCGTGGTTATCCTCGGCGATTTCGTCGGCATCGAGGAGGGCCAGGAGGTCCGTCGCACCGGAGAGGTGCTTTCCGTGCCGGTCGGTGACGGATTCCTCGGCCGTGTCGTGGACCCGCTGGGCAACCCGATCGACGGTCTGGGCGAGATCAAGAGCGAAGGACGCCGTATTCTCGAGGCGCAGGCCCCCGACGTCATGCACCGCCACCCGGTCGACGAGCCTATGTCCACCGGCCTCAAGGCGATCGACGCGATGACGCCGATTGGCCGCGGCCAGCGCCAGCTCATCATCGGCGACCGCCAGACCGGCAAGACGGCCATCGCGATCGACACGATCATCAACCAGAAGGCGAACTGGGAGTCCGGCGACCCGAAGAAGCAGGTGCGCTGCATCTACGTGGCCATCGGCCAAAAGGGTTCGACGATCGCCTCCGTCAAGCAGAGCCTCGAAGAGGCCGGCGCGATGGAGTACACGACGATCGTCGCGTCCCCGGCATCGGATTCCGCGGGCTTCAAGTACATCGCGCCGTACACCGGCTCGGCCATCGGCCAGCACTGGATGTACAACGGCAAGGACGTCCTCATCGTCTTCGACGACCTGTCGAAGCAGGCCGAGGCCTACCGCTCGATCTCGCTGCTGCTGCGCCGCCCGCCGGGACGTGAAGCGTATCCTGGCGACGTCTTCTACCTCCACTCCCGCCTGCTCGAACGCTGCGCACGCGTCTCCGACGACCTGGGCGGCGGCTCGATGACCGGTCTGCCGATCGTCGAGACGAAGGCGAACGACGTCTCCGCGTACATTCCGACGAACGTGATCTCGATCACCGACGGACAGATCTTCCTGCAGTCCGACCTCTTCAACGCCGGTCAGCGTCCCGCCGTGGACGTCGGCATCTCCGTCTCCCGCGTCGGCGGCGCGGCGCAGACGAAGGCGCTCAAGAAGGTCTCCGGCACGCTGAAGATCTCGCTGGCGCGCTACCGCTCGCTCGAATCCTTCGCGATGTTCGCGTCCGATCTGGACGCCGCGTCGAAGGCCCAGCTCAACCGTGGCGCACGCCTGACCGAGCTGCTCAAGCAGCCGCAGTTCTCCCCGTTCTCGATGGAGCAGGAGGTCGTCTCCGTGTGGGCCGGCACCCATGGCAAGCTCGACGACCTCGAGGTCGTCGACGTGCTGCCCTTCGAGAAGGGGCTGCTCGAGTATCTCGACCGCAACACCGACATCCTCAAGACGATCCGCGACACCGGCGACTTCACCTCGGACACCGAGGCGGCGCTCGACAAGGCCGTGGACGCCTTCCGTGAGACCTATGTGACGAAGGCCGGCAAGCCGCTCATCGACAAGAAGCCGACGCCGAAGGGCGTCACTCCGGTCGACCAGGAGCAGATCAAGGCCCAGGGCCGCAAGGCCAAGGACGCCGAAGCGCAGGAAAAGAAGTAACCTATGGGATCGCAACTCGCATTAAAGGGCAGGATCGCCTCCACAGGTTCGTTGGAGAAGATCTTCAACGCCCAGGAGATGATCGCGGCTTCGCACATCGCGCAGGCCCGTGAGGTGGCGCTCAACGCGAAGCCATACACCGATGCGATTTTCGATGCCGTCCAGACACTGGTATCCCACTCCCATATCTCACATCCGATCGTCAAGAAGGAGGGCGACAACCCCCGTGTTGCCGTCCTCGCCTTGACGGCGGACCGTGGCATGGCCGGAGCGTACACTTCATCGATCATCCGCGAAACCGAGGATCTGCTGGCGCGTCTCGACGAGGCCGGCAAGGAACCGGAGCTGTTCGTCTATGGTCGCCGCGGTGTTTCGTACTACAAGTACCGCAACCGCCTGCTCGCACAGACCTGGGAAGGCGATACCGAGAGGCCTGGCGTCGAAGTCGCCGACGCGATCTCCCGCGCGCTGCTGGACGCGTATATGCTTTCCGCCGACCAGGGCGGCGTATCCGAGCTGTACATCGTCTACACCGAGTTCATCAACATGGTCGTGCAGAAGGTGCGCGTGCTGCGCATGCTGCCGGTCGAGATTATCGAGGACAAGGACGCGCAGCGTCCCGACCCGACGGCAACGACGGCGATGCCGCTGTACGCCTTCGAGCCGAGCCTCGACGAGGTGCTCGACGCCGTGCTGCCGAAGTACGTGCGTTCGCGCATCCACGAATGCCTGCTCGAGGCGGCCGCCTCCGAGGTGGCGTGCCGGCAGAACGCGATGCACACGGCCACCGAGAACGCACGCGAACTGATTAACGACCTGACCCGCAAGCTCAACGCATCGCGCCAGGCATCGATCACCCAGGAACTTACCGAAATCATCGGCAGCGCCGATGCATTGAACAAGAAGGAAGAGTAGGAACGCGAAATGGCTGAGAAACAGACCACTGCGGCCACCGACACCGCCGCGGAGCCAATCGTCGGTCATGTGACGCGTATTCAGGGATCGGTTATCGACGTTGAGTTCCCTGTCGGTCACATGCCGGACATCTACAACGCTCTGAAGGTCGAGATCAAGCAGATGGGCCAGCAGGAGGAGGGCGAGTCGAAGGACGTCGTCATCACCCTCGAGGTCGAGCAGCATCTGGGCGATTCGACGGCGCGCTGCGTGGCGCTCAAGTCGACCGACGGCCTCGTGCGCGGCGCCGAAGTGCGTGACACCGGCGGCCCGATCGAGGTGCCGGTCGGCGACGTGACGAAGGGCCATGTCTTCGACGTCGCAGGCAACATCCTCAACAAGAAGCCGGGCGAGAAGATCGTCATCAAGGAGCGTTGGCCGATCCACCGCAACCCGCCGGCCTTCGACCAGCTGGAATCGAAGACGCAGATGTTCGAAACGGGCATCAAGGTCATCGATCTGCTCACGCCGTACGTGCAGGGCGGCAAGATCGGCCTGTTCGGCGGCGCGGGCGTCGGCAAGACCGTCCTCATTCAGGAGATGATCCAGCGCGTGGCACAGAACCACGGCGGCGTCTCCGTGTTCGCCGGCGTCGGCGAACGCACCCGTGAGGGCAACGACCTGATCGGCGAGATGGACGAGGCCGGCGTGCTCGAGAAGACCGCGCTCGTCTTCGGCCAGATGGACGAGCAGCCGGGCACGCGTCTTCGCGTCCCGCTGACGGCGCTGACGATGGCGGAGTACTTCCGCGACGTCGAGAACCAGGACGTGCTGCTGTTCATCGACAACATCTTCCGCTTCACACAGGCGGGCTCCGAGGTCTCGACGCTGCTTGGCCGCATGCCTTCCGCCGTCGGCTACCAGCCGAACCTCGCCGACGAGATGGGCGCGCTCCAGGAGCGCATCACGTCGACGCGCGGCCATTCGATCACGTCGCTGCAGGCGATCTACGTCCCCGCCGACGACTACACTGACCCGGCCCCGGCGACGACCTTCGCCCACCTCGACGCGACGACCGAGCTGTCGCGCGACATCGCGTCGAAGGGCATCTACCCGGCCGTCGACCCGCTGTCGTCGACCTCCCGCATCCTCGATCCGCGCTATGTCGGCCAGGCGCACTACGACTGCGCGAACCGCGTCAAGGCGATCCTGCAGCGCAACAAGGAACTGCAGGACATCATCGCCCTGATCGGCATCGACGAGCTCGGCGAAGAGGACAAGATGACCGTCAACCGCGCGCGCAAGATCGAGCAGTTCCTCGGCCAGAACTTCTACGTCGCTGAAAAGTTCACCGGCGTCCCGGGTTCCTATGTGCCGGCGGAGGAGACGATCGAGGCGTTCACGCGCATCTGCGACGGCGTCTACGACAACGTCCCGGAGCAGGCGTTCTCGGGCATCGGCGGCATCGACGACCTCGAGAAGAAGTGGCACAAGATGCAGAAGGAATACGGTGAGTGATCATGGCCGGCGCGACGATGGACGTGAATATCGTCTCCGCTGACCATCCGGTCTGGAGCGGCGTGGCGAAGTCCGTGCTCGTGCCCGCCTATGCGGGCAGCATGGGCATCCTGCCGGGACACGAACCGGTGCTCTCCGTCATCCAGGAGGGTCCGCTCGTCATCACCGAGCCGGACGGCACGAAGCATTCCTTCGAGGTGACCGACGGATTCATCTCCTTCGACTCGAACAAGCTGACCGTCGTCGTCGAAAACGGCCGCACGATGGCGAACCAGCCGATCGACGAGACCGGCATCCAGTGACCGGCCGACGACCTTCACGTCGATAAGGGCCCGGATTCCCATACGGGAATCCGGGCCCTTCCATATCCACCGGACGCCGCGTGCGCCATCATGCCGTTGTGCCGTGCCGTGTGTTGTGCCATGGCACGGCGCGCGGTATCGTGGTACCTCATGCGAATCATTGTTGCCGACTGCAGCGCCGAATACACCGGACGACTTCAGGCGACGCTGCCGCTCGCGCGCCGCGTCCTGCTGATCAAGGCGGACAACAGTCTGCTCATCTTCTCCGAACTGGGCTCGTACAAGCCGCTCAACTGGATGGCGGCGCCGTGCACGATCAAGGACATCACGCCGAAGGACGCCGACGACGACGCCGCGACGCCGGCGCCGCAGAAGGTCATCCGCGCCTGCGCGACGAAGTCGAACGACGTCCTCGAAGTCACGCTGCAGCACATCTACTCCGACGAAAGCTACGATCTCGGCGAGGACCCGGGGCTGAAGAAGGACGGCGTCGAAGACCATCTGCAGCGCTATCTCGCCGAGCAGATCGAACGCATCGGCAAAGGCGCCAAGCTCGTGCGCCGCGAATACCCGACGGCGATCGGCCCGGTCGACATCATGGCCGTCGACGCCGACGGCACTCATGTGGCGATCGAGATCAAACGACACGGCGGCATCGACGGCGTCGAACAGCTCACGCGCTACTGCGAATTGCTCAACCGCGACCCGCTCATCGCGCCGGTGCGCGGCATCTTCGCGGCGCAGACGATCGCCCCGCAGGCGCGCACGCTCGCGACCGACCGCGGATTCGAATGCCTGATCCTCGACTACGACGACATGCGCGGCGCCGACGACGATTCGCTGCGGCTGTTCTGAACCGCCGATATCGCGGCATGTGCCCGCGAATACGACGACGAACGGCGGCGGCCGCCTCCCGCTGATGGGGGAGGCGGCCGCCGCCGTTTTGCTGTGATATATCAGTATCGACTGTGCGTCAGTACTTCGCGAGGATGTCGACGACGAAGACGAGCGTCGAGTTCGCCGGGATCGAGCTGTTCCCCTGATCGCCGTAACCGAGGTCCGGAGGTACGACGAGCATCACCTGCGAGCCGACCGTCTGGCCGACGAGACCTTCCTGCCAGCCCTTGATCATGTTGCTGAGCACGGCGTCGAAGGTCTGGTTGCGGTCCCACGACGAATCGAACTGCTTGCCGTCGAGCAGCCAACCGGTGTAGTTGACGACGGCCGCGTAGGTGTTCTTGTCGATCTTCGGACCGTCGCCCTTGATGAGCGGCTGCACGACGAGCTTGTCCGAGCCCTTGTAGCCGTTCATGTCGATCGACGGCTTGCCGGCGGCGTCCAACGTGACCTTCGGCAGATCGGACGGAATGTCCTTGACCTTCTCGCCCTGCGCCTTCGTGTAGTCCTTCGACTGCGAGACCGGCGTCATGATCAGCATATACGCGTTGTCGTCGCCGGAGCCGTCGTTGATGCCGATGCCGATCGTCGTGTTGAGCTTCCTGCCGTTGAACGCCGTGTTCGCGACCTGCGCGAGCGTCGCGCTCTCCACATTGGTGACGACGTTCTCCGGATTGAAGACGAGCGAGCAGTCGGGCACGTTCTGCTCCCACGTCGTGGCGACCTCCTCGCCCGACTTCGCGCTGTACTGGGTGAGCTGCGCGCAGATGCGGGAGCCGCTCTTCATCGCGGCGCCGTCGCCGTCCTGCAGGATGGCGAGGCTGTTGTTCTCGAATTTGAGTCCCTTCTTGAACTCGACCTTCGGCTTCTCGCCCGGTTTGCCGGTCACCTTGACGCCTTCGAGTTTCGGCAGCGTCGCGCTCGACGAGGCGCTTGCGGAGCCTTCCGACGACCCCGAACCGCAGGCCGCCATGCTTACGCATAGAGCGAGCGCGCTGACGACTGATGCGGCGCGTGTGATAGAAGTTACTAGAGAAGTATGTTGCATAGCCACCAACAGTAACGCCTCTGCCCGATTTATCCGTCCGGAAGGTAATGGAGTTGTGAAGGGCCGCGACTTGTAGAATGGGATACGTGATGAACGACGGTCAAGAAGAAGAAACGCATGTGCCGCGCAGACATCCGGCGCCGTCCAGGCACGCGAAGATCATGCGCGGCATCGTGACGCCGATTTTCGGGCTGCTCGCCGTGACCTGCATCGTGTTCGGCATCCTCAACCAGACGATCTGGGAGCCGAGTCGGGACGTCACGGCTGTTGCGCACATGGACGGCATACAGTACGCGGTCATCGACCCCGGTGTGCTCGATCTGGTCGACAAGAGCGTGCAGGTCCGTGTCGAAGCCGCCTCCGTCGAGCCGGCATCCGGCACGACGGCATCATCGGACGATGCGCATGATGCGAACACGACCGACGGAGCGACGGCCGATACGGTCAAGGAACCGGCGACCTGCATCGCGATCGGCAGTCCGAAGGACGCCTCCGGCTGGCTCGCCGGCGAATCGTACACGCGCGTGACCGGACTTGACAGCTGGAGCGCGCTGTCGACGACGAATGAGCAGGCGCGCGGCAACGCCTCCACCTCCGATCAGCAGGTCGCCTTCGCCGATTCGGACATGTGGACGAGCACATCGTGCGGCAAGACGAGCGCATCGCTGCGGCTGCCCGACGCGAAGGCGACGCAGGTCGCGATCGTCGACTTCGGCGGCAAGGCTTCGGACGCGACGATCAGCATGCACTGGGTGCGTCAGAGCGTGCCGAACTTCGCATTGCCGTGGTATTTCGCGGGCGGTCTGTGCATCATTCTGGCGGTCCTGTCGGCGTCGGTCTTCGCGATGGATCCGGCCACGCGCCGCAACCGCTTCGCCAAGGTGGTCAAGCCGCGCAAGAAGAAGGAACAAGTCGAGGAGACGACGACGATCGCGGCCGCCGTCGCCGGCACTTTCGCCAGCATGAAGCCGCGCCGCCGTCCGAAGGGCGCCGACGGCAAGCCGCGCGGACGCCACGGACGCCATGCGGGCACCGCCGCGCAGGAGACGGAGCCGCCGCAGATCATCGATCCGACGTCACGCAACCTCGTCGCCGAGCAGACGCATCGTGTGGACGCCTCCGGGCAGCCGCAGGACACGTCGCCGCGCAGCACGACATCGGCGACCACATCCGACGAGGCGACGTCGGTCATCACGCCGGAGGAGCTGCAGGCCTACTTCGCGCGCCTCGTGCGTGAGGAGACCGGCTCGATTCCGGTCGTGACGACCGATGAACCGACGGGGACAGTCACGGAGGCGACGACGATGCAGTCCGACGATGCGGCGCAAGCCTCGGTGACCGTCGAAACGGCCGTCACCGATGATGCGCCCGACGCGACGACCAAGGATGGGTCGGCAGACAGGGACGGCGAGACGTCCGCCGACGCGCAGAACAAGGAGAACGACTGATGACACGACGTGCACTGACCGCAGCCACGGCTGTCGCGCTCGCGTTCGGCATGACGTGCGCGCTCGGCGCATGCGAGGGAACGGTGCCGACGGTGAACGCGCCCACATCGGCCGCGTCCGCGACACCCGACCTGACCGAGGCACAGGAGCAGCGCATCCGCGCCGACCTGCTCGCCACGATCAAGGAATGCAACGACACGAAGGATCCGACGAATCTCGCGCAGGCGATGAGCGGGCCGGAACTGCAGATCCGCACGAGCGAACTCAAGGTCGCGCAGAAGAACGGCAAGCTCGATCCGAAGACGACGATCCCGGACGACCTGACGCAAACCGTCATCCCGACCGACAACGGCTGGCCGCGCGCCGTCTTCTCGATCACGACGACGACCGAGGACCAGCAGTCGGAGCGTCTGCTCGTGTTCACGCAGGGCGACGCGCGCGAGAACTACCGCCTGTGGGCCGTCACGCGCCTGTTCCAAGGCGCGAAGATGCCGAAGTTCACGGTGCCGTCAATCGGCTCGCAGATGGGCCATGAGGACGACGGCAACCTCGTCATGACGCCGAAGGAGGCTGTGACGCGCTACGCCGACGTGTTGCAGAACGGCACGAAGAGCCAATACGCGAGCGATTTCGGCGACGACTACTTCCGCGACAACCTGGCGCAGCTGTCCGCGACGGTGCAGCAGGGCATGGAACGCAACAAGGGCACGCAGCGGCAGACCTTCACGCCGGTCGACGGACAGATGCAGATCATGCGCTCGTCGGATGGCGGCGACCTCGTCGTCGCGCAGATCGATTCGGTGTGGACGCGCGCCGCCGGCGAAGGCCGCGAATCGCAGCCGGCCTCGGACGCCGAACGTGCGATCTTCGCGGACGGCAAGGCGACGAGCACGATGAAGGCGACCTACGTCAACGTCGTCGCCATCTACATCCCGCCGGCCAAATCGGGACAGAAGGTGCAGGCGGTCGGCGCCGAACGTCAGGTCGTCAAAGTCGAGGCCGTCTGACGTCCGTCATGGACGCGCGGTTACAGCAGGACATACGAAAAGAGGCAAACAATCATGGCACAGGATTTCAAGCCGGGCATCTCGCTCGCCGGGGCGGTCGACCTCGAAGGGCTCAAGCATCAGACGAAGGCGGAACCGGGACAGGCGGGCGGCGCGCCTGCGGCCGGCGGCTACGTCATCGATGTGACCGAGAACAACTTCCAGGCGATGGTCGAATCGTCGACGACGTTCCCGATCGTGCTGCTCATGTGGGTCGAGACGGACGACCGCTGCTTCCCGATGGCGCGCGCGCTCGGCGACGCGATCGACGGCATGAACGGCCAGCTGCAGCTTGCGCGCGTCGACGTCGCGAAGGATCCGGCGATCGCACAGGCCTTCGGCGTGCAGGGCGCACCGGCGCTGTTCGCGCTCATCGCGGGACGTCCGATGCCGATTCTGCAGGGCATACCGACCGACGAGGAGCTTCAGCAGATCACGACGCATGTGCTGCCGCAGCTCGTGCAGGTGGCCGCACAGGCCGGCGTGACCGGCACGGCCCCGCACATCGAGCCGGCCGCCGGTGCCGACGACGCGCTGCCGGCGAAGACGCAGGTGCCGCCGGCGCATGCCGAAGCGCACCGCCTTGCGCAGGAAGGCGACTACGCCGGCGCGGCGGCCGCCTACGAGCAGGTGCTCGAAGCCGACCCGTCCGACGAACTCGCGCGCCGTGAACGCGCGAAGGCGCTGCTGCTCGCCCGTTCCGCCGATGCCGACGTGCGCGCCGTGCGCCAGGCGGCCGCCGACGCCCCGGACGACCTCGAGGCGCAGCTCGCCGTCGCCGATGTCGACATGATCGGCGGACAGATCGACGACGCCTTCGGTCGCCTGCTCGACTTCGCCGCCGCGCACCGCGACCAGATGGACCCGGTGCGCGAACGACTGCTCGAATACTTCCTGATCCCCGACGCCGGCGACGAACGCGTCTCGCGTGCACGCCGCCGCCTCGCGACGATGATGTACTGAGTCGATATACGGAAAATCGCATTGCCTGCAGGCCGTCATTCCATCGTGTTCGTGCCGAACGACTGTTGGAACGACGGCCCGTTGCGTGCGAGCTCGTCTTCGTAATCGTCGGCCCATCGCGTGAACGGCCGCCATGAGAGCTCATCGTTGCTGAACCGCGGCTCGTCGGTGATCTCGGTGACGCAGAAGCGCGGGATGATCAGATTCGTCACTGGCGTGCTGCGTTGCGCGGCCGCGACGACGAGGGGTGCGTTCGCGCCGCCGAAGACGTCGATGTTCCAGCCGTCGGCGCCGATCCACGCCGTATAGCGGTTCTTGATGATGACGTCGCCACCGCGCAGCACGAGCGCAGCGGCGACCTGCGCGTCGATGTCTCGCGACGCCTCATAGCGTGTGCCGCCCACCGACGGCCCCTTGACGCCGATCGTGGCGGTGCGGAATATGTCGCGATGCTCGGCGAGCACGGTACGCGCATCGAGGTCGGCGGTCATCGGGATGCGCAATGCATGCGTCGTCAGGCGCACGCGCAGCGCGTAGCGGTCGGCATGCACGAAATAGCCTTGGATGATGAGTGCGGGTGCGTCGCCGTCGTCGAATTCCGTGGGCATGCTCCTGCAGAAGAATCGACGCTCGTACTGGTATTCATCGAGCATCGGCATGCCTTCCCTCGTCATATCCATAGTCCCAGTGTAGTGCGCGGCTCGGGAGGGCCCGGAGGCTGCGATGTTCCGCATGGGTGTATGGACACGTAACGAGGCAAGGATATGCGGTCGCACGGGATGCGTCGATGCGTCGATACGGGGATGCGTCGATACGGGGATGCGTGTATAGTGGAGAAAGTGCAAACGGGCTTGTAGCTCAGTGGATAGAGCGTTCGCCTCCGGAGCGAAAGGTCGTGGGTTCGAACCCCATTAAGCCCACCAACGACCCCGTCCTGACCGGTTCAGGGCGGGGTCTTCTGCTGTTTCCGCGCCGGTTGCGATCGCCAGGGGGACGATGCGCGACGTTCGTGATCGCAGGAGTTCCGATTGGCGAACATGGCGGTCGTATGCTGCACCGGTCATGTTCGCGGACATGTCGCTTTGCGAACATGACCGGTGCGAATGCGGCAGGACGTGTTCGCAACCGGCCCGGTTCGCGAACGTATCGGGGAGTTCTGCGGCGTTCGCGTTCGCAAAGCCGGAGTCTTATGGCCTGCCGTGGCTGCCCACAACGTGGCCGTCGTGGGTTGTTGCGCCAGCGGCATCGTTATCATGCCGGAAGAGGTCCATATGCCGCGACGGGCGGCGATATGGCACATTTCCAGCTGATGCATCGATGAAAGGAAGCGTCATGTACGAAAATCTCAAGGCGATCGCGACGACGGAGGCTCCGGCGGCGCTCGGCGCCTACAGCCAGGCCGTGCAGGCGAACGGATTCGTCTTCGTCTCCGGTCAGCTCGGCATCGATCCGGCCACCGGTGAACTTGATGGCGTCGAAGCCGCCGACCAGGCCGCCCGCGCGCTCAAGAACATCACGAACATCCTCGCTGCGGCCGGCTGCGGCCTCGAGCATGTCTGCCGTGCGACGATCTATCTGCGCAACGTCGAGGACTTCGCCGCCGTCGACGCCGTCTACGCGAAGGCCTTCACCGGCACCGTCAAGCCGGCGCGCGTCGCGTTCGGCAACAACATGATCCCGAAGGGAGCCCTCGTCGAGATCGACGTCATCGCCGTCAGCCCCAAGACCGACGCCGCGGACTGAGCCGACTCCTCCCGCATCGAGGTCGGCGACCGTCGCCGCGTTCACCGAATATCCGCTGAGCGCACTGCATCGTCCGCGCATCCGCCGCGCGCTACAGTGTGCTCATGCGCATGTTCACGAGCTATGCCAACGCCGACGACACCGTGCTCGCCGCTGCGCTGCGCGAGCTCCCGCCGACCGAGTTCCTGCTGTCTGATGCCTCGGACGGCCGTGTCGGCGGCGATGGCCACGACAGCCGCGGAGGTCATGACGATCACGAAGAGACGCAGCCGATGCCCACGCTGACGATCTTCCCGTCCCGTCCGCGACAGCGCATCGACGGCTTCGGCGCTTCGCTCACGCAGGCCTCGGCCGCATTGCTCGCCCGACTCCCTGCCTCTGTCCGGCGTGCCGTGATGACCGAGCTGTTCAGCGTCGATGACGGCATCGGCATCTCGATGCTGCGCCAACCAATCGGCCCATCCGACCATGTGACGCGCCCGTACCGTTTCACGCGACATCGCGCCGATCCGCGGCTCGGTTCCCTTGATTTCTCGCCCGAGACGCGGATGATCATCCCGTGGCTCAAGGCCGCGCAGTCGATCCGCATGGCGAGCGACCCGTCGGCCGCGCCGCTCGCGATCATCGTCTCGCCGTGGAGCGCGCCGGCATGGATGAAGACGAACCGCTCCGTCCTCGGCAGACGCCCGATCATGCAACTGACCGGTTACCTGCGCCCGCGCATGTACGCCGTCTACGCCGAATACCTCGCGCGATTCATCGGACACTACCGCGACGCAGGTCTGCACGTCTTCGGCGTCACGCCGACGAATGAACCCGACTATCCGCAGTCGCGCTGGCCGTCGATGGCGATGACGCCGGCGCAGCAGGCGCGCTTCATCGCCGATTTCCTCGCGCCCCGCCTGCATGCCCACGGCCTGGACGACGTGCGCATCATCTGCTGGGACCACAACTATTCGACCGACCATTACCCCGATGGCCGTTTCGTACGCGAACTGTATGCATGGCCGTGCGCATTGCGGGCCGTCGCCGGTTCGGCATGGCACTACTACGGCGGCGCGTCGCGCACGATGAGCGACATCCATCGCATCTGGCCGGACAAGGGCATCTGGGTGACCGAAGCCTCGGGCGGCGATTGGGGACCACGCAACTGGGACGCCGCGCTCGTTGGGACCTCGGCGCGCGTCATCGCGATGCTGAACAACTGGGCGCAGTCGGTCGTGCTGTGGAACATCGCGCTTGACGAGCGAGGTGGCCCTGACTACTACTATCTGCGTCACGACCATCGGCATTCGCAAAACCGCGGTCTGCTGACGATCGACATGCGCAACCATGCGATCACGCGCAACGCCGACTACTACATCCTCGCGCATTGCGCGAAATTCATGCAGCCCAGCTCGTTCGTGCTCGAGCACCGGCTGGCGCACGCCGACGGCCTGCACGCGGCCGCGTTCCGCACGGCCGACGGCGCAATCGCCGCCGTTGTCACGAACGAACGCACAACACCGACGCCGCTGCGCATCGGAACCTCGACCGTGCAGCTGCCGCCGCGTTCGCTGACGACGCTCACAGGCCTACAGCCCGCCATCCGCACGCCATGAGGCGTCTACGACGGACGTATCTGCGTTGAGGGGGAGCATCTTCCGCCATATCGGCGGGTATGCCCCCCAGGAAGCGCGTCATTCCAAGGCCGTAAACCCCCGATACTTGAGGATTTACGGGAAGTTGCTCTCCCTCAGCGCAGATATGCTTCCACGGACGGCATTCGGCCGGGCGGAGGCCCCCATCGCGCAGTCGATTGCGCCGATGGCTGCGCGGTTTCGCCTCTTCGGGCAGCAGTTCCGCTCTCTCGGGCAGCAGTTCCGCCCTCTTGGGCAGCGGATTCGCCCGTCCGGGCAGCGGAGCCGTCCGTCCGGCCGCCGATTCTGTCTGCTTGGACGGTAGACTTGGTGGAATGAGTCCTGAAGCGTTAAGTGAACTTATCTATGACATCGCCCAGCAGCTTGTTGCCGACGGCCAAGCGGGCGACCTGACCGTCGATCTGATCCCCGACGAATCCAAATTCGCGGTCATGCGTCCAAAGGACCGCGCACACGGCGACTGGGCCTCGAACGCGGCGATGCAGCTCGCGAAGAAGGCCGGCATGAAGCCCCGTGATCTCGCCGAGCGCTTCGCCGCGCGTCTTGCCGACGCCGACGGCATCGAAACCGTCGAGGTTGCCGGCCCCGGTTTCATCAACATCACACTCGACTCGGCCTCGGCCGCGCAGGTCGTCGATCAGGCCCTTGCCGAAGGCGCCGATTTCGGCCGCAATGACCATCTGAGCGGCCGTACGCTCAACCTCGAGTTCGTTTCGGCGAATCCGACCGGTCCGATCCACATCGGCGGCACGCGCTGGGCGGCCGTCGGCGATTCGATGGCCCGTGTGCTCGAGGCGAACGGCGCCGACGTCGTTCGCGAATACTACTTCAACGACCACGGCGAGCAGATCAACCGCTTCGCCAAGTCGCTCGTCGCCGCTGCGCATGAGGAGCCGACGCCGATTGACGGCTACAAAGGCGCCTACATCGACGAGATCGCGCGCCGAGTCATCGCCGAGGCGGATGCCGACGGCGTCGACATCCTCAACCTGCCGCGCGTCGACGGCGGCACCGACGACAACGGCGAACCGCTTGGCGAAGGCGACTCCGCGCAGCGCGAGGAGTTCCGCAAGCGCGCCGTGCCGATGATGTTCGAGGAGATCCAGCAGTCGATGAAGGAGTTCCGCGTCCATTTCGATGTCTGGTTCCACGAGAACAGCCTGTACGAGGACGGCGAGGTCGAGAAGGCGATCGACGATCTGCGCGCACGCGGCGACATCTACGAGAAGGACGGCGCCACCTGGTTCGCGTCGACGAAACACGGTGACGACAAGGACCGCGTCATCATCAAGTCCGACGGGAACTACGCGTACTTCGCCGCCGACATCGCCTACTACCGCAACAAGCGCCACCGCAAGGACCATCCGGCCGACGTCGCGATCTACATGCTCGGCGCCGACCATCACGGCTACATCGGCCGCATGATGGCGATGTGCGCGGCCTTCGGCGACAAGCCGGGGGAGAACATGCAGATCCTCATCGGCCAGCTCGTCAACGTCATGAAGGACGGCAAGGCCGTGCGTATGAGCAAGCGTGCCGGCAACGTCGTGACGATCGACGACCTCATCGACGCGATCGGCGTGGACGCCTCCCGTTATTCGCTCGCCCGCACCGACTACAACTCGCCGGTCGACATCGACCTCAACCTGCTCGCATCGCATTCGAACGACAACCCGGTCTACTACGTGCAGTACGCGCATGCGCGTTCCTGCAACGTCGACCGCAATGCCGCCGCCGCGGGCATCACGCGCGACGGCGCCGACATGGCGCTGCTCGACACCGAAGCCGACGGCGAGGTCATCGCGATGCTCGCCCAGTGGCCGTCCGTGCTCGCCCAGGCCGGCGACCTGCGCGCGCCGCACCGCATCGCGCACTATCTCGAGGACCTTGCTGCCGCCTACCACAAGTGGTACAACGTCGAACGCGTCGTGCCGATGGCGCTCACCGAGGCCGAGGAACGCGCCGACGAGTCGAGCCGCGAGTCGACGCGCATCGCGAAATGCCCGGAGCCGGCGCGCGCCGCCGCACGACTGCGGCTCAACGACGCCGTGCAGATCGTCATCGCAAGCGGCCTTGACCTGCTCGGAGTCCACGCCCCCGACAAGATGTGACCTTCCGTGCGCCGATGTCCGCCCTCACGGTGGCGTCGGCGCACCGCATAAAGCCGCCGCGCACCTTGCTTGCCGTACCCGGCATGGGGATTTCCGCGCCCGGTGCGCGGCGGCGGCATGAGAAGACATGATGAGATGAAAGGAACGACGATGGCCATCAGCCCGATCTGGCCGCAGGACACGGCGCGCGACGCCGCAGGCGAACTGACTTTCCACGGCATCACGGCGAGCGCGCTCGCCGACGAATACGGCACACCGCTCTACATCTACGACCTCGACGAGGTGCGCGCCCGTGCACGCCATTTCGTCAACGCGGCTGCGGCGGCGTTCTCCAACAACACAACGCATGTCAGCTACGCGGCGAAGGCCTTCCTGAGCAAGGAGATGGCGCGCATCGTCACCGAAGAGGGCATGTACGTGGACACCTGCACGCTCGGCGAGATGAAGATCGCGCTCGCGGCCGGCGTGCCCGGACGTCGGCTCGTGCTGCACGGCAACAACAAAAGCGACGAGGAGATCGAGCTGGCGATCACCGAGGGATTTTCGAAGATCGTCATCGATGCGCCCGACGAGCCGGCGCGCATCGCCGCGATCGCCAAGCGGCTCGGCAAACGCGCCCGTGTCATGCTGCGCGTGACCTCCGGCATCCATGCCGGCGGCCATGAATTTGTTTCGACGGCGCATGAGGACCAGAAGTTCGGCGTCGCGCTGCTGCCTGTCGGCGCGGATACGACGATCGTCGACGGCATCGACGCGCTCGAGGACGTCACGCCGGCGGCCGCGAACGCGCTGATGGAGGAGAACGCGCTCAAGGAATCCGGCGAGACGAAGGCGCAGGCCGATCGCCGGCTGCGCTACGATGTGCGCTACCCGTACGACCTCAACGCGGCCGATGTGACCGAAGGCGACCGTCGCCTCGCCGCGGCGATGGAGCTCGTCGCGAACGGCCCGGCCATCGCCGTGCTGCGCGAGATCATGCGCCACGCCGATCTTGAACTCGTCGGCATCCATTCGCATATCGGCTCGAACATCCATGACGCCGAGGCCTTCATCCAAGCCGGCCGCCGTATGATGCTGCTGCGCAAGACCTTCTATGCGACGAACGGATACACGTTGCCCGAAGTCGATCTCGGCGGCGGTTATTCGGTCGCCTACACCGATGACGAGGACCGCATGGATGTGGACCAGGAGCTCAGGCGCCTTGCCGACGCCGTCACGAAGACGAACCGTCTGCTCGGCATGCCCGCGCCGATCATCTCCTTCGAACCGGGCCGTTGGGTCGTCGCACCCGCCGGTGTCACGTTGTATACGGTCGGCGCCGTCAAGACCGTCCAACTGGGGGACGGCTTTACGAACCATGCCGGCGAACCGATCGACGCACGCAGCTATGTGGCCGTCGACGGCGGCATGAGCGACAACATCCGTCCGGCGCTCTATGGCGCGCAGTACACGGCGGTTCTCGCCAACCGCGTCTCGGATGAGCCGGCGCGTCTGTCGCGCGTCGTCGGCATTCACTGCGAATCCGGCGACATCGTCGTCGACGAGGTCGAGCTGCCGGCCGACGTGCACCGCGGCGACCTGCTCGCCGTGCCGGTGACCGGAGCCTATGGCCGCGCAATGGCGAGCAACTACAACATGGCGCTCTTCCCGGCCGTCGTCGGCGTCGACGCGTACGGCGCGCATCTGATGATGCGTCGCGAGACGGTCGACGATCTGCTCTCCTACGATGTGAGCGAGTGATGTTCCGGCGATTCCATATAGGGGAAGCGTGGGCGCCACGCTCACGTCTTGCCCGTACAATATGGCGGGTAGTGACCGCCGCAAAGAAAGGAACGGACAGTGGCAGAACAGAACGCACCGATTCGAGTCGGTCTGCTTGGCGCAGGAACGGTGGGCTCGCAGACCGCGCGCCTGCTTGTCGAACAGAAGGATGAGCTCGCGCAGCGCATCGGGCGTCCGATCGAGCTGTCCGGCATCGCCTGCCTCGATCCGGAGGAGGTCGACTTCCCGTGGATCGACAGGTCGCTGCTGACGAGCGACACGATGAGCGTCGTGAAGAACGCGGACATCGTCGTCGAGCTCATCGGCGGCACCGGCGTCGCGCGCACCTTCGTGCTTGAGGCGATGAAGAACGGCGCGTCCGTCGTCACTGCGAACAAGGCGCTGCTTGCGAAGTACGGTCCGGAACTGTACAAGGCAGCCGAGGACAACGACGTCGACATCTACTTCGAGGCGGCCGTCGGCGGCGCGATTCCGATTGTGCGTCCGCTGCGCGAGTCGCTTGTCGGCGATCAGGTCAAGGATATGCTCGGCATCGTCAACGGCACGACGAACTACATCCTCGATGAGATGACGACGAAGGGCCTCGACTTCGACGTGGCGCTCAAGGACGCGCAGGCAAAGGGCTATGCCGAAGCCGATCCGACCGGTGACATCGAAGGCTATGACGCGGCGAACAAGGCCGCGATCATGGCGACGCTCGGCTTCCACACGGAAGTCGGCATCGACGACGTGACCGTCGAGGGCATCACCCATATCACGGCCGATGACATCGCCGCCGCGACCGCCGAAGGCAAGGTCGTCAAGCTGCTCGCCGTCGTCGGCAAGGACGAGCATGGCGTCTCCGCGCGCGTCTACCCGGCGCTCATCCGCAACGAGCATCCGCTCGCCTCGGTGCGCGGCTCCTTCAACGCCGTCTTCGTGCGCGCCGAATACGCCGACGATCTGATGTTCTACGGCCGCGGCGCCGGCGGCGCGCCGACCGCGTCCGCCGTCGTCGGCGATATCGTGACCGTCGCCCGCCACATCGCCGCCGGATGCACCGGCCCGGCGATCCGCATGTACAACGACTATCCGATTGCGCCGCTGAGCACCTCGAAGGCCGCTTTCGCCGTACGTTTCCTCATCCACGACAATCCGGGCGTCCTCGCGAAGATCTCGACGATCTTCGCGAAGAACGGCGTCTCGATCAACGGCGTCAACCAGGATCTCAAGCCGACGCTCAAGGATCCGGGATACGACGGCGAAATCCAGCAGCTGCGTCTCGTCACGCATATGACCGACGAGATGACGCTGCGCGCGACCGTCGCCGAGGTCTGCGAACTCGACTGCGTGACCGGCGACCCGTCGATCATCCGCGTGCTCGACTGATTCCGGAGCCCGGCCCGGCGATGGAAGGCTGGACGCGCCTGATGGCGCGACCAGCCTTCTGTGTATCATGAACCGTGATTCGCCGTCCGCGCCGTTGGGTGGGGCGGTAGTCCGTGCGCCGCCCGTGGCGACGGACAGGGAGAGACGAAGTAAGGCAGGACATATCCGATGGATCCGGTAACGCGTAAGGTGCACGTCCGTGTGCCCGCGACGAGCGCGAATCTCGGCTCCGGTTTCGACACCGTGGGGCTCGCGCTGGACTATCACGACGAACTGGAGTTCACGCTGAGCTCCGATCCGCTCAATATGGCGGCCCAGGTACTCATCGACGGCGAAGGTGAGGACACGCTGCCACGCGACGAATCCCACCTCGTCGTCTCCGCGTTTCGCCGCGCATGCTCGCGTTTCGGCCTGAGCAAGACCGGTTTCATCCTCGAGGCGCACAACAATATCCCGCAGGCGCGTGGCATGGGATCGTCGGCCGAAGCAATCGTCGCCGGCATCAGTGCGGCCTACGCGTTCAGCCATGAGGGCGAACTCGACCGCGACGCGATTTTCGCGCTCGCCGCCGAGCTCGAGGGCCATCCAGACAACGTGGCGCCTGCCGTCTACGGTGGCATGACCGTGTCGTGGACCGATGAAGGGGCCCTTCAGACGCTTGAGCATGGCGTCGTCACCGATGCCGGCTACCGCACTGTCAACTACATCGTCGATCCGACGATCACGACGTCGGTGTTCATCCCCGATTTCGAACTGTCGACGAGCAAGGCGCGCGAGGCGCTTCCTCCGCTCGTGCCGTTCAAGGACGCCGTCTTCAATGTGTCCCGTGCGGCGCTGCTCATCGGCGCGATGAACCCGGGCGCGCTCACCGGCGCGCATGACGTCAACGCGCTGCTGATGGAGGCGACCGAGGACAGGCTGCACCAGCGGTACCGCGGTCCGTTGATGCAGCCTTCCGCCGATCTTATCGCGAAGCTGCGCCTGAACGGCTATGCGGCGATGGTCTCCGGCGCAGGCCCCTGCGTGCTCGTGCTCCATGCCGGTGACGCCGCCGACATGATCGATGCCGTCGCCTCCGCCGAGCTCGCATCCGGTCATTGGCGTGTGCTGCACCTCGGCGTCGACACGCTCGGCGTGCAGGTGGCACGCCTGTAGCCGCGTCGAGCGCAACAGATACGATGACTATGCTGATTTTTGGGACTGACCGAGTCCGGTGTCCCGTGCTGGGGACGGTGTACGGCACGATTGGTCTCGACGCTTAGATGGGAATACACCTCGATGGCTGAAAACACAACGCAACAGCAGGCGTATGGACTTGCCAATACCAACGCGAAAGCGGGGGGCGATGGCATGACGTTGTCCGCGCTGTTCGGCATTCTGCGCAAACACATCATCACGATTATCGTCACCTTCGCGGTTGTCCTCGGCGCCGCCATCGGACTGACCGCGATGTCCCCGGTGAAGTATTCGACGACGTCCCAGCTGTTCGCGACCTACAACGATTCCTCGGACGGCACCGCGAATTCCTCCGAGCAGAACAGCGGCAGCTCGTACATCATGAGCCAGATCAAGTCGTATCCGGCCCTGACGACGACGCAGTCGGTGCTGCAGCCGGTCATCGAAGAGCTTGGATTGCATACCACGGTCGGTCAGCTCAAAGGCGAGATCAGCGTGACGAATCCCACGAACACCGCGTTCGTCAATATCACCGTTACCGATGGCGATCCGGCACAGGCCGCCGATATCGCGAATTCGGTCGCGAAATCGTTGAGCTCTGTCGTTGAGAACACGCTGTACGCGTCCGGTTCGCGTTCATCGGTCAAGCTCTCGATCGTGCAGCCGGCCACGGCGCCGAGCTCGCCGAGTTCGCCGAAGTGGAAGCTTAACATCCTCATCGGTATCGTTGGCGGCCTGATTCTCGGCGTCTTCGCCGCATTGCTCAAGGACGTGCTGTCCAAGCGCGTGCAGGATGATGATGAGGTCGGCGAATACCTGGATGCGCCGATCGTCGGCCGCATTCCCGAAGAGGAGATTCTCAAGGGCACGAAGCCGGCTGTCGTCAGCGAGCCGGGAAGCCCGGTCGCCGAGGATTTTCGCCGCGTGCGCACGAACCTGACCTTCATGGCGCCGGTGGATGGCACGAACTGCCGTCTCATCGTCGTCACGTCGACCGGTGCGAGCGAAGGCAAGACGACGATGTCGGTCAACGTCGCCGCCGCGCTCGCCGAGAATGGCGCGAAGGTCCTGCTCATCGACGCCGATCTGCGTCATCCGTCGGTCGCGAAGAAACTCGACCTTGACGGTTCGGCGGGTCTGACCCATGTGTTGTCCGGCCAGGCTTCGGTCAAGGACGTCGTGCAGCGCTACTGGAAGCCGAACCTGCACGTCATGCCGGCCGGTCCGAAACCGCCGAACGCGTCGACGCTGCTCAACTCGCCGATCATGGAGGAGCTGCTCAACAACGCGATGGAACAGTACGACTACGTGCTCATCGATACAGCGCCGATGATCGTCGCGAACGACGCCGTCATCTTCGTGCGCCGTGGCGGTTCGCTGATCATGGTCTGCCGACGCGACCAGACGCTCAAGCGCGATCTGCGCGACATTTCGGAGGAACTTACGACGCTCGACCTGTCGACGACCGGCGTCATCTTCAACTGCGCGCGCGATTCGAAGAAGTCGCTCGAACACACGAATTATTACTACTACTATTCGAGCCGCAGCACCGACCACCGCAAGAAGCGTCGTTTCTCGCTCAAGTGACCGATTCCGATTCGTCTCGCGGATTCCTGAATCTCAAGGAATCCGCGATTTTCATTCATTGGCCTAAGGAGCGTCATGTCGCACACGCACACGCAGCCACACCGTCATCATCACCATCATCATCGCCGCCGCCGGATCTGGCCGTGGATCGTCGGCGTACTGACGGTCCTCGTGCTCGCGCTCATCATGTGCGGCGTCGTCGGTCTGCAGCTGTTGCGTCAGGCGAAGCAGGTGCAGGCTCATGAATCGAAGGCCGTCTCGATGATGTCGCAGCTCGCGTCCTCCGACGCCGACAAGCTCGCCCAGGCCGGCGATGCATTGCCGCAGATCGCGCAGGAGACGAAGCAGGCTTCGGACATCGCCCATGGAGGATTGTGGAACTTCGCCGCGAAGATGCCCTTCGTCGGTGATGACATCGCCACCGTCCAGGGCATGACGAGCACGATCGATGGCATCGTCCAGGAATCGATGCCGCAGTTCGTCGACGTCATGAAGACACTCAGTGAGGCGCAGATCGCCAATGGGGACAACGGCGTCAACCTGCAGCCGATCATGGCCGCCGCCGAGCCGCTCGCCAAGGCGAACGACTCGTTCCAGCAGCAGGTGCGAAGCTATGACGAGCTCAAGGAACCGAGCATCGGCATGATCCGCACCGCCTATGACGATGGCGCGACGAAGCTCAACGCGCTCGCCGACCGGGTCGATGCGTTGACGAACACCTTCCGCATCCTGCCGGCGCTGCTCGGCGATGGCCAGTCACGTACTTACGCCGTCATGGCGATGACGCCTTCCGAGATGCGCTCATCGGGCGGCTTGATCGGTTCGGTTGGCGAACTGACGACCTCGGACGGCACCGTGCACATTGGCGACTTCCGCCCGAACGGCGACTACCTGTCCTACGGCATCGGCGACCATTCACAGGACATGGACCGCGTGTTTACGAAGGAAGGGCCGTTGCATATGTCCTTCGACATACGAGATCTAGCCGTGTTCCCAAACACCGCCGACTCGGCCGTCGCGATGCGCTCGATCTGGGATCGTACACCGTGGGGGAAGGAACAGCCGCTCGCCGGCATCGTCATGGTCGATCCGCTGTTCCTGCAGCAGCTCATCGCCATCAACGGCAACGTGACGTTGCCCGACGGCACCGTGCTCACCGGCGACAACACGGCCGAGTTCCTGATGAATACCGTCTATCAGCAATATCCGGAGAACGAGACCGATGCATTGTTCGGCGTCGTGGCGAGCAAGGCGATGGCATCGATGTTCTCCCATATGAGCATCGGCAAACTGTACCGGACCGGCGCAATGATGGGCACGATGGCGAAGGGCCGCCACTTCACGATGTACGCTTTCGACAAGCGGGTCGAACAGGGCATCGAGGCCGCAGGCTTCACCGGGCAGACGCCGAGCAGTGAGACCGAACCGTCCGTCGGCATCTATCTGACCGAGCAGAATCCGTCGAAGATGGGATGGTACATCAAGCGTGAGGCGAAGATTCAGCGCGTGAACTGCGACGACGGCGATCTCTACCATGTGGAGTTCACCGTGCGCAATACGATGACCGAGGACGAGGCGAAGACGCTGCCGATGTACATCACCGGCAACAATCGCGCCAACACCGGCAAGGCGATGGAGAAGATGCTGTTCTACGCGCCCAAAGGCGGTTCGATCAGCAACCTGATGCAACTTGGCGGCCCTGTCGACGCCGCCAAGGAGACGACCATCGACGGCGCCAAGGCCTATCAGACCTATGCGCAGATCAATCCGGGGCAACTTGTGACCTATACCTTCGACGTGCGCGTCTCCCCGAAGGCGGCGGCACCGCTGACGATCGACCAGACGCCGATGGGTTGGGCCGACGATGGCGTCACCTATCTCGCACCGAAGTGCGGCACAGGCGTCTCGCAGTGAGCGCGATGTCGTGAGCGCAGTCCGATGGATGAACCGGGGGAGTGGTGCCGGGGCATGTCAGCATGCCCCGGCACCACTCCCGTTTGTGATATGTTCATCGTTGGCGTGTCGGCACAACAGGCTCGCGTCATCACCGACTCAAACGCTTAAGTATCTGCAATCTGGATGAATTCAGCGTCGATATCTGGCAGCGGCATCCGCCATCTGGGTGACAGCGTTTGCGATATGGAAGATCTGTGTTGGTTCTGTGGAAGTTTCTGCATATAATAAACATCATGCGAACGGTTGCACAGTGATTGTGCCGACCGAAGTGTTCGTTCACTCAGAGAGCATGGTTCATGTTCATGGCGAACAGGCATGTGCAGCATCATCCGGCTGTGTGGACGAATGAGCATAAGGAAAGAAAGCCCTCTATTCTAGAGAAGAAAAGGAGACAGCGGTATGATTCCTCTGTCTGAAACCGAGCAGCAGCTCGGCAAGAGCAAGCGTTCGGGAAGGCATGGGTTCGTCGCCAAGACGGTTGCCAGCCTCTCGGCATTCGCGACGCTTGCCGGCGGCATGGCGCTTGGCATGGTCGCCGCCCCGGCGGCGAGCGCGGCGAATGTGCCGACGACCAGCTATGATCGCACGCTTGGCAATGCGCAGTTCGAGGCCGCTCGCGAATCGTATGGCCTGTCCAAGGAAATGGACTATGGTGCGATTCTGCATGCATGGATGTGGTCGGCCAACACGATCAAGGCGCATATGGATGAGATCGCCGACGCCGGCTATACCTCGATCCAGACCGTGCCGATTTCCAACATCGTCGGTCCGAACCGCGGCGGCGTCTTCACCGAGAACTGGTACTACGTCTACCAGCCTTCCGGCACCGGCATCGGCAACAAGGTGATCGGCACCGAGCAGGAAATCAAGGACATGACCGCCGAAGCGCACAAGCACGGCATTCGTGTCATCGCCGACGCTGTCATCAACCACTTCACCGCGGATTGGAACGGCATCAACTCCGACTGGAAGAACTCCAGCCTGTTCCACACGCGTTCCGAAGGCGGCTGCGGGGACAACGGCACCGCCATCAACTACAGCAACCGCTGGCAGGTCACGCACTGCCATCTGCTGAGCCTGTGGGATCTCAACACCGAGAACCAAGAAGTCGGCAACCGCATGCACGACTATCTGACCCGCGCTGTCGCGGACGGCATTGATGGCTTCCGCTATGACGCCGCGAAGCATATCGAGCTTCCGGACGAGTTCCAGACGCATTCGCCGTATTATGACACGATTCTGCCGAATGGCGCCCAGTATCAGTACGGTGAGGTGCTGCAGGGCGATCCCGGCCTGAACGCACCGGCATACCCGGCGCTGTTCGATAAGTATTCGACCAACGGCGGCGGCAACACGGCTTCGAACTATGGCCGTGAGATCCGCAGCGCAATGCAGGACAAGAACATCAGCGCCGGCCGTCTGAACAGCCTGCAGGGCACCGGCGTCCGCGACAACCAGCTCGTCACCTGGGTCGAGTCCCATGACACCTATGCGAACACCAACGAATACTCCTCGCAGCTGTCCGCATGGCAGATCCGCATGGGCTGGGGCATCGTCGCATCCCGTGCCGGCGGCGCGCCGCTGTTCTTCAACCGTCCGCAGGGTTCCGGCGGCTCGAATCCGCGTTTCGCTGAGGTCTCTCAGCTCGGTGACGCGGGCGACGACGAGTGGAAGCATCCCGAGGTCAAGTGGGTCAACAAGTTCCGCAACGCGATGGAAGGCAACGCCGAATACCTGCGCAACTGCAACGGCAACAACAACTGCCTGATGATCGAGCGGTACAAGACCGATGGCAACAACAACAACGACGGCATGACCGTCGTGAACATGGATGGCGACAAGAGCCTCGCCGGCATGGACACGACGCTCGATGACGGCGAATACGTCGATCAGGTCTACGGTGGCAAGCTCACTGTCTCCGGCAAGAAGATCACGTCCGGCAATGTGAAGAGCGGCAAGATCCATGTGTTCTATAACGCCTCGAACACGCCGCGAGCCTCGCTCGCCGCGACCGGTGCGAAGTCCTTCAAGACCGATACGACGCAGGTGACGCTGACCGCGCGCAATGTCAACAACGCGCGCTACAGCACCTCCGAAGGCGATTCCGGCTCGTTCACCGACGGCCAGAAGATCACGATCGGCGCCAAGTCCGCCGTGAACACGCAGATCACCGTCACGCTGACCGGCACCGATCAGGACGGCAACGCCGTCAAGGCTGAAGAGACCTTCACGAAGAAGGACCCGAACGCGGTCGTCTCCTACACGGCTTACGCGAAGAAGCCTGCGGCATGGAGCAAGATCTACGCCTATGTCTATGTGGACAACAACGCCGCGGCGGGTTCCGTCATCCAGAACGCCGCTTGGCCGGGCGAACTGATGACCGCCGAATCCGGCGCCTGTGACGGCACCGCCGATCAGGTCTACGAGATTCCGGAGGACATCATCGATCAGGCCGGTGACGACCCGATCCGCGTCATCTTCAACAACGGTGGCGCCGGCGAAATCCCGGGCAACAAGTTCCCGGCCGACTCGGCGACCACCGATCCGGACGACCATGTGGACGCCGCGGGCCTGCTCATCGACGGCTCCTACGTCTGGGATGGCAATATCACGGGTGGTACCTGGGAAGAGGCTTCCTGCCTCGCCGTGACCGTCGACTCGGTCACGATCAGCCCGGCCGGCACGATCGACCTTGACCTCGCCACCGGTGCCACCGCCCAGCTGACCGCCACTGTGGCCCCGGCCGCGGCCTCCGGCAAGCCGGTCAAGTGGACCTCGTCGAACGAAAAGGTCGCCGCCGTCAAGAACGGCCTCGTGCAGGGTCTGTCCAAGGGCACCGCGACGATCACCGCCTCCGTCGGTGGCAAGTCGGACACCGTGACCGTCAACGTTACCGGTGAGGCGCCGGTTGTCCATGACACGACCGTCTACTATCCGGCCTCGAAGTTCGGCGCGAATTCCACCTATCTGCACTATCGTGTGAACAAGGGTGGTGTGGCCGGCACATGGACGACCGCGCCCGGCGTGAAGATGGACGCTGCCTGCGACGGCTACGTCAAGTACACGATCGCGGGCACCGAAGGCGACGAGGTCGAGTTCGTGTTCAACAACGGCTCGGGCACTTGGGACAACAATAGCAAGAAGAACTACAAGGCCAGCGGCGCGAACATCGTCGTTGAGAACGGCACGATTGGTTCGGTCGCTCCGTGTGTGACGGTCGTTCCGGTGACGTCGGTGTCGATTTCGGGTGGTGACTTCGAGCTTAAGGAAGGTGCTTCGAAGCAGCTGTCGGCGACGGTGGCTCCTGCGAACGCGACGGATCGTGCGGTGTCGTGGAAGTCGTCGAATACTTCGGTTGCGGCGGTGAACGCTTCGGGCAATGTGACGGCCGTGGCTGCCGGCACGGCGACGATCACGGCGACGGCGGGTGGCAAGTCGGCTACCGTGACCGTGACGGTGACTCCGGAGGTCGTGGACATCCCGGTGCAGTCGGTCGCGATCTCGGGCACGGGCGTGTCGGGCGGCAAGGCGACGATCAGCGTCGGCGCCGGCCTGAACCTCAACGCCGTCATCACCCCGTCGAACGCCACTGATCAGAACGTATCGTGGCTCTCCTCCGATGATTCGGTGGCCACGGTCTCCTCGACCGGCGCCGTTCGTGGCATCAAGGCCGGCATGGCCGTCATCATGGCAACCGTCGGCGGCAAGTCGGCTTCCGTCATCGTGACGGTGCAGGATGCAGGCCCGACGCTGCAGTCGATTCAGATCACCGGTTCGGGTGTTTCGGGCAACAAGCTGACGCTTGCGCAGAACAAAACCGTGCAGCTGTCGGTGAAGGCGACGCCGTCGAACGCGCAGATCGGTGCCGTGACGTGGGATTCCTCGGATTCCTCGATTGCGACGGTCGATGGCAACGGCAAGGTCACGGCGAAGAAGGAAGGCATGGTCGTCATCACGGCAACTGCCGGCGGCAAGCATTCCTCGATTGTGCTAACGGTCTCTAAGGGTGCGTCTACTGATCGGTTCTCTGATGTGCCGGCTGGTGTGGCGTTCCATGATGAGATTGAGTGGCTGGCGGCGCAGGGTATCACGAATGGGTATTCGGATGGTCGTTTCGGTTATGGTGATCATCTGAGCCGTCAGGATATGGCGATCTTCCTGTATCGTCTGGCGAAGGTGCATGGTGTGGCGGGTGCCGCGTCGTTCACGCCGTCGGCTGCGGATTACCAGCGGTTCTCTGATGTGAAGCAGGGGTCGTATGGTGCCAAGGAGATCCTGTGGCTGGCTCGTAATGGCATTTCGCAGGGGTCGAATGGCCGGTTCAAGGGTAATGACAAGTTGACGCGTCAGGATATGGCGGTGTTCCTGTATCGGTATGCGAAGCTTGCCGGTGTGCAGGGTGCGGCGTCGTTTGCGCCGTCGGCTGCGGATTACCGTCGGTTCTCTGATGTGAAGCAGGGTACGTTTGGTGCCAAGGAGATCCTGTGGTGCGCGAAGGTGGGTATTACGCTTGGCAATGCGAATGGCACGTTCGGTTATGGTGACAAGCTGACGCGTTCTGCGATGGCCGCGTTCCTGTACCGCCTCAACAAACTCATCTGAACCAAGACATGCGTCCCGTTTCCTGATCTGACGGAACGTTGAGCCAAGGCGGTTTCTCGGAAGACATCTTCCGGGAAACCGCCTGTTTCTATGCTTATCTGCAATAGATCGCATGGGCGTTGTGCTGGTTGGACGTCTAGTTTCATGTGTCGCTATCTGATGCGAACGTTCTCTATATGACTCGCTTGTGTTGATGTTGTGCAAGTATTTGGGTATACTAGATGGAATGCGAACGGTTGCACAATGATTGTGTTGACTGTCTCTATCCTTTTGCTGGCGGTGTATCCGGTGGCGGGAGGATATCGCATCAGGTTCCCGGCTGTGCTGGCGGGGTCGCAACACAAGGAAAGAAAGAATTATTCTAGAGAAGAAAAGGAGACAGTGGCATGACACCTCTGTCTGAAAAGCACGGAGTCGGCCCCGTCTCGGACAAGCGTCCTTCGGGTCGCAGGTTCGCGACGAAGGCAATCGCCGGCCTCGCGGCCGCGGCCACGCTTGTCGGCGGCATGGCGTTGGGAACCTCCACGGCCGTGGCGGCCGATCATGTGGGCCCGACGACGAGCTACGACCGCACGCTTGGCAACGCGACCTTCGAGGCCGCGCGCAAGCAGTACGGCCTCGCCCAGGAGATGAGCTACGGCGCAATCCTGCATGCATGGATGTGGTCGTTCAACACGATCAAGCAGAAGATGCCGGAGATCGCCGCCGCGGGTTACACGTCCATCCAGACCTCGCCGATCAGTGAGATCAAGGGGCCGGTCAACGGCATGCAGTTCGATGAGAACTGGTATTACGTCTACCAGCCGACCGGCACGAAGATCGGCAACAAGGTCGTCGGCACTGAGGACGAGCTCAAGGCGATGACCGCCGAAGCGCACAAATACGGCATCCGAGTAATCGTCGACGGCGTCATCAACCATTTCAGCTCCGATTGGAACGCCATTGATTCCGATTGGCGTTCGGAGGGCAACTTCCACCAAGCATGGGGCATCTGCGACAAGCAGGAAAGCACCAGCCACAACGGCGACCGCATCGATTACAGCAACCGTTGGAAGGTCACCCAGTGCCATCTGCTCGGCTTGTGGGATCTGAACACCCAGAGCCAAAGCGTTGCGGACCGAATGCATGATTATCTCGCCCGCGCCGTCGATGATGGTGTGGACGGCTTCCGCTACGATGCCGCGAAGCACATCGAGCTCCCGGATGAGTTCGATACGCATTCGCCGTATTTCGACACGATCCTGTCGAACGGCGCGCAGTACCAGTACGGTGAGGTGCTGCAGGGCGATTCCGGCCTGAACGCCGCGGCGTATCCGGCCCTCTTCGACAAGTATTCGAGCAATGGCGGCGGCAACACCGGTTCGAAGTACGGTGGCGCCGTACGTGCCGCGATCAACTCGGGAAGCATGAACGCCCAGTCGCTGCGCAATCTGCAGGGTGACGGCGTGCGTGACAACCAGCTCGTCACCTGGGTCGAATCGCATGACAACTATGCGAACAAGGAAGTCGATACGGAAATCGGCAAAGTGGGCGTCTCGACGCGCATTTCGGCCGACAAGATCCGCAAGGGATGGGCGATCATCGCGTCCCGCGCCGGCGGCGCGCCGCTGTTCTTCAACCGTCCGGTCGGTTCCGGCGGCACGAACAATAACCAGTTCTCCGAGCGTACGACGCTTGGCATGGCTGGCGATGACGAGTGGAAGCATCCCGAGGTCACCTGGGTCAACAAGTTCCGCAATGCGATGGAGGGCTCGCCCGAAAACATGCAGAACTGCCAGGGCGACAACTCCTGCCTGATGATCGAGCGCGGCATCGATGACGGTTCGCCGGACAACAACGGTGTCGTCGTGGTCAACTCCGGTGGAGACAAGGACCTCAGCGGCATCTCGACGACGCTCGATGACGGCCAGTACAAGGATCAGGTCAACGGCGGCCAGATCACCGTCTCCGGCGGCAAGATCACGTCCGGCCGCGCTCCGGGTGGCAAGGTCGCGGTGTTCTGGAACAACAAGGGCGGCACGACGATCGATGCCGAGACGATCAGCGCCGCGCCGATCAACACGACCTTCACCGGTTCTGGCATCGAAGTCACCGTGCGCGCGCAGAACGCGACGAACCTCAAGTGGTCGACCTCCGACGGCAAGTCCGGCACCTTCGTCTCCGGCGACAAGATTACCGTCGGCGCCAATGCCGAAGTCGGCGATGTCATCACGCTGACGCTCACCGGCAAGGGCACCGGTGCGACCGGCAAGGACCTCAAAGTCGAATACACCTATGAGAAGGTCGAACGCAGCCAGCAGCAGCTCGCCAAGTACTATTCGACGAATACGGCCGGCCAGAAGAAAAAGAAGACGATTTCGGTCGATGGCTCCGCCAGCGATTGGGACAGCTCCATGCTCATCGCGCAGGGTACCGCGAATGATGATCCCCGCGTCTACCGTCCGAATTCGATGTATGAGATGCCCATCGATCTGTATGCCCTCTATGGCACCTATGACGATGACAATCTCTATCTGATGTGGGAGATGACCAACGTCCAGGATGTCGTTGATCCCGGTGACAACTTCCCGCTCAATCGTCCGGTCCATACCGAAAAGGGACCTGCCGCGTGGATTGCGCTTGACACCGGACGCTCCGATAACCGCGTCGGCAAGAACGCCAATCTGCAGACCGGCGGCACGATCTGGGATTCGCGCATCTCATGGGAGCAGAATGTCAACAATGTCATCGGGCTTGCCTTGAAGAAGGGCGAGAATGGTCCCTGGATGTACGGCGGCGATGAGACCGGTCTGAACGCGAACGCGATCTATGGTCCGGGCGCGGCTCCGGCTGTCGGTACGCAGAAGACCAAGATGCAGTATGCGGCTGGAACCGGTCTGCTCAGCAATGAGGTCTGGGGTCTTGACAATGCTTGGGGCGCCAGCAATGGGCGTGTGCCGGGCGATGTGAAGAACGACAACGGCAACTGGGTCAACTTCAAGTCCAAGGGACACAACCCGGGCGCCCAGGATTCGATCTGCGAGCTGGCCATTCCGCTCGAAGAGCTTGGCATCACGGCGGCCGACGTCGAGAAGACCGGCGTCGGTGTGCAGATTGTCGCCACCTATGGCCTGTCGGGCATGGACTCGCTGCCGTACGACCTCGCCGCGAACGACAACGCCGATCTCCCGGATACGCAGTCGCAGGAGAACAACTCCTACGAGAAGTCCGATGACGACTCGTACTCCGCTCCGCTCGCTCGCATCGGCGCCGCCGGTGGTGTCATCGAAACGATTCCTGTCGAATCGGTGACGATCAACGAAGGCTCCTCGATGTCGATCGACCTCGGCACCTCGCGCACGGCGAAGCTGAGCGCGACCGTCGCCCCGTCGAATGCCTCGAGCAAGAAGGTCACGTGGAGCTCGTCCAACGAGCAGATCGCGACCGTCGACTCGAAGGGCAACGTCAAGGCGAACAAGGCCGGCACTGTGACGATCACGGCCAAAGCCGGAGACAAGACCGACACGATCACGATCACCGTGACCGGTGAGCTCATCATTCCGACGACGACAACCGTCTACTATCCGACGAGCGCCTACGGCGCGGACTCCACCTACCTGCACTACCGTGTGAACAAGGGTGGTGCGGCCGGCACGTGGACGACCGCGCCCGGCGTGAAGATGGACGCTGCCTGCGATGGCTACGTCAAGTACACGATCGACAACCCCGATCAGGACGAAGTCGAGTTCGTGTTCAACAACGGCTCCGGTCAGTGGGACAACAATGGCGAAGCCAACTACAAGGGCACCGGCGAGTCGCTGCTCGTCAAGAGCGGCCAGCTCACCGTTGACAATCCTCCGTGCACGGTGACCGTTCCGGTGACTTCGGTGTCGATTTCGGGTGGCGATTTCGAGCTGACAACCGGCGCGACGCGGAAGCTCACGGCGAGCGTGGCTCCTGCGAACGCGACGGATCGCGCGGTGTCGTGGAAGTCGTCGAACACTTCGGTGGCGACGGTGGACGCGTCGGGCACGGTGAAAGCTGTCTCGACGGGCACCGCGACGATCACGGCGACGGCCGGTGGCAAGTCGGCCTCGATTAAGGTGACGGTTGCTTCCGATTACATTGCGGTCAATTCGGTCGCAATCTCGGGTACTGGCGTCTCGAGCGGCAAGGCGACGATCAACGTTGGCGCTGGCCTCAACCTCAACGCGACCGTGCTGCCGAACAACGCGACGGACCGCACCGTCACGTGGAGCACGTCGAACGCGGAGGTGGCCACCGTCAGCAACGGCACGGTGCGCGGCATCAAGGCTGGCAACGCGGTCATCACCGCTACCGCCGGCAACAAGTCCGCATCGATTATCGTGACGGTCCAGAACAACGGAGCGGTTCTGCAGTCGATCTCAATCTCGGGCAGCGGCGTCTCGGGCGGCAAGCTCACGCTTGCGCAGAACAAGAGCGTCCAGCTTTCCGTGAAGGCGAACCCGTCGAACGCGACGGTCGGTGCGGCCTACTGGTCGTCCTCTGACACGTCGGTCGCGACGGTCGACGGCAACGGCAAGGTCACGGCGAAGAAGGAAGGCGTTACGGCAATCACCGTGACGGCCTCCGGCAAGTCCGCCGCGATTGTGCTGACGGTGTCGAAGAATGGTGGTTCGTCTGATCGGTTCTCTGATGTGCCGGCTGGTGTGGCGTTCCATGATGAGATTGAGTGGCTGGCGGCGCAGGGTATCACGAATGGGTATTCGGATGGTCGTTTCGGTTATGGTGATCATCTGAGCCGTCAGGATATGGCGATCTTCCTGTATCGTCTGGCGAAGGTGCATGGTGTGGCGGGTGCCGCGTCGTTCACGCCGTCGGATGCGGATTATGCGCGGTTCTCTGATGTGAATCGTGGTTCGTATGGCGCCAAGGAGATCCTGTGGCTGGCGAAGAACGGCATTTCGCAGGGTTCGAATGGCCGGTTCAAGGGTAATGACAAGTTGACGCGTCAGGATATGGCGGTGTTCCTGTATCGGTATGCGAAGCTTGCCGGTGTGCAGGGTGCGGCGTCGTTTGCGCCGTCGGCTGCGGATTACCGTCGGTTCTCTGATGTGAAGCAGGGTACGTTTGGTGCCAAGGAGATCCTGTGGTGCGCGAAGGTGGGTATTACGCTTGGCAATGCGAATGGCACGTTCGGTTATGGTGACAAGCTGACGCGTTCGGCGATGGCCGCGTTCCTGTACCGCCTCAACAAACTCATCTGAGCACACCTCAACAAGTGAGTGGAGATTCGGTGGGCATCATGCGATTCCAAGCCGATGACCACTGCACCGTGACACATCATTGATGCAGCAGGGGGCTTAGGTACGACCTTGTGCCTGAGCCCCCTTTTTGCCATCCATCTGGAGGGCATACACAAGACAAGTTATTCAGGGAAGGGTAACTTCAATTATGGTATTGACGGGTCGCCTTGCAGGCATTCGTAAAAAGACCGTCGCCGGACTCGTCGCCGCAGCAACGCTGCTCGGCGGATTGAGCCTCGGTATGGCAACGACGCAGACCGCTTCCGCGGCGCCGCTGCGCGACAGCTATGCGCAGACGGTGGGCAACGCCTCCTTTGAGGCCGCGCGCAACAAGTACGGTCTGACGAAGAACATGAGGGACGGCGCCACGCTGCATACCTTCATGTGGTCGTTCGAGACAATCAAGGAGCATATGGAGGAGATCGCCCAAGCCGGCTACACCTCCATCCAGATCAACAACGTGTCCGCCGTCAAGGACAACAGCGAGCTCGGCAAGGGCAACTGGTATCTCAACTGGTATTACATCTACCAGCCGATCAACACGACGATTGGCAACTACATCCTCGGCTCCGAGGACGAGTTCCGGCAGATGTGCAACATCGCGCATCAGTACGGCGTGCGTGTCATCGTCGACGCCGTCGCAAACCACTTCACCTCCGACTGGGACGTCATCGACCCGTCGTGGCAGAACGAAGACTACTTCCACCCTGCCAGGAAGATCAATGATTACAACGACCGCGAGGACTGCACGCAGGGCCAGCTTTCGGGACTCTGGGACCTCAACACCCAGAACTCCGAGGTAGCCAACCGCATGGCAGAGTTCTACAAGAAGGTCGTCGCCGACGGAGCCGACGGCTTCCGCTACGATGCCGCCAAGCACATCGAGCTCACCAACGAGGTCGGCAGTTCCCAGTATTGGAACACGATCCTGCCGAACGGCGCCCAGTACCAGTACGGCGAGGTCCTTCAGGACAAGAACGTGCGTGAAGCCGACTACGCCAACATGTTCGGCTCATCCTCCGTCGGAGGGGGCGGCATCACCGGCTCGAACTACGGTCAGGAGATGCGCAACTCGATGAACGACCGCAGCGTCGCCTCGCGATTCTTCACGGATCTGCGCAGCGGCACCTCCGCGGACAAGACGGTGACATGGATCGAGTCGCACGACAACTACTGCGATCGTCAGTCCGAAAAGTACACCGCGGACCAGGTGCGCGCCTCGTGGGCAGTGATGAACGCGATGGGACAGGGCATGACTTTGTTCTTCAACCGTCCGTATGCTTCCGGCGGTCAACAGGAATGGTTCTCCGAGAAGTCGAAGATCGGCGACGTCGGCGCCGATGACTGGAAGCATCCGGGCGTCGTGGCCTCGAATCACTTCCGCAATGCCATGGTGGGCACGGACATGAACATCACCAATTGCGGCGGAGACAACTGCGCGATGGTGGAGCGTTACAAGTCGGACGGCAACCCGTCGAACGACGGCGTGCTCGTCTCCACGACGGAACGCGGCGGCGCCAACCTCTCCGGCCTGAGCACGAAGCTAGACAACGGCACCTATAAGGACGAGGTCTCCGGTTCGACGATCACCGTCTCCGGTGGCAAGATTACGTCCGGCTCCGTGGAAGCCAACACCGTGGCCGCGTTCTACAACGCCAAGGTGGACACGACGCCGATTTCTTCGGCCGAGGCGATGCCGAACAAGGGCAGCTTCGAGGATACGAAGGACATCACGCTGCGCTCGTTCAATATGGCGAACGTCTCCTACGCGACCTCCGAAGGCGCCTCGGGCTCCTTCAAGGACGGTGATATCATCACGATCGGCGCGGCCTCTGCCGGCGGCAAGGACGTGACGGTCACAGTGACCGGCACCGGCAACAACGGTAAGTCGGTAAGCCACACCTACACCTATCACAAGGGTGCACAGACACCGGTCGAATCGGTGACGATCTCCGGCGACGGCGTGAACAACGGCCGCCTGAACATGGATCTGAACTCGACGACGAGTGCGCAGCTCACGGCAACCGTTACGCCGTCGGACGCGACCGTGCGCAATGTGGCATGGAGCTCCTCCGACCCGTCTGTCGCGACCGTATCCTCGAGCGGTCTCGTGCGTGGCAAGAAGGCGGGTACGACGACGATCACGGCGACGGCAGGTGGCGTTTCCGCGTCGATCACGGTGACGGTGACCGGCGAGATCGTGACGCCGCAGGGCACGACCGTCTACTATCCGGCCGATAAGTTCGGCGTCGACTCCACCTACATCCACTACCGCGTCGGCACCGGCGCGTGGACGACCGCGCCCGGTGCGAAGATGGAGGAGGCCTGCGATGGCTACGTCTCCTTCACGATCGACAATCCCGACCAGCAGCCGGTCGAGCTGACGTTCAACAACGGCTCGGGCAACTGGGACAGCAACGGCGGCCAGAATTACAAGGGCAGCGGCGAGGACATCCTCGTCGAGAACGGCAAGCTCACCGAAGGCGCCGCGCCGTGCGCGGTCATCCCGGTCGTGCCGGTGACCTCCGTCGCCATCAACAGCAACGACTTCTTCTCGATCCAGGAAGGCGCTTCGAAGAAGCTTGCGGCGACCGTGCTGCCGGCGAACGCGACGAACCCGACCGTGACGTGGACGTCTTCGGACACCGCGGTCGCAACCGTCTCCTCGGACGGCACCGTCCGCGGCGTTAAGTCCGGCATCGCGAAGATCACGGCGACGGCCGACGGCAAGTCCGCCTCGGTGACCGTCACCGTGCCCCAGGGCGGCGATCCGGTGGTTCCGGTTGAGTCGGTGTCGGTGTCGGGTATTGGTGTGTCGGGTGGTGCGACGTCGATCAATGTCGGTGCTGGCCTGAATCTCAATGCGACGGTGCTGCCGAGCAATGCGACGGATCATGCGGTGTCGTGGAGCACATCGGACGCGTCGGTGGCGACGGTGTCGTCGACGGGTGCGGTGCGTGGCGTCAAGGCCGGTATCGCGACGATCACGGCGACGGCCGGCGGCAAGTCGGCATCGGTTCAGGTGACGATCAAGGATAACGGCTCTGTCATACTGCCGGAGTCGATTACGATCACAGGCGACGGTATTTCCGGTGCCGAACTGTCGCTGGTGCAGAACAAGTCGGTGCAGCTGTCGGTGAAGGCGAACCCGTCGAATGCGACGCTTGGCGCCGTATCATGGTCGTCGTCGGATACCGCGGTGGCCACGATTGATGGCAATGGCAAGCTGACGGCGAAGTCTGAAGGCATCACCGCCGTCACCGCCACCGCAAGCGGTAAGTCGGCGGCTCTGCTGGTGACGGTGTCGAAGAATGGTGGTTCGTCTGATCGGTTCTCTGATGTGCCGGCTGGTGTGGCGTTCCATGATGAGATTGAGTGGCTGGCGGCGCAGGGTATCACGAATGGGTATTCGGATGGTCGTTTCGGTTATGGTGATCATCTGAGCCGTCAGGATATGGCGATCTTCCTGTATCGTCTGGCGAAGGTGCATGGTGTGGCGGGTGCCGCGTCGTTCACGCCGTCGGATGCGGATTATGCGCGGTTCTCTGATGTGAATCGTGGTTCGTATGGCGCCAAGGAGATCCTGTGGCTGGCGAAGAACGGCATTTCGCAGGGTTCGAATGGCCGGTTCAAGGGTAATGACAAGTTGACGCGTCAGGATATGGCGGTGTTCCTGTATCGGTATGCGAAGCTTGCGGGTGTGGCCGGTGCGGCGTCGTTTGCGCCGTCGGCTGCGGATTACCGTCGGTTCTCTGATGTGAAGCAGGGTACGTTTGGTGCCAAGGAGATCCTGTGGTGCGCGAATGCGGGTATTACGCTGGGTAATTCGGATAGTTCGTTCGGGTATGGCAGCAAGCTGACGCGTTCTGCGATGGCCGCGTTCCTGTACCGCCTCAACAAACTCGTCTGATCGACGAGGCACGGTCCGCGACTATGCAAAAGCCGTGGATGCGATGTGATGGGAACCATCACGCCGCATCCACGGCTTTTCGCTGCTTTTTGGAAAGAATCACAGCATGCGCCCGCTGCGCCGTTGGGACGCAATGTCCATGATTGGCACGCAGTGCAGATATACGGCGAGTGATTTGACCTTGTTCGTATTCGTCATGTTGCGGATGCCCAATGCCTTGATGCGGGCGGTGACGAGTTTCTTCGTGGATTTCACGAAGGCCTTGTACTCACCGGGCTTGAAGCGCTTGCGCGATTCATAAGCCCAGATGATCGCGCCGGTCAGATAGCGGATCGACCAGTTGAGCTCTTCGGTGCGCAGCTGCGGATAATAATGGGACTGAGCGAAACGGTCGATGATCTGGATGAAATGCACGGTTCCCTCACACATCGCCTGGCTCTTCACGCCAAGGATTGAATTGGGGCGCACACGGTAGTTGTACAGCGGCTCAGGCAGGAAATAGACGGCGTTCGCCGCGTCATAAAGCAGATACGCCGTGCCCATGTCCTCCATCAGATAGCCTTTAGGGAACCGGATGCCCGTGTCGTAGACGTTTCGGTGCACAAGGTAGGACCATGCGAAGTTCTGCACCTTGTCGTCCCACAGCAGCTTGAGCGCCTGCTCGGAGCTGCGCCGGCCCTCGGAAGGGAACTTCTGCACGTCGTCGGAGGGCCTCACGACGCTGCCGTCGTCGCTTGCGCTGTTGTATTCGAAGACGACGAGGTCGGAATCGGTGTCAAGCGCGACGTCGAGCGCACGTTCGACGAGGTTCGGCTGGATCCAATCGTCGGAATCCACGCAGTAGACGTACTCGCCGTGCGCACGGTCGATGCCGTAGTTCCTCGCGTCCGAAAGTCCTCCATTCGGCTTGTGTAACGCAGTGATACGTGCATCCTTTTCGGCCCATGCATCACAGATCGCGCCGCAGCCGTCCGGCGATCCGTCATCCACCAGAAGAATCTCCAGATTGGTGTAGGTCTGGTCGACGATCGATTGCACGCAATCGTCGAGATAATGTTCCACATTGTAGATCGGCACGATGATGCTCACCAATGGCCGCTGGCTCTTTGGCACGGTATCCTCTCCTCAGATGCGCTTTCCCGATTCTCCCTACGCATACTACAGCAATGGCATGAGGGGCCTCGCCGGCGTCGAAGGACGTTCCGATGTACATCAGGTGAAGAACGGAACGCTTCGCGCCGGCAATCGGCCATGCTGGTTATACTAATCAAGGTGCAAAAGGGTCCGGTCTTGATGGCGTGCAGGCAACACCGGCGAGCCTAGGAGGAAAGAGCGGAACGATGCGACGGTACCATGCGTGGATCGGTGATGGGGGGAACTTCCAGAAATGATGCTGTATGGAATCGTATTCGCAGTGGCTGTCTTCTTCGCGTTCTGCGCGGATCTGTGCCGACGTGAGGCCATGCCGGTTTTCGGGGACACCCTCGCGCCGCGCATGCCGCATGCGGAGTTGCAGACAAGCCGACGGCTGGATCTGGCTGGAGCCCGGACCTTGCGCAGGGTGTTCATTGCGCTGTCCGCGCTTGCGTTGATCCTGCTCGCCGGTTTGCGGTACGACACCGGCATCGATTACATGTATTCGTATGTGCCTTCGCTGGAGGAGACGCGCGTCGGATACACGCCGCATTACGATGCGCTGTTCAATTTCATCATCTGGATCTTCGCCCAGTTCGAAAGCAACCAGTGGTTCTTCTTCGCGATGGCCGTATACACAGTGGCGATGATGTACTACGCGATCTGCAAGCAGTCGCGGTTCATCGCACTGCCGGTGACGTTGTACATCGTGAGCTTCCACTACCTGCGTTCGTTCTGCTTCGTGGCCCAGTACGTCTCCATCGTCACGTTCCTCGTAGGCACCGTGTTCCTGCTGCAGGGCCGGTACATCAAGGCGTTCGCGCTGGTGGCGCTGAGCTGCTTCCTGCATCTGAGCGGCATCGTCGTCATCCCGTTCTGCCTGCTGTTCTTCCTGCCGAACCGCGCGATGGCCGTTGTGTCCATGATCCTTCCCTGCTGCGCCTACATGGGGCAGTCGGTGGTGCGCGTGTTCGCCGAACGCTTCAGCATGAATACGAGATTCGACTACTACATCACCGGCCAATACGACACCGCGTACTCGGACACGCGTCTGACGATGATCAATCTGGCCGTATTCCTGATTTTCGTGGCGATCTACTTGTTGGGCACCAACGGCGTACGTCAGGACAATAAGGCGAACTGGTATCTGCTGGCGCAGAGCTTCACGCTCTCCTTCTGCTTCCTGCAGGCCGTATTGCCGGTCGGATACCGCTTCGTCTGGTATTTCATGATCATCCAATGCGTATCCATTCCGTATATGCTGCGTTTCGTCTTGCGCGGCACGGCCTATTATCTCGCTGTGTCGCTCATTATCGTGTGCTTCGCGGCATGGATGGTGGTGTATCAGGTGCACGGGTCCTCCGAAGTGCTGCCATACACCTTTGTCTTCGACACTTCGACCGTATACTGGTAGCAGGTATGCATTCGTTCGCATTGGCGTTGAGAGCAACTGAGGGAAACGAGTAAATCCGACATGGATGACAGAATTCGCGTGGCCCAGGTGATGGGCCGTATGAACAAGGGCGGCGTTGAAGCCACCATCATGAACCTGTTCAGATACACGGATCATTCCCGTTTTCGCTTCGATTTCATCGTGCAGGAGGACTCGAACTACATTCCGCGCGAAGAGATCGAGGCGTTGGGCGGCGCCGTTCACACGGTGGCGCCGTACAAGCATCTGGGACGCTACGTCCGGGAGCTTTCTCAGGTTCTTGCACGGATACGGCCGGATATTGTGCATGCCAACGTCAATGCGCTCAGTGCTATCCCGCTTGCTGTTGCCCAGCATGAAAACGTTGGCATCCGGGTGGTGCACAGCCACAGCACGGCTCATTCCAGCGAAATAGCCAAAACGGCGGTGAAGAACGTGCTGCGTCCGTTCTCCCGATGGAAGGCGACCGATCTTGCGGCCTGCGGCGAGCTGTCCGCCCGTTGGCTCTACGGGGACCGTGCCGTGGACGCCGGTCGCGTGCATTACATTCGCAACGCCATCGAGCTCGATGCCTATGCCCGGCAACCGGATGTGCAGGGCAAGAAACGTGAGCTCGGTCTGGGCGACGGACTCGTCGTCGGTCAGGTGGGACGCTTGTGCGTGCAGAAGAACCAAGCATTCACACTCAGGGCATTTGCGTCGCTGCTGCATGAGCGGCCGGACGCGACGCTGCTGCTTGTCGGCGCCGGCTCCGGGCGGAGCACGCGTAAATTGGAACAGGAGGCGCATAGGCTCGGCATCGGCGACCATGTGCGTTTTCTGGGGGCGAGGAACGACGTCGCCGAACTCTACCATGTCTTCGATGTCATGGTGTTCCCGTCGAAGTATGAAGGCTTGCCGCTGAGCCTCATCGAAGCGCAGGCGGCGGCCTGCCCGACGCTCGTGTCCGATGAGGTCACACGGGAGGTCGGCATCGTCCCCGGCCTGATCGACTACCTGTCATTGTCCGCTTCGACACGCCAGTGGGCCGAACGGCTGCTGGGATTGGCAGGGCGTGACCCGATGAGGGAGGAGCAGCGCCAGGGCAACGTACGGATGCTCGCCGAAGCCGGGTACGACATCAGGGAGAGCGCCCGGCAGGTGAACGCCTGGTATGAGACGCTCCTCGATGAACGGCATGCGGGAAAGGATCGCCCATGAACGGGAATTCCAAGCCCTCGGTCCTCGTCTCGGAGATTAGCGGCAACTGGGGAGGTATCGAGGCGTTCATCGAGAACGAGGTGGCGCCGCTGCAGGATGAGTTCGACGTATATTGCATCGCCCAGAACGACGATCCGGCGATTCGCGCGCGCCTGTCGATTCCGGATGATCATGTGCTCACCGTCCCCGAACGGTATGGCTCGTTGGCGTACCGACGTCATATGAAGGTGATCTACGGCCGCGGGTTCGACATCATCCATCTCAACAAGAATTCGCTTGTCAAATATCTGCCGCTCACATTGGCGCGCAAGGTCTCGCCGCGCAGCAGATGCATCCTGCATTCGCACAACACGAGTCCGTCGTCGAAATCACCGCTCGCGTCCCTGCATTATCTGATCCGCCCCTTCATGGTCAGGCGTGCGCACTGCCTGCTCGCCTGTTCGCAGACCGCCGCCTCCTATCTGTTCGGTTCATACGCGCAGGACTCCACGATCGTTCGCAACGGCGTCAACGTGCGACGTTTCGCCTTCGACGAGCGCAAGCGGCTTGAGGTGCGCGAAGCCTGGCATATCCCGGCCGACGCGACGGTGCTCATCAATGTGGCGCGTCTGAGCGACCAGAAGAACCAGACGCGCCTTGTCGAGATGTTCGATGAATACCGTAAAGGCGACCCTGCGGCGTTCCTGCTGCTCGTCGGGGAAGGGGAGCGCCGACAGCAGATCGAGAGGACCGTCGCGCATCTGGGATTGGAACCGTATGTGAAGCTCACCGGTCGTCAGCGGGACATCGGAGCCTATTACAGTGCCGCTGATTTGGCCGTGTTCCCGTCGCTGTTCGAAGGATTGCCGGTCGCGTTCATCGAGGCGCAGGCGAACGGCATCCCGGTATTGGCTTCGGACACCGTCACGAAGGACGCGGATGTGTTTGGATCGATGTGCTTCGAATCCTTGTCCGCATCGGATGCCGTCTGGGCGGACCATATCGCGGCGTTGTCCGTTCCGGGACGCGCATTGGACGAGGATGCTCGGCCGCGTGCGGCTGAGCGGATGGAGCAGGCCGGATACGACGCGAAGAACGCCAGCGAGACGTTGCGGCGCATCTACCGTCGTCTGCTGGCGTCCTGAGGAACGCTTACCGCGTCACTTCGCGAGATGGTTGTGAATCCGGTACAGGAATGCCGCCATGGCCTCGCGCGAAAGCTTCGAGTTGCCTCCGAAGGTGCCGTCGGAGTTGCCGAGCGTGATGCGTTCGCTGGCGAGCCATAGAATCTCCTTGGCCGCGAACGACCCTTGCTTCACGTCCTTGAATTTGGCGTAGTCTTCCTCGGTCGGTGTGAAGTCCGTCGCGGATTTCGATCCGGCGAGCTTGGCGAAGCGGTACAGGAAGATCGCCATGTCCTGGCGGGTCAGCTGCGCTGTGCCGTTGAACCTGCCGTTCGACCCCTGCGAGATACCGGTCTTGGCGAGCCATAGGATCTCCTTGGCCGCGAACGAACCCTGTTCCACATCGGCAAAGCGTTTGTAATCTGACTCTGTGGGTATGAACGACTCTGCGCCCTCGATCTTCTCGAGCTTCGCCATGCGGTACAGGAAGATTGCCATGTCCTGACGCGACAGCGTCTTGCCATAGCCGTAGGTGCCGTCGCTGTTGCCTTGGGAGATCTTGTTTGCGGCGAGCCATTCGATTTCGTCATGGAATGCCTTGCCGTTGGGTACATCGGAGAAGCGGTCGGGAATCGTCAGCGTGACGCTCGCGTTCTTACCGCCGGCGCTCGCGGTGATCGTCGCCGTGCCGACTTTGTTCGCCGTGACCTTGCCTTCGCCGTCCACCGAGGCGATGTAATTGGACGACGACGACCAGCTGACCGTCTTCTTCGTCGCATCGTCCGGCTTGACGGTGGCCTTCAGCGTGACGGTGTCGCCGGTACGCAGTGTGATTGCGCCGTCCTTGAGGCCGTCGCCGCTGATGGCGACCGATTCAACGGCGATCGTGGGCGCTTCGCCGCGCACGGTGACCGTCGTGGAGACATCGCGTCCACGCACCTTGCCGTGGACGGTGAAGGTGTTGCCCGGCGTCGCATACAGCTTCGGGTCGATCTTGTCCCAGACGACGCCTTCGCCGGTCACGTTGCCGTCGCTCCAGGTGGCCTCCGCGTAGTTGCCCATGTCCGGCGCGACTCCCGGATCGGTCCATTTCGGCCACACTTTGATCGAGGAGATCGTGGCCGTCGTGACCGTGACCTTGCGGCCGCTCCAGCTGCCGTTGTGCGCGGAATCCTCTACGTAGTAGCGCACGCGGTACGTGCCTTCCTTGTTGATGTCCACCTCGTTGAGCGGCACGGTGATGCGGTTGGTGATGTCGCCATCCACGTCGTCGTGCGCTTGCACGCCGAAGAGCGGGTCATAAGGTTCGCCGAGCGTGCTGTAGGTGGGGAAGACTCCGCTGATTTCCGGCGGCGTCTTGTCCGCATGCTCGACAGTGACGTTGCGGTAGACGATGCCGCTGTACAGGTAGTCCCGGTCATCCGATTCGCTGAACTTGACCGAATAGACGCCGCTGTCCGAGACATCCTTCCAAGTGACGGTGCCGGTCGCGGCATCGTAGACGCCGCCTTCCGGAGAGATCTTCTTCGGGCGCAGATAGCCTCCCGCACGGCCCTTCGCCGTGGAGACCGTGATCGCCGCCGGCGTCGACGGTGACGTCGCCCATGTTGATGCCCTGATTGTCGTTCATCGAATACTGCTTGGGGGAGAAGTCGGCGAACGGAGACATGTCGCTGATCGCGTTGTTCTCGAGTTGCAGGCGGTCGAGCCATGTGGCCCTCGCCAGCGGAGAAACGTCGGTGAAGGGATTGCCGGACAGCCAGATGGAGCCGCAGTTCGGCCATTGTTCGATAAAGGAGACGTCCTCGATGAGATTCGAATAGATGTCCGCCCAGCCGAGTTTGGGAACGTTCGTCATCGTGGAGAAGTCCTTGATGAAGTTGTTGCCCAGTCCGATGCCCCACAGTTCCGTCTTGTTCGCCAATGGGGAGACGTCGCTGACCGAGGCATTGTAGAGACGCACGTCGTAGAGGTGCTCACAGTCACGCAGCGGCGTGAGATCGCTGATCTGGTTATCTGAAAGATGGACCGTCTTGAGGTTCTTCAGATGTTCGACGCCGGAGAGCGTTGTGATGCCGGCGTTGTTCGCATCGATCTCGGTGATGGCATCGAGTTCGTCGACTGTGATGACATGTGCGACGTCGGTCTCGAGCTGCTTGGCGATGACCTGTGCGAGCATCTTGTCCGGGAAACAGTCGGCGATCGTCGTCGTGCCATCGCATGTCGTCGCGACGGCCTGCGTGATCGCTTGTTCGTGCTTGCGCGGCTGCGCGGGCACGCCGGTGTCCGTCGTCATGTCCTCTTCGTTCTCGAAAACCACTTTGACGCTGATGCGGCCGGAGAATGGGCGGCACTGGATTTGCCGCCGCCCTGCGATTCATAGCGCGCGATGAAGGTGATGCCGCTATACATGTCCGTTGTCGTCTGCCAAGACACCAAACCAGTGGAGGTGTCGAAGACGCCGTTGTTGTCGATGCCCATCGGCGTGATGGGTTTGCCGTCATAGCCAATCGGCGTGATGGGTTTGCCGTCATAGCCAATCGGCATCGCAGCTGTGACGATGTCGCCATGTTTGACCGTCACGGCCGTCTTGATTACCTGTCCCGTCATGACGAGGTATTCCTCGGGGTCGGATGTGATGTTCGCGGCACTGAGTACGCCGTTCGTGCTCAGGTCGCCGCCTTTGAGCGCCGTAAGCTTGTTGACGACGTCCGCGTTGGAGATTTCGTTGCCGGACGCCCATAGATATTCGAGGCTCGTCATGTTTCCAAGCGCATCGATTGACGTGATGCCGTTATGTGAAAGGTTGAGCGTCACAAGCGATGTGAGCGGCGCGAGTGGTGTGACGTCGGTGAGCTCGTTGTCGCCAAGGCCGAGCTTCGTCAAGGCGGTGAGCGCAGAGAGCGGCGTGAGATCGGCGATGAGGTTGCCGTAGAGCTCCAGCTCGGTAAGCTTCGTCAGCGCCGACAGTGGGGCGAGCGAGACGATGTCGTTGTTGGACAGCTGCACGGTGGTGAGATTCGTAAACGTGTCCAGACCGGTGAGGTCCTTGATACCGGCGTGGCGCGCGTTGAGCGAGGTAAGGGATTCAATCGCGTCCGTCGTGATGACGGCGTCCGCGTCGGCGTTCGCCGTGGTCGCCACGGCTTTGGCGAGAGATGCGTCCGGAAGGCATTGTTCGTAGGTGTTCGTCCCCGCCACGTATGCTGATGCGCTTTGCGTCGCCTCCTGCGCGGTGGCGCCAAGCGCGGTGAACGGCACCATGGCAAAGGTCAGTAGGATGCCAGTTGTTTTCCGGCGCAACGATGCAAGATTCATGATGCCCTCCATCCCTGTCGTAGGTTCTTCTCTCCATCGAGGAAACATGCGGACGAACGTTATATCGACCGGCGAAGGGAGGTGTCAATCGTCGCGGGGAAGGGGAGGCGCATGGTCGTAGTTGTTCGGCTGCTGTTCTTCGCTGCTCACCGGTATCATGGGATGGTTTGCAGGGAGATGGGTTGTGAGGAGGACGGTGGTATGGATATCGGATGTCATACGCGCAAAATAAGCGTGATTATTCCTGTATACAATGTTGAGCAATATCTGTCCCGATGCTGCGACAGCGTGCTTGGCCAAACTTATCGGAACATCGAGGTCGTGCTGGTGGATGACGGTTCTACGGACGGCACACCGGCGTTGTGCGATCGTTATGCGCATGCGGATGACCGGGTGAGGGTCGTGCATCAGGCCAATGCTGGTGCGGGGGCCGCGCGCAACGCGGGACTTGCGGCGGCGGCCGGCGACTGGGTGATGTGGGTGGATGGCGACGACTGGATCGAGGATGATTGGATCGAAGGGTTCGTCAGGCAGCTGGAGGCCCATCCGGATGCGGACGCCGTCATCACGGGCACCGCCGTCGGCGTCTATGCCCATCCGGAGCCGTTGCGGCAGTTTTTGCTGGACCGGATGGTGCACACGTTGTGGACGAGCTGCGTTCGCCGATCGGTCTACGAAGGATTGGCGTTCACCGATCAGAAGATCGGCGAGGACGTGCTTATGCTGATCCGGGTGATGTGGAAGGCGGAGCATGTGGCCGTGATTCCGCGCTCGCGGGGGTACCACTACGAGGACAACGCCGCGTCGGTCACACGTACCGGAAGCCTGCATACACGGCTTGGATGGCCGACGCGTGCGGACCTTGAGCTGACCTTCGTCAGGGACGTCGCTCCGACGATGCTCGATTGTGCGCGCTTTGATGTCATGCGTGGCGCCGGTGTCATCATCGAATCGGTCAAGCGACTGGAGGTTCCCGCTGGGGAACATGAGCAGAAGAAGGCGTTGCTCAAACGGCTGCGTGGCTATGTGTGGGATGGTCTGTTCCATCTACCGTTGCGTTTGATGCGTCGCAAGGAGTATGCCACGGCGGTGGGCAGTCTGAGAAAGGCGTTGTGATGACGACGGAGAACGACGAGGAGAACATGAGGGGACGCCACCGTAGCGCGCAGCATACGGTCACACGACGCAATTCCAGTGTGGAATTGCTGCGACTTGTGTCGATGCTGATGGTCGTCGGATACCACTACGTCTATGTGGGTGGCGGCGGATGGTTGGCGCAGCAGCCGATGTCCGTCGCGAAGTTCGTCTATCAGTTCGTTTATATGGGTGGCGGCTGGGTCGCCAATTTCATGTTCTTTGCGATGTCCGTGTGGTTCCTGATGGACCGTGAGCATACGCTGACGAGCGGCCTGCGTCGCGTCTGGATCCTCGAACGGCAGCTGCTGTTCTGGAGCATCACATTGTTGGCCGTCACGTTGGTGCTGCATCATGGAGGCGTCTATGTGGGCGATGGCTTGCCGATGACGGCGGTGCGCAGCGTGTTTCCGCTGAGCACGAATCTGTGGTGGTACGCGTCCGCCTACGCGTTGTTCCTCGTGCTGCTGCCGTTCCTCAACGACGGTCTGCGGCGGCTGTCGAAGCGCCGGCACGGGCAGCTCGCCGCCGTCTGCCTCGTCGTGTGGGGCGTCGGGGGATTGGTGCCTCACGTGGAGTTCGGCCTGATCGACGCGAATGTCTTCGTGTTCATCTACTGGTATGTGCTCATCAGCTACTACCGCTGGCATATGCGGGAACTGGACGTGCGCTCATGCTGGGCGCTGATCGGCGCTGGCATCGTCATCGAACTGGTGTATCTGCTGGCGGCCAACGCCATATTCATGGCCACGGGACGGATGGCCGGCATGCAGATGTTCATCTTCGACCACTGGCGGCTGCCGTCGATGATGATCGGCGCCGGCATCATGCTGCTGGCGCTGCGCCGCCGATTCCACAGCGTATTCGTCAACGTCCTCGCCGCCTCGGCGTTCGGCGTGTATCTGATCCATTTCTATCCGCCGATCTTCCGGTGCTGGACGACATATCTGCCGCTGCAGAAGGTCTATGGCTCCGCGCACCCGATCATCGCCGGCGCATTGGTCATCCTGATGGTGTTCACGGTGTGTCTGGCGCTGGATCTGCTGCGTCAGGGCCTGTTCCGCCTCACCGTGGACCGACGTCGGGGTGCTTGGTTCGATCGTCTGGCGGCGGCCGTGCGGGGCCGTCGCGTGCGTCGCACAGCGCCAGAGGGCGGCACTGTGGATTCGACGGAGTGAAGGGGAATCGTCAGGCCGACTGCGAGCGACCTTGGCGCATTCTTGCGTAGAGTTCCTTCGCCGTGGGCGTCAAGTCGATCGCCTGGATGATCGCGATGGCGACGAAGATGACCGCCGACCACAGCATGTAGGAGGCGGGCTGCGTCGTCATGACGACCGCCTGTGCGATCATCAGCAGCATCGACGGCAGCACCGTCACCCAATGCACCTGCACGACGATGAGCCGTTTCGCGAAGATCATGCGCAGCACAAGCACGATGAAGTTACCGAGCGCCATCGCGACGCATGCGCCCATCAGACCCATCGGAGGGATGAGGAAATAGGTGCCGGCCACGATCGTCAGCGCGCCGCAGATCGTCGTCGTGAACAATGTCGTCGTATGCATGCTCGACGTGTACACGGTGCCGTAGAACGCGTTCTGCGTATTGAAATAGAACGCCACGAGCAGAGCGGGAACGAGCGTCCACGCCGTATAGAACTCCTTCTGCAGCATGAAGCCGGCGATCCACGGGGTGATCAGGATGATGCCGGAGGAGGCGAGGACCATGCCGGACTGGAAGATGCGGTAGATCTTCGTAAAGAACGACGAGATGTCGGTGCGCTTGTACTCCTGGAACGCGGACAGCGTCCACGCCTGCTGGAAGACGCCGCAGACGAGATTGAGCAGCGTCGGGATCTTGGTGCCCACGGCGAACAGGCCGGAGGCGGCGATGCCGAGCATCGACGTGATGAAGAAACGATTGATGCTCGTGCCGGCCCACCAGAACAGCGCGTTCGGGATGAGCGGCAGCGAATAGCGCAGCATCACCTGAAGATTCGCCTTGATCCGTGCGAAGGTGATGAACGAGACGAAACGGTACAGCCTTGCGCCGAACAGATAGAACAGGATGCCCAGCGCATTGCCGATGATCATCGACCAGAAATAGCCGACGACACCGCCATGCACGACGCCGATGAACAGCCACGCGCACAGGCCGGTGGACAACGCGGTGACGACGGAGGCGACGGGGATGATCTTGATTTCGTTCACGGCGCGCGCCACATTGTTGAGCAGCATCTGGAAGGCGTTCGTGACATAGGAGATGAAGAAGAACCACTGGTAATGGTCCAGGCCGCCGAAGATCTGCAGCCTGAGCAGCGGCAGGCAGCACAGCACGATGAGGCAGCTGAACGACACCATCATGAAGCCCACCGTGATGTAGCTCTTGCTGTGCTCCTCGTCATTGAGCGCGAAACGCATCGTGGCTTCCGAGATCGACAACGTGGCCAACGGCATGACGAGGCTGATCACCGTCGTCGACATGTCCGTGACGCCGAACTCGCCGGAAGTCATGTAATACGTGTACAGCGGCACCAGCAGGAAGGCGATCAGCTTCGTCGCGACCGTATTGAGCGCGAACAGGCCGATGTTGAGCAGCAGATTCTTGTACTTGTTCGCCGGATTCGTCGACTCCGGCTTCGTCAGCCGCTCCATGACCTCATGGCCGTCCTTGCGCCCTGCCATATCCGGCACGTCGCCTTTCACCGCCGTGTCGTTTCCCCTCTCGCTCACCGCAGCACCTCGATGAGCGGTCGGAAATGTTCAAGCATCCGTTCGCGCGGATAGGCGGCCGGCGCTTCCATGACGGCGTTGAGCGCGTCGGGAAGCTCATCCACGTCGTCGACGAAACGGATGTACGGCAGATCCTTGATCCACTGGTAGACGCCCTGGATTTTATGGTTGTTGTTCGCGAACACGACGCATGGCGTCTCGGTGATCGCCGCGAACACCATGCCATGCAGACGGTCGGTGACGACGGCCTGCGACGACGCGAAGGTCGTGAGCATGCCGCCGAGAATGCGCCTGCGGTCGTCAGCCGTCAGATGGTTGGCGCTGCTCGCCGTATCGGTATGGGACACCTGCATCCCGCGGGCCCTGACGATATCCTCGATGCGGGCGCGCGCCTGATCGTCGAGGCTGCGCTCGCGGTCGGAGCGCAGAATGACGGTGATGCCGTCACGGATCGGCGACCCCTCGATGAACGAGGACGGGTCGAGCGTGAGCACGATGTCCGGCACAAGCTCCACGTCCGCATGCGGATAGGTGCGCTTCATCAGTTCCTCGGAACGGCGCTCGCGGGCGAAGATATGCAGGTCGGTGCAGCGCGCGTAGACCTTCTGCGAGTAGCGCAGCAGCGGTGAACGCCAATCCCTGTAGTGGATTGTCTGCGGCATGATGACGCTGCGGATGTGCGGGAAGGTGGCGAGCGCCTCGCAGCGTTCATATTCGAACCATGGGTACAGGTCGTTCATGTTGCCGCCGCCCTGGAAGCACAGCACGTCGCGACGAGTCAGATGCCGCTCGAGCGCGCGGCGGTATTCGAGGAAACGCATGCCGATGATGTCGATGACGGTACCGGGGAAATGGTCGTGCAGGAACGCCAGCTGCGCTTCGGAGATCGCGATGTCGCCGATGTTGCCGTAGTCGGCCGAACCGACCAGAACGCAGACGCGAGTGTCGGGCAGGGTCAGGAACTCATGGTGGTGCATCTTCAATCCGTCATGATATCTACGAAGATGCTTGAGTTTATGGACTCGATTAAAGCCGATGGCGTGCACGATCCGGTCGTAAAAGCGCATGTGTCGATGATAAGCTGATTAAGCGACAGCTAGCAGGAAGGTCAATGGATGCAGAAGGGTGCAGATCCCGCAGTTTCGGTCATTGTTCCGATGCATGACGTGGCGCAATATCTCCCTGATTTTCTCACATGCATGGCGAAGCAAAGTTATGGGGATTACGAGATCGTCGCATGGGACGACGGATCCGACGACGACACGTCCGCGATCTGCGCGCGGGTGGCCGCGAAGGATCCGCGCATCCGTCTGTTCAGCGCCGAGAACCAGGGCGTCGCGGGGGCGCGTCGCTCCGCGCTCGCGAAGGCGAGGGGGACGCTCATCACCTTCGCCGATCCGGACGATATGCTGGACGCCGCGTATCTTGAGCGCCTTGTGCGAGCGGTGACGGAACACGACGCGGACATGGCCGTCTGCCGGGCTCAGAACTTCGAGGACGGCTCCGAACCGCCGGCTTCCGCGCCGGACAGCATGCTCGAAGAGGTCATCGGGCGTCGGGAGGCCGCTTCGAGGCTCTGCGACCGTTTCTTCGTCGACGACGACCATTCGATACGGCCGGAACTGTGGGGCAAGATGTTCACACGTGCCACGATGGAGTCGATGACGATCCCGCAGCTGCGCACCTGCTCGGATTATCCCGCCGTCACCGATGCAATCTGCACGTCGAATCGCGTAGCCGTCGTGCACGCGCCGTTGTATTTCTACCGTATGGCCCGTGCGGGCAGTCTGCAGACGAAGCTCTCGCAGAGCAAGCTCAACGACATCTGGACGGTGCACGAGTATGCGACCGACGCCTGCCAGGCATTAGCGCATGTGGAGCCTGTGCATCTGTATCGGGAGACGGTCGGCACGGTGTTCTACCTCAACGAGAAGATTATGGCCTCGGCCGGGGCGATGCCGCTTGCCGAGGTGCGCGCGAACTATTGCCGTTATCGTGCATATCTGCGTGCCGCCGGCGTGCATCGTGGACTGAATCCCAAAGGGTATCTCAAGCTCATGCTCTACCGCGGCGCCTTCGCGCCGGCGCGGTGGGCCTTCGACCATCTGGGCTGAACGGGGGGCGGCATCATGCGTCACGCATATCTCATCATGGCCTACAACAATTTCGATCAACTCGGCACATTGCTGAGGCTGCTCGACGACGATCGCAACGACCTGTATCTGCATATCGACGCGAAGACGCCGCGCGCCGCGGTACCCGATCTGAGGCGTTATATGCACAGATCCACACTCACGATCGTGGAGCCGATTCCAGTGGCATGGGGTGGTTACAGTCAGGTGCGCTGCGAGATGAGGCTCATCCATGCGGCGTTGGAATCCGGCGAGCCATACGGTTATCTGCATCTGCTGTCCGGCGCCGACCTGCCGATCAAGACCAACGACGAGATCTGTCGCTTCCTACAGCAGCATGACGGCAAGGAATTTATCGCTTTTGTCTACCGCAGCGTCAATGACGGGCACATGGATGCCATCAAGGAGCGCATCGCCATCCATCATCCATGGCAGGAGCGCACGGGTAGGGAGGACGATTTTCCGACGCGGGTGCTGAGCAAGGCACAGAAGCTGCTGCATGTGGACCGGCTCAAAGGCTCGGGGTTCAAGGAGATTGGTAAAGGAAGCCAATGGTTCAGCATCACGGCGGAGTTCGGCCGCTATTTGATTGAGCAGGAGCCGCTGGTGGAGCGCACGTTCCGATCGAGCTACTGCTCGGACGAGCTGTTCATCCAGACGATGGCACTCAATTCGCCGTTTGCGGAGCGCCTGTACGATCCGAACGGCGACGGCCGTGGCGACAATCTTCGGTACATCGACTGGAAGCGTGGTGCGCCCTACGTGTTCCATGCGCAGGATTTTGATGAGCTTATGGCGTCACCGCAGCTGTTCGCGCGCAAATTCGACGAGCAGGTGGATGCCGAGATCATCCGAAGGATCGCCGATACATTGCTCGCACATTGATCGATCAGCCTGCGTGTGCGCCTTTGGCCGGTTCGAGCGCGGCGGCGATCGTCGCGAAGGCTTCGCCGATCTGTTGGTGCGCGGTTTCGAAGGCGGGGAAGTCCTTGCGGTAGGGGTCGTCGATGTCATGGACCGGCGGCAGCATCGGGCGTACGAGCGACGCGTTCGCGAGCACCGAATCGAGACGCTCCTCGAGCGTGTCGCCCTCGATCAGGCCATTCTTCGCGCAGTAGTCGCACAGGTCGGCGAAGTCGGTCAGCAGGAAGGTATGGCTGCGTATGCGTGGGGCGAGTTCGACGATCTTCGCGCGTTGGTGTTCGGTGAAGCACAGGATGAGATCGCTGCCCATCGCGAGTTGGGGTGTGAGGCGTTTGGAGCGGAATGCGGAAGGGTCGATGCCGTCCGCCCGCATGAGTCGCGCGCTGGATGGGTCGATAGGGCTGTCGACGAGGCCCTGGACGCCGGCGCTGTCCGTGACAATCGAGTCGTCGTGGAAGAACAGCGGGAACATGAGTTCGCCCATCGGAGAGCGGCAGATGTTGCCGGTGCACACGAACAGTACCTTCATACGGAGTGTCCTTTCGGGCTGTGGCGCCAGTCGACAGACCGGAATTGGTCATAGACAAGATTACCGGCCAATCCGGATATCCGGATCGGCCGGTATGTGCTGGTCCGAGGTGTGGATGCGGCATGTTCAGAAGCTGGCCACATAGCGCTTATTGAAGAACTTCGCCTGCACGGAGCTCGTGCCCTTTCTCCACCAGTTTTCCACCAGTTGACGCGTTCCATGAACGTCGTGGACAGCTTGCCGGCGGCGATGTCGTTCTTCATGCTCCATATGTTGAGCAGCATCTCGCTGATGCGTCCAGGATAGCGAGCATGGAACGCACCGTATTGTTTTGGATTGAGGCGATCGGTGATCTCGAACAGGATGGGGAACAGCCATTCGTAGTATGCATCGAAGTGTGCGCGATCCATGATCATCACGTTGAAGATATGCACGCTCCGTTTGTTAATCAGCGTATGCCACTGGGGAAGATAGGATGGAGCCAGGTCGCGGAGAACCTCTTCCGTCGTCGTCAGCTGCTGCGCATACATCGTGTGCACATAGTGTGATCTGATCGTTTCAATGATGTAATGGTGCTTCTTCGGCAACAGAACCGTGATCTCACCGCTTCCCCGCATACACCTCCCCATCGATGACTTCCTTGAACGCCTCGTTCACTTTCGGTCTGACGACCTTGAGCGACGGTGTCAGGCAGTCGTTGTCCTGGGTGAGCCGCACCGGCAGTACGGCGAATTTCCTGACCGATTCGGCGCGTGAGACGTCGGCGTTCGCGAGGTCGACGTAGCGCTGGATCTCGGCGGCCGTCTCCGGCAGTGCGGCGACCTCGTCGGTCGTCAGGTCGGTGGACAGCTTCTGCGTCGGCAGCCAGCTCGCCACGCCCTCCGGGTCGAGCGTGATGAGTGCGGAGACGAATGGACGGCCGTCGCCGATGACGACGGCGTGTTCAACGATCGGGCATGTGCCGATCTGCTGTTCCATCGGAATCGGGGAGACGTTCTTGCCACCGGCCGTGATGATGATGTCCTTCGCGCGGCCGGTGATCGTGATGTGGCCTTCGTCGTCGATCCGTGCGAGGTCGCCGGTGCGCAGCCATCCGTCTTCAGTGAGCGCCTCGGCCGTCTTCTCTGGAAGGTTGTGGTAGCCGCGGAACACATTCTGACCGCGCACTTCGAGTTCGCCGTCCGGGGAGATGCGCACCGACGAGCCGGGCACCGGCTGGCCGACCGAACCGATCGCGAGGTCCTCGACGCGCGTGAACGCGAACGGGGCCGCCGTTTCGGTCATGCCGTAGCCCTGGATCATCGGAATGCCGATACCGTTGAAGAAATGCAGTAGGTCGTCGCTGATCGGCGCGCCGCCCGACGCGAGATACTTGATTCGGGGGCCGAAGGCCGAACGGATCGTGCGGTAGACGGCCGTCTCATACTTCGCATGTTCGGCGCGCTGCCTGAGCGTCGACTTGACGCCGTCCTGCTCCATCTTCGACCAATCGATCGCCGCGGCCGCCGCCTTGAGGAACATGCGGCCTTTCCAACCGGTACCGGCTTTGCGCGATGCCGCGTTGTACACCTTCTCGAACACGCGCGGCACGGCGAGCACGAAGGTCGGCTGGAAGACCTGCATGTCCTTGGGCAGCGTCTTCGTGTCGCCCAGATAGCCGACGACGCCTTCGTCGGACGCGATCGTGAAGTACTGGATCATGCGCGCGAAGCAATGCGCGAGCGGCAGGAACAGCAGCAGCCGTGCCTCGCCTTCGATGACCTTCGGCATGCACTGCTGTGCCGAACGCGTGATGCTCGTGAAATTCCTATGCGTCAGCTCGACGCCCTTCGGCGTGCCGGTGGATCCCGACGTGTAGACGATCGTCGCCAGGTCGTCGGCGCGTACGGCGGCGATGCGTTCGTCGAGCTCCTCGTCGGAGACCATGACGCCGAGGCCCTCAAGCGCTTCAAGCGCCTTCGCGTCGAGCATCAGGATGCGTTCGAGCGTCGGGCAGGCGTCGATCACCGAATCGAGCGCGTCGAAACGCTGCTGGTTGTCGGCGACCGCGAGCTTCACGTCGGCGTCGTTGAGGATGCGCTGCGCCTGCGCGGGGGAGTCGGTGTCGTAGATCGGCACCGTCACGGCGCCGATTGCGGCGAGCGCGAAATCCAACAGCCCCCATTCGATGCGTGTCGCCGAGAAGATCGTGACGGCGTCTCCCTTCGCGATGCCGAACTGGATCAGTCCCTTCGCGATCGCGCGGACGCGATCATTGAAATCGCCGACCGTCATCGTCGTCCATGCGCCGTCGGTGTTCTTATGCTCCACGAGCGGAAGGTCGGGGCCGGTCGCGGCGATGCGGTCGGTGAGCATCGAGTAGACGGTCGCGGAATCGGAGACGGTGAGCGCCGCACCGGGCGTCGTGTATTCGGTAAGCATGGAGGGTCCTGTCCTGAAAACGTTCGCGTAAGCTACGCCATCGTAACCTGCATGCACGCGGCGCGGCATTGTACGAAGAAACAAGAATCGCGAGAACCACTTTGTGTGAATGGACAAGCGATGCGCGGTGCCCCGAACGTGGCCGGCCTCACGAAAAAGCCGCCAAGCACCTCTGTTCAGCACGGCGCGATGCTGCTAGATTGGCGAATGGTCTCGCATCGCGCACCGATGAACGAACAATCGAAGCTCAGGAGGAACGATGGTCGACAAGCGGCTCTTCACGCTCGTACCGGGAGTCAGGAAACTCGTCGTAGGCAAGATCGTCTTCCTGTGGATCGGGCTGCTCGCGGACATCGCGCTCGCGGCGAGCATCGTCGGCATCGTCGCGCCACTCGTCCGCTACGCGGGCAACGACCTTGCGTTCGCGGCGGACGTCACGGAGTTCTGGCTATCGGTCGTCGTGTTCCTCGTCATCGCCGTCGTGCGCTTCGTCGCGCATAGGCTCGCGACGAAACTCGGCACGTTGGCGGCCGAGCGCGTCAAACTCGGCCTGCGCTCGCAGCTGTACAGGAAGATGCTGTCGCTCGGACCGTCGTATGCGCAGCATGTGCGCACGTCGGACGTCGTGCAGCTCACCGGCGAAGGCGTCGATCAGGTGCAGAGCTTCTTCGAACTGTTCCTGCCGCAGCTCGGCTTCGCGATCCTCGCGCCGCTGACGCTGTTCACCGTCATCGCGCCGGTCAACATGCCGACTGCCGTCACCTTGCTCGTCTGCGCGCCGCTCATCGTCATCATCGTCGGCCTCATCGCGATGCGCACGGCGAAGACCTTCCGCAAATACTGGGGCAAATACACGGACATGGGCGCCGTGTTCCTCGACGACCTGCAGGGGCTCGAGACGCTCAAGACCTTCGACGCGGACGGCCGCGCGGCCGAAAAAATGAACCGCGAGGCGGAGGAGTTCCGCGTCATGACGATGCGCGTGCTGCAGATCCAGCTGCGCTCGCTGACGGCTATGGACGTCGTCGCCTACGGCGGCGCGGCGGCCGGCATCTTCGTGGCCGTCTGGCAGTTCATGCACGGCGGCAATCAGGCCTTCGGCGACCTGCTCGTCTCGGAGCCACGCCTCGCCGATCCGCTGCTCGGCCTGTCCGGCGTCCTCTTCGTCATCCTGATGGCCGTCGACTTCTTCCTGCCGCTGCGCCAGCTCGGTTCGTACTTCCATGTCGCGATGAACGGCATGACCTCCAGTAAACGCATCTTCGCGCTGCTCGACGTACCCGGGCCGACCTATGGCACGCAGACATTGCCGGCCGACACCGATCTCGGCGTACGCGCCGAAGCGCTCGGATTTGCCTACGGCAGCGACGACACCGCCAAGTCGGCGCTGCATGACGTCACATTGACGATGGCGGCGCGCTCGCTGACGGCGATCGTCGGCGCATCGGGATCGGGAAAATCGACATTGGCGGCGCTCATCGCCGGCGAACTCGAAGGGTACAGCGGCTCGCTGCGCTTCGTCGCCGGCGATACGACGGTCGAACTGCGCGACTGCAGCGAGGACGCGCTGATGCATGCGGTGTCGATCGTCGGCGCCCGCAGCCATCTGTTCGCCGGCACGCTGCGCGACAACCTGCTGATGGCGAAACCGGACGCGACCGACGACGAACTGCGGCGTGCGCTCGCCGACGCCCACATCCTCGACCTCATCGACGCGCAACCCGACGGATTGGACATGCGGATCGAACAGGACGCGGCGAATCTCTCCGGCGGCCAGCGCCAGCGCGTCGCCGTGGCGCGCGCATTGCTGCGCGATACGCCGATCATGATCTTCGATGAGGCGACGAGTTCGGTGGACGCGGACAGCGAACGGCTCATCATGGAGACGGTGCACAAGCTCGCGGCGCATAAGACGGTGCTGCTCGTCACGCATCGTCTCGCCGACGCCGTCGCCGCCGACGACATCGCCGTATTCGCCGACGGCGGCTGCGTGGAGACCGGCACCCACGACGAACTTCTCGCCGCCGACGGCACGTACGCGACGATGTTCCGCGCGCAGACGGACGTCGAACGGGTCGGCAAGCGCACAGGACACGCGGGAATCCGGTATGCGCAAAGCGTGGCGGCGCAGCCGACGGAACAGACTCGTGTCACGAAGGGCGCCGGTCCTGCCTCGTCGGCAATCGCGTCGACGTCAACGTCGGATAAGTCGGCAAAGAAGGATACGCCGCGCGAGATGTCGACGATGCGGCTCGTCGCGCGGCTGCTCGGTCAGGTCGGTTCGCTGCGACCGCTGATGATCGTCGCATGCGTCTTCGGCACACTCGGCCACGTCGCCGCGACCTTCCTGCCGGTCTTCGGCACAATGGCGCTGTTCACGGCTTTCGGCAAACCGGTGTGGGGGATGAGCGCCGGCTGGGCGCTTGCGCTGATGATCGTCTGCGCACTCGTTCGCGGCGCGATGCGCTATGGCGAACAGTACATGAACCACAATCTGGCGTTCCGGCTGCTCGCGTTGTTCCGCGCGAAGATGTTCGCGGCGCTGCGCAGGCTCGCGCCGGCGAAGCTCGCCGGCAAAGGCAAGGGCGACCTCGTCTCGATGGTCACGACCGACGTGGAGCTGCTCGAGATCTTCTTCGCGCATACGATCTCGCCGACCGTCATCGCAATCTCCACGACTCTCATCTACACGGTCGCGCTGCTGTTCCTCAGCCCGTGGTTCGCGCTGCTGCTCGTCGTGGCGCATCTGTTCATCGGAGTCGTCGTGCCGAAATTGTTCGCCGATGCACTGCACGGCGTCGGAGGCCGCATCCGCAAGGAATCGGCTCGATTGGACGACATCGTGCTCGACGACATGCATGGCCTGGAGCAGATCATCCGCTTCGGACGGGGCGAGGCGCGGCTGTCTCGGATCGAGCGCAGTTCGCGTGCGCTGTGGGCGCAGCGCGTCGAGCTCAGCGCACGCAACGCGACCTACGGCGGACTCGACCACGTCATCATCGTGCTCGTCTCGGCATGCGCGGCGTTCCTGACGCTCGCGCTGGCGTTGACGACGAACGCCGACATGGCGTCCGCGGTGACGGCGCTCGTGCTCGTCGTCAGTTCGTTCGGGCCGACGCTCGCATTGAGCGCGTTGCCGGCGAGCCTGACGCAGACCTTCGCGTCGGCGCGGCGTCTGTTCGCGTTGATGGATGAGACGCCCGCGGTCGTCGAACATGGCACGCTCGCGCCGCAGTACGACGGCATGCGGATGGACGACGTGACCTTCGCCTACGCCGACGGTGCGCCGGTGCTCGACGACGTGACGCTCGACGTGCCGGTGTCGGGCATCCTCGGTCTGCAAGGGCCGAGCGGGCGCGGCAAGTCGACGATGCTCAAGCTGCTGATGCGGTACTGGGATCCGCAATCGGGCGTTATCACGCTCTCCGGGGACGCATTGCCGTCGGTGGATGCGCATACGCGCCGCAGACTGCAGACGATGATGAGTCAGGAGACGTATCTGTTCGACGGATCGATCGCGAACAACCTGCGCATCGCGAAGCCGGATGCGGACGATGATGAGATTCGCGAGGCGCTGCGCAAGGCGTCGGCGCTGCAGCTCGTCGAGAGTCTGCCACAGGGCGTCGAGACTTCGGTCGGCGAACTCGGCGGCCGGCTTTCGGAGGGTGAGCGTCAACGCATCGGTCTGGCGCGGATGTTCCTGCGCGATGCGCGGCTCTATCTGTTCGACGAGCCGACGAGTCGCCTCGATTCGCTCAACGAGGCCTATATCCTGCAGTCGATCAACGGTCTGGTCGAGGAAAGCGGCGCCGCCGTCGTGCTCGTCTCGCACCGGGAATCAACGATGAAGATCGCCGACGAAGTGCGCGTGGTGTGAGGACGTGCCTCACCGAACGGTGAAAAGCGCTGAGGGCGGTTCATACAATGCGCGAACCACCCTCAGTCGTTCGTAGTTCTTGAAATCACAGACTCAGGAAATACTCGTGGATGCGGGTGTCGTCGGTGATCTCCGGATGGAAGGCGGTCGCGAGGATGTTGCCTTGCTGCAATGCGACGGCGTTGCCGCCGGTGCTCGCCATGACATGGGCCTTCGGGCCGACTTCGGCCACGAAGGGGCCGCGGATGAACACGAGCGGGAAATCACTGATGACGCCGCTCGGGTCGCCGTAGGCGTCGAAGGTCCGCACACCCTCGGTCGTAGCGAACGAGCCGAGCTGACGGCCGTACGCGTTGCGGCGGACGGTCGCGTCGAGCGCGCCGAAATAGACGTTCGGGTCGTTGTCGAGCCGTTCGGCGAGCAGGATCATGCCGGCGCAGGTGCCGAAGGTCGGCTTGCCGGCCGCGATGTGCGCGGCGATCGGGTCGAACAGGCCGGTGGAACGTAGCAGCTTGCCCTGCGTCGTGCTTTCGCCGCCGGGAAGGATGACGCGGTCGATGGAACCGTCGAAATCCTCGGCCGCGCGCAGCAGCTTCCACGGCGCGCTGAGACGGTCGAGCATCGCGGCGTGTTCGGCGAAGGCGCCCTGCACGGCGAGGATGCCGGTGACGCCATGCGCCGCGGCATCGACGCCGTCGGAATGCTCTTTGGAGATGTAGGAAACGTCAACAACCATGGGTGCTGTCCGTCACTCGCCGCGGGCGGCCATGATCGTTTCGATCTCGTCCTCGTTGATGCCCACCATCGCCTCGCCGAGGTTCTCGGACAGGCGGGCGAGCAGGTCGGCGTCCTGCCAGTTTGCGGTCGCCTGCACGATCGCGGCGGCGCGCTTCGCCGGGTCGCCGGACTTGAAGATGCCGGAGCCGACGAAGACGCCTTCGGCGCCGAGTTCCATCATCAACGCGGCGTCCGCAGGGGTCGCGACGCCGCCGGCGGCGAAGTTGACGACCGGCAGGCGGCCGTTGTCATGCACGAACTTCGCGAGCTCATACGGCACGGCGAGCTGCTTGGCGAACTCATAGACCTCGTCGTCGCGCAGCGAGACGAGCTCGCGGATCTGTTTGTTCATCGTGCGCATGTGGCGGACGGCTTGGATGACGTCGCCGGTGCCCGGTTCGCCCTTCGTGCGGATCATCGAGGCGCCCTCCTCGATGCGGCGCAGCGCCTCGCCGAGGTTCTTCGCGCCGCAGACGAAGGGGACGGCGAACTCGTTCTTGTCGATGTGATAGACATCGTCGGCAGGGGAGAGGACCTCGGACTCGTCGATGTAGTCGATCTCGATGGCCTGCAGGATGCGCGCCTCGGCGATGTGGCCGATGCGGACCTTCGCCATGACCGGGATCGAGACGGCCTCCTGGATGCCCTTGATCATCGCCGGGTCGCTCATGCGGCTGACGCCGCCGGCAGCGCGGATGTCGGCCGGGATGCGCTCAAGCGCCATGACGGCGCATGCGCCGGCGTCCTCGGCGATGCGCGCCTGCTCGGGCGTCGTGACGTCCATGATGACGCCGCCCTTGAGCATCTGTGCGAGGTTCTTGTTGAGTTCGTTTCTCGTGGTTTCCATCGATGACCTTCTTGGGTTGTAGATGCATGGTACGCCGTCGAAGGTGCGCGGATGTGCGCGGACTACGGCGTGGGAATCCTCTTCGGCGTGCGCTGGCGCGCGGCCTCCCTCGAGAGATAGCACATGAATGTGCATGAGTCGGGGGCGGTGTTCAGCAGATGAACGCTTTGGGTGTGTGGGTGTGTGTGGGGGGCATAACTCGATATTTCGAGTGAAATATCGAGTTATGCATTGGAGAGGGAGAGAGAGTCGCATAGGAGATGATCGGAAATAAGTAATTATGTAAGAAATTGGTTTATTTGATAAGGCTCGTGTTCGCAAATGTGCGGATTGGTCAAGTCGGCATGACTGATTGACGTATCCATGACGGAGCGCGGACGCATAGGTCGAGAATACGGGTCCATTCTTGAGTTATGCGGAGAGGTCGGTGATAGGTGGGGAGGAGGAAGGAAGGGGAGTGGGAGGGAATCCATTGTGGGGACTGTGAGTCAATCGGGAATGAGGAGCATCTTCTGAGCTGTGCGGGTATCCACAGCATTGTGCACAGGCGGTGAGGAAATCGGCAGAGGAATCCACATTTCCCCAGAAGTGCGAAATCGGTTTGTGTGAGGGAATCTCCGGTCGTATGGTGGGCACACCCGTACGGGCAGGAAATCCTTGAAAGGGGAGTGCATGGGAATCACTACATTCGGCGCCAATGGGGAGTATACGGATGATGAATATCCGTGGGACGCCGTGCCCGTGGATGCACCGATGGACGAAGGTCTTGTGCAGCGCGGATATGGGAATCAGCGTTCGTATCCGATGCTGCGCGCCAATCTGCGGGAGCGTACGGCGCAGATGATGCGCCGTTGCAGGGATGCCAATCTTCCATACGTGTATTGCAAATCGACGGCGCTGAGATTGCTTGGAGTGGAAACGCCTGAAGATCTGGCGGTACCGGGCAATGCATGGGATAACGCGGTGCCGCGCAAGCCGGGGAGGAAATCGAAACGGACGTCGAATGCGGAAGCGCTGCACGTCGTGGTTCGCACAGCTGCGGAACGGCATGCATCGTCAGATGTGCGCATGCATGTGTGGAACGGATTGACCGACGATTGCGTGCAGCAGCTCGCGAACGGCATATGTTGTCTGAAGCCGGCGGCCGCGTGGACATCGATTGCGATGGACGCGACGATGCTGCAGCTCGTCCAGATCGCGGAATCGATGGAGCGTTACGGTTTGGCGACGCTCGATGAGCTGCGCACATTCGTGGAAGCGCGTCGTTTCCATGGCAAGCATCGATGCCGGATTGCGCTCGCGATCGCGGAACCAGGCAGCGCCTCCGTCAAGGAGACCGAGCTGCGGGTGCGGTTGGAATTGCGCGGTCTTCCGGAGTTCGCGATCAATTTCGCGGTGCCGGGCGCTGCTTATGATTCACGGGCAGAGCAGACGGTTGATCTCGCGATTGAACGGTATCGGGTGGGATTGGAATATCAGGGGGATCAGCATCGTTCGGACTACAGGCAGTATCGGCGTGACCGCGACAAGCTCGGCGCGCTGGCCGCGCTGGGTTGGCAGGTACTCGAGGTGACGCAGCAGGATCTGAACTCCGAGGAGGCGGTGGATCGACTCGCGATGCGCGTCATGTGCATAATCGCACGGCACACCGGCGAACAGCCGAGAATCATGCGCTTGACCTATGCGCGGCTCGCGGATCCGCGGCGCGCGGGGAGAGAGGGCTGAGTGCAGGACTAGGGGAGAGGTGCATATCTCAATATTTTGGGTGAAACATTGAGGTATGCACAGAGTGGGATGGAGAAATGGGTTGCGGGGGTCTTGGTTAAGGAAAGAATCGCACAAATAGACACAAAATGAGTGCAGGAATTACCTGAGATGCATCACCGTTGCTCATAAATCCTTGGGATGACGTGGACGAGAGGGTGCGTCCATTGCATATATCGAGATTGTGAAGGGAATATCGAGTTATGCGGCGAGGGAAGTGGGGCTAAGAGTTGAGGCTGGTGCAAAGCTCGCAAATATGGGTGAAATATTGAGTTATGCGAAGTGCGAGTGAAGAGAATTAATATGTGAGAGAGATGGAGATGCGCATAATTCGAGATTGGGCGTGAAATATTGAGTTATGCGAAATGAAGAGAAGGCGGGGTATGGGAATGGGATGGTCAGGGCCGCGCATGGCTTGGGATCAGGTTGGAGGTGTTGAGGTGTGCGGGGAGGGAGACGCAAGGCATGGGTGTGGGGCCGCGCATGGCTTGGGATTAGGTTGGAAGTGTTGAGTTATGCGGGGAGATGCGCCATGTGCAGTAAGGTGGACTGCATGAGCATTCCGTTGATTCTCGCTTCCAAGTCCCAGCCGCGCCGCGATGTGCTGTTCAACGCCGGCATCTGTCCGACGATCCGCGTGTCGCATGTCGACGAGGACGCCGTGCTTGAGCGCAGGGCGCGGGAGCAGGGCGTGAGCGTGGACGAGCTGCCGATCGCCGACAAAGTGTGCACGTTGTCCCGTGCGAAGGCGATGGCCGTCTATGAGATCTACCGCAACGTCGTGCGCACAGCCTCGGAGGCCACCGGCGAACGCGTCATCGGCCGTCCGCTCGAAGTGGCCGCGGAGCAGATGGTGACCGACGCGGGGTCGCCGGCCGCCGAATACACGGCCGAAGCCATCGCGTCGGCGCAGACGCGCGATTTCTCCGGCGTCGACATCCCGACCGAATGCGAACCGATCGATACGACCGGCGGTCTCGCCGACCGCAAGGTCGGCCCGTTGATCCTCGGCTGCGACTCGATGTTCCTGCTCGACGGCCACGCGTACGGCAAGCCGCACACCGAGGCCGTCGCGCGCGAACGCCTGCGGGCGATGAGCGGCGCGACCGGCGAACTGTGGACCGGGCACACATTGATTGACTTCGCCACCGGGCGTGTCGAAACCGCGGCGAGCATGGCGACGCTGGCGTTCTGCGAGTTCACCGAAACGATGATCGACCGCTACATCGCCTCTGGCGAGCCGCTCGAAGTGGCCGGCTCCTTCACACTGGACGGTCTCGGCGGCGCGTTCATCGATTCGATCACCGGCGCGCCGAGCGGCATTATCGGACTGAGTCTGCCGTTGGCGCGCGAACTCGTCGAACGCATGGGCGTCGAATGGACCGATTTGTGGAACGTGACACGAGACGAGCGATTCCAGGAATCCTCGGCGAAGGCGCCGAAGACGAACGTGCGCCAACCGGGCGACGGCTGGGTCGAATGCGCATGCGGCCGCAGGCATTGGGGACTCAACGGCGCCGCCGGCGTGCTGCTCGCGCGCCGTGATGGGACGACCGGCAACGTCACGCACATCGTCATGCAGCACCGCGCCGAATGGAGCGCTGAAGGCGGCACCTGGGGCATCCCGGGCGGCGCGATCGCCGACGGCGAATCGACGTTGGAGGGCGCGTTGCGCGAAGCCAACGAGGAGGCGAACATCACGCCTGAGGACATCGAGGTCGTCGGCTCCTACTGCGAGGACCACGGCCCGTGGTCCTACACGACGGTCTTCGCGTTCGAAAAGCCGGGACACGTCGTGCATCCGAAGGCGAACGACGACGAAAGCATGGAGATCGAATGGGTCGCGATCGACGAAGTCCCCGGCCATAAGCTGCTTACGGCGATGCGCACCGACTGGCCGCGCTTCCGCACGCGGCTCGATGCACTCGCCGAAGAATACCAAGGACGCTGATGACGACGCGTGCACGGGCGAAACGGCCGTCGATCTTCGACGTGGCGAAACTCGCCGGCGTGAGTCACCAGACGGTTTCGCGCGTCATCAACGATTCACCGAATGTCGCCGACGCGACGCGCGCGAAGGTCAACGCCGCCATCGCCGAACTCGGCTACCGGCCAAGCAATTCGGCACGCGCCCTCGCCTCCCACCGTTCGCGCACGATCGGGCTCATCGCAGGGGGGCAGCGCTTCTACGGCGCCGTCAGGGCGATGTCGGCGATCGAAACGGTCGCTCGCGCCCACGGCATATTCATCTCGGTCGCGCTCGTGCACGAGGCCGCATGCACGCAGCGGGAGTTCGACGAACTGTGCGCCGGTTTCGAACAGCAGGACGTCGACGCTTTCCTGATGCTCACGCCGACCGATGGCATGTTCGAGGCGGCATGCCGAGCCCGCGTGCGCCAGCCGCGCGTCATCGTCACGTCGACGCACGGCGCGGTCAGCGTCCAGGAGGGATTGCGGCTGCCGGGCGTGCGCGAACGGCGGCGCATCTCGATCGCCGGCGTCGACCAATGGGGCGGCATGGCGTCGGTGATCGAGCTCATCCGCAACTACGGGCACCGCAACGTGCTGTTCTTCGCCGGCGACACCGACTGGCGCGACGCGGCGACTCGGCTCGCCGCATGGAACAAGCTGTGCGTCGCCCGCGCCGTCAACTCGATCACCGTGCAGTGCGGGGCATGGGAGTCGGCTGCGGCGTACCGGCGGATGAACCACATCCTCGACAACATCGGCTCGAACGGCGGACGCTTGCCGACCTGCGTCGTATGCTCGAACGACGTGATGGCGATCGGCGTCATGCGCGCGTTGTACGAGCATGGCCTGCGCGTGCCGCACGACGTGAGCGTGACCGGCTTCGACGACATGCCCGGCGTGGACAACCTCTACCCGCCGTTGACGACGGTGCGGCCGGACTTCGACGATCTGGGCACGATGGCGATGAAGGAGATCCTGTATCTGCTCGGCGAACGCGACGAGCCGGGGTACGCGATCTCCAGACACGGCGTCGGGCTCGCGCCGGCCGATCTGATCGTGCGGCAGTCGGTGCGCGCGGCCGCGCGGCGATGACGGGGCCGGCGATTTGCGTTCGCAGACGGGAACGCGTAGACGTAATGGCATGACACGCAGACGCTCCCAGCATTTCGGCCGCAAGTACATCAACGGCGCCGGCCTGTTCGAACGTATGCTCATCCTGCTCGTCATCCTCATCGTCATCGGTGTGACGATCGGCCTTGTATTGCCCCGCGTCAGCCCGAAGCTCGCCGAGATGACCGGCAGATACCGTGCGACGGGTACGGCTGCGCAGACGCTCGACTCGCTCGCCGTCGACGACCATCCGTCGTCGCGCGGCTACGACCGCGAGAAATTCGGCTACCGGCAGACCGACGTCGACGGCAACGGCTGTGACGTGCGCGACGACGTGCTGGGCCGCGACCTCGACGACGTGCGCTACACGCAGCGCGGCAGCTGCAAGGTCCAGTCGGGCGTCCTCGAAGATCCGTACACCGGCGACGAGATCCATTTCCAGCGGGGCAGGGACACGAGCGCCGCCGTGCAGATCGACCATGTCGTGGCATTGCAGAACGCGTGGCAGTCGGGTGCGAGCGCCTGGAGCGCGAAGAAACGCTACGAGTTCGGCAACGATATGTACAACCTCATCGCCGTGGACGGTGCGGCGAACCAGGAGAAATCCTCGGCGTCCGCCGCCTACTGGCTACCGGAGAACAGCGGATACCGCTGCGAGTACGTCGCACGGCAGATCGGCGTCAAGGACAAATACGGGCTGACGGTCACCACACAGGAGAAACGCGCGATGCTTGGCGTGCTGCACAGCTGCCCCGGGCAGGCGGTGCCCGAGGAATGACGACGACGATTGAGCGAGCCGCGAACAGACGCCGATTCGTTATGTTGGTCCTCTAGGACTGCTTGATAGGACGAGGCGACGAGGAGCGGTGATGGCACGGCGAAGCGAAACGAAACCGGATGGCACGGCGGATGGCGTTCAGGAGCCGGTGGACATCGATACGCTCGAACTCGACGCGGAGGCCGCGCAGGACATCGCCATCGCACGCAAGGACGAAGGCAAGCCGGAGAAGGCGACGCATGCGCTCGCCAGCATGCTCGGACCGGCATTCGTCGCGGCGGTCGCCTACGTCGACCCCGGCAACGTCGCCGCGAACCTCACCTCCGGTGCGAAATACGGCTATATGCTCGTCTGGGTGCTCGTCGTGGCGAACTGCATGAGCGTGCTCATCCAATACCAAGCGGCGAAGCTCGGCGTCGTGACCGGCAAAAGCCTGCCGCAGATCCTCGGCGAGCGCATGGGGACGACCGGGCGTTTTCTGTTCTTCATGCAGGCCGAAGTGATCGCGATCGCCACCGATCTGGCCGAAGTGATCGGCGGCGCGATCGCGCTCAACCTGCTGTTCGGCATACCGATGCTGCTCGGCGGGTGCATCATCGGCGCCGTCTCCACATTGCTGCTGCTCTTCCAAGGCGGTGAGACGCATAAGATCTTCGAGCGGCTCGTCATCGGACTGCTGCTCGTCATCACCTTCGGTTTCATCGCAGGGTTGTTCATGGACCCGCCGAACCCGCTCGCGGTGGCCGAAGGGCTCGTGCCGCGCTTCTCGGACGGCTCCTCGGTGCTGATGGCCGCATCGATGCTCGGTGCGACGGTCATGCCGCACGCGATCTATCTGCATTCGACACTCGTCAACGACCACTTCGGCAAAGGCATCGACCGGCCGAGCGTGCCCGAGATGATGCACGGCAGCCGCATCGATGTCGTCTGGGCGCTCGCGATCGCCGGCACCGTGAACATCGCGCTGCTCGTCATTGCGGCGAATTCGCTGTACGGGATGGATGGCACCGACACGATCGAAGGCGCGCAGCATGCGATCACGCAGATGCTCGGCCCGGCCATCGGCACGATCTTCTCGATCGGGCTGCTCGCGTCCTCGCTGTCCTCCACGTCGGTCGGCACCTACGCCGGCTCGGAGATCATGAAGGGGCTGCTACGGGTGAAGGTGCCGATGTGGGCGTGCCGCATCGTGACGCTCGTGCCGGCACTCGTCGTGCTCGCCTTCGCGAACAATCCGACCGAGGCGCTGATCATCGGACAGGTGGTGCTTTCGATCGGCATCCCCTTCGCGCTCATCCCGCTGATGCGCTACACCCATGACCGCGAGATCATGGGCAAATACGCCGACGGCACGGTGAAGCACATCATCTGCCTCGCCGTATGCGCCGTGATCGTGCTGCTCAACCTGGTGCTCATCGTGCTCACGGCGATGGGCAAGGCGTAGCGAGCCGTGCTACTTCGCAGAGGCTGCAGCGGCTTTGCCGTCCTGCTCATGGTGCAGTGCCCGGCGCACCGCTTCGCGGGTGGAGCCGGCATCCTCGCCCTTGACGCCGAAGACGACGAGCAGGATCATGACGAAGTTGATGATCGCGCTGATGCGCAGCGCCCATTCGATGCCGATGATGTTCGATGCGATTTCGGAACGGCCTGCGGACAGCTGTGCGGCGGCGATTGAATACATCGTCAGGATCATGACCGGCGAGCCGATCGCGCCGGCGATCTGCCGCACCGTGTTCGTCACGGCGGAACCCGCGGAGACTTCGGAGGGCTTGAGGCAGTTGAGCGACCAGGTGGTGACCGGCATCATGACGAAGCCCATGCCGATCTGCCGGATGAACTGACAGATCGAGATGTACCAGATCCAGGTGTGCATGCCGATCATGCTCATCATCGCGGTGCCGAGAAACAGCAGCATCGTGCCGACCATCGCGACCGGACGCGCGCCGAAACGGTCGAGCGCGCGGCCGCCGAAGAACTGGGCGATCGCCTGCGCGATGGCGCCCGGCAGCATGACGAGGCCGCTGATTGTGGCCGTATAGCCGCGGCAGTTCTGGATGTACAGCGGAATGAGCACGACGAGCGAGCTGAACGCGAAGAAGCTCAATGCCGCGATAAGCGTGCCGACCGAGAAATGCGCGTTGCGCAGCACCGACAGGTCGAGCAGCGCCGGACGGCCCGTCTTGCCCGCCTTGAAGCGCTTCTCGCTGTGGATCTGCCGCAGTACGAACCAGATGATGCCGGCGACGCCGATGACCATCGGCAGCCAGACGACCGGGGCCGTAAGCGGATAGGCCTGAATGTTCGTGAAACTGAACATGAGACCGCCGAAGCCGATGATCGACAGTCCCACCGAGAAGAAGTCCGCGTGCGCCGTCCTGTCCGATTCGCCGAAGTCATGCAGGCCGAACACGGCGAGCAGCACCGAGATGCAGCCGATGACGGTGAGCGTCAGGAAGATCGAACGCCAGCCGTTCATATCGGTCTGCAGGCCACCGAGCGTCGGGCCGATCGCCGGGGCCACAGCCATCGCCATGCCGACGACACCCATCGCCATGCCGCGCCGGTCGAGCGGGAAGATCGAAAAGACGGTGATCTGCAGCACCGGCCACATGACGCCGGTGCCGGCCGCCTCGAGGAAACGGCCGAACAACGCGAGCGGGAAGGACGGGCTCAGCCACGCGAGCACCGAGCCGACCGTGAATACGACCATCGACGTGATGACGATCTGCCGTGTGGAGAAGCGCCGCGTCAGATACGCGGTCAATGGCACCATGACGCCCATCGTCAGCTGGAAAATCGATGTCATCCATTGGCCGAGCGTCACCGAGATGCCGAAGTCGTCGACGAGTGTCGGCAGTGCGGCGCTCAGCTGCAGCTGCGTGAAGTTGCCGACGAAGGTGATGAAGGTCAGGATCGCGAGCGAGACGAAGGCGGGACGCGTCAGATGGCCGTTGCGGTACGCACGTTCGCGCGTGAGCACCGTGGACAGGCCAGCGAGTCCGCGATGCGCGCTCGTGGCTGGTTCCGGCTCGTGGTGCACCTCGCGTGTGTATGGGCGACCGCCGCGGGTGGGGGCGCCGTCGCTGCCGGCCTGTTCGTGTTGTGGATGCTCCTGCTGTCCGTGTGCTGCCATGCGTTCCTAGGTTCTCGTCGTCTGCGGCCATCGCGGCCGCGGCTTGTGTCAGTCTTCCTCGATGCCCACTGTGTCGTCGTCGACGACCGGCGTCTCGCCGGTGGGGGTGTCATCGGCCGACTGCGCGTCGCCGTCCTGGCTTTGCGGGCTGTATTCGACGACGTTGAGCACGGCGATGCCGTCCGCGGTGCGCACGAAGACGTTCGCGCGGCCGCCGATCTCCTCGATGCCGTCGAGCAGATGCGAGATCGGTTCGTTGTCGAGCACCGGCAGCACCTGCGCGACGCCCTTCTCGTCGATGACGCGCAGCGTCTCGTCGAGTTCGCCGGTGGCGAGGATCTCGTCGATGCGGCGTTCGAACTGATGGAGCTCGTCGTCCTCGATGTCGTCGTCGACCTCGTCCTGCGTGGTCACGGCATCGATCTCGCCGGTCTGGATGTCGTCCTCCTCGCTCGGAGTGACGACCGTCGTCTCCTCGATCACGTCGTCCCCATCCTCGACATGCTCCGTCTGTGCTGCCATAGTGGCCTCCTTCGAATCGACATCCGCCGCCATGCGTGGGACGTATGGGCACGGGGCTGATGAAGGCGCACGGTGCGCGGACGCTCATGGGTGCTCGTGGACGCATGGATGCCGCCGGATGTGCGGCGTAGTTGAGATACCTTGTCTCAATATTAGACAGAGGGCACTCCCTTATTCACTATTCGAGAAACGGCGGCGGGGCGGGGGCGACCGTGGAGATGCTGTGTGGAACACGCCATCGCTGAACATGGTCCGCGTTATGATGAATGTTCGTATGCGCGCAGATCGGACGATCCGCGCGGTGATGCGACGCCGTTTTACGCATCGGATGGCAATGTCGGATTCATCAGAGGGAGAGCGATGAGCGGAACGCAGCGCGACGCGCAGCTGGCACAGCAGGTCGATCGTCAATCCGCCAAGGTGCTGCAGTGGCGATTCGTCATGAACCTTGCGCTCATGGCGTTCGACGCGCTGGTGTTCTTCTGCGTGAATCTGGGCGTCATGGCGATGTACAAGGAGATGCGCGTCTTCACGACCCGTCTGCAGTGGAACGTCACGATCAACCCGTATCTGTATGCGGCGGTGTGCGCGATCATCTGGGTGTTCTGCTCACGTGTCGCCGACGTCTACCACCGCCATGTGTTCGCCGACGGCTACCAGCTCAACGTCCTGTTGTTCAAGGCGGCCGGCATCAGCTGGATCAGCATCTGCGCCGTCAACTACATCATGCAGACGAACATCTCATTGGCTGACGTCACTGTGACCTGCCTGTGCGTCTGGGTCGTCGAGATGATCGTGCGCATGATCGCGAGGATGTTCCTGACGGTGCGCCACCGCAAAGGCGAATACGCCTATCCGACCGTCATCGTCGGCTCGCCGGAGGGAATCGGCCAGATCCTCAAGTTCCTCAACCAGCGCAAGCAGCTCAACTATAAGCCGGTGCGCGTCTGCCCGATCCGCGTGAACCCGGCCACCGGTCTCATCGAAGCCGATCCGGACCGCAACCTCCTCAAGGCCGAGGTGGAGGAGTCGTGGGGCGACTTCATCCAGCCGATCACCTACGGCGACGACCTCGCCGCGCGCATCGCGCAGACTGGCGCGCAGACCGTCATGGTCACCGACGTGCTCGACCGCTTCTCCGACAACCTGAGCACCTTCGCCGTGCAGATGGAGGCCCTCAACCTGGAGATCGCATTGATCACGTCGGCGCTCGACATCGCCGAACATGCGACGCAGATGCGTAACATCCAGGGCATGAGCATCATGACGATCAGCCTGCCGCAGTATTCGCCGGCGTCGCGCATCAAGAAGCGCATCTTCGACCTGATCGTCTCGTCGATCGCGATCATCCTGTCATCGCCGGTCATGCTGATCGTCGCGTTGGCGATCAAGCTCGAGGACGGCGGTCCGGTCTTCTACAAGCAGGAGCGCATCGGACTGCATGGCAAGCCGTTCTACATCCACAAGTTCCGTTCGATGCGCGTCGACGCCGACAAGCACCTCAAGGAGGTGCTCGAGGCGAACGGTCAGGAGATGGGCGCGCGCTACAAGCTCAAGCACGATCCGCGCATCACGAAGGTCGGCAACTTCATCCGCAAGACGAGCATCGACGAGCTGCCGCAGTTCTTCGACGTGTTCACCGGTTCGATGAGCGTCGTCGGACCGCGCCCGCAGCGCGACTTCGAAGTCGAGGAATACGATCAGGTCTACGCGACGCGTCTGCTCGTCAAGCCGGGCATCACCGGACCGTGGCAGGTCTCGGGCCGCAACGACCTGAACGAGGAGGAAAGCCGTCAGCTCGATGTGAGCTATGTGCAGGATTGGAGCGTCCTCGGCGACATCGTCTATATCCTGCGCACGATCGGCATCGTCGTGCACCCGCACGGCGCGTACTGAGCACAGCATTCAACCAATCAGCCAAACCAACCGAAACTAGAAGAATCGAGAACGTGATGAAGATTGCCGTCGCCGGAACCGGTTATGTGGGTCTGTCCGTGGCGTTGCTGCTCGCGCAGCACAACGAGGTGCATGCGTTGGATATCGTGCCGGAGAAGGTCGAGATGCTCAACCGGTGCACGAGCCCGATCGTGGACGTGGAGATCACGCGCTTCCTCGACGGCAAGCGCGACGGCACGATGGCACTCGACTTCCAGGCGACGACCGATCCGGCCGTGGCCTACACCGGCGCCGACTACGCGGTCGTCGCGACGCCGACGAACTACGACCCGAAGAAGAACTACTTCGACACGTCGAGCGTCGAGGCCGCGATCAAGGCCATCCGCGAATACGATCCGGACTGCTGGATCGTCATCAAGTCGACGATCCCGGTCGGCTACACGGCGCAGCTGCGCGAGAAGACCGGCGACAGGAAGATCATCTTCTCCCCGGAGTTCCTGCGCGAAGGCCATGCACTGTACGACAACCTGCACCCGTCGCGCATCGTCGTCGGTGCGCCGATGGACGATCCGCAGGCCGTCGAGGCGGCGCACGTCTTCGCGAACCTGCTCGCGCAGGGTGCGGCGCCGGAGGAACATGAGCGCGTGAACGCCGACGGCACGACCGGCATTCCGGAACTCGTCTGCGGCACGACCGAGGCCGAGGCGATCAAGCTGTTCGCCAACACCTTCCTAGCGCTGCGCGTCGCCTACTTCAACGAGCTGGACACCTACGCCGAGTCCCGCGGCCTCAACACGGCCGAGATCATCCGCGGCGTCTGCCTCGATCCGCGCATCGGCGGCCACTACAACAACCCGTCCTTCGGCTACGGCGGCTACTGCCTGCCGAAGGATTCGAAGCAGCTGCTCGCGAACTACGCGGACGTGCCGCAGAACCTCATCGAGGCGATCGTCGCGTCCAACGGCACGCGCAAGGACTTCATCGCCGAGCAGATCCTGTCGAAGATCGAAGGAGCCGAGAAGCCGACCGTCGGCATCTACCGCCTGACGATGAAGTCCGGCTCGGACAACTTCCGCCAGTCGAGCATCCAGGGCATCATGAAGCGCATCAAGGCGAAGGGCGTCCCGGTCGTCGTCTACGAGCCGACATTGGAAGACGAGGAGTTCTTCGGCAGCCCGGTCACGCATGATCTCGACGCGTTCAAGGATGCAGCGACGATCATCGTCGCCAATCGTTGGAACGACGAACTCAACGATGTGACGGACAAGGTCTACACGCGAGACCTGTTCAAGCGCGATTGAGCTGTGATTCAGCTGATGGACGTCGAGTGTTGGTCAACGCGTGGCGTCCATCCATCTCGCATCTTGCTGTTGGAATGTAAACGTAATTCGAGGGAACGCGATGGGATGGTCGTCGACGATGGGGAAGATCCGCACGAAGCTGCAGTACGTGTGCAGCGCGACCCGCCTGTTCGGGCCGCGGATGGGGATGACGAGCCTGCTGCATCATCTGGCGCATCGTAATATCGGGGCATATTATGAAAAGCTCGTCGAGGCGTCATGGAACCGCTTCATGAAGGACATCCCCTTCGATGCCGACGCGATCGCCACACTGCCCGCGACCAATGACGGACCCATATGGGTCATGTGGTGGCAGGGTCTGGACGGCTCCGAGCCCCCGATCGTCCGCGCCTGCATTGACAGCATCAAGCGTCACGCCAGCGGGCGCGAGGTCCGCCTCATCACGAAGGACACGGTCGAGCAGTACGCGTCGCTGGATCCGTCGATCATGCGCAAGGTGCACGACGGCAAGATCACGATCACGACCTTGTCCGACATCGTCCGTTTCGCCGTGTTGAAGGAGCATGGCGGCATGTGGATGGACGCGACGATGTATCTGACCGCCGACCTGTCCGACGACGTCAGGCGATACACGTTCTATTCGATTCCGAACCATCAGAGCGCGCCCACGCGCAACTGGACCGGCTACTTCATGGGAGGCAAGCAGGGGAATCCATTGTTCTCCTATATGCTGCAGGCCTTCGTCGCGCTGTATGGGCTGACCGACCACATCCCCGACTATTTCATGATCGACGTGATGCTCTCCGCCGCGTATACGCATATCCCACAGGTGCGCGCGATGATCGACGCGGAGCCGGTCAACAACCTGCATCGACTATATCTTGCGGGCAAGCTCGCCGATGCGAGCGTGGACCTGCCGGCCGACACCTATGCGTACAAGCTCTCCTATAAGAACGTGCAGCGGATTCCCGCCGCGCATACCGTGTACGGCGCGGTACTCGACGGCACGCTGTGAACGATACGGCGCTTCCCATGTGCTGACGATGTGCCCACAATATGCCAAGGATATGCCGACGAAGCCGCCGGCATGGAGGCATTCGAGCTTCGTGTGCTACGATGGCCACTCGTAATCATCGCCTGAAAGGCTCGTCGCCATGCCGCGCCGCCATGCTCATGGCGATACGCAGGCTGCATACCATGCGTTGATTACACTGGTGACGTACAGGACGAATACGCAATCGGTGCGCGCAGAAGTGATAGGTGCTCCCGAAAGGAATCCAGGATGCCTCAGACGAATGTTTCAGTCATCATCCCCACGCTGAATGCGGGAACGATGATTGACGATCTGCTGACCAGCTTGGAGCATCAGCGCAGGGTGCCCGACGAAATCATCGTCGTGGACTCCTCCTCCGACGACGACACGCGTGACCTCGTGCGCCGTCATCCCGAAGTGCGTCTTATCGTCATCGACCGCAAGGATTTCAACCACGGGGGCACGAGGGACATGGCCCTACGCGAAAGCAGCGGCGATTTTGTGCTGTTCCTTACGCAGGACGCGCTTCCCGAAAGCGACCAATACATCGATGCCGTGCTCGCGCCGTTCAAGCAGGAGCGTGTCGCGCTCGTCTACGGCCGTCAGATACCACGCGCCGATGCGCGCCCGGCGGAGACGCTCGTCAGGGAATTCACCTATGGGCCGAGTTCCTTCACCATTACGCCGCAGGATGTGCGGCGTCTGGGCATCAACGCGTTCCGTGCTTCCGACGTCTGCGCCGCCTACCGGCGCACCGCGTATCTTGAGGTAGGCGGCTTCGAGAACCCGGTGCTGACGAACGAGGACATGTTCATCGCGGCGCGCCTGCTGCATGCCGGGTGGCATGTCGTCTACGAGGCACAGGCGGCGGTCATCCATTCGCACAATTTCACATGGCGGCAGCAGTACAAGCGCAACTACCTGCAGGGCGTGGAGATGGAGAAGCACCGCGACATCCTCGGCTCGGCGCCGATCACCGGCGAAGGCTTCGCGATGGTGGGCCATACGATGAAGGGACTGCTCGCCCAAGGCAGAATCATCGACATGGGCTCGTTCTTCATCGATTGCGTGTTCCGCTATGTCGGCAACCGCAAAGGCAAGATCGACGCCAAGCGCGCGGCGCGTCGCGCATGAGGGGACGACCGATGCAGGAGCTGAAACCCACCCATATGTACATCGTCTCCCACAAGGACTTCGACGCCCCGAACCTGGAAGGTTACACGCCGATCCTGGCCGGCGCCGCAAACAACACTGCGTCGATCGCGGTGCGCGACGACACGGGCGACAACATCTCCGCGCTTAATCCCGAGTTCTGCGAACTGACGGCGCAGTATTGGGTGTGGAAGAACGCGAATCTGGGCGACGACAACGTCGGATTCGTGCATTACCGCCGCTACTTTTACACCGACCACCACAAGACACGGATCGTCCCCGCATCGGTGCTCTCGCAGGATCTGCAGCGGTATGACATCATACTGCCCGAGCCGTGGGTGCTGACGAAGACGATCGGCACGCAGTTCGCGCAGTTCCACAACATCGACGACCTCAAGACAGTCCGCGCGATCGTCAACCGCCGCACGCCCCAGTTCGTGCCGGCCTTCGACGCGCTGATGCGCAGGCACGACCTGAGCTGCTACAACATGTTCGTCATGTCCGCACCGCGCTTCGACGCCTACATGACATGGCTGTTCGGCATTCTCGACGAGGCACGAGCGATGCTCGACGTCTCCGGATACGACGCCTACAACAGGCGTCTGTACGGCTTCCTCGCCGAACGTCTGCTCAACGTCTGGGTGGACGCCCAGCAGCTGAACGTCAAACGCTACCCGGTGTACATGCCGGACGAAACGGCATGGAAGGCGAATCTGAGGTCGCGCGTCAAATCGCTCATGTATCTGCACAGGATCTGATGTCCGCGAGCGGCCCAAACAGTCTTCACAGAATCGAGGAACCACGCTGATGCGTTGTGCTGGAATCGTCGCCTTCAACCCCGAGATCGAACGGTTGCGGGCGAATCTGCGCGCCACCGCGCCGCAGGTGCGGCAGGTGTTCGTCTACGACAACGGCTCCGCGAACGCGCAGGACGTGCGTGCGCTGTGCGAAGGCGAATTCGACAATGTGCATGTGATCGCCGACACCGAGAACCGCGGCATCGCGTTCGCGCTCAACCAGCTGCTCGCGGCCGCGCATGACGGCGGATACGCACATATCCTGATGCTCGATCAGGACAGCGTGCCGACCGAAGGCATGTGCGACGAACTCGAACGGCATCTGAGCGGCGACGTGGCGATGGTCAGCCCCTTCATCCTCGACCGCAACCGCATGACGATGGAGGAATACCGCGCGATGACGATGCCGCCGCTCGAACGGTTCACGCACGCGGCCAAGCACGGCGCGATCACCTCCGGCACGCTCAACGACGTTGAGGCGGCGCTCGCCGTCGGTGGTTTCGACGATGCGCTGTTCATCGATTATGTTGACTTCGATTTCAACGAACGGCTGCTGCTCAACGGATACACGATCGTCAAGGACAACCGCGCCTGCCTGATCCATGAGAAAGGCAAATCGGAGAAGACCTTCGTCAGGGTGCCGCGACGCGGTCCCGGCGACAAGATCGTGTGGCAGCCGCTGTACAAACTCGGCTACGGTCCGATACGCTGCTACTATCAGGCGCGCAACCGCGTCATCTTCTGGAAGAAGTACCATCGGTGGACCGGTCTGGAAGGACTGACGGAGATTCCGATGCTGATGGTGCTGTCATTGGTGTTCGAAGGCCACCGCGTCGCCAAACTCAGCGCATACTGCCGCGGCATCCGCGATGGCGTGCGCATGCATATCGAGCATATCGAGGAGTATCGCAAATGACCGACGGCAACATCGACGCCAATGTCGCGACGCATCCGGATGATCAGGCGGCCGCGCCGGCGGTGTCGGTCGTCATACCGGTCTACAACCAGCAGGCGTATATCGGCGACTGCCTGGAATCAATCGCACGGCAGACCTATGACGATGTCGAAATCATCGTCGTTGACGACGGCTCCACTGACGGATCGGCCGCAGAGACCGTGGAATACGCCAAACGGGACGCGCGGATCACGCTGCTCGCACAGCCCAACGCGGGCGTGTCGGCTGCGCGCAACCACGGTCTCGCCGACGCGCGAGGTGAGTGGGTCTGCTTCATCGATCCGGATGATACCGTCGGACCGCGGTATCTGGAGACGTTGATGGCGGCCGCACATGAGGATACCGACATCGTCATGAGCGCGTGTGTGGCATGCGGCACGGGCGGCGAGGAACGGCAGCATTTCTTCCCGCAGCCTTTCACTGCCTCCGATGCCGAACACAAACGACCACTGTACCACCAGCTGATCGATGGTTCGTATGCGCAACCGAAAGGCTTCGTCACGGCGATCGGTGTGCCATGGGGAAAGCTGTACCGCCGGTCGTTCCTGAAAGCGCAGCGGCTGCGTTTCGACCCGCAACTGCCGCGCATGCAGGACAACATCTTCAATATGCAGGCTTTCGCCGCGGCGCGCAGCATCGTCTACATCGACGCGGCCGAATACCGCTACCGCGTGGGCGGATTGGGGGAGCGCACCTACCGCAACCATGCGCAGGGGCTCTACCATCCTGCCATCGACGCGCGTGCGCGGCTCATGCATGCATACGGATTGGATAAGGATCGGCAACTCTACGCAGCATGGCAGGAAGAACAAGTCAATCTGTATTTCCAGGAATACAAGGCTGCGATCATGCTGGCGCCGTCCGGGAAGCGGGTGGCGGCGGCGAACGAGCGTGTGCGGCAGCTGCGCCAGCGGCTCACTGACATCGATACATCGGTGCTCAGTGCGCCGATCCGATTGAAATACACGATGATGCGCAATCCCGTGCTGCGTGCCGCGGCTGCGAGCGCCATCGGTCTGCGTCAATGTCAAGGAGGGCAATCATGACCACGGACACGCCTCGATTCGGCTTCGTTGTGCTGCATTATCTTGCCGACGACGCGACCGGGCAATGCATCGAATCCATCAGACGGCACTGTGCGGGAGCCGACATCATCGTCGTGGACAACAACTCCGCGAACGGCAGCTACCAGCGGCTGCAGCAACGCTACGGCGACGATCCGGCCGTGACGTTGCTGCACAATCGGACGAACGCCGGATTCGCGCGCGGCAACAACGTAGGGTATGCCTATGCGCGCGATACGCTGCACTGCGACTTCATCGTAACGATGAACAACGACGCGACGGTGGTAGATGATGATTTCATGACGGTATGCGTTCAGGACGCGCAGGCCCACCCACAGGCAGGCGTCATCGGCCCGGACATCGTCTCCGGCAGGAACGGATCGCACTCCAACCCGATCTATGCGATGGTCGATACGCGCGCGGAAGTGCGCAGGCAGATCAGACGGTTCCGTGTGATCCTGCTGCTGCTGCATCTGCATCTGTTCGGCCCGCTCACCCGACTGAAGGCGAAACTGACCCATGCGGACACCGAAGCGCTTCCCGAACATGTAAACCGCACCGCGGACGCCATCGAGGGAAGGCCATACAAACTGCATGGTGCATGTCTGGTGTTCACGCCGGTCTTCGTCCGGCGTTTCGAGCACCCCTTCGATCCGGGCACGTTCCTGTATTTCGAAGAGGACATCTTGTTGATGCGTTGCCGTCGGCAGGGATTGACGATGCTCTACGACAAGCGTCTGACGGTGCGCCATGCCGAGGACGTCTCCACCGACCGCTCATTGCCGCAGGACGAACGGCGCAGGATGATCTTCACGTTGCGCAACTACGTGCGCTCGCTGAACGTGCTGGACCGCTACGTTCCGGCGCGATGAACCGAACGGATTGCCCATCAACATACCAAATACCAACGGTGCTCGTATGGATACACAGCTTAAACAACCCAAGATACGTTCCGTGAAATTCAACGTGGTTATGAACACGATCCTGACCACGTCCACATTCCTGTTCCCGTTGATCACGGTGCCATACGTATCCCGCGTGTTGGGACCGGACAACAACGGCATCGTGTCGTGGGCGTTTACGTTCGTCGGCTACTTCTCGCTGGTGGCGTTATTGGGATTCAACATGTACGGCACGAGGGAATGCGCGAAGCTCAGGGACGACCGCGAACGGTTGAGCGCGGTCGTTCAGGAGCTGCTGGTCATTCTGATCTGTTCGACGACGATCGTATACATCGCGTTCATCGCCTTCGTCTTCGCGTTGCCGCGCACACGCGACGAGCTGCCGCTGATGTTCATCGTCGGCACCTCGATATGGCTTTCGGCATGCGGTGCGGAATGGTTCTACCGTTCCATCGAACAATACGAATACATCACCGTACGCAACATCCTGTTCAAGATAGCCAGCATTGTGCTGCTGTTCATATTCGTGCATCGGACCAACGATTATCCGGCCTATGCGGCGGTCACCGTCCTCGGCACGACCGGATCGAACATCCTCAACATCCTCCGGTTGCGTTCCTTCGTCACGTTCTCCCGGCACCGTCCGATGCGTATCCGCCGGCATTTCAAACCGATGTTCGCATTCAGTGTCTCCAGCATCACGGCGGGCATGTATGGGCAGATCGACATGCTGCTGCTCGGCTTCTTCAGCTCGAACTATGCATTGGGCCTGTATCAGCTCGTATTCAAAATCCGCAATATATGCACCGGTGTAGGCGGATCGGTCACTGGTGTCATGCTTCCAAGGCTTTCGTATTACGAGGCGCAGGAAGGACATGACCATACGACCAGGCTAATGGCGAAGAACTTCAATTTTCTGCTGATGCTCGGATTGGCCATCATTGCCGCCTTGGTCATCTGCGCCGACCCGTTGATCATGATCCTTGGCGGCGGCGATTACCTTCCCGGCAACGCCGCGTTGCGGATCGGCGCGCCGCTGGTTCTGCTCGGTTCCATCGGATCGATGCAATCGCAGTACATGGTCGCCTCCGACCAGGAAAAAACCTACACCTATACAAATGTGGTCGGTCTGGTCATCGCGATTGTGCTCGAATGCATCCTCATCCCGTTGTGGGGCATCGACGGCGCGGCGCTCGGACTGGTGCTCACCGAACTGTCCGTCTACTGCATCCGCACCTATATCCTGCGTGATTTCATGAAACAAGTGCGTCGATACACCGATTACGGGAAGATCGTGCTCGCCTGGGTGGTGGCGTTCCTGCTCGCCGCAGGCGTGTATTACCTGATACGCACATGGAATCCGTTCGCGCAGATCATCCTCACGGCGCTCGTGTTCTGCGGTGCCGATGGAGGCATACTGATGCTGACGAAGGAATCGTTCCTCACCGCGATGGTGAAGCGCAAGCGCTGAGACTACAGTGCACGTACCGTCGAAAGCTCGACGAGGCGGTCAGTGAGCTTCTTCGGCCAGAACCGGTACCTGAACACCGTACGGACACGTCGGCGCCGCGGCAGCTGCGGCAGTGCGCAGTAGGCGTCGAGCGTCTCGAGACCGGACGGTCGGGCATATGCGGCCAATGCGTCGCGAACATAGGCTGCCTGATCGATCATGCGATGCATGCGCGCCACGCGGCGCCGACGGATCGGGGCGCGATGGACGATAAGGCTCATCAGCGTTTTGAGACCCGAATAGCCGTGCGCGCCCATCGCGTTGTCGCCATGCTGCCGGTAATTCACCGTCGCCTGATCCACATACACCACATGGCCCAATGCCGCGGCGACAAGCGCGTAGCACCAGTCGTGCATGATCATGCGGTCGCCGTCGCCGTGCGTCACGATGGACTGGAGGACGTCACGCAATGTGGAGTTCATCGCGCTCGCACAGCCGGTGACGAGATTCTGCGCAAGCAGTTCATTCAGCTGGGCGCGGTGAGGATCACGGCCGATGAACCGCAGGAACGACGGTGCGATGACATCATTGTGCGCATCCACCACCACTAGGTCGGAGAAGGCAAGCAGCGGCGTATCCGACCCGTACTGCGCTTCGGCGGCATGCATGCGCTGCATGAACAGCGCCAGCTTGTTGGCATGCCACAGGTCGTCCTGATCGGCAAGGAACACATATCGCCCAGACGCCTGTGCCATCAGCGCATTGAAATTCGCCTGCGGGGAACCATGGCGCACATCGTGGGAGACGATGCGGATGCGCGCGTCCTGCGCTGCCAAACGTGTGATGATGTCGAGCGTGCCATCGGTGGAGCAATCATCGGAAATGCTGAGCGTCCAATTGCGCAAGGTCTGCTGTTGGATGGACGCGATCTGCTGTTCGATGTATTCCTCGCCGTTGTAGGTGGCCATGAGAATTTCGATGTCAGGTTGCATGGATGCGTTCTTTCCTCCGGTGAGTGGTGATACCCACGATACTCCGGCACCACAGTATGGGGATAGCGGCGGACGTCACGATAGCGCCCGCTTGCTAAGCTGGTCGATATGACTGATGCGTTTGAACCGAAGAACATCATCGTGACCGGAGGCTGCGGCTTCATCGGGTCGAATTTCGTGCACTACGTGGTGAACAACCATCCCGAGACCCATGTGACGGTGCTCGACGCGCTGACCTACGCCGGCAATCTAGAGAACATCAAGCCGCTGCTCGGCGACCAGGTGGAGTTCGTTCACGGCAACATCTGCGACGCACAGCTGCTCGACGAACTCGTGCCGGGCCACGACGCGATCGTACATTACGCAGCCGAATCGCACAATGACAACTCGATCGCCAATCCGGAGCCCTTCCTCAAGACGAACGTCGAAGGCACGTTCCGCCTCATCGAGGCGGCACGCAAATACGACGTGCGCTTCCACCACGTGAGCACCGACGAGGTGTACGGCGACCTCGCGCTCGACGATCCGGCGAAGTTCACCGAGGAGACTCCGTACCATCCGTCGAGCCCGTATTCGTCGACGAAGGCGAGCTCGGACCTGCTCGTGCGCGCATGGCACCGCACCTACGGCCTGCGCACGACGATCTCGAACTGCTCGAACAACTACGGGCCGTACCAGCACGTCGAGAAGTTCATCCCGCGTCAGATCACGAACATCATCGAGGGCATCCGCCCGAAGCTGTACGGCGACGGCCTCAACGTGCGCGACTGGATCCACACCGAGGACCATTCGAGCGCCGTGTGGACGATCCTGACGACCGGGCGCATCGGCGAGACCTATCTGATCGGCGCGAACGGCGAACGCAACAACCTGACGGTGCTCAAGGACATCCTGCGCGTCATGGGCCAGCCGGAGGACGCCTTCGACTGGGTCAAGGACCGCCCGGGCCATGACCGCCGCTACGCGATTGACTCGACGAAGCTGCAGACCGAGCTCGGCTGGCGCCCGACGCACACCGACTTCGAATCCGGACTGCGCCAGACCGTGCAGTGGTACGTGGACAACCCGCAGTGGTGGGAGCCGGCCAAGGCCGCCACCGAGGCGAAGTACAAGGCCCAGGGCCAGTGATTCGCCGATGATGGGCTCCGTCAGCGTGGATGGGGCCCATCATCGCGTCGATACGGCAACCGTCAACAACAGCGTAAAAGGAACACGATGGAATTCGAAAAGGAACTCAAGGTCACGACGACGAACATCCCCGGACTGCTCGTCCTCGATCTGCCGGTGCACGGCGACAACCGCGGCTGGTTCAAGGAGAACTGGCAGAAGGCGAAGATGACGGCGCTCGGCCTGCCCGAGGACTTCGAGCCGGTGCAGAACAACATCAGCTTCAACGCCAAGCGCGGCGTGACGCGCGGCATCCACGCCGAACCATGGGACAAGTTCATCTCGCTCGCCACCGGCGAGATCTTCGGCGCATGGGTCGACCTGCGTCCCGGCGATTCCTTCGGCCAGGTCTTCACGACGCGCCTCGACCCCTCGCGCGCGATCTTCGTGCCCCGCGGCGTCGGCAACAGCTTCCAGGCGCTCGAGGACGGCACCGCCTACACCTATCTCGTCAACGCGCACTGGTCGCTCGAGATGAAGAAGACCTACACCTTCGTCAACCTCGCCGACCCGGAGCTGAATATCCAGTGGCCGATCCCGCTCGAGGAGTCGGAGCGCAGCGAGGCCGACCTGCACCATCCGATGCTTCGGGACGCCAAGCCGATGGAGCCGAAGCGCACATTGGTGACCGGCGCCAACGGCCAGCTCGGCCGCGCGATCCGCGCCTACGTCGAGGCGCATGGTCTCAAGGGCTTCGAATTCACCGACATCGACGAGTTCGACTTCTCCGATCCGGCGGCCTACGCACAGATCGATTGGAGCCTGTACGGCACGATCATCAACGCCGGCGCCTACACGGCCGTCGACAAGGCCGAGACGCCCGATGGCCGTGCAGCCGCGTGGAAGGCGAACGCCGAAGGCCCGGCGCTGCTCGCGCAGATGGCGCAGCGCCACCATCTGACGCTCGTCCACGTCAGCTCCGACTACGTATTCGACGGCACGACCGAGATGCACCGCGAGGACGAGCCCTTCGCGCCGCTCGGCGTCTACGGGCAGTCGAAGGCTGCCGGCGACATCGCCGTGGCGACGGCCGACAAACACTACATCCTGCGCTCGAGCTGGGTGATCGGCGACGGCCATAACTTCGTCAGGACGATGATGGCATTGTCCGACCGCGTCGCCGACGGCGACGACGCATTGGACGAGGTGACGGTCGTCGACGACCAGCTCGGCCGCCTCACCTTCACCGACGACATGGCGAAGGCGATCTTCTTCCTGCTCGACACGGACGCGCCCTACGGCACCTACAATCTGACCGGCTCCGGCGATGCGGTCAGCTGGGCGCAGATCGCCAAGGAGGTCTTCGCCGAGACGAACGGCAACGGCGACCATGTGCGGCCGATCAGCACCGCACAGTACTTCGCGAACGCGAAGACGCCGGTCAGCCCGCGCCCGACCAACAGCGCGCTCGACCTCGCGAAGATCGAGACGGCCGGATACGAGACGACCGACTGGCGTACGTCGCTGCACGACTACGTGCGCGCGGCGAAGGCCTGAAAGGACCAGACATGAAGGGCATCATCCTCGCCGGCGGATCCGGCACGCGACTGTACCCGCTGACGACGGTCACGTCGAAGCAGCTGCTGCCGGTCTACGACAAGCCGATGATCTTCTATCCGCTGAGCACGTTGATGCTCGCCGGCATCCGCGACATCCTGATCATCTCGACGCCGAAGGACCTGCCGAACTTCGAACGGCTGCTCGGCGACGGCTCCCAGTACGGCGTCTCGTTGCGCTACAAGGTGCAGCCGAGCCCCGACGGGCTCGCCCAGGCCTTCCTGCTCGGCGAGGAGTTCATCGGGGGCGACGCTTGCGCGCTCGTGCTCGGCGACAACATCTTCTACGGCAACGGTCTGGGCCGCCAGCTGCGCCGCGCGGCCGCGCTCGAGCACGGCGCGACCGTCTTCGGCTACTATGTGGACGATCCGGAACGCTACGGCGTCGTCGAATTCGACAAGGACCACAAGGCCGTCAGCATCGTCGAGAAGCCGGAGCATCCAACCTCGAACTATGCGGTGACCGGTCTGTACTTCTATGACGACCGCGTCGTCGATTTCGCGAAGCAGGTCAAGCCGTCGCCGCGCGGCGAACTGGAGATCACCGACCTCAACCGCATGTACCTCGACGACGGCAGCCTGCATGTGCAGACGCTCGGCCGTGGCTATGCGTGGCTCGACACCGGCACGATGGACAGCCTCTTCGAAGCGGGCGAGTTCGTCCGCACGATCCAGCGCGCGCAGAACATGCCGATCTCGGTCATCGAGGAGATCGCCTACGAGAACGGCTGGATCACGAAGGAGCAGCTCATCGAGGCGGGCCACAAGTACGGCAAGAGCCCCTACGGGCAGCATCTGCTCGACGTGGCCGACGACAAGATCATGCTCGGCCATGACGACTGAGCCGATGCGCTGACCCGGACAAGTTCGCCATGCGCGGCTACAATGGCATACCGGCGTGAGCGCCCCTTGCGCGCCGCACCGGTATGCCATGCCGTCCGTCAGACGATCCGGCGAACACAGCGGTGGACGTGGACGGCATCACGATGCATTTGTTGATTTGATGTTGAGGATTATCACCGAGAGGAATCGTTATGCCCACACGTGACGACGACGAACATGGTATCGAAACCACACCGGACGAGGTGACGGCGCAGGACGCCGACGGTGTCGATACGGCGGACGACGCTGCTGCGGACACGACGGCTACGACGGACGCTGGCGACGGCATCGGCGAGGACGGGCAGGACAAGCCGGCATGGTACCGGCGCGTGCGCTGGTGGGGATGGATCCTCATCGCGGTCGCCGCGGTCATCGTCGCCTTCGTCGGCACGGTCGGCACGCAGGCGCTGCTCGTCAAGCATCACGAGGAGGCGGCGATCGCCGTCGTCAAGGACGCCGTCAAGAAGAACCGCCTCAACGACCTCGACGGCGTCGTCGCCGACGTGCAGCGGCAGACGCGCGCCGCAAGGGACATCACGGACGGCGGCCTGTGGTCGTTCACCGAGAAGATCCCCGGCATCAAGGGCAGCATGCGCGTCGTGCGCATGATGACCGACGTCGTCGACGACATGGCGCAGGACACGGCGCCGAAATTCGTCGACGTCGCGCAGCGGATCGACGTCAAGTCGATCTACAAGAACGGACGCATCAACGTCGAGCCGATCATGCAGGCGCTGCCGGAGCTCGACACGGCCGCGCAGTCGCTGCAGCACTATACCGAGGAACTCAACAAGATCCCCGAACCGGGCATCGGCATTGTCGCGAACACGCTCAACAGCAGCCGTGGCATGCTTGACAAGGCCAATGGATACCTGCAGGAAGGCGTTCACGAATTCGCGCCGAAGCTGCCCGAATGGCTCGGCTACGACGGCAAGCAGACCTATGCCATCCTGGCGATGACGCCCGATGAGATGCGCGCCAGCGGTGGCCTGATCGGTGCGGTCGGCACCGTCACGATCGACGACGGCAAGATCGAGATCGGGGACTTCACGAGCAACACGAAATTCTCCGGATACAAGATCACGGCACGTAACCTCTCCGAGGACGAATACCGTCTGTACAAGGAGGAGGGGCCGATGCGTCTGAACTACGATCTTCGAGACATCGCGAATTCACCGGATAACGTGCGCGTCGCCGAATACTTCAAGGACATCTGGGACCAGACGGCGATGGGCAAGCACACCGAACTCGACGGCGTCATCCTGGCCGATCCGCTGATGGTGCAGGGCCTCGTCAAAGTGCTCGGCGACGTGACATTGCCCGACGGCACCGTGCTCGACGGCACGAACACCGCCGACTTCCTGCTGAACACCGCCTATAAGGAGTATGCGCCCGAGGATACGGACGCGATGTTCGGCACCGTCGCAAAGTCCTGCGTCAAGCGTCTGATGGGCGATTTGCAGATGGGCAAGATGGCGAGCCTCGTCTCCGAGATGCACACGCTCGCGCATGACCGCCACCTGTCCGTATATTCCTTCGACCCGACGATGCAGCAGATCCTGTGGAGTCTGGGCATGACCTCCACGGTGCCGCTCAACGAGGCGCGACCGGAGATCGGCATCTACATCACTGAGAACAACCCGTCGAAGATCGGCTGGTACATCAAGCGCTCCACGAAGATCACGCAGCTCGACTGCGGTGAGGAGGGCCCGGCGAAGTACCATGTGGAATACACGATCCGCAACACGATGACCGATGAGGAATCGAAGACGCTGCCGCCGTACATCACCGGCGTCAGGGCCGAATACCCCGACAGCCACGGCACGAGCTTCGAGAAGATCATGTTCATGCCGCCGGCGGGAGGCACGATGAGCAACTTCGAGGTCACCGGTAACGGCGCGGATCCGGTCGCCGATTCGCTCAACTTCCGACTCATCTACACGGCGATGACGCAAGTGCAGCCGGAAAGCACCGTCACCTACTCCTTCGACGTGACGGTGTCGCCGGACGCGACGACGAAGCTCGGCGTCGACGAGACGCCGACGACATCGTCGAAGCCGGACGTCACCTACACGAAGCTGTGCCGCGTGCAGTGACGATGACGCGGCGCTGACGGTGCGATGACGGCGTCGCAATGGGCGACGATATGGGGTGGAATGAATATTCGTTCCGCCCCTTCGCTTATTCATCCGTGGTTATCGCGGCTGATCGCTCTGCAATGCGCGACACTTCGATTTTTAAAAGTACGATATATGTTATATAGTTTAAGAGCAAGTAATCAAAATCTCGACGTAAGGAAGTTTGAATATGTCGGTTTTACAAGGTTTTGAGCCCGTCAATCCTGCCAGCACCGCAGGCAAATCCGTGCTCACGGTGACGCCTCGGTACATGCGTTTCAACAAGAACACGGTGCAGGAATTGGAAGCTCCCCGCTATGTGCAGATTCTGACGAATCCTCATACCAAGCAGGTCGCCATCCATGAATGCGCGGAGACGGATGCCAACGCCATCGAATTCGTCAAGCCGAACCATAAGACCGCATCGGTGACGCTGAACAGCCCGGTCGTGCTCAACGCCGTACTGCGGTTCTTCGACTTCCCCGAGGTCGCCGATGACGAGGTCGCCTTCGCGCAGCTCAAGGGCACGTCGTTCCCGGAGGACAAGACGGTCATCTTCGACGTACGTGATTGCCGTCAGGGCGTCATGAAGAAGCGCGGCCGCAAAAAGGGCGTCGATTACAACGCGTCCGGGAACGCGTCGGCTCCCAAGCACGCCGCCTGATTGTTTCAGCGCGTCATACAATATTGAGCCCCCATGGTGCACCATGGGGGCTCAATATTGTTCGGAGGACGGAACCGCCGAACTCGGGACTCATCTTCGGATCAGTACCAGTGGTTCGCCTGCCAGAACGCGTATGCGCCTTGGATTGAGCCGTAACGGCCCTTGCAGTAGTCCCAGAACCACTTGAGCTGTGTCTGGTAGTTCGTCGCCCAGTCGGCGCCGTGCGAGGCCATCTTGCTGCCCGGCAGCGCCTGCGCCAGGCCATAGGCGCCGGAGGACGGGTTCGTGGCCGTGACCGACCAGCCGGATTCATGGGAGATGATGAAGACGGTGGCCGTGAAGTCGGCCTCGGTGCCGCCGTTCGCGAGCAGATAGTCATGTGCCCACTGCTGCATCTCGCCGACCGGGGCGGTCGTGCCGATATTGTTGTTCGACGCCGGCTTCGACGCGTTGCCCGAATCCGACGTGGCCTTGTCCGATGTGTCCTGCGTCGGCTCCGGCTGCGCGGCCGGCTGCGGGTTCGCGGTGCCGACGAGGACGACCTTCTCGACCGGGGCCTTCTTCACCCATGAGGCGAAGGTGTTCGACGAGATGATCCTGTCGCCGCTGCGTTCGACGAGGTTCGTGCGTTCGAGGATGCCCTCCTGGCCTTCCGTCTCGACCTTCTCGGTGCCCTTCGGCAGCGACGACGTCTCCTTCTTGACGGTGTTGAACGGAATCTTCGATTCCTCGGTCTCCATCTTCGCGCCGGCTCGGTTGATCGTGATCGTCGTCGATTCATCGACCTTCGTCTTCAGCGACGGCTCGACGGTGTCGCCGCTCTCCAAGGTGATGTCGCCGGCGTCGAGCACCGACTTCACATCGGTGAAGTTCGTGCCGAGCACGGTGCGTGTCTTGCCGTTGATTGTGACGTTCACGTAGGTCGGCTCGCCGTCGAGCGCGTCACGTGCGTTGCCACGGGAGGCCGCGTGCTCGTCCGAGATCGAGTAGGCGGTCGGCTGTGCGGTGGGGGCGGCATCGGCATGGGAATAGATGCTTCGTGTGGCCGCACCTCCAGCCACGACCAGACCCACGGCCGCGCACACGGAGGCGATGCGGATCCACTGCCTCTTGGTGAGCGAGCGAAGCGTCGGCTGGTCTGCTTTGTGATGGGTAGCCATTGTGCTCCTCAACGTACGTCCGATAATCCTCGGCGGTATTCGCGACCCTGGTCCTGCAGGGGCGTCGCGGTGCGTGCGGTCGCATATGGCCGCCGCCGGAATGCACACTGAACAACAGTATATCGCACGCCCTTCGCGCGGCCTCGGGAATGTCTATATCTTCACAGTTCGGACATCGATGTCCACACGTCGATCGCAGACGGCGGCGACCCGGCATGCCATGCGCGCGCCACGAATCGAGGGGAGGGGCCAGAGACGAAGGAGACGAAAAGGCCCGTTCCGACCGATTGGTCGGAACGGGCCTGCCGCCGGGACGGATTACTTGTCCTCGTGCTCCTCGAGGATCTCATGCGGATCCTCGCCGTTCTTCTGCGCCTCCTCGAGCGCGGTCTGCACGTCGAGCTTCTTCGCCTGGTCGATGATGTCATCGAGATCCGGCGCGCGCAGCGCGCCTGGCTCCTGATAGATGATGTGACCGTCCTTGACGATCATCAGCGTCGGCACGGCCTGGACGTTCGCCTGCGCGGCGAGGTCCTGGTTCTTGTCGATGTCGATCTTGCCGAAGAAGACGTCCGGGTTCGCCTCGCTCGCCTTCTCGAAGATCGGGCCGAAGGCGCGGCACGGGCCGCACCAGGTGGCGAAGAAGTCGAAGAACGCGAGCTGATGGTCCTTGACTGCCTGCGGGAAGGTCTCGGTGGTGATTTCCTGAACTGCCATGGTGGTCTCCTTAATGACGTTCGTTCTCGATGGGTCTGTCATGCACAACCGCATCGCCTTCTCAAGCATTCCATAAACACGCGGAAGCGATGCCGAATCAGCCAGTGGGGGAATCGCGGCGCCCGCGGCGGCCTTGGGATACCGCCGGTCGCATGCGACGCGGCGCCGACACGCCGCTTCCGCCCGCGGCCCATGCGCATCGATAATGGGTACATGCCAGTTCTGAATGACGAAGTGCCGGACGACGGCGATTACGATGCGGGGCGCCGTCGTGGCGAATTCGACCACATCACCCCGGAGGACTTCACGAGGTCGCGCGGCTCCGGCCGCGTCACGCCTCCCGGATGGATCGACGAGAACGAACTGAGACGTGTGCGTCGCGAGATGCCGGTCGCGTACGTGGAGGTTGTGCCGGTGCGCGTCGACGACTTCGGCCGCGTGACGAGCATCGGCTCGCTGCTGCGCGTCTCCGATGGCGGCGCCGTCATCGAACGCACGCTCATCGCCGGCCGCGTGCTCTACCATGAGACGATCCGCGAGGCGATCGCGCGCAACGTCGCGAAGGACCTCGGCGACATCGCATTGCCGATGCTGCCGCAGGGACTGACGCCGTTCACCGTCGCAGAGTTCTTCCCGACGCCCGGCGTCTCGCCGTACCACGACGAGCGTCAGCATGCGATCGCGCTGTGCTACATCGTGCCGATCGCCGGCGACTGCAAGCCGCAGGACGAGACACTCGACGTCGAATGGGTCGATCCGCGGTCGGCCGCGTTCGACGAATTCCTCGGGCAGATGAGCGACGGCCACGACTACATCGTGCGCCAGGCGCTCGCATGGACCGGGCTGTGAGCGGCCGCGGACGGCGAATGGTTGCGGACGAATACACGGATAAGGAGAGGCGAAGGATGACGCTGACGATCGAAAACCACATCTACAGGGACGGCGAGGGGATGCCGCTCGTCCTCGTGCACGGATTCCCGGTCGACCACAGGATGTGGGATCGCTGCGCGACGGCGCTGATGGAGACGACGGACGCGCAGGAGCTCGCGCAGTTCCCGATCTGGGCGCCCGACATGCCGGGCGCCGGCGCCTCGCCGACGCCGAAGCCGCAGGACAGCGGCCGGATCGCCGAGGACGGCGCGTATCCGCAGGCGCTCGACATGGTCGCCGACGCCTACGTCGAGCTGCTGCACGCGGCCGGCTACCGACAGGCGATCTGGGCGGGGCTGTCGATGGGCGGATACGTCGTCCTCGACATCCAGCGGCGGCACCCCGAGGCGATCGCCGGCGTCGCGCTGCTCGACACGAAGGGCGACGCCGACAGTGCTCAGGCGCGCGCGAACCGTATACGCATCGCACATGAATGCGTCGAACGGCACACGACCGAGCCGGTCATGTTCTTCACCGACGTGCACCCTGAGGATTCGAGCGTCAAGCGTTCGCAGGCCTACATCGACCAGTTCGGTACCTGGATCCGCGAGCAGCAGCCGGCCGGCATCGCATGGCGCGAGCTGATGGCGGCGGGCCGGCCCGACCTCAACGACCAGTTCGCGCGGGTCGAAGTGCCGGCGGCCGTCATCTGCGGCGTCGACGACCCGTCGAGCAGCCCGAAGGTCATGCGACCGATCGCGGGCCGGATGACGGGCACCGACGCCATGTTCACCGAGATCGAGGACTGCGGGCATTTCAGCGCATGGGAGCGGCCGCAGATCGTCGCCGATGCGCTGCTCGACCTCGTCGCACGCGTGCCGCGCGGCGTCGACGAGGATCGGTAGTCGGGAATCGGCGGCCATAGGCGGAGGCTGAAATCGGTATTCGCGGATGCCGGCCGCGGTCGTACGGGCATGCGGCCGATGGCGGAATCTCGGCCGGCGGCGCCGATCGTATCGCGCAACGCGTAGCCGGCGTGGCGGCGTCATCGGGCGTCGTGTCCTACAGTGGAGGGAGGGCCGCACGCTGTACGGTCCGACGGACTTGACGGAACAGACGACGACCGGAGACGGTCCCGAGGAGATGATGCCGATGTTCTCATCGCTCGCATTGACGCAGGCGCTGCCGTACCTGCCGCTCGTCCAGGGCGATATCGATTACGGCGTGGAACGGCGCACCGACCCGCATCTCATCGACGACGTGCTGCGCGAGGCGGGCACGAGCGTCGTGCTCACACGCGCCGGACTACTCGCCGTGCCCTTCGGACAGCGCGCACTCACACGGCAGTCGACGGCGCATATGCGGCTCGCGACGCTGCCCGGGCAGTACGTCGCCGACGCGCTGCCGCACCATCCGGAGGTCAAGGCGATCTATCTCGGCTCCTACGCGGGCGCCGCGCCGCAGCACGTCGTCGCGCTCGACCTGACCGACGTCGCGCATCAGTCGCCCGAGGACGCCGCACGGCATGTCGACGACGCCTTCGACGATGCGAACGGCGGCCACGACACGCACGACGGCATCTTCGCGTCGGCGGTCGCGCGCTTCGACTGGGTCGATCTGCGCGGATTCGCGCCGCGCGCGTCGGCACGGGAGATCGGACAGGCGACGACGATGCTCGCCCTGTCGAACTGGTTCGCCTACCAGCGGCACTGCCCGCACTGCGGATACCCGGTCGAGCAGGCGATGAGCGGATGGGCGCAGCGCTGCACGAACTCCGAGGACGACTTCCGGCTGCTGTTCCCGCGCGTCGAGCCGGCCGTCATCATGACGGTCGTCGATGCGCAGGACCGGCTGCTCATCCAGCACAACAAGGCATGGAAGAACCCGCTGCTGTATTCGGTGTCCGCAGGATTCGTCGAGGCGGGGGAGAACCTCGAGCACGCCTGCAGGCGCGAGACGTTCGAGGAGACCGGCATCCGCGTCGGCGAGGTCAAGTATCTGGGCTCGCAGCCGTGGCCGTACAAGATCTCGCTGATGATGGGCTTCAAGGGGCAGGCGCTCAGCACCGACATACAGGTGGACGGCGAGGAGGTCGGCGACGCACGGTGGGTGACGCGCGACGAATACACCGACCTGCTCGTGACCGGGCAGATCGAGGCTCCGGGCAAGGCGACGATCGCGCGCGTCATGATCGAGGAATGGTACGGCCGGCAGATCTGAACCCGGCAGATCCGAACATGGCCGGCGCGTAGGCGTCCGACGGGCGGGCCCCGCCCATCGCGTGCACGGAAGCTGGCATAATGGCGTCAACGCATCCGTCCGCCTCGGCATCCGGCCGACACTGCGCCGGCGTGCACGGCGGCACGGCATCAATAGGACAATCCAAAAAACGGCAACCCAAGGAAACGAGGAACATCATGGCACAAGAGGAACAGACGGGACAGGCGGACAGGCTCGACATCCCGCGTCATCTGCAGTACAGCGAGGACCATGTGTGGGTGGACGACTCGGTCGAACCGGCCGTCATCGGCATCACCGAATACGCGGCCGAACGCATGGGCGACATCGTGTTCGTCGACCTGCCGCAGGTCGGCACGCGCGTCGAGGCCGGCGACGAACTCGTGCAGGTCGAATCGGCGAAGGCCGTCGAACCGGTCATCAGCCCGGTCGCCGGCACCGTGAAGTACGTCAACCACGAAGCCGAGGACGACGCCGCGATCATCAACGACGACCCCTACGGCGAAGGCTGGCTCGTCAAGGTCGAGCTCGACGACGACCTCCCCGAACTGTTGGACGCGGACGAATACGCAGCCATCATCAGGAAGTAGCGGAACAAGGCGCGCGGCACGGCCGTGCTCCGTTCGCGGATGCCGCGCCGTATGCATGCGGCATGCACGGGGCGCGGCGCGCATATACGTGCATATACGAAGTACGTGCATAACCTGAGGAATGAAGGAAGCTGACATGAGCGATCCGGATGCATCGGCACGGCGGCTGAAGACGACGAAACGGCTGCTCGACCACGCGTTGAACGAGGTCGAGCGCGAAGGGCGCATCGGGCTGCGGCGTGTGCGTGGCACCGCCAGGTCCGGCGCCGAACCCGTCGAGGACGACGCGGCGCTCGCGCCGGCCGCGGCGCAGGAGGACGGCGAGTCCGCCTCCGCCGCCGTCGCACTGCGCACGACGTCGGCGGCGACGGCGAGCGACGACATGCCGACGGTCGCCGTGCCGCTCGGCGAGATCGCGACCGGTGTGCCGCACCGGCGTTTTGTGCGCCGCCGCCGGCTGCATGTGACGAACCCGATCAAGGCGCTGATGCGCAAGGCCGTCATCGCCGTGTTCGGCGTGTGGATCAAGGTCTCGACGTCGCTCGTGCGCAGGCTCAACTGGTTCCCGAGCGTCAAATCGTATGTCGGATACGGCACCGAGGAGTACTCGCGCCTCGTCTGCCGCACGATCTACGCGCCGACGCATGCGAAGCCGCACACGCCGATGCGCGGCATCCACGCGATGCTCGAGGTGCCGGCGGCGCACGAGCGCGTGCGCATCGACATCGACGACGTGCCGCTCAAGACGGTGCAGGTCGGCACGATGGAGGTCTACGATCCGATGGATCCGGCGCGCAGCCAGACGATGGACTACTCGGTCTCCGACTCGTCCGGATACCTCGACCTGCTCGCCGAGCACCGGCTGCAGCCGGGCGTCCACACGATCAGCTGCATGGTGCCGCGCAGGCCTCCGGTCGAGGCTGAGCTGTTCACGATACCGAGCGACACGAAGGTCGGCGTCATCTCCGACGTCGACGACACGATCATGGTCACGCAGGTGCCGACGGTGTGGAAGGCCGCATACAACATGCTGCTGCTGTCGCCGCACAAGCGCGCGTCGGTGCCGGGCATGGCGGTGATGTACAACAAGATCCGCACGATGTTCCCCAACGCGCCGTTCTTCTATCTGTCGACGTCGCCGTGGAACGTCGAAAGCCAGATCCGCGGCTTCATCACCGACTACGGCTTCCCGGACGGCCCGCTGCTGCTGCGCGACCTCGACCCCAGGCCGAAGACCTTCGTGCCCTCGGGCGTGCAGCACAAGCTCGAGTACGCCGAACAGCTGATGGAGGACTTCCCGAACATGAAGTTCATCCTGCTCGGCGACGACGGGCAGAAGGACCCGACGACCTACGCGCAGATCGTCAAACGGTATCCGGGGCGCGTGATCGCGATCGGCATCCGCCAGCTGTCGCCGCGCGAGGCGAGCGGCGGCCTCGTCTCGATGAGCGGATTCGCGACGACGCAGCCGGTGCCGGACACCGATGTGCCGGTGTTCACCGGCGCGACCGGCGCGAACATGATGAAGACGATGCTGCCGTATCTCGAGCAGTTCGTCTGAAGCGGGGCTCTTTCCAGGGCGGGTATGGGTGCGATTCCTGCGGAACGGGAATACGCCGATTCCGACGGTTGCGCGTATGGCTGCCATGCGTCGATCGGATGACAGTGCATCGTTATGGCATTGGGCATACGATGCACCGTCTTTTCGTGTTTGCTATGTGGCATTCTCACACGGCGTTTCGCATATGGCCTCACGGCGTGTTGCCGCATCGTCCCGTCATTGCGTGGTGGCCGGGACGATGCGGGGCAGCCGAGACCGGGGCGGACTTCAGCTTCCTTGAATCCGGCCGCGTGGGTGCATACGCGGGAGATGACGGCATCGACGATGTGGTCGTCGAGGGCATCGTATCGTGTTGGTGCACGCATGGGAGGTGAGCAAGGTCGGAATAGGTTTCAAACGTCCTTGAATCCGGTCGCGTCGGCACGCGTACGGGAGGTGACGCGGCGATCGCCGCCGGCCCGGATGTGTTCATGTCGCGTCGGCACGCGTACGGGAGGTGATTGAGGCCGGGATGGGCTTCGGCGTCCGTATCTGCGTTGGAGGAGAGCAACATCCCGGTTTGGGCCGAGTATATGGGATTTGGGGTGTTGGAAAATGGCGGAAACGGATCGGCATACTCGCCCCAAACCGGGATGTTGCTCCCCCTCAGCACGGATAGGGGGGAACATAGGCGGATGTCCGATTCTGGAATTTGGGATGGTTCCCCCCCTCAGCACGGATAGGTGAATGATGCGCGGGGCAGCGATGGTTACTGGTCTTATTCGGTCCTTGATGGGGAATCCGGTGCGAGCCGTAGGTTCGTTGGTGTGCTGCTGTTTTTCCCGGTTCTGGAAGGGAAACCTGCATAGCTGGATGTCTCGTAGCATGAAGCGAACCATGCCGAAGCGTAATGGCACGGGACGGACCTTTGTATGTGCTGGCTGAAAGATCGGCCGCCGAATGGTGGCGACGGCGGACGAAGCCTTTATCCACATTTCCACATTATTTTCGATGCGGGATGCATCGGAGGGGGAGAGCCGATACATTCGTTGGCCATGTGCAACGTTTATCGGACAAATAGGTATGAGGGACGGGGCGGCAAGGACATGGATGGTTCGGAAGGGCGGGAGCATATAGCCCATATGCAGATTGATGCCGTCAGTCGATGTTTGGACGCCGAAGCGGCCTGCGGCCGCGGCGAGGCGTGCATATTCACGTTGACGACGGCGATACGGCTGCTTGGAGTCGATTGGGATCCGCTCACCGCGGTGAAACCGTGGTGGCGTCTTGGCGCGGAATTGCTGCAAGTGGTGGTCGGCGACAAAAACAACAAGCCCCGTGACCGTTTGGCGAAGCAACGGCCGGGGACTCGACAGGGAAGATACCCGGCAACGTTCTTCACCAGCGGAATTCCCATCGAGACGGTTGAGGTGGCGGACGGAGTGACATGCACGACGCCGGAATTCACATGGTTCATGTTTGCCAGATTCCTCGATCTGGAAGAACTCGTGATACTCGGTGATGCGATGATGCGGCGGTACGCCCTGCATGATCAGGTGACGCTGGAGAGCTTCGAGGATCTCCTCTGTCGGATTGAGCGCTATGGTTCGGAGCATGGGATGAGGGCTCCGAAGGGAATACGCAATTGCCGGAGAGCACTGGCGCTAATGGAGGAGGGGACTGATTCCGTGCGGGAGAGCATCCTGCGTCTATTGCTCATCCGATACGGACTGCCGCGGCCGGTGGTGAACTATCCGCTTGTGCTGCCGGACGGGACGCTCGTGTTTCTGGACATCGCTTTTCCCGATGCGAGGGTGGATGTGGAATATGACGGTCGTTTCCACCAAAACCAATGGGCGCAGGACGCACAGCGGCGGTTGGCGATAGAACTCGCCGGCTGGGCGTATGTGCAGGTGACCGATGAGGCCCTTGCGACCAAGGACGCTTGCAGGCAGATCGCGGAACTCGTCGCACGGTACCTCAAGGAGCGCACGGGAAACGATTATCTGCGAGACGAGCCCTTCGATCTGCGTGCGGTGGCGGATGGGCGGCGTAAGGGCTGGAAAAGACGATGAAAGCGGATGCCGGAGTGGGACATGCGTGGCGTCTTGATTCAGCTGGATTGTGCGAAAAGCCGGAAATGTCTGCATGGTGCATTTCTATTACATAGATTTATTGAATCTGTATTAGGGAGCAATGCTTTCGGAACGTCATGGGGATGATGGAATGCCGTATCTGCGTTGGGGGAGAGCAACATCCCGGTTTGGGCCGAGTATATGGGATTTGGGGTGTTGGAAAATGGCGGAAACGGATTGGCATACTCGTCCCAGTCCGAGATGTTGCTCTCCCTCAGCGCAGATGGTCCCATGTCGATGCGCTCATATGCCGACGTGGCTGCTGGATGCCGATATGTATGCATCCCATTCGATGCGGATGGACTCGTCGCCGGAGGTCGCAGTGCGGATATGTCGAGACTGGCGCGCCGCCAGCGCATGGATGGATCCCTCGTGGAGCAACGCCCGGAGATTGGGCTCGTCGCATGCCGCCTCCGCATGGTTGGATTCCGCCTGGTTCTCGATCGCATCCGTCGTGGGCTGCAGATGGCAACATGGATGGACTCCGCATGGCTCTCCCGGGGTGCGGCGACGGGTCGCCCATGGAGCGCTGCCTGAAGCATGGCTCCTAAGGACGGACCAGACCGCGGACGGACGCGTGCGTATAATCGGCGCATGACCAACGAGCAGAACGCGCAGATGGACATGCGGCCGCCGCAGGCCGCGCGGATCGACAGCGAACGCAGCTTCCACGACGACGTCTTCGTCGACCCCTACGAGTGGATGAGGGACAAGGAGTCGCCGCGCCTCAAGCAGTACGTGGCCGACGAGAACGCCTATACCGAGTCGCGCATGGCGCATCTCGCGCCGTTGCGCGAACGGCTCTTCGAGGAGTTCCGTTCGCACGTCCAGGAGACCGACATGTCGGTGCCGACGCGCATGGACGGCTACTGGTACTACGCGCGCACACAGAAGGGCCGGCAGTACGCGGTGCAGTGCCGGCTTCCGGTGCACGACGAGGATGACTGGGATCCGCCGGTCATCGACGCGGCGACGCGGCCGGGGCAGCTCGAGGGCGAGCAGATCGTCCTCGACGCGAACGCCGAGGCGGAAGGCCACGACTTCTACCGCATCGGCGGCATGGACATCAGCAAGGACGGCCGCTGGATGCTGCTCGGCGTCGACACGAACGGCGACGAACGCTACGATTTCACGATCCGCGAGATCGCGACCGGCCGTGAACTGCCGGAGCGCTTCGCGGGCATCGCCGCCGCCTGCTTCACGCCGGACGCGCGCTACGTGTTCTACACGGTGCTCGACGAGGCGCAGCGGCCGTGGCTCATCCGCCGGCACAAGGTCGGCACGGCCGTCGCCGACGACGTGGACGTCTACCGCGAGGACGACGAACGGTTCTGGGCGGGCATCGGCGTGTCCTTCGACGAACGGCATCTGGTCATCGGCACCGGTTCGAAGACGACGAGCGAGGTGCTGATGCTGCCGGTGAGCGACCCGGAGGGCGAGTTCACGCCGTTCATCCCGCGCAAGGAGGGCGTCGAATACGACGTGAGCTTCGCGACCTTCGAAGGCGCCGGCGAGCACGGCGGGGACGTGCCGGTCGCCGTCGTCTACCACAACGCGACGAACCCGAACTTCGAGATCGACGTCATCGACATGCGTGAGCACGGCGCGCCGTACATGCTCGGCGACGGCACGATGATCGCGTGCGGCTCGCCGTACGGCTGCGAACTCGGCGACGCCGTCATCGACGGGGCGTCGGCGATGCCGGTCGGCACGCCGTTCGACGATCCGCGCAATCCGCAGCTGCTGCGCGGCGTGCGGGGCCTGGCGATCGACGGCATCGCGCTGCACCGGCATTTCGTCGCGCTGTCCTACCGCGCTGACGGACTGCCGCGCCTCGCCGTCATGGGCAAGGCGGCGGCCGCCGACGACTTCCTCCACGGCAGGCCGTGGCGTTTCGAAGCGGTCACGCCGCCGGCGCTCGACGGCGACTGGACGCCGCAGGACGTGCCCGCACCCGCATTGGACGGCTTCGACGGCGCCGCCGAGCGGCTTTATTCGATCGGCACGAGCGGCAACCCGTCGTACGACGCGCCGCGCATGCGCTACCTGTTCACGAGCTACACGCGTCCCGGCGAGCTGCACGAGCTCGACGCGCGCGACGGCTCCGACGTGCTGCTCAAGGAGGCGACGGTGCTCGGCGGCTACGACCCGCGCGACTACGCCGAACGCCGCGTGTGGGTGACGGCGCGCGACGGCGAGCGCATCCCGGTCTCCCTCGTCTACCGGCGCGACGCGATGCGCGGGCGGATGCCGATGTTCGTCATCGGCTACGGCGCCTACGAGATCAGCTCCGACCCGGGATTCTCGATCGCGAGGCTGAGCCTGCTCGACCGCGGCGTGCTGTACGTGGTGCCGCATGTGCGTGGCGGCGGCGAGATGGGACGCGCATGGTATGAGAACGGCCGGCGGCTGCGCAAGAAGCGCACCTTCGAGGATTTCGTCGACGTGACGGCCGCGCTGCAGGACTGCGGCCTCGCCGACCCGGCGCGCACCGTCGCGAACGGCGGCTCGGCCGGCGGCCTGCTGATGGGCGCCGTCGCGAACATGGCGCCGGAGCGCTACGCCGGCATCGAGGCGGACGTGCCGTTCGTCGACGCGCTGACGACGATGCTCGACCCGTCGCTGCCGCTGACGGTGACCGAATGGGACGAGTGGGGCGACCCGCTGCACGACGCCGAGGCCTACCGTTACATGCGCGACTATTCGCCGTACGAGAACGCGCCGGTGCCCGAGCCGGCGGCCGACGGCGCGACGCGCGCGGTGTGGCGCGACGGCGAGGCCGTGGCGCATTATCCGAAGATCTTCGTGACGACGTCGATGAACGACACGCGCGTCCTCGTCGTCGAGCCGCTCAAATGGGTCGCGCGGCTGCAGGCGGCCGGGCTCGACGCGCTCATCAAGATCGAGGTCGAGGCGGGTCACGGCGGCGGCACCGGCCGCTACAAGCAGTGGCGCGACGTCTGCTACGAGAACGCGTGGTGCCTGGAGGCGATGGGCGCCGAGGAACCGCTCGAATCGGCCGTGCGCTGACGCGGCGGACGGCGTCGGAGGCGAGGCTGCCGGCGCCGTGTCTCAGTCGGAATTCCACTATGCGGAATCGAATGGCGGCGCTGTCCACGGAATGAACGGCGCCGCGTGCGCGGCGGCCGCGCGCGTGTACGCTCGCATGTCATGAGCGAACACAAGCAGTACACGATCGCCGTCATTCCCGGCGACGGCATCGGCAAGGAAGTCACCCCGTGGGCGCAGCAGGCACTGGAGAAGGCGGCCGCGGACGTGGCGGAATTCAGTTACGAACCCTTCGACCTGGGCGCCGAACGCTATCTGCGCGACGGCGAGATCCTGCCGGATGAGGATCTCGAAGCCATCAAGAAGACCGACGCGATCCTGCTCGGCGCGGTCGGCGACCCGCGCGTCAAGGCGGGTGTCCTCGAACGCGGCCTGCTGCTCAAGCTGCGCTTCGCGCTCGACCAGTACGTGAACCTGCGCCCGTCGAAGCTGTACAAGGGCGTCACGTCGCCGCTCGCCGAACCGGGCGACATCGACTTCGTCGTCGTGCGCGAAGGCACTGAAGGCCTGTACTGCGGCGCCGGCGGCGCGATCCGCAAGGGCACCGAACACGAAGTGGCCACCGAGGTTTCGATCAACACGGCCTACGGCGTCGAGCGCGTCGTGCGCTACGCCTTCGAACTGGCGATGAAGCGCCGCAGGCACGTGACGCTCGTGCACAAGAAGAACGTCCTCGTCAACGCCGGCGACATGTGGCAGCGCATCGTCGACAAGGTCGGCGAGGAATATCCGGAGGTCACGCACGACTACAACCACATCGACGCGGCCACGATCTACCTCGTCAACGATCCGCAGCGCTTCGACGTCATTCTCACCGACAACCTCTTCGGCGACATCCTCACCGACGAGGCGGGCGCCGTCGTCGGCGGCGTCGGCTACTCGGCGTCCGGCTGCATCAACGCGATCGACGAATATCCGTCGATGTTCGAGCCGATCCATGGTTCGGCGCCGGACATCGCCGGCAAGGGCATCGCGAACCCGACGGCGGCGATCCTGTCGGCCGCGATGCTGCTGCGCCACCTCGGATTCGACGACGCGGCCGCGAGGATCGACGCGGCCGTCGAGGCGGACATCGCCGAACTTGGTTCGACGACGCGTTCCACCGACGAGGTCGGACGCGACATCCTCGCGCGCATCTGAGCGTCGTTGGGGAGCATGGATATGCGGCCGGTCGTGTTTGCGCGATGCGTAAACACGACCGGCCGTTCTTCGGCACTCGGCTGTAGACTGGGCGTCGTATGTGCAAAGAGCCGCGCGAGCGGTTCCCGTAACGAATCACGGCACTCCATGTGTCGTATGAAATGAGGTAATCATGTGCTGCAACTGTGAAGAAGCATCGATGAACTACAGCAACGGCTTCCAGACCTATGCACGTCCGACCGCGGGCCCGTACATCGCGACGACCCACGTCCCGGGCGAGTACGGACCGGTCTACGTCGCCTGAGCACGTCGATTCAACGTTTTCGACGGGCGCCCGCATCTATGTGCGGACGCCCGTTTTTCGTAGGCGGCCAGCGGTGGCATGCTGTGGGTGTGGTTACCTAAATAATGCCGTTGTGGGGATGCGGAACGGCATGTTGTGGGTGCCCCACCTAAATACTGCCGTTATTGGAGCGCATGGCGGCATGTTGTGGGTGAGATTACCTAAATAATGCCGTTGCTGTGGAGTGCGGCGGCATGTTGTGGGTGAGGTACGCGAGTAGTGCCGCTGAAGGGGAGCGGGACGGGCGGCTGGAGCTGCGGCGCGCGGCGGCGTGGTGCGTTACGCTGAAAGTCGGGAAACTTGCAGCCAACTCCCATCGGGGACGGCTATCGTTGGCAACAGAGCCAAAGGACAACGGCATGGGCGTGCGCGCGCATGCCGATGAGGAATCGAGGAACCATGACACAGCCACAGACCAACCCGACCAACCCGACCGATCCAACCGATCCGATCAACCCGGCCATTCCGGCCAACCCGGACGACGCGAACACGGATCCGCAGACCGAACCGCAGACGGTGGCCTTCGAGCAGACGAGCGTGACCGATCCGGCGACCGGCGACACGGTGACCGAGACGATCGAGGGCGTCGCATCCTCCGCGGATGCCGCGGCTCAGAACACCACGGCCGCTGGTGCCGGCACGACGAATGTCGGTATGCCGTCCGAGCCGTACGCCTTCGACAATCCGTCCGACTTCGGCGCGCCGACCGCTGACGCGTCGACCGCCGCCTATGCGCAGACGACTCCGGCCGCCTACGCGCAGATGCCCGCTCCCGCCGCACAACAACCGGTCGTCGATTCGATGGGCAACCCGTATGCGGCGACGTCGACGTCGAGCCCGTACGAGCATGCGCCGGCATACGGCGCGGGCGCCCCGACGATGCCGATGGGAGCCTACGCGGCGCCGGACGCAAACTCCGCGCAGCAGCCGAGCTACGGCGCGCAGCCGCAGCCGTCCTATGCGACGCCGACGACCTACTACGTCGCGCGCAACAAGATCCTCGCGGGCCTGCTCGCGTTCTTCTTCGGCATGTTCGGCATCCACAACTTCTACCTCGGCTACACCGGCCGCGGCATCGCCCAGCTGCTGCTGACGGTGCTCGGCTGGATCGCGCTCGGCCTTGGACCGCTCGCCGCGCTGATCTGGTCGTGGATCGAAGGCGTGCGCATCCTCACCTCCGACTACGGCACGCCCGAACATCGCGACGCGCGCGGCGTCGAACTGATGGACTGACGTCACGCCGATGACCGAACGTTCCGGTTCCGTCAAAGTGCCCGGCGGCAAGCTCGTCCGTGTGACGCTTGCCGCCGGCGCGCGTCTCGACGGCGATTTCTTCGCCGACGGCGACGCCCGCGCCATCATCGGCGCCATCGAATCCGTCATCGCCGACGCCGCACATGAACTCGATCCGACGTTCGCCGATTGCGCGCCGGCGGACGCCGTCGATGCCGACGCGGCGGCGCGCGCCGTGCAGACGTGGTACCGGCGCACGGTGCGGCGCATCGACGACGTGCTCGGCGACCGGCTCATCGGCGCGAACGCCGACGCGATCGCGTTGGCGACGCTGCATGCGGCCGCCGGCGGCAGCCCCGCCGCGCGCGCCTTCGAGGAACGCCATATGGCGCGCGTGCGCCGCTCATGGCAGGCGGCGCAGCATCGGCCGACGCCGTCGCCGCTGCGCATCACGGACGCCGAGATCCGTGCGCGCTGGGCGGCACTGCGCCCGCATGTCGTCGTCGACCGGCCGCGCATGCCCGAGGAGCAGATGGCGCTCGAACCGCGATGGGCGCGGCAGGTGGCCGACGGAGGGCGCGAGCCGACGGTCCGCATCTGGCAATGGGCCGCGCCGGCCGTCGTCTGCGGACGTTACCAGTCGATCGAGGACGAGGTGAACGTGGCCGAGGCGCGCGCACGCGGCGTGCACATCGTGCGCCGCGGCACCGGCGGCGGCGCGATGTTCATCGAACCGGCCGACACGATCACCTATTCGCTGTACGCGCCGCTGGGATTCGCCGACGGACTCGACGCCGTGCAGACCTACCAGCTGTGCGATGCGTGGCTGCTCGAGGCGCTCGCCGCCTGCGGCGTGCGCGCCTGCTACGCCGGGCTCAACGACATCGCCGCCGTGCACGTCGACGCCGACGGCTCCGCGCATGTCGGCGGCAAGATCGGCGGCGCCGCGCAGATGCGCGTCCCCGCGCGCGGCGGCGGACCCGGCTGCCTGCTGCACCACGTCACGCTCGCATACGCGATCGACGCGGCCGCGATGGGCGACGTGCTCATCGTCGACCCGGAGAAGATGTCCGACAAGGCCGTGAAATCGGCGCGCCGGCGCGTCGAGCCGATGACGGCGCAGACGACGATGACGCGCGACGCCGTCGTCGCGACGATGGCGAGGGTCGCCACCTCCTTCGGCTCGTAGACGGCGCGCGTGGCGGTCGTCGGCGCCGCGCTCCGGATTGGCGGCGGCGTGGCGACGACGGTACAATGGACGACGGTGCGCGTGCCGCACGGCCGCGTGAAACAACCGTGAAATGAGGTGGTCATGGCATCGGACGAGACGTACGGGAAGGACAATCCGCTGCTGCAGACGGCGTTGTTCAGGCACGTCTCCGCCGAGCAGGCCAAAGAGCTGCTGCCGGCGCTGCACCACGAGACCGTGCAGAAGGGCGACTGCATCTTCCGCGAAGGGGACACCGACCACCGGATGTACGTCATCGAGTCCGGCCGCGTCAAGCTGACGCGCAAGTCGGTCGACGACCGCGTGCAGCTGCTCAGCATCCACACGCGCGGCGAACTGCTCGGCGAGATCCCGGTCTTCGATCCCGACGGCGGCCCGCGCACGGCGTCGGCGATCGCGATGATGAACGACACGCGCCTCGTTTGGCTCGAGCATGACGCGCTGTTCCGCTGGCTCGACCGATACCCGCGCGTCGCCGTCGACATGTTGCAGGTGCTCGCGCACCGCATGCGCGCGAACAACGAACGCATCGCCGACCTCGTGTTCATGGACGTGCCGGCGAGGCTCGCGAAGACGCTGCTCAACCTCGCGTCGCGTTTCGGCAAGCCGGTCGAGGCGGGGCTGCAGGTGCCGCACGACCTCACGCAGGAGGAGATGGCGCAGCTCGTCGGCTCGTCGAGGGAGACGGTGAACAAGGCGCTGATGGATTTCGCGAACCGAGGATGGATCGCGCGCGAGGGGCGCACGATCATCATCTACCAGCCGGGCAAGCTCATCCGCCGATCGCAGCGCTGAGCGCAGCCGCCTCCGCGATGCTGGCGGCGCGCTGTGAATATCGTGTGAAATCACTGGACGCCCGTCATGCTCAGCCGCGGAATGTGGCGAAAGCCACGGCCTGCGCCTCTGGAATCGGTAGAGCCGACAACATAGAATGGTGCGCATGCCGAAGAAGAAGAAATCCCTGAGTGGAGTGCGCATTCTTGCGCTCGCGCTGGCGTTCATCACGCTGTGCGTCGCCGGCGGTGCGACGACGTGCCTGCTGTTCCTTCCCGCGGTCATGGGGGCGAACAACGTGGCGCGCGCGGTGTCGCCGTCGATGGAGGTCGAAGGCATCGACTTCGACGTGACGAACCTGCCGCAGAAATCGACGATGTACGCGAACGACGGCAAGACCGTCATCGCGGAGTTCTATGCGCAGAACCGCGAGGTCGTGCCGCTCAAGGACATCTCGAAGCCGATGATGCAGGCCGTCGTGGCCCGTGAGGACAAGCGCTTCTGGGAGCATTCGGGCGTCGACGTGCAGGGCGTCATGCGCGCCTTCGTGCAGACGTACATGAAGAAGGGCGACCAGCAGGGCGGCTCGAGCCTGACGCAGCAGTACGTGAAGAACGTGCTCGCGACGAAGGCGCGCGAAAGCGACGACCCGATCGGCGAATACCATGCGACCGAGGACACGATCGCGCGTAAGCTGCGCGAGATGCTGCTGTCGGTGCAGATGGAGAAGAAGTACTCGAAGCAGGAGATCCTGCAGGGCTACCTCAACATCGCGCAGTTCGGATCGAACTCGCTCTACGGCGTGCAGGCGGCCGCCGAACGCTACTTCAACACGACCGCCGACAAGCTCAACGTCGTCCAGGCGGCGACGATCGCGATGGTCACGAAGAACCCGTCGAAGTACGATCCGTCGATCCCGGAGAACCAGGAGGAGGCGCAGAAGCAGCGCAACATCGTGCTCAAGCTGATGCTCGACCAGAAGTTCATCTCGCAGCAGGAATACGACGAGGCCGTCAACACGCCGCTCAAGGACACGCTGCACCTGACCGACGTCAGCCGTGGATGCATGGCCGCGAAGTACAACACCGGCTTCTTCTGCGACTACGTCGTGCACAAGATCGAGAACTCTCCGGAGTTCGGCAAGACCGCCGAGGACCGCGAGAAGCTGCTGCAGGAGGGCGGCCTCAAGATCGTCACGACGCTCGACCTCGACGCGAGCAACGCGATGATGGACACGGCGAACCAGACGATCCCGGCGAACGACCCCTCCGGCATGGAGATCGTCATCGCCTCGGTCAAGCCGGGGACCGGCGAGGTGCTCGGCTTCGGCCTGAACCGCACCTACGACGCGACCGACGCGGCCGCGACCGATCCGACGAAATCGTCGATGAACTACGCCGTCGACCAGGTCGACGGCGGCGGCCAGGGCTTCCCGATCGGTTCGTCGTGGAAGCCGATCAACCTCGTCGCATGGATGCAGCAGGGCAGGTCGGTCAACGAGATGCTCGTCGCGCCGACCGACTTCCTGACGAGCCGCTTCAGCTGCAACGGCTACGTCGGCGGCACCGACAACTGGCATGTGACGAACGCATTGACGAACGGCACGGTCTCGCCGGAAAGCCCGTTCCTCGGCCTCGTCCACTCTCACAACACGACGATGGCGGCGATGGGCGCGCAGATCGGCCTGTGCGCGGTCGCCGACGCGGCGAAGTCCGTCGGCTACCACAACGCGAAGATCGGCCAGGAGGACGTCTATTCGGACATCTCGATGCATCCGGCGCTGCTCATCGGCGGCACGACGTCGGTCTCGCCGCTGACGATGGCGAACGTGTACGCGACGTACGCGGCCGACGGCGTGCAGTGCACGCCGATTGCGATCAAGTCGGTCGAGAACACCGACGGCGAACAGCTCGACGTGCCGAAGGCGAACTGCCACCAGGCGGTTGACAAGGACATCATCCAGACGCTCGCGTACACGATGAACCAGGGCGTGACGCGCCCCGACGGCGCGGCCGGCTCGGCGAAGCTCGCGAACAACCGCAAGACCTTCGCGAAGACCGGTACGAACGAGAACATGTACGTGACGACCGGCGGCTTCATCCCCAAGCAGATCGCGACCTTCGTGCTCGTCGGCGACGTGCAGGACCCGACGAACCATCCGATCGAGAACATCGCGATCAACGGCAACTACCACGGCTACTGGGACGGCTCCACGATCGCGGCCCCGGCCTTCAGCAAGGCCGTGAGCAGCTACGCGGAGAAGAAGAACCTGCCGATGGACAACGACTACGGCAAGCCGGCCGACAAATACATGCACTCGACCGGACATGTGACCGGGGCGCCCGGCAGCCAGCAGAACGGCCAGCCGCAGCAGAACGGCACGACCGGACAGCCGCAGCAGAACACACAGCCGCAGCAGCAGAACACGACGACCACACGGTAGCCGCTCTTCCGCGGCTCGCGGCATACGAGGGGCGCCTTCCCGCCATGTTCCAGCGGGAAGGCGCCCCTCGTCGTATGCCGTCGTATGCCGTCATGCGGGCCGCATATGCGCCGATGCCCGGTGGGGCGCCGCAGGCGTCCGGAACGCCCGTTCAGGTGTGCTACAGTGCGCGGTATGGGCAAAGCAAAGAAGCAGAAGAAGACCTCAGCGGAGCGCCCGTCGGCGACTCCGATCCTGTTCGAACCGATGACGATCCGCGGCACGAGCGTGCGCAACCGCATCTGGCTGCCGCCAATGTGCATGTACTCGGTGACGGCGTGCGACGGCAGGCCGACCGATTTCCACTACCAGCACTATGTCTCCCGCGCGCTCGGCGGATTCGGCCTCATCATCGTCGAGGCGACGGCCGTCACGCCCGAGGGACGCATTTCGCCATGCGACCTCGGCCTGTGGGAGGACGGGCAGATCGACTCCTACCGGTGGATCGTCGACGGCATGAAGCGCGCCGGCGCGACGCCGGCGATCCAGCTGGGGCATGCGGGACGCAAGGCGTCGACCGGCTGCTTCGGCATCGGCATGCCGGGGGAGAGCCTCGCTCCCGACGAGGGCGGCTGGCGCACCGTCGCTCCGTCGCCGATCGCCTACGGCGACTTCCCCGAACCGCGCGCGCTCGGCGTCGACGAGATCCATGACATCGAGGACCGCTTCCGTGACGCCGCATGGCGCGCGCAGGAGGCCGGCTTCGAGGCGATCGAGATCCATGCGGCCCACGGCTACCTGCTCTCCGAGTTCCTCGACCCGCTGACGAACGTGCGCGACGACGAATACGGCGGATCTCCGTGCAACCGCGCGCGCATGCTCATCGAGACGGTGGACAAGGTGCGCGGCGTCGTACGCGACGACATGCCGGTGTTCGTGCGCATCTCGGCGACTGACTGGGCCGAGGGCGGATTCGGCGCCGACGACGCCGTCGCGCTCGCGAGGACGCTCAAGGACCACGGCGTCGACCTGATCGACGTCTCGACCGGCGGCGTGCTGCCGCAAGTGACGATCCCGGTGCGTCCCGGCTACCAGGTGCCGTTCGCCGACCGTGTGCGCAACGAGGCCGGCATCGCGACGACGGCCGTCGGCCTGATCACGAAGCCGCGTCAGGCGCTCAGGATCCTCACGCACGGGCAGGCCGACGCCGTCGAGATCGGCCGCGCCGGCCTGCGCGAACCGTACTGGCCGCTGCGCGCCGCCGCGAAGCTCGGCATGGCGCGCGACGAGATCGACTATCCGCCGCAGCTCGTGCGCGGCGCATGGCGCGACGGCGAGAACTGGTGATCGCGACGGCGATCGCCGTATGAACGCGGGGAGGCCCGGACGTCGATGACGCCCGGGCCTCCCCATATGCGCGTGTCTGTTCGGCCGATCGCCTATGCGTCGACGCCGACGGCGTCGGACACATGCGCGAAGCCGTCGCGGCGCAGCAGCTCGGCGAGGCCGCGCTTGAGCACGGTGATCTGCTGAGGGCCGCGGTACATCAGCGCCGAGACGAACATGACGAGCGACGAGCCGGCGCGGATCTTCTCATACGCCTGCTTCGGCGTGAAGACGCCGCCGATGCCGGCGATCGCGAAACGGTCGCCGTAGTCGCGGTAGACGCGGCGGATCAGCTCGGTGCTCTCGACGGTGCACGGGCCGCCCGACAGGCCGCCGAGCCACGATGGCGGAATCGTCATGCCGCTGCGGTCCTTCTGCAGGTTCGCGATCGACAGGCCCTGCACGTTGTGGTCGGCGAGCACGTCGACGAGTTCGCGGAACTCCTCCCACGTCTTGTTGAGCGGCATCTTGACGAGCGTCGGCTGCGGGCGGTCGATCTTGTCGAGCTCGGTGAACAGGCGGTCAAGCGCCTCCGGATCCTCGTTGAACGGCTCGCCGACCTTCGTGTTCGGGCACGAGATGTTCACCTCGACCATCGCCGTGCGCCCGGCGGCGCGGCGCATCGAGACGCAGTAGTCCTCGATGCCCTCGTCGATGCCGCCGACGAGGGCATCGTTCGTGCGTGCGATCGACACCGACATCTGCATCGTGCGCGTGCGGCGCCACGCCTGCTCGGTCTTCGCGATGATCTTGTCGGAGCCCTCGTTGGCCAGTCCCACATGCACCATCATCGAATCGTATTCGGGCAGACGGTGGAACCACGGGCGCGGATTGCCGGCGCACGGGCGCGCCGTCGTCGAGCCGACCGTCTCGAAGCCGAAGCCGGCGTTGTCGAGCAGCGTCACCATCTCGCAGTCCTTGTCGAGGCCGGCGGACAGGCCGAAGGGGTTGGCGAAGTCGACGCCCATGACCGAGGTTTCGAGGATCGGGTCGGTGTAGTCGAGCATCTGGCGCAGCAGCCACATCAGCGGCGGGATGTTGCGCGTGACCTTGCAGAACCCGATCATCTGGGCGTGCGACCGGTCCGGCGGCTTGTTGAAGACGAAATGCGGTTTGATGATGTTCTTGTAGGCGCAGGTGAACAAGTCGGTCGTCGCCTTGTTGATCGCGTCATGCAAGCTGTTCTCGGAAACGTAAGCCATCGTTCCATTGTGCCATGTTCGCCCGCGGAACGCACGCGCGAACCGCGGGGAAACGGTGAAAGGAGACGCATATGCCGTCCATCGGCGCGGTTTTGCCGATGGTTGCACGGGATGCGCGCCGGCGGGACGCTGACTACAGTCGGTACGGAAATCCGAGGCCTCGACGCCGATTCCGCGATGCCGACGCGGCATGCGGTAAAGTCGGGGATCAGACGGCCGGCGGCGGCCGACGGACGGGAGGCGGATATGACGGGTCGTGTATGCGTGGTCATGCCGACGTACAACGAACGCGCGAACCTCGAACCGACGCTCAGCGGCGTCTTCGAGCTCAACCCGGACGTCGACGTGCTCGTCGTCGACGACAACTCGCCCGACGGCACCGGACGGCTCGCCGACGTCATCGCGAAGGCCACGCATATGACGCCGGGGCTGAGCGTCGAGATCAAAAGCAACGACATCGCGCACGACGTCGCGTTCTGCAAGGACGACGACGATGCAGCGCTGCTGTCCGATGCAAACGTGAGCACCGCCGACCTCAAGATCGCGAACCGCGTCAACGCGAAGACGACCGGATCGAAGCTGCATGTGCTGCACCGCGAAGGCAAGCTCGGCCTCGGCTCGGCGTACATCGAGGGCTTCAAATGGGCGCTCGCGCGCGGCTACGACATCATCTGCGAGATGGACATGGACGGCTCGCACCGCCCCGAGGACCTGCGGCGCATCCTGCAGCGCATCCGCGACGACGAGCATGTCGACCTCGTGCTCGGATCGCGCCGCGTGCCCGGCGGCACGACGCAGAACTGGCCGTGGTACCGCGACGTCATCTCGCGCGCCGGCTCCTCCTACGCGCGCTTCATGCTCGGGCTCAAGGTGCGCGACATGACGAGCGGCTTCCGCGCCTACCGTGCGCGCATCCTGCGCCGTCTCGACCTCGACGGCATCGACGACAACGGCTACGTGTTCCAGATCGACATGACGCGACGCGTCGTCGCGGCCGGCGGCGTCGTCGTCGAGGTGCCGATCGTGTTCCCGGAGCGCGCGCTCGGCGTCTCGAAGATGGACGGCGCGATCGTGCACGAGGCGATGCGCAAGGTGACCAAATGGGGGTTCTCGCGCATGCACCGGCAGCTGCACGACCCGCGCGAGCGCGAGCTCGAGCGCCGCGCCGCCCGCCGGCAGATCGCCGACGCGCCCGACGACGATTTCAACGACGAACTCGAGGCCGAGGCCGAGGACGTCGACTGATCTTTGCGTGCGCCGTGCGTCGCGGTCTGTCCGTGCGGCGCATGTACCGCATGCGCAACCGTCGACGGCTCCTGCGCGCGTTCCGTGTGCGCGTCGTGCACTGCATACGTGTGCATAATAGTCGATGTATGTTCGCTTCTGTTTGGAAAACACGCCGAAATGTTTGTTTCGGGTTGTCTAGTGGGAGGAAATGTGCGATAATGTTCGCATGATTTCCTCACAACGACAGCATCTCATCCTGAGCCGGCTGCGTACGCGCGGCGCGGTGCGCATCACCGCGCTGTCCAAGGAGCTCGGCGTCTCGGCGATGACGATCCGCAGGGACATCGCCGAACTCGCGGACAAGGGCCTGCTGCGGCGCGTGCACGGCGGCGCCGTGTCGACGAGCACGTTGCTGAGCGAGCCGCTGTTCTCGGTCAAGTCGCAGATGGACATCGGTCTCAAGGACGCGATCGCGCAACAGGCGATCGACTACGTCTCGCCGGGCGACGTCATCGCGATCGGCGGCGGCACGACCGCCTACGTCTTCGCGCAGCATCTGCTCGAATCGCAGCACTCGAACGGCATCACGATCCTGACGAACTCGATCCCGGTCGCCGAACTCGTGCAGGCCCTCGAATCGAAGGACGTCGAGGTCATCGTCACCGGCGGCGTCATCACGCGCTCGAACTCGCTCGTCGGCCCGATCGCCGACAAGGTCATCGCGTCGCTGCGCGTGAACACCGTGTTCCTCGGCACCCACTCGGTGTCGATCCCGCGCGGCTTCCTGATGCCGAACTCGCTCGAGGCGGCGACCGACATGGCGATGATGGACATCGCCGACCGCACGATCATCCTCACCGACCACACGAAGTGGAGCAGCACGTCGCTGTCGCTGTTCGCGCGCTTCGACCAGGTGGATACGGTCATCACCGACGACGGCCTCGACGCCGACTCGGCGACGAAGACGAGGGACCTCGTCAAGGAACTCGTACTCGCCCACGACAGGGCATCCGACGACACAGAAAGCGAATGACGACGATGTCACGATATGCACACTACGAACCCGGCGACTACGCGAAGGAGCACATCCGCATCACGGCGACGACGCTCGCCGACGGCCGCGACTTCTTCTACCTCGACGACGAGCCAGAATTCGTCTCCGGCGAGCGCACGCGCCGCCTCGACGATCCGCGTCCGCTGCCGGACCGCTTCGCGCCGCATCTGGGCGCCGACGGCGTCGAGGTGCGCTACCAGGCGCCGCAGATGCGCCGCGACCCGCTCACCGGCGACTGGATCCCGATGGCGACGGCGCGCATGAACCGTCCGATCACGGCTGGTGCCGGCGCGACGGCGAAGGGCAACCCGCTCGCCGCGCGCAAGCCGGGCGACCCGTACCAGGACGGCGAGGTGCCGGACACCGACTACGACGTCGTCATCTTCGAGAACCGCTTCCCGTCGATGGTGCAGGTGCCGGGCGTGCCCGACGAGACCGGCTATGTCGACGGCAACCCGCTGTGGCAGGTGCGTCCGGCGGCCGGTCGCTGCGAGGTCATCTGCTTCGACCCGAACGAGGACGGCCTGCCCGCCGACCTGCCGGTGTCGCGCCTGCGCACCGTCGTCGAGGCGTGGGCCTTCCGCACGGCCGAACTGAGCGCGATCGACGGCATCGAGCAGGTCTTCCCCTTCGAAAACCACGGCGAGGAAATCGGCGTCTCGCTCGCGCATCCGCACGGCCAGATCTACGCGTACCCGTTCATCGCGCCGAAGCTCGAGACCGAGCTCGAGCACACCGAGGCCTACTTCGAGCGCACCGGCGGCAACCTGCTGCACGACCTGATGGCCGCCGAGATCGACGCGCGCCACCGCGTCGTCATGCGCAACCACAGCTGGGTCGCCTATGTGCCGGCGGCCGCGCGCTGGCCGCTCGAGGTGCACGTCGCGCCGCTGCGCGACGGCGTCCTCACGCTCGACCAGCTCGACGACCAGGAGCGCTGGGACCTCGCGCAGATGTACTCGACGCTGCTCAAACGCGGCAACCGCTTCTTCGACAGGGGCGACGGCAACGGCATGGACCTGCCATACATCGCCGCCTGGCACCAGGCACCGGTGCATGACAAGCGCCGCGAGCACTACCGGCTCAACCTGCAGTTCTTCTCGTTCCGCCGCGCGGCGAACAAGATCAAATACCTCGCCGGCTCCGAATCGGGCATGGCCGCATGGATCTCGGACACGACGCCCGAACTCATCGCCGCGCGCTTCCACGAGCTCGGCCCGGTCGACATCGCCGACGAAGGCTGAACGTCGGCCGAGGCACCATCGGACGGCACACAACGACGTGCAACTCAGACGAACAACTACGGAAAGACAACTTATGGCACAGGTGGAATTCATCGAGGCGATGGGCGACGGCGACGGCGCGCGCAGGGCGGCCGCGCTGTTCCGCGAACGCTACGGCGACGACCCGGAAGGCGTGTGGGCGGCGCCCGGACGCGTCAATCTCATCGGCGAACACACGGACTACAACGGCGGCCTCTGCCTGCCGATCGCGCTGCCGCACCGCACCTACGTGGCGCTCGCGGCGCGCGATGACACGACGGTGCGCGCCGTCTCCGATATCGCGCCCGAGACGGTCGCCGAAGCCGAACTCAACGGCCTTGTGGCCGGCGGCGTCGACGGCTGGGCGGCCTATCCGGTCGGCGTCGCCTGGGCGCTGCGCGACGCCGGCTTCGGCCAGGTGCGCGGCTTCGACGCGGCCTTCGTCTCCTGCGTGCCGCTCGGCTCGGGACTGAGCTCGTCGGCGGCGATGACCTGCTCGACGGCGCTCGCGCTCGACGATGTGCACGCGCTCGGCTTCGGCGGCGACGACGCCGGCCGCATCACGTTGATCAACGCGGCGATCCGCGCGGAGAACGACATGGCCGGCGCGTCGACCGGCGGCCTCGACCAGAACGCGTCGATGCGCTGCACCGAGGGCCACGCGCTGCGCCTCGACTGCCGTCCGGGCCTCGACGCGCTCGGCAGCGCCGAGCAGGAGCCTTTCGATCTGGGACGCTACGGCCTCGAGCTGCTCGTGCTCGACACGCGCGCGCCGCATCAGCTCAACGACGGCCAGTACGAGGCACGCCGCACGATGTGCGAGCGGGCGGCGGCGATCCTCGGCGTGGCGAACCTGCGCGAGGTCGCCGACGAGGTCAACGCCGCCGACGATCCGCAGCGGGCGCTCGACGACGTGCTCGCGCGTCTCGACGACGGGACGATGCGCAGGCGCGTGCGTCACGTCGTCACCGAGATCGGCCGCGTCGACCGTTTCATCGGCGCCTTCGCGCGCGGCGACATGAAGGAGGCCGGCGCGTTGTTCAACGCGTCGCATGATTCGCTGCGCGACGACTACGAGGTGACGGTGCCCGAACTCGACGTCGCCGTCGACGTCGCGCGAGCCGAGGGCGCGTACGGCGCGCGCATGACCGGCGGCGGCTTCGGCGGCTCGATCATCGCGCTCGTCGACGCCGGCGAGAGCGAACGGATCGCGCAGCGCATCGCCGACGAGTTCGCGCGCCGCGGCTTCCGCGCGCCGCGCGCGCTGCCGGCCCATGCGGCCGCCGCGGCGCAGCGCGTGCGCTGAGCGCCGCCGATCGTCGTACACGTCCCCGCACCGCCTCGCCGGCGGGCGGGGACGTCGTCGTCCGCGCCGTCCTGCGCGCGACGTGCAGGCGAAACGTAAAGGTTTGGGAAGGCGGCGTGCGGATGCGCGTCGGTGCGGTTATGCTCTAAACGGACAAACAGATTGCAGGGACGGCCGCGGCGTGGACGCGGACGGCGAGAGGGTGAACGCGCTATGGCTGACAGGTGGGACGACGGCAACCACGACGAACACGACGGCGACCACGACGACTGGGACATGTGGCAGGACATGCACGACGACGATATGCATGGCGACGACATGCACGATATGTCGGGGGAGAGCGGCGACGCGGACGGCGGCGCCGACATGCAGGACGGCGACGGCTTCGCCGACATCATCGACCCGCACGAGCCGGGCAAGCCGAGGCTGACGCCGGAGCAGCTCGCCGCCAAGCGCAAGAAGGACAACCGCAGGTTCTTCGCGATGCTCGCGGCGATGAGCGCGCTGCTGCTCATCGGCGTCGGCCTGATCCTGTACCCGACGGTCGCCGACGCATGGAACCGCCATGTCGCGTCGCGCGCCGTCGCCGGCTACATCGAGAAGGTCGCCGACACGTCGAAGGAGGACCGCGCCAAGGAGATCGCGTGCGCGAAGGAATACAACGAGTCGCTCGTCGGACAGGGCACGTCCAGGTTCCTGCCGACCCCCGAGGAAAAGAAGGTCTACGAGTCGATCCTCGACGTGAGCGGCACCGGCATCATGGGCTACGTGACGATCCCGAAGATCAAGGCGCGTCTGCCGATCTACCACGGCACCGATGAGACGATCCTGCAGATCGCGGCCGGACACCTCGAAGGCTCGAGCCTGCCGGTCGGCGGCCCGTCGACGCACACGGTGCTCACCGGCCACACCGGCCTGCCAAGCGCGATGCTGTTCACCGGGCTCGACACGCTCGGCAAGGGCGACAAGTTCACGATCACCGTCTACGACGAGGTGCTCACCTACGAGGTCGAGGCGACGCACACGGTGCTGCCGAACCAGGTCAAGGACCTCGCGATCCAGGACGGGCGCGACCTGGCGAGCCTCGTCACCTGCACGCCGTACGGCGTCAACTCGCACCGCCTCATCGTCACCGGACACCGGATCCCGACCGAATCGCCGCAGCAGCACACGCCGTACCGCGACGAGGGCCTGACGCAGGACATCACGGTGACGGCGATCATCGTGACGCTCGTCGTCGCCGCGGTCGTGGCCGTGTTCGTTGTGCAGCGCCGGCGCATGCGCAACCAGCCGACGCACCACGCGAAGCGGTAGCGGCGGACGGCCCCGACGGCCCGCGCGGCGCCCCGGCAGGGGACGCGGCGCGGGCCGTCGCCGTATCCGGCGGGGTTCTGACATGCGAAACGCCGGCGAACTTGGCGCAGCTCTTCCCTATACTTGGGCCTTGCCGGTACTTTTCAGGGCGAACCAGCCCGAGACCCAGGGAGATCCATGAACAAGGCAATCATCACCGTCGTCGGCCAGGACACCGTCGGCATCATCGCTCGCGTCTGCACGTATCTTTCCGAACACCACACGAACGTGCTCGACATTTCCCAGACGATCATCGACGGATTCTTCAACATGATGATGATCGTCGACTACTCGAACGCCGACGTCGCGTTCGAGACGATCGTGGACGACCTCGAGGCACTCGGCGAGGACATCGGCGTGCGCATCCGCTGCCAGCGCGAGGAGATCTTCACGAAGATGCACCGCGTCTGAGCACATGCCGGCCGCGCCGCGGCCGCCAATGCGAACGCAACAGCCCACAGCCGGAAGGAACCAGCATGCTGAATATCATGGAGGTCCACGAGACCAACCAGATGATCGAGCAGGAGAAGCTCGACGTGCGCACGATCACGATGGGCATCAGCCTCATGGATTGCGCGACGACCGACGTCGACGAGACCTGCCGCAAGATCTACGACAAAATCACGACCTACGCGAAGGACCTCGTCTCCACCGGCGAGTCGATCGAACGCGACTTCGGCATCCCGATCGTCAACAAGCGCATCACGGTGACGCCGATCGCGCTCGTCGGCGCGAGCTGCTGCAGGACGAGCGCCGACTTCGTCAAGATCGCGCACGCGCTCGACCACGCCGCGAAGACCGTCGGCGTCGACCTCATCGGCGGCTACTCGGCGCTCGTCTCGAAGTCGATGACGCCGGCCGAGGAGCTGCTCATCCGTTCGCTGCCGGCCGCGCTGAGCGAAACCGACATCGTCTGCTCGTCGGTCAATGTCGGCTCGACGAAGACCGGCATCGACATGAACGCCGTCGACATGCTCGGCCACATCATCAAGGAGATCGCCGAAGCGACCGCCGACATCGACTCCTACGGCTGCGTCAAGTTCGTCGCGTTCTGCAACGCGCCGGACGACAACCCGTTCATGGCGGGCGGCTTCCACGGCGTGACCGAAGGCGACGCCGTCATCAACGTCGGCGTCTCCGGACCGGGCGTCGTCTCCCGCGCGCTCGACGCGGCCGTCGGCAAGGACTTCGAGTTCCTGTGCGAGACGATCAAGCGCACCGCGTTCAAGATCACGCGCGTCGGCCAGCTCGTCGCACAGGAGGCGTCGAAGCGCCTCGGCGTGCCCTTCGGCATCATCGACCTGTCGCTCGCGCCGACGCCGGCCGTCGGCGACTCGGTCGGCGAGGTGCTCGAGAAGATGGGACTCGCGCAGGTCGGCGGCCCCGGCACGACGGCCGCGCTCGCGATGCTCAACGACCAGGTGAAGAAAGGCGGCATCATGGCGTCCTCGTACGTCGGCGGCCTGTCCGGCGCGTTCATCCCGGTCTCCGAGGACAAGAACATGATCGACGCGGCCGAATCCGGCTGCCTGACGATCGAGAAGCTCGAGGCGATGACCTGCGTGTGCTCGGTCGGTCTCGACATGATCGCGATCCCCGGTGACACGCCCGTCTCGACGATCTCCGGCATCATCGCCGACGAATCGGCGATCGGTATGGTCAACCAGAAGACGACGGCGGTGCGCGTCATCCCGGTCGTCGGCAAGACCGTCGGCCAGATGGCGAACTTCGGCGGTCTGATGGGCTACGCGCCGATCATGCCGGTGAACACGGCGAGCTGCGAGGCCTTCGTGACGCGCGGCGGCCGCATCCCCGCGCCGATCCACAGTTTCAAGAACTGACCCCCACCCCAATATGCGAGATGGGCGTGCATCAACCGATTGATGCACGCCCATCTCGCATATTGGGGTGGGTATTCATTGGCCCCCGTCAAACCCCAGCTGCCGCCACGCCTCGTAGATCGCGATCGACGCGCAGTTCGTCAGATTGAGGCTGCGCAGACTCGGGCGCATCGGCAGGCGCACCTGCTCGGCGACATGCGGGCCGAACATGATGTCGGTTGGATCGGGGATGTTGCCCGGCTCGGGGCCGAACAGCAGGATATCGGTCGGCCGGTATTCGACGTCGGTGTACAGCTTCGTCGCATGCGCCGTGAACGCGATGATGCGCGAATCGGGCATCGACTCGACGAGGTCCTCGAAGTTCGGATGGAGCACGACATGCGCCATGTCATGGTAGTCGAGTCCGGCGCGGCGCAGCTTCGTGTCGCGCAGATTGAAGCCGAGCGGCTCGATCAGATGCAGGATCGTGCCGGTGACCGCGCACAGGCGGATCGCCGAGCCGGTGTTGCCGGGGATGCGCGGGGAGTAGTAGCACAGATGCGGCGTCGACGTCGGCGTGTTCGCCGCCTCCCTCGCCGACATCATCGCGTCGACGACCGAGATCGGATTGCCGTGCGCGTCGGTCACGAGTTCATCGGGGCCGTAGTTCGACTTGCGGTAGCCGTATTCGAACATCCGCTCCACCTGCGCCTCGGGATCGGCGCCGGCGGCCGCGGCGTCCGCGGGATTCGTTGCTTCATTCGTCACGAGACACACGATATTGCCCCGGCGAGACGCGCGCTTCCCACGCCGCCGGCGCTCCGCTACAATGGCGTGGCTATGGTCACCCGAACGAAGAAACCCGCCGACCCATGCGACGTCGTCGGCGTCTCGCGCGCCGAGGCCGCGCAGCGCCTCGCCGCGCAGCTGCGCCCGGCATTGTTCGCCTGGTGGGACATGCACGCGCGCGAGCTGCCGTGGCGCGACGGCCGCACGTCGCCGTGGGGCGTGCTCGTCTGCGAGGTCATGAGCCAGCAGACGCAGATGGGCAGGGTCGTGCCGTACTGGAACGCGTGGATGGCACGATGGCCCGACGCCGCCGCGCTCGCCGCCGCGCCGCGTGCCGACGTGCTCGAGGCATGGGGGCGCCTCGGATACCCGCGCCGCGCGCTGCGGCTGCAGGAATGCGCGCGCGTCGTCGCCGTCGAATGCCGCGACGAGCTGCCGCGCGACTACGCGGCGCTGACGGCGCTGCCCGGCATCGGCGACTACACGGCGAGCGCCGTGCTCAGTTTCGCCTACGGCGAGCGCATCGCCGTCATCGACACGAACATCCGCCGGGTCCTCAGCCGCGTGTTCCTCGGCGAGGAGTCGCTCGGCGGCTCGGCGAGCGCGCTCGAGCGTGCGCTCGCCGACGTCGTGCTGCCGAAGGATGCGGCGGCGAGCGCGACGTGGAACCAGGCGGTCATGGAGCTCGGCGCGCTCGTGTGCACGGCGAAGCAACCGGACTGCGACGACTGCCCGCTGCGCGCACGCTGCCGTTTCTTCGCCGCCGGCCGTCCTCATCTGGGGGAGCGGCGCACACGGCCGCGGCAGCGCTTCGCCGGCACCGACCGTCAGGTGCGCGGCATCGTCATGCAGGCGCTGCGCGACCTGCCGGCCGACGCGCGCGGCGTATTGTCGCACGAGGCGGCTGCGCGTCTGTGGAAGGACGGCGTGCAGCTCGACCGCTGCATCGCGTCGCTCGACGAGGACGGTCTGATCGAGATCCTGCCCGACCACGGCGTGCGGCTGCCGGCGTAGCGCTGCGGCACTGCCGGCATCGCGGGGCGTCGGTCTGGTCGTCGTCACCGCTGTCGATGCTGCCGTCGTCATCGCGCGGCAGCGCTCTGGGCGGGCGGCGTGGATAAGATGGTGAGCATGCCGAAGCCACCACATCAGCGCATGTCGTCGAACCGCTCGTCGAATACGTCGCCGTCGTCGAGAACGTCGCCGTCGTCGAGAACGTCGACGTCGTGCGCGTCGTCGGGCGGCGTGCGTCCGCGCAAGCGCACGATGTCGAAGCGCAAGCGCGCGATGTACCGCAGGCGCCGCCTCGTGTTCTTCGGCGGCCTGCTCGTGTTCCTGATCGTGTGCGTGCTGTGCGTCTACAGCCTGATCCGCGGCGCCGTCGCCGCGCACGAATGGATTGGCGTCGCCGACCGCATGGCCGTGTCGCGTTCGGCGGTACCGGCGCCGCCGAAGAAGAGCAAGGTGAAGGACTGCACGGCGAAGAACCTGCAGATGACGCTGACGCCGGCGGCCGACGTCGTGCCGCTCGGCGGCTCGCTCGAGTTCACGGCGACGATGACGTACGTCGGCACCGATCCGGCCGGCTGCTTCGTCGACGGTGCCGACGACGCGCGCGTCCTCGTCATCAGGTCCGGCGCGGACACGGTGTGGCGTTCCGACGCCTGCGAGGCGGCGTACCGTCCGCTGCTGATGATGGAGGGCGTCACCGACGAGCGGAAGATCGTCTGGGACACGGTGCGTTCCGGCGACGAATGCAGGGCGTCCGCGGAGCTGCCGCACGTCGACCGCGGCACGTACACGGCGCAGCTCGTCATCGACGGCGACACGCATGTGGAGAGCGAACCGGTCACGATCACCGTCGGCTGACGCCGGCGGCTGCGTCGGCTGCGTCGATGTTCGGCATCGTCGACGTCGACGGCGACGGCATCGTCGACGGCGACGTCAAAAAAGTGTGAGATTGCTCACATTTTCGGAATGTCGATTGCGTCGGATGGTTGGAATCGATAGTATATTGATTTCGTGTCTAGTGTGTCATATGGCGGGCATGCTATCGAAGACGAAGCGCCCGCGTACCCAGGCATATGGCGGCCGGTGACCGCGCTTCTGACTGTGAGCATAGTTACGAACAACAAGCAGCGATAAGGAACGTCCATTGTCTGAGACTACGACGAACACCACTTCCATCATCGCGCGTGCCGACCAGCGGGACATCGACCTGCACAAGGCGTCGGATCGCGTGAACTTCGGCTCGATCGCCGAACCCATCGACGTGCCGTATCTGCTCGGCGTGCAGACCGACAGCTTCGACTGGCTGATCGGCAACGAGCGCTGGCAGGCCCGCGTCCAGGAGGACGAGGAGAAGGGCACGCACACCGTCGCTCACATCTCCGGCCTCGACGAGGTCTTCCAGGAGATCTCCCCGATCGAGAACTACTCGCAGACGATGAGCCTGACGTTCTCCGACCCGTACTTCGAAGAGCCGCGCCACACCGTGCAGGAATGCAAGGAGAAGGACTACACGTATTCGGCGCCGCTGTACGTCAACGCCGAGTTCGAGAACGGCGACACCGGCGAGATCAAGTCGCAGACCGTCTTCATGGGCGACTTCCCGCTGCAGACGCCGCACGGCACCTTCATCATCGGCGGCACCGAGCGCGTCATCGTCTCGCAGCTCGTGCGCTCGCCGGGCGTCTACTTCGACCGCCAGCAGGACCGTTCGTCCGACAAGGAGATCTTCGGCGCGAAGATCATCCCGAGCCGCGGCGCATGGCTCGAGTTCGAGATCGATAAGCGCGACTTCCTCGGCGTGCGCGTCGACCGCAAGCGCAAGCAGTCGGCGATCGTCTTCCTGATGGCGATCGGCATGTCGCGCTCCGAGATCCGCGAGGCCTTCGAGGGCTATCCGCTCGTGCTCGACGCGCTCGACAACGAGAAGATCGACAGCCAGGACGAGGCGCTCGTCGACCTCTACCGCAAGATCCGCCCGACCGACGCGGCGACGCCGGAGGCTGGCAAGAACCTGCTCGACTCCTTCTACTTCAACACGAAGCGCTATGATCTGGCGCGCGTCGGCCGCTACAAGATCAACCGCAAGCTCGGCCTCGAGAAGGACTACAACGACCGCTCGCTCAGCCGCGAGGACATCATCGCGACGCTCAAGTACCTCGTGACGCTGCACGCCGGCGCCGCGACGTTCCCGGGCAAGCGCGACGGCAAGGACGTCGAGCTGCGCGTGGACGTCGACGACATTGACCATTTCGGCAACCGCCGCATCCGCCAGGTCGGCGAGCTGATCCAGAACCAGCTGCGCACCGGCCTGAGCCGCATGGAGCGCGTCGTGCGCGAACGCATGACGACGCAGGACGCCGAGGCGATCACGCCGCAGTCGCTGATCAACATCCGTCCGGTCAACGCGACGATCAAGGAGTTCTTCGGCACCTCGCAGCTCTCGCAGTTCATGGACCAGAACAACCCGCTCGCCGGCGTGACGAACAAGCGCCGTCTGTCCGCGCTCGGCCCCGGCGGCCTGTCGCGCGACCGCGCGTCGATGGAGGTGCGCGACGTGCACCCGTCCCACTTCGGACGCATGTGCCCGATCGAGTCCCCTGAAGGCCCGAACATCGGCCTCATCGGCTCGCTTGCGACCTTCGGCCGCATCAACCCCTTCGGCTTCATCGAGACGCCGTACCGCAAGGTCGTCAACGGCCACGTGACCAACGAGGTCGAGTACATGACCGCGGACCGCGACGCCGAGCACGTCATCGCGCAGGCGAACCAGAAGCTCGACGAGAACGGCAACTTCGTCGAGAAGGAAGCCCTCGTGCGAGACGCGGCCGGCGAGGCGGAGGACGTCCCGGTCGAGATGGTCGACTACATGGACGTCTCCCCGCGCCAGATGGTCTCCGTCGGCGCGTCGCTGATCCCGTTCCTCGAGCACGACGAGGGCCACCGAGCGCTGATGGGCACCAACATGCAGCGCCAGGCCGTCCCGCTGATCAAGTCCGAGCGTCCGCTCGTCGGCACCGGCGCGGAATGGCGCGCGGCCGTCGACTCCGGAGACGTCATCCTCGCCGAGAAGCCGGGCGTCGTCACCTACGTGTCCGCGGACATCATCCGCGTCATGAACGACGACGGCACGACGAGCTCCTACAAGCTCGCGAAGTTCCAGCGCTCGAACCAGACGACGTGCTACAACCAGGTCCCGCTCATCCACGACGGCGAACGCGTCGAGAAGGGCACCGTCCTCGCGGACGGCCCGGCGACCGAGAAGGGCGAGATGGCCCTCGGCAAGAACCTGCTCGTCGCGTTCATGCCGTGGAACGGCTACAACTACGAGGACGCCGTCATCATCTCGCAGCGCCTCGTCCAGGACGACACGCTCTCCTCGATCCACATCGAGGAGTACGAGATCGACGCCCGCGAGACGAAGCTCGGCGCCGAGGAGATCACGCGCGACCTGCCGAACGTCGGCGAGGACGCGGTCGCGAACCTCGACGAGCGCGGCATCATCCGCATCGGCGCCGAGGTCGAGGCCGGCGACATCCTCGTCGGCAAGGTCACGCCGAAGGGCGAGACCGAGCTGACCCCGGAGGAGCGCCTGCTGCGTGCGATCTTCGGCGAGAAGAGCCGCGAGGTGCGCGACACCTCGCTGCGCGTGCCGCACGGCGAGACCGGCACCGTCATCGCCGTCAAGGAGATCACGCGCGAGGACGCCGAGGAGGACGGCGACGAGCTGCCCAACGGCGTCAACCAGATGATCCGCGTCTACATCGCGCAGCACCGCAAGATCACGCAGGGCGACAAGCTCTCGGGCCGCCACGGCAACAAGGGCGTCATCTCGCGCATCCTGCCGGAGGAGGACATGCCGTTCCTCGCGGACGGCACCCCGGTCGACATCATGCTCAACCCGCTCGGCGTGCCTTCGCGAATGAACCTCGGCCAGGTGCTCGAACTGCACCTCGGCTGGGTCGCGCACGCGGGCTGGGACATCTCGCTCGATCCGGACCTCGAGGCCGCATGGAAGCAGTACGTGCCGAAGGGCGCCGAGAAGGGCGCGCCGGGAACCCCGGTCGCGACCCCGGTCTTCGACGGCGTGCGCCAGGAGACGCTCAAGGGCCTGCTGTCGACGACATTGGCCGACCGCGACGGCAACAAGCTCGTCGGACCCGACGGCAAGGCGACGCTGTTCGACGGCCGCACCGGCGAACCGTTCCCGAAGCCGATCTCGGTGGGCTACATGTACATGCTCAAGCTGCACCACCTCGTCGACGACAAGATCCACGCGCGTTCGACCGGCCCATACTCGATGATCACGCAGCAGCCGCTCGGCGGCAAGGCACAGTTCGGCGGCCAGCGCTTCGGCGAGATGGAGGTGTGGGCCCTCGAGGCCTACGGCGCCGCGTACACGCTGCACGAGATGATGACCACGAAGTCGGACGACGTCGATGGTCGCGTGCGCGTCTACGGAGCGATCGTCAAGGGCGATAACCTGCCGCCGGCGGGCATCCCCGAGTCGTTCAAGGTCCTCCTCAAGGAAATGCAGTCCCTGTCCCTCAACGTCGAAGTGCTCAACGCCGAAGGCGTCGCGATCGACATGAAGGAAGAGGACGACGATCCGGTCTCCTCCTCCAACGACCTCGGCTTCAACATCGGCGCCCGCCCGGACACCGTCGCGAAGGCCGACCAAATCGTTGATGAACCTGAATACAAGTAATCACACGAGTCATTCAAGAGAAACAAGAACCTACACAGACAGGACAAACGTAAGTGCTGGACGTCAACGCATTTGACAAACTGAAAATCGGTCTGGCCACCGCGGACGACATCCGTGGCTGGAGCTACGGCGAGGTCAAGAAGCCGGAGACCATCAACTACCGCACGCTCAAGCCGGAGAAGGACGGCCTGTTCGGCGAGCAGATCTTCGGACCGACGCGCGACTGGGAGTGCGCGTGCGGCAAGTACAAGCGCGTGCGCTTCAAGGGCATCGTGTGCGAGCGCTGCGGCGTCGAGGTGACGCGCAGCCGCGTGCGCCGCGAGCGCATGGGCCACATCGAGCTGGCCGCGCCGGTCACGCACATCTGGTTCTTCAAGGGTGTGCCGAGCCGTCTGGGCTACCTGCTCGGCATCGCGCCGAAGGAGCTCGAGAAGGTCATCTACTTCGCGTCCTACATGGTCACGAAGGTCGATGAGGAGCAGCGTCACAAGGATCTTCCGGATCTCCAGGACGAGTTCGACAACGAGGTGAAGAACCTCGAGCGCCGTCGTGACAACGAGATCGAGGCGCGCGCGAAGAAGGTCGAGGCCGATTTGGCCGAGCTCGAGGCCGACGGCGAGGTCAAGGGCAGCGCCCGCACGAAGCTGCGCAACGGCGCCGAGCGCGACATGGCGGCGATCCGCCAGCGCTACGACGACCAGATCGCACGCATCGGCGCGGTCTTCGACAAGTTCAAGAACCTCAAGCCGGGCGACATGGAGAACGACGTCGACCTGTGGCGTGAGATGGAGGATCGCTACGGCGACTACTTCGAGGGCTGCATGGGCGCCGAGGCGATCAAGAAGCGCCTGCAGGACTTCGACCTCGAAGCCGCCGCGAAGGAACTGCGCGAGGAGATCGAGACCGGCACCGGCCAGCGCAAGGCCCGCGCCCTCAAGCGCCTCAAGGTCGTCAACGCGTTCCTGACGACCGGCAACAAGCCGGAGGCGATGGTCCTCGACGTGATCCCGGTCATCCCGCCGGACCTGCGCCCGATGGTGCAGCTCGACGGCGGCCGCTTCGCGACCTCCGACCTCAACGACCTGTACCGCCGCGTCATCAACCGCAACAACCGACTCAAGCGACTCATCGAGCTCGGCGCCCCGGAGATCATGCTCAACAACGAGAAGCGCATGCTCCAGGAGGCCGTCGACTCGCTGTTCGACAACGGCCGCCGCGGCCGCCCGGTCACCGGCGCCTCGAACCGTCCGCTCAAGTCGCTGTCTGACATGCTCAAGGGCAAGCAGGGCCGTTTCCGCCAGAACCTGCTCGGCAAGCGCGTCGACTACTCGGGCCGTTCGGTCATCGTCGTCGGCCCGTCGCTGCGCATGCACCAGTGCGGCCTGCCGAAGCCGATGGCGCTCGAGCTGTTCAAGCCATTCGTCATCAAGCGCCTCGTCGACCTCAACTACGCGCAGAACATGAAGAGCGCGAAGCGTCTCGTCGACCGCGGCGACGCCGAGGTCTGGGGCGTGCTCGAGGAGGTCATCTCCGAGCATCCGGTCCTGCTCAACCGTGCGCCTACGCTGCACCGTCTGGGCATCCAGGCCTTCGAGCCGATCCTCGTCGAAGGCAAGGCCATCCACCTGCCGCCGCTCGCCTGCGCCGCGTTCAACGCGGACTTCGACGGCGACCAGATGGCGGTCCATCTGCCGCTGAGCGCCGAGGCGCAGGCCGAGGCCCGCTCGCTGATGCTGGCCTCCGACAACATCCTCAAGCCGGCCGACGGCCACACCGTCACGATGCCGTCGCAGGACATGATCCTGGGCCTGTACTACCTGAGCACCGTCGTCGACGGCGCGAAGGGCCAGGGCCGCGTCTTCTCGTCGCTCGACGAGGCGCAGATGGCGCTCGACCGCCACGAGATCGACATGCAGGCCAAGGTGCTCATCCGCCTGCCCGAGGACTTCGTGCTGCCGAAGGAATGGGAGCCGGGCGAGGTCAAGGTCGTCGACCCGGAGCCGGGCAGCCCGGACGTCGTCAAGGAGGAGCGCTTCACCGACGGCACCGTGCTGTTCGCGACGTCGCTCGGCCGCATCCTGTTCAACGAGACGTTGCCGGTGAACTACCCGTTCATCAACGAGCAGTGCCCGAAGGGCAAGCTCTCGAAGATCGTCGACGACATCGCGACGCGCTACTCGACGCAGCAGGTCGCCGCCGTCCTCGACGCGCTCAAGGACCTCGGCTTCACGCGTGCGCCGTGGTCGGGCGTCACGATGGCCTTCTCGGACATCGTCGCCCCGCCGGAGCGCGAGGAGATCATCAAGGGCTACGAGGCGGAGGCCGCCAAGGTCAACAGCCAGTACGACCTCGGCCTGCTCACCGAAGACGAGCGCCGTCAGGAGCTCATCAACCTGTGGACCGAGTGCACCGACAAGGTCGCCGAGGCGATGCGCGAGAACTTCCATGACGACAACAACGTGAACATCATGGTGCAGTCCGGCGCACGAGGCAACTGGATGCAGATCCGTCAGATTGCCGGCATGCGAGGCCTCGTGGCGAACCCGAAGGGTGAGATCATCCCCCGACCGGTCAAGTCGAACTACCGCGACGGCCTGTCCGTGCTCGAGTACTTCATCTCGCAGCACGGCGCGCGCAAGGGTCTGGCCGATACGGCACTGCGTACGGCGGAATCGGGCTACCTGACCCGTCGACTCGTCGACGTCTCGCAGGAGGTCATCGTCCGCGAGGAGGACTGCGGCACGAAGCGCGGCCTGACGATGAAGGTCGCCGAACGCGACGAGGACGGCAACCTCGTGCTCGTCAAGGCGGCCGACGGCGGTCCGTACTCGCGTCTGCTCGCGGCCGACGTCATCGACCCAGCCGACGGCAAGACCGTGCTCTACCACGCCGGCGACGCGCTGTCGATGGACGTGCTCAACGACCTCGTCGCGCACGGCGTCGAGGAGGTCAAGGGCCGTTCGGTGCTCACCTGCGAGTCGAAGCGCGGCGTGTGCGCGAAGTGCTACGGCTGGTCGCTCGCGACGAACAAGCTCGTCGACGTCGGCGAGGCGGTCGGCATCGTCGCCGCGCAGTCGATCGGCGAACCGGGCACGCAGCTGACGCTGCGTTCGTTCCACTCCGGCGGCGTCGCGTCGGCCTCGGATATCACGCAGGGTCTGCCGCGTGTCACCGAGCTCTTCGAGGCGCGTACGCCGAAGGGCGAGGCGCCGATCGCGCAGGTCGCCGGCACCGTGAGGATCGAGGACAGCGAACGCGGTCGTCAGGTCTTCATCAAGCCCGACGACGGCAGCGAGGAGGAAGCCTATCCGGTGACGCGTCGCGCGCCGCTCCTCGTCAAGGACGGCGAGCACGTCGAAGCTGGCACGCAGCTGATCGAAGGTTCGGTCGACCCGAAGAAGATCCTGCGCATCCTCGGACCGAACGCCGCCCAGAAGAACATCGTCGAGGAGGTGCACAACGTGTACCGCTCGCAGGGCGTCGACATCCATGACAAGCACATCGAGGTCATCGTCCACCAGATGCTGCGTCGCATCACCGTCATCGATTCCGGTGACACGACGCTGCTGCCGGGCGAACTCGTCGACCGTGCGCGCTTCACCGAGGCGAACCGCGCGGCCGTCGCCAACGGCGGCAAGCCGGCGGCGGGCCGTCCGGAGCTGATGGGCATCACGAAGGCGTCGCTCGCGACCGATTCGTGGCTGTCCGCGGCGTCGTTCCAGGAGACGACGCGCGTGCTCACCGAAGCGGCGCTCAACGAGAAGGAAGACGACCTCAAGGGCCTCAAGGAGAACGTCATCATCGGCAAGCTCATCCCGGCCGGCACCGGACTGGCGCGTTACCGCAACGCCGTCGTCGAGCCGGACAAGGCGATCCGCGACACGATCTACCCGAACTTCGGTCTCGGCGAGGACGGTCTCGGCGGCGAGTTCGGCGATGGCGACATGTCCGACGTCGACTTCTCGAACATCGATTTCGGCGACCTCAAGCTCGGCGACGACTTCAACCCGGACGACTTCCTGGACGACAACGGCGGTCAGGAGGACCTCGGCGGCGATCTCGGCGACGACTTCAAGTTCTGAGCGACGATCGTCGGCGCCGGTTGCGCCGGCCATCGCTGACTGAGCGAATCTGAGCGAAGGGCGGCTCCCATGCACGGGAGCCGCCCTTCGTCGTCTTCGCACGGATGAGCGGACAAGGAGATCGGGGTCATCCATTCCGTGGCGGCACGGCGCGGTTTTCCAAGGCGGTGTGCTAAGACTGAACCATGAAGAAATTACCGTATCCTCCGGCGCCAGAAATGGGATGGTACGCCGACGATGACGTCGAAGCGGATATGCTCGTCCCCGAACACAAGGACGCCGCGGCACAGCAGAACCCGCAGCAGGACGCCTATGGGGCGCAGCCGGTCGCCGCGCAGCCGTCATCGGATGTGAACATGCAGCCGGACATGCAGGCACAGCCGGATATGAACGCGCAGCCGGTCGCCGTGGCCGAATCGGTCGAATCGGTCGCCGCCCAACCGGCCGCGCAGCCCTTCCATGAGGAGGAGCACGTCAACGCGACGACGTCGGAACAGCCGGCGCTTATCCCGGACGACTCCTACAACGCGCATCTGGGCGACGATCTCGAATACACGGCCGAGGAAGGCGCCGAAGGCAGCGAGGAATGGGACGGCACTGTGCTGTCGACGGCCTTCATGAAGAAGGAGCCGCGCCACGTCTACCGTCTCGTCAACGAGGTCACTGGGCAGAACATCCTCGTCGACATGGGCGTGCTGATGGGACGCAAGCCGTCGCAGGACATCCCGCAGGGTGCGAAGTCGGTACGGCTCGTCGACCCGACGCGCACCGTCTCGCGCAACCATGCGGCGATCAGCTTCGATCAGGACGGCTCGCTGTGGATCGAGGACTACGGTTCGCTCAACGGCACCTACGTCATCGACGACGAAGGCGAGCGTCAGGTCGTCAAGGGCACGCCGATGCGGCTCACCGCGCCGTGCAAGGTGCGCATCGGCGACCAGGTCTTCGATTTCGAGGACGCCGCCGAATAGTCGGCATATGCGGCGACACATCCGGGTTACCCCCAGGTTGCGGGGAACCCGGACTCAGGGCAGACCGATTTCGTCCGGATTGTCTGCCCGCCGTAGGAAAGTCGGACACCACAAGCAGCCCGGTCCCATCCGGGTTGCTTGACATCGGTGGGAAAATGGGACGGAACCAACCGATCGCATCCCTGCGGTCGCTTCGTTGCGACCATTCGGGGCGGGGGATGCAACCGGGACGATCACAACGGAGCGGCTTTGCGATCGCGATGGGGTGGCTTTACATCTGGAGCGATCAGAAAGCGGCGATCCGCGAACGTATTTGGTACGCAGTGCGCCCGCCATGGTCGCTGGAGGGTCGGTTTGCGAACGTGACGGGTGCATCGCCCATACAGGACGATTGCAGACCGGCGTGGGACGCATCATATATGCCGGCGGGGCGGGAATCCGCGTGAGATTCCCGCCCCGCCGGCAATATGCGCGGGCTCGGTCAGGCCACGCCCAACTAACTGTTGCAGATGGGGGCAGCCCGCAGGCATATGCATGGGCCTACTGCTGCTGACGCTGGGCGATCGACGCGTTCGTCGCCGGCTCGCCGAGCATGCCGAGCCAGCTGAGCAGCTCCGGATAGATGTACGGGTTCTGCGCGAGCGCCGGATGCAGTTCGGGCGCGTACTGCGCGATCTGCTGCATGACCGTCGTGTCCGGCGTCGTCATCGCGACCTCAGCCGTGAAGCCGTAGGGGTTCGTCGCCTGGATCTGCGCATAGGCGTCCGCCGGCTGCGCCTGATCCATCATCGGCTGCTGCGCCATGTCGGGCGCGGCGACGGAGGGGGAGGCCGCTGCGGACTGCGAGGCGTCCATGTTCGTCTGCGAGGCGTCCATGCCGATGTTGTTGAACTGTTCGCTGAGCATGTCGACGCCGGTCTGCTGCGCCGGCTCGAAGGAAACCGGCTGCGCCTCGACGCTCGCGTATTCGACGGTGCCGGTCTGGGATGCGATCGGCTGCGCCTCGTCGCCGGCGGTCGCGGCGTTCATGACGAGACCGCCGGCCACATTGTCCACAGCCGGGGACGCAGCCGCGGTCGGGCGAGAGGCGGCGTCCGCCTGCGCGGCGTCGATCGCCGCGGCAATCGCGGCGGCCTCGTCGATTGCCGCGGCATCGACCTGACGGTCCTCGACGGCGCCGAGCTGCGAATGATAGCCGAGCTGCGCGACGGTCGCACGCGCGCGTTCGTCGCCGAACTGCGCAATCCAGCGCAGCAGTCCCGGATAAGCGCGCGGATGCGCGGCCACGTTCGCGCCGAATTCCGGATTCTCGTAGGCGACCTTCGCGAGCGTGACCGGGTCGGCCTGCGGATCCTGGATGATCGCCACCGCGTCGTCGTAACTGACCATGATGTGTTCCTCTTTTCCCTCGCCGTCCCCGGCCCGCGCACAACGCGCCGGGAGGTGGCGAAACCGTGTCCTTGTTCCTACCTTATCGTCTGTCGTGCCCGCCGACGGAGCGCCGTCTCACGTCCGTCGCGCGCGTACTGCTCACGTTCGCACACCAGCGTGCGCCTGTATGCGTGAGTATAGCGCATATCGACATGCAACCGTGTGCATGCCCGCACAGTGTGCGCCGCTGTGCAGACTCACGACACCTGCGTGCAGTCGTTCTCACGGCTGCGCTGCGCCCGCCGTCGTGCAGACTCACGTCTGCACGGTTGCATCGTCGATATCCGAGAGATCTTCGTCGATCTCGAGCCGTTCGCAGTGCCATGCCTCGGTGCGCGTCGCGTCCCATGGCATGTCGACGACGATGACGGTGACGTTGTCGCCGCCGCCGGCCGCCAGCGACGCGTCGATCAATGCGCGCGCCGCAGCGTCGGCCATATCGTGCTGCGCGGCGACGTGTGCAATCGTGGCGTCGTCGATCTCGCCATGGCAGCCGTCGGAGCAGATGATGAACCGTCCGGCCGCGTCCGCCATGAAGAGGTCCGGCCGGATGCCCATCGGCGAGCCGATGCACTGCGTGATGACGTTGCGCGCGATCGAACGTTCCGCCTCCTCGGGCGTCATCTCGCCGGACTCGATCGCCTCCTGCCGACGCGAATGGTCGTGCGTGATCTGCGTGAGCGAGGCGGCGTCCCAATGCCCGTCGAAACCGAGGTTCATATGGTAGGTGCGCGAATCGCCGACGTTGACGACGTAGCACATGTGCGGTTCGGCGTCCGGCAGCAGCTGCCGGATCGCGATCGACCATGCGTCCGGCGCGATGTCGGCGCGATGCTCGCCGAAGCGCGCCATGTCGGACGTCGCGTCGGCCGCCGCGTTCGCGTCGGCCGCCTGCGCGCCGCCGGCCATGTCGTCGATGGCCGCGTCGAGCGCGTCCGCGCCGGGCTGCGTCGCGTCCCAATCGTCGCCGAATCCGGACAGCGGACGCAGCTCGTCGATCGCGCCGAGCGTCGCGATCGCGTTGTACTGCGCGCTGTGCTTCGGATGATGCGTCGCCGTCGGCTTGCGGTGCGCGTCGGCGAAATGCGTCGCCCCGTCCGCACAGCCGCATTCGAGCTCGTCGGCGGCCGCAAACCACTGCGGCAGCACGACGCCGGTGACCGTCGTGCCGGCGATGCCACCGAGCGTCAGTCCGAGCGCCCGCGTGCGCGACTGCGCGCGTTCGAGCGTCTCCTCGATCGACGCGCGCGTGCGCGTCGCCTCCCGTGCGAGCTGGGCGAGCTCCTCGACGGCGATCGCGCTCGCGCGTTCGCCGCCGGATTCGCCGCCCATGCCGTCGCAGACCATGTAGACGCCGCGCTCGGCGAGCCAGCTGTCCTGGTTCGTGCGGCGCTTGCGTCCGATGTCGGTGAGCGCAGCGACACTGATGACTGCCTGTTGCATGCGCATCCTTCCTACCCGTTGCCGATGTGCCCGCCGTCAGTGACGCGCACGGGGGAAACGGAACTTCCTGTGCTTGCTGTTCGCCGATCCGGACTCGCCGGCGCGACGTGGCGCCGTCTGCTGTTCGCCGGCCGCCTCGGCCTTATGATACCCGACCGTCACATCGACCGGTTTCATCTGCCGTACGCCGCGCAGCGACAGCCTCGTGCGCCAGCGGCGCATGCGCGGCAGCGTCGCGAGCATCGCCGCGCGCAGCTCGTCGATGCTCTTCCAGTACGACGTCGCCTGCTCGTCGCTGACGTCCTGTCCGGAGAAGGTCGCGTAGTCGGCCTGACGGCACGCGGACTGCATCGCCGTCGGATCGAGCCTGAGCTGCTCGGCGATCTGCTGCGACTGCTCGCGGCGTGTGCCGTGCGCGTCGATGCCGCTCTGCCGCGCGAGCACGGCGAGCGACTGCCAGCCCGATGCCATGCGCATCTGCGGGCGTCCGCGCTTGCGCAGCACGGCGAGCTGGATCGCCTTGCCGAGCAGGATCGCGCCGCATGCGAGCAGCACGATCCACACCGGCGACCCGTACAGCGCGACCTTGCCGATGACGCGTCCCGCCTGCGCCCACTTCGACGGCTCCGGAGCCTCGACCGCCTCGGTGCCGCCGAAGGACGACTGGCTCGTCGTGTTCGTCTCGTCGCGCAGCGGGTCGGTCAGCGGCAGCGGAGGCTGGCGCACGAGGTTCTGCGGGTTCGGCGGCGTCAGGTTCTCGTCGTCGTCCGGCGTCTTCGTCTCCTTCGGCGTCGGGTAGAACGGCACCCAGCCGTAGCCTTCGAGGTTGATCTCGACCCATGCGGTCACGTCGTTGCCGGTGAAGTCGATGACGGTGCCGTCGCCGTCGGCCTTCGTGCGCGCGTTCGAGATGTCGCCGTCCTTGTCCTTCGGCAAGAAGCCGAGCACGACGCGGCTGGGCAGACCGATCTCGCGCGCCATCAGCGCCATCGCCGACGCGTACTGCTCGCTGTCGCCGACCATCGCGCCGTCGGGCGTCAGCAGCTGCGTGATGCGGTGGTTGCCGTGGCCGGGGCTCGACGGGTAGTCGGAGGCGAGGCCGTGCGAGAACCATCCCTGCTCGCGCAGCATCGCGACGAGCTGCTGCGCCGCCTCGCCGCCGTGCGACTTGCCGCCGGCCGTCGCCGACGCGAGCTTGCCGACCTCGTTCGGCACGTCCTCGGCCTTCGGCTGGTCGATACGCGCCGCTTCGGCCTCGGCGATCTGCTTGTCGCTCGGCTCGTCGGGGATGACGCCGCGTTCCGTGTACGTCAGTCCCTTCTTCACGCCGCCGCGCAGCAGGCCGGAGTCGGTGCCGACGTTGTAGTAGAAGGATTCGGCGTTCTTCTCGTTGCCGAAACGCACCGCCGTCGCGGCGCCGGCGAGCGGCAGCCAGTCGTCGCCGAGGCCGTCGCGCACCGTGAACTTCGCCGTGAACGGCTTGCCCTGGATGTCGTTGCCGATCGCCGTGCCGACGCGCGTGTAGTTCGCCGAATCCCTCGACTCCCTCGAATCGGAGAGGTTCCAGACGTTGCCGTCGAAGCGATCCATGACGGCGAGGCGCACGCTCGAGCCCTCCGGCAGGTTCTGCGCGGTGAGCACCGTCGTGTCCTTGTACGACTTGATGTAGGCGCGCATCGTGCTCAGCGGGCTCGTGTAGTCGCTCGGGCTCAGCGGCGGCTCGTAGTGGTCGCGCAGGATCGTGCGCTGCGCCGGCAGCAGCAGGCAGCCGCCGAAGGCGACGGCCGCGGCGAGCACGACGATGACGAGCGAACTGATCCAGCGCCCCGATTCGAACATCCGCATCCGCCACGACAGCCAGACGATCAGTATCAGCGCGAACACGATGCCGCAGGGGCCGCGCATGACGCCGTGGGCGGTGCCGAGCAGCGCGCATGCGACCATCGCGGCGATCTCGAGCGCGATCACGGCGACCGACCAGCGCGCATCGTCGAGCAATGCGAAGAAGCCGGCGATCGCCGCCGTCCACAGGCACAGCGTCCAGACGGCGAGCAGCGCGCCCTGCGCGTTGCCGACCGGCGGCTCGATCGCGATCAGGTACTTGAAGGAGCCGAAGGTCTCGCGCCAGCCGAGCCGCAGCGTCTCGAACGAGGGGATGACATGGCCGATCGTCGTGTCGTTGAGGCAGACGACCGGGCCGACGATCCACTGCGCGAACACGAGGAAGAACAGCTGCCACCACAGTCTCAGGGGCGGCAGGACGCCGGCGAAGGCGATCAGCGCGCCGAGCATGGCGGCCGGCACGGCGGCGAGCGCCCATGCGCCGGCCGAACCGTAGACGTCGATCAGGTTCGCGGCGCACAACAGCGTCACGACGGCGACGACGGCGCACGAGACGAGCGCGGGGCGAGCCTCGGTGCGCTCGCGCAGGACGCGGTGCGACGGCGAGCCGGTGTTCGTCGACCAGATGACCGAATGCGTCGTCATCGCCCACGAGCCGGTCTCGGTCGACGTCTGCGTGCCGCCGGTCGTCAGCGACGCGTCGGAAAGCGAAGTCGGTGCCATGCTCATCTCAGTGCCCCCATGATCTGCGGAAGGTCGTCGAGCGTATTGACGGTCGCCAACGTGAAGTCGGGGAAGCGGCGCAATGTGCGCGGCTCGGTCGGCGACGTCTGCAGCACGAGGCAGGTCGCGCTCGGCGGCAGCGCCATCATCATGCGGCGGATGTCGGCGAGCGGTTTCGCATGGCCGACCGTGAAGCAGTAGAACGACGCGTCCGGCGTCGCGGCGAGCGCCTCCTGCGCGAGATTGCGCCGGTCGCGGAAGTCGGGCTCGATCGCGCTGCATGCGTCGAGCAGCTCCATCGGATTGCGCGGGTTGAGGTTCGTGCGCGCCACATGCGTGTAGAGCGGACGGTCTTCGAGCAGCGCCTGCACGCCGATCGACGCGTGCACGCTGACGGCGAGTTCGAACTCGTCCTTGCTCAGATAGTCGTCCGGGTTGACGTCGAGCGTCACCGACGTGTCGGTGCGCCGCGTCGCCTCGTACTGGCGCAGCATCAACGTGCGCGTGCGCGCCGAGGAGAGCCAGTGGACGTGGCGTACGTCGTCGCCGGGCTCGTATTCGCGCAGGCCGTAGAAGTCGAGGTCGTCGTCGACGATGTCGCCGCTCGGGTTGCCTTCGAGGTCGCGCGGGATGCCGGCGTGCAGCGAGTCGAGCATGACGATGTCCGGATGGATGTAGACGTTGAAATGGTCGGCGAGCTCATGCTCGTGCCGCATCAGGCCGAAGGGGTCGCCCTTGCGGATCGTCAGCGGGCCGACGGGCAGCACCGAACGCGAGATCGCGCGGAACGTGACCGTCGTGTGCTTCGACTGGCGCGGCGCGAGCAGCGGGATCGGGAAACGCTCGTGTTCGTCGCCGAGCGGAAGGTCGGCGCGCGCGCTCGCCGTCGGCGTCGTGCCCGGATTGGCGATGTCGACCTGCACCTTGACTTCGTCGCCGACGCTGACGCGGCGGTCGGAGACCTCGATCGTCGCGTCGAAGGACGTGTTGCCGATCGACAGCACGAGCGCGGCGAGCAGCATCGTCACGAGCACGAGGCACAGCGCGAGCATCTCCACGTAGCCGAGCGTGAGATAGAGCACGAGGCCGGCGACGGCGAGCGCGAGCGCCGTCCATCCGAGCGGCGAGACGTAGGCGGTGACGAGGTGACGCACGCGGCGCGTGAAACGGCTCCAGCCGCGTATGAACGCACGTTTGCGCGCCCTGGCGCGCAGTGCGGAATCGGTCATGGGATGAACCTTCCGATGGAACGACGAAATGACGGTGGATGTGACGACGGCGGACGGAACGGCGACGGCGATGTGGATTGTGTGCGGCGGGCGTCCACCGCGCAATCCACATCGGTGCACAATGCGGCGATCAGTGCACGTCGAGCTGCGGTGCGGGGATCTCGCCGAGGATGCGCGTGAGCACGTCCTCGGGCGTGTTCGACGTGAACACGGCGTCCGACGTCAGCAGGATGCGGTGGGCGAGCACCGGCACGGCGAGCGCCTTGACGTCGTCGGGGATCACGTAGCCGCGGCCGTCGGCGGCGGCCCAGACGCGGGCGCAGCGCGTGAGCGCGAGCGCGCCGCGCATCGACGAGCCGACGGCGATGGACTCGTCGTGGCGCGTGCTTTCGACGATGCGCATGACGTATTCGAGGATCGCGTCGGCGACCCTGACCTTGTTCGCGATCGTGCGCATCGCGAGGATGTCGTCGCCGCTCGCGACGGCCGCGAGCTCGCCGGCGCGGTCGGTGATGTTCACCTGACGCAGGATGTCGAGGCTGAACTCGGTGGACGGGTAGCCGATCGTCGTCTTGATCAGGAAACGGTCCATCTGCGCCTCGGGCAGCTTGTAGGTGCCGAGCTGCTCGATCGGGTTCTGCGTCGCGATGACGATGAAGGGCTGCGGCACCGGATGCGTATGGCCGTCGACGGTCACCTTCTGCTCCTCCATGACCTCGAGCATCGCCGACTGCGTCTTCGGCGACGCGCGGTTGATCTCGTCGGCGAGGACGATCGACGCGAAGATCGGGCCTTCGCGGAAGCTGAACTCGCCGGTCTTCTGGTCGTAGAACGTGACGCCGACGACGTCCGACGGCAGCAGGTCCGGCGTGAACTGGATGCGCTTGAACGAGACGCTGACCGAGTTCGCGAGCGCGCGCGCCAGCTGCGTCTTGCCGGTGCCCGGATTGTCCTCGAGCAGCACGTGGCCGCCGGCGACGAGCGCGGTGACGCACTGGCGGATCGGCGTCTCCTTGCCGACGACGGCCTGCGAGACGTTGTCGACGATCGCCGAGAAGTGGCGACGGAAGTCGGCGATCTCCTCGTTGCTCGCCGTGCCGGCGTCGGCGACGGCGCCGATCGGCGGCAGCGTGTGCACCGTCGACGCCGTGCCGCCGAGCGCGGGGGAGTGGGAGGCGGAGGACATGCTCGGCATCGACGAGACGGACGGCGTGGACGACGTGTGCACGGCCGGCGTCGACGGGGCCGCCGACACGGGCGGCGTGACGACCGGCGGCGTGACGACCGGGGCGGCGGCCGGCGTGGTCGTCGTCTCGCTTGCGGCGACGATCGTCTCGGTGACGCTCACCGGAGCGGACGACGAAGTCGAAGCGGACGTCGCGGTCGACGTCGAAGTCGACGTCGTCGAGACCGACGACGTGGCGAGGACCGTGCCTTCGTCGTCGAGGTCGCCGTCGTTCGTCGTATGCGTGTGCTCGAACATCTCGCGCGTCGGCAGATCCGGCATGACGACATGCGGCACCGACGGCTTCGGCATCGACGTGCCGGCGAGCACCGTCTCGTCGGCGCTCGCGGCGGCCGCGTCCTCGACGGCCGACTCATGGGCGCCGGCGAGGACCGTCTCCTCGTCGATGTCCTGCTCCTGCGGTGTCTCGTTGTGCTTCGTCATCTGCTGACTCCTTGTGTTGGTTCGATGGGTGGATTGAGTTGTCGTGTGGATTGGATTGCGATGTAGTTGCTCGTTGATGATGTGTTGCGTTGCGGGCGGATCAGCGGAACAGCAGGCTCCGCGATGCTGGCAGCGGCTGGTTTGTCCCGAGCCAGAACGTCGGCATCCTGCCCCAGTGTGTGCCGGGCAGCAGGAACGCGCTTGGATGCGCGTCGGGGCTCTCCGATGGATTCGGCTGATCCGAAGGCTTGTCCTCCTCCTTCTTCTCCGCCTCCTTGCGTGTGCCGGTCACATGCTTGTCCTGAGAGGTTTCCTTGCTGCCGATCTTGATGGTGATCCTGACGTTCGAATCGTCCGGCGTATGATCGTCCGCCTTGACCGTGATTCTGCCTCCGTTGGTAACGATGGGAGCGGGCTGGCCATTCAGCGTGACGAAGTAGTCCGTCTTCTCGCCATAGGAGTCCACCTGACCGTTCATGTCGATGATGATCTCGTTGCGTTCCGAGGGGTTCCACATGACGCTCACCTGATTCCAGTCCCCGACCTTCGCAGGAACCTCATAGACAACATCGCCTGCAGCGGAGCTTTCCGGACCTGGATGGTTCTTGAAGGACGAGTGGGCCGTGATGGCCGGGCAGAGCTTCCATGGCTTGGCCGGAATCGAGTCCTTGCCGCTCAGGGCAGTCGAGGTCTTGTCGGCGTAGCTCACCTGCATGGCATCCGCCTTGCCCTTGGCCGCCCACGCATATTCGCAGATAGAGCCATTCAGATGGACGCTCACATCGGGCTTCTCCTGATTCACGCCGATCTCCACCGGCTTCGACTCGGCGCTGACGGCGGAACCCTTGCTCGGATGCACCGTGGCTGTAGCCGAATACGTGTTGAAATACATCGAATCCTGTACGTCGAACGATGTGGATCCGCCCGGGCACGCCACCGGCTTGGTCTGGCCGTTGAGCGACACGTCGATGGATGTGCAGCCTGCTCCATGCCAATTGGCGACGCTCACGCTGACTTTGACCTTGTCTCCGTCATGCTTCGCATCAACGACGGGTTTGTCCACATCACCATAGACTTGGATGCTCTTGCTTCGTCCGACCTCGCCCATGCCGGCTTTGTTCTCGGCCTGCACGGTGACGACATGGGTTTCGCCGTCATTGGGGATGTCCTCGAAGCGGAAGGTCTTCTTCGTCGTGGAGGGCCCCACCTTTTCCGGGGCTCCATCATCGAGTGACACGTAGAAGGCGGTCGTCGACGATCCGGTGGATTTCGCCGGCAGGCTCCAAGTCGCGGTGATCTCGTTATGACCACCGTCGGCGTGCACCTCGGGGGCTTCCGGCGTCTTGTCCGGTGTGCCCTTTTCGGCATGTGAGCTGTCGGACCAACCGACCTCGTTCTGTGCACGCACGGTGAACATATAGTCGGTGCCGTTCTTCAGACCGGTGATCTGACACGAAGTCACGGCGCCGCACAACTTCTTGCCGCCGTCCCAGCTGACTTCGTAGTCAGTGATCGGGCTGCCGTTTGCGTCGCCCGGCGTCCACGACAATGTCACGGCGCCGTCCTGCTTCGGTCCCGTGATCGGGAACAGGATCGGCGCTCCCGGCCTGTCGACGACCGAGAACGTGTAGGTGGCCGTCACCTGACGGTCGGCGCTGCCGGTCGCGTCGCCGACCGTCACGAGGACGCGCGTCGACGATGCGCCGATGTCCTTCGCCGCCGTCACCGCGATCCGGGAGCCGTCGACCGACACGGACAGCTTGCCGCCGCCGTCGGAGGACGCGGAGACGATCTTGAGCGGCGAATCGGGGAACGGGTTGTAGGCGTCGGCGAGCACATCGACATGCTTCGTCTCGCCGGCCTTGATCCGCGTCGTCGTGCCGTTGACGCGCGCGAGCGGCCGCGTCGACGCCGTCACGCGCGCGGTGACGCCCGCCTGCACGACGCCGCCGTTGCTGCCGTAGGCGATCGAGATCGGCACCGACGCCGTCGCGCCCGGCTTCGCCGTCGTCTCGGCGCTCACGGTGAGCTTGCCGTCGGCGGTGACGCTCGCCGTGATGCCGCCGGAGTTCGTGCCTCCCGAATACTTGAACTTCGCGTCCTCATCGGATTCGGTCGTGTGCGTCAGCTCGCGCAGGTTGATCGTCGTCGGGCTTTCGCCGGCGACGACGTCGACGGTCGTCGACGAGAATGTCGGCGCCGGCATCTCATGGCCGATGACGGTGATCGGCAGTGTGATGACCGACGAATTGACGATCTTGACGTTGCCCTTGCCCTCGCGCTTGCCGTCGGTCACCGTGAACGTGATCGACGCGGGGCCGCCGTAGTCCTTCGCCGCCGTGAACTTGAGCGTCTGGTCGTTGACGTAGAGGTCGTCGTTCGCGGCCTTCGTCGCGCTGACCGAGTCCTTCTCGACGACGGCCGTCTTGCCGACGCCGACGCGCACGTAGTCGGCGATGTTGATCGTGATCGACGAGCCGGCGTTGACGTTGAGCGGCGGCGCCTTCGGGCGCAGCTGCGGCGGGAAGACGCCGTAGGCGGGCACCATGATGAAGGCCGTCGACGTGATGTCGTGCTCGGTGTTCGTGACCGTGTACGGCACGGCGCGCGCCTCGTCGGTCAGGTCGATCGAGATCGTCGTCGGCTTGCCGGACGCCATGTGCGCGTGGTCGCGCGCTGACTTGTCGACGTCGACGGCGAGCACGTCGCTCGAGCCGGAGGGGTTCGCGATGAACTTCGAGACGTCGACGTCGACCGAGCGCTTGTCGATCGTCGCGATCGCCGGCACATGGTAGTCGTATGCGGTCGGCGGCTCGATCGGCGCCTTCGGGTCGACGTTGACGGTGAGCGTCGCGCGGTCGGAGATGCCGGCCTTGTTCTCGATCGTGTAGACGATGTAGCCGGTGCCGGCCGTCGACGGCGTCGTGAACGAGACCATGTCGTTCGTCACCTTCGCGTCGGTGACGCCCTGCGTCTCGAGCTTGTCGTCGACGGTGAGCTTGCTGTCGTCGCTCGCGACGTCGTTGAGCAGCACCGGCACCGTCGTCGCCGTGTTCGGACGCAGCGTCACCGTGTCGTCGCGCGCGTAGACGCTCGAGTTCGCGCCGCTCTTGAAGATGCCGACGCGCACGTTCGCCTGGGCGCGCCGTCCGGTCCAGTCCTCGACGGCGTAGCTGAACTCGTCGGTGCCCGCCGAATCCTCGTACGCCTCGTAGACGAGGTAGTCGGCGCCGACCTCGCTGATGCGGCCGAGCTGCGGCACCGTGTTGCCCAGGCCGAGCAGCTGCACGTCGTCGCCGTCGTTGTCGATGCCGCGCAGCGTGATCGGGATGCGGATCTTCTGGCCGGCGGCAACCTGCGCCTCGACGTCCTTCGGGCTGGCCGCGGCCTTCGCGTCGGCGTCGGCGCGGTGGACGTTGAACGTGATCGTCGCGGACGCGCTGTTGCCGAGCGTGTCGGTGACGGTGTAGGTCACCGGATAGGAGCCCGGATCGGAGGGCGCCTGGTAGCGCACGATGTCGGAGGCGACGAACACGAGTCCCTTGAACGTGCCCGTGTCGTACTGCAGCTTGTTGCTCAACGTGATCGTCGTGCCGTCCGCATAGGTCACATGGGCGGGCACGTCGACGGAGACGATGCCGCCGGTGCGCACCGAGACGTCGACGTTGCTCGCCTTCGGCGCGCTGCTCGCGCCGGAGAGCGCCGGCGGCTGCAGCACGATCGTGCCGGTCGACGAGCCGGCCGCGTTCGCGACCGTGTATTCGATCTCGACGGGTGCCGTCGGTAGCTGCATCGCCGTCAGGTAGACGCGCTTGTTCGAGACGATGCCGGTCTTGATGCTCGAATCGGCCGGCGCCTTGACGTCGGTCACCGACAGGACGCCGCCGAGCGGGTCGACGTCGTTCGTCAGCGGCTCGACGATCGCCGTGTTGTCGGCGCCGAGCAATGCGACGTCGTTCGCGGCGATCGGGCGCGCCTCGTCCTTCGTCATCGCCTCGACTTCGACGCGCACGAGGCCGGTCGCCGGGATCGTGCCCTGCGTGGCCGTGTAGGACACGTAGTAGGTGCCGGTCTGCTGCGCCGTGAACGTGAAGCCCATGTCCGAGGGGTGCGGCGTGGCCGTCGTCTTGTCCGGGGCCTCGACGTCGCTGATCTTGACCGGGTCGGCGGAGGTGCCGTGCACGTAGGGCTTGAGGTCGATCTGCGTCGGTGTGTTCGGCGTCGTCTTCCTGACGACCGGGTCGATGCTCGCCGGCAGCGTATGCGCCGGGCGCACCGCGAAGTACATCGTGCCGGTGGCCGTCTCCTTGCCGTCGGAGACGGTGAGCTTGACGGTCGCGCGTCCCGAGTTCATCGAGCCGGCGTTGAACGTGAGCTGGCCGTCGGCGCGCGTCGAGACGGTGGCCTCCTCGGTGTTCTCGACATGCGCGTCGACGAGCGTGAGCGGGTCGCCGTCCGCGTCGGCGAAGCCGCCGAGCGCGTTGCCGGTGTAGCTCGCGCCCTGCTCGACGTCGATCTGCTCGGGCGTCTCGACCTGGCGGGGCGCATGGTTGCCGGAGTTCGATTCGAACTTGAGCGTGACCGTCGCCGAGCTCGTCTGGTCGCGGCCGTCGCTGATCTCGTAGGTGAAGGTCGCCGTGCCGGTCGACGCGTCGGCGGCGTTGAGCTGCAGATAGCGGCCGTCGTAGATCGGCGAGACGGTGATCGAGCTGTTCTTCGGCGCGCTCACCGACGTGATGCGCAGCACCGAGCAGTCGGTCTGCTCGTCGTTCCTGAGCACGTCGAGGATCTGGTGGGAGCCGACGCGCGCGCCGAACTCATCGTCCGCCGCCTTGATCTGGCCGGACTTCGACGAGCACTGCTTCTCGAAGTTGCGTTTGCTGTTCGTCGACTCGTCGTTGTTCTGCTCGCGGCTTTCCTGCTTCGTCTCGAGCTTCTTCCACTGGATCTTGATGACGCTCGTGTCGACGTCCGGGTTCCACAGGTTGCCGTTGAACACGTCGTTGAGCACGGCGTGGCGGTGGTTGACGCGGTAGACGAGCTGCGACGTGCCGTCGATCGCCTCGAGCGTCTTGAACTGCACGTCGGCGTCGGCCGAGCACACCTTGATCGCGTTGTGCGCCTTCTGCGCCCATGCGCCGCGCACGCAGCCGCCGAGCGAGACCGGCTGCGCCGGCTCGCCCTTGGCGCCCGAGCTCAGCAGGCGCGGATCGCCGCTCTTCGACGAGAGGTCGACGAGCGCCAGGCCGCTCTGCGCGCCGGCGGCGACCCAGTCGTCCTGCTCGGCGTCGGCGCTCGGCGCCTGCAGCACGAGCGGGCCGGCGTCCTTGAATTCGGCGCTGCCGCCCTTGTCCCAGATGAGACGGTCGCCGGAGGCGATGACCGGATGGTCGCCGACGACGGTGAACGAGTCGGCGGACTGCGCGCCGTCGGCGAGCGACGTGACCTCGCGCGGGTCCATCGACTCGGCCGGGTCGACGGCGAGCACCTTCGCGTCGCGCGGACGGTAGCCGTAGACGGCGCCGTCGTGCATGACGGCGACCTTGCCGCCGACGCCGAGCCTCATCGTCGGGTCGCTGTCGACGGGGCGGATCGATTTGACGTCGGCGGCGTCGCCGACCCAGACGTCGCCGCGCTGCGCGTCGAACATCGCGACGGTGTCGCCGCCCACATAGGTGTGGATGCCGTTCTTCGTCGGCGTCGAGTCGGACATCGAGATCGTCGCCTGGTCGATCGACGCCGTCGACGCGTCCTCGTCGAGCATCGTGACGCCGTCCGCCTGCGCGACGTCGAACCGCGCGCCGGAGGCCATGACGGCCACATCCGGCTCCTTGAGCGCCACGTTGTAGCGCGCCGCCTTGCCCTCGTTGAGCGCCGTCACCCACACGGTGCCGTCGTCGAGCTTGAGATGGCGTTCGGTGACCGAGCTGACGATGAACGCGCCGATGATGACGGCGAGCACGGCGAGCAGGCACACGAGCGGCACGAGCCACGGCCTCCTGCCGGTGCGCATGATCGCCTGCAGCCGTTCCTTGCGCCGCATGTCGCGCTCGTATCCGTCGTTCGTCCGCTTCCCGTTGAGCTTCATCGTGTTCCCTCTTCTCTGCCCTTCTGCGCCTGGGCCGTGCCTTCGCCGCCGCGCCTATGCCGCCATGCCCGCCGCGCTCACTTGGCCGCGCAGGCGGTCACCGCGTCCGACGACAGCTGCCGGTCCTGACGCAGGATGCTCACCTTGATGCAGGTCGGCCCGCCGTCCGTCGCCGGCACCGTCACCGTCGGCTCGTCGACGAGCTTCGCGTTCGCCTGGTCGCCGTCGCCGCTGTTGCTGACGAGCGACCACGCGTAGCGGTCGCCGTCCTGCGGGTCGGGATTGCTCCAGGTGAACTTGACCTCGGTGTTGTTGTTCACGTATTTGCCGGACAGTTCGATCGGCGCCGGCACCGACGTCATCGCGTCGTCATCATCGTCGCCGTCGTCGTTGCCGGGCGAGCCGTTCATGCCCGGGTTGACGACGGTGGCCGTCCTCGCGTCGCCCGAATGGTCGATGTTCGGCAGGATGAACTGCGCGAAGACGACGCCGAACACGACGAGCACGGCGACGACGATCGCCGTGATGATCAGCGGCTTGCGGTTCCTCGGCTTCGCCTCCGGCGCGGCAGGCAGCGCGCCCTGCGCGCCCGCCGTCGCCATCGCGGCGCGCGTCGGATACGGCTCGATGCCCTGCACGTTGACCGGCGTCGCATGCCCGTACAGCTGGATCTGCACCTCCTGCAGCGCGCGCGCGAACTCGAGTGCCGTGAAATAGCGGTGCGCCGGGTCCGGGTCGAGCGCCTTGAGGAGCACCCGCTGCAGCGACTGCGGCACGTCGGCGCGGTTGATCGGCGGCGCCGGCTTGTGCAGGATACAGTCGACGAGCTCGTCGATCGTATGCGGGTCGTACGCGTACTCGAACGGCGACTTGCCGGCGAGCATCGCGTACAGCGTCGCCGCGAGCGAATAGATGTCGCTGCGGTCGTCGCCGCCGCCGTGCGAGGCGATGACCTCCGGCGGCGCCCACGGCGGCGAGTAGCCGGTGCTGCGGTGGTCGTAGATGTTCGTCGCGATGCCGAAGTCGGCGATCGCCGGCAGGCCCTGCGCCGTGATCAGGATGTTGCTCGTCTTGAGGTCGCGGTGCACGGTGTTGCTGCGGTGCGCCAGATAGAGCGCGCTCGCGAGCTGCACGCCGTAGTCGAGCGTCTTCTCGACCGAGTAGACGCCCTGCTTGGCGATGATGTCCTTGACCGAGCCGTTGGGCGCGTATTCGAAGATCGTGTACGGGCGGCCGTCGTCGGTGACGCCGGCGCCGTGGACGGTGAGGATGTTCGGATGCTGCAGCTTCGCCATGAAGACCGCCTCGGTCTTGAAGCGCGCGCCGGCCTTCGAATCGAGATGCGTCGTGCCGACCTTGATCGCCACGTCGCGCTCGGTCGCCTCCTGCCGGTAGCGGAAGACGTAGGCCGTGGAGCCCTTGCCGATGACGCCCACGTAGCGGTATCCCCTCAGACGTGGCGGCACGGGCATGCCCGCCGGTTGATGTGCGGCCGTGGATGCGGTCCTCTGTGGCATGAAGCTGATTCCGTCCTTTTGTCGCAGCCCGCCGCGCCGCCGTCGATGCGGTTCCGCCCCCGGGGCCGCCATCGCGACGCGCGCGTATGCGTCGTTTCCTCTACTGCACCATCATGGCCGAAACGGTGGTCAATCGCGGCTCGTCTACTCACGATGCGGATACCACGGACCATCGATTATGGACGTCGCTGCGCCGTGCCCGCGCCAGCGCGCCGCGCGCCGGTGGCGTCCGCGGCGGACGGACGGTATGCTTGGAGGTCGGATCGGCCGCCGACGGCGGCGGCCGGATGAAGGAACGGTCGGCAGGATCGAAGGGGACGCACAATGACGGAATCACGGGAACCATCATCGGCATCACGGGAATCGGAGGAGAAGGCGATGCGGGAACGGCATGACGATGACGGTCGCGAATCGGCGCAGGAGGAATACCGGCGGGACGTCGGAGCGGCCGAGCGTGAAACGGTACGTGAAACGGTGCGTCAGGCACTGGAGAGCGAACCGGTGCGCACACTGCTCGACGCAGCCGATGCGGCGGGCGCGGCCGTGCAGGACACGGCGCCGACCGTCCTCGTCGTCGGGCCGCCGCGCTCCGGCAAGACGACCTTCGCAATCGACGCGGCGAAGGAGGCGATGACGGCCTTCGGCGCGCAGGACGCCGTGCTCGCCGTCTCGAACCGGCGCCTCGCCGACGACTACGCGCCCGAACTGATCCGCCACGTCGGCGTGAGCACGAGCACGCGCCCGGCGACGACGCTCAACGCGCTCGCGTTCCGCCTCGTCGCGGCGCGCCGCGCGCGCGACGGCGAGCCGGCGCCGAGGCTGCTCAACGGCGCCGAGCAGGACGCGCTGCTGCGCCGCGTGCTCGCCATGCACCTCGACCATGTGCGCGCCGGCGACATGTGCGCCACATGCCGGCTGCTGCGCGACTACTTCCAGAACGAACGATGGGCGTCCTTCGTCGCCGCCGGCGGCACGGCCATCGGCGACGACGACCCGTCGGCCGCCGCGACGACCGAATCGCTGCTCGAGGAGGGCGTCAGCGCCGCCTTCGTCGCCCAGCTGCGCGACATGCTCGCGCGCATGGATGAGGTCGGCGCCGGCGCCGGCAGCGAGGACGCGCTGCTCGCCGCCGTCGAAGGCTGCGGCATGCGCGGCGAGCGTCTGCGTATCCAATGGCGGCTCGCCTACGCGCTGCGCGCCGGATACATCGCGGCGATGCGTGCCGCCTATCCGGACGAATACCGGCTTGACGCCAGCTATCTGCAGGTCGCCGGCACCGACGCCGTGCGCACGCTCGACGCGGCCGACCTGCCGCGCATCGTCGTCGTCGACGACGTGCAGGACCTGACTCTCGCCGGATTCGGCTTCCTCGAGGCGCTGCACCGGCGTGGCGTGCGGCTGCTGCTCGTCGGCAACCCGGACGAGTCGGTGCAGTCGTTCCGCGGCTCGTACCCCGAATACCTGCTGCGGCAGATCGACGAACGTCTGCATCCGACGCATGTCACGCTCGGCGCCGCCGTCGCCGACGACCAGCTGCATGTGCTGCAGGCGCGCGTGAGCCTGTCGATCGAGACGACCGAGGACGGCCTCGCGCCGATGACGCAGCGTCCCGGCAAGATGCCGAAGCTGGACGGCGCGTATCCGATCGCGCCGCTGGATCCGGCGAAGGTCGCGTCCGACGATTCGGTGCGCACGGCGCTCTACCGCACGCCGGACGAGGAAAGCGACGACGTCGTGTGGCACATCAAGACCGAGCACCTGCTCCACGGCGCATCGTGGAACGACATGGCCGTCATCATGCACGACAACGGCGCGATCCGCGCCTACGGCGAGCGCCTTCGCCGCGACGGCGTGCCGGTGCGCTTCTCGTCGGTGACGCGTCCGCTCGCCGAGGAACCCTTCGTCGAAGGCCTGTTCTCGCTGATCGAACTCGCGCAGCTGCGCAACGACGGCGTCGCGCGGCGCACGTTGCCGCTCAAGGCGCTCGCCTCCTTCGTACGTTCGCGCGTGCGCGCGATCGTCGCGAGCCCGCTGCTCGACGTCGCCCCGAAACGGCATGATGGCGCCGGCGCCGCCGGTGACGACGACGCGACGCATCCGATGGACATGCATGCGATCGACGCGGCGATGCGCGCGCTGCAGTCGATCGCCGACGTGCAGGACCGCGCCGAGCTGATCCGCAAGGTGCACGACGACGAGGCCGCCGATTCGGCGCGCGCCGCACTCGACGCGCTCGTCGACGCGGCCGCCGCCGTCGACGCCGCCGCGCGGACCGGGGACGTGGAGGCGCACGACGAGGCGCGGAGCTTCGACGCGATCGCCGGCGACGCGCGCGCCGCGGCCGAGGACGGCGACGAAGACGCCGCCGACGCCGCCGACGCCGCCGACGCCGTCGCCGGCATTACCGAGGACGCCTCCGATGACTCCGACGCCGCCGCGTCGTCGCTCGGCGAGCTGCGCGGGATGTGGACGGCGCTGCACGACGAGGCCGTCGCCGCGCACGCCGTCGGTAACGTGCATGTGCTCGACGACGAGGACGGCGACGACGTCGGCTTCGGCGTCGACGCGCTGTATCTGCTGCTCGCCGACGACGGCGCGCCGAAGGTCGTCGAGACGGTCGCGTCGATCTGCGGCGCCGGCTCCGGCGAACGCCGCCACGTCGGCCGCAACGCGCCCGCACGCCGCTTCGCAAGGCTGTGGCGCTACGTCGGTCTGATCGCAGAACGGCTGCGTACATTGACGAAGCAGGACGCCGCGCAGCCGCGCTTCGCGCTCGAGGCCGCATGGACCGTCTGCGGCGTCGCCGCCCACTGGCAGCGCCTCGCATTGTTCAACACGCCGGTCGGCCGCGCCGCGAACGACCGCCTCGACGTCGCGATGCGCCTGTTCGACTACGTGGAGCGCAACGGCGGCGCGATGCCGATCGCGACCTTCATCAACCAGGTGCGCCAGCTCCAGATCGAAGCCGATTCGCTCGCGAAGACGGCGCCGCTCGACGAGGCCGTCACATTGACGACGCCGGCCGGCGCCGTCGGACGGCACTGGCGGCATGTGTGGCTGCCAGGCGTGCAGGAGGGCGTATGGCCGAACCTCGCGGCGCGCAACACGATGTTCGGCGGCGAGGACCTCGTCGACATCCGCCTGTACGGCGAACTCGACATGATGCGCGAGGCGCGCAGCGGACGGCACGACATCGCGCTGCAGGAGGTGCTCGGCACCGAGCAGAAGAGCTTCCTCGTCGCGTTGACGCGCGCCGACGAGCAGGTGCATGTCAGCGCGATGCTCAACGACGACGCCGTACCTTCCGAATTCCTCTACGGCTATCTGCCCGAGCATTTCGACCGCGAACGCGACTCGAAGCCGGAGACGCGCGTCTACACGCCGGTCGGCGACGGCGACGGGATGGCGCTCGACGCCGACGCGCGCGGCCTCATCGCGCTCGCGCGCGCACGGCTCGCGGCGTCGGCCGACGGCGTCGTGCCCAAGGACGACGTGGACGACGCCGTCACGGCGCTCGCGCTGCTCGCCGTCAACGGCTATGCCGACGCAGGCCCCGGCAACTGGCCGTTCCTCGACCTGTGGGGCGAGTACCGGCCGGCGCCGAAGGCGAAGGACGGCGCTGGCGATGCCGCGGCCGCGCAGGGCGATGAGTCCGCGCGCGGCGACGGCTCCGGCAGCAGCCTGCTGCGCGCGATAATCCCGAGCATCTCGAACGTGCCGTTCATCCCGGGCGGGCAGGGGGCGAGGGAGCGGACGGACGACCGCGCCGCGACCGCCGGCGGCGCCGTGCAGCCGTCGCCGCAGCCCGCACGATCCGCACAGCCGTCGCAGTCGCCCCAGCTCGCGCAGCCGTCGCATGCGCGGACGGCCGCCGACGGCGCGCCGATCGTCACATTGTCGCCGTCCGTCGTCGACGCGCTGTGGGGATGCCCGGTGTGCGCGCGCATGGAACGCGAGTTCTTCGGGCCGACCGTGCAGCCGTTCACGCTCGACTACGGCTCGATCGTGCACGCCGTGCTCGAGCATGCGACGCGGATGGGCTGGGACATGCCCGACTATCAGGATCACCTCGATCTGGGCGACGCGCAGCTCGAGGCGCGTTTCCGCGACACCGACTCGCCCGACTACGCGACGTGGGACGAGGTCGCGCGCCGTCGTGCCGAACGCCTCGCCGGGCAGATGATCGCCTACTACGAGACGCTGCGCATCGACCCGCAGACGCTGCGCGACGCCGACGAACGCTACGACGCGTCGCTGCGCGACGAGCGCACGCGGCAGACCTTGCTCAACGCCGCCGACTACCTCGTGCGCTCGAACCTGCCGATCTACGAGCAGGGGCCGGACTCAACCGAGGAGGTATCGGTGAGCACCGCCGACCGCAAAGACAACAAGAAGACGAAGACCGAGCACCGCCCGCGCCATTACACGCACCGGAGCCTGCCGACCGTCGGCAGGCTTGTCGGGGCCGAGGCGGAGATCTCCTTCGACGCGTCCTTCACGCTCGCCGACATCACGGCCGCGTTCAACGACGCGACGAAGCTGCAGCTCGACGCCGACCAGGTCGCCGCGATCATGGGCGCGCTCATCGGCGGCTGGCCATGCGAGTGGGACCACCGGATGCACATCCGCCTGACCGGCCGCATCGACCGCCGCGAGACGCGCCGCGACGAGGGCGGCGCATTGCGCTGGAGGCTCATCGACTACAAGACCGGCCACGCGCACGGGCGCGCCGAGAACTTCAGCGACCTGCAGCTCGTGTGCTACCAGCTGGCGATGCGCTTCCCGCACGTCGAGGACGGCGATGCCGGCACGCGGCAGGAACGGCTGCCGATTTCGCGCGCCGCATTGTTCGACGTCGCCGAGGTGACCTATCCGTCGTCGAAGAAGTCGAAGGCGGAGATGCACTACCAGGAGCCGCTGTTCGACGGCGACGCGCTCAACGGAGCCTCGGTGCACCGGCGCGCCGACCCGAACAGCACCTATACGATCGCAAGGCTCGGCGGCCTGTTCCCGCTGATCAAGGACTTCGGCGACCTCAAGGCGCCCGACGGCGTCGACGGGGAGGTCTGGGCGATGCTCGCAAAGAGCGCGCACGGCGAATCGAAGCTGCTCGTCTGGTCGCTGACGATGATCGCGCGCGTGTTCTATGCGGCCGCCGCGTCGTTGGCGTCGACGATCGACGCGCATCCGACGCCGGAGCACCTCAGGTACTGCCACGACAAGCCGATCTGCCCGGCGTGCGCCGAGAAGATGCAGACCGTGTACGAGACGAAGGGAATGTGACGATGGACACGCAGCACACGTCAACGGACGAACCGCAACAGCAGCCGCCGAGGAGGACGAAGCCGAAGAAGACGCCGAGCCCCCAGCAGCAGAAGATTATCGACGCGCCGAAGGACGACGACCTGCTCGTCGTCGCCGGCGCCGGCAGCGGCAAGACCTTCACGATGACCGAACGCATCATCAGATTCATCGACGACGGCGTGCCGCCCGAGCACATCCTCGGCCTGACCTTCACGAGGAAGGCCGCCTCCGAACTGCTCACGCGCGTCTCGGCGGCCGTGGCCGAACAGACGAAGCAGGCGAATAGGCCGGAACAGCCGGAACGGTCGAAGAAGTCGATGTTCATGAAACCGGACGTGTACACCTACGACGCGTTCTTCCAGTCGATCGTGCGCCAGTACGGGCTGCTCGTCGGCTTCGACCAGCAGACGCAGCCGCTGAGCGAGGCCGGCGCGCGCCAGCTCATCGCGACGACGGTCGGCGAGCACATGGACGTCGTCAGGGACAGCGGCGTCGAGTTCACGCGCTTCACGGCGATCGTCGACGACGTCTTCGCGCTCTCGTCGAACATCGCGAGCTCGATGATCGGCGGCGACTGCGACAGCGTCGACGACGCGATTGCGCGCATCCGCGCATGGGACCGCAGGTTCCTCGAGCTCATCGACAGGATGGGAATCGACTTCGACGCCGTGCCCGACGAGGAGCCGACGGTGCCCGACGTGAGCGCGAAGGCGAAGCGGCTGAGCAAATACCAGTACGACCGCCGCGTCAAGGCGAACGGCGAACCGTACGCGCAGGCGGCGCGCACGAACGAGAGGATCGACTACTGGCGCGACCACATCCAGCAGTTCCATATCAGGCAGATGCGTGACGCGACCGTCAAACGCGAGCTGCTGCTCACGCTCGTGCAGCTCGTCGCGGACGCGAAGCGGCGCAACCACATGGCCGAGTTCAGCGACTTCACGGTGGCCGCCTACCAGCTCGTCACGCGCTTCCCGTCGATCGGCGAACGCTACCGCGCCCGCTACACGCATGTGCTGCTCGACGAATACCAGGACACGTCCACGACGCAGGCGATGCTGCTCGCGAAGCTGTTCTGCGCCCCCGACGGCAGATCGGCCGTCAACGCCGTCGGCGACCCGTTCCAGTCGATCTACGCGTGGCGCGGCGCGAGCCCGGGTGCCTTCCGCCTGTTCCAGCGCTCCTTCGGCCTGCCCGACGACTACGAGCCGCGCGCATTGTCCGAGACGCGGCGCAACTCCGTCGTCGTGCTCGCCGCCGCGAACCATCTGACGGCCGCGCTGCGCGAACGCAGGCGCGACGGCAGCAGCGTGCAGGTGCACGAGGTGGACGTGCATACGCTGTCGAACGTGAGGGACGGCAGCGCCGAGGTGCACGAGGGCACGGTCGGCGTGCTCGGCTACGCGACGCGCGGCCAGGAGATCGACGGCGTCGTGCGTTTCGCGAAGCACGCGATCGCCAAACACGAACACGAGGACGCCGAACGCGTCGCGCGCGGCGAGGAGCCGCGGGGCACGAAGCCGCACGTCGCCGTGCTGTTCCGCGGCAAGACGCAGATTCCGTATTTCCAGGCCGCGCTCGAGGAGGCGGGGCTGACGACCTTCGCCGTCGGCACGTCGTCGCTGCTCGAACAGCCGGAGGTGCTCGACGTGCTCGCGCTGATGCACGTCGTCGCCGACCGCTCCGACGCGGCGTCGCTGATGCGGCTGCTCGCGACGCCGCGCTTCGGCCTGGGCGCCGCCGACCTGCGCGCGCTCGCGCGTCTGGCCGACGAACGCAACGTCGACTACCGCTACCGCGCGCTCGTCGAGGCGGGCGTCGTCGGCAGGGACAACGCGGACGCGGCGACGCGCCGGCGCGTCGTGCGCGAGCATGCGCGCGAGGTGCCGAACGCCGTCTTCGCCGCCGACCTGCTGATGGACGACGACGCCGACGAGACGATCGAACAAGCGCATATCTCGAAGGCCGGCAAACGCGCGCTGCACCACGCCGGCGCCGTGCTGCGCCGCGTGCGCCAGGTCGCCTACGGCCCGATCGAGGAGGTCATGCGCGCCGCCGTCGAGGCGCTCGACCTCGACATCGACATGCTCGTCGCCGCCGCCGAACGCCGACGCCGCGCGGGGGAGGGCGGCGACGCGGCGAACGCGACGGCGACGCGCGCATCGATCGACGCGCTGCTGCGCACCGTGCGCACCTATGTGCAGGAGATCGCGACGATGCAGACGCCGACGCTGCGCGGCTACCTGTCGTGGATCGACGCACAGCGCAACGTCGACGAAGGCGCCGCGCCGATGCCGGACACACCCGTCGACGTCATCCTGATGACGGTGCACCAGTCGAAGGGCCTCGAATGGGACGCCGTCGCCGTCGTCGGTCTGCAGGCCACCGCGTTCCCGTCCAACCAGGGCGAACGACTCAAGGTCGACTACGTCAGCCATCCGGGCGTCACGTCGCCGGACGACGGGGACGGCCCGTCCGGCGAGTGGACGGCTCCCGACTACCTGGCGAAGGCGCACACGTGGATCACCGACCCGGCCGCCGTGCCGGTGCCGGTGCGCTCCGACGCCGCGATCCTGCCGGCCTTCCCCGGCAACGCGCGCAAGGCCGCCGAATCGAACGACTACGACCCGATCGCCGCGCTCGGCGCCGATGACGAGGTCGGGCTGCTCGACGACGACGTGTTCGGCAGCCTGCGCGAATACACGATCGTCAACGACGACGGCTTCCCGCGCAACGCCGACGCGCTGTGGGGCGAGGCCGAACTGTGGACGATGCCGCAGACCGAGGAGTTCGGCCGACGGCTGTACGCCGACGAACGCCGCCTGATGTACGTGGCGCTGACGCGCGCCCGCGACGAGGCGCTGCTCACCTACAGCGAGGACGCGTCGACGGCGCGCACGCCGGACGACGTCGTCTCGCCGCGCACGGCCGCCGCGGCGCATGCTGTCGCCTGCGCCGCCGGCTACGCCGCATGGGACGACCCGTCGGCGCGCGACGTCGTCGTGCCCTACAAGTCGTCGATGTTCTGGAGGGAGGTCCACGAGTCGCTGCTCTTCGACGCCTCCAGACGCGATGTCCACGAGCGCGTCGTCCCCGCCGACCACGTCGTCGCCGCCGTCCGCGCGGCGCGCGAAGGCGAGACGGGGGCCGAGGCCGCCGCGCTCGACGCGCAGTGGACGCACGCGATGCACCGCCCTGCGCTCATCGCCCGCTACAACACGGCGCGCGCCGCCGAGGAGCAGGTGGCGCGGGCGAAGCGCGCGCTCGAGCGGGCGCAGGAGGAGGGCCGCCCCAAGGAGGAGCTCGGCGCGCTCAAGGAACGCCTGCACGAGCTTGAGCAGGACATGTACGACCATGCGTTCACGCTCGCGGCCGACGAGGTCGGCGACGACGCGCCGGCGACGTGGACGCTCGACGAGATCGGCGAGGCGCGCCCCGCCGGCTACTTCGCCGGCGAGCACGCGCGCGATTTCGCCGACGCCGTCGTCGGCGACGCGTGGAACACGCCGATCGAGGAGCGGGAGGAGACGACGTCGCGGCCGTGGCCGTTCGCGCTGAGCGACGGACTGGCCGAACGGCTGCGCACCGGCGCCGCGGACATCGGCACGACGATGGACGGCTGGGCGCGCGCCGGCGCCGCCGAACCCGAACCCGGCGACGTGCGCGCCGGATCGCTCGTCGCGCGCGCATTGGCGTTGATCAGCGACCCGAGCTTCGGCGCGCTGCCGGACATGCCGGACGACCGGCTGCTGGCATTGCTCAAGGACAAGGCGCGCCGCGCGCTGCGCATGCAGCGCATGAACGCGACGGCGCTGCAGCGCGGCGCCGACCTGAACCGCGCCGGCGAGGCGGACGGCGCGGAACTCGGCGACGACGCGCGCCGCCGCCGCGACGAGCGCGACTTCGACCTCGTCGCCGGCGTGCTGCGCCCGATCCCGGCGATGAGCTCGCCGCAGGCCGAGGCCGGCACGCGTTTCCACGCCTGGGCCGAACGCTTCGTGCGCGCCGGCATCGACGACGACGGCGCCGCGCGCGCCCGGATGGTCGCCGACGTCGAGCATGCGCTCGCCGACGACGCCGACCTGGACGCCGACGCGCGCCGCCTCCTGCAATGGCAGCGTCGGCTCGTCGATTCGCCGTGGGCGTCGCGCATGCCGTCCGACGCCGAGGAGTCGATCGTCGTCGCGGTCGACGGCATCGACAACCTTGTCCAGGGCAAGCTCGACGCCGTCTTCGTCGGCGGCCTCGACCCCGACGACGCGACGAAGCGCTTCACCGTCGTCGACTGGAAGACCGGACGCCGTCCGCGCAAGGCGAAGGACGTCGAGGAGAAGCTGCGTCAGCTCGACTTCTACCGGCTCATGCTCGCGAAGGCGCGCGGCGTGCCGCTCGAGGCCGTCGACGGCGCGCTGTACTACGTCTCCGAAGCCGACGAGGCCGACCGCCAGATCGACGCCGCGCCGAAGGACGAGGCGGCGATCGTCCGCGAGATCCACGAAGGCATCGCCTTCGACGGCGACGATGACGGCGCCGCCGACTGACGGCGCCTCAGGCCGCCGCACGCGCACAGCGTAGAATCCGGCCGCAATCGACGTCGCCGACTACACTGGGACGCTGCAAGCACGGGCGCCGCCGCCGGAGAAGCACTCCGGCGGCGGCGCGCGCATACGGGCCCCACGCACGGGCCCGGCGCAGGGGAACGCACTGCGCCGATGCGCGCGATCCAACGCCGTCTCAAGGCATGCGTGGGCGGGCACACATGCGCAATGCGAATGCATATGAATTGCATGACGAATCATGATGAATGAAGGAGCTATGCACATGGGTGCGAACAACAATGCGACCCGTCACGTCAGCTACCGTCCGATGCGCTGGGAGGACCTCGACACCGTCGCCGCCTGCTTCGACCGCGTCTGGCCGCAGCGCGAAGGCATCGCCGGCACGCCGCTCGCGACGCTCATCGCGCGCTATCTGACATTGCACTACGTCGAACCGATCACCTGGTCGAACGTCGCCGAGACCGACGACGGCGTCTTCGCCGGCGTCACGCTCGTGCGCGCCGTCGGAGCCCCGGCGTTGTTCGCGCAGGCGCGTGAGGAATTCGAACGCACCCGCGAGCTCATCGTCGCCGACCCGCGCGGCGCCGCCGTCGTCGACATGCTCGAACAGGGTTTCTTCCCGCGCGAACGCATCCTCGAGGAGGACGGCGACGTCGGCGCGACGACGCAGGCCGAACTCGAACTGTTCATGGTCAACCCCGACGTGCGCGGCATGGGCGTCGGCGGCGCGCTGTGGCGCCAGCTGCTCGCCGCGCTGCGCGGCCACGGCGTGCGCGCGTTCTTCCTGCACACCGATTCGAGCTGCGACTACGGCTTCTACGACCACAAGGGCCTGACGCGCGTCGCCGAACGCATCGCCGCCGACCATCCCGAGGACGCCGACATGGCCGAGGGCATGAACGCCGACGACCAGTTCATCTACCGCGCCGACCTCGCCGACACGGCGCTGCCCGACGCCGTCAACCCTTCCGAGACCGTCGAGGTGCGCGGCGCATGAGCGAAACGACGACCAAGCCGCGCTCGCCGTACGCGCGCATGTTCGCGCTGCCCGGCGCGAAGGCCTTCTGCGCCTCCGCCGCGCTCGCGCGCCTGCCGATGAGCATGATGAGCCTCGGCATCGTGCTCGCGCTCAACCATCTGTACGACAACTGGACGATCGCCGGCTCGATGAGCGGCGCCTACATCCTCGCCGTCGCCGCCGTCACGCCGTTCTACGCGCGCCTGTTCGACCGCTTCGGCCAGCGCAGGGTCGGGCGCATCGCGCTCGCCGTGCAGGTCGTCTCGATGCTCGTGTTCGCGTTCAGCGCGCTCGCGCATGTGCCGATCGCGCTGCTGTTCGTGCTCGCGCTCGTCATGGGCGCCACGCAGTTCTCCTTCGGCGCGCTCGTGCGCACCCGCTGGACGTATCTGCTCGAACGCACCGACAACATGGACCTGCTCAACACGGCCTACGCGCTCGAATCGGCGATCGACGAGATCGTCTTCATCTTCGGCCCGATCCTCGCGGCGACGCTCGCCACATCGGTGCATCCGGTCTCGCAGCTGTTCGTCCCGACGGCCGCCTGCGCGATCGGCGGCACGATCTTCTTCTCGCTCAGACGCTCCGAACCGCCGGTGCTGCACGTCGTCGAGACGACGCCGGTCGCCGCCGACGACCCCGACCTGCGTCTGGCACGCGGCGAATTCGACGGCGACGCGCAGGGCACCGCGCTGCAGGATTCGCTGCGCAAGCGCAACTCGCTCGCCGCGTCGTCGCGCAAGGCGACGCGCAACGTGCTGCTGTACGCCGGCATCCTGCCGCTCATGCTCACGTTCATCTGCTTCAACATGAGCTTCACGACCTTCGACGTCTCGATCACGGCGGCGATGGAGCACGACCATCTCGACCAGTTCCTCGGCCTGCAGCTCGCGATGATCGCCGTCGGCTCGTGCATCGGCGCGCTGTATTTCGGCTCGCGCAGGCACCGCGGCCCGCATTGGCGGCGCATGATCGCCTGCCTCGCGATCCTCGCCGTCGGCTTCGCCTGCATGCGCGCGACGATGGACAACTACTTCGTCCTCGGCGCCGTCGAACTGCTCGCCGGTCTCGTCGTCTCGCCGCTGTTCGCGACCGGCAACCTGATCGTGCGCGAGACGGTGCCCGAGCAGTCGCTGACCGAAGGCCTGTCGTGGCTGACGACGGCCGGCCAGATCGGCGCCTCGCTCGGCTCGCTGCTCGGCGGCATGATCCTCGACCATCTCGACTCACACGCCGGCGTCATGATGACGTGGGTGTACACGGCCGCCGCGATCCCCTTCGCGCTCATCGGCTGGTGGGTCTTCACGCGCAAGAACGCCGACGCCGAACGCGACAGCGGCGACACGCTCTGAGCCGACGCCCCGGGCCGTGCGCGCCGGCGGCATCCGGTGACGGCGTCGCATGCAGGCGGCGCGCACCCCGGTCGCTACACTGAGTCATGGAACAAGCCCCAACACCCACAACCACAGGCAGAAAGCTGGTGCAACATGATCAAGGTTTCCGTAGTCGGCGCACAGGGCCGCATGGGCTCGCACGTTGTCGACGCCGTCAACGCGGCCGACGACGCCGAACTCGCGCTCGCGCTCGACGCCGGCGACGACCTGACGCGGATCACGCCGGAGAACACCGACGTCGTCGTCGAATTCACGGTGCCGTCGGTGACGCTCGACAACGTGCTCGCGCTCATCGCGCAGGGCGTCGACGTCGTCGTCGGCACGACCGGCTGGACCGACGACAAGCTCGATCAGGTGCGCGCCGCGCTCGCCGATGCGCCCCGTGAAGGCCAGAGCGTCTTCATCGCGCCGAATTTCGCGATCTCCGCCGTCCTCGCCGATTATTTCGCGCGCCTCGCCGCCCCGTACTTCGAATCGGCCGAGGTCATCGAGCTGCACCATCCGGACAAGGTCGACGCGCCTTCGGGCACGGCGATCCACACCGCGCAGGGCATCGGCGAGGCCCGCGCGAAGGCCGGCCTCGGCGCCGTCCCGGACAACACGCAGACCGACGGCGGCTCACGCGGCCAGGTCGTCGACGGCGTCCATGTGCACGCGGTGCGTCTGCGCGGCCTCAACGCGCACGAGGAGGTGCTCTTCGGCAACGCCGGCGAGCAGCTCGTCATCCGCGCCGACAGCTTCGACCGCGGCTCGTTCATGCCGGGCGTGCTGCTCGCCGCGCGCAAGGTCGCCTCGGGCGAGTTCCCGGGACTGACCGTCGGCCTCGACCATTTCCTCGACCTGTGAGCGGCCGGGGCGATCCGATCGCCATGGGCCCACGGGGAGGTGGACCTGCTGCGGGGCCGCCTCCCCGTAGGCGTTTCAACGCCCCGCGCCCGGCGCCGGCGGCCCCGGGCGCGTCCTAACCGCCCAGTACCGTTACAGCTATGACTGACGGAACAATGCATCTTCTCGATCCCGCCCCCTTCGGGCGTGTACTCCCCGCGATGGTGACGCCGATGAAGGCCGACGGATCCATCGACTACGACGCCGCGCAGCGCGTCGCGAAGCAGCTCGTCGCCGACGGCGCCGACGGTCTCGTCGTCAACGGCACGACCGGCGAATCGCCGACGACGCACATGGACGAGAAGGTCGACCTCGTCCGCGCCGTCAAGGAGGTCGTCGACGTCCCCGTCATCTCCGGCGCGGGGTCGAACGACACGGCGCACACGGTGCGCATGGTCGAGCAGACGCAGGAGGCGGGCGCCGACGCCGTGCTCGTCGTCTGCCCGTACTATTCGCGTCCCTCGCAGCAGGGCATCTTCTACCACTACCGCGCCGTCGACGAGTCGGCCGACAAGCCGATCATCGTCTACGACGTGCCGGGACGCACCGGCGTGCGCATCGCGCTTGACACCTACTGCCATCTGTCCGAGCTCGAACACGTCAAGGCGGTCAAGGACGCGACCGGCGACATCGCCGGCGCCGTGCGCAAACGCCTCGAGACCGGGCTGACCTGGTATTCGGGCGACGACGCGCTCTACCTGCCGTTCCTGTCGATCGGCGCCGTCGGCATCATCTCCGTCGTCGCCCACGCGGCCGCGCATCCGATGCGCGAGCTCGCCGAGGCCTTCGACCGCGGCGACATCCACCGCGCCCAGGAGCTCGCGAACCGCATCGCGCCGGCGATCGACGCGATGAACGGCACCGGCTTCCAGGCCGTCATGGCGAAGGCGGCGCTGTATGTGCGCGGCGTGCTCGAAAGCACGCAGATGCGTCTGCCGAACGTCGGCCCTACGACCAAGCAGATCGAGGTCGTGCGCGCGGGACTGCGCGCCAGCGACCTGCTCGCCTGAACGACGAGAGGATGACGGCCGTCCGGCGTCGCAGCTGCGCCGGACGGCCCGCCGAGGGAGGCGGCATGGTGGTGCCGGGGACGTCCCCGCACCGCCATGCCGCCCTTTGCGGTGTCGGGAGGGCCGTGCCACGGGCGCCGACGGGCGCCGTCCCATATTGCGCCGATAGCTGCAAGAACGCCGCCCGGGCGGACATCGCGTCCGCGACGGCGATACACTGTGAGCATAATGATTGACAATCGTGAGCCGATGATCGACCGCCTCATCGCCGTACCGCACGGGCCGTACGCGCATCCGCGCAGGCGCCGGACACGATGATATGAAGCCTCGCCGCGCGCATAGGCGGGCGGCACCGAAGAGAAACCAACAGAAGAAACCATGACAGAGACAGCAGCAGCCACGCATGTGCGTGGATCGAAGAGGAAGGCCGCGCAGACGGCACAGGACACGCCCGCGGAGACCCGCCGACGTTCGGCGCGACGTTCGGACGACCAGATCGAGGCGGCCGAGCTCGCCGTCGAATCGATCGGCGACGGCGGCGCGAAGAAGACGCGCGCGCGCAAGACCGCATCGAAGGCCGCGTCCGCGAAGTCGGGCGAGAAGAAGACGACGCGCAGCCGCAAGGCCGCGTCGAAGGGGGACGCGAAGTCGGGTGCAAGCAGGACGCGCACGCGCGCGCTCGCCACGTCGGACACGAGCGACGAGAACCGCATCGCGCCGCCGAAGTACCGCAAGGGGTCGATGCGCATCGTGCCGCTCGGCGGTCTGGGCGAGATCGGCCGCAACATGAACGTCATCGAATACAACGGCCACATCCTGCTCATCGACTGCGGCGTGCTGTTCCCGGAGGAGGAGCAGCCGGGCGTCGACCTGATCCTGCCGGACTTCAACTACATCAAGGACAGCCTCGACAAGGTGGACGCGCTCGTGCTCACGCACGGACACGAGGACCATATCGGCGGCGTGCCGTATCTGCTCAAGATGCGCCCCGACATCCCGCTCATCGGCTCGAAGCTCACGCTCGGCTTCGTCGAGGCGAAGTGCAAGGAGCACCGCCTCGAACCGGAGATGATCGAGGTCAAGGGCCGCGACAAGCTCAAGGTCGGCCCCTTCAACCTCGAGTTCGTCTCGGTGACGCATTCGATCCCGGACGCGCTCGCCGTGTGCGTGCGCACACCCGCCGGCTCGCTCATCGACACCGGCGACATCAAGCTCGACCAGCTGCCGCTCGACCACCGCGTCACCGACCTCGTCGAGTTCGGCAAGCTCGGCGAGCAGGGCATCGACCTGCTGATGATGGATTCGACGAACGCCGAGGTGCCCGGGTTCGTCAAGCCGGAGACGTCGATCGGCCCGGCGCTCGACCAGGTCTTCGCGACGGCGACGCGCAAGATCATCGTCGCGAGCTTCTCGAGCCATGTGCACCGCGTGCAGCAGGTCGTCGACGCCGCCCACAAGTACGGGCGCAAGGTCGTCTTCGTCGGACGTTCGATGGTGCGCAACATGGCGATCGCCGCCGACCTCGGCTATCTGCACCTGCCCGAGGACACCGTCGTCGACCTGAAGAAGGCGAAGGACTATCCGGACAACAAGCTCGTCTACATGTGCACCGGTTCGCAGGGCGAGCCGATGGCCGCGCTCGGACGCATCGCCGACGGCAACCACCGCGACATCACAATCAACGAGTTCGACACCGTCATCCTCGCCAGCTCGCTGATCCCGGGCAACGAGCACGGCGTGTACAAGGTCATCAACAAGCTCGTGCAGCTTGGCGCGCGCGTCGTCAACCGCGACAACGCGGCTGTGCATGTCTCCGGCCACTGCAACGAAGGCGAGCTGCTGTACATGTACAACATCGTCAAGCCGAAGAACGCGATGCCGATCCACGGCGAGAACCGCCATATCGTCGCCAACGGCCTGATCGCCGTGAAGACCGGCATCGACCCGAACAACGTCGTACTCGCCGAGGACGGCGACGTCGTCGACCTCTACCACGGCAAGGCCGCGATCGTCGGATCGGTGCCGTGCGGCTACATCTACGTCGACGGCGACTCGGTCGGCGAACTGACCGACGAGGAGCTCGAGAAGCGTCGCATCCTCGGATCCGAGGGCTTCGTCTCGTGCTTCGCCGTCGTCGACACGGACGCCGCCGAGGTCGTCTCCGGCCCGAAGGTGTATCTCAACGCCGTCGCCGAGGACGAGAAGGAGTTCGAGAAGGTGCGCCACCAGATCGTCGAGCAGCTGCGCGACGCGATGATGACCGGCACGAAGGACGTCCACAAGCTGCAGCAGATCATGCGCCGCACGCTCGGCGGCTGGGTCGCGCGCGAACTGCACCGCAAGCCGATGATCGTCCCGGTCGTCGCCGACATCGCCGCCGACATGGAATCGATGGAGGGCGGCGCGCACTGACGTCCACGGCCGCGCACGGCCGGACGGGGCGCAACGCCGACAGGAAAGCAGAAGCACAAGCAAGCAGCAAGGAGCACCATGCCAGGAGCCAATCTCACGCGCGTCGAAGCGCAGGAACGCAAATCGATCGTGCAGTATCCGATCCACTACGCCGTCGACCTCGATCTGACGCAGGGCGACAGGACCTTCGTCTCCACGTCGACGATCGAGTTCGACGCGAAGCCGGGGGAGAGCACCTTCCTCGACCTCATCGCCGACGAGGTGACGAAGGTCGTCGTCAACGGCGCCGACGTCGACCCGAACGAGGTCTTCGACGACGACCGCATCCAGCTCAACGACCTCGCCGAGCACAACACCGTCACCGTGACGGCGTTGTGCCGCTATTCGACGACCGGCGAAGGCCTGCACCGAAGCGTCGACCCGTCCGACGGCAACGTCTACCTGTACTCGCAGTTCGAGGTGCCGGACGCGCGCCGCGTCTACGCCGTCTTCGACCAGCCCGACCTCAAGGCCGTCTTCGACTTCACGGTGACGGCGCCGCAGTCGTGGATCGTCACGTCGAACATGCCGGTCGCCGCCATCGAGGACCTCGACCGGATGACGATGGACGGCACGCTCGCCGACAAGCCGTCCGAGACGACGAAGCGCTGGACCTTCGAACCGACGCCGACGATGAGCTCCTACCTGACCGCGATCTGCGCCGGCCCGTACGCCGCATGGCACACGACCTACGAGAACGAGGACGGCCGCACAATCCCGATGGCGCAGTACTGCCGCCAGGCGCTCGCCAAGGACTTCGCGAAGGACGTCGACTACCTGTTCGACATCACGAAGAAAGGCTTCGCGTTCTACGCGAAGACCTGGGGCGTGCCGTACCCGTACGCGAAGTACGACCAGATCTACGTGCCCGAATACAACGCCGGCGCGATGGAGAACATCGGCATGGTCACGATCCGCGACTCCTACGTCTTCTCGTCGAAGGTCACCGACGCGCTCGCCGAACGCCGCGTCGTCACCGTGCTGCACGAGCTCGCGCACATGTGGTTCGGCGACTACGTGACGATGAAATGGTGGAACGACCTGTGGCTCAACGAATCCTTCGCCGAGTTCACGTCGACGCTCGCCACCGCCGAGGCGACCGACTGGAAGGACGCATGGGCGACCTTCTGCTCCGGCGAGAAGAGCTGGGCGCTCAACCAGGACCAGCTGAGCACGACCCACCCGATCGTCGCGCCGATCAACGACCTCAACGACACCTACGTCAACTTCGACGGCATCACCTACGCGAAGGGCGCCTCCGTGCTCAAGCAGCTCGTCGCCTACGTCGGCCGCGACAGGTTCTTCGAAGGCATCAACCACTATCTGAACCGCCACGCCTACTCGAACGCGACGCTCAACGACCTGCTCGCCGAACTCGAGGAGACCTCGGGCCGTGACCTCAAGACGTGGAGCGAGAAGTGGCTCGAGGAATCGGGCATCAACACGATCACGACCGACGTGACGAGCGCCGACGACGGCACGATCGCGACGCTCACGCTCACGCAGAGCGCGCCCGAAGCGCATCCGGTGCTGCGCCCGCACCGCCTCGCCGTCGGCTTCTACAACGAAGACACCGCCAGCGGCAAGGTCGTGCGCACCGGCCGCATCGAACTCGACGTCGACGGCGAGACGACGGCCGTGCCCGCGCAGGGCAAACCGAAGCCGGCGTTCATCCTCGCGAACGACGACGACCTGACCTACACGAAGCTCAGGTTCGATGACGACTCGCTCGCGTTCGCGCTCGCGAACCTGCACCGCTTCGACGATGCGCTCACCCGCGCCGTCGTCTGGCTCGCGCTGTGGGACATGACGCGCGACGCCGAACTCGCCGCGACCGACTTCATCGACACGACGCTCAAGCTGCTGTCGACCGAAACGGAATCGACGACCTTCCGCTACGCGCTCGCGACGCTGTCGACGACCGTCTGGCACTACACCGACCCGGCCAAGCGCGCCGACATCGCACGCCACGTCGCCGAACAGCTGCTCACGCTCGCCAAGAACGCGCCGGCCGGCTCCGACATGCAGTTCCAGCTCGCCTCCGCCTATCTGAGCTACGGCGTCGAAGGCGACAGCGCGTTCGCCGATACGGTGCGCAGCCTGCTCGACGGCTCGCTCGTGCTCGAAGGACTCGAACTCGACAACAACTTCCGCTGGTCGCTCGTACGTGCGCTCGCGTCCGTCAACGCAATCAAGGAAGCGGACATCGACGCCGAGCTCAAGCGCCGCGACACGACCGAGAACCGCGAATTCGCCTACGGCGCCCGCGCCGTGCGTGCGACCGCCGACGCGAAGCGCTGGGCATGGGACCAGGCGCTGCACAACGACGCGCTGACGAACAGCCAGCTCGAGGAGGTCGCCCGCGGCTTCGCCGGCACGCCGAGCCAAGCGCTCGCCGACCCGTATGTGGACGAGTATTTCGAGCAGGCCGAATGGATCTGGAAGAACAAGTCCTTCCATATGGCCGAGGCGCTGCTCGAAGGCCTCTATCCGGGCTACGCCGACCCGGCGAAGCTCGTCGAAGCCGGCAACGCGTGGCTTGACGCGCATCAGGACGCGGACAACGCGCTCAAGCGCATCGTCCGCGGCAACGTCGAAGCCTCGGAACGCACCCGCGACGTCGCCGAGTTCAACATGAAGCTGGGCGAGACCGTCGAGGACTGAGTCTGCGGCTGTCCTGACCTGCTACGACGGGGGCGGATCACGGCGATCGCCGTGATCCGCCCCCGTCGTCGTAGCAGGTCTGCGGTTCGGCTCCGCTCCGGTTCGTCTCGCATTCGATGCCGTCGCCGCCCCGTCGTCCGCGCATGGCGGTCCAGCATCCGCCGCCCTCGGCAATCGCCGCGGGCGCAGTAGACGTGCGGTGCAGTAGAATCGTGCACGGTATGGTCCGGTCGCGGATAATCGGTCGGATCGGTGGTCTGATGCATATCAAGTGAGGATGAATATGCCACGTATGTTTGGAACCGATGGTGTCCGTGGTCTTGCCAATCGTGATCTGACGGCGCAGCTCGCGCTCGATCTGGGGGACGCGGCCGTGCGCGTGCTCGGCGACGACGCCCCGAAACCCGACCAGAAGGCGGGCCGCCGCCGCGCATTGATCGGGCGCGACACGCGCGTCTCCGGCGATTTCCTGTCGAACGCGCTTGCCGCGGGCATGTCCGCCGGCGGCTTCGACGTCATCGACGCGGGCATCATCCCGACGCCGGGCGTCGCGTATCTGACGAGCGTGCTCAACGTCGAGATGGGCGCCGTCATCTCCGCCTCGCACAACCCGATGCCGGACAACGGCATCAAGTTCTTCGCGCGCGGCGGCTTCAAGCTGCCCGACGCGAAGGAGGACGAGATCGAAGCCGTCCTCGGCCAGGACTGGGAACGCCCCACCGGCGCCGGCGTCGGCCGCGTCAGCCATGATTCGAACACGGCGACGAACATGTACATCGACCATCTCGTCGCCACGATCGCGCCGATCGTCGACGGCACGCAGACGAAGCCGCTCAAGGGGCTCAAGGTCGTCGCCGACTGCGCGAACGGCGCGACGTCGGTCGTCGCCCCGGAGGCGCTGCGCCGCGCCGGCGCCGACGTCATCGTCATCAACGCGTCCCCCGACGGCTATAACATCAACAAGAACGCCGGCTCGACGCACCCCGAGCAGCTGCAGGCGATGGTCAAGGCCTCCAACGCCGATCTCGGCGTCGCGTTCGACGGCGACGCCGACCGTTGCCTCGCCGTCGACGAGGACGGCACGCTCGTCAACGGCGACCAGATCATGGGCATCCTCGCGCGCGCCAAGCAGCGCGAAGGCAAGCTCAACCACGACACGCTCGTCGTGACGGTGATGAGCAACCTCGGCCTCAAGCTCGCGCTCAAGGAGATGGGCATCCGCACCGTGCAGACGAACGTCGGCGACCGCTACGTGCTCGAGGAGATGCTGCGCGGCGACTACAGCCTCGGCGGCGAACAGTCCGGCCACGTCATCAACCGCGAGTTCGCGACGACCGGCGACGGCACGTTGACAGCGCTGACGCTGTGCAAGGAGATCGTCGATTCCGGCTGCTCCCTCAAGAGCCTCGCCGCCGACTTCCCGCAGCTGCCGCAGCAGCTGATCAACGTGCCGAACGTCGACAAGATGGCCGCGAAGACGAACAAGGCCGTGCTCGACGCCGTCGCGCGCGAGGAGGCGCTGCTCGGTGATACCGGCCGCGTGCTGCTGCGCCCGTCGGGCACCGAGCCGCTCGTGCGCGTCATGGCCGAGGCCGCGACGCAGCAGCAGGCGGACGAGGTGACCGCGCGTCTCGCGCAGGTCGTCGCCGACGAGCTCGCGCTGTGAGCCACCGTACGAACCGCAATCGAAACCCGAAAGAGAGAAGACCATGTTCGGAACGAACAAGCGCGTGGACATCGCGCTCAACAGGGATGTGGAACGACTGCTCAAGTCGGCGCAGAACGGCGTGCTGCCGATCGTCGAGGCGGGCGAACCCGTCCTGCGTGCGCAGTGCGTGCGCTACGACGGCCAGCTGAGCAAGCACACGTTGGCGAAGCTCATCGAGACGATGCGCACGACGATGCTCGACGCGCCCGGCGTCGGCCTCGCCGGACCGCAGATCGGACTCAACCTCGCGCTCGCCGTCGTCGAGGACCATGCGGACGCCGACGACGACCCGCGTGAGATCGCCGAATTCCCGTTCCACGCGATCATCAACCCGTCCTACACGCCGGTCGGCGACGAGACGCGCTCGTTCTACGAAGGCTGCCTGAGCTTCGAAGGCTACCAGGCGGTGCGCAGGCGCTGGCTCGACATCGTCGCCCGCTGGCACGACGAGGACGGCAAGCCGCACGAGGAGCGGCTGCACGGCTGGCCGGCGCGCATCTTCCAGCATGAGACCGACCATCTGAGCGGCGAACTGTACATCGACAAGGCGGAAATCCGTAGTCTGACGACGACCGAGAACCTCGAGGACTTCTGGTGCGAGGATCCGGTGCCGACCGAGGCGGCCAAGGTGCTCGGCTTCGAGCTGTGAGCACCGCCGACTGCCCAGACGGCATGCGCCGCCGATGAAAACGGTGGCGCATACCATTTGGGCAGACGTCGTCGACTGTCCGCCACGCGACCATGCGCCGGCCGCCGCCCCTGCGCGGCGCGCAAATTAGTGGCAACGCCGCCACCGTAACCGGTTTCCCATTCGGGATTGCGACGCAGAGCGAAATATATTTCCAAATAAGCCTGAAAAACTTCGATTTTCCCTGTTGCGCGCATGGCGATGAAAAAAACGTTATGCCTTGATAGAAAACACCACCGACCACCGCGACCGCGAACCTAGCGTGTGCCTTAGCAATCACGAAAGGACGGCGATCGATCATGGCGGAGCTCACCGACGCACAACGCGCGGCGCTCGCGAAGGGCGAGCGCAAGGACATCAACGGCTGGCATTACATCACGGTGCAGGGGGAGCCGTACGAGATCGGATTCGAACACGGCTACCTGCTCGTCGACGAATTCAAGGACGCGATCCGCGTCTACACCCATATGACGCTTGAGACGCTCGGCATGGATTATTCGTTCTTCGTCGAGCAGGCCGTCAAGCTGCACAAGGACAAGATCCCCCAGGAGTATCTCGACGAGATGCAGGGGATGGCGGACGGCTTCACCGCCGGCGGCTTCCCGACGACGCTCGACGACGTGATCGGCTGGAACGCATGGATGGAACTGACCGGGTACTGGTGGCCGCAGGTGGCCGCGCAGTATTCGAACAACCCGCCGATGGGCCCGAAAGGGTCGCATTGCACCGGGTTCGTCGCCACCGGCTCCGCCACTGTGGACGGCCGTCCGGTCATCGCCCACGAAAGCTTCGACGACTTCTGGAGCGGCCAGTACTTCAACGTTTGCGAAATGATCAAGCCGGCGCACGGCTATGCGATGAAGATGCAGACGATCCCCGGCTACACCAGTTCGATGACCGATTTCTACGTGACCTCCGCGGGTCTGGGGATCACCGAGACGACGCTCGCGGGCTTCGTCGGCTACGACGTGGACGGCGTACCTGAATATGTGCGCTCGCGCAAGGCCTCGCAATACGCGAAGACGATCGACGAATGGGTCGCCATCGAAAACGACGGCAACAACGGCGGCTACGCGAACATCTGGATGCTCGTGGATGCCAATACAAACGAGATCGCGCGCTACGAGCAGGGGCTCAAGCACCAGGAGCTGCTGCGCACGAAGGACGGCTGGTTCTACGGCTGCAACGCCGCGCACAATCCGCGCATCCGCAACCTCGAATGCGTCGATAACGGCTACAACGATCCGCGTCAGCAGACCGGCGGCCGCCGCACGCGCCTCGAACGGCTCATGCCCGAGGTCGCCGGCCGTATCGACGACGACATGGCCAAGAGGATTCTCGCAGACAAGTTCGACCCGTATCTGGGTTACGAGTGCGCGAGCTCGCGTGACATCTGCGCGCATTACGACGTCGATCCGCAGTACTACGCCGACGATCCGCATGGCGTGTGGAACGTGCCGTTCTTCCCGGGCGGCTCGTGCGACGGCAAATGCGCGGACGCCGAGGATATCAGGAACATGAGGATGTGGGGCATCTTCGGACGCGCGGACGGCGAGCCCTTCGACGCGGACGCGTTCATGGACCAGCATCCTCAGTGGAATTGGCAGCGCGGGTATCTCAAGAGCCGCCCGAGCCAGCCTTGGACTTTGTTCGAGTAAGGAAACGGTTAGCAGAAAGGATCCATCATGGAACTAACCAAAGAAGATCTGTCGAAGATGGCAGAATCCTACAGGAAGGACGCCGCCCAGAAAATCGCCGAGCAGGCCGTCAAGAACAACGGCATCCATGCTTCGAGCGAGCGTGAGAACGTCGTCGTCACCAAGAACAACTTCGTGTTCTCGGTGGACGTGGACGACGAGGCCGTCGCCAACCAGCGCCAGTCCGGCCGCTGCTGGATGTATTCGGCGCTCAATTTCCTGCGCTTCCACATGGAGAAGAAGCTCAAGCTGCCGAAGGGCAGCTTCCAGCTGTCGCAGGCCTACAACTTCTTCTACGACAAGCTCGAGAAGGCCAACTTCTTCATGGAGAACATGGTCAAGTACGCCGGCAGCGACCTTGACGACCGCCGCATCGACTTCCTGCTCGCCACACCGCAGCAGGACGGCGGCGACTTCGACCCGATCGTCGCGCTCGTCGAAAAGTACGGCGTCGTGCCCGAGGAGGCGATGCCGGAGACGGCGGTCACGAAGAACTCCTCCGAACTGGACGCGCTGCTCAACCGCATGCTGCGCGAGGACGCGTACACGCTGCGCACGATGGTCGCCGAAGGCAAGTCGGACGCGGACATCGACGAGGCGCGCCGTGGCATGCTCTCCGACATCTACCGTGTGCTGTGCGTGAGCTTCGGCGAGCCGCCGAAGACAGTCGACTTCGTGTACCGTGACACCGACAAGCACTACCATGCGGACCGCGGCCTGACCCCGCTCGAGTTCTACAAGAAGTATTTGGGCGATGTCAAGTTCGCCGACTGCATCGGTGTCATCAACCTGCCGGTTGAGGGCATGGAATACAACCAGTCCTACGAGATTGACATGACCGGCGAAGTGCTCGGTTCCAAGCGCCGCTGCCGTTACGTCAACGTGCCGATCGACGTGATGAAGCAGGCGACGATCAAGCAGCTCAAGGCTGGTGAACCGGTGTGGTTCGGCTGCGACGTGCTGCAGGACTCCGATTTCCAGAAGGGCATCATGGCCCTCAACCTCTATGACGTGCAGCGGATGATGGGCCTCGAGTTCAAGCTCGACAAGGGCCAACGCTTCCAGTACAACCAGAGCCTGCCGACCCACGCGATGATGATCGCCGGCGTCGATCTGGACGCGGACGGCAATCCGCTGCGCTGGAAGGTCGAGAACTCGTGGGGCACCACCGCGCACAACAAGCCGGTCGGCCATGAGGGCTACTTCATCATGGACGACTCGTGGTTCACCGAATACAACTACGAGGTCGCCATCCGTCGCGAATACCTGCCGGAAGACGTCGTGAAGGCCTACGACAGCGAGCCGAGGATCCTGCCGTATTGGAACACCTTCAACCCGGAACCGTGATGCCGCGAGGCCTGTACGGGTCCCGTCCATAACCGATGGTGCCGTGCGGCCCCGACCGGGCGGCATGGCGCATGGACGTAAGTCAGGGAAAACATGAGTGATAACACGAAATCCAAATCAGGCGCCATAGTCAAGGGCGCCAAAGGAGGCACCGGCAATCTCACGACGCTGGCGCTGATCATGATGAACGTCACCGTGATCGCCGGTCTCGCCAACGATGTGCAGCAGTCGTTCTACGGGCTCTCCTCAGTAACCTTCTTCCTGCTCGGCGGTCTGCTATTCTTCCTGCCGACCGGTCTTGTGGCGGCCGAGCTCGCATCCGGCTGGAGCCAGCGCGGCGGCATCTTCCGCTGGGTCGGCGAAGGTGTCGGCGTGTTCCCGGCGGTCGCTTGCCTGCTGATCCTGTGGTTCCAGACCACCTTCACCTTCGGCTCCGGCATCCCGTCGATGTCCGCGACGATCGGCTTCTTCACGACGAAGTACGATTGGGCCGTCGACTTTGCGAAGAACTCGCACAGCTGGAAGGTGACGCTGCCGATCATGATCGGCTGGCTCGCCTACTACTGGTTCTGCTGCTTCCTCGCAACGAAGGGCGTCAAGACCTTCAGCAAGATCGCGCAGTACGGCGTCATCCTCGGCACCTTCCTGCCGCTTGGTGTCATGACGATCCTCGCCGTCGTCTGGCTGTGCCAGGGACACGCGCCGGCCATCGACATGGCCCCGAGCGCGCTCGTGCCCAAGTGGGAGGGCATGTCGACGCTCGCTTTGGCCGCCGGCGTGTTCTTCTCCTTCGCCGGCATCGACATGAACGCCGCGCACATCAAGGACCTGAAAAAGCCGAACAAGCAGTTCCCGCTCGCGATCTTCGTCTCGATGATCCTCGCGCTGCTCATCTTCATCGTCGGCACGCTGATCATCGCGATGGTGATCCCGAACAAGCAGATCAACCTGCTGTACACGCTGTTCGCCACCTATCGTGCACTCGGCGCGACAATCGGATTCCCGGACCTCTACCTCGTCTTCTGCTGGCTCGGCATGCTCAACAGCTTCGCCGCGCTCATCACGAACCTCGCCGGCCCGTCCTACATGCTCGGCCAGGCGGGACGCTCCGGCTTCCTGCCGAAGTTCCTGCAGAACAACAACAAGCACGGCATGCCGAGCCGTCTGATGTACACGCAGATGGCGCTGATGACGATCATCGCGTTCATCGTGTTCCTGCTGCCGAACGTCGAGGGCTTCGTCGCCCTGATCACACAGGCGATCACGATCCTGTACCTGAGCTACTACGTGCTCATGTTCGTCGCGTTCCTGCGGCTGCGCTACCAGCAGCCGAACCGACCGCGCGGCTTCCGCGTGCCCGGCGGCATGGCCGGCGCGTGGATCGTGGCCGGCATCGGCATCCTCGTCTCGGTCTTCGGCATCGTGCTCGCGTTCTACCCGCCGGCGCAGCTGAGCGCCGAGGTCGGTTCCGGCGCCACTTACGATCTGATCATCATCGGCCTGCTCGCGTTCGTGTTCATCGCATGCGTGCTCATCTACCGTGCGTCGCGCAAGCATGACTGGGCCGATCCGACGAACCAGTTCGCCCCCTTCACCTGGCAGATCGAAGGACTGACGAAGCCGGGCAAGGCGCTGTCCAACATACCGACCGCGTTGCTGTCCGAAGGCCAGAACCCGATGGGCCTGCCGATCAAGAAGCATTACGACAAGGACGAGATGATGGCGGACCTGCCCACCGGCAAGGATCCCAAGCAGGGCGAGGCGGCCGCCGCGCTGCTCAAGCAGCAGGGTATCACCGAACCGTCCGAGCCGGCCAAGGTCGCATTGGTCGGCGACCCGACCGTCGGCGTCAAGACGGTGTCCTACGAACCGCAGCCCGTGCATACGAACGCCGCCGGCGACATGATCCCGAAGCCCGCGGCGGCCGACGTCGCCGCGGCGCCGGTGCCCGTCGACGCGGCCGCCGACGCGCGCCGCGCCCAGGCCGAGGCGCAGGTGGCCAGCCGAAACGCCCGGGAGTACCACGACGAAGCCGTGGCGCTCGCCAACGAGGCGAAGGACGATGCGACGCTGTTGCACGACGCCCACGCCGTCCAGGTGGACGAGGCCGAAGCGCATGAGGCGCAGGACGCGGTCAAGCCCATCGATTCCGTCGACGCCGCTCAGGCGACCGATCCGACCAAGCCGGCCTCCGGCACCTCGCAGCCCAAGCACTGAGAGGCGCCGCGTCGCAAGGCGTATGCGTCCAGCCGGCGTCACGGCCGGACGCATACGCCGCCAATATCCGTCGGCGCATGCGCGGATCCCGCCGCGCAGGCGCCGCATCCCAAAGGAGCATTGTCATGGCAGAAGCCAATGAAACCAAGAGCGAAACAACGCAGAACGACCAGAAGAAGCCGCTTGAGCCGCTTCCGGCCACGGCCAGCAAGGACTACGTCTGGAAGGGCCCGGACGGCGCGTCGATCAACTACACGGCCACCGCGGAGATGATCCCGGTGCGCGCCGACGACGGCACGATGATCGGCCACATGTTCATGTTCTCGCAGATCTCCGACGCCGACGACAAGTCCGACCGTCCGGTCACGTTCCTGTGGAACGGCGGCCCCGGCGGCGCATCCTACATGGTCAACATCGGCGGCATGGGCGCCAAGCGCGTCAAGACGGACGGCATGGCGCACCTCACCGGCGTCGGTGAAGTCGAGGACAATCCGTATTCGCTGCTGCCGAGCTCGGATCTCGTGTTCATCGACGCGTTCGGCACCGGCTACTCGCATGTCGACCCGAACTACGACGCGAAGAAGGTGTGGGGGGTCGACGGCGACGCCGACGCTTTCACGCGCGGCATCATCGCATGGCTCACCAAGTACGGCCGCATGAACAGCCCGCACTACCTGTACGGCGAATCCTACGGCACGATGCGCAACGCCGTCGTCTACCGCATGCTCGGCGAGCACGGCGTAGGCGTCGCCGGCGTGACCGAACAGTCGACGATCCTCGACTACGAGCCGACGCTCTCCGGCGAGGACGACTACTATATGGGCATGTTCCCGGTGTACGCGGCCACCGCCAACTACTTCAAGAAGGCCGGCGTGGGCGTCGACCAGTACGAGTGGTACGACAAGGCCTTCGACTACGCGAACAACACGCTTGCACGCGCGCTGACGCTCGCCGACGCGTTGCCGGCGGACGAGATGAAGAAGATCGCCGGCGAGATGAGCGAATTCATCGGCCTGCCCGCCGACTTCATCCTCGCCAAGGGCCTGCGCATCGAACTCGACACCTTCCGCAAGAACCTGCTCAAGGACGAAGGCGAGACGACCGGCCGCTACGACACGCGCTTCACCACCTACGGCTACCAGGACGTGCAGGGCGACAACGAGTTCTTCGCCGGCGAGGATCCGTCCTACGACGCGATCAACGCCGCCTACCTCGACGTCTACATGAAGATGCTCGGGGACATGGGCTTCAAGGGCTACGAGAACTACGAGGGCCTGTCGCTCAAGGTCAACTCGAGCTGGAACTGGACGCATCAGGCGCCGGGCACGATGGGCTCGCCCCAGGTGCCGAACGTGGCCTACGACCTGGCGACCGCGCTGCGCCGCAACCCGACGAGCCGCATCTGCGTGCTCGGCGGCATCCATGACGCCGCGACGCCGTACTGGAACGTGCGTCACGACATCAACAAGCTGTTCCTGCCGCAGGCGCTCAAGGACCGCATCGAATACCATCTGCATTCGAACGGCCACATGCTGTACTGCGACGAGGTGGCGCTCGCCGCGGCCGGCCCCGAGCTCAAGGCCTTCTACGACAAGCGTCATGAGGATCAGGCCGCGCAGTGAAACCTAGGCCGTTGATGTGACACATCGATGATGTGACACATCAACAATGAGGATATCGTGATGAGGCGCCGTCCCGCAGTTGCGGGGACGGCGCCTCATCACACATCGGGACGGCAAGCATCACAGGATCTCGGCGAGATCGGGCCACGCGTCAGGGAAATCATCAAGGTAGCGCATCGCCTCGTCGCGCAGCCCCTGCATGACGAGCATCCGCTCGTAGACGCGGTTGCGCACCGCATGCGTCTGCTCATGGTTGTAGATTTCGACGATGCGCGCCACCTGCTCGCGCCATTCACGGTTCGTGCTGACGCGGCGCAGATTCGTCAGCGCCGGCATCTCGTCCTCGTCGAAGGAGGACAGTACGCGCTCGCGGTACAGGTCGCGCAGCCGCGGGCGGTCGTCGAGCGCCTGCAGCGCGACCTCCTCGAGCGACTCCCAGTCGTAAGGGACGAGCTCGTCGGGGAACATGACGAGGAACGGCGCGCTCTGGTCGGCGACCATCGTCGACGTGAACTCGAGCAGGTCGTTCCAGCGGCGCGCGTGGATCAGTCGGGCCGCGTACGCGTCGCCGAGCGGCGATGTCGTCGCATGCTCGCGCAGCAGCGCGTCGGCGCCGTCCACGTCGCCGCTCATGCGCATCAGGTCGTGCCGCAGCAGCAGCACCGCCTGACGGAAACGGTAGTGCGCGTGCAGCTCCATGTCCTGGCGGTCGAGCTGCGGCGACTGCTTCGACGCGTACAGGTCGTTGGCGAGGCCGGACAGGTCGGCGAGTTCGAAGGCGTATTCGTCGTCGATCATCGAACGGAAGCGCGCGTCCTCGTCGGCCGTTTCGCCGTAGCGGCGCGCCATCTCGTCCATGCTGGCGAGCGCCGTGTCGAGCGTCTCGTACGCGTGCATGCAGGTGTCGTCGTATCGTGCGAAGGACAGGCAGCAGGACAGCAGTTCGATCATCGGCATCGGGTTGATGCGGAAATCCTCGTTGCAGGCGACGGCGGTGACCATGCGCAGCGCCTGCGCGCCCACGGCCGGGTCGGCGTGGCGCGCGACGGCGTCGAGGTAGATGCGCGTGACCTGCAGCAGCTCCTTGAGGTATTCGAGCCCCTCCTGGTTGCGGTCCTCGCACATGCCGAGGAAGCGCGCCGTCAGTTCGATCGCGCGGCACAGGTTGCGTGTGCCGTCGAGCCAGCGGGTGCTGCCGGTCGCGTTAGCGACGACGGCGTCGACGCCGGCGAGCGCCTGCGTCTCGAGCCGGAAGGTCGGCATGTCGGCGCTCGGCACGTCGACGCCTTCGGGGCCGTGGTGCGCGCTCGGCGTGGCGGCGGCGATGCCGTCGAGGTACCACCGCATCGGGCGGTCGATGATCTGTTCGGCCTCGTCGGCGGGCGCGACCGGGACGTCGGCGCGCAATGCGTCGTCGTGGTGCGCGCAGGTGCCGATCGCCGGGTCCCACAGGAACGTGGGTCCGTCGAATTCGTCGGCGAATCCCCATTCGTCGTCGACGAAGTCCTGCATCTGCGCGAGCTCATGGTATTTGAGCAGGCCGGAGCGTTCGGCTCGCATCGTCATGGTATTCCCTCCGCTGGAAGGTCGCGGTTTCGTGTACACGCGATAACGGCTGTGCGTGCTTGCGCGCTGGTGCGCACAGAGTCACGCTAGCAGCTTGTGGATGACCGTTTGGTGAAGTTTCTACATTGTGTACCCGGGCATCTCATTATTCGTCGCGTGCGCCGCGCGGACGGTGCGCATGGGCGCGCGTTCAGCGGTTGGCGGCCTCGAAGGGGTAGCGCAGCTGCCAGCGCGCGCGCAAGGTGTCGGTGAGCGCGAGCATGCGCAGGCTGTCGGCGTGCAGCATCTCGATGCAGTCGCGGCGCCCGGCTCGGATCGCGCGCACGGCGGCGGCGACCTCGTATTCGTATCCGGTCAGCTGCGCCGGCACGTCGATGTGGTCGACGAGCGTGTGGTCGGCGTTGTAGACGTCGATGGCGCTGATGTCGTTGATGTTCGCGCAGTCGATGTAGCCGTTCGTGCCGCGGATGTGGCCGGCGCGATCGGACGCGCACATCATCGACGACGTCGCGTTCGCCATCGTGCCGTCGTCGAAGTACAGCGTCGTCGCGTTCTGCGCGTCGACGCCGGTCGGCAGCGGCGTCATCGACGTGACGATCTTCGTGACCTCGCGTCCGCCGATGACCATGTCGATGAAGTTGAGCGGGTAGACGCCGACGTCGAGCAGCGCGCCGCCGGCCAGGTTCGGGTCGGTCAGGCGCTTCTTGTGCGTCATCGGGTAGCTCAGGTCGGCGGCGATCGACGTGACCGCGCCGATCCTGCCGGAGGAGACGATGCGGTCGATGATCAGGCGCGACGGCATGAAGCGCGTCCACATCGCCTCGCCGCAGAAGCGGTTCGTCGCCGACGAGACGTTGAGCATGTGCCTCGCCTCGTCGACGTTGACGGCGAAGGGCTTCTCGACGAGCACGTGCTTGCCGGCCCGCATGCAGGCGACCGCCTGTTCGGCGTGCAGCGAATGCGGCGTCGCGATGTAGACGAGGTCGGCGTTCGGGTCGGCGAGCATGTCGCGGTAGGAGCCGTAGGAGGTGCGCAGGCCGAACTGCTGCGCGAACGCGCGCGCCTTCGCCGCCGAACGCGACGCGACCGCGTACGGCGTGACGAGGGAGGCGTAGCGCGCGTCGGAGGCCATCATCGCCAATGTGCGCGCCATCGACTGCGCGATGCGACCGGCGCCGAGGATCGCCACGTTGAGCGGACGTTCGTCGAGCTCGGTCTCGGCCGCCGCGTCGACTGCGGGCATCGTCGCCGCCGACGTCGTCGTGGCGGTCGCCGTCGTGCTGGTCGTGGCGGCGGTTGTGCCGGAGGTCTTGGTTGTGTCGGAGGTCTTGGTCGTACTGCCGGCTGGGGCGGGATCGGTCGGGGGAAGTGTGGTCGGGTCGTCGTGGATCGTGTCGGTCATGGGTCGGGTCCTTCGTTGCGGTCGGCGCATTGCGTCGTTGCACTGCGCGTCATGCCGTGCCGTCGCACCGCAGGGTTCGCGTTGTGCCGTCGTCGCGTCGCTGCGCGTGCTACGGTCGTCGTATCGTTTCGTTCGTTTTCTACGCTAGCGTGTCCGCGGCGCCGCTGCGGTGTTGTCTGCGAGCGCAAAACCGGCGCGCACTGCGCATTTGCCGCCATATCGACCAACGGCGTCCCGTCGCGTTCGCGGATTGCGGAGGGTTCGCGCATGTCGCGGGCGCGCGGCATGCGGGTGGCCGTCACGCGCCGGGCCGCGTGCGCCGATCCCGCTAGGATGGCGGTGTGGGCGATATGGCGGCATCGAAATCGAAGACGGCATCGAAGTACGCGCGGGGGACGCGCAGCTACACGATGTCGCGAATCCGCGGCAAGGACACGTCGATCGAACGCGTCGTGCGCAGCTATCTGTTCGCCCACGGCATGCGCTTTCGCAAGAACGACAAGCGCTATCCGGGGCATCCGGACGTCGTGCTGCCGAAGTACCGCACGATCGTGTTCGTCAACGGCTGCTTCTGGCACATGCACGAAGGCTGCTCCAAGCACTCGATGCCGAAGACGAACACGGCGTTCTGGCGCGCGAAGCTGCAGCGCAACCGCGAGCGCGACCGGCGGCAGCACGACGAGCTGCGGCGCATGGGATGGCACGTCATCGACGTGTGGGAATGCGAACTCGGCAAGGCGACGCGCGAAAGCCGGCTCGACCGGCTCGTCGAGCAGATCGTCGACGGCGGCGCCGACGCGCGCTCCGACGGCGATGCGGCGCGCACGCCGGTGTGCGGGAGTGGTGGCACAATGAATGCAGCGAAGAACGCAGTGGAGAGCCGCACGTGACGTGCGGCGCACGGCAAGGAGACGACGATATGACGGACGAAGCGCGTACAACGGCGCGTGCCGACGAGGCGGAGGACGCCGCGGCCGCGCAGCAGGTGGTGGACGATCGGGTCATGCGCGCGGCGGTCGGCACGACGCAGCCGCTGCCGCAGCCGAAACTGTCGAAACGCGCGCGCGAGGTGCGCCCGTTCCGCGCGATGCAGATCGGCGCGCGCGCAAACGTCATGATCGCCGCCGGCGAGGACGTCGTCAAACTCAACGTCGGCCAGCCCGACTACGGCGCGCCCGAACCGGTGCGCCTGGCGATGCGCGAACTGTACGACGGCCGCCCGCTGCCGTACACCGAATCGCGCGGACTGCCGCAGCTGCGCGAACGGATCTCGCGGTTCTACGCGAAACAGCACAACGTGAACGTCGACCCCGAACGCATCATCATCACCGAAGGCGGCTCGTCGGCGCTGCTGCTCGCCGCCGCGCTCACCGTCGACGAAGGCGACGAGGTGATCATCGCCGACCCCTCGTATCCGACGAACCGCGAACTCGTACGCTCCTTCGGCGGCGTCGTCGTCGACGTGCCGACGAGCGCGACGACGCGCTTCCACCTGACGCCGCAGCTGCTCGACGACTACTGGTCGAAACGGACGATGGCCGTCATGGTGACGTCGCCGTCGAACCCGACCGGCACGACGATCGAGGCGGACACGCTGCGCGCCGTCTGCGACTACGCCGTCGAACACGGCGCCTGGCGCATCGTCGACGAGACCTACCTCGACCTCGCCGACGTCGAATCCGACGGCAGCCGCGTGCCCTCGGTGCTCAGCATCGACCCGAACGCGATCGTCTGCAGCAGCTTCTCGAAATACTTCGGCATGACCGGCTGGCGGCTCGGCTGGCTCGTCGTGCCCGACGACGTCGTCGACGCCGTCGACAGGCTCGCGACGAACTTCTTCCTCAGCGCGCACACGCCGACGCAGATGGCGGCGATGGCGTGCTTCGACGACGAGGCGCTCGCGGTCAGCGAACAGCGCAGGCTCGAACTGCTCGCGCGGCGCAAGATCGTCGTCGACGGCCTCGCCGACCTGGGACTGCCGGTCGACGTCGCGCCCAACGGCGCGTTCTACGCGTACTTCGACGTGAGTCCGACCGGACTGACGGCCACCGAGTTCTGCGAACGCGCGCTCACCGAGGCGCACGTCGCGTTGACGCCGGGCGCCGACTTCGGCGAGGCGACCGCGGACACGCATGTGCGACTGTCGTACGCGGCGTCGCGTGACGCGCTGCGCGAAGGACTCAAACGCCTCAAGACTTTCGTCGCCGGCCTGCGCGGACAGTGACGCCGGCCATGCCGAAGGCGTCCGCGGGACGCCTTCGGCATCGGGAGGAATCGAAACAACCACCCAGCAAAAGAGGACGCATGACGAATCCGAACACGCATTCCACCCGGCATTCCACCCGACTCGGCGTACTCGACATCGGCTCGAACACCGTGCATATGCTCATCGTCGACGCCGCCGTCGGCTCACGGCCCGAACCGGAGGCGGGCACGAAGACGACGGTGCGGCTCATGGACTTCCTCAAAGAGGACGGCTCGATCAGGAAAGCCGGCGTCGAGGCGCTGCTCAACGCCGTCGACGAATCGATGCAGCTCGCCGAACGCTACCAGATCTCGCAGCTGCTTGCGCTCGCGACGTCGGCGATCCACGACGCGGCGAACGGCAACAAAATCCTGCATCGGATCGAGGAGATCGTCGGGCAGCGCATCACCGTGCTCTCCGGCGACGACGAGGCGCGGCTCACGTTCCTCGCCGCGCGCCGCTGGTACGGATGGGACGCCGGCCGGCTGCTCGTCATCGACGTCGGCGGCGGCTCGCTCGAGGTCGCGGTCGGCTCCGAGGAGGAGCCGTCGGTCGCGACGAGCGCGCGCATCGGCGCCGGCATCGTCACGCGCGACTATCTGCCCGGCGGCATGGCGACGCCGAAGGAACTCGAGACGGCGCGCAAGCGCATCGCCAACGTCGCCGACGCAATCCCGACCGAGGACTATTCGAGCCACGCGGTGGGCACGTCGAAGGCGATCCGCTCGCTCGCGCGGCTCGCCGGATCGGTCATTCATCAGCCGGGACGCGAGGATGCGCTGTCGGTGGAACGCGAACAGCTCGAGGACTGGCTGCCTAGGCTGGCGAGCATCGACCCGGCGCAGCGTACGGCACTGCCCGGCATCACGCAGGACCGCGCGTTCTCGATCGTCGGCGCCGGCATCGTGGCCGTCGAGATCATGGACGCGCTCGGCATCAACGAGATCGAAGTGTGCCCGTGGGCGCTGCGCGAAGGCGCGATCCTGCGGTGGCTCGACCAGTACGGACGTACGCGGATCGGGTTCTGAACGAGCCTGCGCGGGCGGTGTATGGCCGCGCGGGCGGATTCGCGGAAGGATCAGTTCGTGAGCGCGGCGAGCTCGTTCTTCGCCTTGTGCAGTTTGGCGTAGATCTCGTTGCGCTGGGTGGGCGACTTCGCGCGTGCATGGTCGGCGGACAGCTTCGCGACGGCCGCCTCGAGCTGGCGGATCCGTTCGGCGCGGGCGATGCGCGCGTCGAGGTCGGCGCCGTCGACGGAACCGAGGATGATCTGCGAGCACAGCGACGCCCACAGTTCGTCCATCGTCGCGCCGTCGACATCGAGGAAGGTCTCGCCGCACGGCTCCCACGGGCCGTGGAAGATCCGGAAGGACGGCGTGTGGCCGGCGCGGCCCGGCAGCGCGCGGCGCACCGCGAACTGGCACTCCTCACGCGTCGCGCCCTCATGCTCCGCGGTGCGCACGACGGCGAAGACGATACCCGACTTGCGCTGCGAGGCGATGAGTTCGACGACGTCGTCCGGCGTCTCCTTGACGCCGTCGGCGAGCCTGAGGCCGAGGACGAGGATCTCCGGCATGCGCGCGCTTGGCTCCAGTCCTGTGTTCGACGGGCGCAGCAGCGCGAGCATTGTGATCGAGTCGACGGCATGCACCAGATGCTGCTTCGTCTTCGCCGACAGCGGCGCGGACGCCTTCGCGGCGAACAATCCCTTCGGCAGTATGCTTTTGGCCGCCGGGAAGGCGGTCTTGGGGGAGAGCCCCAGCGTTTCGGCGGTCAGTGAACCACATGCGGCCATCGTCATCGTGGGCCCTCTTTCCTAGCGGATTTCCTGGCGGATAGTGCGCGGATGCTGCCTTCCGCCCTTCCACTGTACCGGCACACGGCCACGGCCGGCCGCGGCATCTCATGTTCGCCGCGCCCGGGACGGACCAGCGTCCGGATTGGGCGCGGCCGGTGGGCAGGACGGACGCCGTTGGCCTGGGCGGCGGATATCGGCCATCCGCGCCGCCGTTTGCGGCACTCCCTGTCCTGCCGCGGCAGTGGACGCCGTCGCCCTGCGATCATCGCGGGTGCGGATTGCGCCGGTCGTGTTCGCTGGCGTCGACGATGGACGGGGCAGTAATGACAAAGCCGCGGCGGCGTAGAGGCCGACGCGGCTGATGGTGCCCTAGACGCGATTCGAACGCGCGACACCCGCTTTAGGAGAGCGGTGCTCTATCCACTGAGCTACCAGGGCGAACAACCTGACATTATACACATGCCCATGCATCCGGCACAACCGTGCGTCGCCGTGCCGGTCGTCATGCGCGTAGGAAAAATCAGCCGTGCGGACGATGCATGTGCGTCCTTCGCTGCGTTAGTGTGGAACACGTCGGCACACCACGCTCGCCGTACGCGCGGCGTCGGCGGACGGCCGCCCGGCACGGCCGCATCCGCAGCGCATGCCAAATACAGGAAAGAAAAAGGAGACGTATGACACGGCACAAGCATCCGGTTCTGGCGGCGCTCGCGGCGATCCTCGCGATCGTCGCACTGCTCGGCTGCGCGGCGCGGCTGCTGCCCGAGGACATGCAGTCGCTGCCATACGTGCCGTACGTGATCGCGTTGTCGCCGTGGTTCGCGCTCGTCGCACTGATCGCGTTCGTCCTCGCCTGCATCTCGCGCCGCTGGTTCACGGCGGTCGTCGCCTGCGCGTGCATCGCGCTGCAGGTGTGGTGGCAGCTGCCGTACTTCCGCAACGGACATCCGATCAGCGGCGCCGCGATGAGCGCCGTCGCCCAGGTCAAGCCGTCCACCGACGACGCATACGCGCGCGTCATGACGTGCAACGTCTACAAAGGACAGGCGAACGCGCAGGACATCGTCGACGCCGTGCGCGACCAGCGCGTCGAGGTGCTCGCGCTGCAGGAGACGACGGAACCCTTCCTCAAGGAGCTCGCGAACGCCGGCATCTACGACTATCTGCCGCATTCGACGATCGCCAACGCGAACCACAAGTACTACAGCAACGCGCTGTTCTCGTCGTCGCCGCTCGAATCGCCGGCGGACGCCGAATTCGAGTCGAGCGCATCCGACATGCCCGCCGGCACCGTCCTCTTCGACCATGGCCGCCTTCCCATCCGATTCGTCAGCGTGCACACGACGTCGCCGAGCACGAGCACCTGGGACCTGTGGCGCCGTTCGCTCGACGAGATGGACGTGCTGCGCTCGCGCACCGACGTGCACTACGTGCTCATGGGCGATTTCAACGCGACGACCGACCACGCGCCGTTCCGCCGACTGCTCGGCGAACGTTTCCAGGACGCGTCGGTGGCGAGCGGCCACGGCCTCGTCTTCACCTGGCCGGCGAACATGCGTTTCGTGCCCGCCGGAGCCGGCATCGACCACATCGTCACCGAACGCGGCGTGCGCGTCGGGCAGATCAAGACGATCCATATCCCCGGATCCGACCACGACGCGCTGCTCGCGACGCTCGAATTCGCGCAGTAGCCGCGCGCGTCGATTCCGCGGCGGATCCGCCGCTTACTGCAGGTTCGACTGCGTGCCCGCCGTCGCCGCCGTCTGCGCCTGCTGCGCCTGCGCGGCGTCGAGCTTGGCGCGCACCGTGTTGAGCAGCGACTGCGCGCGCTGGGCGAGCGCCTCGCCGATCTCCCATTGGCGCATCGACTCGTCGAGGCTCAGGCCGCCGTTCTCGAGCGCGCGCACGGCCTGCATGAGCTTGTCGCGCGCCTCCTCGTACGGCATGTTCGCGATGATGTCGCGTTCTTGTTGCGTCAGGCTCGACGCGATCTGCGGCTGCTCGGCCGCCGTGCTCTCGCCGGTTGTCTCCGTCGCGGTGACTTCGATGGTTTCCTCCGCCATGGCTGCTCCTTCGTGCTGGTTGATGGTTGGTTCGGTTGCGTTGTCTGTGATTGCGTTTTTATGACTGCGTATGTATTTATGGTTCGACGATCTTCGTCGTCTGCGCGACGACGGCGCCGCGCCGCAGCGTGACGGTGATCTCGTCGCCGACCTCGAGCTTCGCCGCGTCGTCGACGACGTGGCCGTCGGCGGTCTGTAGCACCGCGTAGCCGCGGTCGAGCGTCGACTGGGGGCTCAGCGCGCGCAATGTCGCCTCGAGCTTCTCGACGCGCAGCTGCTCGTCGTCGACGATTCGCGTCAGCCCGATGCGCATCGTGCGCACGGCGTCGTCGATCTGCCGCTGGTACGGGTCGAGCATCGTCTGCGGCCGCGTCAGGCTCGGACGGTTCGCGTAGCCTTCGACGAGCCGCGTCTCGTTGTTGACCATCGCGCCGATGCGCATGCGCATCGTGCCGATCGCGTTCGCGATGAGCTGCTGCTGCTCGCGCACGTCGGGCACGACGCGCTTGGCGGCGTCGGTCGGCGTCGAGGCGCGCACGTCGGCGGCGAGGTCGATGAGCGTCCAGTCGTCCTCGTGGCCGATCGCGGAGACGATCGGCGTCACGCATGCCGCCGTCGCGCGCACGACGCCTTCGTCGGAGAATCCGATGAGGTCCTCGAAGCTGCCGCCTCCGCGCGCGACGATGATGACGTCGACGTTCGGGTCGGCGTCGAGCCTGCGGATTGCGTCGATGACTTCAGGCGGGCACTGCGGACCCTGCACATGCACGTGCTGCACGGTGAAGTCGACGGTCGGCCAGCGCAGCATGACATTCGTGATGACGTCGCCCTCGGCCCTCGCCTGCGGCGCGCAGATCAGGCCGATGTTCTTCGGGAACTCGGGCAGCGGCACCTTGTTCGAGGCGTCGAAGAGCCCTTCGCCCTTGAGTTTGCGGCGCAGCTCGTCGATCTGCTCCTTGAGGTCGCCGACGCCGACCTTGCGGATGTCGTCGCCGCGCAGGCTCAGCCTCGTCTGCTTGACCCACAGGTCGGCCTTGCCGTGCACGACGACGCGGTCGCCCTGCTTGAAGCCGCGCGCCATCTGCGCGAACGCGCCGAAGCCGTTCACCGAGATCGAGACGTCCTCGAAGTTGTCGCGCAACGTGATGTACACCGACGTCGCGCGGCGCGCGTTGATCTCGACGATCTGCCCTTCGATCCACACCGTCGGCCAGCGTTCGATCACGTCATGCCATTTGCGGCTGAGCAGATTGACCGGCCACGGGTGCTCCGGGGTCGTGTCGCGCGCGTACTTCGGCAGCTCGTCGAGCGGGCGCGGTCCGGCGGCGGCGCCGTCCGCTCCTGTCCATGGGGTGCCTGAAGGCCGTCCCGCCATGCCATATCCGTTGTTCCAAGACATGGTTCTAGGTTCCATCAGCGAAGGGACATCGTCCGTATCCTGTACGGCGTGTCAGGGCTGATTCCGCCGCCTCGGTGGCGTTTCACGGCGGCCATGGCGGCGGTGTCGCTATGATGATTCCCGCTCAGCGAACACCGCGCCGAGTGACGAAGGCCACACCGTCGGGAGGCATCGTGGATTTTCGGCACTGTTTCAACGAAAGTTCCATATTTAGTGATTGTCTGACGTCTGTTGCACTACATATAGCGGCGCGTCGCTTGGCAGAAGGGCGTACAGTCTTATCCGTCAGCAAGACGTCCGGCATCGTCCGGACGCACGAAACGAGCCGGCCGGGCCGGCCCCGAAGCAAGGAGCAGCGAATGGAAGCAGAGGTACTGGAGGCGCCGATGACGCAGCCGAAGACCGCAGCGAAGGTACTCGTCGAGAAGCGCGACGGCCGCATCGTCGATTTCGACCCGGTCAACATCATCGTCGCCGTCAAGTCCGCGTTCGCCGATCTGGACAAGGAAGTCGGTCCCGAAGAGGAGCGCATGATCTCCGACATCGCCGATCAGGTGGAGGGCGAGATCAAGGAACGCTACAACGGCCCGGCGCGCATCGAGGACATCCAGAACCTCGTCGAGCATGCGCTCATCGACGACCATCTCTACGAGGTCGCGCGCACCTACACGACCTACCGTCTCAACAAGGACATCCAGCGCGCGAAGGCCACCGACATCAACGAGGCCGTCAAGCGTCTCGTCAACAAGGACGAGTCGCTCGTGCGCGAGAACGCGAACAAGGACTCGAACGTCTACGCGACGCAGCGTGACCTGCTCGCGGGCGCCGTCTCGAAGGCGTCGGCGTTCTCGATGCTGCCGGACGCCGTCGCCAACGCCCACATGAAGGGCGACATCCACTTCCATGACGCCGACTACTCGCCGTTCACGTCGATGAACAACTGCTCGCTGCCCGACTTCGGCGACATGCTGCGCCATGGTTTCGCGCTCGGCAACGCGATGATGGATTCGCCGAAGTCGATCGGCACGGCGGCCACGCAGATCACGCAGATCATCAAGGACATCGCGGGCGCGCAGTATGGCGGCCAGACCGTCAACCGCGCCGACGAGATGCTCGAGGAGTACGCGCGCCGCGACTATGCGAAGAACCTCAACATGGCTCAGGCGCTCATCCCCGATTCGATGCCGATCGAAGTGGCCGAGGACATGGTCAGGGGACTCAAGGCGCAGGAGCCGGACTGGCTGCACTTCGAGAACCGTGACCCGCTGCCGGCCGACACCGCCTTCGACGAGGAACTGCCCGAGATCGACCAGCTGCGTGAGATCTACGCGAAGATCATGACGCGCAAGGCCATCTACGATGCGATGCAGACGATGGAATACCAGATCAACTCGAACCGCGTCTCCAACGGCCAGACGCCGTTCGTCACCGTCGGCTTCGGCCTCGGCACGAGCTGGTTCGCCCGTGAGATCCAGCGCGCGATCCTGCTCAACCGCATCCGCGGCCTCGGCAAGGACCGCCACACGGCGATCTTCCCGAAGCTCGTCTTCACGATCAAGCACGGCGTCAACGCCGATGCGGGCGATCCGAACTACGACATGAAGCAGCTCGCGCTCGAATGCTCGACGAAGCGCATGTATCCGGACGTCGTGTTCTATGAGAACATCGTCAAGATCACCGGCTCGTTCAAGGCGCCGATGGGCTGCCGCTCGTTCCTGCAGGGATGGATCGACCCGGAGACCGGCGAGGACGTCGAGGACGGCCGCATGAACCTCGGTGTCGTCACCGTCAACGTGCCTCGCATCGCGCTCGAATCGCACGGCGACGTCGACCGCTTCTGGAAGCTCTTCGACGAGCGCATGGAGACCGCGCATCAGGCGCTGCAGTTCCGCATCATGCGCTGCAAGCAGGCGACGCCGGTCAACGCGCCGACGCTGTTCCGCTACGGCGCCTTCGGCCGCCTCGGCGCGAACGACAACGTCGACCAGCTCTTCCGCAACGAGCGCGCGACGGTGTCGCTCGGCTACATCGGCCTGTATGAGGCGACGTCCGTCTTCTACGGCAAGAACTGGATGCGCGACCACGGCTGGGATCCGCAGGGCAAGGAGTTCGCGCTCGAGATCGTGCGCCGCATGAACCAGCTGTGCAAGGACTGGTCGGCCGCCGAAGGCTACCACTATTCGGTGTACTCGACGCCGGCGGAATCGCTCACCGACCGCTTCAACCGCATGGACCGCGAGAAGTTCGGCGTCGTCGAAGGCGTCACCGACCACGACTTCTACACGAACTCGTTCCACTATCCGGTGTGGCTGCAGCCGACGCCGATGGAGAAGCTCGACTACGAGAAGGACTTCCCGTACTATGCGTCCGGCGGCTTCATCAACTACTGCGAGTTCCCGTGCCTGCAGGCCAATCCGAAGGCGCTCGAGGCGGTGTGGGACTACGCGTACAACATCGGCATCGGATACCTCGGCACGAACACGCCGATCGACCACTGCTTCGAATGCGGCTTCCAGGGCGACTTCGAGCCGACCGAGGAGGGCTTCAAGTGCCCCGAGTGCGGCAACTCCGACCCGGACAAGTGCAACGTGACGAAGCGCACCTGCGGCTATCTCGGCAACCCGGTGCAGCGTCCGATGGTGCACGGCCGCCACGAGGAGATCGCGCACCGCGTCAAGCACATGGCCGGCGAGACCGGCCGCGTCACGCTCGCCGACGGCGAGACGCGCGAATGGTTCGAAGAGACGAAGTGAGCCGTTGACGCCCATGCGCAGCCGGTGCGATCGGCGTAATCGACACCGTCGATACGGTCGGCTCGGCCGGCGCGGATGACCGGAACACGGGCTCGGATGGACACATGGACACATTGGGGCGGTCGTAAGGCCGCCCCTTTTCGCGGTCTACAATCGGTAGGTCGGCAACGATGCGCGGCAGGCGCACAGGAGAGGACGGGACATGGCCCAGGAATGGCGCAGAACGGAAGGCACGACGAGCGCGGACGGTTCGGCGAGCGTCGTCGAATCGTCGACGGAACCGATGACCGACGCATCGGATTCGCCGCTCGACGACGCGCGACCGGTGCGGAAGAAGCCGCGGCTGCATGACTTCGCCGCCGGCGAGCGCGGCCGCGGTCCGGGAATCCCGACGCCGCTGTCGAACAATCCGAAGGCGGGGCAGTGGACGAGCGAGCGGATGAGCCACAACATGATCGCCGACTACAAGCGCTTCCTGATGACCGACGGAGAAGGCATCCGCTGCTCGCTGTACGTCTCCGGCTGCCCGTTTCACTGCGAACAGTGCTACAACGCGTCGATCTGGGACTTTCAGGCGGGGCATCCGTACAACGAGAAGCTCGAGGCGCAGATCATGGACGATCTTGCGCAGAGCTTCGTGCAGGGCATCACGTTCCTCGGCGGCGAGCCACTGCTCAACACCGGCGTGCTGCTGCCGCTCGCGCGCAGGATCCGCGAACGCTTCGGGCACACCAAGGACATCTGGTGCTGGACCGGCTACACATGGGAGGAGCTGATGCGCGACGGCGAAAGCGCCGACAAGATGGAGCTGCTGCGCGAGATCGACATCCTCGTCGACGGTCGGTATCTCAAGGACCAGCACGATTCGCTGCTGCAGTTCCGCGGCTCGCGCAACCAGCGGATCATCGACGTGCCCGCCTCGCTCGAGCGCGGCGAGGTCGTCATCTGGAGCAAACTGCACGACCAGGAGCGCTTCATCCCGGAGATCTACGGCCACGAGCGCGCCGCCGGCGAAGGCGACGCGAGCTGAGGTGGGGCTGGACGCATTCCGCGCAGCGTACCCATGCGCGTCATGCGACGCCGGCGGCCGTGCCGGCGTCCCGTGTCGCGTATGCGTGCGCGGTACATGACGCTGGCGGTGTTGCCGGCGTCACGTCTGGCGTATCCGTGCGCTGGAGGCGTCCCAAACGTGTGTGCCGGTGTCCGGTGTCGCGTATGCGTGCGCGGTGTGTGACGCCGGCGACCTTGCGGGCGTTCCGTCTAGCGTACCTATGCGCGGTGTGTGACATATGTGGCCACGTCGGCGTCCAGTGCCGCGTATCTAAGCGCAATCCGAGACGCGAATCCGCCGTTTGCACCTGCGCACGTGTACGGCCACACATGTCCCTGAATGCGGGCCTGATACACCTGTGTGACATAGAATATCGAAGAATGTTGCGTTTATTGCCTGCTTACTGCGCCTTTGCGGCCTGCGAGTCGATCCAATTGCTGACGGTGGCGATCGCCTCGTCGAGCGTCACTTTGGCGGCCTTGTAGATCTTCGAATTCGTGATCGGCGACAGGTCGAGCTTTTCGGCCGCGTCGATCGCCGACTGCAGGCCTTCGCTGATTCGCTTGCCCGCCTCGGAGGATCCGTACTGCTGCTTGACCGACGCGAGCAGTCCCTTCGCATGCTCGAGCGAATCCTTGAAGCCCTTCTTCGCCGCGGACGTATCGTCGTCGGCGTCGTCGGTGGTCTTGTCGGTCTTGTCGCCGTCCGCGCCGTCGGTCTCCGCGCTGCTTGATTCGTCGGTGCCGGAACCGCCGAGCCACTCCATCGCCTTTTTCCTCCAGTCGCCGCTGTCGAGCAGACTGCGCTGCTCTTCCTGCTGCTTCGTGATTTCACTGACCGACTTGTTGAGCGAATCGGTCGTGCTGTTGACGGTGTCGGCGACGAGATTGAGCTGTGTGATCGTCGCGTTCGTCGCGCATCCCTCGGTCGAGATGGTCTGTTCGGCGGCGGACGCGGCATCCGCGACCGCGTCGATCATGCCGTTGACGCCGAGCGCGTCGAGTACCCACTGCTGCGTCGACGACAGGTTCTTCGTCGTGTCGACGAGTTTCTTGCGTGCGGCGCTGAAATCGCTGACCGCCGTGCGGCACCGCACCAGCGCCTCGGAATGCTTGTTGCTGTAGACGATTGCGCCGCACACGCCGGCGATGAGCGCGACGACGACCACGACCGCCGTGACGATTGGCCACTTCCTGCCCGCCTTCCTGGGTTTCCCGTCGGTGTCCCCCTCTCCGTCGGCATTGTCGCCGTCGTGGGATGTCGGCGGCTGGGCCGGCGGGAAGCTGGCGGGGGTTGGCGCGGCGGGGCGCGGCGGCAACGCGGCCGTGACCGGCCCCTCGCTGACCTGCGTCTCGATGTCGATGCGCGTCGTCGGCATCGACTGTGGCATAGCCTCCGTCGGCGCCTCCTGCTCGGTCGGTTCGTATCTGCGTTCGGACATGGGCACCCCCGTATGCTGGTCTGCTGTCTGTCTATCTATGTCTATGTGGTCTACGTACGTCTTCTGTGCGCGCCATCGCCCGGCGTCTCCGCGTCGGGTAGCGTGCCTGTCCGCCACCCTGCGTGATGCCCGGCTGCGCGATACCGGTGATTCTAGCAGCGCCGCTTGGCCATCGGCATGGAATTGCCGGCATGCAGGGCCATCGACGGCCCCTGCCGGCATGTATCTGCGCTGAGGGAGAGCAACATGTGCGAATATGGCGAGTATGCGCCCCGGGAACCGCATGGTTCCAACGCCGAAAACCGCGGATACTCACCCAATGCCGAGAAGACGCTCTCCCTCAGCGCAGATACATCCGCAAAGGGGCGTTGCACACGTATGCGGCGCCCCGAACCGGCCCTGCGCGCACCGCGACGAACGTACCGAGGCCTGACTATGCTGGGGTGATTGCCCTATGCAGATCCTGCAGGGGCGCGAAGTCGGACGTCCACTGCGGCAGCGGCGCAATTCCGCCATTGCCGGGCACCATGAGCGAGTGAGGTAACGATGGTTCATCCGAAGGAGCAGATGCCGAACGACGATGCAACGAGGGGGAGGCACACGCCGCCGGCCGCATCGCAGTTCGCATCCGCGACCGGGGCGCGTCCGGAGCCTTCCGTGCCGCGCATCGGCCTCGACATCGGCTCGACGACCGTCAAAGCCGTCGTCCTCGACAATTCCAACGCGTTCGACGCACCGCTGTTCGCCGACTACCGCCGCCACCACGCGAATGTGCGCGCCACGATGGAGGAGCTGTTGCGCGACGTGCGCGCACGCCTCGCCGAACTGGGCCGCGCCGACGAGCCGGTGCGTCTGGCGATCACCGGCTCCGGCGGTCTCGCGCTCGCCGACGCGATCCATGTGCCCTTCGTCCAGGAGGTCATCGCCGAGACGCGTGCGATCGACGAGCGGATCCCGCAGGCCGACGTCATCATCGAGCTGGGCGGCGAGGACGCGAAGATCACCTACCTCAAGCCCACGCCCGAACAGCGCATGAACGGTTCGTGCGCCGGCGGCACCGGCGCGTTCATCGACCAGATGTCGACGCTGCTGGACACCGACGCGGCCGGCCTCAACGAGATGGCGAAGCATTACGAGAACCTGTATCCGATCGCGTCGCGCTGCGGTGTCTTCGCGAAGACCGACCTGCAGCCGCTCATCAACGACGGCGCCGCTAAACCCGACCTCGCCGCCTCGATCTTCACCGCCGTCGCCACGCAGACGATTGCGGGCCTCGCCGCCGGCCGCCCGATCCACGGCACCGTCGTCTTCCTCGGCGGCCCGCTGTTCTTCATGTCCGAGCTGCGCGAGGCGTTCCGCCGTGCGCTCGACGGCAAGGTCGACGAATTCGTCACGCCCAAGGACGCCCACCTGTACGTCGCGTACGGCGCCGCGCTCACCGCCGGCGAACCCGACCAGATCGAACATGCCGACGACTATCCGCCGCGCACGCTCGACGCGATCATCGCCGCGCTCGCCGACCTGAGCAATCTGGGCGCGAACACGGCGACGATGCCGCCGCTGTTCGCGAGCGCGCAGGACCGCGAGGCCTTCGACGCCCGCCATCATCGCGAACATGTGCACGTCGGCACGCTCGACGGCGCGCACGGACCGCATTTCCTCGGCATCGACGCCGGTTCGACGACGATCAAGGCGACGCTTGTCAACGACGACCGTGAGATCGTCTGGAGTTCGTATGCGACGAACGACGGTTCGCCGTTGACCGCCGCGATCGACATCGTGCGTCGCATCCAAAGCGAACTTCCGACGGACGCGTGGATCGCGCGCAGCTGCGCGACCGGCTATGGCGAAGGCCTGATCACGACCGGCCTGCATCTGGACGAGGGCGTCGTCGAGACGATGGCGCACTACCGCGGCGCCGAGATGACGTGCCCGGGCGTCACCGCCGTCATCGACATCGGCGGACAGGACATGAAGTACCTCGCGATCAATGACGGCGTCATCGATTCGATCGCCGTCAACGAGGCCTGCTCATCCGGCTGCGGCTCATTCCTGCAGACCTTCGCGCAGTCGATGGGACTGTCGATCGAGGAGTTCACGCAGGCCGCGCTGAACTCGACGCATCCGGTCGACCTCGGCTCGCGTTGCACCGTGTTCATGAACTCGAGCGTGAAGCAGGCGCAGAAGGAAGGCGCGAGCATCGAGGACATCGCCGCCGGCCTGTGCTATTCGGTCGTGCGCAACGCGCTGTACAAGGTCATCAAACTGCGCGACTCGGGCGAGCTCGGTGACAACGTCGTCGTGCAGGGCGGCACGTTCCTCAACGACGCCGTGCTGCGCGCCTTCGAACTACTGACCGAACGCGAGGTGACGCGGCCGAACATCGCCGGTCTGATGGGCGCATACGGCGCCGCGTTGACCGCGCGCATGCACTACGACGACGTCGCCGACGACACCGACGGCGACACCGCCGCCGCGCACGTCGCTGTCATCGCCGGCGCCGAACACACCGTCTCGAGCATCCTGTCCGGCGACGCGCTCGACGAACTGTCGATGACGACCGAACGCGACGTGTGCAAGCTGTGCCAGAACCACTGCAAGCTGACGATCACGACGTTCCACGACGGTTCGCGCTACGTGACCGGCAACCGCTGCGAACGCGGCGGCGACGCGAAACGCAAACGCAGCGACCGCCCGAACCTCTACGACTACAAATACAAGCGCGCCTTCGCCTACCGGCGCCTGACCGACAAGAAGGCGACGCGCGGCGAAATCGGCATCCCACGCGTGCTCAACATGTACGAGAACTACCCGTTCTGGTTCACACTGCTCACGTCGCTCGGCTTCAAGGTCGTCATCTCCGGCCGCAGCAACCACGAACTGTTCGAGACGGGCATCGAATCGATCGCGTCCGAGAACATCTGCTACCCGGCGAAACTCGTCCACGGCCACATCACATGGCTGCTCAACAAAGGCATCAAGACGATCTTCTACCCGTGCGTGAGCTTCGAGGACGACCTCGTTCCCGAATCGGACAACCATTTCAACTGCCCGATCGTCGCCAACTATCCGGTCGTCATCGCCGCGAACATGGCGGCACTGCGCGAGGACGGCATACGGTTCATGAAACCGTACTTCAACCTGTCCAAACACGACCTGATGGTCGACCGCATCGTCGAGGAGTTCGCCTGGGCCGGCGTCACGCGCGACGAGGCCGAACTGGCCGTCGCCGCCGCCTACGCCGAAGACAAGGTCTTCAAACACGACGTGCAGATGGAAGGACTGCGCGCGCTCGCCTACATGAAGGAACACGACTGCCGCGGCATCGTCCTCGCCGGCCGTCCCTACCACGTCGACCCCGAAATCAACCACGGCATCCCCGAAACGATCTGCTCGCTCGGCATGGTCGTCCTCTCCGAGGACTCCGTCAGCTGGCTGAACCCCGACGACAAGCTCGACCTGACCGCATACCTCGCCGACGGCGAAAGCGACCCGCACAGGCACGACGCCGCCGGCTTCCGCCACGTCGACGACCGCAAGGTCACGAAACTGCCGCTACGCGTCATGAACCAGTGGGCATACCACGCGCGCCTGTACAAGGCCGCCGACTTCGTCGCCCACTGGCCGGGACTCGAACTCGTGCAGCTCAACTCCTTCGGCTGCGGCCTCGACGCGATCACGACCGACCAGGTCGCCGAGATCCTCGCCGACAAGGCCGACGTGTACACGATGCTCAAGATCGACGAAGTGAGCAACCTCGGCGCCGCCAAGATACGACTGCGCTCGCTCAAGGCCGCCGTCGAGGAACGCGAAAGCAGCCGCGGCACACACGCAGCCGCCGCCGACGTGAACGCCGCGACGACGACATCGACGACATCGACATCGACATCGACGACGCCCACGCAGCCGACATCGACGTTCCGCAAGACCGGCACAATGGCGCCGACAGCCGGACGACAGGCGATGCTCGACGCGATCCTCGGCGCGCGCGACGGCGACGGCAGTCGTCACACACGCACGCAGAAAGCCACAATGAGCAACTACGCGCAGCACGTGCCGTTCACGAAGGCGATGCGCAAGACCCACACGATCGTCGCACCGCAGATGAGCCCCATCCACTTCAGCCTCGTCGAAGCTGCCGTACGCGCCAGCGGCTACAAATTCGACGTGCTCACCCACGCCGACAAGACCGACGTCGAAACCGGACTCAAATACGTCAACAACGACGCCTGCTACCCGGCGATCATGACGGTCGGCCAACTCGTCGAAGCCATCAAATCAGGACGCTACGATCCGGACACGACGGCGCTCGCGATCTCGCAGACCGGCGGCATGTGCAGGGCGACGAACTACTACGGCCTGATTCGCAAGGCGTTGATTGACGCCGGCTACCCGCAGATCCCGGTGCTCGCGATCTCGACGCAGGGATTCGTCGACAATCCCGGATTCACGCCGACGGTGCCGCTGCTGCACCGCGCGGCGAAGGCGCTCATCATCGGCGATCTGCTGATGAAATGCCTCTACCGCGTGCGCCCGTACGAGCAGCGTCCCGGCAGCGCGAACCGGCTGTACGAACGCTGGAACACAATCGTGCGCGAGACATTACTCAACCATGGCAACTCGAGGACTGCGAAGATGCTCTACGGACGCGGCCACTGGAGCTACGCCGCGCTCGTCAAGGGAATCGTGCGCAGCTTCGACGCGTTGCCGCTGCGCGACGTGCCACGCAAGGTGCGCGTCGGCGTCGTCGGCGAGATCCTCGTCAAATACCATCCGGACGCGAACAACCACGTCGTCGACGTCATCGAATCGCAGGACTGTGAAGCCGTCGTGCCGGGCATCATCGACTTCATGACGATGCGCCCGTACATCAACGACTGGAACGAGCACAACATCGGCATGGGACGCAACAAAGCGCTGATGGGCGCGTTCAAGGGCGTCATCCACGCCTACATGAAGCCGGTGCACGACGCGCTCGACGCAAGCGGCGGCAAGTTCGAGAAGGACCTGCCGATGGGCGAGCTCGTGAAGAAGGCGGCGACCGTCACGTCGATCGGCGTGCAGGCCGGCGAAGGATGGCTGCTGAGCGGCGAAATCGTCGAACTCATCGAATCCGGCTGCCCGAACGTCATCTGCGCGCAGCCCTTCGCATGCCTGCCCAACCATGTGACCGGCCGCGGCATGTTCGGCAAGATCCGCAGGATGTACCCGGAGGCGAACATCGTCTCAATCGACTACGACCCGGGCGCGAGCGAAGCGAACCAGCTCAACCGCATCAAGCTGATGATCGCGGCGGCGAAAAAGGCGGCGCGTCGCTGACGGGCGGGCGCTTCGCCGCCCGTCGGCGTCAGATGGCCGGTTTTGGACTGATTATTGAGATTTCCTAGAACGGCGCCGCCGTGTCCCCGCGGATGCACGTTACTATGGGCACTTATGACAACACCACGAGTCTCATACGCGCATCTGCTCGTCCAGCCGAATCCGAAGCATGTGCGCAGCCTTGTCCGCTTCTTCGAACAGGGATGCTCCGCGCCGGGAACCGGGGGCTTCGGCGTCGAGATCGAGCATCTGCCGGTGCACAACGCCGACGACACGGCCGTCACCTACGGGGAGCCGAACGGCGTCGAGGAGCTGCTGCGCCGCCTGCGGCCATATTATGACGCCGACCAGGAATACTGGCAGGACGACCATCTGGTCGGACTGGGACGTGAGGGACTCGCCGTCTCGCTCGAACCCGGCGGCCAGATCGAAACGTCAATCGGCATCCTGCGCAAGCCGGAAGAACTGCTTGCACTGCACGGACGGTTCATCGAGGAGGCGCAGCCGATCCTCGACGAACTCGGTTTCCGCCTCGTCAACTACGGCTACCAGCCGAAGACATCGTTCGCGGACATCCCGCTCAACCCGAAGCGACGCTACGCGGCGATGAATGAGTATCTGGGACGCATCGGACAGTTCGGCCCGTGCATGATGCGCGCGTCGGCGTCGACGCAGGTGAGCATCGACTACACGAGCGAACGCGACGCGATCGCGAAGATGCGGCTCGGCACCGCGATCGGTCCGATCCTCGCATGGTTCTTCCGCAACACCCCGTATTTCGAAGGAGAGCGCAACCCGTGGCCGTTGTGCCGACAGCGGATGTGGGACTATCTCGACGTGCAGCGCACGAACGTGACGCCGGGACTCTACGATGAACGCTTCAGCTGGGAGGACTACGCGGCGGACGTGCTCAGCACGCCGCTGATGTTCGCCGACCTGACGCATACGCCGGAATGCAAAGGACGCCCGGAGCACGAACTCGAGTTCGCGGCGTTCTGCTCGAATGCGGCCGACGTCTACCCGGACCGCGAGCTCAACGCCTACGAGGTCAACCATGTGCTCTCGACGCATTTCAACGATGTGCGCCTGAAGAACTTCATCGAGATGCGGCACTGGGATTCACTGCCGGTGGAGCGCGCCGAACGGCTCACGCAGATCGTAGGCGACCTGTTCTACGACTCGGAGCGCCGCGGGCGTCTTGAATCGTATTTCAGCGGCCTGACCGGTGAGGATGTGCATGCCGCGAAGGCCGTGCTGCAGTCGCGCGGGGAAGATGCGAAACCATACGACCGGCCGATGGAGTACTGGGCGCAGGTGCTCGGCGTGGAGGACACACGCGAGGATGTGCCGGGGGATGCGAAATGGTCGGAGGTGCGGCAGAGATAAGCGAGCGCGGCTGCTTTCCATATCGATCGTTGATATACGGAAGTTTGCGGACATCGCGAATTATGTTGCCGCCGTCGCAGTCGTAAATGGCGTAAACGGAATGATAAAATCACAGCGGATAATGCTCGACCCAATCAGGAAGGAGACGCGCGATGCATACGACGTTGGATTTGAGTCGATACGATGACGTGACGGCGTATGACGATATGCCTCGTGCGTCGGTGGCGCACGTGGATTATCTGCCGACTCCGCAGGCCGTGGCATGACGCGTGCGTGAGATAATCGACGGTCGCCGTCTGAGTGAGGAGCAGGTGGCTGAGGAAGCGCAAGTCAGCGTATCGGTGGTGCGGTCATTGTATGCGCGCGGACTGGCGAATTTGCGTGATGCGCGTCGCGTGTTCGCCGTGTTGGGAATCCGTGTGCATGAATATCCGATCGAAATGGTGACGATGTCGCTATGAATGCATTTGTTCCCGTAGGTGTTGGGATGGATTCCCCTGACTAGTTGAAGAAGATCAGGTCGTCTCCACATCGATCGTGGCTGTGGGAGGGCAGGGGGATATGTCGGCGCCTGTGCCGCATATAAGCCCCGCATGGGCGGGGAACACGCTCGCATGAACCACTCTAGCGGATCATCCCCACGGCGGCTGTCAGCATGGGCCGGAATGGAATGGGGAAGGCGCCGACACGAACGAGCGTACCAGAAATCGAACGGGTGTCGCTGATTCATAGGACAGTAGAATAGGAACCTAGAATGGTTAATGATTTTAATGTCCACATCGTGAGATTGGGCTGGTTGTAGCTAGACATGACGCGCTACGCTTGGTGACCATCATAGGCGATGACAACCAAAGGGGTGGGGACAATGAGAGAGGGACGCCATTCAACGACTGGCGACACGCGGCTTTCATCAGCTGCGCGCACGATCTGGGGAAAAACGGACAGGGGGGGACGGCGAGGAATGGCTGCCGCTGTATGCGCACATGTCAGATTCGGCGCGTGTGGCGGCGCATATCTGGGACGACTGGCTTCCCGAGGGGACGCGTGCGATCATCGCGGGTGATGTGGAGGGGCGCGAGGACGTCGCGAAGCGGATCGTCATGTTCCTCGCCGGCATCCATGATCTCGGCAAGGCGACGCCTGTTTTCCAGGACAAGCCAATTCGCTACGGGGATGGGGCGTCGATGTCGTGGATGGCGCGCGACGCCGGACTGACGATTCCCGCGATGGACGACCACGCCACGCCGACCCATCCGGTGGCCGGCGCGTTTCTGCTGGACCGATACCTCGCCACAGCCCATCATTGGAAGCCACTCGCCTGCGAAGGCTATGCAAGCATCGTGGGATCGCATCACGGCACACCCCTGACGCATAAGGCGCTTCGTGATGCGCGTTGCAGCGGCATCACGAGACGGCGCATCGGAGCGGACGAGGCCGCATGGTCCGCCGTGCAGCACGAACTCATCGCCTACGTCGTCGACATCGCCGGCATCGACGATGCGCTGTTCGACTGGCTCGGCCGCCATCGGCTCAGCGCGCAGTCGCAGGTGCTGATCACCGCGATCGTCATCATGGCCGACTGGATCGCCAGCAACAGCGACGACGGCATGTTTCCGCTCGTGCCGGTACTGGCCGCCGCGCACGGCGGAGCGGACGGCATCAGCACCGAAACGGAACTGCAACGACGGGCGGAACGCGGATGGCGCCGGGTGCATCTGCCGCCGGCATGGAACGCCGGCGGCCAGACGCCAAACGGCGTGGACGACGTCGACGCGTTCTACGCGGCACGTTTCCATCTTCCTGCAGGAGCCCGGCCACGGCCCATCCAACAGGACATCGTCCGACTGTGCGCCGAAACGGACGATCCCGGATTGTTCATCATCGAAGCGCCGATGGGCGAAGGCAAGACCGAAGCGGCGCTCGCCGCAGCAGAGATCCTCGGCATGCGCACCGGACGTGGAGGCGTCTGCGTCGCATTGCCCACGATGGCGACGACCGACGCGATGTTCGGCCGTGTGCGCGCATGGCTCGACGCGCTGCCGCAGGAGGACGGCGGCAGCGAGAAAAGCATCTGGCTTGCGCACGGCAAAGCGCAGCTCAATCAGGAATTCTCCGATATCATCCGCACGTCGAACATGAGACTGTCCTCCATCGACGACGGCGACGGCGGCAACGGATTCGAGGAACGCGCCGCCGCCGAGACGATCGTCTCCGAATGGCTGCGAGGACGCAAGAAAGGCGTGCTGGCGAACTTTGTCGTATGCACGGTGGACCAGGTGCTCATGGGGGCGCTGCGCATCAAACACGTGATGCTCAGGCAGCTGGCGCTCGCGAACAAGGTCGTCGTCATCGACGAATGCCACGCCTACGACTCCTACATGCAGGAGTATCTCAGGCGCGTCCTCGAATGGCTCGGCGGTTTCCATACGCCGGTCGTCATGCTGTCCGCGACGTTGCCGCGCGCCATCCGCCGGTCCTTTGTCGACGCATACATGCAGGGTCGCTACGGCGCCGCTCCCGCCGACGTCGCTGACGGTGACGTCGAGGAGGCGCGCGACGTCGACGAGGCCTATCCGCTCATCACCTACACCGACGCCGGCGAGGTCCGTCAGCGGGACGTGCGTCCGTCGGCGCGACGCATCGACGTGGAGTTCCGTATCGCCGATGACGATGACGACGCCGTCGTGGCGATGCTCGATCGACTGCTCGTCGATGGTGGCTGCGCCGGCGTGGTCTGCGACACGGTGGACAGGGCGCAGGCGCTCGCACGGTGCGCCTCCGCGCGCTTCGGCGCCGACGACGTCATCCTCACCCATTCGCGGTTCGTCGACGAGGACCGCATGACCAACGAGGAACGGCTGCGTCGGCTACTCGGGCCGCAGTCGACGGTCGCGAACGGACAACGTCCACATCGGCTCATCGTCATCGGCACGCAGGTGCTCGAACAATCGTTGGACATCGATTTCGATGTCATGGTCAGCGACATCGCGCCGATCGATCTGCTGATGCAACGTGTCGGACGCGTGCATCGGCATATGCGTGGCGACGGTCAGTGCGACCGCCCCGAATCGTTGCGCCGGGCGGTGTGCTATGTGCGCGGCGTCGGGGAGTGGACGACACAGGGGCCGTCCTTCGTGCAGTACGTCGATGCGGTGTATGCGCGCGCATCGCTTATGGAGACGTTCGCCGTGCTGGGATTGACCGGTGAGGATGCAACATGCGCCGCGCATCTGCCGCAGGACATCGCGCGCACCGTGCGCACCGCGTACGAGCCGACGCTGATTCGCGCGTTGATGCCGAGGCATTGGATGGACGTCTACGACGAGGCGGTCGTCGAACGGGACCAAGACGAGGACGAACGGCGTCAACGCGCCCAGACCTATCTGATGAAGTCGCTGCGTTCGATGCGCGGCAGGCACGCATCGCTGATGGACTTCTTTGATTTGCAAGCCGATGATGCAGCCACGGTCGGCGATGATGCGGGCAATCGAGCCGTGCGCGACACGCAGGAGACCATAGAGGTCATGCTCGTGCGTCGATGCGGCGACGACATTCGCCTGCTGCCGTGGATCGGCGACGAGGCGCATGGCGTCCCTCGCGGGACCTCCATCCCCACCGCAACGGTCCCGGGGGCGGCCGTCGCCAGAACGGTCAGCCGCTCATCGGTGCGCCTGCCGGCGAAGATGTGCCGGGGATGGGCGATCGACGCGTTGATCGACGCGTTGGAACGGCAATGCGAACAGGTCGTTGCGCAATGGCAGGAGTCGCCGTGGCTTGCCGGACGCCTTGTGCTCGTAGTGGAGCAGGACGGCGCGTCCGACGACGAGACCGCCGAGCGCGCGACGTACACGACGTGCGTCGACCGATGGAACATCACCTACACGAGAAGGGAGGGTCTGAGCGTCGGCGTCGCAGCCAAAGACGACGAATCCCGATGACGAACAATCAATCAATGCAATAAATATCAACACAACAAAAAAGAAAGGAGAAATCGTGGACCATTTCAATCTGATCAGCGACCCGTGGATTCCATGCGTGTCCGCTGACGGCAAGTCGGTGGAACTGTCGTTGCGCGAACTGTTCGCGCAGGCGACGGAACTCAGGGGCATCACCGGCGACATCCCGCAGCAGGTCATGCCGATACTGCGCATCGCGCTGGCGGTGTTGTACGAGGCGTATGCGGATCGACGGGGCACATGCGAGGAGATGAGCGACCTGTGGATGGAGGTATGGGAAGGCGATGGGTTCGACATGGCGCGCATCGACGCCTACCTGTCCCGCTACGAAGACCGCTTCGACCTGCTAGATGCAAGCAAGCCGTTCTTCCAGACGCCCGATCTGCAGTACACGGCGAAGGACCTCGATCCGCTCGACGTGCTCATCGCCGACGTGCCGAAGGCCGAACGCGCCTTGTTCACGATGCGTTCGGGCGACGGCATCGATGCGGTGTCCTTCGCCGAGGCGGCGCGATGGTTGGCGTTCATTCAGGCGTACGACACCGCGGGCATCAAATCGCCGGTCGTGGGCAACACCCAAGTGACGAACAACAAGGTCTATGCGCCGAAAGGCGCCGTCGGCACCGGATGGCTCGGCGCCATCGGAGGCATCTTCGTCGAAGGGGACAACCTGTTCCAGACCCTCGTGCTCAACTGGGTGCTGTACGATCCTTCGAGCGGCGACGACGACGATGTGCTGCTGGGCAGGCCGGGCGACGAGGCGCCATGGCGCAAGGACGAAGCACCGACACCCGACATGGTGATCCAAGGACGTTTCCACGGCGTCGTGGACGCGCTGACGCTGCAGTCGCGCCGCGTCCGTCTCATCGCAGACGAGGAACGCACCCGAATCATCGGATGCGTGGTCTGCTACGGAAACATCGTGCACGCCTATGACAACAACGGCGACGAGCAGATGACCGCATGGTATCTGAGCCCGAACCAGGCGAAGAAACTGGGCAGAAGCGCCGGCAGCGAGCCTTTGATGCCACGCACCTACGACCCGAGCCGGAATCTGTGGCGCGGACTGGCCCCGATCTTGCAGGCCTCCGAGGAACGCCATCGTGAACTGCGCCCCGGCGTGATCGCATGGCTCGGGGAGATGCAGCATTATGCGGGCTGGCATTCTGACGACCATCTGTTCGGATGCGTGACGCTGCACGCGCAAGGCATGGCGTACGGCACACAGAGCTCGGTGTTCGACGCCAGCATCGACGATTCGCTGCGCATCGCATCCGTGATGTTCCGCGATGACTACGACGGTGTGAAGGTGCTGCTGGACGTCATCGACAGGACCGACAAGGCCATCAGGGCGCTCGCTGACTTCGTACGGAATCTGCACACCGCGGCCGGTCAGTGCACGGCCTCCCAGGCGGCCAGATACGATGTGATTGAATCCGCCTACGCGCAGATGGACGCGATGTTCCGTGACCGTATCGCACGGTTCGATAAGAGTCAGGATGCGGAACGCTACGGAAAACAGTGGCGGGACGACGTGCATCGGGCGTTGCTGACGATGGCGCAGCGATACCTCGACCAATCGCCGGCGCAGGCTTTCGGCGCGCACATGCCTGACGGCAGGAACGGCAAGGGTGGCATCATGACGTCGGGCAGGGCTCTTCTCGAATTGCGGGGTGCGCTGAATGCCACGCTCGGCATCATCGCAACCCCCGAAACGACATCGGAAAACAACAAGACGGAAGGAGACGACAATGACCAGTGACATGACCGCGGCAATCGGTCGTTACGTCAACGGGAAAATCATCGCGCTGCAGCGGGGATTCCTTGCAGAAAACCCCGCTGCAAGGGCGACGTTGGCGAGGTTGCGCGCCGATATCGACGGCAGGGGAACGAACTGGATGGACATCGGCAACGATCTGTACGGCGACTGGCCGACCGAATCATTGGGCGACCCCGGCCGCAACCCGCGCGCCGTCGCCGCCGTGAGCACGGCGCTGGGGTTGTATGCGCTCCACCAGCAGTCGAAGACGACCCCCGTCGCACAGACCGACACGCAGGAAACGCGCTCCATATCCTTCGGCGCCGCATGCAGGCGCATCGTGGCGGACACGGGGGCGCCCATGGACGACGACGCGGCCAAAGGCGTCGTGCGACGCCTGAGCGCCGCCGAAAGCGCGCCGACCTTCGACGGCGTCGTATGGTTCCTGCGGGCGCTCATCATGCTCATGCGCGCCTCCAAGCGCAACATCAGCCTCGACTATCGGCAGTTCGCGCAGGATCTCTACCTGCTGCAGATCCCCGAATACGCCGATCAGGTGTTCCAACGCTGGAGCTGCGACTTCTACTATCGCCCAGCGCCGAACAAGACGGCACGTCAGGCGCGATGACCAAGCGACAACCAACAATCAACAAACACACAACAATCAACAAATAACCAATAAACAGGAAACAGGAAACAGAGGAGTGATCACCATGTCCTATCTCGATCTGTACGTTATCCAGAACGTGCCCGCAAGCAACATCAACCGCGACGACACCGGCAACCCCAAGGTGAGCCGCTACGGCGGCAAGCTGCGCGCACGCGTCTCCAGCCAATCCTGGAAGCGCGCGATGCGCGAAATGTTCCCGACGATGCTCAATTCGGACGAACTCGGCGTGCGCACCAAGATGGCTGCATCGCTCATCGCCGACGCCATTGACGAGAAGCGCCCCGACCTCGCCTCGGACGCGGAGGCGCTCGCGAAGGCCGTGCTCGGCGCGATCGGCGTGGAAATCAAGGAATCTAAGCGCAGCGGCTCCGACGCGGGACGTGACGCCACGAGCTACCTCATCTTCATCGCCCATTCGGAAATTCAGGCGCTCGCCGACCTCGCGATTCAGTGGGCGGACGACGAACAGCCGATCGATAAGCCGACGAAGGAGATGAAGGCCGAAGCGCAGGCCGCGTTCCACGGCAAGCAGGCCATCGACATCGCGCTGTTCGGCCGCATGCTCGCCGACGCGCCGGCGCTGAACACGGACGCCTCGTCGCAGGTCGCGCATGCGATCTCCGTCGATCAGATCACGCCGGAATACGACTACTTCACGGCGATCGACGACTGCGCGTCCGACGACAACGCGGGTGCGGCGATGCTGGACACGGTGGGCTTCAATTCCTCGACGCTGTACCGCTACGCCAACGTGAACATCGACTCGCTGCATAAGCAGCTGGGGGATGACGCCGCCACCGTCCAAGGCGTCGTCGCCTTCGTCGAGGCCTTCGTCCGTTCGATGCCCACCGGCAAGCAGAACACCTTCGCCAACCGCACGCTGCCGAGCGTTTGCGTGGCGATGATCCGCGATGACCAGCCGATCAACGCCGTCGACGCCTTTGAGAAGCCCGTGTATCCGAAGGACGACGTCTCGATCACTGAACAGGCCGCAGCACGACTGAGCGACCATCTGCGCGAACTGCAGAACGCGTACGGGCAGACGCCGGCGCACGCGTGGGTCATGGGCGTCGGCGATCTGGCGAAGACGGTCGGTGAGCTCGGCGACGTCGTCACGCTTCCTGAGCTGCACAACCAGCTTAAGCAGTATCTCACCGAATCGTTCGAAGGGTGAGGTCGCCATGGGTTCCGGAGTGTTGATGCTCCGTCTCGCCGGGCCGATGCAGTCGTGGGGCGACGCCTCACGGTTCAATCGGCGCGAAACGAGGACGGAGCCGACGAAAAGTGCGATAATCGGTCTGCTCGCAAGCGCCGAGGGACGGACGCGGGAGGATCCGATCGAGGATCTGCTCCAGCTGTCCTTCGGCGTGCGCGTCGAGCAGCAGGGTCTCGTCATGCGGGACTACCAGACCGAGAAATCCATCGAACGCAAACGCAACTCGACGAGTTTCGCGAAGGTGCTGCCGGTGACGAACCGGTACTATCTGTCCGACGCGATGTTCCTCGTGGTCATCGGCGCGCCGCGCGCCACGTTGGAGACGCTCGACGACGCGCTGCGGCATCCACGTTGGCCGCTGTATCTCGGACGGCGCTCGTGCCCGCCCGCATACCCGTTCAACCTCGGCATCCACGAGGAGTACGAAGGTATCGAGGACGCGCTTGAGCACCATCCTTGGCAGGCCGCGTCCTGGTATCGCCGCAGTCATCCCGGCGAACGGCTGGAGATCGTGCGCGATGCCGTCGGTGACGAATCCGGCGAGGTGCAGAACGACCTGCCGGTGTCCTTCAGCCAGCGGCATCGGGAATATAGCGGGCGTGCCGTGCATCGGTACTACATCGCCAATCCGAGTGACAAGCGGCATGACGAAGCCACGGACGCAGCAACTGACGCAGCCGCTGACCACGACCCGATGTTCTTCGCATAGGTAAGGAGGAGCCTTATGTATCTATCGCGAGTGCAGTTGAATCCTGCGCGGTTCTCCGCGAAGCAGCTCATCGCTTCGCCATACCGCATGCATGCCGCCGTGGAACACGCGTTCCCTCCGGACACCGTCAGAAACGGGGAAGCGGGACGTGTGCTGTGGCGGATTGACCATAACGAGCAGACTCATAGCACGATGCTGTACGTGGCCAGTCCCGAAACACCCGATTTCACGCATATCATTGAGCAGGCCGGATGGCCCAGCCGCTGCCAGTGGGAGACGAAGGAGTACGACAAGCTTCTCGATCGTCTCGCCTCCGGCCAGCAGTGGAACTTCCGCCTGCGCGCGAATCCGGTACGCAAGGCCGCGCATGACCGTGCCGAGCACAGCAGACGTTCGCCGGAGCAGATCGTTGGAAAACGGCAGGCATACGTGACCGTCAGTCAGCAGATTGATTGGTTGCTGCGCCGGGCCGATGACAACGGTTTCCGCGTGCTGGATGAGGAGAGCGGGCCGGCGCTGCGCGTGACGCAACGTCAGCGTGAGCAGTTCAACCGCGGCAACGCCAAGGTCACATTGTCGACCGCCGTATTCGACGGTTGTCTGCAGATCACGGACGTTGAACGGTTCCGGCACGCGCTGTGCCACGGCATCGGTCCCGCAAAGGGATTCGGCTGCGGTCTGATGACGATCGCGCCGATGACGACGCCGTTGACGCAGCGTCAATGACCAACGGCGTCGGGAATCGACGACGACAGACAGCAATGACGTCGTCAATTGGCGACGGCGGAAAATGGAAGGAACGGGCGCCATGAACGAAGACTCATCGAGTTCGGGGACGGTATTTCGTCCGCGGCAAACGAGAAAATCGGGGATGGGAGCGAAACCTCCCGAACTCGGTGAGCTCGTCCGTTTCGAGGACCGGATATCGTTTGTGTATTTCGAGCACTGTGTGATCAATCGGAAAGATAATGCGATTACCGTCACAGATCGTGAGGGAACGATATACGTGCCCGCAGCGTCGCTCAGCGTACTCATGCTTGGTCCGGGAACGAATGTGACGCATCAGGCGATGACGGTCATCGGGGACAACGGTGCGACGGTCATATGGGTGGGGGAGCGCGGCGTGCGAACGTACGCGTTCGGTAAGCCATTGACCCATTCGTCGAGATTGCTGCAGCAACAGGCGAGACTCGTCAGCAATACGAGATCACGACTTGCGGTTGCGCGCGCGATGTACCAGATGCGGTTTCCCGGCGAGGATGTGAGTGCGCTGACGATGCAGCAACTGCGCGGCCATGAGGGTGCGCGTGTTCGAAAAGTGTATCGTGCATTGTCTCGGGAAACCGGAGTCGCATGGGACAAACGTACATATGACCCGAACGATTACGATGCGGGAAATGAAATCAACAAAGCCCTATCGGCTGCTCATACGTGTCTGTATGCGGTTGCGCATGCGGCAATCGTGTCTTTGGGTTGTTCTCCGGGTCTGGGCTTTGTGCATGTGGGGCATGAGCGCTCATTCGTCTATGATGTCGCTGATTTGTACAAAGCCGAGTCATCAATACCTGTTGCCTTTCATGTCGCGGCGGATGAGCCGGAGGACATTGGGTCAGCGGTGAGAAGGGCGATGCGTGATGCAATGTATGATCTTTCGATTCTGGAACGGATGACAAAAGATATCCGTGGTCTGCTCAACCTTGGCAATGAAGACAGCCGAGATGAGAGAGAAGATGATCATGTCGGATTGTGGGATGAAAAGGTGAAGGAAGTGGCGGCGGGCAAAGCGTACGGCATTGTTGACGATGAGGATGAAGACGAGTGGGGGAAATGAACAATGGTAGTCATCGTATTGACCGCTTGTCCCACGGGATTGCGTGGAGATGTGAGCCGCTGGTTGTTGGAGATCGCTCCAGGTGTGTTCGTAGGACATGTCAGTGCACGTGTCCGGGATAGATTGTGGGAGCGCATCGTCGATACGTTAAAGGATGGAAGGGCCATCATGGTCTTTTCGGCGCGTAATGAGCAGCATCTGGATTTTCGTGTGTTCAGATCGGATTGGCAGCCGGTGGATTGCGACGGACTGCAATTGATCCGGCACCCCAGCGAAGAAGATGCGGCCTTCGAATCCTTCGCTGGCGCGCCGCGACATGGCTGGAGCAATGCTGCGAAATACAGGCGTGCTCGGCGATATGGCGGGAAGTCGAGAGGATGATATGGCGAAGGATTCCAAAGAGGCGATTCTCGGGAAATAAGGAAATCGGAAAGAAAGCTGGAAGTGGAAGACGACGCGAGGAAAGTGAATGAAAATGGTTTTCGTCCGCTGCTGCTAAGCTGAAAATACAGGGATTTCTTAGTGTGTTCCCCGCAAGCGCGGGGATGATCCCGCGGCGATAGGCGAAGCGACAGTAACCGCCGAGTGTTCCCCGCAAGCGCGGGGATGATCCCACCCGGCTTAATTTCCAGCAGCAGCGAACGAAGTGTTCCCCGCAAGCGCGGGGATGATCCCGGCGAACAACCGCAAAAGAAACGTATCACATGGTGTTCCCCGCAAGCGCGGGGATGATCCCGCCGCTCGGCAGGACCGCGTGCTATCCGGCTAGTGTTCCCCGCAAGCGCGGGGATGATCCCAGACGCACGGCGTCGCGCGCGCTTCGCCGCGTGTGTTCCCCGCAAGCGCGGGGATGATCCCTCGCTATGGGCGACCATGACGCTGTCCAGCGCGTGTTCCCCGCAAGCGCGGGGATGATCCCTTGATGGGCAGCAGGCCGTCGGTGTTCGTCGCGTGTTCCCCGCAAGCGCGGGGATGATCCCGCGACGATCATGCCCATCGGCATCGGCGGCGAGTGTTCCCCGCAAGCGCGGGGATGATCCCGACTGCATCCCGAGCGCGCCCACTGTCCGCACGTGTTCCCCGCAAGCGCGGGGATGATCCCCGAACTCACATCCATCTCGCCGGATCGTCTCAGGTGTTCCCCGCAAGCGCGGGGATGATCCCACCACGATACCGGTCACGGCGACGGCGACGTAGTGTTCCCCGCAAGCGCGGGGATGATCCCAGATTGCACTGCGTCTCAAACAAATCGACGGAGTGTTCCCCGCAAGCGCGGGGATGATCCCCCGTGGTCTACGATGGGCTATTTCCTCGCATTGTGTTCCCCGCAAGCGCGGGGATGATCCCTGCTGATTGAGGGATACGAAACCACTGACAACGTGTTCCCCGCAAGCGCGGGGATGATCCCCGCAGCTCGTTGCTCACGAATGAACCAGTCGGGTGTTCCCCGCAAGCGCGGGGATGATCCCTGGGACGCTAACACCACGAGCATCGGCATCGAGTGTTCCCCGCAAGCGCGGGGATGATCCCTTAAGAGTGGATAGCAAGGTTAGGCCATTAGGGTGTTCCCCGCAAGCGCGGGGATGATCCCTCAAGGACTTACGTAAACTCTTAGAGCCGTGAGTGTTCCCCGCAAGCGCGGGGATGATCCCGACCGCCTGACCGCTCTGGAAAGCATCGTCTCGTGTTCCCCGCAAGCGCGGGGATGATCCCCACGCCCGGCGTGCCCGTGAGCGTCAGCACGCGTGTTCCCCGCAAGCGCGGGGATGATCCCAATCAGGTGACGCTCGACATCCCGGATGGCGAGTGTTCCCCGCAAGCGCGGGGATGATCCCAGTTCGACGCTGCGGCGGTGAACCACAGTGCGGTGTTCCCCGCAAGCGCGGGGATGATCCCACGTCCGCCTCAAGCGACGCCAACTTCTGCATGTGTTCCCCGCAAGCGCGGGGATGATCCCCTGCAGCAGGTGTCGAATCGTCTCACGCAGGTGTGTTCCCCGCAAGCGCGGGGATGATCCCGCCGGTCCTCGCATCAAGCAGATCGTCACGAGGTGTTCCCCGCAAGCGCGGGGATGATCCCACTCTCTTCTCGATTTTCGGCACGCCGGATACGTGTTCCCCGCAAGCGCGGGGATGATCCTGCCGGTAGGTGACCGATGTGGCATTGCTCGGAGTGTTCCCCGCAAGCGCGGGGATGATCCCATGCGTGCGTCATCCGGGATATGCGCAACATAGTGTTCCCCGCAAGCGCGGGGATGATCCCTGGCGATATTGGTTTGCGGGATACCGCTTAAGTGTTCCCCGCAAGCGCGGGGATGATCCCTCACCGTCGTACTCACGCTTCGCGCGTCGCATGTGTTCCCCGCAAGCGCGGGGATGATCCTCGCCCGGTGTCGGACAGGCCACGGAGGCGGCTGTGTTCCCCGCAAGCGCGGGGATGATCCCGTGCATAGCGTTATTGCGCATTGATTTCCGTCGTGTTCCCCGCAAGCGCGGGGATGATCCCGTCGCGTTTGATAACACCGGGCCATCGAGCTTGTGTTCCCCGCAAGCGCGGGGATGATCCCTGGTCGGAGAGGATCTGGTCGGCGTCGGCGGCGTGTTCCCCGCAAGCGCGGGGATGATCCCTCCACCTTGCGGCGGCGCGGCAGCGAGAAGCTGGTGTTCCCCGCAAGCGCGGGGATGATCCCCGAAGATCTATGTGTCCGTGTGGACGAATCACGTGTTCCCCGCAAGCGCGGGGATGATCCCATCAACTGGCAGTTTTTGACGGGGCAGGTGGTGTGTTCCCCGCAAGCGCGGGGATGATCCCGCGGGCACGGACGGATTGGACGCTGTGCGCATGTGTTCCCCGCAAGCGCGGGGATGATCCCTTCTTCGCCTCCGATTCAATGGCGTCGGCGTTGTGTTCCCCGCAAGCGCGGGGATGATCCCCGCGGTGAGATACCAATGGTATCTAATGCGACGTGTTCCCCGCAAGCGCGGGGATGATCCCTTGAGGGACACGGCGACTGTAGTTTGAAAATTGTGTTCCCCGCAAGCGCGGGGATGATCCCGTCTGATTACAGGCGACGCACGTCTTACCGTGGTGTTCCCCGCAAGCGCGGGGATGATCCCAACAAAAAAATATCCGATAAATGGTTCAACGTGTATTCCCCGCAAGCGCGGGGATGATCCCAAGCCCAAGGCCACAGCAACCACGCCGTGGCCGTGTTCCCCGCAAGCGCGGGGATGATCCCAGATCTCCACCTGCCCGCCCGCAAACGCACGAGTGTTCCCCGCAAGCGCGGGGATGATCCTCTCAGCCAGTCAGGCTAGCCGACGATCCATTCGTGTTCCCCGCAAGCGCGGGGATGATCCTGTCCATCAATAGTCGGGGGCATTGCCATGCTAGTGTTCCCCGCAAGCGCGGGGATGATCCCGTCAATGGACGCCTTAACCTCCGGCGTCACAAGTGTTCCCCGCAAGCGCGGGGATGATCCTCGGATACGAGACAATCGAACAGTTTATATACAGTGTTCCCCGCAAGCGCGGGGATGATCCCGGCTCCCCGTGTCGGTGAGCGAGATCAGCGCCGTGTTCCCCGCAAGCGCGGGGATGATCCCTACAGTCGCGGCGGTTTGTGGACACGATCATGGTGTTCCCCGCAAGCGCGGGGATGATCCCACACGGCGTGTCGGATTTTCGACACACACAGAGTGTTCCCCGCAAGCGCGGGGATGATCCCAATTAAAGAGAGAGCGACTAGCTGGGGCGTAGGTGTTCCCCGCAAGCGCGGGGATGATCCCCCTATGACAACGACATGCCGATAGCCACAGACGTGTTCCCCGCAAGCGCGGGGATGATCCCTACGCGCCGGTCACGTTCGCTCTCGATGGATTGTGTTCCCCGCAAGCGCGGGGATGATCCCACTGTGAGGCCGACGTACGTGGCAGCGGCGACGTGTTCCCCGCAAGCGCGGGGATGATCCCGTCAGCCACGCCGCCGGCGCGTCGCCGTCGCGGTGTTCCCCGCAAGCGCGGGGATGATCCCCAACCACGAAGACACCGCCCGCCGGGTGGGCGGTGTTCCCCGCAAGCGCGGGGATGATCCCCCCAAGCATGGCACACCATCACCGACACCGGTGTGTTCCCCGCAAGCGCGGGGATGATCTCCTCTTGCCGGTGATGTAGGACGCTTCCTGCTCGTGTTCCCCGCAAGCGCGGGGATGATCCTATGGTGCTTGAGTGGAAGCGCACATGGTGGTGGTGTTCCCCGCAAGCGCGGGGATGATCCCGGTTGACGCGGAACGTCTTACCGACGGTAGGAGTGTTCCCCGCAAGCGCGGGGATGATCCCTCGCCGAGGCATACGTGCAGATTGTGCCCAGCGTGTTCCCCGCAAGCGCGGGGATGATCCCTGCAAACGCCGGTCGGTCGGCAACGTGATCTTGTGTTCCCCGCAAGCGCGGGGATGATCCCCTGATTGCAGTTTGCAGCGTCATGTTGCTGACGTGTTCCCCGCAAGCGCGGGGATGATCCCGTGTACGGCGGATCGGACCACACCGACCCGTAGTGTTCCCCGCAAGCGCGGGGATGATCCCGAGGGCCTCACGATGGTGGGGCGTCCCGCTAAGTGTTCCCCGCAAGCGCGGGGATGATCCCGACCCACCTCCGTTCCGTCGCTGACGACCGCCGTGTTCCCCGCAAGCGCGGGGATGATCCCACGGCGCCCATGAGCGCGACGGACAAAACGTTGTGTTCCCCGTAAGCGCGGGGATGATCCCTGTTATTTCGATTTTTGGAAGGTGTTGTCATGGTATTCCCCGCAAGCGCGGGGATGATCCCGCGGCGAAGCCGCCGCCGATCGCGGCGAGCGAGTGTTCCCCGCAAGCGCGGGGATGATCCCACGACGACTGACGCGTATTGCGGCAGTGGATCGTGTTCCCCGCAAGCGCGGGGATGATCCTCCTCGGACAGGCGCGCGACACCGGCAGCCTCGGTGTTCCCCGCAAGCGCGGGGATGATCCCGTGGACTGTGGTTTCTGCTTGTCGGCTGCGTCGTGTTCCCCGCAAGCGCGGGGATGATCCCTGGATGACGGCGCTGGGCCGCAGCGACGTGGAGTGTTCCCGCAAGCGCGGGGATGATCCCGGCGTGGCGGACAAGTGCGTCAACGGGGTCAGGTGTTCCCCGCAAGCGCGGGGATGATCCCAGTACGCGGCGGCGGCAGTGTACGCAGCAATCGTGTTCCCCGCAAGCGCGGGGATGATCCCGACTGGCATAACTCATTGAATCTGTGGGATCAGTGTTCCCCGCAAGCGCGGGGATGATCCCTTGCGGTCTGCGCGTATCGTGTGCCCGTCGAGGTGTTCCCCGCAAGCGCGGGGATGATCCCGGGTGGTCGCGGTCATCACCATCGGTGCCGACGTGTTCCCCGCAAGCGCGGGGATGATCCCTTGATGTAGAGTCCCTTGTCGTAGGTGGTGTCTTCGATGATTTCGGATGCCGGTGTCGGCTCCGGATGCCGGCATCCGAAATCCCTGCCACATAGCGTGTGCGTACACGCTATGTGACGAAGCCTGTTTGCCGCGCATTCGTACTATACGTCGCTTGGGCGCGACGCCCACCCTCCGCATACTTCGCCCCGTATTTGTTCACCGGTGGCTATTTCCGGTTCCCTGACGCCTTTCGCGGCACGAAGATGGTAGTCAGCAAGACAGAGCGACGGCGGCGCGCAGCTGTCTCGGTCCGTGCCTGAACCACCAGTAGGAGGACATTATGGCAGACAAGCCAACCATTGCATTCGTTGAGACTTCGCTCACCGACGGTTCGTTCGAAGCGGACCTCGCCAAGGAGATCATGGACATCGTCGGCGACCGCGCCGAGACGATCACCGTCGACTACGAGGATCTGCCGCTCGCCGGCGAAGCCCCGGAATACCCGCTGCCGGAGGCCGCGCTCGCCGTGCGTGACAAGCTTGGCAACGCGGACGCCGTCTGGGTCGTCGTCTCCGAGTACAAGAAGACGATTCCGGATTCGCTGCGCAACCTCTTCGACTGGCTGTCGCTGCCGTCCACGAAGGATGAGGAGGGCGAGAACGTGCTCAACCAGAAGCCGGTCGCGATTTCCGGCGTCGGCGGCTTCGAGGAGCTGCATCCGCGCATCATGGTCGGCGATCTGCTCGAGGATGCCGGTATGCGTCTCTTCCCTGTCGAGGTCGGCCTGTCCGTTCCGGACGAGGCCGTGCAGACCGGCGACTGGGCGATGACGGAAGCCGATCAGGAGGCGCTGCGCACGCAGGCTGAGGACTTCCTGACCTTCATCTCCGAGAACGAAGTGAAGTGAGTGTTCCGTTCGCACACCGCTGTGGATGACTGATTTCACGACGACCCGCGCATCTCCCGACGAGCTGCGCGGGTCGTCCCATACATTGCCAATGCTTTCCGGCCCATTTCATCGGTTCCGTCGACGACTACACCCGTAGCCATGCCGTTCTGCGTCCCGTCCTGTCGGCTCCATCGATGGTTCGTCCCGCAATCGGACCGGTTTCCGTCCCGATTCGTCGAGGTGCCCGACGGTTTGTCCCGCTGAGTCCCGTCCTGTCGGCTCCATCGATGGTTCGTCCCGCAATCGGACCGGTTTCCGTCCCATTCCATCGACCACATCGATGAACCCGACCGTGGAGAGGCCAGTTTCCGTCCCGATTCGTCGAGGTGCCCGACGGTTTGTCCCGCTGCGTCCCGTCCTGTCGGCTCCGTCGACGGACCGTCCCGCAATCGGACCGGTTTCTGTCCCGGCCCGTCGACTCCGTCGATGAAGCCACCCGCAATGCGGCCATCCGGCCCGTCATCCCCGCCAGCCCCATCTCCTTACGCCGACGGCATACAACAATTGCATCTACAACAGTTGTATGCCGTCCGGTCTAGACTGACCGGACGGCGTACAACCAACGCATACGACACATAGCGCGCAGGAAAGGAAGCGGATCGTGGTCATCGGGAACGCGGACGGCGGGCACGGGCAGGAGTGGCTCAAGCCGAGTCTGGAGATTCGTGCGGTGCATCAGCTTATCGCGCGGTACTGGAACGTCGTCACGCCGTCGGAATCCACGGGCTCGGGCACGAACATGCCGATCATCCTGTATCTGCACGACCATCGCCATGAGGACGTCTTCCAATACGACATCGAGCGGGCGTTCTCGATTACGCGTTCCACGGCATCTCGTGTACTCGCGCTGATGGAGAAGAAGGGGCTGATCACGCGCACGAGCGTCCAATGGGATGCGCGCGTGCGCAAGATCGAGCTCACGGCCTCCGCCGACGGCATCGTCGAAGAGCTACAGCGCCGTTCCCGGCAACTCGAACGTACGTTGTTCGAAGGGTTCTCCGATGACGAGCAGCGGCGTTTCCTCGCCGACCTCGAGCGCATGCAGTCGAATCTGTACGCCACCGGCCTGCTCGGCAAGGAGACGCCGGGGTGCGCCTGCGCGCATCCGCCGGCCGACGAAGAGCAGCACGGCGACGGCGCTCGCGCACCCGCGGACGCGTCGCCGACCCGCCCACAGCAGTCGGCCGACACTGATACGACCGACGCAGCCGACGCAGCCTATACAACCAATACGACCAATAACGACCCGGACGATGCGGACGGCCCGAACAAGCCATCCGACTCGTCAGAGGCCCACAGATTCCAACCAGAGAAAGCAAAGAAAGGAGCGGAGCAGTGAGCGCAACCACCACGGCGGATACCGCCACGAAGCGACCGCCGGCGTCGCAGCAGACGCAGCCGCCTCAGTTACCGCAGCCGCCGAGCAAGAAGCATGTGATACGCACGCTCGGCAAGTCGCTGCGTGAATACAAGAAGGCGAGCGTCCTCTCGCCGCTGTTCGTCATCGTCGAAGCCATCATCGAGATCCTGATTCCGTCGGTCATCGCCGTGCTCATCGACAAGGGCATCACCGGAAAATCGATGCCGGACATCTGGAAGTACGGCCTGATCCTGATCTGCTGCGCGGCCGTCTCGCTGGGCGCGGGCTTCCTGTCCGGGCGCTACGCGGCGGTCGCATCCTCCGGCTTCGCGAAGAACCTGCGCCACGACGAGTTCCAGAAAGTGCAGCAGTTCAGCTTCGCGAACATCGACCGATTCTCGACCGGCTCGATCATCACGAGGCTGACGACCGACGTGACGAACGTGCAGAACGCCTATCAGATGCTGATCCGCGTCGGCATGCGCGCCCCTGTCATGTTGGTCGTCGCATGGATCTTCACGTTCCGCATCAGCCCGCAGATCTCGCTGGTGTTCCTCGCATGCATCCCGGTGCTCGCGGTCGGCCTGTTCGGCCTGATCCTCGTCGTCCATCCGATCTTCGAACGCGTCTTCCACACCTACGACGAGCTCAACAACGTCGTCGACGAGAACCTGCAGGGCATCCGCGTCGTCAAGTCCTTCAACCGCGAGGGCTTCGAGGACCGCAAGTTCGGCCATATCTCACAGAAGATCTACGACCAGTTCTGCAAGGCCGAGAAGCTGCTGTCGATCAACTCGCCGCTGTTCAACGTCTGCATGTACGCGTCGCTGATCACGATCGCGTGGATCGGCGCCCGCCAGATCGTCGCCTCCGGCAACAACGCCGCGCTCGGCCTGACGACCGGCGACCTGACCGCGCTCGTCACCTATGCGATGCAGATCATGATGGCGATGATGATGCTGTCGATGATCTTCGTCATGGTCATCATCTCCCGTGCGTCCGCCGAACGCATCTGCGGCGTCCTGACCGAGGAGAGCACGATCCGCGAGGCGGACGAGCCGGTCACGGCCGTCGCCGACGGCTCGATCGACTTCGACCATGTGAGCTTCCGCTATTCCGAGCATTCGGAACGTCCGGTGCTCGACGACATCGACCTGCACATCCGCTCCGGGCAGACGATCGGCATCGTCGGCGGCACCGGATCGGCGAAGTCGTCGCTCGTGCAGCTCATCCCGCGCCTGTACGACGTCACGTCCGGCGCGCTCAAGGTCGGCGGCGTCGACGTGCGCGACTACGAGCTCGAGTCGCTGCGCGACGAGGTCGCGATGGTGCTGCAGAAGAACGTGCTGTTCGCCGGCACGATCGCCGAGAACCTGCGCTGGGGCAACCCGTACGCGACCGACGAGGAGCTGCGCCACGCCTGCGAGCTCGCGCAGGCCGACGGCTTCATCCAGGAGTTCCCCGATAAATACGACACCTACATCGAGCAGGGCGGCACGAACGTCTCCGGCGGCCAGCGCCAGCGTCTGTGCATCGCCCGCGCGCTGCTGAAGAAGCCGAAGATCCTGATCCTCGACGATTCGACGTCGGCCGTGGACACGAAGACGGACAAGCTGATCCGCGAGGCGTTCCACCACGAGATCCCGAACACGACGAAGATTATCATCGCGCAGCGCGTGGCGTCGGTCGAGGAGTCGGACCTGATCGTCGTCATGCATGAAGGCCGCATCCTCGACCAGGGCACGAACGACGAGCTGCTCGCACGCTGCGAGGAATACCGCAGCATCTACGAGTCGCAGACGCAGCAGCACACGCAACGCGACCTCGGCAAGGAGGCGCAGGACCTGCACGAGGAGGAGGCGGAGGCCAGCGGCTACCGCAAGGACTACGACGAGGACACGTCGACCGCCGACATCATCGCGCGGCAGCGGGAACGCGAACGGGTGCGCGAGGAGCATATCCGCAACGACATCGAACAGATCAAGGGAGGTGAGGAACGATGAGCGCAGCAGCAGCGACGACGGCGCGCACGGCGGTCACCGACAAGGAGACCCTCAACGACGACGCGCGCATGCCGAACGCGAACGGCATGCAGGGCATGCCGCGCCAGAAGGCGAAGAAGGGCACGCTCAGGCGACTGCTCAGATACGTGTTCGCCTACCGGGCGCGCATGGTCTTCATCATCATCGCGATCATCGTGTCCGCGATCGCGCAGGCCGGGTCAGCACTGTTCCTGCAGGCGCTGATCGACCGCTACATCATGCCGCTCGTCGGCGAAAGCCATCCGGCGTGGGCGCCGCTCATCGAGGCGTTGCTGTTCATGGGCGTCCTCTATGCGCTCGGCACCGTCAGCGCATGGCTGTACTCGTATCTGCTCGTCGGCGTCGAACAGGGCGTCATGAAGCAGATCCGCGACGAGATGTTCGAGCATATGCAGACGTTGCCGATCTCCTACTTCGACACGCATGAGCACGGCGACGTCATGAGCCGCTACACGAACGACACCGACACGCTGCGCCAAGCGATCAGCCAGTCGCTTCCGCAGATGTTCGCATCCGGCGTCTCGGCGCTCGCGGCGCTCGTCTCGATGCTGTACCTGTCGATTCCCTACACGATCTTCGTGCTCGTCTTCACGGCGCTGCTGATGCTGCTGATCCGCGTGATCGTCAGCCGCTCCGGCCGCTATTTCGTCGTGCAGCAGCAGGAGCTCGGCGACGTGAACGCCTTCGTCGAGGAATCGGTCAACGGGCAGAAGGTCATCAAGGTCTTCAACCACGAGGACGCGACGCAGGCGGACTTCGACGAGCGCAACGAACGGCTCTACCGGGCGAGCACGAGCGCGAACACCTACGGCAACGTGCTGATGCCGGTCGTCGGCAACATGGGCTATCTGCTCTATGTGCTCTCGGCGATCTTCGGCGGCCTGGCGGCGCTCGGCGACTGGGGCAACCTCAGCTTCTCGGGCGCGACCTTCACGATCGGCACGATCATCTCGCTGCTGACGCTGTCGAGGTCCTTCGTCAACCCGATCGGCCAGGTCTCGCAGCAGATGACGATGGTCATGATGGCGCTTGCGGGCGCGTCGCGCATCTTCGCGCTGATGGACGAGCCTTCGGAGAAGGACAACGGCACGGTGACGCTCGTCAACGTCGAGCTCGGTTCGGACGGCCGCACGATGACGGAGACGTCGAGGAAGACCGGCCATTGGGCGTGGAAGCGCGAGGCGAGCGACGACGGCACGCGTTCGCGCGAGGCTGCGAAGCAGCTCAGCGACCGCGCCTACGAGGTCTGGCAGAAGGCGCATGAGCAGGCGGTGACGTCCCCGGACGGCAGGCTGACGCTGCTGCGCGGCGACGTGCGCTTCACCGATGTGACCTTCGGCTACGACCCGAAGAAGCCGGTGCTGCACGACATCACATGGTTCGCCAAGCCGGGCCAGAAGATCGCGCTCGTCGGCGCGACCGGCGCCGGCAAGACGACGATCACGAACCTGATCAACCGCTTCTACGACATCCAAGAGGGCATGATCCTCTACGACGGCATCAACGTCAAGGGCATCAGGAAGCCGGATCTGCGCCGCTCGCTCGGCATCGTGCTGCAGGACGTCAATCTGTTCACCGGCACGGTGATGGACAACATCCGCTACGGCAAGCTCGATGCGACCGATGAGGAGTGCATCGCCGCGGCGAAGCTCGTCAACGCCGATTCGTTCATCCGCATGCTGCCGGACGGTTATCGGACGGTGCTGTCGGGCGACGGCTCGGGACTGTCGCAGGGGCAGCGTCAGCTGATCTCGATCGCGCGCGCCGCCGTGGCCGATCCGCCGGCGCTCATCCTCGACGAGGCGACGTCGTCGATCGACACGCGCACCGAGGAGGTCGTGCAGGCCGGCATGGACAACCTGATGAAGGGGCGCACGGTGTTCGTCATCGCGCATCGTCTGTCGACGGTCAGGAATTCGGACGTCATCATGGTGCTCGACCATGGCCGCATCATCGAACGCGGCTCGCATGACGAGCTGATGGCCGAGAAGGGCGAGTACTACCAGCTGTACACCGGTTCGCTCGAGCTCGAGTGATTCCGGTCCGGCTGGTCGTGGTCCTCATGAGGGCGGTCGTCCCGTGCGTTGCTCGGGGCGGCCGCCCTCCGTCGTTCTACGGGGAGGAGAGTGAAGAGGCCGCGGCTTTTCCCCTCGCGGAGTGCGCCGCCACGCCGCCGCGGACAGGTAGGATGGGGCAGTATGCAAGGGAACGAAGCGCATATCATCAGGCAGATCAACCACGTCGAGTTCGAGAACGAGCATGAGGACGGCGACTGGCCGATCGTCTCGCAGCCGCTCGAGCTTGAGGGCGTGGGCAACGTGCGCGACATGGGCGGCATCCCGACGCAGGACGGCCGGCGGATCCGTCCGGGCATGCTGCTGCGTTCGGCGGACCTGCACAAGGCGACCGACGCCGACCTCGCTACGCTCGACCGGCTCGGCGTGCGCAACATCATCGATCTGCGCACACGGCAGGAACGCCATATGGAGGAGGACCGGCTGCTTCCCGATTGGCGCTATTTTCCGATTCCGGTCTTCGATGAGGGCGGCGAGCTCGGCAAGCAGCTGCGGGGGCTGATCGCCGAGCCGGGCATGTTCATCGAAAGCCTGTACCCGCAGATGATCGACGCGCCGATGGCCGTCTCGTGCTGGAAGGACTGCTTCGGCCATCTGCTCGACGACGGCGGCGGCACGTTGTGGCACTGCACGCAGGGCAAGGACCGCACCGGCGCGCTCGCCGCGCTCGTCCTCGCCTCGCTTGGCGTCGACGAGACGCTCATCATCGACGACTACCTCGAGACGAACCGATTCATGCCGCACACCTCGTCGAAGCTCGCGCAGAAGCTCGAATCGATCCTCGGCGCGCGCGTCGACGGCGACATCAACCAGTTCCTGACGGCGGCGCCCGCCTACATCCACGCGTTCATCGGCGCGACGACGCGCTACGGCGGCCTCGTCGGCTTCCTGCGCACCAAGGTGGGACTGTCCGAAACCGATTTCGAACGGCTGCGTGAACGCTACACCTGCGACGCCTCCGACATGCCGCGGGACTGACGGCGAGCGGCGGCGCGCCGATTCGCCTAACTGCGCAATCGCGCGGCGAGGACGCCGGACGTGCTGTAATGGAAGACAGCAATATTCAACCGTGGAACGAAGGATGGTTACCATGACCGACATGACCGAGCAGATGAAGAAGAACTTCGAGGAGATCAAGGAACGCATCGACGAGCACAAGGATGACTTCGAAGGTGTCAAGGATTCGGCCGAGAAGATCGCCGGCAAGCTCAAGGATGCCAAGGAGGGCTGGGAGTCCGCCCGCGCCGAAAAGGGCGACAAGAACGAGATCGCCAAGGACGAGGAGACCCACCAGACCCACTGATCGGTCCTCGGATCGCCGGTCGGGATTCGACCGACGGGCCTTTGCATGGGGTATGACGGGGCGCGCCACACGGAAGCATCGTGCGGCGCGCCCTGTCAATATGTTTGCCGTGAGCTGAAAAAGACATGGGAACATGCGCGCCGGCTTGTTAGCGTAACGCTTGTATGATCTACACGGGCATCGGGGAGGCGATGTGCCGGGTGCGCCATCCATATCGTGGCCGGAGAGAGCGGACGCGTACAGTCAGCGGACGGCGGCGCCCTGAAGACGTGAAGCGCGATGGGAGAGAGGCGAGGACGATGATGAAGCAGTGGGCATCGGCCGTCATGACGATTGTGGCATGCATGGCGTTGCTCACCGGCTGCGGCGGCGCGAGTCGAACGGAGCCGCAGCCGAGCGCGGACACGGAGATCACGACGGCGCCGAGCGGCAAGGGCGAGTCGACGGAGGCGGCGCCGGACACGTCGGCGAGTGCCGGGGAACTGGAGACGACGACGGTCTCCCCATTGCATGTGGAGGGGACGAAGCTGCTCGACTCCGCCGGCAAGCCGATGCAGCTGCGCGGCGTGTCGACGCATGGCATCGCCTGGTATCCGCAGTACGTGAACGCCGACCTGTTCGCGAACCTCAAGCGCGACTGGGACATCAACGCGGTGCGCATCGCGATGTACTGCGCGGAGAGCGGCGGCTACTGCACCGACGGCAACAAGGAGCAGCTCAAGAAGACGGTGCGCGACGGCGTCGACGCGGCCGTCAAGGACGACATGTACGTCATCGTCGACTGGCATACGCTGTCGGACAACGACCCGAACATGCACGTCGACCAGGCGAAGGAGTTCTTCGGCGAGATCGCGAAGGAGTACGCCGACGTGCCGAACGTGCTCTACGAGATCTGCAACGAGCCCAACGGCGGCACGACGTGGGCGCAGGTCAAGCGGTACGCCGAACAGGTGATCCCGGTCGTGCGCGGGCATGCGAAGGACGCCGTCGTGCTCGTCGGCACGCCGAACTGGTGCCAGGACATCGACGTGGTCGCCTCCGATCCGCTCGACGTGGACAACGTCATGTACACCGTGCATTTCTATGCGGCCGACCATGGGCAGTGGCTGCGCGACAAGGTCGTGGCGGCCGTCAAGGCGGGCACGCCGGTGTTCGTCAGCGAATTCGGCGCGACGGCCGCGAACGGCGACGGCGCCGTGGACGTCAAGTCCGCCGACGCGTGGCTCGGCATGCTCGACAAGTACGACATCTCGTACATCATCTGGAACCTGTCCGACAAGCATGAGGGCAGCGCATTGTTCACGACGAATGAGGCACGCGACCCGATCGAATCCGACCTGTCCGCCGAAGGCAGGTGGTATCGGCAGTATCTGCGCGAGCGTCGATAGACGACCCGCGCATGGTGCCGGCGGCAGCGCCGAAAACGGCCATCGGCACCCAAGTTACTGAAGCGCTTATGGTTTTGGAATTATTGGGAAAAGATGACTTCGCTGCGCGCGTCGGAAGCGGAATCCGCCTATGATGGACAGTGCCGTCGGCGAAGACGGCACATCGACAGGAAGGAGCCCCATATGGCAGACGAAGAAAAGAAAGAGGGCCTCGAGGCTCTGGACGCCGCACAGATCGACGCGCTCAAGGAGGTTGTCGACGAGACCGACCATCCGCACATCGACCCGGTGAGCGGCAAGTCCGACGGCAACGCCGACGACGGATTCGACAAGCACGTCGAGGACGACGAGGGCGCCAAGGAGATCAAGGAAGAGAAGAAGGAGCGCACCGGCGCCGAGGAGTCGCTGCTGTTCAACACGGCGAACACGTGGGAGAACATGGACGAAGTGCCCCGCTGAGGTGCGCGGACGCGGCGCATCCATCGCCGGGGCGCCGCGAAACGCCGTCGTTCCAACGTTTGCGTGGAGACGGCGGACATCGAACGGATGACAGGTGAAGGCCGACGCCTTCACCTGTTTTCATTTTTTCATTACATTTTCATGAATGCGGCGCGCGCCGCGACGGGGATGCGCGGCGCGCGGAAGGCGGCGGATGCCGCGCCCGCGGCGATATGCCGACGTGCGCCGGCGTGTGTCGACGGCCGCGACGGGCAATGAAAACGCGGCATTTTCAATGAAACGAGAATCATTCGCCCGATGGGGGAAACCTACGGCGCGGCGCGGCGGCGAGCGGTTATATTGAGGATAGCGGCTGCGGCGAAGGACGTCGCACGGAAGACCCACGAATGGAGACGACATGGCACAGGACAAGAAGAACGTCGGCGACGATCTGGACGACATGAGCACGACCGAGCTCGACAACCTTGAGAACATCGTGCGCGACACCGACCATCCGTACGCCGATCCGGTCACCGGCAAGTCGAACGAGGACGTGCCGCACGAGGATCTGGGCGTCGCGCTCAAGTCCGCCGAACGCAAGGCCGCCGACGACGCGAAGATCGAGCGCGCCGCCGAGGAACCCGAGGAATCCGAGAACGCGAACGAGTGGGAGGATCCGGAGCTCGAGGACCGCGACGCCACCCGCTGAGCGGCGAACAGACCGGACGTCGGCGAACAGACCGGCGAATAGGCCGGATTGACGGTACAGGGGAAGTCATGCATGACCGAACATGGCTTCCCCTCGTTTTTCCGTGACGGACGGTCGCGCGGGGCCGCCGGCGTGCCCGGCATGGCCGGTCCGGTCTCAAAACGACACGTGCCGCGGGCGCGGCCGGCCGATCTGTCGTATATTGGTACGCGACGCGACCTGCCGGCGGCGTCGACGAAGGCGCCGGACGCGCAGGATCGAATAACGACGGGCAGCAAGGAGGAGGCCATGCCAAGACCGGGGAGCGGCGACGGTCCTGGACCGTCGTCGAGCAGCCACGACGACGGCCTGCGCGCCAGTTCGCACGGCCCGCGCGGCACCGGGCGGCGCCCGGGCATGGATTCGGGCGGCGGCTTCGGCGATTTCGGCGGCTTCGGAGGATTCGGCGGTCCGCCGCCGCGCCGTTATCACGACAGTCATCCGCGGTATCGTTCGGGCATCGACCTGGGCGATCTGATCAACTTCGGCATCGGCGTCGCCTACGGCAGGGACCAGGAACGCCGTTCCCGCCAGCATACGCACATCGAGGTGCCGCACATGAGCGAGGACAGCATGCACACGACGCAGCAGCCGACCGGCGCCGCCTACGGCGGTCCGTTCGGCGGCGGCGCGTCCGGCGGCGGGTCGGGCCCGTTCCCGACCGGCGGCAACGGCGGCGGCCGGAACCCGAAATCGGGGCCGAGCTGGCTGACGGCGGTCGCCGTCGTCATCGCGATCGCCTGCGTCGTCCTGCTCGGCTTCCTCGGATGCTCGAGCCGGACGAACGACGCGAACAGCTCCGGAGGCTCGATCCCGACGAGCACCTACAACCGCGAGAAGATCGATTCGGGCATCGCCTACGACGCCGACGACGTCGACGACGAACTCGGATGGATCACTGACGTGCGCGCGACCGGGCGCGGTCTCAAGTCGTTCTACGACAAGACCGGCATCCAGCCCTACGTGCTGCTCGCGAAGTACAACCCGGACCTCACGACCGACGAACAGCGCGAGACATGGGCGCGTGACTGGTACAAGCAGCACATCGACAACCAGGACACGCTGCTGCTCGTGTACTTCGCCGACAAGGACTCCGAGAACGTCGTGGGCCACAGCGTGCTCATCAACGGACGCAACGTCTCGACGGTGATGGACGCGCAGGCGGTCGACATCTTCTGGGCCTACTACGACCAGTACTGGTACTCCAACATGAGCACCGACGACGCGATCGTCAGGACCTTCGACTCGACGGCCGACCGCATCATGACGAAGACGACGACGACCAACGATGTGCTCAAATGGGTCATCATCGCCGTCATCGTCATCGGCGTGCTCGTCATCATCGGCATCATCGTCTGGATGGTGATCAGGCGCCGGCGCGAACACGAAGCGTACGTGGAACGCATGGTCAACACCCCGCTCGAGGAGGCGGAGGACCCGATTTTGAAAAAATATAGTCAGGACGACCAGAAAGGACAACGATAATGGCTATCCTGAAACGATTCGGCGACATCATGCGCGCCAACATCAACGCCTTGCTCGACAAGGCGGAGGATCCGGCGAAGATGGTGGATCAGATGCTGCTCGACCTCAACGAGGACCTCGCCGCCGTCAAGAAGGAGACCGCCGGCGTCATGGCCGCGGCCACGAGCGCGCGCCAGCAGGTCAACGAATGCAAGGCCGACATCGCGAAGTACGAGGCGGCGGCGAAGGCGGCCGTCAAGGCCGGCGCCGACGACGACGCACGCCAGCTGCTCACGCGCAAGCAGCAGTACGAGAGCACGCTGCCGTCGCTCGAGCAGGCCGCGCAGGTCGCCGAGGACAACGCCGCGAAGATGCGCCAGATGCACGACAAGCTCGTCAACGACATCAACGGGCTGCAGGCGCGCCGCGCCGCCGTGCACGCGAAGGTCGCCGTCGCGAAGGCGCAGAACACCGTCAACAAGGCCACCGAGTCGACGGCGAAGAGCTCGCGCAGCCAGGCCGCCTTCGACCGCATGGAGGCGAAGGCCGACCAGATGCTCAACGAGGCGAACGCGACGGCCGAGCTCAACTCGCAGTCGAGCGAGGAGGACCTCGCAAACAAGTACCTCGCCGGCGGCAGCGCGTCGGTCGACGACGAACTCGCCCGACTCAAGGCCGAACTCAACGGCGGCGACGCCCAGCAGTGACGGCGTGCTCCGCCGGCGGGAGCCGGACGAGGCGGCCATCCCACGAAGACACCGGCGCGGAATACATCATTCCGCGCCGGTGTTATAGTGGCACACGATAGGCGACGATCCGTCATCAGCGGGGAGCCTTCGGAAGAACGGTCCGGCGCATATGCCGCCGGGCTCAGTAGAACCGACGGGATCGGCCCGACACAGCCGAATCAAGCGGTCACGGGCACGTCGCCGGACGCGGCGCGCATGTGGCAAGCGAGGTGGTACCGCGGTGGCGGCCCCACGGGCGTGCGCACGACGCGCATGGCCGCGCAGGCGTCCATCGTCCTCGCAGGCAACCGAAGTCTGCAAGAACGAGGAGCAACGGTGAGCGAAACACCAAAGCACGTGTACCCTAAGGCAGCATCCGGCGAACAGAGCGCCAACGTGGCGCCGAACCCGGATTTCCCCAAGCTCGAAGAGGATGTGCTGCAGTACTGGGATACGAACGACACCTTCCAGAAATCCATCGATGAGAATCCCTCCGGCGAGAACAGCGACAATGAATTCGTGTTCTTCGACGGTCCGCCCTTCGCGAACGGCCTGCCGCACTACGGCCATCTGCTGACCGGCTACGCGAAGGATGTCGTGCCGCGTTATCAGACGATGAAGGGGCGCCGGGTCAACCGCGTCTTCGGCTGGGACACGCACGGCCTGCCCGCCGAACTCGAGGCGCAGAAGGAGCTCGGCATCGATTCGGTCGATCAGATCGAGAAGATGGGCATCGACAAGTTCAACGACGCCTGCCGCGCCTCCGTGCTCAAATACGTGGGCGAATGGCGCGACTATGTGCACCGCCAGGCGCGTTGGGTCGACTTCGAGCACGGCTACAAGACGCTTGACATCCCGTATATGGAGTCGGTGATGTGGGCGTTCAAGACGCTCTACGACAAGGGATTGGCCTACAAGGGCTACCGTGTGCTGCCGTACTGCCCGAAGGATCAGACGCCGCTTTCGGCGCACGAGCTGCGTATGGATGCCGACGTCTATCAGGACCGTCAGGACACGACCGTCTCGGTCGCGCTCAAGCTGCGCGACGAGGACGACGCCTACGCCGTCATCTGGACGACGACGCCGTGGACGCTGCCGACCAATTTCGCCGTCGTCGTCGGCGACGACATCGACTACGTCGAGGTCGCCCCGAAGGAAGGTCGATTCGCCGGCAAGAAGTTCTACTTCGCGAAGGCGCTGCTCGGCTCCTACAACAAGGAGCTCGGCGAGGACTACGAGATCGTGCGCGAGCTCAAGGGCCGCGACATGGTCGGCTGGCGCTACTATCCGATCTTCCCGTACTTCGCCGGCGCCGACGCGACGGCCGAGGACGGCACGCCGGGTCCGAACGCGTACCAGATCCTCACCGCCGACTACGTCGACACGACCGAAGGCACCGGCCTCGTGCATCAGGCGCCCTACGGCGAGGACGATATGAACACGCTCAACGCGCACGACATCAGGAGCGTCGACGTGCTCGACGCCGCATGCCGCTTCACGTCGCTGTGCCCGGACTATGAAGGCCTGTTCGTATTCGACGCGAATCTGCCGATCCTGCGCAACCTGCGTGCCGGCGACGGTCCGCTCGCCGAGCGTCCCGAGGCCGAACGCGCGCTGCTGTTCCAGGAGAAGAGCTACGTGCATTCGTACCCGCACTGCTGGCGCTGCGGCACGCCGCTGATCTACAAGCCGGTCTCGAGCTGGTTCGTCTCGGTCACGAAGATCAAGCCGCGTCTGCTCGAACTCAACCAGCAGATCAACTGGATTCCGGAGAACGTCAAGGACGGCCAGTTCGGCAAGTGGCTGTCGAACGCACGCGACTGGTCGATCTCGCGCAATCGCTTCTGGGGCTCGCCGATCCCGGTGTGGGTGAGCGACGACCCGAAGTACCCGCGCGTCGACGTCTACGGTTCGCTCGACGAACTCAAGCGCGACTTCGGCGACTATCCGCGCGACAACGACGGCAACATCAACATGCACCGTCCGTGGATCGACAACCTGACGCGTCCGAATCCGGACGATCCGACCGGCAAGTCGACGATGCACCGCATCACCGATGTGCTCGACTGCTGGTTCGAGTCCGGTTCGATGCCGTTCGCGCAGTTCCATTACCCCTTTGAGAACAAGGAGTACTTCGAGCACCACTTCCCGTCCGATTTCATCGTCGAGTACATCGGCCAGACGCGCGGATGGTTCTATCTGCTGCATGTCATGGCGACTGCGCTGTTCGACAAGCCGGCGTTCAAGAACGTCATCTGCCATGGCATCGTGCTCGGTGACGACGGCCAGAAGATGAGCAAGCACCTGCGCAACTATCCGGACGTCAACGGCGTGTTCAATAAGTATGGCTCCGACGCGATGCGCTGGTTCCTGATGAGTTCGCCGATCCTGCGCGGCGGCAACCTCATCGTGACCTCCGAGGGCATCCGCGACACGGTCCGTCAGATCATGCTGCCGGTGTGGAGCTCGTACTACTTCTTCACGCTGTATGCGAACGCCGCGAACGACGGCAACGGCTACGACGCGCGCCGCGTGCGCCCCGACGAGGTCGACGGCCTCGCGCAGATGGACCGCTACCTGCTCGCCCGCACGCGTCAGCTCATCGCCGACGTGACCCGCGACATGGACGCCTTCGCGATCTCCGACGCATGCGACGCGGTCGCCGACTACATCGACATGCTGACGAACTGGTACATCCGCAACTCGCGCGACCGCTTCTGGAACGAGGACGAGAACGCGTTCAACACGCTGTACACGGCGCTCGAGGCGTTCATGCGCGTGCTCGCGCCGCTCGCCCCGATGGAGGCCGAGGCCGTGTGGCGCGGCCTGACCGGCGGCGAATCGGTGCATCTGGGCGACTGGCCGTATCTGACCGATCCCGACACCGGCGCCGACACCGAGCTGGGACGGGTGCTCCAGGAGAACGGCGCGCTCGTCGCCGCGATGGACAAGGTGCGCGAGATCGTCTCGGCGACGCTGTCGCTGCGCAAGGCCAACAAGATGCGCGTGCGCCAGCCGCTTGCGAAGCTGACCGTTGTCGTCGATGAACCGTCGCAGGTCGACGTCTACGACGCGCTGCTCAAGAGCGAGCTCAACATCAAGGCGATCGACTACCTGATGCTCGACGAGGCGGCCGAACACGGCCTCAAGATCGTCGAGGAGCTCAAAGTCAACGCGCGCGCCGCCGGCCCGCGTCTAGGCAAGCAGGTGCAGTTCGCAATCAAGGCGTCGAAGAGCGGCGCATGGCATGCCGATCCGAAGACCGGCGACCCGGTCATCGAGACGCCGGACGGTGAGATCACGCTGCAGGGCGACGAATACGACATCACGCGCCGCGTCGAGGAGGCGGACGCGTCCGAACGCGCCAACTCGGCGTCGTCGATCCTGCCGTCGGGCGGATTCGTCATCCTCGACCTCGCGCTCGACGACGCGCTCATCGCTGAAGGCTACGCGCGCGACGTCATCCGCGCCGTGCAGGACGCGCGCAAGGCCGCCGGACTCGACGTGACCGACCGCATCGACCTGACGCTGAGCGTGCCGCAGGACGACATCGCGAAGGTCGAGCGCTTCGAGGACCTCATCAAGTCCGAGACGCTCGCCGTGTCGCTGACGCTCCAGCCGGGCGAGACGCTCAAGGCCGACGTCAGCAAGGCCTGACATGCCCGGTCGATACTGACGCCCGAACCGGCGCATACGGCGGCGATGCCCGTGCCGGACACCGATGCAGGTGTTCCGGCACGGGCATCGCCGCCGTATGCGCCGGTTCAGGGGACAATGTGGCTCCGATTCGCGCCGGTATTCGCCCTCTGCGTACTTTTCCCCGAAACTTGCTCGGACAAGGACTAATGATATTAGGCTTATTGCGCCGATTTGACTGGATAATTATCACAAATTCTACTGTAAGAGTAATAAATGGCGAAAATCCAAGGTTTTTTCTTGAAATAAGTGAGTTTGTTCTCCCGTCGCAAGTTTCCCACGCCGACGGGAATCTCCATACGTTGAGAATCAACGATGGAAATCCATCGGAGACACCGTGGGAATCACCGGAAGGTGTGCGTTGCGAAGGTCGCGCGGGCGCTAAAGGCCCGTGCGGGCGAGTGGCCATCATTTGCCGAGGAAACCCTCAATACCACGGGAAAGAAAGTCGGTACACGATGAACACTCGTTCAATAGCCAAGGCGTCGGCGGCCGTGTTTGCCGCAATCGCAATGCTGGGAGTCGGAGGGCTCACAGCCGGTACGGCGCTCGCGGATGACCCGTCCGCATCCCCGTCGGCGCCGTTCACACCCACCGCGAACGCGGGCACGATCATCATCCACGATGCGCCGGCGCCGTCGGACGGCGGCACGAACGACCTCGTCCCGGCGTCGGTCAACGGTCGTACGTTCACGGCCTACGAACTCGGCTCCTACGCCGATGTCCAGGTGACGGGCAGCAGCGTCACCAGCATGAACCTGGTCAACGCCCCGGGCGTGACCAATGCGGACGTGATGGCCTGGATCAAGGCCGCCGCACAGGGCGTCAACGCCGCGAACACCTCTGATGACCAGCTGAAACTGCTGGATGCCAACAACAAGATCGTCTATCAGGGCGGATCCTTCGTCGGCGACGCGACGAACATGTCCCCGCTGCAGTTCGTCGCCCGGTACTTCTACGGCGCCGGCGCCGACAAGTTCAGCAACGATCATGCGAACAACAAGGCGATGCGCCTGTTCGCCAAGGCCGCGCAGGCCACGCTCGGCGCCGCCTGCTCCACAGTGACCACGCATACCGCCACCGGTGCCCAGGGATAGGCCGAGTTCGCCAATCTGCCCGAAGGCGTCTACCTGATCGTCGAGCAGCCCGCCACGGGAAGCGGCGCGGCGGCCAACGAGATGCCGCGCGCCATGATCGCTGGCACGACGATCACGAACGGACAGAGCATCATCAAAAGCACGACGGGGCGCGACGGCCAGAGCTTCACGCTTGGTCAGATCAATCTGAAGGCCGAAAAGGTCGAAGTCCAGAAGACGACGCCGGGGGATCTGCTCTCCCAGATCGGCTCCTCGCATGAGTTCACGATCACGACGAACGTGCCGAACTACGGTGATTACCAGGATTGGACCAATCCGCAGTTCAGCATCTCCGATACGCCGACGAGCAACCTGACGACGCAGTTCGGCGCCGACAACGCCGGCATCGGAGTGAAGGCCAATGGCGTCGCCCTGACGTCCGGCACTGACTACACGGTGACGAAGGCCGCCAACGGCAATGGATTCACGGTGACGTTGAGCAACCCGCTCAAGCAAAGCGGCAATGCCATTACAGTCACCTACACGGCCGTCGTCAACGCCGTGGGCGTGGACAAGACGAACAACACGGCGTCGGTGACCTTCGACAACAACCCCCAGGACCACAGTTCGCATGGCACTGGCACCACCGATTCCACGAAGCATCTGTACGTGGCGTCCGTGCCGTTGCAGAAGATCGCGTTCAGCGATCCGAACACCATCCTGCTCGGAGCGCAATTCACCGTGACCGCCGGAACGGCCAATACTCCGGTCAAGTTCCATGACTACGGCAATGGCGTATACGGCATCGTCAAGGACGGCGCCGTCGATGCCCAGGGTAATCCGGTCGTGACGGTCGATCACATCACCTCCAGCGATACGCAGATCGTCATCAAGGGCCTCAACGCCGATTCGACCGACGCGACGACCTACACGTTCAAGGAGACCAAGGCGCCGACGGACTATCTGCTCGGCGACAATCCGGTGCAGTTCACGCTGACGGTCCAGCCCACCTACAAGGAGCCGGCGAAGAAGACGCTCGCCGGCGTGACTTACAGCATGGATTCGGCGAACTACAAGAACTTCATGGCTTTTCGCTGTTTGGTGTGGGTGGGCTGGTCGGGTGGAGGTGGCTGGCGGGTAGTTTGGGGGTATGGATACCACGTTGTTGTTCACCGCCGCCTTGCAGTTGCCTGATTCTTGGAGGGTTTCGGGCGTGGAGTTCCGTGACGGGGAGGGCGGCAGACGCGAATTGCACATCGCGATCGGCTTCGACGAGACCAGCCGCAAAGGCCACCGGTACATCACCGTGGTCGCCGATCTGGCGGAGCGCAACGTGATCTGCGTGGTGCCCGGCAAGGACGCGAACACAGTCAAACGGTTCGCGTTGGATTTCATGGACCACAACGGTGACCCGAACCGGGTGACACTGGTCACCTGCGACATGAGCCTGGGGTTCGCCAAGGGCATCTGCGAACACCTGCCTAACGCCGCCAAGGTGATCGACAAGTTCCATGTGATCAAGCACGCCAACGAGGCCGTCGACAAGGTCCGCAAGACGGAGGCCGGGCGCAACCCCCTGCTCAGGCGCACGAAATACCTGTGGCTGCGCAACGAGGAGGGCTTGACCGGGCTCTAGCTGGAGACCAAGCATAACCTGCAGAAACAACGGGTCAAGACCGGACGCGCCTGCCAGATGCGCGAGACCGGCAGCCCATGATCAGTGAGACGATGCCGATGAGCAGCGGCACGGCGTACATCGACGTCAGGCTCACATAGGTCAGGAACACGCCGGACAGCAGCGGCGCGACGGCGATGCCGACACCGATGAGCGAACTGTTCAGCGAGACGATGCGGCCGGAGCGTTCGGGCGGCACGATGCGGATGATGACGGTGTTGATCGTCGGGAACATCAGCGCGGCGCCGACCGCCTGGATCAGACGGCTCGACAGCATCATCGGGAAGTCGAGCGAGCACAGGCCTATTGCGGAACTGACGATGAGCAGGATTCGGCTCCAGAAGAACAACCGCTTGAGACCGATGCGCGCGAGCGCGCTCGCCGCCGTCATGACGGCCGTCGCGGCGACAATCGCGTAGTCGACCGTCACCCAGTTCGCCGTGGCGAGGCTCACATGGTAGGTCTCGGAGATGTCCGGCAGCGCGACCGACATCATGACCGAGCAGAAGCCGTCGCCGAGCGTACTGACGATGAGCGTCGCGAGCAGCAGCTTGATCGAACGCCACGAATGCCGTTCGCTGTTCTTCGCGACGACCATCGTGTCGTCGGTCAGCTTGGGCAGCTTGCCGGATTCGGTCGTTTGATACGTCGTCGCCGTGTTCGCCGTGGTCGTCTTACATTGTCTGTCTCGTGTGCTTGCGCGTCCATTCGCCGCCTCCTCGTGTTCCGTCGTCCCGCCGGTGTCGCGGCGGATGCCGCGGGAGGATCTGTCCACTTCCTCCAACGTAGTGCGCCGGCGCGGCCCCGTCGCCGGTTTTCGTCGGTCGCCGAACCGTATGCCCGTATGATTGCGCACTCCGTGCTGCGTTCATCATGAGGACGGATGGTGCCCGAGCGGTGGAACATGCGCGCGGGCGGCCGGCGGTGCCGTACGGTGACACGGGTCGGCGCTGCGGCGCAACGGAACGTGGCGCCGATGCTGAGGACACGGACTACGTCACGACGACGTCGAGGAAAGGAAGAGGACTGATGCGTATCAACGGCGGAGCCATGATGACGAGGATCGCGGCGCTCGCGGCCGCAGCGGCGGTCGTCGTCACGATGGGGGCGTGCGGCGTCAAGGCGCACGCGGACAAGTCATACACCTTCAACGTCGACACCGGCGACGCGATCAAGGTCACGCTCGATGTCACCGACGGCTACGACATCACCGGCAAGGTGCCCTTCGAGGTTACGAAGGACGGCGAGGAGATCTTCGAGGGCTCGTTCATGCATGAGGAGGGCTACGAACTCTACCGTGAGCAGATCGACGGCGACGACACCGCCGAGATCCTCAACGAAGGCGAACGCAACGGCAACGACTTCATCTTCTGGCAGGAAGCCGTCGACGACGCGACCGAACACAACTACGTCGTCAAGGTCAAGGACAGCGCGACCGTCGTCCTCCTGGAAGGCAACGCCTCCGAGGATGCGGCGAAGGCCGCCTTCGACCGCATGAAGATCGTCGTCGACGACTGACGGCGCGCGCCGGCGGCGATTGCGCGCCCGCCGTCGGCATAACGTCCCGCGATGCACTACGATGGCGGCGTAACAACGGTCGTCGAAGGAAACGCGGGGCGCGGAACATGCACCGGGACATGCACAAGGACACCGAACATGCGAGCGGATCGGCGGGATCGGTCGGATTCCTCGGACTGTTCGCGCTCGTCATCTCCGCGATGGTCGGCGGCGGCGTCTTTAGCCTCCCGCAGAACATGGCCGCGCGCGCCGGGGCGGGCGGACAGCTGCTCGCATGGGCCGTCACCGGCGTCGGCATGTGGTTCATCGTCGACACCTTCCGCACGCTCACCGAAATCAAACCCGAACTCAAGGACGGCCTGTACACCTACGCGCGTCAGGGATTCGGCAGATTCATCGGATTCCTCGTCGGCTACGGGTACTGGCTGTGCAACTGCTTCTCGATCGTCGCGTACGGCGTGCTCATCATGTCGACGCTCGACGTCTTCATGCCCGGCGTCTTCACCGATGGCAACAACACGGCCTCGATCATCGGCGCGTCGGCGATCCTGTGGATCATGACGGCCGTTGCGATGCTCGGCACACGCACTGGCGCCGCCATCAACGTCGTCGGCACGATATGCAAGATCGTGCCGGTCGTCGTCTTCATCGTCGCGCTGTGCGCCGTGTTCAACCCCGCGATAATGCGCGCCGACTTCTGGGGGCAGGCGCCCGACGGCACGGCGCTCGCGTTCCACGCCTCCGACCTGTTCGCGCAGATGCGCGATTCGATGCTCGTGACGCTGTGGCTGTTCATCGGCATGGAGGGCGCCGTCGTCGTCTCCGGCAGCGCGCGCTCGCCGAAGGCCGTGTCGCGCGCGACTATCGCCGGCTATCTCGCCGTGCTCGTCCTGTATTTCCTCGTGTCGATGCTGCCGCTCGGCGTCTACGGGCAGCAGCGCATCGCCGGTATGGCGAATCCGTCGATGTCGATGATCATGGAGCAGCGTTTCGGCATGTGGGGTGCCGTCATGGTCAACGTCGGCGTCATCGTCAGCGTCCTGTTCGCATGGCTCGTGTGGATGCTGATGATCAGCCAGATGCCGCTGTTCGGCGCGCGCGACGGCATCTGGCCGCGCGCGTTCCTGACGACGAACCAGCACGGCGCGCCGAAGGGCGGCATCCTGCTGACGGCCTGCACATGCCAGCTGCTGTTCATCCTGTGCCGTTTCGTACGCGGCGACGCATGGAACGTGATGATCTCGATCACGTCGGTCATGTCGATGCCGTGCTATCTGCTGTGCTGCCTGTATCTGTGGAAGGTTGCCGTGCGCGAGCGCGCGTTGTTCGACGCGCACGCCGACGTCACTCGTCGGCGCGCCCTGACGACCGGCGTACTCGGCTCGCTGTTCTCGCTATTTCTCGTCTACGCGGCCGGTCTCGAATATCTGATGGTCGCCTGCGCGTTGTTCGCCGCCGGATTGCCGATCTTCACGCTCGCGCGTCGCCAGCATGCTCCGGATGTCGAATTGCGCGCGCTGTTCAGCGTGAAGGAGCGCGCGCTGTTCGCCGTCATCGTTGTGGGCGGCGTGTGCGGGCTGCTGTACACGCTGCACGTCGGCCTGTTCACAGGTGCGTGATGACGCCGGCGGCGTGCCGTCGTCATACAATCGACTGTTGATTTGCGCGACTGTTGATTTGCGCAATCGACTATGCAGATACGATCGGCGAATCATGTGGCGGGCGCGCGGAACGCGGCATGAATGGAAGGAACGCGGATGAAACGAATCGTGGCGGGCGTCGTCGCCCATGTGGACGCGGGCAAGACGACGCTGTCCGAGGCGCTGCTGTACGCGTCCGGTGTGACGCGCAGGCTCGGCCGTGTCGACCACGGCGACGCGTTCCTCGATACGAACGCGATCGAACGCGCCCGCGGCATCACGATCTACACGGAGCCGGCGATCATCACGGACGGCGACCTCGAACTCACATTGCTCGACACGCCCGGGCACGTCGATTTCTCCGCCGAGACCGAACGCACATTGCAGGTGCTCGACTATGCGATCCTCGTCGTTTCCGCCGTCGACGGCATCCAGGGGCACACACAGACGTTGTTCCGCCTGCTCGGACAGTACGAGGTGCCGACCTTCGTCTTCATCAACAAAAGCGATGCGACCGGCGCCGATGTGGAGCGCACGCTCGCGCAGCTGCGCAGTCGCTTCGGTGACGGCTGCATCGACTTCACGCCCGCAGATGCCGAGGATGTCGGCGCATTGGCTGCGCAGAGCTTCGAGGACATCGCGATGCAGAGCGAACGCGCGATGGACGCATATCTCGAAACCAGCGTCGTCGACGTCGAACTCATCCGCGAGCTCATCGCCGCGCGTCGCGTGTTCCCCGTCTACCACGGCGCCGCGCTGCACATGGACGGCGTCGACGCATTGCTCGGCGGCTTCGCGCACTACGCGCGCCAGCCGCGGTATCCGCAGCGCTTCGGCGCGCGCGTGTTCAAGATCTCCCACGACGCGCAGGGTCGACGACTGAGCTGGATGAAGGTGACCGGCGGCGAATTGAAGGCGAAGATGGTGCTGCCGGCGAAGGACGGCGACGCGGACGGCGAGAAGGTCGACGAGGTGCGCAGCGTGTCCGGCGCGAAAAGCACGACGACGGACACGGCGCCCGCAGGCACCGTGTGCGCGGTGAGCGGACCCGAACGCACGTTCCCGGGGGAGGGATTCGGCATCGAAGAGGACGCGGGCGACCCGACGCTGCAGCCCGTGCTCACGTACACGCTGCTGCCCGGTGACAACGATGTGCACCGATGCCTGCTCGCGCTGCGCGAACTCGAGGACGAAGAGCCGCTGCTGCACGTCGTCTGGCAGGAACGGCTGCAGGAGGCGCACGTGCAGCTCATGGGCGCCGTGCAGCTCGAAGTCATCGAACAGCTCATGCACGACCGTTTCGGACTCGACGTCGGATTCGGAGAAGGGTCAATCCTGTACAAGGAGACAATCGGCGCGCCGGTCGAAGGCGTCGGGCATTTCGAACCGCTGCGCCACTACGCTGAAGTGCATCTGCTGCTCGAACCGCTCGAAGCGGGCGCGGGACTGCAGTTCGCCAGCGACGTGAGCGAAAACGAACTCGACCGCAACTGGCAGCGGCTCATCCTCCAGCATCTGCGCGAACGTGAACATCTCGGCGTGCTCGTCGGCGCGCCGATCACTGACATGCGCATCACGATCATCGGCGGACGCGGCCACCTCAAGCACACCGAAGGCGGTGATTTCAGGCAGGCGACGTACCGCGCGCTGCGCATGGGACTGATGGAATCGCGCGCCGGCGTGCCGACTGATTGTACCGAACTCGATGTGGCGCGCCGCTTCGGCGGCGACGTGCGCGAGGATGAGGGAGATGGCGATGGTGTTAGTACGGACGGTGCGGAGGGTGTTAGTCGTCGCGGCGCTCGCATCAGGGGAGTCGGCAACTGCAGGCTACTCGAACCGTGGTATCGGTTCCGTCTTGAGCTGCCGCAGGAATCGATCGGTCGCGCGATGAGCGACGTGCAGCGGATGAGCGGCGAAAGCGAGGCGCCGCGGACCGACGGCGACTACGCGATCTTGGAAGGCGTGGCACCGGTCAGCGCGATGCGCGACTATGCGATGGACGTGCACGCCTACTCGCACGGACGCGGACGGCTGGCACTGACCTTCGCCGGGTACCGTGCATGCCACAACGAAGCCGAAGTGGTGGAGGAGAGCGGCTACGATCCGGAAGCCGACCTGGAGCATACGCCCGATTCGGTGTTCTGCGCGCACGGCGCCGGCTACCCGGTCAAGTGGTACAAGGTTCCGCAGTTCTGCCATGTGGCGATGCGGGAAGAATGAGGGGGGCGACTGGCGGCCGGTTCCGGATATGAGAAAAGCCCCCGAATGGGGGGCTTGTGGTGGAGCGGACAACGGGACTCGAACCCGCGGTCTCGACCTTGGCAAGGTCGCGCTTTACCAACTAAGCTATGTCCGCAAAGTCAACCGGAAACCGGTTTCGTGGGCGATACAAGATTCGAACTTGTGACCCCTTCCGTGTCAGGGAAGTGCGCTACCACTGCGCCAACCGCCCGGGCCGAGAAGTAAACTTACCCGATGGTCGCCGATTTGCCAAATCCGATGGCCTCTTCGGCGTGTCGCGCCCTGATTTTCGCCGTTTCCGATACCCGCCGGTGCGTTCCTTCCTGCTGATGTTCGCTGGGGGCCGCCCGGGCGAACATGACCTGCGCGGTTCGTGCCCGAGGTGTTCGCTGTGCCCGGCTGAGTGAACGCGGCTGGTGAGGTTGGCGCCGGTCATGTTCGCTAAGACCTCTCTGCGCGAACGTAGTTGGTACGTTCCTCGCCGGTGACGTTCGTTGAGGTGGGTCTGTGTGATTGCGGTTGGCATGTTCCTTGCCGGTGGCGTTCGCTGGGGTGGGGCGTAGCGTGGGTGGACTGGACGGGTTGGGGTGTGGTTGTGGTGGTTTGCGACACGCCGTGGAGGGGTTGTGTTTGTTGGGTTTTGGTGGTGTGGGTTGCGTTTTGGTTTGGGGTGGTGTAAGTTTTCTTCTTGCTGCCGCTCACGGCTTGCCGGTCTGGTTGATTGGTGTGGTTGTGGGTGTGTGTGGTGGTTTGAGAACTCAATAGTGTGTACTGTACTACTTCATCACATGGCCTTTGTTGGTTGTGTGGTGGTCTTTGATTGCCAGTCCGATGCCCGCCCGTGTGGTACCCGAGGGGGTTTGATGGGTGTCGGGGTTTTTGTGTGACCGTCCTTCCTTATTGGATGGTCCGTCTTTTTCTTTTGGGGCCGTTTGGCTCTTCATGAAGGTTTTTTGTGGAGGGTTCGATTCTGGCTCAGGATGAACGCTGGCGGCGTGCTTAACACATGCAAGTCGAACGGGATCCGGCCGGGCTTTGCTTGGCTGGTGAGAGTGGCGAACGGGTGAGTAATGCGTGACCAACCTGCCCCATGCACCGGAATAGCTCCTGGAAACGGGTGGTAATGCCGGATGCTCCGCACCTTCGCATGGGGGTGTGGGAAATGCTTTTGCGGCATGGGATGGGGTCGCGTCCTATCAGCTTGTTGGCGGGGTGACGGCCCACCAAGGCGTTGACGGGTAGCCGGCCTGAGAGGGTGACCGGCCACATTGGGACTGAGATACGGCCCAGACTCCTACGGGAGGCAGCAGTGGGGAATATTGCACAATGGGCGCAAGCCTGATGCAGCGACGCCGCGTGCGGGATGGAGGCCTTCGGGTTGTAAACCGCTTTTGTTCAAGGGCAAGGCGGGTCTTCGGGCCCGTTGAGTGGATTGTTCGAATAAGCACCGGCTAACTACGTGCCAGCAGCCGCGGTAATACGTAGGGTGCAAGCGTTATCCGGATTTATTGGGCGTAAAGGGCTCGTAGGCGGTTCGTCGCGTCCGGTGTGAAAGTCCATCGCTTAACGGTGGATCCGCGCCGGGTACGGGCGGGCTTGAGTGCGGTAGGGGAGACTGGAATTCCCGGTGTAACGGTGGAATGTGTAGATATCGGGAAGAACACCAATGGCGAAGGCAGGTCTCTGGGCCGTTACTGACGCTGAGGAGCGAAAGCGTGGGGAGCGAACAGGATTAGATACCCTGGTAGTCCACGCCGTAAACGGTGGATGCTGGATGTGGGGCCCTTTCCACGGGTTCCGTGTCGGAGCTAACGCGTTAAGCATCCCGCCTGGGGAGTACGGCCGCAAGGCTAAAACTCAAAGAAATTGACGGGGGCCCGCACAAGCGGCGGAGCATGCGGATTAATTCGATGCAACGCGAAGAACCTTACCTGGGCTTGACATGTGCCTGACGATCCCGGAAACGGGGTTTCCCTTCGGGGCGGGTTCACAGGTGGTGCATGGTCGTCGTCAGCTCGTGTCGTGAGATGTTGGGTTAAGTCCCGCAACGAGCGCAACCCTCGCCGCATGTTGCCAGCGGGTTATGCCGGGAACTCATGCGGGACCGCCGGGGTCAACTCGGAGGAAGGTGGGGATGACGTCAGATCATCATGCCCCTTACGTCCAGGGCTTCACGCATGCTACAATGGCCGGTACAACGCGATGCGACATGGTGACATGGGGCGGATCGCTGAAAACCGGTCTCAGTTCGGATCGCAGTCTGCAACTCGACTGCGTGAAGGCGGAGTCGCTAGTAATCGCGGATCAGCAACGCCGCGGTGAATGCGTTCCCGGGCCTTGTACACACCGCCCGTCAAGTCATGAAAGTGGGCAGCACCCGAAGCCGGTGGCCCAACCGTTTTTCGCGGGGGGAGCCGTCTAAGGTGAGGCTCGTGATTGGGACTAAGTCGTAACAAGGTAGCCGTACCGGAAGGTGCGGCTGGATCACCTCCTTTCTACGGAGTTCTGTGGGGCGCCCGTGTGGCGTCCGTTTCGGGACGATGTGTTTCCCGCCCTTGTGGGGGTGGGGGTCGTCCCTGCTGGTGTGGAAGAGATCAAGGATCTGTTGCCGGCCCTGTGGGTCGGTGGTGGTGCGGTGCATGCTGTTGGGTCCCCGGACCGCCACGCCCCTTGTGTGGGGTGGGTGTTCCGCGCCCATGGGTCCGGTGCGGCGTGTTCGTCGTGTCGTGCGGGCTTGTGGTGTGGTGGTGGTTTGAGAACTGGAGAGTGGACGCGAGCAACGGCCGCATCCGTTTGGGTGTGGTTGGTGTTCGTACTGTGAATGAACCGAGGCGCATCGGTCCGTTGTGGCTGGTGCGGCCTGGACGCATCCCTGTTGTGGGGTGTGTGTGTTCGTTCGTTTGTTTCGTGTCGGCCATGCCCTGTTGTGGGGTGTGGTTGATGTGTGTGATGATCTGATAGTCGAGTGTTCCAGTTGGACACAGTTTTGTGTTTTTCGTTGTGTGTTCGCGATGGCCGCCCATGGGTCCCTGTTGGGGCTGGTGGTCGGGTTGTTGTGAAGGGCGCAGTGGTGGATGCCTTGGCAGACAGTACCGATGAAGGACGCGTGGGGCCGCGATAGTCCTCGGGGAGCCGCCGACATGGCTTTGATCCGAGGGTTTCCGAATGGGGCAACCCGCCAGCCGTCATGGGCTGGCACCGCATGTTGTGCGGGGGGTACGCAGGGAAGTGAAACATCTCAGTACCTGCAGGAGAGGATACTCCGTGAGTAGTGGCGAGCGAAAGCGGATGATGGCTAAACCGTGGTCGTGTGATACCCGTCGGGGGTTGCGGCTTCGGTGTCGTGGGAGCGTGTGTCCCGGTGCCGACGTGCCGGGCGTCAGTGATAAAACCGTGTGTGAGGCGAACCGGGTTGGATACCGGGCCGTAGAGGGTGATGGCCCCGTAGCCGAACGCGCATGGTCTGGCGATCGCGTCTCCCGAGTAGCGCGGGCCTCGTGGAATCCCGTGTGAATCCGCCCAGACCGTTGGGTAAGCCTGAGTATAGCTGTCTGACCGATAGTGGACGAGTACCGTGAGGGAAAGGTGAAAAGCACCCCGGGAGGGGAGTGAAAGAGTTCCTGAAACCGTGCGCCTACGAACCGTCGGAGCCTGGATTCGTCCGGGTGACGGCGTGCCTATCGAAAAATGAGTCTGCGAGTCAGTGGCATGTGGCGAGCATAAGCCGTGTGGCGTATGCGTAGCGAAAGCGAGTCTGAAAAGGCGTTTTTTCAGTCGCGTGTCCTGGACCCGAAGCGGGATGATCTAGCCCTGGGCAGGTTGAAGCGTGGGTAAGACCGCGTGGAGGACCGCACCCACTTAGGTTGAAAACTGAGGGGATGACCTGGGGTTAGGGGTGAAAGGCCAATCAAATTCCGTGATAGCTGGTTCTCTCCGAAATGCATTTAGGTGCAGCGTCGGTTGATTGCGCGCAGGGGGTAGAGCTACTGGATGCTTGCGGGCCCGTACCGGGTACCAACAGCAACCAAACTCCGAATACCTGTCGCGTGTATGCCGGCGGTGAGTCGGCGGGGGATAAGCTCCGTCGTCGAGAGGGAGACAGCCCAGACCGTCGTCTAAGGTCCCCAAGCGCGTGCTAAGTGGGAAAGGATGTGGAGTCGCATAGACAGCCAGGAGGTTGGCTCAGAAGCAGCCATCCTTGAAAGAGTGCGTAACAGCTCACTGGTCTAGTGGTTCCGCGCCGACAATGTAGCGGGGCTCAAGCACGCCACCGAAGACGCGGACGCCAGTTTGTCTGGCGTGGTAGGAGAGCGTCCCTTGAGGGTCGAAGCCGCCGGGGAACCGTGTGGTGGACTTCAGGGGAGTGAGAATGCAGACATGAGTAGCGAGAGCAGGGTGAGGATCCCTGCCGCTGGATGACCAAGGGTTCCAGGGCCACGTTCGTCGTCCCTGGGTGAGTCGGGTCCTAAGGCGAGGCCGACAGGCGTAGTCGAATGGATGAACGGGTCGATATTCCCGTACCGGCCGCATGACCGATCAGCGGTCCCTTGACCGATCGCGTGTTTCCATCGGATCCGTCCTTCCTTCGGGTTGGTCGGTGATGTTCGGGTTCGCGCGTGGCGTCCTGGGGTCGAGCGCATGGAGTGACGCGGACGGGTAGCCGGCCGGGGAGGTGGTTTTCCCTGGTCAAGCGTGCGGCCCCGCCCCCAGGCAAATCCGGGGGCAGCATGGGGCGAGGCGTGATGATGGGGGCCTTGATGGCCCGATATCCGGTGATCCCGTCGGCCGAGAAAAGCTTCGGCGCGAGGTGGGCGGCCGCCCGTACCCCAAACCGACACAGGTGGTCAGGTAGAGTATACCGAAGCGAGCGAGCGAATCCTGGTCAAGGAACTCGGCAAACCGCTCCCGTGCCTTCGGCATAAGGGAGACCCCCCGCGGTGGGACGTCCTTGCGGCGTCGAGCGGTGGGGGGTGGCACAAGCCAGGGGGTAGCGACTGTTTACCAAAAACACAGGTGCATGCCAAGACGCAAGTCGCCGTATATGCACTGACGCCTGCCCGGTGCCGGAAGGTTAAGAGGATCCATCAGCGCTTTGCGCGAAGTGGTGAATTCAAGCCCCGGTAAACGGCGGTGGTAACTATAACCATCCTAAGGTAGCGAAATTCCTTGTCGGGTAAGTTCCGACCTGCACGAATGGCGTAACGACTTCCCCGCTGTCTCGACCAGGAGCTCGGCGAAATTGCAGTACGAGTAAAGATGCTCGTTAAGCGCAGAAGGACGAAAAGACCCCGGGACCTTTACTATACCTTGGTATTGGCATCAGGTGCGGATTGTGTAGCATAGGCGGGAGACTGTGAGGCATGCACGCCAGTGTGTGTGGAGTCGGCCAGTGAAATACCGCTCTGTCCCCATCTGATGCCTAACCCGGACAAGTCAGCCTTGTCGGGGAGAGTGCCTGGCGGGTAGTTTAACTGGGGCGGTTGCCTCCCAAAGAGTAACGGAGGCGCTCAAAGGTCCGCTCGGCCCGGTTGGCAATCGGGTGTCGAGTGTAATCGCACAAGCGGGCTTGACTGCGAGATCGACGGATCGAGCAGGGACGAAAGTCGGAGATAGTGATCCGGTGCCGGCGTACGGACGCGGCATCGCTCAACGGATAAAAGGTACCCCGGGGATAACAGGCTGATCATTCCCAAGAGTCCATATCGACGGGATGGTTTGGCACCTCGATGTCGGCTCGTCGCATCCTGGGGCTGGAGCAGGTCCCAAGGGTTCGGCTGTTCGCCGATTAAAGCGGCACGCGAGCTGGGTTCAGAACGTCGTGAGACAGTTTGGTCTCTATCCTCTGCGCTCGTTGGAATCCTGAGGAGGCCTGCCCATAGTACGAGAGGACCTGGGTGGACGAACCTCTGGTATGCCGGTTGTCGCGCCAGCGGCACGGCCGGTTGGCTACGTTCGGGAGGGATAACCGCTGAAAGCATCTAAGCGGGAAGCCCGCTCCAAGATAAGGATTCCTGACACCCCTCCGGGGGTGTGTGAGACCCCACATGAGACCATGTGGTCGATAGACCGGACGTGGAAGCCCCGCAAGGGGTGGAGCCGACCGGCACTAACGGTCGAAGACGACCCCCACCGCGACCCATCGCGCGGCACACGCGTGCGGGACACGCGACCATCGGGAGTCACACGGCAAAGCATCGAACACGCGAACAGACGACGACACATCGTCCCGGTACGAACACGCAGCGCGTCCACCATCCGGTCCCCAAACCAACCACCAACCGGCCCGACGGGTCGGGAACATGGATAACAGAACAACAAGTCTTGCGGCGGTCACAGCCCAGGGGAGACGCCCGGCCCCATTCCGAACCCGGAAGCTAAGACCTGGCACGGCGATGGTACTGCACCCGACAGGGTGTGGGAGAGTAGCACGCCGCCGCACCCACACTTCACACGAAAGCCCCGAATCGGCACACCGGTCCGGGGCTTTCCCATACCCACACCCCGAAACCAGCGGACAACCCAACAACACCCCAACCAACAAACCTTCGCCTTTTTGCGAATGCATGATGCATCGCATGGACCTACAATGGAACACGACTGCATTGTCCTGTCGTGGACGGATCACGGCAGCCATCGAATCGGGGAATGATGCGCAAACGTGTGACGCTCAAGGAGATCGCCAAGGAGGCCGAAGTGTCGCCGGCGGCGGTCTCGCTCGTACTCAACAACAAAAGGTCCACTTCGTTGACAGTTTGCCCCGCATGTGCGGGGATGATATCCCATAACACTGTTTGGCCACTGCTATCTTCGTTTGTCCTGCACAAGGTGGGATGATCGGACGACCGCTATCCTGAAGGCCTCGGACATGTCCTGTCCGAGGCCTTCAGGATATGTGCCGCACGCCGGTTGTGCTTGTCAGCTCTGGGGGAGGACGGCGGCGTCGCAGGAGATGTAGCGGCGCTGCCATTCAAGGCACTGGTAGGTCTGCGTCGCATCCGAAAGCGCACGATGCTCTTCGACGTCGGCGATGCCGTAACGCTGGATCAGATCGACGAGACGATGCCGTTCCGAGGGGAACAGATGCTTGTCGATCGTCATCGTGTCCAATGTCGGACGCATGAAATGGTTCGTGAACCCCAATATGCGGTGCTCGGCCTCGGCGAGGAAGCCCATGTCGAAGCGGATGTTATGGCCGATGACGACGTCGTCCTCGAGGAAATCGATGAACGGGCCGAGCACGGCCTCGAGCGACGGCATACCCTCGACCATCTCGTTGGTGATGCCGGTCAGTCGTGTGATGTTGGGTGTGATGAGCGTGCCCGGATCGACGAGCTGATCGAAGGTGTCGACGATCCTGCCGTTGCGGATCTTCACCGCACCGATCTCGGTGATGCGATCACGCTGCGCGCTCAGACCGGTCGTCTCCAGATCGAGCGCCGTGTAATCCTTCGGTAGGCGTTCGGCTGGCCGGATGACTACGGACATCGTGATTCCTCTCTGATATCCAACGCATCGGCGACCCTCTGTCGGCTGCCTTGTACGGGGATCGGCCGTGCGCTGCTCCCATGTTGTTTCTAGTGCCGAGTCTAATGTAAAACCGCCGTGAATGCGGCGCGAGTTCCAGTTTATGCGCAAGGTGTTCGCAAATCGCAGACGGCAGGGACGCAGCCATCCCGTTTTCCGGGAGCGGATGTCCGGCATCCGGCCGCTCGGTCGGCAACGGTTATCTGAGCACCGGGAACTGCGCCGTGATCGTATGGCCGTGGTCCATGTACGACGTCGTCTCCTCCATCGCCTTGCGGATGTTGCTCGCCGTGATGTCATAGGCCTCGTCGATCTCGTCGCCGTCGGCCTGCCGTCCAAGCCGCAGCCGCATCTGGTACCATATCGCGTTGCCGTGCGTCGAGGCGCTCGGGCCTTCGTTGACGAAGCCGAAGCCCTGATAGAAGCCGATGAGCCGCTCCTTGCAGGCAAGCACGATGCCGGCGCGGTGGGCGATTGCCGAATCGAGGATGACGCGGCGCATCAGATAGGCCGCGCAGCCGCGATGCTGGTAGACCGGCGCCGTGTCGACGCCGAGGATCATCTGCCAGGAACCGTCCTCGTCATGCAGATTGGCCTGCTCGTACATCGCGTCGGTCAGATCGGCGACGTTGGTCGTCATGCCGTTGATGAAGCTGACGAGCATGCCGTCGGCGAGATGCGCCGGGAAACAGGCGTCCGACGCATCGGCGTCCGGGTTGACGAGCAGCCAGAAATGCTCCGGATACGTCTCGATGCGATTCGCGAGCCTTTCGATGTCCGCGGCCTCCTTGGGAGGGAAGCACGCTGATTCAATACTGGAAAGAGCATCGAGGTCGTCCAAAGTTGCATGACGCACAAACATAGGCATCATCGTCTCTCAAGGCATAGCCAAAAGCGCAGGCCGGACCGCCTGCGTCCCGCATGGACGAACACGGCGCCGGGTAGCGCGATGTGGACGCCGGCGTTTTCGACGCTGTGAGGAAAAGCCCGGCGTGAGGGGAACCGGCACCGGGCCGGTGAGCTATATTACACGTAGAACGGTCAGGCCCCGCCATGGGAGGACCGATGCGCCATGCGCATCCGCCGCGCATGGCGCACGTTGTCGTCGCGGCGCGCGGGCATGCCGCCGCAAGCGTAGGAACGCCACCAATATGAAGGAGCGAGGAATCATGTCCGGGAACGTACAAGGCACAGGGCAATCCGCCGTCAAGACGGGGAAGACGGGCAAAATCGACGGCTCCCAGGCGACCGCGACGAAATCGGTCGTCAAACGAACGCTGACGACGAAGGACCTCATCGTCTTCGGCATGATCTTCATGGTGCCGATCGCGCCGTTCTCGATCATCGCGTCGGTCGCCTCCGTATCCCACGGCATGCCGGCGATCGCCTATCTCATCGCGATGGTCGCGATGCTGTTCACGGCATTGTCCTTCGGCATGATGGTGCCGTTGTTCCCGTCGAGCGGCAGCATCTACATCTACGCGTCGCATGAGATGAACGACTCGGTCGGCTTCGTCGTCGGATGGCTGATGATCCTGCAGTATCTGATCACGCCGGCGATCATGCTGCTCATGGCGGCGAACGCGCTGCACGAGTATCTGCCGCATATCCCGGTATGGGTGTGGTGCGTCGGCTTCCTCGTCGTCATCACGGCGATCGCGATGCGCGGCATGGGCGCTACCGTCCTAGTCGACAAGCTCGCGCTCGCGGCCGAGCTCATCGTGCTGGCGCTGTTCTTCGTATTCGGCGTCATCTACGTCTGCAAGCATCCGCAGACCGCGCACTTCTCCGGCACCGCGTTCTTCAACCCCGGCAAGTTCGACATGGGCGCGATGATGAGCGCCGTCTCGCTGTGCGCGCTGTCCTATGTGGGATTCGGCTCGATCGTGACGCTCGACGACCAATGCGTGCGTCCGAAGAAGGCGCCGGGCAAGGCGATGATCATCATCGTCCTCATCCTCGGCTTCCTGTACATGTCGATGAGCTTCCTGACGATGTGCATGGATCCCTCCGGCAACATCCTGCAGGCGAACCAGAACAGCGGCTTCTACGAGGTGGCCGGACTCGCCGGCAAGTGGCTCGGCGTCGTCTGCGCCGTCACGAACGCGCTCGCGCTCGGCCTGTTCACGTCGCTGTCCGGCATGACGGCGATCTCGAGCCTCATGTACACGATGGCCGTCGACGGCGGCCTGCCGAAGTTCCTCGCCAAGTACGACAAGAAGACGAACGTGCCGGTCGGCGCCACGCTGTTCACGGCGGCCGTGAACCTCGTGCTCATCTTCGTGTTCATCCTCCTGGGCCAGAACACGGCGGCGAAGGTGAGCAACTTCGGCGCGCTGTCCACCTATTGCATGCTCAACATCGTCGTCATCTGGGGTCTGGGGATCAAGGCGCGCGGCTATCGCGGCCGTTCGTTCTGGCGCACGATCCTGTGCCCGCTCATCGGCGCGGTCGTGACCTTCGTCATCTTCATCTCCCTGGGCTGGACCGTGTGGATCGTCGGACTGATCTGGACGGCGCTCGGCATCGTCTATTACCTTGTGTGGACGAAGGGCATGCATCGCACGATGGACCTCGAACGCAAGGTCGTCTGACCATATCCCTCCATATTCGGCAAGCGCCGTCACGATATTTCCGTCGTGGCGGCGCTTGTTTTTCCGATTGATTGGCGCGTTCGCACGCATGTTGAGCATCGTATCGATTTTTGCTATAGCGGCGCCGCCGTTTCGGCTTGTGAGGTGCCGTACAGTGTGTCACGCAGGCACGGCAGAGGGTCTGCGCACGACGAATAATACGTTCGGAAAAGCGACGATATGCAAGGAGGGACGACGCATGAGATACGCGATTCTTGGGGCCGGCGGCATGGGCGTCCAGTACGGTGTGCTGCTGCAGGAGCATGCGCACGCCGACGTCGACTTCATCGACGCGTGGACGCCGAACGTCGAGCGGATACGCGCACAGGGCGGCGCGTATGTGTCGCAGGACGGCGAGGGACGTCACCTTGTGCCGATCGACGTGTACTACCCGGAGGAGTACGACGGCGACCCCGATGTGTGGATCGTCTTCGTCAAGCAGCATCAGCTCCCGGGGCTCCTCGAGCGCGTCAGCGTATGCATCCGCCCGCGCCACCATGTGTTCTCGGCGATGAACGGCTACGGCCATTTCGAACATCTCGCGGAATACTTCGCGAAGGACCATATCTATGGCGGCACGGCGCTCATCGGCGCGTACGTCTACGGTCCCGGCGATTTCAACTTCACCGGGGGCGTCCACGCGAAGGCGATGCACATGTGCGCGTACGACGGCCACGATGCCGCCGACGATCCCGTCGAGCTCGCGTTGTACCGAGATTTCCAGGCGGCGACGCTCAATCCGACGATCGCGCCGCATTTCCTCGGCATGTGCTTCGCGAAGATCGTGTTCAACTCGGTGCTCAACACGCTGTGCACGATGTACGAGATCCGTTTCGGTGAATTCGCCGAGCATCCAAGCGCCCCGGTCCTGACGCGCCGGCTCGTCGACGAAGCGTACACGGCGGCGGAACGCGCCGGCATCACGCTTCCCGGTACGAGGGAAAGCGAGGTGGAGACGATAATGCATACGGCCGCGGTCGCGCATCCCCTGCATTATCCGTCGATGTACCAGGACCTCACGAGATGCCGCCCGACCGAAGTCGACTACATCAACGGTTACATCGCACGCCTTGGGCGCGAGCACGGCGCGCCGTGCCCGCTCCACGAGTTCGTGACGCATGAGGTGCACCTCGCCGAGCATGCGTTCGCGATCCACCATCCCGACATCGCCACGCAGCAGGCGATCGACGGACGCTGAGAGGCGACGAGGTCCAAGAACCGGCATCCGGACGGCCGCCGCATGGTCCGCACCACGCGGCGGCCTGGGCGAACACGCCCGAAACCACGCATGACCACAGCGACGTATGCAGGAACATCACCATTCGAGCAAGCGATCAAGGAGACGACAACCATCATGACGACGAAGCAGCGCATCCACACGCTCATCCGCACGGCGGCCGCCGTGCTCGCCGGCGCGGTCATCATCGCGAACAGCGCATGCGGTGACGCGCGCAGCGCATCGGCCGAGCAGATCCCGACGCCGAAGGACGGCGAGACGACGACGATCACGGTCGGCGTATGCCCCGGGCCGTACGGGGAGATGATCGACGAGGTCATCGCGCCGCTCCTGAAGGACGACGGCTACGCACTGACGACGAAGACCTTCAACGACTACGTGCAGCCGGACAAGGCGCTCGCGAGCGGCAGGATCGACGCGAACCTCATGCAGCACGGCAACTACCTGAAGAAGTTCAGCGCCGACAACGGCCTCGACCTCGTCTCGCTCGGACAGACGCCGACGCTCGGCCTCGGCGTCTATTCGAAGACGTTCGCGTCGATCGACGACATCGCCGACGGCGCGAGCGTCGCGGTCGCGAACGACGGATCGAACCTCGCACGCAGCCTCGGCGTCCTCGAGCAGAACGGGCTCGTGACGCTCAAGGACGGCATCGACGCGACGAAGGCGTCGGTCAGCGACATCGCCGACAATCCCAGGCATCTCGACATCAAACCGATCGACGCCGCGCAGCTCGCGCGTTCGCTCGACACCGTCGACGTCGCGCTCGTGCCCGGCAACTACTCGTGGGCGGCGGGGCTCGACCCGAAGGACGCGCTCGCGCTCGAACGGCAGGACGACGGCGTCATCGAGGTGTTCGCGGTCGCGGGAGCGAACAAGGACACGCATTTCGCGAAGACCGTCCGGGCACTGCTCAGCAGCGACGAATTCAAGAGCGCGATCGCCGCGAGCCGCTTCAGGGACTTCGGCAAGCCGGCGGGCTGGAACGAATAGGGGGAGACGATGACGGACATCATCACCTTGGACGACGTCTCGGTCGTCTTCGAAAGCGACGGACGTTCCGTCGAGGCGGTCAGCCACGCGAGCGTGCACATCGAGGAAGGCGAGATCTTCGGGATCGTCGGCTTCTCGGGGGCCGGCAAATCGACGCTCGTGCGCACGATCAACCTCCTCGAGCGCCCGACGTCGGGCCGTGTCGTCATCGACGGGCGCGACGTGACGGCGCTGCGCGGGACGGCGCTGCGCAAACTGCGCAGCGGCATCGGCTTCGTCTTCCAGAGCTTCAACCTCATCGACAACGTGACCGTCGCGCAGAACATCGCGTTCGCGCTCAAGGCGGCGCATGTGCCGAAGTCGCGGCACCGTGCGCGCATCGAGGAGCTGCTCAGGCTCGTCGGGCTTGAGGAGAAGATCGACAGCTACCCGTCGCAGCTTTCCGGAGGGCAGAGGCAGCGCGTGTCGATCGCGCGTGCCCTCGCGAACCATCCGCGCATCCTGCTGTGCGACGAGGCGACGAGCGCGCTCGACCCGGAGACGACCGAGGGGATCCTCGCGCTGCTCAAGCGCGTCAACGCCGAGCTCGGCGTCACGATCGTCTTCATCACGCACCAGTTCGACGTCGCGAAGGCGATCTTCGACCACGTCGCCGTCATGGAACATGGCGTCATCGTCGAACAGGGCACGACCTTCGACGTGTTCGGCTCCCCACATCACGAGACGACGCGCGCGCTCGTCGAACGCTATCTCGGCGTCGCGATCCCGAGGCGGCTCGTGCCGCAGCTGCCGTCGGGACGTCTCATCGAATTGCGATACAAGGACGAAGGCGCGCTCGAGCCGCTCATCAGCGACGTCTCACGGCATTTCGAAGTGTCGATCAACGTCCTGCACGGCAATGTCGGCTACTTCGGCACGCAGGCGATCGGCACGCTCATCGTGCTGGTGAGCGCGCGGCAGGAGGGACAGCGGGGCGCGTTCGTCGTGCAGGCGGCGATCGACGAGCTCACGTCGCGCGTCGCCGATGCGCGCGAACTGAGCGTCGCGCTCAACGACGACATCGGCGCGAGCGTCGACGCGATCTTCGCGGACGACGCATACGGCACGAGGCCGTCGGCGCATGCCGCCGACGCATACGACGGCGATGCGCATAAGGAGGTGCTCGCATGAACGACACGATCGAGATCCTCAGGGAGAACCTGGGACGGGCGTTGTGGGAGACGTGCACGATGGTCGGCATCGCGACGCTGGTCGGCGTCGTGTTCGGCACGGCGCTCGCGATCCTGCTGTTCCTCACGCAGCACCGGCTGTTCACGCCGAACAGGATCGTCAACGAAGCCGTCGGATTCGTCGTCAACGCGATCCGTTCGATGCCGTTCCTCATCCTGCTCGTCGTGCTGATCCCGCTCATCCAGCTGATCATCGGCGACCCGTACACGCCGACGGGAGGCGCGATCGCGCTGTCGATCGCGGCGATCCCGTTCTTCGCCCGCGTCGCCGAAAGCGCATTCCAGGAAGTGGACGACGGTCTGCTCGAAGCGGCGATCTCGACCGGTGCACCGGTGCGGCAGATCATCGTCGGCGCCGTGTTCCCGCAGGCGCTGCCCGGCCTCATCCGCGGCATCGTGCTGACGATCGTCTCGCTGCTCGGCTATTCGGCGATGGTCGGCACGATCGGCGCCGGCGGCATAGGCGACCTTGCGATCCAATACGGCTACAACCGCTATGAGACCGGCGTGCTCGTCGCCGTCGTGCTGCTGCTCGTCGCCGTCGTGCAGCTCATCCAATGGGTCGGCGACCGCATCGCGCTCAAGGCCACGCATTAGACGGCGCTCGGGATATGGGCCATATGGACATGCATGGATCCGCGCCCCGCGCGGGCAATGGCGGCGACGGACAACAGGACAACAGAGCAATCAACAGAGCAATAGGGAAGGAGCGTCATGGGCGTGCGGTTCTCGACGGTCACGGCGAACATGCCGGCGAACGTCTTCGAGAGGATGGACAGGAAAGTGGCCGAGGCGAGACGTGCAGGCGCCGACGTCATCGACCTGTCGAAGGGCAATCCGGACGGTTTCCCCGAACCGTTCGTCCGCGAGGCGGCGCGCGCCGGCGTCGACGATCCGGACAACGCGCGCTACACGCCCTTCGACGGCAAGCGGCGCTTCCTCGACGCGGCGGCCGGCTGGTACGGACGTGAACACGGCGTGACGCTCGACCCGTCGCGCGAGCTCCTCGCCGTCGAAGGCGCCGTCGACGGCCTGGCGACGCTGTTCAGCGTGCTGCTCGACGCCGGGGACGTCGTCGCGTTCGCCGATCCGTACTATCCGTCGTACCATGGCATGGCTGCGCTGCGCGGCGCGCGCGAGCTGCTGCTGCCGGCGCGCGCCGAGCTCGGCTGGCTGCCCGACCTCGACGCCGTACCGGCGCATGTCTGGGACGGCGTGCGCCTGCTCGTGCTCAACTACCCGAACAACCCGACCGGCGCGCAGGCGCCGGCCTCGTTCCTGCGTCGTGCGGTCGAACTCGCGCACGCCCACGACTTCATCGTGCTGCACGACTTCGCCTACGCCGGGCTGGGCGTGCGGGAGCGGCAGCCGAGCCTGCTCGAGGCGACCGGCGTCGACGAACGCGCGGTCGAGGTGTGCTCGCTGTCGAAGATGTACGCGATGGCCGGTTGGAGGGCCGGATTTATCGCCGGCAGTGAACAGGTGGTTGACGTGGCGCGGAAATTCCATTATCAAATGGGTTCTATGATTACTTCGTTCGTACAGGACGCCGGCGCGTCCGCTCTGGAAAGCGACCAGAGCGGCGTGGCACGGCAGGCGGCGCGCTATGCGGCGCGCCGCGCCGTCGTCGCCGGCGGCCTGCGCGAACTGGGATACGATCTCTTCGATTCGCCGGGCGGATTGTATGTGTGGATGCGCGCACCGGAGGGCCTCGACGGCGACCGTTTCGCCGACGAGCTGCTCGACGGCGCCGGCGTCGCCGTGCTGCCCGGTTCCTGCTTCGGCCGCGTCGGCGCCGATCATGTGCGCCTGAGCCTGCTGCAGCCGCGCGAGCGTCTCGCCGACGCCGTGGCGCGCATCGGCCGGTGTTGTTGAGGGCGGATCATCGGCGCAAGCCATCCGCCGCGTACCCCGTCACGGGACGTCACGCGGCGCAATCGTCCATAAGCAATAGCCACATAGTGGAATATCATGTGGCATGGCAACAATCATCGGTCACACTCTCGGGAAGGTCGCCTGCGACTGAACCCGACGGCAGCGAAGGAGGAATCAGCGGATGCTCGACTGGTCGTTCATCGAGCGATATGCCCCGTTCTTCGTGAACGGCGCGTGGATGACGCTGTTCATCTCCGTGTTCGGCATCGCGCTCGCCATCATCACCGGAGGCATATGCGCGGCGATCCAGACGGCGCGCATCCCGGTGCTGCGGCAGATCGTCGCCGTGTACATCGAGGTCAGCCGCAACACGCCATTGCTCGTGCAGCTGTACTTCCTGTATTTCGGCCTGCCGAAGCTCGGCTTCGTCTGGTCGGCGGAAATGTGCGCGATCATCGGCCTCGGCTTCCTCGGAGGCTCGTACATGGCCGAATCGATGCGTGCGGGACTGCAGGCGGTGCCGCAGATCCAGCGCGAGAACGCGTACATGCTCGGTTTCAATCGCATGCAGACGCTCGTGCACGTCGTCATCCCGCAGGCGATCAGCGTCTCGACGCCGGGCTTCGTCGCGAACGTCATCTTCCTGATCAAAGAGTCGTCGGTCGTCTCGGCGATCGCGCTCGCCGACGTCATGTACATGGCGAAGGACCTGATGGGCATCACCTACAACACCTACGAGTCGCTGTTCATGCTCATTGTGACCTACCTGATCATCCTGCTGCCGATTTCGATCCTCGGCACATGGCTCGAGAGGAGGTTCGACTATGCAAGGCGCTAACATCCTGCTCGAACCGGGCGTCTTCCCGCGTTTGCTGCAGGGCCTGTGGGTGACGATCTGGATCGCCGCCGTCTCGGTGGCGATGAGCGTGCCGGTCGGCCTCGTCTGCGGCTGGCTGATGACGCTGCGCAATCCGGTCATCCGCTTCATCATGCGCGTCTACCTCGATTTCATCCGCATCATGCCGCAGCTTGCGCTGCTGTTCATCGCATACTACGGCATCGCGCGCGCCTGGAACTGGAACCTCGACGCGACCGGCGCCTGCGTGCTCGTCTTCGTGCTGTGGGGCGGCGCCGAACTCGGCGACCTGACACGCGGCGCGCTGCAGTCGATTCCCGAAGTGCAGCACGAGACGGCGTACATGCTGGGACTGAGCAACTGGCAGGCCTTCATCCATGTGATCCTGCCGCAGGCCGTGCGCCGGCTGCTGCCGGGTTCGGTCAACCTCGCGACGCGCATCGTCAAGACGACGTCACTGGCCGTGCTGCTCGGCGTCGTCGAGGTGATCAAGGTCGGCCAGCAGATCATCGACGCGAACCGATTCCAATATCCGACGGGCACGCTGTGGGTCTACGGCGTGATCTTCCTGATGTACTTCATCGTGTGCTGGCCGCTGTCGCTCGTGGCACATGCACTGGAGAAAAGGTGGGCGAATGACCGAAACGACTGAGCATACCCGGCGCGACGAGGCGATCGCGCTCAAGGTGACCGATCTGAAGAAGCATTACGCGGACGCCGACACGAACGTGTTCGACGGCATCTCCTTCGAGGTGCCCAAGGGCAAGGTCCTCGTCATCGTCGGCCCGTCGGGTTCCGGCAAGTCGACGCTGCTGCGCACGATTGCCGGCCTCGAGCCGATCCAGGGCGGCACGATCGCGCTCGACGGCAGGGTCATCGAGACCGGCAGGCCCGGCAACGAGAAAAGCGGGCGCGTCAAGCGCAGCGAGGAGCTGCGCACGAAGTTCGGCATGGTGTTCCAAAGCTACGACCTGTTCCCGAACAAGGACGTGCTCGGCAACATCACGATGGCGCCGCTGCTCGTGCAGAAGCGCAAGAAGGACGAGGTGGAGCGCGAGGCGCTCGAACTGCTCGAGCGCGTGCATCTGGCCGACCGCGCGCACGCGAAGCCGCATGAGCTCTCGGGCGGCCAGCGTCAGCGCGTCGCGATCTGCCGCGCGCTGATCCTGCATCCGGAGATCCTGCTGCTCGACGAGATCACGGCGGCGCTCGACCCGGAGATGGTGCACGAGGTGCTCGAAGTCGTCGTCGAACTCGCCGACGCCGGACAGACGATGCTCATCGTCACGCACGAGATGAGCTTCGCGCGCGCGATCGCCGACCGCGTGATCCTGCTCGCCGACGGCAGGATCGAGGAACGTTCGTCCGACGCCGAGGAGTTCTTCACGCATCCGAAGACCGAACGCGCCAGGGAGTTCCTGCACTCCTTCGACTTCGTCCGCCACCGCAGCCAGCAGGCGGAGCAGGACCTCGAGGCATTCGACGCCTCATGAGCGGACGGCCGCGAACACGGCGCGCCGAACAGAAGATTTGACCATAAAGACCACGGAAGAGCACGGAAAGGAACGCAGATGAGCTCATCCATTTTCAAACAGCTGGGCAGGGCGATTGCAGCGGCGGGCGCCGCCGTCATGATGGTGACGGCGGTCGCGGCCTGCGGGCCGTCCGCATCCACGCCAAGCGAAGCCGGCTCCTCCGATACGTCGAACACGACGACGGCGAAGGCGCGCACGCTCGACGAGATCAAGAAGTCCGGTGAACTGCGCATCGCCGTCTTCTCGGACAAGGCGCCCTTCGGCTATGTGGATCAGGACGGCAAGTACGCCGGCTACGACATCGAATTCGCCGAGGCGCTCGCCAAGGGACTCGGCGTCAAGCCGGCATACACGTCGGTCGATCCGGCCGCGCGCGTCGACGTGCTCGCGTCGAACAAGGTCGACGTGACGCTCGCGAACTTCACCGAGACGCCGGAACGCGCCGAGAAGGTCGACTTCTCGAAGCCGTACATGAAGGTCTCGCTCGGCATCGTCTCGCCGGAGAGCAACGAGATCACCGACGTCAGCCAGCTCAAAGGCAAGACGCTCATCGTCGCGAAGGGCACGACGGCCGAGACCTACTTCGAGAAGAACCATCCGGAGATCAAGCTGCAGAAGTACGACCAGTACGCGGATGCCTACAACGCGCTGCTCGACGGCCGCGGCGACGCGATGAGCACCGACAACACCGAGGTGCTCGCCTGGGCGAAGGCCAACAAGGGCTTCAAGGTGGGCGTCACCGACATCGGCGACGTCGACGTCATCGCCGCCGCTGTGCAGAAGGGCAACACGCAGCTGCTCGACTACATCAATGACGAGATCGTCAAGCTCGGCAAGGAGAACTTCTTCCACAAGGACTTCGAGAAGACGCTCAAGCCGGTCTACGGCGACGAGGTCAACCCCGACGACATCGTCGTCGAAAGCGGCGAACTCGACAAGTGATACGCCCGGCCGTCGGCATGACGACGGCTCTGACGCACTGCCATCGCGGCCCCGCGCATCCCGGACGGATGCGCGGGGCCGCGCCATGTTCGGTGGCAAGGAACGCGGCCCGTTCCGGCTCTCGGAACGGCGACGCGGCGGGCGGCACCGGCGCGGTACAGTGGAAGCCATTGTGCCCGTGCGGGCACAGGAAACGAGGTAACCACCATGACCCCAGGCACCATTGCGCTGATCGTCGTCGCCGTCCTGCTGATCGTCGTGCTGTGCTGCTCGTGCTACATCGTGCCGCAGCAGCAGGCGTACATCATCGAACGGTTCGGCAAGTTCAAGAAGGTGACCTTCGCCGGCATCCATGTGAAGATCCCCTTCGTCGACCAGATCGCGATGAAGACGAACATGCGCGTCAGCCAGCTCAACGTCAAGATCGAGACGAAGACGCTCGACAACGTGTTCGTCGAGATCGTCGCGAGCACGCAGTACCGCGTCAACGCCGCCGACGTGGCGAAGGCCTACTACGAGCTGCGCGACCCGGCGGGCCAGCTGCGCGCCTACATGGAGGACGCGCTCAGAAGCGCGATCCCGATGCTCACGCTCGACGACGCCTTCGCGAAGAAGGACTCGGTCGCCGCCGACGTCCAGCAGACCGTCGGCGCCGAGATGATGCGCTTCGGCTTCACCGTCGTCAAGACGCTGATCACGTCGATCGACCCGAGTCCAGCCGTCAAGGCGGCGATGGATTCGATCAACGCCGCGCAGCGCGAAAAGGAGGCGACGCGCCAGCGCGCCGAGGCGCAGCGCATCCAGATCGAGACGCAGGCGGCCGCCGAGGCCGAGAAGGTGCGTCTGCAGGGCGAGGGCCAGGCGAACTACCGCCGCGAGATCGCGACCGGCATCGTCGACCAGATCAAGAGCCTGCAGGCCGTCGGCATGGACATCACCGAAGTGAACAACGTCGTGCTGTTCAACCAGTACCTCGACGTGCTGCGCTCGCTCTCCGACTCGCCGAACGGCAAGACGGTCGTGCTGCCGGCGTCGACGCCGGGCGGCTACCGCGACCTATACGAGCAGATGACGAACGCGATGCTCACCGCGCAGGAGAACGCGCCGACGACGATGCCGCCGGCGCCGCGCGCCTGATCCGGGTCCGGCGATGCGGCCGTGATGGCGACGGTCAGGAGGCGAGGAATGCGGCGATCGGCTCGGCGGCCGCGTAGCCGGCGCGGTACATGCGCTCGAGCCCCTCGTAGGTCTTCGACATCGTCGACAGCCCGTAGAGGTCCTCGGGGGCGAGGATGAGCACGCGGCCCTCCTGCTCGTAGCGTTTGGCGAGCGCGACCTCGTCGTTGTAGGTGCGGTAGCGGTTGAGCAGCGCCTCGCCGGCGGCCGGATAGGAGTGCGAGAGCAGCTTCGCCGGGGCGACGTCCTTGTGCTGTTCGCGCAGCACGTCCTTCAGCCGCGTCAGTACGACGACGATGCGGTCGTAGCCGGCGTCGACGGCGCGCTGCACCGGGACCGGGTCGGCGATGCCGCCGTCGAAGTACGGCACGTCGTCGATGACGACGGGCTTGCAGGCGACCGGCACGGCCGAGGACGCCTTGAGGATCGTGTAGTCGTCGTAGCGCATGTCGTGCTTCGTGAAATAGTGCGGTTCGCCGGTCAGGCCGTCGGCGGCGACGACGGTGAATTCGGTCGGGTTGGCGGCGAAGGCCTCGTAGTCGAGCGGGTATTCGCCGTCGTGGTTGCTCAATGTGCCGTAGACGTAGTCGAGGTCGCAGTAGTTGCCGGTGCGCACGTAGGCGTCCATGCTCGCATATTCCTTGCGGAACGCGAATTCGGTGTAGAAGCGGTGCGCGCGCGTGTTCTGCCTTGCGATGAACGACGCGAGGTTCGCGCTGCCCGCGGAGATGCCGTAGGCGTGGTCGAAGGAGATGCCTTCGTCGAGGCAGCGGTCGAGGACTCCGGCGCCGAAGATCGCGCGGAAACCGCCGCCGACGTCGATGATTGCTGTGCTGTTCGTCATTCGAGCATTGTACGTCACCGCCGCAGACCGGTTTCGCCGCCGGTTTCCAGCAGTTCCTCGGCGAGCGCGGCGACACGCGGCGACGGGTCAGAGTTCGTCAGCGTGGCGCCGCCTTCGGCCGTGTCGGGCGCGAGCGCGCCGAGCGATTCGAGGATGACGTCGAGATGGTGGACGGTGCCGGCGTTGCCGTCGACGATCGCGACGTTGTCGGGCAGCAGTTCGCGGAAGTAGTCGCGGTAGAAGATGAAATGGGTGCAGCCGAGCACGACCGAGTCGATCGAGTCGAGGTCGTAGCGGTCGAAGTAACCGTGGAGCGTGCGCATGACGAGGTCGTGGTCGGCGAGCCGTCCCTCCTCGACGATGCGGACGAGTTCGGGGCACGGCTGCGGGAAGATCGTGTGGCCGGATTCGAAGCGGTGCATCAGCGCGGCGAACTTGTGTTCACGCAAGGTCAGTGGCGTGGCGGCGACGATGACGCGCTGACGGCGTCCGTGGCCGCGGTCGCAGGCGACCTTGAGCGCGGGCTCCATGCCGATGATCGGCAGATTGTAGTGGTCGCGCAGCGCGGCTGCGGCGGCCGACGTGGCCGTGTTGCAGGCGATGACGATCGCCTTGGCGCCCTGGGCGACGAGGTCCTCGACGATCTGCTCGGACAGTGCGCGCACCTGTTCGGGCGTCTTCGTGCCGTAGGGCGCGTGCTCGGAGTCGCCGAAGAACATGATGCGCTCGTGCGGCATCTCGCGGCGGATCTCACGGACGACGGAGATGCCGCCCAAGCCGGAATCGAATACGCCGATCGGAGCCGACGAAGCCATGATGGTGCCTCCTGACAGAGCCGTTGCGCGCGACGCGGGGCCGCGCCTCCCAAGGCGTCATTATACGAAGCGGCGCGCACCGCTACGCGCATCGGGGAATCAAAGGGGCGGCTGTGCGGGTACAGTGAGGCATATGAGCATTGCAACGACGGTATACAAGACGCAAGGCACCGGCAACGACTTCGTCATGTTCGAGGACGCGGACGGCACGTACGATCCGCAGCCCAAGGAGATCGCGGCGATCTGCGACAGGCATTTCGGCATCGGCGCCGACGGACTGATTCGCGTCACGAAGCCGCAGTACGTCGGGGACATCAGCGAGGAGGACCTCAAGGCGTGCGAGGACGGCGGCGCCGAGTGGTTCATGGACTACCGAAACGCCGACGGTTCGATCGCGCAGATGTGCGGCAACGGTTCGCGCGCGACGGCGCTGTTCATCCGCACGATGCACGGCATCGACGGCGACGAGCCGCTCAGGCTCGGCACGCGCGCCGGCGTCAAGACGCTGACGCCGATGCCCGACAACGACGAGCTCGGCACGCATCTGTTCCGCGTCGACATGGGCGTCTGGAAGATCGGCGACGTCGACGCGCACATCGTGACGGTCGCGGATTCGGACGGCTCGGGCAAGGGCACCTTCGTCGACATGGGCAATCCGCATGTCGTGACCGTCGTCGAGGACGCATTCAGCACGCTGCCGGTGCTCGAGGACCTCGACCTCGACGAGGCGCCGGTCGTGACGCCGGCGATCGAGGAGGGACAGAACGTCGAGTTCGTGCGCATCGATGAGATCGACGACGGCGAGGGCCGCGGCGAGGCGACGATGCGCGTGTTCGAACGCGGCTGCGGCGAGACGTTGTCGTGCGGCACCGGCCTGTGCGCGACGGCCGTCGTGCTGCATGCGAAGACCGGCGTCAACCATTGGCGCATCACCGTGCGCGGCGGCAAGGTCGACGTCGACGTGACCGGCGACGACGTCATGCTGACCGGGCCGGCGGCGATCGTCGCGAAGATCGAGATGCTGTGACCCGCCGTGGCCGCCGTCGACGGTGGGTCACAGCGGATCACAGCCACTGCGCGCGGGGAGGGCGAACGCTCACCCCGCGCGCAGCTGCATGCCGTAGGGGATGAACATCAGGCCGAACCAGACGAAGCAGGCGACGATCGCGAGCGCGGCGAGCATGACGACGACGCTGACGACGATGCCGGCGATCGTCAGGCCGCGACCGTGCAATGCATGGCCGCGGCGATGCGGGCGAGCGCGACGATCGAGCAGGCGAGGCCGGCCGGCGGCAGCAGCCACGCGCAGACGAAGCCGACGACGGCGAAGACGCTCCAGCGTTCGGTCATGCGCGGCGGCGCGGGGGAGGGGGACGGCGAAGTCATCGTGCTCCTTGGCAATGAGAGGAAAGGGAATCGTGCGGGCAATCGCTGCGGTTCAGGCGAAGAGATAGGCGCCGTCCTTGACGAGGATGAGCGTGACGAGCGCGACGATCCAGACGGCGTCGACCATCAGGTCGAAGTTGAGGCGGTAGTATTTGCGCAGGCCGGCGGCGCGCGTCGGCAGCCCCTGGACGGTGACGGTCACGTGGCTGACGGCGATGAATTGGATCGTCGTCGCGAAGCACAGCACGAGGCACCACGGGCACAGCGCGTTGATGACGAACAGCGACTGCGTCGTCAGCCAATACGAGTAGGCGAGCGCGGCGAGGGAGCCGAACCATGTGCAGGCCGCGAACCAGCGCGGCATGCGCATGCGCGCCAACCCGATGACGGCGATCGTGCAGAACACCGATTCGGCGGCGATGCCGAAGAACGCGTTCGGGTAGCTCAGGCCGGCGAACTTGACGATCTCCGCCTGCCAGGAGTCGGCGACGGCGGAGCAGGAGAGCACGGCGTTGACGTCGCACGACAGCAGCTTGCCGGGTTCGCGCGCCATCTGCAGCGTCTCGGCGGACAGGACGAAGGAGACGACGAGCGCGAGGCCGGAGGCGGCGAGCATGACGAGATACAGCCAGACGGCTCCGTGGCGCCAGCCGCGTGGCATGTCGGCGGGGACGGCCGGCGCGCCGGTCTCCTTGGCCGGGATGGATACGGGCCGTGCCGTCGCCTGATGCGGCTGTTCGGATTGGGTGCTCCGCTGCCGGTTCGCTGCCATATTGGCCTCCTCGATGCGTCGGACGTGGGTGCGGCGCGGCCGGTGGCGGGCGCCGCTGTGGAACAGTGTACAAAACGCTGGCCCGCATGGGCGAATCGGCGATTGCGCGGATCTCAGTGATTTCGCCGAATGCGCGCGGCGCCGCGGCGCGACCGTTTACGATGGAGATATGGCGAAGGTAGCGATTGCGATGACACCGCCGACGAGCGGATGGGATATGCACTGCCACACGGTGTTCTCCGACGGCACGGAGACGCCGCATGAGCTCGTGCGGCGCGCGAAGGGGATCGGGCTGCACGGCGTGGCGATCACCGACCACGACACGACGGCCGGCTGGCCGCAGGCCGAGCAGGCGTCGAGCGAGCTCGGGCTGCCGCTTGTGCGCGGCACCGAGATCACGGCGCAGGACGGCAACGTCTCGGTGCATATGCTCGCCTACCAGTACGATCCGCGCTCCAGACGCATCTGCGACCTGTTCCGCACGACGCGCGCGGCGCGGCTAGCCCGGACGAAGAAGATGGTCGCGCTGCTGGCGAAGGACTTCCCGATCGACTGGGACGACGTGCTCGCGCAGGTCAAGGAGGGCGACCAGACGACGATCGGCCGTCCTCACATCGCCGACGCGCTCGTCGCCGCCGGCGTCTACCCGGACCGTTCGGCCGCCTTCGCCGACGCGATCAGCTCGCACAGCAAGTACTACATCCCAACGCCGTCGCCGAGCACCGGCGACGTCGTGCGGGCCGTGGGCGAGGCCGGTGGCGTCAGCATCGTCGCGCACGCCGCCGACCCGAGCCGCAACAAGGTGCTGCTGTCCGACGCGCAGATCGCGCGCCTGGTCGACGAGGGGCTCGACGGGCTCGAGGTGTGGCACCGCGGCAACCCTCCCGAACAGCGCGCGCGGCTGCTCATGCTCGCCGAACGCTACGGGCTGCTCGTGACCGGCGGATCGGACTGGCACGGCAAAGGCAAGCCGAACAAGCTCGGCGAATGCCTGACCGACGATGCGACGGTAGCCGAGATCGTGCGCCGCGGCGCGATCCCGCTGTGGAAATAGCGCCCCGCGGCGGGCATGGATACGGCGAAGGGCGGCGGATCCCGCGGATATGGAATCGCGGGAATCCGCCGCCCTTCGCGGCCGTGCAGGGTCTTGTGGACGCTTCAGCTGAGCGCGCCGAAGCCGACGGCGTGGCGCGTCTCGGAGCCGATGATCGCATAACCGAGCGCGTCGGCCGGCACGATGAAGCGGCGGCTCTTGTTGTCCATCAGCACAATCGGCTTGTGCGCTTCGAGCGCCTGCTCGATCGTATGCTCGATCTGCTCCGCCGGCTCGTCCGAGTTGAACGTGACCGGACGTGTGACGTTCTGGACGCCGAGTTCGATTTCCATATGACTCTCCTTGATGATGATCGCTGTCCCTGTGCGTACAGCATTCTACGGCAAGCGTCGCGCCGGGCGCCGGCGCGCTACGCGCACGGATGAGCGTGCGTCGGGCGCTGCATACGCTCAGCCTTGCGTATGCAGCGTGGGGGAGGAGCCGTCGCCGGTCGCCGGATGCGACTGTTCGAGGCCGGCCTGCGCGTCGCGCATCGCCTGCTCCTCGCGTTCGAGCAGTGGGATCAGCAGCGTCTGCGCATCGGGCCCGTTCGACGACGTGCCGTTCGACGCGGGACGCTGCGCGCCGGGCGTCGAACGGACGGAACCGGTGGCGACCGCCTGCGCCTGTCCGGTCGCGTCCGTCTGCTCGGTGACGTCGATGACGATCGTCTCGCTCGACGAGGCCGCGATCTGGCGTGACGCCGTGTCGTCGGCGTCGACGACGCCGATCGCGTCGATCGGATGGGAGTCGGTGCGGTCGTCGCCGGCCGGCTGTCGCACGGCTTGCGTCGCGCCGGCGGTGACGTCGCGTTCGTCGGTCACGTCGAAGATCGACGACGCCGAGGCCAGCTGCGTGCTCGACGGCGTCGACGCGCGGCGCTGGCGCGCCTCGTCCTCGCGCAGCAGCGTGTTGACGGTGACGGTGCTCGGGTTCGCGCCGGAGGCCGCGTCGTAGCCGCGTGTGCGGTGCATCGTCGCGCCGAGCTGATGGGCGAGATGGTCGACCTGCGCCTTGAACTGCATGATGCGCGCGTTGTCGCCCTGGTTGAGCGCCTGGATGAAGTCGCCGACCTGCGCCATCTGCACCCACAGGTTCGCGCGCAGCATGATGAGGTCGTCGAGACGGTTGCCGAGGATGCGGCCGTAGGCGGAGATGACGGCGTTGCGGTGCGTCTCGTCGAGCTTCGAGAAGATCCACGCGAGGTCGCGCGCCGGATCGTTGATCTGCATCTCCTGCCAGTTCGTGATCGTCGTGATCGTCGAGCCGGAGAAGACGAAGTCGCCGTCGGCGTAGCCGCCGTGCACCGGGCAGGTCATGAACGACCACAGCCCCTCGGTCTCGAGGATGCGCGTCCAGCTGTCGGTGATCTCGCCGGGCACATGGCCGGCCTGGCGCAGCCGCTTGATCCACGACGTCAGCTGCGCGCGGATCTGGCCGGTCGTGTACGAAGGATAGCCGGATTCGGTCAGGAAGGTCGGGCGCAGCCGGTGCACGGCGCCGATCGCCGTGCCCACCGACGCGCAGTCGTCGAGCGTGAGCAGCTCGAGCGAACGGGCGACGCCCTCGGGATGGGCGGTGACGAGCACCGACGCGCGCTCCGGATCGTCACCGCCCGGCTGGAACGCGACGATGCGGTCGACGGAGAAGCCGAGTCCGGCGAGCTCGCGCGCATGCTCGACGACCTGCCCGGCACGCACGCGGCCGGCGAGACGACGCTTGCCGCGCGCGTCGTCGGACGCATAGACGTTGTAGAGATGGCCGCGCAGATCCTGCACGACGGCCTGGTCGATGCCGACCCCCGCATCCGTGTCGTTCTCCTGCTCGCTGGCGCGGACGCCGACGACGGCCGTGTCCGGCATCGCCGCCGAAGCCAGGGCCGCCAACATCAGATTGCTTCGTTCACTCACAGCGGCCATTTTTCCATGCGGAGCGTACAAGACGATGCACAAACGTCAGTCGTTGCAACGTTCCGCAGGCCCGCGCGGGCGCGCGGCGCGGGCGTGCGAGACCGGGCGCGTGGCACAATGGTCGGCATGCAGGCATCAGCGGAGGAGATTCTCGACGGGCTCGACGACGCGCAGCGGCGCGCCGCGACGAGCGTGGAGGGGCCGGTGCGCATCATCGCATGCGCCGGCGCCGGCAAGACGCGCACGATCACGCGGCGCATCGCCTACGCGTGCGCGACCGGCGCGTGGCGCCCCGGCGCGACGCTCGCCGTGACGTTCTCGGTTAAGGCGGCGAACGAGATGCGCGAGCGGATCGCGGCGCTCGGCGTCGACGGCGTGCATGTCGCGACCTTTCATTCGGCCGCGCTCGCGCAGCTGCGCGAAGTGTGGAACGAACTGTGCGAGGGACCGTTCCCGCAGCTCGCCGAACGCCGCGGCGACCTCGTCGCGCAGGCGTGCGTGCGCGCGCTCAACCGCGAACCGGAACGCCGCGCCGCGCACGACATCGAACGGGAGATCGACTGGTGCAAGGTCTCGCTGATCGCCCCCGACGACTACGGGCGCGTCTGCGCGGCGACGCGGCGCGAACCGCCCGCGCAGCTCGACGTGCGCCGCTTCGTCGACGTCTACCGGCAGTACGAGCTCGAGAAGACGGCACGTCTGCAGATCGACTTCAACGACATCCTGCTCATGTGCGCGCATGTGCTCGACGCGTTCCCCGAGACGGCCGCGCACATCCGTGAGCGCATCGGCTGGCTCACCGTCGACGAATACCAGGACGTCTCGCCGCTGCAGCACCGGCTGCTGCGCGGATGGCTGGGCGACAACCGCCGCATCTGCGTCGTCGGCGATCCGGCGCAGACGATCTATTCGTTCGCGGGCGCGACGAGCTACTATCTCGACGACTTCGCGCGCGAGTTCGCGCCGCTCGCCGCGAACATCGAACTGAGCCGCGACTATCGTTCGACGCCGCCGGTCGTCGCGCTCGCGAACCGTGTGCTGTCGCGTTCGCCCGAACGCGACGGGTATCTGCGGCTGCGCGCCGTGCGCGGCGGCGGCCCGCGCGTGACGAGCATGATCTACGGAACCGACGCCGAGGAGGCGCGCGCCGTGGCCGCGGCGATCCGCCGCATCGTCGAGCGCGGGGGGCGCGCCGCCGACTGTGCGGTGCTCACGCGCATCAACGGCCAGCAGGCCGTGCTCGTGCGTGCGCTGCGCGAGGCGGGCGTGCCGTATCAGGTGCGCCGCGACGCCGGATGGCAGCAGTCGGCGGTCGCCGACATGCCGCCGGCCGACATGTCGGCGATCGACGACGCCGCCGGTGCGCGCGCCGGACGGGCGACGGTCAGCACGATCCACGCGTCGAAGGGCCTCGAGTTCAAGCATGTGTTCCTCGTCGGGCTGTCCGACGGGCTGATGCCGTTCCACGCCTCCGATGACCCGACGACGCTCGAGGAGGAGCGCCGCGTGCTCTATGTGGGCGTGACGCGCGCCGAGGACGCGCTCCATCTGTCCTATGCGCGCCGCATGAACGAGGAAAGCGGCTTCGTCAGGGACGTAAGCCGCTTTCTGCAGTGAGATCCGCCGTCGTCGGGCCGGTTACCGGCGCGTCGCGTCAGTAGCGCCGGGGTGGTCGTCGTCGGGATGGTCGTCATCGGCACCGTTGGTGTCGTCGGTGTCGCCGTGCTCGTCGTCGGCGTTCGCGTCGGCGGATGTGGCGTCGTCGTTCGGGACGTCGGCGTCGTCCGTTTCGGTCGGGGCGCCCGCGTCGGGCTCCGTGTCCGCGTCGGCCGCGGCGCTCGCGTCGTCGTCGAGCAGGCGGCTCAGTTCGGCGTCCCAGTCGATATGCTCGCCCTTCGGCGCGGCGGCCTCGGCCTCGTCGCCCTCGTTGGGCAGGCTCGGCAGCAGGTCCGGGTGTCCCCACATCGCGTCGCGTCCCTCGACGCCGCGTTCGGCGGTGAGGAGCTCCCACAGCTGCGCGGCCTCGCGTGTGCGCTTTGGGCGCAGCTGCAGGCCGAGCAGGTTCTCGAAGGTCAGTTCGGCGGGGCCTCCGACGGCGCGCTCGCGGCGCATCATCTCGCGCAGCTGCTCGAGATGCGGCAGATGCGCCATGCCGGAACGCCAGACGACGCAGTCGACCCAGCCTTCGACGAGCGCGAGCAGCGTCTCGATCGAATGCATCGTCTCCTTCTGCTCGTCGGTCGTCGTCAGTCCCACGTTCGACAGGTTGACGGCGCCGGACAGCGACTCCGGGTCGAGCGACGAGGCGCCGCGCAGCTGCTCCTCCATCGCGTCGAGGTCGATCGTGATGCCACGCGCGTATTTGCCGATGAGCGCGACGAAGCGCGGCATCAGCCACGGCACCGTCGCGTACAGGCGCGCATAGGCCTGTTCGCGTAGCGCGATGAACTCGGTGACCTCGGCCGCGTCGATCTCGAGCGAGCGCGCGTATTCGTCGACGTTCTGCATGATGAGGCCGCCCGCCGGGTTCTTGAGCAGTTCGATGCCCTGATCGTAGCTGCCGCGCACCTCCTTCGACATCGCGCCGGCCGCCTGGCCGAGCTGCATCGCGTACGAGGTGTTGGCGAACAGCTTCATCAGCTGCTTGGGGTCCTTCATGCCCTCGGGGATCGGGATCGGCACCGGGCCGGCGAACATGCCGGTGATCTCGCCGTCGAAGGCGCCGTCGAGACGTTCGGAGATGACGGCGCCGAGCGCGTCGTTCATCGAGGCGGCGACCGGCGCGGCGAACTGGGCCCACTGCTCGATCGTGCCCTCGACCCAGGCGGCGCGCGTCAGCGCCTCGGCCTGCGAGGGCACCGGGTCGAAGTCGGTCGTCGTGTCGAGCCACAGGTTGACCTCGCTCATCGCGCGGCGCATCGCGGCGCCCTCCTCGGCGGTGACGATCCGCTCGCTGTCGGCGTCGTTCGCCTGCTGCAGCGCGATCGACTTCGCGAGCTTGACGTTGATCGGGCCTTCGGCGATCGTCTGCTGCATCTCGCCGAAGGAATTGAGCCCGCCGCCGGCGAAGGCCTGCATCATGCCGCGGATCTGCGCCGGGTCGGGCAGGTCCTCGAGGCTCTGGCTCATCAGCTGCTCGCGGATCTGGTCGGGCAGCGACTCGACCTGCTTCCACGCCATCTCGCCCTGCACGGGGCCGAAGCATTCGATGAACCACTGGTGCAACGTATTCTCATCCATCATGGGTTCCCTTCGTACTTGGATCTGTACGCTTCGTGTTTTTCCTATCTGTCTCAATACGCGACACGCCGAAATAATTCCGCCGCGGCCATAGTATGGGAGGCATGTCGCACACGCAGAACCCCACCCGGCCGCAGACCACGCGGGACGCCGTCCGCCCCGGCCTGCTCCGCCGCCTCGCCGCGCATTGGCGGGGGCGGCCCTTCGGCTTCGCCGTCGGCGCGCTCGCCGTGCTGCTCGGCGTCATGATCCTGCTGATGCCGAGCGCCTACGTCGTCGAGACGCCCGGGCCGACGCAGGACGTGCTCGGCGAAAGCGGCGGCAAGAAGGTCATCGACGTCTCCGGCGTGCCGACCCACAAGGACTCCGGCAGGCTGCTGCTCGTCACCGTCAACGCCGCCGGCGTGCCCGGATACCCGGTCTCGAACGCCGAGGCGCTGTGGGGCTGGGCCGACCCGCAGATGCTCGTCATGCCGCAGGAGGCGATCTTCCCGGTCGGTCAGACGAGCGAGGAGTACGAACGCGAGTCGCAGCAGGAGATGACCTCGTCGCAGGACGCGGCCGTCACCGCGGGCCTCGACTACGCCGGAAAGCTCGGCGCCGACGTCAAGGGCGCGAAGGTGACGATGCACGTCGACGACATCGGCGGCCCGTCGGCCGGCATGATGTACGCGCTCGGCCTCGTCGACATGCTGACGCCGGCCGAGGAGTCGGCTGGGACGACGGTGGCGGGCACCGGCACGATCGACGACAAGGGCAAGGTCGGCGCGATCGGCGGCATCGACCTGAAGATGCTCGGCGCGCTCCGCGACGGCGCCACCTGGTTCCTCGCGCCGTCCGCCAACTGCGACGAGGTCGTCGGCCATGTGCCCGAAGGGCTGCGCGACGTCAAGGTCTCGACGCTCGACGACGCATACCGCGCGCTCGTCGCGATCGGTGAAGGCAAAGGCGACGCGCTGCCGCGCTGCACTGCCGGATGACGGCCGGATGACGGCCGGGAAGACGTCGCCGCCGGCACGGCCGACGCCCGCGAACGGCTCCGCGGCGCCGATTGCGGGCCACCGGTCCCCGCGGTCGGCGTAACGGGCGTGTTCGCTGGTGTTGCTATATTGGCGAACGTGAATCAAACGGCATCTGAGAAAGCTGAGGAGTTCGGCTTCCGCGCGGGGGACCTGGTCCAGGAATGGCTCTGGGACGACGATGTGGATGACACGATCCGCGAGAACATCGAGACGTTGACCGGTGAGGAGCTGGTGGACGAGGAATACGATTCCGCCGTGGACGGCGCGATCATCTGGTGGCGCGACGGCGACGACGAGGACGGCCTGTCGGACACGATCATGGACGCCTACGCCGTGCTCGGCCAGGACGGGCCGCTGTGGGTGCTCACGCCGAAGCCGGGACGCGACGGTGCACCGGGGGCGAACACCGTGCAGAACGCGTCGAAGACGGCGGGCATGAACGCGTCGACGCCGCTGACCGTCAGCAGCGACTGGAACGGCATCCGCCTGCGGGCCTTCGGCAAGAGCTCGAACCGCTAGACGGTCCATCGCCGCCGGCGATCCCCGAGGGGAAGGCCGGCGGCGATGTCGTATCGGAAAGCCGGGGCGGGCATCGAGGCCACGCTCACAGCAGGCACGCGCACAGCTGCATCATGACGGCGCAGACGAAGACGATCGTCATCGCGAAGGTGCGCGGGAACCGCTCGCGCATGATCGCGAAGGCGACGGCGAACGCGAAGGCGAACGCGATGAGGCCGAGCGTCACCCATCGGATGACGGCGTGCGCCGGGTCGATGACGCCGAACAACGTGAGCATGACCGGGATGAGCATGCCGGCCGACAGCACGAGCATGACGAGCGCGACGATCATGTCGGCGCGCCTCGTCGCAGGCGAGGGGTGCCGACGTCGCGCCCGTTCCTCCTCGAGCGCGCGCGTCAGCTCGGTGATGCGCCGGTCGTCGTCGACGGCGCGCCAATGCGCCTCATGTTCGAGCCGCTGCACTTCGAGGTCGAGCGCATCGAGGCGCTCCTCGAGCCCCTGTTCACGCCGTGAGGTGCCGGGAAGCAGCGTCTGCAGCGCCTTCAACGGGGTCGACAATACGTCCAATGGGGTGTTCATGGCTCATGATTATAGGGAGGCCGCGCATGCGCCGCGGCACGTTCCCTCGCACAGCTGAGCGCGGATGCGCCGAATGGGGAGGACGGAAGGCAACGGTGGGCGATGAGGGATTCGAACCCCCGACATCCACCGTGTAAAGGTGGCGCTCTAACCAACTGAGCTAATCGCCCGCATGCGCGTGTGCGTATCGCATCGCGGCAGCCACATCACTGTACAACGACGGGTGAAGAAAGCGTCGCGGCGGCGGGTGTCGCGCGCGCCGCCGCCGTGCGCGCGTCTCAAACATCACGTAATCTAGCACTGGTACGAAATCGCGAGGAGGACAGACGATGGCGCAGGAACGCGAAGCGACGGGCGGCACGGCGAATATCGAACGCGTGGGCAAACGCAAGAAGGGATACGACGTGCGTCAGGTGGACGCATTCCTCGAACAGGCGCACGCATTGTACGAACAGGACGGCGTCGAACTGCGGCGCGGCGACATCCAGGACGCGTCCTTCGACATCGTCAAGGGCGGCTATTCGATCCCGCAGGTCGACGCGACGCTCGAACGGCTCGCGAAGGCCGTCAGCGACAAGGACACCTCCTACGAGATCGCCGAACTCGGCCGCGTCGCATGGAAGGCGCAGGTCGAGGCGCTCTACCGGCAGCTCGAGGCGCATGCCGAACGCGCCGACGGCGAACGCTTCGCGCCGGGCGAGCCGAAGCGGCCGTCCTACGACCGCAAGCAGGTGGACCGGCTCATCGACCGCATCATCGACCAGGCCGGCGACGAGCTCGAGCACATCAGCACCGAGGCGCCGGACGGCGGCGACGACGGCTCGAAGCTGACGGCGCAGTCCGTCTCCGACGTCATGTTCACACAGCGCAAGGGCAAGCACGGCTACGACGAACGCCAGGTCGACTACTATCTCAACGCCTGCGCCGACCTGCTCGGCCGCCTTGAGTCCTATGGGCGTGTCTCCACCTACGCCGAGCACAGGCCGGCGGCCGCCGCGCAGACCGCGACGCCCGCGCCGGCCGTCGCGCCGCTCATCCCGGAGCACGCAGACGCGCCGCGCACGGCCGCGTCGACGACGCAGCCGATGACGATCGTGCAGCCGACGCCGGTGCCGGCGCAGCCGTCCGCCGCGACCGAGCCGATCGCGCCCGAACAGTCCTTCGACGAGCTGCACAAGGCCGAACAGGCGATCTTCATGCCGACGACGCCGACCGTCTCGCCGGTGACGCCGGCGGCGGCGTCGGCTACGGCCACGTCGACGGTCCCGGTCAGCGACGCCGTCGCCGCGGCGGCCGCGGCCGCCGGCGCGAGCGTCGCCGCATCCGGCCGCCATGACGACGCCGACCGCGACACGACGCAGACGCAGTCCTTCGACATGCCGCTCGTCCCGCACGAACCGGCGCGCACGTCGCCGGTCGCGCGCGCCCACACGCTGTCCGACATCAAGCCGATCACGCCGGCGCCACGCACGATCCCCGAGCGCGAACGCACGACGCCGACGCCGCCCGCGGTGCCCGACGACCTCAACGTGTCGCCGACGGTGACGGCCGTGTCCGACGAGACGACGATCACCTTCGGCGACGACGCCTCGCAGCCGGCGCTCGACTCGCCGTCGCTCGCTGCGCTCGCGTCGCTCGCGAAGAGCACCGAGACGCTGCCCGAACGGCCGCAGCAGCTATCGGCGACGACGTCGAGCGGACTGTCGGTGCCGAAGCTGGCGAACCTCACGATCCCCGACCTGCCGGTGCGCCGCCCGATGGACGCGGGCACGGACGCAGCGTCCCCCGCATCCGGCCACGATGCGTCCGGCGCCGGTCAGGACATGCGCTTCGTGCCGCCGGAGACGATGAACGTCGAGATCCCGAACCTCGAATTCCCGACCTTCTCGACCGACGGGCCGCTCGTGCCCGGCGACACGGACAAGGACGGCCGCTGACATGATGCAGGAACGGCACAGCACGGCGCCGCGGAGCGCCGCATCGTCCGGCGACGGGCACCGCGACGTCGTCATCCTCGGCTCGACCGGATCGATCGGCACGCAGGGACTCGACGTCATCGCGCGCCACCCCGAACGCTTCACCGTCACCGGCCTGGCCGCCGGCGGCTCCCACGTCGACCTGCTCGCCGACCAGGCCGTGCGCTTCGCCGTGCCCGAGGTCGTCGTCGCCGACCCGGCCGCCGCGCGCCCGCTGCGCGAGGCGCTTGACGCGCGCGGCGCGCGCGGCGTGCATGTGCGTGCCGGGCACGACGAGGTCGACGCGATCGCCGCAAGCGGCGCCGACGTCGTGCTCAACGGCATCACCGGATCGATCGGCCTGACGCCGTCGATCGCCGCGCTCAGGGCCGGCTCGCAGCTCGCGCTCGCGAACAAGGAGTCGGTCGTCGCCGGCGGCCATCTGCTCTTCGACGCGCAGACGCGCCCCGACCAGATCAATCCGGTCGACTCCGAGCATTCGGCGATCTGGCAGTCGCTGCGCTCCGGCACGCACGCCGAGGTCTCCCGCCTCGTCGTGACCGCGTCGGGCGGCCCGTTCCGTGGCCGGACGCGCGAACGGATGCGGGACATCACGCCCGAGCAGGCGCTCAACCATCCCACCTGGCATATGGGTCCGGTCGTCACGATCAACTCGTCGACGCTGATGAACAAGGGACTCGAGGTCATCGAGGCGAGCCGCCTGTTCGACATCCCTCCCGAACGCATCGCCGTCACCGTCCATCCGCAGTCGATCGTCCATTCGATGGTCGAGTTCCGCGACGGCGCGACGATCTGCCAGGCCTCGCCGCCCGACATGCGGCTGCCGATCGCGCTCGGCCTGTCCGCGCCCGACCGTCTCGACGACGTCGCCGCGGCCTGCGACTGGAGCACGGCCGCCAGCTGGACCTTCGAGCCGCTTGACGACGAGGCCTTCCCGGCCGTCGACCTCGCGCGCCGCTGCCTGAACGCCTCGGAGAAGCACACGGCCGTGCTCAACGCGGCGAACGAGCAGGCCGTGCACGCGTTCCTCGACCGCCGATTGCCGTATCTGGGCATCGTCGACACCGTCGGGCGGGTGCTTGACGCGATGGACGGCGAACTGCGCGGCGCGCCGCGCTTCACATCGGTCGACGACATGCTCGCCTGCGAGCACGAGGCGCGCGCACGCGCCGACGCGATCATCGCCGCGCGCTGAGGGCCGCCGCGTCCATGTGCGGCCCGCGTCCGCGGGTGCGGACATGGGCGCGGCGTTGACGCGCTGGTGTATCCTGTGATGGATTCGCCGCCCGCAGGCGGCATAGCCAGCATCATGGTTGTCTGAACGAACGAATGGATGGATTGACGATGGACAAACCGTTCCGCAAAACCGGGGAACAGGCGATCAGCGAAAGCCCGCTGCACCCGAGGCGCAAGTCGCGCCGCATCATGGTCGGGCCGGTCCCGGTCGGCGGCGGCGCGCCGATCTCGGTGCAGTCGATGACGAACACGAGGACCGCCGACGTCGGCGCGACGCTGCAGCAGATCGCCGAACTGACGGCCGCCGGCTGCGACATCGTGCGCGTCGCCGTGCCGACGCAGGAGGACGCCGACGCGCTGCCGAAGATCGTCGCGAAGTCGCCGATCCCGGTCATCGCCGACATCCATTTCCAGAGCAACTACGTGTTCGAGGCGATCGACGCCGGCTGCGCGGCCGTGCGAGTCAACCCCGGCAACATCCGCAAGTTCGACGAGGTCGGCCCGGCAATCTGCCGCGCCGCGACCGACGCCGGCATCTCGCTGCGTATCGGCGTCAACGCCGGCTCGCTCGACAAGGCGCTCTACGAACGCTACGGCGGCCCGACGCCGGAGGCGCTCGTCGCCTCCGCGCTCAAGGAGGCGCGCATGTTCGAGGACGTCGGCTTCCACGACTTCAAGATCTCGGTCAAGCACCACGACCCGGTCACGATGGTCGAGACCTACCGTCTGCTCGCGCAGCAGGGCGACTGGCCGCTGCATCTGGGCGTCACCGAGGCCGGACCGGCCTGGCAGGGCACAATCAAGTCATGCCTCGCCTTCGGCGCATTGCTCGCCGAAGGCATCGGCGACACGATCCGCGTCTCGCTGTCCGCGCCTCCGGTCGAGGAGGTCAAGGTCGGCTGCAAGATCCTCGAATACCTCGGACTGCGCGCACGCAAGTTCGACATCATCAGCTGCCCGAGCTGCGGACGCGCGCAGGTCGACGTCATCCAGCTCGCGAACGCCGTCACCGAGGGGCTCAAGGACGTCACGGCGCCGATCCGCGTCGCCGTCATGGGCTGCATCGTCAACGGCCCCGGCGAGGCGCGCGAGGCCGACCTCGGCGTCGCCTCCGGCAACGGCAAGGGACAGATCTTCATCAAGGGCAAGGTCGTCGAGACGGTCCCCGAGGACCGCATCGTCGAGACGCTGCTCAAGCACGCGAACGCCATCGCCGAGCAGATGCAGGCCGACGGCGTCGACACGGCGTCGGCGACGGGGCCCGTCGTCATCCCGGTCGTCGGCGAGGGACACGGCGAGGACGAGTGAGCGGAAAGGACGGTGACGTGACGGACAGCGGACGGCACGGCGACGAGACCCAGGAGCAGCGCCCCACCGGGTTCAGCCGCACGAAGCGGCTCATGGTCACGCTGCCGATCTTCATCATCCTGCTCGGCATCCTCGTGACCGTCTCGACGAACACGAGGATCCCGGTCGAGGACGAGCCGCGCGCGATGAGCTTCGCGACGCTCACGCCGGACACGGCCGTCACCTTCGACACAAAGGAGCGGCTGCCCGGCAACGGCACCTACAAGGTGCGCAAGCAGTACCTGACGATCGACGCGAAACGGCCGTCGAACGGCGAGATCCAGAAGATCCGCGTCCTGATACGCATGCCCGAGGGCGCGCCGTCGAAGGGACTGCCCGGCATGGTGTTCATGCACGGCGCCGGCTACGGCACCTGCGACAACTCCTTCGGCGACATCGCCACGAGCATGGCGTCCGCCGGCTTCGTCACCGCCGTCCTCGACAAGCCGGTGTGGTCGACGACCGACCTCAACCGCGACTATCAGGGCTCCGCCGTCATCTACGATCAGGTCATCGACATCCTGCGCGGCATGGACGCCGTCGACGAGCACAAGGTCGGCATCTACGCGACGAGCGAGGCGACGTGGATCTCGTCGTACCTGCTCGACCTCGACGAGGGCATCGCATTCCAGATCCTGCTGTCGCCGATGGTGTTCTCGCCGCGCCACTCGCTCGCGTTCCTCGCCGTGCAGAACTTCGCGCTCGCCGGCGCGAACGACGGCTACCAGTCGATCGTGCGGCGCGTGTTCTCCTTCGACCTAGCGATGTTCCATCTGGACAACATCGACATCCACACGTCGACGCCGAAGGCATACTCGGTGCCGACGATGGTCGCCTACGGCTCGAAGGACGTCATGACGGCGCAGGTGCAGGGATTCAAGGAGATCCTCGCGCTCGCGCACCGCGCCGGCAACTGGGACGTCTCGCTGCGCAGCTATCCGATCGCGAACCATGTGCTGCGCCTGGGCGACGAGTCGATGAGCGGCACACCGTTCGCCGACGACTACGTCGACGACATGGTCTCGTGGGCCGTCGGCACGTCGCGCGGCCTGAAACAGACGAGCGAGCATATCGCCGGCACGCCGCTCTACCAGTCGATCCCGGTGCCGCGCGGCCTGCACGGCCACCGCGTCATGACCATCTACGGCACGATCGTGCTCGCGCTGATGGCCGTCATGATGCTCGTCTCGCTCGTGCTCGCGCTCGTCGCGCTCGTCATGCACATCCGCAACCGCAGCAAGGGGCTCGGCCCCGCGCTCGGCTTCCGCGAACGCTTCGGCGGCGCGCTGCTCATGCTCACGATCGTGACGCTCGTCGCGCTGTTCGTGTTCCTCGGCGGCTTCGCCGAGGTCGTCCTCGCCGTCGTGCACATGGCGTGGGGCAGCGCGCCGCCCGACAACAGCGGCATGATGTACTGGAGCTGGCCGTTCATCCAGATCGTGTGCATCGTGCTGCTGTGGGCATGGTCGCGCGTCTTCGCCGGCATCATCGAATCGCTGTCGGTACGCGGCGTGCTGCAGTGGCCGATGCGCCGCGGCGCGCTCAGACAGATCACGAGCGGCGCGCAGCCGGTCGTCGCGACGACGAGGCTCGGGCGCGTCCTGTTCTGGACCGTCGCCTTCACGATGCTGCTCATCCTGCTGAGCTTCTCGTTCTGGGGCCTGTTCCTGTTCTGATCCGGACGCCGATGCGGCGCCGGCACGGCCGTACGATGTCCGTCGTGCTTTCGTTTGTTGTGCTTTCCGATGTGACGATGTGAGAAAGGAGCGGCGCGTGGCGCTGTACCGTGACGAAGGCGTCGTGCTCAGGACGACGAAGCTCGGCGAGGCCGACCGCATCATCACGCTGTTCACGCGCGGCCATGGCAAGGTGCGCGCCGTCGCGAAGGGCGTGCGCCGCACGAAGTCGCGCTTCGGCGGCCGCGTCGAACCGTTCATGCGCGTCGACCTGCTGCTGGGCGAGGGGCGCACCTTCGACACGATCAGCCAGGCCGAGTCGATCGCCGCCTACGCCGCCCCGATCGGCGCCGACTACGAGGCGTACCGCGCCGCGAACGTCATCGTCGAGACGCTCAACGACCTCGTCACGAGCGAGCACGAGCCGGCGCCGGCGCAGTACCGGCTGCTCGTCGGCGCGCTCAACGCGCTCGCGCAGGGCCGCCACGACGCGCAGATGACCGCCGAATCCTATGTGCTGCGCGCGCTCGCGCTCGCCGGCTGGCGACAGCGGCTCGACTCGTGCGTCGTGTGCGGACGCACCGACCGGCTCACGCATCTGTCGGCGGCCGCCGGCGGCGTCATGTGCCAGGCCGACCATACGCCCGAGGCGAAACCGGTCGACCCGTTCACGCTGCGCCAGCTTCGCGCGCTCGCCGACGGCGACTGGAAGGCGCTCGACGGCACGCGGCTCGACCCATGCACCTCGCGTGCCGTCGAGGAATGGGCACAGTACTATCTCGAACGGCCGATTCGTTCGATGCGCTTGCTAGATTGAACGTATGGCTTTTGACTGCGTCGACTACACATCCCTCAACGTCCCGGCTGCGCCCTTCTCCGATCCGACGATCGTGCCGGACTTCCCGAAGAACAAGGTGCCGCGCCATGTGGGCGTCATCATGGACGGCAACGGAAGGTGGGCGCAGCAGCGCGGCCTGATCCGCACCGAAGGCCATCAGGCCGCCGAGCCGGTCGTCTTCGACACGATCGCCGGCGCGATCGAGGCCGGCGTGCGTTATCTGAGCCTGTACACGTTCTCGACCGAGAACTGGAAGCGCTCGCCACAGGAGGTGCGCTTCCTGATGGGCTTCTCGCGCGACATCATCCGCCGCCGCGTCGCGCAGATGGACGAATGGGGCGTGCGCGTGCGCTGGTCGGGACGCCGCCCGAAGCTGTGGAAGTCGGTCATCGACGAACTCGAATCGGCGATGGAGCGCACGAAGCACAACAAGGTCATCGACGTCGTCTTCTGCATCAACTACGGCGGCCGCGCCGAGATCGCCGACGCCGCCGCGGCGATCGCGCGCGAGGTGCGCGAGGGACGCATCAAGGGCGATCGTGTCACCGAGAAGATGGTCGCCGAGCATCTGTACAACCCGGACATCCCGGACTGCGACCTCGTCATCCGCACCTCCGGCGAGCAGCGCACGAGCAACTTCCTGCCATGGGAGGCCGCCTACGCCGAACTCGACTTCGTGCCCGAGCTGTTCCCCGACTGCGGCCGCGAGGTGCTGTGGGGCTCGATCGACCGCTACATCCACCGCGATCGCCGATTCGGCGGCGTCAAGCAGGCGTGAGCGCAGCCGCCATCGCGGCCCGTTAGCCGAGCGAGGCGAGGAAGCCGGCGATCGTGTCGGTGAAGCGGCGCACGAATCCGGCGCCGTCGACGCCGAGCGCGACATGCGTATCCGTCGCGTCATCGAGCGCGGCGCGCGGGTCTCCGATTGTGCGGCCGCGCACGCCGACGCCGTCGCCGGTGCGCGTCTCGACGATCATCGGCAGGGCGAAGGTCGTCACGAGCGTCGGGTCGAGCGCGACGGCCGCGGCGAGCGGATCGTGCAGCGGCATGCCGGCGGCGAAGATCGGGTCGCTCGCGCGGTTCGCGCGGATCGAGAAGTTCGCGAGGCTCGCGAGCAGGAACGCGACGTGGCGCTGGCTGCGCATGCCCGCCCTGCCCGCGTCGCCGTTGGCGGCATCGTCGCCGTCATTGCCGTTGCCTTCGCCGACGACGGAGAGCCACCGGGCTACGTCAGCCGGGCCGAGCAGGCAGCGGTGTGTGACGTCGAGGCCGACCATCGTCGTGTCGGCGTGCGCGCGCAGCACGCGGTCGGCCGCTTCGGGATCCTGCAGGACGTTCGTCTCGCAGACGAGGTCGTAGCAGTTGCCCTCCTGCGTAAGCGCGCCGCCCATGAAGACGATGCGCGCGCGGCGCACGGTGGCCGGGTCGGCGCGCAGCGCGACGTCGACGTCGGTGAGCGGACCGGTCGCGACGATCGTCAGGTCATGGCCGTAGCGTCGCGCGGCGTCGACGATGAGCCGCGCGCCGTCGGTCATCGTCGCGCAGTCCTCGTCGGGGAAGCCGAGCTTCTCCGACGTCGCGAGGCCGGCGCGTGCGAAGAACTCGGGGATCGTCGGCAGTTCGGCGTGCGGGTCGCCGACCGGGTAGCCGCCGACCGAGATCGCGTGGCCCTGCCTGATGTGGTTCCTGACGTCCGCCGTCGACAACGTGACGATGCCGTCGGCGTCCGAGGCGATGACACGCCCGGGGCGTTCCTTGGGCGTCGCCGACGTGCCGATGCGCAGGTCGGCCAGGCCGTTGCGGCCGTGGAAGCGCGCGCAGCCGGCGTCGGCGACGAACAGCGGCGCCCACGACGGGTGGCGTGCGCCGTCGGCGACCGGCACGTCGGCGTGGCCGAGCACGTCGAGCATGACGCGCGTGTTGCGCGCCGCCTGCTGCTGCAATACGTTGCCATAGGTCGCGCTGATGCCGACGATATGCGCGCCGGAGGCGATCAGGTAGGCGAGCGCGAGCGCGTCGTCGACGCCGGTGTCCATGCTCAGGACGAAATGCGATGAAGAGGTCATACGGTCATTGTTTCACGAATGGTTTCACTGCGCGTGATTTCACTGTGTGTGGATTTCACTGTGTGTTGTGTGCCGCGTCCTGCGCGCCGCCTGCGAGGAACTCGTCGGTCGCGAGGTCGTGCGAGCGCGGCGCCTCGTGCACGACGCGGCCGTTCGCGTCGGCGTAGGCGTCCGATTCGGCGAGGAAGTCGAAGTAGCGCTGCGTGCCGTCGTAGTCGATCGAGCCGAGGACGAAGTCGCCGTCGTCGATCTGCTTGCGGTCGCCCCAGTACTGGCCGTCGACGATCGTCCGCATCGATTCGGCGACGAAGGCCTCGTCGAGGTTCGCCTCGGGCGCGTCGTGCACGAGGATGGAGGCGGCTTCGTCGCCGTGTTCGTAGGCGTAGCGGTAGCCGCGCTGCGTAGCCTGGACGAAGGCGCGCACGAGTTCGGGGTCGTCGTCGACGAGACGGTCGCTCGTGATGATGCCGATCGAGTCGGCGTTGCCGGGCACGCCGTAGTCGGGTTCGGTGAAGCAGCGCAGCTCGGGACCGTTCATCTTCGCCTGCACGCCCTCCCAGGTGGCGTAGAAGCCGCCGAAGTCGGCGCGTCCCGACGCGAGCGTCGCGAAGGTCGACGTGCCGACCGTGACCTTGTCGAAATCGCCTTTGCCGCCGTCGGTCTCGATCATGCGGCGCACGACGGCGTCCGATTCGCTCGAGCCGAAGGTCGCGAAGGTCCTGCCGTCGAAGTCGCGCGGACGCTCGATCGCCTTGTTCGACGCGAGCGCGCACCAGATCGCGCTCGTTTTCTGCTGCACCTGCATGACCTGCTTGAGCTGCGCGCCCTTCGTCGCGTAGACGCCGACGTTCGTCAGGTTCGACAGCGCGAAGTCGGCGACGCCGTTGTTGACGGCCTGTTCGGCGCCGGACTGCGCGACGGCGACGATGTCGACGTCGAGGCCGGCGTCCCGGTAGTAGCCCTTGTTGCGGGCGACGTAGACGCCGATGTGGTTCGTGTCGGGCGCCCACGACAGCATGAACGTGACGTGGCGCAGGCCATCGACGCCGGCGTGGCGGTCGGCGCCGCATGCGGCGAAGGCGAGGACGGAGCACAGCGCGGCGGCTGCCGCGGCGGCGCGCGTGAGGAATCGGCGGAAGGTCATGAGTCTCTCCTGACAACTGATGACGGGGTCGGCGATGGGGATCGGCGACGGATGACGGGGATGAGGATGGGGAGGTCGAAATGGCCGGCGATGGCGGCGCCGGGGAGCGCGGCTGCTTACGCGTCCGGGTCCTCGTCGTCGCCGGGTGCGCCGATCGTCAGCCGTTCGACGGCGTGCACGGCGAGCAGCAGCAGCGCCGTCATGACGATGATGACGAAGGTCGCCGCGAAGATCAGCGGCGTCTGGAACGAGTTGTAGGCGGCCTGCAGCCAGATGCCGAGGCCGCGGCGCGCGCCGAGGTACTCGGCGGTCGCCGCCGTCGCGAAGACGTAGGCGGCGGCGACGCGCACGCCGCCGAAGATCTGGCGCGCCGCGACGCGCAGGTCGACGTGAAACAGCGTCCATGCGCGCGACGCGCCGCAGGTCGTCGCGACGTCGTCGTAGAAGGCGGGCACCGCCTCGAGGCCGCGCATCGTCTGCACGACGATCGGGAAGAGCGCGAACACGGCGACGATGACGACCTTGCCGACCGGCTCGAAGCCGAACCAGATGAGGAACAGCGGCGCGATCGAGATGAGCGGCAATGTCTGCGCGGCCGCGAGCAGCGGGAACAGCGCCGCGTACGCCGTGCGCGAGCAGTGGATGCCGACGCCGAGCAGCACGCCGATGATGCAGGCGATCAGGAAGCCGCACACGCCCTCGGCGAAGGTGACGAGCGTCGCCGGCCACAGCGTCGGCCACGCCTGCGCCGCCGCGACGACGATCCGGCTCGGCGAGGCGATCGCCGTGACCGGGGGATGGGCGGCGTCGACCCAGATCTGCCAGATCGCGAGGATCGCGACGACGACGGCCGCCGTCGGCCAGTGCCGGTGCAGCGCGCGCAGCGTCGGGGATTCGTGGCGGACGGGTTCATGTCGACGATCTGGGAAGGCCATGGGCACCTTGCTTTCTGCGCGCCGTGCGCGCTGGAAGGCCGCCGGCTTGCTGTGGCAAGGTGAGGAGTCCACCGCCGCACGACCAGAAAAGGTAATCGCCCGCCGGCTGGCGGCGGACGCAACGTATCGTAACGGATACGTCAGTGTAGTCCACGGTGTGGGCATCGGCGCGTTCGGCGGCGCCCGCAGGCGACGGCGGCGACGACGGGCGTGGCGATTATCCGCGCGGCAATTATCGTGGAGATATGACGACGATGAAGCAGATCGCACAGCGCGTCGGGGTCTCGGTCTCCACGGTCTCGCTCGTGCTCAACGGCAGGGACGGCGGCCGCGTCAAGCCGCAGGTCGCGCGGCGCGTGCGCGAGGCGGCCGACGCGATGGGCTACCAGCCGAACGCGCTCGCGCGCTCGCTGCGCACGAGCCGCACGCACATCGTCGGCTTCATCAGCGTCGAGGTCGCGACGACGCCGTACGCGGGCGGCATGATCCAGGGCGCGCAGGACGCGCTCGGCGCGCTCGGCTACGTGCTGCTCACCGTCAGCGGCGACGACGCGCAGGCGATCGACGGCGAGGTCGACGCGCTGCGCCGCTACGGCGTCGACGGCTTCCTCTATTCGGCGATGTCGAACCGCGTCGTCGACGTGCCGCGGTCACTGACGCGCTTGCCGCTCGTGCTCGTCGACGCGACCGACGCCGCGCACCGCTTCCCGTCGATCGAGCCGGACGAGTTCCGCATCGGCTACGACGCGACGACGCGGCTCATCGACGCCGGCTGCCGGCGCATCGCCTACGTCGGCTGCGCCGAGCCGATGATCGCGCAGACCGGGCGTCTCGAAGGATACCGGCAGGCGCTTGTCGACCACGGGATCGACGTCGACGAACGGCTGCGCCGCGACGTGCTCAACAACGGCCCCGCGTTGCGCGCCGTCGAGGAGCTGTTCGACGCCGAACGGCCCGACGGCTTCTTCTGCTTCAACGACGCACGCGCCTGGTACGTCTACGAGGCCGCCGCGCGCAGGGGACTGGCGATCGGCGACGACGTCTCGGTCGTCGGCGTCGACAACCACCGAGTCTTCGCCGAGACGCTCGAGCCGCAGCTGACGACGATCGAGCTGCCGCACTACGAGATGGGATACTGGGCCGCGAACCGCCTCGTCGCGTGGATCGAGGGGCGGGCGATCAACGAATCGACATGGCCGCGCACGACGGCCGTCATGCCGCTGCTCGACACGCCGGCTCCGGCGAAGGTGCACTGCACGCTCATCGAGAAGGCGTCGGTGCGCGGCGCGCGCTGAGCGGCGCGCCGGTGCCCGACGTCCGCCGCTCGGCGCGACACGCCGTGACGACGCCCGTCCGCGCCGTCGACGATGCCCCCAAAATCCGTCAAACGATTGACGTTATGTGCTTCAATGCTTCGACGTCGTTGTGTCGACGTTCGTCAATCGTTTAACGTCAATCGATTGACGAACTATGATGAAGCCATCCGGACATCACGAACGACACAGCCGACGGGAGTGATGCCCATACGGCGGATCCGCGGAAGCGGGCCGCCCGGGGCCGCCGCACGGGCGGGCCCGACCGTCATGCATACGGCTTTCCCAAGCCCTGACAACGAGGTTCATCATGGCAACATCAACAACCGCGAAGGTGTGGAGGAACCCCTCCTATCTGCAAAGCTCGACGGGCATCTTCCTGTTCTTCTGCTCGTGGGGCATCTGGTGGTCGTTCTTCCAGCGCTGGCTCAACTCGATGGGACTCAACGGCGCCGAGGTCGGCACGATCTACTCGATCAACTCGCTCGCCACGCTCGTGCTCATGTTCTGCTACGGGCTCATCCAGGACAACCTCGGATTGAAGCGCCGGCTCGTCATCGTCATCTCGGTCATCGCCGCGCTCGTCGGCCCCTTCGTGCAGTTCATCTACGCGCCGCTGATGAAGACGAACATGATGGCGGCCGCGTTCATCGGCTCGATCGTGCTGTCGGCCGGATTCATGGCGGGCTGCTCGCTCATCGAGGCCGTGGCCGAACGCTACAGCCGCCGCTTCGGCTTCGAATACGGCCAGTCGCGCGCCTGGGGCTCCTTCGGCTACGCGATCGTCGCGCTCGTCGCCGGCTTCGTGTTCAACGTCAACCCGATGATCAACTTCTGGATCGGCTCCGCCTTCGGCGTCGGCATGCTCATCGTGTACCTGACGTGGTACCCGGCCGAGCAGCGCGAGGCGCTCAAGGAGGCCGCCGACCCGAACGCCGCGCCGTCGAACCCGACGCTCAAGGAGATGGCGCACGTCCTGAAGATGCCGGCGCTGTGGGTGCTCATCGTCTTCATGCTGCTGACGAACACGTTCTACACGGTCTTCGACCAGCAGATGTTCCCGACCTACTACGCGTCGCTGTTCCCGAGCGAGGCGACCGGCAACGCCGTCTACGGCACGCTCAACTCTGTGCAGGTGTTCTGCGAATCGGCGATGATGGGCGTCGTGCCGATCATCATGCGCAAGATCGGCGTGCGCAACGCGCTGCTGCTCGGCTCGACCGTCATGTTCCTGCGCATCGGCCTGTGCGGCGTCTTCCACGACCCGGTCGCGGTCTCGATCGTCAAGATGTTCCACGCGATCGAAGTGCCGCTGTTCTGCCTGCCGGCCTTCCGCTACTTCACGCTCCACTTCAACCCGAAGCTCTCGGCGACGCTGTACATGGTCGGCTTCCAGATCGCCTCGCAGATCGGCCAGGTCGTCTTCTCGACGCCGCTCGGCATGCTGCACGACCGCATGGGCGACCGCGCGACGTTCCTGTCGATCTCCGGCATCGTGCTGGCGGCGACGATCTACGGGTTCTTCGTCATCAAGCGCGACGACGAGCAGGTCGACGGCGACCCGTTCATCCGCGACTCGAAGAAGACGCCGTCGCTCGCGGCCGACGAGGCCGTGCTGTCCGCCGACTCCGAGGACATGTGACCTCCCGGCCGGACCCGTTCCCGATAGTTTCCGATAGTTTCCGATAGCGCGTTCCGAGTGAACGCACGAGAGAAAGACCCATCATGACCAACGCAACCTTCACGCCATCCGCCGCGACGTCCGCCGATCCGCAGCTCACGCCGATCGCCGACCACGCCGAGCAGCTCAGGCTCGCCGAAGCCGGCGTCGCCGCGCTCGCCGCGACGCGCAACGACCGCTGGTACCCGAAGTTCCACATCGCCTCGAACGGCGGCTGGATCAACGATCCGAACGGCCTGTGCCGCTACGACGGCCGCTGGCACGTGTTCTACCAGCTGCACCCCTACGGCACGCAGTGGGGTCCGATGCACTGGGGCCACGTCTCGTCACCGGACATGCTGCACTGGCGCCGCGAGCCGATCGCCTTCGCGCCGAGCCTCGAGCAGGAACGCCACGGCGTCTTCTCCGGCTCGGCCGTCATCGGCGACGACGGCAGGCCGTGGATATACTACACCGGCCACCGCTGGGCCAACGGCAAGGACAACACCGGCGGCGACTGGCAGGTGCAGATGCTCGCGAGGCCGGACGACGACGACATGACGACGTTCACGAAGCAGGGCATGATCATCGACTGCCCGACCGACGAGATCGACCACCACTTCCGCGACCCGAAGGTGTGGAAGACCGGCGACACATGGTACATGACCTTCGGCGTCTCGTCGAAGGAGCACCGCGGCCAGATGTGGCTGTACACCTCCGACGACATGACGCACTGGAGCTTCGAGCGCGTGCTGTTCGAGCATCCGGACCCGGATGTCTTCATGCTCGAATGCCCCGACTTCTTCCCGATCCGCGACGCCGCAGGCGACGAGAAGTGGGTCATCGGCTTCTCGGCGATGGGCGCGAAGCCGTCCGGCTTCATGAACCGCAACGTCAACAACGCCGGCTACATGATCGGCGCCTGGCGCCCGGGGGAGGCCTTCGAGCCCGAGACGGAGTTCCGCCTGTGGGACGAGGGGCACAACTTCTATGCGCCGCAGTCCTTCCACGCCGACGGACGGCAGATCATGGTCGGCTGGATGAGCCCCTTCGTCGCGCCGATCCCGATGGAGGAGGACGGCTGGTGCGGCAACCTCACGCTGCCGCGCGAGATCACGATGGACGCCGACGGCGACCTCGTCACCGCGCCGGTCGCCGAGATGCGCGGCCTGCGCGCCGGCACGATCGGCCTCGGCCCGCTCGACCTGGGCGTCAACGAATGCGCGACGGTCGTCGAGGACGACGGCGGCGCCGTCGAGATCGAGATGAGCATCGACCTCGCGCGCACCGACGCCGAACGCGCCGGGCTGCACGTGCACATGACCGGCGACGGCCACTACACGGCGGTCGTCTACGATGCGCAGATCGGCGGCGTCGTCATCGACCGCCAGAACGTCGCCAACGGCGACCGCGGCTACCGCGTCGCGCCGCTGTCCGAAGGCGAGCTCGCCTCCGGCACGCTCGACCTGCGCGTCTTCGTCGACCGCGGCTGCGTCGAGGTCTACGTCAACGGCGGCAAGCACGCGATGAGCTCGTACTCGTTCCCGTCCGAGGGGCCGCGCGCGATCGGACTCGTCAGCGAATCCGGCGCGGCGCATCTCAACGATCTGACGATGCACACGCTCGCGTCGATCGGCCTCGACTGATCCGGCCGGCGACGATATGTGAAGCCCCGGGGATGACGGACCGTCATCCCCGGGGCTTCACCGCGTCTGCTGCGGCTGCGCGGCGTATCCGCGCGCTCAGTCGTTCTGGCCGGCCGCGATGATCTCGTCGACGAGCGCCGGCTTCTCGGCCATCTGCCCGCTGAATCCGGGGCGGATGTCGAGCTTGAGGCTCACGCCGGTGCGGTAGCCCTGCTCGGCGAGCTTCATCGTCGCGTCGCGCACGACGCGCAGCACGTCGTCGAGATCGCCCTCGATGTTCGTGAACATCGCGTTCGTCTCGTTCGGCAGCCCCGAGTCGCGGATGACGGCGACGGCCTGCGAGACGTACTCGCTCAGCTCGGCGCCGACGCCGCTCGGCGCGATCGCGACGGCGGCGACGGTGTTGATGATCGGCTTGCCGTCCTTGTCGGTCGGCACCTGCTGGCGGACGGCGTTGCGGTCCGGCGTCTGTGGCATGGCGGTTCCTTTCGCGTTGGTGATGGTCGGGGACATGCGCTCAGTGGCGCGCCCAGCCGTGGTCCATCGGGCCGGCGCCGGCGCCGAGGTCGAGCTGTGCGCGCAGCGCGCCGCCCAGATACGCCTTCGCGTTCGCGACGGCGTCGCCGAGCGTGTCGCCGAGCGCGAGCCGCGAGGCGATCGCCGACGACAACGTGCAGCCGGTGCCGTGCGTGTTCGTGTTCGCGATGCGCTCGCCCTCGAACCAGCGCACGTCGCCGCCGGGCCAGACGAGCACGTCGCTCGCGTCGTTCGTGCCGTGGCCGCCCTTGACGAGCGCCGCGCAGCCGTAGCGTTCGGCGAGCGTGCGCGCGGCGCGCTCCATCGCGTCGCGGCCGTCGATCGCCTCGCCGACGAGCGTGGACGTCTCCGGGATGTTCGGCGTGATGACCTCGGCGAGCGGGAACAGCTCGCGCGTCATCGTGACGACCGATTCGTCGTCGGCGAGCGACGAGCCGCTCGTCGCGACCATGACCGGGTCGACGACGACATGTTTCGCGCCGTGCGCGCGCAGCTTCGCGGCGACCGTCTCGATCGCCTCGCGGCCGACGACGACGCCGATCTTGACGGCCGTCGGGCGGATGTCGTCGAAGACCGAGTCGATCTGCGCTCCGATGAGCGCCGCGTCGACCGACGCGATCGCCTGCACTCCGGTCGTGTTCTGCGCGGTGATGCCGGCAATGACGCATTCGCCGTAGACGTCGTTGGCGAGCATCGTCTTGAGGTCGGCGGCGATGCCCGCGCCGCCGGAGGAGTCGGTCGTCGCGATCGACAGCACTGCCGGCAGCTTCACCGGCGTGCCGACCGTCTCCTCGTAGCCGTGGCGCGCGTCGCCGCGCACGGCCGTCCACGCGTCGACGAGCCGTTGCGTGGCGACCTCGGGGTCGTCGGCCGCGGCGATCGCCGAGACGACGAACCAGCCGTCAGCGTAGGTGTCGGCGAGCATCGGCACGTCGTCGACGTGCACGCCGCCGCCGACGACGAGCGGGTAGAGGCTCTTGTCGCACAGCGCGTTGATCTGCTCGGCGTCGAGCGTCTTGGCCTTGCCGGCGACGCCCGCCTCGGGCTTCGTCGCCGTCGCGTGCAGCGGGCCGGCGCCGATGTAGTCGATCGTACCGGCCGGCAGCGCGTTCGCGGCCTCGACCTGCTCGGGCGTGTTCGCCGACAGGCCGACGATCGCGTCGTTGCCGAGCAGGCGCCGCGCCTCCTCGGGGGAGAGGTCGTCCTGGCCGATGTGGACGCCGTCGACCTTGATGCCGCGGTGGCGCGCCTCAATCGCGGCGTCGACGCGGTCGTCGATGACGAAGGCGACGCGGTCGTCGAGATGGTGGCCGCGGATCTCCTCGGCGATGTCGGCGGCCATCGAGACGATGTCGGCGACATCGGCGTGCTTCGCGCGCAGCTGGACGAAGCTCGCGCCGCCGTCGAGCGCCTTCGAGACGACGTCGAGGAGCGTGCGCCCCTTGCAGTCGTCGGGGCCGATGACGAAGTAGAACCGCAGGTCGAAGGACCTGCGCATGGATGGATACGGGAATGCAGCGGTCATCGATTCGCCTCCAGAATCGTGGACGTCGACACGGTGTCGGCGTCGATTGCCCATAGGGCGTCGAGGAACTCGGTCTGGAACGAGCCGGGTCCGTGGGACTCGGCCGCCGCGCGCTCCCCGGCGCGGTCGAACAGCAGGGATGCGGCGAGTGCCGCGACGAGCGGCTCCGCGACGCACAGATAGGTGGCGGCCACGCCGCCGAGCGCGCAGCCGGCGCCGGTGATCTTCGTCATCATCATGTCGCCGCCGGGCAGACGGAACACCCGTTCGCCGTCGGTGACGAGGTCGGTCTCGCCGGAGACGGCGACGGCGCCGAGGCCGTCGGGGTCGCCCGCGCGCAGATGTTTCGCGACGCGCTTCGCGGCGCCGAGCGCGGTGTCGACGTCGTCGGTCGACTCGACGCCGGCCGGGCCGTCGGTCACGTCGGAGCCGTCGGACAGCCCCCACAGCGCGTCGAGCGCGATGACCTCGGACGCGTTCGCGCGCACGAGCGACGGCGGCGTGTCGCGCATCGCCTTGAGGATCGCCGTGCGCGTCGCGCCGAGTCCGGCGGCGACCGGGTCGAGCACCCAGCGGTGGCCGGCCTCGTGCAGCGAGGTCGTGATCTCGCCGAGCGCGTCCTTGTAGAACGGCAGCAGCGTGCCGACGTTGATGTAGGTGGCGCCGCACATCGCGGCGATGTCGATGACGTCGTCGGGCAGGTAGCTCATCGCGGCGGTGCCGCCTGCGGCGAGCTGCGCGTTCGCGACAAGGTTGATCGTGACGAAGTTCGTGAAGGACTGCGCGAGCGGCGTGCGTGCGCGCACGTCGAGCACGGCCCGGCGGATCGACATGCGCAGCGCGTCGTCGGCTGCGAGATCGTGATGGTCGGCTGTCGTTGCCTTGGACATATGTTGACTCCCTACGATGGCGTTACCCAAACAGGTTCAAAGGGTCAGGCGCGTGGCCTCTCTCAACTTCCCGCACGTTCCCATGCGGAAGTTCCCCTGCACATCACGAACGTATCGGCGGCTTGGGACAGTGCCGCGCCGGCCGCGGCGTGTCACGATATGACGGTAGGATGCGGACGTTGACGTAAGTCCCCAAACCGTTCAAACCAGAAGGTGCATTGTGGCTAATTCCAAACTTGATGAAGTCGTCTCCCTCGCCAAGCGTCGCGGCTTCGTATTCCCGGCAGGCGAAATCTACGGCGGCACGCGCTCCGCATGGGACTACGGTCCGCTCGGCGTGGCGCTCAAGGACAACATCAAGCGCGAATGGTGGCGCGCGATGGTCGTCACGCGCCCCGACGTCGTCGGCGTCGACACGTCGATCATCCTGCCGTCGGCCGTCTGGGTCGCCTCCGGTCACGTCTCGGTCTTCAACGACCCGCTCATCGAATGCCTCACCTGCCACAAGCGCCACCGCGCCGACAAGCTCGAGGAGTCCTACGCCGAGAAGCACGACGACCAGATGCCGCCGAACGGCCTCAAGGACATCGTGTGCCCCGACTGCGGCACCCGCGGCAACTGGACCGAGCCGCGCGACTTCAACATGATGCTGCGCACGCATCTGGGACCGGTCGAGGACGACAACTCGCTGCACTACCTGCGTCCGGAGACGGCGCAGGGCATCTTCGTCGACTTCAAGAACGTCATGACGAGCTCGCGTTCGAAGCCGCCGTTCGGCATCGCGAACACCGGCAAGAGCTTCCGCAACGAGATCACGCCGGGCAACTTCATCTTCCGCACGCGCGAGTTCGAGCAGATGGAGATGGAGTTCTTCGTCGAGCCGGGCACCGACGAGGCGTGGCAGCAGTACTGGATCGACGCGCGCACGCAGTGGTACCTCGACCTCGGCGTCAAGCCGGAGAACCTGCGCCACTACGAGCATCCGAAGGAGAAGCTCGCGCACTATTCGAAGCGCACCGTCGACATCGAGTACCGCTTCGGCTTCCAGGGCTCCGACTGGGGCGAGCTCGAGGGCATCGCGAACCGCACCGACTTCGACCTCGGCGCGCATTCCGAGCATTCCGGCGAGGACCTGAGCTACTTCAACCAGGCGACCGGCGAGAAGTACATCCCGTACGTCATCGAGCCGGCGGCCGGCCTGTCACGCTCGCTGATGGCCTTCCTTGTCGACGCCTACGACGTCGACGAGGCGCCGAACACGAAGGGCGGCGTCGACAAGCGCACCGTGCTGCGCCTCGACCCGCGCCTCGCGCCGATGAAGGCCGCCGTGCTGCCGCTGAGCAAGAAGCCCGATCTGCAGAAGATCGCGCAGGACCTCGCCTCCGATCTGCGTCTCAACGACTGGATGATCGACTACGACGAGTCCGGCGCGATCGGACGCCGCTACCGCCGTCAGGACGAGATCGGCACGCCGCTGTGCATCACCGTCGACTTCGACACGCTCGACGATCAGGCCGTGACGATCCGCGAGCGCGACTCGATGCGCCAGGAGCGCGTCGCACTGACGCAGGTCGCCGACTACGTGGCCGCGCGCATCAACGACAAGCGCACGCGCGTGCCGATGAAGCCGGTCGAGATGGGCGGCGAGGCGTGGCCCGACAGCGTCCACATCGCCCAGGCCGGAGGCCTGTACTGATAGCGCAGCCCGGAGGTCTGTACTGAGTGCTGCCCGGGAGGGCTGAACTCAGTACGCCGAGCGTGGCCTGACCGCCGTCTGAAGGCCTGCGCCGCGACCGATGCCTGCCGGACCCCGGGGTCCGGCAGGCATTTTGTCAGGAATCTTTCAGCGCGATGCCCTATCGTGTCCGCTGCCATCCGTTTATCCATCCGCCGATGTCCGAGCAAGGAACCATGACCGCTTCACAGGAACCACCGCTGACGGCCTTCGAGGCCGATGTGCCGGAGCTCGACCCGAGCGTCGACCCTGCGCCCGTACGGCTCGAGCACGCCCTCGATCCGCTGCGGCTCGGGCCGATTGACGTGCCGACGCCCGTCATGCTTTCACCGATGGCCGGCGTGACGAACTGGCCGTTCCGCGTCCTGTGCGAGGAATATGGCCCCGACGGCCTATACGTCGCCGAGATGATCACGGCGCGCGCGCTCGTGGCGCGCAACCCGAAGGCGCTGCGGCTGTGCCGCTTCGCGCCGCAGGAGAGGCCGCGCTCGCTGCAGCTGTATGGCGTCAACCCGTCGATCGTCGAGCAGGCGGCGCGCATCGTCGTCGACGAGCACATGGCCGACCATGTCGACCTCAACTTCGGATGCCCGGTGCCGAAGGTCACGCGCCGCGGCGGCGGCTCCGCGCTGCCGTGGAAGACTGACCTGTTCGCCGACATCGTCCGCCGCGTCGTGCATGTGTGCGAGCCGGCCGGCATCCCGGTCACCGCGAAGTTCCGCGTCGGCATCGACGACGAGCATGTGACCTTCCACGAGGCGGGGCACATCGCGCAGGAGGAGGGCTGCGCGGCCGTCACGCTGCATGCGCGCACGACCGCCGAGTACTACGGCGGCCACTCCGACTGGTCACGGATCGGCGAACTCGTCGCCGAACTCGGCATCCCGGTCTTCGGCAACGGCGACATCTGGGGCGCCGACGACGCCGTGCGCATGGTCAACGAGACCGGCTGCGCCGGCGTCGCGATCGGACGCGGCTGCCAGGGCCGCCCGTGGATCTTCGCCGACATCCGCCACGCCTTCGCCGGCAGCGACGAACGCGCCGACCCGACGCTCGGCGAGGTCGGTGCGATCATCGTGCGCCACGCCGAACTGCTCACGCGCTTCTACGACGGCGACGAACGCATGGCCGTGCACGACCTGCGCAAGCACGTGGCCTGGTATCTCAAGGGATTCCCGGTCGGAGGGAGGATGCGCCGCGCGTTCATGGAATGCGAGGGGCTCGACGACGTGCGCCGCCTCGTCGCGACGCTCGACCCGGATGCGCGGATCCCGGCGCGCGTCGTCGACAAGCCACGAGGCCGTGTTCGCTTTGCGAAAAAGGTGCATCTTCCCTACGGATGGTTGGATTCCCGGCATACGACGCGTGAGGAGCGCGAGCGTCTGTTCGGCGACGACCCGATGGATGCCGGATATTAGTCGCCGGTCCGTCGCAAAAACGGCTGGCGGCAATGCAATAAGGAAAAAACGAGAGCAATCGCGTGGTATTCCATGAAGCGTTTCACATGGCGACTTGTCGGGCGCGGAATATCGAGCGGTTTGCGATACAGTAGAGACCAGTATCGTAAGTGACAGGAGAACATCGTGAGCGAGATTGCCCAGAATGACAATTTCAACGACAAAACCAACATCAAAGTCGTCGGCGTGGGTGGAGCCGGCGGCAACGCCGTCAACCGCATGATCGCCGAAGGCCTGCAGAACGTCGAGTTCGTCGCGATCAACACCGACGCGAAGGACCTGATGCGTTCGGACGCCGACGTCAAGATCTCGCTCTCCGACGCCTCGAGCCGCGGCCTGGGCGCCGGCGCCGATCCCGAGAAGGGCGCGAAGGCGGCGCAGGACCACCAGTCCGACATCGAGGAGGCCGTCAAGGGCGCCGACATGGTCTTCGTCACCGCAGGCGAGGGCGGCGGCACCGGCACCGGCGCGAGCCCGCTCGTCGCGCGCGCCGCGCGCCAGCAGGGCGCGCTGACGATCGCGGTCGTCACCCGTCCGTTCTCTTTCGAGGGTCCGCAGCGCGCCGCGTCGGCCGCGCTCGGCATCGACAACCTGCGCAAGGAGGTCGATGCCCTCATCGTCATCCCGAACGACCGCCTGCTCGAGCTCGCCGACCGTTCGATCGGCATCGTCGACGCGTTCAAGACCGCCGACACGGCGCTGCTCGCCGGCGTGCAGGGCATCACCGACCTGATCACGATGAACTCGTACATCCACGTCGACTTCTCCGACGTGACGTCGATCCTGCGCGACTCGGGCACCGCGATGTTCGGCATCGGCTCGGCGCGGGGCGACGACCGCGCGACGCAGGCCGCCGAGATCGCGATCAGCTCGCCGCTGCTCGAGGAGAGCATCGACGGCGCGAACGGCGTGCTCATCAACATCGCCGCGTCGACCGACCTCAAGCTGCAGGAGGCCTACGCCGCGACCGAGCTCGTGCGCCGCTCCGCGCATCCGGAGGCGCAGATCATCTGGGGTCTGGCGCTCGACGACGCCTACGGCGACGAGATCCGCGTCACCGTCATCGCCGCCGGCTTCGACTCGAAGCACGAGAGCACCGGCAAGGCCGCGCAGGGCGCCGCCGCATCGGACGTCTACGCCGCGCCGGACATCAACCTCCCCTCGCCGCAGCACGCGGAGCCGGCCAAGCCGGCCGAGCACGCGGGCGGCCTGCCGCGGATCATGACGTCTCCGGCACCGAACGCGACTCCGATCTTCCAGACGAAGGTCGAGCCGGAGCAGCCGGTCACGCCGGTCGTGCCGGACACGCCGGCCACGCCGATCTTCGATCCGAGCACCACGCCGGACCAGTACTCGCAGAACGATTCGGGCGATCTCGACATCCCGGATTTCCTGCGCTGAATGAACCGCGAGAGCCAGAAAGGAAACACCAATGCCCGGCTTTCTCAAGCAGACGATGTCGTATCTCGGCATGAGCGACGTCGCCGAGGACGATGACGCCGAATTCGACGAGGAGGAGGACGAACCGGCCTCGTCCTTCGACTCCGACCGTTCGGTGACGCCGATGCCGGCCGCGACCGCGCAGCCGGCCGCCGCGCGCAAGCCGGCCGTCCCGTTCCAGGGGCGCGTCAGCCGCATCACGACGATCCATCCGCATTCGTACGAGGACGCGCAGCTCGTCGGCCGCGCGCTGCGCGACGGCGTGCCGGTCGTGCTCAACCTCACCGGCGTCTCCGAGGCCGTCGCCTACCGCATCGTCGACTTCTCGTCGGGCGTCGTCTTCGGCGTGTCCGGATCGATCGAGCGTGTCACGCCGCGCGTGTTCCTGCTGAGCCCGGCGCGCGTCGACATCGTCGCCGAGGACGCCGAGCAGAACGCGACGCACGACCTGTTCGCGCAGTGAGCGGGGCAGGACCCGGCGCGGGCATGCCCGGAAGAGGAAGATAGGGGAGAGGCATGCTTTCGACATTGATGACGATGGTGTTCAGGCTCGTCGATTGGCTCATCGACGCCTATATGCTCGTATTGTTCGCGCGCATGATCCTTGACTGGGTCTTCGTATTGGCGCGCGGATGGCGGCCGCGCGGCTTCGCGTCGACGCTCGTGACGATCGTCTACGCGCTCACCGAGCCGCCGCTGCGGTGGCTGCGCCGCTACATCAGGCCGATCCCGATGGGTCCGGTCTCCTTCGACACGAGCTTCCTCGTGCTGTATTTCGCGCTCATCGTGCTGCGCGTGCTCATCTGAGAAGGGCGTGGACGGCGGCGTCCGAACAGCGGGAAATACGCAGAAACGTGATTGTTTGCACGCAACCCGTGCTAGCATCAACAAATAAGTCCAACTAAGCCGGGTGGTAACCCAAAGCGAGGTGCAAGATATATGGCTCTTTTGACGCCTAAGGATATTAGGGAGCACACCTTCCAGACGGTGCGCTTCAAAGAAGGGTATGACGTTGACGAGGTCGACGACTTCCTCGACCAGGTCACCGAGACCGTCGAAGCTTTGGGCAAGCAGGCCGTCGCCGGCAGCCAGTCGACCCAAGCGCTCGGCCCGGACGTTTCCGAACTCAACACGAAGATCTCCGATCTGACGAACCAGGTCCAGCAGCTGCAGAACGAGAACCAGTCGCTGCGCGCCGCGGCCGCCCAGGGCGCCGGCGAGCAGGCGCAGGCGCAGATCGCGCAGGCCAATCAGGCCGTGCAGGCCGCGCAGGGCAAGCTCGCCGAGGCCGAGGACACGAACCGCACGCTCGCCTCGCAGAACGAGCAGCTCAAGGCCCAGGTCGAGCGTCTGAGCGCACAGATCGACCAGCTCACCGCGCAGGCCGCGCAGAACTCCGAGCAGCCGGATCTGGCGGCGCAGCTCGCCGAGGTCACCAAGCAGCGCGACCAGTTCCGCGCCGACAGCGAGAACCTGCGTCGCGAGCTGTCCACCGCGCATCAGCAGACGATCCGCGCGCAGCAGCAGGACGCGCAGATCGCCGAGCTCAGCAAGCAGCTCGAGGAGTCGAAGCAGCGCGAGGAGCAGCTGCGCGACCAGGTCGCCAAGGTCGAGCCGAACACCGAGACCGGCAGCCTGCAGAAGATCAAGAGCGCCGCGGCGGCCGCCAACAGCGAGCCGGAGCGCGCGACAGCGATGCTCACGCTCGCGATGCAGCTGCACGACCAGTACGTCGACAAGGGCAAGGCCACGGCGAAGGAAATCACCGAGCAGAGCCAGCGCAAGTACGAGGAGCTCATCGGCAAGGCCAACGACTATTCGAACCGCACGCGCACCGAGGCCGACGACTACAACAAGCGCGTCCACGATGAGGCGGACGCCTACAGCAAGCGCACGCGCGACGACGCCGACGCCTACGGCCAGAGCGTGCACGAGCAGGCCGAGGCCTACTCGACGAAGACGCGCACCGAGGCCGACGAGTACAGCGCGAAGACGCGCACCGAGGCCGACGAGTACAGCGCGAAGACGCGTCAGGACGCCGACACCTACATGCAGAACAAGCACACCGAAGCCGACCAGTACGTCGCCGACAAGACCGCGGAGGCCAACAACTACGCGGAAACGAAGACGAACGAGGCGAACACCTACGCCGACGCGAAGGCGAACGAGGCCGACGAATACGCCCAGAAGAAGCAGGACGAAGGCAACACCTACGCCCAGCAGAAGAAGAGCGAGGCCGACCAGTACGTCGTCGACCGCCACGCCGAACTCGACGAGTACGAGAAGGAAGTGCAGCAGCGTGCCCAGGCCTACGACGAGAAGACCCGCACGGCGGCCGACGACTACGCGACGCAGGTGCGCACGAACCTCGAGACGCAGTCGAAGGTCATCGAAGGCAACATCCAGGGCCTCAAGCAGTTCGAGACCGAGTACCGCGCACGCCTGACCGAGTTCCTCACCCAGCTGCAGGCGCAGGTTTCGGACACGAACAACTACAACAGCATGGACAAGAACAACTGAGGGACGCAGTGACCCATCAGTCGAACAGCGAGCAAAGACGGCCGCGTATCCGCGTGGCCGTCTTTGCGTGTATCGCCATCATCGCCATCGTCGTCGACCAGCTGACGAAGTGGATCGCGCAGGCGCGGCTCGCCGACGGCGAATCCGTCGTCGTCATCCCCGGTTTGCTCAGGTTCACGCTCGTGCACAACCCCGGCGCCTCGCTCGGCATGGGGTCGAACATGACGTGGCTCATCGCGCTGCTGGCCGTCGTCGCCTGCGCCGTGCTGCTCGTGCTCGGGCTGCGCACGCGGTCGATGGCGTGGACGGTGTTCCTTGCGCTGGCCTTCGCCGGCGCGTTCGGCAACCTCATCGACCGCGTCGTCCACGCCGACGGCTTCCTCAACGGCCGCGTCGTCGATTTCCTCGACTACGGATGGTCGGTCGGCAACGTCGCGGACGTCTTCCTGATGGTCGCCGGCTTCGGCATCGTCGTGCTGATCCTGTGCAACGTGCCGTTCCGCATGGACGGCGGCAAGATCGGCGACGGCAAGGACGACGTGGCCTCGCAGGGAAAGGGAAAGGACGCAGGGACATGCTGAAGGTCGTGCCGGCGCCGGACACGCTGATCGGCCGGCGCTTCGACGTCGCCGTCGCGAAGATGCTCGGCATCTCGCGCGCGAAGGCGGCCGATCTGATCGAGACCGACCAGGCGCGCATCGCAGGGCGCCAGGGGGAGCACGGCAGCAAGTCGGCGACGTTGCAGGACGGCGACCTCGTCGAATTCGACCTCGTCGACGAGCAGCGCGCGCCCGAACCGATCGCCGAGGGCATGCCGATCGTCTACGAGGACGAGGACATCGTCGTCGTGGACAAGCCGGTCGGCGTCGCGGCGCACGCATCGGTCGGCTGGGCCGGGCCGACCGTGCTCGGCTCGCTGCTCAAGCGCGGCGTGCGGATCACGGCGCTCGGCGTGCCGGGACGCCAGGGCATCGTCTCGCGACTCGACGTCGGCACGTCGGGGCTCATGCTCGTGTGCAAGTCCGACCTCGCGTACAAGGAGATGCGCCGGCAGTTCTCCGAGCACGAGGTCATCAAGACCTACCATGCAGTCGCCCAGGGCAACCTCAAGGAGGACAAGGCCACGATCGAGGCGCCGATCGGGCGTGCGAAGGTCTCCGACTTCCGCTTCTGCGTGACGCCGGGCGGCAAGGACGCGGTCACGCACTGGGACGTGCTCGAACGCTTCGGCGAGGCGACGCTCGCGAAGATCAACCTCGAGACCGGGCGCACCCACCAGATCCGCGTGCACTTCTCGTCGATCGGCCATCCGCTCGTCGGCGACGCGATGTACGGGGCGAACCCGAAGCTCTCGGCCGAGCTCGGGCTCGAACGCCAGTGGCTGCACGCGATGCAGCTCGAGTTCCGCCACCCGCGCACGCATCTGAACACCGTCGTCACCTCGCACTATCCGGCCGATCTCGAGCATGCGCTCGACGTGCTGCGCGCACGCCATGCCGAGGCCGAGGGAGACTGAGCGAGAGGCCCCGCACGGGGGCGTTCCGGAGTGTCGCGGAGTGTCGCGTGCAGGGACGGTGAATTGCCTCACAGACCCTTGAGACGCGTCACCGAAGTTCGCTAGATTGGTGGATATGGCTCAATCCGCGAACTTCGTCCATCTGCACAACCACACGCATTATTCGCTGCTCGACGGCGCCTCGAAGATCCCCGATCTCGTCGCGCGCGCCAAGGAGTTGGGGATGCCGGCCGTCGGCATCACCGACCACGGCAACATGCACGGCGCCTATGAGATGTGGAGCACGGCGATCGGCCAGGGCGTCAAGCCGATCATCGGCATCGAGGCGTATGTGACGCCGGAAACGGCTCGCGGCGACAAGACCCGCGTGCATTGGGGCACCGAGGACCAGAAGCGCGACGATGTCTCCGGCGGCGGCCTGATCACCCACCTGACGCTGTGGGCCGAGAACGACGAGGGTCTCGTCAACCTGACGAAGGCGTCGTCGGTCGCCAACCTCGAGGGCCGCGTCATGCGCTACCCGCGCATGGACAAGGACGTGCTGGCCACCTACAGTAAGGGCGTCATCTGCGGCTCCGGCTGCCCGTCGGGCATCATCCAGACGCGTCTGCGCCTCGGACAGTTCGACGAGGCGCTGCGCGCCGCCGGCGAGCTGCAGGACATCTACGGCAGGGACAACTTCTTCATCGAGCTGATGGACCACAACATCGAGATCGAGCACAAGGTCACTGAGGACCTGCTCGAGATCGCGCGCCAGCTCGACGCGCCGCTGCTCGCGACGAACGACTCGCACTACGTGCTCGAGAAGGACGCGGCCACGCAGGACGCGATGCTGTGCATCAACTCCGGCTCGCGGCTCGACGACCCCGACCGCTTCAAGTTCGACGGCGAAGGCTACTACCTGCGCACGGCCGAGCAGATGCGCGCATTGTTCCATGACCTGCCGCAGGCCTGCGACAACACGCTCGAGGTGGCCGAACGCTGCAACGTGATGTTCGACGACCACGAGGACGGCGCGTTCATGCCGAAGTTCCCGTGCCCGGAGGGCTGGGACGAGACCTCGCTGTTCCTCAAGAAGGTCGAGGAGGGCCTCGAGCTGCGCTACGACGGCAATGTGCCGGCGCGCGTGCTCGCGCAGGCCGACTACGAATGCGGCGTGATCTGCCAGATGCAGTTCCCGGGCTACTTCCTCGTCGTGGCCGACTACATCCAGTGGGCGAAGGACCATGACATCATGGTCGGTCCGGGTCGTGGTTCGGCCGCAGGCTCGATGGTCGCCTACGCGATGGGCATCACCGAGCTCGACCCGCTCGAGCACGGCCTGATCTTCGAACGGTTCCTCAACCCCGAACGCGTGAGCCTGCCGGATATCGACGTCGACTTCGACCCGGAGGGCCGTCTGAAGGTGATCGAGTACTGCGGCGAGAAATACGGGCACGACAAGGTCGCGCAGTGCGTGATCTACGGCACGATCAAGACGAAGCAGGCGATCAAGGACTCGGCGCGCATCATGGGCTACGAGTTCGCGATGGGCGAGAAGGTCACGAAGGCGCTGCCGCCGGCTGCCACCGGCGGCAAGGACATCTCGGTGCACGACATCTTCGACCCGAAGTCGAAGCGCTACGCCGAGGCGCGCGAATACCGCGAGCTGTGCGAATCCGATCCGGACGCCAAGGCGATCACCAAGAAGGCGATGGGCCTCGAGGGCCTGATCCGCCAGACGGGTGTGCACGCGTGCGCGACGATCATGGGCTCGGCGCCGATCACCGACACGTCGCCGCTGCTGGAACGCACCGACGGCACGATCACGACGACCTTCGAGTACCACACCTGCGAGACGCTGGGCCTCGTGAAGATGGACTTCCTCGGCCTGTCCAACCTCACGGTGATCAGCGACACGCTGAAGAACATCGCGGCCAACGGCAAGGAGCCGATCGACTACACGAAGATCCCGCTCGACGACAAGGAGACCTACGAGCTGCTGTCGCGCGGCGACACGCTCGGCGTCTTCCAGCTCGATTCGGACGGCATGCGCGCACTGCTCAAGCAGCTCAAGCCGGACAACTTCAACGACATCTCGGCACTGATCGCGCTGTACCGCCCGGGTCCGATGGATATGAACTCGCACACGAACTACGCCAAGCGCAAGAACGGGCAGCAGAAGATCGAGCCGATCCATCCGGAGCTCGCCGAGCCGCTCAAGGAGGTGCTCGACGAGACCTACGGCCTGATCGTCTACCAGGAGCAGGTGCAGTCGGCGGCGCGCATCCTGGCCGGCTACTCGCTCGGTAAGGCGGACGTGCTGCGCCGCGCGATGGGCAAGAAGAAGCCCGAGGTGCTGGCCAAGGAGAAAGTGCCGTTCTTCGAGGGCATGAAGGAGCACGGCTATTCCGAGGAGGCCGCGCAGGCCGTCTGGGACGTGCTCGTGCCGTTCTCGGGCTACGCGTTCAACAAGGCGCATTCGGCCGCCTACGGCCTGATCTCGTACTGGACCGCGTACTTGAAGACGCACTACCCGGTCGAGTTCATGGCCGCGCTGCTGCAGGGCGCCGTGAGCAACAAGGACAAGACGGCGCTGTACCTCGGCGAGGCGCGGCGCATGGGCATCAAGGTGCTGCTGCCGGACATCAACGAATCGGTGTTCGAATACTCGGCCGTCGGCGACGTCGTGCGCTTCGGCCTCGGCGCGATCAGGAACGTCGGCGAAACGGCCGTCAAGGAGATCATCGCCGAACGCAACGGCCCGCGCGGCAAGTACGTCGACTTCATGGACTATATCCGCCGCGCGCCGCTCGCCGCGCTCAACAAGCGCCTCGTCGAATCGTTGATCAAGGGCGGCGCCTTCGACTCGGTCAACCCGAACCGCCGCGCGCTGTGCACGATCCACGAGGCCGCGATCGACTCGGTCATCGACCTCAAGCGCCGGCAGGCGAACGGCCAGTTCGACCTGTTCGCAGACCTCGACGGCGGCGAGGACGACGATCCGTCGCTGCTCGGCGACGCGACCGTCACGGTCCCCGACATCGAGGAATGGGACAAGAAGACGAAGCTGCAGTACGAGCGCGACATGCTCGGCCTGTACGTCTCCGACCACCCGCTCTCGGGCATGCAGAGCATCCTGACGGCGCTGCGCGAGATGTCGATCGCGCATCTGATCGACCGCGCGCCGACGATGCCCGAACGCACGCAGGTCACCGTCGCGGGCCTGATCACGAACGTCGACCGGCGCATGTCGAAGAAGGGCAACCCGTGGGCGATCGTGACGATCGAGGACATGGAGAGCTCGATCCAGTGCATGCTCTTCGGCAAGGTCTACGAATCGGCGGCCGCCGAACTCGCCGTCGACACCGTCGTGCAGATGCGCGGCATGGTCGAGGTGCGCGACGAGACCGTCACATTGCGCGCCACCGAGATGCAGGTGCCGTCGCTCGAGGCGGAGGACTCGCGTCCGGTGCTCATCGCGCTGCCGGCCGGCGCGCTGCAGCGCGACCGCCTCGAGCAGCTCGGCGCCGTGCTGTCGAACCATCCCGGCTACTGCGAGGTCAAGCTCGTCGTTTTCGACGACCGCGGCGACGCGCAGGTGCTGACGATGGGCGACCGCTTCCGCGTCACGCGCGACACGAGCCTGTTCGCCGACGTCAAGATCATCTTCGGCCCGGCGGCGCTGATGTCCGCGTGAGCGCCGCGTGCCGCCGCCTTCCACGGGCGGCGGCGGGAACGGTAGTCACATCGTGAGACATGGCGGCGCGCGAATCATGCTCGTGACAGGCCGTTGTTACGATAGTGGCTTATGAGCGAAGAAAACTACATGCGCATCATTGATCTGCGCGGAAAAGAACTCAACCGTGCCCAGATGCTCGAGGCGATGCCGCGTGCCGAGATGGGCACCGACGAGGCCACCGAGCTCGTCCAGCCGATCCTCGACAACGTCAAGGCGCACGGGGCGAAGGCGCTGCGCGAATACGCCGTGAAGTTCGACCACGTCGTACCGAAGTCGCTGCGCGTGCCGACCGACGTCATGGATGCCGCCGTCGCCGAGCTCGACCCCGAAGTGCGCGCCGCGATCGAGGAGTCGATCCGTCGTGCCCGCGCCGTCGCGAAGAACCAGGTCCCCGAGGACTTCCACACCGACCTCGCCGACGGCGCCCGCGTCGCCGAACGCTGGATCCCGGTGCAGCGCGTCGGCCTGTACGTGCCCGGCGGCAAGGCCGTCTACCCGAGCTCGGTCATCATGAACGCCGTCCCGGCGCAGGCCGCCGGCGTCGAATCGCTCGCGATCGCGACGCCGCCGAACCGCAACGATCCGGACGGTTGGCCGAACAAGACGATCCTCGCGACCTGCGCGATGCTCGGCGTCGACGAGGTCTACGCGGTCGGCGGCGCCCAGGCGATCGCGATGTTCGCGTACGGCGCGACCGACGTCGACGACCCGACGAATCCGGTGCTGTGCGAGCCGGTCGACAAGATCACCGGCCCGGGCAACATCTTCGTCGCCACGGCCAAGCGTCTCGTCTCCGGCATCGTCGGCATCGACGCCGTCGCCGGCCCGACCGAGATCGCGATCATCGCCGACAAGGACGCGAACCCCGAATGGGTCGCCGCCGACCTCATCGGCCAGGCTGAGCACGACGAGCTCGCCGGCTCCGTGCTCATCACCGACAGCCCCGAGCTCGCCGACGCCGTGCAGGCCTCGCTGCTCAGGCGCGTGCCGCGCACCGAGCACGCCGAACGCGTCGCCACGTCGCTTTCCGGCCGCCAGTCCGGCATCATCCTGACCGATTCGCTCGACCAGTCGATCGACGCCGCGAACGCCTACGCCGCCGAACACCTCGAAGTGCAGACCGCCGACCCGGACGCCGTCATCGCGAGGATCCGCAACGCCGGCGCGATCTTCCGCGGCCCATATTCGCCGGTGCCGCTCGGCGACTACATGTCCGGTTCGAACCATGTGCTGCCGACCTCCGGCACGGCGCGCTTCGCCGCCGGCCTCGGCGTGCACACCTTCATGAAGCCGGTCGAGGTCATCGAATACGACGAGCAGGGCCTCAAGGAGCTCGCCTCGCGCGTCAACGCCTTCGCCGTCTCCGAGGACCTGCCGGCGCACGGCGAAAGCGTGCTGAGCCGTTTCGTCGCCGATCCGTATGACAAGACGACGCTCAAGGACCAGGAGAAGGAGGCGGGCCTTCGATGAGCGAGGGGACGATCCCTGCGAGCCTGCCGCTGCGCAACGACCTGATCGGCGAGGAACCCTACGGCGCCCCGCAGCTCGACGTGCCGGTGTGCCTCAACGTCAACGAGAACCCGTATCCGCCGAGCCACGCCGTCGTGCGCAGCATCGAGAAGCGCGTGCGCGAGGCGGCCGCCGACCTCAACCGCTATCCCGACCGTGAGCACAAGGAGCTGCGGCAGGCCTTCGTCGACTATCTGGCGAAGGAGTCGCAGGCCGAGCTGACGACCGACGAGGTGTGGGGTGCGAACGGCTCGAACGAGATCATGCTGCAGCTGTTCCAGGCCTTCGGCGGCCCGGGACGCAACGCGCTCGGCTGCGACCCGACCTATTCGATGTACCCGGAGTACGCGCGCGACACGTTCACGACGTGGAACACGGCGCCGCGCCGCGCCGACTTCACACTCGACGTCGACGCGACGATCGCTGCGATCGACGCGCTCGAACCGTCGATGGTCGTGCTGACGAGCCCGAACAACCCGACCGGCACGCCGCTGCCGATGCCCGACCTCGAGCGCATCCTCGACCACTGCCAGAACGCGCGCGTCGCCGGTGCCGCCGACGGCGTGCACCCGATCGTCGTCGTCGACGAGGCCTACATCGAGTTCCGCGACCCGGGCATGCCGTCGGCGACGACGCTCGTCGGCACCTACGCGAACCTCGCCGTGAGCCGCACGATGAGCAAGGCCTTCGCCTTCGCCGGCGCGCGCGTCGGCTACATCGCCGCGAACAAGGGCATCATCGACTGCCTGCGCATCGTGCGCATGCCGTACCATCTGTCCGCCGTCACACAGGCCGCAGCCCTCGCGGGCTTCGACCACACCGACGAGCAGCTGTCGCAGGTCGGCCATCTGCGCGCCACGCGCGAGGCGACGGCCGCATGGCTCAAAGAGCAGACCTACGCCGGCAAGCCGGTCGAGGTGGCGCCGTCGCAGTCGAACTTCCTGATGTTCGGCGGCCATTTCGACGACCGCGGCGCGATCTTCGACGAGATGCTCAAGCGCGGCGTGCTCATCCGCGTCGTCGGCCCCGAAGGCTGGATGCGCGTGTGCATGGGCACCGACGAGGAGATGAAGGTCTTCCGCAAGGCCCTCGTCGAATCGATGCGCGTCGTCGAGACGCGCGCGGCGGCACGGCAGTGACCGTCCGCCAGACAGACAGCATCGACAACATCAACAGCACAGAATACAGGCAGGAGGAACGCGACGATGGCACGTACCGCGACGATCGTGCGTGAAACGAGCGAATCGAGGGTCGAACTGAGCCTCGACCTCGACGGCACCGGCAAGACCGAGATCAACACGTCGGTGCCGTTCTACAACCATATGATGACGGCGCTCGGCAAGCACTCGCTCATCGATCTGAGGATCGACGCGCACGGCGACACCGACATCGACGCGCACCACACCGTCGAGGACACGGCGATCGTCTTCGGCGAGGCGCTCAAGCAGGCGCTCGGCGACAAGCGCGGCATCCGCCGCTTCGCTGACGCGACGGTGCCGCTCGACGAGGCGCTCGCGAAGGCCGTCGTCGATGTCTCCGGACGCCCGTACTGCGTGTGCACCGGCGAGCCGGAGGGCTTCCAGTACGCGATGATCGGCGGCCACTTCACCGGCTCGCTCGTGCGCCACGTCATGGAGTCGATCGCGTTCCACGCCGACATCTGCCTGCATCTGCAGCTCATCGCCGGCCGTGACCCGCACCACATCGCCGAAGCCGAGTTCAAGGCCTTCGCGCGCGCGCTGCGCTTCGCGATTGAGCCGGACCCGCGCGTCGACGGCATCCCGAGCACGAAGGGCGCGCTGTGATGGCCGCGGACGATGGCAAGGCCAAGGACGGCGACGGCTTCGACCCCGACGACGCCCACTTCGACGACGCCGACCTCGAGGCCGCGCTCGAAGGATTCGAAAAGGAGTTCGCCGACGCCGAAACGCACGCCGGCGCCGCGCAGCCGCACACGGACGGCGACGCCGGCGACGGCATTCTCGGCGCCGACTTCGAGGACGAGCTGCAGGGCATCCTCGGCAACAAGGCGAAATGCGCGGTGCTGTGCTCGCATCTGGCGAGCGCCGAGCTCTTCGCCGCGATCTGCCGCCTCGCCGACGTCGATGCGCTGTGCGTCGACGACAGCTACGGCGCCGTCGCGATCCTGCGTGACCTTGAAGGCAACGCGCCGGAGACGGCCGCCCACGACCTGACGACCGTCATCTCCGGCATGGACGCGCTGCTCGTCGTCAACCGCGCCGACAAGATCGAGGCGTCCGTCTACGCGGATGGCGAGGCGGTCGAGCAGATCCCGCCGCCCTTCGTGTTCCCGACGCTCGCGCCCTTCGTCGAGGACTACATGATCGGCCTCGTCGACGTCGCCGGCATCGAGGCGCAGGCCGGCGAGACCGTCGACACGGCGTCTATCGCGACGAAACGGGACGCCGAACGGCGCATCCGCTCCTTCATGCGCGCCCATCCGATGCCGTCCGACGACGGCGACGGCGACGGCGGACGGCGCTGAGCGCGGCATCCACGAACAAGAACATCCGAACAGCGGAAGGCAGACAAATCAACATGAAGACGGTGGTCGTTTTCGATTACGGATTCGGCAACGTGCGCTCGATGGTGCGTGCGCTCGCCGACCAGGGGCTCGACGTGACGCTGACCTCGAACTACCGGCAGGCGCTCGAGGCGGACGGCCTCGTCGTGCCCGGTGTCGGCGCGTTCGGCGCATGCATGGAGGGACTGCGCAAGGTCAGCGGCGACCGCGTCATCTACGACCGGCTGCGCGCCGAACGCCCGGTGCTCGGCGTGTGCGTCGGCGAGCAGATCATGTTCGAGGAGGGCGACGAGCACGGCGAGGAGAGCGAGGGCCTCGGCCTGATCGGCGGCTCCGTCACGAAGATCGACGCCGACGTCGTGCCGCATATGGGCTGGGACACCGTCGACGCGCCGGTCGACTCGATCCTGCTCGACGGCATCGAGGACGAACGTTTCTACTACGTGCACTCCTACGCGGCGCACGAGGTGCGTCCGGTCGACACGAGCGAATACATGATCGACTTCGCCGACAGCCCCGAACGCGTCGCCTGGTGCGACTACGGCCGCGACCGCTTCGTCGCCGCCTACGAGCACGGCCCGCTGTTCGTCACGCAGTTCCATCCCGAGAAGTCGGCGCAGGCCGGCGCCAAGCTGCTGCGCAACTGGGCGGCCGTGCTGTGACCTGACGGCCCCGCGCCGACCATCATCCCCGACAACCATCCGACCAATCGATTCGAAGGAAGCAAACCCATGCCATTGACCCTTCTTCCCGCCGTCGACGTGCGCGACGGCAAGGCCGTGCGCCTGCGTCAGGGCGAATCCGGATCCGAGACTGACTACGGCTCGCCGCTCGAGGCCGCCCGCACCTGGGTGGACGCCGGCGCGCAGTGGATCCATCTCGTCGACCTCGACGCCGCCTTCGGCACCGGCGACAACCGCGCGCAGCTGCGCGCGATCGTCCACGAGCTCGGCGACCGCGTCAACATCGAGATGTCCGGCGGCGTGCGCGACGACGACTCGCTGCGCGCCGCGCTCGACGCCGGCGCCGCGCGCGTCAACATCGGCACGGCCGCGCTCGAGAACCCCGACTGGACGGCACGCGTCATCGCCGAGTTCGGCGACCGCGTCGCCGTCGGCCTCGACGTGCGCGGCCACACGCTCGCCGCGCGCGGCTGGGTCAAGGAGGGCGGCGACCTCTTCGAGACGATGAAGTTCCTCGACGACGCCGGCTGCTCGCGCTACGTCGTCACCGACGTGACACGCGACGGCATGATGAGCGGCCCGAACATCGACCTGCTGCGCGAGGTCGGCGGACGCACCGACGCGAAGGTGACCGCCTCGGGCGGCATCGCCAGGCTCGACGACCTGCGCGCGATCGCCGCGCTCGCCGACTGCGGCGTCGACTCGGCGATCCTCGGCAAGTCGCTCTACGCTGGTGCTTTCACGCTTCAGGAGGCGCTCGCCGTCGCGAACGGCGAGTGACGCGAAGCCATATGCAGGCGTCGGCGGCCGGCTGCGGGGGATCGTTTCCGCAGCCGGCCGCCGACGCTTATATATATGTACGACGTCAGTCCTTCGCGCAGGGCAGCTCGCCGTCCTTGATCATCTGCTTGAAGACGCGGTAGTCCTCCTCGTTCTGGTCGGCGTAGGAGTCGGCGAAGCTCGTCATCGCGACGTCGAAGGCGTCGGTGCCGCCCAGATAGTTCGCGATCGCGATGCTGTCGCCGCTGCGCGCGTGCGCGTGCGCGAGGCACCACGCGCACATGCGGCCGAGGTCGTTCAGTGACACGGCGTTCAGATGGTTGATGTCGATCGAACCCTTGCCGTTCCACAGCTGGCGCACATAGTAGTCGCGCGGGTTGCCGTCGTTGGCGACGAACTTCGTCCAGCCGAGCATGATGTCGGCCGTCGTCTGGATCAGCTTCTGGCCCTGCACGACGCGCTCGCCGTGCGACGGGTAGCGCGAGCGGCCGACGAAATGCTCGAGTACGGAATCGGTGGCCTCCTTCATCTGCAGCATCAGCGGATCGTCGATGTCGCGGCCGGTGAGCACCGACACCCACGCGCGCGTGCCGACCGAACCGACGCCGACGACCTTGCGCGCCGTGTCCTGGTAGTGGTACTGGCTGAGCACATGGCGGCGGTCCTCGTACAGCGAATCGTGGTAGGACGCGAACAGCTGGTCGAGGCGCTGCTGCAGCGCGTCGATGTCGTCGTAGCCTTCGAGTTCGTTGATCGGCACGAGCTCGGGCGGCATCGAACGGAATCGCAGACGGTCGCCGTCGAGATAGGTGAGTTTCGCCGTCGCGCTCGCCGAATCCTTCGACTTCGCCTTCATGACGGCCGCGCGCAATGTGCGGTTGCGTTTGCCGTGCGCCGACGACTCGAACTGGTCGAGCGTGTTCTCGATGTCGAGATGGTCGTACCACATGTCGAGGTAGCGCATCTTCGAGAACTGGTCGATGTAGTCGCGGTAGGTCTTCACACAGTCGCGCACCGCCTTGTGACGGTCCTTCGAATAGATGTCGTTCGCGCGTCCGCAGATCTCGATGGAGACGGCGAGGCGTTTGATGTCCCACTCCCACGGTCCGGTCGTCGTCTCGTCGAAGTCGTTGATGTCGAAGACGAGATGCATCGTCGGCGAATAGAAGATGCCGAAGTTGCCGATGTGCGCGTCGCCGACGGCCTGCACCGGGATGCCGGTGACCGGCGTGCGCGCGAGGTCGTTCGCCATGATGAGCGCGGTGCCGCGGTAGAACGTGAACGCCGAATCGCTCATCCGGTGGTAGCGCAGCGGGATGAGGCTGCGCAGACGCGTCTTCGACTGCTCCTCGAGCAGGCCGATGACGTCGCGCCGTCCCTTGACGACCTTCCACACGGCGTGCGCGTCGAGCGGCGCCTTCTGGCGCGCCTCGATGCCGGCGCGCGCACGCGAGCGCGGCGTCGGCGACTGCCGCCATGTGGTGATGTCGACGACCGGGTCGTCGGGGCTGGATACGACGATGTTTCCGTTCATATGCGTCATACCCGCAACGATAGCGCGCAGGCGCGCCGCCGGGCGCGCGGCGACCATGCGACGCGTCGGTGGCGGGGGAGTGAGGCGCCCGCGGTGGCCGCGCCGCACATCCGCCTCGCGCCCGGCGGCGGCGTCCGTCCGCCATATGATTGTTAACATCTGCCGTAACATCGGCATGGAACGATGAACGGCATGGACAAACAGCAAGAGTTCGCGCTCAGGACCGTGGAAGAGCGCGATGTACGTTTCATTCGCCTGTGGTTCACGGACGTGTTGGGAACGCTCAAATCGGTCGCGATCGCGCCTGCGGAGCTGGAGGCCGCGTTCGAGGAGGGCATCGGGTTCGACGGTTCGGCGATCGAGGGCATGACGCGCGTCTCCGAGGACGACATGATCGTCAAGCCCGATCCGAGCACCTTCCAGATCCTGCCGTGGCGCGGCGGCCCGCAGGGCACGGCGCGCATGTTCTGCGACATCCTCTCGCCGGAGGGCGAGCCGTCGCTCGCCGATCCGCGGCATGTGCTCAAGCGTGCGCTGTCGAAGGCGAAGGAGAAGGGCTTCACGTTCTATGTGCACCCGGAGATCGAGTTCTACCTGTTCGAGAAGCAGGACGACTGGTCGCTCACACCGGTGCCGATCGATCAGGGCGGCTACTTCGACCATGTGCCGCGCAGCCCCGGCATGGACTTCCGCCGCGCGACCGTGAACATGCTCGAGCAGATGGGCATCTCGGTCGAGTACTCGCACCATGAGGCAGGTCCGGGTCAGAACGAGATCGACCTGCGCTATGCGGACGCGCTGACGATCGCCGACAACATCATGACGTTCCGCACCGTCGTCAAGGAGATCTCGCTTGAACGCGGCATCCATGCGAGCTTCATGCCCAAGCCGCTCGCCGACGCGCCGGGCTCGGGCATGCACACGCATCTGAGCCTGTTCGAAGGCGACACGAACGCGTTCTACGAGGCGGGCCAGGAGTTCAACATGTCGCTGACGGCGCGCCAGTTCGCCGCCGGCATCCTGCACCATGCGGCCGAGATCTGCGCGGTCACCGACCAGTTCGTCAACTCGTACAAGCGCCTGTGGGGCGGCAACGAGGCGCCGAGCTACATCTGCTGGGGCCACAACAACCGCTCCGCACTGCTGCGCATCCCGCAGTACAAGCCGGGCAAGGGCAATTCGGCGCGCATCGAGTTCCGTGCGCTCGACCCGGGCGCGAACCCGTATCTGGCGTATTCGGTGCTGCTCGCCGCCGGCCTCGACGGCATCGAGAAGAAGATGCAACTCGGCGAGCCGACGAGCGACGACGTCTGGGAGCTCACCGACGCCGAACGTCAGGCGATGGGCATCCAGCCGCTGCCCGAATCGCTCGACGAGGCGCTGCGCATCATGGAGAAGTCCGATTTCGTGGCCGACGTGCTCGGCGAACACGCCTTCGAGTACTTCATCCGCAACAAGCGCAAGGAGTGGGAGGAGTACCGCAGCCAGGTGACGCCGTTCGAGCTGCGCAAGTACCTCGCGAAGCTCTGATCGACGCCCGCCGCCGATGCATTGCGGCGGTCCGTGCCGGGTCTTCTATGACCGGTCACGGACCGCCGCTTTTTGCATGCCGCTACGGCATGCTGTGCGTAAGCTCACCCAATGGAATGCCGTTTGAGCCGTCATCCGTGGTCTTCTGTGCGTGGGTATACCCACATACTGCCGCCGGCGGCCGTTCACTATGCCTTTCTTGGGTCGCCGAACCAGTTCGAGTAGATGATCGAGAAGTTGCGGTTGCCGTAGGTCGAGCAGGCGTCGCCCTCGCCTGCGCCGGCGGCGAGCGCCGCGTCGTTCGGCTGGTAGGGCGTGTAGATGTACAGCAGCGCCGTCGCCTTGTTCTCGATGTACACGTTCGCGCCGCCGCACGAGACGTCCGGGCTGAAGCGGACGAAGTTGAGCCGCCCGGCGTGGAAGTCGTAGCGGTCCTCATGGTGCACGTAGTACTGGTAGCGTTCCGCCGAGCCGAAGACCTGCCTGAAGAAGCCGGCGTATTCGGGGTCGCAGTGGTCGTCGTCGGGGCAGCTCAGTCCCATCGCCGACCTGAACTGGAAGTCCTTCGGATTCGTCTCGGTGACGAGCTGCTGCTCCTTCTGCAGCATCGTGAGCAGCACCTTCGGCGAGACGTCGCAGGCCTTCGACGCCGCCGTGATGATCGCGGCCGCCGACTGTCCGTGCCTCGCGCCCGGATATTCGCGGCAATAGTCGTTCGCCGCGCGCCGCTCGACCTTGAATCGCCGCGCGCGCAGGCACGAGTCCTTCGTGCATGCGGCGCCCTGCTCGTCGAGGAAGGCCTGCACCTGCGCCTCGTCCATCGCGTCGCCGTCGAAGAACTGCTCGTCCGAGATGATGTCGCCGGGGTCGAAGTCGTAGGTCTCGGTGAGCTCGACCTGCCTCGCCTTCGCCTCGGACAGCTCGACGCGTCCGGAGACGACATGGACGACGGCGACGACGAGCGCGATCGCGACGGCGGCCGCGAGCACGCCGACCGTCGCCATCGCCACGCGTTCGACGACCGATCCGCCCTTCCAGCGCGCGGTGAGCCGCGCCAAGGAGCGCTGCGCGCGCGACAGCTGACGACGGTCGGCGATGCGCGCCGCGAAGGTGCCGGCCCGCGGCGTCCGCTTCGCCGACGGTTTCTTCGCCGGCTTCCGCCTAATCGACATGGACTTCGCCGCGGCGGACTTCGCGGACGATTGCTTCGCCGCCGACGTCTTCTTCGCCGACGACGATTTCGCCGCGGCGCCGCCGCCCTTCGCCGCCGCCGATCCCGGCTTCGCCGGCTTCGTCCTGCGCTGCGCCGCCGGACGCGTCGATCCCGACGTCGGCTGCGACGGCCTCGTGCGCCGCGGCTTGTGCGGTCCCTGCTTCGGCGTGCCCTTCGATGCTGCCATCGTCCTTCCTTTCCGCCGCCGCTCAGCGCAGCGCCTTCGCGATGCGCTGCATGCTCACCGGCTGGTTCGTGCCGAGCTCCTGCGCCCACAGCGAGACGCAGAACTCCTCGAGCAGCCACCGTGCGCGCGTCGCCTTCGCCTGGGCCTCGTCGCGCGCTGCGCCGGCGGGCATCGCGTCCGCCTTGGCCGTCGCGTCGTCGACGAGCTGTTTCGCCTCGTCGGCCTGCCACGCCCAGCGCACGTCGCGGTTCTTGTCGGCCTTCGCCTTGTCGAGCCGCATCAGGTCGGCGCGCAGATAGACGCCGATCCTCGGCAGCGCGAGCGGCGGCGTGCGTCCGATGAACCCGGGGTTGACGAGCGTCGCGATGTGCTCGCGGATCGACTGGAGCACCGACAGCATCGGCAGGTCCGCCGGCCCGCTCACCGCCTTGTCGACCTTCGCGTACTGTTCGAGGATCGCGACGACGTCCTTCGCGACGGCGTAGACGGTGTCCTCGTAGACCTGTTCGACGCCGGCGACGGCCTGCGCAAGCGCCGCGTCGTCCTTGAGCTCGCCGATGTCCGGCAGCAGCCGCTTGACGGCGGCGCGCTGCAGGTCCTCGACGAGCTGCTTCGTGTCGTCGTAGGGCGCGGCCGCCAGGCGCAGCGCCTCGGCGCCGAGCCAGCGCGACGAGATGCGTTCTGCCGGCAGCCGCAGACGGTCGAGCGCGCCGTCCCACAGCATCTGCTCGCGCGAACGCGTCGTGGCGCCGGCGTTGCGCAGCAGGTCCGCCTGCTTGACGATCGCGCCGGCGTCGGCGGCCTGCTGGGCCTGACGCTTGACGACCTGCCGCGCCGAGACCTGCGCCTCGGCGGCGAAGCGACGCTGCAGCTCGGCGAGCGACTTGCCGCTCGCGACGACCTTCGGCATGACGCGCTCGCGTCGCCGTCCGTGCTTCGGGCGCGGCATCGGCTGCTCGATGACGAAGGTCATGCGCAGATACGGAGGCAGCTTCGCGGCGAGATCGTCGAGGACCTCGGGATGGATCTGCGCGCCGACGACGGCGATCGCCGCCTTCGTGAACACATGGAGGAAGTCGGGCCACTGGCCGTCGGGGGCCTCGGCCGGCCGTTCGCATGTGCCGGAGCCCGGCTGCTCGGGGTAGTGCGCGCCGATCCAGTCGTCGATCTTCGCGGCCGTGTCCGGCGCGGGCACGAACTGCACGCGCAGCGTCTTCGGCAGCGCCTTGATGAGCGCGACGATGAGTTCGCGGCGCAGACCGGGCACGTTCCAGCTGAACTCCTCGGGCGAGACGCGCGACAGCGCCGTCATCGGGATGTGGACGCTGACGCCGTCGGCCTCGTCGTTCGTGTCGTAGACGTAGCTCAGTCGCAGCTCGATCGCGCGGCCGTCGGAGCCGACGGTGACCCAATGGTCGGGGAAGTCGCCCGGATCGTAGGATTCGGCGTCGAGCAGACGCTCGACCTTCGACGGGTCGAAGTCGAGCAGATGCGGATTGGTCTCGTGTTCGGCCCTCCACCATTTGCCCAGGTCGGCGACGCTCGTCACGTCCTGCGGGATCGACGCGTTGTAGAAGTCGAAGAGGTCCTCGTCGTTGACGCTCTGCGCGAGCTGGCGCGTGCGGCTCGCATCGTCCTGCGCGTCGGCGACGATCTGCCGGTTGCGCTCGACGAATCCGTCGTAGGCGAAACGCTGCTGGATCTCGCCTTCAACGAGACCCTGGCGGATCAGGAAGTCGCGCGCCTCGAGCGGGTTGATGCGCCCCCACTGCACCTGACGGCCCTGCACGATCGGCAGGCCGTAGAGCAGCACTTTCGCCTCGGCGACGGCGCTGCCGCGCGACGCCGACCAATGCGGCTGCGCGTAGGTCGTGCGCGTCAGCCCCTTGGCGAGCGGCTCGGCCCACGCCGGGTCGATCTGCGCGCTGTAGCGCGCCCACAGCCGGCTCGTCTCGACGAGTTCGGTGCTCATGACCCACGGCGGCGTCGACTTGGCGACGGCCGAGGCCGGAAACAGCGCGAAATGCGTGCCGCGCGCGCCCTGATAGTCGTTCTTCGCCGTCTTCTGGGCACGTTTGAGCGCACGTGCGCGCGCGGCGCCCTTGAGGTTCGCGTAGTCGGAGGCCTTCGGCTCGCGCACGACCTGCATGCCGATCATCGACAGCAGGCCGGCGAGCATCGCGCGGTGGATGCCCTGGCCGTCCCATGAGCAGCACAGCGCATGCGCGGCCTGCTGGTTGATTGGCAGTGCGCGCACCGCCTCGTCGGGGCGTGAGACCGGGATCGGCTCGCCGACCTTGAACTTGAGCTCGCGGCACAGTTCGCGCAGCTGCGTGACGAGGTCGCGCCACTGGCGCATGCGCAGATAGTGGAGGAACTCGTGCTTGCACAGGCGGCGCAGCGCGTTGCCGCTGCGTTCGCCGTCGGCGCCGAACGCACGATCCCAGATGTTGAGCGCCGTCAGGAAGTCGCTCGTCGGGTCGGCGTAGCGGTTGTGGATGCGGTCGGCCTCCTCGCGCGCCTCCTCGGGACGTTCGCGCGGATCCTGCAGGCTCAGGAACGCGACGACGACGATGAGCGCGGCGAGCGTGTTCGGCGTCGTCGAACGCGCCGCCTCGATGAGCATGCGTCCCAGACGCACGTCGATCGGGATGCGCGCGAGCTGGCGGCCGGTGTGCGTCAGGCGGATGTCGCCGCGCGTGCGCGAGATCGCCTGCAGCTCGGTCAGCTCGTTGATGCCGTCGGAGACCGATTTCATGTCCGGCGGGTCGATGAAGCCGAAGTCGGTGATGTCGCGCGCCGTGTGCGCGACGCCGACCGACAGCATGTGCAATACGACGGCGCCGAGCGACGTGCGCAGGATCTCCGGTTCGGTGAATCGCGGGCGGCTCTCGTAGTCCTCGGCGGAATACAGGCGGATCGCGATGCCGTCGGCGATGCGGCCGCATCGGCCCGAACGCTGGTCGGCGCTCGCCTGCGAGATCGGCTCGATCGGCAGACGCTGCACCTTCGCGCTCTTCGAATAGCGAGAGATGCGCGCGAGGCCGGGGTCGACGACGTAACGGATGCCCGGCACCGTCAGCGACGTCTCGGCGACGTTCGTCGCGATGACGATGCGCTGGTGGCTGTGCGATTCGAAGACGCGATGCTGGTCCTTCGCGCTCAGGCGCGCGAACAGCGGCACGATCTCGATCGCGTCCGGGCGGCGCATGTCGGCGCAGCGCGGGCCGAAGGCATGGCGGATCGCCTGCTCATAGTCGCGGATGTCGCGCTCGCCGGCCGCGAACACGAGGATGTCGCGCGGGCCGCGGTCGTGCGCCGAGACCGTCACGAGTTCGACGCAGGCGCGCGCGACGGCGGTCGGCACGTCGGCGTCGGCGTCGCGTTCGCCGCCGGCCGCGTCCATATGGACGTCGGCGAAGCCGGGCACATGGCTCATCAGCGCCGGCGCGCCGCCGAGCGGCTCGTAGCAGATCGTGACCGGATAGGTGCGTCCGGAGACCTCGATGACCGGCACCGGCTTCTTCAGCGCGTCCTCGAAATGCTTCTGGAACTTGACCGAATCGATTGTCGCCGACGTGATGATGAGCTTGAGGTCGGGCCGTTCGGGCAGCAGCGCCGTCAGATAGCCGAGCAGGAAGTCGATGTTGAGCGTGCGCTCGTGCGCCTCGTCGATGACGATCGTGTCGTAGCGTGTGAGCTTCGGGTCGCGCTGGATCTGCGCGAGCAGGATGCCGTCGGTGACGACGCGCAGCCGCGTCTTCGGCGACGACTCGTCGGTGAAGCGCACCTGGTAGCCGACCTCGTCGCCCAGATGCACGCCAAGCTCGCTCGCGATGCGTTCGGCGACGGTGCGCGCCGCGAGACGACGCGGCTGCGTGTGCACGATCTGACGGCCGTGCGCGCCGCGGCCGAGTTCGAGCAGGATCTTCGGCAGCTGCGTCGTCTTGCCCGAGCCGGTCTGGCCGGAGACGATGACGACCTGCGCGTGGCGCACGGCTTCGGCGATCGCGTCACGCGCGCCGCTGACCGGCAGTTCTTCTGGATATGAGAATTTCATATGATGCTGTGCGTTGTGCTTTCCGTGGTACTGAATGCTGAATTACTGATGTGTTCCCGTCGGCGTATCGCCGTGGCGCCGATGCGACCGCATGGGCGGGGGAGGGCATCCGCGGCGATCCGCACGCGATGCCCCTGCGGCGTGCGGTCTCCGTCCGCGTTGCCGTCCATGCGCCGCGTAATGCCGTCAGGGCAGGCGGTGCACCTCGATGACGCGGTAGCCCTTCGAGCTGGCGTACTTGCCGACCGTGTAGGCGTCGGACAGCGCGTCGGCGAGCCAGCGCATCAGCGAATCGGAGCCGAGGTTCCTCTGCACGACGAGATAGGCGTGGCCGTCGGCGGCCAGCCGGGGCAGCCATGTCATCAGCAGCGTGTGCAGCTCCTCCTTGCCGATGCGGATCGGCGGGTTCGACCAGATGAGCTCGAACTCGAGCCCGTCGGGCACGTCGTCGGCCTCGCCGACGTGGATGTTCGTGCAGCCGTTGAGCTCGGCGTTGCGCTCGGTCAGTTCGATCGCGCGTTCGTTGACGTCGATTGCGTAGACCTCGGCCTCGGGGGACTCGAGCGCGAGCGCGAGGCTGATCGCGCCCCATCCGCAGCCGATGTCGAGGAAGTCGCCGTGTGCGGGCGGCTGCGGCGCGTGGCGCAGCAGCACCGACGTGCCGAGGTCGACGCGGTGCGCCGAGAAGACGCCGTTCGACGTCTCGACGCGGACGTCATGGCCGCGCAGCGTCACCCGCATCTCGCGCCGCACGTCCTTCGACGACGGCGCGGCCGAGAAGTACTGTTCGTTCACCTGTGGGGATTCGATGTGCGCCATGGTGCTCCGCTTCGCTCTGCTGTATACTGGCATGTCTGCTTATCCGATGATAATCAGGGCTCAGTAAGTTTCCAAGCAAGGACGAGGTAGTATTTGACCACATTGAACACCTTCGACGACGAAGACAAGGCGGCCTTCGGGCCGCAGGCGGGCCGTGACGTGCTCGCCGACCAGTCCGACGTGCTGCTCGAGGAGGGGCATGCGGACGGCGCCGAAAGCGAAATCTGGCGCGAAAGGGAATCGCGCAACGAACTCAAGCACGTCATCGGCCTCGGCGAGCTCGAGGACGTCACCGAAGTCGAATACCGCAAGGTGCGCCTCGAACGCGTCGTGCTCGTCGGCGTCTGGTCGGCGCGCACCGGCACGCAGCGCGAGGCCGAGGAATCGATGCGCGAGCTCGCCGCGCTCGCGCAGACGGCCGGCGCCGTCGTGTGCGACGCCGTGCTGCAGCAGCGTTCGCGTCCCGACCCGGCCACCTATGTGGGCGCAGGCAAGGCCAAGCAGATCGCCGACATCGTCGCGGTCAACGAGGCCGACACGATCATCGTCGACGACGACCTGCCGCCGAGCCAGCGTCGCGCGCTCGAGGACGCGACGAAGGTCAAGGTCGTCGACAGGACGGCCGTCATCCTCGACATCTTCGCGCAGCACGCGACGTCGCGCGAAGGCAAGGCGCAGGTCGAGCTCGCGCAGCTGCAGTACATGCTGCCGCGACTGCGCGGCTGGGGCGCGGCGCTGTCGCGCCAGGCCGGCGGACGCGCCGCCGGCGCCGACGGCGGCATCGGCTCGCGCGGCCCGGGCGAGACGAAGATCGAGCTCGACCGCCGCGTCATCCGCACGCGCATCGCGCATCTGCGCCGCCAGATCGCGCAGATGGCGCCGTCGCGCGAGGTCAAGCGCGGCTCGAGGCGCAAGTACGGACTGCCGACGATCGCCGTCGTCGGCTACACGAACGCCGGCAAGTCGTCGCTGACGAACAGGCTCACCGGCTCCGACGAGCTCGTCGAGAACGCATTGTTCGCGACGCTTGACACGGCCGTGCGCCGTGCGCGCGCGAAGGACGGGCGCCTGTACGCATACGTCGACACGGTCGGCTTCGTGCGCCGGCTGCCGACGCAGCTCGTCGAAGCCTTCAAGTCGACGCTCGAGGAGATCGCCGACGCCGACCTCATCGTCCACGTCGTCGACGCGTCGCATCCCGACCCCTTCGGGCAGATCGACGCCGTCAACGAGGTGCTGCGTACGATCGACGGCGTCGAGCGGTTGCCGGTCGTCACCGTGTTCAACAAGACCGACCTCATCGACGACGTGGCGCGCGAACGGCTGCACCGCCTCGCGCCGGACGCGTTCCTCGTCTCGTCGGCGAGCGGCGACGGCGTCGACGCGCTGCGCGCGCACGTCGAGGGGATGCTGCCGAAGCCGAACGTGCACGTCGAGGCGCTGCTGCCGTACGCGGCCGGTTCGCTGTTGTCGAGGATCCGCGAATACGGCAACGTCGAATCGGTCGAATACCGCGACGACGGCGTCATGCTGCAGGCGGACGTCGACGAGCATCTCGCCGCGCAGGTCATGGACCAGGCCGTCGACGGGGACTGACGGCGCGCGTCGGCGGCCGCCGACGACACGCAACGATCCCCGGCTGCACACGTTTGCGCGGCCGGGGATCTCGTATAGCCATGATGGAAGCCCCGAAGGTCGCCGACGGCGCTGTCGGCATCGGGGTACGAAAGCAGCGGGGGAGCGGCCCCGGCACCGTTTTTTCGAACCGTGAACACGGGACCCGTCTGATACAGTGAACAGCGAATGAAGTACGCATCCGCCACAAGCGGATCGTCGGTGATTATTATTGAGAGGTTTTATCATGGTGGATTCACCCATTAAGCCCACAAAGCTCGCGATCGTCGGCGCAGGAGCCGTCGGCTCCACACTCGCCTTCGCCGCCGCCGAGCGCGGCATCGCCCGCGAGATCGTCCTGCAGGACATCGCCAAGGAGCGCGTCGAGGCCGAGGTGCTCGACATGCAGCACGGCTCGAGTTTCTTCCCGACCGTCTCGATCGACGGCTCCGACGATCCGGAGATCTGCCGCGACGCGGACATGGTCGTCATCACCGCAGGCGCACGCCAGAAGCCGGGCCAGTCCCGCCTCGACCTGGCCGGCGCGACGATCAACATCATGAAGTCGATCATCCCGAACATGGTCAAGGTCGCCCCGAATGCGATCTACATGCTCATCACGAACCCGGTCGACGTCGTCACCCATGTCTCGATGAAGCTCTCGGGCCTGCCGTCGAACCAGATCTTCGGCTCGGGCACGAACCTCGATTCCGCGCGTCTGCGCTTCCTGATCGCGCAGCAGACCGGCGTCAACGTCAAGAACGTCCACGCCTATATCGCCGGCGAGCACGGCGACTCCGAGGTTCCGCTGTGGGCCTCGGCGACGATCGGTGGCGTCCCGATGTGCGACTGGCAGCCGCTGCCGGGCCACGCCCCGCTCGACGCCGCGATGCGCGAGCAGATCCATCAGGAGGTCAAGAACGCCGCGTACAAGATCATCAACGGCAAGGGCGCGACGAACTACGCGATCGCGATGTCCGGCGTCGACATCGTCGACGCGATCCTCAAGGACTCGAACCGCATCCTGCCGGTGTCCTCGCTGCTGACCAACTTCCACGGCATCTCCGACGTGTGCATGTCGGTGCCGACGCTGCTCAACCGCAACGGCGTGAACTCGCGCATCAACACGCCGGTCTCCGAGCATGAGCTCGCCGAGCTCAAGCGCTCCGCCGAGACGCTCAAGGAGACGGCCGCGCAGTTCGGCTTCTGATCCGGCCATGACGGCGGATCCGTATGGATCCGCGAATGACGGCTTTCGAGGGTCGGCCTTCCGATCGAGCGATCGATCGGAAGGCCGACCCTCGGCGTTGTGGGGCGGAAGGGCCGCTCCGCCAACGCGCCGCCCGCATCCTCGGCTATTGCCACGCCGGGGACGGCGTCCTAGGATGTGCAACAGCGACGGCGCCGGACGGCAAGGGCCGATCCGGCGCGCCGGATCGGCATCGAGGATGGAAGACGACAGGGAGATGACATGGCGCGCACGCACACACACACGGACACGGACATGGCGGGCAAGGGGATGGACCATGCCGGCAGACTGACGACGACATTGATCCTGACCGGCACGATCTTCGTGGCCGAGGTCGTCGGCGCCGTCGTCACCGGCTCGCTCGCGCTGCTCGTCGACGCCGGCCATATGATGACCGACGTCTCGGTGCTCGCCGCGTCGACGCTCACCGCCTATCTGATGCGCCGCCGGCCGAACAACGCGCGCACATGGGGATGGGCGCGCCTCGAGGTCATCACGGCCGCCGGCGGTGGCGTGCTGCTGCTGTTCGTCGGCCTGTATGCGCTCGTCGAGGCCGGCATGCGTCTGTTCGGCGCTGAATCGGACACGATCCACGACGTGCGGCTGCTGCTGTTCTTCGGCATCCTCGGCCTGGCCGCGAACGTCGGCTCGATCCTCGTGCTGCGCGCACGGTCGGGCGACAACATGAACATGCGCGCCGCGTTCCTCGAGGTGTGCAACGACGCGCTCGGCTCGGTGGCCGTCATCGTCTCGGCCGTCGTCATGATGACGACCGGCTGGGACGGCTTCGACGCGATCGCCGGCGCGTTCATCGCGCTGCTGATGATCCCGCGTGCCTTCATCCTCGTGCGCGACGCGATGCGCGTGCTGCTCGAGGAGACGCCCGAAGGGCTCGACCTGGACAAGGTACGCGAGCATCTGCAGCAGGTGCCGCATGTGATCGCCGTGCACGACCTGCATGCGAGCGTCGTCGCGACCGGCATGCCGATCCTCACCGCGCACGTCGTCGTCGACCGCGACATGACGATGGAGCAGGCCGGCGAGGTGCTGCACCGGATGCAGGACTGCCTGCGCGAGCATTTCCCGGTCTCGATCCCGCACACGACCTTCCAGCTCGAACCGGAGGGCTACACGAACGAAAGCGCCTCGCGCATCCATTCGTGAATCGGCGTGGATCGTGACCGGCGGGGACGCGGCTACAGCCTGCGCAGCACAGTGACGACCTTGCCCATGATCTGGGCGTGCGTGCCGTCGATCGGCGAATAGTTCGGGTTGTGGGGGATGAGCCAGATGTGGCCGTGCTCCTGGCGGAAGGTCTTGACGGTCGCCTCGTCGCCGAGCAGGGCGGCGACGATGTCGCCATTCTCGGCGTCCTGCTGCTCGCGGACGACGACGAAGTCGCCGTCGCAGATTGCGGCGTCGATCATCGAATCGCCGTGCACCTCGAGCATGAACAGGTTGCCGGTGCCGGTGAGCCGCACCGGTAGGCGCATGACGTCCTCGACATGCTGCTCGGCCGTGATCGGTGTGCCGGCGGCGATCGCGCCGACGAGCGGCACGTCGCGCGAGGCCAGATAGGCGTCGCCCTCGGGCTGCAGCTCGGCGCCGAAGGAGACCGGCACGTCCTGCGGCCCGATGATCTCGATCGCGCGGCCCTTGTTCGCGTCGCGGCGGATGTAGCCCTTGAGTTCGAGCACCTGCAGCTGATGCTGGACCGACGACGTGCTCTTGAGTCCCGCGGCCTGGCCGATCTCGCGCAGCGAAGGCGCGAATCCCTGACGGGAGATCAGGTCGCGGATCGCGTCGTACACGCGCCGTTGGCGCTCGGTGAGTGGCTCCTGCGGGCCGGCGTTGCCCGTCTGCTCCCGCTGTGGTTCGGTGCTGTGCATGGCATGTCCTTTCGTTGCTAGCCACGATACCGCGAAACGCCGAGGAAATCAAACAGATGTTCGAATCCGGCTTGACGAAATCGAACATCCGTGCGAATATCGAAGCCACGGAGAGAACAGATGTTCGAAAGGTGGCTCGTATGGAGACTCGTGGGATGCGGACGATAGCGACCGGCTGTGACATGGGCCGAAGCTGCGTGGTCCTCGATGTGCCGGCGCCCGAACGGGCGGATCGCATCCGTCTGCGCAGCGGCGAGCACGCCGTCGCGGCGCCGGTGCGCGGCTGGTTCGCGCGCCATATGCGCATGCTCGTCATCGTGCTGCTGGCGTGCGCGACGTCCTTCGCGCTGTGGGGCAGCGGCGCCTGGTCCGGCGGGCGCTCGCCTGCGGCCGCCGGAACGCAGGCGACGGCTTCCGATGCCGCCGATGCCGCCGTCGTGCACTATACGGTGCGCTCCGGCGACACGTTGTGGTCGATCGCGCGTTGGTGCGGCTATGCGAACGCGCAGGACGGCGTGGCCGAACTGATGGCGCTGAACGACCTGGACTCGGCCGCGCTCAGCCCCGGCCAGCACCTCGTCCTGCCGATGGGCATGTGACGATGACCGTCGCGACGATGCGCGCACGGCCATCGAGCTTGGCTGTCCGGGACTTGGAGTTACTCAGGAGCTTGAGGAGGAATTGTCAAAAGTCGGATTCTTGCGTATGGGTGGATTTCCGTAGTATGTCGGATAATCGAAAGGCACTCGGTAGCCTTCGGCGTATAGGGACCAACTGACGTTTGCTCCCACCTTCTTTATGCTGCCGACAAGGTTGCCTGGCATGTTGAGCATTCCCGCATCGACTTTTTCGTCTTCAGTGGCGACTGAATTCCAAATAAGTGATGCGAAAGTCGAACAGTTGTTGTTGACTAATCCCCATGTTGTATGCGCGGTGATGTTCTGATTCACGATGGCGAGATCTTCCTGTCTCAGGGGTCTTTGGATAGAAACAGCATCTCCCCAGCACACGCCGGTGCTCTGCGCGTATCCTTCTGCGTTGTGCCAAAGTCCTGTGAGGGTTTGTGTTGCCCCATGTGCCTACGGTGATGGATTTGCCGTCGGCTACGGTCAATCCTCCTATTTTCAAGGGGGGATCCGTTGTAATTGGTAATGGATATCCAAGCGTGGCCGGCGTTGTTTAATGAGGGGAAACCGCCGTCGCCTAATGCGTAGATCCGCATTAGGCGACGCTCATGGCGGCACATGAAGTTGAGAGCTCTTCAATTGTGCTTTTCTGGTTCTCCGGCAGCTCGATTATTGGTGCAGGAGGTGGATCGATGCTGTCTGAGGTGCTCGTGATGTCACTTGGGAAACTTGTAGGGTTTTCAGTGTGCTCGCGGATGTGGAGGCGCCTACGTCGGATGCGTTGGCGGATACGGGGACGAACGGACTGGCGAGAATTGTCAGGATTACACTATGAAAGTGATAATTTTCTTTTTCATTTCCAGGGTTCTTTCGTGAGTTGGGGCACGGCGGCGACGATTAGGGTGAAAATCGGGTAGAGGGCGAGGCGAATCCATACCATAGCCAGACCTGAGCTCTGCTCGATATGCGAACTGAAGAATCGATAAGCCATGTATGTCTCTACCGCGCCGAAGCTGAGAATGCCTAGAATGGTAATGATCTGTGCAATGGTGAGTATTGAGCCATAATCCGTGTATAGCTGCTCATGTGAAATAGGATGACGCAATCTTCCCTCCCCTTTCGCTTCTTTGCTTTTCTTGATTATATTTTAACCAGCGAGGCTTCTATGTTGCGTGCCGCAAGATGGAGAGCATGTGGCAAAGAATCTCATTCAGAATCTGAGGTCTTTGTAATCCAATCGTCTCTTCGATATGAATGACACAGATTCCGTGATATACGTGTATGATTCGGCGTCGCTGATTAATGTGGAAAACTGCGTATGGACCCGATCTCGACAAGTGTGTGGGGAAGGAGAAACGAAACCTTCATCTCATATCGCATGCAGGAGTCGGCGTGCGCGGCGGCGCGCGGTCGGGCGCAAAGGGAGCGCTTGCCGCTATTGTTGCAGATATGTATTGTCCTTTCTGCCAGAACCCCGATACCAAGGTGATCGACACGCGCATCAGCGACGACGGCCATTCGATCCGGCGACGGCGCGAATGCCCCAAATGCGGGCGCCGCTTCAGCACCGTCGAGACGGCGACGCTGCTCGTGAGGAAACGCTCGGGCAACGTCGAGCAGTTCGACCGCAACAAGGTCGTCGCCGGCGTGCGCAAGGCCTGCCAGGGCCGGCCGATCAACGAGGACGACCTCAAGCAGCTTGGCCAGAAGGTCGAGGAGAGCCTGCGCGCGCAGGGCATCGCCGAAGTGCCGTCCGAACAGGTCGGCAAGGCGATCCTCAAGCCGCTGCGCGAGCTCGACGAGGTGGCGTATCTGCGCTTCGCGAGCGTCTACCAGAACTTCGAGGACCTCAATGACTTCCAGCGCGCGATCGACGATCTGCGCGAGGCGGAGTGACCATGTGCCGGCGACGGTGCACTGATGACGGCGACCGTCCGCCGGGCGACGACCATGCGGCCTCCTTCCGTATGTCTGTGTTTCCTGTATGACAAGCGCGCGTGCGGCGTCCGTCAGTGCTCGAGGACGCGCATGCGGATCGTGCCGGGGATCGCGGCGAGCGCGTCGAGCGCCTGCTCGTCGGGGACCGTCGCGACGTCGGTGACGACGTAGCCGATCTCGCCTTCGGTGCCGAGCGCCTGCGCCGAGATGTTGATGTCCTGTTCGCCGAGCACATGGTTGACGGCGGCGAGGATGCCCGGCAGGTTGTCGTGCAGATGCGCGATGCGTGCCGCGCCCTTGCATGGGCCGGTCGTGATCTGCGGCAGGTTGACCGACAGCATCGTCGACGCCTTCGTCCAGTAGTCCTCGAGACGCTGGGAGACGAACTGGCCGATCGACTCCTGCGCTTCGAGCGTCGAACCGCCGATGTGCGGCGTGAGGATCATGTTGTCCTCGTCGGCGAGCACCGTATGGAACTCATCGCCGCTCTTCTTCGGCTCGGTCTGGAACACGTCGATTGCCGCGCCGGACAGGTGGCCGCAGTCGAGATGGCGCTTGAGCGCATCGAGGTCGACGACGAAGCCGCGCGAGCAGTTGATGAAGATCGCGTCCTGCTTCATGTGCGCGAACTGGTCCTCGCCGAAGAAGCCGACGTTCGTCTTCCTGCCGTCCACATGGATCGTGACGGCGTCGGAGCGTTCGAGCAGCTCGTCGAGCGTCTCGCAGCGTTCGGCGTTGCCGAGGGCGAGCTTCTCCTCGATGTCGTAGAACAGCACGTGCATGCCGAGCGCCTCGGCGAGCACCGACAGCTGCGAGCCGATGTTGCCGTAGCCGATGATGCCGAGCGTCTTGCCGCGCACCTCGTGCGAGCCGGCGGCCGACTTGTCCCACAGGCCGTGCTTCATATGGTGCGTGTGCGCGGGGATGCGGCGCATCAGGCAGATGATGTCGCAGACGACGAGCTCGACGACGGAACGCGTGTTCGAATACGGCGCGTTGAACACGGCGACGCCGGCCTTCGCCGCGGCGGCAAGGTCGACCTGGTTCGTGCCGATGCAGAAGCATCCGATGGCCGTCAGCGTCGGGCGCGCGTCGAGCACGCGCCTCGTCACCGTCGTCTTGGATCGGATGCCGAGCAGGTCGACGCCGTCGAGCGCGTCGATGAGCTCGTCCTCGGAGAGGGCGCCCTTCATCGTCTCGACTTCGAAGCCATGGTCGCGCAGCGCCTGCGCGGCGAGCGGATGGATGTTTTCCAGTAACAGTGCTTTCGGCATGGAATCCACCTTAGAGGTTGAGCAGCGTTTCATCATCGTTTGTCCGTAGTATAAGCAGACGCTGCGTCGGACGCGTCAGCGCGACGTACAGGTCGGCCGCCGCGCTCAGCCGCGACGGCGCCTCCTGGGCGATCGCGCCGGGCTCGACGACGACGACCGCGTCGTATTCGAGGCCCTTGACCGCCTGCGTGCCGACGATGACGACCTCGTCGTCGACGAGACCGGGACGGGCGTCCAGCCCGTCGGCGACGGCGGCGTGCACGGCGTCGGCGATCTCGTCAGGCGTGATGACGGCGACGCGTCCGCTGCCGCCGTCATCGACGAACTCGTCGGCGAGCGCGCGCACCCGTTCGCCGACGGCGCGGTAGAGCGTCTCGCGGTCGGCGAAGGCGGCGCGCTCGACGGCGTCGGGCACCGAGCGGATCGCCTTGACCGTCGAGATGTACAGGCCTTCGCCCTGGGCGAAATCGGACGCGAGGTCGGAGACCTCGCGCGGGTTGCGGTAGTTGATCGTCAGTTCCTTGAGGTCCCAGTTCTTCGGGCCGAACAGCGCGTTCATCGACTTCGTCCAGTCGCGCGTGCCGCCGAGCGCCGAGGTCTGGGCGACGTCGCCGACGATCGTGAACGAGCGCGACGGGCAGCGGCGCATCAGCATCCGCCAGTCCATCGGCGTGAGCTCCTGCGCCTCGTCGACGACGACGTGGCCGTAGGTCCATTCGCGGTCGGCGGCGGCGCGCGTCGCGACGAGCTCGACGTCGTCGGCGCTCATCTCGTCGGCGAGCATTTTCGACGTGACGATGCCCGAGCCGATGCCGGCCTGCGCGAGCGTGTCGCGCGCGTACTGCTCCTCCTCGGCGCGCCGGGCGTCGCGCGCGGCGCGCCGGGCGGCCTCGTGCGGGTCGGGGCCGAGCAGCTCGAGCGCCTCGTCGAGCAGCGGGATGTCCGAACGCGTCAGCGGCGCGCCCGGCTCGCGCGTGAGCATCCGCACCTGCTCGTCGGTCAGCCACGGCGCGAAGCGGCGGATCTGCACCGGCTTCGAGAACATCTGGTCGATCATCCACGCGCCGTTCATCGGCAGCCACGCGAGGTTGAGCGTGACGCGCAGACGGTCGTTCATGCGCAGCTGCGCGAGGATGTCGCCCATCTCGGCGGCGTCGGGCGTGTAGTCGAGCTGTTCGGCGACGCGCGTGCGCATCGCCTCAAGCATCGACGTGACGAAGGTCTCGCGCGCCTTGTTGTGCGGCTGGCGCGTGCGGCGCGCGTCGGCGATCGCCTGTTCGATGTCTCCGGCGCGCATCGTCACGCTGACGCCGTTGACGGTGATCGTCGGCAGCTTCGAGGGCACGCGCTCGCGCGCGGCGACGGCGTTCGCGACCATCTGCGCCATGCGGCGCTGCCCCTTGAGGCGCGCGACGTGCGGCTCGTCCTCGCGTTCGGCGACGACGCCGGGGACGAGCTCGCCGATCGTGCGGCTGACGACGCCGGTCTCGCCCAGCGACGGCAGCACCTGGTCGATGTAGTGCAGGAAGTCCTCGCTCGGGCCGACGACGAGCACGCCGGAACGTTCGAGACGACGGCGGTGCGTGTACAGCAGGTAGGCGGCGCGGTGCAGCGCGACGGCCGTCTTGCCGGTGCCGGGGCCGCCCTGCACGACGAGCGCGCCGCGCATGTCGGCGCGGATGATGCGGTCCTGCTCGGCCTGGATCGTCGCGACGATGTCGGTCATCTTGCCGGTGCGCCGCGAGCCGAGCGAGGCGAGCAGCGCGCCCTCGCCGGTGAGCGTGCCCTGTTCGGAGGCGGCGTTGACGTGTTCGGAGTGCACGTCGAGCACCTCATCCTCGATGCCGACGACGTCGCGGAAGTGCAGCGTGATGTGGCGGCGCATGACGATGTCGCCGTGATGCGACGGCGTCGCCTCGTAGAACGGCCGCGCCGCCTCGGCGCGCCAGTCGGTGAGGATCGGCTCGTGGTCGGCGTCCGACAGGCCGATGCGCCCGATGTAGCGGCGGCGGCCGGCCGTGTCGTCGAGGCGGCCGAAGACGAGGCGGTCCTCGACGGCGCGCAGCTGCGCGAGGCGGTCCTCGTACATCGTCGCGAAGGAGTCGCGTTCGGTGCGCTGCGTCGGCGAGCCGTGCGACCCTGCCGCGCGCACGTCGCTCAGGCGCTTGCGCACCTGCGCGCGCAGGTCGTCGAGACGCCCGTAGGCGCGGTCGACGGCTCCCTGTTCCTCTTCCAGCTGCGATGAATACTGTGACATGCTCTTGTGCGTCCCCTCGATGGAAAGTTAAGCCGTACAAGTGTAGCAAACACGCGCAACAGCGCCGCGTCGACGGGCGCGATGTGCGGATTTCGTGCACGAAACGGGGGCGTGGGTCACGCTCACGGCGTGTTTAGCCGCGCGGTGGGGAGTTTAGGGGAACAGTGGGGTAGAGTGGTGGTCTGAGCAAGTGGTCGGAGTCCGGTCGAGAGCGTGCGGAGGTGAGCGATGACGGATCACACCGACGCGCACCCCACGCACGAGACGACCGACGCGCCGGCCGAGGCGGCCTTCGGGCCGTTCGGCGACGCGCCGCTGCTGCTTGGAACCTACACGCCGAAGATCGATGCCAAAGGAAGGGTCGCGTTGCCTGCGAAAATGCGTACGCAGCTGGGGGAGGGCATGGTGCTCGCGCGCGGTCAGGAACGCTGCGTGACGATTCTGCCACGCCGCGAGTTCCGCCGCATCGCCGCCCGCATCCAGCGCACGTCGATGGGCGATCGCGCCGCGCGCCAGTACCTGCGCATCTTCCTGTCCGGCGCCGTCGACACGCAGATCGACCGGCAGGGACGCATCAGCGTGCCGCCGATGCTGCGCGACTACGCCGGCCTGGGCGAGCGCATCGTCGTCATCGGCGTCGGCACGCGCGCCGAGATCTGGAACGCCGACGCGTGGGACGACTATCTCGCGCAGAACGAACAGGGATACGCCGACATCACCGACGACGTGCTCCCGGACATGGAGTTCTGATGACCGATTTGACCGATTACGCACATATCCACCAGCCGGTGCTGCTGCGCGACTGCGTCGAGCTCGTCTCGCCGGCGCTCGCCGCCCCCGGCTCGATCGCCGTCGACTGCACGCTCGGCCTGGCCGGCCACGCGATCGCGTTCCTCAAGGCGAACCCCGAGGCGCGGCTCATCGGCATCGATCGCGACGCCGAGGCGCTCGCGATGGCGGGCGCGCGCATCGCCTCCGAAGGCCTGGCCGACCGCTTCACGCCGGTGCACGCCGCCTTCGACGCCTTCGACGAGGTCCTCGCGGACATGGACGTCGCCCGGGTCGACGCCGTGTTCATGGACCTGGGCCTGTCGAGCCTGCAGATCGACGAACGCGAGCGCGGCTTCTCCTATTCCCATGACGCGCCGCTCGACATGCGCATGGACGTGACGCAGCCGCTGACGGCGCGCGACGTGCTCGCCGACTACGACGAGCACGCGCTCGCCCATATCTTCAAGGAGTACGGCGAGGAGCGCTTCGCGCGCCAGATCGCGCGCCGCATCGTCGCCGTGCGCGAACGCGGGCCGCTCGAGACCTCGGCGCAGCTCAACGCGCTCGTCGACGCCGTGATCCCGCAGGCGCACCGCGCGAGCGGCAACCCGGCCAAGCGCGTCTTCCAGGCGCTGCGCATCGAGGTCAACGGCGAGCTCGACAAGCTCGCGCGCACGTTGCCGCAGATCGCGAACCGCCTTGCCGTCGGCGGCCGCCTCGTCATCGAGTCGTACCATTCGCTCGAGGACCGCACCGTCAAGACCTTCATGAACCAGGGCCTGCACGCCGACGTCCCCGCCGGCATGCCGGTCGTCCCCGACGACATGCAGCCGTTCTTCAAGGCCGTCACGAAGGGCGCCGTCATGGCCGACGCCGCCGAGCGCGAGCGCAACCCGCGCGCCGCCTCGGTGCGTCTGCGCGGCGTCGAGCTGATCAGGCCGCTGCCCGAACGCTGGCGCCGTCGCTTCGCCGAACAGGCGCGGGGCGACGACGACGTCCGCGACGGCCGCGGACCGCACGGCGCACATGGCGCCCACGGCCGCCGCGGCCACCGCACGAAGGCGAGGGGATGACCATGGGATCGTCAATGCGTTCATCGCGTTCGTCGGCGGCGCCGGCCGGACGCCAGGGCCAGGAGCCGGCTGTCGGCCATGTCCGGAAGCGCCCGCAGCTGCACGTCGTCGAGAACCGCCGCGCCTCGTCGTCGAAGGTCAGCCGTGGCATGCAGCGGCTGCTCGACTGGACGCGCACGCGCCGCTCGCCGGCCGTGCACATCGTCGTCGCCGTGCTGTTCCTCGGCGCGTGCCTGCTCGGCGCGCTGCTGCTGCGCACGCAGATGAGCTCGAACTCCTTCGAGGCCTCCACGATCGAGCAGCACATCACGATGCTGCAGCAGGACGTCGAGGAGGACCAGACGAAGCTCTCGCAGCTCGAGGCCACATTGCCCGAGCGCGCGCAGAAGATGAAGATGGTCCCCGCGCAAGGCTCGCTGTCGATCGACCTTGAAGGCTACACCCCGTCACAGGAAGGCACCCACTAAGCCATGATGCATCCCATCCGTTCGTTCAAGGCGCTCGCGAAGCCGATGCGCAGCGCCGTCATCCTCGGCGTCGTGCTCGCGTTGCTCGCCTCGGCGTGCCTCGTGCAGCTCGGCGTGCTCCAGCTCGTCGAGGGCGCGCGCACCGCGCAGGCGGCCACGCGCGCACGCACCGTGCAGGTCACGCTCGGCGCCAAGCGCGGCAGGATCATGGACGCCAACGGCGTCGTGCTCGCGCAGAGCGTCGAACGCTACACGATCGTCGGCAACCCGGAAGCCGCGCAGGACTTCACGCCGCTCGACTGCACGCCGCGTACGAAGGACTACTGCCAGCAGCTCGACGGCAAGCCGCTCAAGACGACCGGCGTCGCCGCCGTCGCGCAGCTGCTCGCGCCGCTGCTCGACATGAGCGCCGCCGAGATCGGCGGCAAGCTCGCCGGCACCGGCCAATACGCGGTGCTCAAGAAGGACGTGACGCCCGAGGTCAGGCGCAAGATCGCCGCGCTGCATCTGGGCGGCATCGTCTACGGCGAGCTGAGCTCCGAACGCGTCTACTCGAACGGCTCGCTGCTCGGCGTCTTCCTCGGCGGCGTCGACGACGAGGGAAAGGGCGTCGCCGGCGTCGAACAGCTCGAGGACAAGGCGCTCACCGGCACCGACGGCTACGAGATCTACCAGCAGGGCAACGGCGGCGAGCAGATCCCCGGCACGATGACCGAATCGAAGCCCGCCGTCGACGGCGCCGACGTGCAGCTGACGATCGACCGCGACGTGCAGTGGCGCGTCGAGCAGATCCTCAGGCAGAGCAAGGAGAAGTACAAGGCCGGATGGGGCATCGCCGTCGTGCAGAACGTGCGCAACGGGCAGATCGTCGCGCTCGCCGACACCGACGACGTCAAGGCCGGCAGCGACGAGGCGAAGCTCAGCGTCGCGCGTTCGGTCAACGAGACCTTCGAACCCGGCTCGATCGGCAAGGTGTTCACGATGTCCGGCGTCATCCAGGAGGGCCTGCACACGATGGGCGACCGGTTCACGGTGCCCGGCACGCTCACGCTCGACGGACAGAAGTACAAGGACTCCTTCGAGCACGGCGACGAGCGGTGGACGATGGCCGGCATCCTCGAGCAGTCGTCGAACATCGGCACGATCCTCGCCTCCGAGAACCTCAGCGACGACAAGCGCTACGACTACCTGCGCCGCTTCGGCATCGGACAGCCGACCGGGCTGGGGCTGCCGGGCGAGTCGCAGGGCCTGCTCGCGCAGGCCTCGCAGTGGGACGGCCGCACGCGCAACACCGTATTGTTCGGTCAGGGCTACACCGTCAACGCGCTGCAGCTGACGAACGCCGTGGGTGTCATCGCGAACAACGGCGTCAGGAAGCCGCAGTCGATCATCAAATCGGTCACCGGCGCCGACGGCAGGACGCGCGGGAGCGAGACCGGCGAGTCGACGCGCGTCATCGACGAGGCGGTCTCCAAGCAGGTGCTCAACGCGATGGAATCGGTCTCCGAGCACTACGCGTCGCAAGGCTTCGCCGGCGTCGACGGCTACCGCGTCGCCTCGAAGTCCGGCACCGCCGAGGTCGCCGGCGCCGACGGCAGGCTCTCGTCGCTGATCAGCGACTACGCGGGCATCATCCCGGCCGACGACCCGCGCTTCGTCATCACCGTCATCCTCAAGGACCCGCAGGGCGCCTACGGCGGCCTGACGGCGGGCCCGGTCTTCGCCGAGATCGGCAAGTTCCTGATGCAGAAGTACGAGGTGCCGAACTCGCAGCCGCGCAAGGACGCCATCCCGGTGGAATGGTGAGCGCGCGGGATACGGGTAGGCACAAGAAAAGGAAGCAACGATGAGCGCAATCAACGAAACGACGTCCCAGCGCCTGACGCTCGGCATGCTGCAGGACCGCTACGGCTACGAGCTCGTGCCGGACTTCGCGCGCGACGTGACCGTCACGTCGCTCGCCAACGACGTCGACTCGGTCACGCCGGGCGCGCTGTACATGCCCGGCATCCGCATCGACAAGGGCCGGATCGCGCTCGCCGTGCGCCGCGGCGCCTACGCCGTCATGCTGCCGACGTCGATGCGCAACGCCGTCGACGACCCGCAGGTGCCGGTGCTGTTCGCCGACCCGTCGCCGCGCCAGATCGGCGAGCTCGCCGCCTCGATCGCCGGCAGGCCGTCCGAGTCGATCGCCGTCTTCGCAATCGCCGGCAGCGATGTCGACCGCGTGCGCGAGGACGTCGACGTGCTCGCGCAGTTCCTGCACATGCTCGGCAACCCGGTCGGCACCGTGTGCGAAGGCGACTCGCAGTCGCTCGAACGCTTCCTCGACCTGAGCTACCCGGTCGACGCCTTCGCGATGCAGCGCGTCTTCTCGGTGTGCGTCGAGGACGGCGCCGCCGCGATCATCCTCGCGCTCAACGCCCGCACGATCGCCCCCGGCGCGCTCGAATCGGTCGGCGTCGACGTGCTCGGCTACGACGACGCCGGCGGCCACGTCGACGAGATGATCGTGCACGCGGGCGAGCAGTACGGCTGCACGCTCGACGCGAACACGCATCTGGCGCAGCGCGACGCGGAGACCGACGCGATGGCCGAGCAGGCCGACTTCGGCGACGGCCATGCGCGCGCGCTGTCGCTCGCGATCGCGATGACGCTCGCTGCCGGCGTGCGCAAGACGAACATCCGCAACGCGCTGCGCGTGTCCAAGGAGCTGCGCTGAGCGCCGCGGGAAGAGACCCACCAGGGACGGAAGACGAAACAGGACATAAGGAGAGACACACGATGATGAGGATGATGCTGGCCCAGGCGGCCCGGACGGTCGACGGCCGCCTGATCAACGCGGACGACGCGACGGCCGAACGGGTCGTGGCCGACGTCGTCACCGATTCGAGGAAGGTACGCGCCGGCTCGCTGTTCGTCGCGATCGCCGGCGAGCACGTCGACGGCCATGATTTTGTCAGCTCGATCGGCGAACAGGGCGCGCTCGGCGCGATCGTCGACCACGAGATCACGGACGCGCTGTGTCCGCAGATCGTCGTCAAGGACACCGTCGAGGCGCTCGGACTGCTCGCCAAGGCCAATCTGCGGCTGCGCCGCGAAAGCCGTGAGCCGTTCACCGTCGTCGGCATCACCGGATCGGTCGGTAAGACGACGACGAAGGACCTGCTCAAGGCGCTGCTGTCGACGCTCGGGCCGACCGTCGCGCCGGTCGGCTCGTTCAACAACGAGATCGGACTGCCGCTGACGGCGCTCGAGGTCGGCGACGGCACGCGCTATCTGATCGCCGAGATGGGTGCGAACCATCTGGGCGAGATCGCGCATCTGACGACGATCGCGCCGCCGGACGTCGCCGTCGTGCTCAAGGTCGGCGTCGCCCACCTCGGCGAGTTCGGCTCGGTCGAGCACATCGCGCAGGCGAAGAGCGAGATCGTGCGCGGCCTGCTCGACGACGGCGTCAGCGTGCTCAACGCCGACGACCCGCGCGTCGCCGCGATGAGCCCGATCGCGCCCGGCAGAGTCGTCTGGTTCGGCCTCGAACACGCGCAGGCGCACGACGAGGACGGCTACGTTGCCGCCGACGACGTCACGCTCGACGATCTGGGACGTCCGGTGTTCACGATCGTCGACGACGGCGGCGTCGAACAGCGCGTCACGCTCGGCATCGGCGGCGCGCACAACGTCATGAACGCGCTCGCCGCGGCCGCCGTCGCGCGCCTCGAGGGGATGCCGCTCGAACGGATCGCCGACGTGCTCTCCCACGTCACGTCCGTCAGCCCGCACCGCATGGCCGTGAGCGAGGTCGAACGCGACGGCGAGCGCTTCACGCTCATCGACGACTCGTTCAACGCGAACCCCGACTCGATGCGCGCCGGACTCGACGGCCTCGCCGCATGGCGTGCCAAGGAGGACGCGCAGCCGTTCCGCGTCGCCGTGCTCGGCGCGATGCTCGAGCTCGGCGCCGACGAGGCGCGCGCGCACCACGATGTCGGCGCCTACGCGGCGAAGGCCGGCGCCGACGCCGTCGTCGCGGTCGGCGCGGCCGGCGACGAGCATCTCAACGCATTGGCGCAGGCAATCGCCGACGGCGCGCGCGAGGCGTTCGGCGACGGCGATGCGAACCCCGTCGCCGCCGTCACGAACACCGACGACGCCGACGAGGCGGTGCGCCGATTCAACGCCGCGCACGCCGACATGGTCGTGCTGCTCAAAGGCTCCCACGCCTCCGGACTGAGCGCGCTCGCGACGCGCTGGACTGGCGGCGCGCAGTGAGGCCACGCAACCCACGGCAACCACGCAACCGAATGGAGAACCTCAGGTGATCGCACTCATCATTGGCATCTTGGTCTCGCTGATCGTGACGATGGTCGGCACGCCGCTGCTCATCCGCATCGTGCACAGGCTCAACTACGGGCAGTACATCCGCCAGGACGGCCCGCAGTCGCATCTCGTCAAGCGCGGCACGCCGACGCTCGGCGGCGTCGTCATCGTGCTCGCCGTGCTGCTCGGCTGGGGCGCGAGCGCGCTGTACCGCTACTGCTGCCACGGCGTCGTGCCGTCCTGGTCGGCCGTCCTCGCATTGTTCGCGATGGCGTCGATGGGCCTGCTCGGCTTCATCGACGACTTCGCGAAGGTGCGCAAGAAGCAGAACGAGGGTCTGACCGTCGGCGGCAAGTTCCTCGGCCAGATCATCTTCGCGACGTTGTTCGCCGTGCTTGCGCTCGTATTGCCGACGAAGTCCGGGTTCCCGAGCGCGCAGGCCGGCATGAGCTTCATCGAGAAGCCCTTCGTCAGCTTCGACTTCGCGGGCCGCGCGCTCGCGATCATCCTCTTCGTCATCTGGGTCAACTTCCTGATGGCCGCGTGGACGAACGCCGTCAACCTCTCCGACGGCCTCGACGGCCTGTGCGCGGGCTCGTCGATGGTCGCCTTCGTCGGCTATGCGATCATCGCGATCTGGGAGAGCTACCATCTGGCCGGCGCCGGCCACTCCGGCTTCGCCTACGCCGTCTCCGACCCGCTTGACCTGGCGATCATCGCCTGCTGCGCGGCGATGGCGTGCCTCGGCTTCCTGTGGTACAACTGCAATCCGGCGTCGATCTTCATGGGCGACACCGGCTCGCTCGCGCTCGGCGGCCTGTTCGCGGCGCTGTCGATCGAGACGCACACCGAGTTCCTCGCGATCATCATCGGCGGCCTGTTCGTCATCGAGGCGATGAGCGACGTCATCCAAGTCGGCTACTTCAAGGCGACCGGCAGGCGCGTGTTCAAGATGGCGCCGATCCACCACCACTTCGAACTCGAGGGATGGACCGAAAGCAAGGTCGTCGTGCGCTTCTGGATGGTCGAGCTCATGTTCGTCATGGTCGGCCTCGTCATCTTCTACGGCGACTGGGTGGCCCGCTCGGGCCTGTGGCACGCCTGACGGCGGCCACGCGCGTCCGCACGCCGCCGGCGGGCGCGCGCCATCACCGGCGGCATGCATGCGCGACGCGGACCCGGGACGATCCGTGCCACGGGACGGAAGGACAGCAACAATGGAACTCGATCTTGAACATATGACGGTGGTGGTGGCCGGACTCGGCATCTCCGGACGCAGCATCGTGGACATCCTGCGCCCGCGCGCCAAGGAGGTCATCGGCGTCGACGAGCACAAGGAGGACGCCGACCTCAACTCCTTCGACGACATCCCGTGGGACCGCGTCGACCTCGTCTGCACGTCTCCGGTGTTCAACCCGCGCACGCCGTTCATCCTCGAGGCGCGCCGCCGCGGCATTCCGGTCATCAGCGAGGTCGAGCTCGCCTGGCTCATGCGCGTGGACAACGCGCGCACCGGCCTCCCCGCGCCGTGGATCGGCATCACCGGCACGAACGGCAAGACGAGCACGACCGAGATGACCTCGGCGATGCTCACCGCATGCGGTCTGACGGCGCCGGCCGTCGGCAACATCGGCAAGGCCGTCTCGCATGCCGCGCTCGACCCGGACAACGACGTGCTGTGCGTCGAACTGAGCTCGTTCCAGCTGCACTTCACGTATTCGCTCGCGCTCGCCGGCGCCGCGATCACGAACATCGCCGCCGACCACCTTGACTGGCACGGCGGCATCGAGGCCTACGCCGAGGACAAGTCGAAGGTCTTCGACGGCGCGCGCCGCGTCATCGCCTACAACGCGCAGGACGAACGCGTCAGCGAACTGGCGCGCGAGGCGAAGACGGCCGAAGGATGCGTCGCCGTCGGCTTCACGCTCGCCGAACCGGTCGCCGGCCAGATCGGCGTCAAGGACGGCTGGATCGTCGACATGGCCGGCGTCACCGGCATGCCGGTCGGCGTCGAGCACCGCCTCGCCGCGCTCGCCGACTTCCCGCACCTGATGGAGCCGGACGGCACGCTCTACCCGCATCTGGTCGCCGACGCGCTCACCGCGCTCATCCTCGTGACGGCGATGGACGTCGACGTCGACGTCGCACTCGACGCGCTCAAGCGCTTCAGGCCCGGCGGCCACCGCATCGAGGAGGTCGCCCGGCTGACGCTGCCCGACGGCTCCGCGATCCGCTTCGTCGACGATTCGAAGGCGACGAACGCGCATGCGGCGCGCGCCTCGCTGAGCAGCTTCGCGCCGGGCAGCGTCGTGTGGATCGCCGGCGGCCTGGCGAAGGGCGGTCGTTTCGAACAGCTCGTCGCCGACATGCGCGACCGGCTCAGGGGAGCCGTCGTCATCGGCGTTGACCAGCGGCCGATGCTCGACGCGCTGCGCATAAACGCGCCCGACCTGCCGGTCGCCGTCATCGACCCGAAGGATGCCGACGACGTCATGGCGCACGCCGTCACGGCAGCCGCGTCGATGGCGCAGGGCGGCGACGTCGTGCTGCTCGCGCCCGCCTGCGCGTCGATGGACCAGTTCCGCTCCTACGCGCAACGCGGCGACCGTTTCGCCGACGAGGCACGGCGGTGGGTGAGCGAGTATGGCCGAGACTGAACGCAAGCGGCGCAAGCCGCGCACGACGTCGTCGAACGGCGCGATCGAGGCGCCGCGCCGGCAGTACGCGGTACGCAAACGCTCGCAGGCCACGGCGCGCGACGGCGGCGTGCAGCCGCGCCGCGCCACATCGGGCAAGAACAGGGACGAGTCGCTCGACTTCGCCCAGTACCGCGGCTGGCGCATGTTCCTCAACCCGCTGTGGTGCTACCACGGCTTCTTCGCGAGCGTGCTCGCGCTGACGTTCTTCGGCCTTGTCATGGTGTTCTCGAGCTCGTCGGTCACGATGGTCGCCGCCGGCGCCTCGCCGTGGGCGCAGTTCGTCAGCCAGATGGTCTTCGCGCTCATCGGCTTCGTGTTCATGGCCATAGGCCGGTTCCTGCCGCTGAGAGTCTTCGAGACGCCCAGGTTCATGTATGGGCTGTACGGGGTCTGCATGGTGATGCAGCTGCTCACGTTCTCGCCGTTCGGCGTCGAGGTGTACGGCAACCGCGGATGGATCAAGCTCGGCCCGATCCAGCTGCAGCCGGCCGAATCGCTCAAGCTCATGCTGTGCATCGTGCTGCCGCTCGCGCTGCAGCGCGTGCGGGCCATCCACCGCAGGAGCGGCAGGCAGCCGACGCTGAAGGACTACCTGCTGCCGCTCGCGTTGTTCGTCGCCGCCGTCGGCCTCGTCATCTGCGGCAAGGACCTCGGCACCTGCATGATCCTCGTGTTCATCGGCCTCGTCGCCTTCGCGACGAGCGACTTCCCGAAGAAATGGCTCGTCGCCGGCGGCCTCGTCGCGCTCGCGTTCATCACCGTGTTCGTCGTGACGAGCTCCAACCGCATGAACCGCATCCTCGCAACCTACCGCGGCTGCGAGGACGGCGCGCAGACCGTGTGCTACCAGTCGACGCACGCGCGCTACGCGATCGCCTCCGGCGGCATGTTCGGCGTCGGCATCGGCAACTCGCGCGAGAAATGGAACTATCTGCCGGCCGCGCACAACGACTTCATCTACGCGATCATCTGCGAGGAGCTCGGCTTCGTCGGCGGCCTGCTCGTGCTGCTGCTGTTCGTCGTCATCGGCTGGTGCATGCTCGTCGTGGCCGTGAAGACGCCGAACAGGTTCGCGTCGTCGCTCATCATGTGCATGACGATCTGGATCGTCGGCCAGGCATTGGTCAACATCGCCGTCGTGCTCGGCCTGCTGCCGGTCATGGGACTGCCGATGCCCTTCGTCTCGGCGGGCGGCACGTCGCTGATCATGTGCCTGGCGGCGGCCGGCGTGTGCATGAACGCGATGCGCAGCCAGCCGCAGATCCGCGCCGAGCGGGCGAAGGCCTGAGCTCGGGCGCGTCGACTACAGTGAAGGCATGAACGAAGGCAGGAACGAAGGCAATATGAGCAGCACGAAGAGCGCGGCGACGCCGCATCGCATCATCCTCGCCGGCGGCGGCACCGCCGGCCATGTCAACCCGTTGCTGGCGGTCGCCGACGCGATCCGCCGCAGGGAGCCGGACGCGGACATCATCGCGCTCGGCACCGAGAAAGGCCTCGAGGCCGACCTCGTGCCGGCCGCCGGCTACCGTCTCGCGACGATCGAGAAGGTGCCGTTCCCGCGCCGACCCGGCGCGTACATGTTCCAGTTCCCGGCGAAATGGCGCCGCGAGACGGCGAAGGTCAGGGAACTCATCGGCACGCAGGGCTCGCAGGTCGTCGTCGGCTTCGGCGGTTACGCGTCGGCGCCGGCGTACGCGGCCGCGCACAAGCTCGGCGTCCCCATCGTCATCCACGAGCAGAACGCGCGCGCCGGCATGGCGAACAAGCTCGGCTCGCGCTGGGCGCAGTTCATCGGCACCGCCTACGACGGCACCGGACTCAAGCCGGCGAAGGACGGCAGCGTCGAACGCGTCGGCCTGCCGCTGCGCCCGGCGATCGCCGCGCTCGCCGAACAGCTGCGGCACGACCGCGCCGGTGCCCGCGAATGCAACGCGCGCGAGCTCGGCCTCGACCCCGAGCGCCCCGTCATCGTCGTCACCGGCGGCTCGCTCGGCGCGGCGAACCTCAACCGCGCCGTCGCCGGCACCGCCGGCACGCTCGTGCGGCACGCGCAGATCGTCCACCTGACCGGCAAAGGCAAGATCGACGAGGTGCGCGACCGCGTCGTGCAGTCGGCCGGTGCGCAGGTGCTCACCGGACTCGGCGAGGACTCGCAGCCGGGACGCGACTACCACGTCGCGCAGTACCTCGAACGGATCGACAAGGCCTTCGCCTGCGCCGACCTCGTCATCTGCCGCTCCGGCGCGGGCACGGTGAGCGAGCTGACGGCGCTCGGACTGCCCGCCGTCTACGTGCCGCTGCCGATCGGCAACGGCGAACAGCGCTTCAACGCGAAACCGGTCGTCGACGCCGGCGGCGGCCTGCTCGTCGACGATCACGACTTCACGACGACATGGGTCGAGGAGCACATCCCGGCGCTGCTCGCCGACCCGGCGACGCTGCGCGGCTACGGCGAGCGCGCATGGCGCTACGGCATCCGCGACGCCGCCGATCGCATGGCGAGCCATATCCTCGACATCGCCGACGTGCAGGCCGACGCCGCATAGGCACCCGCACGGCATCATCCGCATCGCACGACACGGCATCATCCATCACAACGAATAGGAGCGTGTTTCCCAGTGAACGAACAGACCCCGCAGACCCCGCAGCCTATCGACCTCGACCCGACGGCCGCGCGTTTCGCGCCGACGGAGCAGGTGGCCGACCTCGGACGGACGCATTTCATCGGCATCGGCGGCGCCGGCATGTCCGTCCTCGCCGAGATGCTGCACCAGCAGGGCGTCGACGTCGACGGTTCGGACATGCAGCAGGGCGCGAAGACCGAGCGTCTCGCCGCGCTCGGCATCCCGGTGCGCATCGGCCAGCAGGCGGATAACGTGCGCGACGCGCAGGTCGTCGTCTACTCGAGCGCGATCAAGGCGGATAACCCGGAGATCGTCGCCGCCGCCGCGCAAGGTTCGCGGATCGTGCACCGCAGCGACATCCTCGCGCTGCTCATGCACGGCCGCCGCGCCGTCACTGTCGCCGGCGCGCACGGCAAGACGACGACGAGCTCGATGCTCGCGCACATCCTCACGCACGCCGGCGACGGCGCGCTCGCCGACCCGAGCTACGCGATCGGCGGATCGATCCAGGGACCCGACGGCACGACGATCGACGGCGGCCACGCCGGCGAAGGCGACGTGCTCGTCGCCGAAGCCGACGAATCCGACGGCAGCTTCGCGAAGTACACGCCGCAGATCGCGATCGTCACGAACGCCGAACCCGACCATCTCGACCACTACGGCGACGCCGACACCTACCGCGCCGCCTTCGTCGACCACCTCGGACACGCGCGCGGCGCGATCGTCGTGTGCACCGACGACGCGAGCGCGCTCGCCGTGCTCCGCCGGCTCGACGCGACGAGCGCGGCGCATGCGATCGCCTACGGCACGACGCCGCGTGAGGACGTCGGCGAACTCAACGGCGCACGCTACGTGCACATCGCCGCCGAACGCGAGCATGCCGGCGACGGCGCCGAAAGCTTCATACTCGAGATGCCGGCGAGCGTCGCCGAAGGACGGACGGACGCCGCCGGCGACGACGGGACGGTTGTGCGGGTGCCGGTGACGCTCGCCGTGCCGGGACTGCACAACGCGAGGAACGCGACGGCGGCGATCGTCGCCGCGACGCTGCTTGGCATGGACCCGCACGTCGCCGCGCAGGCCGTCTCGACCTTCCGCGGCGCCGCACGCCGCTTCCAGATCCGCGCGACGGCGAACGGCGTGACCGTCGTCGACGACTATGCGCACCATCCGACCGAGATCGGCGCGCTGCTCGACGCGGCGCGCCGACGCTACCCGGGCGCGACGATCCATGTGCTCTTCCAGCCGCATCTGTTCTCCCGCACGAAGTTCTTCGCGAGGGAGTTCGCCGACGCGCTCGCCAAGGCGGACGACGTCATCGTCACCGGCGTGTTCCCGGCGCGCGAGAAGCAGCAGGACTTCCCGGACGTGGACGCGTCGACGATCGCCGACGAGGCCGGCGACGATGCGTCGATCGACGTCGAGGAACGTATGGAGACGGCGGCGCAGATGATCGCGATGCGCGCGAAGCCCGGCGACGTGATCTTCACGGTCGGCGCCGGCGACGTCACGAAGATGGCGCCGGTCATCGCGCATGTGCTCGAGGCGCACGCCGGCAAGGACGACTGATGGCCGGGCGCAGCGTCAGATCATCGGGTGCGGCCGGCTCGCGCGGCGGCGGCAAGAACGTCGGCGGGGGCGCCGGCGGCGGCACACGCAGGAAGGCGTCGGGCGGCGGCGCCGGCGAGCCGCGCATGACCCGCGGCGGCCGGACCATCTCGTCGGGCGCGGGCGGCTCGCATGACGGCGCCCACGGCGCATCAGACGGCGGTCGACGCGGACGGACGATTTCGTCGCATCGGGACGGGACGGCGGACACGTCACAGCACGGCCGCGTCCGTAGGTCGGCGGCAGGCACTGCCTCCGCTTCGGCGTCGCAGCGCACCGGCGATGTGAAACGGTCCGTGAAACCGAAAGCGTCGTCGGCGTCCGGGCGGCGTCGCGCCGCGCCGTTGCCGCCGACGGGGGAGCATCGCTTCCCGCTCGAGACGACGTCGTCGCGTCCGCGCGTCGCATCGAACGCGGGCGCGCGGCATGACGGCGCGCGCACCGTGTCGTCGGGCAAGTCGGCGTCTTCGTCGTCGAAGAAGAACGCGGTCGCGATGCGTCCGGCAGCGAAGACGCCAGGGAAGACGAAGTCCGGTGGACAGTCGTTCGTCGCGCGGATGCGCGACCTGCTGCCGAAGCGCGGCAGGCAGACGAACCAGGTGCGCCGCACGCGCATCATCGACGAACCGATCAGCCGCAGCGAACCGGGATCCTTCGTCGATGCGAACAACATGCGCAGCGAGGACATCGTCGCGAAGACGCTCAGGCAGACCGCCGGCACCGTCGGCGTGGCGACGCGTCCGAAGGTCGTCGACTTCACGAAACGGCAGAAGGAACGCCGCCGCGCGAACCTGCGGCAGACGGTGACGCATGTCGCGGCGGCCGTCGGCGCGATCGCCGTCGTCGCGGCCATCGTCTGGCTGCTGTTCTTCTCGCCGGTGCTGCGGCTCAACCAGGACAAGATCAGCGTGTCCGGCGCGAACCAATGGGTGAGCGACCAGCAGATCATGGCGATCGCGCGCGGACAGGCGGGCAAGTCGCTGCTGCTCGTCTCCGACGCGGCCGTCGAGGAGCAGCTCTCGCAGATCCCGGGCGTCTCGTCGGCGCAGGCGACGAAGCGCTTCCCGAACGGGTTCGACGTGCACGTCGAGGCGCAGCGGCCGGCGGCGATGCTGCGCGTCAAGGGCACCGACACGCTCACGGCCGTCGACAATAAGGCGCGCGTGCTCAACGCCGTCGACGCGAAGTCGGCGAAGGGCATCCCCGTCATCGACGTGACGTCGGTCGACGACGCCGTCAGCAGCCGCGCGCTGCGTTCGGCCGTCGTCATCCTCGACGCGTTCCCCGAAGGGTGGCGCAAGGACGTCACCGCCGTGAGCGCGCCGACGCAGGATTCGATCACGACGACCTTCGCGAACGGCATCACCGTCGTCTGGGGCGACGACACCGACCTCAAGCTCAAGATGGCGATCGCCGACAAGGTCATGAACGATCCGAAGGTGATCGGCGACAAGAAGCAGATCAACGTCTCCGCCCCGAACCGTCCGATCATCAAGTAGCGGGGCGCGTGCGTGCTGCGTGCGTGCTGCGTATGCGTACGCGGGGCGGGACGTTGGAGCGCGTGTGCGCGACCCGGATTGCGTATACGCACGCGGCGCGAGACGCTGGGAAGCGTGTGCGCGACCCGGGCTGCGTAGGCGTACGCAGAATGTGATGCCGGGAAAGCTGCATGCGTCACGGATGGCGCATAGGTGTGCGGATTGGGACGTTGGGGGAGACGTGCACGTTGCTGAGTGTGTGCAAGGCGCTGGAAGGGGCGTTGGACGTGGATGAGGCGCGTTTTCGAGTCTCCTCAGGGTGCGTATGCACCTTATCGTGTACTTAGAACATCGATTTTGCGCCGATTTCCGCAGATGGGGATGCTGAGCTGATGCGACTGGCGACCGGTTATGGAACTGATGGTAATCGAAACGGTTTCGAGCTCCGGGGGAATCGCATATGCGGACACGGACAAGCGACGAGGAGGGACGGCTGAACAGGAGCGGATTGCGCTGACGGCATCGCGGGGCTTGCCGATTCGGGGCGGTCGTGTTATATTGAGAAGTCCGGTTCGAGAAGGCCGTAAGGTCTCATCGCCGGGGCTTGATAATTCAAAAGGGGCCGATATGGTTTCGACGGTGATCTGTTCGCTTCGGAGAAGCGTGCCGAGAATGTAGAGTCCGCTCGTGATGTGCTCTGCAATTTAAATTAAGTGCTAAATCTAACCGCACTGAGTTCGCTCTCGCTGCCTGATTTTAAACGTAATCAGATCTAATCCAGCGAGCGTGGCTCCGTCCGCTCTTCCGGGTCTTCGGGAAGAGGTCGGGCGTCGTTAGAGGACTTGCCTACGTCACTGAACCGCAGGGTGACGTAGGGACTTTGACTGTGGCTAGGCTCGCCATCAGTCGTCTGCGACATTGATGGGGGCCGAAAAACCACCCCAGTGGTCAGCAGACTACGCACGTAGAAGTACGAGGGTACGGTCACCGGACCGGGGTTCAATTCCCCGCGGCTCCACCATCGCAATACGAGCCACATCTTCGGATGTGGCTTTTTCTTTATGTTCCAACGGTTTTCAAGCCCTTCACACTGACGTGACATTTGCGCGATTGCCTCTGATTTCACCTGTTTCGGACGGGTATAATGGTACAAACGGACGGACAAGAACGTACCCTCCGGAATCTTGTACCACAGAGAGGGCTTTCACATGACGCGCAGGAAGTTCGGCACCATCAAACGCCGCAAGTACAAGGGCGAAGTCAGGTATCTGACCGCTTCGTATCCGACGCCTCCGGACGCGTACGACCGGTGGCCGGACCTGCCCGAACGCCAGTCCAGGACGTTCAGGCCCGAGGAGGAGACGCAGGCGCTGGCATGGCTCGATGACGCGAGGAAGCGGATCGACGCCGGACTGTGGCAGCCCGACAGCGCGATCAGCCACGAACGGGCGGCCAGCACGATCACGGTCGGCGAATACTGGCCCATCTGGCTCGAACAGAAACGCACGAAGGACGGGGCACGGTTGAGGGAGTCCACGATAGCCGGTCTGCGGCGCGTCATGGAGCATCACGTGCTGCCCACCTTCCGGCACGTGCGCCTCGTGGACGTCACGCAACGAATGGTCGACAGATGGCTCGACGGCCTGCAGGTGGGCGACGCGACGAAGTACAACGCGTTCAAACCATTGCGGGCCATGCTCAAAGCGGCATCGCAGCCGGGCGCCGACGGGACGCCGCCGATTCTCGCACGCTATCCGCTCACGCACGGGGCGAGCAAACCGCAGGGCCACGACTTGGAACGGCCAGCCACACCGCAGGAGGTGCAGGCGATCTATCAGGCCATGCCCGAACGCTACCGCATGGCCATCTACCTGACCGTGTTCGCCGACGGACTGAGGATCGGCGAGGTGTGCGCGCTGCAGCGCGGGGACATCGACCTCGAGACGCGCACGCTGCACGTGCGTCGCACACGGCTGCAATCCATGAGCACGGTCACGGGGCCGCTCAAGACGAGCAGTTCGAGGCGTGACATCCGCCTGCCGCGCCAGCTGATGCCCGACCTCGTCAGATTCCTGGACGACTTCGTCGCACCCGAACCGGACGCATGGCTGTTCACGCTGAAGCACGACACGAGCATGCCGATCGCGCCGAACAGTCTGCGGGGCTACTACGACGTCGCACGCCGGGCCGCGGGACGACCGGACCTCAGATATCACGACCTGCGTCACACCGCATTGACGTGGCTGGCGGGCGAGGGCGCAACGCTGCGCGAGATCATGGACTCCGCAGGCCACGCCGACGTGGACACGGCGATGCGGTACCAGCATGCGGTCGACGAGCGTCGCGACATGCTCGCGGACGCGATGGGCGAACGCATGGTACGACCAGACACCCCGGAGGGGGTCATGGCGACGATCCGTGATCTGGACGAGCGTATCGGACGCCTCGAACAGGAGCGCGCCGCGGCGAAGAAGCATCTCGCAGATCTGCTCGCGCGACTGTAGACTGGCCTCATGGAAACGAAGTACAGTGCGCTGCTCGGTCTGCACGACGATGAGGGACAGATACTCGTCTACTGGGACGAGGGATGGGAATGCTGGCTGCTGCCGTGGGTGGGGCAGTCGTCTACGTCCGCGACCGAGGAGGCGCCGGCACGGTGAGGACGGGACGCGTTGGATGTGGCGGCGGCTCGAGGATCTGTTGCACGACCCGCGCGTGCGCCGCATCAACGGCAACGTCCTCCGGCATCTGCACCGGTGCCCGGTCGTGTACTGACTTGCAAACCGTCGGGGACCATCCGGATTCTCCGGCTGGCCTGTCAAAGGCATCGGATTCGATGCCTTTGACTTTCACTGCACCACCAGCCGCGGATCGTCAGGCTGGCGCTGCAGTGCGACGACAGGTCGCTGACCCATTGCTGCACCTCGCCGCGTTCGATGCCGGCCACGGCACGCGCTCCCCACATCGGTTCGACGTGGTTGCGCCATGTGATCTCGATAGTCCGCAGCCATGACGGCTTCACGCTGATGCGCTTGGCGGCCACACACCGTCCGTAGAGCACGCCGACGCTCGTCCTGCCGTCCGACGGGTCCACGTAAGAGCCGTGCGCCTTCGCGACGGTGACATGCTCGGCCGCCCAGGTCTCCGCATCCAGCTTGCGTCTGAACCCTCTCTTGTCGGTCTGCGAGCCGTCGGGGTTGCGGTAGCGCACGCGCCAGCGACGGCCATGCGTCGTCTCATACGCGGATATCTCCGTCATGGTCCGCTCTCCGTCTCATGGTGTCGCTGACCGCTATGGGCTCATACTTTCGTGACGCCTCTGCGACATGACCATATGATTCATTGCGCATGTTCGTCATGCCCCTTTCTCTCCGTTCGAGAATCCACGGGAAGCTCATTCACGCCATCCTTTGGCTCGATGATGGAACGGAGTCGATCAATCGATGGAGCATCATCCTTCAGCTGCTCATACTGCCTCGCCGCCTCGCTCTCCAGCACTTTGAACCGGTCCTCCTTGGACAACCCCTGATGCAACAGCGAAGCGTTGAGCGCCTCCAGATTCTGAAGGATGACTAGCTGACACACCGTCGAATAGTCGCGCATATTCCCCTTCCAGCCCGGATACTTCTTCTTCCAGTCCGCGGCCTTCATCCCATAGACTGCAAGATTGATCAGGTCGGCTTCGGACGCGTATTCGATCCGCTCACGCCATTTTGGCAATCGCCTGCTTTCCAGATCTTCCTTGACCGCGTTCGTATGGAGCTTGTAGTTTGTCTTGGCCAGTTCTCGACGTGCCTGCCACTCAACTCCCGAACGTCGACTCTCGGCATCCTTGAGACGCTGATAGTCCTTAATGACGAAGAGATGGAATTCCGGGCTTATCCACGACGCGAACGCGAATGCGATGTCCGTATGCGCGTATGTGCCGCCAGCCCTGCCTCGCTGCGAACGGATGCCGATGGCACCAGTCTGCTTGATCCATTCACTGACAGACAGCCCAAATACGTTTCTGCCCGATTTGGCCAGAAGAGCACCCGCAGCTGTCTTGTCGAACAGGGGATTGGAAATACTCTCCCATGCAGACAGGAATGCGATAGTGTCAGAAAGACGCATCCATCGACGTATGACTTCGCCCGGAGTTGCGCCGCCATGCCGCGCCATGTCAGTGAGTGATACATAATCGCTCCCCTCCACAGAACGAATGGTGATATCCACATCCTTGGCATGAATTCGTTTGGAATCTTCCACAGGCTCAGCGTTCATTTTTCAACCTTTCAACCTTCGGAACTGAAAACTAGCCGAAATCGGTCATTTTTAACTCAGAGAAAACGTGATATACTCAAAGGTTCGCATGTGTCACATATGAACTTCCTCCCCTCCTCGTTCTCAGCTTACGCCATCACTGCACGACCAGCCGCGGGTTATCGTGCAGGCGTTCGCGATACGCCTGCACGACCCACGGGAGCACGTTGAGCTCGCGAGCCATGCCCATCACATTGCCCTCGTACACCGCCTCCGCATAGGCATATTCCATTGGGTTGATGAGCATGAGCGCAGCCTCCTGGTCGGCGCGCCGCTCGACCCATTTATCCACGCGGCAGCCGGCGTCCATGTGGCGTGCGTGGCTGATCTCATGCGCCAGCACGCAACGTAGTTGTACGCCACGCAAACGCGTATCGAGCAGGATCAGGTGCTTGTCACGGATGTACACACCCTGCAGGCCGTTGTGCAACCGCGCTTCACCCAGCCGGCAATACTGCGTGGCCTCCTCCATTAACGCTTCCTCAGACGTCTCGGATTCCCCTTCTCGTAAGTAACAGTGGCCGACATCGCCCACTGTTAGGACTGCTAAACCGCAACTTCCTCGAATTCGAGGAAGTTGAAATCACTCTCCCGAATGCCCGTACGATTCCAGACGACGCTCGTTTCTCAGCGTCTGTTTCGTATCGCCGGTGTATTTCCGGGCGGCCTTGCCGAGCCCCGTGTGCTCGATGGCTGCGACAACCGCGTACTTCACCAGGAAATAGAAGATTGCCGCGCTGATGGCAAATGCGATGAGTCCAAGCAGAAAAGCTTCCATGATGCTTCCTCTCCTATAGCTGTTTATTTCTTATTGGGTAATGACCGGTTGACGTGTCGTGCCTGGCGTACTGCCGGTGCTTTTTGCGGGACCGTCTGCGACGATGTTCGCATATCCAGTCACGCCACTATGGGTATGGCTGCAGCCTTCGCTCGCCATCGTGTCCACATTCCCCTCTCCCTTCTTTTTGGACTGGATTTATGGCAGTTCCTCGTATGCCTGCTGTTCGGCCTCGGTGTCGCCGTGTTTGGCGGCGATGTCGAATTGATCGAGATGGTCTGCAATCCACTGCGGGTCATCCTCGGCGACGGTGGTGGCTGTAGACGATTCCGCTATGCCAGCACTGCCCGATGCAGCAGCGATGAGCGATAGTGCATCAGGGAGTGCGAACAGGTGAGCAATGCGATCTAGCTCGCTGATAGCCCAGCTTCGCTTACCGAGTACTCGGTCGCTGATGTATCCCTTACTGCGGTCGCCTAGTGCTTTCTGCAGATCGGCCTGTGTGATATTACGGGCGGTCATCTCGCGTCTTACGTATCTGCGGATGACTTCATCTGTCCTACTTGTTGTCGCGTCCATGCATATAAGCATATACCGCATATTTGGTTTGCAAATCGGCGTGTCGAGTTTGCATCACCGAATATTCGGTGTTATTCTCAGTATTGCTGACCGGATATGCGGGAGGCGCCGGAAAGATTACCGAATATTCGGGAAAGGAGGCCCATGACGAGCGCTGATTATGTGACCCAAGCCATAAAGGTGCAGCTCATAAGAAAAGGGATGACACAGAAACAGCTCTCTGAGGTGTCAGGACTCAACGAATCACAGCTCAACCGCTACTTCACAGGAGCACGGGAATGGCCGATGAGGATCCTCGACGCCATAGCACCGGCCCTCGGATGGCGAGACAGTCTCGACATCTTCCTAGCAGCCCAAAAAGAAAAGGCGCCCGCTGCCACGGACGCCGCATCCAAATGAAAGGAATTCCAAAATGGACACCAATCAGATTACACAGTTCGACTTCCACGGTGCAACCGTGCGCGTGCTCGCCAACGAGCAGAGCGAAACGTGGTTCATCGCCAAGGACATCTGCGACGTACTAGGCATCGACACGAATCACATCCGCGAGGGGCTTGATGATGACGAAATCACAAACCTCCGTAATACGGAGGTTTGGAATCAGTCAGGCCGTGCACCGTTGATCATCAGCGAGGCTGGTTTCTACAAGCTTGTGCTCCGCTCCCGCAAGCCGGTCGCCAAGGAATTCCAGCGTTGGGTCACCCACGAGGTGCTCCCTGCGATCCGTCGTGACGGCGCCTACGTGGCCGCCGCCGGCGAGGAAGACGACGAGACGCTCATGGCACGCGCATTGCAGGCCGCGCAACGCGCCATCGCACGCCGCGACAAGAAGCTACACGACGCACAGAAGCAGTTGGAAGCGCAGGCGCCGAAGGTGCTGTTCGCGGACGCCGTGGCAGCATCGGACGGCACCTGCCTCGTCGGCGAACTCGCCAAGATGCTCACCCAGGCCGGATACACCATCGGTCAGAACCGGCTGTTCGCGAAACTGCGCGACGAAGGGTTCCTCGGCAAGACCGGCAGCAACCGCAACGTACCACTCCAACAATATGTGGAACAGGGCCTGTTCCGCATCAAGGAGACCGCTGTCACCCACGCCGACGGGCACGTCACTCTCAACCGCACACCCAAGGTCACCGGCAAGGGACAGAACTACTTCCTCCACCGGTACACCCAAACGCTCAAGGAGGGATCGAAATGACCGCCGCAACCCATACCGCAGGCAGTTGGACGGAATGCCCGGACTGCATGGCGAAGGACCGCATGCTGAGCGCATCGGCGGAGAACTACCGCAAGCGCATCGTCGACCACACCAACAGCACGCCACTCGAGCGTGAACGCGAGGCAGTCGCGTTCGCCCGCTACCGACTCGCATTCCACGAATGGGAGCAGAGCGTCGCCGACCACCACGCAGCCAACGGAGACGACACCGAGGAGGTTCCCTCATGAGCGTCGCAACCGACATCCCCCAAGTGACGACGTACATGTGCGAACCGGTCGCGGTCCGCATGCGCGACGCCTGCCAGCTGCTCGGCGTCTGCGACGAGGCATACGTGCGCCGACTCGCACGGGCCGGGAAGATCCGCAGCCGCAAACTACCCGGCACCAAAACCGTCCTCTACAGCGTCCAATCCATCCACGAATACATGGGAGACCGCACATGAGCACTAAAAGCATGACATGGCGCGAACCACCACGCATCCGCAAGGAGGACGTGCTCCACATCGTCCGCTGCGTCGCCGAAACCATGCAATCAAGCAATGCGAGGTTCCTGCGCGACTACGCGAAGACCCTGAACGGCGTGACGCCCATGCAGGCGGTGAACGAGGCCGCCGACGCACTCGACCCCGACACGACCACGCAGTCACGACTCAACCTCGAAACCACCATCCAGAACATGACCACCACCACAATGAACTGGCTCAACGAGTCAGAACGGCAACACCCCGAAGGAGACCCCAATGAGTGACATCACCCGCACCGTCCTCTACACGATCAGCGTATTGGCCACAGGCCTGTGCATCGGACTCGCCACACACCCCACCACACCAACCGCAGGCGTCTCCACGTTCTTCACCGCCGGCATGCTCATCCTCGCCATCGCATGCGCCGTATGCGCGCTGCGCATCCTATGCGCCGAACCATCAACCGACCCGAAACCCGAAACCCGAAACAAAGGAGACGAGTGACCAACCCACAACACGCGATACGCGAACCCGTCGCCCTCCTCATCCCCGGAGACCCCGTCGCCAAAGGAAGACCACGCGTCTACCACGGACACGGCGTCACCCCACAGCGGACCCGCGACGCCGAAAGCGTCATCCAACGACTCTTCCGTGAAGAGTTCCCCGGGTTCACACCTTACGAATGCCGCATCATCGTCACCTGCGAATTCTGGATGAGACGCAAGGGAAAACCCGACTGCGACAACCTCATCAAACTCTGCACCGACGCACTCAACGGCATCGCCTACCAGGACGACGAACAGATAGAGATCATCACCGGACGACGCTACCTGCCCGACTCCCGCATCCAAACCGAACACGGATGGCGATGGAGACGCTCAAAGGATCCCTGCACCTACTACGGCACACCCTACGAGCCACATACGCTCATCCACATCACCCCCATCAACAACTGCGCGGACCACCTGTTCCGCCCGACCAGAAAGAGCAAGAACACATGAGCGACCTCACCGCAACCGAAGAAACCCTCGTCAGCGCGCTCACCGACGCCGACACGAGCGAACTGACCGACGAACAACGAGCCGAATTCCTGTTCGCCGCCCAAGCACGACGACTGGCGACCCTCAAGGAACAGAAGAAGCAGATCGAAGAGGAGATCGGCGAACTCGAACAGGCCATCATCGCACAGCACGGCGAAGGCGTGCACAAGGCCGGCGGCTACCAGGTGACCGTCAGCAACGGCATCCGCACGCTCGACACGAGGAAATTCACATCAGCGTTCCCGCCGGACCGGTATCCGGGACTGTACGAGACGAAACCACTCGCCTACGGCAAAGCCTCGAAACTCGTCGGAGAACCCGCACTCGCCGCATGCGTGCGCACCGGCAAACCGCAGATACGACTCAAGAAGTCCGACAAGGAGGACATGTGGTCATGACCGATCCGATCAGCGAACACGCACGGCTCACCCGACGCATCCGCGCAGCGTTCCTCACGGCGTTCGACGAATACGACGTCTCCCCGGACGCATGCAACGACCTGTACATGATCCCAGTGGACAACGTGTACGACATCGCGGACCGCGTACTGGACGAGCTGGAAGCGAACGAGGAAGACGACGAGGACGTGGAGCACCCATGACCTACGGAGAATACCAGCCGGCGACCAGCAGACCCGACCTGCGCGAACCATTCGCATACTGCCGCGCCTGCGGCGTCGGACTGCCCGACGCAACCGCCAGATCCGGACGCACGCTCTGCACCGAATGCGAACCAGAACAACAGCAACACGCCACCCGGCACAAGGAAGGAGAAGCCCCATCATGAGCGTCGACTACGCAGCCATCGCCAAAGCCGCACTCAACGGAGGCATCCACCGGCCAACCGAATGGATGAGCCCCGAACCCGTACGCATCTGGCCCGACATCCGCCGCCACATCGCCGAACACATCCGCAACCAGCCACGCACACTCCAAACCGAAATCGGCCCGAGCGAACTCGGCACCCAATGCCTGCACCACCTCGCACAACGACTCATGGGACGCAAACCCATCGAACAGGACATCAAATGGCTCCCGTTCATCGGCACCAGCGTCCACGCGCAGTTCGAGCGCATGTTCGGCGACGAAACCGAATTCGAAACCGAGACACGCGTGGACGTGGGCGAGATATGGCCCGGACGCATGGTGAGCGGCAGCATCGACCTGTGGAGCGCACGCCACAAGGCGACCATCGACTGGAAGATCGTCGGCAAATCGACCCTCGACTCGGTGCGACGCGACGGACCATCCCAGCAGTACAGGATTCAGGCGAGCCTGTACGGCATAGGCATGACGAACCGCCTCAAGGGCGCAGTGGAACGCTCCTGCATCTACTACCTGCCGCGGAACGCGCAAAGCATCGATGACGGATACATCTACGAGACCGGGTTCGACCCGCAGCCAGGACTATGGGCGCTCAACAGGGCACGACTCATGCTCTGCCTGCTCGACACGCTGCGCACCGGATACGGAAGCGAAACGGTGGACGACTGGATCGACTGCCTTCCACGCGACCCGCAGCACTGCTTCACATGCTCGGACACTGCGAAGAACTGGCACCCGACAGACGACGAGCTCATACGCGGACTCGACTACCAGTCGGCGCTCAAACAGCGCACGGACGCCGCATATGAGCGGCTCCCGGACCTTGCACGAACCATGCTCACCATCCCACCAGAAAACTACCAACCAACCAATCCAACCATCAAAGGAGAATAACCAATGAGCGACTACAACCAGCAGACCCCCGACTTCGGCAGCGTCGACGCATTCGGCGCCCCATCAGGCGCCAAAACCTTCTTCAACGCCGACACCCCGGTCGGCACGAGCATCGTCGGTACGGTCGAGAAGATCGAGACCGCAGGCGTGCGCAAATTCAAGAACGGCGAGATCACCAACGAACTCGACTACTGGGACTCGGGACAGCCGAAGATCCAGCTGCACATCGTGCTCGACACCGACCTGCCTCCGGAGGATGAATCGGACGAGGGCAAGCGCAGCATCTGGATCAAGGGATGGGGCGGGCAGCGACGTGCCTATCAGGACGCGGTCAAACGCAACGGCGGCAAGAGCCCCAAGCCGGGCGACCGGTTCCGCGCCACCTACAAGGGACTCGGTGAGAAAGGCAAGATGCCGCAGGCGCCGAAGGTGTACGAGTACGAGATCATCCCCGCCAGCAGGTCAAGCGTGGACGCGTTCGGAGCCGCCACACCCACACCCATGCAGACGCAGGCACGACCGTCTGGTGCGTTGCCGACGGGCAACACGACGCTCGTCGCGCAACTGCACGCCGCAGGACAGACGGACGAGCAGATTGCGAACATCACGCGGCTGAGCGTCGGCCAGGTGCAAGCCATCCTGAACGCGAACAACGACGAAGACGACTTCTGAGCTCCCACACACCACGTGTGGGAGAGTGTGGGATTCCCGCGGGGGAGTCTCTCTGATTTGGAGGGGCTCCCACGTACTCCCACTTTCCTGCATCTATCACAGATACTAAGTAGCAGTAGGTCTCTAGCTCGCTAGTCCCACAGTCCCACGTTGCATAAAGAAGATAGATAGATTTTTGTTATTTTATTGGTCTTCTGTGTATAGGGGCTACAACGTGGGACTGGAATGTGCCTGCTGCTGCATGTCACGAAACGGATGTTAAACATGTACGGATACCAGCCGATTCCGTCCCAGTACCTGCCCGCCGCGTACATGGACGTGTTCGAGAACCTGTGCGAGACGTTCACTCCGGCGAACGATACGACCGTCATCCGCACGCTCACAGGCACGAACATCGAACTCGTCGCCTACCAGCGCAGTAAGAAAGGTCCCAAGGAGCCGGTATGCGCTGCCGGCTACCAGAAAGCCATCTGGGAGCTGCGCGAAGGACACCTGCGCTACTGCCCATCCGACGGACGACTGTGGCGACGCGACAGCGACGAAACAGACCACGACGGCGATCGCTACATCCTCAACTCGTGGCACCCGGTCAGGAGCATCGAGGACGAGTACGCGGTCAAGGGCAGCACATGGGAACTACCCGCCATGAGCAGCACCATCCTGCGCGAGGCCAAACGCGCACAATGGTTCAAACGTGTCGAACGCGGCGTGCGCATCGACCCATGCGTGTGGGTGCGCCGCGACGGCACAATCATACGGCTGGAGGACGAACCCGACCTCGCGGTCACGCAGACATTGCCGAACACTGGCATGAACGTCGACGCGGTCCACAACGCGGAGCGCATCGCCCGATGGCTGACCGCGGGCGAGGACAGCGCCGAGAATCTGCTGCGCATGTTCGCGACTCCGTGGCTCGAACCGTTCAAGCAGCTCACCTACGTGCTGAGTGGGCATGGCGGCGACGGCAAGACGCTGATCATGAGCCGTGCCGTATGCGGCGTGCTTGGTATGGAGCGAGTGTTTCCGGCGTTCAGCGTGAGCCAGTACTGCCAGCCGGGCGGGTACACGCTGACGCGCGAGTCGATGAACGACGCGATGGACGGTATGGCGTTCGCCTATGACGACGAGGCGGGTGCCGTGTCCGATTCGATGCTGCCGTTGCTGCGCGGCCTGTCGACGGGGACTCCGGTGCAGGCGCGTGTGGTCGGTGGCCGGTACAGGCAGGTGACGCCGTCGGCGACGCTCGTGCTGTGCACGAATCAGGCGTTTGCGGATTCTTCCGAAACGTCGGACGTACGTCGTTTCGTCAAGGTCGAGTTCCATTCGAGCAAGGGTCGTTCGTATGACGAGTACCACGCCATCGAACGGTTCGTGCAGGAGCATCCGGCCGCGTTCTATGCGGCGTCGTGCATGCTGTGGGAGCGGTCGGATGCGCCGCGTGTGGTGAATCTGTCGCCGGCGCGTTCGATTTCGGATGAGATGTATTGGCTGATCTCGTCGATCGTTGACAACGAGCGGGAGTACGGGCAGCCGGTCGCGTCGCGCAGCGAATACCGCAAGGAGTTCCGCAAGGCGGTCGATGACGGCACGCTGCAGTTGCTCGGACTGAAGAACGCAGACTCCGTCGTGTTGCCAGGAGGCAAGCAGCGTGTGGTGCGTGTGGCCGACCGTGCGCGCTTCGACGTGTATCGGCGTGCGGTCATGGAATCGGAGACGGACGAGCAGACGGTGCCCGACGTGCCGGAGCCGATCGAGGACGTGGACGCGTTGTCTCCGGCTGATTTCGGGTTCCAGGCGGATTACGTCGTGGCTGACGAGTTCAAGGTCGCACGCAACTGGAAGCAGTTGAGCGGTTCGCCGAACGTGGACACGTCGAAGCGTCCGGATGCGGACGCGTATGCGGTCGTTCCTCGTGAGGGGTGGATCGTGGTCGACATGGACGTGCCCGAGGACGGCGGCGAGACGGGGTGGCATCTGGCGAACTCGCAGGTCGGCGTGTACGGGTCGGCGGCGTTCCCGAAGACACTGCTCGTGCGTACCCCGTCCGGCGGTGTGCATGCCTACTATCGGCTGCCGGCGGGGCGGGAGGGCGTGTTGCGCAACGCGTCGCATCCCGGCAAGGACGAGGAGCATCCCGCCGGCCTGCCCATCGATTTGCGTCTTGAGCGCAAGGGGTATGTGGTCGGGCCGGGCAGTCGGGTCGCGATCGGCGAGTATCGCATCGTGGACGTGCCCGACGGGCCGATTCCCGAACTGAGCGACGCATGGTTCACGTGGATGGCGGCGCATGACGGCTACGTGGACGCGCCCATGGGCGGTCAGGGCAGCTTCCGCATGCCGGCGAAGCACACTCATGCGCTGATGAGCGTGGCCGAGTTCGGACAGGGGCCCGCGTGCCGGGATGGTGAGCCGCCGGTGGACATGAGCCCGATTCCGCAGGGACGGCGCAACACGGAGCTGCATGCGTGGGCGTACGGGCGTGCCGTGAACCATCCAGACAATCTTGGCCGGATCGAGCATGACCTGTATGCGCGCGGCCGGATCAGCGGCCTGCCGGAAAGCGAGTTGGCGACGATCTGGAGGTCGATCATGCGCCGGCTGGGCGGTGCGCGGTGAGGCCGCGCAAGCCGGCGTGGCTGCGTCTGGTCGCGCCCAAGGGTTCAGAGACGTTGAAGGCCGTGGT